>NZ_OZ309107.1:0-3860807 GCF_968193635.1 Vreelandella halophytica
GTGTCACTCGCGCTTTGGCAGCAGTGCCTGGATTATCTGCAGGACGAACTAAGCTCCCAGCAGTTCAATACATGGATTCGCCCCTTGCAGGCCGAAGAAGGGGGCGCCAACGAGCTATGTTTGTTGGCGCCTAACCGCTTCGTGCGCGACTGGGTGAGCGATAAATACGCCAAACGCATTAGCGAGCTGATCCGCGAGCTCGCCCCGGCCAAACCGCCTAAAGTGAGTTTGACCGTCGGCAGCCGTCGCGCCGCGGCAACGCCCCAGCCCCGGGATCTGGGTAACCCGGTCTCCGCCGCGCCTGAGCGCCCTTCCGCACCGGCGGTACATACGCCGCCGCGCGGCGATATCGCCGACGAACGCGAAATCGAAACGCTGCGCGAACAGCCTCAAAACAAGCGCGGCAACGAGCGCCAGGTGCAGGTCGAGGGCAGCCTCAAGCACGGCAGCGGGCTCAACCCCAATTTCACCTTCGACAAGTTCGTCGAAGGTAAGTCGAACCAGCTGGCCCGAGCGGCCTCGCGCCAGGTCTCGGAAAACCCCGGCGGTGCCTATAACCCCTTGTTTTTGTACGGTGGTGTGGGCCTTGGTAAAACCCACTTGATGCACGCGGTAGGTAACGCCCTGGCCGGAAAGCGGGAAAACGCTCGCGTGGTGTATCTGCACTCCGAGCGCTTCGTGGCGGATATGGTCAAGGCGCTACAGCTCAACGCCATCAACGATTTCAAGCGCTTCTATCGCAGCGTCGATGCGCTGTTGATCGATGACATCCAGTTTTTTGCCGGTAAGGAGCGCTCCCAGGAGGAATTTTTCCACACCTTCAATGCGCTTTTGGAAGGCGGCCAGCAAATGATTTTGACCTCGGACCGCTATCCCAAAGAGATCAACGGGGTCGAAGAGCGCTTGAAGTCCCGCTTTGGCTGGGGGCTAACCGTTGCCATCGAGCCGCCGGAGCTCGAAACCCGGGTTGCCATCCTGATGAAAAAGGCCGATCAAGCCAGCGTCGATTTGCCGCATGACGCCGCCTTTTTCATCGCGCAAAAAATTCGCTCCAACGTGCGCGAGCTCGAAGGCGCGCTCAAGAAAGTCATCGCCGATTCGCACTTCATGGGCAAGCCCATCACCCAGGACTTCATTCGCGAATCGCTGAAGGATCTGCTCGCGCTGCAGGACAAGCAGGTCGGCGTGGACAACATTCAACGCACGGTGGCGGAGTACTACAAAATCAAGGTGGCGGATCTGCTCTCCAAGCGGCGCTCGCGCTCGGTGGCCAGGCCCCGGCAAGTGGCGATGGCGCTTGCCAAGGAGCTGACCAACCACAGCCTGCCGGAAATAGGCGACGCCTTTGGCGGGCGCGATCACACGACGGTGCTGCACGCTTGTCGTAAGGTAAAGACCCTGCAGGAAGAGAGTGCGGATATCCGCGAGGATTACAAAAACCTCATGCGCCTGCTCACCAGTTAAGGCTTTGTAAAAATCCACTTAAAAGCCAGATGCGGCTGACGACCATTTAACCTGGAGTAGTGATGAAGTTTTCAATTTCCCGAGAGGCGTTACTACGTCCCCTGACGCTGGTTGCGGGCGTGGTCGAGCGCCGTCAAACGCTGCCGGTGCTCTCCAACGTGCTGATCCAGGTCGAAGGGGACCAGGTCGCGCTGACCGGTACCGACCTCGAAGTCGAGCTGGTCGGCCGCACGGTGGCAAGTCAGGTGGACCAGGAAGGCGGCGCGACCGTCCCCGCGCGCAAGCTGATGGATATCTGCAAATCCTTGCCGGATCAGTCCGAGATTCAGCTAGCGGTAGAGGAGGGGCGGGCGGTACTGCGCAGCGGCCGCTCGCGGTTTACGCTCTCGACGCTTCCCGTGGCCGAGTTTCCCAATATTGAAGATGGCGAAGGCAGCCAGGAGCTCAGCGTACCGCGTGGCACGCTCAAGCACCTGATCGAATCGACGTCCTTCGCCATGGCCCAGCAGGACGTACGCTACTACCTGAACGGCATGCTGCTGGATATCCAGAGCCAACTGCTGCGCGCCGTTGCAACCGACGGCCACCGCCTGGCCATGTGCTCGCGGGAAACCGACGTCAACATCGAGCAGGGTCAGAAAATGATCGTGCCCAGAAAAGGTATCCTGGAGCTTTCGCGCCTGCTCGACGACAGCGACGAGCCGGTCAGCCTCACCCTGGGTGCCACGCATCTGCGTGCCCACACCGGTGATTTCACCTTTACCTCGAAGCTGATCGACGGCAAGTTCCCGGACTACGAGCGAGTCGTGCCGAAAAACGGCGACAAGGTATTGATTGCCGAGCGCGCCGAACTCAAACAGGTCCTCTCGCGTACCGCGATTCTTTCCAATGAGAAGTACCGTGGCGTGCGCCTTTACCTGGAAGAGGGCAACCTCAAGGTCATGGCCAATAACCCGGAACAGGAAGAGGCCGAGGAGAACGTGGCCATCGAGTACACCGGACCCGCCATGGAGGTCGGCTTCAACGTCGGCTATCTGGTCGACGTGCTTTCCGTACTCGACGAAGAGCGCGTGCAGATGACCCTGGCCGACCCCAACAGCAGCGCGCTGTTGGAAGAGCCCGGCGGCGGCGATGCGCTGTACGTGGTCATGCCCATGCGGCTTTGATGGTTCCTGAACGAGTGAAACCTCGCTTTAGTTCACGACGCGGCGCCTTTGAAGAAGGCGCCGCTTTTCCATGACCCCTGGCAGTAAAGGCGAACCCCGTTAATGAGCCTGACCCAGCTCAATCTGCAAGGCATTCGTAATCTTGCGCCAGTGGATATGGCGCCGTCGCCCCACGTCAACCTGATTCACGGGCTAAACGGCAGCGGTAAGACGAGCCTGTTGGAAGGTATTCATATTCTGGGTATGGGCCGTTCCTTTCGCACCCACCAGCTCAAGCACGCCATACAGTTCGAGGCCGCCGCCATGACGCTCTACGGGCGTTTGGCCGGTGACCCGGAGGTAGCCCTTGGAGTGCGCCGCTTGCGGGCCGAGCGCGAGCTCGAGCTGCGCCTGCGCGGGCAAAAGGACGTACGCCTGGCAGAGCTGGTCGATGCCATGCCACTGCAGCTCATCAACCCGGATGCGTTTCGCCTGCTCGAAGGTTCCCCCGCCGGGCGACGCGAATTCATGGATTGGGGCGTGTTTCACGTGAAACACGACTTTTTGACCGCTTGGAAGCGAGCCCGGCGCGCGGTGAAACATCGGAATGCACTGCTAAGGCGTGGTAGAATAACCGATGCTGAAATCGCCGTGTGGGAGCAGGAGCTTTGTGAGTCCGGCGAGCGGATGGACGCGCTGAGGCAAACCTGGTTCAACGCATTTCTACCGGTATTCGAAGAGACGTTGAAACGGCTGCTGCCGACCAAGGGGCTATCACTGCGCTACGCCCGTGGGTGGGATGCCAAGCGCTCTTTGGCCGAGGTGTTGAAAGCCAGCCGCGAGACCGATCAGCAAATGGGATTTACCCAGCAGGGCCCGCAGCGTGCGGACCTGCGCATAAGGCTTAATAAGCAGCCCGCCATTGAGGTGCTTTCCAGAGGCCAGCAGAAGCTGGTGGTCAGTGCGCTAAAACTGGCCCAGGGGCGGCTTCTGGAAAGCAGCGCCAAGCGGCAATGTATTTATCTGATAGATGATTTACCGGCAGAGCTCGACCATCAGCACCGCAAACTTTTTTGTGAACTGCTGGAAGAGATGGAGTGCCAGGTATTTATTACCAGCGTCGACCCACAAGCGCTAAGCGAGCTTTGGCAGCCGGCGACCCAAATAAAGATGTTTCACGTGAAACATGACGATAATGGGATCGGCCGGCTGGCCTCAGCCGGGTAGATGACACGGAACGAGACAGACTTCACGACGGAGTGGTCAATGAGCGAGCAGGCTTACGATTCATCAAGCATCAAGGTGCTCAAAGGGCTCGATGCGGTACGCAAGCGCCCCGGTATGTACATCGGTGATACCGACGACGGCACCGGACTGCATCACATGGTCTTCGAGCTGGTGGATAATTCCATCGATGAAGCTCTGGCGGGCCACTGCAGCGAGATTCGCGTGGTAATCCACCCGGACGAGTCCATTACCGTTAGCGATAACGGACGAGGCGTTCCTACAGAGCTTCATGAAGAAGAGGGCGTATCGGCGGCGGAAGTCATCATGACCGTGCTCCACGCCGGTGGCAAGTTCGACGACAACTCCTATAAAGTGTCTGGCGGACTGCACGGTGTCGGTGTATCGGTGGTCAACGCGCTCTCGGCAGAGCTCAAACTGACCATATGGCGTCAGGGTGAAGTGTTCGAGCAGCTCTACAGGCATGGCGTGCCCCAGGCACCGCTGGGCGTTGTAGGTCAAACCGAGAAAAGCGGCACCCGTGTGCACTTTCGCCCCTCGACCGATACCTTCGCCAATATCGAGTTTCATTACGACATTCTTGCCAAGCGCTTACGTGAACTATCGTTTCTAAACTCTGGCGTTGCCATTCGTTTAATGGATGAGCGCAGCGGCAAGGAAGAGCTGTTTCACTACGAAGGTGGTTTGAAAGCCTTCGTCGAGCATCTTAATCAGAACAAGTCGACGCTGAACCCGGTGTTCCATTTCAACGCGATCCGTGATGATGGTGTCGAGGTGGAAGTCGCGATGCAGTGGAGCGATACCTTCACGGAAAGCATTTACTGCTATACCAATAATATTCCCCAGCGCGACGGTGGTACACACCTGGCCGGCTTCCGTGCGGCGCTGACGCGTACCTTGAACCATTATATCGAAACCGAAGGCCTGCTGAAAAAAGCCAAGGTCAGCACGGCCGGTGACGATGCGCGGGAAGGTTTGACGGCGATCATTTCGGTGAAGGTGCCGGATCCCAAGTTCTCCTCGCAGACCAAGGATAAGCTGGTCTCCTCCGAGGTGAAAACGGCGGTCGAGCAGGAGATGGGCCGTTTGCTGGCCGAGTACCTGGTCGAAAAGCCCAACGAGGCGAAAGCGATCGTCAACAAGATGCTCGATGCTGCCCGGGCCCGGGAAGCGGCGCGCAAGGCGCGTGACATGACCCGCCGTAAAGGGGCGCTGGATATCGCAGGTCTGCCCGGCAAGCTCGCCGACTGCCAGGAGAAAGATCCCAGCCAGTCCGAGCTTTACCTGGTGGAGGGTGACTCCGCCGGCGGTAGCGCCAAGCAGGGGCGTGACCGTCGCACCCAGGCCATTTTGCCGCTCAAGGGTAAAATCCTCAACGTCGAGAAAGCACGCTTTGACAAGATGCTCTCCTCGGCGGAAGTCGGTACGCTGATCACCGCGCTTGGCTGTGGTATCGGCCGCGAAGAGTTCAACCCGGACAAACTTCGCTATCACTCGATCATCATCATGACCGATGCCGACGTCGACGGTTCGCACATCCGCACGCTGCTGTTGACGTTCTTCTTCCGCCAGATGCCGGAGCTTATTGAGCGCGGTCACGTGTTTATCGCCCAGCCGCCGCTTTACAAGATCAAGCGCGGCAAGCAAGAGCTCTACCTGAAAGACGAGCAGGCGATGATCGACTACCTGACCACCACGGCGCTCGACGGTGCCGGGCTTCACGTCAATGCCGATGCGCCGGCGATTACCGGCTCTCAGCTCGAAGCACTGGTGAATCAGTACCGCAATGTGATGAAGCGTATCGATCGCCTGGGACGAGTATTTCCGATCGAGGTGCTGCGTCAGGCGGTACACGCAAGCGCTCTTCAAGGCGAAACCAGCCTGAAGGATCGAGTCACCATGGAGAACTGGATTGCCGAGCTGCAAACCGCCATGGACGAACGGGTGGCCTACGAAGGGGGGCCGCGCTACCATTTCGCGCTGAAGGAAGATAGCGAGCGCGGGCTGCTGCTGCCCACGGTGTCGCTCATCGCCCACGGTGTCACCACCGAGTACGTGTGGGGGCTCGACTTCTTCGAGAGCGCCGATTACCGCGCCATGTCGGCACTAGGCGAAACACTGAACAATCTGCTGGAAGAGGGCGCCTTTATCGCCCGCGGTGAGCGCAAGAAGCCCGTTGTAGACTTCTCCGAGGTGCTGGTGTGGCTGATGAACGAAGGCCAGCGAGGGCTCTCGGTACAGCGCTATAAGGGCCTTGGTGAGATGAACCCGGACCAGCTATGGGAAACCACCATGGACCCGGATAGCCGCCGCATGCTGCGCGTGACCATCGAAGACGCCGTGGCCGCGGATTTGATGTTCAACACGCTGATGGGCGACGAAGTCGAGCCTCGCCGTGATTTCATCGAAACCAACGCGCTGGTCGCTAACCTCGATATCTAGCGCTTTGTTTCACGTGAAACATGAGCAAAAAAACGCCGCGCTTAGCGCGGCGTTTTTTTATATTTTGAACCTGCGATTCTGCGGCTTCCAACCTTTGTTACGCCTTAAGCGGCGAGTAGCCACCGGGTAAACGCCGCCAGGTCATCGAATACCTGGGCGTTCTCCAGCCCTTCTCCTTTCTCGAGCGTTCGTGCTCCCTTGCCGGTTTTTACGAGTACCGGCTGGCTGCCTACTGCAACACCGGCTTGAAGATCGCGCAGGCTGTCGCCCACCATCCAGCTGCCTTTTAGGCTTTCAAGATTCAGCGCGTGCTGAATTTGTTGCAAAAGGCCGGGCAGCGGTTTGCGGCAGGTGCAATCGTCGGCGGGTTCGTGAGGGCAGTAAGCAATGTGGGCGATAGTGCCGCCCACGTTTTCGACCAAGTGAGTGAGCTTGTCGTGCATGGCCGCAAGCGTCGCCTCGCTAAAATAGCCCCGGGCCAGGCCGGACTGGTTCGTCGCCACGGCCACGGTGAAGCCAGCGCGGGTAAGCTCGCCGATCGCAGCAATCGAGGCGGGGTAGGCGACCCATTCATCGAGAGATTTAACGTAGTGGTCCGAGTCGTGATTGATCACGCCGTCGCGGTCGAGGATCACCAGTTTGCTTGCTGATACGGGCAGAGTGGGGCTCATGAGAAGTGCTCGTGTAAGGCCGTAAGCGAGCGCAGGGTGACATCGATCTTGCGCCCGTCGCCGCCCAGGCGCTTGAAGGGGATTTTACGCAGGCGCAGCAGGGCAGGCAGCATCGCCTTGAACTGGCTGACGACGTCCTCGCGTTCGTTCTCGAGCCCGGCAATGAACGCCGGCGTCAACCGCTCGCGCGCAAGCGGTGACTTATGCAGTTTGCCGTAAAGCGAGAATATCAGGCAGTACCAGTCGCGCACCATGCAGTTAACCCGCGTATGTACCTGGCCCGGGTCGGTTTCAAAATCGATGAAGACCACTTTGCCTTCAGTGATGAGAATGTTGCGCGCAAAGGCCTCGCTTAGGTAGGCGTCGTGGCGGTGAAGATCGACCAATGAGTCGAGGCCGAGGGTGAGTAGCGAATCGACCTCGGCTTGTGTCGAGGCGCGCTTGAGCGCATCGAGCAGGGTGGTGGCGGGGGCCTGCGGGGTTCCAGCATCGGCGAGAAGCAGCGCGTTGTCATCCGCGGCCAGCACGGTGGGAACGTTGAAGCCCGCTGCGTCCAGCGCTTGTAGCCTGGCCACTTCGGTTTGAATGCTCTGCTCGCCGCCCAGGTTGGGAACGGGCTTGAGCGCTTCGATTCTGGTGAGTCCGGCTAAAAGTTTGAGCGGCGCGTAGGCGAGCCGCGAATTGCGTTTCGCCGCCCGCTTTAACCATACCTTTTCGCCATCGATTGTATGCGCAGCCATGGACGCCTGTTGGTCCGGGTAGGTCTGCTTCAAAAACGTTTCGTACATCGGGGTCTCTTTTTTCGAGCGTGGGCGGCGCCTTCAACGGCTCGCGAACTCTATTAACTTAGCAAGATACGCTAAGTGTTTCACGTGAAACAGCGTGTTTTGCACGCCGGTATTGCCCTAACAAGCATCATAAAAAAAAGGGGACCGAGGTCCCCTTGAATACGAGCGCCAGTATTTTACTGAGGCAAAAGCGAGATATCCGCCACCTCGAGGAAGAGCGCCTGAAGGCTTGCCAAAAGCGCCAAACGGTTTTGGCGGATCGCCGGGTCATCGGCCATGACCATGACGTCATCGAAGAAGGTGTCGACCGGCGCCCTGAGCGTTGCCAATGTATCCAGTGCTTGTTGGTAGTCGCCGGTGGCAAACAGCGGCGCGACCTGGGTCTGGCTTTTGGAAACGGCGTCAAATAGCGCGCGCTCGGCGTCTTCCTGCAACAGTGTCTCTTCTACGGCGGTGCTGCCGTCGAAGTCTTGTTTGCTGAGGATATTAGAGACGCGCTTGTTGGCGGCGGCCAGCGCCTGGGCTTCTTCGCGCTGGGTAAACGCCTTCACCGCGTGCAAGCGGCGAGCAAAATCCAGCGGTTTGGTCACCGGGCGGGCGCGTACGGCCAGGTACATCTCCGCGGTAATGCCTTCCTCCTGACCCCAGGCACGGAAGCGGTCCAGCATGTAGGTCAGAACGTCGTCGACCAGTTCCGCCGAGGCGAGCTCGCGGTGCTGTTCGGCGGCCACGTTCAAAAGCTCGCCCAGGTCCAGGTCGAGCTCACCTTTGACCAAAATGTTGAGCACGCCGATGGAGGCGCGGCGCAGGGCGAAGGGGTCTTTGGCGCCGGTGGGGCGCTGACCAATGGCGAAGATACCCACTAACGTGTCGAGGCGGTCGGCCAGCGCCAGCGCCTTGCCCGCCTGGCTTTGCGGTATATCGTCCGCAGCGAAGCGGGGCAGATACTGCTCCTCCAGCGCCTGGGCGACCTCGACGGGTTCACCGTCCTGCTCGGCGTAGTAGCGGCCCATGATGCCCTGAAGCTCGGGGAACTCGAGCACCATTTCGGTCACCAGGTCGCACTTGGCCAGCGCCACGGCGCGCTGGGCATGGCCGGTATCACCGCCGATCTGCTGGGCAATGAACGTGGCAATCGCGGTGCTGCGGCGTACCTTGTCGGCAAGCGTGCCGAGCTGCTGCTGGAACACCACGTGCTCGAGCTGGGGAATGCGCGAGGCCAGGCTCTGTTTGCGGTCGGTATCATAGAAGAACACCGCATCCGCCAGGCGCGGGCGAATCACCTTCTCGTTACCCGCGATCACCTGCTGTGGGTCCTGGCTTTCGATATTGGACACCGTGATGAACAGCGGCTTCAACGCGCCGTCGTCGTCCAGCAGGTGGAAGTACTTCTGGTTCGCCTTCATCGACGAGATCAGACACTCACCGGGGACTTTCAAAAAGCGTTCGTCGAAGGTGCCGGTCAGCGCGACGGGCCACTCGACCAAACCGCTTACTTCAACCAGCAGGTCTTCGTCGATGACGGCGTTGGCATGGTGAACCTCGGCCTCGGCCAGCACCTGCTCGCGGATGCGCTCGCGCCGTTTGGTGCGATCCGCCAGCACATAGGCGTTCTCCAGGGTGGCCAGGTAGTCGTCAGCGTGCGCGAGCTGAAGAGCATCCGGGGCGTGGAAGCGGTGGCCGTAGGTGGTACGGCTCGCCTCCAACCCCAGCGCCTCGGCGGCGATCACGTCACTGCCGTAAAGCGCTAACAGCCAGTGAACCGGGCGCGAGAACTCGACACGGGAAGCACCCCAGCGCATGTTCTTGGGCACCGGCAGGGTAGTCAGCGTCTTGCGAAGAAGCGCCGGCAGCAGGTCCTGGACGCTCTCGCCGGGCTGGTGCTCGCGAAAGCCAAGCCAGGTGCCTTTGTCGGTTTCCAGGTGAATCAACTCGTCCACGCTGACCCCGCAGGAGCGCGCGAAGCCTTCGGCGGCCTTGGTGGGCACACCGTCCTTGAAGGCGGCGGCCAATGCCGGGCCGCGCTTTTCGACTTCGCGGTCGGGCTGCTTGTCGGCCAGCGCCTCGACGCGCACGGCCAAACGCCTGGGCGTGGCGTAGGCGATTACTTTCTCGAAGCCGATCTCGGCATCCGTAAGCCCTTTTTCGATTCCCGAGGCGAACGCGTCCGACAGCGCATCCAGGGCGCTCGGCGGCAGTTCTTCAGCGCCAAGCTCGAGTAGTAGCGTATCAGCGGCCATTTATGCGTCTCCCTGGTCGTCTAGTAGTTCACGGCGAAGGGCCTCGGAGGCCATCGGGAAGCCTGCTGCCTTGCGCGATTCGAAATAAGCGTGGGCCACGTCGCGGGCCAGCGTGCGCACGCGCAAGATGAAGCGCTGACGCTCGGTGACCGAGATCGCGTGGCGCGCATCCAGCAGGTTGAAGGTGTGCGAGGCCTTGAGCACCTGCTCGTAAGCGGGCAGCGGCAGTGAAGCCGCCAACAGCTTCTGGCACTCCTGCTCCTGGTGGTCGAAGTTGGCGAACAGGTGATCGACGTCGGCGTGCTCGAAGTTATAGGTCGACTGCTCGCGCTCGTTTTGCAGGTAGACGTCGCCGTAGGTGACGCGGCTGCCGTCCGGGGCAATCGCCCACACCAGGTCGTACACGCTGTCCACGTCCTGCAGGTACATGGCGATACGCTCGAGCCCGTAGGTCAACTCGCCGGTGACCGGGTAACACTCGATCCCCCCGGCTTGTTGGAAGTAGGTGAACTGGGTCACTTCCATACCGTTGAGCCACATTTCCCAGCCAAGCCCCCAGGCGCCGAGGGTAGGGGACTCCCAGTTGTCTTCGACGAAGCGAACGTCGTGGATCAGCGGGTCGAGCCCCAGGCGTTTGAGCGAGCCAAGGTAAAGCTCCTGGAAGTTGCTCGGCGAAGGCTTCATCACCACCTGAAACTGGTAGTAGTGCTGCAGGCGGTTGGGGTTTTCACCATAGCGCCCGTCGGTGGGGCGTCTTGAAGGCTGCACGTAGGCGGCGTTCCAGGTCTCCGGACCAATTGAGCGCAGGAAGGTGGCGGGGTGGAAGGTTCCCGCGCCCACTTCCATATCCAGCGGCTGGAGGATCACACAGCCCTGTTCCGCCCAGTACTGCTGCAGCGCAAGGATCAAGCCTTGAAAGGTCGACACATCCGGTGTCGATTGGTTCGTCGAGACACTCATCGCAAAAAGCACCATTGGCCATGAATTCAGAAGCCGTCAAGTATACAATCCCAAGCAGATGGGTTATAGGCACCAAAGCCAACCAGAGCGCTTTTGAAGGAGATCTTATGATCGTAGTGACCGGTGGAGCCGGATTTATCGGCGCCAATATCGTAAAAGCGCTCAATGCGCGCGGACGCACCGACATTTTAGTAGTCGACGACCTGTCGGACGGCACCAAGTTCGTCAATCTGGTCGACTGCACGCTGTTCGACTACCGCGACAAGGACGACTTCATCGCCGAGATCAAGGCGTCACTACGTGGCGAGCCCAACGACCTTCCCGCCATCGAGGCGGTTTTCCACGAAGGCGCCTGCTCGGACACCACCGAGTGGGACGGTCAGTACATGATGGAAAACAACTTCGAGTACTCGAAGGTGTTGCTGGAGTACTGCGAGCAGCACGGCGCGGCGCTGTTGTACGCCTCCTCCGCGGCCACCTACGGTGGCAGTGAGGTCTTCAAGGAGGACCCGTCGTTCGAGAAGCCGCTCAACGTTTATGGCTACTCGAAGCTGCTGTTCGATCAGCACGTACGGGCGCGTATGCCGACGCTGACCACCCAGGTCGTCGGGTTCCGTTACTTCAACGTGTACGGCCCGCGGGAGCAACACAAGGGCAAGATGGCGAGCGTGGCGTTTCATAACCACCGTCAGGTGAGCGCGGGCGAGACGCTCAAGCTTTTTGGCGCCCACGACGGGTTCGAGGCCGGCATGCAGAGCCGCGATTTCGTCTATGTCGGCGACGTGGTCGATGTAAACCTGTGGTTTCTGGATCACCCGAGCGTCTCGGGTATTTTCAACCTGGGCACCGGCCGGGCGGAGCCGTTCAAGGCGATCGGCGAGGCGGTGATCGACTACTACGGCAAGGGCCAGATCGACTACATTGACTTCCCCGAAGAACTCAAGGGCCGCTACCAGAGCTACACCCGGGCGGATATCGGGCGCCTTCGAGAAGCCGGGTGTGACGTGGCGTTCAAGACCGTCGCCCAGGGCGTGAAAGCCTACCTGGAGTGGCTCAATGGCTAACACCGCCAAGCGGCTTTTGGTCGTGGGTCCCTCCTGGGTGGGGGACATGGTGATGGCCCAGAGCCTTTTTATCGAACTCAAGGCGCGCTATCCGGGCGCCACCCTCGGCGTGGTCGCCCCCGGCTGGTCGCAGCCGATTCTTGCGCGTATGCCCCAGGTCGATGAAGTGTTGGCGCTGTCAGCAGGCCACGGCGAGTTTGGTTTGAAAAGCCGCCGCGAACTGGCGGCGCGGCTTCGCGGGCGGTTCGATACGGCCATCGTGCTGCCCCGTTCCTGGAAGGCCGCGCTGGTACCGTTTTTGGCCCGTATCCCCGAGCGAGTGGGCTTTCTGGGAGAGTACCGCTACGGGCTTTTGACCGAGGCGCGTAAGCTCGACAAAACGGTGCTCGACCAGACCGTGAAGCGTTTCGTCTCGCTGGGCTTGCCCCAGGAGCAGGCCCTAAACGGCGATTTCGCGATTACCCCGCCGCGCCTCGACGTGGATTTAGACAACCTGGTGAACCTGCGTTTGAAGCTTGCGCTTTCGTCGCGCCCGGCGGTGGGGATGATGCCGGGCGCGGAGTATGGCCCGGCCAAGCAGTGGCCGCCGGCGTATTTTCACGCCCTGGCCAAGCGCTTGATCGATGACGGGTTCGAGGTGCGCATTTTCGGCGGGCCAAAGGATCATGCGGTGGGCGAAGAAATCAAACGCGACCTTCCCCACGTTTACAACCTGTGCGGGCAGACGGCGCTGGCAGATGCGGTGGATTTGCTCGCCGACTGCCGCCAGGTGGTGACCAACGATTCGGGGCTAATGCACGTAGCCGCCGCCGTGGGCGTGCCTATTCACGCGCTCTACGGCTCGTCGTCGCCGCGCTATACGCCGCCGCTCACCGACAGCGCGACCATCCACTACCTGGGGCTCGAGTGCTCGCCCTGCTTCAAGCGCGTCTGCCCGCTGGGCCACACCAACTGCTTGAACCATTTGACCGAGCAGCGGGTTTATAACGCGCTGCACGCCGCTCACGAAGGCGCACCCAACGTTATCGTCAGCGGTTGAGGTCCGCGTTGCTGGTCGCGGCGTCCGGCCTTTCGAGGGCCTGCTCGGACGGCGTCGACGCGGCGCGGCGTTGCGGGGTCAAGCCTTCCCAAAGCCTGTGTTGAAGCGCGGTCTCTTCGCGCAGGCGCTCGTTGAGCACCTCCAGCCCGTGGGCCTCGGTAAGCGTCGAGCGGTCGCCCAATAGCGACACGCCAAGCCCCGCCCGGTGCTCCTTTAAAGGCAGGCCCATCGCTTCCAGCAGGGTGGGGAATACGTCGAGCATGGTGGCGTTTCGCCGAATGCGTTGAGGCTCGATGTGATCGCCCAGCATGATCAGGGTATTGTCCCGGTCGAGGGCGGTGAGCTGGTCCCACACCGAGACGCGCATGGTCAAGTGATCGCTCAGCACCACGACCAGGGTATTGTCCAAAAGGCCCTGATCGTCCAGGCGCTCGATCAGCTCCCGCGCTTGCCAGGCCGAGCACTCCACCGAGTAGAGAATATCCTGGCCGTCGAACTCGCCCTGGCGGTCGAGGCAGGTTTGCGAGGGAAAGCCGTGGGGGGCGTGGCCGGCCAGGCTTAGATTGACCACCGCCCAGGGGCCGTCATCCTCGCTGTTCAAACGGCGTATCTCCTGCTCGGTCTGATCGTAAAGCGTGTCGTCATAAACGCCCCAGCTATTGATGTACTCCGGGTTATCGAGCTCCTCGACCCACTCCTCCTTGCCTTTGACGGTCTGGAATTGGTGGCCGCGATAAAAAAGCCCTTTGCCGGCAAACTGCGAGCTGGCCCCACCCAGATAACTGAGCCGGTAGCCTTGCCCGGCCAGCACGTCGCCCAAACACTCCACCCCGGGCACTACCTGCTGTAGCGGCTCGAACTGGGTGTCGTGCAAAAGCCCCGCCGGCATCAAGGGTACACCGCACTGGCTTGCGATCATGCCGGCCATGGTCCAGCCGGTGTTCTCCATTTGGCGCACCCCTTCGAAGACCATCCCGCGCTCGCCCAGCGCCTCCAGGTCGGCGTAGGCATCGCCAAAGCGTTCGTCGCCGTAGGTACGCTCCAGGCTCTCCAGGTACATCAGCACCAGGTTGGGTGGGTCGCTCTGGCTGACCTGCGGCGGCGGCGTGTAGCGCCGGTCGAGCCACTCGCCATCGTCGGTGACGATGGCCGCGCTGCGCTGGCCCAAACCATAAAGCAGCGGGTTGATGGCAAGGATCGCCAGCGCGAAAAAACGCTCGGCAAGCCGCCAGCGCTGGTCGTGACGGGCCATCCAGGTCACCGAGGCAAGCACCGCGACCATCGTCAGCGTATAGAGCACGGCGATGACGACCTTGCCGCCGCCGCCGTGGTTGGTGATGCCCGCCTGCAGGTGGAAAAACACCGCCCCCAGGTCCACGTTGCCAAAGCTATCGGCCAGGTAGACGTAAATGCCTAGAAGGCTCAAGGGAACCAGCGACCAGGGCCATACGGCGCGATAGCGTGCCCGCCGGGGTTTGCCCCAGCGAAGTTTGAGCCCCGCGCCGATCCAGACGGCGGCAATGATGAAAAGCGTCCACCAGGGCAGGCGCGTTACAACCGTCACGGCGTAGCCAAGGCTTAGCCCTAGAACCATAAGCGGCAGCCAAGGGGTGAGTCGATAGGTCCTTATCCACGCCATGCCATATCCCTTTCCATCGTGAATCAAATGAGTATGCTAGCTTAGCAAATGTGTTGTGTGCGGGTGGCAGATTCCCGGCCGGCAACGATTAACACCCCGTACCTGGCAAAGGTGACCTGTGGCCATTTCCGCTGTACTGATCGTCAAAAACGAAGCGCACCACCTTCGCGCTTGCCTCGAAACCCTGGCCTGGGCCGATGAGATCGTCGTTCTCGACGCCGGAAGCCTTGATGAGACGTGCGCCATCGCCCGGGAGTTCACCGACAATGTCAACGTGAACGCCGACTGGCAAGGCTTTGGCGTTCAACGTCAGCGCGCCGAGGCGTTGGCGCAAGGCGACTGGATCCTGATGATAGACGCCGACGAGCGCGTCACCGATGAGCTTCGCGAAAGCATCGAAAACGCCGTCAAGGCGCCGCCGGCGGTGTACGCCCTGAGTCGGCTCTCCTGGTGCTTTGGCCGTTTCATCCGCCACAGTGGCTGGTACCCGGACCGGGTTTTGCGCCTTTACCCCAAAGGCCAGGCCGCCTATAACGCGGCACTCGTGCACGAAAAACTCGTCGTGCCCGAGGCGCTCAGCGTCGAGCCGCTAAGCGGCGATCTACTGCACTACACCTACCGCGACGTGCGCCACTACCTGGAGAAATCCGCCCACTACGCCGATGCCTGGGCCGAGCAGCGCGCAGCCCTGGGCAAAAAAGCCTCCATCGGCCAGGGCGTGGCGCATGGGCTGGGCTGCTTCATCAAGATGTACCTGCTCAAGGCAGGCTTTTTAGACGGCCGCCAAGGGCTGCTACTCGCTATTCTCTCCGCGCACTCCACCTTCAACAAGTACGCCGCGCTATGGGTGCGCCATCAGCCGGGTGCGGACAAGCGCTGAAATATCGGCAGCCGCCGCGTCGATATCGATGGCGGCCATGTCTTGGCTATCGGCGTTTTCCGGCGGGCTAAAGGCCAGCCGTTTATCGGCGGCGTTGCAGGTTTGCCAGCGAAGCGGCGTGGCCGAGCGTTTGGCCGGGTAAAACCCGGCGGTGGCGATATTCAAACAGCCGGCGATATGCAGCGGCCCGGTGGAACCGGCGATCAGCATGTCGGCCCCGGCCAGCTGTAGCGCAAACGCCTTGACGCTCTCGCTGGGCGCCAGGCGCGCGGCGCTAATGTCTTCCAGGGCGAGCATTTCGACCAGCGCCTGGGCCTGGGGTTCTTCACCGGGGCCGGCGCTCACTCGCCAGCAAAGCGCGGCGTCTACTTGCTCATTCACCTGGCGCACCAGCGCGGCGTACTGCGCGGTGGTAAGGTTCACCGCCGAGCCGCCGCTGCCCGGATGCACCACGATCGCGAAAGCGTTTTCCTGGCCCACTAGCGCCTGGCGCTCGCGCTCGCGTAGGGCGTCGTCCAGTGGCCAGAAGGGCGGGGCGGGCAGGCGGGGCAGCTTGAGCGAGAGCTTTTCCAAAAGCGCGCAGGCCAGGTCCACGTTGTACTGGTACTCGGGTTTTTTCGATTGCGAGCGGCGCTGGGTGATGCGGTCGGTGTAGAAGATTTGCGCCCACTTGGTCGCCGGCGCCAGGCGCCGCGGTATGCCCGCCCGCCAGCCCAGTATGCCAACGCGAGGAGTGGAGAAAAGTGTCAGCAGGGCGTCGAAACGCGCGGCCTTGATGGCCTCGAGCAGCGCCTTTTGGGCGCTCTTGTCGCCCTGTGGGCCCGGGTCGATAATGACCTCGTCCACCCAGGGGCAAGCCTGGGCCAATGCCTGGGTGTAGGCAGGCACCAGCACGGTGACGTGGGGTTGGGGAGTGGCGCTTTTGAGACAGGCAAGGGCCGGCCAGGCCAGCATAAAATCGCCAATTTTGTCGTTACGCACGACCAGCACTTTCTGCGCCATGATGAATACCCGGTTAATTGCAGCCTGTATACTACAAGACAACGACGAACTTGTTTAACGGCGCGTTTAGCGGGGCGATGATGGCGAAGAAAGTGCTACAACTTTGCATGTCCGATGGCAAAGGAGGAATGGAGCTTTATGTCGACCGGGTGATCGAGGACCTTCTCGAGGCCGGGGTCGAGGTCATCGGACTGTGCCTGCGCGAGACCCGAATCGAGACCTACTTCGAGCGCAATGGCGTCAACTTTTTGGCGTTCGAGAGCAACGTGCAGGCGCTCAAAAGCGCGCTGCGCATTCGCCGTTGGCTGATCGACGAAAACGTGCGGGTGATTCACTGCCATAAATCGAGCGACTTGCGCCTGACCTCGCTTTTGAGGCTTTTGCTGCCGAGCATTCGCGTTTTGTACACCGACCACGTCGGCGGCCAGCGGGCCAAGAAAAGCCCCTACCACCGCTTCGCCTACGCAAGCGTGGACCGCGTGCTCTCGATTAGCCAGGCCACCCACGCGCGTAACGTCAAGAACCTGCCGCTGGCGCGGGAGCGCATCATCTGCCTGCCCCACGGCGTGGATATCGACAAGTATCATCCGGCTCGAACGCCCGGCGCGGTCAGCGCCAAACGCGCCGAGCTCGGTATTCCCGAAGGTGCGGTGGCCATTGGCCTGCCCGGGCGAGTAACGCCGGGCAAGGGCCAGGACGTGTGGGTTCAGGCGCTTTTGAAGCTTCCCCCGGAGCGCGCGTTTTTCGCCGTTTCGATTGGCGGCACCGACTACGCCTCCGGCGGCACCGAGCATTTCTATGCAAAGCTCCAGGCGATGATCGAGAACACCCCGCTTGCCGAAAAAATCCGCTTTTTGGGCCACCGCAGCGATTTGACCGAGATTCTGCCGGTGCTCGATCTGGTGTGTATCCCGTCGGAAAACGAGGCGTTTGGTCTAACGATCATCGAATCCATGGCCTGCGGGTTGCCGATCATCGGCGCCAATACCGGCTCGCTGCCCGAGCTGGTCGACCCTTCTTCGGGCGTGCTGGTCGATCCTTTCGATGTCGATGGTTGGCGCGACGCCATGGCGGCGCTGATCGACGACGAGGCGCGCCGCAAGGCCATGGGCGCGGCGGCCAGGCAGCGCGTCGAGCAGCACTACAGCAACAAGCGCCACGTCACAAAGCTCATGGGCTACTACGACGCGCTGGCTTGATCGTGGTCATAGCCCGCGGCGATGGCCATCATGGCGGTATCGGGAGAGGCCATGAATTTGGCCATCGAGCGTGCAAGGCGCTCGAGGTTACTCGCCTGCCAGCGCCCTTGCGGGCGTAGCCGACAGCGGTCCAAATCGATCAGCCAGGGCGTATGCTGCGCGTCGATCAGTATATTGCGCGCGTTGAGATCCACGTGGTCGAGCCCGGCCAGGTGAAAGCGCTTGATCATCGCGCCCACGCTTTCCAGTAGCGCCTCACTGGCGGTGTTCTCGGCGAGAAGCGAAGCAAGCGCCCGGGCGCCGGGGATGCGCCGGGTGATCAGCGCGGCTTCGTAGCTTGCACCCTTGCGGGTGACGCCAGCGGCGATGGGGCGGGGCACCGGCAGGCCCTGGTCATAAAGCGCGGCGGTAAGGCGCAGTTCGCGAAAGGCGCGGGTGCGCTCGGCGCCGAGCCACAGGTAGCGCTTTTCGCTGAGTCGGGCGATCAGCCCGCCGCGCCGGTACGGGCGCAGCACCCACTGCTCATCGCCGACGCGAAGGAACAGGCTACTGCCGCGCCCCGGCGCCTCGCCCACGACATGGCCCTGGCGGCGCCACTGGTCGCCATCGAAGAGCGCGGGCCCAGGTTGGTGTGGCGAGGTGTCGTCACTTAAACTGTCTACATCGTGTAGAATCAGCCAATTTTTCTGCTGGAGTGCCGCTAAGCGCATGAAGCCCTCTTTGCCCAAGAATCCTCGCCATATTGCCATTTTACGCCTTTCGGCGCTGGGAGATGTGTGCAATCTCGTACCCACGGTGCGCGCCTTGCAGCGCCAGTGGCCCGAGGCGCGCATCACCTGGATCATCGGCAAGGGCGAGCACAGTTTACTGTCGGGTCTTTCCGGGGTCGAATTTATCGTGTTCGACAAGGCGACCGGCCTTGCGGGCATGCGCAATATTTGGCGCGCCCTCGCGGATACCCGCTTCGACGTGCTCTTGCACATGCAGCAGGCGATCCGCGCAAGCGTGCTGTCGCTCGGGCTCAAGGCCGACGTGCGGCTGGGCTATGACAAGGCCCGCGCCAAGGACTGCCAGCACTGGTTCACCCAGCACCAGCTTACCCCGCGCCGCCACCCCCACGTGCTCGAGTCGTTCATGGACTTTGCACGAGCGCTGGGCGTGGAGGACGACCGGCTGGAGTGGGATCTGGCGATTCCCTCGACTGCTTACGAGGAGGCCCAGGCGCTGGCAGGCCAGGCGCCGTACCTGGTGATCAACCCGTGCAGCAACGCAAGGCTTCGAAACTTTCGCAACTGGTCGGTCAAGGGCTACGCCAGCGTGATCGATCACGCCTACCAGTACCACGGCCTTATAAGCGTGCTCACCGGCGGGGGCAGCGCCGCCGAGCGTGAAATGGGCGATGCGATCGAAGCGCTTTGCAAGAAGGGCAGCGTCGTCAACGCCATTGGCGGTACATCGCTCAAGGGCGTACTGGCGCTGATCGACCAGGCCCGCGCGGTGATCGCCCCGGATACCGGTCCGGCCCACATGGGCAATGCCCTGGGCACGCCGACGCTTGGCCTTTACGCCACCACCAACCCCCAGCGCGCCGCGCCGTATCTGTGGAAAGAGTTCGCCGTCAACGCCTACCCGCAAGCGGTGCGTACCTATCTGAACAAATCGGTGGACGAGGTCAGTTGGGGGCAGCGGGTACGCCACGCCGACGCCATGGATCTGATCAGCACCGACGAGGTGATCAAAAAGCTCGACGCGCTGCTCGAGCACACTGCTACCCACCACAACGGGGTCATTGGATGAAAGTCGATTTAACCACTTTGCAGCACGCCCGCGTTCTGGTGGTGGGCGATGTGATGCTCGACCGCTACTGGCACGGCAACACCTCGCGTATTTCCCCGGAAGCGCCGGTTCCGGTGGTCCGCGTGGAAGGGGCCGACGACCGGCCAGGCGGGGCGGCGAACGTGGCGCTCAACGTGGCCGCGCTCGGCGCGCAAACCGCGCTTGCCGGCGTAGTGGGCGACGACGAACACGCCGCGCTTTTAAGAGAGCAGTTGGCAAGCGCCAATGTAAGCACTCACTTCCAGGTGAGCCCGCGGCTCCCCACGATTACCAAGTTAAGGGTGATGAGTCGTAACCAGCAGCTGATCCGGCTCGATTTCGAGCAGTCGCTTGCCGGCGTGGAGACCGACGACCTGCTCGGCCAGGTGGACGGTGCCCTTGGCGATGCCGAGGTGATGATTCTTTCGGACTACGGCAAGGGCACGCTCAACCAGGTCGAGCGACTCATCGCCATGGCCAGGGCCCGCGGCAAGCGCGTTTTGATTGACCCCAAGGGCACCGACTTTACCCGCTACCGCGGGGCGAGTTTGATTACCCCCAACCTGGCCGAATTCGAGGCGGTGGTGGGCGTATGCGAAAGCGACGAAGCCCTGGAGCGCCGCGGTGAGGCATTACGCGCCGAGCTCGAACTCGATGCGCTTTTGATTACCCGCAGCGAAAAAGGCATGACGCTGATTCGCAAGGAGCACCCCGCGCTTCACCTGCCCACCCGCGCCCAGGAAGTGTTCGACGTCACCGGCGCCGGCGACACCGTGATCGCTTTGATGGGGTTGGCGCTGGCCGCCGGTAGCGAGCTGCCGGATGCCATGATGCTCGCCAACCTGGGGGCCGGGCTGGTGGTGGCCAAGCCCGGCACCGCCACGCTCAGCGTGGAGGAGCTTTCCAGCGCCCAGTACGGCGACAAGCCTGCCGAGTTCGGCGTGACCGAGTGCGAGGCGTTGGTCAAAGCGGTGCGCGCCGCCAACCAGCGCGGCGAGCGGGTGGTGATGACCAACGGCTGCTTCGATATCCTCCATGCGGGCCACGTAAGCTACCTGGAGCAGGCCAGGCGCCTCGGCGACCGGCTGATCGTGGCGGTCAACGACGACGCTTCGATTCGCCGGCTGAAAGGTGCCAAGCGGCCCATCAACCCGCTCGAGCGGCGCATGCAGGTGCTCGCGGGGCTCGGCGCGGTGGACTGGGTCGTGCCCTTTAGCGAGGACACCCCGGCGGCGCTGATCGAAACCGTGCTCCCCAATATTCTGGTCAAGGGCGGCGATTACCGCCCGGAGGAGATCGCCGGAAGCACGGCCGTGCTCGAAAACGGCGGCGAAGTGAAGGTGCTCGGCTTCGAGGACGGCGTATCGACCTCGGCCATGATCGACACCATCCTCGAGCGCGAGCGCTGATGAAGCGCCCCGGGCTTGCCAGGGGGCTCTACTGTGCGGCGCTCTATGCGCTCTCGCCGCTGATATTAAAGCGGGTCTGGCGTGAGCAAGTGCCCACTTACCCGCGCCGCCAGCGTCTTGGCCTGGGCCTTGGCGCGCTCCCCCCGGGGCCGCGCATTTGGCTGCACTGCGCCTCCGTGGGGGAAGTGCGCGCCGCGCGCGCGCTGATCGAGGCGCTGCTGGCGCGTTACCCGCGTCATACGCTTTTGATCACCACCATGACCGCCACCGGCGCAAAGCAAGCCCAAACGCTGATCGACGCCCAGCCCGAGCCGCTCAAGGCGCGCCTGGCTCACCGCTTTCTACCGCTGGACTTTCCCGGCGCCGCCCGGCGGTTCGTCGCCCGCCTACGCCCGGCGCTTGCCTTGATGTTCGAAACCGAGCTCTGGCCCAACCTGCTCCACGCCTGCCAAAAGCAGGGCGTGCCGGTGGCCGTGGTCAACGGGCGGCTCTCCGCAAAGGCGCTGGCGCGCTACCAACGTATTCGACCCTTGATGGCCGCCGCGCTTTCAAACGTCACCTGGCTTGCCGCCAAATCCACAGGCGATGCCGAGCGTTTCCACGCCCTGGGCATGCCCGGGCGCACTAGCGTGGTGGGCTCGCTCAAGTTTGATGTTTCTATCGATGAAAGGGCGTTGGAAGAGAGTAAGCGCTTACTTTTGGGTGAGCGCCAGCGCCCGGTGTGGGTGGCGGGCTCGACCCGGGACGGCGAAGAGGCGCTGTTGCTAAGCGCCCATCAGGCGCTGCAAAAGCGTTATCCAGAAGCACTTTTAATCCTCGTACCCCGCCACCCGCAGCGCTTTGACGAGGTCGCCACGCTTTGCAAGCGCCAGGGCTTCACAACGGCCAGGCGAAGTGCGCAGGCGGGCGTGACCGACGACGTAGAGGTTTATCTGGGCGATACCCTGGGGGAACTGGCCACCCTGTACGCGGCGGGGGATATAGCGTTCGTGGGCGGCTCGTTGGTGGCGCTGGGCGGGCACAACGTGCTCGAACCCGCCGCGCTCGGCCTGCCGGTGCTTTGCGGGCCGTCGCTCGAGAACTTCGACGACGTGGCAGCGCCGCTACTCGAGGCGGGCGCGCTCACCCAGGTCGCCACCTTCGAGGCGCTGGCAGAGGCGCTCGAAATCCTGTTCGCCGACCCCGGCGCTGCCAGGGCACGCGGCGAAGCGGGCAGAGCCGTCATCCGGGCGAATCAGGGCGCGCTTAAACGCACCCTGGACGGCCTCGATGAGCTTTTGAGTTAGCGCTCGCTACGCTTTACGCCCTCTTTAGTGCCGAGTAGCAGCACGTCGGCGCCGCGGGCGGCGAACAGGCCGTTGGTGACCACGCCGACGATGGCGTTGATGCGTGTTTCCATCTCGACCGGGTCCGTGATTTGGACCTCGAAGCAATCGATGATCTGGTTGCCGTTATCCGTCACCACGCCCTGGCGGTAGACCGGCTCGAAACCGAGCTTGGTAAGCTCTCGCGCGACGAACGAGCGCGCCATGGGAATCACCTCGACCGGCAGCGGAAACTCGCCGAGGGTGTCCACGCGCTTGGAGCCATCGGCGATGCAGATAAAGCGCTTGGCGCAGGCGGCCACGATCTTTTCACGCGTGAGCGCCGCACCGCCGCCCTTGATCATATGAAAGTGAGCGTTCACTTCGTCAGCGCCATCGATGTAAAAAGGTACGTCACCGACATCGTTGAGCTCGAATACTTCGATGCCCAGCGCCTCGAGGCGCGCTTTAGAGGCATCCGAGCTCGCCACGGCGCCTTTGAAACGGTCGCGAAGCGGCTTTAAGCGGTCGATAAACAGATTCGCCGTCGAGCCGGTGCCGATGCCCAGCACGGTCTCTTTCTCGAGGTGCGGGGTAATTTCGGCGATGGCGGCATCGGCAACGGCGGCTTTTAGCTCGTCCTGCGTCATAAGGGGGCTCCGGGGCAGTGTAAGGGCGGCGTCAGTATAACGCCTCTGGCCTTGCGTGTTGATGCGCGCGTATAACGCTGGACGCCATTAGGCGCGATCTGCTACCAATAAGGGCTTTTCCTGCCCGACCGGGCCGTTTCACAATCTGGATATCCGCATGCTCGAAGCTACCGTCAAAAAGATTCTGCAGGCCCGCGTCTACGAGGCCGCCTGCGAAACGCCTATCTCTCCCGCTCCCTTTTTGTCGCGCCGCTTCAACAACCAGATTTTGATCAAGCGTGAAGATCTGCAGCCGGTGTACTCGTTCAAGATTCGCGGCGCCTACAACAAGATGGCCCAGCTATCCGATGAGCAGAAGGCGAAAGGCGTAGTCGCCGCCTCCGCCGGCAACCACGCCCAGGGCCTGGCCATGGCGGCGAAACTGATGAACGTGAAGGCGACCATCGTGATGCCGCGCAGTACCCCGGAGATCAAGGTCCAGGGGGTGCGCTCCCGCGGCGCCCGTGTGGTGCTCAAGGGCGACGCTTTCGCCGATGCCGCCGCCCACGCCCAAACGCTAATCGAGGAGCACGGCTACACCTACATCCCGCCTTTTGACGACATCGACGTGGTGGCAGGCCAGGGCACCATCGGCGTCGAGATACTGCGCCAGCACAGCGGGCGGTTGGATGCGATCTTCGTGCCGGTAGGCGGCGGCGGTTTGATCGCCGGCGTGGCCGCCTACGTGAAATATCTGCGCCCGGACATCAAGGTGATCGGCGTCGAGGCCGAGGACAGCGCGTGCCTGAAGGCCGCGCTCGAGGCCGGGGAGCGCGTGGTGCTCGACCAGGTCGGCACCTTCGCCGAAGGCGTGGCGGTGGCGCAGATCGGCGAGGTGCCGTTTAGCCTGGCCAAAACCCTGATCGACGGCGTGATCACGGTCAATACCGACGAAATCTGCGCGGCGGTGAAGGATATTTTCGAGGACACCCGGGCGGTGTCGGAAACCTCCGGGGCGCTGTCTTTGGCCGGGCTCAAGAAGTACGTACAGCAAACCGGCGCCGAGGGCGAAACGCTTTTGTGCATCAATTCCGGTGCCAACACCAACTTCGACCGGTTGCAGCATATCGCCGAGCGTACCGAACTCGGCGAACAGCGCGAGGCGATTTTGGCGGTCACCATCGAAGAGAAGCCCGGCAGTTTCAAGAAGTTCTGCCGTACGCTTGGTCGGCGCATGGTCACCGAGTTCAGCTATCGCTACGCCGATGACAGTGACGCCCATATTTTCGTCGGCGTTCAGGTCAAACCCGGCGGGGAGGACCGCCAGGCCGTGATCGACCGGCTGACGGAGGGCGGCTACCAGGTCGAGGATCTCACCGATAACGAGCTTGCCAAGCTGCACATTCGCCACCTAAGCGGCGGACGGCCCAGCGAGCGTTTCGAGGAAGAGCTTTACCGTTTCGAGTTCCCCGAGCGGCCCGGTGCGCTGATGAACTTTCTCACCCAGCTGCCCCACGACTGGAACATTTCGCTGTTTCACTACCGCAACCACGGCGCCGCCTACGGGCGCGTGCTGGTCGGTATGCAGGTGCCCAGCATCGACCGCACCCACGTGGCCGAGTATCTGGACGCCATTGGCTATCGCTACTGGCAGGAGAGTGACAACCCGGCCTACAAGCTCTTCATGGCCTAGCGGTGTAAGTATTTACTAACTTTGCGTATCAGAGCACGCAAGCGTCTGTAATGTGTTAAAACGTTTAAATAAGCGCTAAAAAGGGCTCTTTGAGCTATTGTCAGCGGCCCGCTCTTGGCTCTATAGTCGGCTTTGAAAATTAGTCAAGTGGGCCATCTTTTGATACGACAGCCAGATGGCGCGCTTTAAAGCATTGGCAACGAATAAAGACGTTGGAGACAAGGCATGCGGCGTAAAAAGCCCGATGTGGTGATGGCGTTAACGGTGGTTTTTCTTCTAGGCGTACTGGCCACCGGATACGCCCAGGCATTGGCAGGGAGCTGATCGCCACTGGCAAGGTCAGCGCCGGGTATGACGCAACCAACCGCTGACACACACGCTTAAAAAAAGGGCTGATTTCTATCAGCCCTTTTTTTCGTTCTTTTTTTCGTTCTTTTTTTCGTTCATTAGCTACGCCGCGCGATCCCTCGATCGCTTACCACCGCGTTCAACGGGATATCCCAGGCCTCGACGGCTAGTTCGTTCACCTGCTGACAGGCGTGAGCCACGCCGATCAGGTTGGGCTTTGGGCCCTTGCGGCGCATGAAGGCGAGGGTTCGGTCGTAGAAGCCGCCGCCCATGCCCATGCGGTTGGCCTGGGCGTCGAAGCCCACCAAAGGCACGATGAGCGTATCCAGCGCCCAGGCGGGCAGCCGGTTGTGGCGCCTGGCGCCAAAACGGGTGCAGGGCTCGCGGATGCCGAAGCGGTTCTCGACCATGGGGGTATCGTCGTCGAAGCGAACGAACCAGAGCGCGTTGTGGCTTAACGGGCGTAGCACCGGCAGGTAGACCTGCACGCGGCGCTTGGCCAACCAGCCAAGTAGCGGGGTCGGGTCGATTTCGCCGCCCACGGGCAGATAGAGGCTTACGCGGCTGGCGCGCTGAAGTTCGGGAAGGTGTTGGAGACGCTGACAAAGCGCGGTGGCCGCTTTTTGCTGCTGCGCTTCGCTCAACCCACGCCGTCTGCGGCGAAGTTCGCGGCGCAGGGCGTTTTTATCAAAACGTTGGGCGTCGATCACGGTGTGGTCGTTCAAAATAGGGTTCCCCAGAGTGCCGCTGTCATTCTGGCCCTGAACCTACTGGTTCAGAGTGGGTGGCCGCAGCCAGACCGTCAGGCTTTCCGACGCACGGACATGCACACGGGTCTGGCTAGCATTTGGCCCCCTGGGTACATCGCATAGGCTCGAGGGACTATAACGACTGGCGCACACTCCAGAGAACCCGCTTATCTTAACAGAGCCAGGCCCGATGCCATAGACCCGGGCTTAACGGTTTGCCCTAGGGCTGCTCCGCCGGGCGGGTACCTTGTAAGGCACGCTCCAGTCGGTCGTGCAGCCGGTTCAGGCTCGCCTCGCCCGCTTTGTGTTCGTCAAGCGCCTCGAGAAGCTCGTGGGTGATATTCAGCGCCGCCATGATGGCGATGCGCTCGCTGCCCAGCACGCTGCTTTGCTTGTGGATGCCCTGCATGGCGCGGTCCAGGTAGCGAGCGGCGCGTTCAAGCTTGGCTTGTTCGCCGGTGTCGCAGGCGATCATGTAGCCGCGACCCAGCAGGGTGATTTCTTTGGTTGGCCGCTTGGCGTTACTCATCGAAGGCTCCGGCACGGGCACGTCAGGGCCCGAATGCGTTAACATCACGGTATAGGAAGGCAGGTCGGCGTTCACTATAAGAGAGCCACTTGCGCGGGGTCAACGCGCACTCGCCCGCAGGGGTGTTTCATGTCGGCCCCTTGCCCATTTTTTAAAGCGTAAAAGCGAGAACACCATGTCCCTCATTGAACAGCGCCAGGACTTTTCCGACGTGGCTGACGTCTTTCTTCTTCACGGCAGCATGCAGTCACCCGCGTTTCTCGACGGGCGGCTTTGCGCGCTTCTGGCGCTTCGCGATGTCAGCGCCGAGGCCTGGCTCGATGAAGTTTGTATGAGCCTGGGGGTCGAGCAGCCCAAAGACGAGCCAAGTGCCGAGCGGTTGCTTGGCTGGCGCCGGCAAACTCTGGAGGCATTAAGCGCCAGCGACTTGAACTACGCGCCGCTTTTGCCCGACGAGCTTTTCTCCCTCGGCGAGCAGGCTCAGGCGCTCAAGGAGTGGGCGCTAGGCTTTATGGAGGTCATCGACGAGGTAGCCGACGAGGCGCTCAAAAAGCGCTGGTCGCAGCCGCTGGCCGAGGCGATCGACGATCTATCGAACTTTGGCCAGATCGATGCGGACATCGACGACTCGCCAGAAAACGAGAACGATCTGTTCGCGCTGAGCGAGCATGCGCGTATGGCTGCGATGATGCTCTACACCGAGCAGCACCCGGGCCAGCCCCAGGTAGAGCAGACCGACGCCCCGGTTCACTGATCAAGGAGTTTTGATGTTACCCGAGATGCTTGCGCGCCCCGCCGCGATCGCCAACGACGAATACCGCGCCCGCCGCGCGGCGCTGATGGCGCAAATCCCCGACGATGCCGCCGTGATCGTCCCCGGCGCTTCGCTTGCGACCCGCTCCAACGACAGCGAGTACGCCTTTCGCCAGCAAAGCGACTTTTATTATCTGACCGGCATCACCGAGCCCGACGCGCTGTTGTTGTTGCTGCCTGGCCGGGAGGCGGGGCAAAGCGTGGTGTTCTGCCAGGACCGCGACGCTACCCTGGAGGCCTGGACCGGCCGCCGGTTGGGCGCCAGCGGCGTAGTGGCGCACCACGATATCGATCAAGCTTTCGAGAACGCCGAGCGCGAAGAGCGTTTGGCCGGCCTGCTCGAAGGGCGCACGCTGCTCTACGCGCCGCTGGATCAGCCCGAAGCGCTCGCCATCGCCGAAGAGGCGCTGGCGTTCGCACAAGCGGGCAAGCGCCGGGGTTTGCCCGCGCTCAAGGGCTGGCTCGATAGCCGCGAATTGATCCACGCCCAGCGGCTGGTCAAAAGCCCGGCGGAGCTTGCGCTATTGCGCCATGCCTGCGCGATTTCCGCCCGCGCCCATTGCCGGGCCATGCGCACCTGTACGCCCGGGCTTTTCGAGTACCAGCTTCAGGCCGAGCTCGAGCACGAGTTCGTCTGGCAGGGTGGCAGCGGCCCGGCCTATAGCACCATCGTCGGCGGTGGCGCCAACGCTTGCGTGTTGCACTATATTGAAAACAGCGCCGAGCTTACGCGCGATTCGCTGGTGCTGATCGACGCTGGCGCCGAGTTCGACCTGTACGCCGGCGACATTACCCGTACCTTCCCGGTCAGCGGGCGCTTCAACGAGGCGCAGCGCGCACTTTACGAGGTCGTGCTCAAGGCCCAGGAGCGCGCCGTGGCCGCCGTGGTCCCCGGCGCCACCCTGGCCGCTATCCACGCCAACGTGGTCGAGGATTTGACCCGCGGTCTGGTCGAACTCGGGCTTCTCGAAGGCGATGTGCAGGCGCGCATCGAGGATGAAAGCTATCGGCGCTTCTATCTCCACTCCACCTCGCACTGGCTGGGCCTGGACGTTCACGATGTCGGCACCTACCGGCTGGATGAAAAAACGCCGCGTCCGCTCGATCAGGGCATGGTCGTTACCGTCGAGCCTGGCCTTTACGTGCCCGACGACCACGATATCCCGGCGGCCTATCGCGGTATCGGTATTCGTATCGAGGATAACGTCGCGGTGAGCGAAACCGGCGGCGAGGTGCTCACCGCAGACGTGCCCAAGCAGGTGGCTGAAATCGAAGCGTTAATGGCGAATAAGTAACCAGATTAAAACGTCAGAAAATATCTTTATGTAATTTACGTTACGAAATTACGAATGGCTTAAGGAGGCCGCTTAATGCCCACGAAGGCGTCTGAAAAAGCTTCAAAAACGGCTGCTTACGATATCGTGATCGTGGGTGGCGGGCTGGTGGGGGCAAGCCTTGGCTGCGCGCTGGCACCGCTGATCGAGCGTCATGGTTTGAGCGTGGCGATCGTGGAAGCCACTGCGCTTTCGTCCCCGGACCAGGCGCCCACCTGGCAGCCGAGTTTCGACGCCCGGGCCAGTGCCATCGCCGCCGGCTCCGCGCAGCGCTTTCGCGAGCTCGGCGTGTGGGCGGCGATGCGGCAGGAGGCCTCATCGATCTCGCGTATTCATATCAGCGAGCGCGGCCGTTTGGGCGCCACGCGCCTCAATGCCGGTGAGCTGGGCGTCGACGCCCTGGGCTACGTCATCCCCAATGCCTGGATGGGCCAGGTGCTGCATCAAAAACTGGGCGAGCTGCCCATCGAGTGGTACTGCCCGGCGAAGGTCGACACCATGGCCGCCGATGGCGGTGGCCATCGGCTGACGCTTTCGACCGGCGACACGCTTCACGCCGCGTTGACCGTGCTGGCGGATGGCGGGCGGTCCGGGCTCAAGGAGCAGCTGGGCATCGAAAGCCAGCGGCGCTCCTACGAGCAGACCGCGCTGATCACCCACGTAGGCATTAGCGAGCCTCATCACGGTGTGGCGTTCGAGCGCTTTACGGACGAAGGGCCGATTGCGCTGCTGCCGTTGCCCAACCAGGCCATGGAACTGATCTGGACCCATGAAAACGGTGCCGAGCACGCGCGCATGGCGCTCGATGACGGGGCGTTTTTGGATCAACTACAGCGCGCCTTTGGCGACCGGGTGGGCCGCTTTACCAAAGTGGGCAAGCGCTTTAGCTACCCGCTGTCTCTGGTCACCGCCAGGGAGCCGGTTCGCCCGGGGCTTGCGGTGCTGGGCAACGCTGCCCACGCGCTGCACCCGGTGGCGGGCCAGGGGTTTAACCTGGCGCTGCGCTCGGTGATGGACCTGGTCGAAGCGCTCGAGCAGGGCACGCAGCAGGGCCGGGGGCTGGGTGATATGCATACGCTGCTCGCCTTCGAGCAGAGCCGGGCCCGGGATCGCACCAACGTGATCCGCTTTAGTGACAGTCTCGTGCGCCTTTTTGGCGCCTCGTTTCCGCTGCTGCCCCACGCCCGCGCTGCGGGGTTGATCGGTCTCAATCTCATCGGCCCGCTGAGGCGAAGCCTGGCGCGTCGCGCCATGGGCCTCGAGCGCTAAACCGGCCGGTCATCCACGGCCCCACCTCTACCACTCACGACAAGGAAGGTTATGCATACCCAACAGGCGTCATCGCGCAACACCCGCGAGCCGTTCGATGCGGTCATCGTTGGCGCGGGCATGGTAGGCACCGCCCTGGCGGGGCTTTTGGCCAGCGCCGGCATGCGCACCGCACTGGTCGAGGCCAACGCCGCGCCGCTCGATTTGAAAACCCTCGACGTGACAACGCCGACGCCCAGGGTGAGTGCGCTGACCCCGGTGTCCCAGCGGCTTTTAACCCAACTGGGCGCCTGGCCCGCCATGGCCGCCAAGCGGGTCACCCCGTACCGCTATATGCACGTATGGGACGGCGAGGGCAGTGGCAGCATCGATTTTTCCGCCGATGAGGCCGGCACGCCGGTGCTGGGCCATATCGTCGAGAACAGCGTCACGCTGGCCGCGCTCAACGAGCAGGTGTTAGGCCTGCCCGCGCTGAGCCTTTTTTACGGCGTTAAGGTCACGGCGTTGCAAACCACGCCCCAGGGGCGCTACCTGGTGCTCGAGGATGGCCGTACGCTGCAAACACCGCTTTTGATCGCCGCCGACGGCGCCCGCTCGGCGCTGCGTGAACTGGCCGGGATCGAGACCACCGAAGAATCCATGGCTCAGGACGCGGTCGTGACCACCGTGCGCTGTGAAAAGCCGCACGGCGGCTGCGCCCGCCAGGTGTTCAACGATGGCCGGCCGCTGGCCTTTTTGCCGCTCACGGTCGACGGCGACGAACGCTACTGCTCGATCGTCTGGTCGACCACGGCCGAGCACGCGGACACCCTGGAAGGGCTTTCCCGGGCGGCGCTGGGGGCGGCGCTTGGCGAATCGTTTGGCCACCGGCTGGGGGGTGTCGAGGTGCTGGATCACACCTACCGCTTCCCGCTCATTCAGCGCCACGCCAACACCTACGTACAGCCACATTTCGCGCTGGTGGGCGACGCCGCCCACACGATTCACCCGCTGGCGGGCCAGGGGGTGAATCTGGGGTTGATGGATGCCGCGGTACTTGCCGAAGAAGTGGTGTACGCCTGGCGGCGCGGCGCCCCCTGGGGCGAGCTTTCGACGCTTTCGCGTTTCGAGCGGCGCCGCCGTTTGGACAACGCTGCTATGCTTGCGCTCATGAAGGGGTTCAAGGGACTTTTTGGCAGCCGCCTGCCGGTGCTGACGCTGGCGCGCAACCTGGGGCTGAGTGGTATGAACCAGGCGGTGCCCCTCAAGCGGTTGATCATGCGCCAGGCGACCGGGGAACGGGGTCGCCTGCCGCAAACCTGCCGCTAGGCCAAAGCTTAAGGCCTAGCGGCGGCGGTCCACCACGTTGAGGGCCTTGAGCAGATTGAGCGCTTCGCTGAGCTGGTAGTCGTCGCGCAGCCGCTCGGAAAGCCCGCTGCGCTCGCGCGCGCCGCCGGCCTGGTTGTTCAGGTGGCCCTCCAGGTCGATTTCGCGAATTTCGCGGCGCCCTTCGGCGACCTCGAGACGCCCGCGCACCACGTCTACGTCCGGCGTGATCCCCTGGGCCTGAATGGAGCGCCCGTTGGGGGTGTAGTAGAGCGCGGTCGTAAGCTTCAAGCCCTCGCCGTTACCCAGCGGCATGATCTGCTGTACCGAGCCTTTACCAAAGCTTTCGGTGCCCATGATGACCGCCCGGCGCTGATCCTGCAGCGCACCGGCCACGATTTCGGCGGCGGAGGCGCTGCCGCCGTTGATCAGCACCACCAGCGGAATGTCCCGAGCCGGGGTCTGCGGGTTGGCGGAAAACGACATCTCGGTATTGTCGAGACGCCCTTCGGTGTAGACGATCAGCCCGTTGTCCAGGAAAAGGTCCGCCACGCCCACCGCGGCCTGCAGCACGCCGCCGGGGTTGTTGCGTAAGTCGAGCACCAAACCCTCCAGCGGCTGGTTTTGGCCCATGCGCTCGAGTGCCTGGCCGGCCTGTTCTGGCGTGCGCGATTGAAACTGGCTAATGCGCAGATAACCGTAGCCGGATTCCAGCAGCTCGTGCTTGACGCTTTCGCTGCGAATCACCTCGCGGGCCAGGCTAATGTCCCGCGGGCTCTCTTCCCCGGCGCGCAGAATCGTCAGGTTGAGCTGGCTTCCGGGCTCGCCGCGCATCAGCGTGACGGCTTCCTGCAGCGACAGGCTCTCGGTGGGCGTACCGTCGATGGTCAAAATGATATCTCGGGCGAGCAGCCCCGCCCGGGAGGCGGGGGTATCGTCGATCGGCGTAATCACCATCAGTTGGCCGCCTTCGGTGCCCACCTCGATGCCGATCCCGCCGAACTCGCCCTGGGTGGATTCACGTAGGCTTTGGAACTCGTCCACGTCCAGGTAGGCGGAGTGGGGGTCGAGCTCGCTCAAAAGCCCGCGCATGGCGTTACGCAAAAGCGTGGCGTCGTCCACCTCTTCGACGTAGCCGCGCTTGATACGCTCGAACACCTCGGCGAAGGTTTGGATCTCCTCCAGCGGCAGCTCGTCTTGATCGGCCGCGTTTACGCCCTGGGCCGTTAGCGGCAGCGGGGCGGCCAGCAGCGCCAGCGGTAGCAGCGTCACTATTAGCCGCCTGGCGGGGGCCATTACCTCGTTAACAGTTCGCGTCATGCAGACTCCGCAAGGCAGTGGGCGGCGCGAAGGACGCCGCGTGTATAGTCGTGTCAGCTTATCCCGTCAGCGGCGCGCAATCCAACGCTGTGGATTAATTGGCTCGCCACGGTTTCTTACTTCGAAGTAAAGCGCGGCGCGGCTCTGGCCGCCACTATTTCCCACCCGGCCGATTTCGTCGCCGCGGCTCACCTGTTGGCCCGGCCGGGCGCTGAACTGCTGCATATGGGCGTAGAGGGTCATGACCTGGTCGCCGTGGTCGATGATCAACAGGTTGCCAAAGCCGCGCATCCAGTCAGCGAACACGACCCGCCCGGCGTGGACCGAGGTGACCGGCGTATTGGCGCTGGCCTCTATGACGATGCCGTTGTAGTGAACGCCGTCCTGGCCGCGAAAGCCCGCGCTGATCGCCCCCTGTACCGGCCAGGGGAGATCGCCCTGGGTACGGCCGATGTGGGTGGTCGGCGACGCCTCGGCCAGTTGCGCCATTTCCGCCTGAATGCGGCGAAGCTGCGCCTCGGCCTCTTCGCGGGTCTGGTTGAGATCCGCCAGGCGGTCGGCTTCGCTGGCGTAGCGGTCGTCCAGGGTGGCCACCACACTTTGGCGTTCGGCGCTGGTTTCGGCCAGCTTTTCGCTTTGCGCCTCGAGCTCATCGGTCAGCGCTGCAAGCCGTGTCTGGCGCGCATCGAGCTCGTTTTCGGTCTCGGCCAGGGCGCTATCCAGCTGGGCAATATCGTCGAGCTTTTGCTGGCGCGCCCGGGTCAGGCGGTTCAGGTAGGCCTGCATGCGATCGAGCTGGGCCGGGTCGCTCTGATTGAGCAGAAGCTTCAACTGCGGCGTCGGCCCCAGCCGGTAGAGCGCGGCGAACTGCTCGGCCAGCGCCGCTACCTGGCCGGCGCGCTCGCCCTGAAGGCGGTCCCGGTGGCGGCGCAGGGCCTGGGTTTCATCGTCCAGGGTGCGTCGCTCGGCCTGTAGGGTGTCCAGGCGCTGGTGAGTCTGGGCCAGCTCGGTTTCCACCGTGGCCAGCGCCTGGGTCGCGCTGTCCCGGGCCTGGTCGGTTTCGCTTAGCTGCGTGGCCAGCGAATCGATCTGCTGGCCCAAAGCGTCGAGCTCCTCCCGGGCGGCGCGCTCGTCCTGGCCCGCCGCGCCCCCGGCGCTGAGCGCCAGGACAACGCCGGCGCTCAGCAGCGTGCGGCGCAGGGCGCGGGCGGGGCGTTTCATCATGATGAAAAAGTAAGCAGCGGCTTGCCGGTCATGGCGTCGGGCACGCTTTGCTCCATCATGGTCAAAAGCGTCGGCGCTAGATCGCAAAGACGACCCTCTTTAAGCGCGGCCTGGCGCTCGCCCACGTAGATCAAAGGCACCAGGAAGGTGGTATGGGCGGTTTGCGGCGCGCCGGTTTCCGGGTGGACCATCTGCTCGGCGTTGCCGTGATCGGCGGTGATCAGACACGCCCCGCCGGCCCGCTCGATCGCCTCGACCACCCGGCCCACGCAGGTGTCCACGGTTTCGATGGCTTTCATCGCAGCGTCGAAGTCGCCGGTGTGGCCGACCATGTCGCCGTTGGCGTAGTTGCACACGATCAAATCGAAGCGCTGGCTGTCGATCGCCTCGACCAGCTTGTCGGTGATCTCGAAAGCGCTCATCTCGGGCTTTTCGTCGTAGGTTTTCACGTCCCGCGGCGAGGGCACCAGAATGCGTTCTTCACCTTCGTACTCGTTCTCCTCGCCGCCGGAGAAGAAAAACGTCACGTGGGGGTACTTCTCGGTTTCGGCGATGCGCAGCTGGCTCAAACCCCGCTTGGCGACCACTTCCCCCAGGGTATCGGTCAAATCCGTGGGCGGAAAGGCGGCCGGGGCCGGAATGTCGGCGGCGTACTGGGTCATCATCACCAGGCCCTTGTCGGCCAGGGCCGGGCGGCGCTGGCGGGTGAAGCCGTCGAAGTCGTCGTCGACGAAGGCGCGGGTCAGCTCCCGGGCGCGATCGGAGCGGAAGTTGAGGAAAATCGCCGCGTCGCCGTCTTCCAGGGTCACGCCGTGATCAGCAGGGCGTACCTGGCTTGGCGTGACGAACTCGTCGGTTTCACCCCGCGCGTAGGCGGCGTCCACCAGGGCCTCGGCGCTTTTCGCGGTGTGCTCGGCCTCACCGTCGGTGAGCAGGCGGTAGGCTTTTTCCACGCGCTCCCAGCGGTTGTCGCGATCCATGGCGTAAAAGCGCCCAATCAATGAGGCGACGAAGCCGTTGTCCGCCCCGACCAGCTCGGCAAGCTTGGCATTGGCGCGCTCGATCGAGGCCAGCGCGCTTTTTGGCGCGGTGTCGCGGCCGTCGAGAAAGGCGTGCAGGTAGATGCGTTTGGCACCGCGGCTGGCAGCAAGCTCCGCCATGGCGAGAAAATGATCCTCGTGGCTATGAACGCCGCCGGGGGATAAAAGCCCTAAAAGATGCACCGCACGGCCGTTGGCCACCGCTTCGTCGATGGGCCGGGTAAGCGGTGCGATGTGTTCGAGCTCGCCCTCCTTGACCGCCTTGGTGATCCGCGTGAAATCCTGATACACCACGCGCCCCGCGCCCAGGTTCATGTGGCCGACCTCGGAGTTGCCCATTTGCCCTTCGGGCAGGCCCACGTGTTCGCCGTCGGTGTGAAGGAAGGCGTGGGGGCGCGATGACCAGAGCGCGTCCATGTTCGGCGTGTTGGCGGCGGCCACGGCGTTGTGCGCCGCATCGGGGTTGTGGCCGTAGCCGTCCAGAATGATCAGCGCCACCGGGCGCGGGGTCGATGTAGCCATTGAAGCCTCGTTATGTCGGATCGTGGTGTAAAAACATCCTGCGATAATAAAGACGTGCTGGAAAGCGGTGCGCTTGCGCGGCGTTTCCAGCATGCCCTTTTGGTGGGGGTCGCGGCGCGTGCCCGCTTGGGGCATCATAACGCAGCCGGTCGTTAGGCGTCATGACCTGCGCTTACCGGTCCGTGACGTGTATACTTGTCGGGTTTGACAGTGGCCTGGCCGCTTTTTTTGCATATACCAAGAGATTGTGTTCGCGATGATCGATCAGCTGTTCGAATTCGTAATGAACCACCCCCTGCTGGTGGGCGCATTTTTGCTGGTGCTGCTGGCGTGGCTCGTCTACGAAACCCGCAATGCGTCGACGCACGCCGTGAGTTCCTCGCAGGCCACCCAGCTCATCAACCGCGAAGACGCGGTAGTGGTGGATGTGCGCGAGAGTAAAGAGTTCAAGGCCGGCCATATCGCCGGTGCGCGCAACATTCCCCAAAGCAGCCTGGACAGCCGCATGAAGGAGCTGGAGAAAGTGAAAGACCAGCCCATCATCGTGGTGTGCAAGCATGGCCAGAGCGCGGGCACCGTTCAAGCCAAGCTCGCCAAGGCGGGCTTCGAGCGCGCCAATAAGCTCAAGGGCGGCATGGCGCAGTGGCAAGCCGACGGCCTGCCGGTGGTGAAAAAGTAAGCCTTTTGCGCCGCGGCGCAGCTCATTCAAACGTATAAATCATCAGGAGAACTCCCATGGCGGAAGACAACAATGCCCCTCAAGCCGGCGCTGGCGCAGCCGAAGGCGAAAAGCCCCAGCTGAAATTCTCGCTGCAGCGTATTTACGTTAAAGACATCTCTTTCGAGGCGCCGAATTCGCCGTCGGTCTTCAAGCAGTCGTTCAAGCCCAAGGTCAATCTGGATTTGAACACCACCAGCACCAAAATCGACGAAAATCAGTATGAAGTCGTGGTGAAGGTAACCGCCCAGGTCAACGACAGTGAAACCGGCACGACCTCGTTTTTGGCCGAAGTCGAGCAGGCAGGCCTTTTTCGTATCGCCGGCATCGAAGGCGCGCAGCTCGACCAGACCCTCGGTGCGTTCTGCCCGAACCTGCTGTTCCCCTACGCCCGCGAGTGCGTGGATAACCTGGTCAACCGGGGCGGTTTCCCGCCGCTGATGCTGGCGCCGGTCAACTTCGAGGCCATGTACGCCCAGCGCAAAAAGCGCGAAGCGCAGCAGGACCCGGCCGCTACCGAAAATACCCACTAAGTCGCACGCCCAGGACAACGCCATGAAAGCCGACTGGTACGCTCAGCACGGTAAAATGCCGCGCCTCTACGTGAGCGCCGCGCTCAGCGTCGGTGCCCGGGTGGAGCTACCGGAAGGGCCAGCGCGTCACGTCACCCGGGTTTTGCGCATGGGGGAAGGCGCGCCGCTGGTGCTGTTCGACGGTAACGGCCAGGAGGCCGGCGTGCGCCTCGTCGAGGCCGGGCGCAAGCGTACCATCGCCCAGGTCGAAACCGTGTGGTCGGGCGAAGGCGAGTCGCCCTTGGCGGTTCACCTGGGCCAGGCGATCTCCAAGGGCGACCGGATGGATTACGCCATTCAGAAAGCCGTGGAACTGGGCGTAGCGGCGATCACCCCGCTTTATACCCAGCGCGGCGATGTACGCTTGAAAGACGAGCGCGAAGCCAAAAAGCACGCCCATTGGCAAGCGGTGGCCGAAAGCGCCTGCGAGCAAAGCGGGCGGGCGACGGTGCCGGTGGTGCACCCGCCCATGGCGCTCGAGGCCTGGCTTGGCGCGCGGGATGAGCCGCTCAGGCTGATGCTGCACCTGGCCACCGGCAACCGCTTCGATTCGATCGAGCGCCCCGAAAGAGCGGCGCTATTGATCGGCCCGGAGGGGGGGTTGACCGAGCAGGATATTAGCGCAGCCCAGGCCCTGGGCTTCACACCGTTGACCCTGGGGCCGCGGGTGCTGCGCACCGAAACCGCCCCGGTGGTTGCGCTGACCCTTCTTCAGCACCACTTTGGCGATATGTAAGCGCTTACTTACATGATGCGCCCCTTCTGACTCAACTTTCGCTTTTCATCCTTTCTTTCTCCAAAAGCGGGTTCACCGCGCGGGTTTTGCCGTGCCGCCCGTTCGAGCCCGTCAAGTATCACGGGTTTGAGTACCGGCAGGGTTTCGCCGGAAAGTGCGCTCAGCACGATCACGCGGTGCTGGCGCCCCTTCGAGTAGCCAAGCCAACAGGGCAGCCAGAGCGGCTTGGGCGGGGCTTCCAGTAGCTGCACCTTCCAGCGCCTGGGGTTGGCCATCCGCTCCCAAAACCACTGCCTGGTGACGGTGTCGGCGGCGGGTGCTTCACTGCCCTCGAGCGCCAGTTCTCCGGCGGGGCGCGCTTGTTGGCTGGCAAGCATGGCACTGGTTAAAAGCATCGGTCGGCGCAGGCTGAGACTTGCCAGCAGCCACGCGCAGGGCGTTTGGGGCGCTGTGCCCAGGGCAAATGCCCAGAGCGGCACCCAAACGGGCTCGAAGCGCTGGGCGCCCAAGCGTTTGAAGCGCTTTTGGGCGGTGTCGAAGTCGATACGCCGCGCAAGCGTTAAAGGCTTATCCATTCGCCCATCCCTGGAGCAGGGCGAGCAGGGCCAGCATCAGAGCGAACCATGCCGCGAGCCCCAGGCAGCGCCGCCGGGTCAGGCGTGCCTCGAAGCCCACTTCCGGGGCGCTGTTGGCCCGGGCGGCAAGGATCGCCTGCATGTCCGGGGCGGTCTCGTCGATGAGGACATCGCTGAGCTGCTCGCTTTGCGGCGCGGGGCTCGTCAGGCTCACCAAATAGCCCACGCCGACCGACACCGCCACGCCGATGGTGTTGTTGTAAAGCCAGGAGATGTCCATGAAGGCGGTGGTCGCCCAGACCGCCAGCATGCCGGTGCAGAGCCCTGCCAGGGCGCCCCGGCCGTTGCTGCGGTGGCTGAAAATCGCGAGCAGGAACGTGCCCAAAAGCGCCCCGTAAAACCAGGAGCCCACCTGATTGACCACCTCGATGACCGGGCCCAGATTACCCGCGAAAAACGCAAAGAGCGTGGCGTAAAAGCCCCAGAAGACCGTCGCCCAGCGGGAAGCTTTCAGGTAGTGGGTATCGCTTGCATCGGGCTTTATATAGCGGCTGTAGAAATCCCGCACGGTGACCGCCGAGAGCGAGTTGAGCGCTGAATCAAGACTCGACATCGCCGCGGCGAACACCCCGGCGATCACCAGCCCCGCCATGCCGGAGGGGAAGGTCTCGACCACGTAGCGGGGCAGCAATTCGTTGAGGTTCTCCGGCGCGGTCAAACCGTTTTGTTGGTAGTAGGCGGCCAGGATGATGCCGACGAACAAAAACAACAGCATCTGCGGGATGAGCAGGTAACCGCCGATCAGCAGCGAACGCTGGGCATCCGGCACGGAAGGGCTCGAGAGCACACGCTGAATCTGACTCTGGTCGGTGCCAAAGTACGCCACGTGGAGAAAGAAGCCGCCAAAAAGGCCCGCCCAGAGGGAGTAGGTGACGCTTGGGTCAAGCGACAGGTCGATGGCGTTGAACATGCCAGAGTCCGCGCCGAAGGCAAACACATCGCTCCATCCGCCGGGGAGGCTCGTGACCAAAAAAATCACGCTCAATAGCGCGCCGAGCCAGAGCACGAACATCTGGATGACGTCGGTCCAGATCACCGCGCTAATCCCGCCCAGCACCGTGTAGCTGATGGCCAGTACCGCCATGATGATGATGGTGAGGTTCACGCTCCAGCCGGTGACGACCGCCAGCACCAGCGCCGGGGCATAGAGCACGACGCCGGTGGCAAGGCCGCGGGCGATCAAAAACAAAAGCGCGGTCAGCGTACGCGTACCCGGGCCGAAGCGGCGCTCCAGAAGCTCGTAGATGCTGTAAATCCCCGCGCGGTGAAAGATCGGGACGAACACCAGGATCAGCACGATCATCGCAAGCGGCACATTGATGAAGGTGACCAGCCGTTCGAGACCGCCTTCGAACCCCCAGCCCGGCGCGCCGATAAAGGTAATCGCGCTTGCCTGGGTCGCCATGACCGAAAGCCCGATGGCCCAGCTGGGTATTTTGCGCCCACCCAGAAAGTAATCCTCGGGACTGTGCTGGTCCTTGCCAAAGCGCGAGCCGATCCAGGCGATCAGCGCGATATAACCGATCAATACGACCGTATCCAACAACGTGAACCCTTGCATACACCTCTCCTGCCCTTTTGTTGTGTCTTTTTTGAGCATAGCAGGTTGTCTTAAGGCCATTGAATCAAGCGCGCCTGGGTAAAAACACTCCGGCGGCTTTGCCCGGGGGCGGGCCAGGCGCCATAATGAGGGCTCATTTTTCGAGGATGCTGTTCATGGCTGACGACGCGCGCTCAACCCCCAGGTCGGCAAGCGATGCAAGCGCCCAAATAGGGGAAGTGGCTTACCTGACGGTAACGGCTGTCAATAATACCGGTGCGTTTCTGCGCTGGGGCCCGCCCAAGGACGTGCTACTGCCCTATAGCGAACAGCGCTTTCGCCCCGACCCCGGCAAGCGCGTCCTGGTGATGCTTTACGAGGACGACCAGGGCCGCCCGGTGGCGACGATGCGGCTGGACCGCTTTTTGAGTGACGACGCCACCCCCCTTGAAAACGGCGAGGAAGTCGCCATTATCGTGGCCGACCGTACCGATCTTGGCTTGAAAGTGGTGGTCAATCACCGCTACTGGGGCCTGATCTATCAGGACGACATCACCAAGCCTCTGCGCCGTGGCCAATCGGTCACCGGCTACGTCAAGCAGCGCCGTGAGGATGGCCGCGTGAATATCTCGTTGCTGCCGCCCGGGGCGGCGCGCCTGGACGTGGTGGGCGAGAAAATTCTCGTTGCGCTTCGCGAAAGCGGCGGTTATCTGCCGCTGGGCGATAAAAGCGACGCCCACGCGATCAAGGCGCGCCTGGGGGTCAGTAAAAGCGCCTTCAAGCAGGCGATCGGTCGGCTTTACAAGCAGCAACTGATCACGCTTGCGCCGGATGCAATACGCCTGGTGCCCGGCACTTGAGCCCTGAGGTTGGAGCCGTATCACCAGTGCGGCATACTGCTTCCCTACGTTTATGAATGGATAGTGCCCCGATGAGTCAATCGAATCTGCAGCTTGGCGTCGTGATGGACCCCATCAGCGACATCGCCTACAAAAAAGACACGACCCTGGCCATGCTGTGGGCTGCCCAGGCGCGTGGCTACACCCTTTACTACATGGAGCAGGGCGATCTTTTCATGCAGGCGGGCAAAGCCTACGCACGCATGCGCGCGCTCACCGTGCACCACGACCCGGCGCATTGGTTCGATCTGGGCGAGACCGAGTCGCGTCCGCTGTCGGATCTCGATGCGGTCTTGATGCGCAAGGACCCACCAGTGGACGCCGAGTTCATCAACGCGGTGCATCTGCTCGGGTTTGCCGAGCGTGAAGGCGTGCTGATCGTCAATCCGACCCAGGCGCTTTTGCAGTGCAACGAGAAGCTCTTCGCCCAGCAATTCCCCGAGTGCTGCACGCCGACGATCGTGGCCAGCCGCGATGACGTACTGCGCGCGTTTCATGCCGAGCACGGCGATGTGATCTTCAAGCCGCTGGATGGCATGGGCGGTACCGGCATTTTTCATATCGGCCCGGACGGGCGCAACATCGGCGCGGTGATCGAGCAGCTCACCCTGCGCGGTCAGCGCCAGATCATGGCTCAGCGCTACCTGCCCGAAATCAAGGATGGCGACACGCGCATTCTGCTGGTGGATGGGGAGCCCGTGCCTTTTGGGCTGGCGCGCATTCCCTCTGCCGGTGAAACCCGGGGCAACCTGGCCGCCGGTGGGCGTGGCGTAGCCCGCGAGCTCACCGAGCGCGACCACTGGCTGATCGACCAGGTCAAGCCGGCCATCAAGGAAAAGGGCCTGATGTTCGTAGGCCTCGACGTCATCGGCGATTACATTACCGAGATCAACGTCACAAGCCCTACCTGTGTGCGCGAAATCGACGACCAGCGCGGGACCGATATCGCAGGCTTGCTACTGGACGCCGTCGAGCGTCGGCTCGCCTCGTAAGGCCCAATAACCCGCGATTTACTGCACATCAAGCGAGGCGCGCTGGATTTCCGCGCGCCGTAGGAGACGCATGCAAAGCTTAAAGCACCACTTTTTAATGGCCATGCCGCACCTGGATGATGCCAACTTCGCCGGTAGCCTGATCTATCTGTGCGACCACGATCACAACGGCTGCATGGGCGTGATTCTCAATAGCCCGATGGATATCACCCTCGATACGCTGTTCGAGCAGCTCTCGCTGGGCGGAGACGACAGCCCCCATCGCAATGCGCCGGTTTACTACGGCGGGCCGATGCACAAGGACCGCGGCTTTATTCTGCATGTAGGCGACAGCCAGGCGTGGGACTCAAGCGTTCAGGTCGATGACCATATCGCGCTGACCACCTCGATGGATATTCTCAAAGCGCTGGCCGATGGCGAAGGCCCCGAGCAGTTTTTGGTCTGCCTGGGGTGCTCTGGCTGGGAAGTGGGTCAGCTCGAAGAGGAACTCAAGGAGAATAGCTGGTTGACCGTGGAAGGCGACGGCGGCGTTATTTTCGAAACCCCGCCCGCTGAGCGGCTGGCCGCCGCCGCCGGTATTCTCGGCGTCGACCTTAATTTGATGACCCGCGATGCAGGGCACGCCTAATGGCCATGGCGGGTCAGCGCCTGATACTTGCCTTCGATTACGGCACGCGGCGTATCGGTTTGTCGGTGGGTAACGAGCTTCTAAGAAGCGCGCGCGAGCTCGAGCCATTGACCGCGCGCGACGGCATTCCCGACTGGCAGCGTGTCGAGGCGCTATTAAAGGAGTGGCAGCCGGATCTGCTGGTGGTGGGCCTGCCGCTCAACATGGACGGCAGCGAATCGGCCATGAGCACCCGGGCACGCAAATTCGGCAATCGTTTACACGGGCGCTTTGGTCATCCGGTGGAAATGGTCGATGAGCGCGGCTCCACTCGGGAAGCCAAGACAATCGCTCGCGAGGCGGGCCATCGCGGCAATTACCGTGAAGAGAGTGTCGACGGCATTGCCGCCGTGCTGATACTGGAAGGCTGGTTCGCCCACCAGGAAGGATTACCCGGCGGGCGGCTTTCGCTCTAAAAGGCGCTCTTTAAAGAGCGCTTTTTTAATGCTCGTCGTTTCTACACGACTCAAATGGCCAGGGCGTCAGATATCCAGCGTGCCGGTTTGGCCGGGCACGAACCAGCGTACCGGGCGCAGATCCTCGGCGATCAGCCCATCCACTTTCAAAAGCGTGGCAAAAATGGCCATACGCATGGGGATGCCGTTATCGGTCTGGCGGAAAATCGCCAACCGCGGGTCGCCGTTGAGATCCACGTCGAGATCGTTGGCCTGGGCCCGGCTATCCCGCGGCAGCGGATGCATCACGATGGTGGACTTACCGCAGTACTGGTCCAGAAACGCCTTGTTCACCACGAAGTCGCTGGAAAGCCCCTTGAAGCCCTCGTTCATTTCTTCGGTGAAGCGCTCTTTTTGAATCCGCGTGGTGTACACCACGTCCAGGTCGCTGAAGTCCATGCCCAGATGTTCGCGTGTCTCTACCCGGTGGCCGCGGGATGTCACCAGGTCGATAAGCGAGGCCGGCATCTCCAGACCCGGCGGCGAGACCAGGGTAATTCGCAGCGGGTCATATAAAGAGAGCAGCTTGATCAGCGAGTGTACGGTGCGGCCGTACTTCAAATCCCCGGTCAATAGAATGTGTGCACCGCTTAACGTCTTGCCGAGGCGCTGAAACTCCTTGTCGATCGTATAAAGGTCCAACAGCGCCTGGCTTGGGTGCTCGCCGGGGCCGTCGCCCCCGTTGATGACCGGCACGTTGGTTGCCTCGGCAAACTCGGCCACCGACCCCTGGTCGGGGTGGCGCATCACGATGGCATCGCAGTAGCCGCTCATGACCCGGCTGGTATCGTAAAGCGACTCGCCTTTCGCCATGGAAGAGAAGGTAAAGCCGGTGGTATCGCACACGCTGCCCCCCAGACGACAAAACGCGGCGTTGAAACTAACGCGGGTACGCGTACTGGCTTCGAAGAACAGATTACCCAACACCGCGCCTTCCAACACGCGCGTAACCTGCTGGCGGCTGGCGATGGGCTCCATTTGCGCGGCAACGCGTAAAAGGTGGTTAACGCTTTCGCGGTTTAATGAGTCGACGGATAGCAGGTGGGGGCTCATCACGGACCTCGGTGAAATGGTGGGCGAGAGCGCTAGTGTAACCGCCAACCTACACCTTGCCGAAACGCTTTAATAAGCTTCCTTTACCCAGTGAAGCATTTTCTCTAAAAAGCCCTTGCGTTCAAGCCGTTGAGGTCGTAAAGTACGCATCCGCTGCCGGGGACGCAAGGCGTTGCCAGCGGTGAATGAGAGTAAAAACTCTCGGTTTGTCAGGAAGTTAGCGGTTTTTTGCTCGCTCGCTTCACTCGCCAAAATTGGCGGTTGACAAACTTCAGGAAATGCGTAGAATACGCCTTCCTCGCTACGGCAACCGGCTCAGGTCATCAAGTCAAGTATTAGCCGAAGCGAAACCGCTCTTTAACAATTTGATCAGGTAATTCATGTGGGCGTTTGCCGATGAGGGTGACAAGTCACCTTATATCAAGGCAAGCGCACAAGAAGAATTTTCGAATTCTTCAAATTCGTTTGAACCTTGAGCCAAGATTGATTCGCCTCTGTTGCTTTCGAGCGACAGGCAAGAATCACAATGATTTTAAACTGAAGAGTTTGATCATGGCTCAGATTGAACGCTGGCGGCAGGCTTAACACATGCAAGTCGAGCGGTAACAGGTCCAGCTTGCTGGACGCTGACGAGCGGCGGACGGGTGAGTAATGCATAGGAATCTACCCGGTAGTGGGGGATAACCTGGGGAAACCCAGGCTAATACCGCATACGTCCTACGGGAGAAAGGGGGCTTTGGCTCCCGCTATCGGATGAGCCTATGTCGGATTAGCTGGTTGGTGAGGTAACGGCTCACCAAGGCAACGATCCGTAGCTGGTCTGAGAGGATGATCAGCCACATCGGGACTGAGACACGGCCCGAACTCCTACGGGAGGCAGCAGTGGGGAATATTGGACAATGGGCGCAAGCCTGATCCAGCCATGCCGCGTGTGTGAAGAAGGCTTTCGGGTTGTAAAGCACTTTCAGCGAGGAAGAACGCCTGGCGGTTAATACCCGCCAGGGAAGACATCACTCGCAGAAGAAGCACCGGCTAACTCCGTGCCAGCAGCCGCGGTAATACGGAGGGTGCAAGCGTTAATCGGAATTACTGGGCGTAAAGCGCGCGTAGGTGGCATGACAAGCCGGTTGTGAAAGCCCCGGGCTCAACCTGGGAACGGCATCCGGAACTGTCACGCTAGAGTGCAGGAGAGGAAGGTGGAATTCCCGGTGTAGCGGTGAAATGCGTAGAGATCGGGAGGAATACCAGTGGCGAAGGCGGCCTTCTGGACTGACACTGACACTGAGGTGCGAAAGCGTGGGTAGCAAACAGGATTAGATACCCTGGTAGTCCACGCCGTAAACGATGTCGACCAGCCGTTGGGTGCCTTGTGCACTTTGTGGCGAAGTTAACGCGATAAGTCGACCGCCTGGGGAGTACGGCCGCAAGGTTAAAACTCAAATGAATTGACGGGGGCCCGCACAAGCGGTGGAGCATGTGGTTTAATTCGATGCAACGCGAAGAACCTTACCTACCCTTGACATCCTGCGAACCCGGAAGAGATTCCGGGGTGCCTTCGGGAACGCAGAGACAGGTGCTGCATGGCTGTCGTCAGCTCGTGTTGTGAAATGTTGGGTTAAGTCCCGTAACGAGCGCAACCCTTGTCCCTATTTGCCAGCACGTAATGGTGGGAACTCTAGGGAGACTGCCGGTGACAAACCGGAGGAAGGTGGGGACGACGTCAAGTCATCATGGCCCTTACGGGTAGGGCTACACACGTGCTACAATGGCCGGTACAAAGGGCTGCGAACTCGCGAGAGTAAGCGAATCCCGGAAAGCCGGTCTCAGTCCGGATCGGAGTCTGCAACTCGACTCCGTGAAGTCGGAATCGCTAGTAATCGTGGATCAGAATGCCACGGTGAATACGTTCCCGGGCCTTGTACACACCGCCCGTCACACCATGGGAGTGGACTGCACCAGAAGTGGTTAGCCTAACTTTGGAGGGCGATCACCACGGTGTGGTTCATGACTGGGGTGAAGTCGTAACAAGGTAGCCGTAGGGGAACCTGCGGCTGGATCACCTCCTTAAACGATGCGTCACTCTCCCGGCAAGCGCTCACAATGAATTACCTGATCAAGTAGCTGTTGATGCGCAGTGACAAACGTTCTGTCCTTCACACATCAAAAGAAAAAGCCTTGAGGTTTCAAGATCTTTTTTCTTTTTTAACGTGAAAGATCGCTTGTCACTGCTTATGGCAGTCGCTCTTTAACAATGTATATCATGCTGACAGTATCGAATGACGATACGAAGACAAAAGCCCTCGGGCTTGCGTGTTCGTGGCGTGATCTCGATACGCAATTGTTTTGTGATACGTTTCAAGCGTATCCGGCAATCGTTGTCATTGCGGGATCCAGACTCCTTCGGGTTATAGGGTCAAGCAATGAAGCGCACACGGTGGATGCCTAGGCAGTCAGAGGCGATGAAAGACGTTGTAGCCTGCGATAAGGTTCGGTGAGGTGGCAAACAACCTGTGACCCGGACATCTCTGAATGGGGAAACCCACTGACCACAAGGTCAGTATCGTATCCTGAATACATAGGGATACGAGGCGAACCGGGGGAACTGAAACATCTAAGTACCCCGAGGAAAAGAAATCAACCGAGATTCCCCCAGTAGCGGCGAGCGAACGGGGACCAGCCCTTAAGCATGTGAATGGCTAGACGAACGGATTGGGAAGTCCGGCCGTAGCGGGTGATAGCCCCGTAGTCGAAAGTCTGATCATGTGAAATCGAGTAGGTCGGGGCACGAGAAACCCTGATTGAAGACGGGGGGACCATCCTCCAAGGCTAAATACTCCTGACTGACCGATAGTGAACCAGTACCGTGAGGGAAAGGCGAAAAGAACCCCGGCGAGGGGAGTGAAATAGATCCTGAAACCGTGTGCGTACAAGCAGTAGGAGCCCACTTGTTGGGTGACTGCGTACCTTTTGTATAATGGGTCAGCGACTTATATTCAGTGGCGAGCTTAACCGATAGGGGAGGCGTAGCGAAAGCGAGTCTTAACTGGGCGACCAGTCGCTGGATATAGACCCGAAACCGGGCGATCTATCCATGAGCAGGGTGAAGGTTGAGTAACATCAACTGGAGGCCCGAACCAGGATCTGTTGAAAAAGATTTGGATGACTTGTGGATCGGAGTGAAAGGCTAATCAAGCCCGGAGATAGCTGGTTCTCCTCGAAAGCTATTTAGGTAGCGCCTCACGTATCACCACCGGGGGTAGAGCACTGTTTCGGCTAGGGGGCCATCCCGGCTTACCAACCCGAGGCAAACTCCGAATACCGGTGAGTGCAGCGTGGGAGACACACGGCGGGTGCTAACGTCCGTCGTGAAAAGGGCAACAACCCGGACCGTCAGCTAAGGTCCCCAAATCCTGGTTAAGTGGGAAACGATGTGGGAAGGCTCAGACAGCTAGGAGGTTGGCTTAGAAGCAGCCATCCTTTAAAGAAAGCGTAATAGCTCACTAGTCGAGTCGGCCTGCGCGGAAGATGTAACGGGGCTCAAACCAGGTACCGAAGCTACGGGTTCATCCTCTGGATGAGCGGTAGAGGAGCGTCGTGTAAGCCGATGAAGGTGGATCGAGAGGTCTGCTGGAGGTATCACGAGTGCGAATGCTGACATGAGTAACGATAAGGGGAGTGAAAAACTCCCCCGCCGGAAGACCAAGGTTTTCTGTTCGATGCTAATCAGAGCAGAGTGAGTCGGCCCCTAAGGCGAGGCCGAAAGGCGTAGTCGATGGGAAACGGGCTAATATTCCCGTACCGGATGTCATTGCGATGGGGGGACGGAGAAGGCTAGGTGAGCCAGGCGTTGGTTGTCCTGGTGAAAGCGAGTAGGCCTGGGTCTCAGGTAAATCCGGGACCCTTTAAAGCCGAGACGCGAGACGAACGGATTACGATCCGGAAGTCACTGATGCCACGCTTCCAGGAAAAGCCTCTAAGCTTCAGATGACATGCGACCGTACCCCAAACCGACACAGGTGGTCAGGGTGAGAATCCCAAGGCGCTTGAGAGAACTCGGGTGAAGGAACTAGGCAAAATGGTGCCGTAACTTCGGGAGAAGGCACGCCGGATTAGGGTGAGAGGACTTGCTCCTTTAGCCCGAACCGGTCGAAGATACCAGGTGGCTGCAACTGTTTAGTAAAAACACAGCACTCTGCTAACGCGCAAGCGGACGTATAGGGTGTGACGCCTGCCCGGTGCCGGAAGGTTAAGTGATGGTGTTAGCCGCAAGGCGAAGCTCTTGATCGAAGCCCCGGTAAACGGCGGCCGTAACTATAACGGTCCTAAGGTAGCGAAATTCCTTGTCGGGTAAGTTCCGACCTGCACGAATGGCGTAATGATGGCCACGCTGTCTCCACCCGAGACTCAGTGAAATTGAAATCGCCGTGAAGATGCGGTGTACCCGCGGCTAGACGGAAAGACCCCGTGAACCTTTACTATAGCTTCACACTGGATACTGATGTTGCCTGTGTAGGATAGCTGGGAGGCTTTGAACTCCGGACGCCAGTTCGGAGGGAGCCAACCTTGAAATACCAGCCTGGCATCATTGGTGTTCTCACTCGGGTCCGTTATCCGGATCGAGGACAGTGTGTGGTGGGTAGTTTGACTGGGGCGGTCTCCTCCCAAAGAGTAACGGAGGAGCACGAAGGTACCCTCAGCACGGTCGGACATCGTGCAATGAGTGCAAGAGCATAAGGGTGCTTGACTGCGAGACAGACACGTCGAGCAGGTGCGAAAGCAGGTTCTAGTGATCCGGTGGTTCTGTATGGAAGGGCCATCGCTCAACGGATAAAAGGTACTCCGGGGATAACAGGCTGATACCGCCCAAGAGTTCACATCGACGGCGGTGTTTGGCACCTCGATGTCGGCTCATCACATCCTGGGGCTGAAGTCGGTCCCAAGGGTATGGCTGTTCGCCATTTAAAGTGGTACGCGAGCTGGGTTTAGAACGTCGTGAGACAGTTCGGTCCCTATCTGCCGTGGGCGTTGGATGTTTGAGAAGGGCTGCTCCTAGTACGAGAGGACCGGAGTGGACGCACCTCTGGTGTTCCGGTTGTCACGCCAGTGGCATTGCCGGGTAGCTATGTGCGGACGGGATAACCGCTGAAAGCATCTAAGCGGGAAGCCCCCTTCAAGATGAGACATCCCCGAGGCCTCGAGCCTCCTGAAGGGCCCAGCGAGACCAGCTGGTTGATAGGCACGGTGTGGACGCGCTGCAAGGCGTTGAGCTAACGTGTACTAATGGCCCGTGAGGCTTGACCCTATAACACCCAAGGGGTCTGGTCCTGCAGTGACAACGACGCTCGACAGAGCACCGGATACGCAAAAAAGAAACGATCACAAGACAGTCAGCCGATATACATTGAAAGTTACGCCTGACGACCATGGCTTGCGTGAACCACCCGATCCCTTGCCGAACTCGGAAGTGAAACCGCAACGCGCCGATGGTAGTGTGGGGTCTCCCCATGCGAGAGTAGGTTATCGTCAGGCACCTCTTCGAAAAAGCCCCGAGCACATCGTGTTCGGGGCTTTTTTATGTGCGCAGGAAAAGGCCGAGAGAAGAGGCGAGCACTGGCAGGGGGCACAAAAGTATCAGTGCCACCATGCCCTTGTAGGAGCCCGATTCATCGGGCGATGGCGGCGTCAGCCGCCCGGGGTGGAATCCGCCACCGTGCCAGCCATCCGCCCCGGCGGCGCGGTGCGCCGCATCGCTGGCTGAAGCCTGCTCCTACAAAAACGGGGGCACAAATGGCCTCGGTGTCACTGCGGCCTTGTAGGAGCCCGATTCCTTGGTGGTCCGACACCTCGGCGATGGCGGCGCCCAGCCGCCCGGAGTTGGATTCACCACCGTGCCGGCCGCTACCCCGGCGGCGCGTTGCGCCGCATCGCGGGCTGAAGCCTGCTCCTACAAAAACAGGGGCACAACAAGGCCTCGGTGCCACCGCGGCCCTGTAGGAGCCCAATTCATTGGGCGATGGCGGCGTCAGCCGCCCGGAGTTGGATTCGCCACCGTGCCGGCCATCCACCCCGGCGACGCGGTGCGCCGCGTCGCGGGCTGAAGCCTGCTCCTACAATGCCTGCCCCCGTATAACACGCTGCCCACTCACGCCGGATCGCCGTTTGTGTCAAAATGCACGGTCTCAAGGAGGATTGCCATGACACAGATGCGCTGGGAGCAGCTGCTCTCGCCCCGCCGTTTGCACGACAAGCGCTCGACCACTGGCCGCGAAATAGGGCGTACTCCGTTTCACAAGGACCACGACCGCATCGTGTTCTCGGGCTCGTTTCGTCGGTTGGGCCGCAAGACCCAGGTTCATCCGCTTACCGAAAACGACCATATCCATACCCGCTTGACCCACTCCCTGGAAGTAGGCTGCGTTGGGCGCTCGCTGGGCATGATCGTAGGCGAGCTGCTTCAGGACCAGCTCCCGGAATGGATTACGCCGGCGGATCTGGGCGTGATCGTGCAGACCGCCTGCCTGGGGCACGATATCGGCAATCCCCCCTTTGGCCACGCCGGCGAGTACGCCATTCGCGACTGGTTCCGCCGCGCCCAGGGCAGCGGGCTGCTGGAGGGGTTGTCCGAGGCCGAGTGTGAAGACTTGCTTACCTTCGAAGGCAACGCCCAGGGCTTTCGGGTCATTACCCAGATCGAGTACAACCAGTTCAATGGCGGCATGCGTCTCTCGGCAGCGACCCTGGGGACGTTGCTGAAATACCCCTGGACGGCGCGCTACGGCGGCCGGGCGGGCAAATTTGGTTGCTACCAGTCCGAGCAAGCGCTGCTGGCCGAGGTGGCCGAGGCAGTGGGCCTTTTACCCCAGGGCGAGCAGCGCTGGTGTCGCCACCCGTTGGCGTGGCTGGTCGAAGCCGCGGACGACATCTGCTACGCGCTGCTCGACCTGGAAGATGGCCTGGAGATGGGCATTCTGCGCTATGAAGAGGTCGTCGAGATTCTGCGCCAGGTCGCCGGCGAGTTTCCGCCGGAGTACGACGAGATGCTCAGCCGTAACGTCTCTCAACGCCGGCGTATTGCGCTATTGCGCGGGGCGGCCATGGAACGCGCGGTCAATGAAGTAGCCTCGGTGTTCGTGCAAAACGAGCAGGCACTGTTGACCGGCACACTGGGCGACGATTTGCTGGAACTTTGCCATCCGGACCTGGGGTGGGGGGTACAGGCCGCTAAACAGTTGGCAAGAGAGCGGATCTTTCAAAACGAGCGCAAGGCAAAGCTCGAGATCGGCGCCTATACGACGCTGGGGATTCTGTTGGAAGCGTTTATCGGCGCGGCCCACGAGCTACACCACACCGGGCAGAGCTCGTTCAAACATCAGCGCGTATTGGCGCTGATTGGTGAGAACACGCCGCTGCCCTCCTGGACGCTTTACGACAGCTATCGGCGGATGCTCGATTTCATCGGCGGGATGACCGACCACTACGCCGTGGACTTGGCCCAGGAGATGGGCGGCCGGCTGCGCGGCGACTAAAGACGTTATACCGACGGCTGACGCAGATGGCGGGGTTCCATGATCCGTGAGCGCTCCATGAGCACATGAATGACCTTGTCATGCATGATATCGCTAAGTGGCCCCGTCGTGATGTGGTTTAGCTGACGCGAGAGCTGCTCGCCGCTGACCACCATCACATCCGGCGCGGCTTCACTCGTGTCGATCTCCCAGCCGGGTAGCACCAGTACGCCTTTCACCTTGACGGGTACGCCGCAGCGCTGCTCCAGCCACTGAGAAAGCCAGGCCACTCCCTGGCGGGTTTTATGCAACGGGCGGCGCTCCTGCCAATGGGGAAAACGCAACCGTTCCCGCTCGACCGCGACCTGGTTGACCTCTTTACCTTGGGTATTGATCGCTAGCGTGCGCGCCCGGGTTTCCACGACGAAGACGCCTTGCGGCGTGACCACGACATGGTCGAGGGTGAAGCTATCGGTAGGCACGTCGTGAAACACGTAGTAGGGATGCGCTTCGGGGCGAATCATCCGCTCGAGTTCCTGGCCGACGGCCAGCTCGCAAGCGAGCCCCAGCTTGAGCCGGCGAATGCGCTGATAGTCGCGAATCAAAAGCAGCGAAAACGCCACCACCAATAGCGTACTCAGCAGGCCGTAGAGCGCCCATTCGATCCACTCCTGACGGATGACGAACAGCATGCGCCCCATGCCGTAGACCAGCGGCGCAAGGCTTATGATCGGGCCTAGTGCACCGTTTAAAAACAGGCTGGAATAGGCCTGATCGAGGCGGTGGCGAAGGGCCTGACCCGGTTCGCGTAGCGGCGCATCGAAGGGCGATTGGACCCGCGCATCGTGCAGGCTGCGCAGCGCCAGAACGACGCTGGCCATGGCGGCCATCGGGAACAGGAAAATGAGCGGTAGCAGGTAATCCAGCCAAACCATTGCAGTGCCTTACCGGTAAGCAGAGTCACTCTGCGGTGTTTGCCTGGCGGGTCGTCTAGCCACCCGCCAGCTTAACCTTGTAGCCCATTGCTTCAAGCGCCACTTTGAGCGTTTCGCGATGGTCCCCTTGAATCTCGACGATACCGTCTTTCACCGCGCCGCCGGTACCGCAGCGCTTCTTGAGCGTCTTGGCAAGCGTTTTGAGTTCTTCACCGCCAAGCGGAATGCCACTTAGCGTCGTGACCCCTTTGCCTTTACGTCCGCTGGTTTCGCGGCGGATGCGCACGATGCCATCGAGGGCTTCGATCCGCGCCTGTTCGCTGGCCTCTTCGCAGCGACACTGCTCGACCGGTTCGCGGCAATCGGGGCAGGTTTTACCCTGTTCGGTTGAGTATACAAGACCACCCAACTGGTCACGTAATGACGCCATACTGTTTCTCTACTAACGATTCGGGTATTGCCGCGGGCTCTCGTTCGAAGGCCAGACGCTCCACCACCCCGGTCAACTCGCGCATGCTGCGAATCTCGAGCGCGCCCTCGGGCGTGGTTTCTGTCTCGGGAAAGCGGTTGAGGTGGATGACCGTCATCCCCGCTTTCAAGGCGGCGCGTACGCCGACCAGGGCATCGTCGATGGCGATGCACTCACCGGCGCTATACCCCATGATACTGGCTGCGTGTAAATGTAGACAGGGTTCGGGCTTCCAGCAGTTGGCGGTATAGCCGCTGAAAAAGCGTTTACCGAAGTAGGTGTCTAATCGGGTAGCCTTGAGGGCGGTCTGAATCTTGGTTTCCGGACCGTTGGAGACCACGGCGCTGGGAAAATGGCTCAGATTTTCGAGCGCATCGTACACCCCGGTTAGCGTCGTCAGTTCCTGGGCAAGGCGAAAAGCCAGATTTTCGCGCATGATGCGCTCGGCCCGATCGAGGGTTTCGGCATCGACGGTGCCGAAACGGGCCTGAAGCTCGGCGACGATATTGCGAAAGCGCGCGCCGCGGAATTCACCCATGTAATCGCTGCGTTCGAAGGGCAGTCCGACACTGCTCAGCGCCGTGGCCATCTCTTCGGCAAGAAGGGGTTCGCTATCAACCAAAGTGCCATCACAATCGAACAACAAAAGTGGAAGCGGCATCGTTGATCCTTGCAGCGTTTCGCTGCGTGTAGTGATAAAAGCCGACTGTTGACCTATTGAACGAGATTTTTAGGGTTTTGTGAACACTGTTTTATAATTTTTTTACAGTTATATAACGCCGCCGCGGCCCTTGTGGGGCTGCGGATGATGACAGGCAGCGACAAAAAGCGTGTTAAAACCTTCACCTAACGACGAAAGCTTATTCGGCGCAAACCGAACCGATGCAAAAGCTAAAACCTTAGGGTCTGTCTGAAAAGTCGACGAGCGAAGACAAGACAAGGCAAAAATTGGCGAAAAAACGGAGTTTACATGTGTAAATGAGTATTTTGATCGGACTCGCGCGCGAGCCAATTTTTAACGCCGTATTGTCGAGCGCAGGCACTTTTCAGATAGAGCCTAGCGTGTGAGTCGGCGGGAGTTGGCCCGGCTGCGGCGATGATAGGGCGAAAGCGTGTTTTGGCTGGTGACCCACCAGGGCGCGTAATGGCCGCTTAGCGCGTTAAGAAAGGTCTTTTGCATCACCATTCCGGCTTCCAGGCTCGCCTCGATTTTCTCGGTGACCATGCGCTGATTCTCCAGCATCATCGAGGGGCTGAAAAACGGCTGCGTCTGCCATAACTTTTGTCGCTCGGTAATCGTCGAAAGCGAGGTGCTCCAAAGCTCGAAAGCCATGAAGCCCGCTTTGTAGATGCCCAGTACGGGTAGAAAGGGGGCGCTAAACGGCGTTTGTTTCATAAGAGCTACCTGTAACGATGCGGGATAGGCGCGCAAGCGCCCCGAAGCGCCATACTACACCGATGCTGCGCTGCAACAACCGTTTTAGCGCCTGGGGCGGGCAAATAAAAAAGGCGGCCAGGGCCGCCTTTTCTTTACGTGTGGAACCCGGCGTTATTTTACCTTGGGATCCAGCTCGCCGCGCGCGTAGCGCTCGAACATCGCTTCCAGGTTGATCGGCTTGATCTTGCTGGCGTTACCGGCGGTGCCGAAGGCCTCATAACGGGCGATACACAGATCGCGCATGGCCGTGACGGTCTCTTTCAGGAATTTACGCGGGTCGAATTCGGCCGGGTTCTGCGCCAGAAAACGGCGTACCGCGCCGGTGGAGGCCAGGCGCAGGTCGGTGTCGATGTTGACCTTGCGCACGCCGTGCTTGATACCTTCGACGATTTCGTCGACGGGCACGCCGTAGGTTTCCGGAATCTCGCCGCCGTACTGGTTGATGACATCCAGCCACTCCTGGGGGACCGAGGAGGAGCCGTGCATCACCAGGTGGGTGTCGGGAATGCGGGCGTGGATCTCCTTGATGCGCTTGATCGAGAGCGTATCGCCGGTGGGCGGCTGGGTGAACTTGTAGGCGCCGTGGCTGGTGCCGATGGCGATGGCCAGCGCGTCCACGTGGGTCGCCTTGACGAACTCGGCGGCCTCTTCCGGGTCGGTGAGAAGCTGCTCCATGTCGAGCTTGCCTTCCGCGCCGATGCCGTCCTCTTCACCGGCCATGCCGGTTTCCAGGCTGCCCAGACAGCCAAGCTCGCCCTCGACGGAAACACCGCAGGCGTGGGCCATTTCCACCGTGCGACGGGTCACGTCGACGTTGTAGTCGTAGTCCATGGGCGTCTTGCCATCTTCACCGAGTGATCCATCCATCATCACCGAGGAGAAGCCGAGCTGAATCGAGCGCTGACATACCGCGGGGCTGGTGCCGTGGTCCTGATGCATGGCCACGGGGATATGCGGAAACTCTTCGACCGCGGCGAGAATCAGGTGGCGCAAAAACGGCGAACCGGCGTACTTGCGCGCCCCCGCCGAGGCCTGAATGATGACCGGCGAGTCGGTTTTGTCTGCGGCCTCCATGATGGCGCGCATCTGCTCGAGGTTGTTGACGTTGAAGGCCGGGATGCCGTAGCCCTGCTCGGCGGCGTGGTCGAGCATTTGGCGCATGCTGATTAAAGCCATGAAGTCACCTTAAGTTTGTCTGTATTGATGGATGAGGTGGATGCAATTACCGGGTGCCGCGGGCGGCGGCTTCAAGGGCAGTCACGGCGGGGAGCTCCTTACCCTCGACGTACTCTAAAAACGCGCCTCCTCCGGTCGAGATATACGAGACGCGGTCACTAATGGCGTACTTGTCGATAGCCGCCAGGGTGTCGCCTCCGCCGGCAATCGAGAACGCCGGGCTTTCGGCGATGGCGTTGGAAAGCGCCTCGGTGCCTTTACCGAACTGATCGATTTCGAACACCCCCACCGGGCCGTTCCATAAAATGGTACCCGCCTCTTTCAAAAGGCCGGCCAAGCGCTTGGCGGTCTCCGGGCCGATATCCAGAATCATCTCGTCGTCATTGACCTGGTCGACCGGCTTGACCGTCGCTTCAGCGGATTCGGAAAACTCGGTGGCGACGACCACGTCCGTCGGCAGCGGGATATCGACCGTGGCCATTAACGTTTTGGCTTTGTCGACTAGCTCCGCCTCGTAAAGCGATTTGCCCACATTGTAGCCCGCCGCGGCGATGAACGTATTGGCAATCCCGCCGCCGACGATCAACTGGTCGCACTTTTCAGAAAGCGCGTTGAGAACGTCGAGCTTGGTGGAGACTTTCGAGCCGCCGACGATCGCCGTCATCGGGCGCTTCGGATTGGCCAACGCTTTCTCCAGCGCCTCGAGCTCCTGGGCCAGCAGCGGGCCGGCACAGGCTTTTGGCGCAAAGCGCGCGACGCCGTGGGTCGAGGCCTGGGCGCGGTGAGCGGTGCCGAAGGCGTCCATTACGAAGATATCGCAAAGCGCGGCGTAGCGCTTGGCAAGCGCCTCGTCGTCGCCTTTCTCGCCGCGGTTGAAGCGTACGTTTTCGAGCAGCACCACTTGGCCGTCATCGAGGGTCGGCGGCTGGTCCAGATAATCGGTCGAGAGCGTGACCGGCTGGCCCAGAAGCTCACTCAAGCGCTCGGCGACCGGGGCCAGCGAGAACTCTTTTGCCGACTCGCCTTCGGTAGGCCGGCCCAAATGACTCATCAGCATGACCTTGGCCCCTGCGCTTACCGCCGCTCGAACGGTCGACAAAACGGCGCGCAGGCGCGCATCACTCGACACACGGCCATGCTTGATCGGTACGTTTAGGTCCTCACGGATCAGTACACGCTGTCCTTGAAGCGATAATTCGGACATTTTTTGCACGTTCATCTAAGCGGCTTCCTTGTGGTTGGGCGGTGACGCGTCATGGTTTCGAGCGCGCGGAGGCGGTCAAAGCGGCCAGGCGCTGGCTGATGTCCAGCATACGATTGGCAAAGCCCCACTCGTTATCGAACCAGCAGAGTAGCTTGACCAGGCGCTTGCCGGCCACGCGGGTCTGGGTGGCATCCAGAATGCCCGAGTGCGGGTCGTGATTGAAGTCTATCGACGCCATCGGTGCCTCGGTATAACCCAGCACTCCGGCCAGGCGCGTTTTGGCGGCCTGGCCCAGCAGCGCGTTGACCTCGCAAGCGTCGGTATCGCGGCGCACGGTGAGCGAGGCGTCCATGGCGGAAACGTTAATCGTCGGCACGCGCACGTGCAAGCACTCGAAACGTCCGGCAAAGCGCGGCATCAATCGGCTGATACCCACGGCCAGGCCCGTGTCCACGGGCACGATGGAGTGCATCGCCGAGCGTGTCAGGCGAAGATCGGTCTGGTGGTAGGCATCGATCACCGGCTGGTCGTTCATGGCCGAGTGGATGGTCGTGGTGACGCCGTGCTCGAGGCCCAGCGCCTCATCCAGCACGGTCAAAAGCGGCACCAGACAGTTGGTCGTACACGAGGCCGCCGACAGAATGCGCTGCTCGAGCGAAAGCGAATCCTCGTTGATGCCCCATACGATGGTGGCATCCACGTCCGACTCCGCCGGCTGGGAGAAAAGCAGCCGCTTCGCGCCGGCTTCGATATGTTTTTCGGCGGTGGCGCGGTCCTTGAAACTGCCCGAGCACTCCAGCACCAGGTCGATGCCAAGCGAGCGCCAAGGCAGCTTCGCCGGGTCGGGCTCGTTGAGTATCTGGATGCGCTGGCCACCGACGATGAGCGCTTCGCCGTCGTTTTCCACCTCGCCTGGAAAGCGCCCGTGGGTGGTGTCGAACCGGGTGAGGTAGGTGATCGTTGCCAGGTCCGAGCGCTCGTTGATCGCCACGACCTCGAGCTCCGGGGGGCCGCGCTCGATCAGTGCACGCAAAAAGCACTGACCGATACGGCCGTACCCGTTGATGGCGATGCGGTATGTCCTGGAATCGGCCATGGCGTGGCGGCTCTTCAAAAAAACGGTGGGGCCGTAGCGGCCGTAAACGCTTGGGATAATAGCGTATTTTAAGCCCCGGCTCCTACCAGCTGCCAGGCAAACGGCAGTAAAAGCGCGGTAAAAATGCCCGTCAGGCTCATGCCTAGCGAGGCGAAGGCGCCGGCCGCCGGGCTTATGTCGAAGGCCCGTACGGTGCCGATGGCGTGACCGTTGAGCCCTAACGCAAAGCCGATCAGTCGGTCGTCGTCGATCTTCAAAAGCCTTGCGGCGGCGGCGGTACAGGCCGCCGTGGTCACGCCGGTGACCAGCAGTGCCCCCAGCATCAGCGCGACCGACCCGCCGATCTCCTCGGTAATACCGATTGCGATGGGCGCGGTCACCGATTTGGCCGCCAACGACGACAAAAGCGCCGGCGGCACGCCCAGTAGCCAGGCGATCCCCAGCGCGTAGCAAACGGCCAGGCTAGCGGCCAGGGGTAAACAGACCAGAAGCGGGCGCCAGAGCGCGCGAATGTGGGGGAGCTGTTGGTGAAGCGGTAAGCCCAGCGCCACGGTGGCGGGGCCGAGCAAAAGCGTTAGCCACGTCGCCCCTTCCCGGTAAACCTCGTAGGGCAGGCCGATCAAGGCGAGGGTGGCCGCCAGTAAAAGCGCGGCGATCAGCACCGCCGGTAGCCAGGCGGGTCGCTTCAAGCGGATAAACAGGGCGTTGGCCAAAAGATACGCCGCCAGCGTCAACGCAACGGCAAAAAGCGGCGTGGCGGACAGCGTTTCGAGCAAACCGTTAGCGGGCACGGGGGGTGTCCATCAGGCGTTTGAGAAGCCAAAGTGTGGTGACGACGCTCAAAAGCGTGCCCACCACTAACGCAAACAAAATGGCCAGCCACTGACCGCCCAGCTCGTCGAGGATAAAAAACACCCCGACGACGCCGGGCATGATCAACATGGCCAACATCGCGATGAGCGGCTGGGCCGCCGCGGCAAGCGGTGCGGGCACGCGGCGCAGCACGATCAGCGTGGCGGTCAGCGCAAGCATTCCTACCACGCCGGAAGAGACGGGGAGGCCGGTGAAATGAATCACCGCCTCCCCGATCAGGTAGTAGCCAATCAGCCACAAGAAACCGGTTAACGCAGGCATTGTGGCCTATGACCTATTCGTTTCGATTTAACCCAACAGCTCATTGGCTTGGGTGACGACGTTTTCGACGGTGAAGCCGAAGTGCTTGAACAGATCGCCTGCCGGCGCGGACTCACCGAAGGTGGTCATGCCGATTACCCGGCCATCCAGACCCACGTACTTGTACCAGTAATCGGCGTGGGCCGCCTCGATGGCGATACGCTTGGTTACCGCCTTGGGTAGCACGCTCTCCTTGTACTCGGCGTCCTGACCGTCGAAACGGTAGGTCGAAGGCATCGAGACCACGCGAACGGCGCGCCCCTGGCCTTCGAGCTCGGCGGCGGCGTCCATGGCCAGACCCACTTCCGAGCCGGTGGCGATCAAAATCAGCTCCGGGGTGGCCTCGGAGTCCTTCAGGACGTAGCCACCGCGCTGAATGGCGGCCAGCTGCGCTTTGGTGCGCGCCTGGTGGGGCAGGTTCTGGCGCGACAGCACCAGCGCCGTGGGCCCGGAGCGGCGTTTGAGCGCCGCATCCCAGGACGCCATGGTCTCGACGGCGTCACACGGGCGCCAGGTCGAAAGGTTCGGCGTGGTGCGAAGGCTTGTGAGCTGCTCGACCGGCTGGTGGGTCGGGCCATCTTCGCCAAGGCCAATGGAGTCGTGGGTGAACACGTAGATCGCGTGATTACCGATGAGCGAGGCCATCCGCACGGCGTTGCGCATGTACTCCATGAAGATCAGGAAGGTCGCGCCGTAAGGCACGAAGCCGCCATGCAGGGCAAGGCCGTTCATCACCGCGCCCATACCGAACTCGCGCACACCATAATGCAGGTAGCTGCCATTCGGGTCTTCCGCGGTGATCGCTTTGGTGCCTTCCCAGAAGGTCAGGTTAGAAGGCGCCAGGTCGGCGCTGCCGCCCAGAAGCTCCGGCATCTGCGGGCCAATCGCGTTGAGTGCCAAAAGCGAGGCCTTGCGCGTCGGGATGCTTTCGCCTTTTTCCTGGGCCTTTTCGATCAGCGCCTCGGTGCCAAGCTCTGCAGGCAGCTCGCCCTTCATGCGACGCTTAAACTCGCGGGCGAGCTCCGGATGGGCATCGGCGTAACGGGCAAAGCGCTCGTTCCAGGCTTCTTGCTGCTTTTTACCCTCTTGGCGAGCATCCCAGGCCGAGTAGATCGGCTCGGGCACATGAAACGGCGCGTGCGCCCAGTCAAGCTGTTTGCGCGCTGCGGCGATTTCTTCATCACCCAGCGGGGCGCCGTGGGCGTCTTCTTTACCCTGCTTGTTGGGCGCGCCGAAGCCGATAATGGTCTTGCAGATGATCAGGCTCGGCTTATCGCTTTGCTTGGCAAGCTCGATGGCCGCCTTGATCTCGTCTGGCTTGTGGCCGTCGACGTTGGGCACCACGTGCCAGCCGTAGGCCTCGAAGCGCTTGGCGGTGTCGTCGGTGAACCAGCCCTCGACCTCGCCATCGATGGAGATACCGTTGTCGTCATAAAGCGCGATCAGCTTGCCCAGCTGCTGGGTGCCGGCAAGCGATGCCGCCTCGTGGGAAATGCCTTCCATCAGGCAGCCATCGCCCAAAAAGCACCAGGTGTGGTGATCGACCACGGTGTGGCCGGGGCGGTTGAATTGCGCCGCCAGGGTCTTTTCGGCAATCGCAAAGCCGACCGCGTTGGCAAAGCCCTGACCGAGCGGGCCGGTGGTGGTTTCGATACCCGGCGCGTAGCCGAACTCCGGATGGCCCGCGGTGGGCGAGTGGAGCTGGCGAAACGCCTGCAGGTGCTCGAGGCTTACATCGTAGCCGGTGAGGTGTAAAAGCGAGTAGAGCAGCATCGAGCCGTGCCCGTTGGAGAGCACGAACCGGTCGCGGTCGGCCCATTTCGGGTCTTCGGGGTTGTGCTTGAGGTAGTCATTCCACAGCACCTCGGCGATGTCCGCCATTCCCATGGGGGCGCCAGGATGGCCGGACTTGGCCTTCTGGACGGCATCCATGGAAAGGGCGCGAATGGCGTTGGCCAGCTCAAAACGGGACGGCATGGGGGGCTCCTCGCCTAAACGAAAACGGTAAAAGCGTTATTGTCGCTGACTTCCCCGGCATCGGCAAATTAAAGGCGCGCGTTATGGGAAGACGGAGCCCTTGCGTGTAAACTTTACCGTTTAAGGCGGCATCGCCGCTTTATGACTCTGGCAGGGTGCCTCCTGCCATGATTTTCCTGATGCTGTCAGCTGGCAGCCGTCGTACGAGGGCCGAGCGCGTAATGAGCGAATATTCCCTGTTTACCTCCGAATCCGTTTCCGAGGGGCACCCCGATAAAATTGCCGACCAGATTTCCGACGCGGTGCTGGATGCGATCATCGCCCGGGACAAGCAGGCGCGCGTGGCCTGCGAAACCCTGGTGAAAACCGGCGTGGCGATCATCGCCGGCGAGATCACGACCTCCGCCTGGGTCGATCTCGAAACCCTGGTGCGCGATGTGATCACCGAGATCGGCTATACCTCTTCACAAGTGGGCTTCGACGGTGCCACCTGCGGCGTGGTGAATCTGATCGGTAAGCAGAGTGTGGAGATCGCCCAGGGCGTGGATCGCACCAAGCCCGAAGATCAGGGCGCCGGCGACCAGGGCCTGATGTTTGGCTACGCCACCAACGAAACCGACTCCTACATGCCGGCGCCGATTCACTATTCGCACCGCCTTGTAGAGCGCCAGGCCGAGCTTCGTAAAAACGGCATGCTGCCCTGGCTTCGCCCGGACGCCAAAAGCCAGGTGACCTTCCGCTACGACGCCAAAGGCCAGCCCTGCGGCGTGGATGCCGTGGTGCTCTCGACCCAGCACGACCCGGAGATCGCCCAGGAAGACCTGCGCCGCATGGTTCAGCGCGAAATCATCGAAGAAGTGCTGCCCGCCGAATGGCTAGATGAGAATACTCAGTACCACATCAACCCGACGGGCAAGTTCGTCATTGGCGGCCCGGTGGGCGACTGCGGCTTGACCGGGCGCAAGATCATCGTCGACACCTACGGCGGCATGGCCCGCCACGGCGGCGGCGCGTTCTCGGGCAAGGACCCGTCGAAAGTGGACCGCAGTGCCGCCTACGCCGGGCGCTACGTGGCCAAGAACGTAGTCGCCGCGGGCCTGGCCGACAAGTGTGAAATCCAGGTGTCCTACGCCATCGGCGTGGCCGAGCCGACCTCGGTCGCCATCGACACTTTCGGCACCGGTAAGCTCGACGACGCGCGCATCGTCGAGCTGGTGCGCGAGCACTTCGACCTGCGTCCCTACGCGATTACCAAAATGCTCGATCTGCTGCACCCGATGTATCAGCTCACCGCGGCCTACGGCCACTTCGGCCGCGAGCCCTTCGAGCACAGCTACCAGTGGGTCGACGACAAGGGCGAGACGCGCACTGAAACCTTCACGGCGTTCCCCTGGGAGAAGATCGACAAGGCCGACGCACTGCGCCGCGCCGCCGGGCTTTAAGTCGAACGCTGGCTAGACAACGCCCCCGGTTACCCCGGGGGCGTTTTTTTGTGGGCGAACGCGTCGTTTTAGCCTAGGCTTGGCTATGAATAGTTAGGCTCGGGGCAGAATAATGAACGTCAAACGACCCAGACACGCCCACGCGCGAACCGCGTATTATCTGATCGCCGCCCTCGGGATGGCGCTCTGGACGCTGCTTTGGCCGCTCGCGGCAAAAGCCGATGCCTGCCCCCCCTGGCCCGAGGCGCAGCTGGCGCTGGAAACCCAGGCGCTCGCCGAGCAAGTCGCACTGTGGGATTTGAGCTACCACGCCGAGGGCGTTGGCCTGGTGAGCGACACGCTTTACGACCAAGCCGTCGCGCGGTTGGGCGAGTGGCAGCGGTGCCTGGGGCAAACGCCGACGCATCGCCCGCTCGAAGGCGTAGTGCGCACCACCTCGACCCGGCATCACCCGGCGGCCCAGACCGGGCTTGAAAAAGCCGACGAAGATGGCGTGCGCCGTTTTACCACTCGGCGGGAAAACCTTTGGATTCAGCCCAAGGTGGACGGCGTGGCGGTGACGCTGCGCTACGCGCAGGGCACGCTGGTCGAGGCGGTGAGCCGCGGAGACGGCGAACGCGGCCAGGACTGGATCGCACGGGCGCAAAGAATCGACACCGTACCCAACGAACTCCCGCAAGCCATCGATGCCATCTTCCAGGGCGAGCTCTACTGGCGCCTGGAGGATCACGTTCAGTCCCAGGCGCCGGACAGCGGCGCGCGAGGCCTGGTGGCCGACGCCATGGCCCAGCGCAGTCCAAACGTAGAGACGCTTAATCGCATTGGTCTGTTCGTCTGGGATTGGCCGGATGGGCCCACCGACATGGCCGCGCGGCTGGAAGCGCTTGCATCGCTTGGCTTCGATACCGGTGCCTACACCCATCATCTCGACGCCGAACACGACGCCGCCTACTGGCGCGATGTCTGGTTCAATGCGCCGCTGCCCTTTGCCACCGACGGCGTGGTGATCAAGCAGGCCGAGCGGCCCGGGGTGCAGAGCTGGTCCTCATCGCCCCCTGAGTGGGCCATTGCCTGGAAATACCCGCCGTCCCAGGCGTTGGCCATGGTGCGCGGGGTAGAGTTTCGCGTGGGCCGCACCGGGCGGGTCACGCCGCTTTTATGGCTCGACCCGGTCATGCTCGACGGCCGACGCATCAGCCGGGTATCGCTTGGCTCGCTGGATCGCTGGGAACAATGGGACGTGCGCCCCGGCGATCAGGTCGCCGTCGAGCTTGCCGGGCTGACCATTCCCCAGGTAAGCGAGGTGGTCTGGCACACCCGCGAGCGCGGCGAGCTCACCCCACCCGCACCCGAGCAGTATCACCTTTTAAGCTGCTTTACGTTGACGCCGGATTGTCAGGATCAGTTGCTGGCGCGGCTGACCTATTTGGGCGAGCAACTGGGCATGAACGGCGTTGGCGAAGGTACCTGGCGCGCACTGCTGGACGCGGGCCAGGTGGACGGTCTTTTGGCCTGGCAGCGGCTGGGCCATGAGGAGTTAACCCGCGTTTCCGGCATTGGCACGGCTCGCGCCGAGGCGTTGATGGGGGCGTTCGGTCAGGCCCGGCGCGCCTCCTTCGAAGCCTGGTTGACCGCGCTGGGCATGCCGCCCGGCGGCGATGCGCGCCTGGGTGACTGGGAGGCGCTGCGCGCGCTAAGCGCGGATGAGTGGCAAGCACGGCCCGGGGTGGGCCCGGTACGCGGCGAGGCGCTGGCCGCGTTTTTCAGCCACCCGGAGGTGACCCGCATGGTCACGCAGCTAAGAGCCTACCGGGTAGCGGGCTTCTAGGCTGACGCTAACCCAGGCCGGTGATCGAGAGCATCGCCCCCAGGTAAAGCGGGATCAAAAGCGGTGCCAGCAGCGTACTCACCAGTACCGCCAATGCCCCTTTCTGGGGCTGAATCCCGAGCTCCATGGCGACCACCACGACGTTGGAAGCCATAGGCACTACGCTCAAGAGCAAAAGCGCCAAGCCAAGCTCCAAAGAAATCGGGGTGAGCGCGCCAAGCGCCAGCACGATGACGAGCATCAATACCGGCCAAAGCACATAGCGAAGCCCCAAACAGGCCAGGATGAAGCGCGTATCCCAGGCGGCAAGCTTTACCTGGCTTAGCGTCATGCCGATGATCATCATGCCTAGTAGCGTAAACGTGGCGGGAAACACCGCCAGCGACTCCATGACCGGCGCGGGGAGCGCCACCGATAGCGCGCTCAGCAAAAGCGCCGAGGCAAACGCGTAGAGCAGCGGCAGCCGGCTGATCTTGGTAAGGCTCTGGCGCACCGTAAACTGCCCCCGGGCGCTTAGATAAAAGCCCACGGTGAACTCGTAGAGATTGATTCCCAGCATGCAGAAAAGATAAAGCGTGACGCCTTCCGGGGGGAGCAGCACCAGGGCGATGGGGAGGCCGAAGTAGCCGGTGTTGCCGGTGCCCGAGGAGAACGCCAAAAGCGCGCCTTCGTGGGGGCCGAGGTAGCGCCGGCCGACGCGGTTGACCAGTAGCGCAATAGTGCTGGTCAGGATAAAAAGCGCAAGCGTCAGCCCCAGGTAATCGATAGTGGGCTCGCCGTTCATGAGCGCTCTAAAAATGGTCAGCGGCGCGATCACATAGACCAGCAGCGTGGCAATGGGCTGCGGGTTTACCTGCAAGCGCCGCGCGGCGATAAAGCCCAGCGCGACAAATCCCAACAGTGTGAGCAAGGGGCCCATCAGCGTGGCCGAGGATAAATCCATGGTGTCGTCCCAATGAAATCAGCGGTGAGTATGAATCAGATTAAAGTAAAACCGTGGAATCTTTCATTAGCCGCGGCCCGGCCAAGCGGCGACAATGGCTACACTATCACCTTTTAAGCCCACCGCGAGGCCCGCCATGAGCCGCCAGGAACATCCGTTAGGTATCAGTTTCGAGTTCTTTCCGCCCAGCACCGATGCCGGGCGCGAGAAGCTGATTCATGTGCGCGATGAGCTGGCCGCCATCAACCCACGCTTTTTCTCGGTGACCTACGGCGCCGGCGGCTCCACCCAAGCCCGCACCCGGGATATCGTTCGCCGAGTGAGCGAAACCGGCATCACCACCGCGCCGCACCTGTCGTGTATCGGCAGCGAAAAGGCGCAGCTACGCGATCTTCTCGCCCAGTACCAAGAAGAGGGCGTGAATAGCCTGGTGGCGCTGCGCGGCGATCTGCCCTCGGGCATGGCGAGCATCGGTGAGCTGCGCTACGCCAACGAGCTGGTCGAGTTCATCCGCGCGGAGACCGGCGATCATTTCGAAATCGCCGTGGCCGCCTATCCGGAATCTCATCCACAGGCCGTCAATCTGGAGCGGGATGTGGATAACTTTGCGCGCAAGATGCAGGCCGGCGCCAACATGGCGATCACCCAGTACTTCTTCACCGCGGACGCTTACTTCCACTTCGTCGAGCGCGTCCGGGCTCGCGGCATCACGGCGCCGATCATTCCCGGCATCATGCCGATCACCAATTACACCAAGCTTGCGCGCTTTTCGGATGCCTGCGGCGCAGAGATCCCCCGCTGGATGCGCAAACAGCTCGAGTCTTACGGAGACGACAGCGACGCGATTGGCGAATTCGGTACCGAGGTGATCAGCCGGCTTTGCCAGCGCCTGCTCGAAGGCGGCGCCCCGGGCCTGCACTTTTACACGCTGAACCAGTCCGCCCCGGTTTTGAAAGTGGTGAATAACCTTGCCGGGTGATGAGTAAACAACTCGTTTTTGCACCGCTACCTGACGCAGTCTCGAGTAATCCGTAGCGGGCGTTTTTCGCCAGGGCTGAAAATAGCTCCTGCATTTTCGGCATTCCCGCCATCCCTGGCGGTCAGATGGCGAAAGTAGCGTACAAGGATGTATTCATAGCGGCCCGCGTAGGATTGCTCGAGGCTGCTTAGCACAAGCCCATAAAAAACGCCCGCTCAAGTCACCTTGAGCGGGCGTTTGTATTTTACACGATCCCTACGACGAGGGGCTGGGCGAGGGCGTGTTGGCGTACTGCTTGCGCTGCATCACAAACAGTGCCGCGCCGATGGCCAGGCCCGCCACGTCGGTGTAGATACCGCCGTAGATCATGAAGATCGCCCCCACCAGCATCACCACCCGCTGGAGGGTGTTCACCGGCCCGAAGAACCACTTCTGCACCATGCCCGAAAGCAGCACGATGCCCAGCGTCGCGGTCACGCCCACGCGCAGAATCTGCATCGCGGAGCCTTCCATCAGCATTGCCGGGCTGTAGAAGAACATGAACGGCACGATGAACGCTGCAAGACCTATCTTGAACGAGGCCACGGAGGTGCCCATCGGGTTATCCCCGGAGATGCCTGCTGCCGCATAAGAAGCCAACGCCACCGGCGGGGTGATCGCCGAGACCACCGCGAAGTAGAACACGAAAAAGTGCGCCACCAGCGGCTGGATGCCGATGTTGATGAGCCCTGGGGCGACCACCGAGGCCGCGACCGCGTAGGCGGCGGTGGTCGGCATACCCATACCCAGCAAAATGCTGATCAGCATGGCGAACACCAGCGCCAGTAGCTGGCTCACACCGGCCAGGCCCAGCAGCAGCGAGGAGAAACGCGCGCCGACGCCGGTCAGCGAGATCACGCCCACGATCAAACCGGCGCAGGCGCACACGGCGATGATCTGGATCGACATGGTGCCGGCCAGTTGAAGCGCTTTCAGAATGGCCCGGGGGCCCATCTTGTTCGGCGAGATCCAGCTCACCACCGCCGCCGAGGCGGTGGCCAGCGTGCCCGCGCGAATCACCGAGTAGCCCATGAAGAGTGCCACGATCAGGATGATGATCGGCGCAAAGAGATACACCTGCTTGACCAGCCGCGAGAACAGCGGAATCTCGTCCTTGCGCATACCGCGCATGCCCTTGCGCGCGGCCTCGAAGTCGACCATGAAGTAGATCGAGGCGAAGTAGAGCACCGCCGGAATGATCGCGGCGATGGCGATTTCGGTATAGGGGATACCGGTGACTTCCGCCATGATGAACGCGCCGGCGCCCATGATCGGCGGCATGATTTGCCCGCCAGTGGAGGCTGCCGCCTCGATGGCGCCGGCACTGCGCGCCGGGTAGCCGACCTTCTTCATCAGTGGAATGGTCAGCGAGCCCGTCGAGACCACGTTACCCGCCGACGTACCGTTGATCATACCCATCAAGCCCGAGGCGAAGATCGACACCTTGGCCGGGCCGCCGCGGGCGCGCCCGGCGGCGGCGAAGGCGAAGTTCACGAAGTAGTCGCCGACCTTGGAAGCCTGCAAAAACGCCGCGAAGATGATGAACAAAATAATGTAGGTCGACGAGACCGCGGTGGTCGGGCCTAGAATGCCCGCGTCGGTGTAGACCTGGCTGAAAAAGCGCTGCACCGAGAGGCCCGGGTAGCCCAGAAAGCCCGGTAGATAAGGGCCGGCGAACACGTACCCCAAAAAGATCACCGAGATCACCACAAGCGCCAGCCCCGCCACGCGCCGGGTCAGCTCCAAAATCAACAGCGAGCCGGCAATCGCCGCCCAGGAAATACCGATGGGCGCGAAAGAGGTGCCGGTGGAGGCGCGCATGGGCGTGTTGTACATCAACAGCAGATAGCCCGCGCTTGCCAGCGCGCACACCATCAGCACCAGGTCGGCAGGGCTGAAGCGGTGGCGGGCCTGACGGAAAAACCAGGAGAGCGCGATGGCCGCGGCGGTGGTCGCCATGAGCGGGTAGCCGAAGTGCCAGTTCTCCACGCCCGGGTCGATGCGCATCGCGCCGCCGGCCAGGGTCTGTTGCATCAAAAAGACCTGCACCAGGCTATAGGCCGCCGGGATCAATAGCGCGACGCTGACCGCTTTGAGCCAGGCGGGGGAGGCCTCGGCGTCGGTCTCGGCAAAGCGGGCGCCGGCAAACAGGGTGTAGCCCAAAATCAGGGCACCGGCGATGTGAATGATTCGAAACGACCAGGTTTCGATCGGGTACACGTTTAGCGAAAACAGATGAAAGCCCGAGTAGGCGATGGCGAGGCCGGCAAACAACAAAAACTGCCAGCCGGTGAATAGGCGCCGATTGGCCTCAACGGCCTCCTCATCCACGCCGTCGGCGATCGTGGCGGTCGAGGCAGACGTCGCATGACCTTCATCCGGGTCGTTTAGGGAAGTGGGGTCGGACTTGTGACTCATTAGAGGTCACCCTCACAGCAAGACAGAAAAGGGAAAAGAAAAACGGCCCCGCCCGGCGCAACCGGTCGGGGCCGTGGAGCCGTACTGGCTTACTTGATCATGTCTTCGTCGATCTCATAACCGTTCTCTTCGAACCAGCGTGCCGCACCCGGGTGGAAGGGCAACACGGTGTTGTGCACGATGTTTTCCGGGATGGTGGTTTCGGCGCTTCTATGGATCGAGCGCATGCGGTCATTGTTCTCCATGGTGACCTTGGTGACTTCATAGATGAAGTCTTCCGGCAGGTCGCAGGCCGCCATGGCGAAGTTCCACATCGACACCACGTGGGAGTCCTCGTCCAGGGTGGAGTAGGTGCTGGCGGGAATATCGAACTCCGCGACCGGGTAGTTTTCGAGCACGGTGGCGCGCTCTTCGTCGCTAAACGAGATGATGTTGACGTCGGTCTGCACCTCGAGCTGGCTCACCGCCGGAATCGGAATACCCGCGGCGAAGGCGATGACGTCCAAAAGGCCATCCTGGAGCTGGCCGCCGAGGTCCGACCAGCCGCCGTTACGGCGATCAAAATTCACGCCCAGGGTTTCGAGCATCGCCGGAAAGTAGGTGTCCGAGGTCGAGGCGGCGGGGCCAAAGCCGATGCGCGCGCCGTCGGGGATGTCCGAAATCGATTCGATACCGGAGCTTGAAAGCGCAGTGATGGAAAACGGCGTTTCATACATGGGGAACAGCGCGCAGACGTTATCCATCTGAAGGCCCGGCGCCAGCGGGCTCTCGCCGTTCACCGCATCGGCAGCCGGCCCCATGGTGGTCAGGCCAAACGCCATGTCGCCGCTGTGTACCAGCGCCAGGTTCTGGGTCGGGCCGCCGGTTACTTCGCCCCCGCCGGAAAGCCCGAGCTCGTCGGCAATGAAGTTGGCCCAGCCGGAGCCGTAGACGAAGTAGGTGCCGCCCTGGCTTGCGGTGCCGACGGTAAAGTTCTCCGGCCATTCGCTGCGGTCAGCGTGGGCGCTGCCGGCGGCCGCGACGAGGGCGCCGCTGGCGAGAAACAGGACGGTTTTAGGCATGAGTTGGCGCATGGCGATGTTTCCTAAGCTGTTATTGAAATGAGGAGCGGACAGCGGGGTCGCGCATCAGGTCAGACAGCTTAATTAGAGCGATTGCCGTGCCAATCCTGCTCTGCCGTATAACTATCAATTAGTTATGAAAAAGGCCTGCCACTTTGGTAGAAAACCGGCAGACCTTATTTGGCTGGAAGTCCGCACACGGGTGCGGTTTTGGTGTGTGAAAAACCACACAGATTTCAGCGTCGAACCGTCGAAAGCGCACGGCCATGGACGCGCGGGCCGGTCAGGGTTTGTTTTTGGGGTCGAGAATCCTCACTGGCTGTACGTCCTGGTTTTTCTGGTCGTCGCGCACCTGGTTGACCCGGGTGGTGAGCTCCGCGCCGTTTTCGTCCTCGATGGGTAACTGTTCGAAAAAATCGCAGCTGACGCACTCCCGATAGCGGATGCCGTTCTGCTCCCAGGCGCGGATGCGATCCATGGCCGCGCAGCGCGGGCATATCACGCCGGCAATAAAGCGTTTTACACTCACATGAAGGCTCCCGAGCGCAGCGGCGGCCGCGCTCTGTTCGTTGATAGGTGGCGCCGCCTGGTGACGCGGGCGGCGCTAAAAAAGGTTTAGGCGGCGCGGATGCCGCTATGGCGTAAAAGCGGCTCGACGCTTGGCTCGCGACCGCGAAACGCCTGGAACAGCTCGGCGGCATCCACCGCGCCGCCCTTCTCGAGAATCTCCTCGCGAAAGCGGGCGCCGGTGGCCGGGTCGAAAATACCCGCTTCCTCGAACGCGCTCCAGGCATCCGCCGAGAGCACTTCTGCCCACTTGTAGCTGTAGTAGCCCGCCGCGTAGCCGCCGGCGAATATATGGCTAAAGCTATTCTGGAAGCGGTTGAAGTCCACCGTGGGCACCACCGAGGTTTGCTGACGCACCTCGTTTAGCAGTGCCTGAACGTCGTCGGCCCCGGGCGCTTCGAGCTCAAAGTGCAGGCGCAGATCAAAAAGCGAGAACTCGATCTGGCGCATCATGCCCATCGCGGACTGGAAATTTTTGGCCGCCAGCAGGCGCTCGAACAGCGCCTGGGGCAGGGGTTCGCCGGTATCCACGTGGCGTGCGAGCAGATCGAGGCCTTCGCGCTCCCAGCAGTAGTTCTCCATGAACTGGCTGGGCAGTTCCACCGCGTCCCAGGCCACCCCATTGATGCCGGAGATATCGGCAATCGCTTGGCGTGTGAGCATGTGGTGAAGGCCGTGGCCGAACTCGTGAAACAGCGTGGTGACTTCGTCGTGGGTCAAAAGCGCGGGCTTGTCCCCCACCGGCGCCGTGAAGTTGCAGGTCAAAAACGCGATCGGCAACTGCAGGCCGTTGACGGTTTCGCGACGAACGCTGCAGTCGGCCATCCAGGCACCGCCCCGTTTGCCTTCCCGGGCGTACAGGTCAAGATAGAAGCCGGCAATCGGCGCGCCGTTTTCCATCAGACGGTAAAACCGCACGTCCGGGTGGTAGCGGGGCGCATCCACGTCCTCTTCCACCTGAAGGTTATACAGGCGCTCCAGCACTTGAAACAGCCCGTTGACCACGTGGGGGGCGGGAAAATAGGGGCGCAACTGCTCCTGATTGATCGCGTAGCGCGCTTCGCGAAGTTTCTCGCTTGCGTAGGCCACATCCCAGGGCTTGAGCGTATCGATACCCAGCTCGTCGCGAGCGTAGCGGCTCAGCTCGTCGAACTCTTCGTCGGCCTGGGGCTTGGCGCGGTTTGCCAGGTCGTTCAAAAACGCTTGCACCTGGTTGGGCGAGTCGGCCATTTTAGTGGCCAGCGACAAGTCGGCGTAGGTATCGAAGCCCAGCAGGTGGGCAAGTTCCTGGCGAAGGGCCAGAATCTCTTCCATCAGCGCGGCGTTGTCGAAGGTGCCCGCGTTGGGGCCCTGGTCGGAGGCGCGGGTCACGAAGGCGGTGTAGACCTCTTCTCTGAGCGCGCGGCTGTCGGCGTAGCTGATCACGGGGAAGAAGCTTGGAAAGTCGAGCGTGATCCGGTAACCCTCGACACCTTTCGCCTCGGCGGCGGCTTTTAGCGTTTCCCGAGCGCTTTCGGGCACACCGGCGAGCGCCTCAATGCTTTCGATGTCCTTGTGCCAGGCCTGGGTGGCGTCCAGCACGTTGTTGGAGTACTGGTTGGAAAGGCTCGACAGGCGCGCCTGGATCTCGCCGTAGCGGGCTTTTTGATCCGCGGGCAGGTCGACGCCAGCCAGGCGGAAATCGCGCAGGGCGTTATCCACGGTGCGCTGTTGCCCGCTATCGAGATTCGACCAGACCGGCTCCTGCTTTAGCGCTTGCCAGGCGTGAAAAAGCCCTTCGTGCTGGCCGACCCAGGTACCGAAGGCAGAGAGCTTCTCGATACAGGCTTCATAGGCTTCGCGCAGTTCCGGCGAGTTCATGGTGGCGTTGAGCTGGCTCACCGGTGACCATGCTTTGGAGAGGCGGTCGTTGACCTCTTCGAGCGGTGCGGCAAAGTTGTCCCAGGTGGGCGCTTGAGTACCGGCCTGGGCGACGCGGCGGTCAATGGCTTCGCGGCTTTCGCTCAATAGCGCATCGAGGGCCGGAACGACGTGCTCGGCACGGATATCGGCGAAAGGGGGAAGCTCGTGTGTCTCAAGCAGGGGATTGCGGGACATAGACACCTCGTTGAAGATTGAATAGCGCGGGAGCGCAGCAATAAAAAACGCGCAGCAATAAAGACTCAGCAATAAAGACAGAGTGCGGGCGAAGCCCCGCGCTTTCAATGACAGCGGTGATATTTGGCCGGGCCGCCAATGGGCGGCCAATGCATGCCACGGTCGAGCCAACGCCGGGATAATTGGTCTTTGGGTGGGCGCCTGCTAGGCTTGCCGGCTTTCAATACCGCCATGAGTAGGGAAAGGGAATGAACGAGACGTTAGAGCGCTGGGGGTCCAGGCGCGCCTTTATCCTCGCGATGACCGGGGCGGCCGTCGGGCTTGGCAATATATGGCGCTTTCCGTATATCGCCGGTGAAAACGGCGGGGCGGCGTTTTTACTGCTCTATATCGCCTTCGTGCTGCTTTTGGGCATTCCGGTGATGATGGCGGAAATTCTGATCGGCCGCGCCGGGCGGCAAAGCCCCATGCGCTCGCTGGGGGCGCTGGCCGCCGCCGCCGGGGCCAGCACGCGCTGGCGCTTTTTGGGGCTTTTCGGCGCGCTGACCGTGTTCTGCATCCTGTCGTTCTATTCGGTGGTGTCGGGGTGGTCCATCGAGTTTCTGGTCGCCTCGATCAACGGCAGCTTTTATCAGCAAAGCCCCCAGGCGATCGGGGAGAGATTCGACGCCTTTTTGGCCAACCCCGGGCTTTTGGTGTTCAACCATTCGCTGTTTTTGTTCATGACCATGACGGTTGCCGCCGCCGGGGTGGCCAAAGGGCTGGAGCGGCTCAATAACCTTTTGATGCCGATTCTCTACGTGCTGCTGCTGGTGCTGGCGGGCTACGGCGCGACCACCGATGGCTTCAATGAGGCGCTGGCGTGGCTCTTTTTGCCCTCTTTAGAGGTGCTCAACTGGACGGTGGTGTTTCACGCCATGGGCCACGCCTTCTTTACCCTGGCGGTGGGCGCCTGCGCGCTGATGGCTTACGGGGCCTACATGCCCGAGAAGCAAAGCCTGACGAAGGCGGCCTTTGCGGTGGCCGTGCTCGATATCAGCGTGGCGCTTTTGTCCGGTATCGCGATCTTCTCCGTCGTCTTCGCCCAAGGGCTCGACCCGGCCCAGGGCCCGGGGCTGATGTTCGTCACACTGCCCATCGCGTTCTCCGAGCTGCCCTTTGGCAGCATTTGGCTCAGCGGCTTTTTCCTGCTGCTGCTACTGGCGACCTGGACCTCGGCGATCAACCTGGCCGAGCCCATGATCGCCACGCTCACCGGTTTTGGCTGGCGGCGAAGCATAAGTACCGCCTTGGTCGCGGCAAGCGTGTGGCTTTTGGGCGTACTGGCGGCGCTTTCTTTCTCGACACTTGGCGAATTCCGCCCGCTCTGGGGGCGCAACGTGTTCGAGCTTCTAAGCTCGATTCCACCGGATATCTTTCTACCGTTGGGCGGTCTTTTGATCGCGTCTTTTGCCGCCTGGGTATTGCCCGAATCGCTGGGCAGCCAGGCGCTGGGCGGGGGCAGTCGTGGCTACCGGCTGTGGCGTGCTACGCTTCGCTTCGTATCGATTCCGTTAACGCTGGTGGTTTTGATCGGCGGCGTGCTGTCGTTGGCTTGAGCCCGCAGGACATGTAAAGGAGACAACATGAGCAAGGCGTTGAGAGCGTTCAAGGAGTATTTCCCAAAGCTTGGCGAGCGGGTGTTCATCGACCCGGCGAGTGTGGTGATCGGTGATGTCGTCCTGGGGGACGACTGTTCGGTCTGGCCGATGACGGTGATTCGCGGTGACATGCACCAGATTCGCCTTGGTGCCCGGGTCAGCGTTCAGGACGGAAGCGTCTTGCATATCACCCACTCAAGCGACTTCAACCCCGAGGGTTTTCCGCTCACCGTGGGCGACGACGTCACCATTGGCCACAAGGCGCTGCTGCACGGCGCAACGCTTGGCAATCGCATTCTGGTCGGTATGGGCGCGATCGTTATGGACGGCGTGGTGGTCGAAGATGAGGTGATCATCGCCGCGGGGGCCGTGGTCACGCCGGGCAAGGTGCTGAAAAGCGGCTACGTCTACGCGGGCAGCCCGGCGAGTGCGCTGCGTCCGCTCAAGGAGAAAGAGCGCGAGTTCTTTACCTATACCGCGGGCAACTACGTGAAGCTCAAGGATCAGTTTTTGGCCGAACCGAACCCTGATTAACGCTAAACGGTTGGCCTGACACTCTTTTTTCTATCCTGATCGTGTCGCGGCAGTCTATAATCTGTTAATTTATACAGTTTTATAGGGTGCCGCGTTATGGCTAATTTTCGCACGCACATCACCGTGGCAGCAGCGGGCGGCACGCTGTTGGCGTTTGCGGGCTATCACGCCCAGTGGTGGTCGCCCTCGCAGGCGCTTTTAATGGTCGTGCTGGTGGCCTTCGGCGGTATCTTGCCGGATATCGACGCCGACCGTTCGCACTCCATCCGTTTGATTTTCAACCTGCTTTCGGTGCCCTCGCTGGTGCTTGGCGTGCTGCTGCTGCAACCCTATCTGAGCCCTGGTGCGCTGCTCGTTGCCTGCGGCGGGATCTACTTCGGCGTGCGCTACCTGGCGAGTTTGCTGTTCTCCAGACTGACGGTGCATCGAGGTATTTGGCATTCGCTGATGGCGGCGGCGCTCTGCTCGTCAGCGACCGCGGCGCTGAGTTACCACGTACTGCTTCAGCCGCCCTGGAATGCCTGGTCCCACGGGGCGGGGGTGCTGCTCGGCTTTCTGATTCACCTGGGGCTCGACGAGCTTTTCAGCGTCGACCTGGAAGGCGCGCGGCTAAAGCGCTCCTTTGGTACGGCGTTGAAGCTGGGCGACAGCCGCCGCCCGGTGTCGAATCTTTTGATGCTGATTGCGCTCATGACGCTGATTCCCTGGGTGCCGCCCTGGAACGTGCTGGGCCAGCTTTTGCATCAGGGGTCGCTACTGTGGCGATAGTCTTCGGCGCTCAGGCCGTGCTTTTTCAGCTTGTCGTAGAAGGTTTTGCGCGGCAGCCCCAGGTGGCTGCATACGTCGGTCACCCGGCCGTGGTGGCGGGCCAGCGACTGGCTGATCAGGCTTTTTTCGAAAAGCTCGACTTGGCGGGAGAGCGTGGGCTCCTGGGGGCTGGCCGCTTCACCGGCAAGCAGTACGTCCAGCCGGTAGTCGAAGGCCGCCCCCAGCAGCACGTAGCGCTCGGCCAGGTTTCTAAGCTCGCGCACGTTGCCCGGCCAGTCGTGGGCCAGTAGCGTGGCCACAGCGTGGTTGTCCAGCGTCGGCGCTTCCAGCCCGCTGCGGTTGGCGGCCACCACGGCAAAGTGCTGAAACAGTAGGGGAATGTCCTCGCGGCGTTCGCGCAGGGCGGGCAGCGGCAGGGTCACGACATTGAGCCGGTAGTAGAGGTCTTCGCGAAAGCGGCCTTCGTCGGCGGCGGCCTTGAGGTCCACCTTGGTCGCGGCGATCACGCGAATATCCAGCCCGACCGTCTCGTTGGCGCCCAGTCGCTCGACGCTGCGCTCCTGCAGCACGCGTAAAAGCTTCACCTGGAGCGCCGGCGGCATGGATTCGATCTCATCCAAAAACACCGTGCCGCCGTTGGCGTGCTCGAACTTGCCGATGCGCCGCTCTACCGCGCCGGTAAAGGCGCCTTTCTCGTGACCGAACAGTTCGGACTCGATGGTGTGCTCGGGCACCGCGCCGCAGTTGATCGCCATGAAGGGGTTGTTGCGCCGGGCGCTGCGCTCGTGGATCGCTCGGGCGACCAGGTCCTTGCCCGTACCGGTTTCCCCGAACAGCAGTACGTCGGCTTCTACCTGGCTTATGCGCTGAATCATGGCGGCCAGGCGCGAAATCACCGGTGTGCGCCCAACGAGTCGCGGGCCGAGCGCGGCCTGCTGCGCCTCGAGCTCCGCCTTCAAGCGGGTGTTCTCGAGGCTGAGCTGGCGCTTTTCGGTCCCGCGGCGCACCACGTCGAGCAGCTGCTCGCCGGCAAAGGGTTTTTCCAGAAAGTCCCAGGCCCCGGCGCGCATCGCTTCCACGGCGGTCGAGATATCGCCGTGGCCGGTAATCAGAATGATCGGTAGCGTCGGGTCGCGCCGTTTGAGTTCGTGCAAAAGCGTCATGCCGTCCATGCCCGGCATGCGAATGTCGCTGACGATGACCCCGGGAAAGTGGTCGGGCAGGGCGGCCAGTGCCTGTTCGGCGGATTCGAAGCAGTGCGGCGTGTAGCCCGCCAGCTCCAGGGTTTGGCTGGCGGTAATGCGCAGGTGCGGCTCGTCGTCGATCACCATGACGGGCAGGGTTGTCGGCTCATGCATGATGGCTCTCCAGCGGCGGGGCGTCTTTGGAGGCGGGCGGCCCGCCAACGGCAAGTGTCACGGTAAATCGCGCGCCCTGGGGCGTGTTGGCCACGCCAAGCGTGCCGCCAAGATCCACCATGATGCGCGATGAAATCGAAAGCCCCAGGCCCAAACCGTTGCCCGGCGCCTTGGTGGTGAAAAAGGGCTCGAAGATCTGAGCCAGATGCGCCTCTTCGATGCCGGGGCCGTTATCTTCAACGTGGATATGCACGCGATCCTCTTCTCTCTGGGCACTCAGCGTTAACGTGGGCGCCGCATCGCTTCGTGAGGTGTGGGTCTTCATGGCTTGTAGGGCGTTACCGATCAGATTGACTAATACCTGCTCCAAACGCACCAGGTCGCCGGTCACCCAGAGAGTGTCCTGGGGCATTCGCTCGATCACTTCGACGTTGCCTTCGCGCAGGCGGCTTTGAAACAGGCGCAGTGCGTAGTGAATACACGCCTGTACGGCAATGCTTTCGTGACGTTCGCTGCTCTTGCGTGAAAACTGGCGAAGCTGGGCGCTGATATCGGCCATGCGTTCGGTCAGTTCGACGATTTGGGCCAGGTTGGCGTCGGCCTGCTCAGTGCGAGCTAGTTCGATAAAGCGACGGGCGTTTTCGGCGTAGGCGCGAATCGCCGCCAGCGGCTGGTTGAGCTCGTGATTGATGCCCGCCGCCAGCTGTCCCAGCACGGCAAGCTTGGCGGCCTGCACCAGCTCGTCCTGAGTTTGGCGCAGGTTGGCTTCGGCGCGCAGGCGCTCGTCGATCTCGCTCGATAAACGCTGGTTGCTGGCGACCAGGTCGCGGGTTCGCCGGGCAACGCTGACTTCCAGCTCGTCACGTACTCGCGCCAGGGTCTGGCGCTCGCGCTCGGCAAACGCTTCCCGCTCCCGGCGCAGTCGGCGGCGCTGCCAGCCGATCCCGCCCCCTAGTATCAGCAGGCCATAAAGCCCGCCAGCCATTAAGGCGGCGACCCATTGGGCACTCACCACCGGCGTCAGCGGTTTGAGAATATGCATCTGCCAGCCAAACTCCACCACCGAGCGGGTCAGACTCAGGTAGCGCCCTTCGGCAAGCGGCCCGGACTCGAAGCTAACCAAACGGCTCTCGACGTCATCGCCGGCCTCCACCACGATGCCGGAATAACTCAAAGGCTCCATGGCGTAACGGCGGGTGCGCCTCAAGGTTTCGCGCTGTTCTGCGCTTAGCGGGTGCAGAGCGCTCATGCGAAGCTCGGGGCGGCTGGCCATGAAGATGATGTCGTCGCTGTCGGTTACCAGTAGTTCGGCGTCCTGCTCGGCCCAGCTCTGTTCGACTTCATCGAGCAGTACCTTGACGACCATCACGCCGTCCGGCGTGGCGTTTGGATCGGTCTCGTCCAGCCATACCGGGGCCGAGAAGAAGTAGCCACGCTCCTGGGACTGGGTGCCCAAACCGTAAAAGCGCCCCTGCTGGCCGGCAATGGCCTGGCGGTAGTAGCTTCTAAATGCGTAGTTGTGGCCAATAAACGTATTGGGGCGGTGCCAGTTGCTGGCCGCGATGGTCGTGCCCGCCCGGTCCAGCAGGTAGACATCCGAGACCCCGGTGGTGAAGCGAAACCGGTCCAGCAAAATATTGAGCGCCATGGCATTCTGGCTCTGCGGCGATGCCAGAAAGCGCCGCACGGCTTCGCGGGTGGCAAGCATCGGCGGCAGGTAGTCAAAGCGCAGTAAATAGCCGTTGAGGTTCGCCGCCGACAGGCGTAGCTCGTTTTCGGCATCTTCCGCGAGCTCGCCAAGCGCGCGCTCTCGGGCAAAACTGGCGGCCTGCCACATGCTGAAGGCAAGCCCCAGCGTAAGCGCAAGCCCCCATAGCAGGCGCCAGTAGCGTGGCCGCGGCGCACTCATGGCGAAACACTGCTTATATATAGCGCAGTGCTCGGGGCGCGATGATCTACCGGCGGGATGCTCCCTTGAGCCATCATGGCTTTAAGGGGCGCGGGCGCACCGGCTAGACGCGGGTAATAAAGGGGCGGGTAGGTCATCGGGCTCGCCTGCGGTATCGATAGGCCAAGGGTATGGAGTTTGCCGGTGACGCTCAACAGTTTAACCCCGTCTACGGCTAAAGGGGGTGAAGGGCGCCCAACGCGGTCATGAGCGCGTTTTTGATACCATTTTAAAAAGCGCTTGCACTCGAGCCTTCGAGGCCGTAAAGTACGCATCCGCTGCCGGGGACGCAAGGCGTTGCCAGCGGTGAATGAGAGTGAAAACTCTCGGTTTGTCAGGAAGTTAGCGGTTTTTGTTCGCTCGCTTCACTCGCCAAAATAGGCGGTTGACAAATTCAAGGATGAGCGTAGAATACGCCTTCCTCGCTACGGCAACCGGCTCAGGTCATCGAGTCAAGTATTAGTCGAAGCGAAACCGCTCTTTAACAATTTGATCAGGTAATTCATGTGGGCGTTTGCCGATGAGGGTGACAAGTCACCAAATATCAAGGCAAGCGCACAAGAAGAATTTTCGAATTCTTCAAATTCGTTTGAACCTTGAGCTAGGATTGATTCGCCTCTGTTGCTTTCGAGCAACAGGCAAGAATCACAATGATTTTAAACTGAAGAGTTTGATCATGGCTCAGATTGAACGCTGGCGGCAGGCTTAACACATGCAAGTCGAGCGGTAACAGGTCCAGCTTGCTGGACGCTGACGAGCGGCGGACGGGTGAGTAATGCATAGGAATCTACCCGGTAGTGGGGGATAACCTGGGGAAACCCAGGCTAATACCGCATACGTCCTACGGGAGAAAGGGGGCTTCGGCTCCCGCTATCGGATGAGCCTATGTCGGATTAGCTGGTTGGTGAGGTAACGGCTCACCAAGGCAACGATCCGTAGCTGGTCTGAGAGGATGATCAGCCACATCGGGACTGAGACACGGCCCGAACTCCTACGGGAGGCAGCAGTGGGGAATATTGGACAATGGGCGCAAGCCTGATCCAGCCATGCCGCGTGTGTGAAGAAGGCTTTCGGGTTGTAAAGCACTTTCAGCGAGGAAGAACGCCTGGCGGTTAATACCCGCCAGGGAAGACATCACTCGCAGAAGAAGCACCGGCTAACTCCGTGCCAGCAGCCGCGGTAATACGGAGGGTGCAAGCGTTAATCGGAATTACTGGGCGTAAAGCGCGCGTAGGTGGCATGACAAGCCGGTTGTGAAAGCCCCGGGCTCAACCTGGGAACGGCATCCGGAACTGTCACGCTAGAGTGCAGGAGAGGAAGGTGGAATTCCCGGTGTAGCGGTGAAATGCGTAGAGATCGGGAGGAATACCAGTGGCGAAGGCGGCCTTCTGGACTGACACTGACACTGAGGTGCGAAAGCGTGGGTAGCAAACAGGATTAGATACCCTGGTAGTCCACGCCGTAAACGATGTCGACCAGCCGTTGGGTGCCTTGTGCACTTTGTGGCGAAGTTAACGCGATAAGTCGACCGCCTGGGGAGTACGGCCGCAAGGTTAAAACTCAAATGAATTGACGGGGGCCCGCACAAGCGGTGGAGCATGTGGTTTAATTCGATGCAACGCGAAGAACCTTACCTACCCTTGACATCCTGCGAACCCGGAAGAGATTCCGGGGTGCCTTCGGGAACGCAGAGACAGGTGCTGCATGGCTGTCGTCAGCTCGTGTTGTGAAATGTTGGGTTAAGTCCCGTAACGAGCGCAACCCTTGTCCCTATTTGCCAGCACGTAATGGTGGGAACTCTAGGGAGACTGCCGGTGACAAACCGGAGGAAGGTGGGGACGACGTCAAGTCATCATGGCCCTTACGGGTAGGGCTACACACGTGCTACAATGGCCGGTACAAAGGGCTGCGAACTCGCGAGAGTAAGCGAATCCCGGAAAGCCGGTCTCAGTCCGGATCGGAGTCTGCAACTCGACTCCGTGAAGTCGGAATCGCTAGTAATCGTGGATCAGAATGCCACGGTGAATACGTTCCCGGGCCTTGTACACACCGCCCGTCACACCATGGGAGTGGACTGCACCAGAAGTGGTTAGCCTAACTTTGGAGGGCGATCACCACGGTGTGGTTCATGACTGGGGTGAAGTCGTAACAAGGTAGCCGTAGGGGAACCTGCGGCTGGATCACCTCCTTAAACGATGCGTCATCCTCCCGGCAAGCGCTCACAATGAATTACCTGATCAAGTGATAGAGCAAACGGTTGATGCACGATCCCCTCTTGGGTCTGTAGCTCAGTTGGTTAGAGCGCACCCCTGATAAGGGTGAGGTCGGCAGTTCGAGTCTGCCCAGACCCACCAAATTTCATCCATCGCTGCGTTATTTCATGACTCGCATAGAAGGCTATGCTTCGCCATGAAATGCCTTGTGCTGAATGAAATTCCGAGAGGCAAGTGCCAATAATGGGGCCATAGCTCAGCTGGGAGAGCGCCTGCCTTGCACGCAGGAGGTCAGCGGTTCGATCCCGCTTGGCTCCACCATTATCTCCGCTACCGTTTGTTTGTTTCGTGACCATTGATAAGTCGCACGTTGTACGTCGCCTTATCACTGTTCATTGAACAGTCGCTCTTTAACAATGTATATCATGCTGACAGTATCGAATGACGATACGAAGACAAGAGCCCCCGGGCTTGCGTGTTCGTGGCGTGATCTCGATACGCAATTGTTTTGTGATACGTTTCAAGCGTATCCGGCAATCGTTGTCATTGCGGGATCCAGACTCCTTCGGGTTATAGGGTCAAGCAATGAAGCGCACACGGTGGATGCCTAGGCAGTCAGAGGCGATGAAAGACGTTGTAGCCTGCGATAAGGTTCGGTGAGGTGGCAAACAACCTGCGACCCGGACATTTCTGAATGGGGAAACCCACTGACCACAAGGTCAGTATCGTATCCTGAATACATAGGGATACGAGGCGAACCGGGGGAACTGAAACATCTAAGTACCCCGAGGAAAAGAAATCAACCGAGATTCCCCCAGTAGCGGCGAGCGAACGGGGACCAGCCCTTAAGCATGTGAATGGCTAGACGAACGGATTGGGAAGTCCGGCCGTAGCGGGTGATAGCCCCGTAGTCGAAAGTCTGATCATGTGAAATCGAGTAGGTCGGGGCACGAGAAACCCTGATTGAAGACGGGGGGACCATCCTCCAAGGCTAAATACTCCTGACTGACCGATAGTGAACCAGTACCGTGAGGGAAAGGCGAAAAGAACCCCGGCGAGGGGAGTGAAATAGATCCTGAAACCGTGTGCGTACAAGCAGTAGGAGCCCACTTGTTGGGTGACTGCGTACCTTTTGTATAATGGGTCAGCGACTTATATTCAGTGGCGAGCTTAACCGATAGGGGAGGCGTAGCGAAAGCGAGTCTTAACTGGGCGACCAGTCGCTGGATATAGACCCGAAACCGGGCGATCTATCCATGAGCAGGGTGAAGGTTGAGTAACATCAACTGGAGGCCCGAACCAGGATCTGTTGAAAAAGATTTGGATGACTTGTGGATCGGAGTGAAAGGCTAATCAAGCCCGGAGATAGCTGGTTCTCCTCGAAAGCTATTTAGGTAGCGCCTCACGTATCACCACCGGGGGTAGAGCACTGTTTCGGCTAGGGGGCCATCCCGGCTTACCAACCCGAGGCAAACTCCGAATACCGGTGAGTGCAGCGTGGGAGACACACGGCGGGTGCTAACGTCCGTCGTGAAAAGGGCAACAACCCGGACCGTCAGCTAAGGTCCCCAAATCCTGGTTAAGTGGGAAACGATGTGGGAAGGCTCAGACAGCTAGGAGGTTGGCTTAGAAGCAGCCATCCTTTAAAGAAAGCGTAATAGCTCACTAGTCGAGTCGGCCTGCGCGGAAGATGTAACGGGGCTCAAACCAGGTACCGAAGCTACGGGTTCATCCTCTGGATGAGCGGTAGAGGAGCGTCGTGTAAGCCGATGAAGGTGGATCGAGAGGTCTGCTGGAGGTATCACGAGTGCGAATGCTGACATGAGTAACGATAAGGGGAGTGAAAAACTCCCCCGCCGGAAGACCAAGGTTTTCTGTTCGATGCTAATCAGAGCAGAGTGAGTCGGCCCCTAAGGCGAGGCCGAAAGGCGTAGTCGATGGGAAACGGGCTAATATTCCCGTACCGGATGTCATTGCGATGGGGGGACGGAGAAGGCTAGGTGAGCCAGGCGTTGGTTGTCCTGGTGAAAGCGAGTAGGCCTGGGTCTCAGGTAAATCCGGGACCCTTTAAAGCCGAGACGCGAGACGAACGGATTACGATCCGGAAGTCACTGATGCCACGCTTCCAGGAAAAGCCTCTAAGCTTCAGATGACATGCGACCGTACCCCAAACCGACACAGGTGGTCAGGGTGAGAATCCCAAGGCGCTTGAGAGAACTCGGGTGAAGGAACTAGGCAAAATGGTGCCGTAACTTCGGGAGAAGGCACGCCGGATTAGGGTGAGAGGACTTGCTCCTTTAGCCCGAACCGGTCGAAGATACCAGGTGGCTGCAACTGTTTAGTAAAAACACAGCACTCTGCTAACGCGCAAGCGGACGTATAGGGTGTGACGCCTGCCCGGTGCCGGAAGGTTAAGTGATGGTGTTAGCCGCAAGGCGAAGCTCTTGATCGAAGCCCCGGTAAACGGCGGCCGTAACTATAACGGTCCTAAGGTAGCGAAATTCCTTGTCGGGTAAGTTCCGACCTGCACGAATGGCGTAATGATGGCCACGCTGTCTCCACCCGAGACTCAGTGAAATTGAAATCGCCGTGAAGATGCGGTGTACCCGCGGCTAGACGGAAAGACCCCGTGAACCTTTACTATAGCTTCACACTGGATACTGATGTTGCCTGTGTAGGATAGCTGGGAGGCTTTGAACTCCGGACGCCAGTTCGGAGGGAGCCAACCTTGAAATACCAGCCTGGCATCATTGGTGTTCTCACTCGGGTCCGTTATCCGGATCGAGGACAGTGTGTGGTGGGTAGTTTGACTGGGGCGGTCTCCTCCCAAAGAGTAACGGAGGAGCACGAAGGTACCCTCAGCACGGTCGGACATCGTGCAATGAGTGCAAGAGCATAAGGGTGCTTGACTGCGAGACAGACACGTCGAGCAGGTGCGAAAGCAGGTTCTAGTGATCCGGTGGTTCTGTATGGAAGGGCCATCGCTCAACGGATAAAAGGTACTCCGGGGATAACAGGCTGATACCGCCCAAGAGTTCACATCGACGGCGGTGTTTGGCACCTCGATGTCGGCTCATCACATCCTGGGGCTGAAGTCGGTCCCAAGGGTATGGCTGTTCGCCATTTAAAGTGGTACGCGAGCTGGGTTTAGAACGTCGTGAGACAGTTCGGTCCCTATCTGCCGTGGGCGTTGGATGTTTGAGAAGGGCTGCTCCTAGTACGAGAGGACCGGAGTGGACGCACCTCTGGTGTTCCGGTTGTCACGCCAGTGGCATTGCCGGGTAGCTATGTGCGGACGGGATAACCGCTGAAAGCATCTAAGCGGGAAGCCCCCTTCAAGATGAGACATCCCCGAGGCCTTGAGCCTCCTGAAGGGCCCAGCGAGACCAGCTGGTTGATAGGCACGGTGTGGACGCGCTGCAAGGCGTTGAGCTAACGTGTACTAATGGCCCGTGAGGCTTGACCCTATAACACCCAAGGGGTCTGGTCCTGCAGTGACAACGACGCTCGACAGAGCACCGGATACGCAAAAAAGAAACGATCACAAAACCGTCAGCCGATATACATTGAAAGTTACGCCTGACGACCATGGCTTGCGTGAACCACCCGATCCCTTGCCGAACTCGGAAGTGAAACCGCAACGCGCCGATGGTAGTGTGGGGTCTCCCCATGCGAGAGTAGGTTATCGTCAGGCACCTCTTCGAAAAAGCCCCGAGCACTCTGTGTTCGGGGCTTTTTTATGTGTGCAGGAAATGTTCCCGTGCCGCCGCCACCCCGGCGGCGCGGTGCGCCGCATCGCGGGCTGAAGCCTGCTCCTACAAAAACGGGGGCACAAATGGCCTCGGTGTCACTGCGGCCTTGTAGGAGCCCAATTCATTGGGCGATGGCGGCATCAGCCGCCCGGGGTTGGATTTGCCACCGTGCCCATCGTGCCGGCCGCTACCCCGGCGGCACGTTGCGCCGCATCGCGGGCTAAAGCCTGCTCCTACCATTCACCATTCACCATTCACCATTCACCATTCACCATTCACCATTCACCATTCACCATTCACCATTCACCATTCGATCGGCTCGCCCGCCCAATCCCAGAAACTGCCGGTGTCCTCGGGGGTGCGCTGATCGATGACCTGTAAAAGGCGCTTGGCCACAAACGCCGGCGAGAACAGTTTGTCCTCAGGTACGCGCGCTTGAAACGGCTCGGACAGTGAGGTGTCGGTAGTTCCCGGGTGCAGGCAGAGTACGATAGCCTGTTTATTGAGCCGGGCAAGCTCGATAGAGGCGGTTTTCATTAGCATGTTGTGGGCCGCTTTGCTGGCTCGGTAGGTGTACCAGCCGCCAAAACCGTTATCACCGATCGAGCCGACCCGAGCGGATAGGCTGGCAATAATGCTCGGGTGATGGCCTTTTAGCGAGGCGTTGAGAGCGGACAACAGTCGCATCGGCGTCGCCGCGTTTACGTGCATCACATGGGCGAAGGCGTCGGCGTCGAACTGCTCGAGACGTTTTTCCGGCTGCACGTTGTGTTGGTCGTCGTGGAGCGTGCCGAGGGCATTGAACAGCAGGTGAAGAGGGCGGCCATCGAGCGTCTTCACCAGGGCGTCGAGGCCTTCCTGGGTGGTGATATCGGCAGCGATGGAGAGGATGCGAGCGTCTGCTAACGTCGTTTTGCGACGGCTAACGGCAATAATGGTGCCGACTTGGGTAGAGGCGAGTAGCGACTCGATGACGGCATGGCCAATACCGCCATTGGCGCCGGTGACGATCGCGGTAAACCCGTCGGGTAGGTAATCAAGCATTCAACGCTCCTTGTTTATAAAAACAAGCTTAGAACATACGTGTTCTTGTTGAAGCGTTTGGCTATGAGATTCGGCTATTTAATAGCAGAGTTGGCGGGTCAAGCAGAGGTATTGAGACGGCTGGATTGCGCCTGATTGCGCCCGTTGGGCTGATAAAGCGTTTTTTCGGCGATCTGCTGAATGTAACCCAGCATATCCTGATTGTGCTTCATACGTACCGACAGCATTTCGCCGGTCAGCGCGTTCATGCGTGCGGCGCGCTCGCTCTTATTCAAAAAGCTTTCCCAGCTGGATTGACAGCCTGCATCGACGGCGGCTTTAAAGGCACCGCTGGCATCATCATCGTAACCCAGCCGCAGCTGCGTCGAACGGCGCAGCGTTTCCATCCGCTCGAGCGAACTCAAGAGGGTCTGCTTGGTTTCGGCCAGCGAGGCCAGTACTTCGCCGTCGATCGCACCCTGCATCAGTTGAGCCTGCTCTTGGGTAAGCAGCTCGACGAGTTCGTCAAGGCGCTGATGCTGATCCAACAGCAACCGGGAAAGGCTCATAACAGGTTACTCCCCTAGCTGGGCAATCAAGCTGTCTGCGATACGGTCGGCGCGAACTTCGAGGCTTCCGTCACGAATGGCCTCGCGAAGCTCTTCCACTCTGGTCATGTCGATATCCTGCGAATCATCCATGTGCATCTGACTAAGACGCGTGGATTCGCGAGTGGTACTGCCTTCGGGCGATGACTGAGCGCCGCCGACCTTTTGAGTGTCATCACGCTGCTGTGGCTGATTGGTGCGTAACAGCGGATTCAAATTATCAATTTTCACGTTGTGGGCCTCATCGTCAACGTTAAAGCGTTCTAAACGCGATGGCTCTGTGCCGTTATACAGAGTATCGGCACCGATACAGAGGACTTTAGACGTTAACTTAAAAATCTACCGTCAAAACACCCTGGCTGGAAACGCGGGCGGTCACCAGCTCGCGAGTGTCAAAACGTACGCGAATCCGTGCGCCCAAGGCACCGCTTTCGAGTGCTTCACCTTCCCGGGCCACACGAAAGCCCGAACCTTGTGCTATGACCGTCACACGCTGCCCGCGTTCCACCAGATCCGGCGCCTGGAGCGAATGCGCCTGAAATACATCGCCGCTGCGAATGGGGCGCTGGGCAACCAACCCTATAATAGCATCTTCATCGGTCAAGGCATTGTTTGCAAGCTCGCCCAGGTTGCCTTGGCGCTGTGTCACCATCGACGCCGTGACAAGCGTGCCCCGCGCAATGTCCTGGGCGGCGACCAGGTAGCTTCCCATCACATCCACTTGGGCCTGAATGTAGCGCACCTGGCGGCGGCCCTCGCCGCAGCGCACCCCCACCGACACGCGCCCTAAAGGCGTTTGGTTGGCGTTAGGAAAAAAAGGTTCCGGCGCAATGCAGGCAGGCAAATGGGCCGATGGCGGCGAAACATCGATCACTACCTCCTCGCCCAGAGACTGGGTTTGCTGGTAAAGGAAGTTTTGTACGGTCTCGATGAGCGGTTGATCCTCGGCGTAGGCCGGCAGGGTGGTCATCAGCCCTAGTGTGATCGCCGCCAATAGTTTGATTACCAGTGATAGGTCGCGTAGCGCCTGAAAAGGCGAATGGGGCATGGGAGTCATCGCTTGATAGAAAGGAGGCCAAGCCAGCGAGCGCTAGCTGATAGGCAGAAGTTTAATGCAAACGTCGGTCCTACATCATGCGAAATACTGGGGTAAAAGGCATTTGTTCCATGCTTTAGTTTGAGTGCGCTTCCCTATTATGCACCCTCAGAAACGACCGAATTACCTTTGCCTCTCAGCAAACGAGGGACGGCATGATCGACCAACTCGAATCCGCATTCAATTTTCACCAGCGCGCCCTGAGCCTTCGCCAGTCGCGTCACGAAGTGCTGGCGGGCAACATCGCCAATGCCGATACGCCGAACTACAAGGCGCGCGATATCGACTTCGCCAGCGAGCTGAACAAAGCAGTGAAAGCCGGGCAGGGCGCTCAGCAAAACGGTGGCGTGGCGCTGGCCCGCACCTCGGAGCGTCATATCGAAGCCCAGGGCGCTACCTGGCGCGGGGCGGCCAGCACCGATCTGCTTTACCGGGTGCCCGACCAGCCAAGCCTGGACGGCAACACCGTGGATATGGACCGGGAGCGGTCGCAGTTTACCGATAACGCCCTTCGCTATCAGGCGGGCCTTACGATCATGAATCGCCGCATTCAAGGGCTGAAAAACGCGATGCAGCCGGAATAACCGATTCTCAGGAGAAGCGAATAAGCCATGTCGATGTTTTCAGCTTTTGATATTGCAGGCTCTGCCTTGAGCGCCCAGGCGCAGCGCATGAACGTAACCGCCAGCAATATGGCCAACGCCGATAGTATCGCCGGCCCCGACGGCGAGACCTACCGGGCGAAACAAGTGATGTTCGAAACCCAGGCGCAGAACAACCGCTATGGCGTAGGCGGCGTTCGGGTGACCGAGGTCGTGGAGGACGATTCACCGCTGCGTCTTCAGTACATGCCCAGTCACCCGGCCGCCGATGAAGAAGGCTACGTTGCCAAACCCAACGTCGAGCCGGTGCACGAAATGGTCAACATGATTTCCGCCTCGCGCTCGTATCAGGCCAACGTGGAAGTCTTCAATACCACCAAACAGATGATGGTTCAGACACTCTCGCTCGGTGAGGGCTAAACATGAATATCGATTCAAGCATTATCAATAGCGTCAACGGCGGTGGCCGGGCGGCCAACCTGTCCGCCAGCCAGTCCCAGGAAATGCGCGACAGCTTCATGACGCTGCTGGTCACCCAGCTGCAAAACCAGGACCCGCTCAATCCGATGGAAAACGCGGAGATGACCTCGCAGCTGGCCCAAATCAACACCGTCAGCGGTATCGAAGAGCTGAACTCAACGCTCAAGGGTATTACCGCCCAGATGGATGCCAACCAGGCGCTACAAGCAAGTGGCCTGATTGGCAAGGGTGTCATGGTGCCTGGGCGGCAGGTTTTGTTAGAGCAAGCTAGCGACGGCAGCACCCATGCAACGCCTTTTGGTATCGAGCTGGACCGTCCGGCGTCGAATGTAAAAGCGACGATCGTTGGCGAAGGTGGCCAGGTGATCCGCCAATATGATCTGGGTGCGCTCAAGGCCGGTGTTCAATCATTTGATTGGAATGGTCTGAATGATCAAGGGGTCGCGGCAGCGAGTGGACGTTATACCGTGCAGTTAGAGGCGCTTGACTCACAAGGTGAGCCAATCGACTCCAGCACACTTAATTATGCGCTCGTCAATCGTGTTACACCGAACTCTGATAGTGGTGACGTTCGACTGGACCTTGGCGCCGTTTATGGCCAAGTAACACTTGGGCAAGTTAAACAGATTCTTTAATCAAATTATTTTGAGGATTGACCATGTCATTCACGACAGCTGTCTCGGGTATCAACGCCCAATCAGAAAGGCTGAATTCTGCTGGTAACAACATCGCCAACTCACAAACCGTGGGCTACAAAAGCTCGAGCGTGCGTTTTGCCGATGTGTTCGCTAACTCTCAGGGAATAGGTGTCAGGGTATCTGATACACGCCAGAACTTTTCACAAGGCAGTATCGAAAGCACGAACCGTAATCTTGACTTGGCTATTTCCGGAAACGGCTTCTACCGCCTGCAACAGTCATCCGGTGAAGTGGGCTTTTCAAGAAATGGTGAGTTTAGCCTGGCGGCTAATGGCGATATCGTTAATGCCCAGGGCGCCCGACTGATGGGGTATGGTTTGGACCCCTCGGTGACAGAGGATACGGCCGAGCAATCAGCGTTTCCTTTTTCTAACGTGCTGGCGGGAAGCGATCCGATTCCGCTCAATGTGTCTGCGAATGATATACCCGCAAGGGCTACTACGGGCGCCGATATTCTGCTTAACCTGGACGCTTCAACCGTTCAAGGGAGTGGTTTAAATACGGTCGAATTAGCCAATGGCGATGAACTCGATTACCACTTCTCGAATAATTTCACTGCTTATGACTCCTTGGGTAATGCGATAAACGTATCGACTTATTTTGAGAGGGGTGAAGGAAACCAGTGGACTGCGACAGCGGTTACCGATGGTGTGCAAAGAAATACTTTCACACTTAACTTTACGCCTAGCGGACGTTTGACAACAGATGCTAACGGTACCGTAACCGGAGTAGGTGGGGGAGCAAGCACGACGATTAATTTCCCCGGTGGAACCGAGGCCGAAGAGGTTTCTTTTGATTTGAGTTTTGATGGAAGCACGCAGTTTGCCAGCACGTCAGCACGCCGCGAATTTAGTCAGGATGGCTATACATCAGGTGCGTTGGTCGGTATCGAAGTGCTTGGTGATGGTACCGTAATGCGTAACTTCTCTAATGAACAGTCTCGCCCCGCAGGCCAGATTGCATTGGACTCTTTCCGAAATGAAGAAGGGTTGCGCCCGTTAGGCAATAATCTATGGGCCGCTACTAATAGTTCGGGTGTCGCTAATACGGGAGCTCCCGGTTCCGGTCAGTATGGCCAAATTCAGGCAGGCGCTGTTGAAGCCTCCAACGTGGAACTCGCCCGTGAGCTGGTCGATATGATCGTCGCTCAACGCGCCTACCAGGCGAACTCCAATACCATCAGCACTCAGGACGAACTCCTGCAGACCATTATTAACCTTTAATAGCCGGTCACCTGTGTAAGGAGCAAGCACGTGGATAGAATGCTGTATACCGCCATGAGCGGAGCCAAGAACGCCATGGATCAGCAGTCGGTGGTGAGCCAGAACCTCTCCAACGTCTCCACGGCGGGGTTTCGTGCACAGTTGCAGGCGGCGCGCTCGGTGCCCGTCGAGGGTGCGGGTGCGCTGCACACGCGCGTCTCGGCGGTGACCACGACGCCGGGAACCGACTTTTCACAAGGGCCGATCGAGCGTACCGGACGCGGCCTGGATGTCGCCATGCAGGACAACGCCTGGATGGCGGTGCAGGCCGACGACGGCAGCGAAACCTATACCCGCCGCGGTGATTTGCAAATCGATAGCGACGGCGTGTTGCTTAGCGTCGGTCGTCCGGTGATGGGCGATGGCGGGCCGATTGCGCTTCCGCAGGGCGCGCAAATTTCGATCGGTGCCGACGGCACCATTAGCGCTATCCCCCAGGGCGAAGGGCCGGAAGCGCTCGTGGATGTCGGTCGTATCAAGCTGGTAACGCCGGATGAGCTCGCGCTTACCCGTGGCGAAGATGGCTTGTTTCGCGCGCCGCTCAATGAAGAAGGCGAGCCCGGTGTGCTGGCAGCTAACGAAGATGCGCGTTTGGTGAGCGGAGCGCTCGAAGGCAGCAACGTCAGTGCAGTCGACGCCATGGTGTCGATGATCGACGTTGCGCGCCGCTATGACATGCAGATGCGCATGCTCAGCAACGCCGACGAGAACGCCCAGCGCGCCAACAGCATGCTATCACTTCAAGGCTGATCCCAGCCGCCTGGTTTAGAGGGAAGACACCATGATTAAGTCGTTGTGGACGGCAAAAACGGGGCTCGAGTCGCAGCAGACCAAGCTCGACGTGATCTCCAACAACCTGGCCAACGTGAGCACCAACGGTTTCAAACGCTCGCGCCCGGTCTTTGAAGATCTTCTGTATCAAAACATGCGCCAGCCTGGCGCCCAGAACAACATTCAGGATCGCCTGCCTTCGGGCATGCAGGTGGGTACCGGTGTCCGTGCCGTGGCCACCGAGCGTCTGCATACTCAGGGCGGTTTGGAGCAAACCGGCAACTCCCGGGATCTCGCAATCGACGGCGATGGCTTTTTCCAGGTGCTGCTGCCGGATGGCACGGTGGGCTATACCCGGGATGGTGGTTTTCAGCTCAATGAAAACGGCCAAATGGTGACCGCGAATGGTTACCCCCTCGAGCCCGCTATCTTCGTGCCACCCAATGCGCTGTCAGTCGCTATTGGCGAGGATGGTACGGTCAGCGTTCGCCAGCCCGGCATTGCCCAGGATGCGGATATCGGCCAGATCAACGTTGCCTCGTTCATCAACCCGGCCGGTCTTGAGAGTGTGGGCGGCAACCTCTACCTGGAGACAGGCGCATCCGGGGCGCCCAACCAGGATGTTCCGGGTAATAACGGTGCCGGGCGTCTGTTCCAGGGCTACGTAGAGACCTCCAACGTCAACGTGGTGGAAGAGATGGTCAACATGATCCAGACCCAGCGCGCCTATGAAATCAACAGCCGAGCGGTGTCTACCAGCGATGAGATGCTGGCCCGCCTGAGCCAGCTCTAATCCTGTATCAAGGAGCGCTTGATAGAGGCTTCCGAGGTCGTAAGATGCTTAAAAACACCGCTTTTCGCCGTTTAGCGCAGTTGGCTCTCATGCTATTGATAGTAACCGCCGCTGGGTGTGCACAGATTCCTCGTGCTTCGGTCGTCGGCGAGCAGGAGCAGATCGATATTGTGGACCGGCCGCCGGCGGTGGCCAACGGTTCGATCTACCAGTCGCGCCGTGGCTATCAGCCGCTGTTCGAGGACCGCCGCCCTCGGGCGATCGGCGATATCCTGACCATCGTGCTCAACGAGCAGGTCAGCGCGAGTCAGACCTCGCAGTCGAGCGCTAACCGCAGCGGCTCGGCTTCGCTCGATTTGGCTCAGATTCCCGATATCATCGACTTTCTGGAAGATTACGGTTTCGATGTCGCCAGTGACAATATTTTCTCTGGCAGCGGCGCTACCCAAGCGAACAACACCATGACCGGCACGATCACCGTCTCGGTACTGGAAGTGCTCAATAACGGCAATTTGCGGGTGCGCGGTGAAAAGCAGATCGCGATCAATCAGGGGACCGAGTTCATCCGCTTCTCCGGGGTCGTCAACCCGCAAACGGTGACCGCGGCCAACACGGTGCCTTCCAACCAGGTGGCCGATGCGCGCATCGAGTACGTGGGCGATGGCTATATCAACGAGGCGCAGCACATGGGTTGGTTGCAGCGCTTCTTCCTTAACGTCTCGCCGTTCTAGGCGCTCGAGAAGAGAGTTGTGATGACTTCAAGGTTACACGTCAAGCGCTGGATTCAGGCGATGGCTCTGATAGCGCTATGTCTGGTCGCAAGCAACGCCTTTGCCGAACGCGTACGCGAGCTTGCCAATTTCGCCGGTGTGCGAGACAACCAGCTCGTCGGCTACGGCCTGGTCGTGGGTCTCGATAACACCGGTGACCAGACCACCCAGGCGCCGTTTACCAGCCAGAGTTTGACCAATATGCTCTCGCAGCTTGGCGTTAGCGTGCCGCCGGGCACCAATTTACAGCTGCGTAACGTAGCGGCGGTCATGGTCACCGCCGATCTGCCGCCGTTTGCTCGCCCGGGCCAGCGTTTGGACATCGTCGTCTCGTCGATTGCCAACGCCCGTAGCCTGCGCGGCGGCACGCTGTTGATGACGCCCCTGAAAGGCGCCGACGGCGATACCTACGCGATTGCCCAGGGCAATATGCTGGTCGGCGGGGCGGGCGCTCAGGCGGGCGGCAGCAGCGTGCAGATCAACCAGCAGGCGGCCGGGCGCATTCCCAATGGTGCCCTGGTCGAGCGCGAAGTAGCGCTCAATCTGGGCGGCAATGGCGGGCTTTTGGAGCTCCAGCTCAATGATTCCGACTTTGGCACCGTGCAGCGCATGGTGACGGCGATCAACAACGAATTCGGCCAGTCGGTGGCCTACGCGCGTAATGGACGCGTCATTGCTCTGGATGGCCCCATGGACGCCAACCTGCGGGTAAATTTCATGGCCCGCGTGGAAAACGTCGAGCTCACACCCATGGACGCCCCGGCGCGGGTGGTGCTTAACTCGCGTACCGGCTCGCTGGTCATGAATAGTGCCGTTACGCTGCGCCAAGCGGCGGTTGCCCACGGTAATCTCTCCATCATGATCGATTCGCAGTTCGGTGTTAGCCAGCCAGCGCCTTTTGGCCAGGGTGAGACCGTGGTGGTACCCAATGCCGATATCGATATCGAGCAGCAAGAGGCCTACCTGCAGATCGTCGAAGGTGCTCAGCTCAACGACGTGGTCAACGCCTTGAACGCACTAGGCGCCACGCCCCAGGACTTGATGTCGATTCTGGAGGCGCTAAAAGCCTCCGGGTCGCTGCGCGCCGAGCTCGAGGTGATCTGATGAGTGTCAACAGCATGGCCAACCAGCTCGCCTTCGATATGAACGGCTTTCAGCGCATGCAGCACAACGCCCGGGTCGACCCGGAAGAGGGCGCCTACGGCGCTGCCCAGCAGTTCGAAGCGCTGTTCGTGCAGATGATGATGAAAAGCATGCGCGAAGCGATTCCCTCCTCCGGATTGATGAGCAGCAGTACGACCGACACCTATCAGCAAATGCTCGATCAACAGTGGTCCCAAGTCATTGCCGATAAAGGTATGGGCCTGGCCGACGTACTGTACGAGCAGCTCCAGCGCCAGGGCGCTATCAAGGGCACTGCTCAAGGCGACGATGAGACTCAGGCGCTGATTGCCGGTATCCCGCGGGGTACGCCGCGCGTGCTGGATGACCCGCTACAGCCCCCAGGCCCGGGCGGCCAAGCAAGCGGGCGCTTCTTGAGCGAACTCGAAGCGATCCGCCAGGGCCAGGTTGCGCCGCAAGCGAGCGCCGAGTCGCTTGGTAACGCGCCCGCCGCCGCGGCCAACGCGCCCATGACGGCACCGGTGATCAACCCCAACGCGCCGGATCACGTGAAGCGGTTCATGGCCACGCTTTCCGAGCCTGCCCAGGCCGCCAGCCGGGCGAGTGGCGTTCCCGCCGAGCTGATTCTGGCTCAGGCCGCGCTTGAGACCGGCTGGGGCCGACACGAAATCGCGACCCACGAAGGGCGCAACAGCCATAACCTGTTCGGCATCAAGGCAGGTAGCCATTGGAAGGGCAATACCACCGATATCACGACCCACGAATATCTCAATGGTCAGCGCACCCAGATGGTGGACACGTTTAGAGTCTATGACTCCTTCGAGCACGCCTTTACCGACTATGCCAACTTGATCGGTAAAAACCCGCGCTACGCTGGTGTCGTCGAGGCGCAAAATGCCGAGCAGGCCGCTCGTGAGCTACAGCGTGGCGGCTACGCCACCGACCCGCGCTACGCCGATAAGCTCGTCGCCATCATGAACACCATGGGGCCGCTGCCCACCGGGCCGGCGTTTTTGGCCGACGCACGTTAACGTCATTCAAGTTGTGCACCGCGCTGCCGATAAATGAGTATCAGCTTGAGGATTTGAACCATGAGCATGTTTTCAACAGGCTTAAGTGGCCTGAATACAGCGCAAAGAGCGCTCGGCGCGACCAGTAACAATATCAGCAACCTGTTCACGCCCGGCTATAATCGCGAGTTGCCCAAGCTCAGTGAAGGCAACGTGGGCGGCGGCGTGCGCGTGGACGCCATCGAGCGCCAGTTCAACACGTACGTGGCTAACCAGCTCAATAACGCCAAGACCCAGTCCAGCGCGCTTGAGACCTATGCGGGGCAAATATCGCAGATCGACAACCTGCTGGCCGACCGCGAAGCGGGCCTTTCGCCGCTGATACAGGATTTTTTCTCTTCCCTTGAAGATCTGGCCAGTGCGCCGTCAGACCCCGCTTCTCGTCAAGGCGTGATGGGGACGGCGGATACGTTGAGCGCCCAGTTCCGCTCCTTCGATGGCTATTTGCAGGATATGCAGGACAACATCAATAGCCAAATAAAGGATGAAGTTACCCAGATCAACAACACCGTCGAGCAAATTGCCAGCTTCAATAGGGAGATTTCCCTGGCGCGGGCGCGCTCCGGTGAGGCTCCCAATAGTTTGCTCAACCAGCGTGATCAACTAATATCCGAGCTCAATGAGCGTATGGATCTGCGCCTGGATGTTCAAGACGGTAAAACCTATAACGTTAGCCTGCCCAATGGACAGCCGCTGGTGACCGGCACATCGAGCTTTAGGCTCGAAGCCGTTCAGGCTGACAATGATCCAGAACGTACGGTAGTGGGCTACCGTGACGGCGCGGGTAGCACCATTCAACTCAGTGAATCCTCCATCAAGGGGGGCTCGCTTGGTGGGCTGATGAGTTTCCGCGCCGAAACCCTGGACAAAACCCAAAATCAGATTGGTCAGCTGGCCGTATCGCTCTCGGTAGCATTCAATGAGCAGCACAAGGAGGGCGTAGATCTAAAGGGTGAACAGGGAGGCGACTTCTTCTCCCTACGCGAACCACAGGCCTATGCGAACCTGAAAAACAAGGGTGATGCTGAGGTGTCGTCGATAACGTTCGACGTTAGCAATATCGATCAGCTTAGGGCAACGGACTATACCGTGCGTTTCGACGATGGCCAGCCAAGCGTTACGCGTAAGGGTAGCGGCAGTGCCGTAGAGTTCGATCAGGCGGCCTGGGATGCGGGACAAGGGCTAAAGTTTGGTGGTCTCAGCATCGAGTTCGATGGCGCTCCACGAACGGGTGATCGCTTCGAAATCCAGCCCGTACGCCGAGCGGGGGCGGGCATGGAGACAGCGTTTGATGACCCGAGCAAAATTGCGGCAGGCACCGAAGGCTCCGCTGGCGATAACCGCAATGCGCTCGCCCTGCAGGATCTGCAAAGTAACCGAAGTGTTGTAGGTGGTAGCGCCTCTCTCAGTGGCGCCTACGGTGCGATGGTCTCCGATGTGGGTAATCGCACCAACATTACCCAGGTGAACCTGGACGCCCGCCAGGGGCTGACCGACCAGCTGCGCGCGGTGCAGCAGTCCGAGTCCGGCGTCAACCTCAATGAAGAGGCGGCCAACTTGATTCGCTACCAGCAGTTCTACGCGGCTAACGCACGAGTGATCGATACCGCTGGCACCCTGTTGGATACCATTCTGAATCTGCGGAGCTAGGGGAGATACCTACTATGCGTATAAGCACCGTTACCATGTACGAACAAAGCTCGGCCTCCATCAACCGCCAGCAAAGCGATTTTTTGAAGGTGAGCCAGCAGCTTGCCAGCGGCCGCCGGGTGGTCAACCCCTCCGACGACCCGCAGGCCGCCTCACGTTCGGTCGGCGTTGCCCAGTCCATGGCGATGACCGAGCAGTTCACGGACTCGCGCGTATCGGCGCGCAACTCGCTGTCGCAAACCGAGAGTATCCTCAATAGCGTCAGCGATTCGATCACCAGCGCCAAAGGGCTGATGATTCAAGCTTCCAACGATACGCTGAGCGCTACCGACCGCGAGTCGATTGCAAGCGAGCTGCGTGGCGTCTACGAAACCTTGATCGGTCAGGCCAACTCGGCCGACGGCAACGGCCGCTATCTTTTCGGTGGCTACGCGGACGATAAGCCCCCCTTCGAGAAAAATGAAAGTGGCGGCGTATCCTACGTCGGCGGCACTGAAAACCGTGAACAGCGCATCGATTCCTCGCGGCGTATGCAGGTCACCATGACCGGCGACGAGATTTTCAAACAGGCAACTAACAGCGCAAAGGAGACGGGAGCCGCCCCTGACCTTTTTCGCACGATCGAAGATGCGCTGAGCGTGCTTGAGAACCCGACGACACCTGGTGAGCAGCTGCATGGCACGCTCAAGGCCTCGATGAATGAGCTCGACAATGCGCTGGATAATGTATTAACGAAGCGCGCCTCGGCCGGCGCTCGGCTAAACGAGCTGGACGTGGTCGACTCGGTTGCCAGTAACCGCATGTTGAACTACACGCAAACGATGTCTGATTTGGTTGATCTGGATATGGTCGAGGCGATTTCCGAGTACAGCCTGCGCCAGGTCGGTATGCAGGCCGCCCAGCGTACCTTCGTGGATATGAGCAGCATGTCGCTATTCGACTACCTGTAAGCCGCAAACCGCTTTTTTGAAGCAGGTTTTTAGCCGCCCCTTGGGGCGGCTTTTTTACAGGCCCGCCATGGTCTCGATCAGGCCCTGCATGAAGTTGATGCCCTGGCTAAATAGCGGCTGCAAAAAGCGCCCAATATCGGTCATTAGCACCATCAATAGCACCAACCCCACCGTCAGCGAGGTAGGAAAGCCGATATTGAAGACGGTGAGCTGAGGCGCCGAACGGTTGAGAATTCCCAGCGACAAGCTGATGATGAGCAGAGACGCCACCAGAGGCAGCGCCAGCAGCATACCCGAAGCGAAAATCGTCCCGGCGTAGCGGGCCAGCAGCTCAAAAGCGTTGGGGTTTAGGCCACCCAGCCCGACGGGCAGGGTTTGAAAGCTCATGATCAGGGTTTCCAGCACCATGAGATGGGCGTTCAGCGCTAGAAACATGAGCAGCGTGATCATATAGAGAATGCGCGAAAGCACCATGATGTTGGTGCCGCTGGACGGGTCGAAAAAGCTGGCGAACGCCAGACCCATCTGCAAACCGATGAACTCGCCCGAGGCCTGTACCACGGCAAAGATGATGTGCATCACCAGCCCCATGGCCAGGCCCACCAGAAGCTGTTCGATCATGATCCCAAGGCTTGCCCAGGAAAAGATCGCTACCTCGGGCATAGGCGGAAGCACGGGGGCGATCACGATGGAGACCAGCGCGGCCAGGCCTACCTTGACCTGATTGGGAATACTCGAGTGCCCCCAGAGCGGGGCGATGGCCATAAAGCCGGTAATCCGCACGAAGGGCCAAAAAAAAGCCACAAGCCAGGCTTGAAGCTGGGTAAAGGTGATGTCGACCACCCTACATCACCATATTGGGAATATTGGTAAATAGCCGGTGGGTGTAGTCGGTAATCAGGCCAATCAGCCAGGGGCCCGCCAGTACCAGCACGGTAAAGACCGCCAGAATTTTGGGGATGAACGTCAGGGTCATCTCGTTGATCTGGGTGGCGGCCTGAAAAAGGCTGATGATGAGGCCCGTAAACAGCGCCGCCAGCAGTACCGGTGCGCCCATGAACAGGGTAAGACGCATTCCCTGATAGGCCATGCTCATTACGATTTCGGGGGTCATGATCGCTCCTCTCGCTCGGGGGTCACCGAGGCGCTATAGCATGTAAAAGCTTTGCGCCAGTGAGCCAATCAACAGCTGCCAGCCGTCCACCAGCACGAACAACATCAGTTTGAACGGCAGCGAAATCGTCACCGGCGGTACCATCATCATCCCGAGTGCCATCAGCGTGCTGGCCACGACCAGGTCGATGATCAAAAACGGGATAAAAATCGTAAAACCGATTTGAAAGGCAGTTTTCAGTTCGCTGGTGACAAAGGCAGGCAGCAGTACCCGTATGGGCAGATCCTCGGGACCCTGCATGGGGCCGACATCGGCCAAACGCGCGAACAGCGCCAGGTCCGGTTCCCGGGTCTGCGCCAACATGAATTCGCGAAAGGGCACCTGAGCGCGCACCAAAAACTCTTCGAAATTGATCGTCTCGTTGCTGAGCGGCTGCCAGGCCGTATCGTACACCTCGGAGATCACCGGCGACATGATGAAAAAGGTCAAAAATAGCGCGATACCCAATAGTACCTGGTTGGGCGGCGTAGACTGAGTGCCCATCGCCGTTCGCAACAGACTCAAAACGATAATGATGCGCGTAAAGCTGGTCATCATTAACAGCATGGCGGGTAAAAACGCCAGCGAGCTCAAGAGTAGCAGCGTTTGTAACGAAAGTGACCACTGCTGGCCGCCATTCTCCAGCGGCTGTGAGATCAGCCCGGGCGGGAGCTGCTGGGCCTCGGCGGGCGAGACCAGGCTGGGGAGCAGCAAAATCAACAGCAAAAACGGCAGCGCACCGAACAGTGCATAAGCGAGCCGCTCGTGAAGAGGGTACCGATAACGGGGCATGACGTCTCTCATGGCGATGGAGGGGGGCTTGACTCGGAGGAGGCGGGATCAGAACGGCGGCCCGAAATCGCCTTCGCCAGACGCTGGGAGAACCCGGCGGACACCTCCGTTTCGGGCACCTGGCGGTCGGTGGGGGCAGGGCGCTCGTGCAACTTGGTGATTTGCCCACCCCCAACGCCCACGACCAGCCAGGTATCCTCCACCTCGACCACCACGATGCGCTCGCGTCCGCCTACCGCTGTCGTGCCGACCACGCGTAGCCGCGCACCGCTATCGAAACGTTTTTGCTGTATACGCTTCAAAAGTGCCGTACACAGCAAAATGATAACCACCACCAGCGCCAACGCTGCGGCGGTTTTACCCAGCGCTGCCATACCGACCAGCGCATCCGAGCCCAGCGCATCGACCGAGCCTGGCTGGCTTATAGACGTCGCGACGCTCATCGGTTGAGTTTGTGAATACGCTCGGAGGGGGTAATGATTTCGGTGATGCGGATACCGTACTTGTCCTCCACCACCACGACCTCCCCTTGGGCGATTAGATAGCCATTGATCAGAATATCCATCGGCTCGCCGGCCAACCCTTCGAGCTCGATGACCGAGCCTTGGGCAAGCTCCAAAAGCTGCTTGATGGTCAGTTTGGTCCGGCCGAGCTCGACGGTGAGCTTGACCGGAATATCCATGATCATTTCCAGGTCCCGGGAGACACTGGAAGCGCCTTCGCCGCTTAGCGGGCGGAAAATGTCTTCGCTTGCCGCTCTGGCGGCGGGCTGCGGCTCGGCTTCCGGGGCTTGTTCAGCGCTTTCTTGCTCGGCGGATTCCTGTTCGGCCATGGCGGCCGCCCAGGGGTCTTCTTCGCCGGCGGCGTCCGACTCGGGGACTTGCTCAGACATGGCGTTCGCCCAATCATCGTCGGAAACAGGTTGATCGGGTTTGTTAGGATCAGTCATGCGTTTGTTCCTTGGATTGGCGTCGCGGGCTTTTAATGAAGTCCAGGGACGCGGCGTTATTCATGGCACCGTGGTCGATCACGCTAAGCACGCGCAGGGCGTGGTGCTGCTGCTGGCTTCCGTACTCGCACTCCATGACAGGCACACCATCGACGCTGGCAGTAATGGTGCTGGGAATGTCCATGGGCAGTACATCGCCTTTTTTCAGCCCCATTACCTGGGAGATTCGGCTTGGGATCCGGGCAAACTCGGCAATCAGCTCGACTTCTGTCTGGCGAAGTTCGCTGGCCATGCGCCGCGACCAGGTGCCGTCGTGGTCGTGGTTGCTGTCGTTGATCGGGTTGGCAAGAAGATCCCGCAGCGGTTCGATCATGGCGTAGGGCATACAGATCTGAAAACTGCTGGAAAGGTTGCCTACTTCGATATTGAACTTGGTATTCACCACGATCTCGTTAGGCGAGTTGGTGATGTTGGCGAATTTGGCCTGTACCTCGGAGCGTAAGAAGTTGACCTCCAGCGGATGGACGACCTTCCAGGCCTCCTGGTAGGCATCGATGGCCAAATTGAGCAGGCGCTGAATGATGCGCTGCTCGGTATTGGTGAATTCGCGGCCGTCGGATTTGGTCACGAAGCGACCGTCACCGCCAAACAGGTTATCCACCACCATGAACACCAGGTTGGGCGGAAAGACGACCAGCGCCGAGCCGCGTAGCGGTTTCATGGAGACGATGTTGAGGTTGGTGGGCACCGGTACGTTGCGCGAAAAATCACTAAAACTTTGATAGCGAACCGATTCCACCGTGATATCGGCGCTTCTACGAATCAGGTTGAACAGCCCGTTCCTAAAGTAGCGGGCAAAACGTTCGTTGATGAAATCCAGCGCGTGCAGACGCTCCCGGATGACCCGGTGCTGGGTCGCCGGATCGTAAGGACGAATGCGCTGATCATCTTTTGAAGGAGAGGAGGAGGTGCTTGCTGGCTCCTCATCTCCACTGACGCCTTTCAACAAGGCGTCGATTTCTTCCTGGGACAGTAGATCGTCCTGTGACATGAACGGCTCCCGCGCCCGAGGTTATTGCACGATAAAATCGGTAAACAGCACTTCCTGCAGATCAAGCGGCGGCTGGTTTTCCGTTAGTGGAACGGTGAGCCGGCTGATAATCGCTTGGGCAAGCGCCTCCTTACCTTCGATAGACGTTAATTCACTGGCCTGCTTGCCGGACAACAAAATCAGCAAGCGGCTGCGTACCTGGGGCATGTGCTCTTCGATGATCGCCTTGCTCTGCTCACCGCCGACGCGCAGCGTAATGCCGGTATACAGAAGGCGTGAACCGTAGTTGTCGTCCGCCAGGTTCACCGTAAAGGGCTCGATACGTGTGAAAACCGGCGGCTCGGGTTCGGCGACCACTTCGGTCTGGCCCGCCTCATCGTCGCTTGAGCCGCCCAGCACCATGTAAACAGCGGCCGCGGCACCGAGCGCCGACAGGACGACCAGCACGATCATTATATAAAGCAGTTTCTTGGATCCACCGCTTGCTTCTGCCATTGACTGTTCCCATGATCCTTGCGTATGACGAATGCCATGCATTATGCCTAATGAGCCAGCCGCTTAGTAAATGAACAGACTCTCCAGGAGAGCCTATCTTTTGGCTTAGCTTTTTAAGGCGTTGAGATTGTGACTGCCCCGCCGGGGCCACCATCACGCGTAGAGGTCGACTCGCCCATCCAGCGTCAGGCGCACCGGTGTGGCCAGGCCTGCGTCGATGCCCTCCAGTCCACCCTCGGCGGCGTCGCCGCCGCCTCGAGCCGAAGCGCCATTCGCCTGGGCGAAGGCTTGCTCGTTAGGTTGACCGTGTTCACCAACCGAGGTCTCACCCAGTGAGATTCCCTGGGCGGCCAGCGCTTCGCGCAGTTGAGGGATCGCCTGCTCGACGACCTGACGAACCTGGGCGTGCGCCGAGAAAAACTGTGCCTGGGTGCCGTGTTCGCTCACTTTCAGCGAGATCGAAAGCGGCCCCAATTCTGCCGGGTGTAGCTCGAGCTTGACGTGCTGCTCACCGCCGCGCTGGGTCAGCTGAATCAGCTGTTGGCCCAGCTTTTCAGGAAACGCGGCACTTGTGACCGGTGCGTTGATGGCCGTGCTGGCACTGCCCGGTGTTGCGACCGGTGCGCCGCCAGGGGCCGCTCCCAGGCCTGCCTGCTCGGCGCCCGTCGAAGGGGCCGGCGCCGAAGCGGTTTGTAACAGGCTCGCCGTGGCTGCCGGCATCGCATCGCTGCGGGCTACCAGCGGGGCCGGGGTAAGGCCGCCATCGGGCGCGGTAGACAGGGTCGTGGCAGCGGTATAGAGCGAAGCCGGGCCCTGAGCGCTCCAGGTCGGCCGCGTCTCACCCGAGGCTGAGGTTGCCCACCTGGCGGTCGGGTCGGCCTCGGCGCGCAAAGCGTTAGCGGCGTTCAGCACCTGGCTTGCCGCCTCACTCAGTGCAAAGGTCGCCGGTGTTGCGCTATTGAGCTGCGCCGTTTCGGGCATGCCGGGCTCGGCTGCCTTCGCCGGTGTTTCGGCAAACGCCGCCATCAGCGCCAGGCGCGCCTGCACTTCGTCCAGCGGGGCGTCGGCCCACTTCTGTTCTTCCACGCCGTCAGCCGGCCCGGACAAGGGCGTTGTCCCGGCCGTGTTGAGGGTAAGCGGTGCCATTATCGGGTTTTCGTCAGCGGACGCGGAAGCGTTGAGTCTGGCGAACATGTTTTCCAGGCTCTCGAGACGCTGACCGCTGGGTACATCGGCCGCCAGCACTTGGCCGGTGGCGTTAAAAAGCGCGCTCAAGGAGGCGTCATCGAGCGTGCCGACGTCGATACCCAGTGCCGTCAGGGCTTCGCGAAAGGTGTCGAGCGCCACCGGGTCCTGCGGCTGAGACTGGCCGGCTGAAGGCGTGGCTGCAAGCGTATCAAGCGCCTGACGTAGCGCCGTTTCATCGAGGGCCTCTGCGTCCATGCCCAGCGCGCTCAGCGCATCACGAAAGGCGTCGAGCGTCGCTGCACCCTGGGGTTGAGACTGGGACTGAGCCTGGCCGGCTAAAGGCGCGGCTGCGCGCGTGTCCAGCGCCTGGCGTAGCGCGGTTTCATCGAGTGCTTCCCCGTCCACGCCTAGCGCGCTCATCGCATCGCGAAAGTCCGCGAGCATGCCCTGTGGCAACGTTTTCGGCTGACCGGACAGTGTGCTGGCATCGGTTTCATCCAGCGTATCGGGCTCGACGCCCAACGCGGCCAGCGCGGCGCGAAAGTGCTCCTGGACTGGCGCTTGCGACGCTTGAAGCGGGTCGCTGGTTAGAGACGTACCCGCGCGGGTATCGAATGCCTGGCGTAGCGCCGTTTGAAAGCCTTCCGAGGCGCCGGGCGAGGGCGTTGCGCCGGACAAAGTAGTGAGCGCACCGCGCAGACCTTGGCTCGAGAGGTTCGAGCTAGAGAGGTCCTGGCTGGTGTATGGCAGTAGCGACATAGTCATGGTGTTGAAATCCTCGCGCGCATTACTGCGAACTGTCCGGTGAACGGCGGGCGGTCTGGGACGTTACGAACTCGTCGTTGGCTTTCTGGTCGGCCCGCTCCTGGCGGCGGTGCTCTTCGAGTAGCCGCCGCGATGCCAGGGTGTCGTAGGAGGAGAGTTTACGCTGCTCCTGCTGCCAGTGCTGCTGACTTTGTTGAACGCGCTTTTGCTGGGCGGTAAGCGCTTGACGAGCGCGGCTGAGCGCGGCGTCGAGCGAGGCCAAAAACTGCTGATAGTTGAACATGGTCGCCGGGTCGATACCGTCGCGCATGGCCGTTTGTAGGCGCTCGGCGTACTCGGCGCGGTAGCGGCTGAGCGACTCGAGCTGCGCCTGGGTTTGGTGCTGGCTCTGGCGCTCTTCGGCCAACAGCTTACCCGCCTGGTCGCGCGCGTCCCGGGCCAGATTGGTTAAAATGTCGAGCTGTGAATGCTGCATATTAGCCTCCCACCACCTGCACTAGTGCCTGTCTTGACTCTTCAAGTGTGGCGCGCTCTTCGATACTTTGCTGCAAAAAGCGCTCGAGCTCTGGAAACAGGTTGACCGCCTCGTCCAGCCGAGGGTCGTGCCCGGGGCTGTACGCCCCCACGCTGATCAAATCGCGATTGCGCTGATAGCGTGAAAAAATCTGTTTAAAGGTCCGCGCTCGTTTGATCTGCTCGTCCGTCGCAACGGCGTTCATGGCCCGGCTGATCGACGCCTCGATATCGATGGCCGGGTAGTGCCCCGCCTCTGCCAGGCTGCGCGACAGCACGATATGGCCATCCAAAATCGCTCGGGCCGAGTCGGCGATGGGGTCCTGCTGGTCATCGCCTTCGGTCAAAACGGTGTAAAACGCCGTGATCGAACCACCACCGCGTTCGGCGTTACCCGCGCGCTCGACCAGCCCCGGCAGTTTGGCGAACACCGAGGGTGGATAGCCCTTGGTCGCCGGCGGCTCGCCAATGGCCAGCGCGATCTCACGCTGGGCCATGGCGTAACGGGTCAACGAGTCCATAATCAGCAACACGTTGCGCCCGCTGTCGCGAAAGCCTTCGGCCAGGCGTGTGGCGTAGGAGGCGCCCTGCAAGCGTTGAAGCGGCGAGGTGTCCGCCGGGGCGGCCACGACCACTGCGCGGCGGCGCCCCTCCGGGCCTAAAATATTGTCGATAAAATCCTGTACTTCGCGGCCACGCTCGCCGATCAGCCCGACCACGATAACATCGGCCTGGGTGTAGCGCGCCATCATGCCCAGCAGCACCGATTTACCCACGCCGGAGCCTGCAAAAAGGCCCATGCGCTGGCCCTTGCCAACGCTTAACAGCGCGTTGATGGCGCGAATGCCGACATCGATCGGGGTGTCGATCGGCGCGCGCGACAGCGGGTTGAGTGGTGCGGTATGCAGCGTCGCCCGGGCGACCTCGTCGATGCCTTCGCGGTCATCCAGGGGGTTGCCGTTACCGTCGAGCACCCGGCCTAAAAGCTCATCGCCAATGGGAAAGCGCCGCGCGCTATGGCCGCTGCCATCGACCAGGGGAGAGACGCGGGCACCGGGCATGAGGCCGGAAATCTGCTCGAGCGGCATCAAAAAGAGCTTTTCGCCGGAAAACCCTACCACTTCGGCTTCCGCATGCGCCTCGCTGTCGTTGACCCGCCCGTCCATGCTGGGCAGTTCGATGCGGCACGCGCTGCCTACTGCCACGCGCAGACCCACGACCTCGATCACCATGCCGGTCGCGCGCACTACCCGGCCGCTACGCCGGTAGTGGGGCAACTGGCTTACCCGGCGCGAGGTCCGCGTGAGCGCCTTGCGCCAGTGCTGCGTGTGAGTATGGTGGGCGGCGCTGTTCATGCGTTGCCCCCGGCGGTATCCGCGGGTTTATTGCGCCTGCGCATCTGGGAGGTGATGGCCTGCCAGCGACTCTCGAAGGTTGCATCGAGCTCCCCCTGAGCACTGGTCACCCGGCATCCGCCGCGGGCAAGCTGGTCGTCGGGCTGCAGCGCCCAGCCGGCGGCGCTTAGCTCGACGCCTAGCCGCTCTTCTACAAGCGCGTGGTCGTCCGGGTTGAGCCACAGGCGCTGCTGACCGGTGAGCGGCGGCTCGGTATGTAAAAGCTCGCGCACCAGTTGAAGAACCTGTTCGGGCTGTTCGGCCAGTGCGTCGAGGGCGAGCTGGCGCCCGGTCATCATGGCAAGCTCGACCAAATCGTCGGCGATGGTGTCGTCGATGCGCTCCAGGGCGTCAGCGAACTGTTTGGCCAGGATTTCGAGCGGCTTGATGGCATGATGAATCTGCTCGTCGAGGGTTTTTTGCGCCTCTTCGCGCCCCTCTTTCAGACCTTGCTCCAAACCCTCCTGATGGCCCTGGGCGAGGCCGTCCTGATAGCCTTGCTGTTCGGCTTCGCGGCGCACGCGTTCGTAAACGGCTTCACGCTCTTGCTCCTCGTGAAGACGTGCCTGCTCGGCGGCTTTTTGCGCGGCGGCGACTCGGCGCTGATAAGCGCTTGGCGAGGCGGCATGGTCATCACCGGCCTCGAACGCGTGGCTCTGGAGCTCGTCCATCTGCCAGCGTTGCCACTGGCCGTGGCGGTCGAACTCGCTCGTGCGGCCGCTAGACATACTCGTCGTCTCCGCCGGCCAGCACTATCTCGCCGGAGTCGGCCAGGCGGCGGACCACCTGCAGAATGGCTTTCTGCTCGGTCTCGACCTGAGAGACGCGAATGGGGCCACGGGCCTCCATGTCTTCGCGCACCAAATCCGCGGCGCGTTGCGACATGTTGCGCAAAAACTTGTCCACCAAAGCCTCCTGAGCGCCCTTGAGCGCGATAACCAGCGAGTTGGTTTCGACTTCCTGGAGTACCATCTGAACCGCCCGGCTGTCCAGGTCGAGAAGATTCTCGAACAGGAACATCTCGTCGATGATTTTCTGCGCCAGGTCTTCGTTGTGGGCACGCACGGTATCGATCGCGCCCTCTTCCTGGGACGAGTTCATCAGGTTGAGAATTTCCGCTGCGGTTCTTACGCCGCCCATCTTGCTGCGCTTGAGGTTCTGACCGTCCAGCATGCTGGTCAGCACTTCGGTCAACTCCTGGAGGGCGGCAGGCTGAACGCCGCTGAAGGTAGCAATCCGCAGCACGACGTCGTTACGCAGCTTTTCCTCGAAGAGCTCGAGAATGTCGGCGGCCTGATTGCGCTCCAGATGAATCAAGATCGTGGCGATGATCTGCGGATGCTCATCGCGGATCAGCTCGGACACCATCGAGGCTTCCATCAGGTTGAGCGCATCGATACCCGAATTGTTGCCGGTGCTCTCGAGAATGTCCTCGATCAGGCTCGAGGCGCGTTCGCTGCCCAGCGCCTTGGTCAATACCGAGCGAATATGATCGCTCGAGTTGAGGTTCAGCGCCACGAACTCGTCGGTCTCGCGGTGGAAAGCCTCCAGCACGGCCTTCATGTCCTCGTGAGAAATCTGATCGAGTTTGGCCATCTCGAGGCTGATCGCCTGTACCTCAGAGGCGTTTAGAAACTTGAACACCTCTGCCGCGCTGTCTTCGTCCAGCGTGAGCAGGAGAATGGCGCTTTTACGGGCGCCGCCCATTTGTTCGATGGCGCTACTCATTGGCATTCATCCAGCTGCGAATAATCATGGCGACCATACGTGGGTCGTCCTTGGCCATATCCTGCAGGTCTTTAAGATTGTGCTCATAAAGAGACGTTTTACGCCGGCGCTTGGGACGCGCCGCGTAGGTGTCGTCTTCTTCCGACTCCGAGCGCTCACCCTCTTCGCCAAGCTCGCCTTCACCTTCTTCTTCATCGCCAACGCTTGCGCGGAAAGTGCTACCCGGCGCCGTCGGTGCTGCAGCGGGAGGCGTCTGGGTATAGCGCTTGATCAGCGGGCGCAGAATGAGCAGATAAAGCAGCAGCGCGACAAGGGCGACCATCAGGTAGCGTCCAAGGGTCGTGGCAAGCGAAAGCGTTGCCGGGCGCTGCCACCAGACGGTGTCGTCTTCGATGTCGCTGGCGCGGACGAAGGGCGTATTGACCACTTCGATTTGATCGCCGCGAACCTCGGAGAAGCCCATTGCCTGCTGTACCAGCCGCTCCAGCTGCCCCACCTCTTCCGGCGTCAGGGCGACCTGCTCGGCTTCACCTTCGCCGTTGATCACGGTTCTGAAATTGACGACCACCGCGGCGGACAAGCGTTGAACCTGGCCGAGGCGCTGCTGAATGTGCTCGATGCTACGATCCACTTCGTAATTGACGACATCGTCCTGGCGCAGGTTCGAAAGCGCATTTTCCGGCGCCTCTTCGCCATCCTCGCCTTCGCCCTCCTGGTTGATGAACGAAGGGGCCGTACCCGGGGGCGTATTGCTCAGCGCGCCAGGAATACCGGTCGCCAGCGGATCTTCGCCATCGAAGGAGAGGCTTAACTGACGGCTTCTCACCGCCGCTTCGTTCGGCGGCTGGTTGGGCCCGTAGCGCTCGGAGGTTTGTTCGCGCCGCGAGAAGTCGATCTGAGCGGCGACCTGAGCGCGCACGTTATCGCTTCCCAAAATCGGCGTCAGGATGTTTTCGATACGCTGCTGATAGGAGCGCTCCACCTCGGCAATGTACTCGAGCTGAGTGCCGTCCAGGTCGTTACCCTGGGAGGCCTTTGCCGAGAGCAGGCGACCGTTTTGATCCACGACGGTCACGTCTTCGGCGGCAAGCTCGGGTACGCTGCTCGATACCATGTGCACAATCGCGCTGACCTGGCCTTCCCCGAGTACGCGTCCGGACAAAAGCGTGAGTACGACAGACGCCTTGGCCGGCTCACGGTCGCGAATAAATACCGAGGGCTTGGCCAAAGAGAGGTGAACACGCACTCGCTCTACCGGGCCCAGGGATTCGATCGAGCGGGCAAGCTCACCTTCGAGCCCGCGCTGAAAGTTGACCTGCTCGGCAAACTGGCTGATACCGAACGCCTGGTTGTCCATCAGCTCGAGGCCTTGATTGCCACCCCGGGGAAGCCCCTGTTCGGCAAGCTGGAGTCGTAGCATATGGACCTGATCGCTGGGCACCAGAAGCGCTTGTCCGCTATCGCTGAAACGATAGGGAATAGCGCGGCTATCGAGCTCGGTGATGATCCGGCCGCCGTCCGCTTCGTCCAGGTTGCTGTAAAGCACTCGGTATTCGGGACTGCCCGCCCACATGAAAAGCGCAGCCACCAACGCGATAGAGGCCGCGGCTGCCACGATTAAGACAACCAACGGGCTCGCGCGCATTTGCTGTTTCAAGCGCGTAAGCGTGGCGTTGTTTTTTAAACTCTCTGCCGTGTCGCCTCTGGAAGCGTTAGGGGTCGAGCTGGTTTGACGGCCTGCCGTAGCACCAGTCTCGCTCATGTATTCCTCCTGGAGGTTGAGCAAAGCTGGTCACGGCCCAAGCACATCATCAATGAAAGCATAGGCTATACTCGTCAATCCCGGTAAGTCGTGAACACAGACGTTTAATCGATAATTGATGCGGAACTTTGATGTGCGCCATTATGCTTAGGCGGGTCGAGCATGAACGAAGGAAAAGCTCAGCTTTTATGACTTATTTGTTCGTATGAGAGGAGTGCTGCCAGTGGTAGGGTAGCGACATTACTTCAACCGTATCGACTATGAGGCATACGTATGAGTTCACCCGCCATTCAGTCCGCGCTACAGCAGATGCAGGGTATGGCTTCTCAAGCAGGAGCGCCGCTGAAAAGCGAGCCGGCCGCCCTGGGGCAAAGTGGGTTTGGCGGCGAGCTGCAGGCCTCCATCCGGCGTATCAACCAGCTACAACAAAGCGCTGACACCAAGGCGATGGAGTTCCAGGCCGGTGCGCCTAACGTGGAGCTCGGCGACGTCATGGTCGACATGCAAAAGGCCAGTGTGGCCTTTCAAATGGGCCTGCAGGTGCGTAACCGTTTGGTCAGCGCCTACCGTGACGTGATGAACATGCAGGTTTAAAGCCTGCGCTACGCACGAAGCGCGGCGCAGCCGCAGCGTGTCCTCAGCCGGTAGTTCGGTGGCGGCAGGCTGCGCGGTTTTTAAGCCTCGAGTGAAATAATTCCCCCCTTCATCTCCTCTATCCGCTTGGCCACCTCGAGTACCTCTTCGCTTGGGATCTGGCGAATGACGTCCCCCGTCTCCCGGTCGATCACACGGGCGATTACCCTGGAAGCCTCTTCGCTGACCTCGAACTCCACGCCACGATCACGCAGCGCTTCGTTGAGGCGGGCAATGGGCTCCTCCAGCTCCTCCCTGGAGACCTCGGTTGCCGGGGGCTGGCTTTGCGTTGGTGTTTGAAGCAGGCTTGCCACGCTTTCCTGGCGCAGGGGCTGCGTTTGCCAGGCGGGTGGGGAGGAGGCGCTCGTGGAAGATGAAATGACGGAACTATCCAGCGGTAAAGAGTCCATACGTGTATTCCTTTTGAAGTTTGCCAAGCGGCGGAAATCACACATCGTGTCTTCGAAGCCCCGGCATAAACGTATGGGCCTCACGAAGAACCATCGGCTGCTATCGAGCGAACTTTACTGTGATGGAAAATTAATCGCCGGTATTTCTTAAATGCCTAAAATAGCTGTCCACGTAGCGCCATATAGGCCAATAGCTTGCCTCGCGCTTTGGTATGCTCACTGTAATAACAAGGACGCTAACGACTAGCGTCGATCGCGGAGAAGAAGGTGATGGAAGTGGAGCAGGACGGGTTTGAAAGCGTCAGTACCCCTTCAATAATCGGCTCTTTGCTCGATACGATGATCGAAACGGGCGGGGTATCGATTTGTCTGATGACGCCAGATGCAAGCCCCGAGCCCATCGTTCTCATGGAGCAACAGGCAGGTGAGGCGCTGGTAATGGATCTGTCATCGGTGAGCTATCTGCTTCCCCGGCTGCAGGCGGCAGAGCCTTTCTTCCTGCGTGGCCAGTCCCAGGGCAAGGTCATTCGCACGGCTCCGCTTTCGCTGATCGACGCAAGCCACTCCGGCGGGCGGCTTTTGTGCCGCAGCAATTACCCCGAAGCGCTTTATGTGCTCCAGCGGCGCGAAACGTTTCGCACCCAGCTGCGCATGGGCATGACGGTGGCGGTATCGGTGACCGACGAGCAGGGCGAGAGTGTTCAGGGCGAGTTGCGCGACTTGTCTCAAAGTGGCTGCCAAGTAGAACTCCCTCTCAAGGCCAGCGGTTTACTTGCCAACGCCGGTTCGCCGCTAAGGCTTGGCTTTACCTTTCCCGACGGCACGCAGTTCGCGGTAGATGGCGAAGCACGGCATCAATTGACCGACGCCGAGCACCACCTGCTGCGCGTTGGGTTCGAGCTGGTGGATCATACCGCCGAGCAGTCGCGCAAGATCTGGTACTTCGTATGTGAAATCGAACGCGAAGCGACGCGCTACGACAAGGAAGCAAACCAGGGGGCGCGCCAGTCGTCGCCGCTATTCGCCGCTCAGGGAGCCGAAAAAGGCGAGCAGTACCAGGTCGGCCGTCGCGATCTCCAGTACTACGCTACTCCGGCCGCGCGGCGTTTGGTAAAAGTGGCCGCCTACCTGGACGCCCAGCTTCTATTGTTGCAAGAGGGCAGCGATATCGACTCGCGCCAGCTCTCACTCAACGCCGACCGCATCATCAGTTTGCATGAGGAGGATCGCCAGGCGCTGCTCTTCGCTTCCCGCTGCCTGTCATTGGAGCCGCTGCTGGTACGTCATGGCATCGCGGTGGCGATTCATCTTCTGGATTGGCTCGGCCGCGACACGCCGGACAATGTCCGCAAGGCCATGGTGGCAAGCTCCCTCGTCCACGATTTGGGCAAGGCATTGATTCCCCAAGTCGTATTCACCGCGCCCAACCTGGACGCTAGCCATTTAAAAGCGATTGGCGAACACCCGGGGCTTTTGCTCGATCGGTTGAAGAGCTGTCAGTGGCTTTCGAAAAACGTCGCTCAAGCGGTCATCAAGGGGATCAACGAGCGCATGGATGGCAGCGGCTATCCCGACCAGCTCGGTGGTGATGAGCTAAGCGAGCTCTCCAAGGCCTGCGCGATTATCGACGTGGTCGAGGCCATGCGCCGCGACCGCCCCGACCGTCCGGCCAAGACGACTCAGGAAATCTACCGCTACCTGCTGAGTCATCCGCAGCAGTTCGACCCGCGCTGGGTCAAGCGTTATATCGACCACTTCAAGTCGCTCCCCGTAGGGGCGCTGGCGCTTTTTTCGAGCGAACAGTTGGCCTGGGTGGTGCGTGTCGATGAGCAAGGGACGCCAACGGAGGTCATTTTGACCGAGGAGGCCGCAGCGCCGTTACGCAGTACGCTGAAATATAGCGTTGCCGGCGATGTCGCCGAGCGGTTGGGCACGCCGAAACGCGAGGTGGCGGTCTCCACCTAAACCGCTGCAAAGACCGATCAAAAAGCCCGCGACCCGTTAAAGTCGCCCTGGGCTACGCCGATAAACAATACAGGCCGGTCCGTTTGAACGAGGTCGTTCGAGCAGCCCATCAGGCATTGCGACATCGGCGGCTATTTTATTCATTTAAGGAGTACCCTTATGACTTATTCTCGCAGCGGCGGCGCCTATGGACGGGGGGCTAATGCCTACGCCCGCGTCGGCGTGGAGAGTGGCGTCATGTCCGCAGACCCGCATCAACTGATCGTTATGCTGTTCGACGGTGCCAAGGCGTCGATTCGCGCGGCACGCATCCACATGCAGGCGGGTAATGTCAGCGAAAAGGGTCGCGCTATTTCCAAGGCGCTGGATATCGTCAATAACGGCCTAAACGCCGCCCTCGATCAGGAAAAAGGGGGCGCGGTTGCCGAGCGGCTCGGTTCACTTTACGACTACATCGCACGGCTTTTATTGGCCGCGAACCTGCGTAACGACGAAGAAAGCCTCGATCAGGCAGAACGCCTTTTAGAGGATATTGCCTCGGCCTGGCGTGAAATAGGCCATCCACAAAGTGCGTGAGGCTCATCATGTCTGCTTTTGACACGGCACATGCCGATACCCAGCAAGCCCTGCTCGATACCTACAGCGAGCTGTTATCGCGCGCAGCGCATATGCAGTCGTTGGCGAGCAACGAGCAGTGGGCGGAGCTTATCGAACAGCGTACCCACTACGTTGTGCTAGTCGATAAGCTTCGTGTGCTTGATGAGCGTGTCGCGCTCGATGCCTCGGGTCGGACGCTCAAAGCCGAGCTTTTAGAGCGCATCCTGGAGCACGATGTCGATATTCGCCGCCGCTTGGTCACCCGTCGCGATGAATTGGGCAAGCTGATCGGCGCTTCTCAAAAGCAGCGCGACCTGCACCGCGCCTACGCGCCTCAGCAGGGCGTCACCGGCCAGGATGACACCACGCTGTGAGCGGCATCACGCCGTTGATCGATACGCTGATGCACCAGGTGCTGGGGCGTCAGTCGGATTCGCTACAGCGCTCGATCAACGCCCCCGTCCAGCCGGTTACGCCCGGCGACGGCCCCCGCGCATTATCCCGCGACTCGAGCCTCGATGGTCGCCCCACAACCAATCTTCCTCTTGACGACTTGCGCCGCCTCCCTGCTTCGCCGGACCAGGGCGGGCGGGGCTTGCCCGCGTCCAAAGGCGAGGGAGCGCCGGGCTCGACGCAAACCCACTTTAGCCCTGCGGCGCGTAGTATCGCCGATGTTCTGCTGCGCTTTCCCGCGCCCCCCACGGCAGTGCGACTCGACGCCCCGCTGATGGGCCCCGACGAGCCCGCCAGTGCCGAGACGCTCTCCAACCGACTCAACGCCAGTATTCGCGATAGTGGCCTGTTTTACGAAGCCCACTTGAAGCGCTGGTTTCAAGGCGAGGTCCCCCGCCAGCAGCTGATGCGCGAGCCCCAGATGCAGCTTGCCAGGCCTCAGGTATCCGGCCCAATGCCGGCTGGCTCGCAAACGCAACCCGGTGCACTTCAGCCGCCCGGCCCCTTGCCGGCTGGCCCGCAAACGCAACCCGGTACACTTCAGCCGTCCGGTCCCTTGTCGGCTGGGCAGCAAGTCCAACCCGGCGCCCTCCAGTCGCCTGGTCCTCTGCCCGCTGGCCCACCCATACAGTCTGGCGCGCTTCAGCCGTCCGGCCCCCTGCCGGCTGGCCCGCAAATACAGCCTGGCGTGTATCAGTCGACAGGTCAGTTGTCCGCTGGACCACAGGCCCAGCCGGGGGCGTATCCGTCATCGGCTCAAACGTCTGCAGACCCCCAAACGTCGTTTGTCAGGCCCCTGGTCGCCAGCCAGGCGCCGAGCTGGGGGGCGTTTCCAGGCTCGGGCACGCCCGGCCCCATTTTGCCCAACACGGCGCTGGTATTCGTACAAGGCGCGGCGGGTGGCGTGGGCGTGCCGGGGCCGAGCACCGCTCCGGCGGCCCAGGCGGCGGCTAATCTGCCCGGGGCCAGCGCAGGGGCGGGTGGCGCGAACACCAGCGCGGGTGTTGCGCCGGGGCTTGCAAGCGAGCGCGCTGGGATCGAGCGCTCCGTAGGTAACCTGGCTACAACGCCTTCGCCACTGACCGAAAAGCCGGAGGCGCGCGCGCTCGCAGCGCGGGAAACCGCCGCGCTTCGTGAGTTCGAAGCTTTATCGTCTACCAAGCGCGAGGTCGTTCACGAAAGCCTACAGGGGCTGGTGCGCCAGCAGCTTGAAATGCTGGCTACCCCGGTGCTGCGTTGGGAGGGTGATGTCTGGGCGGGTATCTTCATGGCGCTGGTCATCAATCTACCCACCGGTCGGCAGCAGGGTGACGAGGGAGGCGAAGGCGCAGAGGCCGAGCAGGAGTGGCGCTCACAGATGCAGCTCGAAGTACCCAACGTGGGCGCATTCAGCGTGACGCTTTCGCTTTTCCGGTCCGTGCTCGAGGTGTCGGTGGATACCTTCGATGAGGAGACTTACGCGCACCTGGCACCCTCGATTGGTCGGCTGGAGGAGCGCCTTGGTGCGCTGGACTTTCAAAAAGTGCGCGTCAATCTAAAGCAACCCCAGGGTGAGACCTGATGGATTCCTCGACCGAGCGCCGCCGCCAGGCAGTGGCCCTTGCCTATCACGAAGGGGAGCAGGCGCCCCGGGTCGTGGCCAAGGGCTATGGCGAGCTTGCCGAGCGTATCATGGCGGAGGCGGAGCGCCAGGGGATCTATGTTCACGATGCGCCGGAACTCGTGGCACTTTTGATGCAGCTCAACCTGGACACGGAAATTCCTGCTAGCCTATACCAGGTAGTAGCGGAGCTTCTCGTATGGGTGTTCGAGCTCTCTGGAGAAGAAGAAACTCATGTTGAAAGGCGCAAGTAGCCAATACTGACGTTGTGTGCAACCATGATGGTAGGGAACAACAATCATTTTGGCGTCAGTGTAGTGGTTGATTAACGCCGCGACGTTCGATGGAACATTATGAGTCAAACAAGCTTCTTCGATGAAATCCAGGAAATTAACCTCGCGTATTTGCTGCTGGCCCAGCGTCTTTTAAGCGAAGACCGCAATGCGGCGATGCTGCGTTTGAAAGTGGACGGCGAGCTCGCTGACCTGCTGGTGTCCCTGAACGCCCGTCAGCTTTCCAGGCTGGCCCGCACCAATCAATTGGTGTGCCGGTTTAGCGACATAAGCGCCAAACAACTACGTCAGGTGATGGAAAACCCCCGAGATCAGGGGCTTTCAGGGTTGCACGCCTCACTTTTGATGGCCGGCGAACCGTTTGATTCGCTGCCCAAAGGGGAGGCCGAGTGACTCAAAAAAGCTTGGTCGATGAAATGCACCAGGTTCAGCTGGCGATTGAGCTCATCGAGCTGGGTGCCCGATTGCAGGTATTGGAGACGGAAACCGAGCTTAGCCGTACCCGGCTCATCAAGCTCTATAAGGAGGTCCGCGGTGTTTCCCCGCCCAAGGGGATGTTGCCCTTTTCGACTGACTGGTTCGTGACCTGGTTACCCAACGTTCACTCGTCACTTTTTTATAATATCTATGGCAGCCTCAGAAAAAACACGCCTTGCGAGCGTATCGACGCCTTCGTCAAGGCGTACCGACTCTATGAAGAGCAGGTCACGCTTGAAAACGTCGACCCGGTGCTGGGCTTGACCCGCGCCTGGACGCTGGTGCGTTTTTTCGAGAGCGATCTTTTACAGCTTACCTCCTGCACTCGTTGCCTGGGCCGTTTCGTCGCGCACGCGCACAGCCCTACCCGCGACTACGTATGCGGCATCTGCCAGCCCCCTTCCCGCGCGGGTAAGACCCGCAAACCTCAGGCATAACATAGCCTCCCCTCGAAGCCTTTTATTACCTCCTAACTCACATTAAGTTCGTGTTTAATCCTGAGATAGGGGGGAAAGGTAGCGGTACTTTATCATTAAGAATTGCAAGTGCCCTGGTATGATAGGCCTAAGCGTCAAATAGGCGGGGAGTGTCCACGTTCATCACCACAACCGATGAAGCAGACACCTCTGATGTCTCACTGTCATCGCAAGGAACGTACGTGTGCTGATTCTCTTAGGTTATTTGGTAGTACTGCTGTCGGTGTTTGGTGGGTATGTCTTGGCGGGGGGAAGCCTTGGACCAATTTATCAGCCCCTCGAGTTATTAATTATCGGGGGGGCTGGCGTGGGCGCGTTCATTGCGTCCAATAACGGCAAGGCCATCAAGGCGACTTTCAAGGTACTCCCTAAGCTTAAGCGCTCCAAAAAGTACAATAAAGCGCTCTATATGGAGCTAATGGCGCTGCAGTTCAAAATCCTTTCCAAGGTTCGTCGTGAGGGCATGCTGGGTATCGAACGTGATATCGACAACCCCCAGGAGAGCGAGCTTTTCCAGGAACACCCCACGGTGCTTTCCGACCCGCATATCATGAACTTCTTGACCGACTACCTGCGCCTGATGGTCAGCGGGGGCATGGAGCCCATGGAAATCGATGAGCTGATGCTCCACGAAATCGAGGTCTTTGAGCAGGAGCTTCATATACCGATCGATGCGATCAGCAAGGTGGGGGATGCCATGCCGGCGTTCGGTATCGTGGCGGCGGTCATGGGCGTAGTGAAAGCGCTGACCTATGCCGATGCCAGCCCCGACGAGATGGGTGAAATGATCGCCCACGCCCTGGTCGGCACCTTCCTGGGTATTTTGATGGGCTACGGCTTTATCAGCCCGATATCCAGCTACGCCGACCGCCAAGCAAAAGAGGCCGAGAAAATGCTTCAGTGCATTCGCGTGACGCTTTTGGCAAGCCTGCATGGGTACGCCCCGCAGCTGGCGGTGGAGTTTGGTCGTAAAGCGCTGCACACCGAGGAGCGGCCAACGTTTAGCGAACTCGAGGAGTACGTGCGCGATGCGAAAAAGGGCGGTAATGCATGAGTAAGGGGGCCGACAAGCGCCCGATCGTCATTCGGCGCAAAAAAGTGGTCCACGCCCATCATGGCGGCGCGTGGAAAATCGCGTTGGCAGACTTCATGACCGCGCTGATGGCACTTTTTCTCGTGCTTTGGATTTTGAGCGTGGCAAGTGACGAGCAGCGCCAAGGCGTGGCCGAGTACTTCAGTGCCCCGCTGGTCACCGCGGTGACCGGCGGTGACCGCTCGGGCAGCACTCGGGTGATCCCCGGCGGTGGCCCCGATCCGACGCATACCGACGGCGAGCGTGCGCGTATCGACGTCATGCAGCATACCCGGCCAAGCCTGGAGGAGCGGCGCTTTTTCAACGACCTTCAGGAGCGCATCGAGCGCGCGATCAATCAGGACCCGGAGCTTCGTCAGTTGCGCTCCCAAATGCGCTTTGACCTGACCCGGGAAGGCTTGCGCATTCAGCTTCTGGATACCGATCAGCGTCCGATGTTCGAGCTGGGTAGCGACCAGGTCGCCTCCTACATGCGCAGCCTTCTACGCACGATGGCGCCGCTTTTAAACGAGCTGCCCAACGACCTGAGCATTAGTGGGCATACCGACAGCGTGCCCTATGCCGGCGGCTACCGCGGCTACAGCAACTGGGAGCTTTCCAACGACCGCGCCAACGCCTCGCGCCGCGAGCTGGTGGCCGGCGGCCTCGACCCGGACCAGCTGCTTCGCGTGTCGGGCTTTGCCGACCGGGTACTGCTACCCGAGACAACGGCGATAGATCCACGCAACCGACGCATCGAGCTTGTCGTACTGCTTCCAGAGATCGCCGAAGCCATCCGCAACCCCGGTATTTTGGGCCCGGGAGATACGGTGTCGGATGAAAATAGTATGGAAGAAACTTTAGAAAACCTTCCGCAAGCCGATATAGCGCAGTAAGCGAGGCTTGTCATAACGACTATGACACTAATGTGGAGCAGTGCATGGATATAGCGGATTTTTTTGACACCTTTTTTGAAGAAGCCGAAGAACTGCTTGCGGATATGGAGCAGCACTTGCTGGAGCTGGATGTCGATAATCCGGATAGCGAGCAGCTGAACGCCATTTTTCGTGCCGCCCACTCCATCAAAGGCGGTGCGGGAACATTTGGGTTTAGCGTGTTGCAAAAAACCACGCATATCCTGGAAAACCTGTTGGATCACGCGCGAAAGGGAGAACTCGTTCTACGCCCCGACCTCGTTGATACGTTTTTAGAGGCCAAAGACATCATGCACGAACAGCTCGATGCTTATCGCAGCGAGGAAGAACCCGACCAGCAGGCGTTTGAGCGCATCTGCCATGTGCTTCAGCAAATCGCGCTGGAAGAGATGGGCGAGCCACTGGAAGTGGCCATAACGCCCAGCGAAACCGCGCCCAAGGAGCCGGCGCCGGCGTCCAGCGAAAGCGAAGCGGTGCCAGCGCAAGAAAGTCAGCTGATCGTGGCCCTTTTGAACGTAAGTGATAAAGACCGTGCGCTGCTGGTAGAGGAACTTGGACAGCTGGGCGACATCGTGCAGCAGTCCGGCGACGAAAAGCGCTTTGAAGTCGTGATGAGTGCAAGCACGAGTGCCGACGATATCGAAGCGGTGATGTGTTTTATCATCGAGCCCGACCAGATCGAAATAAGCGCCGTGGCGGCGCCCAGCGCGCCCGCCCAAGCCTCGCCCCCGGCCTCTGCTGCGCCAGCGCCCCAGGCAGAAAAACCTGCGCCGCCGCAAAAAAGTGCGAGCGCACCGGCCGCGGCCCCAAAAGCCGACAAGGCAGCGGCCAAGAAAGCCGTGCCCGAATCGAGCTCGATTCGCGTCTCCGTAGACAAGGTCGACCAAATCATCAACCTGGTGGGCGAGCTGATCATCACCCAGTCGATGCTCGATCAAACGGTGAGCGATTTAAACGATCAGTCGATAGGCAACGGGTCGCTACAAAACGGCATGAGCCTTCTTCAGCGCAACGCCCGGGATCTGCAGGAATCGGTCATGTCGATCCGCATGATTCCCATGGAGTTCGTGTTCAGCCGCTTCCCCCGCGTGGTGCGCGATACCGCCGGCAAGCTGGGTAAAGAGATCGAGCTGATTACCGAAGGCAAGTCCACCGAGCTCGACAAGAGCCTGGTGGAGCGGATCACCGACCCGCTGACCCACCTTGTGCGTAACAGTCTCGACCACGGCATCGAAATGCCCGAGGTGCGCGAGGCGCTGGGCAAGCCCCGCCAAGGCAAGCTAACCCTGGCCGCCCGCCATCAGGGCGGTAATATTCTCATCGAGGTCAAGGACGACGGCGCCGGCATGGACCGTGACCGCTTGCTCGCCAAGGCTCGCGAGAACGGGCTGAACGTCTCGGACACCATGACCGACGAAGAGGTCTTTCAGCTCATTTTCGCCCCCGGCTTCTCCACCGCCGCCGAGGTCACCGACGTCTCCGGGCGTGGTGTCGGCATGGACGTGGTCAAGCGGAACATCCAGAAAATGGGTGGGCGCGTCGAGATTCAATCCAAACTCGGCGAAGGCACCAACACGCGTATCGTGCTGCCGCTGACGCTGGCCATTCTGGACGGTATGTCCATCAAGGTGGGTAGCGAAACCTTCATTCTACCGCTATCCACGGTGCTTGAATCGCTCCAGCCTTCCAGCGACGACATGTACGCCATGGCCGGCGACGACGTCGTGCTCAAGGTGCGCGACGAGTATCTGCCGGTGATCGCGATCCATGAAGCGCTGGACGTGACGGATGCCATTACCGACCCGACCAAGAGTATCGCTGTGATCGTACAGGGCGAAGGCCGGCGCTATGCGCTGCTGGTCGACGAGCTGGTGGGACAGCAGCAGGTGGTCGTCAAGAATCTGGAAGACAACTACCGTAAGGTGCCCGGTGTCTCCGCCGCCACGATCCTGGGCGATGGCAGCGTGGCGCTGATTCTGGATATTACCGGCCTACACCGCTTAAGCCGCCATAAAAAAGAAGCGGGCAAAAACGTTCACCACCACCCCCATTTCTCGTATGACAAGGAGACCGAGCTGTCATGAGTCATTCCAATAGTGACGCGGTGCTGGCCGCCGCGGAAGCGGACAACAGCGAATTTCTGGTGTTCTCACTGGGCGAAGAAGAGTACGCCATCGATATCCTCAAGGTTCAGGAAATTCGCGGCTACGAAAACGTGACCCGTATTGCCAACGCCCCTGAGTTCATCAAAGGGGTCACCAACCTGCGCGGCGTGATCGTGCCGATCGTCGATCTGCGCATCAAGTTTCACCTGGACAACGTCGAGTACGGCGGCCAGACCGTGGTGATCGTGGTCAACGTCGCCGAGCGCGTCGTCGGTATCGTGGTGGACGGCGTCTCGGACGTCATGACCCTGACGCCGGACCAGATCAAACCCGCGCCGGAGTTCGGCGTCACGCTCTCTTCGGATTTCTTGAGCGGACTGGGCAGCCTCGAAGACCGCATGCTGGTACTGGTGGATATCGACAAGCTTTTAACCAGCGAAGAGATGGCGCTCGTCGACAGTACGCAGCAAGCGTAACCCCGGGCAGGCGTAACGCTTTTAAGAGGCCGGGCGCGAAAGACCTTTTTAAAAGATCGAGTTAAAAGACTTTGGCAATAAAGAGCACTGGCAGGACCAGAGCCGCAGGCGTAGAAAAGGGATATCGCTAATGCATCAGTTGATGAACAACATGACCGTCCGGCTTAGCTGGGCACTGGTTTTGGTTACCTTCTCCTTGCTTGTCGTCGCCGCCTGCGCGACGGGGCTTTACGCGCTTCAGGAGAGCGGTGCCATCCTAAGGTCAACGAGCGATATCGCGGTCCAACAGCAGCTCTTCGCTGACTTTGCCGGTATTGTCCGCTGGACGCTGATCGCGGTGCTGGTCGTGACCGCGCTCACCGTGGCGGTCGTGGTATGGGGCGTCACCGTCAACGTACTGCGCCCGCTCAGCCGTCTGGTGGGCTATTTCGAGCGCATGGCCGAAGGTGACTTGAACCAGCAGATTAGCGCGCCGGGGAATAACGAAATCGGCCGGCTCTATATTGCCATGGCGGACATGCAAACCTCGCTATCGGAAACCGTCGGGGTGGTTCGCCGAAGCGGCACGTCCATCTTCGAGCGCGCCCAGAGTATCGCCAGCAGCAATAACGACTTGTCATCGCGTACCGAGCAGCAGGCCTCGTCGCTCGAAGAGACCGCCTCCAGCATGGAGGAGCTCGCCTCGACGGTGAACCACAATGCAGACAACGCGCGTCAGGCAAGCACCCTGGCCGGCGACGCCACGCTCACCGCGCGCCAAAGCGGTGACGAAGTCAGTCGTATCGTCGAGACCATGCAGGAGATCAGCTCCAGCTCACACAAGGTGGCCGACATCATCACGGTGATCGACACCATCGCCTTTCAGACCAATATTCTGGCGCTCAACGCCTCGGTGGAAGCCGCGCGGGCCGGCGAGCACGGCCGTGGCTTTGCGGTGGTTGCGCAAGAGGTGCGTAATCTGGCCAGCCGCAGCGCCAACGCCTCCAAAGAGATCCGCGCGCTCATCGATGCCTCGCTCACCAAGGTGGACAGCGGCACCGACCGGGTCAATCAGGCCGGCGAAACCATGCAAGGCCTGGTCAGCGCGGTTCAGCGAGTCAGCGACATCATGGATGAAATCGCCTCGGCTTCGGAAGAACAGAGCAACGGTATCAGCCAGGTAAATCAGGCCGTTACCCAGATGGATGACGTCGTACAGCAGAACGCCCGACTGGTGCAACAGGCCGCCGGCCGTGCCAACGAGCTCGAAAGCGACGCCGCGCGCTTGAGGGAGGCGGTCGAGCGTTTCAGGGTCGCCGAGCGTGCGCAACAAGCGCCGGCCCCGGCGCCCGCACCGCTGGCGCGCCCGGCCCCGGCAAGCCTTGCAAGCCCGGCGCCCGCCCCGCGCGGTCAGGCCGTTGAAGAGTGGGAAGCCTTTTAGGCCTCCTGTCCCGGATAAGCAGGCTCTTGGCCCAGGCTTGAAAGAGCAACGACGTTACTAATACCAAAAATAAGGCAATGCCATGCGCAATAATCAGCCAGTTACCCAGCGGGAAGTAGAGCTCAAAGGGGACGACTTTCTTGTCTCGCGGACGGATCTTGACGGGCGTATCACGTACGCCAATCCGGCCTTCATCGAGATTAGCGGCTTCAGCCGCGAAGAGCTGATCGGCGCGGCGCACAATATCATTCGCCACCCGGATATGCCGCCGGCGGCCTTCGAAAACCTGTGGCAGACCGCCCGCGCCTTGGAGACCTGGCGCGGGCTGGTTAAAAACCGCTGCAAAAGCGGCGATCACTACTGGGTAGAGGCGAGCGTTACGCCGATCATCGAAAACGATGAAGTGGTGGGCTATACCTCGGTACGCGTGCAGGCAAGTCGCGAGGCCATCGCCTACGCGGAAGGCGTTTACGCGGGCATACGCGAAGGGCGGGCCAGGGGCGTGTACCTCGATAAAGGGCGTATCCGCCGCCGGGGCGTGGTGGCACGTATCAAGCGGCTGCGCCCGGACACCATTCGCGCCAAGCTGGTGGGAATGATCGTGGTCGGCGGGGCGCTGCTGCTCGCCAGCGGCGGGATCGGGCTTTACGGCATCGACGCCTCCGGCGAGCGCCTCCAGCGGCTCAATCAGGATGGCTTGCGCGATGTCATTCGCCTTCAGCAGATCGACCAGGGCCTTGCCCAGGCCCGGCAGCAGTTGGTCGAACGTGGGCGTATGGAGCTCATCGACCAGCGTTTCGAGATCGGCGCGGAGATCGAGCAGGAGATCGAAGAAATCGGCGCCACCTGGCAGGCGTTTTACGCAAGCGAGACCAATGCCACCGAGCTTGCCGATGCCTTTGACGAGCGTCTTCAAGTGTTTTTTGCCGACAGCATGGGCGGCGCTGCCCGGCTGCTCCAGGCCGAAGATGCGTTGGACGTGCTGACCGGCATCGGCGATGTCACCAGCGCCATGAATAGCGAAGGCCGCGAGCTATCGCTGATGGTCAACGAGCTGATCGCCCAGGAACAGCATGCCGCCGAGGCGATGGCCGCTGACGCGGAACAGGCGCAAACGGCCATGCTGGCTACCCAGGCCGGCGTGCTCGGGGTTGGCCTGCTGGCGCTGATTCTGCTCGGTACGGTGCTTCTGCGCTCCATTTTGAGACCGCTAAAAGACGCCTCGCGGTTTACGCTGCAAATTGCCGGCGGCAACCTGGCGGCGCGGGTTCCCGAGCGCCGCCAGGACGAGATCGGGCACCTAATGGGCTCGCTCAATACCATGCGTAAGAGCCTTGGCAGCATCATTGGCGATGTCAAAGAGGGGATCGGTGTCGTGACACCGGCGGCTCAGAACATCGCCAGCGGCAACGAAGAGCTCTCCGCGCGTACCGAACAGCAGGCGGCGTCGCTTCAGCAAACCGCCTCCAGCATGGAAGAGATGACCACGACCGTTCGCCAAAATAGTGAAAACGCTCAACAGGCGCGCCGTTTGGCCGATAACAATGCTGAGCGGGTGAGTGAAACCGGCGAATTGATGACCCAGCTGGTCAGCAACATGCAGCGGATTACGCAAAGTTCTCAGCAAATGGCCGATATCATCAACGCCATCGACTCGATTGCGTTTCAGACCAACATACTGGCGCTGAATGCATCGGTCGAGGCGGCCCGAGCTGGCGAGCATGGCCGCGGCTTTGCCGTCGTCGCCGAAGAAGTGCGCAACCTGGCCGGACGCTCGGCCTCCGCCGCCCAGGAAATTCGCACGCTGATCGATGGCTCGCGTCAGGATGTCGCCGCCGGGGCCGGGCTTGTCGAACGCGCCGAGACGGCGATCGGCGACGTAGCGGAAACCGCGCGCAGCGTCACGAACATCATGCACGAAATCTCTTCGGCGTCCGAAGAGCAGAGTGCCGGTATTAGCGAAGTGAACCAGTCGGTGGCCGAAATGGATCAGGCGACACAGCAAAACGCCGCGCGTGTGCAGGAAACGGCCCAGGCCGCGGTATCGCTCGAGCGTCAAACGACGCTGCTGGCGCTGTCGGTCGAGGCGTTCAGGCTGGAGAGTGAGGCGCCCAGGGCGGCCACCGCCAGCGGGTTTTCGCCACCCAGAACACCCCATAATGCCCTAAAAGATGCATCCGCGATGTCTTCAAGCGATACATCAACAACTACCCCGTCGGCTTCTGTGCCTATCAAACGGCAGACCGCGGTTGCAGAGGAGTGGCAAGCATTTTGAACGAACCACGTGATGGGTCGGCAGATACCGGTCAATGGACGACGGGAGGTCAGATCGAGCGCGATCTTGTACTGACCGACGCTGACTTCTTGCGTATCCGCGAGCTGATTTATCAGCGCGCCGGGATCGTGCTGGCCGAACACAAGCGAGAGATGGTCTATAGCCGTCTGGCAAGGCGGCTACGTCATCACGGCATGACCCGCTTTACCGACTATCTTTCGCGGCTAGAGCGCCAGCCCGATGCCAAAGAGTGGGAGGCGTTTACCAATGCGCTGACCACCAACCTGACCGCGTTTTTTCGCGAAGCACACCACTTTCCGCTGCTTGCCGAGCATATCAAGGACAAGGCCGGGCCGATCACGATCTGGTGTTCCGCGGCCTCGACGGGCGAAGAGCCCTATTCGCTTGCGATGACGCTTTTGGAAGTGCTGGGCGCCAAGGCGTCCAACGCCAAGGTCGTCGCCACGGATATCGATACCGATGCCTTGGCCCGGGCCCGAGCGGGGATCTACCCCCAGGAGCAGGTACGCAAGCTCGACGAGGCGCGGGTCAAACGTTTCTTCCAGAAGGGCACGGGCAACCATATCGGTCTTGCCCGGATACGGCCGGAAGTATCGGCGCTGGTGGAGTTTTTGCCCCTGAATTTGCTGGCGCCCAAGTGGCCGGTGCAGGGCCCCTTTGATGCCATTTTCTGTCGCAACGTCATGATCTATTTCAACAAAGAAACCCAGGCAACCATTTTGCAACGCTTTGCCCCTTTGCTTAAAGAAGACGGGCTGCTGTTTGCCGGGCATTCGGAGAATTTTTCCTATATCAGCGACGCCTTCAAGCTGCGCGGGCAGACGGTCTACACCCGCGCAAAGTGACAGCGGCCGCGTGGCCACCCTTCAGGAGGTTTCTACCGGTGAGTTCAATAACAGGAGGCGGGCTTTGAGTACTGCCAAAATCAAAGTGCTATGCGTGGACGACTCGGCGCTGATTCGCGATTTGCTGACCACGATCATCAACGAGCAGCCGGATATGGAAGTGGTCGCCACCGCGCCCGACCCGCTGGTGGCCCGGGATTTGATCAAACAGTACAACCCGGATGTGCTGACGCTGGACGTCGAGATGCCGCGTATGGACGGTCTGGATTTTTTGGACCGGCTCATGCGCCTGCGTCCGATGCCGGTGCTGATGGTGTCGTCGCTGACCCAAAGCGGCTCGGAGATCACGCTGCGCGCGCTGGAACTCGGGGCGCTGGATTTCGTCGCCAAGCCAAGCCTTGGGGTACGCAGCGGCATGATGGAGTACGCCAACGAAATCGCCGAGAAAATTCGTGCCGCGGCCCGCTCACGCCCGCGCCAGGCGCGTAAGCCGGCGGCGGCGCCCACGGCGCTGAAAGCGCCACTGGTCACCAGCGAAAAGCTGATCATCATCGGCGCCTCGACCGGCGGTACCGAAGCGATTCGCAGCGTGCTCGAGCCGCTACCGGCCAATGCCCCCGCCATTTTGATTACCCAGCACATGCCCGGCGGCTTTACCCACTCCTTCGCCGAGCGCCTCGACCGGCTTTGCCGGATCACCGTCAAGGAGGCGTCGGAAGGCGAGCGAGTACTGCCCGGTCACGCCTATATCGCGCCTGGCGGTCAGCACCTGGAACTGGCGCGAAGCGGCGCCAACTACGTGGTTCGCCTGCACGACGGCGACCCGGTCAACCGCCACCGGCCGTCGGTGGACGTACTGTTTCACTCCGCGTCCAAACACGCCGGGAAAAACGCCATCGGCGTCATCCTGACGGGCATGGGCAAGGACGGCGCCGCCGGGCTCTTGGAGATGCGCCAGGCCGGCGCGCCGACGATTGCCCAAAACGAACAGACGTGCGTGGTCTTCGGTATGCCGCGGGAAGCCATTGCGGTAGGCGGCGCCGGGGAGACCCTGGCGCTAGACGATATTCCCGCGCGCTTGATGGCGCTCGTCGCCGCTTCGGGCCGCGCGCAGCGGGTTTAAACCAGAAAAAACGTTACATACCAAGGATCATTTAAATGGCGCGGTTCACACGAAACCTGAGTATTCACACGGCGGTCATTGCGGCACTGGGCTTTTTCAGCGTACTGATCTTGGCGCTGATCGCGCTCAACATAATGACGGATCGCTCCACCGAGAGAAACGTCAATCTATTGACGATGATCAGCCGCGACCAGCTCAACGAGCTCAATCGAGGCGATTCGCTGCTCAACCAGTCGATGCGGGTACTGGAGATGAGCTTGAGTTATTCCGTGGCCGGCCAGGACGAAAGAGTCGGCTCGGCGATGGCGGCAGCGGCGAGGCATATCGAGGGTACGGAGATGCGCTTCAACAATTTCATCGCCTCTCCCAAAACGCCTCTCGGCGAAGAGCTCGCACGCCCCGTGATCGAGAGCTATCAGCGGCTCATGCCCCTGGTCAAGGAGCAGTACGCAAGCCTTCAGGCGGGTAATATCGAACGATTCAACGAGCTGCGTCTGGAGCTAAGGGCTCCGCTTCTCGCGCTCGTGGACGGTATTAGCGAATTTTCCGATGGCGGGTTCGCGCGCGTGGACAAAATCCATGAGGATATTCAGGACCAGCGCCATCTGTTCAACGTGCTCTATATCGTTGCGGTACTCGTGACGCTGCTGATCGTCGTCGCGATCTATATCGGTTTGCGCCGTACCGTGACGACGCCGCTCAACGACGCCGTGCGCCGTCTCAACAAGATTGCCGACGCCGATTTGACCGAACCACTACCCAAGGCGGGTAATAACGAAATCGGCCAGCTGTTCGCGGCGATGGGAACCATGCAGGAGAGCCTCATCCGGCTGGTCGGCCGGGTACGCGAAGGCAGCGGCTCGATTCACCACGGCACGCGGGAAATCGCCCAGGGTAATACCGAGCTCTCCTCGCGGACCGAGCAGCAGGCTGCGTCCATCGAGGAAACAGCGGCGAGCATGGAGCAGATGACCGCGACCGTAAAACAGAACGCGGATAACGCCCGTCAGGCAAGTGGGCTTGCCGGTGAGGCATCGTCCACCGCCGAGCAGGGCGGCCAGGTCGTCGAGCAGGTCGTGCAGACCATGCACGGGATTTCGCAAAGCTCGCAAAAAGTGGCGGACATCACCAGCGTCATCGACTCGATCGCCTTTCAAACCAACATACTGGCGCTGAACGCCTCGGTCGAGGCCGCCAGGGCCGGTGAGCAGGGCCGCGGTTTCGCCGTCGTGGCCGGCGAGGTGCGCAACCTCGCCAGCCGTAGCGCCGACGCGGCCAAAGAGATCAAAACCCTGATCGATGACTCGGTCAAGCAGATCGCCAGCGGCTCGAGCCTGGTCGAGCAGGCCGGCACCACCATGACCGACGTGGTCAGCGCCGTTCGCCGGGTCGCCGACATCATGGATGAAATCTCTGCGGCCTCCCAGGAGCAGAGCGACGGCATCGAACAGGTCAGCCACGCCGTGGGTCAGATGGACGAAGTCACCCAGCAAAACGCGGCCCTGGTCCAGCAGGCAGCGGCAGCGGCGGCATCGCTCGAGGACCAGGCCAGCCGGCTCGAGCAGGCGGTCGCGGTCTTTAAAGTGCTGGAAGGCCAGCAGAGTCGCGCGTCGGCTTCCGGCGCTCACGCCGCGGGCCAGCAGGCCGCCCGTAAACCCGCTTTGGCGTCCCCGGCGAAACACAGTGGGCCGCGTTCGGAAAAGCCCGGCAAGCGTGAAAGCGCGGTCGAAGAGTGGGAATCCTTTTAATTCAACGCCCCTGACACAGCGCAGGGGTACTTAACGCCATATACGTGGAGAGAAAGAGCAATGGCCGATAAAAACATGAGCTTTTTGGTCGTGGATGATTTTCCGACCATGCGCCGCATCGTACGCAGCCTGTTAAAAGAGCTTGGCTTTACCAACGTCGATGAGGCCGAGGACGGCCAGGACGCGCTCAACAAGCTGCGGGCAGGCAATTTCGAGTTTGTCGTGTCCGACTGGAACATGCCCAACCTGGACGGTCTCGAGATGCTCAAGGAGATTCGCCAGGACGATGCTCTGAAAGAGCTGCCGGTCCTGATGGTGACCGCCGAGGCGAAAAAGGAAAATATCATCGCCGCGGCTCAAGCCGGTGCTAATGGCTATGTGGTCAAGCCGTTTACCGCCGCCACCCTCGAAGAAAAGCTCAATAAAATCTTTGATAAAATGGGTAAATAAAGTGAGCCAGGCCCGCGCCTGGCTCGCGAGGAGAGCACCATGAGTCAGAATGAGGAGTCAGGCACTAACCAATTGCCCGACGAAGCCGCAGAAGAGTTGATACACCGGATCGGCAAGCTAACCCGCATGCTGCGCGACAACATGCGCGAGCTGGGTCTCGACAAGGAGATCGAAAAAGCGGCGGAAGCGATTCCCGATGCGCGCGACCGGCTGCACTACGTTGCCACCATGACCGAGCAGGCCGCGGATAAGGCGCTCAACGCGATCGACCGTGCGCAGCCGCTGCAGGATGATCTGGCCGATCGCGCCACCGCGCTCGACAAGCGCTGGGACGCCTGGTTCGAAGCGCCCCAGGAGCTTGACGAGGCGAAAGACCTGGTCAAAGAGACGCGCGCCTATCTTCATAACGTGCCCGAGGTCACCGCCGCGACCAATAAAGAGCTGATGGACATCATGATGGCGCAGGATTTCCAGGATCTCACCGGCCAGGTCATCAAGAAGATGATGGACGTGATCCGCGAAATCGAACACCAATTGGTGCAGGTGTTGATCGATAGCGTGCCCGGTGCCGAGGCGCGGGAAACCATGCAGCGCAAGGCTCAGGATCAGTGGGAAAACGACACTGCCCGGCGCAAGGAGGAGCTTCTCAACGGCCCGCAGATCAACGAATCCGCACCGGATATCGTCACCGGCCAGGATCAGGTGGACGACTTATTGGACGAATTAGGCTTTTAATGCCGCGTTATTAAGACATTGTCCCGCGTCTCATCTGGCACACTAGGCATCTTGTTCAGCCGCCCTTCGGGGCGGCTGACTTTTGGTGCGCGGTTTTTGATGAGCCGGATGGTCGATGGCAGACAACGATAGCGATCAGGAAAAGACCGAAGAGGCCACGCCTCGACGAAAAGAGAAAGCCCGGGAGGAGGGCCAGGTCCCCCGCTCGCGCGAGCTCACGACCTTCCTGTTGCTCCTGGCGGGTGTCATAGGGCTCTGGAGCATGGGACAGATGCTTTACGATCAGCTCGGCATGGTCATGGAGCGGGCGTTTTTGTTCGACCGCCGACAGGCTTTCGATACCATGCCCATGCTGACCACCGCGCTCGATCTGGGCCGGCGGACGCTGATTTCGCTGATACCGCTTTTCGTACTGCTCGGTGTCGTCGCGATGGTCGCGCCGGCGCTGCTGGGCGGCTGGCTGGTATCCGCCAAAGCCATGAAGCCGAAATTCTCGAAACTCAATCCGATCAGCGGCGTCAAGCGCATCTTTTCGAGCCAGGCGCTCATCGAACTTGCCAAGGCGATCGCCAAATCGGTCCTGGTCGGCAGCATCTCCGGCGCGTTCATCTACGTCAATATCGACCGATTTTTGGGCCTGCCCGACCAGCCGATTCAACAGGCGCTGGCGGATGCCCTGAATATGGCGGCATTGGCGGCGGCGCTGGCGATCTTCTCGCTGGTCGTGGTGATATTGATCGACGTGCCCTTTCAGCTCTGGAGTAACGCCAAAAAGCTGCGCATGAGCCAGGAAGAGATCAAGCGCGAGCACAAGGAGTCCGAGGGCGACCCGCACGTCAAAGGGCGTATCCGTCAGCAGCAGCAGGCCATGGCCCGAGGGCGCATGATGAGTAAAGTGCCCGAGGCCGACGTGATCATCACCAACCCGACGCACTATGCGGTGGCGCTTTCTTACCAGGAAGGCAAGATGGGCGCGCCGCGCGTCGTGGCGAAAGGCGCCGACGCGGTGGCCGCGCGCATTCGCGAGCTGGCGTTTGAAGCGAAGGTGCCACGTCTTGAAGCGGCGCCGCTGGCTCGGGCGCTTTATCATCACGTGGATCTGGATGGCGAAGTACCGGCAGAACTCTACACCGCCGTGGCCGAGGTCATGGCCTGGGCGTACCGTTTGAAAAGCGTGGCGCAAGAAGGGGGCGAAACGCCCCCGACCCCTGAACATTTACCGGTTCCCGACGAAATGACGCATCCCAACCGTGGCCCCGGGGCTAGCGAGGCACGTTCATGAACATTGGCCAATTAATCAGCCAGCGCAACCCGTTTGGCAGTGTGCCCATGAAGCTGCTGGCCGGCCCGCTTCTGATCCTCATGATCCTTGGCATGATGATCCTGCCACTGCCGCCGTTCGCGCTGGATATGCTGTTCACCTTCAACATCGCGCTGGCCATCATGGTGCTGCTGGTCAGCATGTTTGCCTCGAAGCCGCTGGACTTCGCCGCTTTCCCGGCGGTGCTTCTGTTCACCACGCTGTTGCGCCTGTCACTCAACGTCGCCTCGACCCGGGTGGTGCTCATGGAGGGCCACCAGGGCGGGGCCTCGGCGGGTAAGGTCATCGAAGCGTTCGGTACCTTTTTGGTCGGCGGTAACTTCGCGGTCGGTATGGTGGTGTTTTTGATTCTGGTCATCATCAACTTCATGGTCATCACCAAGGGTGCCGGGCGCATCGCCGAGGTCGGCGCGCGCTTCACCCTGGACGCCATGCCCGGCAAGCAGATGGCGATCGACGCCGATTTGAACGCCGGTTTGATCGGTGAAGAGGATGCCAAGAAACGCCGCTCGGAAGTCGCTCAGGAAGCCGACTTCTACGGCTCCATGGACGGTGCCAGCAAGTTCGTGCGCGGCGACGCCATGGCGGGGCTGGTCATCATGGTGGTCAACGTCATCGGCGGGCTGTTGATCGGTATGATGCAACATGACATGGGCTTTGGCGACGCCGCGCGCACCTACACCTTGCTTACCATCGGCGACGGCCTGGTCGCCCAGATTCCGGCGCTGGTGATCTCCACCGCCGCCGGTGTCACCGTGTCTCGCGTCAACACCGATCAGGACGTGGGCCAGCAGATGATCAGCCAGCTTTTCGTCAACCCCCAGGTGATGATTCTGGCCGCGGCGGTGATGGGGCTTTTAGGCATGGTGCCGGGCATGCCTAACCTGGTCTTTCTGATCTTTACCGGAGTGCTCGGCGGTCTGGCCTGGCTTTTGACGCGTATGCAGGAGAAAGCGCTGGTCACCGAGGATCTAAAAGAGGCCCCGGCGGCGGTGCAGGAAACCCCGGAGGCGAGCTGGGAAGACGTCCAACTGGTGGATACCCTGGGACTCGAGGTGGGCCACCGGCTGATTCCGCTGGTGGACTCGCGCCAGAAAGGCGAGCTTTTGGCGCGCATCAAAAGCGTGCGCAAGAAGTTTGCCCAGGACGTCGGCTTTCTGCCGCCGGTGGTGCATATCCGCGACAACCTGGAGCTTTCATCGAACACCTACGTGCTCTCGCTAAAGGGCGCGGAGATCGGTCGGGCCGACGCCCAGCCGGGCAAATGGCTGGCGATCGACCCGGGTCAGGTCACCGGCGAGCTTTCCGGCACGCCCACCCAGGACCCGGCATTCGGTCTGCCGGCGGTGTGGATCGATGCCAACCAGCGCGAGCACGCCCAGGTCTTTGGCTACACTGTAGTGGACGCCAGTACCGTGATCGCCACCCACCTAAACCACCTGCTGCACCGTCATTCGCCGGAGATGCTGGGCCGCCAGGAAGTGCAGAAGCTGCTCGACAAGGTGGGCGACGATCAGAAATCCCTGGTGGAAGAGGTCGTGCCCAAGGCGATTACGCTGACCGTGCTTCAGCGGATTTTACAAAATCTGCTCGAAGAGGACGTCTCGATTCGCGATATACGTACCATTTTGGATACGCTGGCCGAGCACGCCGGCCAGCAGAAAGACCCGGGCGAGTTGACGGCGCTGGTGCGCATCGGCCTTGGCCGGGCGATTACCCAGCAGTGGTTTGCAGGCCAGGAGACGCTGAACGTGATCGGCCTCGATGCCCAGCTCGAACAGGTCCTGATTCAAGCGATGAACGGCAACGGCGCGATGGAGCCGGGGCTTGCCGACACGCTGATGAACCAGGCGCAGCAGGCGCTGGAGCGCCAGGAGGCCAGCGGCGAGCCGCCTGTACTGGTGGTGCAGCACTCGCTTCGCGCTATTGTGGCGCGCTTTTTGCGCCGCCGGCTGCGCCATTTGGTCGTCATGTCTCAAGCGGAAATTCCCGACGACCGTACGCTTAAAATCACCACGCTGGTAGGTGGCCGGTGATGCGTGTTGCGTTGGGCGCTTTGCAGACCCCCGCTTTGGAAAACCTGGAGGTTAACCCATGAGCGTAAAACGCTTTGTCGGCGCTAACAGCCGGGATGTCATGCGCCAGGTGCGCCAGGCGCTGGGCGATGAAGCGCTGATCGTCGCCAATCGGCGCACGGACACCGGCGTCGAGATTTTGGCCATGGCCGAAGAGGCCGCGCTCGAGCAGGCCGCGCCGCTCGAAGCGGTGGGCATGGATGAAAGCGCGCCAACACTCCTGGCCGCCCAGCCCGCGCCGGCCAAGGCGAGCCCCGCGCACCCGTTCGAGGAAGTCAGCGAGCGGCTGCTGCGCGAAATGCAGGACATGCGTGCCCTGTTGGCCCGATCGCAAACCGGCGACGCCAAGGGTGCGCCGCCCGCCGGCGGTGCCACGGTGACCACGCTTTTGACCCGCGCCGGCTTTGGCAGTGAGCTTGCCGAAGAGATCGGCGCGGCACTGCCCGACTCCCTTGGCGCGCTGGAACTTCAGGATGAGCGGTTGCTCGGCTGGCTGCACCGCCAACTGATAGCGCGGCTTTCCGTGCTTCAGAGCGAGGCGGACTTTTTCGACCAAACTGGTATCGTGGCGCTGGTGGGGCCCACCGGCGTTGGCAAGACCACCACCACCGCCAAGCTTGCCGCGCGCTTCGTCATGCGCCACGGCACCCGCCCCGTCGCGCTGGTGACCACTGATAGCTTCCGGATCGGCGCCCACGAGCAGCTACGCATTTATGCGCGCCTGCTCGATACGCCGATGTACGCCCTCGATCACGAGCAGCCCATCGACAACCTGCTGGGGCGGTTAGGCGGCAAGCAGTGGGTGATCATCGACACCGTGGGCATGAGCCAGCGCGATCAGCGCGTCATCGAGCAGATCGGCCAGCTCCAGGGTGGCGAATCCCGGGTGCGCCTGGTGCTGGTGCTCAACGCCGCCAGCCAACCCGAAACCCTGGAAGAGGTGGTGCTTCGCTACCGCCAGGCTGCGCGGGCGGCGGGCGCCGAGCTCGACGAGTGTATTATTACCAAACAGGACGAAGCGGGGCGTTTGGCGCCGCTTCTGGATATCGTCATGCGCTTTGGGCTGCGCGTGCTGTTCTCCTCCAACGGCCAGCAGGTGCCCGAGGATATGGCGCTGGCCGACCCGGCTGCGCTGGTCGAGCAGGCGCTGGCAGGCCATACCGACGCCGCACCGGACTGCCCGCCGTGGCCGAACGCGCCGCTGGCACCGCGCTGGTCCCAGGACGTGCTGGGCCAGGGGCGCCGGTTGAGCCTGCTGCTCGCGCAGCTGCGTGAGCGGGTGGCCGGGTTCGCGCTGCTCGAAGCGGTATGGGATATCGGCGCGCTGCCGGGCGTACTGCACGACCAGCGCCTGGCGGCACTTGCCGACCAGGCGGGCGAGCAGAATGCGCTGGGCATCGTCTGGTCACCGCGGCGCAACGAGCGTGGCATGGAGTGGTCGATGCCGGATCTGAGCCTCGACGCCGACGGCCAGCTTTGTGCGCTCACGCTTTTACAGCACCGCCAGCCCGCCGGCTGGCAGGCCCGTATCGACGCCCAGCGCCAGGCGGCGGTCCATCTACTGCCGACCCTTGCCGAAGGCGAGACCCTGGACACGCTGGAAAGCGAGCGTTTGACCTGGGTCAGCCAGGCGACCGGCGCTCAGCGGATATACTGGCAGGGCGAGCGCTACGCGTTGACGGCCCTGTTTGGCGAAAGCGAACTCTCGCATCGGGTCGACGTGCGCTTTCGCGGCCAGCCGCTACAGCTATGGAATGCCCACGCCGAGGTCACCGACCAGGCCGGGCGGCATTTTCTCGCCTGGTACGGCGAGCTGCGCGACCCGGAAAGCGCCAAGCGCGTGGCCAAACGCTACTGGCTCACCCCGGCGCGGCTGGGGGCCGAAGTGCTATCGCTGCTGGTCACTCAGCTGCAAAGCGAAGGCGCGGCTATATTGACCAAGCGAGCCTGGCGCGCGCTCAAGGAAGCCGATGGCGGCGAGGTCAGTGCTCAGCTGCGCCTTTTGATGGCCAGCGGTGCCGCCGCGGCCGCCACGCACCTGGACAACGCCGAGGACGAGGCCGCGCAAACGCTGCGCCAGGACGTGATGCGCCTTTCCAAAACATCTCGCAAGCGCCGCGATACCGCGCTACTCGACGCGCTGATGCATATGTTGATGACCCGGGACGCCATCCGCCAACTAGGTAGCGTCAGCCGCGAGGCCCTGGCATGAGCGGCGGCGACCAGGCCTCGGGGCTGCGCCAGTGGGCGAGCCTGCGCAACGAAGAACGGGCGCAGCAGGCCGCCCTCGACGAGACACCAGCAAAGCAGGCTGGCAGCGAGCACGCCGAGCCCGACGTAGACACCCAGGCCACCCCGCCGGCAAGCGACGCCGCCACGCCGGTGGTCAAGACGCCGCTGGCGGTGGTGGGGCTACCGACGAAAAGCGTCGCCCCGGTCAAAGAGCGCCTTGGCGAGTGGGCCGAGCTTGGCCGGCGCTGGGCGGCGACCCCGGAAAGCTGGGAGGTCATCCCGGTGGATGCCAGCGAGCCGTTGGAGGCGTTTTGCGAGCGCTATTCACGCTGGGCGCTTTGGGTGCGCAGCGACGCGGACGCCTTCGCGAGCATGTATCGCACGCTGCGCCAGCTCAACGACAACCAGGGGCCCCGCCAGCTACTGGCGCTGCACGAGCCCGGCTTGCCCCGCGAAGGGCTTTTAGACAATTTGCAGAAGGCGGCGGCGAATTATCTGAATATCGAACTGCTGCTACTAGCGCGGTAGGCCACAATGAAAAAGCGTTTTCTGAAAAAGAGTCTTCAAGGCGTCGCGCTACTCATGGCGATGGGGGCGAGCCTGGCATTGACCGCTCAGGCGGGCACAGGCAGCTGGAGTAAGGAGGTCACCGGTATGATGGTGGCCATGAGCGACCGGGCGGTCAGCAGCCAGGTTTTGGCGCCGCCGCCGGTAGCGGAGATCGCCCAGGGGCGTATCGAAGGCGTTCACTGGCGGTATGAGGCACCGTTCGACGCCGCGCTGCGGGCCTGGCTTTGCCACCCCGAGCGCTGCGTCGAGCTAAGCGGCCAGCGCGGAAGCGAAACCGGGTTTGCCGGGCTTTCCGCCGATGCGCCGCTGGCGTTTCGCTTCGCATTGGGGCGCGGGCAGCGGCCGATGCGGGTAAAAGGGCTTCACGTGATTGTGAACTACCAGTGACGAGTGTATAGCCACGAGGCACGAGGATGTATACAGCACAAGGCAGAATTCAACACAGCGAAATGGTCACTCAGCACATGCCGCTGGTGCGCCGCCAGGCGCTGGCGCTGCAGGTCCGCCTGCCGGCGAGCATCGAACTCGATGATCTGATTCAGGCCGGCATGGTCGGCCTATTGGAGGCGCTCGGGCGCTTTGACGCCTCCCAGGGGGCGAGCTTTGCCACCTTTGCCAGCCAGCGGATTCGCGGGGCGATGGTCGATGAGCTGCGCACCCGGGATTGGCTGCCGCGCAGCGTGCGACGTTCGGCCCGGGCCATGGACGAGGCGGTCCGCCATCTCGAACAGAACCTGGGCCGGGCGCCGGAGGAGGGCGAGATCGCCCGGCATCTGGACATGCCGCTCGGCGAGTATCACCAACTGCTCAACGACGCCAACAGCGGCCACCTGCTGCCCTTCGAGGAGCTTCTGGAAGAGGGCGGGGAACCCGCTCAGGAGGCGCTGAATGCGCCTTTTGAGGAGCTTTTGGATGGTCAGCAGCGCGAAACCCTGATCGCGGCGATCGAAGCGCTGCCCGAGCGGGAAAAGCTTTTGATGGCGCTTTACTACCAGGAGGAGCTCAACCTGAAAGAGGTGGGCGCAGTACTGGGGGTGACCGAATCGCGTGTTTCACAGCTGCATAGCCAAGCCATTAGCCGTCTGCGCGCGCGGCTGCACGAGCCAGATTGACGCATTTTAACCGTTAAACCCAACCGGCGAGGAGCCGTCGATGAACCCCTCTACCTTGATCGGTATATTTGCCAGTATTCTGCTACTGGTTAGCGTGCTGTTTTTCACCGCGGAATCCCCGGAGAGCTTTCTCAACTTGCCCGGGCTTGCCATCGTGGTGACCGGCACCCTGGCGGCGACCTTCATTAGCTACCCGCTCAAGGAGGTACTGCGGGTGGTACGCCTGGTGGGGCTGGTATTTCGCCGCGAGAACACCTACGTGCGCGACGATATCAACGAGCTGGTGTCCATGTCGCGGCTCTGGTTCAAGGGCGACGTACGGGCGGTGGAGCGCGAGCTCGAACACACGCGCAACCCGTTTCTGCGCACCGGCATTCAGTTGGTGATCGCCAACACCAAGGAAGATGAAATTTTCGACATGCTGCGCTGGCGTATCGCCCGGCTCAAGGCGCGCGAGCACGCCGAGGCGCAAATCTTTCGCACCATGGCGACCTACGCCCCGGCCTTCGGCATGATCGGCACCCTCGTGGGGCTGGTTAACATGCTGGAGGTCATGGACGCCGGTGACCTGGAGGTGATCGGCCCGCGCATGGCGGTGGCGCTGCTCACGACCTTCTACGGTATCTTGCTTGCCAACCTGGTCTTCAAACCGGTGGCGGTGAAACTCGAGCGGCGCACCGAAGAGCGCTTGATCACCATGAACATGGTGCTCGAGGGCATCTCGCTGATCACCAAGCGCCGCTTGCCGTCGTTCATCGAAGAGACGTTGAACTCCTTCGTGGCCAACTACAACGACGAGATTCGTGATGCCAACGTGAAGCCGCGCGCCGAGAACGACGCGCCTGCCAAGGGGTAGGGCGATGAACCGCGAAGCCCGCCACGCACTGGAATCGCCATTCACCGGGGATGGCGACAGTGAAGATGGGTGGCTGACCAGCTACCTGGACGTATTGACGTTGTTGATCACGCTGTTCGTGCTGCTGTTGGCGCTCACCCCGGCGGGCACCGGCGACGAAGCCGCCGGCACACCCACGACCTCGGGTATTCAGCCGCTCTCTTCGGGACTTCAACCGCTCCACAGTGGGCTGAGCCCGGCGATGGACGGCCTCGATATTCAAGGCGTGAGCGTCTCCGAGGGGCGCGAAGGCATTACCCTGCGCATCGACGATAGCCTGCTGTTCGATAGCGGCGCGGCGCGGCTGACCGCTCAAGGCGAAGAGGTATTGGAAAGCCTTGGCGAGGTCATCGACACCTTCGATGGCGAGATATCAGTGGAGGGGCACACCGACAACGTGCCGATCGCCACCGCCTCGTTTGCCTCCAACTGGGAGCTTTCGACGGGGCGGGCGATTGCCGTGGTGCGCCACCTGGAAGAGGAAGGCGTGGCGCGGGAACGCCTGCGCGCCGTTGGCTACGCCGATACGCGCCCGCTCGAGGCGAACGACTCCGTAAGCGGGCGCGCCGCCAACCGGCGCGTCGAGTTCGTACTGCGCCGGCCGCCGAACGCCCAGGCGCCGGCCTCGCGTTAGGCGCTGGCGCAGCGGCGCTGCGTTTCGCGAATCGCCTCGCCGGCGCCCGCCAAACTGAACGTCATGGTCCAGGGCGGTTCGTCGCCCTGATCGAAACCGATATAAAGCTGCTCGCCGTCGCTCATCTGACCGAGCAGCGCATCGAGCTCGCCCAGGTAGAAGTGGCTATAGAAGCCGTCATCCCCCTCCTCGACGATAAACTCCGCCATGGTGTCGATCAGCGGCGCCTGGTCGACGCGTAGCCGGGCCGGTACCAGGTTCACCGCGCGGCTTTCGGTTTGCGTCTGTTCCAGGGTGACGCGCATCTCGAGCCAGGGCAGGTGGCAGATGCCTTCGGTGGCGTTTACGCTCAGCGTGGCGTCCGAGTAGCTTTGCGTCTCGACGGCGCGAAAATGGCGCTTGTCCTGGGCCTCGAGGGTCACGGCTTGCCAGGCGTCAAAAGCGGCGTCCTGGCTCACCGGGTAGCGCTCGGCCAGCGCCGCACTGAAAAACGAAAGCCCGGCCGCGCCCAGCGCGAAAGAAGCAAGTAAGCGAGTGGTCATGATGTAAAAGGCCAAACGTTGAGCAGGTTAAAAAGGCGTAGCCGGATCAATCGGACTGGCCGAGCAGGGGCCTTACGCTGTCGTTTAAGTAGCAATCGTCGAACTCGCCTTCCGCGGCCAGCGCCGCCATGTCGGGAATATTGACGTGGTGACGGTCACGATACACCAGGCCATCCTCGCTGAGCGCCGTGAAGGTTCGGCTGACGTGCACCGGGCTAAGGCCGAGTACGTCGGCCAACTGCTCCTGGGAGAGCGGCAGACGGAACTGGCCGGTAAGACCTGTGTTGGTCTGGCTCAGGCGAACGTACATTTCATGTAGAAAGTGAGCCATTTTCTGGCGCGCAGTGCGCCGTGCCAAATTGACCAGCCGCTCGGTCAAAAGCGCTTGCTGGCGGCTGCTGATGGCGAACATCACCGAGGTCAGTGGCAGCGAATCATTGAAAAGATCGATCATCCGCTTGTGGGGAAAGCGGCACACCACGCTGTCGGTGATAAAGCGCACGTTTTCCAGGCGCTTCGAGAAGGCGAACTCGCGCAGGCCGATGATATCGCCGGGCAGGAACACTTCCAAAATATGCCGGTCGCCGTTTTCCAGGTGGCGATAGGAGTACGCCCAGCCGCTACGCAGCGTGCAGAATTCGTTCGCCGGGTCTTTCATTTCCCATAGAAGCGAGCCCGCCTTTTGATCGACCGGGCTCTCTTCCAGCGAGTCGAGCAGCTTCTCTTCCTCTTCTGACAGCGAATAGAAGTGATTGAAATGGCGGACAATACAGCTTTTTTCCTGCCCCATGATCGGTTTCTCCTCTTTTGAGTAGCATACGCTCGACTAGCTGGTGGCCATGGGTTTAACCGACCCTCAAAGGCCAGCTTAACGCCGGCCTTTGACGTGCGAGTAGTACTCTGACTATTTCTTTTTTAAAAGCGGTCCCAAAAACTCGCCGGTATGGGAGCCTTTTTTCTTCACAAGCTGTTCCGGCGTGCCTTCGCCAATGATGCGCCCGCCGCCGGAGCCGCCTTCCGGGCCGAGATCGACGACCCAGTCCGCGGTTTTGATCACATCCAGGTTGTGCTCGATGACCACGATGGTATTGCCGTGGTCACGCAGGCGATGAAGCACCGTCAGAAGCTGGCGAATATCCTCGAAGTGTAGCCCGGTGGTGGGCTCGTCGAGAATATAGAGCGTCTGGCCGGTGTCGCGCTTGGCAAGCTCGCGGGCGAGCTTGACCCGCTGGGCCTCGCCGCCGGAGAGCGTAGTCGCGCTTTGGCCCAGGCGAATATAGGAGAGGCCGACGTCCAACAGCGTCTGCAGGCGCCGCGCAATGGCCGGTACGGGGCTGAAAAACTCGAGCCCTTCTTCGACGGTCATCTCCAGCACGTCGTGAATGTTCTTGCCCTTGTAGTGAATATCCAGGGTTTCGCGATTGTAGCGCTTCCCCTTGCACACGTCGCAGGGTACGTAGATATCCGGCAAAAAGTGCATTTCTACCTTGATCATGCCCTCGCCCTGGCACGCCTCGCAGCGCCCGCCCTTGACGTTGAAGCTGAATCGGCCGGGCTTGTAGCCTCGCGAGCGCGCTTCTTGGGTGCCGGCGAACAATTCGCGAATCGGCGTAAAGATCCCGGTGTAGGTGGCCGGGTTGGAGCGCGGCGTGCGCCCGATCGGGCTCTGGTCGATATCGATGACCTTGTCGAGCTGATCGAGCCCTTCGATGGCCGCATAAGGCGCTGGGGTCAGCGTCGAGGCGCGGTTCAAATCCCGGGCGGCGATCGGCATCAGCGTGCCGTTGATCAACGTCGACTTGCCCGACCCGGACACCCCGGTAATGGCGATGAAAAGCCCCAGCGGCAGTGTCAGCGTCACGTTTTGCAGGTTGTTGCCGGTTGCCCCGCGCAGCACCAGCTGCTTTTCCGGGTTGCCGGGAATGCGGTAGGGCGGTATCGCGATTTCGCGGGTGCCGCACAGGTACTGGCCGGTCAGCGAGTCCTTGTTGTCCATGATGTCTTGCGGCGTGCCCTGGGCGACGATTTCGCCGCCGTGGACCCCGGCGCCGGGGCCGATGTCCAGCACGTGATCGGCGGCGCGAATGGCGTCCTCGTCGTGCTCGACCACGATCACCGTGTTGCCCAGGTCGCGCAGCCGTTCCAGGGTTTTCAGCAGCCGGTCGTTGTCGCGCTGATGAAGGCCGATGGAGGGTTCATCGAGAATGTACATCACGCCGACAAGCCCCGCGCCGATTTGGCTCGCCAGGCGAATCCGCTGGGCTTCACCGCCGGAAAGCGTGTCGGCGCTGCGCTCGAGATTCAGGTAATCGAGGCCCACGTTGACCAAAAATTCGAGCCGCGAGTGGATCTCGTTGACGATCTTCTCGGCGATTTCGCCCTTGCGCCCGGGCAACGCCAGGTTGGCAAAATAATCCCAGGCCTCGCCGATCGGCGTGCGCACGATGTCGGCGATATTGTGATCGTCGACGAAGACGTGGCGTGACTCGCGGCGCAGGCGCGTACCGTTGCACGAGGTACAGGGCTTCATGGCGATGTACTTGGCCAGGTCGTCGCGCACCATGTTGGACTCGGTTTCGCGGTAGCGGCGCTGCATGTTGGGCAGCACGCCCTCGAAGGCGTGTTCGCGGGTCACCTTGCGGCCGCGGTCGCTGACGTAGCTAAACGGCACGGACTCGTTGCCGCTACCGTTTAAAATCACGTCGCGCTGGCGCTTCGAGAGCGCGTTCCAGGGCGTTTCGAGCTCGAAATCATAGTGCTTGGCCAGCGCCTGGAGCTGGGTGAAGTAGTAGATGTTGCGCCGGTCCCAGCCCTTGATCACCCCTTCGGCCAGGGACAGTTCGTCGTGGCTAATCAGCTTTTCCGGGTCGAAGTACTGCTGGATCCCCAGGCCGTCGCAGGTGGGGCAGGCGCCGGCGGGGTTGTTGAACGAGAACATCCGCGGCTCGAGCTCGGCGAGCGAGTAGCCGCACACCGGGCACGCAAAGCGCGAGGAGAATGCCATGTCCTCACACTCGCTATCCATGAAATGGATCATCGCCGTGCCGTCGGCCAAATTCAGCGCCGTCTCGAAAGACTCCGCCAGCCGCTGGGCGATATCGTCGCGCACCTTGAAGCGGTCCACCACGACGCTGATGTCGTGCTTCTTGCGTTTGTCGAGCGGCGCGATGTCGTCAAGCTCCAGCACCTGGCCGTCGATCAACACGCGCACGAAGCCCTGGGCGCGAAGCTCGGCCAGAAGCTGCAGGTGCTCGCCCTTGCGGCCCTTGACCACCGGGGCGAGCAGCATCAGCCGGGTGCCTTCCTCCAGATTCATGGCCTGGTCGACCATCTGCGAGATGGTCTGGGCTTCCAGGTCTTCACCGTGTTCCGGGCAACGCGGCGTACCGGCGCGGGCGAACAGCAGGCGCAGGTAATCGTAGATCTCGGTAATCGTGCCGACCGTCGAGCGAGGGTTGTGGGAGGTCGATTTCTGCTCGATGGAGATCGCCGGCGAAAGCCCTTCGATATGATCCACATCGGGCTTTTCCATCATGGAAAGAAACTGGCGCGCGTAGGTAGAGAGCGACTCCACGTAGCGACGCTGGCCTTCGGCGTACAGCGTGTCGAACGCCAGCGACGATTTGCCCGACCCCGAAAGGCCTGTAATCACAATCAGCTTATTGCGCGGCAGCTCCACATCGATCTGCTTGAGGTTGTGAGTGCGTGCACCTCTGACCAGAATGCTGTCCATCAACACCTCGAATCGCGTGGCAAAAGCGTGATTATACGTTTGCCGGTCCCATTACGGCAAAGCGGCAGAGACGCTTTGTCGCAAGGCGAGCGTTTCCAGCGCCTGGACAAAGCGCTAGAATGGACGGCTTTTCTGGGCTTTCACCCGCCTCCGACCGTTTAAAAGGGCACTATGCGCAACCTTTCCACACTGCTGCTGGCCTCTGAGCGCCGCGCAATCAGTGGGCTGGCGGGGCTTTATGCGTCCCGTATGCTGGGACTTTTCATGGTGCTGCCCGTGCTTGCGCTCTACGCCGACACGCTAAGCGGCGCCACGCCGCTATTGATCGGTGTCGCGCTGGGCGTTTACGGGCTGACCCAGGCCACGCTGCAGATTCCTTTCGGTTTGCTCTCGGACCGCTTCGGGCGCAAGCGTATCATCGCCCTGGGGCTTTTGATATTTGCCCTGGGCAGCGTCGTGGCGGCCATGGCCGACTCCATCGGTGGGATCATTGCCGGTCGCGCGCTGCAGGGCGCCGGCGCGGTGGCCGCCGCGATCATGGCGCTGCTGGCCGATCAAACCCGCGAGCAGGTACGTACCGCCGCCATGGCCACCATCGGGCTTTCCATTGGCGTCTCTTTCGCCGTCGCCATGGTGCTCGGCCCCTGGCTTGCCGGCTGGGCGGGGCTTTCGGGCATTTTCTGGGTCACTGCGCTGCTCACTTTCGTCGGGCTATTCGTTTTGTGGCGCTGGGTGCCGCCGGCCCCGCGCCGGGTGCGCCACAAGGATGTGGGCATGGACCGGGCGCAGTTCAAAAGCGTGGCGGCGCGGGCGGACCTGTGGCGTTTGAACGCCTCGATCTTCTCGCTGCACCTGATTTTGATGGCGATTTTCGTGGCGGTACCCTTTCGGCTGATCGGTGCCGGGGTGGCCATGGAGTACCACGGGGTGGTGTATCTTTCGATCATGGCGCTGTCTTTCGTGGCCATGGTGCCGCTGATGATCCTGGCGGAGAAGCGCCAGCGCATCAAAACGGTGTGTCTGCTTGCGATCACGGCCATCGCGCTGAGCCTGGCTGCGCTTGCCTTGCCGGCGTCTCACGGCAAGGGGCTTTTCGTCGGGCTGTTCGTCTTCTTTACCGGCTTCAACCTGTTGGAGGCCACGCTGCCCTCGATGTTGAGCAAGCTGGCCCCGGCGGGTGCCAAGGGCACCGCCATGGGCGTGTACTCCACCAGCCAGTTTTTGGGCGCTTTTTTGGGCGGCACCCTGGGCGGGGTGTTGTCGAGCGCCTGGGGGCTGGACGCGGTGTTCGTTGGCTGTGCGCTGCTCGGCCTTGGCTGGTGGCTGGTCATGTGGGGGCTGCCGACACCGCCGCCGCTTTCGAGCGAAATCGTCGCCCTCGACGATACGCACCCGGACACGCTGGATCTTTTGATGCAGCGCCTGGCGGAAGTGGTCGGTGTGGAAGACGTGATGGTGGTGCCCGAAGAGCGTTTGTTGTATTTGAAAGTGAACCGCAATGCGCTCGACCGGAGCGCATTGGAGAAGCTGATTCCGCCGGACAACCCCTGATCCGGCTGCTACAAACAGTGAATTCGTGTCGGCGCAATCGGTGATACCCTAACCGCTGGCGGCGACACAACCCTGACCGATTCGACAGTACGATTGAGCGGCCCTTATTTGAGAACGGCCTCTATTCGAACGGATCTTATTTAAAAGGAGCGAGCTATGGCGCGCGGTATTAACAAAGTCATCCTGATCGGCAACCTGGGTCAGGACCCGGAAGTCCGTTTTACCCCTTCGGGTACGGCGGTGGCGAACCTGAACCTGGCCACCTCGGACACCTGGACCGACCGCCAGAGCGGCCAGCGCCAGGAGCGCACCGAGTGGCACCGTATCGTGCTGTTCAACAAGACCGCCGAGATCGCCCAGCAGTACCTGAAAAAGGGCTCCAAGGTGTACATCGAAGGCCGCCTGCAGACGCGTAAATGGCAGGACCAGAACGGCCAGGACCGCTTCAGCACCGAAGTGGTCGCCAACGACATGCAGATGCTGGATAGCCGTGGCGGCGACTTCCAGGGCGGTGGCGGCGCGCCGCAGAGTTATCAAAACAACGCCCCGCAAAACGGCGCTCCGCAAAATAACGCGCCCCAGAACGCCCCGGCGCAAAATGCCGGTTATCAAAACAACCCGCCGCCGCAGAACAACCAGGCCCCGGGCAACCAGTACGGTAATGGCCAGAACAACCCGCCCAATCAGGGTGGCCAGCAGGGCGCGCCCAATAACGACCAAAACAGCCGTTACGGCGCCCCGGACCCGGGCAATTTCGACGATTTCGACGACGAAATTCCGTTTTAATCACGCCATTTGCCGGGGGTGTGTGACCGGCATCGCGAGACAGGAGGTCGTCGGCCTTGAAGCTTTTGATACTGGATGCCGGGCACTGTTTGAGCCTGGCGCTGGCCCGGGAGGCCAGCCGCCGTGCAGACACCGAGCTGGTCATCGAGCAGGAAATGCGCATCGACGCGGCCGAGCTCGAAGCGATTGCGCCGCACGCGGTGATCATTCCGCCCCTGGCGCACCCTCAGGTCATGCCCCCCGCGGATGTGAAGGCCCACGCCGATGCGGTCGAGGCCTGCATGGAGGCGTGCAAGGCCAACGATATCGCGCTCGTATGGTGCGTGTCGGACCAGCTCTACGAAGAAGGCTTCGAGATCCCCATCGACGAGCACGTGGTGCCCGCCCCGCGGGATGAGAGCCTGCGCCGGCTGGTGGCCACCGGGGACCGGATTCGCGGCGAGTATCATCGTCATTTGATCGTGCGTCTGGGGCCGCTGTTCGCGCTCGACGGGGGCGATGCCTGGCTGAGCGATATCATCGAGCGCCTGGTGGCGGGTCAGAGCGTGCGCGCCGCCGAGGATGTGATTTGCTGTCCGACCTCGGCGGATGCGGCCGCCATGGCGCTGATCGGCATGCTGGCCCAGCAGAAGTGCGGCGCCGATGCCTGGGGCGCCTATCACCTGGCGGGGATCGAGCCGGTCAGCACCTTTACGTTTATCTCCACGGTGCGCACGCAGTTGGCGACCCATCTGGAAGGCCGCGGCGAAACGGTCACGCTGGGCGCGGTCGAGGCGCTGAACCATCACCACGATGCCAAGCTTCGACGGGTGCTCAATTGCCGCCGCGTGCTGGACGTGTTTGGCGTTCATCAAAAGCCCTGGCGTCTGGAAGTAGGGCGTATGCTGGACGCATGGTGTTCGACCCGCGACCAGAACCGCCCGGAACAAGGAGAGTCGGCTTGATCAATGCCCTGCGCAGCCTGGTGTTCTACCTGGGCTATTTTTCGGCCATGCTGCTGTGCGGCGTACTGTTTCTGCCGCTGGCGCCTTTTCTGCCGCTGGCCGGGCGCTACCGGTTGTTGAATCTGTATAACTACTTTTTGATTTTCTGGTTCCGGCTGGCCTGCAACGTGCGCTACGACATTCAGGGCCGCGAGCAGATCCCCGACGGGCCCTGCGTGATTCAGGCCAACCACCAGTGCGAGTGGGAGACGGTTTTTTTGCAGGTGATGAAGCCGCCGGTTTGCACCGTGCTCAAGCAGGAGCTTCTGCGCATTCCGATTTTCGGCTGGGGGCTTCGCCTTCTGCGCCCGATCGGCCTCGATCGCTCCCGGCCCGCCCGGGCGATGAAACAAGTGCTGACCCAGGGCGTGGCGCGGCTGCAAACCGGGCTTTCGGTGCTGATCTTTCCCGAAGGCACCCGGGTCGACCCGGGAAGCCGCAAGCGCTACAACAAAAGCGGTACGGTCGTTGCGTGCCGCGCCGGTGTGCCGGTGCTGCCGGTGGCGCACAACGCCGGCGAGCGCTGGCCCGGGCGCCATTGGGTCAAGCAGCCCGGCGTATTGCGGGTACGCATCGGCGCGCCGATCCCGACCGAGGGGCGCACGCCGGATGAAGTACTGGCCGAGGTCGAGCGCTGGATCGAAACCACGCTCGTCGAGATTTCCGACGTGCCCCGAGGCGACGAGCCGGTGGTCATGAGCTCCGCGCCCCCGGCCAGGTAAGTAACGCTGCTAGGTAAGTAACGCTTTATACAGACAAAAACGGCGCCCTTGGGCGCCGTTTTTGTGATTGCCTGTCGTAGCCTGTCTAGTCAGCGTAGCGCTGGAAGACCAAACAGGCGTTGGTGCCGCCAAAGCCGAAGCTATTGGAGAGCGCGCGCTCTATGGCGACGTCGTCGCGGCGGCTCGTCACGATGTCGAAGCCGTCGGCCTTTTCGTCGAGCTGGCTGACGTTGGCCGAGGCGGCTACGAAACCGTGCTGCATCATCAACAGCGAGTAGATCGCTTCCTGCACGCCGGTGGCGCCCAGGGAGTGTCCGGTCAGCGACTTGGTCGAGCTCATCGCCGGGGTGGTATCGCCGAACACTTCGCGGATCGCTTTCAGCTCCGCGACATCGCCCACCGGCGTCGAGGTGCCGTGGGTGTTGATGTAGTCGATATCGCCCTCCACGGTCGCCATGGCCTGACGCATGCAGCGCGTGGCACCCTCGCCGGAGGGGGCGACCATGTCGTGGCCATCGGAGGTCGCGCCGTAACCCACGACTTCGCCGTAGATTTTCGCGCCGCGGGCCTTGGCGTGCTCGAGCTCTTCGAGCACGACCATACCCCCGCCGCCGGCGATGACGAAGCCGTCGCGGGTCTGATCATAAGGCCGCGAGGCGGTTTCCGGCGAATCGTTGTAGTGGGTCGAGAGCGCGCCCATCGCGTCGAACAGACACGAAAGCGTCCAGTGCTCCTCTTCACCGCCGCCGGCGAAGACCACGTCCTGCTTACCCAGCTGGATCTGCTCCATGGCGCTGCCGATGCAGTGTGCCGAGGTCGCACAGGCCGAAGAGATCGAGTAGTTCACGCCCTTGATTTGAAAGGGCGTCGCCAGGCAGGCCGAGACGGTGCTGCCCATGGTCCGGGTCACCCGGTAGGGGCCCACGCGGCGCAGGCCTTTTTCGCGCAGGACATCGGCGGCTTCCACCTGGTTGGCGCTGGAGGCGCCGCCGGAGCCGGCGATCAGGCCGGTACGCTCGTTGGACACCTGCGCCGGGGTCAGCCCCGCATCCTCGATGGCCTGGGCCATGGAGACGTAGGCGTAGGCCGCCGCATCGCCCATGAAGCGTAGAAGCTTACGATCGACCAGTGCTTCGAGGTCGATATGGATGCTGCCGGCCACGTGGCTTCTAAAACCGCGCTCGGCATACTCCTCTTTAAAGCGAATGCCGCTACGCCCGTTTTTCAGCGCGTCCAGGACCTGGTGCTGGTCATTGCCCAGGCAAGATACGATGCCAAGGCCGGTGACTACCACTCGTCGCATGGAAGCCTCCTGTTAAAAATTCGCAGTGGAGGTAAATAGGCCAACGCGTAAGTCATTAGCCTGATAGATGTCGCGTCCGTCGACGGCCACCGTGCCATCGGCAATGCCGAGAATCAGCCGGCGCGTGATGACCCGCTTGATATTGATGCGGTAGGTGACCGTCTTGGCATCGGGCAGGATTTGGCCGCTGAATTTCACTTCGCCGCAGCCCAAAGCGCGCCCGCGCCCGGGGTGGCCAAGCCAGCCCAGGTGAAAGCCCACCAACTGCCACATGGCGTCCAGCCCCAGACAGCCCGGCATCACCGGGTCGCCCGGGAAGTGGCAGTCGAAAAACCACAAATCCGGCGTGATATCGAGCTCGGCGATCAGTTCGCCCTTACCATGCTCACCGCCTTCTTCGTGGATGTGCGTGATGCGGTCCAGCATCAGCATGTTGGGCGCCGGAAGCTGGGCGTTACCGGGGCCGAAAAGCTCGCCGCGGGAGCAGGCCAGCAGTTCTTCGCGATCAAAGGAGTGTTGCTTGGTCACTGAATCGTTCCGAATATCAAGGTGGACGTTGGCCGCCTGTGGCGTTCGACCCCCGGCTAACGCTTGGGTCAAGTACGACAAACGGCTGGCAAGGCCACGCCTAGTCTACTTCCGGAAACCGCTGAATGCACGCCATCGTCGATCTATCGTTGATTTGGCTCACCTCAAGCGGCGCTTTTTTAAGCGCTTTCAAAGCGCCTTGAATTCCTCGAGCGCTCGTTGACGGGCTGCCTTATGGTCGACGATGGGTTCGGGATAACCGAGTTTCGTCAGCATGTCGCGGGGCGGGGCGTGGCGCGCCTTGGCGGGCAGTTCGGCAAGCGCTGGCAGCCAGTGGGCGATGAAGTCGCCCTCGGGGTCAAAGCGCTCCGACTGGGTGGTGGGGTTGAAGATACGAAAGTAGGGCGCGGCGTCGGTGCCGGTGGATGCCGCCCACTGCCAGCCGCCGTTGTTGGAGCAGAATTCGCCGTCGATCAGGTGGGTGAGGAAAAAGTCCTCACCGCGGCGCCAATCGATCAGCAGGTGCTTGCTCAAAAACATGGCGGTGACCATACGCAGCCGGTTGTGCATCCAGCCGGTCGTCACCAGTTGGCGCATGGCGGCGTCCACCAGCGGGTAGCCGGTGCGCCCTTCACACCACGCCTGGAAGCCGTCGTCGTCGCTGCGCCACTCAAGCTTTTTGGTGTGCTGCTGGAACGGCTCACGGCGGGCAACGTAGGGAAAGCCTACCACCACGTGCTGATAAAACTCGCGCCACACCAGCTCGTTGACCCAGGTCGTCAGGCCCTTGTCGCCGTCGCTTAGGTGGCCGCCGTTGTGGCTCATCACCGCCTGCATACACTGGCGGTACGACAGCACGCCTAGCGCGAGATAAGGGGAAAGCTCGCTGGTGCCCGCTACGGCGGGGAAGTCGCGCTGGTCGTTGTAGCGTTTGGCGCGCTTTTGCAGAAAGTGGGCTAAACGGTCGCCGGCGGCGTCTTCACCGGCGGGCCAGGCGTCTTGATTGACCGGCGCCTGGGCAAGTTCGGGCAGCGCCGGGATGGCGCTATTGCCGATAGAGAGCGCCTGCTGCTTTTTGGGCGCGTCGAGCACGTGAAGCTGCGAATCCTTGAGGTTCTTGTGCCAGGCCTTGGCGAAGGGCGTGAATACGCTGTAGTACTCGTGCTTGCCGGTCAAAAGCGTGCCCGGCGCGAAGGCCACGGCGTCGTGATAGCCGTGAGCGGCAATGCCTGCGTCCTTGAACGCTTTGAGCACGTTTTCGTCGCGCTGGTACTCGTTGACCGGGTATTGATAGTTGAAGTGCAGCTGCTTTATATCGTGCTCGCGGGCGATCTCCAAAAGCGTGTCGGCGGCGGCCTCATAATGGCCGATATCCCGGTGCAGAAGGGGGATGTTGAGCTCGTTGAGCGACGCCTTCAGCGCCCGAACCGTGCGGTGCCAGAAATCGATCTTGTTGGCGCCGTGGCCATGGGATTGCCACTGCTCGACGCTGCGTAGAAACACCGCGACCACGGGGCCTTTCTCGGCGGCGGCGGCCAAAGCGGCGTGATCGAAGGTGCGAAGGTCGGTACGAAACCAGACAAGCTGAAGCGCCATGACGCCCTCCCTGGCGTATCAAAAGCGCCAAGGTAGCAACCCCTCGACGCTATGGATGACGGTGTGAAATGTGAGCTGTTAGAGGATGCCGGATTCGCGCAGCAGCGGACGCAGCCGGGCAATGGCCTGGGGTAGATCATCACCGAGTACGTGGACGTCGCTGTCGCGCAGGTCGGCGTCGCGCTGGCGGGCGACCTCCCCGCAGACGCCCAGGGGCACATTGAGCGCGGTGGCGGCTTCGGGCAGCGCCCGGCGGATGAAGTCGTCGCTTTCGCGCTGGCCGCTGGTCAGCAGCACCATGGAGCAGTGCAGTCGCGACACCGCCTGGGGCAGGTCGGCCAGCGCCAGGGAATGATCGAGCAGCTGTACGCGGTAGCCCTGTTCGCTTGCCATCAGCGCGGTCAACAGCACCCAGAGCGGGCCCGGATCGTCAGGCATGGCGTTGAGCAAAATCAGCGGGCCGCGGGTCGCCTGGTTGGCGTAGTGCAGGCGAATACCCACCTGGCTTCTCAAGAAGGCTTCCAGCGAGCGGCGCACCAGGTCGTCGGGCTCGATCGCCCACTTGGCCTCGAGGGTGGAGATCGCCGGCTGCCACAGCTCGTTGACCGCCGTGCTCAAAGGGTAAAGCGCCAGGCTCTGCTGGTAGAGCGACTCGAGCTTGGGCAAGTCGATCGCCTCGATGGTCGCCAAAAGCTGCTGGCGCTGGCTGGCCCAGTCGCCCGCGTCCGGCACCGGCGCTTCGACGGTTTCCGGCTGATCGAGCAGATCCGCCACCTGGCTGACCGGCACGCCGCGGTTGAGCCACTGCAAAATCCGCTCGATGCGAATGATGTCGTCCTGGGCATACAGGCGATGACCCTTGGGCGTGCGCTGAGGGCAGATAAGACCGTAACGACGCTCCCAGGCGCGCAGGGTGACCGAGTTGACACCCGTTAACCGGGAAACCTCCCGAATGGGGTAGAGCGGGGTATCGGGTGGATGGGTCGCCTTGGTGTTCATGGGCGCCTTGCCTCTTGGTTGCCTGCCGCGCTTGCCACAGGGATCTTTCGTAAATGGCGGCGGCGCACAGCGCAATAGCGTCTGTTGGCCGTCTGGTGAAACTCTAAAGCCTTTTTAGGTAGCTTAATTTGTACAACTTTTTGGCGCCGGGTACAACCTTGGCGATCTTTTTCTTACACAGTCGTTTGATTTGGGTAACTGTTTGGTAGCGCTAACAAAGCGTTTGCAAGCTCAAATCCGGACAGCCAGGCATCCTCGACGCGGCTGCCACGAAAGCTTTCGCCGCACAGGGCAAGACCCTGGCGGCTGTATAAGTATGAAACGTTCGAGGGCGCTGCTGCCTGAGCGTAGCGCCAGCGGTGCGCGCAAAGCTCTCGAATCGGCGGCAGCGTCATTTCCCGGGGCAGCAGCGAGCGAAACGCGGCGTATAGCGCGCAGGCGGCTTGCCTGGGTGAAAGCTCGAGGTTGTCATCGCTCCAGTCGAGCTGGGCGAGCAGGCTAAGGCTTTCGGGCTGGCTTTCTCGGCCGGGTCTGGTGTGATAGCGCGAGGCCAGGCGCAGCACCGGGTGGCGGGCGTGAAGGCTGTCCCAGTCATCGATGCCTTCCAGGGCGGGCAACGTGGTTTCGAACACCACGTAACCCGCCCAGCAGCCGCGCTGGGGGCGCGCCTGGCAAGCGCTGGTAAGCGCTGCATCCCACTCGCCGATCAGCGCCGCAGCCTGGGGAGGAGGGGCGGTGATGACCACCGTGTCGAAAGGACCCAACAGGTTGTCATCATGATCGCGTAGCTGCCAGCCAGCGGTGGTGCCCGGACCCTTTTCCAGCGCGGTAATGCGCGTCTGGAAGTGGGTGTGAACGTGAGCGAACGCCGCCAGCCGGTGGTGAAGCTCGCGGGTCATCGCGCTCATGCGTGGTGCGCCGATATAACGCGGCTGGTCATCGACGAGCGCCTGCCAGCCGCTTTCATCCACGCGGTAGTGGGCGGCCGGCCACGGGGCAACGGCGCCGTTTTCGACGAGGGTATCGATGAGCCGTGAAAAGCGCGGGTCGCGCACGGTGAAGCTTTGCGCGCCCAGGTCGAGGGTGGCGGTGGGGCGGCGTTTGCTGGCCATGCGCCCGCCGGGGCCGCGGGCCTTATCGAACAGGGTGGCGCCAATACCCTGCTCCGCCAGTGCCTGGGCACAGGCAAGTCCGGCGATACCGGCACCGATAACGGCGACACTCTCGGGGCGTGAGCCCGCAAGAGGGTTTTCAGGCATAAATCCTCGCGAGAATACGTTAAAGTTAATATACTTATCGTAGCACTATCGTATAGCATTTGTGTAATTATAGCGCGGTGCCACGCCACGTTTACAACGTAGAGGAGGTTCTCGATGCGGATTCTTGTTACCGGCGGTACCGGCTTTGTCGGCAAGCGGCTTTGTGAAAAGCTGATCGGCGGCGGTCATCAGGTCGATGTGGTATCGCGCTCACCCTCCAAGGCGGCTCGCGTACTGCCGCGGGAATGCACGACCGGCGAAAGCGCCATGGCGTTCATCGATACGCCGCCGGAAGCGATCGTGAACCTGGCCGGCGAATCCATTGCCGGTAAGCGCTGGAGCGATACCCAGAAAAAGCGCCTGATTAGCTCCCGGGTCGAGACCACCACGGCGCTGGTCGAGTTCTGCAAGGCACTGGAGAAGGCGGGCAAGCCCCTGCCTGCGGTCATGGTCAGCGGCTCGGCCATGGGCTATTACGGCGACCAGGGCCAGAAGAAAGTGGACGAGCAAACCCCGCCCCACGAAGAGTTTGCCCACCGGCTTTGCGTGCAGTGGGAAGCCGCCGCCGAACCGGTCAAGGCGCTCGGCTTGCGCTTGGCCATCGTACGCATCGGGCTGGTGCTGGAAGCCGGCGGCGGTACCCTGGCCAAGATGCTGCCTCCCTTTAAAATGGGCCTGGGCGGGCGCTTTGGCGACGGCCAGCAGTTCATGCCCTGGGTGCACCGCGAGGATCTGGTCGAGGCGATCATCTACCTGATCAACAAGCCCGGCCTCGAAGGCCCGTTCAATGGTGGCGCGCCGCACCCGGTGACCAACGAAACCTTTACCAAAACCCTGGCGCGCCACCTCCATCGTCCGGCGATGTTCCCGGTACCCGCTTTCGTCTTGAAAGCGGGGCTGGGGGAGATGTCGCGGCTACTGTTGACCGGCGCGGATATGCGCCCCGAGCGTCTGCACGAGGCCGGGTTCAATTTCGGCTACCCGACCCTCGATAAAGCCCTGGACGATATCCTGGCCAAAACGTCTTAGGCGTTAGGGTCGACGGTGATCACCACTCGCACGGCGTCCAGGCGTAGGCGGGTGGCGTCGATCGCCTCTTCCAGCGCCTGACGCTCAGCCTTGATAGCCTCGAGTTCCTCATCGCGCACCGCCGGATTATTGCTGGCCAGCGCGCTCAAGCGGTTCAGCTCGCCGTCGAGCTGTTCGCGCATGCGCTCCCGCGCCGTCTCCAAAAGCGCCGGCAGCGACTTCTCGGCTTCGCTTTCCCCTTGAGTGACCAGCGCGCGCAGTTCGTCGTGGCGGCTTTTGATCAAATCCCGCGCCATCGACTTGTTCACTTTCTGAACGTTTTTGGAAAGGCCGGTAAACGAGATGCTGGCGGTCAGGTTGGCGCCGGACTCGTCCATCAAAACGCGCACCGCCGTGGGGGGTAAAAAGCGGTTCAGGTGCAGCGACCTGGGCGCCGGGCAGTGGGTGCAGAACACCAGCTCCGCCATCAGCCGACCGCTGGGAATCGCCGGGTGGCGCAGAAGCGCCAGCGCCGTATTGCCCATGGTGCCATCCAGCACCCGGCCCATCATTTCGCGCACCAGCGGGTGCTCCCAGGAGAGGCGATGCACGTCGTCCCGGGCCAGCGCCAGGTCCCGCCGGTAGGTGGCCGAAAAGCCCTCTTCGCCCTTCACCAGCCCCGGCAGGCCGTCGATCATGTGCGAGCCGGGCTTCAAGTAGAGCAGGCCCTTGCCGATTTCCTGGCTATCGACGCCGAACACGTCCAGCGCCCGCTCGACGTAGCGGGGCAGGGCGGTGTCGTCATCCAGCTCGCGCACCGCCTCGATGACTTGCTCGGCCCGGGCGGGGCGGCAGGCGTTGAGCTCCAGCAACCGGTTGCGCCCGGCTTCGCGCTCGGCCAGTTTCTCGTTAAACAGCGTGCGGGTCTCGCCGATGATCTCCGTCAGCGCCTCGTCGTCGAGTAGCGCATCCGCCAGGGCGTCGCCAAAGGCGTCGAACAGCTCGCTGCCCACCCCGTGGGGCGCGCTAAAGGCGCTCATGCCCTCGTGATACCAGCGTACCAGCCGCTCACCCGGCGAGGTGCTAAAGGTCGGCACGTGCAGCTCGATGGCGTGCTGCTGGCCGATCCGGTCGAGGCGGCCGATACGCTGCTCCAGCTGGTCCGGATGCTGGGGCATGTCGAACATGACGAGATGACGGCAGAACTGGAAATTGCGCCCTTCCGAGCCGATCTCCGAACAGACCAGCACCTGGCAGCCTTCCTCTTCGTCGGCAAACGCCGCCGCGGCGCGGTCGCGCTCGATCAATGAGAGGTCTTCGTGGAACACCGGCGCCTGGTAGCCGCCCAGCACGCGCAGCGCCTCGGAAAGGCCTTCTGCAGTTTCCCGGTGGTGGGCGATCACCAGTACCTTGTCGCCGGCCAGGCCTTCTTCGTCGGTATCGGCGAGCTTTTCCAGCAGCCAGTTCACCCGCGGATCGATCTGCCACCAGGGTTCGCTGTTCAGCGGGTCCTCGGAGAGCGCGCGGTACGTGGCGTCCGGGTAGATCACCACGTCCGGATGATCCATGCCGGTTTCGATCAGCAGCTCGTCGAAGTAGTCTTCGTCGCGCTCGATGCGGCGCAGCGTGCGCCGATACGCCGAGGGCAGCTCCAGCGTGCTCTGGTGCAGGCGGCGCTCGGGGAAGCCCCCCACGTGGCGGCGGCTGTTGCGAAACATCACCCGGCCGGTGCCGTGGCGGTCGAGCAGGGCATTGGTCAGCTGCGCTTTGGCGTTCGCCTTCGCTTCATCGCTTGCACCCGCTTCACAAAGGGTTGCCAGCAGCGCCTGGCTGTCCGAGTCGCTTGCCACGCGTGCCACCTGTTCGCGGCTTTTGGGCAGGTCGTCGAGGGCTTCGATGGCGCCTGCCACCTCAGCGTAGTGGCCCTCTTCCTCCTTGAAGCGCTCGATCTCCTGGTAGCGCTCCGGGTCCAAAAGGCGCAGGCGGGCGAAGTGGCTTTCCAGCCCCATCTGCTCCGGCGTGGCGGTCAGCAGCAACAGTCCGGCGATTTGACCGGCGAGCTGCTCGACGCACTGGTAGCCCGGGCCGCTTTCACCGTCGGCGTGCCACTCCAGGTGGTGGGCCTCGTCGACGATGAGCAGGTCGAACTGGCTCGCCAGTGCCTGGGCCTGGCGCTCGCGGTTGGCGAACAGCCACCCCTGGCTTGCCAGAATCAGCTGAGCGCTATCGAAGGGGTTTTCGTCGCCGTGGGCCAGGCTTTGGCTCTCGTCGAGCAGCGAAACGTTTAACGAGAAGCGGCGCAGCAGTTCGACCAGCCACTGGTGGGTGAGGCTGTCGGGCACCAGAATCAGCGCGCGCGCCACCCGGCCGTTCATCAACAGGCGGTGCAGAATCAGCCCGGCCTCGATGGTTTTCCCCAGGCCTACTTCGTCGGCGAGCATGACGCGCGGGGCGTGACGCCGCGCCACTTCATCGGCAATAAACAGCTGGTGGGGAATCAAGTCGATGCGCGGGCCGCTAAAGCCCAGGGCCTCGTGCTGCTCGATACGCTGGTAGTGGTGCAGCGTGCGAAAGCGCAGATCGAACCAGTCGTTGCGGTCCACCTGGCCGGTCAGCAGACGATCCCGGGCCTGATTGAACTGCATGGTGTCGGCAAGCTTTGTCTCGGGAAGCGACTGGGGCGTACCGTCCTTGTCCAAGCCGTGGTAGGTGATCAGACCCTGGTGGAGGGTGCTTTCATCCACCGTGATCTGCCAGCCGTCGGCGGCGATCACGCTGTCGCCGCTGCCGAACACCACGCGGGTCAAGGGGGCCTGACGGGTGTTGTAGGTGCGGGTTTCCTGACTGGCACTGAACAAAATGGTAACGCTGCGGGCGTCGCAGTTTAGTACGGTGCCTAGCCCAAGCTCGGCTTCTCCGTCGCTAATAAAGCGCTGGCCGGGTGTAAAATCGCTCATGGTGCCTCAAGAAGTTCATAAAACGGGGCGTGCCGCCTGGCGGGCAGGCGGCGACAGGGCGAGGGATTCTAACGCAAAGGCCGGGAAGGATTAAGCGGTGCGTCGTTTAATTGTCCAGCCACTGCTCGAGCTGGGCGCGGGTCAGTTCGCCGACGTGGATATCCTCGGTGCGCCCGTTCGAGTCGAACAGTAAGGTGGTCGGAAGCCCTGGGGCTTCAAAGCGCGCCATCAGCGTCTGGCTCGGGTCGCGCAGCGCATGGCGAAACGTCAGACCCTGCTCGTCGAGGTAGCGCACCACGGGCAGCAGGTCTTCGCCCTGATTGACGATCACCACGCTGATACCCTCGCGTGCATCGGCTTGTTGCAAAAGCGGCATTTCACGCAGGCACGGCGGGCACCAGGTCGCCCAGAGGTTGACGATGATCCGGTCGTCGCTATCAATAAGGTCGGGCAGGTAGCGCGGGTTGCCGTCGATATCCTCGAGGGTCACCTCGGGCAGTTCAGCGACGGCGAAGCTACTTTGCGGGGCGGATACCATTATCACCACCAGCCAGATGGCCGAGGCCAGGGCGAACAAAATCATGGTCTTGGCCATTGCCTTGAGATTGTCGCGCAGATACCAGCCGCACCACAAAAGCCCGGCCATGAAGCCGCCCAGCGGATGATAGCCTGGCTGCCAGACCTTGAGGGCTTCCAGCGGCTCGCCGGCGAAGCTCGAAAAGTTGAGCGCCACGTAGCTCAGGCGCGCGCCCACCAGCCAGGCAAGCACCAGGCCGTTGAACCAGCGGCTTTTATCGCGGGCCGGCAGCGACAGCAAAAAGCGGCTGGCCAGCAGCAGCGCCAGCGCGCAGCCCAGCGCGTAAAGCCGCGGCAGCGAAATTAGTAGCGGTCCAAGGGCAATCGCGTTCATCGTTTTCTCGTTAAGCAGTTACACTGGTCCACCATATCATGCACGTTGGTTTTTACGGAGATGTCTATGTACCAGTCCCGCGTTGATGTGCTTCGCGCGCTGGCGATTGGGTCCCAGGCGCTGGGCCTTACCCTGATCATTGGCCTGGAAACCGTGATGGGAAACGCCGCCCGCCCCTGGCAGGGCGTGGTGCTGGGCGTAATGCTGGCCGCGGCTTTGTCGATTGCGCTGGCCAGGCTCTACCGAGGTAATCGTCAGCGTAAACAGGCGGATGCGCGCCGGGCGCAGCTGAGTGAGGCCGGATTCGACGATGAATAGCCCTCGGCGGGGGCTCGCCGCGCTTTTTTTCGTGGCCCTGGTCGCGCTTGCCGGCTGTGTCGATAGCGACGTACCGCGGGAGACGCGCACTGCCTTGGCGCTGGACCAGGCGCGTGGGACCTGGCTTGGCGAGCAAGCCGCCGAGGCCCTGGCGGGCCAGGGCGAGCCGGACGGCTTTTCGCTGCTTGCCAACGGCCAGGAGGCGTTTGAAGTGCGCGTGGAACTGATCCACCAGGCCGAGCGCTCGCTCGATATACAGACCTATCTGTTCGGCGATGGCCAGACGACGCGACTGGTGATGGATGAGCTGCTGGCCGCCGCCGAGCGCGGTGTCCGCGTGCGTTTGATCCTCGATGATATGGGGGCGATTGGTCAGGGCGACCGGCTGGCGGCGCTTTCGAGCCATCCCAATATCGAGGTGCGCGTGTTCAACCCGGTGGCGTTTGGCCGCGGCCACCTGGCCACCCGGGTGCTGGCCTCGTTCACCAACCCGACCCAACAGCACCGTCGCATGCACAACAAGCTCTGGATCGCCGATAACAGCGTGGCGATCGCCGGCGGGCGCAACCTGGGCGACGAGTATTTCGATGCCAACGATGCGCTCAACTTTGCCGATCTGGACCTGGTCACCATCGGCCAGGTCGTACCGGCACTCTCGCAAAGTTTCGACGATTACTGGAACTACGCACTCGCCCAGCCGATCGCGCGCTACCACTCGGCAAAGGAGGGCGCCTGGCAGGCGCTGGCCCAGCAGCTCAAGGCCTGGCTGGATGAAAACGCCGATGCCGACTACATCGCCGATCTGCGCGCCCTGCCAGGCGAATCGCCGCCCTGGCAGACCCTCTACTGGGGCAAGGGGCGGGCAATGTGGGATGCGCCGGCCAAAGTCGAGCACGACGGCGCGCCGCCCTGGCGCCAAACGCTTTTGGGCGAGCTTTTACAGCACACCCAAACCCGCGAACGGCTGGTGCTGGTGTCGGCCTACTTCGTCCCCACCGAGGCGAGCGTCGAGCGGCTCGTGGCGCTGGCCGGCGAGGGCGTGGAGGTCGATATCATCACCAATTCCCTGGAGTCCACCGATGCGGCGGTGGTCCACGGCGCCTATACGCCCTGGCGGCCGGCCCTGCTGGAAAGCGGCATTCGCCTATACGAGCTGCGCCCGGAGCAAGAGACCAGCGCCGACGAGGAGGTCGAGGACATGCGCGTGCCCGGCGCCTCGGCCTCGGCGCTGCATATCAAGGCGCTGCGTTTTGACGACCAGGTGTTTATCGGCTCGTTCAACGTCGACCCGCGTTCGGTGCTTTGGAATACCGAGGTAGGCGTTTTGGCGCAGAGCGAGGCGCTTTTGACCGCCTTCGAAGAGCTGATCGACGTCGGCCGCGAGCCCGCCATTAGCTACCGCGTCACCCTCGACGACCAGGGCGCGCCGGGCTGGGAGTACGAGCACGAAAGCGAGATGCGCCGCGTAGACGAAGAGCCCGGCAGCCACTGGCGCCACCTGAATGCCTGGTTTAGCCAGACCTTCAACCTGGCCCCTTTGCTATAAGTCGGCCCCGGCTGCGTTAAGGAGCGTTGGATAAAGCCACTTGTGTTTTCCCGGCTTCGGTTTCAGATTAAGAGAAGCGCTGGCGTAAGCCGGGGCGTCTCACACACCGGGAGCGACGAATAATATGATCAATAAACGCACACTCGTGGCCGCTATCGCGGCGTCTTCTTTGGCCCTGACCGCCACGGCCCAGGCCGAGGTCAAAATTGGCTTTCTGGGGGGCTTTACCGGCGGCATCGAAAGTCTGACACCGCCCATCTTCGAAGGCGCAAAGCTGGCCGTGGCCCAGGTCAACGAGCAGGGCGGCATCCTGGGCGGTGAAACCCTTTCCATGCCGTCCGGCGATACCACCTGTTCTGACGCCTCGGCGGCCTCCAACGCCGCCGACCGTATGGTGAACTCCGAAAACGTCACCGCTATCGTCGGCGCGCTGTGTACCGGCGCCACCATCGCCGCGGCCAACAACGCCGCCATTCCCGGGGGGGTGGTGATGGTCTCTCCCGCCTCGACCGCCCCGGCGGTCACCGAGCTCGACGACAATGGCCTGGTGTTTCGCACCGTGCCTTCGGACGCCTTCCAGGGCGAAATGCTCGCCAAGCTGCTTTTGGACAAGGGCCTCGATTACGTGGCCGTCACCTTCGTGAACAACGACTACGGCCAGGGGCTGGCGGATGCCTTCACTACGGCCTTCGAAGACGGCGGCGGCGAAATCGCCGAAAGCCTGGCCCACGAAGACAACCGCGCCGACTACCGCTCGGAGCTGGGCTCGCTCTCCGCCGGCGGCGCCGACACCCTGGTGGTGCTCGCCTACGCCGACACCTCGGGCCAGACCGTGCTACGCCAGGCCTATGAGAGCGGCATGTTCACCCAGTACGTGGGCGCCGACGGCATGGTGGGCGATAGCCTGGTCAACGCCATTGGCGCCGACGTGCTCGACGGCATGATCGCCACCCGCCCGGGCAGCCCGGACCTGCCCGGTACCGAGCTTTTCAATAGCGCCGCTGATGATGCCGGTTTCGACCCCAGCGCCGTGTTCGCAGCCCAAGCGTATGACGCCGCCTTCCTGCTGGCGCTTGCCATCGAGCAAAACGGCAGCGCCGAGCGCGAAGGCCTGGCGGATGCACTGCGCAGCGTGGCAAGCGAACCCGGCGAGGTCATCCTGCCCGGCGAGTGGGAGAAGGCGGTCGAGCTGATCGCCGCCGGTACCGAGATCAACTACGAAGGCGCCTCCGGCTCCCACGAGTTCGATGACAATGGCGACGTACCCGGCGTGGTGGTCGAAATGGCCGTCGAAGACGGCCGCTTCGTCACCAAGGGCCAGCTCGATTTGTAAACCGCTGAACCGCGTATCCAAAAACCTGCTTGGCGTGCTTTTTCACTAGCGCGCCAGGCTCCAGTAAGGCGCCGCCCCCGGGCGGCGCTCGACGTTTAAATCCGCTTCGTACACCCTCGCGACCGTTTCGGGGTCGAGCACGTCCTGCGGGCTTCCCGAGGCGATCCGCCTTCCTTCGTGCATGAGCCATACCCGGTCGGCAAAGATCGTGGCCAGCTTCAGATCGTGCAGCACGCACACCACCGCCAAATGATAGTCCGCCGCCCAGCTACGTAGCCTGCGCATCAGCCGCTGTTGATGGCCGATATCCAGCGCGCTGGTGGGTTCGTCCAGCAGTAAAACCGCCCCGGTCGAGGCGTCCGTGAGGGGCTTCGATAGCAGTTGGCACGCGCCCCGGGCGATCATCACCCGCTGGCGCTCGCCGCCGGAAAGCGACAGCACGCTGCGCCTGGCGAGCGCCGATAGATCCATATCCTCCAGCAGCGTGGCCAAAAGTGCCGAAGAGGGGGCGCTGCCCAGGGCGACGAGTTCCGCCACGGGCCAGTCGAACGCCGGGTGTTCTTGTTGTGCCACCAGGGCGCGTCGGTGGGCCAACCGGGTGATCGACCAGCGCTCGAGCGCGATACAGTCCAGCGTCACCGACCCCTGCTCGCAGAGGCGAAACCCGGACAAAAGCTTCAAAAGCGTACTCTTGCCCGCGCCGTTCGGGCCGACCACGGCCACCAGTTCACCGGGGACGAGGGTATCGGTGAGCGGCGCAAGGGCCGGGGTCGTGGTCAACCCGGCCTGATGGAGCGTGAGCATCAGTGGCCTCGGCGCAGCAGCAGAAAGAGAAAGTAGGGCCCGCCCAAAAGGCTCGTTAAAAGCCCGACGGGGATTTCCGCCGGCGGGGCCAGCGTTCGCGCCAGCGTATCGGCCACGACCAGCAGCAGCGCGCCGCCCAGCATCGAGGCGGGCAGCAGCAGGCGGTGGTTGGGGCCAAGCCCCAGGCGCAGGCAGTGGGGCACCAGTAGCCCCAAAAAGCCGATCACCCCGGTTAGCGCCACGCAGAGCCCGACGCCGAGCGAGGTAGCCACGATAATGTGGCGTTTCAAGCGCGCCCCGTCGAGGCCGGCGGCGTGAGCGGTGGTTTCGCCGAGCTGAAGAAGATCCAGCGCCGGCGCGCTTCGCAGCAGCATGAAAAGGGCCATGCTCACCACGACCAGGGCCAGCACGGTGGTGCGCCAAAGCGCGTTGGTCAGCGTCCCCATGCCCCAAAGGCTTAGCTGGCGAAGCTGCTCGTCGCTTGCGATAAACGCCAGAATGCCGCCGCCGGCGCCGGCCAGGGTGTTGATCGCAAGCCCCGCCAGCAGCAGGGTCATGACCGCGGCGCTGCCCCCGCCCTGGCGTTTGGCGATCGCGAAGACCAGCAGGCAGACGCAGAGCGCCCCGAGAAAGCCGGCCAGAAACTGGCCATACAGGCTAACGCCGCCGCTGCCCTGGAACAGCACGATCCAAAGCGCCACGAAAAGCCCCGCGCCGCTGGCAAGCCCCAAAAGCGTCGGGTCGGCCAAAGGGTTGCGAAAAAGCCCCTGCATGGCGGCGCCGCTGCCGGCGAGCATGGCCCCGACCGCTACGCCCAATAAAAGGCGCGGCAAGCGAAGCTGCCACCATACGTGGGTATCGAAGGCGTCCGCCTGGCCGGTTAAAAGCCGCCAAGGCGAAATGCCCAGCGCCCCGGAGGCCCCCGCCCAGCCAAGCGCGACTAAAAGCGCCAGGCCAAGGCCCCAAAGCACCCGCCCGCGGCGCTCGAGCAGCGGGCGGTGAAACGAGCGTAAAGAGTGGATCATGGCGCTGCTTGCGCGGCCTCGCGGTTCATGGCCTCGGCAACGGCCTGGTGAAGCGCCAGCAGATGGGCCGGCGTGCGCGGGCCAAAGCCAAGTAGCGCCTGGTCGTCGATCACCACCAGCCGCTCGGCCTCGCCTGCCGGGGTCAGCGCCATGCCGGGAAGCTGCCAAAGCGCGGCTTCGCCGCCCAGCGCTTCGAGGCCGCGGGCGGACATGACGACGATATCCGGTGCTTCACGCACCAGCGCCTCGGCCCCGACACTTTGATAGCCCTGCATGGTGGCAAACGCGTTGTCGGCGCCAATGGCTTCAAGGGCGGTATGCGCGGCGGTGGCGTTGCCTGCCGCTCGGGGTGTCATGCCGCTGTGGTGCAAAATGAACATCGCCCGGGTAGCGGGCAGGGCGGGTTGCTCGGCCAGCCGGTTAAGCTCTTCATCGATTTGGTCGGCAAGCGCTTGCCCGGCCTCCACCTGGCCTGTGTGGCGGGCTATGTCGCGCACCTTGTTTTTGATCGAGGCCAGGGTGTCCGGGGCGTCGATCAGCATGATCTCGACCCCGGCCTGAGTGAGCTGCTCGAGCGTCTGTTGGGGCCCGGCATGTTCGTTGGCGATCACGTGGGTCGGTTTGACCGAAAGCAGACTCTCGGCGGAGAGCCTACGCAGATAACCCACCGAGGGAAGGGCTGCCATCGACGCCGGGTAGACGACGGTGTCGTCCCGGGCCACCACGTCGAGGGCGGGCGCTACCTGTGCCAGGGTTTCGGCAACGTCGCCCCCGAGTACTACCCAGCGCTCATCCGCGGCGGCGGTCAGGCTAAACAGCGCCGTCAACGCACCCAGCATCCATGTGGCCACTCTCTTCATAACACTACCTTCATTCAAAGGCTCCTTGTGGGTCGGTAAGCGCCGTGAAAAGCTCACGCCACTCGAGGCGCTCGCGTGCGCGGGACGTCTTTAAACGTTACCACTGCCAGTTGAGGGTAGCCAGTAAGCTGCGGCCATCGCCGAGGCTTCCGTCCGGGCGGTACCACACCTTGTCGCCCAGATTCGCCAGGCGAAGCGATGTGTCCACCTTCGGGGTGAGCTGCCAGGCCAGGTGCGCATCGAAAAGGGCGTAGCCGGGCAGGCGCGCAGCGGCGTCCTGTTTATCGAAGGCGCGGGCGAAGCGGCCCTGAGCGCCCAGACGCAGGGCCGGGTCGAAAAGCGCCACTTCGCCGCCCAGGCTCGCCTCCAGCGGTGTCTGGCTGCCGAGGGCTTCGCCGCTATCGCGATCCTTACCAGAGACTTCGGAAAGCCCGGCAAAGCCGGTAACGCTGGGCAGGGCGCTGGGCTGCCAGGCAATGCGCGTATCGAAGCCCCAAAGCGCTGCACGCTGCACGTTCACCGCCTGGGTGGTGCCGGCCATGATGTCGACCTGGGTGTCGATAAAGTCGTCGGCGCGGGTGTCGAAGTAGCTGGCGCGAAGCTGCCAGTCGCCCCGTTGCCAGACGAGCCCGCTCTCCCAGGTGTGGCTGGTTTCCGGTGACAGCGACGGGTTGGGCATCCAGTAGTTGTCCGGGGTGCAAAAGGCCGGCCCGGCGCAGAAGCCGGCGAAGTGGCGCTCGTCGGCGTAAAGCTCGGAAAGGCTGGGCGCCCTAAACGCCTCGGCGTAGCCCGAGAAGAACATCAGGCCATCCACCGGGCGCCAGGCCACTCTAAGTCGCGGTGAAACCCGGTCGTGAACGCTATCCTCTCCGTTTTGCCCGCTGGCATCATAGCGGTCGAAACGTGCCCCAAGGCCCAAATCGAACGCGCCGGCACCCCCTTCGTCGACGTACGCCCCCGCGCTCAGCGTGGTATCGAGATAGGCGGCCTGGGTTTCGATATCCGCGCGGGGAAAGCCGTTGGCGTGCTGGGAGGGGCGTTGGCGCGTCTTCTCCAGTTCCCCACCGAAGGCGAGGGTTTGCGAAAGCCAGCCGTGCTCCATTTGATGGTAGCCATCGCTTTGCAGCCCGACCCGGTCGAGCCGGCGAGTGGCCCGGTCGTCCTCGATATCCTGCTGACTGAACGTGAGCCGGGACGTAACGTCGGTCCCCGGTCCTGGCTGCCAGCGGTGGCCAAGCTGCACGTTATCGCTTGTTACGTCGCGCTCGCGAAGCGCGTTGCTTGTGCTCACCGCCCGCTGCTGCGGGTTGGCCGGCTGGGTGGCGCGCTCGTCGTAGTGCTGCCAGCTAACGAAGAGACGCTGTTCGCGGCTCGGCTCCCAGCCGCCCTTGAGCAGCAGGCTGTTGAGCGCGGCGTCGTCTGGGGCCTCGTCCCCGCCGGCGCGGCGGATATCGCCGGATTCGCTGCGACCAAAGGAGATGAGCCCGTCGAGGGCGCCTCGGTCGGTGTCGCGCCGGCCAAAGGCGGCCACGTTGGTACGCCACTCGTTGCTGGCGCTGGCGCCACCCACGGAGAGGCGCGCGCCGCTATTTTCGCCGGGGCGCAGCAGGTCGTCGGCATCGACGCTATCAAAGCTTACGACGCCGCCCATGGCGTTGCTGCCGTAAAGACTCGACAGCGCGCCGCGGGCGATCTGCACTTCTTTGATCAGCGCCGGGTCGAGAAAGAAATTGCCCACGTGGCCGGTCGCGATATCCTGGCGCACGCCGTCCAGGCGCACCAGCACGCCCTGGCGGTCGAACCCTCGCATGCTCAGGGTTTGGCCGTTACGCCGCCCCTGCCCGCCCACGTGAAGGCCCGGCTGACGGCTCAATACGTCCTCCACCCGGGCTGCCGTGGCAAGCACCGCATCGTCGCGGTCGATGATGTTGACGATCAGCGGCGCGCGGGAAAGATCGACCGGCGTGCGAGTGCCGGTCACGGTCATCGGTTCGAGGACCTCGTTGGCCAACGCGGCAGGGGCGAGCAGTGGTAGCAGGGCAAGACAAAATGGACGAAGAGAGACGTGATGAGTCATGAGCCGGGTAGTTCCAACCAGTTAAGAGAAGAGGTGGGCTGGCTGGGTACGCCGCGGCGTTACCTGGCTTGCGTTTAAAAAGCGGTCAGGCGGTGAGAATGAGCTTGCCGCTTTTGGTGCGCCGGAGCACGTAGCGACGATTCTCATGCACGATCACGAGCTCACCGGCGCTGCCCAATAACGTGCGGCTATCCACCTGGCGAGAGGCGTTGTCTTGGAAAACGTTGTCCTGGGAGTCGGTAACGGTCGACGACGGCAGAGAAGACATGAGAGCTTATTACCTGTGCTAATGATAACTATTAGCATTAAATTAACAAAACCCTATTCAGGACTCAAGCTTGGCCGGACGCAACGCCGCGTTGTGGCCGCCGCACCGGGTGAAAAAGTAGCGCAGTGAAAAGTAACGGGGTGGAAATATCCTGGGGGCAAGCACTAGGCGGCGGGTATAAAAAAACGCCCCGGGCCAGGCCCTGGGGCGTTTTCCAAAAGCGCAGGCTAGCCGTGGGTCTTGATGCTCTCCGGCAACAGCCCCTTGGGCGCGAAGCGCAGGACCAGGGTGATCAACATACCGATCACTAGCACCCTGGCTTGTAGCGCGCGGCTATCCATATTGCTGGGTAGCTCCCAGCCTGCGCCTTCGCCAAGGCTTACCACCAGCTGCATGATGAAAAGCGCCAATGGCTCGGACATGATCCAGATGATGTACACCGCCACGGCGCCGAAGATCGTGCCCAGGTTGTTGCCCGGCCCGCCGAGGATCACCATCACCAGCACCAAAAAGGTGTGGTTGAGCGGCAGATACCCCTGGGGGTCGAAGAGGCTGTTGAAAGTGCCCAGCACGCCGCCGCCCAGGCCCATCAGGATGCAACCCAGTACGAAAATCTCCAGCCGGCGCTTGTTAATATCCTTGCCCATCGCCGCCGAGGAGACTTCGTTGTCGCGAATCGCGCGGATCATTCGCCCCCAGGGGGCGTGGTAGGCGCGGTGCAGCAAAAAGAAGATCGCCGCGATGATCACCGCGGTCAGCGACAGATAGATCGCCCGGGATAAGGTAAAGCCGAGCTCTGCCGGGCCCGGGGTGGGCCAGGGCAGCGGCGACACCGTGGCGGTGCCGCGGGTCAGCCAGTCGGAGTTTTTCAAAAACGCCTTGATGATCTCGGCGATGCCGAGCGTGGCGATCGCCAGGTAGTCGCTTCTAAGCCCCAGGCAGATATGGCCGATGAAGTAGCCCACACCGCCGGCAAGTAAGCCGCCGACGATCCAGCCGACCCAGGGCGGCAGACCAAAGCCGCCGACGAAGCCCGCACGGTTTTGAATCTCGCCGGTCACCTCGCGCAGTAGGCTGATCACCGCCAGGTAGAGCACCACCGCCAGCACCACGGTGATAATCGTACGCAAGAGCTTGGGCACGCCGACGCGGTCGAGTTTGCTCGCGCCGACCACCACCAGCACCGCAGCCACCCCGTAAAGCAGCACCCGGCCCAGTTCCCCGGGCAGCTCGGTGCCCCAAAAGGCGTCGTTGACCGGCACGCTGAAGAGCATCGCGCAGAAGCCGCCGAGGGCCACGAAGCCCATGACGCCGGCGTTGAACTGCCCGGCGTAGCCCCACTGGATGGTCAGGCCCAGCGCCAGAATGGCGTAGCAGGCCGCCTCGACCAGCATGCGCGTGCTGTAGGCGGCGCCCATCATGGCGTAAACGCCCAGCACGGCAACGAGCAGCCCGGCGAAGAGCACCAGCTCGCGCACCGGGAAGCGGCGCGTCACGGTGGCGTCTTTGGGCGTGTAGGATGCGTTTCGTTCGTTCATCAGATCACCTTACCCTTGAACAGCCCCGTTGGGCGCCATACCAGAATGGCCAGCAGAATGAAAAACGGCACCACGATCTTGTACTCGGTGCCCACGAACGCCAGGTTCGAGGGAAGCTCCAGCCAGTCCGGCAAACTGTCCCGGAACGGGCGCAGCAGCACGTTCCAGTTGAACACCGCCAGGGTTTCGGCAAAGCCGACCACGAAGCCGCCGGCGATCGCCCCGTAGGGGTGGCCCACCCCGCCGACGATCGCCGCGGCGAAAATCGGCAGCAGCAAAAAGAAGCTCAAGTCCGGTTTGAAGGTGACGTCCAGCGATAAAAGCGTACCGGCAATCGCCGCCAGGCCCCCGGCAATCACCCAGGTGACCGCCACGATGGTATTGGTGTTGATGCCCGAGGCCTGGGCGAGCTCCGGGTTATCCGACATGGCGCGCATCGCCTTGCCAAGGCGCGAGCGGTTCAGAAACACCGCCAGCGCGACCACCGCGACGATCGTGATCACGAACAGATAGAGCTGTGGCTCGGTGACCACGATCGGCGCGCGGGCGCCCTCGAAGGGCAGGGCGAGGCGGAAGATCTCCTTGCGGTCGTCGACGTAAAGGCTCTGGCCGCTGGTGCCGGCAAACAGGCGAATCAAACCCTGCAGCATCAGGGTGACGCCTAATGATCCGATCACCATGACGATGGGTTTCACACCAAAGGCGCGCAGCGGCTTGTAGAACGCCTTGTCGATACCCACGGCGAGCAGGGCGGTCAGTATCATCGCCAGCGGCAGCATGATCAGCGCCGTGGGTACGCCGATGCTCGGCCCGAGGGTCGGAAAGGCGGTGGTCAGCAGCAGTACCATGAAAGCGCCGAAGGTCATCATGTCCGCGTGGGCGAAATGGGCAAAGCGCATGATGCTGAAAATCAGCGTCACGCCGATCGCACCGATGGCGTAGATCGAGCCGGTGACGCTGCCGGCGATCACCACGTTGTTGATAAAAAAGACCAGTTCGTTCACAGCGTTCTCCCCCCGGGCTAGCCGCCCAAAAAGCTTTTGGCGACATCCGGGTCAGCGAGCAGCGCCGCCCCCGTATCGGTAAAACGGTTCTGGCCGGCGGCCAGCACGAAACCCTTGTCGGCAATCGCCAGCGCTTGCCTGGCGTTCTGCTCGACCATCAAAATACCGACCCCCGCGGCGTTGATCTTTTTCACCCGGTCGAAGATCTCGTTCATGTAAAGCGGCGAGAGCCCGGCGGTGGGCTCGTCGAGCAACAAGAGCGTGGGTTCGGCCATCAGCGCCCGGCCCATGGCGACCATTTGGCGCTGCCCGCCCGAGAGCTCGCCGGCGGGCTGGCGGCGCTTGTCCTTGAGCGGCGGAAAGAACTCATACACCTGTTCGAGCATGCGCTTGACGTTGTGTGGCTTCAAATACGCGCCCATCTCCAGGTTCTCTTTCACCGACAGACTCGGGAAGACGTTTTTCTCCTGGGGGACGAAGCCCATGCCGCGCTTGACCAGCTGGTTCGGGGGCAGGTTCTGGATCGGCTCGCCGTTGAGCAAAATGTCGCCCTGGTTGACGTTCAAAAGGCCGAATACTGCTTTGAGCATGGTGGACTTGCCGGCCCCGTTGGGGCCGACGATCACGCCGATTTCATCGGCGTAAAGGGTCATTTCGACCCCGTTCAGAATGTTCATGCTGCCATAGCCGCCGTGCACGTCGCGGGCGCGCAGTAGCGGCGTCGGCGCAGCGTTGGGTGACGCATCAATCGACATGGTCAACGTGTCTCGACGTAGTAGTGGTTGTTGTACGAGGCGTGTTTTTTTACGCGGCGTCGGTGCCGAAATAGGCCTCGATCACCTCGGGGTTGTTCTGAATTTCTTCGATGGAACCTTCCACCATGACGCTGCCCTGGGCGAGCACGATGACCGGGTCGCAGAGTCTTGCGATCATGTCCATGTCGTGCTCGATGACCAAAAAGGTGTAGCCCATTTCCCGGTTCAGCCGCTCGATGTTGCCGATCAGCTCGCCCAGCAGCGTGCGGTTGACGCCGGCGGCGATCTCGTCGAGCAGCACCACTTTGGCGTCGGTCATCATGGTGCGACCCAGCTCCAAAAGCTTTTTCTGCCCGCCGGAAAGATTGCCCGCCAGTTCGTTGCGCACGTGGTGCAGGCCAACGAAATCGATCACCTCCAGCGCCCGGCGGCGAACCTCGGCCTCTTGCTCGCGCACGAGCGAAGGCTTGAACCAGGTGTTGAAAAGGCTTTCTCCGGCCTGATTCGGTGGCACCATCATCAGGTTTTCCAGCGCGCTCATCTGGCTGAATTCGTGAGCGATCTGAAAGGTACGCAAAAGCCCCTTGTGAAAGCGCGCGTCGGCGGAAAGCCGGGTGATCTCCTCGCCTTCGAGCAGAATACGACCGCTATCCGGAATCAGCGAGCCCGCGATCAGGTTGAAAAGCGTCGATTTACCCGCCCCGTTGGGGCCGATCATGCCGGTAATCGAGCCTTTCTCGACGTGAATCGAGCAATCGTTGATGACGTGGAGCCCACCGAAGGCTTTATTGACGTTTTGTACTTCGATAATGGGGGTCATGGTGTCCTCATGCCTGGCAAGGCAAGCGCCCCCGATACACTTTGACAACGGCTCATGTGAAGGAGGGTCCCTGTCCGGGCGCCGGGTCGCATCGCGATCCAAACGGCTGTATGAATTGTAGTGTGCACGCGTTCTCGTGGCGCGCTTCGAGGTCTACTCTGCGATAGATTCGCCCCGCTTTCCAGCCCCTTTGCGTTTAGGCTGCGTTAACCCGATCAAGCGAAGCCGCCCGGCAGACATGCTAGCGCGCGAACCTGCGCGCACAAAAAAGCCCGCGCGATGGCGGGCTTTCGATGCGGGCGGCGGGCTTATTTCTTGCCGGCGCGCTTACGCTCGTTCTCGGTCAGGTGCTTCTTGCGCAGACGGATGTGCGACGGCGTCACTTCTACCAGCTCGTCGGAGTCGAGGAATTCGATCGCCTGCTCCAGGGTGAACTTGATCGGCGGCGTCAGCACGATGTTCTCGTCGTTACCGGTGGAGCGCATGTTATCGAGCTTCTTGCCCTTGGTCGGGTTGACGACCATGTCGTTGGCCCGGTTGTTGATACCGATCAGCATGCCTTCGTACACTTCGGTGGCGTGGTCGATGATCAGCTTGCCGCGCTCTTGCAGGGTGTAAAGCGCGTAGGAGAGCGCCTTACCGCCGACCATGGAGACCAGCACGCCGTTGCGACGCTCGATGGACGCATCCGGCTTGAGCGGGCCGTAGTGATCGAAACGGCTGGTCAGAATGCCGGTGCCGGAGGTCAGCGTCAAAAACTGACCACGGAAGCCGATCAAGCCGCGTGCCGGAATGATGAAGTCCAGGCGTACACGGCCCTTGCCATCCGGGTTCATGTTGGAAAGCTCGCCCTTGCGGTAGCCGAGCTCTTCCATGATCGCGCCCTGGTGCTGCTCTTCGCAGTCGATGATGACTTCTTCGTAGGGCTCCTGCTTCTCGCCGTCGATCTCCTTGATGATGACTTCCGGGCGGCCCACGGCCAGCTCGAAGCCTTCACGACGCATGGACTCGATGAGTACCGACAAGTGCAGCTCGCCGCGCCCGGAGACCTTGAACTTCTCCGGCGTTTCGCCCTGCTCGACCCGCAGCGCCACGTTGTGGATCAACTCCTGGTCGAGGCGGTCGCGAATGTTACGGCTGGTGACGTACTTGCCGTCTTTACCGGCGAAGGGCGAGTCGTTGACCTGGAAGGTCATGGAGACGGTCGGCTCGTCGACGGTCAGCGCCGGCAGTGCCTCGACGGCGCTCGAGTCACAAAGCGTATCGGAGATCGCCAGGTCTTCGATGCCGGTGATGCAGACGATGTCGCCGGCGGTAGCTTCATCGGTCTGCACGCGATCCAGGCCCAAGTGGGTCATTACCTGACCGATCTTGCCCTTACGCGTCGCGCCTTCCTTGGTGATGACGCTGATCTGCTGGCCGGGCTTGACGCTGCCGCGCTTGATGCGGCCAAGGCCGATAACGCCCACGTAGCTGTTGTAGTCCAGCGCCGAGATCTGCATCTGGAAGGGGCCGTCGAGTTCGACCTTGGGCGGCTCGACGATGTTGACGATCGATTTGAACATGGGGTCCATGTTCTCTTCGAGGGCGTCCGGCTCCATGCCCGCAATGCCGTTGAGCGCGGAGCAGTAGATGATCGGGAAGTCGAGCTGCTCGTCGGAAGCGCCCAGGTTGTCGAACAGATCGAAAATCTGGTCGATGACCCAGTCAGGACGCGCGCCGGGGCGGTCGATCTTGTTGACCACGACGATCGGCTTCAGGCCCTGGGCGAAGGCTTTTTGGGTCACGAAGCGGGTTTGCGGCATCGGGCCGTCGACGGCGTCGACCAGCAGCAGTACCGAGTCGACCATCGACATCACGCGCTCGACCTCGCCACCGAAATCGGCGTGTCCAGGGGTGTCCACGATGTTGATGTGGTAGTCCTTGCCCTCACCATCCTGCCACCGAATAGCGGTGTTCTTGGCCAGGATGGTGATGCCGCGCTCCTTCTCCTGGTCGTTGGAGTCCATGATACGTTCTTGGCCTTCGGCCTTGCGGTCGAGGGTGCCGGACTGGCTCAGGAGTTTGTCGACCAGGGTAGTCTTACCGTGGTCAACGTGGGCGATAATGGCAATGTTACGAAGATTCTCGATCACGACGCGATCCTGCTGGAAAAATAGGGCGGCATTATAGGGTCTGGGTAGGCCTTACTACCAGCGCTGTCTTAAATAAAGGGGCAAGTCAATAACCCAAAGGCGGCAGTTTTCGCCGCTATGGCGCTTCCGGTAAGATAGGCGTTTTCCCAACTGGGGCAAGGACATGACCATCGGTAACCTGATGCGTTTGTTAAGCGATGGCGAGGTCCATTCCGGTGAAGCGCTCGGCCAGGCGCTGGGCGTTTCCCGCGCCGCGGTGTGGAAACAGCTTAAAAAGCTGGAGGCCATGGGGGTGGAGCTCGTCGCCGTGAAAGGTCGCGGGTACCGATTGGCCCACCCGCTGGAGCCGCTGGAAGGCAAGCAGGTAGTGGCTAAACTACCCGCCGAGGCGCGCCATCTGCTGGCGCGGCTGTTCGTCGAAGACCAGCTCCCCTCGAGCAACGAGTACCTGCGCGCGCGCTTCAATCAGGGCGCCGGCCACGGCGAGGTGTGCCTGGTCGAGCTGCAAACCGCCGGGCGGGGTCGCCGCGGCCGCGTGTGGTCCACGCCCTGGGGGCAGAGTTTGATGATGTCGCTGGGCTGGCGCTTCGAGGCCGGGGTGGCCTCGCTGGAAGGGTTGAGCCTGGCGGTGGGGGTGGTCGTCTGCCAGGTGCTCGAGCGCCATGGCGTGGCGCCCAAACTCAAGTGGCCCAACGATATCCTGTTGGCCGAGCAGGGCCGCGAACTGGGCAAACTGGCGGGTATTTTGATCGAGGTGACCGGCGACGCCGCTGGCCCCTGCGAGGCCGTGATTGGCATGGGCATGAATTTGTCGCTGCCCGAGAGCCTTCGCGAGAGCATCGGCCAGCCGGTGGCAGCGCTTTTCGACGAAAAGCCGGGCCTCTCGCGCAACCAGCTGGCCGCCGAGGTGATTGCCGGGCTTTTGGCCATGCTGGCCGAGTTCGAAGAGCGTGGCTTTGGGGTGTGGCGTGACGCCTGGAACGCGCGCCACGCCTACGCGGGCTTGAGCGTTCGCGTGCTCCAGGGCGCGGGCGAAAGCGAAGCGGTGGCCGGGGATGTAGACGAGAGCGGCAACCTTTGGGTCACCGAAGACGGTCAGCCGCGGCGTTTGTCCGGCGGTGAGATCAGCGTACGCAGGCGCTTATGATTTTAGATCTGGATATTGGCAATACGCTCTCCAAGTGGCGCCTGAAAGATGCGGCCAGCAGCGAAATACGTTCCCGCGGCGCGGTATGGACCCGCGAGGAGTGGCGCCCCGGGGCGGACATACCGGATCTCGACGTCGTCGAGGCGGTACGTATTTCGAGCGTGGCGCGGGCGGCGGTGCTGGGCGATACCGTCAAACTGCTGCGCCGCCAGGTGCGTCAGGTCCATGTCGCCCGGTCGCTGCCGGAATCGCTGGGCGTGGTCAACGGCTATGAAGAACCGGGCAAGCTCGGGGTGGATCGCTGGATGGGGGCGCTTGCCGGCTACCAGCTGGCCGGGGGCTGCTGCGTGGTGGACTGCGGCAGCGCTATCACCATCGACTTCGTGCTGCCCGGCGGCGTGCATTTAGGGGGCTTCATCGTGCCGGGCCTTCGCTTGATGAAAGAGAGCCTGAAACTCGGCACGCGCAACGTGGCCATCGACCCGGACAGCGAAGCCGATGCGCTGCTGGAACCTGGCCGGCGCACGGTGGATGCGGTGAATCACGGTATCTACATGGCGGCGGTCAGTGCGATCAATCGTATTTATAGCGAAGTGTGCGACCAGCAGGGCGTGGCGCTTCCGATGCTGCTCACCGGCGGCGATGCTCGGGTGGTGTCGCGCGGGGTGCGGGTACCCCACGCAGTGTGGCCGGACATGGTGTACGGCGGGCTGGAGGCGAGCTTTCCGCTGACCTTCGCCGAACGCGCCGGGAAAATGGCCGGTGCGCCGAGGGTGCCCGAGCCCGTGGCGCTTGAAAAAATTCGCGCGGCGCTTGCATTTTCCATGCTGCTTTGACAGAATGCAGCGCGTTCCAAGGCAGTAGGTCAGCGTGAAAGCGCGACAGGTTATCCTGAAAAGCCATGATAAATTAAGTAAATATCTGGCTTGACACTGTTTTGGAGGCTGGCATAATGTGCCGCCACAGCTGGAGAGGTTCCCGAGTGGCCAAAGGGAGCAGACTGTAAATCTGCCGCGAAAGCTTCGAAGGTTCGAATCCTTCCCTCTCCACCAGTTTTACGGCAACGGCTTTTGCGTTGTCTGGGGTTAAAAGCCGCAAGGCATGTATACGGTTGAGCTTGCCGGTTTTTGATTCTTTGGTAGTCAAGCGGGTGTAGTTCAATGGTAGAACCTCAGCCTTCCAAGCTGATGGTGCGGGTTCGATTCCCGCCACCCGCTCCAGTTTAGCGTTTGCTGTGATTGTGCTCATGTAGCTCAGGGGTAGAGCACACCCTTGGTAAGGGTGAGGTCGACGGTTCAATTCCGTCCATGAGCTCCATATTATGAAAAAAGCGGGCATTGCTCGCTTTTTTTTGTCTTTGTCGCCGTGGCTTATGCGGTGGGCGAAGTGCAAGGGTTGTCAGATAGCGGTTTCTTGGCTATCATGGCGCCCGCTCTGTAGCGTAGGTGTGCCGACGCACATCATGATACAGGCCAGTGGCTCAATTGGCAGAGCAGCGGTCTCCAAAACCGCAGGTTGGGGGTTCGAGTCCCTCCTGGCCTGCCAACCTTCCCCAGGTTGGTACGTCTTTTATCCAGAATTCCAGATCGCTCGCTGCACCCTGAGGAGTCTCGTTTTTATGAAGCCTAGTTCCGTAAAACATGGCGCAGAGGTGCAACAGTCGCGTCATGACGGGCTCAAGTGGGCGGCGGTCGTGGCGCTGCTTGTCGTTGCAGTCGTCGGTAATGTCTATTTTGCTGATATCGCGTTGCTCTATCGTGTGCTGGGCGTGGTGCTTGTGTGCGCCGCGGCCGGCTTGATTGCGTTGACCACCACCAAGGGGCGCGCATTGGTAGAGCTTGCGGTAAGCGCTAAGAAAGAGATTCAGCGCGTTGTATGGCCAACTCGGCCCGAAACCATTCAGACCACCGCCATCGTGCTGGTGGCCGTATTGGTCGTCGGTCTGATGCTCTGGTTGATTGACACTCTTCTTGGCTGGGCAATGTCCGGCGTCATTGGTTAGGAGTTTGCATGTCCAAACGTTGGTACGTCGTCCACGCCTATTCCGGCTTTGAAAAGCACGTGATGCGCTCGCTCCTTGAGCGGGTGAAAATGTACGGCATGGAAGACCGCTTTGGCGAAATTCTGGTGCCGACGGAAGAAGTGGTCGAGATGCGCGACGGCAAGCGTCGTAAAAGCGAGCGCAAGTTCTACCCGGGCTACGTGCTGGTCGAAATGGAAATGGTCGACGAGACCTGGCACTTGGTGAACGAAACGCCCCGCGTGATGGGCTTTATCGGTGGAACCAAAGAGAAGCCGGCGCCGATCACCACGCGTGAGGCCGACGCTATTTTGCACCGCGTCAAAGACGGCACCGATAAGCCGCGCCCCAAGACAATGTTCGAACCCGGTCAGTCGGTCCGCGTGACCGATGGCCCGTTTGCCGACTTCAACGGTGTCGTTGAAGAGGTGAACTACGAAAAGAGCCGTCTGCAGGTCAGCGTGCTGATCTTCGGGCGTGCTACGCCTGTGGAGCTCGAGTTCTCCCAGGTCGAGAAAGAGTAAGTAAAGAAAGAGTAAAGACAGACAAGTTGTTTCGTGCAGGGTAAGCCCCTGCTAACCCCGGGGAGCCGCAAGGCGTTATCACCCAATTGGAGTAATAAGCATGGCGAAGAAAGTACAGGCTTATATCAAACTGCAGGTCGCTGCAGGTAAAGCCAATCCGAGTCCCCCCGTGGGCCCTGCGCTGGGTCAGCACGGCGTGAACATCATGGAATTCTGTAAGGCGTTCAACGCAGAAACCCAGGACATCGAGCCGGGCCTGCCGACGCCGGTCGTGATCACGGTCTACTCTGACCGTAGTTTCACGTTCGTCACTAAAACGCCGCCGGCCGCCGTTCTGCTGAAAAAAGCAGCGGGCATCAAGTCCGGTTCCGGCGAGCCGAACAAGCAAAAAGTCGGCACCGTGACGCGCGAGCAGCTTGAAGAGATCGCCAAAACCAAAGAGCCGGACATGACCGCGTCCGATCTTGACGCCGCGGTACGCACGATCGCTGGTAGCGCTCGTAGCATGGGCCTAAACGTGGAGGGTCTCTGATCATGGCTAAACTATCCAAGCGCGCGAAGATCATTCGTGAAAAAGTAGACGTCAAAAAAGCGTACTCCCTGGAAGAAGCGGTTGCGCTTCTCTCCGAGCTTTCTACTGTAAAGTTCAAAGAGTCCGTTGATATCGCGATCAACCTGGGTGTTGACCCGCGTAAATCCGACCAGGTCGTTCGTGGTGCCACCGTTATGCCTAACGGTACTGGTAAAGACGTGCGCGTAGCCGTCTTCACCCAGGGCGCCAACGCCGACGCCGCTAAAGAAGCCGGCGCCGACATCGTGGGTATGGACGAGCTCGCCGAGCAGGTCAAAAAAGGCGTGATGGACTTTGACGTCGTCATCGCCTCGCCGGACGCCATGCGCGTTGTCGGTCAGCTGGGTCAGATTCTTGGCCCGCGTGGCCTGATGCCGAACCCGAAAGTCGGCACCGTGACCCCGGACGTCGCCACGGCCGTTAAAAACGCCAAGGCCGGTCAGGTACGTTTCCGTACCGACAAAAACGGCATTATCCACACCACGCTGGGTAAGATCGATTTTGACGCCTCCGCGGTACAGGGCAACCTGGAAGCGCTGGTCGCCGACCTGAAGCGTCTCAAGCCGAGCACCTCCAAAGGTGTTTACTTGAAGAAAATGACCCTGTCCACCACCATGGGCCCGGGTGTCACCATCGACCATTCCCAGTACGCGTAAGCGAAACGGTTCGGTGGGTGGCGGGCCAAGCGCCCGATGAAGCAAGAACGGTAAAGAAAGAGTTAAGCAAGAACTTTGCGGTCCTCTGCCCGGTACGCCAGGCAGAGCACCGTCAAAGACCGCAGGTGCCACACCCGGTTTTCCGGGCTGGCTTAATCGCTTAAGAGCGCCTGCGCAGATGGTGTGGCCGCCAGTTGGTTGATGCTTTTTTGAGCGACGCTTTTCTGGTGAGCACCATCCCCAAGGCTTTTAGGGTGCATTTGGCCCTAAAAGAGATGGTAACCACCGGACCTTTGAGGTCCGGCACGAAGGAGTGATCACTGTGCCACTAGCACTTGAAGGCAAGAAAGCGATTGTTGCCGAGGTGAGTGAAGCGGCCAAGGACGCACTCTCCGTCGTAGTTGCCGATTCTCGCGGCGTCACGGTTGGCAAAATGACCGACCTGCGCAAGCAAGCGCGCGAGAATGGCGTCCAGATTCGTGTTGTGCGCAACACGCTGGCACGCCGCGCCCTCGAGGGCACTCAGTGGGAGTGCCTGAACGAGAGCTTTGTTGGTCCGACTCTGTTGGCTTTCTCCACCGATCATCCGGGCGCTGCCGCTCGTTTGTTCAAGGAGTTTTCCAAAACCGAGCAGAACTTCGAAGTCAAGGCGCTGGCCTACGAAGGTGAGCTGATCCCGGCTGCCGACATTGACCGTCTGGCAACCCTGCCGACCTACGACGAGGCGATTGCCAAGTTGATGTCGGTCATGAAAGAAGCCTCTGCTGGCAAGCTGGTTCGTACTCTGGCCGCGCTGCGCGACCAGAAGCAGGAAGAAGCCGCTTAAGGCGCTTCTCTGCCGGCATCCCAGGCCTTGTGGCCTGACTGCCTGAACCGAGCAATGAAACCTGAGTCTACAGACTCCCGCAAAGTTAGGAATGAAACAATGGCACTGTCCAAAGACGATATCATCAATGCTGTAGCCGACATGTCCGTAATGGAAGTCGCTGAGCTGATCGAAGCAATGGAAGAGAAGTTCGGCGTATCCGCAGCGGCAGCCGTTGTCGCGGGCCCGGGCGGCGGCGAAGCAGCTGCTGAAGAAGAGCAGACTGAATTCGACCTGGTTCTGACCTCTGCTGGTGACAAGAAAGTTAACGTCATCAAAGCCGTTCGTGAAATCACCGGTCTTGGCCTGAAAGAAGCCAAGGGTGCCGTTGACGGCGCGCCGGCCACGCTGAAAGAAGGCATGTCCAAGGACGACGCAGAAGCAGCGAAGACCAAGCTGGAAGAAGCGGGCGCATCCGTCGAGCTCAAGTAATTCTTGTGCCGGCGGCTTTACGCTTAGCGTAAGCTTCCACGGCTGGCGGCGGGCAACTCCCGCTGCCGGCCTTTTTCTGTTGTAACTGGCATCATTGGATGCATCGTGTTATGCAGAAGGGCTGCCTGAGGGCAGTAACAACAGTAAGACCGGTGTTTGGTATCGGCATTCAAGGTTTTTATACCTTAATGAGCGTCCGATAACACTGTTATCTATCAAGATTTTTGACGGCGAGCTACCGATTTAGGAGCTTGCTGTCTGCGTCTGAAACGCCCGCGGGGCAGATGACCACGCATCGGCCACCCATGGTGAACAAGCTGGGGAATACAGATGGCTTACTCATATACTGAGAAAAAACGCATCCGCAAGGATTTCGGCAAACTGCCCCAAGTGATGGATGTGCCTTACTTGCTGGCGATCCAGCTTGATTCCTACTACGACTTTCTCCAGCAGGACCGTTCGCCTGATGAGCGTCACGAGGTCGGTCTGAATGCGGCGTTTAAGTCCGTGTTTCCAATCGAGAGCTTTTCTGGCAACGCTGCACTCGAGTATGTCAGCTACCGTTTCGGCACGCCGGCATTCGATGTAAAAGAGTGCCAGCTGCGCGGTGTTACCTACTCGGCGCCGCTGCGCGTGAAGGTTCGCTTGATCATTTACGATCGCGACTCTTCCAATAAAGCCATCAAAGATATCAAAGAGCAAGAAGTCTACATGGGGGAAATCCCCCTGATGACCGAGAACGGTACCTTCGTCATCAACGGTACCGAGCGGGTAATCGTCTCCCAGCTCCACCGCTCACCCGGTGTGTTTTTCGACCACGATAAAGGCAAGAGCCACTCGTCGGGCAAGCTGCTCTATTCAGCGCGCGTGATTCCTTACCGTGGCTCCTGGCTCGACTTCGAGTTCGACCCGAAAGACAACGTGTTCGTGCGTATCGACCGTCGTCGGAAGCTGCCGGCCTCGGTACTGATGCGTGCGCTTGGCATGAGCACCGAAGAGATCCTCGACGAGTTCTTCGAGACCAGCAAGTTCCACATCGAGAAATCCGGTTTCTCCGTGGAGCTCGTTCCGTCGCGCCTGCGCGGTGACACCGCTACGTTCGACATCAAGGACGGCAACGGCGAGATCATCGTCGAAGAGGGCCGTCGGATCACCCAGAAGCATATTCGTCAGCTTGAAAAAGCCGGCCTCGAGCGTCTGGAAGTGCCGATGGAGTACCTCTACGGCAAGACCCTGGCCAAAGACCAGGTCGATGCCAAGACCGGCGAGCTGATCGTCAACTGCAACACCGAGATCACCCCGGAAGTCCTCGAACGTATGGCGCAGGGCGGCATTACGCACGTCGAAACGCTCTACACCAACGATCTGGACTGCGGTTCGTTCATCTCCGATACCTTGAAGCTCGATACCACCGGTTCGCAGCTCGAGGCCCTCGTTGAGATCTATCGCATGATGCGCCCCGGCGAGCCGCCTACCAAGGAAGCCGCCGAGACGCTGTTCCACAACCTGTTCTTCACCGAAGACCGTTACGATCTGTCCGGTGTCGGCCGCATGAAGTTCAACCGCCGCCTGCGTCGCGATGCCGACACCGGTGCTGGCGTACTGGACCGTACCGATATCCTCGACGTGCTGCGCGAGCTGATCAACATTCGTAACGGCTTTGGCGACGTCGATGACATCGACCACCTGGGTAACCGTCGTATTCGCTGCGTAGGCGAAATGGCCGAGAACCAGTTCCGTGTCGGTCTGGTGCGCGTCGAGCGCGCGGTCAAAGAGCGTCTTTCCATGGCGGAAAGCGAAGGCTTGATGCCCCAGGATCTGATCAACGCCAAGCCGGTCGCGGCGGCGGTGAAAGAGTTCTTTGGCTCGAGCCAGCTTTCTCAGTTCATGGACCAGAACAACCCGCTCTCCGAGGTCACGCACAAGCGTCGTGTGTCCGCCCTCGGCCCGGGTGGTCTGACCCGTGAGCGTGCCGGTTTCGAAGTACGTGACGTACACGCCACGCACTACGGCCGTCTGTGCCCGATCGAAACGCCGGAAGGCCCGAACATCGGCTTGATCAACTCGCTGGCGACCTACAGCCATACCAACAGCTACGGCTTCCTCGAGACGCCGTACCGTAAGGTCAACTCGGGTCAGGTCACCGATGACATCGTTCACCTGTCGGCCATCGAAGAGGGCGACTTCGTTATCGCCCAGGCGTCGGCGGCGGTCAACGAAGCCGGTCAGCTTAGCGATGACCTGGTACAGGTCCGTCACCGTGGCGAAACCACCTTCATGCGTCCCGAGCAGGTGACCTTGATGGACGTTTCTCCGCGTCAGGTCGTATCGGTGGCCGCGGCCCTGATTCCGTTTTTGGAGCACGATGACGCCAACCGCGCCTTGATGGGTGCGAACATGCAGCGTCAGGCCGTGCCGACCTTGCGCGCCGACAAGCCGCTCGTTGGTACCGGTATGGAGCGCTTCGTAGCGCGGGACTCCGGCGTTTGCGCCGTGGCGCGGCGTGGCGGCGTGATCGATTCCGTCGACGCACGTCGTGTCGTCGTACGGGTCAACGAAGATGAAATCATCGGCGGTGAAGCCGGCGTTGATATCTACAACCTGACCAAGTACACGCGCTCCAACCAGAACACCTGCATGAACCAGCGCCCGATCGTTCGCCCCGGCGACGACGTAGCGCGCGGCGACATTCTCGCCGACGGCCCGTCCGTCGACATGGGTGATCTGGCCTTGGGTCAGAACATGCGCATCGCGTTCATGCCCTGGAACGGCTACAACTTCGAGGACTCCATCCTGCTCTCCGAGCGGGCCGTCCAGGAAGACCGTTTCACCACGATCCACATCCAGGAGCTGACCTGTGTGTCTCGCGACACCAAGCTCGGCCCGGAAGAGATCACCTCGGACATTCCCAACGTCGGCGAATCGGCGCTTGGCAAGCTGGACGAGGCCGGCGTGGTCTACATCGGTGCCGAAGTCGGCCCGGGTGACATTCTGTGCGGTAAGGTCACGCCCAAAGGGGAAACCCAGCTGACGCCGGAGGAAAAGCTGCTACGTGCCATCTTCGGCGAGAAGGCGTCCGACGTTAAGGACACCTCGCTGCGCGCCCCGACCGGCATGAAGGGTACGGTCATCGACGTGCAGGTCTTCACCCGCGACGGCGTCGAAAAAGATTCGCGCGCACTCTCCATCGAGCAGATGCAGCTCGACGAAGTGCGTAAGGATCTTCAGGAGACCTACCGTATCGCCGAAGACGCCACCTTCGAGCGTCTCAAGCGTACCCTGGACGGCCAGGCGGTCAACGGCGGCCCGAACCTGAAAAAAGGCGACGTGCTCGACGAAGCGTACCTGGAAGAGCTTCCGCGTCAGCAGTGGTTCAAGCTGCGCATGCAGGACGAGTCGTTCAACGAACTGCTGGCCCAGGCCGACGAGCAGCTCGAGAACCGCCGCAAGGAGATGGACGAGCGTTTCGAAGACAAGAAGCGCAAGCTCACTCAAGGCGACGACCTGGCGCCGGGCGTTCTGAAAATCGTCAAGGTCTACATGGCCGTGAAGCGCCGCATTCAGCCGGGCGACAAAATGGCCGGCCGTCACGGTAACAAGGGTGTTATCTCCGCGATCATGCCGGTCGAAGACATGCCGTTCGACGAGAAGGGCGAGCCGGTCGACGTGGTACTGAACCCCCTCGGTGTACCGTCGCGTATGAACGTGGGTCAGATTCTCGAAACCCACCTAGGTATGGCCGCACGCGGACTGGGTGTGAAGATCGACGCGATGCTGCGCGACGCGCGTGGCCAGCAGATTGCCGAGATTCGCGACTTCCTGGGACAGGTCTACAACACCCCGGGTACCCGTCTCGAGGACATCGACTCGCTCAGTGACGAAGAAGTCATTGCGCTGGCGAAGAACCTCAAGGGCGGTGTCCCGATGGCAACGCCGGTATTCGACGGTGCCAAGGAGCACGAGATCAAGCATCTGCTGAAGCTTGCAGATATCCCGGAGTCGGGCCAGATGAAGCTGTACGACGGCCGTACCGGCGACATGTTTGACCGTCCGGTGACCGTTGGCTACATGTACATGCTGAAGCTGAACCACCTGGTCGACGACAAGATGCACGCACGTTCTACCGGCTCGTACTCGCTGGTGACCCAGCAGCCGCTGGGTGGTAAAGCGCAGTTCGGTGGCCAGCGCTTTGGTGAAATGGAAGTGTGGGCGCTTGAGGCTTACGGCGCCGCGTACACGCTACAAGAGATGCTCACCGTCAAGTCGGATGACGTCGAGGGCCGCACCAAGATGTACAAGAACATCGTGGATGGCGACCACACCATGCAGGCAGGCATGCCGGAGTCCTTCAACGTACTCGTGAAGGAAATCCGCTCGCTGGGCATCGATATCGAGTTAGAGAGCTAGGAGCTGTCCAATGAAAGATTTGGTGAAAGTACTCAAATCGCAGTCTCAGTCCGAAGAGTTTGACGCGATCAAGATAACACTCGCGTCGCCGGACATGATTCGCTCCTGGTCGTTTGGCGAGGTGAAGAAGCCTGAGACCATCAACTACCGGACGTTCAAGCCCGAGCGCGACGGGCTGTTCTGTGCCAAGATTTTTGGCCCGGTAAAGGACTACGAGTGCCTGTGCGGCAAGTACAAGCGCATGAAGCACCGCGGCATCATCTGCGAGAAGTGCGGCGTCGAAGTGACCAAGGCCGCCGTGCGCCGTGAGCGCATGGGCCACATCGAGCTGGCATCCCCGGTTGCGCACATCTGGTTTTTGAAATCCTTGCCGTCACGCATCGGCATGTTCCTGGACATGACGCTGCGCGATATCGAGCGCGTGCTCTATTTTGAGTCCTTCGTCGTCATCGACCCGGGTATGACCACCCTCGAGCGTGGTCAGCTCTTGAACGACGAGCAGTACTTCGAGGCGCTCGAAGAGTTCGGCGACGACTTCGATGCCCGTATGGGCGCCGAAGCGGTGCAGGAACTGCTCAAAGACATCGATCTGGAAGAAGAGATCAACACGCTGCGCGAAGAGATTCCGCAGACCAACTCTGAAACCAAGATCAAGAAGCTTTCCAAGCGTTTGAAACTGCTGGAAGCGTTCTACCACTCCGGCAATGCGCCGGCGTGGATGGTCATGGAAGTGCTGCCCGTTCTACCGCCGGATCTACGTCCGCTGGTACCGCTGGACGGCGGCCGCTTCGCGACCTCGGATCTCAACGACCTTTATCGTCGTGTGATCAACCGTAACAACCGCCTGAAGCGTCTGCTCGATCTGAACGCGCCGGACATCATCGTGCGCAACGAGAAGCGTATGCTTCAGGAAGCGGTCGATGCGCTGCTGGACAACGGTCGCCGCGGTCGGGCGATTACGGGCTCCAACAAGCGCCCGCTTAAATCCCTTGCCGACATGATCAAGGGTAAGCAGGGTCGTTTCCGCCAGAACTTGCTGGGTAAGCGTGTCGACTACTCGGGCCGTTCGGTGATTACCGTGGGTCCGACGCTGCGCCTGCACCAGTGTGGTCTGCCGAAGAAAATGGCGCTCGAGCTGTTCAAGCCGTTCATCTACTCCAAGCTTCAATCGCTGGGCTTTGCCTCAACGATCAAGGCCGCGAAGAAGATGGTCGAGCGTGAGCTTCCGGAAGTGTGGGACATCCTGGCCGATGTCATCCGCGAACACCCGGTACTCTTGAACCGTGCCCCGACGCTTCACCGTCTGGGTATCCAGGCGTTCGAACCGCTTCTGATCGAAGGTAAGGCGATCCAGCTGCACCCGCTGGTGTGTGCCGCCTACAACGCCGACTTCGACGGTGACCAGATGGCGGTTCACGTACCGCTGACCCTGGAAGCCCAGCTCGAAGCCCGTGCGCTGATGATGGCCACCAACAACGTGCTGTCGCCGGCCAACGGCGAGCCGATCATCGTTCCTTCTCAGGACGTGGTGCTGGGTCTTTACTACATGACCCGCGAGAAGATCAACGCGAAAGGCGAGGGCATGGTGTTCTCCGGCCTCAACGAGGTCGAGCGCGCCTTCGGTACCCAAACCGTATCCCTACACGCCCGGGTCAAGGTTCGCCTCGACGAGGTCGTCGTCGACGAAGAGACCGGCGAGCGTAGCGACAAGCGCTCCATCTACGACACTACCGTCGGCCGGGCGCTTCTGTACCGCATTCTGCCCGAAGGCGTGCCTTTCGAGCTCATCGACAAGCCGATGAAGAAGAAGGCGATCTCCGGGTTGATCAACGAGGTGTACCGCCGCTCCGGGCTCAAGCCCACGGTCATCTTCGCTGACCAGCTGATGTATACCGGTTTCCGTTTGGCGACCTGGTCCGGTGCATCCATCGGCGTTAACGACTTCGTCATCCCGGACGCCAAGACCGAGATCGTCGACGCGGCGGAAGCCGAAGTCAAAGAGATCGAAGACCAGTTCTCCTCGGGTCTTGTGACCGCGGGCGAGAAGTACAACAAGGTCATCGATATCTGGTCCAAGGCCAACGATAAGGTGGCCAAGGCGATGATGACGGGTATCTCGAAAGAGACCGTGATCGACCGTGATGGCAACGAAGTCGAGCAGGACTCGTTCAACAGCGTCTTCATCATGGCCGACTCCGGTGCCCGGGGTAGTGCGGCTCAGATTCGTCAGCTCGCCGGTATGCGGGGCCTGATGGCCAAGCCGGATGGCTCGATCATCGAAACGCCGATCGTCGCCAACTTCCGTGAAGGTCTGAACGTACTTCAGTACTTCATCTCGACCCACGGTGCGCGTAAAGGTCTGGCGGATACGGCCCTGAAAACGGCCAACTCCGGTTACCTGACGCGCCGCCTGGTCGACGTGGCCCAGGATCTGGTCATCACCGAGACCGACTGTGGCACCGAGAACGGTCTGACGCTGCACCCGATCATCGAGGGTGGCGACATCATCGTACCGCTTTCCCAGCGCGTACTCGGCCGCGTCGTGGCGCTCGACGTCATCGACCCGAGCACCGAGGAAGTGCTGATCGCGCGTAACACCCTGCTCGACGAAGCTTGGTGTGCCGCACTCGACACCATGGGTGTCGATGAGATCGTGGTGCGTTCGACGATTACCTGTGACACGGCGCACGGTGTGTGCTCGTCCTGCTACGGCCGCGATCTGGCCCGTGGACACCAGGTCAACATCGGTGAGTCCGTCGGCGTCATCGCCGCGCAGTCCATCGGTGAGCCGGGTACCCAGCTGACCATGCGTACCTTCCACATCGGTGGCGCGGCCTCGCGTTCATCCGCGGTGGACAGCGTTCAGGTCAAGCACGGCGGTAAGGTACGCCTGCACAACATCAAGCACGTCGAGCGCGCCGACGGCAAGCTGGTCGTGGTATCACGCTCCAGTGCCCTGGCCGTCGCCGACGACCACGGCCGTGAGCGCGAGTACTACAAGCTGCCTTATGGTGCCGAGCTTTCGGTACGCGACGGCGACGTCGTCGATGCCGGCGCTACCGTGGCCAAGTGGGATCCGCACACCCACCCGATCGTGGCCGAAGTAGAAGGTAAGGCGCAGTTCATCGATCTTGACGAGGGTGTCACCATGCACCGCTCCGTCGACGAAATGACCGGTCTTTCCTCTATCGAGGTGATCGAGTCCGCGGCACGCCCGATGGCCGGTCGCGACAAGCGCCCGATGGTCATGCTGCAGGACGCGGCTGGCGAGTACGTGTCGGTTTCCGGCTCCAATACGCCGGTTCAATACCTGCTGCCGGGTAACTCGATCATCTCCGCCGACGACGGCGCGAGCATCGGTGTCGGTGAGGTCGTTGCGCGTATTCCGGTCGAAGCGTCGGGTAACAAGGACATCACCGGTGGTCTGCCGCGGGTTGCTGACTTGTTCGAGGCGCGTAAGCCGAAAGAGTCCGCGATCCTTGCCGAAATCAGCGGTGTGGTGAGCTTCGGTAAAGAGACCAAGGGCAAGCGTCGTCTGACGATTACCCCGGAAACCGGCGATGCGTTCGAAGCGCTGATTCCGAAATGGCGTCAGATCGCGGTATTCGAAGGCGAGACCGTCGAGAAGGGCGAAGTCATCTCCGATGGCCCGAGCAATCCGCACGACATCCTGCGTCTTCTGGGTGTGGCGGAACTCGCCAAGTACATCACGGCCGAAGTACAGGACGTTTACCGCTTGCAGGGCGTGGGCATCAACGACAAGCACATCGAAGTCATCGTGCGTCAGATGCTGCGCAAGGTCGAGATCACCGATTCGGGTGATTCCGACTTCATCACCGGTGACCAGGCAGAGCTCGTACGCGTGCTCGAGCAGAACGTGCGCCTTGAGAAAGAGGGCAAGTTCCAGGCCAAGTGCAACCGCCTGCTGCTGGGTATCACCAAGGCGAGCCTGGCGACCGAGTCGTTCATTTCCGCGGCCTCGTTCCAGGAAACCACACGGGTACTCACCGAAGCCGCGGTAACGGGCAAGCGCGACTACCTGCGCGGCTTGAAAGAAAACGTGGTGGTTGGGCGTCTGATTCCGGCAGGTACCGGTCTGACCCACCACGCCGAGCGTCGTCGCAAGCGCGAAGACGTCGAGCGCCAGTTCAATCCCTCGGCGACCGAGGTTGAACAGGAGCTGGGTGCACAGCTAACCGCCCTCGATACTGACGACGAGCTTTAAGAAAGCCTTTGATCAGCATCGAATGACGTTAGCCACGTACCAGGCGGTTGGCCTTTGGGAGGCGGTCTTGCCGGCGAAAATGCCGGCAAGACTTGACGCAACCCATGGCCAGCCATTAGAATGCGCAGCCTTTAACAGTGGGGTGGGTGCGCCCGCGACCACGAAAAAGGCCAAGGCAACCATTGGAGTCAGCTAAACACCATGGCAACGATTAATCAGCTAGTGCGCAAGCCGCGCAAGCGCCCCGTCACCAAAAGTGACGTGCCCGCGCTTCAGGCTTGTCCGCAAAAGCGCGGCGTATGTACGCGCGTTTACACCACCACCCCGAAGAAGCCGAACTCGGCCCTGCGTAAGGTTTGCCGTGTGCGCCTGACCAACGGATTCGAAGTCGCTTCCTACATCGGTGGTGAAGGTCACAACCTGCAGGAACACTCGGTCGTTCTGATCCGCGGCGGTCGTGTTAAGGATTTGCCCGGTGTGCGTTATCACACCGTTCGTGGCGCCCTTGATACCTCTGGCGTTCAGAACCGTCGCCAGGGTCGTTCCAAGTACGGTACCAAGAAGCCGAAGTCCTAAGACTCGCGGTCTCTTTAATACGAATTTGCTGGTCTGATAAGAGTAAGGTCGGGCGACGCCAAAAGGCGACTATAAGCCCCGGGTTTACCTGAAGGATCCTTAAACGAGGGCTTATCATGCCTAGAAGAAGAGTTGTAGCCAAACGCGAAATCCTGCCGGATCCGAAGTTCGGAAGTGAGCGTCTGGCGAAGTTCATGAACCACCTGATGACCAGCGGCAAGAAGTCCGTAGCTGAGCGCATCGTATACGGTGCGTTGGACAGGGTTGCCGAGCGTAGTAATGAAGAGCCGCTGGAAATCTTCGACAAGGCGCTGGAAACCATCCAGCCGATGGTCGAAGTCAAGTCGCGCCGCGTAGGTGGTGCGACCTATCAGGTGCCGGTCGAAGTTCGCCCGTCACGTCGTCAGGCGCTCGCAATGCGCTGGCTGGTAGACGCTGCGCGTCGCCGCGGTGAAAAAACGATGGTTCAACGCCTGGCAGGCGAAATGCTGGATGCCGCAGAAGGCAAAGGCTCTGCAGTTAAGAAGCGTGAAGACGTGCATCGTATGGCAGAAGCCAACAAAGCCTTCTCTCACTATCGTTTCTAAGCTCGGCGCTGCCAAGTGTGGGTTTTTTATGCCCCGTTGCACGCGCCACACGCTGTGTGACGCCGCTGCAACTCTCCGCCGCTATCCGCTGATGGCGGCGGTGGCATAAAAAAAGTCGCAGCTTTATTAACGAGCATCGCCAACTAACGGGAGTTTCACCGTGGCACGCAAGACTCCACTAAAGCGTTATCGCAATATCGGTATCGTGGCTCACGTTGACGCGGGTAAAACCACGACAACCGAGCGCGTACTGTTCTACACCGGCCTCTCCCACAAAGTGGGTGAAGTGCACGACGGTGCCGCGACCATGGACTGGATGGAGCAGGAGCAGGAGCGTGGTATCACTATCACCTCAGCTGCGACGACCTGTTTCTGGCAGGGCATGAGCAAGCAGTTCGACGAGCACCGCATCAACATCATCGACACCCCCGGACACGTTGACTTCACGATCGAAGTCGAGCGTTCCTTGCGTGTTCTTGATGGTGCGGTCGTCGTACTGTGTGGTTCCTCCGGCGTTCAGCCGCAGACGGAAACCGTATGGCGCCAGGCCAACAAGTATGAAGTTCCGCGCATGGTCTTCGTCAACAAGATGGACCGTACCGGCGCTGACTTCTTCATGGTTCTCGATCAGCTCAAAGAGCGTTTGGGTGCCAACGCCGTGCCGATCCAGATCAACTGGGGCACGGAAGAAGACTTCAAAGGCGTCATCGATCTCATCCAGATGAAAGCGATTCTGTGGGACGAAGAAAACAAGGGCATGAACTACGAGCTCGTCGATATCCCGGCCGATCTCCAGGAGACCGCCGAGAAGTATCGTGAAGAGATGGTCGAGTCTGCTGCTGAAGCCTCTGAAGAGCTGATGGACAAGTACCTCGAAGAGGGCGAGCTGTCCATCGAAGAGATCAAGGCGGGTCTGCGTGCGCGCACTCTGGCCAACGAGATCGTGCTGGTTACCTGTGGTTCCGCGTTCAAGAACAAGGGCGTACAGGCGGTGCTGGACGGCGTTATCGAATACATGCCGTCACCCACCGAAGTCAAGCCGATCGAAGGTGAGCTGGACGACAAAGACGGCACCATCGAGACCCGTGAAGCCGACGACGATCAGCCGTTCGCGGCGCTGGCGTTCAAAATCGCCACCGACCCCTTCGTTGGTACGTTGACCTTCATTCGCGTTTACTCGGGCGTTCTGAACTCTGGCGACGGTGTCTTCAACTCCGTTAAGTCGAAGAAAGAGCGTGTGGGTCGTATCGTACAGATGCACTCCAACTCGCGTGAAGAAATCAAGGAAGTGCGTGCCGGCGATATCGCGGCATGTATCGGCCTGAAAGACGTCACCACGGGTGACACTCTGTGCGATATCGACCACAAGATCGTGCTCGAGCGCATGGAATTCCCGGAACCGGTTATCTCGGTAGCAGTTGAGCCGAAATCCAAGCCGGACCAGGAAAAAATGGGCGTGGCACTGGGCAAGCTGGCCCAGGAAGACCCCTCTTTCCGCGTGCAGACCGACGAAGAAACCGGCCAGACCATCATTTCGGGTATGGGCGAGCTTCACCTGGACATTCTCGTTGACCGTATGCGTCGCGAGTTCAAGGTAGAAGCCAACATCGGTAAGCCGCAGGTCGCCTACCGCGAAACCATTCGCGGCAGCGTCGAGCAGGAAGGCAAGTTCGTACGCCAATCCGGTGGTCGTGGTCAGTTCGGTCACGTTTACCTGCGTATCGAGCCGCTGACTGCTGAAGAGAAAGGCGAAGGCGATGATGAAATCTTCTTCAAATTCGTCTCAGAAATCGTGGGCGGTGTGGTTCCGAAGGAGTACGTCCCTGCGGTTGAGAAGGGTGCCTACGAGCAGCTGAAAAATGGTGTCATCGCGGGCTACCCGATGATCGACGTCAAGGTTACGCTGTTCGACGGCTCCTACCACGACGTGGACTCTAACGAGACTGCGTTCAAGATTGCTTCTTCCATGGCGATCAAAGAGGGTGCCAGGAAGGCCAAGGCCGTGCTGCTGGAGCCGGTGATGAAGGTCGAGGTCGTGACCCCCGAAGACTTTATGGGTGACGTCATGGGCGACCTGAACCGTCGTCGCGGCTTGGTGCAGGGCATGGATGACTCCTCTTCCGGTAAGATCATCCGTGCAACGGTGCCGCTGGGTGAGATGTTCGGTTACGCAACCGATCTACGCTCTCAGACCCAGGGCCGTGCGAGCTACTCCATGGAGTTCGCGAAGTACGATGAGGCGCCCAACAGCGTCGTTGAAGCCGTCATCAACCAAAACGGTTAACCGTTAGCTAACGTAAAGAGGTTATAGCAGTGGCTAAGGAAAAATTTGAACGTTCCAAACCGCATATCAACGTCGGCACCATCGGTCACGTCGACCACGGTAAAACGACTCTGACAGCGGCCCTGACGCGCGTGTCTGCTGAAGTTTTCGGCGGTGACTGGCGTGAGTTCGATACCATCGATAACGCTCCTGAAGAGCGCGAGCGCGGTATCACCATCGCAACGTCTCACGTTGAGTATCAGTCCGAAGTACGCCACTACGCGCACGTCGACTGCCCGGGACACGCCGACTACGTCAAGAACATGATCACCGGTGCTGCGCAGATGGACGGCGCGATCCTGGTATGTTCCGCCGCTGACGGCCCCATGCCGCAGACCCGCGAGCACATCCTGCTGTCCCGTCAGGTTGGCGTTCCGTTCATCGTCGTGTTCCTGAACAAAGCGGACATGGTCGATGACGCAGAGCTGCTCGAGCTGGTCGAAATGGAAGTTCGCGAGCTTCTCGACCAGTACGACTTCCCGGGCGACGACACGCCGATCATTACCGGTTCCGCGCTGATGGCGCTGGAAGGTAAAGACGACAACGGCATGGGTACTACCGCCGTTGCCGAGCTGATCAAAGCGCTTGACGCCTACATCCCGGAGCCGGAGCGTGCGATCGATCAGCCGTTCCTGATGCCGATCGAGGACGTATTCTCTATCTCTGGCCGTGGTACCGTTGTTACCGGTCGTGTAGAGCGTGGTCTCGTTAAAGCGGGTGAAGAAGTCGAAATCATCGGCATGAAAGACACCACCAAAACCACCGTTACCGGTGTTGAGATGTTCCGTAAGCTGCTCGACGAAGGTCGTGCAGGCGAGAACGTTGGTGCGCTTCTGCGTGGTACCAAGCGTGATGACGTCGAGCGTGGTCAGGTTCTGGCCAAGCCGGGCTCCATCAAGCCGCACACCGTCTTCGAAGCCGAAGTCTACGTGCTGTCCAAAGACGAAGGCGGCCGCCACACGCCGTTCTTCAAGGGCTATCGTCCGCAGTTCTACTTCCGTACCACCGACGTAACCGGTACTTGTGAACTGCCGGAAGGCGTTGAAATGGTTATGCCGGGCGACAACATCCAGATGGTTGTTACCCTGATTGCGCCGATCGCCATGGAAGAAGGCCTGCGCTTCGCGATTCGCGAAGGCGGCCGTACCGTTGGTGCCGGCGTCGTAGCCAAGATCGTTCAGTAAGTTTTTAGCTGAATGACGAAGGGGGCTCTCATGAGCCCCCTTTTCTGCGCATCAAGAGCAAATGTTTGACACTGTCTCTTGAGGTGCATATAATGCGCATCCTTTGAATGCGTGGGTAGACGGCTCGCGCCGTCGACATCCATTGGAGTTTAGGGCAAATGCAGAACCAAAAGATTCGCATTCGGTTGAAAGCGTTCGACCATCGCCTGATCGATCAGTCCACAGCGGAAATCGTAGAAACCGCTAAGCGTACTGGTGCTCAGGTCCGTGGGCCGATCCCGCTGCCGACCAACCGCGAGCGCTACACCATTCTGATTTCACCGCACGTCAACAAAGACGCGCGTGACCAGTATGAGATTCGTACGCACAAGCGCGTGCTCGACATCGTTGAGCCGACCGAGAAAACTGTTGATGCGCTGATGAAGCTCGACCTCGCCGCTGGCGTCGACGTGCAAATCAAGCTCGACTAATCACACTAGACACTTGCGGCCCAGCGATCATCGATTAACTGATCAGCAGCCGCCGCGCCGGGATGGCGCCATACAATGTGCTAGTGGAATGCTCTGGAAAGGGCAGCCATAGCGGGTGATAGCCCCGTACACTATAGGAGACTGAGTATGACTATCGGTTTAGTCGGTAAAAAGGCCGGGATGACCCGTGTCTTTACCGAAGACGGCGCATCCGTGCCCGTAACCGTTATTGAAGTGGATCCTAACCGTGTTACACGCGTAAAAACCGTCGAGTCCGACGGCTACGCAGCGGTTCAGATTACCACCGGCTCTCGCAAGGCCAAGCACCTCACCAAAGCGCAAGCTGGACAGTTTGCCAAGGCGGGTGTTGAGGCTGGTCGTTCACTGATGGAATTCCGCCTTGCAGAAGGTGAGGACGTTCCGGAAGTGGGTGGCGAACTCACCGTATCCCTCTTCGAAGCTGGTCAAATGATCGATGTGACCGGCACCTCTAAGGGTAAAGGCTTCCAGGGTGCTGTTAAGCGCTGGAACTTCCGTACCCAAGACAACAGCCATGGTAACTCCCTGTCGCACCGCGCGCCGGGTTCTATCGGCATGTGTCAGACCCCGGGTCGCGTATTTAAAGGCAAAAAAATGGCCGGTCAGATGGGTAACGCCCGCTGCACCGTGCAGAGCCTTGAAATCGTCCGTGTCGATGCCGAGCGTAACCTGCTGCTAATCAAAGGTGCTGTTCCGGGTGCAACCGGTAGCGACGTCATCGTTCGCAGCGCCGTGAAAGCTGGCTGAAGGGGATAATTACCAATGAATCTGAATCTTGCTGCAGGCACGGGTACCGTTGAAGTAGCCGACGCCACTTTTGGCAAAGAATTCAACGAAGCGCTGGTCCACCAGGTCGTTACTGCCTATTTGGCAGGTGGCCGTCAGGGCACCCGCGCTCAAAAGAATCGTTCCGACGTCCGTGGCGGTGGTAAAAAGCCGTGGCGTCAGAAAGGTACCGGTCGCGCACGTGCCGGCACCATCCGCTCTCCGCTATGGCGCAGTGGCGGCGTAACCTTCGCGGCACGTCCGCAGGATCACTCCCAGAAGGTTAACCGCAAGATGTACCGTGCGGCGATGCGCTCCATCCTGTCTGAGCTGGTACGCCAGGAACGTCTGGTTGCGGTTGAAGAGTTCAGCGTAGACGCGCCCAAGACCAAGCAGGTCGCTGCCAAGCTAAAAGAGCTCAACCTTGAAAAAGTGTTGATCGTCACCGATGAAATCGACGAAACGCTCTATTTAGCCGCGCGTAATCTTCCCCACGTGAGCGTGGTGGATGTCGCGGCAGCTGATCCGGTGAGCCTGGTTGCCTTTGATAAGGTCCTGATCACCGTCTCCGCCCTGCGTAAATTCGAGGAGAAGCTGGCATGAACCAGGAACGCGTATTCAAGGTTCTGCTTGGACCGCACGTGACCGAAAAGGCCGCGTCGGCCGCCGAGCGCAACCAGTACGTTTTCAAGGTGGCATCTGATGCTACCAAGCCCGAGATCAAAAAAGCCGTTGAAGCGCTATTCGACAAGAAAGTCGGCAGTGTTCAGGTTTTGAACGTCAAGGGGAAAACCAAGCGTACTGCTCATGGTGTTGGCCTGCGTAAGGGTTACCGCAAAGCGTATGTGACCCTGGCTGCGGGCGAAACGCTCGAAGACTTCTCTGGCGCCGAATAAGGGCAGGAGTACGGATAATGGCAATCGTCAAGACCAAACCCACATCCGCCGGTCGCCGCCACGTCGTCAAGATCGTTGGTGAGCAGCTGTACAAGGGCCGCGCTTATGCGCCGCTTTTGGAAAAACAGTCCAAGTCCGGTGGCCGTAACAACTACGGTCGCATCACCACCCGCCACGTGGGCGGTGGTCACCGTCAGCACTACCGTTTGATCGACTTCAAACGCACCAAGGATGGCGTTCCCGCCACCGTTGAGCGTCTTGAGCACGATCCGAACCGTAGTGCGCACATTGCGCTGCTTAAGTATGCCGATGGCGAGCGTCGTTACATCATCGCACCGAAAGGTGTCAGCGCGGGTGACGTGCTGGAATCCGGTGTTAACGCGCCCATCAAGAAAGGCAATGCCTTGCCGCTGCGCAATATCCCGCTCGGTTCTACCGTTCACGGTATCGAGCTGAAGCCGGGTAAAGGCGCGCAGATTGCTCGCAGTGCCGGTACTAGCGCACAGCTGGTTGCGCGTGAAGGTAACTACGCCACCTTGCGTCTTCGCTCTGGCGAAATGCGTAAGATCCTGGCCGAGTGCCGCGCGACCCTGGGCGAAGTGAGCAACTCCGAGCACAGCCTGCGTCAACTTGGCAAGGCCGGTGCGAAGCGCTGGAGAGGCGTGCGTCCGACTGTTCGCGGCGTCGCGATGAACCCGGTAGACCACCCGCACGGTGGTGGTGAAGGCCGCACCAGCGGTGGTCGTCATCCGGTTTCTCCTTGGGGTATTCCGACCAAGGGTCACAAGACGCGTAAGAACAAGCGCACCGACAAGCTGATCGTACGTCGTCGTAACAAGACGCGTTGATCTAAATTGCCAAGACATTAAGAGGTAACGGCTGTGCCACGTTCACTGAAGAAAGGTCCATTTATCGACCTTCATCTTTTGAAGAAGGTCGAGACGGCAGTAGAAAAGAACGATCGCAAACCGATCAAGACCTGGTCGCGTCGTTCGATGATTCTGCCCAATATGGTAGGTCTCACCATCGCGGTCCATAACGGACGCCAGCATGTCCCGGTGCACGTCTCCGAGGAAATGGTGGGTCATAAACTTGGCGAATTCGCTGCTACCCGCACATATCGCGGTCATGCGGCGGATAAGAAAGCCAAACGGTAAGCCAGAGAGGATTGAGAGATGGAAGTCACAGCTAAGCTGAGTGGCGCTGCTTTATCCGCACAGAAGGCCCGTTTGGTGGCTGACCAAGTGCGCGGTAAACCGGTTGCCGAAGCTATTGACCTGCTGACCTTCTCCCCGAAGAAGGCTGCCAAGCTGGTTAAGAAAGTGCTTCAGTCCGCCATCGCGAATGCGGAAGAAAACAACGGCATGGACATCGACGAGCTGCGTGTCTCGACCATCTGCGTCGATGAGGGCATGACGCTCAAGCGTATCAAGCCGCGCGCCAAAGGCCGTGCGGATCGTATCTTGAAGCGCACCTGCCACATCACCGTCAAGGTAGCCGAGAAGTAGGAGTCGACCAGATGGGTCAGAAAGTCAATCCAATAGGCATTCGACTGGGCATTGTCAAAGACCATGCTTCTGTCTGGTATGCCGAGCGCGGCGCTTACGCCGATAAGCTCAATAACGATCTCGCAGTGCGCAGCTTCCTGGAAGAGCGTCTGAAAAACGCCTCCGTTAGCCATATCCATATCGAGCGCCCTGCGAACAATGCCCGCATCACCATTCACACTGCCCGTCCGGGTATCGTGATTGGTAAAAAAGGTGAAGATGTCGACCGTCTGCGTCGCGATCTTACCGAGATGATGGGTGTTCCGGTTCACGTGAACATCGAAGAAGTTCGCAAGCCGGAACTTGATGCCAAGCTCGTCGCCGCGAACGTTGCCGGCCAGCTTGAGCGTCGCGTGATGTTCCGTCGTGCGATGAAGCGCGCGGTACAAAACGCCATGCGTTTGGGTGCTGGCGGTATCAAGATTCAGCTGTCAGGTCGTCTGGGTGGCGCCGAAATCGCACGTACCGAATGGTACCGCGAAGGTCGCGTTCCGCTGCATACCCTGCGTGCTGATATCGATTACGCCACATTTGAGGCTCACACCACCTATGGCGTTATCGGCGTCAAAGTGTGGATCTTCAAGGGTGAAATCCTCGGCGGTATCGAGGAAGTACGTGCCAAGGCCAAGCAGCAACAGCCTTCCGGCAACGCGCCCAAGAAGAAAGGTTCCAGATAAGGGGAGAGCGAGTCGATGTTACAGCCCAAGCGTATGAAATTCCGTAAGATGCAGAAAGGCCGCAACCGTGGCCTCGCGCATCGCGGAAGCAAGATCAGCTTCGGGGAATATGGCCTGAAAGCTACCGGTCGCGGCCGCATCACTGCGCGCCAGATCGAAGCCGGCCGTCGTGCGATCACACGTCACGTTAAGCGTGGCGGTAAGATCTGGATCCGCGTATTCCCGGACAAGCCGATCTCCAAGAAGCCACTCGAAGTTCGTATGGGTAAAGGTAAGGGGTCTGTTGAGTACTGGGTAGCCCAGATCCAGCCGGGTCGGGTCCTGTACGAAATTGAAGGCGTATCCGAAGAGCTGGCCCGTGAAGCATTTGATCTGGCCGCACAGAAGATGCCCTTGTCCACCACCTTTGCAAAACGGACGGTGATGTGATGAAAGCTCAAGAAATTCGTGAAAAGTCCGCAGGAGAGCTCCAAGAGCAGCTCCTCGAGCTCCTCCGCGAGCAGTTTAACCTGCGCATGCAGAAGGCCACTGGCCAACTGAGCCAGACTCATCTGCTCAAGCAGGTCCGTCGGGATATCGCCCGTGTGAAGACTTTGCTCAACGAGAAGGCAGGTGATTGAGATGGCCGAAGAGAAAAAAGCACGTACGCTCACCGGTAAGGTGGTGAGCGACAAGATGGAGAAATCCATCGTCGTCATGATCGAGCGTCGTGAGCGCCACCCGATCTACGGAAAATACGTTAAGCGCTCCACCAAGCTGCACGCCCATGATGAGGCGAACCAGGCAAAGGCAGGCGATACGGTTTCCATCGAGGAGTGCCGTCCGCTTTCCAAGAAGAAAGCCTGGACGCTGGTCGAGGTGGTCGAGCAGGCCAAGGGTTGATCCCCTGGTCTTCCAACCAGTGCAGTCAGATTAGGTTTGGAGAAAACCGATGATTCAGACTCAGACAATGCTGGATGTCGCCGACAACAGCGGAGCGCGCCGGGTGCAATGCATCAAGGTGCTAGGCGGTTCACACCGTCGCTACGCTCGCGTAGGTGATGTCATCAAGGTAACGGTGAAAGAGGCTATCCCGCGGGGCAAGGTCAAAAAAGGCCAGGTCCTCAAGGCGGTGGTCGTTCGCACCCGCAGCGGTGTCCGTCGTAACGACGGGTCGCTTATTCGTTTCGATGGAAATGCGGCGGTTTTGTTGAACAACACCAACGAACAGCCGATCGGCACCCGTATTTTCGGTCCGGTCACTCGTGAACTGCGTAATGAGCGGTTTATGAAGATCATTTCCTTAGCGCCTGAAGTGCTGTAAGGAGCGAGGCGAATATGCAAAAGATCAAACGTGACGATGAAGTCATCGTCATCGCCGGGAAGGATAAAGGCAAGCGTGGCACCGTTAAGCGGGTATTAGAAAACCGCTTTCTGGTGTCCGGTGTGAATATGATCAAACGTCACACCAAAGCCAATCCCATGGCGGGAAATCAGGGCGGTATCGTCGAGCGTGAGGCTCCGATTCACGCGTCCAACGTAGCCATCTTCAATTCGGAGACCGGTAAGGCGGATCGCGTCGGCTTCCAGGTGAAGGAAGACGGTACCAAGGTACGTATCTACAAGTCGACGCAGACGCAGATCGACGCCTAACGCGAGTCGGGTAGCACAATGGCGAACTTGAAAGAACGTTATCAAAACGAGGTAGTGGCTCAGCTCAAAGAGCAGTTTAGCTACGCCAACGTAATGCAGATACCACGCATCACGAAAGTGACGCTGAACATGGGTGTCGGCGACGCGGTCAACGATAAAAAGTTGATCGACAATGCCATCGGTGATCTGGAGAAGCTCTCCGGTCAAAAGCCGCTGGTGACCAAGGCACGCAAGTCCATCGCGGGCTTCAAGGTGCGCGAAGGCTGGCCAATCGGTATCAAAGTAACACTGCGCGCCGAGCGTATGTGGGACTTCCTGGACCGTTTGGTGAACATCGCGATTCCTCGCGTGCGTGACTTCCGTGGTCTCAACCCGAAGTCCTTCGACGGTCGTGGCAACTACTCCATGGGTGTGCGTGAGCAGATCATCTTCCCGGAGATCGAGTATGATAAAATCGATCGTATCCGCGGGTTGGACGTCACCATCACCACTACCGCCAACACCGACGAGGAAGGTCGCGCGCTACTAGCGGCGCTGAACTTCCCGTTCAAGAAATAAGGGTTGGATCATGGCTAAAAAGAGCATGGTAGAACGTGAGCTCAAGCGCACTCAGCTGGTAGAGAAGTATGCCGCCAAGCGCGCTGAACTCAAGAAGGTCATCTCGGACGTGAACACGTCCGAGGAAGAGCGCTTCGAGGCAACGCTGAAGCTGCAGCAACTGCCGCGCGACTCGAGCCCGGTGCGTCAGACTAACCGCTGCCGCATCACCGGCCGTCCGCACGGTTTTTACAACAAGTTCGGTCTCGGCCGTAACAAGCTGCGTGAAGCCGCCATGCGTGGCGACGTCCCTGGTCTGAAGAAGTCCAGCTGGTAACGCCACGTAGAATCATCAGGAGCGCACATTAAATGAGCATGCAAGATACTCTAGCGGATATGTTTACCCGTATCCGCAATGCGCAGATGGCCACCAAGGAGACGGCAGTCATGCCGTCCTCCAGGTTGAAAGTGGAAGTGGCCCGCGTGCTAAAAGAAGAAGGCTATATTACCGACTTTTCGGTTGCCGAAGGCGTTAAGCCGACGCTGACCGTGGCGCTCAAGTACTTTGAGGGCAAGCCGGTTATTGAGCATATTCAGCGGGTCTCCAAGCCGTCTTTGCGTCAATACAAGGGCAAGAGCAATCTTCCCAAGGTCGCCGATGGTCTGGGTATCGCGATTGTCACCACCTCCAATGGTGTCATGACCGATCGTGCCGCGCGCCAGGCTGGCGTCGGTGGCGAAGTCATCTGCACCGTATTCTAGGAGGCTGGAATGTCCCGCATAGCGAAATATCCGGTTAAAGTGCCTGCCGGCGTTGAAATCAAAATCAACGACGACCAGCTGACCGCCAAGGGCGGCCAGGGCACGCTGTCAATGCCCCTTCACCGCGACGTGGTGATCGGTCAAGAAGATGGCCAGCTGACCTTCGCCCCGAGTGAAAATGCCAAGAGCTGGGCAATGGCCGGTACAACCCGCGCCCTGGTTCAGAACCTGGTGACGGGCGTATCCGAGGGCTTTACGAAGACTCTCGAAATTGTTGGCGTCGGTTATCGCGCTCAAGCGAAAGGCCAGACGCTCAATCTTTCACTGGGCTTCTCGCACCCGGTCGACTATCAACTGCCTGAAGGTGTCTCAGCGGAAACGCCGAAGAACACCGTGATCGTGCTGAAAAGCGCGGACAAACAGGCACTTGGTCAGTGCGCCGCGGAGATCCGCGCCTTCCGTCCCCCCGAGCCGTATAAAGGCAAGGGTGTCCGGTACGCCGACGAGCAGGTGCGTCGCAAAGAAGCCAAGAAGAAGTAAGGCAGGGTTATGAACGCGAAGAAAGAATCTCGTCTCCGTCGTGCCCGCCGCGCTCGCGCCAAGATCCGCGAGCTGGGCGTGTATCGCCTGTGCGTCAACCGTACGCCGCGTCACATCTATGCGCAGATTATCTCGCCGGATGGTGGCCAAGTGCTGGCCAGCGCGTCTACGCTGGACAAGGCACTGCGCGAAGGTGCGACGGGCAACTCAGAAGCCGCTTCCAAAGTTGGCGCTTTGATTGCCGAGCGCGCTAAAGAAGCAGGCATCACCCAGGTGGCCTTCGATCGTGCTGGCTTTAAGTATCACGGTCGCGTCAAGGCTCTGGCCGACGCCGCTCGTGAAGGCGGCCTGGAATTCTAAAGGGTTTTACGATGGCGAAGAACGAACAGCAAGGCGGTGATCTGCAAGAAAAACTCGTGCAGGTCAACCGCGTCGCCAAGGTGGTCAAGGGTGGTCGTATTTTCGGCTTCACCGCGCTGACCGTCGTTGGTGATGGTAATGGTCGTGTCGGTTTTGGTCGTGGCAAGGCGCGTGAAGTGCCGGTCGCGATCCAGAAAGCGATGGATCAGGCGCGTCGCAACATGGTCAAGGTAAACCTTGCAGGCCAAACGCTGCAGTACCCGGTGAAAGCGCGTCACGGCGCTTCCAAGGTATTCATGCAGCCGGCGTCTGAAGGTACCGGCATCATCGCCGGTGGCGCCATGCGCTCCGTACTGGAGCTCGCCGGTGTCCACGACGTACTGGCCAAGTGCTACGGTTCCACCAACCCGGTTAACGTGGTGCGAGCGACTGTTAAAGGTCTCTCCTCCATGCAATCACCGGACGACGTGGCCGCCAAGCGCGGTCTGTCTGTCGAAGCGATTACGGGGTAAGCACCATGGCAGCTTTGATCAAGGTTACCCAGGTCCGCAGCACCATCGGCGTTTTGCCCAAGCATAAGGCGACCATGAAAGGTCTGGGCCTGCGTCGCATCGGTCATACGGTTGAACTGGAAGACACCCCTGCCGTACGCGGCATGATCCACAAGGTAACTTACCTTGTGCGCGTTGAGGGAGAGTAATCCATGAAACTTAATACCTTAAGCCCGGCTCCGGGCTCAAAACACGCTGAAAAGCGCGTTGGTCGTGGTATCGGTTCCGGTCTGGGTAAGACCGGTGGCCGTGGCCACAAAGGTCAGAAATCTCGCAGTGGCGGTCGCGTCAAGCCTGGTTTCGAAGGCGGTCAGATGCCGCTGCAGCGCCGTCTGCCGAAGTTCGGCTTTACGTCGGCGAAGTCGCTGGTCTCTGAAGAAGTACGCCTGGCCGAGCTTTCCAAGGTCGCGGGTGACGAAGTCACTCTCGAAACCTTAAAGCAAGCCAATGTGCTGAAGAATGCTACGCAGTTTGCGAAGATCATTCTTTCCGGCGAATTGAATAAAGCGGTTACCGTTCGCGGTCTCAAGGTCACCAAAGGTGCCCGTGACGCGATCGCAGCCGCTGGCGGCAAGGTAGAGGACTAAATGGCCAAGTCAGGAAACATGCCGGCGACGGGCAGCGGTCTGAGTGAACTATGGGCGCGTTTGCGCTTCGTGCTCCTCGCCATCGTGGTGTACCGTATCGGTGCCCATATTCCCGTTCCCGGTATCAATCCTGACCAGCTTGCTGCCTTGTTTAGGGAGCAGCAGGGCACCATCCTGGGCATGTTCAACATGTTCTCGGGTGGTGCGCTGGAGCGTATGAGTGTTCTCGCCTTGGGCATCATGCCCTACATATCGGCGTCGATCATCATGCAGCTCATGACTGCGGTCTCCCCTCAGCTTGAGCAACTCAAGAAAGAGGGCGAGTCCGGCCGCCGAAAGATCAGTCAGTACACCCGCTACGGCACGGTGATACTGGCGTTTATCCAGGCCACCGGCATGTCCGTGGGCCTGGCTAGCCAAGGCATCGCTTACAGCGCTGACTTTAGCTTCTACTTCACTGCCGTGGTGACGTTCGTCTCCGGCGCGGTGTTTATGATGTGGCTAGGTGAGCAGATCACCGAGAAGGGTATCGGCAACGGCATTTCGTTGTTGATCTTTGCCGGGATCGTCGCCGGGCTACCCAGCGCCGTGGGTCAGGCTTTCGAGCTTGCCCGCAACGAAGGGGCCTGGAATGTTCTTCCGCTGTTAGCGCTGTCAGTGCTAGGGATCGCCACCGTGGCATTCGTGGTATTCATCGAACGTGGCCAACGCCGCTTGAAGGTGAACTATCCACGGCGCCAGGTCGGCAACAAGATGTATGCGGGCCAAAGCAGTTACCTTCCCCTGAAAGTGAATATGGCCGGTGTCATTCCGGCTATTTTCGCCTCCAGCATCCTTCTCTTCCCGGCGTCGATCGGGCAATGGGTCGGTGCCGGTGAAGGAATGGAGTGGCTGCAGCGTGCATCGCAAGCGCTTGGCCCCGGCCAGCCGCTTTACATCTTGCTTTTTGCGGCGGCAGTGGTATTCTTCTGCTTCTTTTACACAGCGCTGGTCTTCAATCCCAAGGATGTAGCTGACAATCTGAAAAAGTCAGGTGCGTTCCTGCCGGGTATTCGTCCCGGCGAGCAGACCGCTCGCTATATCGACAAGGTGATGACACGTCTCACTCTGTTCGGTGCCCTGTATATCACTGCAGTTTCCCTGATGCCCCAGTTCCTGATCGTTGCCTGGAACGTCCCGTTCTTCTTTGGCGGCACGTCCCTTCTGATCGTGGTAGTGGTCATCATGGACTTCATGGCTCAGGTGCAGTCGCATCTCATGTCGCATCAATATGACTCGGTGATGAAGAAGTCCAACCTGAAAGGCTACGGTAGCGGTGGCATAGTGCGCTAAGCACTGCCTCCCAGGCATTTGGCCAGGCGTGTGTTTCGACACCCCCTGGCCAAACACCCCGGACGTGCCGCGAGCCGTTTTTGGAGAAAGAACGATGAAAGTTCGAGCTTCCGTAAAGAAGATGTGCCGTAACTGCAAAATCATTCGTCGCAATGGCGCTGTCCGCGTTATTTGCACCGAACCGCGGCACAAACAGCGTCAGGGCTAATCCCCTCGCTGTTTTAAGCGGGCGTCGCATACCCCTTGCCTTAGGGCAGTAAAAGGGGTATGCTGTTGCGCCTTTTAAAGATGAACAAACGAGCAAGCCGCTCAAATTTCGGAGTAAGCTGATGGCCCGTATTGCAGGCGTCAATATCCCGGACAACAAGCATGCGGCGATCTCGCTGACCTATATCTTCGGGATTGGCCGTACCCGCGCCGCTCACATCTGTGACGCTGCTGGTATCGCCCATACTGCCAAGATCCAGGAACTTTCGGCTGAAGAAGTCGATACCCTGCGTTCTGAAGTTGGCAAGTACACCGTAGAAGGCGACCTTCGCCGTGATGTCACGCTTAATATTAAGCGTCTCATGGACTTGGGTTGCTACCGTGGTCTGCGTCATCGTCGTAGTCTTCCGCTGCGTGGTCAGCGGACCAAGACTAACGCGCGTACCCGTAAGGGCCCGCGTAAGCCGATCCGCAAATAATACGCAGGTTCTGTAACTAAGGCAGAACCGGCGTTAAGACAGGAATAGACATCAACATGGCTAACCCGCGTAGTAACCGTAAAAAGGTTAAAAAGCAGGTAGTGGACGCCGTTGCGCACATCCATGCCTCTTTTAACAACACGATCGTGACGATCACAGACCGCCAGGGCAATGCGCTTTCTTGGGCAACTGCCGGTGGTTCGGGTTTTCGAGGTTCTCGTAAGAGTACCCCGTTCGCAGCTCAAGTAGCGAGTGAACGTGCAGCGACTGCTGCAGCCGAGTATGGTGTGAAAAACGTAGACGTGCTGGTCAAGGGCCCCGGCCCCGGCCGTGAATCCGCCGTGCGCGCACTGAACGCCGCCGGCTTCCGCGTGCAAAGCATCGTAGACGCGACGCCCATTCCCCATAATGGCTGCCGTCCGCCTAAGAAACGCCGCGTTTAAGGAGAGAGATTCATGGCTCGTTATATTGGACCGAAGTGCAAACTGTCTCGTCGTGAAGGCACCGACCTCTTCTTGAAGAGTGGCGTGACTCCGTTCGAGAAAAAGTGTAAATCCGAGCAGATTCCGGGTGTACACGGCCAGCGTCGTCAGCGTCTTTCAGACTACGGCTTGCAGCTTCGTGAGAAGCAGAAAGTACGTCGTATGTACGGCGTACTCGAAAAGCAGTTCCGTAACTACTACAAAGAAGCCGCTCGCCTGAAAGGCGCCACCGGTGAAGTATTGTTGCAGTTGCTCGAATCCCGACTGGATAACGTCGTCTACCGCATGGGCTTTGGCTCGACTCGCTCTGAAGCGCGTCAGCTGGTCAGCCACAAGGCGATTGCCGTCAATGGTCGTAGCGTTAACGTGGCTTCCTACAAAGTGAAGCCGGGTGACGTGATCTCCGTTCGCGAAAAGGCGAAGAACCAGGCCCGTATCCAACTCGCGTTGACCATCTCGGCCAACCGTGGCGATATCGCCTGGATCGACATCGACGCCAAGAAGATGGAAGGCACTTTCAAGGCTCTGCCTGAACGCGGTGACCTGACTGCCGACATCAACGAAAACCTGATCGTCGAGCTGTACTCCAAGTAAGCCGTTTGCTTGGCAAATATGCTTCTTGAAGCCCGGGCGGTTCGTCCAACGCACCGCCCGGATGCTCTTGAGTACACGCTCTAGAGTACTCAGTATCCGTTTGGCAGCCTGAAAGGTGTTCATATGCAGCGTTCAGTGACAGAGTTTCTTCGTCCTCGCGATATCAAGGTCGAAGAAATCAGCGCACATCATGCCAGGATCGTTCTCGAACCGTTCGAGCGCGGCTTTGGCCACACCCTGGGGAATGCACTGCGTCGCATTCTGCTTTCATCCATGCCCGGCGCTGCCGTGGTAGAGGCTGAAATTGCCGGTGTCGAGCACGAATACAGTGCCCTCGAAGGGGTGCAGGAAGATGTAATCGAAATCCTCCTGAACTTGAAAGATGTTGCGATCAAGATGCACAGCCGCGATGAGGCGGTGCTCTCGCTGAACAAGCAGGGCCCAGCCGTCGTCACCGCTGGCGACATTGCGCTTGATCATAGCGTCGAAATCGTCAACCCGGACCACGTCATTGCACACGTCAATGAAGGTGCCGAGCTGAAAATTCAGCTTAAGGTGGCGCTGGGTCGTGGCTACGAACCGGCTGACGCCCGCGGCTCTGATGAAGAGACGCGTGCTATTGGCCGCCTGCAGTTGGATGCCACCTTCAGCCCTGTCCGCCGCGTTTCCTACTCGGTCGAAGCCGCTCGTGTCGAGCAGCGCACCGACCTCGATAAGCTGATTATCGACCTGGAAACCGACGGTACTCTGGATCCGGAAGAGGCTATCCGCCGCAGTGCGACCATTCTGCAAGAGCAGCTGGCCGCCTTCGTCGACCTGGAAGCTGATAAAGAGCAGGAAGTCGAAGAGGAAGAGGATCATATCGATCCGATCCTGTTGCGCCCCGTAGACGATCTTGAGTTGACCGTTCGCAGCGCGAACTGCCTGAAAGCCGAGAATATTTATTACATCGGTGATTTGATCCAGCGCACGGAAGTGGAGCTGTTGAAAACACCGAACCTCGGCAAGAAGTCCTTGAACGAAATCAAGGATGTCCTGGCAGCGCGCGGTCTTTCCCTTGGCATGCGGCTGGAGAACTGGCCACCCGCGAGCTTGAAGGACGACAAGGCCTCCGCGTAAGCGTCGACTTGAGTCCCAGTTTGGTAAGGAATCACAACCATGCGTCATCGTAAGAGTGGTCGTCAATTAAACCGTAACAGCTCGCACCGCCAGGCCATGTTCAAAAACATGTCCGTGTCGCTGGTCGAGCACGAAGTCATCAAGACAACCCTGCCCAAGGCCAAGGAACTGCGTCGCGTTATCGAGCCGCTGATCACCTTGTCCAAGCAGGACAGCGTCGCGAACCGCCGTTTGGCATTTGCCCGCACGCGCTCTAAAGAAGCCGTCGGCAAATTGTTCAACGAGCTGGGCCCGCGTTACGCCGAACGTCCCGGTGGCTACATCCGCATTCTCAAGTGCGGTTTCCGTCCAGGCGACAACGCGCCCATGGCGTACGTCGAACTGGTCGACCGCCCGGCCGTCGAAGAAGCCGCTGCGGAAGAGTAAGATCGCACCGCTTTTGAAAGCACGCTTTTAAAAGTCGAGTGAAAGCCGGCCCCCTGGGGGCCGGTTTTTTTATGCGTGCTACTAAAACAGACCCTTTTCTCACTTTAGAATACGTTTACTGTGATCGGGTACGTGCTAACCTGAGCGCTTGGGACGAAGGCCGTGAATCCCGGGCCTTGAGATCAATTAAAGCGAGTAGCAAGGGGCAGGTATGGCAGCGAGGGGAGTGACTTCAAACACCGCCATGCGGTGGTGGCTAATGTGCGCCGTCGCCATGGCGGTGTTGGTACTGGGCAGTACTGCGCATGCCGACGGTAACCCGCGCTATGCGGGCATCGTGGTCGATCTGGAAAACGGTGAAGTGCTCTACTCGGAAAATGCCGATCTGCCGCGCTATCCCGCCTCGCTCACCAAGATGATGACCATTTACATGGCCCTCGAGGCGGTCGAAAACGGCAATTTACGCCTCGACCAACCGCTTGCGGTCTCCGCCCAGGCCTCCGCCATGCCGGCCACCAAGCTGTGGCTCTCGGCGGGCAGCACCATCCCGCTGGATACCGCTATTCGCGCGCTGACCGTACGTTCGGCCAACGACGTGGCCGTCGTGGTCGCCGAGGCGGTGGGCGGCAGCGAACAGCGCTTTGCGAACATGATGACCGCCAAGGCGCGGGAGCTTGGCATGCACAGCACGACCTTTCGCAACGCCTCGGGCCTGCCCGACGATGGCCAGATCACCACCGCCCGGGACATGCTGATTCTCTCGACTCGCGTGATGCAGGACTTCCCCCAGTACTACCACTACTTCGGTCTACAGGAGTTCAGCTACAAGGGCACCCGTCATACCAGCCACAACCGCCTGGTGCGCGACTACCCCGGTGCCGACGGTCTGAAAACCGGTTTTATCCGTGCCTCGGGTTTTAACGTGGCGACCACTGCGGTGCACGATGGCCGGCGTATGATCGCTGTGGTCATGGGCGGGTTCAGCTCGTCGTCGCGGGATGAGCACATGGCCGACCTGCTCGATCGCAGCTTCGCCAGGGCCGGGCTTCGCGACAACCCCTCCTGGCTTGCCGATACCAACTTCTCCCGCGAGTTCATGAGCTTCCCTGGGCTCTCGGCGCCGCTTACCACGCCGCCGCCCAGCATGCCGCCATCTCCCATTCTGGCTAATGTGGATACGAGTGCTCGGCCACCGGCCGCTGCCGCCAATCAGGCGCCCGCACCCCAGCCCTCCCGCGCAGCACCCGTCACGCACCACGACCCGCTACAAGCGCTGATCGAAGAGCAGCAGCAAACCATGGCCGATCCGCTTGCCGTTGCCAGCGCCAACGGTGGTTGGGGGATTCAGGTAGGTGCGTTTAGCCAGGCGAGCCACGCCGAACAGCTCGCCCGCCAGGCCGCTCAGCGTTTGCCCAATGACGTGGGGGGCCGCGCCGCGGTCGATACCGTCGAGGGCCACACGCCGGTATTCCGCGCCCGTGTGGTCGCACTCGACGAAGCGCGCGCCATTGCTGCCTGCCAAACGTTGCATGCCCAGGGCATGGACTGCATGGTGGTCAACGCAAGCCTTTAACGTCAAAGGCGTGCGCCTCGCATAAAAAAGCCCCGCTAACAGCGCGTTAGCGGGGCTTTTCGTTGAGGGCTTTACTCGAAAGCGTACACGTCCATGGCCAGCACGCCGTGCTCGACGCTGTGATGAAGCTGGCGGGCATCGCCTCCGGCTCCCATGGCCACCAGTAGCGGAAGAAAGTGTTCCGGCGTGGGGTGGTTACGCCGCGCCTCGGGGGCGCTTTGCCAGTTCAGCAGCGCGTCGCGGTTGTTCTGTTCGAACTGGGTGCTGACCCAGCCGGCGAACTCGCCCACCCAAGGGGGCATGGCACTGCCCAGCGGCATCGTCTCGTAGAGGTTGTGGGTCAAACTTCCCGAACCCACGATCAGCACGCCCTCTTCGCGAAGCGGAGCGAGCTTTTCACCCAGCGCCTTTAGCTCCTCGCTCGACCAGCGAAGCGGCAGCGACATCGAGACGACCGGCACGTCGGCGTTGGGAAACATCAGCGACAGCGGTACCCAGGCGCCGTGGTCGAAGCCGCGCTCGACGACATCCGCTCCTAACAGCGTTCCCAGCCGCTCGGCCAGGGCGGGCTCGCCGGGGGCGGGGTAGTGGCACTCGAAAAGCTCGCGGGGGAAGCCGCCGAAGTCGTGAATGGTTTCCGGCCAGGCGGTCTGGCTGACCTTGAGCTTTAGGCTCTCCCAGTGCGCCGAGATCACGATGACCGCTTTGGGCGTCAGGGTCTGGCCCAGCCCGCGCAGAAAACGGTGAGCAGGGGTGGTGTTCAGAGCGAGCATCGGCGAGCCGTGGGAAATAAACAGGCTGGGCAGCATGGTGAATCTCCTTCAAGGGCCCCGGGCGAGCCGGGGCCTGGCGTAGAGGTTAGCGGGTACGTTCGGTCAGGCTGAAGCGTCCACCGCCCAGTCCTGCTTGCACCAGCAGCGCGACGGCCCAAAAGATCGGGAATTCCCAGCCGCCGCCTTCGTTGGAGAACATCCAGCCGTTGCCCAAATGCACCGAGGCGGCGCCCAGCAGCAGCGGAATCATCGCAAGACTGACCCAGCGGGTGTAGATCCCCAGTATCAGGGCAAGGCCGCCGCCGATCTCGCCGGCAATGGTTAAGTAGGCGAGAAAGCCGGGCAGGCCGAGCGACTCGAAGTAGCCCACGGTGCCGGGCAGAGTGAACACGAGCAGTTTCAAAAGGCCGTGAGCCAGCGCCATGACACCCAGCGAGACACGTAAAAGCGTGATGGCGTAGGGCTGGAAGAAAGGGGTGGTCGAGATGTTCGCGGTCGTGGTCATGAGGGTTGCTCCATAAGCGGTCAGGGATGTGGCTGATGGAGAAACTATAACCCGCGCACGAGTGAAGATAATCTGCGCTTTTTTCACTTCACTGTTGCGCTATGCGCGACAATCCCATGGCCTCTTCCCAGCAGGGCGGGTCGCCCCAGGCCTCGGTCAGCAGGGCGATAAAGCGCTCGACCTTGGCCGGCAGGTAGCGCCTGGCAAGGTAGAGCGCGTGTATATCGAGCATGACCGGCGGCGCATCGGTCAGTAGCGGCACCAGCCGTCCGGCCAGGATGCTCTCGGTGACCAGAAAGCTCGGCTGCTGTGCGATACCCAGTCCGGCTTCGGCCATATGGGTGAGCACATCGCCGTTGTTGCTCTCGACCGGCCCGTGGGGCGTCAGGGTCGTTGCATTGCCAAGCGTCCAGCTGCCGGTGGCCTGACCGCTTCGGTAGCGCAGGCAGTGGTGCTCGGCCAGTGCCTCGAAGGTCGTCGGCGTGCCCATGCGCTCAAGGTAATCCGGCGAGGCGCAGAACAGCATCCGGCAGCGGGTGATACGCCGGGCAATCAGGTTGGAGTCGGCCAGCTTGCCGATACGGATCGCCACGTCGTAGCCCTCCTCGACAAGATCCACCCGGCGGTCGTTGAGATCCAGGCGCACCCGGAGCGCGGGATGCTCGGTCATGAAGCGGGCAACCAGTGGCGCCAGGTGGCGCACGCCGAAGCTCATCGGCGCATTGATGCGCATCTCGCCGCCCACCTGCTGGGTGGTACTGCTCACGTCGCTCGCCGCTTCGTCCAGCGCCTGCAAAATGGCCTGGGCGTGGGCCAGGTAGCGCTCGCCTTCGGTGGTCAGGTGAATGCGCCGGGTAGTGCGCTGCAAAAGCCGCGCCCCCAGCGACTCCTCCAGCGCCATCACCTGGCGGGAAAGCCGGGTACGCGAGATATCCAGCGCCTCGGCGGCGCGGGTGTAGCTACCCAGCTCGGCGACCTTCACGAAGGCACTGATATGCTCGAGTTGGTGCTTCACCGTTTGAACGCCCGGGCCGCTTCGTAGGGGTCGGGCGTGCCGCAAATCGCCGAAATCACCGCCAGGCCGTGGGCACCGGCTTCGAACACGCGCCCGGCGTGCTCGGCTTTCAGCCCGCCAATGGCCACGCTTGGCAGGCGGCTCGCCCGGGCCAGGGCTGCCAGGCCGTCAAAGCCCAGCGGCTGGGCGTGATCCTGCTTGCTGGCGGTGGCGAAGACCGGGCCGAGCCCCAGGTAGTCCAGCGTCTCAAGCGGAGCGCTTTCGAGCTCGGCCAGCGTATTGATCGACAGCCCCAACAGCGCATGACGGCCTAAAGCCTGGCGAGCACTCGGCACTGTGGCATCGCTTTGACCCACGTGCAGGCCATCGGCGCCGCTTTCGACGGCCACGTGCAGCCGGTCGTTGATGATCAAGGGAACGCCGCTACCCGCCAGCAATGCTTTCAAGCGTCTGGCCTGGTCGATCATGGCCGCATCGCTTGCGTGCTTGTCGCGAAGCTGCACGACGGTGACGCCACCGGCCACCGCCGCCTCGACCGTTTTTTCGAGCCCATAAGCACTGCACAGCGCCGCGTCGGTCACCAGATAAAGCGAAAGGTCGAGGCTCACTGCGGCGCTCCCTGGCTGTTGGCCGGGTCGACGTTCTCCCAAAGGCCCTGACGCGATAGCGTCTCGGGTGTCAGCTGATAGAGCGCATCCAACAGCTCGACCTGAAAGCTACCCGGGCCGTTGGCTTTTTTCCCCGCCCGGCTGCCCGCCAGCGCAAAGCCGGCCAGCGCGGCTACGCTCGCCTTGAAGGGTTGTTGCGGCGTGGCGGCAACGAAACCGGCCACGATGGCGCTAAGCCCGCCACCAAGCGTAGTCACCCGGGGCATCAGCGCGTGGCCACCGGTGACCCGGGCATGTTGGGTGCCATCGGTGATGAAGTCCTGCTCGCCGGTCATGGCCACGACACAGCCGTGGCGTTGGGCAAGCGCGATGGCAGCGTCGTCGGCCTGCTGGACATTGGCGGCGGCGTCCACGCCGCGACCGCGACTTTCCAATCCACTAAGGGCCAATACTTCCGAGGCGTTGGCGCGAATGACCGTGGGCTCGAGGGTTAAAAGCTCTTCACAAAGCCTTTGGCGATACGCCGTGGCGCCCACCGCGACCGGGTCCAGCACCCAAGGCTTTGTTTGGCGCCTGGCCACCTCGGCGCAGGCCATCATCGACGCTGCCCAATGCGGGGAGATGGTGCCGATATTGATCGAAAGCGCATCCGCTATCGCCGTGAACTCCGGCGCTTCTTCCTGGGCATGCAACATGGCAGGCGAGGCGCCCACGGCCAGCACGAGGTTGGCGGTCGAATTCATGGCCACGAAATTGGTCATGCAGTGTACGAGCGGCGTCGCGTCATGTAGCGCGCTCAGGTAGCGTCCAAGGGGGGGTAGAGTCATGGCATCCTCCCGGGCGGGAGGTGGTGAGAACACCACGACTCCCTACGCCGGTACTATCCGGTTCAGGTTCAAAGGGTACGTCTCAGCCCGTTGCCGGGCGCCCCTGTCGTGGGTCTACTATCCGGATACCGAGGTGGCTTGTAAAGCCTGGCGAGTATCTAGTGCACGGCATCCATGGCGTGCTGCTGTAAGGTGATCAGCGGGACGATGTCGAGGGTTTTCTCATGCGTGCCGGACAGGATGACCGGCGGTGCCAGGCCGACATCGGCGGCTTCCTGCCAGCGCTTGGCGCAAAGACACCAGCGGTCGCCCGGCGCCAGGCCTGGAAAGCCGAATTCCGGGCGCGGGGTGACAAGGTCATTACCCTGCGCCTGGGAGAACGCCAGGAACTCTTCTGTCACAATGGCGCACACCGAGTGTACGCCGATGTCATTAGGGCCTACGCGGCAAAAACCGTCGCGGTAGAAGCCTGCTTTAGGACTATGGCAGCAGGGTGTTAAAGGCTCACCGAAAACGTTACGGTCACGAGACATGATGCCTCCTGAGAGCAGGGCTGGAATTAGCCAAAGTCTGCCCTCATGGTTAAGTTTGTATGTCGAACGGGCGTTGAATGTGCGTTGCACCTGTATCAATTAGACTACAGCCTTGTACAAAGTCTCGGTTTCGTCAAAGTTTCGCGTCAAATAAGGAGTGTTCCATGAGTTTCCAGGGCGAGCAGCATCCCGGCGTCGTACCAGCGCCGGCCAACACGCAAGGCTTTCGTTTCAACCACACCATGCTGCGGGTGAAAGACCCACAAACGGCACTGGCATTTTACTCGCGCGTATTTGGCATGCAGGTACTGCGCCGGCTCGATTTCGACGAGATGCAGTTCTCGCTCTACTTCCTTGCCAATGTCGAAAGCGACGAGCAGATTCCCGAAGATACCCGGGAGCGCACGACCTGGACGTTCAGCCAGAAAGGCCTTTTGGAGTTGACCCACAACTGGGGTATTGAGGCGCAGGCGGATTTCGCCTATCACGACGGCAATGCCGAGCCCCAGGGCTTTGGTCATATCTGCTTTAGCGTGCCGGATCTTAACGCCGCCCAGGCCTGGTTCGACGTCAATGAGGTAACGTTTGTGAAGCGCGCCGAACAGGGCAAAATGAAGGATGTCATCTTCGTGAAAGACCCGGACGGCTACTGGATCGAGGTCATTCAGGCGGACTTGATGGCCGAGACGGGCGACTAGCGTGGCGCATCTGCTTTTTCGGCTGCGCCATGTCACCGATGAAGAGGCGTCGGAGGTGCGCGCGCTGCTCTTTGAGCGCGGCTTCGATGTCTACGAGACCCAGGCGGGCTTTTTCCGGTTGGGGGTCGATGCGATCTGGCTGCGCGATGAGGGCCAACGCGAGGCCGCCGACGCGGCGCTTGCCGAGTACCAGCAGCGCCGCCAGCAAAGCGAGCGCCACGCCTTCGAGCAGGCCAGGGCCCGGGGCGAGGCGCCGACGCTCTGGCGTCGTTTTATGGCTCACCCGCTTCAGGTGGTGCTCACCCTCGTCGCGGTGGCGTTGATTGCGCTGCTGACGCTGTTGCCGTTTCTGGGCCTTGGCGGCCTTTAGCGGGCTACGCCGCGGACAGATGCCCGCGCTTGAGGTACAGGCGCACGCCGTCGCTTCCCGCCTTGAGCGTAGGCAGTGACCCAAACGGATAGCGGCACCAGCTGCCTGCCGGGTACTCGGTGCCGCCTTCCCATAGCACACCCTCCAGCACGAATATCTCCAGCCCCTTGCTAAGCTGCGGGTAATTGACGGTCACATCAGCTTCCCACTGCTCGAGGCTTACCCGCTCCTGGCCGTGGGTGTGCAGCATCTTATAGCGCACACCCTCGCGCTGGTCGGGCTGCCAGGGCAGGCGGTGCGCGGGCATCGCAACGCGTAGCGTGTCGGTATGCTCGAACTGGTGAAGCTTGACCAGAATCAGCGCGCCCTCTTCGCCTATTTGCGGGGTGTGGCCGGTCCCGATAGGGTTGCGCAGGTAGCTGCCCGCCGGGTAGCAGCCGTGTTCGTCGCCAAACACGCCTTCCAGCACGAAAATCTCTTCGCCGCCGCCGTGCACGTGGCGCTCGAACTGGCTGTGCGGGGCATAGCGCACAAGGCTCGTCGCCCGGGCGACCTCATCGCCGATGCGGTCCAGCATCATCCGCTCAACCCCGGCACTGGGGGAATCCACCCACTCGTACTCTGCAGGCATCACACAGGCAAACCGGGAAAAATCGGCGTTTAAACGCATGGGCTGACTCTTGTTCACCAGGAAAAGAGGCTAAGTCTCCTCATCCCGCGGCAAAAATGCAACGCATAAACACCTGGGATGCACTCATCGAGGCGTCTCGGTGATCGCGTCGATCAGCCGGTAGGCGGCCTCGATGCGTGCCTGGTTGGGGTAGTTACGGTTGGCCAGCAGCACGATGCCGATCTGCTTTTCGGGAACGAACGCCACGTAGTTGCCAAAGCCGTTGGTGGCGCCGGTCTTGTTGAACCAGGCCGGGCTTTCCGGTGAAAGCGCCGGTGTGGCAAGTTCCACCGCGTTTGCCTCCAGTACGACTGCCATCGAGTTACCTGTCTCGAGCTGGGCGAGGGTGGCAGGCGTTGCGTAGCGCTCCCAGCCAAGGCCCTGGGTTAGATCATTTAGCGTGAAGTAGCCGGTTCGAGTGGTACGCAGCGCCTCTTGCAGCGCAGGTGTAAGCGCCGTGCTTTCCAGGTGGGCCTCGATAAACGTCAGCACATCGGCGGCGGTGGCTTTCAAACCATAGGCCTGGGCGTCCAGCACGCCCGGGTTCACCCGAATGGGCGCATTATCGGCCGAGTAGCCGTAGGCGTAGTTGATCTGCTCCTCAGCCGGGACGTCATAAAAGCTGTGGGCCAGGTTCAGTGGTGAAAAAACGTGCTCGGCCATTGCTTTTTCAAAGGGCTGGCCCAGGCGATGCGCCGTTATATAGCCCAGCAAACCGATGCTCGGATTGGAGTAAAGCCGGCGCGTGCCAGGGGCATACGCCGGCCTCCACTCGCGGAAATAGTCGAGCATGGCCGCGTCATCGACCACGTCAGGGAACTGCAGGGGCAGCCCGCCGGCGGTATAGGTGGCAAGCTCGAGTAAGCTGATCGCATCAAACGCGCTGCCTTCGAGTTCGCTCAGGTAGCGACTGGCGGGCTCGGTCAGCGTAAGCGCGCTGGTGGTGTCGGCGTAGGCGGCAAGCGTCGCTGTATAGAGCTTGCTGAGCGAGCCCAGCTCGAACAGCGTGTCATCGCCCACCGCGCGGCCCGCCTCCAGGTCGGCCATCCCGTAAGTGAAGAGATAGCGCTCGCCGCCCACGCTCAGCGCCACCGCCATGCCTGGAACGTGGTGCTCGGCCATGAGCGGCGCCACGGTGTCATCCACCAGCGCTTCAAGGCGCGCGCGCTCGTTCGCCTGCACGGCGAACGTTAAGGAAAGCGACAATGCCGCCCAGAAGCACTGAGTGAATCTACGCATGGGGAACCTCGAAGTGAGCGGGAGGCACGGGGTGGCTGCCGGAAGACATCAGAATAGAGGGGTTGCCGTTTGGCGTCACGTTCCATAAAAAAAGCGCCCCGAGGGGCGCTTTGAATGACGCGAGAGCGGTTCGATCAGTGGCTGTGTTCGTGTTCGTGGCCGTGATCATGGCTGTGCTCGTGCTCGTGCTCGTGCTCGTGCTCGTGGCTATGGTCGTGATCATCATGGCCGGGCTTGGCCAGGGCGCCGTGCAAAAGCTCGGCGTTGTGGCGCATCATGCCAAGATAGGTGCTTGCCTCGCCCTCGGCGGCCAGGGCGTCGGCGTAAAGCGTGCCGGCCACCTCGAGGCCCGTCTCCTCGGCGAGCTGCTCGATCACCGCCGGGTTGGTCATGTTCTCGTGAAACAGCGCCTGGACGCCTTCATCGTTGATCACGTCGACCAGCGCGGCCATACCGGCGCCGCTGGGCTCCACCTCGGTGGAAAGCCCTGAGGGCGAGAGAAAGCGCACGCCGTAGGCGCTGGAAAAGTAGCCAAACGAATCATGGCCGGTGATCACGGTGGCCGAGGCGGGCACCTCCTCGATCAAAGCGCGAATCTCGCGGTCGAGTTCGGCCATCTCTTCCAAATAGCGCGCGGCGTTGGCGCGGTAATCGTCGGCGTTCTCTTCGTCTACCTCGATCAGCCCATCGCGAATGTTGGCGATATACACCTCGGCCTGGACCATATCCTGCCAGGCGTGCGGGTCGGAATCGCCGTGCACGTGATCGTGGTCGTGATCATGAGCTTGATCACTTTCGTGCGCATGATCATGGCTGTGTTCATGCCCGTGGTCATGATCGTGACTATGGTCGTGCCCATGATCATGCTCGTGTCCATGATCATGGCCGTGATCGTGGGGATGATAATCCAGCGCCTCGATACCGTCGGTCGCTGTGACCAGCGGGCCCTGGTAGTCGCTGGAGTCCAGCAGCCGGTCCATCCAGCCTTCGAACAACAAGCCGTTGAACACCACCAGGTCCGCCTCGGCCAGCGCGCGTGCATCCCCCGGGCGTGGTGAGTAGACATGGGCGTCGCCGTCCGGGCCGACCAGCGAGTTTACTTCGACGTGCTCGCCGCCTACGTTTTCGACCATATCGGCCAGAATGGAGAAGCTGGTGACCACCTGAACGCGCTCAGCGGCCATGGCGGCGGGCAGGGCGAGCAGGGTAGACACGCCCACCAATAGCGGGGCAAAACGTAGCGACATAACGAAACTCCTAATGCGTATGAGAATGCTCGAGCGGCGCATCCAGCGGCGCCGTTTTACGGCGTAACCGGGCGGCCAGGCTGTGGTAACGGCCAAACAGTGCCGAGAAGAAATACGCCACGCCCGCCAGCAAGATGATGCTCGGCCCCGAGGGAATATCCAGGTGATAAGAGAGCAAAAGCCCCCCGGTACTGGCGATCATGGCCAGCACCACGGCAATGCCCATCAGCCCCTCCAGGCGTTTGCTCCAAAACCGCGCGGCGGTGGCGGGCAGCATCATCAGGCCCACGGCCATTAAGGTGCCCAGTGTCTGGAACCCGGCGGTGAGGTTGAGCACCAATAGCGCCAGGAACACGCTGTGCACCCAGCCGCCCCGCCGGCTCTGGCCGCGTAGAAACAGCGGGTCGAGGCACTCGACCACCAGCGCGCGGAAGATGAACGCCATGATGAGCACAATGAGGGTGCTGATACCGGCAATGAGTAAAAGCGCGGTGGAGTTGATCGCCAAAATCGAGCCGAACAGCACGTGGGTAAGGTCCACACTGCTGCCGCCGATCGAGATCAGCATGACCCCGGCGGCCAGCGAGATGATGAAAAAGCTCGCCATGGCGGCGTCTTCGCGCTGACCGCCCATCTTCGAGACCGCCCCGGCCAGTAGCGCCACCATCAGCCCGAACAGCACGCCGCCGATACTCATCATCGGCAGCGAAAAACCGGCCAACAGAAAGCCCAGCGCCACACCGGGCAGGATGGCGTGGGCCATGGCGTCGCCGATCAAGCTCATGCCGCGCAGCACCAGAAACACGCCCAAGGGCGGTGCGGCGATGGAGAGCGCCAGGCCCCCGACCACCGCGCGGCGCATGAAGCCGTAGTCGAACGGGGCGATCAGCCAGGCATTAAGCAGTTCCAGCATGGAGACCCCCTGCGTTAAACGGCACGCTTTGAGCGGGCATATGCGGTTCGGCGATCGCTTCCGGGGCGATCCAACGGCCGTGGCCGTGGCTGAGTATCAGCACTTCGTCGGCCAGGCGCTTCAGGTGGTCCATGTCGTGCAGCACGATAATCAGCGTGACGCCGTTCTCGGCCATCTGGCGCAGAATCGTCACCAGGATGTCCACCGTTTCGCGATCCACGTTGGCAAAGGGCTCGTCGAGCAGTAAAAGCTCGGCTTCCTGCATTAGCGTGCGCCCGATCAGCGCGCGCTGGCGCTGCCCCCCGGAAAGCTCACCTAGCGGGCGGTGGGCCAGGTGCGAAATACCCAGCCTTGCCATGATGTCGCGACCCTTGCGGTAGTGCGCCGCACAATACCCTTTGAGCGCGCCGTGGCTTGGCCAGGTGCCGGTCATGACCAGCTCTTCCACGCTCATGGGAAAGGTCAAGTCCAGCGCCAGCTGTTGCGGCAGCCAGGCGCGGCGCTCCGGGGCCACGGTGCACTTCACGCTGCCCGAGACCGGACGTAATTCGCCCATCATGGCCTGTATCAGCGTGCTCTTGCCCGCACCGTTGGCGCCGACCAGGGCGGTAATCGCCCCGGGTAGAAAATCGCCATTGAGCTGTTCGAGCACCATGCGCCGGCCCTGGGCCAGGTGAAGGTCGTGCAGCTGTAGCCTGGTGTGGTCGCGATGGTTCATCGGCCCCACCCGCCGGCCCAGAACACCAGTAGCCAAAGGGCGGCGATAGGCACCGCCACCAGCAGCAAGCGGCGAGTGGCCGAGAGTGACATCAGCGAAAAGTGGCAAGGCCCTTCGCGATTATGGCGATGTGGATGGTGGCTCAACGTCTCTCTCCTCGGCAGATCGATTAGGTTATAACATAACATTTATAAGTGTCAAAAAATTGCCGAGTATTTTACCCGCTTCATCGCCTTTGACAATGACCGCGCCAATATGCCGCTTTTACCCCCGCGCCGCCAGCCGCGCTGCTTCCTGGCATTCGACGAGCGCGGGCGGGCACCGGGCAGATGCCTTTAGAGCCGCTTCAAAGGCCGTGGAGGTGGGGCTGGGCAGGCCCGGTAAGCCGGCCCAGCTGGTCAAAATCCACCCGGCCGAGCTCGTCGTCGTAAAAGACCTTCTCGCGGTGTGTATTGCGCACGACGTGGACACGGTTTGGCTGGCCCCGCTCGTCCAGATCCAACACCCAGGCAAGATAGCCGTGGGAGAACGCGACCAGGCTGCCCAAAGGGTAGAAGCCGTGGCGCTGTACGTAGCGCGTGACCCAGTGCTGATCGAAGCGCTCCGGGCGATTGTAGAGAAAGCGGTACGCCTGAACGATATCCAGCGGCGGGCGATCACCGCGCACGCGGGTCATGGCATCGATCACATCGATGACCGCCGCCATGCGTGCCAGCGTCGAGATCGCGTCACCCTTGAGCCCCCGCGGGTAGCCCGAGCCATCCAGGCGCTCGTTGATCGCCCCGATCACCTCGCGCTCCAGCGGCCCGCACGGGTAGCCCGCCTGCTCGAGTGCGTTGAGTAGCGTATCGACGTGGGCCTGCAGGCGTAGGCGCTGTCGCTCGTCCATATCGCTTTCAAGCGACGGCAGCGTCTCGTCGATCAGCATTGCCTTGCCCATATCGTGGATCAGCGCCGCCTTGACCGCCCGATGGGTATCGTCCGCCAGCGAAGGCTCCGCCAGCATCAGGTCGGCCAGTTTGCCGGCCACGTTCACCGAGTGCTGCATCCAGGCGGGTTCGTCCCGCAAGCAGGTCAGGCTAAAGAAAAACGCCTGACGGCCTTTGCCGTGTAGCTTGATGAGCTTGTTGGCGCTGCGTTCCAGGCGTTCGAACGGCAGCGGCTGGCCGGCTTGTAAGGCCAGCAGAAAAAGGTGCAAGTCGCGCGTGATTTCGCGCAATACCGAGACAGCGCGAGAGGAGCGCTGAGGCCGAGTGTTCGACCGGCGCCGCGCGCGCTTTTTGGCGTCCGGCGAGGTATAGAGCTTGGTCGGTGACACCAGGCGCGAGCCTTCCCCGCTTCGCCAGGCGATTTCCCGCTCGGTGGTGAAGACGATCTGGGTCAGTTCCTGCTGATGCGGGCGGTCCAGGTCTTCGAAGGCGAGCCCGATCGCCGCCTCGTTGGTATAGGCGATGGGCGTAATATGGCGTACCGAAGCGCTGGCGGTGAAGCGCTCGCCGTTGGGAAAGGTCAGTACGACATTGGGGACCACCGCCTCTTCGGTCAGCGGGACGCACTTCCCCAGCGGCAACTGCACAAGGCACCCGCCGCCGGAAATATCGCGTAGTTTCGATGTAATGGGCGGCTGGCCGGTAAAAAGCGACAGCGCCACGTTCACCGGCATATCCTTTCGCAATTTGATGCGCGCCTGCCCCCGCCGCGCGGCGGTAGTCAGGCGTTGGGGGATCGCGCCGCGTATCGTCAGCGCCTCGCCACAACGTTCAGCCTGGCGGACCTTGAAGTCATCAAAGCTCAGAATCTGATCGTTTTCGGCTTTCAGCGTTATCGCGCGCTGTGCGAGTGTGGCGGGGTCGAGGCTGCCCGCGTCGGTCACGACCAAGGCCAGCTCGCCGGTCTCCAGGCTTAGGTTTTCCAGGTGCGCCGGGTAATCCGGTGGCTGGCCATCGAGGGCCACCGTCAATGCATGGCGGCTATCGTCCAGGCTCGCAAGCACTTTGGCGATATGGCGCGCGTCCACCACCTCGATACTATCAACGCTTTGTTTTAGAGCGGTACTCATGGGTTTCTCTTGACCCTTTTTGCGTGGCGCGACCCGCGTTCACGGGCCGCGCTGTCCCCTGTATCACGTCGTATTCAAATCCAGACTAACACTTAATAGCGCCAGGTCGCGCCCACCTGGTGAGGGGCCAACGTCAAAGCGTATTCGCCCTTGAGCGTGATGGGGCCCAGCGACACCTGGGCGGGTTGAAAACGGTTAATGGCCGAAGAGGCCTGGCTTGGTTGCGTCCAAATTTGGAGCTCGTTGACCAGCATGCCCGAGGCGAAGTTGATCGCCGCATCGTCACCGCGGCCGTCGGCGGCGATCACCCCGGCCGCCAAGCCGTTGACCACCAGCGAACTCACCCGGGCGCCAAGGCCCCGCCTCGCCCGCTCGGCCTGAGCGAGCTCCAGGCCGAGTGCCTGCACGCCGCTCAGTTCACCGCTGGCTTTCAAGCGCTCGTAGCGCTCGAGGGCCGCCGGATGCGGCTGGCGATCCGTCAACATGCCACCCAGCGCCAGGGCGGATTTCACCGCACCCACGCGCGCGTCATACCGGTCGTCGCGGTCGCTTGCCTCGCTCGACTGGTAGGCGTTCACCGCCAGGCTCGTCGCGTAGACGCCCGTCCATCCCCACTGCCAAAGGTTGGCCTGGCGCGCACCGTTTTCGAACACCTCATCGTACTGCGCCCAGTCGTTGGTGGATTGCGCGTGAACCGGAAGGGCGAACGCGCATACGAGCGCGCAGAGCCAAGGGTGTAGCCGCATGGTCGTGAACCTGTTTATGGGTGGTAAAAAAGTCACGCTAAGCGTAGCACGCAACGAGAAAAACGAGCGTTTAATTAAGGTGCTTTAGGCTTAAGTATAGCGAGGGCCAGTGGTGTTTCAGGGCCAGGAATGGTTTGATGATAAAAAAGGTTAAGGGGGCTTTATGGATGATTTTTCACCCAACGATTTGAAAACCATCCTGCACTCGAAGCGGGCGAACCTTTATTACCTTCAACACTGCCGGGTGCTGGTCAACGGCGGCCGGGTCGAGTACGTCACCGATGAGGGCAGTAAGTCGCGCTACTGGAATATCCCCATCGCCAATACCACCTCGCTTTTGTTGGGCACCGGCACCTCGATTACTCAAGCGGCGATGCGCGAGCTTGCCAAGGCAGGCGTGCTGGTGGGTTTTTGTGGCGGCGGTGGCACGCCGCTATTTGCCGCCAACGAAGTGGATGTCGACGTTGCCTGGCTAACCCCGCAAAGCGAGTACCGGCCCACGGAGTACCTGCAGTACTGGGTACGTTTTTGGTTCGATGACGTAAAACGCCTGGATGCCGCCAGGGCGTTCCAGCAGGCCCGCCTTGCGCGTATCGAAGCGCTGTGGACCAGCCGGGTAATGAAAGACGCCGGGTTCGTCATTGCAACCGACCATTTGCATGGCGCGCTGGGTCACCATCGCGAAGCGATCGCCCAAGCACCCAGCACGGTTGACCTGCTTACCCTCGAAGCGCGCCTGACCAAAACGCTTTTCAAATTAGCGGTGAACGCCACCGACTATGGCGACTTCACCCGTGCCAAGCGCGGTACCGGCGTTGACCCCGCCAACCGCTTTCTCGACCACGGCAACTACCTGGCGTATGGGTTGGCCGCCACCGCCACCTGGGTGCTGGGCATCCCGCACGGGCTTGCCGTGTTGCACGGCAAAACCCGCCGGGGTGGGCTGGTGTTCGACGTGGCGGATCTCGTCAAAGACGCCGTGATTCTACCCCAGGCGTTTATCTCTGCCATGCGTGGCGATGAAGAGCAGGAATTTCGCCAGGCCTGCATCGAGCGACTGACCCGGACCGAATCCCTCGATTTCATGATCGATACGCTCAAGGACGTGGCCCAGGCGCTGGGGCATCAAGAGAAGAGCGGCGAGCCATGAACGTGCTGCTGATCTCCCAGTGCAACAAGAACGCGCTCAAGGAGACCCGGCGTATTCTCGATCAGTTCGCTGAGCGCCGAGGGGACCGCACCTGGCAAACACCGATCACCCAGGCCGGGCTTGATACGTTGCGTAAGCTTTTACGCAAATCCGCCCGCAAGAATACCGCCGTGGCCTGCCACTGGATTCGCGGGCACGATCACAGCGAGCTTTTGTGGGTGGTGGGGGATGCAGCCAAGTTCAATCTCAATGGCGCAGTACCGACCAATACCACCGCCCGAGATATCCTGCGCCGCCGCGATGAAAACGACTGGCACAACGGCGAAGACATTCTCCTGCTCACCGCGCTGGCCGCGTTGCTGCACGACCTAGGCAAAGCCTGCGACGCCTTCCAGCAGCGGCTTAAAGGCAAACTGGAAGGCCGCAACTTGTACCGCCATGAATGGATATCGCTACGCCTGTTCCAAGCCTTTGTAGGACGTGACGACGACGCTGCTTGGTTGGCGCGCTTGGCGGAAGGTGGCTATCAAGAGCGGGACTGGCTGGAAGATATGGGGCATGACGGAATAGATGCTTCTACCTCTGCAGTATTTAGTCAACTGCCGCCGCTAGCTGCCGCGCTGGGTTGGCTGGTGCTTAGCCACCACCGGCTACCGCTAAAACCACCGGAGCAAGATGGCACGGCTGAACGGCGCTGGGGCAGAGGAAAGACACCACTTCAGGCAGAGCAGCTAGGCGGGCTGTTTGCATCTATTCATGCCGAGTGGAACGAGATTCCTGAGACCCAGGATCCCAAACGCATAGCGCCGTACTGGCAGTTCAGTAAGGGCTTGCCGGTCAGCACGCCGCGCTGGCGCGAACGAGCGGGGAAGTTAGCCTCTCGGCTACAGGCGCGGCTGCAAAATGGTAGTCACTGGCTGGAAAGCCGCTACGTGATGCACTTGGCCCGGCTTAGCTTGATGTTGGCCGACCACCACTATTCAAGCCTGGAAGACTTGCAGCATCGTGTGAGGGGCGAACCCAATTATCCGTTGACCGCCAATACCGTGCGTAAAACCGGCAAGCCCAATCAGCCATTGGATGAGCATATTCTGGGCGTTGAAAAACACGCCGCCGCAGTCGCCCGTGCGCTGCCCAGCGTCGACAGCCACTTACCCCGTTTAGCTCGCCATAAGGGCTTTCGTAAGCGCAGTAGTCACCCACGTTTTCGCTGGCAGGATAAGGCCTTCGATCTAGCCCAGTCGCTGAGAGAACGCAGTCAACGTCAGGGTTTTTTTGGTATCAACATGGCTTCCACCGGCTGCGGTAAAACCTTGGCGAATGGGCGCATCATGTATGCGCTGGCCGATCCTCAGCAGGGCGCGCGCTTCAGTATTGCGCTAGGTCTGCGCACCTTGACGCTGCAAACCGGTCAGGCCCTGCGTGAACGTCTACATTTGGGTGAAGATGAACTCGCTGTGCGGGTGGGAGGCAGCGCCAATAAAACCTTGTTTGAGCACTACGAGCAAGAGGCCGAAGCCAGCGGCTCGGCTTCCAGGCAGGCGCTGATCGAAGAAGACGCCCACGTGGTATTTGACGGCAATTTTGAGAGCCACCCGGTGCTGCGTCGTTTGAGTGACGAGCCGGGTACTCGCGCACTGATTGCCGCCCCCATTCTGGTATGTACCGTTGACCATCTGGTTCCCTCTACAGAGAGCACACGAGGCGGACGGCAAATCGTACCGATGCTTCGCCTGATGAGCAGTGACTTGGTGCTCGATGAAATAGACGATTTCGATATCAGCGACCTGCCTGCGCTTACCCGGCTCGTCAATTGGGCAGGGCTTCTTGGCTCACGGGTACTACTTTCTTCGGCTACCCTGCCGCCCGCGTTGGTGGAAGGATTGTATGAAGCCTACCGCAGCGGGCGTGAAGCCTTTCAACGCCACCGTGGCGAACCGGGCTTGTCGGTCAATATCTGCTGTGCCTGGTTCGATGAGCACGATCGCCAGCATCACGATTGCGTCAGTAGTGAGACCTTCAAAACAGCCCACCACGCCTTTGCCAAGCGTCGGTTAGAGCGCCTCGCCAAAAGCCCGGTACGCCGCCGCGCGGATATTTTAGCGTTGCCACCGCTGGGTAAACGCCCGGAAGAGATCAGGCCTGCGATAGCGACCCTGCTGCGTGAAAATGCGCTCGCGCTCCACCAACAGCATCACTCCGTTGACCCCTGCTCAGGCAAACGCGTCAGTTTTGGCTTGATTAGAATGGCCAATATTGACCCGTTGGTGGATGTTGCCAGGGCACTATTTCAACAGGGTGCCCCTGAAGATGTGCGACTTCATCTGTGCGTCTATCATTCTCGCCACCCATTAGTCATGCGCTCAGAAATTGAACGTCGGTTGGACAAAACGTTGCAACGGGCCGAGCCTGAACGCGTGTTTCAGCAGCCCGATATCCGCCGGTTATTGGATAGCTGCGCAGAAAACGACCACCTGTTTATCGTGCTAGGCTCGCCGGTCACGGAAGTGGGGCGTGATCATGACTACGACTGGGCCATTGTCGAGCCTTCTTCCATGCGTTCGATTATTCAGTTAGCGGGCCGCGTGCGCCGTCACCGCGAACAAGCCTGCGAAGTGCCCAATATTTTGCTTTTGGAAAGCAATCTAAAAGACCTTGAGCAACCGGGTGCCCCTGCCTTCCATAAACCTGGTTTTGAGACGAACGCTACCTGGCGTCTCAATAACCACTCTCTTAACACCTTGTTAACGCCGGATGAGTATCAGGTAATTGACGCGCGGCCCCGTGTGCTGGCGCGGGAAACGTTGCACGCCAAGGAAAGCCTCGTTGATCTTGAACACGCGCGGCTGCACCAACTGATGATCGAGCCGCCCGCCGAGCCATTAACTAAAAAAGAACTACGCATAGGCAAAGCGCCTAACCCGCCGCCGCTAGGCGCTTACAGTTGGCACGTAATGCCACACCTGCATTTGACGGGGGTGTTGATTCAACGTGATCCGTTTCGTAAGCAGCTCGAACCTGAAATAACGCTAGCGCTGTTGCCCGATGAGAGCGGAGAAAGCTGGACACTGCACCGCGTAGACGACGGCGCAAGGCGTGGTGAAAAGCTTTATGTACCAGTGGAAGAGAGCCTGCTGGTACGGATAGACCTGGCAAGCGAGCAAGGAGAGCGGATTCAGCCTTGGGGTACAAGCGACTACCTGACGGCACTGGCTGACTTGGCAGAAGACCTGGATATCCCCCTTGATCGCGCTGCTCGGGTCTTCGGCACGGTAACGGCCTCCGCTAGAAACCAGCGGTGGGGGTATCACCCGGTATTAGGATTTTGGCGGAGTCGCTAGCTAAACATTTGCGAGCCGATCACTAACCAAGCGATTGAGGCTTATGTTTTCCTCTGCTGCCTTGATCGCAAGCTCACGGTGTTTTTCCGGGGGGATTCGCACATTAAAACGACCAGAATAGTGCCGCTCGGAAAGAGGGGTGGGGGGGATTTCGCCTTCGGCTTCCATGTCGCCCACCACCTCAGAAATGAGGGAGAGTATGCCGTCCAAGGCTTCCTGGTGGCTATCTGCAAGCCAGGAAAGGCTGGGTAGTTCGGTGCATAAGCCAACGAACTGGTCGTCTTCTTCAGACCAGCGTATACGGTATGTGTAATGGGTATGGTTAACCATGGCACGACTCCTATCGTCATATAGATGACGATAATTTATCAATGGCAGTGAGCACTTGGCGTACCTAATAAACCTTGGCTTCTCCATTTTTCCCTCGCTGGATATTAACGCGAGGGTCGCCGGGCCACGGTGTCTTGTACACCTGATGACTGGTTTTTTGCTGACGAGGAGGGCCAAAGTAGTGGTCACAAAGATATGCTAGCTCGTCGAAGCTCATGTTCTTGGGCTGACGACGTGCCTTATCCAGAAGCTTATCAAGCTTTGCCATAGGCGCTCTTATCTTTAGTACCAATAATAGTACTGTATAAATGATATGTCACGTTTTAGGGCTTGAGGCAGAGGCCCCTGCTGCCTGTGCGGCAGCGCTAAGTAACGAGCACACTTTACTAAGCTAGCTTTACGCCAGGTCGTTATTATAGCCCAGAATTGGCTATCACGAGTACACTGGAAAATAACTGGAAATTTAAATTAACTTCGCATAGCTTGGCTAGCAGTACTTCTAAATTGTCGAGAAGCTCCATAGACAATCACAAGGATAATCCATGGTGATAACTCAGCAGGCAGTGATTCGAAGCATCATTGAACAATTCTTAAAAGAACGCTTCGATACCAAAGCGGAAAAGCTGGTGCCCGACGACCCAAAATACCAAGCGCTGGTGGAGCAGTTCCAGTTCGACACCTGGATCAACGATGCGGCAAGGCGTGTAGGCCAGCTGCAAGTGGTTACCCACTCTTTAAAACCCATCCACCCTGATGCAAAAGGCTCCAGCCTTTACGCACCTCCGGAATCGCTACACAAACACTATCTTGTCGGTAGTCATGTATTACCTGCTGACTTTGCAGGCGATGTGGTGGGAAACGCTGCCGCCCTGGACGTTTACAAGTTCTTGAAGCTGCAATTTGAAGGCAAATCGCTGCTTGAGCGCGCGCTGGAAAACGATAACGAGTTTGCCCTAGCGTTAAGCGATAACCCCGAACAAGCTCAGGCGTGGATCAACGCCTTCGCGGCGATTACCGAACCGCGTGGTGAGCACGCCTCGCATACCCGCGCAAAACAGCTCTACTGGCTAATGGGGGATGATGCCGCAGACATTGAAAATGACGCCGAGAACTTTCATCTACTAGCCCCGCTCTATGCCACTTCGCTGGCGCACCGCGTCTTTCAAACCATTAATCATGATCGCTTTAGCGAAGAGGCCAAAGACGCCCGTAAAGCTAAACGAGAAGGCAAATACACGGAGCAGCCGGTACACAACTACCCCGACCTGGCCGTGCAGAAAATGGGTGGCACCAAGCCGCAGAATATCTCTCAGCTTAATAGCGAGCGGGGCGGGAATAACTATCTATTAGCCTCCATGCCACCTCGTTGGAACGTGCGCGATATTCGCCCGCCGCTAAAATTAGCCTCGGTTTTTACTCACCCCGGCGTTTTTAGCCGTCGTCCAGAAGTGCGCTCGCTGATAAAAGAGCTTAAGCAATTTCTTGAAACTAACCCGAACGCGGACATGCACACCCGCGACCTGCGTGATGATTACACGGCCATGCTGATGGATGAGCTGGCGCTGTTCACGATGCAAATGCATAGCCTGTCGCCGGGATGGAGCAACGACGAAAAATGTGAACTGGTCGCCGAAGAAGCCTTTTGGCTAGACCCTGGCCGTGCCGAGGAAGATGTCGCTTTTCGTGAGGCGCGAAACAGCGCGGAATGGGCCGATGATATTCGCCATCGCTTTGCTAACTGGCTCAATGCGGCGGTGGGTAACAAGCTCCCTTTAGGCGATGTGGAATTTCGTCACTGGAAGAAAACGCTGGCAAAAGATACGACCCACCAAGCCATGCTGGATCGTGACCGCCGCTGGATGGAAAACCTCGTGGAAGACTTAACCAACCTGCCAGGAGGTGATGACGATGAGTAACGTTAAAAATCTCTTGGTTCTGCCGCACCTGCGGGTACAAAACGCCAACGCGATTTCCAGCCCGATGACTTGGGGCTTTCCCGCCATGAGCGCTTTTGTGGGCTTGATGCACGCCCTGGAGCGCAAGCTCTTTTTAGCCGGTATCAACGTTTCGCTTAGTAGCGTTGGCGTAATTTGCCATGACTTTGAAGCCCAAGCCACTAAAGACGGCTATATCCGGGGCTTTCATTTAACACGTAACCCTCTCTCTTCTGATGAAGATCGTAAGAAAATCGAAAAAGATGGCAGTTACATAACACCGTCTTTTGTAGAAGAAGGGCGCGTTCATCTGGATATCACGTTGGTCTTTGCCATTGAGACCGCCGCTGTAGAAAGCGATCACGACAATATGGCTAACCAGATCTGTGAAATCGTGGCAGGCATGCGTATTGCCGGGGGCAGCGTGGTGTCTAACCGCAACGTGCCAAGCCATCAGCAGCGCCCGCAATGGGTGGTGCTGGATGACAAGGAGGAAGAGCGGGCCAGGCAGTTTGCGCGCCTCAAGCGCCGCTGGCTGCCGGGCTTTGCGCTCACCCTGCGCGATGACTACCTCGCGAAACATCACCAGACGCTACAACAGCAAAACTCCGAGGCCAGCTTGCTGGACGCATGGCTTGATCTCTCACGGCTTAACCACCACTGCGCGCTAGAAAACGAAGGCCAGTCCAACGAGAAGCCCGTTTGGCAGGTGCAGCGCCCTTATCGCGGCTGGCTGGTGCCTATTCCCGTAGGGTACGGCGCTATTTCCGATCTTTTCAATCCTGGCGAAGTCGCCAATGCCCGTGATGAAAAAACCAGGTTTCGCTTTGTCGAAAGCCTCTACTCGATTGGCGAGTGGGTTAGCCCGCACCGCATGAAGCAACCCGAAGATCTGCTTTGGTACGTTGATAACGACGAAGAAGCGGATCTTTACCGGCTCAATAACGATTACCACCTTCGCGCCACTGCACAATAAACAAGGAGTTTTATCATGGCTAAAAACGATACCCTTAAAACCGCCTCCGTCCTTGCCTTTGAGCGTAAGCTCGACCCCTCCGACGCGCTGCTCTATGCCAGCAGCTGGGATGCGCGGGAAGATGAACAGCAGTGGCAGCCAGTCCTAGTGCGTGAAAAGTCGGTACGCGGGACGATTTCCAATCGTCTCAAAGCGAAAGACCAGGATCCTGCGAAGCTGGATGCTGAAATTGAAAATCCCAATCTTCAAACGGTAGATGTCGCCACACTACCTCATGATGCCGATACCCTGGTCGCTCGCTTCACCCTTCGAGTATTGGCTGGTGCCGGAACGCCTTCGGCCTGCAATAACGCCGAATACCAGGCCAAGCTGGAGCAGGCAGTTGCTGAGTACAAGCAAGCACAAGGCTTCGGCGAGCTGGCCCACCGTTACGCCAATAATCTCGCTAACGGCCGCTTCTTGTGGCGCAACCGCATGGGCGCAGAGCAAGTAGAAGTCAGTATTCGTCAGTTGGCTCAAGGCAGCGTCGCTAAAGAGTGGAAATTCGATGCGTTATCGCTTTCGCTGCGAACGTTCGAAGACACCGCCGAGCTTAAAGAACTCGCCAGTGTGATCGCAAAAGCGCTGGCGGGTGAGCAGCACCTGCTGCTTGAGGTAGTAGCCTACGTGCGCGTGGGCAGTGGCCAGGAAGTATTCCCCTCCCAGGAACTGATTCTTGACCGGGGGCGTGGCGATAAGAGCAAAACGCTGTATCACGTCAGCGATATTGCCGGTATTCACTCGCAGAAGTTGGGTAATGCCATTCGTACCATCGACACCTGGTACCCCAATGAAAACGATGAAGACCTGGGGCCTATTGCCGTAGAACCATACGGCTCAGTGACCACACAGGGCAAAGCGTATCGTCAGCCCAAGCAAAAAGCGGATTTTTACTCGCTGCTGGATAACTGGATGATTAAAGATCAGGTGCCGTCTACCGAAAACCAGCACTTTGTCATGGCGACCCTCATCCGCGGCGGCGTATTCGGCGAAGCGGGGTAGGCCATGGATCACTATATCGATATCCACTTAAGGCCCGACCCGGATTTCCCCGAACCCATGCTGATGGGCGCGCTTTATAACAAACTGCACCGGGCGCTTTTCGACCTGGAAGCAAACGATATCGGCGTTAGCTTTCCGCTACGTAAGCACGGAGTGAACGCACGCACGCTGGGCGGTCATCTGCGTTTGCACGCCACCCAAGCGCGCCTTCAGCAGCTGATGGCCGCCAACTGGCTCACCGGCATGCGCGACCACGTGAGCGTGAGCGACGTGCTAGCGGTGCCCGCCAATGCTCAGCACATTAACGTAGCGCGTAGGCAGTTCAATACGGGAAGCCCCAGCCGTGCGAAACGCTATGCCAAACGGCATGACGTATCAGAAAGCGAGGCGCGCCAAATTTACGCCAAGGTGGCGGAAAAGCGTATCGAATTACCCTTCGTGAACATCAATAGCCGCTCGACCCAACAGCGTTTTAGCCTGTTTATCGAGCATGGTAAACCTCGGGGCCAATCGGTGGTGGGTGTGTTCAACCGCTATGGTTTAAGCCCCGACGCGACCGTGCCATGGTTTTGACCCTTTTTTTGAGCATAAGAAAGGGTAGCGGTTAATCAAGCACTTAGCGGTATCACTTGGAAAAGGGGTGATACCGCTTTTTTGGCTAAAGCTCTTTAACAATCAGAACGTTAATTTTGGTATGCTCTAGTTCGCTGCCGCCCAGGCAGCTTAGAAAACCACGCGCCGGTCTCATCGAAAGAGCCCCAGGTTCGCTGCCGCCCAGGCAGCTTAGAAAGATGCGCGAATTGATCTTTTGCACCTGATCGGGTTCGCTGCCGCCCAGGCAGCTTAGAAACTGAATACCATGAAGGCAATGCGCTAGAAAAAACGTTCGCTGCCGCCCAGGCAGCTTAGAAAAAAGGCACTGTGTGCGTATCCAATTACACAGGGTTCGCTGCCGCCCAGGCAGCTTAGAAAATGACAGGCTTCTTGGAGATGGGCTGTGAAATGTTCGCTGCCGCCCAGGCAGCTTAGAAAATGTCGCCCCGTACACTTCGATCATTTTCGCCGTTCGCTGCCGCCCAGGCAGCTTAGAAATTACGCTTCGCCATTTCCTGCTTGAACGTCTCGTTCGCTGCCGCCCAGGCAGCTTAGAAATATCGGCCCGGCTTCGTCGCTGTCTGTGCTCAGTTCGCTGCCGCCCAGGCAGCTTAGAAAAGAGAAAAATGAGCAGCACGATAGCCCAAAGAGTTCGCTGCCGCCCAGGCAGCTTAGAAAATGCTCGGCGCGTTGCAGCTCGAGCAGCTTGGGTTCGCTGCCGCCCAGGCAGCTTAGAAAACTGCGTTGGCGTCTATGCCGGGTAGCGTGCCGTTCGCTGCCGCCCAGGCAGCTTAGAAACAGCGCGATAGCTCCTTACACGCACCCACCAAGTTCGCTGCCGCCCAGGCAGCTTAGAAAAAGACTTATGCGATCAACGCTACCGTGAGCAAGTTCGCTGCCGCCCAGGCAGCTTAGAAAATCATCGTTGCCCAGGACTACGAGTTTGAGGCGTTCGCTGCCGCCCAGGCAGCTTAGAAATCAACCGGCAACCGCGACGATTCACAGCGCACGTTCGCTGCCGCCCAGGCAGCTTAGAAATTCTGACGCGAATGGCCCCGGCTTCGCCCGAGGTTCGCTGCCGCCCAGGCAGCTTAGAAAACCACGGCCAGCATGGACATCGGCGTGTCTGAGTTCGCTGCCGCCCAGGCAGCTTAGAAAAGTGGCCGTGTGGTTCTCCTGGAAAGAGGATCGTTCGCTGCCGCCCAGGCAGCTTAGAAATGGAGGCGATTGCGGCGAGTAATCACAGCCTCGTTCGCTGCCGCCCAGGCAGCTTAGAAAAGAACGACACCGCCTGGCCGCCGATGCCCGCCGTTCGCTGCCGCCCAGGCAGCTTAGAAAAACGGCGATGGCCAGATCAGCTACCTGGAGGCGTTCGCTGCCGCCCAGGCAGCTTAGAAATGGAAGATGACGAGTTCGAAACGCTCATCAAGGTTCGCTGCCGCCCAGGCAGCTTAGAAAGTTAAGCATGTCCTCGTCGATCGTGAACTCGGGTTCGCTGCCGCCCAGGCAGCTTAGAAATCTTGACAGTAGTCGCCTCGACAGTGCGACCCGTTCGCTGCCGCCCAGGCAGCTTAGAAAAACCTTCAAGCCGAGCAGTCCGGTTTTTGCCAGTTCGCTGCCGCCCAGGCAGCTTAGAAAATCGGGATAGCGCGACGTGGGAAAGTAGCCCAGTTCGCTGCCGCCCAGGCAGCTTAGAAAAGCACTATCGGCGGCATCAGCAGCGTTACTGCGTTCGCTGCCGCCCAGGCAGCTTAGAAAGCCCGCTACTGACACGATACCTCTGCTCCCCTGTTCGCTGCCGCCCAGGCAGCTTAGAAAGCTTGCTGCACTGATAAGCTGTATTGCTTCAGGTTCGCTGCCGCCCAAGCAGCTTAGAAACAGTAAGTCGTTGTCGTAGATGCCGACGCCCTCGTTCGCTGCCGCCCAGGCAGCTTAGAAACCGCCTTTCTGATTCAGTACCGCAATAACTTTGTTCGCTGCCGCCCAGGCAGCTTAGAAATATCGCAACAACTATCAGCACGCCATGTCACTGTTCGCTGCCGCCTAGGCGGCTTGGAAAATAGGCAGCGGGCTGACGCTATTACCGCACATGTTCGCTGCCGCCCAGGCAGCTTAGAAACGCCAGCCCGCTACCCCCGCCAGCCCGCTACCGTTCGCTGCCGCCCAGGCAGCTTAGAAAATGTCGTCGAAGAGCTCAGGCTGTGCCTTCAGGTTCGCTGCCGCATGGGCCGCCAGCGCATACGGGGGAGTAGAGAACGTCCAGCGAGTGGGGCGATGCAGATGGGGAGACTCGAACTTTCATACCGTGCTGTTGAAAGGCTTTAATCAAGAGCCGACTGATTCGGCCCCACCGCTTGGGGGTACTTCGTCATAAGCGGTGGGGCGCACGCTGCGTTAGCGTAGGCGGGGCTTACTTTTCTTCTTCCCAGCGTTCCATCGCGCGCTTGTCATCCGGCAGGCGTACGATGTCGTCGATGTTGAGTTTGCCTTGGGTTTTGTGGCGGTGGCCGTGTTCGTCGAGGATGGCGGCCACGGTGCCGATGCTGACGGCGTCTTCTTCCCGGTAGGTTTCTACTTTGACGCGTACGATACGGCGCTGGTAGCGGGCGGAGAGAATGGCGCCGGGGTAAGGCGGGGTGTGGTTGGGGTCGCCCTGGAAGTAGGCCGCGACGCTGGCGCTGCCGGGGTCGTCCCATTCGATATGTTGATGCATCCTCAATATCCTTTTGTCGAGTGAGTGATGAGCTTAGTGTAGTTTGTCGTCAGGGGCCTCGCCTACTGGCCGTCCCATTCGCCGTTATCGGGTGTTTCCTCGGCGCCAACGTATTGAAACAGGAAGGTAAGCGCCGCGGGTAGGCTGGCACGCCATACACGCCAGGTGTGCCCGCCGGGGTAAAGGTCCAGGCGCACTTGGCCTGGTTGAATGCGCTCGATTGCCTGGCGCAGCAGGCGGGCGTGATATTCGGCGTCAAACTCATCGCGGCGGCCCGCGCTGATATAAAGCGGCACCGGGGGCGTGGCGCTGGGTTCGTTGTTGGCGCCCGGCGCGACCGCCAGGCGGTAATCTTCCAGGTGAGCCGGATAGTTGAGCCGCTGCCAAAGCGCTTGATCGAACTCGCCCTGGGCGTCGAGAAAGGCCGGGTGGCGGTGCGCCGAGGAGTTGCGCGGCGGTGCGGGGACGTAGCTTGCCGGGCTAAGCGCCGCTACCGCGGCGAACAGGTCCGGCCGCTCGAGGGCGAAATTCAGCGCGCCGAAGCCGCCGGCCGAGAGCCCGGCCACGCCGCGCTTGGCGCGGGTGGTGCCTACGCGGTAGGTGGTTTCGATATGCGGCATCAGGTCGTCGAAAAAGGCGCGGCGAGCAGGCTCGTTATAGCCATCGACCCACCAACTGCGGCTGCCCGGCATGACGAACACCGCCGGGGGGAGGTGCCCGGCGTCGATCAAACGGTCGACGGTTCGGGCCAGCCGCCCCCGGCTGACCCAGTCGTGTTCGTTGCCGAACGAGCCATGCAGCATGTAGACCACCGGGTAGGGCTCGGCGGCATCTACCTGGTAGCCGTCGGGCAGGTAGAGCGTGTAAGGGTAGTCATCACCTAGCACCGGGGAGGGGAACGCGTGGCGCGAGACCTCGCCGGCCAGCGCCGGGGCACTGAGTAAAAAAGTACTCATAACAACAGTGAGCGCACGCGCTGAGCGCATAAGATAAGCCGCAATAGGGTGAAGGGGCACACTGCCTCCGAGTGTTCATGACAAAAGGGATGTGACCAGCGGGGCTGGCTGCGCTATTAGCATAGCAGCGCCTCAGGGCAGGAGGCTTGGATGCAAAAGGTCGAGGAGATTTATTGGCTGCGCGCCTACGGATGCGCGGCGGTTTTCCTGTTTCATTGGCTGGACCATCTCAATCAACGCGTGGACACCCTGACCACCGATTTGATGCGTATCCCCCTGGTGTTGGGAACGCCGGTTTTTTTGTTTATCTCCATTTTCGTGTTCGCGCTTCGCTACGCCCGCCAGGTGCCGCCGGGGTTTTTATGGCAACGCGTTAAGTACGTGATGCTGCCCTACGTAACGTATGGGTTTATCTACGCCACCGCCGAGTGGGTGCGCCTGAATATGGGCGGGACCTCGGTGGGGTATTTAAGCGTTGCCCGGGAGTACTTTCTCTACGCGGGCTGGCACGGCTACTTTCTGATTATCGCCATGCAGTTCTACGTGGCGTACTGGTTGTTTGCCCGCTGGCGGCTGTGGCGGTTCGACCCGGTGCCCGGGCTTTGGGTGAGCTGCGTGGTCAGCATGGCGTACTGGGGCACGGCCTACTGGCTCGAGGTGGCGCCGCCAGGCTACCTGCTATGGGTCGCCCCGCTTGGCTGGGTGTATCTGTTCTTTTTGGCGCTGGTGCTGGTGCGCTACTACCAGCCAGTAGCGCAAGGCGCGACAAAACCCCGCCCGCCGCGCTGGATGCAAGTGTTCTCCTCCCCGGTTTGGCTGGCCGGGGCGGTGGTGCTGATCGTACTGGCTACGCTTCCCGGCTGGCTGGTGTTCACCTCCAAGGAGGTGTGGGTGATCCCGCTGTTCGTGTTGGCAACGCTTTGCGCCATGCGCTACCTGAAAGGGCGCCCCGCGCCTGCGTGGATGCGCACGATCAACCGCTACTCCTTCGGCATTTATCTCGCCCACCCGATGTTTTTTGCCATTGTCGATACGGTGGTCGGCGTAGAAACCCTGCCGCTTTTCCTTTACGCGCTGCTGTTGATCGTCGTGGGCGTCGTGGGCTCTATCGGGCTGAACAAGATCGCGAATACCACCACGTTGACCACCATGCTCTTTGGGAAGCGCTTGAAAGTGTAGCAAAGAGGCGATCACCCCGTGCTTGCGCACGCATTTGGTTCAATAAAGGCTTTTATGAACCCTTTTGGTGCAGTTGAAAGTGACTTCTGAGCCCCGTCCCGGGTGCGTTGATTTGAACGCGCAACATCAGGGCAGCTTTCGGGTTGAGAAAATCATTTTTAAAACAGAGGCTTGGTAATTCGCCATGCCATATTGGTGCAAAGTTGGCACGTTACATGCTTATTAAACGGCAACGGCTGGCGTCGTAGGCAAACGCCTCACAGCGTGCTACAACGATAGTCGGTTTATTTTAATCGCTGGTCACAGGGTCGGGTTTGAAACTCGCCTTAATGCGAATACACAACAAAGGCGTGCTATACGCTCGCGGCGTATCAACGGTTTTGTTCAACAATACGTTTAATAGATCGCTTAACAGTACACGCTTTAAGCCACGCTCATACCGGAGACGGAGAACAGTATGTCAGCCAAGACGCTCGCGCTAATCGAAGAAAATGAAGTCAAATGGGTAGACCTGCGTTTCACCGATACGCGCGGTAAAGAGCAGCACGTCACCGTACCGGCACGGGACGTGGACGAAGAGTTTTTTGAAAACGGTCAGATGTTCGATGGCTCCTCCATCGAAGGCTGGAAGGGCATCAACGAATCCGACATGATTCTGCGCCCGGAAGACGGCACCGGCTTTCTCGACCCCTTCACCGAAGATGCCACGCTGATTTTGCGTTGCGACATCATCGAGCCGGCCACCATGCAGGGTTACGATCGCGACCCGCGCTCCATCGCCAAGCGTGCCGAAGCCTACCTCGAGTCCACCGGCCTTGGCGACACCGCGTTTTTCGGCCCGGAACCCGAGTTCTTCATCTTCGACGAAGTACACTGGAAGACCGACATTCAAGGCTCCATGTACAAGATCTCCTCGGAAGAGGGCGCTTGGGCGACCGACAGCCAGATCGAAGGCGGCAACCTGGGCCACCGCCCGCGTGTGAAAGGCGGCTATTTCCCGGTTCCGCCGGTGGACAGCTTCCACGACATTCGTGGCGCAATGTGTAACACCCTTGAGGCGATCGGCCAGAGCGTCGAAGTGCATCACCACGAAGTGGCGAACGCCGGTCAGAACGAAATCGGCGTCAAGTTCAACACCCTGGTGAAGAAGGCCGACGAAGTTCAGGAAATGAAGTACGTGATCCACAACGTGGCCCACGCCTACGGCAAAACCGCGACCTTCATGCCCAAGCCCCTGGTTGGCGATAACGGCTCCGGCATGCACGTTCACCAGTCGTTCTGGAAAGATGGCGCCAACCAGTTCGCCGGCGACGAGTACGCGGGCCTTTCCGAAATGGCGCTTTACTACATTGGCGGCATCATCAAGCACGCCCGTGCCCTGAACGCCTTCACCAACGCCTCGACCAACTCCTACAAGCGTCTGGTGCCGGGTTTCGAAGCGCCGGTCATGCTGGCCTACAGTGCGCGTAACCGTAGTGCGTCGATCCGTATTCCGTACACGGCTAGCCCGAAAGGCAAGCGTGTCGAAACGCGCTTCCCCGACCCGACCGCCAACCCGTACCTGGCGTTCGCGGCCATGCTGATGGCGGGTATCGACGGCATCAAGAACAAGATTCATCCTGGCGATGCCATGGACAAGAACCTGTACGACCTGCCGCCGGAAGAAGGCAAGGCCGTACCGACCGTGGCCTCGAGCCTCGACCAGGCGCTGGAAGCCCTCGACGCTGACCGCACCTTCCTGACCGAAGGCGGTGTGTTCACCGATGACATGATCGACGCCTACATCGAGCTCAAGATGGAAGAAGTGACGCGCATGCGTATGGCGACGCACCCGGTCGAGTTCGACCTGTACTACAGCTGCTAAGCTCTAACGTTAGGGGCACCCTTGAGGTGTTACTGACTCAAAACCCCGCCTCGGCGGGGTTTTTTTATGGGGAGAACATGGGCATGCGTGTCATTGGCATGGCGAAGTACGCGCGCCTGGCGGCGTTGCTGTTGGGGCTTTCGCTGACGGCGGGAAAGCTTCAGGCGCAAACGGTGTACCGCGTGGTGGATGAAAGCGGCCGGGTCACTTATACCGACAACCCGGAGCGCGGCGGCGAGGCGATCACGCTGGCGCCGTTGCCCGGGGTCGAGCGGACGTCGCCGCCACCGTCTTCGAGCCCGACAAGGGCCCGGCCCGGCCAGCCCTTCATGCCCTACGACCGGTTTGTGATCGCCAACCCGTCGGCCGAGGCGCTGATTCGCGATGCCATGACCCCGGTCGAGGTGTACGTTGAGCCGGCCCTGCGCGACGACCATCAAATAAGGCTTCTGGTGAACGGCGAGGTCAGCCAGTCGGCGCTGCACAGCGACGCGTTTTGGTTGACCGGCTTGCCGCAAGGGCACCACCGGCTTCAAGCCGAGCTGCTCGATAGCCAGGGGCGCGTTCAGCACCGCACTGACGCGGTGAGTATTACCGTCGCGCCGCGCTAATATGCACTAAAATGGTGCGAAGTCGCGGCGTTAACCGGGCTGTGCTGCGCTATTAAACGCCGCGTTGCGCCGCCTTAATGCGTTAAAGCCGTGCACGACGGTGCTAGCGCCCAATTGGCGCGCTTTTTGCAATTCCTCTTAAAACATCACACAGACATTGCACCACACGATGATCAAGCCACGCGAATTCTTAAGGGGCTCCTCAGGACACGCCATGTATCAGCGTTTACTCGAACACCTCACCACCGCAGTGCTGCTGCTGGACGGTGAACTGCGCGTCTGCTGGATGAACCCGGCCGCCGAAGCGCTACTGGCGGTCAGCATTAGCCGCGTCAAGGGCATGAGTCTGGACACGCTGCTGGGCTGTGGCGAAAGTATCGATAATGTATTGGCCAAGGCGCGCGACGCCTTTCACCCTTATACCCAGCGCGAGGCGCGCATTACCCCGCTCAACGGCGAGCCACTCACCGTGGACTACACCGTCACGCCGCTTTCGCCTGGCGAGCTTCTACTCGAAGTGGAGCCGCGGGACCGGCTAATGCAGATCTCCCGGGAGGAGGCGCTGACCACCCGCCAGGAAACCATCAAGGTGCTGGCCCGGGGCCTCGCCCACGAGGTGAAAAACCCGCTGGGCGGTATTCGCGGCGCGGCCCAGCTTCTTGAGCGCGACCTCGACGACCCGGCGCTTCGCGAATATACCCATATCATCGTTCAAGAAGTCGACCGGCTAAAAGACTTGGTCGACTCCATGCTCGGCCCTCATCACATTACCCGGCACGCGCCGGTCAATATTCACAAGGTGCTCGAGCGCGTGCGCACGCTGCTGCTCGCCGAGCATCCCGATGTGGTCATCTCGCGGGATTACGACCCCAGCTTGCCGGATCTTTCCGGCGACGAATCCCAAATGATACAGGCGGTGTTGAACGTGGCGCGCAACGCCGTCCAGGCCATGAGCGAAGCCGAGACACCCACCCCGGAGCTGATTCTGCGTACCCGCGCCAAGCGCCAGTTCACCCTGGGCGCGGAGCGCCATCGGCTGGTGAGCGAAGTGGGTCTGATCGATAACGGCCCGGGTATCCCCGAGGCCCTACGCGCGACGCTTTTTTACCCCATGGTCTCCGGGCGCGCCGAAGGCAGCGGCCTGGGGCTCTCCATTGCTCAGTCGATTCTGCATCAACATCAGGGATTGATCGAATGCGACTCACACCCCGGACGTACCGAATTTCGTCTGTTAATTCCGTTGGTCAATAACATTACCGGAGACGCGTCATGACTGAGGCGACACAAACCGATGTTTCACGGGTGGTCATCGTCGATGACGACCGCGCTATCCGTTGGGTGCTGGAGCGCGCCCTGGCGCAGCCGGATCTTGACGTCGAGTGTATCGAGCGCGCCGATACCGCCCTTGACCGGCTCTTGAGCGACCCGCCGGATGTGCTGGTCACCGATATCCGCATGCCGGGGATCGACGGGCTGGATTTGCTCTCGCGCGTGCGCGAGGCGCATCCGGATCTACCGGTCATCGTCATGACCGCCCACTCGGATTTAGACAGCGCTGTGGCCTCCTATCAGGGCGGGGCTTTCGAGTACCTGCCCAAGCCTTTCGACGTGGACGAAGCGCTGGCGCTGGTGCGTCGTGCGGTCGCCCACGCTCGCGAGCGTCAGCGCCCGGTCAGCGTGCCGGAAGGCCTCAACGCCGAGATCATCGGCGAGGCGCCGGCCATGCAAGAGGTGTTTCGCGCCATCGGGCGGCTGTCGCACTCGCACATTACGGTGTTGATCAACGGCGAGTCCGGTACCGGTAAGGAGCGCGTTGCCCAGGCGCTTCACCAGCACAGCCCCCGCGCCGGCCACCCGTTTATCGCACTGAACATGGCGGCGATTCCGAAGGATCTCATCGAGTCCGAACTGTTTGGCCATGAAAAAGGCGCCTTTACCGGCGCCGGTGCGCAGCGCCAGGGCCGTTTCGAGCAGGCCAACGGTGGCACGCTTTTTTTGGATGAGATCGGCGACATGCCGGCGGAAACGCAGACCCGCTTGCTGCGCGTACTGGCCGACGGAGAGTTCTACCGGGTGGGCGGGCATACCTCGGTGAAGGTCGATGTACGTATCATCGCCGCCACCCACCAGAACCTTGAGTCATTGGTGGACGAAGGGCGCTTTCGCGAGGATCTGTTCCACCGCTTGAACGTGATCCGCGTTCACCTGCCACGGCTCTCCGAGCGCCGGGAAGATATCCCGCGGCTTACGCGTCACTTTCTGGCCGAGGCCGCCAAGGAGCTTTCGACCGATATCAAGGTGCTCACAGCGGACGCCGAGACACACCTGACCAAGCTGCCTTGGCCGGGTAATGTCCGCCAGTTGGAAAACATCTGCCGGTGGCTAACGGTCATGGCGTCCGGGCGTGAAATATTGATCGAGGACCTGCCCCCGGAGCTGCGTACCATCAGCGCTTCGTCCGCCGGGGGCCAAAGCGATTGGCGCACGGCCTTTCGCGGCTGGGCGGACCACGCCCTGGCCGAGGGCCATACCCACCTGTTGGAAGAAGCGGTGCCGGATTTCGAGCGCATTTTGATCGAAACCGCGCTCAAGCACACCGGCGGGCGTAAGGGCGAAGCCGCCGAGCTTTTGGGCTGGGGGCGCAATACGCTGACCCGCAAGCTAAAAACGCTGCTGCCCGCGCTGGCGGATGAAGCCTAGGGTCTGTCTGAAAAGTCGGCGAGCGAAGACAAGACAAGGCAAAAATTGGCGAAAAAACGGAGTTTACATGTGTAAATGAGTATTTTGAGCCAATTTTTAACGCCGTATTGTCGAGCGCAGGCACTTTTCAGGCAGAGCCTAACTAACAGAAGTAGCCGCGCCGCGTCAGGCGCTTTGGCAAAGGGCTAGAAACTGCTCGAAGTCACGCAGAATGAGTTCGAGGCTTGCGTGCAGGCGATGGTCGTCATCCACCATGCGAAGCCCAAGCCGCTGGCGGCGGGCGTGTTCGATGACCGGGCCAAAAGGCACCACGTCGTCCTGCCAACCGTGAATGATATGCGTGTGCCGGGCCTGAAGCGTCACCGTCGTTTCCGGGTACTCTGCCATGCCAAGCGCCGGCGCCAGTAAAAAACAGCCCAGCACCGGGTAGCGTTGGCTGACCGCCGCGCTCAGAAAACCGCCCAGGCTCGACCCCGCCAGAATACACTGGGCGGGGTCGTCGCCCCGGGCTTGCAACGTGGCGAACAGGTGCTCGAGGCGTGCCTTGAAGCTCGGTTGGCTGCGGTAATCCATCACGACCGGCTCATAACCTTCATGACGTTCTACCACGCTCTTGAGCGCTTGCACTTTCAGCGCCTCGGGGCCGCTTTCCAAACCGTGGGATAAATAAACCTGTTTCAAAATTACTCCGCTGCGTCCTGAATGACCGAGCCCCCCTGTTCAATATCCTCCCCGGCGCCACGAATCGTGTTGCAACCGCTTACCAATAAAAGTGTCATCAACAGCAGTAAACCCATAGCAAGAGCGCGTGTCATTGGCGGATACCTGTCGTAAGGATAGAAGCGGGGGCGTTTCCGGGCAGCGCGTTAGCATCGGCTACCTCAACACTACTTTAGCCAGCAATGCGTACTTTGGTAAGCACTATTTACAGGTTTCCCGGCCGCCGGGCTAGCGCGTAGAGCGAGGGGGTATCGGCCTGGGTAAGGCCAGGCTGTGCCATCGTGACCAGCCGGGGGTTGGTTAATGTCGCATGTGCCATTTTTATACAAGATTTGACCTCTTTTGCACGCTTACAAAGCGACAGGTCTGACTTTTATTTGTTTTTTAATTAACTGATTATAATGGCTTTTATTGTTTGTTTTGGCATGTTGGCCCGTGTCGTGCAATGTTATGGGCAGTAGCCACCGCGTTAAGTGATTGAAACCCCTTAAAACGGTTTGAGCAGGCTACAGGATAGTAAGGACGGCATGGAGCCAACAGAAGATGGATTTTAATGGACACTAGCCTGCTCACTCGCACCGACGCAGGATCGCGTCGGCATCAAGGCCAAGGAGCGGCGGCGATGCAAACTGGCCATTTCGTTTAAGCGAGATGGCTTTTTTGCGTCCATAAAAAATTATTAATTGACTGATATTTATACCTAATTTGCCACGTCAAAGGCAGCCTACGAACGTCTGTATGAAATTTTATACAGATGGTGGATCCTTTTTGGTCTATCCTCAGGGATAAACCAATTCAGCGGCTATAAAACGTCAACGTAACAGCCGTCTACTCAGGGATACGCGTCATGGCAATGGCATTGATGTTCGTCATGTTTATACTGTTTTTAGGCTTTTCTGCGGTGGGCGTCTACGTGATGTTCAAGACGTCCTTCATGACGCCGGAAGAGCTCGACGATATTCCCCCGGATCTCAAGTAAAGGCGTCGACCGCGCCCCTGGCGGGTAGTGTATTCAGCACCGGGGCTTTTGTTTTAATCACACCGTTCACTCCCACACCCATCATCCAACGCCAACGCCCGCTTATGCGGGCGTTGGCGTTTTACGAGCGGCGTTTCATTCGTTGGACTCACCCTGCCAGCGGCCCTTGCCACCCTCGGGCACCATCCGGCCGAAATACAGCAGTCCGAACGCCAGCCATCCGGCGGTCAAAAGCCCGGTGAAGATGAGAATGGCGAGCGGGCCGAATTCGGCGATCAGGGGCAGGGCGGCAGCGGTAAAGAGCCCGCCGCCTACGATGGGCTCGAACATCAGCTGCTTGTAGCCAAAGCTTTCGAGCGCACCGGACTCGTTTTTAGGGTCGGCCATGCGCATGAGCAAAAGCCCGGTGACCGTCACGCCCATGGACTGGCCAAAGTCGCCGATGCCGCGCTCGAACCAGTGCTCGGGGATGATGCGCGGGGCCAGCACGATCAAAACGAATAGCCCCCAGGCGATACCCGCAAACGCCAGCAGCAAAAACGGCACGAGGTATTCGCTTAGCGTGGTGAGCGAAAGCGTGGCGAGTGCGGCCACGATGGTAAAGTCCAGCGCGGTGCCCGCAATGCGCGACATGGTGCGCGTCGACACGTGGCGCTCCCAGCCAAAGCGCATGATGATCAGCTGTACGACCACCCCGCCGATCATCGCAATCGGGAACAGCGGCACGTGGGCAAGGATTTCGAGCCCGCCATCGCTTGCCCAGGTGACCTGCTCGATCCATTGAAGCCCGGAGAGGATTAGCCAGCCAAGCACGATGGCAATGCCGACCAGGCCAATATGCAGGCTCAGCGGGTCGGTGGTGCCGGCCTCCTGGTTAAGGTCCTTTTTGAACTCGCTGAACTCTTCCGTCGAGGGGCGCTCGTCATCGCGCATGGTTTCGTCCGGCGTCTCTTCTTGCTCTTCCTGACCCAGGGTGACCACTCCACGCCGCGCGGCAATATTGATCATCACCGTGCCGATCAGCACGCCAGAGACGATACCCACCGTGGCAAGCCCCAGCGCTAAATCGGCGCCTTCGGCAAAGCCCAGGTCGGCGAAGGTGTCGGCCATGCCGGCGGCCGTACCATGGCCGCCCTCGAAGCCGATTTCGATCAGCGCCCCGGCCATGGGGTTCATGCCGAACACCGGCGCTAACACCAGCAGCGCAAGCGTTAGCCCCACCACGTACTGCCCCCAGGCCATGGTTTGTCCCACCACCACCTGAGGCCCTGCGCGCATCCAGATCGTGCGAAGCCCAGGGATCGTTTTACCGATGAACAGGGCCGCGAACACCACATTGATCAAAAGCCCGGGCAGCGACGACCAGCTCTCCTGCACGTAGCCGGGGAAAAGCCCCGGGCTTTCTTCGAATAGGGTCGGCATGAAGCGCCCGATCACGTCCGGGCCCAACAGCAAAAGCAAAAGTCCCGCGATGACGGAGCTGGGCAGAAAGAGGCGGCGAAGCCAGGGCAGTAGCAAGCGGATGGCGTTGCTTAACAATAGCGCCAGGCCTATCAATACCAGCGCAATGAAAAGCTCACCTACGGTCATGGTCATGTCATCACTCCCTGATGATCGGCATTGGAGGGGCAACGTTTGCAAGGTACATAAACGTTAGGAGTGATTTAACCGTAGTGGTTTTTGGGTAAAAGCGCTACGCAATGCGCTACGGCATGACATAAAGGCTCAGCAGCGCAAAGCCGTAGCCAATCGCCGCGCCGGCCAGTACGTCGCTTACATAGTGAAGGCCAAGGCCCACCCGGGAAAGGGCGATCAAGGCGCTTAGCGGCAGCACGACCACCAAAAGCCAGGGCGTATGCGCGGCGACCATCACGCTGAACATCACCGCGTGCATGGTATGCCCGCTTGGAAAGCTGTAGCGGTCGCGGGCGGGTTCGCCGCAGTGCACGCCGCCCAGGTAGGTGATAAACGGCCGCTCCCGACAAAGCCGGGTTTTGATCAACCGGTAAACACACAGGGCGATCAGGGCGATGGCGCTGTACTGCATCACCCGGCGGTTGCCGTCCGGGGTTAGCCAGGGCTGGGCGGCAATCAACAGTACCCATACTGGCCAATCGCCCAGTTTACTGGCGGTTTGTAGTACGACCCGCCAGGCCGGGTTCAGTGACAGGCGAGTGACGCGCTGGCAAAAGCGCCACTCCCACACATCAAGACGATCGAATACGACAAGTGGGCGAGAGCGCATGGTGGGCCTCCTGGGCTTTTTGTAGGTAACGCTTGAACTGCGTGGCAATGCCGGTCCAGCTGTGTTCGAGCACGCCAAGCCTGGCCGTGCGCCCGAGCCGAGCGTAGTCGGCGGGGTGCTGGCAAAGCTCGGCGGCGGCGTGATGAAAGCCGGCCGGGTCATCCGGGGCGATGCTGACGCCGTTGTCACCACTGCGGATCAATTCGGCGCTGGCGGCGTGGTTAAAGGCGACCACCGCCAGGCCGCTTGCCATGGCCTCGGTAATCACGTTACCCCAGGTTTCGGAAAGCGACGGAAATACGAAGATATCGGCGCTGGCGTAGTGGCGCGCAAGCGCCGGCTGGTCCAAAAAGCCAGTAAAGTACGCCTGGGGCAGCGCTTTTTGAAGCTGCTCCCGGGCCGGGCCGTCGCCCACGATCACCTGGGCCATGTCCGGGCGCACTTCGCGCATCGCCTGGAAGGTTTCCACCAGCAGCGTAAGGTTCTTTTCCGCCGCCAGCCTCCCTGCGTATAGCGCAACGCCCTGATGTTCGTTGACGCCCCACTGCGCTCTCAGCGTATGGTCGCGGTGCGCGGGCGAGAAGTGCTCGGCGTCGATCCCCCGCGAAAGAACGTTGACGCCGCGAATGGCTTGGCTTCGCAGGGTGCTGGCCTGCGCGTGGGTGGGCACCAGCGTGAGCGCGCAGCCGTTATGAAAGTGGCGCAGGTAGCGAAGCGTGGCGGCGCTGAGCCAGGACATGCCGTAGTCATGGCAGTAGTGATCGAAGTTGGTGTGCCAGCCGGCTACGCAAACCACGCCCAATCGGCGCGCCGCTCGGCGCGCGGCAAGCCCAAGCGGGCCCTGGGTGGCCAAATAGATGACGTCTGGTGGGTGCTTTTGCCAAAAACGGGCAAGCTTGCCCGGGCTTGCAAGCCCAACCTGCACCTCGGCGTAGCCGGGAAGAGGCAGGCGATGAACCTGCAGCTCCTCGCCAAACGCCGTGATATGCCCGCCCGCACGGGGTTTGGGGCGCACGATATCGATATGTACGCCCTGGCGTTTTAGCTCGTGAGCGAGGCGATTGAGTGTATGGGCGACTCCGTTGATATCCGGCGCCCAAGTCTCACTCACTATACAAAGCCGCATGTGCCTCGCTCCTTCCCTCAACGTTTCACCAAGCGTGGCAAAACGTCATGACAAATCCGGGTCACGCGAGTGAACAACTAATGACAACACCGCCCGCGCTTACCTTCACTCTTTTACATAACATCTAAATATTTAATTTATATGTACAAATTGATATATTAGGAGAATTTTATTTTTATCGCTTTCAGCGACAGACTTTAAGATTACTGCAATAAAAACCTACTAGAGTTTGTTTCGCTAAGGGGTTGGTGGTGGCCCGGGAACCCGCCTGGGGGCTCATGTCACGCGCTTATTAAAAAATGAAGCAGCAACGACTGCTGTTCACTGCAATGGGATGGTTCATGTTTAAAAAAACGGTACTGGCGCTGGCGCTCACAAGTGCATTCACAGCAGCGGGCGCGCAGGCGGCCAGCGTTTATGACGAAGACGGCACCGCCGTCAACGTCTACGGGCGGATCGCCATGGGGGTCGAGGGGGGCGGTCTTAACGATGGTGTGAATAACGGCGCCGAGTTTCGCGATTTCAGCTCGCGCATGGGCTTCAAGCTACAACAGCAAATAGCGCCGGACCTTGCCGCGTTCGGCCGCCTGGAGTGGCGCTTCAACGGTGATGAGCGCAGTCGTCCGGGTTTCAAGGAACTGCGTAAAAGCTACATCGGTGTCGAGAGCAGCCGCTTTGGTACGTTTACCGCGGGTAACTTCGACAGCTTCTACGACAACTACGTCATGGCGGTTTTCGACGTCTACGTGGGCGAAGGTTACGAGTTCGCCGGCGGCGGTCTGCAGGCGCGCGGTGACTCCATCGGTTACGAATCACCGGAGCTCGAGGGCTTTCAGGTGGTCTTCGCCGCCAAGCACTTCTCCGAGCGCGGCTTGACCGTCGACGAGCAAACCAGTGAAGGCAGCGTAGTCGCCACCCAGGGCGGCGTAGTGTACGAGGCCGGCCCTGCGCGTTTGGCGGTGGGTTATACGGAAGACACCGTACGCGGTGGCGGTAACGGCAAAACCCGCGTGGGTACCACCGCTGCCTACACTGCAAGCGACGCCTTCCAGGTGCGCGTAGGCTACGAGACCCGCGGCGACAGCAGCACGTACGGCGGCGGATTCGACCGCGTCGGCCTGGGCGCGACCTACACCTACGACGCGCTGGCCGTGTACGGTGACTACTACCACATCGACCCGGACAACGACGACAAGCGCAACGTCTGGGCGCTGGGCTCGCTTTATAACCTTTCCGATGATTTCGACGTCTTTGCCGAGCTCTACGAGTCCGACCTGGATTCCCTCGACCGCTACGACGATAACGACCTCTACTACGCAGTGGGTGCGCGCTACTACTTCTAACAAGGCACCCTTGCGGCCAGGCGCCTGCTTTGCGCAAGGGCCTGGCTAACTGGCACTACTCGAATCGATCTTTAGCCGGTACGGTGAAACCCCGTACCGGTTTTTTGCGTCGCATGGGGGTAAGCGCTTACGCGGGAATCAGCGCTCGTCGCTGCGGTTATCGATGGTCTTGCGGTATTGATCGATGAACGGCTGCTCCGCCTTGTCGATGCGGTCCATACCGGCGACGACCCGGTGCCAGTAGGGGTATTGCGGCGCCGGGCGGGTGGCAGCTTCCAGGCGCTCGATCTCCTCGGCGCTCAAGGTGAGCTCCGCGGCGGCCAGGTCGTCCTTCAAGTGCTCTTCGTTACGTGCACCCACGATCAACGACGTCACGCCGGGGCGATCCTTGAGCCAGGCAAGGCAGGTGCGTGGGATCGAGGTGCCGTGGGCTTCGCCGATCTCGGCCAGAAGCTCGATGATGTCGTAAGCGCGTTCCATGTCGTGCACGTAGGGCTCGGGCCAGCCGTTGCCCTGGCGGGTGCCTTCCGGCGCTTTCTGGCCGCGGCGCACCTTGCCGTTGAAGAGCCCTTCGCCCAGCGGCCCCCACACCAGCGTGCCGATGTTCTGATCGATGGCCAGCGGCATCAGCTCGTATTCCGCTTCGCGGGATTCCGGCGTGTAGTAGATCTGCTGGCTGATCGGGCCCGCCAGATTGTGAAGCTCGGCTTTACCGATGGTCTTCATCATCTGCCAGCCGGTGAAGTTGGAAGTGCCGTAGTAGCGAATCTTGCCGCTTTGCACCAGGTGGTCGAGGGCGTAGAGCATCTCCTCGACCGGGGTCACGCCGTCCCAGTTGTGCATCTGGTACAGATCGATGTGATCGGTGCCCAGGCGCTTCAGGCTCGCTTCACACGCGTTGATCAGGTGATAGCGCGAAAAGCCGCTGTGGTTGGGGTTGTCGCCCAGCGGGCTTCGCGCCTTGGAGGCGAGAATGATGTCGTTACGCTTCTCACCCAGCGCCTTGCCGGTGATCTCCTCGGCCTCGCCCATGGAGTAGAGATCGGCGGTGTCGATCAGGTTCACGCCGGCGTCCAGGGCCATGTCGATCTGGCGCTTGGCGCCGGCTACATCGACACTTGCGGCTTTTTCGAAGCCGGCGCTGCCGCCAAACGGCACGGTGCCCAGCACGATTTCAGAAACCAGCAGGCCAGAGTTTCCCAACGGGCGATATTTCATTTCGGCAGCATCCCTGTTAAACGAAAGTAGTATTGCATTTGCTCGTGAGCATGGCGGGTTTAAGCCTAGGTGATCGTCTGTATTTGTCAAAGGCTCGGCGGCCCCCGCCGCCCGGGTCGCTTCGCCGCGAAAAAGCGTGTTTCGGCGCCAACAGAAGAGGCGGGGCCTTAATAAACGTCACAAATGCTGTTAATAATTATAGAGAATGCGATTTGGGCGCGGCGCCATCGTTTCGCCAGCGCAACGAATAAAACAGGATTAAAAGGAATTGCCATGTTGTCATCGAAAAGCGGGTCCTGGGGGATGGGCGTATCGGCCGGTGCATTGATACTCGCGTTCTCGCCCAGCGTGCTCGCCGCCCCCTACACGCTCACTATCTTTCACACCAACGACCTGCACGGGCGTACTGACCAGTACCCGCAACTGGTGAGCGCCCTCGACGAGGCGCGCAGCCAGTTCGGCGAGGGCCTGTTGCTCGATGCCGGCGATATCTTCTCCGGCACGCTCTACTTCAACGAGTTTCGCGGCCAGGACGCCGTCGCGTTCATGAACCGGATGGGCTATGACGCCTTCGTGCCCGGCAACCACGAGTTCGATTTGAACGACCCGGACACGGGCCACCAGGCGCTGGCGGATCTTTTCACCGCTGCCGAGTTTCCCATTGTGGGCGCGAACCTGGATTTCTCCGCCGCGCCGGAGTTTGCCGAGCTGCTGGGGGATTCGATCAGCGCCGAGCCCAAACCTGGCCATCTGTACGATGGCGTCATTGTCGAGCACGGCGGCGAGCAAATCGGTATTTTCGGGCTCAGCACGCAATCGAGCGAGACCGTCTCGAGCCCGGGCAACGTGACCATCGGGGATTACCGCGAAGCGGCCGAGGCGATGGTGGCGGCGTTTGAAGCCGAGGGCATCGACAAGATCGTCGCGCTCACGCACCTGGGCTATGAAAGCGACCCGAGCGTGGGCAACGACGTGCTGCTCGCCCAGCATGTGGAAGGTATTGACGTGATCATCGGCGGGCACAGCCACACGCGCCTGGACGCCCCCGTGATGATCAGCGAAAACGACCGGGGCGAGCCTAAAACGCCCACCGTGATCGGCCAGGCGAACGAGTACGGCAAGTACCTGGGCGTGATGCAGGTTACCTTCGACGATGACGGTGTGGTGACGGACGCCACCGGCGAGCTGCTCGCCACCGAAGACTTCGAGCCGGATCTCGAGGCGGCTGCGATGCTCGAACCCTACACCGCGCGTATCGAAGAAGTGCGCGATACCCAGGTAGGCGCCCACCTTGATACAGCGCTTCCCAACCCGCGCCACGGCAATGGCGACGAGGCGAGCGTGCGCGCCGATGAGACGGCGCTTGGGAACCTGATTGCCGATGGCCAACTGGCCGCTGCCCGCCGAGTGAACCCGGACACCGTGCTGGCGCTGCAAAACGGCGGCGGCGTTCGCGAGCCGATAGCGGCGGGGGATGTGTCTGTTGGCGAGCTGATCGCGGTGCAGCCTTTCGGTAACCGGCTGACGCTGATGGACGTCACCGGCGCCGAGCTGCTCAAGACCTTCGAGATCGCTCTCGCCAACGCCCCGGAAGAAAGCGGCGCCTTTCTGCAGGTCTCCCGCGGGGTCGAGGTCGTGTATGACAGCCGCGAACCCGCCGGCGAGCGGGTGGTGAGCCTGAAAGTGACCCAGGACGGCGAGCTTATGGATATCGACCCGGCGCGGACCTACGTGATCGCCACCAACAACTTCACCGCCGCCGGAGGCGACAGCCATACCGCGCTCGAAGCGGCACATGATGATGACCGCAGCCATATCGTAGGCAACACCGACTGGGAAATGCTGCGCGACTACATGGTGGCCGAAGGCGAGGTCGCGCCCCGGGTAGAAGGGCGCATCGTGGATGTGGCGCGGCAGTAAGCGTACTAGCCCGTACGCCTACCGGTGTCATTATTGAACGGGTGAAGCGCTTCGCGAGCGACATAAAAGCGCAGCGTTTCACCTTCGCTTACCGGCGGCTGGCCGCTGGTGCGAATCACCGTGGGCTGGTCGCTATCCAGCAAGCGCACGTAGAGATGGCTTTCCGCCCCGGCGGCCTCGAAAAGCTCCAGGGTGGAATCCACGACCAGGTGCGGGGCATCGGGCGGGGTCAGGCGCATGTCGTCCGGGCGAATGCCGACCACGTCGGTGTCCGCCGGCAGATCCGCCAGCAGCTCGCGGGCGCCGCGGGTTTGCAGGTACTCGATGGGCACCATGTTCATCGCCGGTGAGCCGATGAACCCGGCCACGAACATCGACGCCGGGCGGGCGTAGATCTCCATGGGCGTGCCTACCTGCTCGATTTGTCCGGCGTTCAAGACCACCAGCCGGTCGCCCAGGGTCATGGCTTCCAGCTGGTCGTGGGTCACATAAAGACTGGTGGTTTTTAGCCGGCGCTGGAGCTGTTTGATTTCTACCCGCATCTGCACGCGCAGCTTGGCGTCCAGGTTAGACAGCGGCTCGTCGAACAAAAACGCGGCGGGCTCGCGCACCAGCGCCCGGCCCATGGCCACCCGCTGGCGCTGGCCGCCGGAAAGATTGCGCGGCTTGCGCGGAAGGTACTCTTCGATCTCGAGCATTTTGGCCGCTTTGCGCACCCGCTCTTCGATGGCGTGCTTTTTGAAGCCGCGGTTCTTGAGCCCGTAGGCGAGGTTGTTATACACCGTCATGTGCGGGTAGAGCGCGTAGTTCTGAAACACCATGGCGATATCGCGCTGGGCGGGCTCTAACGTATTGACCACCCGGTCGCCGATTTTCAGCGTGCCCTCGGAAATCGTCTCGAGCCCGGCAACCATGCGTAAAAGTGTGGATTTCCCGCAGCCCGACGGCCCCACCAGCACCACGAATTCGCCGTCCTCGATGGCCAGGTCGACACCTTTGACGGCCTGCACGTTGCCGGCGTAGGTTTTCTTGAGTCCTTCCAGGGTAATACTGGCCATCCTATTTCTCCGTCTCGGTCAGGCCTTTCACGAACAGTTTCTGCATCAACAGCACCACCAGCACCGGGGGCAGCATGGCAAGCGTCACCGTCGCCATGATCAAGTTCCAGGCGGGCACACGATCAGACGACGCCATCAGCCGCTTGATGCCCAGCACGATGGTGTAAAAATCCTCGTCGGTGGTGACCAAAAGCGGCCACAGGTACTGCACCCAGCCGTAGATGAACATGATGACGAACAGTGCGGCGATATTGGTGATCGACACCGGAAGCAAGATGTCCTTGAAGAATTTCATGGGCCCGGCGCCGTCGACCCGGCTGGCCTCCATCAGCTCCTCGGGCACGGTCATGAAGAACTGGCGAAACAGAAAGGTCGCGGTGGCCGAGGCGATCAGCGGAAGCGTGAGCCCGGCGTAGGAGTTGAGCATCCCTAAATCCGCCACCACCGCGTAGGTGGGGATGATGCGCACCTCGACCGGCAGCATCAGCGTGATGAAGATGAGCCAGAACGCCAGCATACGAAACCGGAAGCGAAAGTAGACGATCGCGAAGGCCGAGATGATCGAAATCGCGATCTTGCCGATGGCAATCGTCAGCGCCATGATCAGCGAGTTGCCCAGCATCAGCCATACCGGCGGCGCGCCGCCCACCTGCCAGCCCGAGGTCAGCATCTGCTTGTAGGAGGCCCACATGTTGTCGCCGGGAAGCAGCGGCATCACCCCGCGCACGAAGGCGCCGGGTTCGTGGGTCGAGGCGATGAACGCCACGTACACCGGAAACGCCACCACCAGTACGCCGGCAATCAATACCAGGTGGGTCAGAATGTTCAGATAGGGTCTGTTTTCGACCATGATGGATCCCTGTGCCTAGTAGTTGACGCGACGTTCCACGTAGCGGAACTGGATGAACGTCAGCACGATCACGATGCCCATCAACATGACCGACTGGGCGGAGGACGAACCGATGTTGAGCCCGGCCACACCGTCGGTGTAGACCTTGTAGACCAGCGTCATCGTCGCCTGGCCCGGCCCGCCGCCGGTGGTGGCGTCGATCACCCCGAAGGTCTCGAACATCACGTAGTTGATGTTGATGATCAGCAAGAAGAAGGTGGTCGGTGATAAAAGCGGGAAGACGATGGTCCAGAAGCGTTTGAACGGCGTGGCGCCGTCGATGGCCGCGGCCTCGATCAATGAATGGGGCACCGACTGAAGCCCGGCCAGAAAGAACAGAAAGTTGTAGGAGATCTGCTTCCAGGCGGCGGCGATGGTGATCAGGATCATCGCCTGGCTACCCGAGACCCGGTGGTTCCAGTTGATACCGAACCAGTCGAGCAAGTGGGGCAGAAGGCCGATAGTCGGGTTGAACAGAAACCACCACAGCACCCCGGCAACTACCGGCGCCACGGCGTAGGGCCAGACCAGCAGCGTGGTGTAGAACCGGGCGCTTTTCAGCACCCGATTGACGCACACGGCCAGTAAAAGCGCGGTGCCCATGGAAAGCGCGGTAACCGAGACGGCGAAAATCGCCGTGCGCCCCAAAGCGTTCAAGTAGCTGGGGTCGGCCAGCACCCGGGCGTAGTTGGCAAGGCCCACGAAGGTGGTGTTGAAGCCGAAGGCGTCGGTGCGCTCGAAGCTCGACTTCACCGCTTGGGTCGCCGGCCAGATGAAGAACACCAGGGTGATCGCCAACTGCGGCGCTAACAAAAAGAAGGGAAGCCACCGGCTTTGATAGGTGGAGCGTTTGGTCTGCATGAGGCGTCCTGTTGAACCCGGCCCGGAGAAAGCCCACCCATAGGTCCGCGTCGTCGGGCGTATGGGTGGGCCCTCACAACAAACCCCGGCTTATAGAAGCCGGGGTTCGAGTGGTGCCGCTAAATTAGTTATTGGCGGCTTCGAAGTCGCGCAGGATCTGGTTGCCGCGTTCTACCGCGTCATCCAGCGCTTCCTGGCCGCTCTTGTTACCCGCCAGCACCGCCTGGAACTCTTCGTCCAGCACCATACGTACCTGGGTGTAGTTGCCAAAGCGCAGGCCCTTGGAGTTCTCGGTGGGTTCGTTGAGGTTGATCTGCTCGATGGCGATATCCGCGCCCGGGTTCTCGTCGTAGTAGCCCTGCTCTTGAGTCAGCTCGAACGCCTCGGTGGTGATCGGCAGATACCCCGTGCCCTGGTGCCACTCGGCCTGGACTTCGGGCAGTGACAGGTACTCCAGAAACTCCGCAACGCCGGTGTACTCGTCGTCTTCGTGGCCGGAAAGGACCCAAAGCGTGGCGCCACCGATGATCGAGTTCTGCGGCGCGCCGTCCACGTCGTCATAAACAGGCAGCATGCCAAAGCCCACTTCGAAGTCCGAGTTGGCCAGCACGTCCGCCCGCGATGCCGAGGAGTTCATGTACATCGCGCAGTCGCTGGAGTAGAACGCGGGCGCGGCGTCCGGGCCGTTGGCCGGGCCGCCGTAGCTATACACACCGCTATCCGACCACTCCTTGATCTGATCCCAGAAGCGCGCCTGCTCTTCGCCATTAAAGGTGAACTCGGTTTCAAGGCCGCCGAAGCCGTTCTCCAGAGTGCCGATCGGCAGATCGTGCAGCGCCGAGAAGTTTTCAAGCCCCACCCAGTTCGCCGCGTAGGCCATGGTAAAGCCACAGGACGCCGCGCCTTCATCGACGATCTGTTGGCCTATCTCGCCCATTTCCTGCCAGGTGGTCGGCGGGGTTTCCGGGTCGAGGCCGGCCGCTTCGAAGGCGTCCTTGTTGTAGTAGAGAATCGGCGTGGAGGAATTGAACGGCATGGAGAGCATGTTGCCGTCGGTGTCGGTGTAGTAGCCGGTCACCACGGGCAGGTAGTCGTCCGGATCGAAGTCACTGCCGTGCTCTTCCATCAGCTCGAAGACCGGGTAGATCGCGCCCCGGGCGGCCATCATGGTGCCGGTGCCGACTTCGTAGATCTGGACGATGTGCGGCTGCTGGCCGGCGCGGAAGGCGGCGATGGTGTTGACCATCGTCTCTTCGTACTCGCCACGATACGAAGGATTCACCCGGTATTCGTCCTGGGAGGCGTTGAAGTCCTCGGCCAGCGCGCTCAGGCGCTCGCCCAGCTCCCCGCCCATGGAGTGCCACCAGGTGATCTCGGTGGCGGCCTGGGCGGAAACGCTCAAGGTAGCCGCCGCGATGCCTACAGAGAGGGCACGTAACGTGAAACGAGACATAAAAGCTCCTTTAGGGCCTGGGATCGGCCGGGTGGCACAGTACGTTTAGGGCGTTTTTTTTGGTTGCACTGAACATTAGTGAGTGTACATGACATTTTGATGAACGCTACGCGCAGCCCCCGGTTTGCTCATGCAACTTTGGCCGTAGGCGGTGCGCCCCCGGCGGTGATAGGGTAATGAAAAGACGTCAATCAAGGGCCACGCCATGACCGATGCACAAGCGCTACTCAGCCAACTGGTTGCTTTCGATACCACTTCCCGCGGCTCCAACCTGGCGCTGATCGAATTCGTCGAAGGGTATCTCGCCGAATACGGCGTTACCTCGGAGCGGGTAATGAGCCCTTGCGGCACCAAGGCGAATTTGATCGCGCGCATCGGCCCGGACGCCCCGGGCGGGGTGATGCTCTCCGGCCACACCGACGTGGTCCCGGTCGAAGGCCAGCCCTGGTCGACGGACCCTTTTACGCTGGTCGAAGGCGACGACGACCGCCTGTTTGGTCGCGGCACCTGCGACATGAAAGGCTTCATCGCCTGCGCGCTGGCCATGGTGGCCAAGTGGACCCAGGCGCCTTTGCAGCAGCCCATCTATTTTGGCTTTTCTTATGATGAGGAAGTCGGATGTGTCGGCGCGCCGGCGCTGATCGAGCGCTTTTTCGATCACTACTCGACCACCGCGCACGTGATCGTCGGTGAGCCCACCAGCATGCAGCCGGTGGTGGCGCAAAAGGGCGCGACCAACCTGCGCACTACGGTCACCGGGGTCGAGGCGCACAGCAGCCAGGTCAACCAGGGCACCTCGGCCATTCACGTGGCCGCGCGTTTGGTCACCTTCATCGAGGACACCATGGCCGCCCTGGTGGAAGAAGGGCGTGTGGATGAGGCGTTCAACGTGCCCCACACCAGCCTGCACGTAGGCCGCATCCGGGGCGGCACGGCGATCAACATCACCGCCCGGGAGTGCCAGTTCGAGTGGGAGATCCGCCACCTGCCCACGGACACCTTCGAGGACGTCTTCGCTCGCGTCACATCGTTTGGTGAAACGCTCAAGGCCGAGCTGCAGGCCCGGGGGAAAACCGTCGACATCGCCACCGAGGCGCTCAACGTCACGGTGCCGGGCCTGGCCGATCGCGACAACGACGCGGTGCTGCGCCTGGCCAAGGAACACTTGCCGGGGCAGTGCTGCAACCACGCCGTGGCCTACGCCACGGAAGCCGGCCAGTTCCAGGGCCTGGGCCTGCAAACCATCATCCTGGGGCCGGGCAGCATCGCCCAGGCCCACCAGCCCGACGAGTACATCGACAAAAGCGAGCTCGCAGCGTGCCTGGATTTCATGACCCGGATGGGCAAAGCGCTCGAGTCGCCATTTTCCTAGCGCCCGCTTGGGCGTCGGCCAGGATAGCTAATCGGTTCCCAGTGTCGCGAAGAAGGTGTCGCGATAAAGTGTTGCGTCATGTCCAGTATCATTAGGATAATGTGAAATAGCGATAGACTATTTTGCCGATAAGCTTGGTTAATTGAGGAGATGGCGGTGAGCGGGAAATTCAATCTATGGGCAGGGGCTGCCGCGGTGCTGCTACTGGCGGGCTGTGGGAGCGACTACCCGGATCAGGCAGAAATTTCCGCCGAGGGCGGGCTCGACCCCTCCATGTTCGATCAGACTCGGCAGGCGCGGGTGTACTACTTCGATGAACAAGCCATCGGTGAAGCCACCGAGTTACAGCAATTCAATAGCGCTTTGACCGCATGGCTGGCCTCGCCCGGCGACGAGCTACCCGACGTTGAATTTCCTGACGATGCGCAAGAGCTCTGGGAAGCGACGGAATCGTTCCAGCAGCAGCGCGAAAACCAGGACGCGGTTTGGCGTGCGCATCTTGAAGAAAGTACGGCGCCGCTGGAAGCCGAACTGGAAACCGAGCAAAGCGAGCTTGCAAAGCTCGAAGAGACCCAGGCGGCGTTTGACGAGGCGCTGGCGCCCGCGGATCAAAAAATAGCGGAATTGGAAGCGCGCATCGAGGAGACGGTCGAGCGTCAGGCCGAGATGGAGCGGGCGGTGGTCGAAGGCTGGAATGACTATATTCTGGAAAACGATCTGGCGGTCAGAACGCTCGACCCCGAGCGCAGCCGGGTATTTTCCTATGGCGGCAGGACGAACACCGATAGCTGCCCCGCCTCCACCGACGACGTAACGGTGGACCGCCTGGCAGAGGAAGATACCTGCTATCGGCTCTGGCTGCCGGATGAAACGCTGCACCCCGCGCCCATCAACGAGCAGTATGCCGCCTTGTTTGACGAGTACCGCGAGCTTTCTGAGCTGCGCGGGCGCCCGTACGGCGTGCAAAGCGAGGACGATACGCTTAATCAGCAGCTTCGCGAGGCAAAGGAAGAACGCTCGGCAGATTTGATTCGCGCTGAAAACCGCAACGGCGATCACCGTCAGCTGGCACGCGAGCTTGGCAATACCGAGCGCCGGATCGGCAGAATCCAGCAGCAGCTCGGCAGAGCGGAAAGCGAGCGAGCGCGGGAAACCTTCGAGCGCAATCGGCTACGCGAACACCGTAACAACGTGCAGCAGCAGTTGGAACGCTATGTTGCGTTGGAAGCGAACGCTATCGTCGAAAGTGTCGCCCACTCCGAGGCATCCACCGCGTCGGCGTTTGCGCTCGAGCATCACGCAGAGCTGCTGGTCTTCGACCTTCCCGTCAGCACCTTCCTGGGCACGGGCAATCTGCTGACCCTCGAAGACATGCGCGAGCCCGGCGAGCAGGAAACTCTGGACGTCGTGCTCAGCGACGCTCATTCACAAATGGTATCCCAACGTGAGCTTTACACCGGCATCGTCGAGCAGGTAGCGCTCGCGGGCCAGGCATTCGGTGAGTAAGCGGAACAAAAACACCCGCCTGGGCGGGTGTTTTTTGACAAGCCGAGCCGTGCTTACAGGCCGGGCAACTTTTCGGGGAGCGGGTGCTCCTCATAAAGCTCGGCCTTGGCGTCGCGCATGACGTCTTCACAGGCTTGCTGGTGAGCCAGCTGGGTGATCAGGCCCTGGGTGACTTCAAAGCCCTTGGCCAGGCAGGTGTCGACCTCGGCGCGGCTCACAAAAGGTGAAACATGGCAATCGATCTTGATCGTACGGCCACCGCCTTGAAGGCGGTCGGCAAACCGACGCAATCGCCAGGCGATGCGCTCTTTCCAATGGGCTGATTCTACTGCGCCTTCGTTTACGCTAAACGTGCACTGCCACTCCGGTCTGTATACCTTCATGAGAACCTCCGATGCGTCTGGAAAGATGGTTTGGTCGTGTTTCGTACTCCGTCTTTTTTGGTAATGTGACTCTGCTACTATACCCGCATAAACCGTCACCGATACAGGAAAATGGCCCCGCGCACGTGCGTTAATAGGGCCACCGTTATGACCTCGAGCCTGCTTACAAGTTGCCCCTGCGATAGCACCGCGGCGTACAAGGCGTGCTGCGGCGCTTATCATCAGGGCGCCATCGCCCCCACGCCCGAGGCGTTGATGCGCTCGCGCTACAGCGCCTTTGCCCTCGACCTGGTCGATTACCTGAAAGCCACCTGGCACCCCAGTACCCGGCCCGAGCCCTTGGCCCCGGACCCGGCCACGCGCTGGAAGCGGCTGGTGATCGAACACGCCCCCGCACCCGAGGACGGGCGTGCAACCGTCCATTTCAAGGCCTTTTTTCAGGAAGGCGGCTGGCACGTTTTGGAGGAGGTCTCGCGCTTCGTGTTGGAAGACGGGCGCTGGTGGTACCTGGATGGCGAGCCGCGCTTGGATAAATTAAAACCCGGGCGCAACGAGCGCTGCCCGTGTGGAAGCGGGCGTAAGCTCAAGGCATGCTGCGGTGGCTAGCACTTCAAGCGCCCCCCCCGCCGATAACGAGCCCCTTCAGGCGCCTTGGTACCTTTACCTGCTCGAATGCCGGCGTGGCACCTACGCCGGCATCACCAACGACCTGGCCAAACGCTACCAGGCGCACTGCGCAGGCAAGGGCGCGCGCTACACCCGCGCCAACCCGCCCCTGGCGCTGCTTGGTGCCCAGCCCTTCGCCGACCGCAGCGAAGCCAGCCGTGCCGAGTACCGGCTAAAGCAGCAAACGCCGGGCGATAAACGCCGCTGGGCAGCACGCTGGCCCTGCGAGCTGCCCGACTGACGCAGGTGCGGCTGCCCTGCGTTTTTTTGATGGAAGGCGGCTACGCGGTGGACGATATCGGTCGTAATGTGGTAAGCGTACTGCAGGGATTTGAAGAACCCCGCCGCGCGGCAGGTGACAGCGCGCGCTAATTCGGGCAGTCTAGCGCCCTTTGCAGCCAGAATGGGTTGTGTCCCCGGTTTGAGTGGGCGAACCCGCAAAGGGCAAGGAGTAAAAGCGTGGCAGTGTATGGCGGTATTCAGGCACACGAAGTGGAGCGTTGGCTAAATGCCTTGGTCAACGCCGCTTTCGACCGGCGCTGCCCGCTCTCCCGGGTGCACGGCGGCACGGCGCGCGCGCGTACCGCCCGCCAGGACCTGCTTTGCCTGGCCCAATCCTTTCGCGGCGAACAGGGCGCAAGCGACATGATCGCCGACAGCCTGAGCCGCTGGTGCCAGCATTACCTGACCGAAACCGAGTGGTACGTGCTGGTCAGCGGTAAAACGCCGAAAGCCGAGGCGCCGGCGCCGGCACAAAGCGGCGGGGAAGAAGCCCTACCCGAATCCCTCGAGGCGCTTTTGCAGCACAAGGTCGGGTGAGCGGCGGGTTATCGAAGCCGCTGCCGCGCTGTTACAATGGATGAATGAACAGTGCCCTCTCTGGTCCGGCCACGGCCTCCCTCGATGATCCCTTCTACTACCTGACGAATTTTCGTTACGTACTCGCTTGGGTGGCCGAGCGCCACCGAGATCTGCTGGGCGAAGAGGAAACCACCTTTCTGGCGGCGTTCGACGCGCTGCCAAAGCCCTCCCAGGCGCTGCTGGCGCGCATGGTGATGCGCAAGGGCGAGCTGTTTAGAACCGGGAAGCTCACCTACGCCGAGATCGGCGACACCGACCAGGCGCTCATGCCGCTGTTTGAGGCGGGCCTGGTCGAGCCGGCGCCGCGTCTGACCAGCGCCGAGCTTTTCCACCACCTGCGTTTGAACGAGCTCAAACAGGCCCTGGCCGACGCCCTGCGCGCCGCCGGGCTTGGCGCCTCGCCCTCCAAGAAAACCCTGTTGGAAACCCTGGTGCCGTCGCTCGAGGCCGTACAGCCGTTAAAGGCCTGGTGGCCACAGGCGCCGGATCGAATCGTGCGCCTCAACGTCATGGCCACCTGCGACCGGCTACGGCTGATGTTTTTTGGCAACCTGCGCCAGGATTGGGCGGAGTTCGTGCTGACCGAGCTTGGCCTGCAGCGCTTCGAGCCGGTGGCGCTTTCCCCAAACGCCCGGGCGTTTGGCCACCGAGGCGAGGTCACCACCTACCTGGCGCTTCACCGCCTGCGCGAGCGGCTGGCCGAGGGCGAGCCGCCCGCGGCGCTTTATGAGGCGCTTCCGCCTTCCGGCGATAACCGTTGGCTCGCCGGAAGGCGGGACCGGCTGCTGGTGAGCATGGGGCGCGAAGCCGAACGCGGCGGTGACGGTGAGCTTGCCCTGACGCTATACCACGCGGCCACGAGTAGCGACGCCCGCATTCGCGCGCTGCGCCTGCTCGAGCGCCTTGGCCGCCACCGCCGTGCGCTGGAAATGGCCCGCGAGGCACTGATGGACGCCCCCATTGAAAGCGAACGTCAGGCGCTTCAGCGGCTGGTGCCGCGCCTCGAACGGCGCCTGGGCGGGCCACCGGCGCCGCGTAGCCGCGCGGCAAACGTGCCCGAACGAGTACTCACACTTTTGGGGCCGCAGCCGGTCGAGCGCGCCGTGGCCGAGCACCTGGCCACCCCCGAAGCGCCGGTTTACTACGTGGAAAATTGCCTGATCACCGGGCTTTTCGGGCTGTTGCTGTGGCCGGCGATTTTCGCCCCGCGACCGGGGGCGTTTTTTCATCCCTTCCAAAGCGGGCCGGCGGATCTCTACCGGGAGGACTTCGCCGAGCAGCGCGCGCAGGAGATCCACGCCTGCCTGGCCCAGCTCGAGGATGGGCGCTACGCCGACACCATCCGCGAGACCTTCGCCGCCAGGTACGGCGTTGCCTGCGCTTTCGTGCACTGGCCGGTCTTGAGCGAGGCGCTACTGGACACCGCGCTTCTCTGCATTCCCGCCGCCCATCTACGCGTGCTGTTCGAGCGGCTGCTGGGGGATTTAAAACACAACCGGGCGGGCTTTCCCGACCTGATTCAGTTCTTTCCCGAGGATGAGGCGGGCCCGCGCTATCGCATGATCGAAGTAAAAGGCCCCGGCGACCGGCTGCAGGACAATCAGCGCCGCTGGCTCGACTGCTTCGAGCGCCACCAGATGCCCGTCGAGGTGTGCTACGTGCGTTGGCAGGTCGGCGCGTGAGCGAGTACCGGATCGCGGTGCGCGCGCTATGCGAATTTACCGCCCGCCAAGGCGATCTCGACTACCGCTTTACCCCCGCGCCCAGCGCCCAGGAAGGCATTGCCGGGCACACCCTGGTGGCCAGCCGTCGAGGCGAGCGCTACGTCGCGGAGCTGCCGCTATCCGCTACCTTCGAAGGCCTAAAGGTATCGGGCCGGGCGGATGGCTATGACCCGGACACCCACTGCCTTGAAGAGGTGAAGACCCACCGGGGCGATCTTTCGCGCATGGCGGACAACCAGCGCGCCCTCCACTGGGCCCAGGTGAAGGTGTACGGCGCGCTTTTGTGCGCCGAGCGCGGCTTTGAAAACGTGACGCTGGCGCTGGTCTACTTCGAGATAGCCAGCCAGCGCGAAACCCGCCTGACGGTCGAGGCGAGTATTGATGAGCTCCAGGCGTTTTTTGCCGCGCAGTGCCGGCGTTTTTTGAGCTGGGCGAAGCAAGAAACGACGCACCGCGCGGCGCGGGATAGCGCCCTTGGCAAGCTCACCTTCCCCCACGCGCGCTTTCGCCCCGGCCAGCGCGAGCTGGCCGAGAACGTCTTCAAGGCGGTCAGTACCGAGCGCTGCCTGCTCGCCCAGGCACCCACCGGTATCGGCAAGACCCTGGCGACGCTGTTTCCCATGCTGGCCGCCATGCCCCGCAAGCAACTTGACCGCGTGGCCTTTTTGACCATGAAAACCCCGGGGCGGCGGCTGGCCCTGGAGGCGCTGACCACGCTGACCGCCTCCAGCGCCGCGCCGCTTCGTGTGGTGGAGCTCACCGCGCGTAGCAAGGCCTGCGAGTATCCGGACCGCGCCTGCCACGGGGAGGCCTGCCCGCTGGCCGCCGGGTTTTACGACCGCCTGCCCGGGGCGCGCCAGGCCTGCGTCGAGCGCGGCTTTTTGGATCGCGCCGGGCTCAGGGAGGTGGCGCTGGAACACGACGTTTGCCCTTATTATCTGGGCCAGGAAATGGCCCGCTGGGCGGATGTCGCGGTGGGGGATGTGAACCACTGGTTCGACGCTCACGCGCTGCTCCACGGCCAGGCCATCGCGACAGAGGCGCGGGTGGGTCTGCTGATAGACGAGGCACACAACCTGGTCGAGCGCGCCCGCGGCATGTACAGCGCCGAGATCTCGCAAAAGCGTTTCAACCGCGCCAAAAAAAGTGCCCCGGCCGCGCTCAAGGGCCCGCTCAATCAGCTGGGCAAGCAGTGGCAAACCTTGGTCGATGCAGGTAATGCTCAGGCCACCGGCGAGGCGAGCTACCGGCTGTTGGAGGCACTACCGGGCAAGCTGGTCGGCGCGCTCTACAAGGTGGCGAGCGCCATTACCGAATACCTCGGCGAGCAGCCCCAGGCCGCCGGGCTGGAACTTCAGGAGCTTTTGTTCGAAGCACTCGGGTTTTGCCGGCTGGCCGAGCAGTTCGGCGAACACTCGCTTTGTGATTTTACCCGCCAGGGCCGGGGCCAGGCCGTGCTGGGGATTCGCAACGTCATTCCGGCGGATTTTCTCACTCCGCGCTTTGAACGCGCCCACTGCGCCGTGCTGTTTTCCGCCACGCTGACGCCGGGGCGCTACTACCGGGACCTATTGGGTCTGCCGGCGGACACCGTGTGGCGCGAGGTGGGCTCGCCGTTCGCCGCCCACCAGCTCAGTGTGCAGGTCACCCCGCATATCTCGACCCGCTTTCGCGACCGCGCAGCCTCGGTCGACCCCATCGTTGAAACCCTCGCCGCCCAGTACCAGCAGATGCCCGGCCACTATCTGGCGTTTTTCAGCAGCTTCGCGTATCTCGAGGCGGTTTATGAGCGCTTTTGCCAGCAGTGGCCCGAAATCCCCAGCTTCGCGCAGACCAGAGGAATGGCTGAGGCCGAGCGCGACGCGTTTCTGGCGCGCTTCACCCCCGGCGGGCGGGGTGTCGGCTTCGCGGTACTCGGCGGGGCCTTCGGCGAAGGGGTGGACCTGCCCGGCGACCGCTTGATCGGCGCCTTTATCGCCACCCTCGGCTTTCCGCCGTTCAACGCCTTCAACGAAGCGCTCAAGGCGCGCCTTCACGCCCGGTTCGGTCAGGGCGAGGAGTACGCCTACCGGATCCCCGGGATGATCAAGGTCGTGCAGGCCGCCGGACGGGTGATCCGGGGTCCCGACGACGAAGGCGTGGTGGTGCTGATGGACGACCGCTTCAACCAGCCGCCCATCCGCGCGCTGCTGCCCGACTGGTGGGCTCTCTAGAGCTGCCGGATAAAGAGCGTCAGGGCGACTTTTCCCCGCGGACGACTATGCTTAGCCCAGGCGTATCAAAACAAAGGCCGACGGGTGGACCTGCCGGCTCGGCTTGCCAACACAACGGAACGTGTTCCCATGAAAAAACCGATCAGCTTTTTCGTCCACCATCAGGGCCGCGGCCACGCGCGGCGTGCCATGGCGATCATTCGCCACTTTTCAAAAGAGCGCCCGGTGAGCGTGATGACCGCCGACCCGTCCTTGTTCGATGGCTTCGAGCGTGAGATCGACATCATTACCCTGCCCAACATGATCGGCGCGGCGGTGCCCACCCAGGCGCTTTATGAGCAGCCCACGCCGTCGGTGATGCACTGCGTGCCCATGGGGGTGGTCGAGATGCGCCAGACCATGCGCCGCATTCTCGATCACCTGGACGATATCGACGCGGGCCTGTTCGTGATCGACGTCTCTGCGGAAATGGCGCTTTTGTCGCGTATCGCCAGCATCCCCGCGGTGAGCGTGCGCATGCACGGCGATCGCAACGACCCGGGCCACCTGGGCGCTTACGAGGCAAGCGTCGGGATGCTCGCGCCGTTCGACGAGCGCCTGGAGCAGGACGACTACCCCGCCGACCTGCGCGGGAAGACCTTCTATAGTGGCGGGCTTTGCACCACCACCGCCACGGTGCCCAGCCGTGAAGAAGCGCGCCGTCGTCTAGGGCTCGATAGGGAGCGCGAAATCGTGGTCGCGCTGACCGGTGGCGGCGGGGCGGGCACGCCCTACGCGCCGCTCACCGTGGCCGCCCGCGCCGCGCCGCAAACGCTTTTTCTCACCATCGGCCCGCTGCATTTGGAAGGGCACGAGACCGATTTCGCCAATCTGGTGAACGTCGGCTGGGTGGACAACGTGGTGGACTACCTGGCCGCCAGCGATATCGTGCTGGCCTCGGCGGGGGACAATACCGTGCATGAAATCGCCATGCTCGAACGTCCTTACATCGTGGCGCCGGAGTGGCGCTACTTCGGTGAGCAGACGCGCAAGGCCGAACGCCTGGCAGCACTTGGCGCGGCGGTGAACATGCCGGTGTGGCCTGGCGATTTCGCGGGCTGGCAGGCGGTGCTGGAAAAAGCCCGGGGGCTGGATATCGAAAAGCTCGCCACCCTGTTTGATCGCGCCGCCGCCGCGCGCGCCGCCGAGTGGCTCGAGCGGTGTGTCGATGAGCTGTGGGAAGGCGCGCCCACGGTGTCCGCGGTGAACGCGAAAGCCATCAACGCCTACCTCGAGCCCTAAGGCGCGTTACCCAAAGCGCACGCTCGGCGGCAGGCGCGCGTTTTCGATCTCATCCCTGCTTGGCTGGCGATGCACCTCGATGTGTGGGCTGTCCGGAGTCCAGCTGATCGCCCCGGCGTCATCGAACTGGCCAAGCCAGTAATCCATGCACCAGCGCCCCCAGCGCGCGTGAAAGCGCCGGGCGTTGGCGATGATCGCCTCGAAGTGCGGCCAGGGCGGGGCGTATATGGCGTGGTGCTGATGCCAGGCCAGCGCTCCGCCCACCCAATAAAGCGCGACGTCGGCCTGGGCCAGCCGCCAGGCGTAGTCGGTCTCTTCGCCGCCGTAGCCAACGTAGCCTTCGTCCATGCCGCCGGCGCGCCGGTGGTCCGCTTTCATCAGCGCAAAGGACAAGCCCCAGAGGTTGCCGTGATCCGGCTCCGGGCGTGTCTCGTCGTCCTTGATTGCCGGGCGGGCGGGGTGGCGCTCGCCCTCTTGGTAAAGCGCTTCAAGGTCGAGCTCGCCGCTACCCGAGTAGCGCACCGCCCCTTCGGCCAGGTAGTGCACCTCGCCGATATAAAGCGCCGCTTGCAGGCTCAGGGCCTGGTGATAACGCGCCACCAGCGTAGGCGAGGCGATACAGTCCACATCCAGAAACACCAGGGCGTCGAAGGAGGCTGCCTCGACCGCGGCGTTGCGGGCGCGGGCCAGCGGCAGCGCCTCACCCTCGACCATTACGTGGCGGACCGGAAAACGCGTAAGCGGCAGGTTCTTTTCCGGGTCTGGTTGCATCCAGGCAATGACCAGCTCGTCCGGTGGGCGTGTCTGAGCGTTCAGGCTCAGCATCAGGTTGACCAGGTGGGCGCGGCGCCCGCGTACCAGGGTGAGCGCGCTTAGCTTCATGAGGCCACGTCGTCGTAGGTTTTGGTGGACGGGCGGCGGCGCTGAAAGTGCTGAACGCCCTCGATCACCCCCTGGGCGTGGGGCGCTCGGGCGATGTAGACATGCCCCATGCCCGGGGCGCTTTCCAGGTCGTCGCTGTAGTTCGCCACTAGAATCGAGCATGTCGAGGCGCGCAGCATATCCAGGTCGTTCCCCGAGTCACCGGCCACGAACAGCGCGGTTTCCTCGACCCCCAGCGCTTTGCGAACGTGCGCCACCGCGCGCCCTTTGGAAGCCGCCTCGGGCAGGATATCCAGGTAGCGGCCGTGGCTGTGTATCACCGTGGCGCGCAGGTTCGCACGCTGCAGGTGAGTGGTGATGCGCTGGGCCAGCTCGCCGTCATTGTCACTCAAATAGCTTAGTTTATGGGCGCGCTGCTCGAGTGGGCCTTGAGGGGCGATATCACTAAACGCTTCGAGCGCTCGGGCCAGGGCGTCACGCTGCCAGCCGCTGTCGAGCGTCTCGCGCCAGCCGTCATCCTGGCGGTAAGTGACGCCGTCGGGCTCCAGGTAATAAATCTCCGAGCCCACCGAGGCGATAACCAACTGCGGGTGGGGAATGCCCGCTTGGGCGAGAATCGCCAGCGCGCTGTGAAAGCTTCGCCCGGTAGCCACGCCAAAGCCCATCTTTCGCTGGCCGGCAAACCACTGGTTGAACGCGCGCACGCCCACCGGTGAGCCGGTCAGGGTGTTGTCGATATCGCAAATCAGTAGCGCCGACATACCGTCGAGCGCCCGCGTTTGCGCAGGCGTGCAAAGGCGCGTCAACAAATCGTGGTAGCGCTCGGTATGACGCTGCCAGTCGAAGGCTTTCACTGCCTCGCGGCCGTTGTCGGCCATGCGCTGCCAGCGTTTGGTGTCACCGAACAGCGCCAGCGCTTCGCGGCCGATGTCCTCGGCGCGGCGCGGGTCGATTAGTATGCCGTTGCCGCACTGCTCGATAATATCGTTGGGTCCGCCGCTGTCGGTGGCTATGAGCGGCAGCCCCGCCGCCGCCGCTTCCAAAAGCGTGAGCCCAAAGGGCTCGTTGAGCGCCGGGTTGATGAAAATACCGCGCCGCTCTCGCGCCCAGGCGTAGAGCGCCTTGATATCGTTTGGGGCGTGGTGCTTGGGATAGGCGACATGGCCGTAAAGATCGAAATCGTCGATCAGCGTTAAAAGTTCGTGCAGGTTGCCGGCAAGCTCGGGCTCCAGCCAATCGATATGCTCGCGCACCCCGGCGATGATGATCAGGTTGGCCGTTTCTCTGAGCGTGGCGTTCTCGCCGAAGGCCCGCACCAGCGTGGCGAGGTTCTTGCGCGTCACCGGCCGGGCGATGGCGATCAACGCGGGCTTGTCGGGATCGGTCAAAAAGGGTGCCAGCAGCGCGTCCACCGCCGGGGTAGAGCAGGCGTTTTCGAATTCGCTCAGGTGGCTGCCCGGGGCGATCACGCGAATCTTGCCCGGGGCGTAGTGAGCGTAGTCGGCGTACTGGCTCTCCGCTTCGTCGCGGGAGCTTGCTATGACCAACGCCGCTTCACGTATCGCGCGCTCTTCAAACGCGATGCGCCGGGAAAGCGCCGCCCGGGTCGGCTCGTCCAGGGGGTGGCCGTCGTGCGCCAGGCATTTCAGCTTACTGCGCCCGAGGGAATGGGCCGTGAAAACGAAGGGAATACCCCGGCGCGCGCTGATCTGTGCAGCGACTTCGCCGGCATCGGCGTAGTGGGCGTGCAGGATGTCCGCCGGCGCGGGCAGGGTGTCGAGCCAGGCGGTGAAGGCATCGACGAAAGAGGGTAGCTCCTGCCAAAGCGCTTCCTTGGCGAGGTAGTCGGGGCGTTGGCTCGGCAGGCGGACCAGTTCGATTTTGGGGCTTATCTGATCCACGCCCTGGCCGTAGTCGACATCGCTAAACTGGCATTCGAAGGCGCGGGTGACTAACGTTATACGCGTAACGAGAGGGTCGAGAGCGGAGGCTTCGACGAGCTCCAGCAGGTAGCGGATATGGCCGCCGGTGTCGGCGGTTATCCCGTATTCGACGTCGTGACCTCGAAGGCATCCCTGTAACGCAATATGTACGATATGCATGTTGTGAAGTCCTTTCACTTAAGGCTCAGCCACGCTATGCCCATTAAAAAGCGTATACGCATTGCCCAGGTTGCTCCAGTTATCTTTCCCACACCGCCTCTGGGCAGCGGAGGTACTGAGCGCATTGTGGCGGACTTGACCGAGGCACTCTTTAACTTAAATCACGATGTCACTCTGATCGGCCCTTCGGATTGCCAGACCCCGGCCCGGCATCTGGCCTGCGCGCCGAGCCTTAGCCAGTTGCAGGCGCTTCACGGCACTGTTCCCCCCGGCGTGCCCGGCGCTTTGGAGGCGCGGGTATTGGAAAAGCTGCGCGAGCATCTGGATGAATTCGATGTGATTCACTGCCACGGCGAGTTCTGCCACGCGCCGCTTTTGGGTCGCCGCCGTGCCCACAGCCTGACCACCGTGCACTGGCGGGTCGACGAGCTCGACCGTCAGCTGCTGTTCGAAGGCTTTCCGGACCTGCCGGTCGCGGCGATCTCCCACGCCCAGGCGCGGAGCATTCCTCAAACGAACCTGGCGGGGGTGGTGCATCACGGCCTCGATGCTGGCCGCTTCACTCTGGGAGCGGGGGATGGCGGGTATCTGGCGTTCATCGGCCGCATGACCGACCAAAAGCGCCCGGACCGGGCCATCGAGGTGGCGCGCGCTGTCGGCTACCCGCTAACGCTTGCCGGCGGGGTGGATGTCGGCAACCCGGACTGGTTCGACCGCTTCGTCGTCCCCGAGCTCGACGACGTGATTCGTCATGTGGGCACGATCGACGACGTTCAAAAGCAAACGCTGCTGGGCGGTGCCGCCGCGCTTTTGTTTCCCATCGACTGGCCGGAGCCCTTTGGGCTGGTGATGATCGAGGCGATGGCCTGCGGCACGCCGGTCATCGCCTGGCGAAACGGCAGCGTCGAGGAGGTCATCGAGCAAGGCGTGACCGGGTTCATCGTCGACTCGGTCGAGGAGGCGGTGGCGGCGGTGAAACGGCTACCCGAACTGAGCCGCGAGCGCGTGCGCGAACGCTTTTTGGCGCGTTTCACCGCCGAACGGATGGCGCGGGATTACGTCGATGTGTACCACGCGCTGTTAGCGCGCTAGAGCGCGCTGTCGGCTTTTAGCACCGTTTTGCTCAGCAGCGTAATGACCAGCGCAAGCGCCACGCAAAGCAGCGCCATGGTGATAAACACGTCGCGCAGCGAATCGAGCCACAGCGACATCCAGGCAACGATCACCGGCGAGATGAACTGGCCGAAGAAAAACGTCGAGGTGAAGCCGCCGAACACCCGCCCACGTACCCGCTCCGGGGTAATGCGCATTAGCCAAGTGGTGGTGTTGGGCATGAAAAGCCCAAGCCCCAGGCCAGCTACCCCCGCCCCCATGATCGCCATGGGGTAGCTGTAGGTCAGACCCACGATCAAAAGGCCGAGTGCCGCGATCGAAAACCCCACCACGTAAATCGTCATCACCGAGAAAAACATCTTGATGCGCCCATAATAAAAGCTCACCACGCTAGCAGACAGCGCCGCCATGGAGAGGGCGATACCGATGGCCAGCCCGCTGGTATCGCCCTGGGCGGTGAGCAGAAACGGCAGCTGGGCGGGAAACATATAAAACATCAGCATGCTGATCATGGCGATCAGATAGGCAAGCCCGGTACGCGGGATATCCACCCGTGGCAGGGGGGCCTGATCCGGGGTAGTGCCCGCGGTTTCCCGGTGCGGCTCCTTCAGGATGGCCCAGGCGTAGGGCAGCAGCAGCGCACCGGTAAGGTATAAAAGAAACGGCCCGCGCCAGCTCCAGTCCGACAGCACCCCGCCCAGGTTGATGAAGATCACCCCACCGAGGGCCATCGAGCTACTTTGCAGCCCTAAAAAGCGCGCCCGCTCGGCGCCGCTGAAATAGTCGCCCACCAGCGTGGTGCTGATACTCAAAATACCCGCCACCGCCACGCCCATTAGCGCTCGCGAGGCCAACAACACCTCCACCCGGTCGATCAAAAACCCGGACGCCCCGGCGAAGCCGTAGATCGAAAGCATGATCAGTAAGAGCGGCTTGCGGCCAAACTTATCGGCCAGATAGCCCATCAGCGGGCTGAAAAGCGTAATCATCAGCGCTGGCAGCGTCAGAATCAGCTGGATCAGGACCTGGGGTTCGTCCTCGAAAAAACGGCCGATGCCGGGTAGCGCCGGGGCGATGATCGCCCCGGACATCACGGTCATGGTACTCGCGAACAGCAGCACTGCTTTGGTGTGAGCGTTATGGTGAATGGCGCACATCCTCGTCATTTATGAGAGCGGATCGACTAGCTTAGCATATCTCTTAGCAGGCTACTTTTTTACACCGCGCCGAGGATCAACTGCAGCCCGCCCCCGCTACCTCTGGCTGGCCGTGCGGGGCGCCACGCTTTATCATAGCGGGGTCGCCATACGTCTTAAGCCATTCAAACGCGAGTTATCATGAGTCAACCCAAAACGCCTTTCATCGTCGTGCTGAGCCTGGCACTGACGATGATGCTGGGCCCCTTTTCCATGGACACTTACCTGCCGGCCTTTCCGGTGATCGGCGAGTCGCTTGGCGTTTCGCAGCAGGCGATCTCGCTGAGCGTGTCGATCTACGTGTTCGCGATGGCGCTGGGCCAGCTAGTGGGCGGGGCGCTGTCGGACCGTTTCGGGCGCCAGCGTATTTTGATGGGCGGGCTCGGGGTCTTCGCCGTCGCGAGCATTGCCATCGGTATGGCCGAGTCGCTGGATGCGCTGCTGATCGGGCGGGCGACCCAGGCGTTCGGCGCGGGCTGGACGCTGGTCTCGGTCCCCGCGCTGGTGCGCGACCGCGTGGCGGGACGTGACGCCGCCAAGCTCTTCTCGATGATGGGGTTCATCATGGTGCTGGCGCCGGGGGTGGCGCCCAGCGTCGGTAGCGCGATTCTCTCCTTTGGCTCCTGGCACTACATCTTCTTCGCGCTGGCGGTCTATGCATTGGTACTGGTGCCGCTGCTGATGCGGGCGGTGTTTTCCGGCAGAGGCAAGGTCTCGCGGGCCAAAAGCCCGAAAATGAGCCTGCTGGCGCGCTACAAGTTGGTGCTTTCGACCAAACCGGCGCTGCCGTTCATCGTTTGGCAGGCGGCGTCGTTCTCCACCATGATGATGTTCATCACCTACGCCTCCTTTATCTATCAGGGGCACTTCGAGCAGTCGCCGTCGACGTTCTCGCTGCTGTTCGCCGCCAATATTCTCACCATGCTGGTATTCAATATCTTCAACCGGCTGCTGCTCTCGCGCTTGCCGTCGCTGCGCATTTTGCAGCTCGCCTCGGGGTGCCAGGCCGTGGGCATGGTGCTGTTGATCACCGCCGCCTTCATGGACTGGCCGCTCTATGCCTTCCTGCCGGCCATGATGCTGACCATCGGCGCGATGGGGGCGATCACCCCGAACATTCAGGCCTGCTTTCTGGAGTTCTTCCCGACCAGCGGCGGCACGGCGGCGGCACTGCTGGGCGCCGCCCAGTTCGGCATCGCCGGCATCGTCAGCGGGCTTTCCACGGTGCTACCGCACACCCTCGAGGCCATCATTCTGGCCATGGCAGCCTGCGGGGCCATCGCGTATCTGATGCTGGCCCGCTCGATCATCAAGGGCCGGGCGGCCGTCGAGGCCAACTGAAGCGCCGGTGCGGCGCTCTCAGCTCGGCCCGAACCGCCCCTGGCGCGCCTCGTCGAGCAGAAAATTCACCAGCGCCTGAAGCCGGACGTTGTGTTTGCTCTTTTGAGTGTAGATGAGCTGAATGGGCGTAGGGCCCGGGCGGAACTCATCCAAAAGCCTGACCAGCGTTCCCTCTTTCACGGCGCGGCGCACCATGTAGGAGGGCAGTTGGGCCACGCCCAGCCCGGCCTCTGCAGCGCGTTTGATGGCGATGCCTTCGTCGAAGCGGTAGCGATGATCGAGCGCCAGGGATGTATCCACGCCGCTTTCATCTTTGAATAGCCAGGGCCTGAGACGCCCGGTCGAGGCGCTTCGAAACCCCAGACACTGATGTTCACCAAGCGCCCGGGCCTTTTGCGGCGTGCCGTAACGCGCGAGATACTCCTTCGAGGCGACGACGACCAGGCGCTGGCGGTCCAGCGGCCGGGCAATCAGGTCGCTATCCGCCACGGTGCCGATTCGAACGGCCAGATCGACCCCTTCTTCGACGAGATGACACACTTCGTCGTTGAGCCGAATATCCAGGCTGATGCCGGGGTGCAGGCTTGCAAACCGGGCAAGCATGGGGCCGATGACCCGAGCGCCGTACACCTTGGGTAGGTCGAGCTTTAGCGTGCCGCTCAGCGTTTGCGCGTCCTGCCCGGCGAGCAGATCCACTTCCTTGAGTAGCTCCAGTACGTGGGTGTAGCGCCCGAAGACGGCCTCGCCGATCTCGGTCAGCGCCACGCTGCGCGTCGTTCGGTTGAGCAGTTTCACCCCCAGACGCTGCTCCATGCGCGTCACGCTTTTCCCCACCGCCGAGGCCGAAAGCCCCAGTTTTCTACCCGCCGCGGCAAAGCCGCCCTGGCGTACGGTCTGCACGAACGCGGCGACCTGAGGTAAGGAGTCGTTCGTTTGCTTGGTTTCCGGCATAGCACTCTCGCGTTGGATGGGCTCCCGTTACTTACCAAGGTGTGATTGCAGTCTTGTGACACATTAGCGCAAAGAACGTCCGCAATACTGGGACGACAAGGCGTATTCAAGACGTTGAGCGCTGGCGTTAGATTAGCGCCGTCTCAGCAGGCAACGCATTCTCAACGGGGAGTCCTCACCATGAAAGCAGTCACCGGCCTATGCCTTGGGTTACTGAGCAACGCCGCCCTGGCGTCGCCCTTAGTGCTCTATACCAACGACTTCGAAGACATCATCGGCGAGCGCTTCACGGCGGACACCGGCTTCGAGATCGAGGTCGTTCAGATGAGCGGCGGCAATTTGCTTGCGCGTATCGCCGCCGAGCGCAACAACCCCAACTGGGACGTGCTGCTGTTCGACGGGGTGGGCAGCCTGCACAGCCTGGACCAGCAGGGGCTTCTCAAACGCGACCTCGAGGTCGATAACCAGCGCCATCTCACCGAGCAGGGCCGTGCCTTGTTGCCCGAGAGCCGCGCCTGGGTGCCGGCGGGCACGACCGCCTCCTGCGCCCTGGCGTATCGCACCGACCTGGTGGACCAGGCGCCGACCTCCTTCGATGACCTGACGGACAGCCGATTCGAGGGTGTGGTCGGCCAGGCGGACCCGGCGGTGGCGGCACCGGCATACCCCTGTGTGGCCTGGCTGCACTACGACCGGGGAATGGAGCAGGCGCGCGAGCTCTACTCCGGCATACTGGACAACGACCTGCGGGTGTTTCGCACCAACGGCCCGACCGGGCGGGCGCTGGCCTCCGGCGAGATTTCCGTGGCGATGCTCTCTTCGCCCAACGCCTACGCCTTGAAAGAGTCCGGCGAGCCGGTCGAGGTGGTGTGGCCGGAAGGCGGCGCGCCGTCCTCCTCGCGCGGGGTCGCCATCCAGGCCGACACCGAACAGACGGAGGCGGCCGAGGCGTTCGCCAACTGGATGCTCGACCCCGAGACGCAGCAGTTTCTGACCGATAACGGCGGCAAGGACGGCCTGTTCCTCTCGCCGGTCGAGGGCGTCACGCCGCTTCCCTATGGCCCCGAGGCGAACGCCGTCTACAACGTGGCCCCCGCCGAGTGGGCCGCCGAGAACGAGGCGGCGATCAAGAACTGGTTCGCCGATCAGGCCGTTTACTAACATGCAGGCCATGAAAACCCGGCGCGGTCTGGGGCGCTTCAAGCCCGACACGCTGCTCGGCGCGGCGATCACCCTGGTACTGCTGGTGCTGGTCGCCGTGCCCATGACGCTGGTGCTGCTGCAGGCGTTCTGGCCGGGCATCCTGCAAGGCGATACCCGCTTTGCCGGTTTTTCGAACCTGGCCGAGCTTTTCCATCGCAGGCTTTGGCGCGTCTCGCTGACCAACTCGCTTTACCTGGCAGGATATACGGCGCTGTTCGGTACGCTGATCGGTGGGGCGCTCGCCGTGGTGCGCCAGCAGTGTTCGGCCTGGGGCGCGGCGGCGCTGGATCTGTGCGCCTGGGCCATGCTGATCGTGCCGTCGTTCATCGTCGCCCAGGGGTGGATACTGTTCAGCATCAAAAGCGGTATCGCCGCCCAGTGGCTGGGCGCTGACTGGGTGAACGCCGCGGTCTTTTCGCCGCCGGGGCTGGTGGCGATCATGTGCTTCAAGAACTTTCCGTTCGCGTATCTGGCGATCACCGCCGCCATGCAGTGGCACGTCAAGGAGCACCAGCACGCCGCACGCCTGTGCGGCGCCGGGCCGCTGCGCACCCTGGCGACTATCCGCTTGCCGCTGCTGGCCCCCGCGATACTCTCCGGCATGGTGCTGGTGTTCATCGACACACTGGGCGACTTCGGCCTGCCCGCGGCCCTGGCGACGACCTACCGGTTTCCCACGCTGCCCTACACCATCTTCACCGCGATGAACCAGTCGCCGATTCGCTTCGATCTGGCCGGGGTGCTCTCGGTGTACCTGATGGCGATTCTGGTGGTGGCCGTGGCGCTGTATCTGTGGCTTCTGCGCCGCTCCCGGTTCGATTTTCTGACCGCCAAGGCCGAGGCGGGCCGGCCGGCGACGCGCGGGCATCCGCTGCTCACCGTGGCGGCCTTCGCCTTCGTGGCCGTCGCGGTGGGCATTCCGCTTTGCAGCAGCCTGGTGGTCTCGCTGCTGGACAATCTCGGCGACGGCGTGACGGCGAGCAACATGACGCTTGCGCACTACCGGACGGTGCTGGCAAGCGGCTCGGGGCTGCGGGCGGCGCTGGCCAATTCGTTTCAGATCGCCGCGATCGCCGCCGTGGCCAGTTTGCTGGTCGCTTTTTTGGCGGCGTATCTGCTCACGTTCAGCCAGTTCTATTTGAACGGGCTGATCAACGTGATCTCGACCATCACGCTGGCCGTGCCCGGGGTGATTCTGGGCGTGGGGTTCATTTTTCTGTGGAACCACCCCTGGCTCGACGCCCTGGGGCTCAGCCTTTACGGCCATCCCGCCTTGCTGGTGCTGGCGGGTATGGCCGGTGCCATTCCCATCGCCATTCGCGTCTTGCTGGGGGCGATGGGGCAGATCCCTCACTCCTTCATGGCCGCTGCGGCCTTGCAGGGGGCGGGCGTATGGCGGCGGCTTTTCACCATCTTGCTGCCGCTGACGCTGACCGCGTTTCTCTCCGCGGGGCTCGCGAGCTTCGGCTCCAGCGTGTTCGATCTGGCGATCACCTCCATTCTTCATCCGCCCGGCTACGAGGTGCTGCCCGTGGTGATCAACCGCATGTTCCAGCAGGGGCTCTACGGCGAGTCCACCGCCTCGACCCTGGTCGCCGCGGCGCTGACGCTTGGCGTGATTCAAGCCGTTCACATGAGCGCGCGGCGCCTGTTTCAACACTTATTGCATACGCACCCGCCAAAGACGCCGGTGCCGGCTGACAACGCCGAGGTACGCCATGCTTGAACTCTCCCATTTGGGCCGGCGTTACGGCCCCGCGGTTGCGCTGAGCGATATCAGCCTTACGTTGGCACCGGGGCGCGTGCTGGCGGTGCTCGGCCCGTCCGGGTGCGGAAAATCCACCCTGCTCAAGCTGATTTCCGGGCTGGAGGAGCCGGACGGCGGCGAGGTGCGCATCAACGGCCAGCTCATCGCCAAACCCGGCTTTTCGCTGCCGCCGGAAAAACGCCCGATCAACATGGTCTTTCAGGACTACGCGCTTTGGCCGCACATGAACGTGCGCCGCATCGTCGGTTACGGGCTGACCGCGCTTTCGCGAGTTGAACGGCGCCAGCGCGTGGACGAGCTGTTGGCACTTTTACATCTGGAGGATTACGGCGATCGGCTGCCGTCGCAGCTCTCTGGCGGCCAGCAGCAGCGGGTGGCCATCGCCCGGGCGCTGGCCACCGACCCTGAGGTGCTGCTCTTCGACGAGCCGCTCTCCAACCTGGACGTGCAGCTGCGTATGGAGATGCGCTTCGAGCTGGCCGATCTTTTCGAGCGGCTGAACAAGACCGTGCTCTACGTCACCCACGACCCGCTGGAGGCGTGCGCCTTCGCCGATGAGCTTTTGGTGCTCAAGGAGGGCTACCTGGAGCAGGCGGGGCCTGTACGTACGCTGTTCGCCCAGCCGGCCTCGCCCTGGGTGGCGGGGCTTGCCGGCTTCGACAGCCGGCTGACGGCGCGGCTGGAGCACCCGCTCGACGAACAGACCTGGCAGGTGGCGGTCAACGGCCAGCGCCTGGCGTGCTGCCTGGCGCAAGAGGCACGGGGTGTGGCCGGCGAGCCGGTGAGCCTGATGCTTCACAGCGGCTCCATTCGCCTGTGCTCGCAGGATGAAGCCGCGCAGCCGAACACCAACTACCTTTCAGGCACCGTGCGCCAGTGCCTTTTCGAGGGCCACCAGTGGCGGCTGCGCCTGGACCTGGGCGGCACGCTGCTCTCCTTGACCAGCGAGCAGCCTCATGAGCGCGGCGCTGCGCTGCACGTCGCCTTTCCGTACCACAGCGCGCTGGCATTTACCTAAGGAGGCCCGTGGCTTTATATGTGGTAGGCGATGTGCACGGCTGCATCGATGACCTTGAAGAGGCGCTGGGGCGGATCGGCTTCGACCCCAACGTAGACCGGCTCTGGAGCGTGGGGGACCTGGTGGGCAAGGGGCCGCACTCCCTGGAGGTGCTACGCCTGGTGGCCTCGCTGGGCGATCGCTTCCAGATGGTGCTGGGCAACCACGAAACGCGGCTGCTGGGCCAGCTGGCCGGCGCTCATGGGCCGGGGGACGCCGCCCTCGCGCCCGTTCTGAGCGATAAAGGCAGTGTCGACTGGAAGCACTGGCTGCGCCAGCAGCCGCTTTTGCTGCGCGAGCCCTCGCTCGAGCTGACGCTCTCCCACGCGGGTATCTTTCCCGGGTGGAGTCTGGCGCTGGCCGAGCGCTACGCGTTCCAGGCAAGCCAGGTGCTGCGCATGGCAAGCGATGCGTGGCTCGCGCAGCTGGCGCGCTCGCCTTACCGCCATACCCAAGGCGGCATGGATAGCTGGCAGCACATCATCTGCGCCTTCACCGAAATGCGCTACTGCGACGTCTCCGACCCGAACCACCCGACCATCGACTTCACTGCTAAATCGCCGGCCCAAAAGAGCGCCTCACTGGTGCCCTGGTTCGACGCCTGGCCCATCCAGTCCGGCATATGGGCGTTCGGTCACTGGTCCAGCCTTCACGGTGACACGGGGCGCGCCGATATCCGCTGTCTGGATACCGGCTGCGTTTACGGGCGTGCGTTAAGCGTGGTGAGAGTCGTTCAAGGGGCGTTGATCGATGTGTGAATCGACCCAGGCGAAGGCGCTTACGGTATTCAGCCGCAAGCGCCTACCGATTGCCGGTTGAGGGGGAGCGCTAGAAGAGGGCGCGCACGCAGAAGTACAAAAGCGACGGCGCCAGCAGTGCGCCCAGGCCGGTGTAGAAGGTGGCCGTCATGGCCCCGTAAGGCACGAGCTTCGGGTCGGTGGCGGCGAGCCCGGCGGCCACGCCGCTGGTGGTGCCCATCAGCCCGCCGAAGATCATTGCCGAGCGTGGGTTGTCCAGGCCGATACGGCGCGCGGCGATCGGCGTGAGCACCATCACCAGAATCGACTTGAACAGGCCCGCGGCGATGGAGAGCGCAATCACTTCCGACGAGGCGCCGATGGAGGCGCCGGCGATCGGCCCGACGATATAGGTCACCGTGCCCGCGCCGATGGTGGTGAGGTTGGCCGGGTCGCGGTAGCCAAAGGCGTAGGCCACGGCCACACCGGCAATGAAGGAGACGATCACGCCCAAAAACAGCGCCAGAATCCCGCTCAGCCCAGCCTGGCGAATCTCCTGAAAACGCACCCCGTAGGCGGTGGCGATGATCGCCAGGTCGCGCAGCATGCCGCCGCCCATCAGGCCAAGCCCGGCGAACAGGCTGATATCCGCTAGCCCCTTGGTGCCGCCGGTATAAATACCGCCAAAGTAGGCCAGCGCCAGGCCCACCATGATGGCGATGGCGGAGCCGTGGACGCGCCCGTTGGTGAGCTTGGCGCTGACGAGATACGACACGTACATGGCCGCGCCCACCAGGGCGAAGGCGGCGATCAGGTGCTGGGTTTCGAGCTGCGTCAATAGTGAGTCAAGCATGGTGGCAGCTCCTTAGCGGGCGTGGTGGGGGCGCGTGGGACGCGCGGATTTGGCAGGGCGGGCGGTTTTCTTCGAACGCGACGCCGGGGCGCGCGAGGCGACCTTGTCGACCGGCGTTGCATCCGGCGCGGGGGGCGGTGTTTCGGCCTCTTTGGGGCGGCCCAGTTTGGTCAACGCGGGCACTAGAGCGAAGCTTGCCGCCACCGCCAGAAGGCTTGCCAACAGCGCAATCATCCCGCCATCGATGGCCGCAGCCACGTTTTGGCTGGCCGCCATGGCGACCACGATGGGGATATACATGCCGTTCCAGAACGTAATACCGCTTTCGGTGCTAGCGGGCATCTTGTTCTTGTCGATGAGATAGCCGCCGAGAAAGATCAGCAGCAGCATGGCGATGCCGACACCGCCTACGTTGGACTCCACGCCGAGCAGCATGCCCAGCACATCACCTACCCATAGGCCGACCAGCATGCAGCCGGCCAGCAAAGCGACTCCGTAAATTACCATGGCGTTTTCCTAGCGTTGTCTTTGTTTTTAGGGGATACCGGCGCCGTGTCGTCAGGGGGTTACATCGGCGCCTTGAGTGGGTGGGTTAGGCGTTGGCGGCCGCCGGCTTCTCGCTGAACGTATCGGCGTAGGTGTCGCGCAGCTGGTTTTTTTGTACCTTGCCCATCACGTTACGCGGCAGCGCCTCGGTAAAGAAGACGCGCTTGGGCTGCTTGTAGCGCGCCAGGTCGTCCTTGATCGCCTCGAGAATCTGCGCTTCGTCTACGCTTGCCGACGCCTTGGGTACCACGACGGCGACCACGCCCTCGCCCAGGTCGGCGTGGTGTACGCCAATGACCGCGGACTCCTCGACATCGTCCAGGTCGTCGATGAATTGCTCGATCTCCTTCGGGTAGACGTTGTAGCCGCCGGAAATCACCAGATCCTTGTCGCGGCCGACGATGTTCAGGTAGCCCTTGTCGTCGATCAGGCCCAAATCGCCGGTGATGAAGTAGCCGTCATCGCGAAACTCGGCCTCGGTTTTTTCCGGCATGCGCCAGTAGCCTTTGAACACGTTGGGCCCGGTCAGCTCGACCATGCCGGTTTCGCCCTGGGCGAGCTCGGCGCCGGTTTCCCGGTCGGTGATGCGCACCGTCACCCCTGGAAGCGGCGTACCCACGGTGCCCGAGCGGCGCTCGCCCTCATACGGGTTGGACGTGTTCATATTGGTTTCAGTCATGCCGTAGCGCTCCAGAATGGCGTGACCGGTGCGTTCGCTGAACTCTTCGTGGGTTTCCGCCAACAGCGGCGCCGAGCCCGAGATGAACAGGCGCATGTTGGCGACGACCTCGCGGTTCAGGCGCGGGCTTGCCAGCAGGCGGGTGTAGAACGTCGGTACGCCCATCAGCACCGTGGAATCCGGCATCAGGTCGAGCAGTTCTTCGACATCGAGTTTGGGCAAGAAGGTCATCGACGCGCCGTTGATTAGCGTGACGTTGCACGCCACGAACAGCCCATGGGTGTGGAAAATGGGCAGCGCGTGGATCAAATGATCGTTCTCACTGTACTGCCACGCCTCGGTTAGCGCCTGGCTGTTGGAGGCGAGATTCTGGTGGGTCAGCATCGCGCCCTTGGAGCGCCCGGTGGTGCCCGAGGTGTACAAAATGGCGGCCAGGTCATCGGCGGCTACTTCGCAGACGGCGTCGGTCTCGTCAGCACTGGTGGCTTTTTCCATCAGGCTGCCGTTGGCGCGGGTGCCAAGGGTCTCGACCTGGGCACCGCCGCTTTTCTCGGCGATGGCGCGGGCTTCGCGATGTACCTCCGGCCGGCAGACGAACAGGCGCGGCTCGGCGTCTTCCAGAAAGTAGGCGATTTCGCTATCGGTGTAGGCGGTGTTCAGCGGCAGATACACCGCGCCGACCTGCAGGCAGGCAAGATACAGCATGACGATTTCAGGGCTCTTGTCGACCTGAACGGCGACCCGGTCGCCAGGCTCCACCCCCAGCGCCAGCAGGGTCGTGGCGATCCGCCGGCTTTGGCAGAGCACATCGCTGTAGCGGTAGCGCTGGCCGTCGAGGGTGTCCATCAGCACTTTGTCCGGCGCGCGCTCGAAGTGCGGGTAAAAGTGCAGGTAGAGGTTATGGTTCATAAAAGACTCCTTGTTATTGTCGTCAAACGTATCCGGGCTTATGCCTTGGCCGGCGATTTCGCCGCTGGCTTGGCTTCTAAATACTGGTTTGCTTGATTCGCCTGGCGGCGAATGTCGCTGGCGCACACCACCGTGTGATTGACGCTGTACGCTTCGTGGTTCTGCTCGATACGGTTGAGTTGATAAAGATAGTTCACCATTAGCCCGTGGGCCTGCTGCAGCCCCTTGCGAGAGGTGTCCGCTCGCCAGTTCAAGCGGTGCAGGCTCGCGCCGTTGCCCAGGTGAAAGCGCGCTACCGGGTTCAAGGGCTGGCCGCTTTTGTGTTTGACCTCAGTCAGGTAGTGGGCCGCCAAACGCATGAACTCCTTGTGCGCGGGCGAGGAGAGCTCCTTGCTTTCGTGGGACTCCAGATAGGTCGTGAGCTCCTCGGAGAGCGTGGCCGTCCCGCGTATCTCCTCGAGCCAATCCGCAAAGCCGGGCACCGGCGAAAGGGTGACGAAGTTCTTGATCTGCGGAAGCTCCCGGCTGAGCTCCTGAACGACCTGTTTGATCAAAAAGTTACCGAAAGAGACACCCTTGAGCCCCTTTTGACAGTTGCTGATGCTGTAGAACACGGCGGTGTCCGCGTCGTCGAGGGGCAATTCTTCGCCGTGCTCCAGAATGTTTTGTACGTTGCCGGGAATGCCGTCGCATAGCGCGACTTCCACGAAAATTAGCGGCTCGTCCCCGGTGGCCGGGTGGAAAAAGGCATAGCAGCGGCGGTCGTCCGGGTCGAGGCGACGGCGCAGGTCGTGCCAGTCGCCAATCTCATGCACCGCCTCGTAGCGGATCAGCTTTTCAAGCACCGCCGCGGGCGTGTTCCAGTCGATGCTTTCGAGTACCAGAAAGCCGCGGTTGAACCAGGAGCTGAAAAGGTGGGCAAAGTCGCTATCCAGCGCCGTGAGTTCCGGCGTTTGACGCAGGCACTTGAGCAGATCGGCGCGCATGTTCACGAGCTCATAGGTGCCGCCGGGGCACAGATTCAAACGGCGCAGCAGGTCCTGGCGGCGCGGCTCGCAGGCGTTGAACAGCCGATCCAGCGAAGCGTTGTCCTCACGCTCGCAGTAGGCCTGGTAGGCGCTGTGAATATCGGCAGGTTCCGCGGCGTAGTCGTTGGCAAGAAGCTGAAAGAATGCCAGCTTCTCCTCCTCGGTGAGCGCCTGATAGTGGGCCAGCGCTTGCTGGGCCAGCAGGATCTGGGAGGCCTCGCCGGTACGGCCCATCAACCCCTTGCAAGCGGCGGCGAGCCCCTTGAAGTGGCTTTCGCTGTCTTTCTCGTTGCCCAAAACGCTACTTAGCTGACGCGTACGCGTACTGATATTGGTGAGCAGCCCCTGGAGAAACGTCATATTCATGTTCATGCGCATCGGCCTTGTTGTGAATCGGTGGGCGGACTGCTTGTTACGACGCCAGCGCTTTATAATTGTGAGTTAGCGTGGTAAACATTAAACAGTGCGGCATGTTGTATATAACAAATAGAGCCAAAGAATTTATGAGTCAAGGCTGGAGGGGGTAGACTTATGGCGAAGGTGTCCCAGGCACAGCGGCTGCGCGACCTGCTGGAAGATGCGATTGTCGCCGGGCGCTTCAACCCCGGCGAGCGCCTCGACCCGGATGCACTGGCGCTGGAGTACGCCTGCTCGCGCACGCCGATTCGCGAAGCCATTCAGCAACTCGCCGTGTCGGGCATGGTGCAGGTGGTCCCCAAGCGTGGCACCTTCGTGACCCGGCTGGGTGTGTCCGAGCTGGTCGAGCGTTTTGAAGTCATGGCCGAGCTCGAAGGGCTCTGCGGGCGCCTCGCCGCCCGGCGTATTTCCGGCCAGGAGCACGTTGCGCTGACCCAGGCGCTCAAGGCGTGCCGCACCATGGCCGAGCAGGGGGATACCAACGGCTACTACTACGAAAACAGTGTATTTCACCACTGCCTCTACGCGGCCAGCCATAACCAGTTTCTTGCCCAGGAAGCGGCGCGGCTCCATGCGCTGCTACAGCCCTACCGGCGGATGCAGCTTCAGGTGCGTATGCGCGTCGAGAGCTCGCTGGCCGAGCACGAAGCCATCGTCGAAGCGATCGAAGCCGGCGACGGCAAAACGACCGAGCGCCTTCTGCGCGAGCACGTCACCGTTCAAGGCGAGCGCTTCAACGACCTGGTGGCGTCGATTCGAGAACTCGAGATGGCGTGATACACCCGCGCTTGCAACGAAAAAGGCCACCCGCATGATAGGGGTGGCCTTTTTCTAGTGCGCTTTCTAATACGATCACTCTTTAACTGCTGACGCCTTCTTCGCGGGCGTCTTCTTCACCTTCCTCGATCAGCTCATCGGCTTCTTGTTGCTCCTGGGCCGAGGCCTCGGGCGCAGCCGGGTCTTGTGCGGCGGCGGTCAACGTTGCCGTGATGGCGAAATGATCCGACCCCGCAAGCGTTACGCGGTCCAGCGCGACGAGCTCGAAGCCGTCAGAGACGAACAGATGGTCGATCGGGTAGCGCCAAAAGGGATAATCGACGTGGTAGGTACTCAGCAAGCCTCTTCCGCGGCGCGGATCCTTGAGATCGCTCAAGCCCATAAATAGCTGGGTCGTATTGGACCAGGCCGCATCGTTGAAGTCCCCGGTCACGATCCAGCGGCTGTCCGGGTCCTGTTCGACGCGCTCGGCCACGAGCATCAGTTCCGCGTCGCGCTCTCGGCTGTCCCGGCGTTCCGCGTCGCCGCCATCGTCTGGCGTGCGCTCTTTAAGCCCCGGTGGCACCGGGTGAATGCCGACATAGCGCACCGCCCCGATGCCGGGAACGTCCAGGGTGGCAAAGACCGACGGCCGGCGCTCGGACACCAGATGCGCCACTTCTTGCGCCTGCAGAGGAACGCGTGACCAAAGCGCGATGCCTAACCCTTCCTCACGCACCTCGCCCACGTAGTACTCATAGCTTTCGTCCAGCGGGGCCAACCCCGCTGCCCACTCGCGATCGATCTCGATGATCAGCACGACGTCCGGGTCTTCGCGCTCGATCAAATCCAGCGCCTCGGCGTAGCGGTCATTGGTGTAGTCGACGTTGGCGGTCAGAATCTTGAACGTGGACTGGTTCTCGAGGGTTCGCGCATCCGCCTCTTGCACCTCCTTCGGCCAAACCGGGGTAAAGGGCAGGATATGGGACACTTGCCAGCCGCCGGTTACCAGCAGCAGCGCAAGCAATACGCCGTGCTCCTTTTGCGCTCTTCCAAGCCAGGCATGCAAGGTCAGAAGCAACAGCACGACGGCCAATACCACGCTCAGCTGCAGGCGCGGAAACTCCCAAAGCCGGATCGACCAATGACCGCTGGGAATCTCGGGCAGCAGGCTGACCGCTATCAAAACAATCGTCAGAACCCGAACGATCCAGAGTAGAGTTTTTAAAAACATGAGAGTGCTCGAATGTGGCGGGACGGCATGATGAATGTCGCCCCGGGGTGAGGGCGGTCATGCACTTGGAAGTCAATCAGGTGGCAGCTTGCCAAGCGTAAAACCCGGCATTGCCCCTTAATTTCGATTCGAGACAGAATAGCGGGTTATCGTGCAAAACGACATCCTGGCTTTTCACTCACGTGGCCTGAAAAACCGTCGCTGCGAAAAGCCAGTCAGAATGGCGGGCACAAAAAAATGGCCACTTGCTCGAAGAGCTAAGTGGCCATTTTTCTAACAATTAGTGGTCGGAATAGCAGGATTCGAACCTACGACCTCTGCCTCCCGAAGGCAGCGCTCTACCAAGCTGAGCTATATTCCGGCGCTTAATAACGGGGATGAATCTTACTCGTGAGCGCGGGACTTTTCAAGTAGAAATTTCACCGTGCCCCATAAAACCTGCGATTCAGGACTGGCGTTCGATCGCCATGCGGGCGAGATCCGCCATGCTGTTGCGATAGGGGCTCTCGGGCAGCGTCTCGAGTTCCGCCAAGGCTTTATCGACCATTTCTACCGCGCGGCTGCGGGTGTACTCAAGCGCCCCGGTGCGGTGAACGATCGCCAGTACCTCGTCGAGCTGCTCGAGCCCACCCTTGCGGATCGCCTGGCGGATCAGTTTGGCCTCTTCCGGGGTGCCGCGCTCCATGGCGTTGATCAAGGGCAGTGTTGGCTTGCCTTCGGCCAGGTCGTCGCCGACGTTCTTGCCCATGGCATCAGCGTCGCCCTGGTAGTCGAGCAAATCGTCGATCAACTGAAAGGCGAGCCCCAGGTAGCGCCCGTAATGTTGCAGGGCGCGTTCTTGCGCCGGGGTGGCGTCGGCCAGTACCGCGCCGCTGTGGGACGCCGCCTCGAACAGCATCGCGGTTTTACCCTGGATGGTCTCGAAGTAGGCGTCCTCGGTCAGGCTCGGGTTGCCGATATTGGTCAGCTGGAGCACTTCGCCCTCGGCGATGATGCAGGTCGCGCTCGAAAGAATCGCCATGATACGCATCGAGCCGACGTTGACCATCAGCTGAAACGAGCGCGAGTAGAGAAAATCACCCACCAGCACCGACGGCGCGTTACCCCAGGCATCGTTGGCGGTTTTTTTGCCGCGGCGCAGGTGCGAATCATCGACCACGTCGTCGTGCAAAAGCGTGGAGGTGTGCATGAACTCGATCAGCGTGGCGAGCGTAATGTGCTTGTCGCCTGCGTAGCCCAGCGAGCGCGCGGCCAGCAAAACCAAAAGCGGGCGCATGCGCTTGCCACCGCTTTCGATGATGTACTGGCCGATGGTTTCCACCAGCGGGACTTTGGAGTTGAGCTGCTCGACAATGGTACGGTTAACGGCCTCGAAGTCGCCCGCCACCACGGCGTGAAGCGGTGAAGGCGTTGGGCTGGCAGACGTTTTAGGAGAGACGTTAGTCATGGAGTTTGTTCATCGCGGCAGGTGAAAAGCGGCAATTACCGCCCTGAGTGGGGATTATGCTATGGGGCCGCCTGTAAGGCGTCAAGGCGCGCTCTACTTCGAGCCCCGCCCCGGGGCCGATACCGGCCGGATTGACACCTCCCCAGGGGCTTGTGGTAAAGGTCGAACGGCGCTATAATCCGCGACCCACTCATCATGCTCCCTGTCAGATGGCTGCCAAAAGGGGCGCCACTCGCAGCAGGTCTTAAGAGCACGACGCGAAAGCGCGGTAGATGATGAGCGCTGGCTTAACAAGGTGCCAGCTTCAATGACGAGTCCGGAGAGCGACATGTACGCAATTATCAAAAGCGGTGGCAAGCAGTACCGCGTTCAAGAAGGTCAGACCATCAAGCTCGAGAAAATCGAAGTCGCCACCGGCGAGTCCATCGATTTCGAAGAAGTGCTGATGGTTGCAGACGGCGACGATTTCAACATTGGCGCACCGATGATCGGCGGCGCTAAAGTATCCGCTGAAATCGTGTCTCACGGCCGTGGTGATAAGATCAACATCATCAAGTTCCGTCGTCGTAAGCACAGCATGAAGCGTCAGGGCCACCGTCAGTGGTTCACTGAAGTCAAAATTACCGGAATCTCCGTTTAAAACGGTTCATTCCCCTAATTAGGAGGCTATTTCGATGGCACATAAAAAGGCAGCCGGCTCCACGCGTAACGGTCGCGATTCCGAATCCAAACGCCTTGGTGTGAAACTCTTCGGTGGCCAAGCGGCAACCGCGGGTAACATCATCGTTCGCCAGCGCGGCACGCGTTTCCACGCAGGCCAGGGCGTCGGTATCGGCCGCGACCACACGTTGTTCGCACTGAACGACGGTAAGGTCCAGTTCCAGACCAAGGGCCCGAAGAACCGTAAATTCGTGAGCATCGTTGCTGAATAAGCGCTGAGCGCTTGGACGATCGCACGAAAGAAAAGCCCCGCATTGGCGGGGCTTTTTTGTCTGTTTAACCCCTTGGTCTTTGTGAAGGCGGGGGATGCAAGGGCGGCGAAAGCGGCCGGGAGAATTCAATGCAGTTCGTCGATGAAGCCTCGGTGATTGTCGAGGCAGGCAAGGGCGGCAACGGCTGTCTGAGCTTTCGCCGCGAGAAATATGTCCCTAAAGGCGGCCCCGACGGCGGTGACGGCGGCCATGGCGGCAGCGTCTACCTGATCGGTGACGATGCGCTCAATACGCTGATCGACTTCAAATTCCAGCGCTTCTACAAGGCCGAAAACGGCCAGGGCGGCATGGGGCGTCAGATGAGCGGCAAGGCAGGTCTTGACCTGCACGTCAAAGTGCCGGTCGGCACCACGGTGATCGACGAAGACACCCTGGAAGTGATCGCCGATGTGACCGAAATCGGCCAGGTCGTGCTGGTCGCCGAAGGCGGACGCCGGGGGCTGGGCAATATTCACTTCAAGTCCTCGACCAATCGCGCGCCCCGGCGTACCACGCCGGGCACCGAAGGCGACCGGCGCAATCTGCGTTTCGAAATGAAGGTCATGGCCGACGTGGGCCTTTTGGGCATGCCCAACGCCGGTAAATCGACGCTGATTCGCTCGGTCTCCGCCGCCAAGCCGAAGGTCGCCAACTACCCGTTTACCACCCTGGTGCCTAACCTGGGCGTGGTGAAGCTGGGGATGCACGAGCACTTCGTGATGGCGGACGTGCCCGGGCTGATCGAAGGCGCCTCGGACGGTGCGGGCCTCGGGCTTCGCTTTTTGAAGCACCTGACCCGTACGCGGCTTTTGTTCCACGTGGTGGATATCGCGCCGTTCGATGAGTCCGACCCGGTGCAGGCCGCCCAGGCGATCGTCCATGAGCTCGGTGAGTTCTCGCCGGCGCTCTCGGAGCGCCCGCGCTGGCTGGTGCTCAACAAGTTCGATTTGGTGCCGGAAGAGGAGCGCGAAGCCCGCGCCCAGGCGGTCATCGATGCGCTTGACTGGGAGGGCCCGGTGTTTCGCATCTCGGCGATCGGCAGCGAAGGCACCGATAAGCTGGTCCAGGCCGCGCACCGCTGGCTGACCGAGCAGCAGCGCCTGGAAAACGAAGACGAAGAGGCCTTCGAGCGCGAGCGCGAGATGCGCCAACGCATGGAAGAAGAGTCCGTCGCCCGCACCGAGGCGCGTCTGGGCTACAACCGCAAGCGGCGCGACCAGGACGATGACGACGACTTCGACGACGATGATTTCGATGTCGAGGTCGAGTACGCGCCCTGAGCCAGCGGCCGGTAAATCACGACGAACGTTTAGGTGTGGGCAAAAGAGAGGCGGCATGGAACAGCGTGAACAGTTGCCGGGTCGGGAGGCGCTAAGGGGCGCGCGCCGCGTGGTGGTGAAGATCGGCAGCGCCCTGATTACCGACGACGGGCGGGGGCTCGATGACGCCGCCATCGGCGCCTGGGTCGACCAGATCGCCGAGCTGCAAAGCCGCGGTGTCGAGGTCGTGCTGGTCTCCTCCGGGGCGGTCGCCGCGGGCATGGTGCGTCTTGGCTGGCAGGCGCGGCCCACCGCGGTCCATGAGCTACAGGCCGCCGCCGCCGTCGGCCAGAACGGCCTGACCCAGTGCTACGAGCAGCACTTCGCCCGTCACGGCATGCTGACCGCGCAAATCCTTTTGACCCACGACGATCTTTCCAACCGCAAGCGTTACCTCAACGCGCTCTCGGCGCTGCGCACCCTGGTCGAGATGCGCGTGGTGCCGGTGGTCAACGAAAACGACACCGTGGTCACCGACGAGATCCGCTTTGGCGACAACGACACCCTGGGCGCTTTGGTCGCCAATCTGCTCGAGGCCGACGCCCTGGTGCTGTTGACCGACCAGGAAGGGCTTTTTGACGCCGACCCCCGGGAAGACCCCGGCGCCACGCTGATCGACGAAGGCCGCGCCGACGACCCAAGGCTTGCCGCCGTGGCAGGCAGCGGCGGGGCGCTTGGCCGTGGCGGTATGAGTACCAAGGTGCGCGCCGCCACGCTCGCGGCGCGCTCCGGGGCGCTCACCGTGATTGCCAGCGGCCGCCAGCCCAATGTGATCAGTCGCATCATGGGCGGCGAGGCGCTGGGCACGCTGCTGACGCCCAACCAGGCCCCCATGGCGGCGCGCAAGCGCTGGCTGGCCGGCCAGCTCCAGGTACGCGGTACGCTCACCCTGGATACCGGGGCGGTCAACGTGCTGCGCGACAAGGGCTCGAGCCTTCTGCCGGTGGGCGTACGCCAGGTGCAGGGCAGCTTCAAGCGCGGCGACATGGTGCTGTGCGTGGACGAGCAGGGCGAACGGGTCGCCAAGGGGCTGATCAACTACGGCGCCGACGACGCCCGCCTGCTGGCCGGCAAGCCCAGCCATCAGATCGAGGCGATCCTCGGCTTCGTCGAGGCCCATGAGCTGATCCATCGAGATAACCTGGTGGTCGTTTAACGCCCGGGCCGGGTTTTCGATGGCCCAAGCGGTAGCGGTATCTGCCGCGGCCAGTCGTTGGGCACGATGAATACCCGTTTAAGCGCCGCGCCGCCTTCGGCTTTCAGCATGACCTGCTGGGGGCCGTACTGCGCGATATGCGCCGTGAGCGCAGGCCCAAACGCTTTTGGCGAATCAAACGCCGTCTCTAGCGGCGGCGCCAGCCAGAAAGGCTTCTTCAGCCAGGCCATCTTCACCTCCCCCTCGCGCGCCAAAAGTGTCTCCCAATCCTTCAAGTAGCACCACTGCCCGCGGCGGTGATGCGCGCTTGCGCCTTCCGGTGGGGGCAGCGTTGCGTGAAACGGATAAAACAGCACCCCGGGCATGGCCAGGCGCTGGGTGAGTGCGCCGGCGCCGGGCTCGAAGGGCGCGCAGTCCCGCGGCGCCAGCCAGTGGCGTAGCGTTTTTTGGGCCAGGGGCGTGGCGGAAAGCGGCAGTTGGTGGGCGTGCAAATGGGCGCACTTGCGCGCCAGGCTGTCGAGCCCGCCCGGGCCGATCCAGCGGTTCTGGCTGGTGGCGCCGCTTGGGCCTTCGTCGAGCCCCAGGTAGAACTTGATCGCGACTTCCAAATGGATGGGCGCCGGGTCGGCGCAGGTGCGGTAGAGCATATCCAGCTCGCCCAGGGTCAGGCGTTTTTCTCTGATTTGAACGTTATGGGTCAAAAGCCGCGTGTTGGGTGCGTGGCCGAGCAGCAGATGCCAAAGCGTCTCGTGGTAGTGGCCCATGCGCGTTAGGCGTTTTTTCACCACCGCCCGGCACGCCGGTAACAGTCGCTCGAGCCAGGCGTGGGCGTCGCTTTCAAGGCCAAGCTCGGCTCGGGTGGGGCGGCCCGGGTAGCCTTTTAACGCCACCAAATCCGGCGTATCCAGAAGCCACGCCAGGTCCCGGGCAATGGGGTCTTCAAGCAAGGCGCCTTGGGTGTCGGCCGGTGGTATTGGTGGCATAGTGGTGTCCCCTGGGCGGCTTGAGGGTGGGCGAGGGCGAAGTAAAACAATGAATGCTACGCTTGAGCTTACGCAAGCCCCGGCCTTTACCCAACGATGCAACGGAGTGTGTTAATGGCTAATTCGAAAACCAAAAAGCAGAAAGCCCCCGCCAGCTCATCGAACAAACGGGCAGCTAAAAAAGGTGGCCCCGACCCGTCGCATGTCGAGGCCCAGGCGCTTACCCCGCAAACCGGCGCGGCGCTTTTCGAGGACGCCCACTCGCGGCTGGAGGAGGTATTCGACGCCCTGGATATCCATCCCGATGCCCGGGCGAGATTGATGCAGCCCGCGCTTTCGCTACAGGTCAGTATACCGGTACGCATGGACGATGGCCGCCTGCAGGCATTTCCGGCCTGGCGGGTTCAGTACGATATCAGCCTGGGGCCGGCCAAGGGTGGCGTGCGCTTTCACCCGCAGGTCAACCAACACGAGGTGACCACGCTCAGCTTCTGGATGGCGATCAAGTGCGCGGTCGTCGGCCTCCCCTTTGGGGGCGGCAAGGGCGGGGTCCAGGTCGATGCCAAGGCGCTTTCATCGCTGGAGCGCGAACGCCTGGCGCGGGGCTACATTCGCGCCATTGCCGACGTGATGGGCCCGGACCGTGACATTCCCGCCCCGGACGTCAACACCGACGCCGAGGTAATGGGCTGGATGATCGACGAGTACGAGAACATCGTGCGCGCCCGGGCACCGGCGGCGATCACCGGCAAGCCGTTGCCGCTGGGTGGCTCGCCCGGCCGGGTGGCGGCCACCGGCCACGGCGCGCTCAAGGTGCTGGATTTGTGGGCCGAGCAACAAAACCGCAAGCCCGAAGACACCACCGTCGCGGTGCAGGGCTTTGGCAACGCGGCGACGTATTTCGCCCGCCAGGCAAGCGCGCGGGGCTACAAGGTCGTGGCGGTGTCGGACTCCAGCGGCGGCATTTACAAGAAGGCGGGGCTGGATATCGACGCGGCCCAAAAGGCCAAGGAAAAACACGGCGCGCTCGCCAAGTGCCGCCAGGGCAAGGCCCTCCAGGGCGCCGAGCTCCTGGCGCTCGAAGTCGACGTGCTGGCTCTGGCCGCGCTGGAAAACCAGGTGCACGGCGATAACGTCGGCGATATCCAGGCCGGCATGATTCTGGAAATTGCCAACGGCCCGGTCACCAGCAACGCGGACCGCGAGCTCGCCAACCGCGGCATCGATGTGCTGCCCGATGTGCTGGCCAATACCGGTGGGGTGATCGTGAGCTACTTCGAATGGCTACAAAACCGCGCCGGCCAAGCCTGGAGCGAAGAGGAGGTCAACCAGCGCCTCGATGAAAAGCTGGAGCGCGAGGCGCGCCTGGTGCTCCAGCGCGCCAAAGAGGAGAAGGTGACCTATCGTCAGGCGGCGTACCGCCAGGGAATCGAGCGTATCGCCGAGGCGATCATGGCGCGGGGCAACTGTCAGGAAAGCCGATAAACACTTGCCAGGAAAGTCGATAAACACGCGCGCATCGAAAAAAGCGGGCCCTCGTCAGGGCCCGCTTTGCGACATGCTGCAACACCCCATGATGCAATACGTTGGGGGGCGGCCAGGCTAGTCGCGATCCATCGCGGTAATCTCGTAGGAGCCCTGGCGCACGCTCAGCTCGACCTCGCGGCCCTCGGCGTTGCGGCCTTCGATGTCGATGATACCGCTCTGGTTCATGTCGATCTCCTCGAAGGTCACCATGCCTTCCTCGGAAGCGACTTCGAATGCCTGGCGAATATCGTCTTCGCTCATGCCCCAGGCACCGCTGACCAGGCGTTCGCGCTCTTCTTGCAGGGTTTCGCCGCTTTCCAGCGAGAACTCGATATCGGCGAACCACTCGTCATCGAGCCACCCTTCGACCTCGACCCGGTCGCTGCCTTCGACGTTGATTTCCTGATACTGGGTAAAGCCGTAGTCGGCGGTATAGCCGAGCACGTCGTCGAGGCGCTCGAGGGCCAGGCCCTCGTCGGCCTGGGCTACGCCCGCCGCTGCGCTTAGCAGCAGGGCAGTGGCCGGCATCATCAGCACTTTTTTCGTAAGATTCATGTCAAACTCCTTCTTGAGCGATACGGGGTGAATGATCGACGCGCACCGGCGCTTGCCGATGCGACGCCCCTTTTATAGCACCGCGTCTCTGTCGCTAACCTGAAGGCGCCGTTCATCCAACGTTCATATCGACTTTGGCATGCTGACACCATGAAAACGCTTTTAACGCCTCATTCATCGCGCCTTAAGCGCCGCTGGCCCCTGGCCGTGGCGCTGGTGGCGTGGTTTGGTGTCCAAAGCGTGGGGGCGGATCCGCAGTGGGAAGGGTTGCATGACCAGGTGCGCTCGGGCGAGGCGGTGAGCCTGGAGTCGCTTCTGGACTGGCTGGAAGCGCGCTACCTGGGCGAAGTCATCGAGGTCGAGATGGAGCGCGACGACGGCGACATCGAGTACGAGATCAAGATGCTCGGCCCCCAGGGGCAGGTCGTCGAATTCGAGTTCGACGGGCGCAGCGGCAAGCTCATGAAAATCGAAGGCGTGCGTATCAACGAGATGCAGCGCGAAAGCGTCGAGGGTGGCGGGCCATGAAGTGTTTATTGGTAGAGGATGACCAGGCGCTGGCCTTTGAGCTCGGCCAAGCGCTAAAAGAGGGCGACTGGCTGGTGGAGCATGCCGCCACCGGCCAAAAAGCGGATTTTTTGGTGCGCGTCGAGGCATATGACGCGCTGATTCTGGACGTCGGCCTGCCCGACGGCGACGGCACGCGCTGGCTAAGCGCCTGGCGCGACGACGGTATCGACCTGCCTGTGCTGATTCTGACCGCCCGCGAGCGCTGGGCGGACAAGGCCGCGGGGTTTACGGCCGGCGCCGATGACTACGTGACGAAACCCTTCGAGCCCGCCGAGGTGCTCTTTCGCCTGCGCGCGATCGTTCGCCGCACCCACGGCTACGCGCACCCGGTCATCAAGGTGGGCGAGCTCCACCTGGATACCCATGCCCAGCACGTGACGCTTGCCGGACGCCCGGTCAGCCTGACCGCCCAGGAGACGCGCCTGCTGAGCTATTTGATGCACGCCGCCCCGCGGGTGGTCAGCCGGGGCGAGCTCGCCGAGCACGTCTACGACCGTGACCAGGAGCCGGACTCCAACGTGATCGACGTGCAGATCAGTCGGCTGCGCCGCAAGCTTGGGGGCTGGCGCTTTGCCACGCTTCGAGGCCAGGGCTATCGTCTGCTGGCCGAGGCGCCGGATGTCGGCTAACCGCGGCCGGCTTGTCTGGAGCCAACTGCGCAAGCGCTGGTCCCACCGCTCGATCGCCACGCGGCTGCTGCTCGCCGCACTCGTCATCATTGCGCTGGCGCTGCCGCTTTCCGGGGCGTGGCTTGCGCATTATTACCGTACCGCCGCCATAAGCGCCTTTGACGAGCGCCTAAAAGCGACGCTGAACGTAGTGATCGCCGGGGTGGCGTTCGACGCCGCAAGCGATACCCTGCGCTATCCAAGCGCGCTGGGCGATCCCCGCTTCGATCAGGTGTTTTCCGGCTGGTACTGGCAGATCACCGACCAAAACACGCACCATCTCGCCTCGCGCTCGCTTTGGGACCAGCGCCTGCCGGTGACCGACAGCCGCCGGATAAGCGCGCGAAGCCTAAAAGGTCCCCGCGGCCAGCCGCTACGCGTGCTCGAGCGCGATATTTATCTGGCACCGCTGGATACGCCGCTGCACGTCAGCGTGGCCGCGGACGAGACCGAGCTGGGCGCGAGCATTGCCCGGTTCCAGCGGCTTTTATGGCTGGGGCTTTTGACGCTCGGTGCGCTCTTGATGGGCGTGTTGGCGTTACAGGTGCGCTGGGGGCTGGCGCCGCTTCGGCGCATGAACGCCAACCTTCGCGAAGTGGAAAAGGGCACCGCGGAGCGCATGGATACGCAACTGCCCGAGGAGCTGGCAACGCTTGCCGGGTCGATGAACGCGGTGCTCGTGCGCGATCAGCGGCTGATCGAGCGCGGCCGTCACACGGCGGGTAACCTGGCCCACGCGCTAAAAACGCCGCTGAGCGTGATGCGCCTGCAACTAAAGCATTTGCCCGGCGAACACAGCGAGCGGCTGGATACCGAGCTTTCGCGCATCGATAGCGCCGTACGCCACCACCTGGCCCGCGCCTCGGCGGCCGGCGAGGGCCTGCACCTGGCGCCCATCGTCCTTGACGAGGCCCTTTCCGGGTTGATCGAGGGCCTCTCCCGCCTGGCTCACCGCCGCCAGGTCGCGCTCAGCGCCGATTGGCAAGCGCGCCCGAAGGTCCGTATGGACCGCCAGGATATTCAGGAAATCGCCGGTAACCTCCTGGATAACGCGCTGCGCTGGGCGCAAAGCGAGGTGACGCTTCGCGTGGACGCCCAAGACGAGACGCTGTTGATGAGCGTTAGCGACAACGGCCCCGGCATGAGCGAGGCGCAGTGTCAGGCCGCGCTTGCCCGGGGCACGCGGCTGGACGAGCAGCGCTCGAACAGCGGCCTGGGGCTCGCCATCGTCGCGGATTTGGTGGCGCTTTACCACGGCACGCTGCACCTTACGCGGGGCGAAGCCGGCGGGGTCTACGTGGCCGTCGAGCTCCCCGTGGTGGCCCCGGGCGCATGACGCCCCGCAACACCGGGTGTCATAAAAGCGTCATCAAAATATCCCAATCTTTTTGGACTTAACCTCCTCCCGTCGACTCAGGACGCGTTAGCCGGTTTTTTCGGCTGACGACGTTTGCAAAGGCACCCGGCACATGACTGCTCAAGACACTCAATGGCTTAACCACATTCTTGAAAACGAGGACTTGACCATTGTGTTCCAGCCCATCGTGGATGCCAGCCAGCAGGCGATATTCGGCTACGAAGCGTTAGCGCGCGGGCCCGAAAACTCGCCGCTCTACTCGCCGCTGCGCCTTTTCGACGTGGCGATGCAGGCGGGGCATTTGGTCGAGCTGGATCTTATGTGCCGGCGCCTGGCCATTCGCCGTTTTGCCGAGCTCGGACTGCCCGGGTTCTTGTTTCTCAACGTGATGCCGCTGACCATCGTCGAGCGCGACTTCGAAGAGGGGCTGACCCTGGGCTTCGTACGCGAAAGCGGCTTGCCCGCCAAGCGGGTAGTGATCGAGCTGACCGAGCACGTGCCGATTCACGATTACGCCCTGATGCGCCAGGCGGTGGACCACTACCGGGACATGGGCTTTCAGGTCGCCCTCGATGATCTGGGCGCTGGGCACTCGAGTCTTCGCCACTGGGCAGAGCTGCGCCCGGACTTCGTCAAGCTCGACCGTCACTTCATTGCCGGGATCGACCAGCAGCCCGCCAAGCGCGAGTTTCTGCGCTCGATTCTGGACGTGGCGCGAAGCCTCGATTGCCACCTCATTGCCGAAGGCGTGGAGACCGCCGCCGAGCACCTCTGCCTTTGGGAGCTCGACCGGGGGCTTTCGCTGTTGCAGGGGTTTTACTTTGCCCGCCCCAGCATCGATCCGCCGTTTACCCTGAACATGCAACTGCCGGCGCCGGGGCCTGCCAGCGGCTCCGGGCGCACCGCCCGGACCATTTCCCGCGCCATCGAAACCGCCGCGCCGGGCGATTCGGTGATCGCCCTGGCCGAGCGCTTTCGCCACCACCCGGCACTTCGCTGCGTCGCGGTGGTAAAGGACGACGCGCCGGTGGGGGTGGTGCGGCGAAGCGCATTCTTGACCCTGTTCACCAACCCCTATAGCCACGCACTTTACGCCAAGCGCAAGGTGCTGGAGGTGGCGGATACCAAACCGCTGATCGCCGAGGCGGATACGCCACTCGAAGTGCTCAGCCAGCAGCTCACGGACAGCCGCGATATCGAACAGGAGGACTTCGTGATCGTCGATGCAGGGCGCTACCTGGGGATGGGCAGCATCGTCGATCTATTGCGCGAGATCACCGCCATCCAGGTGCGTCAGGCGCGCCACGCCAATCCGCTGACTGGGTTGCCGGGCAATATTTTGATCAACGAAACCCTGGGGCACACGCTGGAGAAAGGCGAGCCCTTTGCGGCGGCCTACGTGGATCTGGACAACTTCAAGGCCTTCAACGACGCCTACGGTTACGCCCGGGGCGACCAGGTGATCATTGCGCTTTCGCGCCTTTTACAGGCCCAGGTGGACAGCGCCGGGGGCTTTATCGGCCACATCGGCGGCGACGATTTCATGATGCTGCTGCCGCTGGAGCACTGGGAGGGCGTGTGCCGCCAGATCCTCGACTCCTTCGAGGTGATGGCGCCGGGCTTTTTCGACGAGCGCGACCGCCTTCAGGGCGGGGTGCATATTGAAAACCGCCGGGGCGAGGCGGACTTCTTTTCCTTCGTCAGCGTGTCGATCGCGGTCAAGCCGATACTCGATACCACGAGCTGCCGGGCGCTGGAGATCGCCGCGCAGCTTTCGGAACTCAAACATCAGGCCAAGAAGATCGCCGGTAATAGCCTTTTCGTCGAGCGCCGTGGTGACGGGTACGCCTGCGCTGTTTACCCCGCGGCGTCATAAAGGCGTCATGCAAGTGTCGCAGGCTTGTCACCCGGGCTTGTCAGCATAGCGCTACTTCAAACAACATTTTGGGTGATGTATGTCGACGCTCTCTCTTTCTCGTACTTTGTTAAGCGCTGCGGTAACGGGGGCCTTCGCCCTGACCGCGCTCACCGCCTCCGCCGACCTTTCATCGCGCTACACCGACAACGACGGCGACATGGTAGCCGACGTACCCGAAGACGCCGCCGAGTGGGTCAACCCGGATACGCTGGTATTTGCCTACACGCCGGTAGAAGACCCGGCGGTGTACGCCGAGGTGTGGGCGGATTTCCTGGATCACCTGAGCGAGGCGACCGGTAAGAACGTGCAGTTTTTCCCGGTACAGTCCAACGCCGCCCAGCAGGAGGCGCTGCGCGCCGGACGCTTGCACGTAGCGGGCTTCAATACCGGCGGCGTGCCGGTAGCGGTCAACTGTGGCGGCTTTAGACCGTTTGCCATGATGGCGGCAGACGACGGAAGCTTTGGTTACGAGATGGAGATCATCACCTATCCGGGCAGCGGTATCGAAGCCGTCGAGGACCTGGCAGGACGCCAGATGGCGTTCACTTCGGAAACCTCCAACTCCGGCTTTCGCGCGCCCTCGGCGCTTTTGCGCTCGGAATACGGCATGGAAGCCGGCGAAGACTTCGAAACCGCGTTCTCCGGCTCCCACGACAACTCCATTCTGGGCGTGGTCAACGAAGATTACGACGCCGCCGCCATCGCCAACTCCGTCGCCACGCGGATGTTGGCCCGGGGTGTGGTCAACGAAGGCGATTACGAGGTGATTTATACCTCGGAAACCTTCCCCACCACCGGCTACGGCCTGGCCCACAACCTCGATCCGGAACTGGCCCAGCAGATTCAGGACGCGTTTTTCAGCTATGACTGGGAAGGCACAGCGCTGGAAGAAGAGTTCGCCAACTCCGGTGAAGCGCAGTTCATTCCCATCACCTATGAAGAAGACTGGTCGGTCATTCGTACCATCGCCGACGCCAACGATGTGACCTACGACTGCGACTAAGCGCTGACGCACCACGAACGCCGGCCGAAAGGGCATCCTTTCGGCCGGCTTGCTATCCAGAGGAGGTGTTTCAATGCTTACCCTAACCGGCGTTGGCAAACGCTACCCCACCGGGGATCATGCCCTGACCGATATCGGGCTTTCGCTGCCCAAAGGGCAAGTCATGGCGTTGATCGGCCCCTCCGGGGCGGGTAAAAGCACCCTGATTCGCTGTGTGAACCGCCTGGTCGAGCCAACCCAAGGCTGCATTCGGCTGGACGAACTCGAACTGACCGGGCTTTCCGGGCGCGCGCTTCGCCGGGCACGGCGCTCCATGGGTATGATCTTTCAGGAGTACGCGCTGATCGACCGGCTCACGGTGATGGAGAACGTGCTCTCCGGGCGGCTGGGCTACGTCGGTTTTTGGCGCAGTTTTTTGCGCCGCTACCCCGAGGACGCGGTGGCTGAGGCGTTTCGCCTGCTCGAACGGGTCGGGCTTGCCCACGCCATCGACAAGCGTGCCGATGCGCTCTCCGGCGGGCAGCGCCAGCGGGTGGGTATCGCCCGGGCGCTTTTACAAAGCCCTCGGCTTTTGCTGGTCGACGAGCCCACGGCGAGCCTCGACCCGAAAACCTCGCGCCAGATCATGCGTTTGATTCGTGAGCTCTGCGCCGAGCGCGGCCTTGCCGCCATCATCAATATTCACGATGTCGCGCTGGCCCAGCAGTTCGCCGACCGCATCGTCGGGCTCAACGCGGGCCAAATCGTCTTCGACGGTGCCCCGGCCGAACTTAGCGGCGATATCCTCACGACCATCTACGGCGAAGAGGAGTGGGACACCCGCGCCGAGGAGGCCGAAGAGCCCATCCCGGAAAACCCGCCGCCGGTTCGGCGTATCGATACAGCCGCCAAGCCTCGGGTGTTGTCAGCACCGGCAAGCGGGGCCGTGCGATGAGGGGGCCAAACACCGACGCGCGCCTGGCGGCTGCACGGCTTGGCCAGTGGCGGCGGCGGCCGTTCATCGAGCGCCCTTGGCTACGCTTGGCCATCATCGTTGGCGCTTGCGTTTATCTGGTGCTGGCGCTGGCGTCCGTCGAGGTCAACTGGGCCCGGGTCGCCGAAGGCGCCGGGCGGGCGGTCAATTTTCTGGCGGCGTTCACGCAGCCGGATTTCGTTAGCCGTCAAAACGATATCATCGCGGGGCTTTTGGAAAGTTTGACCATGACGCTCACCTCTACGGTGATCGGTGTACTGCTGGCGATTCCCGTGGGGCTGGGGGCGGCGCGTAACATCGCCCCGCTGCCGGTTTACGCCGTGTGCCGGGCGATCATCGCCATCTCGCGCACCTTTCAGGAAATCATCATCGCCATTTTGTTCGTGGTGATGTTCGGCTTCGGGCCGCTGGCGGGCATGATCACCCTGGCGTTTGCCACCATCGGCTTCATGGCCAAGCTTCTCGCCGAAGACATCGAGGATCTCGACGCGCGCCAGGTCGAGGCCGTGCGCGCCACCGGCGCCGGCTGGTGGCAGGTGATGAACCACGCCGTGCAGCCCCAGGTGATGCCGCGTCTGATCGGGCTCTCCATGTACCGGCTGGATATCAATTTTCGCGAGTCCGCGGTGATCGGCATCGTCGGCGCCGGGGGAATCGGGGCGACGCTTAACACCTCGCTTAGCCGCTACGAGTACAGCACTTCCGCGGCTATCTTGCTGATCATCATCGCGATCGTGCTGCTGAGCGAATACGCCTCCAGCCACGTCCGCCGCTTTACTCAATAGGAGCCCGCGATGCCCGTTTCAACCTCCGCCACCGGCGTACCGCTTTGGCAGCGGCGCACGTCTCGCGCTCAGTGGCTGCGTTTCGGCGGCTGGCTTTTTGGGGCAAGTCTCTTTTTGCTCTGCTGGAAAGTGATTTCCGACAACACCATGTGGGTGTTCGCTTTGGACGCCGGGCGCCAGGGGAGCGATCTGATCAGCCGGATGTTGCCGCCCAAGTGGGAATACGCCGCCAGGCTCTGGCAGCCCATGTGGGACACCATCAACATCGCGACCCTGGGCACGGCGCTGGGCATTTTAATGGCTTTTCCCGTGGCGTTTCTGGCCGCGCGTAATACCACGCCGCACCCGCTGGTGCGCAGTGCGGCGCTGACCGTGATCGTCTCGTCGCGCTCGATCAACTCGTTGATCTGGGCGATGCTGTTGGTCACCATCGTCGGCCCCGGCGTACTGGCGGGCATCATCGCCATTGCCCTGCGCTCGATTGGTTTCGTGGGCAAACTTTTGTATGAGGCGATCGAAGAGATCCACCCGACCCCGGTGGAAGCGATCAGCGCCACCGGTGCCAGCCGCCTGCAGGTGATGAACTACGCCGTGCTGCCCCAGGTCATGCCCGCTTTCGCAGGTATCAGCGTGTATCGCTGGGATATCAATATCCGCGAATCGACGGTGCTGGGGCTGGTGGGCGCTGGCGGTATCGGCCTTCAGCTGAACGCCTCGATCAACAGTCTGGCCTGGAGCCAGGTCAGCGTCATCTTTGTGATGATTTTTGCCACGGTACTGGTTTCCGAGTGGGTCTCGGCGCGGGTGCGCCACGCCATGCTTTGAGGCGCCAGGTGTAGGATCGAGTGGCGGGGGGCCGCGGCTTGGGCCATGATGAAGGCATCCCACTTCAATTGGCTGAGTGCTCCATGTCGACCACTTTGTTTTCGTTTGCCTCGTTCTACGCCGTTGGTCTTCGCCGTCTTGGGCCGCTTTTGGCCCTTTTTCTATTGGCCGGGTGCGCCAGTAAAGAGATCGCCACCGCGCCGGGGCCCGGCCCCGACACCATGGCGGGTATCTCGATGGAGCGCGCGCTGATCCTCTCCCACGCCCAGCAGGCGATCGGCACTCCCTACCGCTTTGGCGGTAACTCCCCCAAGGGGCTCGACTGCTCGGGGCTGGTCGAAATGACCTATCGCGCCGCTGGTTTGCGCGTGCCCCGCACCGCCGACGCGCAGTACCGCGCGCTCCCCAACACGGCAACACCGCGCCCGGGGGACCTGCTGTTTTTTGGCAGCGGCTCCAAGGCAACCCACGTCGGAATTTACCGGGGTAACCGTCAGATGATTCACGCCCCGGGCTCCGGTCGTCACGTGGTGAGCGTGCCGCTGGATATCGACTACTGGGAACAGCGCTATTTGGGCGCCGCCGCCCTGGCGCCTTGATCGGGTCAGTAAACCTCGTACGTTTAATGCAAGCACGTCGGGAAAGTGTTAATAGTGTTATCCTGGATAAAATGAGAATTACCCTGACGCGGGTATGAGGGTTTTAATACCGTTACGCCGGGCGCGACCAGGTTTAGACGTTCAGGGAGGCGTGGCCCGGCCGCTCGAGGGTTCGTTCGAGTGACGAGCAGCATGAGCTACGCGTGTCAGTCACGCGTGTGAGTAAAGGGTGGTCAAGCAAGCGGTATCAGTGACCGGTGTGTCGATTGCATAAGAGAGTAAGACGGGCGCGATAAAGCCCGCTGCTCGATCTGCTTAAGGAGCAGTTCATTGACCCCACAAAAAACCGATATTGCGCCGTCTTTGGGCCCCGGTGCACCGCTGTCGGTCGTTGACGTCGGCGGCTCTTTCTCGCCCAGCGAGGCCGCGTTCGGCTACGCCAACGAAGCCATTATCATTACCGATGCCGACAACCTGGTGCTCGACGTCAACCCGGCGTTTTGCGAGCTGACCGGGCTTACACGCGAACAGGCGATGGGTAAGTCGCCCCAGTCGTTCAGTATTCTGGCGCTTGAGGATAACCACGAATCGCGCCTGGTCCGCGAGGAAGCCCGGTTTCGTGATCGCGGCAAAAGCCAGGTCAGCTACAAAAGCCACGATGGCAAATTCTACCCGGCGATGATGTCGACCAACCGGGTACGCGACACGCAGGGCGCGGTGGCCTACCACGTCATCGTGCTCGCGGACCTTTCGGCCATTCCCGCCCATGCGCGGCATTTAAACCGCGAGGTCTATTTCGATTCGCTGACCGGCCTGCCCAACCTGCAGCTTTTGACCCAGCTGATCCAGGAATCCATTGCCCACGCCGACGCCCGCGGGCTTCCGCTGGCGGTGTGTTCGCTGGACATCGACTACTTCCAAACGATCAACGAGCGTTTGGGGCCGCAGTGCGGCGACACGATTCTCGCCACGTTCTCCCAGCGCGTCAGTCACCTTCTATTTGGCGATGACGTGCTGGCCCGCGTAGGCGGCGACGAGTTCGTGCTGCTGTTGCACCACGGCGTGGACCAGGCGTATTTCGAGGCGCTGCTGGACTCTATTCGTCAGCCGCTGTTGATCGATGGGCAAAGCATCTACCTGACGGTGAGTCTGGGCGTCACGCTTTACCCGGAAGATGACACCCAGGGTGATGTACTGCTGCGCCATGCCAATCAGGCGATGTACCGCGCCAAGCAGCGCGGGCGCAATATCTACCACTTTTTCGACCCTCTCCAGGACCGGCTGCTGCGCGCGCGTCACGAACAGCGCAAGCGCTTCGTCGACGCGCTCAGCCATCAGGAGCTACGCCTTCACTATCAGCCGCAAATCGATATGCGAAGCGGCGAGGTCATTGGCCTGGAGGCGCTGATCCGCTGGCAGCACCCTGAAGATGGCCTGCTGGCGCCGGCGGCCTTTTTACCGGCCATCGAAACCACCAGCCTCGAGGTAGAGCTTGGCGAATGGGTGATCAACGAAGCGCTGCGCCAGCTCTCGGTGTGGCAACATCAGGGACTGGCGCTGACGGTCAGTGTCAATATCAGCCCGGCTCATCTTCTGGTGAAGGACTTCAGCCAGCGTTTGTCGGCGTGTTTGGCGGCGTATCCCAACGTTTGCCCCCGCTTTTTGAAGCTGGAGGTGCTCGAAAGCGCTGCCATTCACGATATTCAGTCAGCCCTGGTCAACATGACCTGCTGCCAGGCACTGGGGGTCGGGTTTGCGATCGACGACTTCGGCACCGGCTTCTCGTCGCTGACCCACCTTCGTCAGCTGCCGGTGAACCTGATTAAAATCGATCAAAGCTTCGTGCGGGATATGCTCATCGACAACGACGACATGGCGATCGTCGAGAGCGTGATCTATATGGCCAACCGGTTCAAAAAACCGATGCTGGCGGAAGGCGTGGAAACGCTGGCCCACGCCAGCGCGTTGATGGCACTTGGCTGTCACCTGGCCCAGGGCTACGGTATCGCAAAACCCATGGCCGCCGGCCAGGTGCCTGGCTGGATCGAGCAGTGGCCCGAGCGTCTCGATTGGCAAACCCTCAAGCCGTTATCGAAAGGCCTGCGATAAATGTCGAACGATGTTAGTTTGAGTGATTTTTGAAGCCCCGACCATGCCCTCTATCGATGTTATCCTTAACCTGACCCAGCGTGAGTGCCTGGCGCACTACGAAGGTCGCTATAACAATGTACGGGCACGCAGTATCGACGGCCGCTGGGTCGTGTTTCCCGCTGAAGCGCTTCGCCGCGTAGTGGACCAGGACGGTGTCCACGGCGTGTTTAGGTTGATCTTTACCGATGAAGGTCGTTTTAGTCGTATCGTTTTTGTTCGAAGGTGATTTAAATGCACTCCCAAAAGGCAGTGACGACAACCCTCCGGGAGTTGGTACTTAGCGTTATTCCCAACCTGAACCTGGCGGAAAAGCTGGTGTTCAATACGCTCGAAAGTTTGATCGAAAGCGCCAGTGACCCGTTCGAGGTGATAAGGCGTAAAGAGCAAAAAGAGCACTTTACACTGGAGGTGTATCGCTTGCGCCTGGCGCTGGAGGTGCTGCTGGAGCGCCACCGGCGCGATGTGAACGCGCTGCTTGCCGATGAACACCACCCCACCGAGGCGCTTTGGCTCTCGGAGGATGAAGAGCTGGCCGTTGCCGAGGCCATTGCCATCTACCAGCGCGTACGCGCTTTTCAGCGCGGCGAGCGCTCGACGCCCGTCCATCATTAATTCCCAGGTTTAGACTCCACTGGCACGCATATTGCCTCTATAATGAGACGCTCGCCCAGGGCTTACCCGCCCCGGCGGCTGGCAGCCGGCCTACCCGGCAAGCTGCTTCATTGATCAGGAGATAACCCATGTCTGCCTCACCCGTTACCTTGATGGTGGCCCGTCGCGTGGCCGACGGCCGCTATCAGGACTTTAACCGCTGGTTGAACGAAGGCCGTGACCTGGCGGCGGATTTCCCCGGCTACCTGGGCTCCGGCGTATTGGCGCCGCCCAAGGGCGACGACGAGTATCAAATCGTTTTTCGCTTTAGTAGCCACCAAACGCTCAACGCCTGGCAGCATTCGGCCTCTCGGGGCGGCTGGCTCAAGCGGGGTAAGGGCCTTTACGATGCCCCAATCGAACAGCGCGCCACGGGGCTTGGCGCCTGGTTTCAAATGGATGGGGGCGAGCCGCCGCCGCGCTGGAAGCAAGCGGTAGCCGTGTGGCTGGCGTTCTTTCCCATTTCGCTGATGTTTCAGGCGCTGTTTGGTGCTTTTTTGGCGGATTGGGCGCTGGTGCCCCGTGTACTGGTGAGTACGCTAGCGCTCACTCCGGTCATGGTGTTTATCTTTATTCCGCTCTCGACCCGACTGCTCCGGCCCTGGCTTCAGGGCAAGTGGCCGCCGCGGGAGATGCTTTCGCGCTGGTGGCAAAGCTACCGCTCCCAGGCCAAGCTGTAACGGATGACGTCTGGTCGGCAAGCCCGGCCAGACGATAGGCACCAGGCAATACCGCCATCGACGACAGGGAAGGGCCATGATCCACGTACACCATCTCGAGAAATCGCGCTCCCACCGGGTTATCTGGCTTTTAGAGCTTTTGGAACTCGAGTACGAGATCCGCGTTTATAAGCGCAACCCCAAAACCCAGCAGGCGCCCAAAGAGCTCAAGGACGTGCATCCGCTGGGCAAATCGCCGGTGATTACCGACGGCGAGCTGGTCATTGCCGAGTCCGGCGCGATCATCGACTACCTGATCGAGCGCTACGGCAACGGGCGTTTCAAACCGGACATCGACGCGCTCAATGACTGGGTCGATTATCGTTACTGGCTGCACTACGCCGAAGGCTCCTTGATGCCGCTTCTGCTGATGAGCCTGATCTTTAGCATGATTCCCAAACAGTCGCCGGCCCTGGTGCGGCCCGTGGCCAAGGGCATAAGCTCGACGGTGCGCGAGCGCTTTATCGACCCGCAGCTCGACCAGCACGTGGCGTTCATGGAAGCGCACCTGGCAAAGCACGGCAACTTCGGCGGCCAGTGGCCAAGCGGCGCGGATGTGCAGATGAGCTTTCCCATTCTGGCGCTGAAGGGCACACGCTCGCTGGAGGCGTATCCAAGCATCGACGCCTACGCCCAACGCATCGAAAGCGACCCGACCTGGCAGCGCGTGATCGAACGCGCCGGGCCTTTGAATATACTCGAGCGTTAAACGATTGCCCCGGCGCCAGACGAGCGGCGCCGGGGGTAGGGCTAATTCAGTGGCCCAAAGCTACCCGCGTTGAGCCACAGGTGGACCAGAATACTCGCCACGTAGCCAAGCAGAATCACCGGCGTCCAGCGAAGGTGGCCCATGAAGGTATACGACCCGCGGGCCTGGCCCATCACCGCGACCCCCGCTGCCGAGCCAATCGAGAGCAGGCTGCCCCCGACCCCGGCGGTCAGCGTAATCAATAGCCACTGGCCGTGCGCCATCTCCGGCTGCATGGTCAGCACGGCGAACATCACCGGAATGTTGTCCACCACCGCCGAGACCACGCCGAGCACCACGTTGGCCCAGGTCGGGTTCCAGCCGGTATAGAGCGCCTCGGACAAAAGCCCCAGGTAGCCCATGAAGCCAAGGCCCCCTACGCACATCACCACCCCGTAGAAGAATAGCAGCGTGTCCCACTCGGCCCGTGCCACCCGGTTGAAAACATCGAAAGGCACCACGCTACCCAACTGCTCGAGCTTTTTATTGTCGCCCCGGCGGCTGTAACGTTCGCGCTTTCGCGCAAGCGACTTGGGTAAGCTCTTGCGCAGGTAAAAGCCGAAAAACTGCAGGTAGCCAAGACCGGTCATCATGCCCAGCACCGGCGGCAGGTGTAAAAGCGTATGACACAGTACGGCGGTGGTAATGGTGAGCAAAAACAGCGCAACGATACGCCGCGCGCCGCGCTTCAAAGCGACCTCCTCGTAAACGCTGCCCGGCTTTTGGTTCTTGATGAAGGCGCTCATGATCAGCGCAGGGACCAGGAAGTTGACCAGTGCCGGCACGAATAGAATGAAGAAGTCCTGAAACTCGATGAGCCCGGCCTGCCACACCATGAGCGTGGTGATATCGCCAAAGGGGCTGAACGCGCCGCCGGCGTTGGCAGCCACCACGATATTGATACACGCCAGGTTGATGAAACGCCGGTCGCCTTCGGCGACCTTGGTAATGACTGCGCACATCAAAAGTGCGGTGGTCAGGTTGTCGGCAATGGGCGAAAGCACGAAGGCAAGCCCCCCGGTCAACCAAAACAGCGTGCGGTAATTGAAGCCTTTACGCAGCATCCAGCAGCGCAGGGCATCGAATATCCGGCGCTCTTCCATGGCGTTGATGTAGGTCATGGCCACCAGCAAAAACAGCATTAGCTCGGTAAACTCCAAAAGGGTCATCCGAAACGCGTACTCCGACGCCTCTGATAGCCCGTTTTGAACGTATACCCAGCCAATGAGTCCCCAGATGATGCCCGCGGCGACCAGCACCGGCTTGGATTTGCGCATGTGGATCTTTTCTTCGGCCATGACCAGCGCATAGGCCAGTACGAACACGCCCAGCGCAAAAAATCCCACTGTTGATGTGGTCAAATCGAGATCGCCGGTCACCGCAAACGCGGAAGGAGCCAAACAAAAAAGCACTAGTGACAACCAAAAAAGCCAGCGGCGAGAGGGTCGCGGCTGGCGTGGGGCTTGATGCAGCGTTAGCATGAGAGCAAGTTCCTGTGAGTTTAAAAAGGGCGAAAAAGTCCTGCCAAGTTTAACAATTCAGCTTTTATCGCAATACGGAATTAAAACGAACGAAGTTTGTAGTAAGTTGGTTTTAATGAATCTTTTTTTAGTAAATTAACCGTTTCGCTAATAGCCAATATCGCCCATAAGTGGCATATCTCTTAATGCTCTTATCCGTTAGTCGATAAAGCACGTTAAACGGGTTTCGATAAGCCGCCAGTCGATAAGACCGCCTGACACTATGGGCCTGGCACTATGGATCAGCTCAGGCGCTGGGGCGGGGCTCGGCATGTAGCTGTCTCGAGCGTCAAGTCATGGTATGTTAGCCGCGCCGGCCTCGCGGGCTGGCCATCAAGAGATCTCTATCGAGAGCTGCCCCCAACGAGGACGCCCCATGCGCCATTTTACTTGCTCACTTCGCCGCGCACTGAGTGTATCGGCCACGTTGCTCGCCTTGAGTGCTTTATCCTTCGCCGCCCAGGCGGAAACCCGGATCACCTATAAATCCTCTTCGGCGGGAACCGCTTATTATCAAATGGGCGTCGAGCTTTCCGAAGCGATCCGCGAAGGTACCCAGGATGACATCATTCTGACGCTCGAGGAGAGCCAGGGCTCGGTACAAAACGTCATGGAAGTGATGGCGCGCCAGGGCAATTATGTGTTCACTACGCCGCCGGCGCTCGTCGAGCAGGCCATGGCGGGCGAGGGGCCTTTTGCTCAGCGCCAGGGCCCGCGCCTACAGGAAATTCGCGGCCTTTTCCCGATTCCTTTCATTACCATGCACTTCGTGCTGGCCGACGACCAGGGGACGGCGTCGTTCGACGAGCTAGCGGGTAAGCACGTGTTGATCGGCCGCGGCACCTTTGGCGCCCGGGAAGCGCAGCGCTATTTCGAGCTGTTCGACCTTGAAAACGACATTCGCGTGGCGGATGCGGCGCTGGGCAGCGGCCCGGATGCGCTCAAAAACGGCCAGATCGATGCCTTCGTGACCGCAAGCTCCTTCCCGACGCCCAACGTGATCGAAATCGCCGCCAGTATGCCGATCACGCTGGTATCGCTTACCGACGAGCAGATCGAGCAAACCGGCGCGACGGCGCAGTTGATTCCCGGCGGTACCTATCCCGGCGTGGATGAAGACGTCAACACCACGTCGCTGCCGGTCATGGCCTTTACCACCGCGCAAATGGACGACGACACCGCCTACACGCTGACCAAAACCTTCTGGGAGCGCCGCGACGCCATGGCCGAAGAAGCCGCCTGGTGGGGCAGCATCACCCCGGCGCTTTTGGACAACCTGGCAACGCCGCTGCACTCCGGGGCGCTGCGCTATTACGATGAAGCCGGTATCGACGTGCCCGACGCACTGCGTTAACCCCCTTTATTTTCCTGATACGCACTACAGCGGCCAGGCCGCTGTAGTGCGTTTGTGTTGATAGGCATATCCGATGCAGGCTCTTTCAGAAACGCCCGCGGCCAAGGCAAGCCCTTGGGCGAAGGGGTGGGTGGCCCTGGGCGCGGCAAGCGTCCTTTTTCATCTTGGACTCATTTTTTACGGCCTGGCCCCGGCGCTGGTCAGCCGGCCGCTGCACATGGCGCTGCTGCTGCCCTGGGTGCTGGTGTATATGGCACGCACCCGCTTTCAACGGCTAAGCGGTGGGTTGCTGACGCTTCTGGGCGTGGCGGCGTGTGGCTATATCGCGCTCAACGAGCAGGCGTTGGCTTACCAGTACGGCTTCATCGATACGCCGCTTCAGATGGCCATCGGCGTGTTTTTGATCTTTCTCGCCCTGGAGGCCGCCCGCCGGGCGATTGGCTGGCCGCTGCCGCTGGTGGCGTTGCTGGCGCTGATGTACGGCGTCTTCGGTGAATACATTCCCGGCACGTTCGGCCACGCGGGCATTCCTTTACCCAGCATGGTGGGCACGCTCACCATCGCCGAAGGCGGGCTTTGGGGGTCACTCACCGGGGTTAGCGTCGGCGTGGTCGCGATCTTCGTCATTTTTGGCGCGGTGCTCAACGCAGGCGAGGCGGGCCGGGGCTTCATGAACCTGGCGGGCGCCCTTGCCGGGCGGTTGACCGGCGGCGGGGCGAAGGTCTCGGTGATCTCTTCGGCGCTGATGGGCTCGATTTCCGGGTCCGCCTCGGCCAACGTGGCCTCGACCGGCGCGATCACCATTCCCTCCATGGTGCGGCTGGGCTACCCGCGTTCGCTGGCCGGCGCGGTCGAAGCGGTGGCGTCTTCCGGCGGGCAGATCATGCCGCCCTTGATGGGGGCCGGCGCCTTCGTCATGGTCGAGCTGACCGGCACGCCCTATACCCTGATCATGGCGGCGGCGGCCCTGCCCGCGGTGCTCTATTTTCTGACCGTTTGGGTAGGCATCAACGCCTATGCGACCCGCTACGATCTCAAGCCCGTGGCGGCCAGCGAGCGCCCGGCGGCGAAAGAGGTGCTGATTACCTCGCTGTTTTTCGCGGTGCCCTTCGTGCTGCTGTTGGAGCGTATTTTCAACGGCGGCTATACCCCGCAGTACGCGGCGAGTATTGCGATTTTCGCGGGCATGGCGCTGCTTTTGTTCAACGTTCGCTTGCGCTTCTCGCTGGCCGGGTTTGGTCAGCGTTTGAGCGAGGCGGCCCTCACCGCCGGGCGCCAGATCGCCGTGATCGGCTCGATCATCGTCTGCGCCTCGCTGGTGATTGGCGTGCTTTCGCTGACCGGGCTGGGGGTGAAGATCACCTCGGGCATTTTGTCGCTTTCCGGCGATATGCTCTGGCCCGCACTTTTGCTCACCGCTTTGGCCTGTTTGATTCTGGGTATGGAAGTGCCCACTACCGCCGCCTACGTCATTTGCGTGTCGGTGGCGGGGCCGGCGTTGACCTCACTCGGCCTTTCGCCGCTGCTGGCCCACCTGTTCGTGTTCTGGTTTGCGCTGTTGTCCACGATTACGCCGCCGGTGTGCGGTGGGGTGTTCATCGCTGCGGGCATGGTGGGGGAGAACTGGCTCAAGGTCGCCTTGAAGGCAATGGCGCTGGGTATCGGCCTCTACATCATTCCGCTGGCCATGGTGGCCAACCCCGCCATCATCGAGCTTGCCGTCGACCCCGCCCAGGCGGTGCTCATGGCGTTCAAGGTGGCGGTAGGCCTGGCGCTGATCTCGTTTGGCGTGATCGCCCGGCGCGCGACCTGGTGGCGAGTGCTGCTGGTACTGTTAGGCGCCGCGGCGATCTTTCTCGTGTAGCCACAGCGGCGAATCCTTTCCAAGCGGGGTGGTTGCGTAGACCACCCAGCTATCCAGCGCTGGGCCTAGTGAGCGCGCAACGCGCAACGTCCTTGGCGCGTTAAGCGCCACCGCCTCGGCGCAAATGCCCGCCACCTCTTCGCCTTCCAGCAGCGCCTGGCCAACAGCGGCGGTGGTCGGCAATTCCCGTACCTCGGCAAAGGCGCTCAAATCGGTGTAGTAGCGAGTAGCCGCTTGAAGCGCCACCCGCGCGGGGCTTTCGACGTCGCGGCGCACCACCAACGCCAGCGGGTGGGAGCCGGCAATGAACGTGTCCACCGGAAAGGCGCGGTGCATGGTGCGGCTCACGCACTCGGCGTGGCTTGCGTGAGCGGTGCATTGCAGCAGGTGGGTAATCTCACCGTTTAAAAGCGCGGTGAAGGCGCGCTCGAAGGTGTCAAAGTAGACGCTCTGGCCCGCTGGGGCGTGGTGTGCCAGGTAGCGCTGGGCGATCAGCGCGTGGTTGCTGCTCTCTGGTCCTAATGTGCCCAAACGCACGGGCGGCTCCTTTCATCGGCAGGGGGGCGCATCATTATGCCAAAAGCGTAAAGCTTGCCGCTACGTAGGCCACGTAGGCTGCCAGCAGCAGTGCCCCTTCCGTTCGGGAAAGGCGCCGCCCGGTGTAGAGAAATATCACCAGCACGACCGCCGCGCCCAGCATGACCCACTGGTCGAACGCCGCCATGCGCTCGACCAGCGTAAGCGGCTGTAAAAATGCCGATATGCCCAGAATACCCAACAGGTTGAAGATGTTACTGCCCAGAATGTTACCCACCGCTACATCGGCTTGGCGGCGAAGAGCGGCCACCAGCGACACCGCAAGCTCGGGCAATGAAGTGCCCACCGCCACCACGGTTAGCCCGATGACCGCCTCGGAGAGCCCCGCCGCCTGGGCGATGCCCACGGCGCCGTAAAGCAGCAGCTGAGAGCCGCCAATCAACAGCGCGAGCCCGCCGGCGAGACTGGCGAGAATCCACAGGGTCGAGGTAGGGCGCTTGGCCGGTGGCGGTGTTGGGGTCTTGGCGAGCTCGGCCTCACCGCCCGCTTGACGCTCGCCCAGGTACGCCCAAACGAGGTAGGCGGCAAGCCCGGCCAGCAGCAGTATGGCATCCAACCGGCCAAGCTCGCCGCTCAAGCCCAGCGCGATGAATAAAAACGTGGCGAGCAGCATGACCAGGCCATCGCGCTTGAGCACTTCACGTTTGGCGGTAAGCGGGAATATCAGCGCACACAGACCCAGAATCAGCAGAACGTTGCCGATATTACTGCCCACTACGTTACCAATGGCGATATCGGGCTGTTGCCCGAGCGCGGCGTTGATCGACACCATGAGCTCCGGCATGGACGTGCCAAAGCCGACGATCACCAGACCGGTAAAAAGTGCCGAGACGCCGAGGCGCTCGGCCCCGGCGACCGCACCGCGAACGAGCCCTTCACCGCCCAGCGTTAAAAGCGCGATGCCGCCCAGCAAACTCAGTGTGTAAAGCATGTTCGATCCTTGTTATCCCCGGCCATGTCGGCGCCTACCCGCTTAAATTAGCGCGATAAAACGATCACTACCAGGATTAAAAAAGCGGGTTGGACTATTGGCGAATCTCGCTTTTTATTGATATGTTATATCATTGTTTTAAGGGCTGTCCATCAGGCTCAAAACAAACCCTCGGGTTACATTTGATTTAAAAACAGGAGCGTATATGTCACGTTTTTCAGGCAAGACACTAGGGGCGGTCGCCGCGGGTTCGCTGCTGCTGGTAGGTTTGCAGGGCGCGCATGCCGAGCAAGAGGACCACGCGCACTCCCACGATCATGAGCACTCCCACGACCATGACCATTCTCACGATCACGATCACGATCACGGCCATGACCATTCGCATTCCCACGATCACGACAGCGATATTTACGCCGGCTACTTCGATGATGAACAGGTGGAAGATCGTCCGCTAACCGACTGGGAAGGCGATTGGCAGTCCGTTTATCCCTATCTACAGGATGGCTCGCTGGAGCCGGTGTTCGAGCACAAGGCTGAAAACGGTGACAAAACCGCCGAGGAGTATGCCGATTACTACGACATCGGTTATGAAACCGAGGTCGAGCGCATCGTGATCGATGGCAACACCATCACGTTTTATGAAAACGGCGAAGAGCGCAGCGCCGAGTATCAATACGACGGCTACGAAATTCTGGAATACGAGGCGGGCAATCGCGGCGTTCGGTTTATCTTTGAAAACGAGGACACCGATAGCATGCCGCGCTATATCCAGTTCAGCGATCATGATATTTATCCGGTCCAGGCACATCACTTCCACCTCTACTGGGGCGATGACCGCGAAGCCCTGCTGGAAGAGGTGACGAACTGGCCAACCTACTACCCAAGCGGAATGGATAGCGACGAAATCGTATCGGAAATGCTCGCCCACTAACCGGGCAGCAGTGCTGACAACATCACCCAACGCCCCCTGCGCTCAATCGCCTGGGGGCGTTTTTTGGGTAGCGACCGAGGTGAAAGCGCGCCTTTTTTAGAACGTGGCGGCGTTTACCGGTGTCATAGCCTCCAGGTGTGGCGCCAGGAGGCGATGGATTCGGCTCCCCGGCCACCCCTGAAAAAGTGAGAGAACTGTTTTTGTTATGTAATTTATTTGTTTAATAGTGTGGGATATCAGCGATATCGGTTAAAAAGTGTATCATAGTGTAATTGAAAAGAGCCGTCCTGGCGGCCTATAGCGGCTGCCAGTATTTTCACGGCTTTAAAGAGTAGTGAAGGACGCTGCTCAATCATGATTCATTGGACGAAAATACATGCTGGAACCTCTGGTAACGCCAACTCCTCCTGTTATGGAGCCCAATCGCCAAGCCATCGCCATTTTGGGCGGCCGGCCGGATAGCATGGGCTTGCATATTCTGGATGCCAGCGATGAGTACACGCGGTTCTGGGGCGGAGAGCGCAAGCAGTGGCTGGGCGCATCGCCTAAAATCGTGAGTCACGATATCGACAACCGAAAGCTACTGCGCAAGCTAAGTTGTGCGCTGGCCAAGGGGGACGTGGACGCTGGCTACTCGCTTAGCGGGCTCGATAAGAGCCCGCTAAGCGCGGGTAAGCCGAGCGTACTGATCGAGTGGCGCGTTACGGCGATTACCATGCCCGGCTACACCGAGCGCGTACTGGTACTGGTCCAACGCGATATTTCCAAACGCGTCGAAAAAGAGGCCGAGCTCGAGCGCCTTGCCACCACCGATACGTTGACCGGGCTTTATAACCGCGCCCGCTTCGACCAACTGCTTAAAAAAGAGATCAACCGGCTCAACCGTTACGTGCGCTCTTTCTCGCTGATCATGCTCGATATCGACTTTTTCAAGACGATCAACGACAGCCACGGCCATGACGTAGGCGACCAGGTGCTGGCAAAGCTTGGCAGGCTACTGAGAAACAACCTGCGTAAAGTGGACCACTGCGCCCGTTGGGGCGGCGAAGAGTTCATGATTTTGGCCCCGGAAACCTCCCTCGAACAGGCGGTACAGCTGGCGGAAAAGATCCGCTGCTGTATACAAAAGACGCGCTTTCCCCAGGTGGGCAGCGTGACGGTCAGCCTGGGAGTCATCGAGGCACGCCTGAACGAATCGCAAAAAAGCGTGATGAAACGTGCCGATAACGCCCTTTACCAGGCCAAGGAGCAAGGACGTAATCGGGTCCGCTACTAATCAGCCATTGTCGCGATCCACGGCAAACGGGGACCACGCCTGACGTACCGGCATGATCTCGAGACGGTTGATATTGATGTGCGCGGGCAGCGTGGCCAGGTAGAAAAGCTGTTCGGCGATATCCTCGGCCTGCAACGGGCTCGTGCCACGATAGAGCTTGTCCGAAGCTTCCTGATCGCCCTTGTTGCGCACCAGGGTAAACTCGGTTTCCGCCATGCCCGGCGCCAGGTCGGTGACGCGCACGCCGGTCCCCAGCAAGTCGCAGCGCAGGTTATAGCTAAACTGCTCGACGAATGCCTTCGACGCCCCATACACGTGCCCACCCGGGTAGGGCCAGTGCCCAGCCACCGAACCCAGGTTCAAAATGCTCGCCCCTTCGCCGTGATCGATCAAAAGCGGCAGCGCCGCGTGGGTGACGTTGACCAACCCGGTAATATTGGTGTCGATCATCGTGTGCCAGTCTTTTAAATCGGCGTTCTGCGCCGGCCCCGGCGCTAGCGCAAGCCCCGCGTTATTGACCAGACACGTCAGCGGTAAAAACGCTTCGTCCAGGTTGCCAAGCTCGCGGGTAACGGCGTCGCTATCGCGCACGTCCAGCGTCAGCGTGAGCACGCTGACCTGATCGCCAAGCTCGCTTTCGAGCGCTTTCAAACGCTCTTCACGGCGCCCGGTCAAAATCAATGACCAGCCCGCCTTGGCAAAGCGGTAGGCGGCGGCCCGGCCAAAGCCCGACGTGGCGCCGGTAATCAAAACGCTAGGCATCGTAAAACCTCCTGACTGACGTGAATATTGTACTGCGCCACTCTAATGTAGCGGGTTTGGGCCGTGTTCGTGAAGGCTTAGCCTAACTGGCGGCGCCAGCGGTTCTCGATCGTATCCAGTGCCGCCGAGCCGTAAGTCACCTCGGATTGCTCTTGATAGTGTCCCCATAGTTGATCGCCTCGGTCGAAATGCCACCATTCGCTCGGTAAGTTGGTGAATCCTTGTTCGGTCATGATGTGGTAAAGCAGGCGCCGATGATCTCGGGCATCGAGTGAGTGGTGCTCGAGAGAGCGCTCGAGGTAGGCAGTATGCGAGGCGGGGATCGCCTCGTCGAACAGCGTGCCCATGTCGAGCGGTACGCCGTCCGCGTCGCACAAGGTGACGTCCACCGCTCCACCGGTGAGGTGCGGGCTAGGCGCCGCGGCGTCTTGACTGGGAAGGGAGACGAACTCTCGGGTGCGCAGTAGCAGCGCCTTTTCGTCGAGGTCGGGGAAACGATCACGGATCGCCAGCTGCAGCGTTTCGAAAAGATACTGCTGCACTCGCCAAGGGCGCCAGCCATCCAGCACGATCAGCCCCAGCCCGCTGGGCAGGCGCCGCGCAGCGGCCACTAGCGCTCGGTAAACTCCTTCACGCACGAAACACTCATTAATCGCGCCAGGAATACCCAAACGCGCGTAGGCAGGGAAGACTCGGATGGGCGCGGGCGCCAGGCTCATTGGCAGTAGCCGTTCGCCATTGTCCCGAATCGAGAGCCTGTTGACGTGCTCCCAGTCTGGCGCGGGATAGTGAGGGATAGGCGGCAATGCCCGCCACTCTTCGTTACTTAGTGGCTCTGTCTTGTTGGCCAAGGTTTTATTCAAAGGGTTCGTGTGCAACGCTTTTTCATCCAACACGGTGTTATCCAAAATAGGTGGGCAGCCAAAGCGTGAGCTGAGGGAACACGATCAATAGCAGCAGTACGGCCACGGCGGTGAGAACAAAAGGCCAGATCGTCCTGAATAGAGAGACGATTTCCAGCCGGCTCACGGCGGCGGCTACGAACACGCACGCTCCCAGTGGCGGGGTGATCAGCGCAATGGTGATGTTCAGCGTGATGATCACGCCCAAATGGATCGGGTCGATGCCCGCCATCATCGCTACCGGCGAAAAGATGGGTGTGAGCAGCATTAGTGCCGACACCTCCTCCATGAACATCCCCGTGATGAAGGTGATCGCACTAAGCAATAACAAGATGACGACCATGTTATCCACGTAAGGCGAGAGAAGGTCGACGAATTGCGTCGGCACTTGCGCGTAGGAGAGCAGCCAACTGATGATGGACGATGCGGCCATGATCAAAAAGATCGCTGAAGTAAGTCGGGCGGTGTCTTTGATAGCTTGCCAGCAGTGGCGCAGCCGCAGCCCGCCCAATACCGCACCGCAAAGCGCAACGTAAAGAGCCGTTAGTGCCCCCGACTCTGTCGGTGTGAACACACCCAGCACGATACCTGCGACGATGATGAACGGGGCAATCAGCGCTGGCAGCGCGGCTACGAACGCCACGCTCAGCTCTTTCAAAGTGGGCAGACGGCCGTTTGTGGTCAAATTGTGGCGCCAGGCATACCAAGCGTTCATGCCCATAAAGGCCAGGCCCAGCAGTAGCCCAGGCACGACGCCGGCGAGGAACAGGTCGCCTACCGAGGTATTGGTGAGCGAGGCGTAGAGAATCATGAAAATACTAGGTGGAATGATCGGCCCGATCAGTGAACTGCCCGCAGTTAGGCCAGCGGCGAAGGCGCGGGAGTATCCCTCTTTCTCCATGGCCGGGACCAGCAGCGAGCCCAGCGCGGACGTATCGGCTACTGCCGAGCCGTTCACGCCGGCAAAGAAGACGCTCGACACCACATTGACATGCCCCATGCCACCACGCAGGTGCCCAACGATCAGCCGGGCGAAGCCCATCAAGCGCTCGGTGAGACCGCTGGCGTTCATCAGATTGCCCGCCAGGATGAAAAGCGGAATCGCCATCAGCGAGAAGACATTGATGCCGCCAAAAAACTGCTGGGGCATCATCCGCAAGATCATGGCGGGATCAACGAACAGGAACCCGGTCAAAGCGGTAACTAAAAGCGCGATGAAAAGTGGCAGCCCGAGCAGCACGTGAGCGAGAAAGACACCCAGCATGGTCAGAATCATGCGTTATCCTCCACGGTTTTAAGCGGTGCGGGCCCGTAAAGAAGTACTTGCCAGGCGAGTAGTGCAAACCCGATGCCTAGAGAACATAGCGGTACTGAGCGGCTAATGCCTAGGCCGGACGTTTTGAAAAGTCCTACCGATGGGGAAAGTGCGTAACGAAAGCTTATCCAGGCACCCCCCAGGGTGATTAACAGTGTCACTACCCATTGGTAGAGGTTGAGCCCTTTTGAAAAGGGGGCGGGTAATAGACGCTCTAGTAACGCTACCCGCATATGCCCACCTTCTGTCCATACAGCTCCGGCTGCCAGCATCACGGTGGCAATGATAAGAAAACGCGAGAGCTCGTCGGTCCATATAGGTGCGCCACCTGCTATATAGCGCGCGAAGACGCCGTATAAAATAATGGCAACGTTGATCGCCAGCAAACCGCCGGCCAACGTGAGGGTAACGGGGCGGCTTATCGTAAGCAGCCGCTGACGTAAGGTGGTTAGCATGGCATCGCTCCGGCAAGCCTTTGGAAAAGAGCCAGCGGTTGCTGGCCCCTAAAGCGGTAAAAGTTACTGGCTACTGTGCCGTGCCGCTTTCGCCTGCATCCTCGAGCGCCATGTCGATCCAGCGCTGTTCGATGCCGCGCTCTTCCAGCCACTCAAAATAAGCGGGTTGGCCGATATCACGAAACGCTTCAAGCTCTTCTTGAGATGGGCGAATTACTTCCATGCCTTGTTCTTCAAGGTAGGCGATACGTGATTCGACCTGCGCTTCATTGCTTTCACGCGCGTTCTGGTTCGCCTCGACGACCGCCTCCATGAAAGTTTCACGAAGCTCATCGTCCCAGTTATCGATCATGGCGCTGTTGCCTACCAGAAACTGATCGGAGTACTGGATATTGGCCAGTGTCAGGTAATCCTGCACTTCGTAAAGGCTACCCAGGATAATGTACATCGGCGGATTCATCTGGCCGTTGGCTACGCCGGTACGCAGTGCCATGTAGGTTTCCGTCCAGGGTATCGGTGTGCCTGAGGCACCAAAGGACTCGTAAAGTGCTACCTGGCTTGGGTCCATGGCACGAAAACGTAGACCTTCGAAATCGTCCGGATGACTGATGGGTCGTTCGTTATTCGTGAAGGAGAGAAAGCCGCCTTCCTCGACCACCGCGAGCATCTCTACCCCAGTGCGCTCACTGAATTCATCCTTAAAAGCTTTCCAGTAGGTGCCCTCATCAAAAAAGCGGCGAGCGTCTGAAAAATCTTCGAACAAAAAGGGAATCGCGCTAACAAACAGTTCGTCCGCTAAAGGTGAGATGCCAGCAAAAGAGGCAATGTTAAGCATGGGCGTATTCATCGTTTGTTCCATACGCTCTTCTTCGTCACCTAACATGCTGTTGGCGAAAAGACGCAGTTCTATTTCCTGATCGGTACGTTCCTCCACCAGCTCTTTCAGGTTAGTGGCGAAAACGTGCACCGCATTTTTTTCCGGGTCCGGGGCGCCGTTATAGCTCAGGTTGATGGTCGTGGCAGCAAGTGCGTTGCCTGCGATGGCCAATGAACCGAGCAGGCAGGCGCTGACAAGGCGGTTCGGTGTGAAACGCAGCATAAGGGATCTCCTGTCTTCAATTTATAATGATCAGATCGTTGTGAGCAGGTAATGGATTACCTATTTATTATTGATCGAACCTCATAATGAGGTTAGGCATTGAAGTGTTGACTATGCAATACCTGAAGCGTTGTTTTTAAGGCAACAGACGTGGCGCGTCATTTGAGAAAAAGCGCATGCCGAGATGAAGGTGATCGAGATAAGTTGCGGCGGCAACGGTGAGTTCATGGCCTTTGAGGCTCACGATTTGCGCGCGGGCGTCGTTCATCAAGGGGTACTGCATGGGCAGCGTAACGATCTCGCCGCGTTCGATTTCATCCACCACGGTCAGTTCGGGCATGAAAGTAACCCCAATATTCGAGCGTACGAAATTTTTGAGTACCGCCACAGAATTGGTATAGAGACGCGCCTCGAGGTGGATACGCTCTAGCTGTTCGACCATATTGACCATCTGGCGCATACCGAAAGGATTGTCCATGAGGCCAAGCGGCCAAGGGCTGAGATCCACCAGCGTTAAGGGACGCTCGAGTTCGCACAGCGGGTGGTTCGGCGGAACGATCAAATCCAGCGGCTGACGCGTCTCCACATGACAATAAAGCGCCGAGTCGACGGGCGGAGCGTATAAAAGCGCTAAATCTACCTCGTAATCCTTCAGAAGCGAGACGGCCTCGTTGACGCCGGCCATGCGGATATCCACGTTGATACCTTCGAACGCATTCATGAACTCGCCCAACGGCTTGGCGATAAGGTCAGCGATGAATCCTTCCCCTACTGCGATACGTACGTTGCCGTGAGAGAGCCCTTGTAGCGCAGTCAACCGAGAGAGAACCGCTTCTTCCTGAGCGCGCTGCGTATTGAAATGCTGGGCGAGCAGTTGTCCTGCTTGAGTGGCACGCATACCGCTGCCGGCTCTTTCGCAAAGTTTGCTGCCAAGCGCCTCTTCTAGTGCCTTTATTTGGCGGCTAAGAGCGGAAGGGTCCACATCCAGATGTGCCGCCGCTCGGCGCAGTGAGCCTCGGCGGATGACCTCGTTCAAATAGACGAGCGCGCGCTGGTTGAGCATGAAACATCACCCGATAAAGCATAAAGGAGAGGAAATCTAGTTTAGCAGACCAGGCTCAAAGCAAGATTGAGTGCTGGAGAGTCGACTGCTTTGTAGTCCCCATGCTTTGCCCTGATAAACGTTTTAACCGACAATGCCGGACTTCTTTCCACGTGAGACGACGCGCATGCAGGCAAACGGATTTTTCGACGGGGTAGGCGAGGCCATCGGCGATGCAATTCGCGTGGTGGTAGAGTTCCTGCTGGGCATTTTTGGCAACTTCTTTGGCGCGTTTGGCGACTTCATCGATGGCCTGACGCGCTCGCTGGGCATCAACGACTCCTTTTTCAGCATTGCCGTGCTGATCATTGGTCTGCTGATTCTATGGGGCGGCATCAAGTCGTTTCTGCGTGGTTCGATCATTGGCGGTATCGTGCAAACCCTGATCGCGCTTTTCATCCTCTCGTGGCTGATGATGTAGTGCCGGGTCTGGTTGAATGAAATTCATTCGATCTTGATCAATCACCACTTGCTTATTGAGTACATTTTGCGATTATTCGCACTCATTTAGTGCTTGCGTGAGTGTGATGAAAACGTATTTAGGCAAAATGCGCGGGGAGCCTTTCAAGCGTGCCCGGGTAGGCTGGCAGGATGCACTCTGGTCCTGGATCGGGGCTTTCTGCGGTATGGCCTTGATCTGCTGGCTCAGCGCCGAGTGGCTTAGCCAGCAGCTGTTGATCGTGGGCTCGTTCGGCGCGACCTCGGTGCTGATTTACGCCGCCCCGGAAAGCCCCTTCGCCCAGCCAAGCCACGTGCTGTTTGGCAGCGTTCTCTCCGCCGGGGTGGGCGTTGCCTGCTACCAGCTACTGGGTGCCACGCCGGTCTCCATGGCGCTGGCGGTATCGCTCTCCATTCTGGTCATGCAGCTGACTCATACGGTACATCCGCCTGGCGCGGCGGCGGCGTTGATCGCGGTCGGCGGCGGGGCGAGCGTTCATCAGTTGGGGTGGTGGTATCCGCTGTTGCCGATCGGCATGGGCTGCGTGGTCATGCTGGTCGTGGCGATACTGGTCAATAACCTGGCGCGCCACCGCCGTTACCCGCGCTACTGGTAGTCTCAAAATCGTTTGAGCTGCTCTTCCAGCGCGAAGATATGCGCATCTTCTACGTTCAGCTCGCGCAGTGCCTGGGCAAGATTGACCAGGTAGTCGCGGTTGGGGCCGCTGGGGCCCACCGCGGCGGCAATTTGGCGCGCCATGGCATCAAGCGGGGCGGGGCCCAAAAACGCCGGGTTATCGTCGGTCGCCATATAGACAAGCCCTTGCACCTCGCTGGCGTCTGCAAAGTGCAGCGGCGTGATTTCACGCAGGTAGCCGTTTTTTTCCCGGTGATCGAGTGGTGCCAAAGTCTCCTCGGTAATTCGGTAGGCCATACCGTGACAGACCGCGCCTTCTACCGGTACCAGGGTGGCTACCCGGCCCGGGGCGTTCGGTGTTCCGCGGTGGTCGTGGGAGCCCTGCCAGAAGCGGCGCTCCCAGCCGGTGATGTAGGCGCTTCGCCGCTCCAGAAAGGGAAAGTCCGCCTTCCAGATCAGCGAGCCGTAACCGAATAGCCAGATGTCGCCGTTGTCATCGAAAGGGCGGCGGCTTTGGTTAACGGCGGTGGTATCTATCAACATGAAATCGCCACAAAAAGTCGGTAAACGGCCATGGTAACATGGCCTGAAACGCTCTTTGGGAGGCTTTTATGCGCGCGATTTTCTTGGTCGATAACGGCTCGCTGCGCCCGGCGGCAACGCTCAACCTGCGCCGGGTGGCGGGGGCACTCAGCGAACGGCTGGGCGAGACGGTCCAGCCCGCCTCGCTATTGCACTCCAACAAGGTGGACGCCGAGGCGCTCGGCGGCGTAGCGGCGCAGACGCTGGGCCCGGCCGCCGAACGAAGCGCCGAGGCGGGTGCCTGCGAGATCATCGTGCTGCCGTTTTTCTTCGGCGCAAGCCGTGCGCTGACCGACTACCTGCCCAAACGTATGGGCGAGCTGCAAGCGCGCTTTCCAAACGTGCGGGTGCGCGTTGCGATGCCGCTGGTGGACGAGCAGGGCGACAACGACCTGCGCTTGGCGCATTTATTGGCCGACAACGTCCTCCAGACAATGCCCGAAGGCGCGCCACCCAGCGTGGTGCTGGTGGATCACGGCAGCCCGATCTTCGAGGTCACCGCGGTGCGTAACCGCCTGGCGGGCCAGCTCGGCGCGGTGCTGGGCGAGCGCGCCGCCTGCGTGGCGCCGGCCTCCATGGAGCGCCGCGAAGGCGACGAATACCGCTTCAACGAGCCGCTTTTGGAGCACCTTTTGGAAAGTGATAGGTTTAATAGTGCCACCGTGGTGGTGGCGCTTTTATTCCTGTCCCCCGGGCGCCACGCCGGGGAAGACGGCGATATCGCCGAGATCTGCCGCGCCGCCCAGGCGCGGCATCCAAACCTCGAGGTAGTCACCACGCCATTAGCCGGTGAGCACGATGGCATCGTGGCGATCCTGCACACGCGGCTGCGTCAGGCGCTGGATGAAGGCCGGGTTTTGCTGACGCTGCTCTAAAGCGTGTTGGGCGCGTTACGGTAGTGCCAGACGCGGTGAGAGCGCGTAGAATCGCGAGCCTTTAATGCGCGCACGTGTGCACTCATCATCAACCAGGGGCTCCTCTTGATCGCCACCGCCAATATCACCATGCAGTTCGGGGCCAAGCCCCTGTTTGAAAACGTCTCGGTCAAATTCAACAACGGTAACCGTTACGGGTTGATCGGTGCCAACGGCTGCGGCAAGTCGACCTTCATGAAGATTCTCGGCGGCGAACTCGAGCCTTCCGCCGGCCAGGTGATGCTCGATAGCAGCACGCGCCTGGGTAAGCTGCGCCAGGATCAGTTCGCGTTCGAAAATGAGCGCGTGATCGACACCGTCGTCATGGGCAATGCCGAGCTCTGGAAAGTCGCGGCAGAGCGCGAGCGCATCTATTCGATGGCCGAAATGAGCGAAGAGGACGGCATGGCCGTGGCGGATCTCGAGGTGCGCTTTGCCGAGCTCGACGGCTACACTGCCGAGGCGCGCGCCGGCGAGCTGCTGTTGGGCCTGGGCATCCCCATCGAGCAGCACTTCGGCCCCATGAGCGAGGTAGCGCCGGGCTGGAAACTGCGCGTGCTGCTCGCCCAGGCGCTGTTCTCCGATCCGGACGTTTTGCTTCTCGACGAGCCGACCAACCACCTGGATATCAACACCATCCGCTGGCTGGAAGACATGCTCAAGGCGCGCAGCAGCACCATGGTGATCATCTCCCACGACCGCCACTTCCTCAACAGCGTCTGCACCCACATGGCGGACCTGGACTACGGCGAGATCACGCTGTTCCCGGGCAACTACGACGACTACATGACCGCGGCCACCGCCGCCCGCGAGCGCCAGCACGCGGACAACGCCAAGAAAAAAGCCCAGATCGCCGAACTTCAGCAGTTCGTCAGCCGCTTCTCGGCGAACGCCTCCAAGGCCAAACAGGCCACCTCCCGGGCGCGCCAGATCGACAAGATCAAGCTCGAAGACATCAAGCCCTCCAGCCGGGTCAGCCCGTTCATCCGCTTCGAGCAGAACAAAAAGATTCACCGTAATGCGCTGAACGTCGAGGCGATCACCAAAGGCTATGATGGCAACAAGCCGCTGTTCGAGCGCTTCTCCATGGGGGTCGAAGCCGGCGAGCGCGTAGCCATCATCGGCCCCAACGGCATCGGCAAGACCACGCTTTTGAAGACCCTGTCCGGCGATTTCGCACCCGACAGCGGCGAGGTAAAGTGGACCGACGCCGCCGAGCTTGGCGTGTTCGCCCAGGACCACGCGGCGGACTTCGCCGAGGATGCCACCCTGTTCGAGTGGATGGGCCAGTGGACGCAAGGCGGCGAGCAGGTGGTGCGCGGCGCGCTTGGCCGCATGCTCTTCTCAAGCGACGATATCGGCAAGTCGGTGAAGGTGATTTCCGGCGGCGAGCAGGGGCGGATGCTGTTTGGTAAGCTGACCCTGACCAACCCCAACGTACTGCTGATGGACGAACCCACCAATCACCTGGATATGGAGTCCATCGAGGCGCTCAACCTGGCGCTTGAGAACTACCCCGGTACGCTCTTTTTCGTCAGCCACGACCGGGAGTTCGTATCGAGTTTGGCCACGCGCATTCTGGATATGCAGCCCGAGGGAATCATCGACTTCAGCGGCAGCTACGACGACTACCTGAAAAGCCAGGGCGTCGTCTAACCCTACTGGGTTTCGCCCAATATGTGCTGGTAGGTCGCTTCCGAGACAGGGTTTTGTTCGCTATCGAGAATATCGCCCTTGAAGGTGTCGTTCATCTCCTTGGCCAGCGCCACGTAAACGTGCATCTGCTGGTTGCGTCGCCGATGAATGGGCGGCTTGACCAGCAAACTGACCCCGCGAATGGTGCCGTCGGTTTCGCCCCGCAACAGGTCCGGCATCTCCCCCGGGGGAAAGGCGTTGGCGACGACGATCGGGTTGGTGCGCTTTTGCCCGTCGATCAAAAACACCTTTTTGAGCGGGTCGAACCGGGCGTTTTTGCCGCGTAGCCACTCGGTCAGACGCTCGTCGGTGGTTACGTCTGGCTGGGCGAAAATCACGAACAGCGAGTGCTGCTTTTTTCTATTCGCCGCCGGGGTGGGCGCCGTGGGCGCGGCCGCTTGAGACGCTTGCGCGCGGGGCGGGTGGGTCGGCGGCGCGACCCTGGGTGCTTTGATGCGGCGTTTTTTTGCCAGCGCTAAATAAGCGAAAATCGCGATAGCGACCACGCCGAGAAGCAGCGAAAAAAGCGCAAATCCTACGGGAAGGGAAACAGTGTCCATTTTATCACCCTGAGCCTGATACCAACATTAGGGACGCCTTTAATCAAACCTTGACGACGGGCGTCCTAAAACCTTATCGATAAGGTAGGTGAAAATAGCAGGCTTTACAGGCGCGAGGATATAAAAAAAGCACCACGTGAGTGGTGCTTTGGATCAATCAAGTACGTTTTATAAACGTCAATAACCTATCACAAGGCGACGCTTATTTGAGGCGGTCATGGCCGTTATCCATAAACGGATAGTCGGTGTAGCCTTTTTCATCGCCGCCGTAGAACGTGTCGTGGTTTGGCTCGTTGAGCGCCGCGTTGGCCCGGAAACGCTCGGCCAGGTCCGGATTGGCGATATAGGGACGACCATAGGCCACCAGGTCGCCGTTACCACTCTTGATCAGCGCCTCGCCCTTTTCGGCGTCGTAGTGGCCGCAGTAGATAATGCTGCCGTTGAAGCGCTCGCGCATCTGCTCGCGAAAGCCTTCCGGGAACTCATTGTCACCGCCGGCCCAGTTGGGCTCGTTCAAGTGAATATACGCAAGGCCGCGCTTGGCGAGCTCGTCGGCCAGATAAAAAGACATCTCCTTGGGCTCGTCGTCGGTCAGACCGAAAATCTCGATGAACGGCGTCAGGCGGATACCCACGCGGTCGGCGCCATACACCTCGATGACGGCATCGACGACTTCCAGCGGGAAGCGCGCACGGTTTTCGACCGAGCCGCCGTACTGGTCGTCACGCTTATTGGTGCCGGTGGCCAGAAACTGGTTGAGCAGGTAGGCGTTCGCCGCGTGGACTTCGATCATGTCAAAGCCTGCGCGCTTGGCGCGCTGCGCCGCCTGGCGGTAATCCTCGACGATGCCGGGGATTTCGTCGGTCTCGAGCGCCCGCGGCGTGCTCGCAGGGTGCTGGCCGGCGCTGCCATCCTCGAACTCGACAAAGGCCTGGGCGCCTTCACCTTTCAAGGCGCTGGGCGCGACCGGTGCTTGACCTTCGGGCTGAACCATTTCGTGAGAAACGCGCCCAACGTGCCAGAGCTGCATGGCGATGCGTCCGCCCTTGGCGTGCACCGCGTCGACGACGTTTTTCCAACCGGCTTCTTGCTCGTCGGTCCAGATACCCGGGGTATACACATAGCCCCGCGCAGTGGGCGAGATATTGGTCGCCTCAGAGATGATCAAACCCGAACCGGCGCGCTGGCCATAGTAGGCTTGCTGCATTTCACCAGGAACGCTGTCCGGGGTACGCGCCCGGGTGAGCGGGGCCATGATGACCCGGTTGGGAAGTGGCAGGCTGCCAAGCTGGGTAGGGGCGAGTAGTGTCTCGAACGCCATGGGCAAACTCCTTCTTGCGATTAAATAGTGTCAGGGCAGAATAGACCAGTTTACTACCAAGCGCCAATTACGATTTTATATGGCGCTCGATGCACTTATTGGATGGGCTAATCCCGACGCGGTTTCGAACGTGTCTGAAAAACAGTATCGAGCATGGCTGAAAAAAATGAATAGTGCATGGGCGTTACATACCCGCCCGGCGCACCGGACGTTGCTGGCTAACGCGGTATCAGGACGGCCAGAACCAGCGCCTTTTAGGGGCGGGGGCGGCCATATGCACAAGGGCGGTCGTCAGGGCAGTGACGATCGCGCCTAGCTGGCGGTGGCACACGGCGCTGCTTAAAACGCCGGGGCACTGTTTCAGCAACAGCTCGCACTGGTTGGAGGCCACGCAGAGCTGGGTGAAGGCATCCGGCGGCAGGCTCGATTTGGCGGCCTGGCTTGCTTGTTTGAGCTCACTGGCGAGCATCGAGAGCGTATGGGTATCCAGCCAGCAGGGCAGCGGGTCTTCGAGGCGTACGGCGATGGCGTTCTGCATCGCTTCGAACGAGGTGCGTAAAAAGAGCACGGTGTGGCGAAGTTGGCGCGGGGGCTGGGGGGCACTCCACCTTTTCATGCTGATGCTCCATTGCGACTCATTAAAGTAAAATGTTTCTCATTTACATTTAGATGCAAAGATAGCGTGCGCCCGTGTCGGTGTCAAACGCGCGGCCTGGGCTAGCCCGCCAGCAGGTAAAGCCCCTGGATCAGGTAAAACACCCCGATGGCGGTGACGATCCAGCGGGTCCAGGCGCGAAAGTTGGCATCGGTCAGCCGGTGCAGAATGCGCGTGCCGGTTTGGGTGCCCAAAAGCGCAAAGGGCGTGGCGAGCAACACCATACCCCACTCTCCAGCGCCAAGCGCCAGCGCCGAGCCCAGGTAAAAGAGAATCTTGATACTGTGCGCGATTACCTGGATCATCGCCTTGGTGGCGACGACTGCGCGGCGGTCCATGTTCGAGCGCACGAAGAAGATATCGATCAACGGGCCGGACACCCCCGCCGCAATGGTCAAGCCCCCGGAGGCGAGACCGCACGCCAGGGCATGGCTTGCGCGGTTGGCGTTGAGCGAGAACCAGCGCTTGGGCATCCACACCAGCACCGGCAGCAGGCCGATCAAAAGCGATACCGTGGCGGCGTTGGGGCTGTAGTCGAAAAACAGCAAAAGCCCCGCCGCGCCGGCCACGCCCGCGGCCATCAGCGCGACCACCCGCCAATTGATGAAACGCCGTGAAAGCCAGGCGCGGGAAGCGTTGGCAGTGAGCTGAATGACCCCGTGAACCGCCATGGCCGAGGCGGCGGGAAACACCAGCAGCAGAAACCATAAAAGCACCAGCCCGCCGGCCATGCCGAAAATGCCCGATAAAAGCGACGTCAAAAACACAACGCCGGCGAACACCGCACCCATCAATAAAGTCATGGGACGTCCCTAGCGGCAGAAAGGCCACACCTGATAGAACTTGCGGCACTGAAACTCCGCCTCGCAGGCGTTGAGCTGGGCCTGATAGCGACTCGATCGTTCCGCGATCTGGCGCCCGGCGCGCAGCACATGGGGCTTGCCTCGGTAGGTGCCGCGCTTATAGCCGCCGGCGCCTTCGTGGTAGGCGTAATAGAGGTGCTCCGGGTTATTCAGCGAAATGCCGGTTTGCGCGCGGGTGCGGGCGTTGTACCAGCCGATGAAGTCCGTGGCGTGCTTCATGTGGGTACGCCGGGCAAAGAGGCTACCGGCCTGGTCGCGATACTCGCCCCATACCGGGTCCTGGGCCTGGGCGTAGCCCTTGGCGGAAGAGGGGCGGGGGCCTGGTATGAAGCCCAGGTAGTATTTACGGTCCGGGCGAACGTGGCTTCGAAACGAGGACTCCTGCTGAATGAACGACATTTGCGTCGCAATCGGGGTGCCCCACTGGTTTTCGGAGTCGCGGGCGTAGTCGTACCAGCTGGGCTGTTCGCGAAAGATTTCGCACACGTTGCTTTGATTTTGCGGCGGGTTGGGCGCGAAGGTGGCGCAGCCCGAGAGCATGAATAGGGCACACAGCGCCCAAAGACGCCGGGCGTGTCCGGTAAAGCCGCTAGGGTAGCGCATGAAGTCTCCTGTTTGATCGGTATGCGGTGTTATCGGTTGTTGGGGGGCTACCTTTAGCGCAAAAGCGCCGCCAGCCGGTGGCGCAGGCGCTGTACTTCCCGGGTCAGCGTTTCGCCGGAGAGCATGCCGACGCCCATCACCAGCCCCGAGCGGGTGTCCCCCTGGCCACACACCGGGCTTAGCGGGCGCGCGATCAGGTGCTCCTTCAAAAGCGCCTGGGCAATGGCCACGTCGTCGACGCCGGGCTCGAATTCGATGCACAGGCTAAGGGTGCTGCTGGGCGGCGATATCCGCTCGACCCGAGGCAGTGTGCAAAGCTGGTCGTGCAAGACTTGCTGGCGGCCCAGGTAGTCGCGCTGTATGCGCCGGCACCAGCTGTCCAGGCTGCCATCGAACATGAACTGGGCGAGTACCGCCTGATCGAGCATGCGGCCTTCGCGAAAGAGCTCGCTGCGCAGCCGGTTCATCGGCGCGGCCAGATGGCGAGGCACTACCAGATACCCCAGACGCAGGCCGGGAAACATCATCTTGGAAAACGAGCCCACCAGCAAATGCCGCGAAGAGCCGGGCTCGAACAAAAGCTCGGGATGGTCGTCTCGCGTGAACTCGTAATCGTCCTCCAGCACGTAGGCGGGCTCGAGCGCCGCGCACAAGCGCTCCTTGTGCGCGGCGCTCGCGGGCATGCTCAGCGGGTAGTGGTGGGAGCCGGTCAGGTAGGCAAGGGCGACGGGCTTCGATGCGCCGGCCAGGGGGTAGCCGTGCTCCGGATACCAGGGCCGCAGGTCGATATCGAGCCCGGCGGCGGTGAAAACGTTGCGCGCCCCCCAGTAGCAGGGCGATTCCATGACCACCGTATCGCCCACGTCGGTGAGCGCCATGGCGCAAAGCTCGATGCCGTTATGGGTGCCATCGGTGATGATGATCTGGTCCACGTCGCAGTCGATGTTGCGCCAGCGCGCCAAAAAATCGCGAATGGCGCGCTTTAAAGGCCCAAACCCGCCGGTGGAGTAGGAAAGCAGCAGGGCATTTTGCGACACCGTGACGCTTTCATAAAGCTTTCGCCAGCGCCGCATGGGGAACTGGGCGATATCCGGAATACCGGGCATGAAGGAGCCGTTTTGAATACTGCTCGACCCCGGCGCGCTCAATACCTGGCTTGCGCGTTTTGAAAGCGGCGTGGAAAGCGTCGAGGGCGCGGGGGCGGGAGGATGCCGGCGCACCCAGGTGCCTTGGCCGTGAGCGGTTTTGAGAAGCCCTTCGCCAAGCAGCGTATTGACCGCCTGCGCCAGGGTTTGGCGCGCGCAGCCAACGGCTTTGGCAAGCGCCCGGTGGGGCGGCAAGCGGCTACCCTGGCGCCAGTGCTGGGTAATCGCCTGGCGCAGCGCCTGCTCGATACGAACCTGCTTATTGAGCCGCTCCGGCTGGGACTGAAAGAGCGCGGTTAACTGTGCGAGCATCTTCTCGTAGTCCATTGACGCTCCTTCAACGCTTGCGAGTAAAAAGCGTAGTGGCCCTAAAGTCGAGGCGTTATCGCATATTAGCGCAAAGTGGTCCAGTGAAACCCGAAAGTGGTCCATTCGCGTAGCTGGCCGGCCCTGCTAGCGTGTAGTAAAGCCCATGCCAGGGCTTGGCCCCACGGCCAGGGCCTGCATCGCGGCGCTCAATAACAACCTGCCACGCTCATACAACCACCCACCACCAATCACAGCTGGGATATTTGCATCATGACGACATCGACTCCTGAACAGGCAAAGCTTGTTCGCGTGTTGGCACGGGGGGACGTGCTGGCGCTGGCCTTCGGGGCCATGATCGGGTGGGGCTGGATCGTACTGACCGGCACCGCCATTGAGTCCGCCGGCAGCCTCGGCGCCATTCTTGCTTTCATCGTGGGCGGCATCGCGATCCTGCTGGTGGGGCTGACCTACGCCGAGCTCGCCTCAGCGATGCCCAAGGTGGGCGGCGAACACGTTTACAGTTACCGGGCGCTGGGCCACGGCGCCTCGTTTTTATGCACCTGGGCGATCATCCTGGGCTATTTGAGCGTGGTGGCGTTCGAGGCCGTGGCGCTTCCCACCGTGGTCGAGCATATTGCGCCCAACTACGCCGTCGGCCATCTGTGGACCATCGGCGGTTGGGAGGTCAAGGCGACCTGGGTCGCGGTCGGCGTGGGTGGCTCACTTGCCATGATGATGATCAACTACTTCGGTGTAAGCACCGCCGCACTTTTGCAAAAGGTCGTCACCGGCTTGATTTTGTTGGTGGGCGTGATGTTCATTACCGGCGCTTTATTCGAGGGCAATACCGCGAACATGTCGCCGCTGTTCGCTTCGAATGAGACCGGTGTGCTGGCCGGCATCGTGACGGTGCTGGTCATGGTGCCGTTTCTGTTCGTCGGCTTCGACGTCATCCCCCAGGCCGCCGAAGAGATCAACCTGCCTTACAAGGCGATCGGCAAGGTCCTCATGGTCTCCGTGCTGCTGGCCGTGGCGTGGTACTCGCTGATCATTTTGGCCACCAGTCTTTCGCTGGATAGCGTGGCGCTGGAGGGGTCGAGCTTGAGCGTACCGGATGCCATGGGCGCGCTGTTCAACGCCCCTTGGGCGAGCAACCTGATGGTACTGGCCGGTATCGCGGGCATCATCACCAGCTGGAACTCCTTCTACATTGGCGGCTCCCGCGCCATCTACGCCTTGGCCACCGCGGGCATGCTGCCCAGGGCGTTCGCTAAATTGCACCCGCGCTATAAAACCCCGACCAACGCCATCTTCATGATGGGCTTTCTCTCGTGTCTGGCGCCGTTTTTCGGCCGCCCAGCGCTGGTCTGGATCGTCAACGCCGGCGGGCTTGGCATCGTGATCGCCTACCTGTTCGTGGCGATCTCTTTCGTCGTGCTGCGCCTGCGCGAGCCGGACATGCCGCGCCCGTTTCGCGTGAGCTTCGGGCTGCCCTGCGGCGTGCTGGCGATTTTGCTCTCCGTCGGCATGGCGTTTTTGTACATGCCGGGCAGCCCCTCCGCGCTAAGCGGCGCCGAGTGGGTCATTTTCGCCGGCTGGTCGCTGCTTGGCGTGGCGCTTTACATCCATTCGCTGCGCACCTACGGGCGCGCCTACAGCGACCAGCACATGCTCGGCGATCTTTAATTTTTCAAGCGTTTAGGAGACTTTATGAGCTTTATCGAACAGTGGTTGAGCGACAGCGTACCGGCGCTGGTCGGCGGCGAGTGGCGCAAGGGCAAAGAGACCTTTGCTGTCGACAACCCCGCCACCGGCGAGACCATCGCCCGGGTGGCCGAATTGAGCGCCGATGACACTACGGATGCCGTGGCCGCCGCTTACAATGCCGGCGCCGCCTGGCGGGCCACCCCGGTCAAGGAACGTTCCAAAGTGCTGCGTCGCTGGTTCGAACTGATCAATGAACACGCCGACGACCTGGCGCGGTTGATGACCCTGGAACAAGGTAAGCCACTAGCTGAAGCCAAGGGCGAAGTGGGCTACGGCGCTTCGTTCATCGAGTTCTTCGCTGAAGAGGCCAAACGCATGGCGGGTGAAACCCTGCCAGGCCACGGCGCGGACAAGCGTCTGATGGTGCTACGCGAGCCGGTCGGCGTGGTCGCCGCTATCACCCCCTGGAACTTCCCGCTGGCGATGATCACCCGCAAGTGCGCCCCGGCGCTGGCCGCCGGCTGCACCGTGGTGATCAAACCCGCCGAGGCCACGCCGCTCACCGCACTCGCCGCGGCTTACCTGGGCCTGGAAGCCGGCCTGCCCGCCGGCACCATTAACGTGGTCACGGCCTCGAAACCCGCCGAGGTGGGCGAGGTGCTGACCACGGATTCCCGCGTGCGCAAGGTGTCGTTCACCGGCTCCACGCCGGTGGGCAAGCGTTTGCTCGCCCAGTGCGCCAGCACGGTGAAGAAAACCGCCATGGAACTGGGCGGCAACGCGCCGTTTATCGTGTTCGATGATGCGGACGTGGACGCCGCCGTGGACGGCGCCATTGCCTCCAAATTCCGTAACGCCGGGCAAACCTGCGTCTGCACCAACCGCTTTCTGGTGCAGGACGGCATTTATGATGCGTTCGTTGCCAAGCTGACCGAGCGTGTTCAGGCGCTGAACGTGGGGGATGGCCTGAGTGAGGGCAGCGTCATCGGCCCGCTGATCAACCAGGCCGCGGTGGATAAAGTACAGCGCCACGTAGACGACGCCCAGCAAAAGGGCGCCCGGGTACTGTGCGGCGGCCAGGCCCACGCGGCCGGCGAGCGCTTCTTCACGCCCACGGTGCTGGCGGATGTCACCACCGAGATGGCGGTGGCCGATGAGGAAACCTTTGGCCCGGTCGCGCCAGTGTTCCGCTTCACCCAGGATGAAGAGGCGATCCGAATGGCCAACGATACGCCGTTTGGGCTGGCGGCGTACTTCTACGCCACCGACTACCGGCGCATCTGGCACACCCTGGAGGCGCTCGAGTACGGCATGGTCGGTGTCAACGAAGGCCTGATTTCCACCGAGCTGGCGCCGTTTGGCGGCGTGAAGGAGTCCGGCCTTGGCCGCGAAGGCTCCCACCACGGCCTGGATGAATTCACCGAGTTGAAATACGTCTGTGTTGGTGGGCTTTGAGGCGTCGTCAATGCCGTCAGGCGCTGAACGTACTCAAAAACCGGCACGTGGCCAGCGTCATCGAGCCGGTTCAGGGCGAGGGCGGCTTCTAAATCGCATCCCCTGAGTACCTGCCATTGGAGGATACGTCGCCCGAGGTTCTACGGCCTGCCCGCCGCAAGCGCTTGCTTGCGGCGGGTTGCGCGTTTTAGGGCTACAGTAACGCCCCTAAAAGGTGCCGGGCCCGCCCGCCGCGCCCTTTATCGATACCGCCGCTTTATCTATCAGGAGTCCCGATGAGTCTATTTTCCCTGGTGAGCGTACTGATTACGCTCGCCGCCGTCTCGAGCTACTTAAACTATCGCTATATCAAGCTGCCGACCACCATTGGCGTCATGCTGCTGGCGCTGGTGTCGTCGCTTTTGCTGATTATCGTCACACCCTACACGGCGGGGCTGCACGGCCAGGCAGCGGCGCTGGTGGAGCGGATCGATTTCGATCAGGTGGTGCTGCACGGCATGTTGGCCTTTTTGCTGTTTGCCGCGGCCATACACGTCAAGTTCGACCACCTGCGGGAAGAGTGGCTAACCATCGCGCTGCTTGCCGTGGTGGGCAACGTGATGTCGACCTTTATTATCGGCGCGTTGACCTGGCTGGTGCTGGGGTGGCTGGAGCTGCCCGTGCCCTTTTTGTATGCCCTGGTGTTCGGCGCCTTGATCTCACCGACCGACCCCATCGCGGTGGTGGGCATCATGAAATCCGTCGGCGTTTCCAGGCAGCTCGAAAATCAAATTGCCGGCGAGTCGCTGTTTAACGATGGCCTGAGCGTGGTGGTCTTTCTGGTACTTTTGGGCCTTTCCGGGCTGGGCGCCATGGGCGGGGAAGAGGTACCGGTCGAGTCATCTATCGATATTGCGGCCATCGGTTTGCTGCTCCTTAAGGAGGTTGGCGGGGCGGTGCTGTTGGCGTCAGTGGCGGGCTACCTGGTTTACCAGATGCTCAAGCGGGTCGATAACTACCAGGTCGAGGTGTTGATCACTCTCGCCTTGGCGATGGGCCTGTTCGCCCTGGCGGATAGCCTGCACTTGTCGGCGCCCATCGCCGTGGTGGTCGCGGGGCTGTTCATTGGTAATCACGGACGCTTGTTCGCCATGTCGGATAAAACGCGCGACAACGTCGATACCTTCTGGGAACTGGTCGATGAAATCCTCAACGTGGTGCTGTTTTTACTGATCGGTTTGGAGCTTCTGGTGCTGCCGATCGAGCGTGACTGGCTGGTGGCCGGAGGGCTTGCGATCATCATCGTGCTGGGAACGCGTTTGCTGTGTGTCGCCAGTATCATGGGCCCGCTTGGCAAGCTTAAGGATCAGTCGAAAGGTGCGATTCCGATTCTGACCTGGGGCGGGCTGCGCGGCGGTATTTCGGTGGCCATGGCGCTGTCACTACCCGCAAGCGAGTTTCGCGACCTGGCGCTGACGCTCACCTATTGCGTGGTGATCTTCTCGATTGCCGTGCAAGGGCTGACCATGGGCAGGGTGATTCGTTTTTTCAGCCGCGCGTAACGCGGGCGACCAACGGCGTTTCTGGCGACACTGATACGGGCTTCTATAATGAGTTCACAATCACTGTATAAGGAGACGCGTCATGACGTCAGAGAAGCTTCCCTCCGGCGCCGGCGATGTCGCCGGTGAATACCCCGAGGTATGGGACGCCTACGCGGCACTGGGCAAGGCGTGTTCGCACTCCGGGCCGTTAGAGGGCCGCGAACTACGCTTGGTCAAGCTTGCGCTTGCCATTGGCAACCGCTCCGAAGGCGCCGTGCATTCTCACGTGCGCCGTGGGCTCGAAGAGGGGCTAAGCGCTGAAGAGCTCAAGCAGGCCGCCATGCTGGCGGTGCCGACCATCGGCTTTCCCGCCGCCGTGGCCGCGCTCACCTGGATTACCGATATCACCGACGCCGGGTAACGATCCGGGTCGGTGATCAGAGCGGCCCGATACCCGGTATCGGGCCGCGTCTCTTTCAAGGGTTGCGAATAGCCGCGCCCTTGCGCAGGTAGAACCACCAATTGATGCCCAGGCAGATGGTGTAGAAGACGGCAAAGCCGTACATGGCAAGCTCCGGGGTACCCGCCTGGATCTGCGCGCCGATGATGCTGGGGGCGATGAAGGCGCCGTAGGCGGCCACCGCCGAGGTCCAGCCAAGCACTGGGCCTTTTTGCTGGGCGTCGAAGATCACCCCGATACTGCGAAAGGTGGAGCCGTTGCCGATGCCGCTGGCGGCGAACATCACGATGAAAAGCAAAAGGAAGAGCCAGAAGAATGCATTGGGGTCGGTGGCGTTGTAGGCCAGCATCATCACGTAGCCGGTGGCAACGGAGGCCACCACCATGACCGCGGAGATGATCTGGGTGACGATGGCGCCGCCGACCTTGTCGGAGATCCAACCGCCGACCGGGCGAATGAGCGCGCCGACGAACGGCCCTATCCAGGCCCAGGTGAGGGCGCTCGGGGCGTTAGGGTTGACCACGCGCACCAGGCTCCCGTCGGCGGCGCTTTCCATCATGTTGCCGAAGATCACGTTGATCGACAGCGGCAGCGCCGCCGAAAAGCCGATGAAGGAGCCGAAGGTGAGGATGTAGAGAATCGTCATCGCCCAGGTGTGATGGTTGGAAAAGATCGCGAACTGCTTCTGGATATTGGGCTTGATGTCGCCGGGAATCAGGCGCAGCAGCACCAGCGTCAGCACGATCGTAAGCGGCAGGGCGACCCACATGTTGAGCCAGGCGAGGGCCAGCATACCGGCGATCGAGGTCAAAAGGCCCACGCCGTAAAGCCCGAGAATCTTGCCAAAGGCGGTGAGGGGCGCGCCCGGGTTGGGGGTGATCGTGCGGATATTGTTCATGCCAAACCAACCCAAAAAGGCGAGCGGCACCAGCAGTACTAGCCAGACGAAGCCGGCGTTTTGAATCCAGGTGTCGGTGCCGGCCTCGATACGCCCGATCAAGGTGCCGCTGGCGCTTTCCAGTGCCATGGGGCCGCCGGCCAGCGCTCCGAAGAGCCCGACGGTCATCACCAGCGGAATCAAAATCTGCATGGTGGTGACGCCGAAGTTGCCCAGTCCCGCGTTCATGCCCAACGCGTAACCCTGCTGCTTGCTGGGGTAAAAGGTCGAGATATTGCTCATCGAGCAGGCGAAGTTACCGCCCCCGATGCCGGAGAGCAGCGCCAGCGCCTGGAAAATCCAGAACGGTGTCTCCGGGCTCATCAGCGCAAGGCCGGTGCCGGCGGCAGGAATGGCCAGTAGCGCCGTGGTCAAAAAGATGGTGTTGCGCCCGCCGGCAATGCGAATCATGAACGAGGCGGGAATGCGCAGCGTCGCCCCGGAAAGCCCCGCCAGTGCCGTGAGCGTAAAGAGCTGCTCGACGGAAAACGCAAAGCCCAGGTTCTGCATTTGGGTGGTGATCATGCCCCACATCATCCACACCGCAAACCCGACCAGCAGGCTTGGAATGGAGATCCAAAGGTTGCGGTTGGCAACGTGTTTACCCTGCTGCTCCCAGAAGCGTTCGTCTTCGACATCCCAAGCGACGATGTCGGCATTTCTCTTGGTCATGATGGTTCCCCTTTGCGTAAACCATTACCTGGCGTCGAACCATTAGCGGCTCACCGATAAAGGAAAGATACGCGCGCGGGGAAGGGCTGGGAATGGCCCTGAAAGCCAGCGAAATCAATAGCCTACCTCTTTGTGGGTAGGTGCTTTCAAGAGCCAGAAGCCTGATTTCATTGAAGAAAAAAGCGAAGGGGTAAGCGCGCCGAGAAGCGCAGGCGCCGGCGCGCTATTTGGAGGTATCTACATTGATTGGCTAGTCGTTGATGCCCGCTTGCACGGCCCAAACCGCCGCCTCCACCCGCGAGCGCAGGTTGAGTTTCTTGAGCAGGTGTTTGACGTGCACCTTCACCGTGCCTTCGGTGATATCCAGCTTGCGTGCGATCAGCTTGTTGGAAAGGCCGCCGGCGAGCTGGCGCAAGATCTCGCGCTCGCGCTGGGTGAGGCTGCGAATATCCGGCGCGGTGGGCGTCGCGCGCTGATTGCGCAGCGCCTCGGCCAGAAGCGCGGTAAGACTTTCGCTGATCACCATGCGCCCGAGTGCGGCCTGGCGTAGCTGGCGCACCATGTCCTCGGGCTCCATGTCCTTGAGCAGGTAGCCGTCGGCGCCGGCGCGCAGGGCCGCTACCACGTCTTCTTCATGGTCGGAGACGGTGAACATGACGATGCGGCCGCTAAAGTCGTTCTCCCGCAGGCGGCGTAAAGCCTCCAGGCCGTCGATATCGGGCATGTTCAAATCGAGCAGGACCAGGTCGGGCTCGAGCGAGAGCGTCAGCCGAATGCCCTCTTCGGGGCTGCCGGTCTCGCCGACCAATTCCAGGTCGTCTTCGAGTTCGAGAAGCTGCGCCACGCCGCGGCGCAATAGCGGGTGGTCGTCGATGATCAAAAGCGTGGCAGGGGTGTCGTGGCTGGTCTGAGACATTAAAGATTCCGTGTGCCTGAATGAGCATCGTCGGTGGCCGCTGTCGGCGGCTGTTGAGTCAAGCGAGCGGTCAAGGGGGTGAAGATGACCTCCACGCAGGCCCCGCCAACGGGGCGATTAAAAATGGAGAGCTCGCCGTTCAAGGTGGTGGCGCGGTCGCGAATGATGACCAGGCCGTAATGCATCGGCGGCGAGGCGTCGTTTTGAAGGCCGATGCCGTCATCTTCCACGCGGACCTGCAAGCGGGCATCTCTAAAGCGCACGGTGATGCTGACCCAAGTGGGCTGGGCGTGCTTGTGCGCGTTGGCCAGCGCCTCGCGAATGATTTGTAGAACGTGGATCTCTTCATTGGGGTTGAGCAGGTAGGGCGGTACATCGTAATCGAGCGCGACCGCGAAGCCCAGGCGCTGGGTGAACTCGTCCGTGGTTTGGCGCAGGGCGAACTGAAGCCCCGGGCCTTCCAGCTTGAGCCGGAAGGTGGTCAAAAGCTCGCGCAGCTGGCGGTAGGCGCTGTTCAGGCCGCTGCGCAGCTCGTCGATCACGGTGGCCTGGGCCTCGCGGGAGGCCTCTTTTTGCTGCATGCGCTCGAGCCGGGTCACCTGCATCTTGAGGTACGAGAGCGACTGCGCCAGGGAGTCGTGCAGCTCCCGGGCGATGATCGTGCGCTCGTTGATGAGCGTGACCTGCTGCTGCTCGTCGATACGGCGCTGCAAATACACGGCGGTGGCGAGCTGGTCGGCCAGAATGTTCAAAAGCCGGCGGGTGTTATCGTTGAGCTCGCCTTCGGGGTACCACACCTCCAGGTTACCCAGTAGCGTATCGCCGGCGCGAATGGAGAGCTGTAGACACTGGAGGCGCTCGCCCGAGGCGGGCAGCGGGTCGATCAGGCACGCATCGCAGGCCATGTCGCGGCAGTACTCGGGGCGTGTCACCGAGTGCGTTTCCAAAACCGGCATGATGCGCTGGTCGAAGGGGTCGTTGAGCGACAGGCGGATGGGGCCCAGACCCAGCAGGCTTTCCAGCTCGCGCAGCATGGGGGCGGCGCTGGCGCAAAGGTCGTTGCCGCCGCCGAAAAGAGTGCGGCTGGCATCGTGCATTACGCGCATGGCTTGGTTACTGCGCTCGAGCGCCTGCTCCTTGCGCGAGACGCTCTCTTCGAGAGCGGCGTAACTCGTTGCAAGCTCCGCGGCCATGGTGTTGAACGTTCGCCCCAGCCGCGCCAGCTCGTCGCTGCCCGAAAGCTTCGAGCGCTGGTTGAAGTTGCGCTTCGCCACTTCCCGGGTAAGCGCCATGAGCTGGTGCAACGGGGCGACCAGGTTGTGGCGCACATCGAAAAGAGCAATGGCGACGACCAGGCTAATGAGCAGCAAAAAGAGCACCTGCATGATGCCCAAAAGCCTCACCTTGGCTTCGGTACTGTTTTCGAGCTGCTCGACGAGTATCTCGATATCGCCGACCAGGGTGGTCACCATGGTCTCGAAGGCGGCGAGATCGATGCCGCCACCGGCGCCCGCCTCGTCCAGCGCGGGCTGCACGGTGTCTTGCCAGTAGCGCTGAATACGGCTTAATTGCTGGCGCCGTTCGTGATGGGCATCCTCGGGCACGCTGCGTTGCAGGGTAGCGCCGTGCAAGCGCTGGTCGAAGCGCGCCACGAGCGCGTCGAGTTGGCCGCCGGTGGTTGCGTCCGGGGCGTACTCCAAGCGCTGCAGCTCGACCAGAATGCGGTGGGCGTTCATGCGCAGCGACCCGGCCACGTTGATCGCCGAGGCGTCGCCGCGGGTGCTATTCGACATGTTCATGGTCAGCGTGATGCTGATGAACGCCATGGCGCTGATCGCGATCAGTGACGCCATGATACGGGCCACTAGCGAGCGTTGGAGCAGTTTCATAACGGTTCCAGCCGCCTGAGAAGGGAAAAGGAGTGTGGCACTATCGTGACCGGCATACGCGGTGCTATCCCTTTGGGGGTAGCGGTATTACCCCTAATGATTTTTGACCTGGATAAGACGAGCGCCGACAATTCTGGCATGTCTTCTGGCGCCTTCCTAGCCTAACGGGAAATCTTGCGATGCCCTCCAGTGTGCCCCCTAGCGCGAAAACCAGGCCGCCGCCGTTGCCTGTCAATGACTACCAAAGGCTGGTCGCGATGCTGTTGGTGCCGTTGGCAAGTGCGGTGGCGGTGGCGGGCTGGACGCTTTACGCCATGCTCGCCGCCCGTCCGGCTTATGTATGGCTGCCCCTGATGAGTGGCCTGCTGCTGGCCCTGGCTTGCGGATACTGGGCGCGGCGCTATAGCACCTGCTACCTGATGCTTGGGCTGTTGGCGGGGCTTGCTCTGGCGCTGCTGCTCTTTGGCGTTGCCCACAAGCCCTGGCAGTTCTGGCTACTGGGCGTCGGGTTTGGGCTCGGGGGTGGCATCATTGCAAGCGGTACCGCCCATGCCAGGCGGTGGCTGCCCGGCTGCTGGCTATGCCTGGCGGCAAGCCTTTGCGTGGCCACCCTGGCGGGGGTGGGGTTTTCGCTGCGCCTGGTGCCGCTGGTGGTAAAGGCCTATGGCTTTCAGGCGGCTCCGCTGAGTCTGCTCGTTCCTTTGGTGATGATCATGCTGCTGCTGTGGCTATTCGTCGAGGCGCCGCAGAGCCCGATGAAAGAAAGTGATGGGTAGACCAAGGGAGAGGGTTACGTGATAGAACACTACTTTTTAATCAAGCATCTTCACATGGGCGCGGCGGCGCTGAGTATCGGTTTATTTTTGGTACGCGCCTGGTGGTCGGTACGCGAAAGCCCGCGCCTGCAGGCGCGCTGGGTGAAGATCCTTCCGCACCTCATCGACACGGCGCTACTGGGGCTGGGGGTCACGCTCATGGTGACGCTGCGGTTTTGGCCCTGGCAGCAGCCGTGGCTGGCCGCCAAGCTATTGGCACTTTTGGTCTACATCGGCGTTGGCACCCTGGCGATCAAGCGGGGCGCCACGCCACGCCGGCGCGGCGTGGCCGCGCTGCTGGCGGTGGCGGTGTTCGCCTACATGGTCGGCGCCGCCATCCGGCACAGCCCGCTTTCCTGGCTTGCGTAATGGCGGCCTGGGCCAGTGCCCGGCGCAAAAGCGTCGGCCTTTTTACGTCAGCATATTGAGGTACTGGCGTACCACGCCAGCGTTGTTGTAGCGCTCCTCCTTCGAGGCGAACACCAGCGTCACCTTTTCCTTTTGAGCCCGCCTGGCAAGCTCTCGCAGGCGCTCGCGATGGCCGGTCAACTCCTTCATGTAGCGCTTGCGAAAATCGCCCCACCCGAGGGAGCCGTCGTGAAACGCCTTGCGCAGCGCGCTACTCGGGGCGATCTCCTTGGGCCACTCGTCGATATTGGCCTCTTGCTTTGAGACCCCGCGGGGCCACATGCCGTCTACCAGCACGCGGTAGCCGTCCTCCTTGTGCGGTGTGTCGAAGGCGCGTTTCAGTTCGATTGCCATATTCCCTCCTCGATTCAGTAAGCCCAGACGATCGCCATCAATAGCCCCCAGGCCAGCACGCCGGCGGCCATGATGGTGTGAGTGACCGACATCAACGCGACGTCGCGGGTGTGGCGCTCGCAAAGCGCCTGCAGACCGTGGTAGACCAGACTACAGGCGAGGGCGAGCGCCGCCAGTGCCAGTACCGCATTGACGACCAGACTGGGAACTAAAAGCCCTAGCGACGCGATCCAGAGCGGCAGCGGCGCCAGGGCGGCGAGCAGGTAGGCACTGTGATAGTCGATCGATAGCTCGTCGTGGCCGTTGACCACCGCCTGAATCAGCCAGCCCATCACGAAGAAGGTTAAAAGTTCGGCGAGAAACAGGATGGTCGTAATGAAGCGCCACTGGCGTTCGGCAAACCCGGCGGCGAAGGCATCGCCGTAGTGAGTTCCCGCATAGAAAAGCAGAATGGGCGGCAATAGCGACATGGGCAGCACCACGCCCCAAGCCAGTGTGGCGATGGAGGGGCGGTGTCGTTTGAGCGCTGGCCAGCCCGTCTGGTGAGTGAAGGGGAGTTGCAGGATATTGAGTGGCGTCATGATCGCCTCGCTTGTCGTTTGGAACGCACGCACCGGAAATGAGCGAATGCTTTATATCACGGTATGATATTATTTAGATTTAAGACGATCACGGGTATTTGTCAAGAGGAGAACGCAATGGCCGACGCGCCGCTATCCAAGCAGGACTTCCACAAGCTCTCCGACTTCCGCTATCAACTGCGCTGCTTTCTCAGGCAGAGCGAGGACATCTGCCGAGAACACGGACTGACGCCGCTGCAGTATCAGCTCCTGCTACACCTGATGGGGTTCGAGGGGCGCGAGTGGGCGAGCATCGGTGAGCTTGCCGAGCGGCTGCAGTCCAAGCACCACGCCGTGGTGATGCTGGTGGATCGCTGCGAGCAGCTCGAGCTCGTCGAGCGCCGCCCCGGGCGAAGCGACGGTCGCCGTATGGAGGTCCACCTTCTGCCCAAGGGTGCGCAGCACGTCGAAGCGATTGCCCGGCGCCACCAGCCGGAGCTTCGCCACTTGAACGAGAAGCTGGACCTGCCGGGGATCGCCGATCTGCTCTAGGAATGCGGGCTGGCATTTGAAGCTTCTGTCTCCCTCTTCTACTGTATTGAGTACACTCAAGAGACAGGGAGCTGTCATGCCGATCGTTAAAAATCTCGAAGACGTCACACCGACCATGATTCAGGATGCCGAGGCCGCCACGGACACCGGGCCGGATGCCAATCCGGGTGGGCATGAGCACACCAACAACCCGGTGGCGGACCTGGGGATGTCGCTTAAGCCCTTCATCGATCAGGGCATGTCGAGAACGGAAGTGGCCGATCGTATCGGCGCCTCGACGGATCTGGTGGATCGCTGTATCAGCCACCCCATCGTCGCCCAGCTGGATGAAGGCACCGACGGGCGCTAGCCGTCTGAGAAAAGGCCCTTAAGTCAGGCGTTTCAAGCCAGGGCCTTCGAGCAAAAAAACGGCCCCCGGGTGTGCAATACACCCGGGGGCCGTTTTGGATCAGGCGGCTTCGAGCGGGCGCGCGGGGCCGAAGTGTTCGAAATGACGGCGGCTCTCCTCGATACCCAGCTCCGCCAGGGTAGTGTTCATGGCCGCCATGAAGCCTTGCGGGCCCACGAAGTAGCAGCGCGTGTCCAGGTTGGGCAAGTAGCGCGCCAACAGGTCGCGGTTTATGCGGCCCTGATGGTCCGCCTGGTCGCCCCGCTCGTGGACGTTGACCACTTTGAGCTGCTCGGGGTAGTCCTGGGCCAACGCCGCGATGTCATCGCGAAAGGCCTGATGCTCGCCGTCGATGGCCGCGTGCATGTATACCACCTGGCGCCCCTGGGAGAGCGCGTGGCGCGCGATGGGCAGCATTGGCGTTTGGCCTACGCCGCCGCTTGCCAATAGGACCGGCTCGTCGCCCTGGGCCAGAGTAAGATCGCCGGCGGGGGGAAGAAGCTCCAGCGTATCGCCGGGTTTCAGCACGTCGTGGAAATGGCGGCTGACGCGGCCGTGCTCTTCGCGCTTGATGGAGATACGGTAGCTCTTGCCGTTGGGCGTATCGGAAAGGCTGTAGTGGCGATACACCGGCTCGCCGTCGATCATCAAGCGCACGCCGACGTATTGGCCGGGTTCGAAGTCCGCCACCGGGCCGCCATCCTCGGGTTCGAACACGAACGAGCGGATGACCGAGCTTTCCTGCTGGGTGCGCGCGATCTTGAAGCGACGCGTACCCCGCCAGCCGCCGGGGCGGCTTTCGAACTCGCGGTAGCGCTGGTCTTCCAGGTCGATCAAAAGCGCGGCCAGCTCGTTGTAGAGCGCGGTCCAGGCGTCGGCGATTTCGGGGGTCACGGCGTCGCCCAGCACCTCGCCGATGGTCTCCATCAAGCATTCGCCAACGATCGGATAGTGCTCGGGCAGGATACCCAACGAAACGTGCTTGCTGACCACGATGTCCAGCGCCGCCCGCGCCTTGGCGGGGTTGCTACGGAGCTGAACGTAGGCCAGTACCGAGGCGGCCAGCGCCCGCGGCTGGCTGCCGTTTTCCTGGTGTACCTGGTTGAAGAAGGTCTTGACCTCGGGGTAGCGCTTGAACATCAGCTGATAGAACTGCTGGGCGATGGTGTTGAGATGTTCGGCAACCACCGGCGCGGTGGCGCTGATCAGGGCTTCTTGTTCGTGGCTGAGCATGGCGTTTTCCTTATAAGATGTATTTCATATGCATCTTATAAAGCGCGTTCTGAAAACACAATCTGAAAAAGGCGCCGCCAGTTGATCTCCGTCAAGGTTATGTTTTTCAGTCTCAGGCGTTGACGGTGGGAATGCGCATCAGCCCGGCAAGCTCCGGGTGGCGGTTGTCGAGTACGTCCGAGAGCGTGTAGCGGTCGAGCACGGCCAAAAAGGCGGCGAGCGCCTCGCCCAGTACGGACCTGAGCTGACACGAAGGGGTAATGACACAGGTGTTGCCTCGCTGAAAGCACTCGACCAGGCCCATATCGTGCTCCATCTCGCGCACCAGCTCGCCCATTTTGATCGTTTTCGGGTCCCGCGCCAGCCATAACCCGCCGTTTTTACCCCGCATCGCCGTCACGTAGTTCTTCTGGCTCAACGCCTGGACCACCTTCATCAGGTGGTTGCGCGAGATCTCGAAGGTCTCGGCAATCTCACTGATCGTTGCGCGCTCTTCCCCTTTCACGGCGAGATAAATCAACACGCGAATGGAGTAGTCGGTGAATTGGGTAAGTTGCATGGAAGGTGCGTTGCTCCTGAGTGGGCCGTTCGCCGTTGTATCCAGACCATTATAAGAAGATTGAGGGCCGCGCGGCTAATCCCGGCTGACAAGGGCTCTATCACCTTGGAGGTAGACCGGCGGTATATGGAGGTAACCACGCAGTAATTCGCTTTTCAATCGCTCAGACTTGTCGCCATGGAGCCCGCCTGGCGGGCAGCGCCCATTTTCAAGGAGCCTGGAGAGCGACCATGAGTCACTTCATAGATCGGCTGAATTTCTTTCGCAAAGACCGCGACGCCTACGCCAACGGGCATGGCGAACTACGCAGCGAATCCCGCCAGTGGGAAGATAGCTACCGTTCGCGCTGGCAGCACGACAAGGTGGTGCGCAGCACCCACGGCGTCAACTGCACCGGCTCGTGCAGCTGGAAAATCTACGTCAAGAACGGCCTGGTGACCTGGGAGACCCAGCAGACCGACTACCCGCGTACCCGCCCGGACCTGCCCAACCACGAACCCCGCGGCTGCCCGCGCGGCGCCAGCTACTCCTGGTATTTGTACAGCGCCAACCGGCTGAAGTACCCGCTGGTGCGCAAGCCGCTGCTGGCGCTTTGGCGCGAGGCGCGCGACCAACACGCCGACCCGGTGGATGCCTGGGCCTCGATCGTCGAAGACCCGGCGAAAACGAAGCAGTACAAAAGCGCTCGGGGCATGGGCGGCTTCGTGCGCGGCGAGTGGGAGGAGATGAACGAGATCGTCGCGGCCTCCAACGTCTATACCGCGAAAACCTTTGGGCCCGATCGCATCATCGGCTTCTCGCCGATCCCCGCCATGTCGATGGTGAGCTACGCCGCGGGCAGCCGCTATCTGTCGCTGATCGGCGGCGTGTGCATGAGCTTCTACGACTGGTACTGCGATCTACCCCCGGCGTCCCCCATGACCTGGGGCGAGCAGACCGACGTACCCGAGTCCGCCGACTGGTACAACTCGAGCTACATCATTGCCTGGGGCTCCAACGTGCCGCAAACCCGCACGCCGGATGCGCACTTTTTCACCGAGGTGCGCTACAAGGGCACCAAGACCGTCTCGATCACCCCGGACTACGCGGAAGTCTCCAAGCTCACCGATGAGTGGCTCTCGGCCAAGCAGGGCACCGACGCCGCCCTGGCGATGGCCATGGGCCACGTCATCTTGAAGGAGTTCCACCTCGACAACCCCAGCGCCTACTTCACCGACTACGTGCGCCGCTATACCGACATGCCGTTTCTGGTCGAGCTCGAGCCCCGCGCCGACGGAAGCTTTGCGCCGGGCCGCCAGCTACGCGCCAGCGATTTCGACGCCGCGCTGGGTCAGGAGAACAACCCGGAGTGGAAAACCGTCGCCTGGGACGAAACCCGCGACCAGCTCGTCGTGCCCCGCGGCTCTATCGGCTTTCGGTGGGGTGAAACCGGCGACAACGTCGGCAAGTGGAACCTCGAGCCGCTGGACGCCGAAGGCGTCGAGATCAAGCCTCTACTGAGCCTGGTGAGCCATCACGACAGCGTGGCGCGGGTGGCTTTCCCTTACTTTGGAGGGATCGAGCACGAGCACTTTGCCCACGTGAAAGGCGAGGGCGCTGGTGCCGCCGACGATCTGCTGTTCCACCATCTGCCCGCCAAGCGTTTGAAGCGTGCCGACGGTAGCGAGATGTTGGCGGTCACGGTGTTCGATCTGATGTGCGCCAACTACGGTATCGACCGCGGCCTGGCCGCCGACGGCGAAGACGATGGCGCCACCGATTACGCGCAGATCCGCCCGTACACCCCGGCCTGGCAGGAGAAGATCACCGGCGTATCGGCTTCGCAGTGTACCCGTATCGCTCGGGAGTTCGCCGACAACGCCCACAAGACCCAGGGGCGCAGCATGATCATCGTGGGGGCCGGTATGAACCACTGGTACCACATGGACATGAACTACCGCGGCCTGATCAACATGCTGATCCTGTGCGGCTGTATCGGTCAAAGCGGCGGCGGCTGGGCCCACTACGTGGGCCAGGAAAAGCTACGCCCGCAGACCGGCTGGACCCCGCTTGCCTTTGGCCTGGACTGGCAGCGCCCGCCGCGGCACATGAACTCCACCTCGTTTTTCTACAACCACTCCTCCCAGTGGCGCTACGAAAAGCTGGAGATCAAGGAGATTCTCTCGCCGCTGGCCAGGGCCGAGGAGTACCCGGGCAGTTTGATCGACTTCAACGTACGCTCCGAGCGCATGGGCTGGCTGCCCTCGGCGCCGCAATTGGGCGCCAACCCGCTGCGCTTGAAAGCTCAGGCCGAGGCCGCGGGCATGGCCACCGCCGACTTCGCCGTCGACCAGCTCAAAAGCGGCAAGCTTCGCTTCGCGGCAGAAGACCCGGACGCCCCGGAAAACTTCCCGCGCAACATGTTCATCTGGCGCTCCAACCTGCTGGGAAGCTCCGGCAAGGGCCACGAGTACATGCTCAAGTACCTGCTGGGCACCCGCCACGGCATTCAGGGCAAGGACCTGGGCGATTTCGGCGGCCAGAAACCCGAGGAAGTGGTTTGGCGCGACGACGCCCCGGAAGGCAAGCTGGACCTGCTGGTCACCCTCGATTTTCGCATGTCCACCACCTGTCTTTATTCGGACATCGTGCTGCCGACGGCGACCTGGTACGAGAAGGACGACCTCAACACCTCCGACATGCACCCCTTCATTCACCCGCTGACCGCCGCGACCGATCCCGCCTGGGAGTCCCGCAGCGACTGGGAGATCTACAAGGGCATCGCCAAGGTGTTTTCCAGGGTCTGCGAAGGTCACTTGGGCGAAGAGACCGATCTGGTCACGCTGCCCATGCAGCACGACTCCCCCGGCGAGCTTGCCCAGCCCGAGGTACTCGATTGGAAAAAAGGCGAGTGCGAGGCGATTCCCGGCAAGACCATGCCGTCACTCATCGAGGTGAAACGTAACTACCCGGAAACCTACGAGCGCTTCACCTCGGTTGGGCCGCTTCTGGAAAGTATCGGCAACGGCGGCAAGGGCATTGCCTGGAAAACCGAGGCCGAGGTCGAGCTTTTGGGCAAGCTCAACCACCGCAAAACCGAAGGCCCCCACGCCGGGCGCCCGCGTATCGACACCGCCATCGACGCCGCGGAAATGATCCTGACCCTGGCGCCGGAAACCAACGGTGAGGTGTCCGTGAAGGCCTGGCAGGCGCTCTCCAATATTACCGGGCGTGACCATACCCACTTGGCCACCTCCAAGCACGAGGAGAAGATTCGCTTTCGCGATATCGTCGCGCAGCCGCGCAAGATCATCTCGAGCCCCACCTGGTCGGGCCTGGAGGACGAGCACGTCTCCTACAACGCGGGCTATACCAACGTCCACGAACTGATTCCCTGGCGCACCGTCAGCGGCCGTCAGCAGTTCTATCAGGACCACGCCTGGATGCGCGCCTTCGGCGAGAGCCTTTTGGTCTACCGTCCGCCCATCGATACCAAAGCGGCCAAAGGCTTCATTCTGCCGGCGGACAACGGCTTCAAGAGCAAGGCGTTCAACTTCATTACCCCGCACCAGAAGTGGGGCATTCACTCCACCTACTCCGACAACCTGTTGATGCTGACCCTCAACCGCGGCGGACCCGTGGTGTGGCTCTCCGAGAGTGACGCAGCGGATATCGGGATCGAGGATAACGACTGGCTCGAGGTGTACAACGCCAACGGCTCCATCGCGGCCCGCGCCGTGGTGAGCCAGCGGGTCAAGGACGGCACGGTGATGATGTATCACGCCCAGGAGCGCCAGGTGAACGTGCCCGGCTCCGAAGTCTCCGGTACCCGGGGCGGTATCCATAACTCGGTGACCCGCGTCTGCCCCAAGCCGACCCACATGATCGGTGGCTACGCCCAGCTCTCCTACAGCTTCAACTACTACGGCACGGTCGGCTCCAACCGCGACGAGTTCGTGCTGGTGCGCAAGATGCACCACGTCGACTGGCTGGATGGCGAGGGCAACGACAGCGTCCAGGAACCCGGTCGTCAGCCTAAAGACGCTCAGAACAGCGACGCGCAAGATGACGATAAGCAAAACAACCGTTCACAGGAGGCCGTGAAATGAAGATTCGCTCCCAGGTCGGCATGGTCTTGAACCTCGACAAGTGCATCGGCTGCCATACCTGCTCGGTGACCTGCAAAAACGTCTGGACCAGCCGCGAAGGCATGGAGTACGCCTGGTTCAATAACGTCGAAACCAAGCCCGGCATCGGTTATCCCAAGGAGTGGGAGAACCAGAACAAATGGAAGGGCGGCTGGCTGCGGCGTGCCAATGGCAGCATCGAGCCGCGTATCGGCGGCAAGTGGCGGGTGTTGGCGAATATCTTCGCCAACCCGGACCTGCCCGCCATCGACGACTACTACGAGCCGTTCACCTTCGACTACCAGCACCTGCATACCGCCAAAGTCGGTAAGCACCAGCCGGTGGCCCGCCCGCGCTCGCTGATCTCCGGCAAGCGCATGAAGAAAATCGAGTGGGGGCCCAACTGGGAAGAGATCCTGGGTACTGAGTTCGCCAAGCGGCGCAAGGACGCCAACTTCGATAACGTGCAGGCGGATATCTACGGCCAGTTCGAAAACACCTTCATGATGTACCTGCCGCGCCTTTGCGAGCACTGCCTGAACCCCACCTGCGTGGCCTCTTGCCCCAGCGGGGCGATCTACAAGCGCGAAGAGGACGGCATCGTGCTGATCGACCAGGACAAGTGCCGCGGCTGGCGGATGTGTATCTCCGGCTGCCCGTACAAAAAGATCTACTACAACTGGAAAAGCGGCAAGTCCGAGAAGTGCATCTTCTGCTACCCGCGCATCGAGTCCGGCCAGCCGACGATCTGCTCCGAAACCTGCGTGGGCCGTATCCGCTACCTGGGCGTGCTGCTTTACGACGCCGACCGCATCGAAGAGGTCGCCGCCTCCGCTGACGAGCGCGATTTGTATCATCGCCAGCGCGAGATATTTCTCGACCCTCACGACCCGGAGGTGATCGCCCAGGCCAAGCGCGACGGCGTGGAAGACAACGTCATCAAGGCAGCGCAAGCGTCGCCGGTCTACAAGATGGCCATCGACTGGGGGCTGGCGCTGCCGCTGCACCCGGAGTACCGCACGCTGCCCATGGTTTGGTACGTGCCGCCGCTCTCGCCGATTCAGTCCGCCTTTGATTCAGGGCACATCGAGTTCGACGGCGTGCTGCCCAAAATCGAGTCGCTGCGCATTCCCGTGCAGTACCTGGCCAACATGCTGACCGCCGGCGAAGAGGCTCCGGTGGTGCTGGCCCTCAAGCGCCTGATGGCAATGCGCCTTTACATGCGCGGCAAGCACGTAGAGGGCGAGTTGAACGACGACGTGCTCGAGGCGGTGGGGCTGACCCGCGGCCAGGTGGAAGAGATGTACCGCTACCTGGCCATCGCCAACTACGAGGACCGCTTCGTGATTCCTACCAGCCACCGGGAAATGGCGGTGGATGCCTTCCCCGAACGGGGTGGCTGCGGCTTCACCTTCGGCGATGGCTGCCACGGCGAGAGCCAACCCAACCTGTTCAACGGCCGCAAGCAGACCAGTGTGCTGGTCGAGCCGGTCGGCGTTTTCGAGCCACAATCCGAGGAGGTGCGTCATGACTAATGTGGCCCCAAAAGCGCTTGGCGCCGAGGCTTTACCCACCGAGGAGCACGGCATGCGCACGCTGCGGGTTTTGGCCCGCTTGCTGGACTACCCCAGTGCGGCGCTTCAACAAGCGTGTGGCGAAATGGTCGAGATCATCGAGGCCGAGCCGCGCCTGGACGGCGCCATGAAGGCGTCGCTCACCGGGTGGTGTCAGCGCCTACAGGCGTACGACCTGCTCGAACTGCAGGCGGAGTATGTCGCCTTGTTCGATAAAGGGCGCGCCACCTCGCTGTTGCTCTTCGAGCACGTGCACGGCGAGTCCCGGGATCGCGGCCAGGCCATGGTGGACCTGCTGGCCGAGTATCGCGCCGCCGGCTTCGAGCTCGACGCCCGGGAGCTTCCGGACCACCTGCCGGTGTTTCTGGAGTATCTGTCGTTTTGCAGCCCGGCGGATATCGGCCGCTGGCTGGGCGAGATCCGCCATATTCTGGCGCTTTTGACCGCGCGGCTCGAAGAGCGCGAGGCCGACCACGCCCTGGTGCCGCTAACGCTTCTGGCGTTGATCGGCGCGCAGGACGACGTTGCCGCTCACCGACCCCAGGTACAAAAGGAGGCGCCGGATCACACCCCCGAAGCGCTGGATGCGGTGTGGGAAGAGGAGGCGGTGCGCTTCTCCGCCAAATCCGACGAAGACTGCGCCCTGCAATCCGCCGAAGGCCGCCGCCTGGCCGAGCGCAAGCACGCCGTACAGCCGCAGACGGTGCGCATCATGCCCGGCAATGCCGGCTCGTCTTCCCCGTCCGCCGGTCGTTAAAGGAGAAAGATCATGTTCGATGCCATCGCGCACTACTTCACCCACCTGATCTACGGCTACTACCCGTATCTGGCCGGCACGGTGTTTTTGATCGGCAGTCTGGTCCGCTTCGACCATGGCCAGTACACCTGGAAAACCGGTTCCAGCCAGATGCTCTCTCCCGGCACTATGCGCCTGGGGAGCAACCTGTTTCACGTGGGTATTATCGTCATCTTCTTTGGGCATCTGTTCGGTATGCTCACCCCGCACTGGGTGTATGAGCCCTTCATCGCCGCGCATAACAAGCAGCTGCTCGCCATCTTAGTGGGCGGCATCGCCGGGGCCATGTGCCTTGCCGGCGGGGGCATACTGCTGTATCGCCGCCTTTTCAATCTGCGCGTGCGTCAATCCTCCAGCCTGATGGACACCCTGGTACTGGCGATTCTGGTGGTACAGGCGGGCCTTGGCATGGTCACTATTCTCTTCTCGCTGGGCCATATGGACGGCGAAATGATGCTCACGCTCTCCAGCTGGGCCCAGGCCATCGTCTTCTTCGGCGGTGGTGCGGCGGACTACATGCAGGAAGTCCCCTGGATCTACCGGATGCATATCTTCCTGGGGCTGACCATCATTTTGCTATTCCCCTTCACTCGTCTGGTGCACGTGTGGAGCGCGCCCTTTGGCTACGTTACCCGGCGCTACCAGCTGGTTCGCCGCCGCGGTTAATCCTTCAATCAAGCCAACGAGACAACGGTGATCCAGATGCAGGCAACTGATTTTCAAAAGATCGATATAGAACAGCTTCCCGGCAGCGCCGTGGCCCCGGTGATTCGCGTAGGCGGTGTCGTGATCGACGAGGAAGCCATCGCCCGGGAAATGCAGCACCACCCGGCGGCCACCGCCGGAGAGGCGCAGAGCCAAGCGGCGCGGGCGCTGGTGGTTCAGGCGCTTCTACGCCAGCGCGCCGGCGAGCTGGGGCTTTGGGCGGATGGCGATGAGCCATCCGGCGCCGAGCAGGAGGCAGCGATCACGGCCCTTTTAGAGCAGGTACTCCAGGTGCCGGAACCCTCCCAGGACGACGCGCGGCGCTTTTTCGAGATGCACCAGCAGCGCTTCAACGAACCCGCGCAGATCCACGTTCGCCATGTGTTGCTGGCCGCCGCCCCGGACGACGCGGCCGGGCGCGACGCGGCGTACCGGCAAGGCGAATCGCTGATCGAGACACTTAAGACGATGCCCGAGCGCTTCGATGAATTCGCCGCGCGTTACTCCGCCTGCCCCTCCAAAGAGAGCGGCGGCGACCTGGGCTGGCTGGTGCCCGGCCAGACCGTGGCGGAGCTCGACCGGGCGCTACAGCATCTGCCCGTAGGGCTTCACGCGCGCCCGCTCGCCTCGCGCTACGGCTGGCACGTGGTCAGCATCGATGAGCGGGTAGAAGGGCGCGAGGCCGTGTTCGAACACGTGGCCGATAGAGTTCGCCATCACCTGCGCGAGCAGACCTCGCGGCGGGCGCTTCGCCACTATCTGTTGGCCCTGGAGAGCGAGTTCGGCGTCGAAGGCTTTGCGCTGGACGACGACGCCAGCGGCTCCTTGATGCAGTAAGCAGGAGGCACTCATGTCGCATACCCCGTTCGATGCTCGGTTCATCCCGCTCAACTGTGTGGTTCTGACCGTGTCCGATACCCGCGGGCCGGACCGGGACGGCAGCGGCGATCTGCTCGCCGAGCGCCTGACCGCGCAGGGCCACGTGCTGGTCGAGCGGCGTATCCTGGTGGACGATATCTACCAGATTCGCGCCGCGGTCTCGGCCTGGATCGCCGAGCCCGAGATCCACGTGGTGCTGGTCAACGGCGGCACCGGCTTCACCGCGCTGGACACCACCCCCGAGGCGCTGACGCCGCTGTTCGACAAGGCCATCGAAGGCTACGGCGAGCTCTTTCGCCACTATTCACTTCAGACGATCGGCACGGCCACGATCCAGTCCCGCGCCGTGGCGGGGCTTGCCAACCAGACGCTGCTGTTCACCATGCCAGGCTCCCCCAAAGCCTGCGCGCTGGCCTGGGACAAGATCATCGCGCTGCAGCTCGATGCGCGCACCCGGCCCTGCAACTTCGCCACCATGATCTTCCCCACCGCGCCGCTTTGCGGCAGCCGCCGGCACGCGGTGGCCTCGAACGACCCGGAGGGCCTATGAGCTGCCCCTGCGGCGAGCTCGAACACCGCCCCCTCATGCCGCTTTTCGAGGCCCGGCAGCGGCTGGTCGACGCCGCGACGCCGATTAACGCCACCGAGCGTGTTGCCCTTGCCCACGCCCAGGGCCGCGTGTTGGCCGAGGCCGTCACCGCGCCGGTGGACCTGCCCGGCGTGGACAACAGCGCCATGGACGGCTTTGCCCTGCGCCTGGCGGACTACGCCGCCAACGGCGAAGGGCTGCCCGTGCTGCTGCGCGTGCCGGCCGGGGCGGGTGTCCTGCACCTGCCCGAAGGCGGCTGCGCGCGCATCTTTACCGGTGCGCCGCTGCCGCTGGGCGCCGATACCGTCGTGGCCCAGGAGCGCACCTGGCTGGATGCCCGGGGCCGCCTTCATCTGGATGAAGCACCGACGCTGGGCGCCAACATTCGCCGGCAAGGGGAAGAAACGCGCACCGGCGCGCCGCTTCTCGAGGCGGGCGATACGCTGGACGCGGCGGCCATCGCCCTGCTGGCAAGCCACGGCGTCAACACAGTGAGCGTGTATCGCCGCCTGTGCGTTGCGCTGCTCTCCACCGGCGACGAGTTGATCGAACCGGGCGCGGCGCGCGCGTCGGGGCAGGTGTTCGACAGCAACCGCGCCATGCTTAACGCACTGCTGGTAAAAGCACAGTGCGAGGTGATCGACGTCGGGATCATCGCCGATGACCCCGAGGCGCTATATCGCGTCTTGCAAGCGGCCACAACGTCGGCGGATGTAGTGCTTTGTAGCGGCGGGGCCTCGGTGGGGGAGGAGGATCACGTGCGCTCGGTGATCCAGCGGCTGGGGCGAATCGACTTTCACGGCGTCGCCGTCAAGCCCGGTAAACCCTTCGCTTTCGCCACGCTTGGAAGCGGCGACGCAACCACGCCGCTGATCGCGCTGCCGGGTAACCCGGTCGCCTCGCTGGTGGGCTGGCACTGGCTGGCGCTGGCCTTCATTCACGCGCGGCAAGGCCGGCGCACGGCGCCGCTTCAGCGCTACCGGGTAAAAGCCGGCTTCGACAAACGCGGGCCCAAGAGGCGCTGTGAGCTATTACGGGTGGCGCTGACCTGGCAGGGCGACACGCCGGTGGCCCGGCTGGCCGGTGGGCAGGGCTCGCATATGCTCAGCGCCGCAAGCCAGGCCGATGGCTACCTGATGGTCGAGCCGGATACCGATGTGGCCGCCGGGGGCGACTACCTTTTTTATCCGCTCTCCCCGTTCGATGGATAAAAGACGCCTGGGCCTTGCCTTCATGGCCCCGCGCTTTGTCACCCCTCGCTCGCCGAGCCAACAAAGCGGTAGGCACGACTAGCCCGCCCCGCTGCAAGTGTCCGCTTGCGGCGGGGGCGGGTTTTGTGTGTTATTAACCTTTACTTGCGAATGTTTCCAAGCGTTTAAACGCGTGTGCCCAAGGCAGGCGTCGGCCGCGCGCCTGCATTAATGTATAGGTTTGGTGGGCATGCTCAGGGGTAATAAGCTGGTAGCGGATAAGTTCTTCAACGACCCAAATGGTGCCACGAACATCGATGGCCTCAGTCAGAGCAGTCGTTCTCAGCGCTTTGTCACCCGTGAGGAGGGGGCAATTTTCTTGACGTGCAAGCGCGAGCGCAAAGCAATCATTACGACTGGGCCCGAGGGAATTTTGCATGATGCGCTGTGCATAAGTCAGCGTTTCAGGTGATAGCTCTCGTTGTGAAAGTCCCATCGAAAGCAAGTAACCATGTTGCTCTTCAAGTTCTTCTACATAAAGAATATCGGGTACTTGAAAGTCATAAGGAAGAAGGAACAACGTGGCGATCAGCTCACCTTCTTCCAGGTCAATCAGGATATTGGTATCACTGATGAGTAGCTGTTGCATTCAATGGCTCCAGCTTGCGCTCCTTATGAAAGCGCATCAGTGAGATGCCGAGTAGCTCAGCTGCTTTTGATTCGCTGATGATTTTTTCGCCTAACGCTCGATAAACCAGCTGCTGAAACGTTAGCGTCGTTTCCCCAGGATAATCAGCGCCCGGCTCTTTTTTGTGCCATCCATGCTTGGAAAACGTGATCGAAAGCTGGCGGTGGTGATTTCTGTCGATAATCGTAAGGTCTAGCGCGCGAAAGGCGCATGCCCGCATGCTAATCCCGTACTCCATTTTGAGCAGATAGAGCTCTTTGGGCTCGAGATGGCGGCGTTTCTCACCCAAGTGCTGGTAAACCCGGGTGTCGGGTAGCAAGAATGCCCCGGCAAAACGGTTACAGGCCTTTTCTTCATCAAGGTGATCGCCCAGCCGTCCGTGAAGTAGCAAGTGGCCTAGTTCATGAGCCAGCGTAAAGCGCTGTCGATCCCCCGGCCAATTGGAAGAGACAACGATCACGGGCTTATTGGCAACTTGAGCCTGTAGACCATCGAATTTGGTTTCTACATCTACGTTGGTGGTAATGACGAGGATGCCATGAGATTCGAAAGTATCGATCAAGTCATGTATCGGGTTGGTACCTAGCGCCCAGTTAGCGCGCAGTACATTAGCCGCATTTTCAACCTCATCCAGCGACTCAAAATGCTTGGAGAAAGCCTCAGGAATAACAAAATCCGCAAGTGGAGAATTAGGCCATAAATTCTCGAGTTCGGCCCATCGCTCGGCCTGGTCTAAAACATCAGCAGATATCTTATCGAGGAGTTTTTTAGGTGTTTTGGCGCGTTTGCGGTATTCCACGCCCGTTAACTCTACTTTCATCGGGCGAAAGAAGTATTCGCTGCGAACGCCAAGTGATTTCGCCAGCTTAATGAGCACGCCTGACCCTGGCATGCTTTCATCGTGCTCATATTTTTTGATCATGTTGGCGCTGACGCCAACATGCTGGGCCAATACCTGCATCGAGAGACCCGCTGCAGCGCGGGCACGCTTAACACGTTCTCCAATCATGGCGACCTCTATGCGTAAGGCATACGTTGGTTTATAAAAAGTACAATATGGTAAAAATTTTAAACCGAAACAGGTGGTGTGTCTAAACTATATGCGCATGATCAGGTTGGCTCTGGGGGCAAAATGCGGCCAACGAAGGCGAGTTTTTATTCTACAAGGCGCCGAGATAGGCATTTTTTGGCGCGCATCTTGAGACGAAACCGCCTCGCTAGCGTTGAAAAGTCGACTATGCCTTAACGACCACTGGGTCGTTATACGATTGCCCGATCATTGATTTGTACATAGAGTGCATGCTGACTTCGAGCCGCTCAGGACCCAGGACATGATGCATGCCAACGACTATCTCCGCCCGCTAACGCTTGTGCTGGCCATTGGCAGTTGGGCACTTTGCTCATCGGCATCGGCGCAGTGGGAGGGCACGCTGGGCGCCGGTGCGATCTACACCCCGGACTACCTGGGCAGTGACGACTACGAGTGGAACCCCTTCCCGGTGGTGGAAGCGACCTACGACGACACGCTGTTCTTGAGCATTCGCGACGGGATCGGCTGGAACGTCATCAATCAGGGTAACTTGAAGGTGGCGCCTTTTATCGGCTACACCTTCGGCCGCGACGATACCGGCGACCTGAGGCATTTCGAAGAGGTCGATGGTGGCGCAACGGCGGGGCTGCGCGTTAGCTACCGCGGTGCTGGCTGGCGCTACACCGGGTCGGCGGAAACGCCCTTTACCGGCGATATCGACGGCTACCGCCTCGCCTTCAAGGCCCAGCATGTCACGCGCTTGAGCGAACGCACTGTGATGACCTTCGGTCCGGAACTGGCCTATACCAGCGACAAATGGACCGATGCCCTGTTTAGTGTCTCGCCCGCCGATAGCGCGCGCTCCGGCATCGCGGCTTTCGAGTCCGACGATGGCGCCTTCGCGCTAGGTGCCAATGCATCGCTGAGTTACTACCTGACAGAGCAGTGGTCCGTTACCGGCCTTCTGGGCGTGTCGAAGCTCACCGGCGACGCCAGCGACAGCCCGATCGTCGACGATGTAGGCAACGACGTGCAGTGGCGCACCGGCGCGTTCATCAACTACCACTTCTAGAAAGCGTACGCTGGCGCCCTTGTTAGCCGCGAGCTAGCCACGCTCAAAACCCGACCCGCCGCCGTCAAACAGCGAAAGCTGCTGACGGTGGGCGGGTTTTGTCGTTTTACGCCGGGCGCTGGGGCGGCGCTGGCTGGCCAGCCGCGCCATCAATTCCTGGCTAATGGCCTTGGCCTCGGGGGTGTGGCTTGCCTCATAAATCAGCGTTTTCCAGTGGCGGGCCTCGGTTTCGAAATCATGGGGCAGCGGGTAGTGCTCGCCGGGGATAAACCCGTAGCGCGTTTGCAGGCTTTCCGGCAGCGCCCAGGGTTTGGCGCGCCACTCGACGGGCAATACGGTGAGTTCCGGCACCCAGCGGGCGACGAATTCGCCGTCGGGGTCGTTTTCTTCAGCCTGTTTGACCGGGTTGTAGATACGCAGGGCATTGAAGCCGGTTGCGCCGGATTGCATCTGGATCTGCGGGTAATGAATGCCGGGCTCGAAGTCGGTGAACAGCTGGGCCAGGTGGCGGCCCGGCTCCAGCCAGTGAAGCCCCAGGCCGAAGGTGGCGAACGAGATCAGCATGGCGCGCATGCGAAAGTTGATCCAGCCGGTATCACGCAGGCAGCGCATGCAGGCATCCACTAGCGGCACGCCGGTTTGGCCCTGCTTCCAGGCCAGCAAGCGCGGGTGGTCCGGGTCACGCTCGCGAAGCCCCTTGAGCGCCGGGTGCAGGGTTTGGTCTTCGATACTCGGCGCGCTTTCCAGCTTTTGAATGAAGTGACAGTGCCAGTGAAGCCGCGAGGCGAGCGCCCGCAGCGAGCGCGCCCAGCGGGTTTCTTCGGCGTGTTTTTCGCGCTGGTGGCGAAGCGAGCGCACCACTTCACGCATCGAAAGCGTGCCCCAGGCCAGGTGCGGCGAAAGCCGCGAGCCGAACTCCCAGGCCAGCAGAGGCTTGGAGATCGAGCCGCGGTAGCGCTCGCCCCGCCGGGTGATGAAGCTGTACCAGAGCGCGCGCCCGGCGCTGCGGCCCCCGGTTTGGCGCCCGGGGCAGGGCGTGGTGTCAAAGCCAAGCGAAAGCGCGGGCAGCGCCTCTACTGAAAGATGGTGAAACGCCTCCCAGCCGGGGGCGGCACGGGCACCTTCCGGGGCCTTGAAGGGCGGCGCCTGCATCAGCGCTTCCCACTGCGCCTCCCAGTCGGTTTGGTCAGCGCGGCTTGAAAGCCCGCGTACCACGCCCACCTGGCGCGCCTCCAGCCATTCGGTGTCCTGCGCCTTGCACCACGCTTTTACCTCGCGGTCGCGCTGGTAGCTCCAGGCGTTGCCGGTCTCTTCGTGGGAGTGGAGCGTGATGGTGTCATAACGCGCCTTCAAGGCATTCAGCAGCGCGATAATATCACCCTGCCAGATACACAGCGGCAGGCCACGCGCGTCCAAAGCGTTTGAAAGATCAACAAGTGATTCCGCAGCGAACTGCCAGTGGCGCAGGGCGCTGTCCGGCGCCTGCCACTGGCCGGGTTCGATGGCGAACACGGGAAGCACCGGGCCCGCTACGCAGGCAAGGCTGAGCGGGGCGTGATCGTGAATACGCAGATCGCGCTTGAACCAAACCACCTGGATGCCGGTCTTTGCCATACTGCCTCCCAAGGCTATCCGCGCCTGATCCGTGACGTTACCATCGAGTGACGTCACATCACCATTTTCCAAGGAGCAAGCCCATGTATATCGCCATGAACCGTTTTCGTATTGCCCCGGGCCGGGAAGAGGATTTTCTGGACGTGTGGCGCAACCGCGACTCGCACCTTAATGAAGTGCCCGGCTTCAAGGAGTTCAAGATGCTCCAGGGCGACAAGCAGGATGACCACACCGTGTTTATTTCGCACAGCGTGTGGGAATCCGAGGACGCCTTCCGCGCCTGGACGCAATCCGAAGCGTTTCGCAAGGCGCATGCCAATGCCAAGTCGCCGGAAGGCATCTACCTGGGCCCGCCGAAGTTTGAAGGGTATGAAGTGGTGCTTTAACGCTTGAGCCTCAATTACTCATTCAATGCTGCCGCTTACGAGCGGCAGTGTTGTGTGGGGCCTGTCTAAAAATTGGCGAGCGCAGGCCTAAGACCTATGGCTTGCGGCTTTCATCAAATTTAAGCGTGACCGAAGATAAATTTGTGGATAGGGTATGGTTGAATCGAGTAAAACGAGCGGGCACGCGAAGAGGGGGTAGGCTGCCTGGCAATTGGGGCATGCTATATTTATCAGTGGGTTATGGTTTTTGCGTTGGCCACCTCAACAAATGTGTCGGCACGTTTATTGAGGTTATGTGGCTGGGCGTATAATCACTGTTATGTTCGTGAGGGAGCATGGAAAGTATTCTAGTTGCACTGCTCAGCTCAGTTAGTAGCGTTAGTTTAATCGCGCTTCTTACGTATCTGGGTCGTAATTGGTTATTGGAAAGGCTTAAAGCCTCAGTAAAGCACGAATATGATTTAAAACTTGAAAGTTATAAAACACAAATCACGAGGCGTGAACAAGCATACGAAGAAATAATTGTCGCTCTATATGACATGATTAAATACTTTAGGGTACATAAAGAGGATCATGGTCAAGGTACAGGGTTGTCAGATGAGCGAGAGCGAGAATTACTTCAAGAGTACATCAGAGCTTCTTCGTCGTTAAGTAAAGCTACTGACATTGGAGCTTTTTATATTTCTCAGGATGCTGTATATGTACTTCAGAAATTGAGAAGCCGAGAGCAGCTAGATTACTATAATGAACCAAGATTTGAGTTCTATGAACAAGAATACAAAGAGCATGACAAAACACTGAAAAAACTCGTCGAGGTGGCTAATAATGATCTCAAAAGAACATAACAATCGGCTCAAATGGAAAAATATTCACTGCCACCATTTTTGCAAAAAAATCGCAAAAAAGTCGCCATAAAACATTTGCGCGGTTAGCCGGGCGTTCAATGGAGTCGGAATGAAGCGATACACCACGATAATGGCGACATCCCATCCGGATAAACACGGAGACCGACTGGCACGATCTGCGTTGGATCAACTGGCGGATTCGGTTTGCAACTCGTTTATTCCGATGAACGTCGAGCATGATCCACGCGGAGGTCCTTGCGGGCGCGTTTTGTCGGCAGAGGTAAGGGAGAGGGCCGACGGAGAATATGAAGTAGCCGCGGATGTTGAGATTTTCGAAGGGACTATTGCCAAGATCCAGGATGGCCGGGAGGTCGTGCAGAACCGTACCCAACCCAGTGGCACGTTAGCCGTCACTTGGGACCGCAGCTATCTCAATGAAGAGGATCAGGAACTCATCGCAGAGTTGGCTGAAGCCATAGGCGCCCACACTAATCAAGAGCATAAGAAGGCCGCGGAACCTCTCAGTATATTATGGCTAATCGCGGGCTTCCTTGGGGTCGCGGGATCGTCGTTTGCAGCCGGCTTCTTCGGCAAGATGGGTTCAGATTCTTGGGACTTAGCTAAAAAGAAACTGAGCAAACTCATTGAGAGGAAAGCCGCTTCGAAAGATGAGTTCCTGCTAATTTTCTCAACGCATGTTGGTCACCCTCATCACGACCACGTTGTTGAAGTCGATGTCTGCATAACAAACCCATCTGAGTCTCTGATCGACTCATTTTGGAAGGTAGGCGTGCCGCAGCTCGAGTCCGTACTACCTCAATACGTTGAGACGTCGACGGAGCTGCGGAAGCTATTCTTCGAATTTGATAGCGATGGGATTCGTCTCAAGTATGGTGTCCGCTTCGACTGCGCTCCGCTTAAATTCTCTCAGTCTACGCAGGAAATCCTGAAAGCAAATACGGATAGCATCGAACGAGGCCATTCAGCCGACGCTCGTACCTCGCGCGGCTGATGGCTTGCGTTAAGCCAAATCGAGGCTTCTTCCATGCTCCCGGAAAGCATTGCTGTATTGGCTGCCGGATTGTTTGCTAGCACAGCCTGGCAAGACGACAATAAATTTTATTTAGCATTTCATTTACCTATCAGTTGTTTCTAGCACCACACTGAGAAGGTAAAAATCTTACGCCGACTTTAGAAGCCAACTCGCGCTATCCACGAAATTGACATGCTTGAGCAGACTCATCACGATGCACGCTTGAAATCTCACATGAAGTTACGAGTGGCAGCAAATGGCGAAACCCAATAAAAAGGGCCCGACCAAAACCATCGATATCTTTTGTAAGAACTGCGGTGCCCAGCTGTTCAAATATCGCAAAGGGGGGAAGGGGGCGCTGGTGAAATGTTTCAAAGAACGCATTGTGGAAGACTTCACCGCCCTGGCTTGTATATGTCCTCAATGCGACAAAGCGTTCGCACGCGAGACCTTGGTGCGCGGCACGCCAGCGTATAAATTTATCGGGGGAAAAGTGTGGTTTAAATAGCGCTGTCGATTCTTGAACCTGTTGGCTCAATGACTACTTTTCGCTCTGGACGAGCAAAGACGGCCAGCAGAAAGCGGGTAACAGCGACGTAGAACCGCGCTGGTGCATCGGTGCTCATGCTAATGTAGGCGGCGGCTATGGCACCGACGACACGCTGGCCGACATATCGCTGAGCTGAATGGTAGCCAAAGCGCAAAAGGCAGGCCTAAAAGTGGCACCTTTCGATGTGGCTGGGCTCGGCTGGAACATGGCACCCAGGGATTCGTGTTCTAAGGGCCTCTACGCCAGATCCAAACGCCTTGGAAAGGCACCGGACGGTCGTTTGTACCGGCAATATTCGCACGGCATGCAGGGACTGCCTGCGGTGAATATGTCAGTCGATGTGAGTGTATGGAAGCGCTGGGCCGATACCACGTATGAGTACCGACCACGTACGTTGACCGATGCCCACCTTTCCCCACCCGAGGAGTAGGCTGGGCGGGCACTTTTGATTGGCATAGGCAGCCTTCACTTCAGCACTCAACCGGCTACGCGATCATTATGATCATCACGCTAGTCGATTCCATCCCTTCGCGGGACCAGACACCTAAGCGTCGCTGGCGCGCCACTTCTGGCCGCGGCGACAAAAACGTTAGGCTACTTAGAGAAATTAATGAACATCGAAGTTTGGCTGGCATTTACTGCAATTGCATCCGTAGCGACTATCGTGCCTGGGCCGGCGATGCTTCTGGTCGCCACACATAGTTTGAAATTCGGAATCCTTCAATCGTTAAAAACGATCCTGGGTAACATTACGGGTCTGGCCATTCTATCGAGCATCTCGGTTACGGGCTTAAGTGCGCTAATCATGTATTCTTCAGGCGCTTTTCTGACCGTTAAAATAGTGGGAGCGTTCTACCTCATATATCTTGGAGTCAAAATTTGGCGGAATGGCGTCTCGCCTATTAATGTCGAAGAGGCTGATTCAAACGAACGTGGTAGATTCTTGTACCTACAAGGTATCGCGGTTTCACTTTCAAACCCTAAAGCTATTGCGTTTACAACGGCGCTCTTTCCTCAGTTTATCGAGCAGAGCCAAAGCGTATTTTTTCAGTTTTCAATATTGTTAGGAACGTTTGTAGCTTTATCATTTAGCTGTTTATGTGTGTGCTCAATACTTGTACGCAAGGCGTCGCATAAAGTTGTAGGAAGTTTGCCGCTTAATTTGGGTAAAATATTTGGTGGTAGTTTAATTGGCGCTGGTGGTTTGTTGCTGGTTTCAAAGCATCAGTAGCCTAAAAAACAGCGGCAAAGCGACCGCCAGCGCCAGGCGTTAGGAACTGCAACCGAACCCAACGAATACCGATGAGATAGAGTGCACCGTGAATCGGTTCACTCTTTTTCGATTCGACACTGGTAGCAGTTGTTTGCGGCCGACCGCACGTGAAGATAAGCAACGCCTGGGTCCGCAAAAAGCGCTTCTGCGTAGTCCGAAATCAGAGTTCTCTGGGTAACCTTTCCCGTTCCATATCTTATTCTGTCGGAGGAATCGTAGCCTCTGACAATGTATTGAGCGCTATCCAGAATGGGGGGAAGGTCGCTACCGCTTTCATGCCTCTCGCATTCCTTCGCGTGCAGAAATATGGGGCCTTGCTCGGAATAGGGCTGGAGGGTAGAAAATGGGCGAAATGATAGAATTAGATATTTGTCACCTTCCTCAATGTGTCGAAGACAGTGGCGACACGGTATTCCGCCACCAGTGGAAGTCGCCTGCTCACACGGTTGCCCGTTGGCATCAAGCCCTCCATTCTGGAGCTTCCGTACGGAGGCAGTATCAAGAGCTACAAAACGAACCATTAGGCATACCTCGATCAATGAACTTTCGTTAGGGGTAGGACCTCCATTGTTGACAAGATTTTCTTCCAAGCCGACCCGTTTCTTGCGGTATTCAGTCTATCGCTGCACTGGATCTTTAGGATTCGGCATAATGGTTGAACGGGGATGTTTACATACTCAGCCGGAACCGATTGGCGGAGCGTCTCACATTACAAAGATTGAATTTTTAGAGATGCCCACTAACAATCCAGAGGCGCAGGCCGCTATAACTGAGCTGCAATCAGGGCTAGACCCAGAGCCTGTAGAAAAGGCACACCGATTAGCTGTAACTGGATCACTTGATCAAAGCCTGGTCATTTACTTCATTAATATCGGTAGCACGATTTGGGGTATCTGGTGTGGGAGCGATGGTGCTAGCTGCCGTTCAGATTCTAGATTCATGGTGTTGGATATGCGGAATGGCAACTAAAAAATCATGTTAGGCGTAAATTCAAACGTTAAGTATTAAAGGAGAGAAACGTTGCGGGACGAAGTGATAGAATATGGCCCCATAGTTCTTCGGTTCGACAAGAAAATTGTGCCCCAAGAGGTTGGCCAACTGGTGCCCTTCTATCGCTACTGCATTCATGCAGGCTCACAACAAGTGGGTCATATTTCTTTAAAAGACGGAAATACAGAACATATTTTGAAATACGCTGGACATATCGGCTATGGCGTCCATGAGAAATTTAGAGGAAACCGTTATTCTTATTTCGCATGCATGGCACTAAAGCAGCAGGCAGTCGATATGCATGGCGAATTAATTTTGACTGTGGAAGATGATAATAAGGCGTCTATCCGGGTCATCGAGCTCCTTGGCGCAGAATATTTAGAGACGCTAGTCGTTCCAAAAACCGACCCAGCGTATAAAAGTGGCGGCCGTTTAAGAAGAAGGTACAAATGGACCGTTTAGCTTGTTGCTTGCATCGGCTATCTGGAGCCATCAAACCTAATGTATCGCTGGATTCGTTAACCCGAAGCGCTGCTGGTGCTGCCAAGCCAGGTGCTGATCGCGGCGCGTAGCCAGCACGTCATTCTGCTACAGGGTGCGTTATGGTAACCAGCCCCTATAGAAGCATCGCCATGAACCGTTTTCGTATCGCCCCCGGCCGGGAAGAGGATTTTCTGGAGGTGTGGCGCAACCGCGACTCCCACCTCGATGAAGTGCCCGGCTTCAAGAAGTTAAAGAAGTTAAAGAAGTTCAAGATGCTCCAGGGCGACAAGCAGGACGACCACACCGTCTTCATCTCCCACAGCGTATGGGACCGTGAAAAAAGCCTTCCGCGCCTGGGCCCAGTCCGAAGCCTTCCGCAGGGCCCACGCCAATGCCAAGTCACCTTCAGGCATCTACCTTGGCCCACGAAGTTCGAAGGGTATGAAGTGGTGCTTTGACGCTTCGCTTTCCAACCACTCATTCAATGCTGCCGCTTACGAGCGGCAGTGTTGTGTTGGGCCTTTATTAAAAGTCGGCGAGCGAAAGCCTACGACCTATGGCTGAAAACCGTAATCGAATTTACGCGTGACCGAAGATAAATTTGTGGATAGGGTATGATTGAAGCGAGCAAAACGAGCGGGCATGCGAATAATGAATAGGTTGCCTGAAAAAGGGTCGGCGTTAAATTGATCAGTAAGTTACGGGCTGCGCTTGGGCTGCATAACATCAATAAGCGCGCCGGCGCGTTTATTGATGTTATGTGGTTGGGCGTATAATCACTGTTATGCGTAATCGATGGACTACGGAGTATTAGATGGAAGTAGTAGAAGCGGAAAAATCGGATTTAGATTCATTCTTTGCGTATCTTGAAAATCAGCTGTCTGAAAATGGTAATGGAGAAGTTCCTCTTTTCCAGCCAATATCCAGAGAGCAAAGTGAAATTCCAGAAGCAACAAAAGATAAGTTTATCCAAGGCTTTTCCCATCACTTTGGCGATTTAGGTTGGAGAAAGCTCTGGGTTGTAAAAGACACCTCTGGAAGTATCAAAGGTCACATTGATCTTCGCCACCACGGTGATGATAGCCGTTCTCATCGAGTTCTACTTGGTATGGGCGTAGATGTTTCCTGCCGGAAACAAGGTATTGGTCAACGACTCATTGATGCGGTTATAAATTTCTGCCAAGAAAAAGCCGAAATTGACTGGCTTGATCTTTGTGTACTATCAGAGAATTTCTCAGCAAAGAACCTCTACCTAAAAGCAGGGTTCGATGTTGTTGGAGAGTTCAAAGATCAATATAGAATCGACGGTTTGTCAGTCTCGGAAACAGCAATGACAAAGTACGTCAAAAATTACGCATAACAAAGCATTTAAGAGTGATTCGCAACGCTTGGCAGTTTCGCTTCGCTCAAGTATAGCCAAGCGTCGCTCATACCTTAACGCGGCGTTATGTGCTTGGAGGGAAATCATGGATTCAAAGGAAGTTGTCTTGTCATTTTGGGATGCAATGAAAACTAATGATTTCGCGAAAGCTAGTGAGTGGCTTAGTCCGGGTTTTGAAGGTTTTTGGCCTCAATCTGGTGAGCTTATTGTTGGACGAGAAAATTTCACAGCAATCAACTCCTACTATCCAGCAAATAGTACTTGGGAATTCATCGTTCATTCAATCGTCTGTGATGGCGAAACCGTAGTCACTGATGTTTTTATAACTGATAGCATTAAAAAGGCGCGTGCTATTACGTTCCATACTGTAGAAAATGGGCTTATCCGTAAACAAAAAGAATTCTGGCCTGACCCAAAGGAAGCGCAAGAATGGCGTTCCAAATGGGTAAAAATGGTGTAAGAGTTGGCTGCGCACATAACATGGTGCTTAAGGCGGATTGCAAACGCGTGGCGGTTTTATTTTAAATTGGATTTATATGTTTACGGTGGTAATTTTAGGGCTAGTGTGGCATTTTTAGCCACTTAGATTAGCGTTATATTTTTAATTGGGATTCGAGATTATGGAAGAAAGAAGTCAGGCTTATTTAAACAAATATCTAAACTCATTGCCTAGCGAAACCGCGGAAAAATATACGTCTTTCAGTGCTGATTATTTCTGCGCAGATGAGTACAACGCCAATGTATGTGCCGACTTAATACTGCGTGGAGAAAAACGTGCCTCGTGTAGCCTGGAGTGTTGGTATAGTCACGAGGGTGAACCCATGCCAGAAGTTGGTCATCTTCAAGTAGTGACGGATTGGGAGGGTAACCCAGTCTGTATCATCGAACTCACCTCCGTCAGTAAGTGTAAATACAGCGATGTGACAGCGGCGTTTGCAGCAGAAGAAGGTGAGGGCGACAAGTCATTAAAGTGGTGGCGAGAAGCCCATTGGGAATTTTTCAGCTTAGAGTGCAGCGAACTGAGTATTGAGCCAACAGAGGATATGCTGTTGGTTTTAGAACGCGTCAAGGTCGTCTATAAATAAAATAAAAAAACGGTTCAAGAGAGACTGCCAACGCGTGACAATTTTTTTAAATTGGCATGTGTGCTTACGGTTGTTATTTTAGGTTTATTGTTTTTGCGTTGTCAGCCCCTTAACCGGACGTTAACTGGCAGGAGAGAAATGGAAGTTCAGCTGATCAAAATTAAAGAGCAAGAGCGCAAGGTACTTGAGAACCTGTTTTCCTATTACATATACGATATGACCGAGTATATGAAATGGAATCCTGACCATGAGGGTAAATTTAGTTACGACGTTTCAATGTTTGACGTGTACTGGGAGCAGGAAGATTGTATCCCTTACTTTATTTACGTGGGTTCCGAACTGGCTGGTTTTGTGTTGATTCGTCGTTATCCAGGCGCTTTATCAATATACGATGTCGCCCAGTTTTTCGTACTTCGTAAGTTTAAAGGTCAAGGAATAGGTAAAAATATTTTTTCGCAGGTGGTTAAGGCGTTTCCTGGTAAGTGGCAAGTTCGTATTCTTCTGGAGAACTCCGGCGCCCTGAGTTTCTGGGAATCTGCCGTTTCCAATGTCGTGGGTGAAGGTTACAGCTTGTCACAAGCTAAAGATGTCGATCTTCTAATGTTTTATCCACTTCGAGACAGCTAGTTAAAGCGCGTTCGCAACGCTCGACTATTTTAGTTTAAGTTGAATTTCGTTTTTAAGGGTAAGGGACGATGGTTTAGGTGTGGTGGTCGGCGTTGCTCACCCCTTGACGCGGCGTTATATTGCAAATGAGTTTCATCGTATAAAAAGGAATATAAATGGTGGTGCTTCGGGAAATGCGAAAAGAGGAATATCCCACTTATTGTCAGTATTTTATTGACGACTACAGCCGGGAAATAGCCCAAAACTATGGGCACTCCATAGAGTGGGGAGTTGAGCTGGCTAAGAAGGATCTCCAACGTTGCTTTCCCAATGGTTTACAGGGGAGTGAGCATTCACTGTTGTGCATTGATGCTGACATTGATGGGCAGCTAAAGCATGTAGGTTATTTGTGGCATTCGATCAATGCTGAAGATAAGTCGACATATATTTGTGATTTCTTCGTATTGGATGAGTTTCGGGGTTTGGGTTATGGCACCTTGGCTATTGCCGCTTTTGAACAGCAGCTAAAAGAAGTGGGTATTAATCAAATAAAGCTAAGGGTAGCTTGCCAAAATGAGCGTGCGCTCAAGCTATACCAGGAAGTCGGCTTTGCGATTACTGGTTTCAATATGTCCAAGAACATTGATGAGTAGTAGCTGCGATCTAAAAATTGTTCAGTAGATTCGGCACGCATGGCATTTTTACTAAGCATTGGCTTTAGTGATTAAGGCGATATGTGTGGGTAGCGGTATCGTGTGCCTCACATCAAGATGGTTAGCCGCAGTTAAGTGCCCGTCGTTTATAACGGGCTCTCAACACTTGCCGACATCCCCTAAAAAAACGCCAACCCACTCGCCAGCAGTACGCTATAAACCAGCGTCGAAAGCGCCGTCTTCTTCAGCATTCCGGTCAGGGTTTCACCGTCGCGGGTGTTGCCAAGCGTTCTGGCGGCATCAGAGAGGGGCTTTGCCACCAGCAGGCAGCTCCAGCCCAGCCAGGGCACCGGTAGGAGTAGCAGGTAGGCCAGGGTCAGCAGTAGCGCCGTGCCCAGCAGTGCCCAGTGATAGCGAAGGGCGCTTTCGCGGCCGAGCTTGACCGCCAGGGTCAATTTGCCATTACGCGCGTCGCTTTCGATATCGCGCACGTTGTTCACGTTCAGTACGGCGGTGCATAACAGCCCACAGGCCGCGGCGGGGAGTATCGAAAGCCCGCTTATGTGCTGCGTATGAAGATAATACGTGCCCAGCACCCCCAGTAGCCCGAAGAACAAGAACACGGCGATATCGCCCAGCCCCCGGTAGCCGTAAGGCTTGCCGCCGAGCCCCACGGTATAGGTAATTGCCGCCAGCAGGGACGCCGCCCCCAATAGCAAAAACGCCAGAATATGCCCCCACTGCCCGCCGAACGCGGCCAGTAATAGCCAGCTTCCCAACACCGCGGCCGCCCCGGCGGTGACCACCATGCCCCGGCGCATTGCCGCCGCCGTCATAAGGCCCGACGACACCGCTCGAACCGGGCCGATACGCGCGTCGTCGTCGGCGCCAGAGGCCGCGTCGCCGTAGTCGTTTGCCAAATTGGAAAGTATCTGCAGCGACATCGCCGTCAACAGGGTCAGCACGAAAATACCCGTCTCGAAACTTCCCTGCTGGGCGGCCAGCCCGCTACCCAGCAAGATGGAAGCGCAGGCCAGCGGTAAGGTGCGTGGCCGGGCCGCCAAAAGCCAGGTTTTGAAGTCGGGGTATCGTTTGAAGTGGACCATCGATTACTATCTCTTTTGATAACATGGATTAAGAAACGGCGAGTTGGCTCATCCTGCAAGCAACCCAGGCAAAAACGTAGGTGAATGGCCGATTAAGTGATGAAACATAGACATGTGTCATAAAGCGCCAGCCCACTTTCAACCACAATAAGGGTGTTCCCTTTTAAAAAGGAGTCTACGAGATGATCGGTGACTTATTTAGGAAAAACAAATATGCGGCCTTCGTTTGGTTGGTGTTGCGCCTTTACCTGGGCGTGACCTGGCTCATGCTGGGCATTGGCAAGATCACCGGGGGCTTCGATGCTCAGGGCTTTTTGAGTAATGCGGTCGCCAACCCGGTCATGCGCGAGGGTAGCATGGTGTACCCCAACTACGTGGCCTTTCTGGAACACTTCGCACTGCCTTACGCCGACGTGTTCAATGTGGTCATTCCCATGGGCGAAATGCTGGTCGGGCTTGGGCTGATCGCGGGCGTTTTGACGTCGTTTGCCGCTTTTTTCGCCATCGTCATGAATATGTCCTTCTTGATGGCGGGTACCGTCTCGACCAACCCGTGGATGATCGCGCTCACCTTCTTCTTGCTGGTTGCCGGCGCCAATGCAGGCCGCTTTGGCGGAGACCGCTGGGTGCTGCCCTATATCAAACACCGGTGGCTGGGTGCCCGCCGCTCTTGAGGCGAACCACCTCTAAGCCGGGCCGTCGCATTGCGCAGCAGGTAAAGGAAGTAGGTGCTCAATGAAGTCATCACCAACGCCGGTCGTCGAGCTAAAGCGCCAGTTGGAGGCGCTTTGCCCTGACGACCGGCGGGGATTTATACGCCTGAGCACGCCTTGCCCGTGTGGCCCTTTGATGGATTGGCTGAACGGGCAGAGCGCGTTACCCAGGCTTTACTGGAAAGCGCGGGAAGCCGAAGCGCCGGAATACGCCATAGTGGGCGCCGCCCGGGCGTTTAATACCCTGGCGGCGCTGCATGGCGACCAGTGGGCCCTGGCCGCCGAACCAGGCGCGCAGCCCGGCTATTTTGGCGGAATGGCCTTCGACCCCGGGGCACCTGGGTGGACCGGGTTCGGCGCCTGTCATTTCGTGTTGCCCCGTATAGAGCTAAAGCGCGAGGGCTCGCTTACGACCCTGTCGCTGAATCTACGCTTTGATGAGCGCCCGCGGGAGCAGGAGCTGGCCGATGCCCGGGCAGCGCTCGATTCACTAATGCCCCCACGACCCTTTCCGCCCCCCGTGCCGCTTACCCTTATGCGAGACGACATACCCACGCGGGCAGAGTGGGGTGAACGGGTCAAACGCGTGACACGGCCCGAGCAATTGAATGAAACCCCCAAGGTCGTGCTTTCACGCGAGACACGCCTGACGAGCAGTGAACTGCCGGACCCCTGGGCGCTGCTGGCGCGGTGGCAGGCGAAAGCCACCGGCTGTTTTCAGTTTGGTATTCAGTTCACCCCCGATGAGGCGTTTATTGGTTGCCCGCCGGAGCGGCTTTATGGGCGCGAAGGCCGCCACGTGGAGAGCGAAGCCCTGGCGGGCACGACGCGCCGCGGGCGCGATGCCAAGCAGGATCGTGAGCTGGCGGACGCACTGCTTCGGGATACCAAGAACAGTCTGGAAAACCAGTGTGTGTATCATCAGATACTGACCCAGCTAAAACCGCTTTCGCGCCAGGTCGGCACGGGCGAGGCGCACATCGTTACGCTGCGTTCGGTGCAGCATATCCGCCGCCTCATTCATGCCGAGCTTCATCCCGAGGTGACCGATCAGCAGCTTTTGATGCGCCTACCGCCCACGCCGGCGGTGGGGGGCGTGCCACGCGCCGCGGCGCTGGCGTTCATTCAGCGCCATGAAAGCCATCAGCGTGGTTGGTACGCGGGGGTCGTCGGGCGTATTAGCCATGCCAATAGCGACCTGGCGGTCGCGATCCGCTGTGCCCATGTAGGCACCGATACGATTCGCCTCTACGCCGGTGCCGGTATCGTGGAAGGCTCTGAACCCGAGGCTGAATGGCGCGAGCTGGATAGTAAAATTGCCGATATCATGGCGCTTTTGGGTATGGGGTAACACACATGACCGCGCCTGCTTCGATGCCTGGCTTTGCAACACATCACGCCACCTTCAATCACCTCTGGGCCGCGCTGATGCTGGAGGAGCTTTATCGCCTGGGAGTGCGCGATGTGGTGCTGGCGCCGGGCTCGCGCTCGGCCCCGTTGACGGCGGCGGCCAGCGAACATGCCGGGTTAAACTGCCACTGCCATTTCGACGAACGCGGGCTTGGCTTTCTCGCGCTCGGCATGGCCCGAGGCAGCCATCGGCCGGTCGTGATCATCACGACCTCGGGGACGGCGGTCGCTAATCTCTATCCGGCGGTCGTGGAAGCCAAATTGACCGGCGTTCCGCTGGTGGTGCTCTCCGCCGACCGGCCGATCGAGCTATTGGATAACGGCAGCAACCAGGCGATCGATCAGCGGGATATTTTCGCCCGCCACACGGTCGAGCACCGGGATTTGCCGCCGCCAGCCGCTGAGATGCCAGCGGCTTTTTTGCTGAGTACCATCGACCACTGTGTCGATCGACAGCGCCGCACGCCTGGGCCTATCCATATTAACTGCCGGTATCGCGAACCGCTCTACCCGGGCCGCGAGTTACTGGATGCCACCCACTATCTTGCCCCGCTAGGCCGCTGGCAGGCAGGCCCCGCCCCCTGGAGTGATTGGCAGGCGCCTGTGGAAACCCCTGCACACACTAGCGCGTGCGATAGCGAGTGGGAGGTGTTTTCCCGAAAGCAGGGCGTGATTGTCGTGGGCAATATCGAGGGAAGCGCCCATGCCCCCCACCAGGTAGCGAAGATCGTCGAGCTCTCCAAACAGTTGGGTTGGCCTTTATTGGCGGACCTGCAAAGCCAGCTTCGCTTCGATCCGCAAAACCTGGTGTATTTCGACCTGGCCCTTCATGACCCGCAGTTTTACGAAGAGCTCGCCCAGGCCGAGGTACTGCTGCAGTTTGGCGGGCGGCTGATTTCCAAGCGGTTGACCGGCTTTATTGCGCAAAAGCCCTGGCAGGACACCTGGCTGGTCGATCCGCTGCCGCAACGGCTCGACCCCGATTACCTGATCAGGCGCCGCTGGGTCAGCCCGCCCGACGCGTTCATTGAAGCGTTGCCCACACCCGCCGAGCGGCCGGCCTGGCACCGGCTGGATCGCCTTCAACGGCGCACCCGCGAGTGTATCGACGCGCGATGTGCTGCGTTTTCCGAACTGGGGGTGTGCCACCAGCTGGCGCAGCAGGCGAAAGGGCAGCTGGTGGTCGGCAATAGCCTGGTGGCGCGGCTGATGAATATGCTGGGCACCCACCGCGAAATGCCCCTGCGGGTATTCACCAATCGCGGCGCTTCCGGCATCGATGGCCTGACGGCCACGGCCTACGGCCTCAGTCGTACCCATCCAGGGCCCACCACCCTCGTGCTGGGGGACACTAGCGCCCTGCACGACCTCAACAGCCTGGCGCTGCTGAAACGGGCGGCGCACCCCTTGGTGGTGGTCATTCTCAATAACGATGGTGGCAGCATTTTTCATATGCTGCCGGTGCCCAAAGAAGGCGAGCAGCTGGAGCGCTACTTTCGCCAGCCCCACGGGCTGAGCTTTGAGCATGCGGCTTCGATGTTCGGGCTTGCGTACGCCGCGCCGGATTCGCTCGATGCTTTTACCGCGGCCTACCAACAGGCCCTCGAGGCCGGCGTTACGCTGATCGAAATCAGCTTGCCTCATCAGCAGGTAGCAGATGAGCTGGCGGCCCTGGGCGCAGTGATTCGAGAGGCCTGACGTGAGCGACTCTTCCAACCATTCTTCCAGCCATTTTTCCAACCCGCCCCTGGTAATGCTGCATGGCCTGTTAGGCGACCGGCACGACTGGATAAAGGTCCGTGACCAGTTGGCGGGGAAAGGTATCCCGACGCTGGCACTGGACCTGCCCGGTCACGGCGAGAACCACGACGTGCAGGTAAGCTCTTTCGACGCGTTTCATCACTGGTTGGGCGATACCTTGAACACCCGGGGCATCGACCGCTACTGCTTGCTGGGGTATTCCCTGGGCGGGCGGCTGGCGCTTTATCACGCCAGCCGACAACCGCCGGGGCTTCAAGCGTTATGGCTGGAGAGTGCCCACCCCGGGCTACCCGAAAGCGAGCGGCCGGGGCGTCTTGCGCATGATGAACGCTGGGCAATACGCTTCGAGCAGGAGCCGCTTCAAAACGTGCTCGCCAACTGGTACCAGCAGCCCGTATTTGCCGATCTCTCCACCGCAGCGCGCAGCCAGCAGTGCAAGCGCCGGGGGCACAATATTGGTAAGTCCGTTGCTTGCATGTTGCGGGCCACGTCGCTGGGGCATCAGCCCTCTCAGTGGCAGTGGCTGGCGAATACCTCGTTGCCGGTCGGCTATCTGTCCGGCCTTCACGACGCCAAATTCAGCGGCCTGGCGACCCGCCTGGTAGCGGCGGCGCCCCATATAGCGCATGCCCCCCTCGAAGGGGGGCACAATCTGCATTCCGAGCAGCCCGGCCAGGTCGCGCGGCAGCTGGAAAGCTGGTATCGCGCGCTCCTTTAAGGGCCCTTTACTCAGTGGATCAGCAGCAGCCACGGAAGCCCGACCGCCAGCCAGACCACCAGAAACAGCAGACCAAAGACCGCTCCCAGCCGCCACCAAAGGCCGCTTGGCAGGTAGCCGCTGCCGTAGTAGACCGGGCTGGGGCCGGTGCCGTAGGGCGTCAGAATGCCCATGAAGCCAAGTGTGGGGAGCAGCAGCAGAACGAACAGCTCCATATCCAGCCCCGCGATGCCCGAGGCCGCCGCCAGCATGACCGGCAGTAAAGCCGTCACGTGGGCGGTGACGCTGGCAAACAGGTAGTGGAGCAGATAGAAAATCACGGTGAGCGCGACCATGGCCATCACGGGGTTGAAGCCGCTGATCTGCCCGCCGACCACGCCACCGAACCAGTTGACGAACCCGACCTGGCTCAGCCCGCCGGCCAAGGCCACCAGGGTGGCAAACCAGACAAAGGTATTCCAGGCCGCGCGGTTATCGAGAATATCGTTCCAGTCGATGATGCCGGTCAGCAGCATGGCGCAAATGACCACCAGGCCCACCAGGGACGCCGAAATGATATCGCCACCAAAGATCCACAGCAGCAAGGCGGTGGCCACCATGACGACCAAAAGGATTTCATGGCGGGTCAAGCGGCCCAGCTTGGCCAGTTCCTGGCCGGCCCAGTCGGAAATTTCATTACCCGCTTTTACCTCTGGGGCGCACAGCCAGTAGCACAACAAGGGCACCAGGAGTAGCAGGAAAATGCCCACCGGCGCGACCGCCATGAACCACTGCCCCCAGTGGATATGCAGGCCGGTGGCGCTTTCGGTCAGTGCGATGGCCAGCAGGTTGGGGGCCAGTGCGGTCAGAAACAGCGAGCTTGTGACACAGGTGGACACGATGGCCGTCCACATCAAAAAGCTGCCCATGCGCTTCATGCTGGGGTCGTTGGGGTGGGAATCATAAAGCGGCGGCAGGTTGCGAATCACCGGGTAGATGGTGCCGCCGCTACGCGCGGTGTTGGAGGGGGTAAACGGCGCCAGAATCGCATCCGCAATCATGACCGCGTAACCCAGCGTTAGGGTGCGCTTGCCCATGGATTTCACCAGCCAAAGCGAGATGCGTCGCCCCAGACCGGTTTTCTCATAGCCAAGGGCAAACATGAAGGCGCCAAAAATCAGCCAAACGGTCGAGTTGGTGAAGCCCGAGACCGCCCAGGCGAAGGCCTGGTTGGCCGCATTGAAGCCATCCGCTGCCAGCTGCTCCGGTGAAAACAGTACCCATTGCGAAAGCAGCGCGGCCAGCGTCACCCCGAGTAGGCCAACGACTGCACCGGGCAGGGGCTCGAGTATCAGCCCGACCACACAGCCCAGAAAAATGGCAAAAAAGTACCACGCATGCGGTGCCAGTCCCGATGGCGCGGGTATCAAGGCAACGACGATGGCGACGAAAACGGGTGCTAACAACTTCCATAACGGCACGGGTTGAGCACGGCTGGTCATGTTGCCCTCTCTTATAGCGGGTCAGGTCAGAAAATTACCCGTAAATCATTCACGGGAGGAAAAAGTGGGGGTGAGTGGCCTCCTTGTGCGCGGCCTGAAAGACGCCGGCGCAACGTCACGATGGGTGGAGATATGACTGTAATACGTGTGCTAGAAGCCGTTGATTGATATGTGTCAATAGTTCTTTAGATTAAGGCGCAATCAATACTTTGCCGTGCCCGGGTATGGTAATTTCAAATCAGCAGAGAATGCCGTAGAGCGCTGTATCGGTAGGCTTTTAACCTGACCAGCGGAAGGGGGTGCCATGCGCCAGCAGGATTTCGATATTGTCATCGTAGGGGGAGGCGGTGCGGGGTTGCGCGCCGCGATAGGCGCGGCCGAGGCCGCCAAAGAGCAGGGCACCTCGCAGCGTATTGCAATGCTCTCCAAGGTGTATCCCATGCGCTCGCATACCGTAGCCGCCGAAGGTGGCGCGGCGGCGGTTACCAGCAGCGACGACACCCACCAGGCACACTTCGATGACACCGTCTCCGGCGGCGACTGGCTGGTCGAGCAGGGCGTGGTGGACTACTTCGTTCACCATGCCTACCAGGAGCTGGTGCAGATGGAGCGCTGGGGCTGCCCCTGGAGCCGTAAAGACGACGGCCAGGTGCAGGTGCGCCGTTTTGGCGGCATGAAAACCGCCCGCACCTGGTTTGCCGCGGATAAAACCGGCTTTCACATGCTGCATACGCTCTTTCAGACCTCGCTCAAATACCCGGAAATCGAGCGCTTCGATGAGTATTTCGTGCTCGACCTGGCCGTTCACGAAGGCGCGGTCATCGGCGTCATTGCGCTGCAGATCGCGACCGGCGAGCTGACCCTGCTGCGCGCCAAGGCGGTGGTGCTGGCCACCGGCGGCGCCGGGCGCCTGTTTCGCTTCAATACCAATGCGGGCATCGTGACCGGCGACGGCATGGCGATGGCCTACCGCCACGGCGTGGCGCTGCGCGATATGGAGTTCGTGCAATATCACCCTACCGGGTTGCCCGGTTCCGGCATTCTGATTACCGAAGCGTGCCGCGGCGAAGGCGGGATTCTGCTCAATAAGGACGGCTACCGTTACTTGCAGGATTACGGCCTGGGCCCGGAAACGCCGCTGGGCCAACCGGAAAACAAGTACATGGAGCTGGGCCCGCGGGACAAGCTCTCCCAGGCGTTTTGGCAGGAGCAACAGGCCGGGCGCACCGGCAAGTTCAGCGACAGCGACGTGGTGTATCTCGACCTTCGCCACCTGGGTGAGAAAACCATCCTCGAGCGCCTGCCGTTCATCTGCGAGCTGGCCAAATCCTATATCAACGTCGACCCGGTGAAGGAACCCATCCCCATTCGCCCCGCCGTTCACTACACCATGGGCGGGATCGAGACCAACCCGCAGTGCGAAACCTCGATCACTGGGCTCTACGCCGCCGGGGAGTGTGCCTCGGTCGGCTTGCACGGCGCCAATCGGCTGGGCTCCAACTCGCTCACCGAACTGCTGGTGTTTGGCCGCCTGGCCGGTGAACAGGCAAGCCGGCGTGCGGCACACACCGAATGGGCCGATAGCGCTCTTCTACACGCCCAGGCCGAGCGCCAACAGGCCACGCTTGCGCGCCTTTGCGATGGCGGCGGCGGCGGCGAGAACTGGGTGGATCTCAAGCACGCCATGGTGCAGGCCATGGAAAGCGGCTGTGGTATCTACCGCACCGAGGAGAGCATGGCCCAGGCGTTGGCACAAATTCGAAAGCTGCGCGCGCGCTACCGCGAGATTCGCGTCAACGATACCAGCAAGATATTCAATACCGAGCTTCTGGAGTGCCTCGAGCTTGGGTGTGGCCTGGATATCGCCGAAGCCTCGTGCCTTGGTGCCCTGGAGCGGCGTGAATCCCGCGGTGCCCACCAGCGTCTGGACGAAGGGATGCAAACGCGGGACGACGTTAACTACCTCAAGCACAGCCAGGTGTTCTATCAAGGCGAGGCGCCTGCCAGGCTGCACTGGCAGGAGGTCGATGTACGCTTTTCCGCCCCGGCAGAAAGGGCTTATGGGGATGCCGGTAAAGGGGGCAAGGTATGAACAAGACCATCAGCGTTAAGCGCTACGTACCCGATAACGCGGCGGAGTCTTACTGGCAGGCCTTCGAGCTGCCGGTTGATGACAGCACGTCGCTACTGGACGCCCTCAACCATATAAAAGAGCAATTGGATAGCACGCTGAGCTACCGCTGGTCGTGTCGCATGGCGATCTGCGGCTCCTGTGGGGTCATGGTGAACGGCATTCCCAAGCTCGGCTGCAAAACCTTTTTGCGCGATTATGACGGCGAGATTCGTATCGAGCCGCTCGCCCACTTTCCGGTACAGCGCGACCTGGTCGTGGACATGGAGATCTTTCTCGAGCACCTGGCGGCGGTGAAGCCCTACCTGATTGACGACAATCCAGTAAAACCTTACGACCCTAAAGCGCCGGAAACCTATAAGCAGTCGCCGGCGCAGCTTGCCCGCTACAAACAGTTCGCCAACTGCATCAACTGTGGGCTCTGCTACTCGGCGTGCCCGCAGTTCGGGCTCAACCCGGAGTTTCGGGGCCCGGCGGCGATCGCGCTGGCCCACCGTTACAACCAGGACAGCCGCGACCACGGCAAAAAGCAGCGGATGGCGGAGCTCAACCGCCACGAGGGCGTGTGGAGCTGCACCTTTGTCGGCTTTTGCTCGAAGGTGTGCCCGAAGCACGTCGACCCCGCCGCGGCGGTGAACCAGGGCAAGGTCGAAGCGGCCAAGCATACCTTGATCGCCTTGTTCAAAGGCGATGAGATGAACGGCGAGGGGAAGGCGCATGAATAAAACATCATCGCAACGCTTGCCGCCACTGAAACGCAACTGGTGGCTAAAGCATCGGTTTTTCAAGCTTTATATGCTGCGCGAAGCCACGGTTTTGCCGCTGGTGTTTTTCCTGCTTTGTTTGATGGCGGGAATGGTGGCGCTCGTTCAGGGGGCGGAGAGCTGGCAGGGCTGGGTGGGCTTCATGGGCTCGCCGCTGGTGCTGGCGCTGAACCTTCTGGCGCTTGCCGCGAGCCTTTATCACGCCGCCACGTTCTTTGTGCTGTTTCCACGGGTCATGCCGCTGCGCATCGCGGGCCGTAGCCTGCCTGACAACATGATCGTGGCGGGGCAGTGGGCAGGTGTGGTGGTCGTCGCGCTGCTGTTCTTCTGGTTATTGGGGAGGGCCTGAATATGAGCAAGCAAGCCATGAGTAAACCCGGCAGTACACAGGCGGCCCCCCACCAACAAGCCTTCGATGAGCCGCTTTGGTGGGGGCTTTTCAGCGCGGGCGGCGTCTGTTTTGCCGTCCTTTTGCCCGCCGTTATCCTGTTTATTGGCGTTTTGTTGCCGCTTGGGCTGCTGCCCGCCGACGCGCTAAGCTACGGGCGGGCCACGGCGCTACTGTTCAGCGTACCGGGCTTTTTGTTTGTCGGCGCAGTGGTGTGCCTGCCGCTCTTTCATGCTGCCCACCGGCTGCGCCATGGCCTGTTCGATATAAGCGTGGGCCGCGACGGCTTCAACAAGAAACTGATGTACGGCGCGGCTACGCTGCTGAGTATGCTGGCATTAGGCCTGGTGGTGGCCGGTATGCTGAGCTGACCGGGACGCAGAACGCCTTAACCGATTAAAAGAGACTGACATGATTAACGGACTGACTGAATCAGAACTCTATGCCCCCATCGAGTGGCAGGACAACTCCGCAGACTACCAGGATATTCTGTATCACACCTCGAGCGAGGGCGTGGCCCGCATCACCATCAACCGGCCCGAGGTGCGCAACGCCTTTCGCCCGCAAACGGTCAATGAAATGGCCCAGGCGCTCAATCGCGCCCGCCACGACAGCGCCATTGGCGCCATTCTACTGACCGGCGCCGGTGATAAAGCGTTCTGCTCCGGCGGCGACCAGCGCATTCGCGGCGACTACGGCGGCTACCAGGACGAAGAGGGCACCCATCACCTCAACGTGCTGGATTTTCAGCGCGACATTCGCACCTGCCCGAAACCGGTGGTGGCCATGGTGGCGGGCTACGCCATTGGCGGCGGCCACGTGCTGCACCTGATGTGCGATTTGACCATTGCCGCCGATAACGCGGTGTTCGGCCAGACTGGGCCCAAGGTGGGCTCGTTTGACGGCGGTTTTGGGGCCTCGTATCTGGCGCGTATCGTGGGTCAGAAAAAGGCCCGGGAGATCTGGTTTTTGTGCCGCCAGTACAGCGCTGACAAGGCGCTCGACATGGGCTTGGTCAACCACGTGGTGCCGCTTGCCGAGCTCGAGCGCGAGAGCGTGCGTTGGTGTCGCGAGATGCTCCAGCACAGCCCCATGGCGCTGCGCTGCCTGAAAGCCTCGCTCAATGCCGACTGCGACGGCCAGGCCGGGCTTCAGGAGCTGGCCGGTAACGCCACCATGCTCTACTACATGACCGAAGAGGGCCAGGAGGGGCGCAACGCGTTCAACGAAAAACGCCGCCCGGACTTCTCCCGCTACCCGCGTAACCCCTGATGGCGCGGGCGCTCTACCGCTACGCGCTGGCGCTGACTAAGCCGCTGGTGTTGAAGGGCGAACGGCTGACCCACCGCGAGGGCTTGCTGATAGAGACCGATGGCCAGTGGGGCGAGGTCGCCCCGCTGCCGGGCTTCTCCAAAGAGACGCTGGCCCAGGCCGAAGCCGAGGCGCTTGACTGCCTTGCCGCCCTCGAGCGCGGCGAACCCATCGCCCCGCAGCTTGCCTCGGTGCAGTTTGGCCTCGACTGCGCCCAGCGCGCCTGGCCCGAACACTTACCCGAGGCGGCCGCCCCTTATCCGCTGCTGCAGGGCACGCCCGCCTATCTGATGGTCGCTATCGAAGTCCGCCTCAAGGCGTGGCGAACGGCGCCGCCTGCGCGCCTCAAACTCAAGGTCGCCCGTTACCCCATCGATGAAGAGCTGGCGCTCATCAAGCGGCTAAGCGAGCGCCTGCCCACCACCCGGCTGATCCTCGATGCCAACGGGGGCTTTACCCGCGAGCAGGCGCTGCGTTTTTGCGCCCGGCTGCCGGTAGGGCAAGTCGACTATCTGGAAGAACCCTGCGCCGCGCTTGCCGACACCCAGGCGGTGGCCGAGGCGACCGGGGTGGCGTTTGCGCTGGACGAAACGCTCTCGCAGCAGCGCCCCTGGCAGCCCCATCCGCAGCTCGCCGCGCTGGTCATCAAGCCCACCCTGGTCGGCTCGCTCTCCAAATGCCAGGCGCTGGTCGAACGCGCCCGGGCGCTGGGGCTTGGCGTGGTGGTCTCGTCGAGTTTCGAATCCGACCTAGGGCTAGGCCTCCTTTCGCGCCTTGCCCGGGAGTGGGCGCCGGGCCAGCCGCCGGGGCTCGATACCGCGGATTGGCTTGCGGAGCGCATCACCGATGAGCGCGGCGCGGTCCTGCGTGAGCGCTGCCAGTGCCTTTGCCGCGCGGAGTGAGACGCCCTCGCGTTCCCCGTTATCCACTTCATTCAGCCATCGTCAGGAGTGTTGCGTGACCGAGCTATGCCCCATCCATTACTGGGCCACCCAGACCCCCGAACATACTGCAATCGAAGCGGGCGACCTGCGGCTAAGCTACCGCGGCCTGGACCGCCGCGTGGCAGCGCTGGCCCAACAGCTGGCGCGACACGTCCCGCCCGGCGAGCGGCTGTTGGTGCCCGCCCGCGGCTCGCTTGAAGCGCTGTTGCTGGCCTGGGCCTGCCTGCGCGCCCGCGTGGTGTTCTGCCCGGTCAACCCGGCGTTTCCCGCCGCCCAGCAGCTTGCCATGGCGGGGCGCCTGCCCGCGCGTTTCGTGGCCCAGCCCGAAGGCGTCAGCGCGGAGCTTACAAACGCCAAGGCGCTGACGGCGCTGGCGCTGGACTTCATCGCTGAGGCCGAGCCGGGCGAACCCACCCTCGACCCAGAGCAGCCCAGCAATACGATCTTTACCTCCGGCTCCAGCGGCACGCCCAAGGCGGTGCAGCACCGGCTGGGCAACCACCTGGCCTCGGCGCGGGGCTCGGCGTCGTTTATTCCCGTGGATCAAACGAGCGGCTGGCTGCTCTCGCTGCCGCTTTTTCATATCGGCGGCTACGCCATCGCCTTTCGGGTCTTTCTGGCCGGCGGGCGCGTCATTATCGACGACGGCTCGCCCTTATTGGCGCGCCTCGAGCAGCAACCAATCACCCACCTCTCGCTGGTGCCCACCCAGCTCTGGCGCCTGCTTCACGCGGGCTTTGACCCGCAAAAGACCAAACTGCGCGAGCTACTGCTGGGCGGCGCGGCGATCCCCACGCCGCTGGTCGACAAAATGACTGCCCTCGGGTTAACGCCCAAAGTGAGCTACGGGCTCTCGGAGATGGCAAGCCAGGTATGCACCGGCCTGCCCGGCGCCCCCGGCGTGGTCGGCGTACCGCTACCCGGGCGCGAGGTACGCATCAAAGAGGGCGAGATTCAGGTGCGCGGCGAAACGCTTTTCGACGGCTACTTGCGCGAAGGGCAGCTCGACTCAGCGGTGGATAGTGAAGGCTGGTTTGCCACCAAGGACAAGGGCCACTTCACCGAACAAGGCGAGCTGGTCGTCGAAGGACGGCGGGACAACGCCTTTATCTCCGGCGGCGAAAACATCCAACCCGAAGCCATCGAGCAGCGTCTGGTCGACCACCCCGGCATCGCCCAGGCGCTGGTGGTGCCCGTGCCCCACCCGGAATGGGGCGAACGCCCGGTGGCGTTTATTGACTACCACGCCGAGGCGGTGGCCGAAGCCGCGCTCGACGCCTGGGTACGTGAAGCGCTGGCTGGTTTCATGGTGCCGGACGCCTGGCTTGCCTGGCCTGAGGGTGTGGGGTTCAAGCCCTCACGACAGGCGTTTGCTGCGAAGGCGCGGAAAATGCTTAGGCAAGCCGAAAGAGCTGGCGAGCGAGCATCTACGACCTATGGCTGATGGGTGTCATCAAATTTTTGCGTGATCTAAGGTAAATTTGGCGATAGGGTATGATTGAATCGAGTAAAACGAGTGGGCACGTGAACAGTGGATAGGCTGCCTAAAAAGTTTATCGGATCTAAAGAGATCAGTAAGTTATGGGCCGCGTGCGGGCTGTATAACACCAATAAACGCGCTGGCGCGTTTATTGGTGTTATGTGGTTGGGCGTATAATCACTGTTATACATCAAGAGGGATTCGCAGTGTTCCTTGTGATTAACGATGGAGAGCAGGTGAAATTTGCGGACGCCGAATTTTCCTATCTCGAAGAGTTGCTGGGTTCCATTGATGTGTCTCTGGCTAAAACAAATGCTCAATTAATGAAATTGGATGTCTGGGATAGAGGCTGCCTGTGTGACAAAGGTGAATATCTTATCGGCGCAGGGTTCTGTGTCATGCAGCGGTACCTATTCGATATTCTGCGTGATGTGAAAATTGACCCTGGGCTAGCAAGAGAATTGGGCCCCAAAAGCAGAAATGGGGTCGCAGTAGCAAAATTAGTCCACTCTGCGGCCAACTATTGGAAACATGAACCTGAGTGGCATTACTGGCTTTCAGAGCTTCAGTATAGGGCGCAAAAAACAGTAGATACCATTCTCAATAGCAGGGATTCGGCTGATTATCCACTATCAGATCTGCTTTCTGACTTGTGTGGGGAAAAGGAGCTATTGCTGGTTAATTGTCTGCCTTATTTGAGTGAATGGCGCTTAGCGGTTTGGGAGCAAGTTTCAAATGATGTATAACAAGTGCAGGCATGGCGACCCCCATTACATTGCGCCTTCGGCTCCATTCCATGGGCCCGCATGCTGCAAGCGTTAAGGCTACGAAAATATGGTGATAGGAGACAAAGTCAAAATATACTGCGGCGATTGCAAGCGCTCTACAAACCACTTGATCATTGCAAAGCGGTCTGTGGATTCTCATCCATTAGAAGTCGAAAAATGGGGCCAGCAGCACTATTTTTGCCAGTGCGCAGGTTGTGATAGCTATGCATACGCCATTTCGGAATGGGACGAGGCTGACTGGAACCCTCACACAGGAGAAATGGATTCAAGCTGGCGAACTTATCCAAATTCAAAAAGCCAACGTCATACCTTTGATGACAATCACCTGCTGCCCCTGAAAATTCGATCTATTTACCGCGAAATTATTGGTGCAATGAATGCTCAGCTACCCTTGTTAACGGCGATAGGTCTGCGCGCATTGATAGAAGCCATATGCAAAGACAGGGGAGTCAAAGGTAGTAACCTTGAAAAGCTGATAGACGGCTTGGCTGGCAATGGCGTTTTATCGAGTGATCAGGCTGCTATATTGCACGGGCATCGTTTTTTAGGGAATGTAGCAGCCCATGAAGTGGGGGTTGCTCGACCACCGGAGTTAATAGCTGCTCTGGAGATAGCGGAGGCTATGTTAAGAACAATTTATGTGCTCCCGGTACTTTCTAATCAAATCACAACAGGGCGAAAGCCTTAACAAAACGCGGCACTCGGATGCACTTTACGCCGCTTCGCTCTGTAAAGGCCGCCGGTGCGCTCTGCATTAGAATAAGTCACAGATAGTACAAACTTGAAAAAGGGCTGAAAACCATGATGGAAATAAATTATATTTTAATAATCGCAGCTGCTTTTTTTGTAGTAGCCAGCCCCGGGCCAGCGACTCTAGCCATTGCAGGAACATCAATGAGTCAAGGGCGTTTACATGGTGCGACTTTGGCGGCCGGAACGCTAACAGGGTCTTTTTTCTGGTCTTGTTCAGCAGCATTTGGTCTTAGTGCTATTATGTATACGAATGCATGGTTACTTGAGCTGGTTAGATACGTTGGGGCATGCTACTTAATATTTTTAGCTTACAAGGCGTTTCGTTCATCCATTTATCACAAAGATATTGAAATAAGTAGCACCTCTAAATCAAGCTTAATGAAAACATACCTCCGAGGTGTTGCCATTCATTTAACCAACCCGAAAGCCATTTTGTTCTATGGGTCATTGTATGCCATTGGTATACCAGCTAATACCTCACCACAGGACTTAATCAAAGTAATAGGTGTTGTTGGTTTAGAAAGTTTAATTATATTTCAAGGTTACGCTTATATTTTCTCAATACCCAAAGTTCGTAGTACGTATCTAAAACTTCGCCGCTGGTTTGAAGCTTTTTTCGCCGTTTTTTTTGGAGCGGCAGGGTTTAAGATATTAACAGCTAAGTTAGATTCATAGTTATTCTAACAAACGCAATCAGCCGGACAAATTAATCGCTATGCGCTAAATTTTCCGCTGTTGCGGGCGTTATGTATCTAGGTGAACGATGAACGTATTTCTAAGCTACAGCCAACACAATAAAGACTTTGCCGAGTGGTTGGCTGGTAGGTTGAAAGAGGCGAACCATAAAGTCTGGTTTGATAAATGGGCTCTTCGCGTTGGAGATAACCTCCTCAATAAAATTGAATCCGGATTGAAGGGTGCGGACGCGCTCATCGTGATAGTTAGTAAGGCTTCCCTTCGATCAAAGTGGGTAATGAAAGAGTACTCGGCTCTGGCCCTGGGAGATATTTCAGGTCGTGAGCTAAAGATCATTCCGGTATTGATTGATGGAAGCAGCATGCCAGATTATTTGGCGCGCTATCTCTACGTAGATTTAACCCAAGACCGAGAAATTGGTTTAGGCAGGATTCTAGATGCCTTGGGCACTTCCAAGAAGAAAAAAGCACCTCGAGCGCTAGATCGAAAAAGGAACTACGATAACGCAATTAAACAGCTATCCCTAGCGCTGTCAGCTGGAAATCTAACACTCGTGTGCGGCGCGGGCGTATCCATCGGAGCAGGTGTGTCCTCATGGAACGATCTGCTAATGAACTTACTTGAGTCCATGATGGACGCGATATCTCAAAACCATTCAATTTCTTTGAAAGGTGCAGAGGCGCAGAAATTCCATGACAAATATGGTCCTTCTTCTTTGGTAGTTGGTAAGTACCTAAAGTCTCATCTTGGCAGCGATTTTTTGCCAAAACTTCGTGATGCTCTGTATAGTAAAAATCCCTCTAGTTGCGAAATGATTGATGCGATAGTGGATCTTTCTCGCCCACAACGAGATGGAAAACCTCTAGATTCAATAATCACATTTAACTTTGATGGGCTCATCGAAGAAAACCTTGCAGCCAGCCATATTAAGTTTAAGGCTATCTCACAAGAGGGTGAGCGGACGAAGCCGTCAGAACTCCCTATCTATCATGTGCACGGTTACTTGCCCCGTAAGGGACGCATCAAAAAGGACGACGAAATTGTCTTTTCTGAAGATGCCTATCACAGCCAATTTATCGATCCATTCAGTTGGTCAAATTTAATTCAGCTTAACAAGCTTAGTCAGAATGTTTGCTTGTTTGTTGGACTCAGTCTTTCCGACCCGAATATGCGCAGGCTCCTAGATGTCGCAAATCGAAAGAACCCTTCCTCAGTACTTGGTCACTACATTATCAAGAAGTCTCCGTCTACGGTCTCATCGGGCGAGACGGTAGATGAACTGGCCCATTTGCTGGAGGAGCAAGACGCAAACGAGCTTGGGTTGAACGTGATCTGGGTAGATGATTATGTTGAGATTGCACCCCTCATTCGAAGTCTTGGTGCGGGCGAAGCATAACAAGTTGCTGCACGCGGATAAATTACTCGCTGCGCTCCTAATTCACCGGTGAGCAAGGTGTTATGACGAAACGAGCCCACCCTTCAACATAAACGCCGCCTTATTGAATATCCCGATAAGCATTTCACTGCCGTTGGTTATATTCATGCGGCAGGTGGCGTTAACCTCGGCAATACCCCCTCCAACACCCGCGCCACATGCAGCACCTTCATATCCTGATATTTCCCCGCCACCAGATGAAGCCCTACCGGCAGCCCCTGGTCATCCAGCCCGCAGGGCATCGACGCTGCGGGTTGCTGAGTGAGGTTGAAAGGGTAGCTGAACGGCGTCCAGTCCATCCAATCCTTATAAGGCCCACCGGGCGGCACGTTATGGCCCGCCGTGAACGGTGATATCGGCATGGTGGGGGTCACCAGCAGGTCATATCGCTCGTGAAACGCCGCCATGTGGGCGGTCAGCTCGCTGCGCGCGCGCCGGGCGGCCAGGTACGCAGAAAGCGATACATCCTGCCCACGCCGGGCAATATCCAAAAAGCCCGGGTCCAGGGCCGCTTGCTGTGTTTCGTTGAGCTTTTCCAGCGCCTGGGTGGCGCCTGCGAACCAGAGCGTATTAAACGTTTCCAGCGGGTTGTCGAAGCCCGGGTCGACGCGTTCGACCGTGGCACCCAGCGCTTCAAGGTGCGTGACCGCTTCTTCCACTCGCCTGGCGATGTCCGGCGCCACGTCCACGTAACCCAGGTTCGCGCTAAAGGCGATGCGGTAGCCGCTCAGGTCGGCCGGCGGGGGGGCTCGCCAGTCGGGGCCTTGTGGGTTGCCCGCGTAGCCGTCCCTGCTGTCCGGCTGGGCCATCACGCTTAACATCAGCGCGCTGTCCGCGGCGGTGCGGGTCATGGGCCCCAAGTGCGAAAGCGTGCTCATGGCGCTGGCGGGCCATTGGGGTACCCAGCCAAACGTTGGCTTGATGCCGAAGGTGCCGGTAAAGCTGCACGGAATGCGAATGGAGCCGCCCGCATCGCTACCCTGGTGCAGTAGCCCCAGGTTCAGCGCCGCCGCCGCGCCCGCGCCGCCGGATGAACCACCGGGCGTCAGCCGGGTATTCCAGGGGTTGCGGGTGATGCCATGCAGCGGGTTGTCGGTCACGCCTTTCCAGCCAAATTCCGGCGAGGTGGTCTTGCCGACCACGATGGCGCCTGCCGCGCGAAGATGGCGGCTGATGGGCGCGTCCACCTCCCAGGGGCCATCCGGCGAGGTGGTGGTCGAGCCCATGCGGGTGGGCAGCCCCTTCGTCAGCGTCAAATCCTTGATGGTCACCGGTACGCCGTCCAGCGGCCCGCAGGGCGCGCCCCGCTGCCAGCGCTGGTGCGATGCCCTGGCGAGTTCGCGCGCCTCGCGCTCATTGACCACGCTAAAGGCGTTCACGCGTGGGTTGTCGCGCGCGATGCGGGCCAGGCAGTCTTCGACGAGGGTTTCCGGGCTGAGCGTACCTTCGCGAAACCGCGCCAGCGCTTCGCAGGCGGTGAGCGTCTCGAAGGTTTCCTGGGAAGGGGTGGTCATCACGCGCTCCCTTCATCGATACCCGCTGCGTCCAGCACCGCCCGGAGCAGCACGTTGGCGCCGGCGTGAACGTGTTCGGGCGTGGCGCTTTCGGCCTCGTTGTGGCTGATGCCGTCCTTGCAGGGGATGAAGATCATCGCCGCCGGCGCCACGCGATTGATGAAAATAGCGTCGTGGCCCGCGCCGCTGATGATCTCCTGATGCGACAGCCCCAACGTCTCGGCGCCCTGGCGAACACGCTCGACGCAGGTTTTATCGAAAAACTCCGGCGCGAAGGTCGCTGTCGGCGTGAGCTCGTACTCGAGCCCGTGGCGTTTGCTGATCTCCTCGACGGCCTGGGTTACCTCGCGGCTCATCGCTTCCAGCGCCTCGGGTTCCCAATGGCGCATGTCCAGAGTCATCTTCACCTGACCGGGAATCACGTTGCGCGAGCCCGGGTGAAGCGCCATGTAACCCACCGTACCCCGGCCGTGGGGGGCGTAGGCATGGGCGATACGGTTGAGCGCTTGGGTGACTTCCGCTGCGCCCATCATGGCGTCGCGGCGTAAATCCATGGGCGTGGGGCCGGCGTGGGCTTCTAACCCGGTGAGCGTGAGGTCGAACCACTGCTGGCCGAGGGCGCCGATCACCACGCCAATGGTGGTGTCGGTGTCTTCGAGGATGGGGCCCTGCTCGATGTGGGGTTCGAAGTAGGCCGCGATTTCCTCGGGGGAGACGGCGTCGCTGCCGCGATAGCCGGTCTCATCCAGCGCGTCGCTTGCCGTCATGCCCTCGGCATCGGTGCGCGCCATCATCTCGTCGAAGCCGAGCTCGCCGGTAAACACGCCGGAGCCCATCATGCAGGGGGCAAAGCGGCAGCCCTCTTCGTTGGTCCAGGCGGCGATCTCGACGGGCGCGCGGGTTTTGATGTTGTGCTGGTTCAGGGTGCGAACGACCTCGAGGCTCGCCAGCACGCCAAAGGCGCCGTCATACTTGCCGCCGGTGGGCTGGCTGTCCAGGTGGCTGCCGGCCATGACCGTCTTGGCCTGCGGGTCGCGGCCTTCCCGGCGGGCGAAGATGTTACCGATGCGGTCGATACGCACCGTGCAGCCTTCGGCCTTGCACCACTCGATGAATAAATCGCGCCCCTGACGGTCCAGGTCGGTGAGCGCCTGGCGGTTGACGCCGCCTTTAGGCGTTTCGCCCAGCTTGGCCATCTCCATCATCGAGGCCCAAAGGCGCTCGCTGTCGGTGGTCAGGTCGGTTGGGGTGGTTTGCGTCGCGGTCATTTTGTTCTCCTCGCAGGGTTAAGCGCCGAGGGCGCCGGTCGAGCGTTGTCTGTCAGCAAATCGTGCAGTTTGGAGCGTTGATGTGAATCGAAGTGAAGGCTGCCGGTCAGCATCTGGGCGGCCATCTCGGCTTCCAGGGCGCTCATGTGAAATTCCGCATCCGCCATGTGCTCGGCCATTATCTTGCGCACGCGCGGCGTGTCCTCGGCGCGGTAGGCCTCTACCAATTGACGGTGGTAGTCCTGGTTGGCCCGGTCGAACTGGCCGCGTTCGGGCACGTAAGCCTTCTTGATGACGACCAGGTCGCGCAGCATGTCGTTGAGAAACCGGCACATGAATGCAAGCAATGGGTTGGGGCAGGCGGCCGCCAGCAGCTGATGGAACTCGAGCTCCAGAAACCGCTGATGGCGGTGATCGTCCTCGCTGGCACCACAGCCGCCGCAAGCGGCCATATTGGCTTCGAGCTGGCGGTAATCTTCCTCACTCAGCCGACCGACCACGGAGGCGGCCAGCTCCACTTCCAGAAGTTTGCGCAACTGGTACACCTGCCAGCCGTCGAGCTTTTGAAAGTGCAGAAAATTGCGCAGCATGCGGCTGGCGGGTTCCATGCCCGGCTGATTGATCACCGCACCCCCTTTGGGGCCGGTTTTCAAGGTGATCAGCCCCTCGACCTCGAGAATCTTCAGCGCCTCGCGCACGGTGGCTTTGGCGCTGCCGTAGAGTTCCATCAAGGCTTTTTCGTTGGGCAGCCGGTCGCCTTCACCGAGCGACTCAGCGGCGATCCAGCGCTTGATGTCGTCGCTGATCAGCTCGGCGAGCTTGGGGCGGCGGCCGGGCGTGGCGGGGTGAGCCATCAAGGCGCTCCTTACCGGTTACGCGTAGCGGTGGAAGCGGTATCGGTGGTCAGGCGCTCCGGGTGGTACTCGGCGTCGTACTCTCTACGCGCCTGGGTGAAGCGTTCGACCACCTCGGTGTCGCGGCGCTCTAACGCACGGCTCAGCCCGATAAACAGCAAAACGTTGAGCAAAAGCCCCCAGATGCCGGCGTGAAAACCGAAGGGCGCGCTCAGCGGGCCAAAGGTCATCAGCAGTACGCAGGCCACGCCCGCCCACAGGCCGGCCAGGGCGGCGATGGGGTGGGCTCGCTTCCAGGCGATAGCGCCAACGGTGGGCACGATCAGCTGCGCGGTACCCGCCAGCGCGGCAATGCCGATAGTCACCAGCACGCCGGGCACGGTGAGCGCCATGATGTAAGCGGCCAGCGAGAAGCCGACCAGCGAGTAGCGCCCGATGGTCACGATGCGTATCTGGCTCGCGTCCCGGTTCACGTAGCGCTTGTAGATATCCATGGTGACCACGGTGGACACCGCGTGGATCTGGGAGTTGGCCGTCGACATCGCCGCCGAAGCGCCCGCCGCCATGATCAGCGAGGCAAGCAGATAAGGGGCGTACTCCATCAGCATGATGGGCAGGATCTGGTCGGGGTTTTCCACGCCCGGCTCCAGCAGCACGCCGGAGTAGCCCGACAGCACCGAACCCACGTAGGCAAAGGCTGCCAGGCCCAGCAAAAAGGGCATCAGGTTGAAAAGCTTGCCGTGCTTGACCGAGTACATGCGCAGCCAGATTTGCGGGCCCATGAAGGCGCCGATGGCGGTAATCGCAAACAGCGAGAACCACATGGGGTAGCCCATGTTGCCGTTCGGCCCCGGCAGGGTCAGGTGCGCCGGCGAGGATTGCTGTAGCTGGCTGAATAGCGCGACAGGCCCGCCCAACTGGTTCGAGATGTAGTAGCCCGCGTACATCATGCCGAAAAACAGCAGGGCGCCGTAGATCACATCGGTCCAGGCGATGGCGCGGATACCGCCGATCCAGACGTAAACGATGATGATGAAGTAGAAAAGCAGCGCCGCCAGCCAGAAGGGAATCAAGCCGTTGGAGGCGACTTCGATCAAGTAGGCGCCGCCGGTGAGCTGGATCTGCAGATAGGGGACGGTAAAAAACAGAATGATGGCGGCCACAGTGATGCGCAGCGCCTCGCTGTTATAAAAGTCGCCCATCAGGTCCGAAGGCGTTAAATAGTCGAACCGCTTGCCCAGAAACCAGACCCGTTTACCCACGGCGTAATACATGAAGCCAAACTGGAGATTCCAGGCAAGGGCGGTGAGAAAGACCGGCCCGTTGGTGTAGAAGGTGGCGTTGGAGCCCAGAAACGCGAAGGCGCTCCACCAGGTCGCCGCCACGGTAAAAAATACCGCAATACTGCCCATTGCCCGGCCCTGAACGAAGAAGTCCTCGCTGGTGGCCTGGGATTGGCGGGCCGATAGCACCCCAACGATCAACGGGATGATCATGAAGGCCGCAATGATAAAGAGGCTGCCAGACATTATTTTTCTCCCTGATCAGTGGGGTGGTCCGCTCGACGAGCCGGTGCCGCGCTGCCCCAGTCGGTGAAATACGCCACCAAAAACGTCAGCGTCAGCATCAGCCACCAGAACAGGTTCCAGGCCAGAAAGAAGGGAATGCCGAGCACCGTCGGCTCGATACGATTGGCCACCAGGATGAGGGGGCTTTCCAGCATTACAAAACCAAACGCGATGGCGCCATACAGCCACAGCTTGGCAGGAGGGAAGTGCTTCATGACGAGTTAGCCCTTTGTTGATATCCGCTTTATACGTAGTTGTGAGCGGCAGTCAGCACCGTCGAGAGCCGCAAGGGCGCCGCGATGTGTGACCTGGGTAGGCGTGCTTATCGGTTTTTATATTTATTCGTATAAATACAATAATTAGGGCTGTTCACAAAAAACGTCAAGGAGTGCGTGCCTGTCACGGCCACGTATTACGTATAAATTTACTAACGTGAGCTAAAGAGAAATCTTGTTTGATAAACGTATTTCGTAACGCATGCTGACTTCATATCCCTATCGCTATGGAGTTTGCCACCGTGACGGATCTCTCCACGACCTCGCACGCTGGGGCCCAGCAAGGCGCCAACGAAACGATGAACCAGCACTACTGGATGCCCTACACCGGCAACCGCGATTTTCGCGCTCACCCCCGGGTGATTACCGGCGCCGAGGGGCGCTACTACATCGACGACCAGGGCCGTAAGCTTTTCGATTCGCTCTCCGGGCTCTGGACGTGTGGCGCGGGGCACAACCGGGAGGAGATCCAAAAAGCCGTCTCGAAGCAGCTCGGTTCGCTGGATTTCGCCCCGGGTTTTCAAATCGGCCACCCCCTGGCGTTCGAGCTGGCGGAGAAGATCGCAAGTCTTACGCCTAAAGGGCTCGACCACGTCTTTTTCACCAACTCCGGCTCTGATGCGGCAGACACCTCGCTCAAGATGGCCCGGGCCTACTGGCGCTTGAAAGGCAAGCCCGAAAAGACGCGGCTGGTCGGCCGCGCCAAGGGGTATCACGGTGTGAACGTGGGCGGCACGAGCATGGGCGGCATTGGTGGCAACCGTAAGCACTACGGCCAGCTGCTGGACGTCACGCACTTGCCGCACACCCTCCAGACTGGCCACGCCTTCACCAAGGGCCAGGCCGAGACCGGCGCGGAGCTTGCCGATGCGCTGCTCGACCAGATCGCCCTGCACGACGCCTCGAACATCGCCGCGGTGATCGTCGAGCCGATGTCCGGCTCCGCCGGCGTCATCGTGCCGCCGAAAGGTTACCTGGACCGGCTGCGCCAGATCTGTACCGAGCACGATATCCTGTTGATTTTCGACGAAGTGATTACCGCCTTCGGGCGCAGTGGCGCGCGTACCGGCGCCGAGGCCTTTGGCGTGACGCCGGACATCATGAACGTGGCCAAGCAGGTCACCAACGGCGCGGTGCCCATGGGCGCGGTGATCGCCAACAGTGAGATCTTCGATACCTTCATGCACGGCGGCGGGCCGGACCACGCCATCGAGTTCGTCCACGGCTACACCTACAGCGCCCACCCGGTAGCCTGCGCGGCGGGGCTGGCCTCGCTCGAACTGTTCGAGCGCGAAGACTTCCCCGGCCAGGTACGCGGTATCGCCCCGGCGTTCGAGGCGAAGCTGCACGCGCTAAAAGGCCGCGCGAACGTGGTGGATATCCGCAATTTTGGCTTGGCCGGGGCGATTCAGCTTGCCCCGCGCGACGGCGACCCGACCATTCGCCCCCGGGATGCCCATATGGCACTCTGGGAAGCCGGCTTTTACGTACGCTTCGGTGGCGATACGCTGCAGTTCGGCCCTCCGTTTGGTACCACGGAAGCCGAGCTCGAGCGGCTGTTCGATGCGGTGGCAAGTACCCTGGATTCGTTGGCATAACCGATTGGAGTAAAGCGATGAGCGTTGTTTCTCATTTCATCAACGGCGAGCGCGTCGAAAGCCCGCGCACGCTGGACGTCACCAACCCCTCGACCGGCGAAGTAATCCGCCAGGTGTGCGATGCAAGTGCCGAGGATGTCGAGCGTGCAATCGAAGCCGCCCAGGCCGCGTTCCCGGCCTGGCGCGATACGCCCCCGGCCAAGCGCGCCCAGGTGATGTACCGCTTTAAGCAGCTTTTGGAAGACAACCAAGAGCGCCTGGTGCAGCTCGTTAGTGAAGAGCACGGCAAGACGCCGGAAGACGCCCTGGGCGAGCTCAAGCGCGGCATCGAGAACGTCGAGTACGCCTGCGGCGTGCCGGAGCTTTTGAAAGGCGAGTACTCCCACAACGTGGGCCCAGGCATCGATGCGTGGTCGAACTTTCAGCCGCTGGGCGTGGTGGCCGGCATCACGCCGTTCAACTTCCCCGCCATGGTGCCGCTCTGGATGTATCCCATGGCGATCGCCTGCGGTAACTGCTTCATATTGAAGCCCTCGGAGAAGGATCCATCCTCCACCATGGCCGTGGCCGAGCTCTTGAAAGAAGCGGGCCTGCCGGATGGCGTGATGAACGTGGTCCACGGCAGCCGCGAGGCGGTGGAAACGCTGCTGGACGCCAAGGCGGTGAAGGCGGTCTCGTTCGTGGGCTCCACCCCGGTGGCCGAGGCGATCTACACCCGCGGCACCGCCAACGGCAAGCGGGTTCAGGCCCTGGGCGGGGCGAAGAACCACGCCGTGGTGCTGCCGGATGCGGATCTCGATAACGCCGCCAACACGCTGATGGGCGCTGCGTTCGGTAGCTGCGGCGAGCGCTGCATGGCGATTTCGGTCGCGGTATGCGTGGGCGATGAAACCGCCGACCGGCTGGTGGACGCCATGCTGCCCAAGATCGCCGATCTCAAGGTCGGCCCGGGTACCGACAAGGGCCTGGACATGGGCCCGCTGGTCACCGCCGAACACCGCGACAAGGTGCTGAGCTTTATCGAAGAGGGCGTGAATGCCGGGGCAAAACTGGTGGCCGACGGCCGCAAGCTGACCGTGAAAGGCCACGAAAACGGCTACTTCGTCGGCGGCTGCCTGTTCGACAACGTCACCGCGGATATGCGCATCTACCAGGAAGAGATCTTCGGCCCGGTGCTCTGCGTAGTGCGCGTGGGCAGCCTGGATGAAGCCATGCAGCTGATCAACGACCACGAGTACGGCAACGGCACGTGCCTGTTCACCCGCGACGGCGAGGCGGCGCGCCGCTTCACCGACGGTATCGAAGTGGGCATGGTCGGCGTCAACGTACCGCTGCCGGTGCCGGTGGCCTACCACAGCTTCGGCGGCTGGAAGCGCTCGCTGTTTGGCGACCTACACGCGTATGGCCCGGACGCGGTGCGCTTTTACACCCGGCGCAAGGCGGTGTCTCAGCGTTGGCCGTCGGTCAGTGAAGCGACCCGGGCGGAGTTCTCGTTTCCCGCCAATCAGAACTGATGAGAAGCGCCAGGCGTTAGCGCCTGGCGCAGCGGCATTGAGAGCCCCATCCGGATAACCGGGTGGGGCTTGTTCATGTTAATCCGGTAAGTAGAGCGTGCCTTTGCCCACGAGTACCGCCTGGCCGCTCACGTCCACCAAATCGCCGTTCATTTCAGTCTCGATCACGCTAGGCCGGCCCATCTCAACGCCCTGGTGGATCGTCCAGCGGCGCGTATCCCCTTGGGTAGCCAAATAGCCGCTAAGCGCCGCCGCCGCGCTGCCGGTGGCCGGGTCCTCGCAAAGACTATCGTGCATCGAGAACATGCGGCTGCGAATGGCGCCCGCGTTATTGGTGTCGGTTTCCCGCACGTAAAGATAGACCTGCTCGGCGCCGCTCGGGGCAATCGTGGCGTTCCACTCGGCGGCGGACACCTGCACGGCGCCCAGGGCCTTGGCATCACTCAGCTCGACAAGATGAAACGCCAGCCCGCAGGAGGCGACGACCGGCTCGCCCAGTACCTGGCCAGGTTCAAGCCCTAAAAGAGCCACGGCGCCTTCGCGGCTGAGCGGGCTCGGGTCAATGCTGGCCGCGCGGGCGGTCGTAAACGTGGCTTTTGTATCCGAGAAGCGCACGGCCAACTCGCCTACCGGCGGCGCCAATACCAGCGTTTGCTCGCGCTCGACCAGGCCAAGTTCGGCAAGCAGCTGAGCGGTGCCCACGGTGGGGTGGCCGGCGAAATCCAGCTCCTCGATTGGGGTGAAGATGCGCATCGGGTAGTGCCCGGGTGCTTTGGCCGTACCCAGAAACACCGTTTCCGCCAGGTTCAGTTCGTGGGCGATCGCCTGCATGGTGGGGGTATCGAGCGCGTCGCTTTTCAGAAACACCGCCAGCGGGTTGCCGGTAAAGGGTCGATCGGTAAATACATCGAGCAGGTAGTAATCAGCGCGTGTCATACGGGCCTCCTTGGGGTAGTGAGCTGCGCCAACACGGGCGCTTGGCTTCGCGATTGACCTGGGCGCGGCTCATGCCGATATCGCGCAGCAGGCGGTCGTCTAGGGTCAACAGCTGGCGGCGGCTGCGGCGGCGTTCGAGGTACTTGCGTAGGGTAGCGCGAAGCTGGTTCAGGCTGAAACGGGGCATGGCGAGTCTCCTTGGGAGGGCTTTTCCAAGGTAACCGGCGCGTGAATGAGGATACAGATATAGGATTTATTGATTTTAAGATACAGAGGGTCGATATTAGCGCTCTGTAGGGTAAAAATCCTTCAATCTGTATGGTCGTTGGAGCCTTCATCGGGAGACTGGTATGACGCGTTACGAGCAAGTGGCGGGTATTCTGCGCGAGCGCATCGAGCACGATATTTACCCCGTGGGCGAGCGGCTACCCTCGATTCGCGCCGTATGCCAGGAGCTGGATGTCAGTATTTCCACCGCCCAGGAGGCGTACCGCCAACTGATGGATTCGGCGGTGATCGGATCCAGGCCGCGGTCGGGCTACTTCGTGTTGGCCCGCCGGGCGCCGGCGGCGTTGCCTTCGGTGTCGCGCCCGGCCCAGCGCCCGCTGGACGTTTCCCAGTGGGACCAGGTGCTCGAGATGGTCGCCACCCAGCGTGACGACCAGCGCCTGCTGCTGGGGCGCGGCATCCCCAATTTAGAGTACGAAACGCTCAACCCGCTTTCCAAAATCCTCTCGGGACTGCACCGCCGCACCGACCTTCACGGCTTCAACTACGACAAGCTGATTGGAAGCCCCGAGCTTCGCCAGCAGGTGGCGCGCCTGGCGGTCGCCTCGGGCTGTTTGCTACACCCGGATGACATCATGGTCACCACCGGCTGCCAGGAGGCGCTGTCCATCGCGCTGCGCACCCTGACCCAGCCCGGCGACGTGGTCGCGGTCGATTCCCCCAGCTTCTACGGCACCATGCAGATTCTCAAGGCCAGCGGCCTGAAGGCGCTCGAGATTCCCACCGACCCGCAAACCGGCATCAGCCTGGAGGCGCTGGAGCTGGCCCTGGAGCAGTGGCCGATCCGCGCCATTCAGGTCACGCCCACCTTTAATAACCCGCTGGGCTACACCATGCCCGCCGCGCGTAAGCGAGCGCTGTTTCAGCTCGCCCAGCGTTTTGACGTGGCGATCATCGAAGACGACATCTACGGCGACCTGTCATTCAGCCAGCCCCGGCCGCCCACCATAAAATCCTTCGATGACGATGGCCGGGTGCTACTGTGCAGCGGCTTTTCCAAAACCGTGGGGCCGGGGCTTCGAGTAGGGTGGATGGCACCGGGGCGCTACCGCGACCAGGCGCTGCACATGAAATACGTCTCCACCGGCGCCTCGGCCACGCTCCCCCAGTTGGCCGTGGCAGAGTTCGTCGCCAAGGGTTATTTCGATCGCCACCTGCGCTTTGTCGTTCGCCAATACCAGCGCCAGCGCGATGTGATGATCCACTGGGTGCAGCGCTATTTCCCCGACGGCACGGCGATCAGCTACCCCCAGGGCGGCTTTCTACTCTGGGTGGAGCTGCCCGCCGCGGTGGACTGCGTACGCCTGAACGAACGCCTGGCGCCCCACGCGCTTCATATATCGCCGGGGTCGCTCTTCTCCGCCTCGGGCAAGTTTCGCCAGTGCCTGCGGCTGAACTACGCGTTCACGCTCACGCCGGCGATGGAAAGCGCGGTGCGTACGGTGGGTGAATTGGCGGGGGAGATGGTGGAAGAGTCGCAGGCGTCGCTTGCGTAACAAGCCCTTGGTCGCACCGCGCGTTATAATGTCGAGGTTCAAGCATTCCGCGTAGGCGTGGGGGTGAGTCGTTTATCAAGACGCATATAGTCTCTGCGGTTTAATCAGATCATCGTTTTGATTTACACAGCTTCCTTTATACCCAAAAAGCCCGGCGTCGCAGTACACCGGGCTTTTTGGCTGGGTATTAGACCCAGTCAAGCAGTAGCAAAATTATCTATGTGATTCTGCTCTTTACGCTCAGCCTGCCACAACTCGTAACTCGACTGCATTGCTAGCCAATGCCGGGCATTACCGATGCCACCATGTTCGAGCCTAACGGCAAAATCAGGGGAGATGCTGGCGCGTTCATTCAATACGCGTGATACAGCCGCGCGTGACATGCCCAGCTTTTCGGAAAATTCGGTGACCGTCAGTCCCAGCGCCGGAACGATCCGACGGCGCAATAAACTACCTGGATGGGGCGGGTTCATCATCGTCATTTTTTTGAGTCTCTCTACTCTATTTAAAGGTGGTGCCATCCAGGCTACCGGCATCGCCGGCAATAACCTGTTCGGTGCACCTTGATAACCGTACCGAGCCAGTTATCAAGATGCGCCGCCACTAGTGGTAATCCAAATAATCGACAAGGGTTGCCTGGTCGCCTTCAAACGTAAATATGACCACCCAATTACCGTTTACATGCACCGAGAAAAAATCCTTTCTCTTGCCTTTCAAAGGGTGAAAATCCAACCCGGGCAAATCCATATCCTTGGGTTTTACGGCATCGTCCAGTGCTGAAAGTATTTCTCTCAAATCGATGACATGATCTTGCTGGACTCCCTGTGTTTCACCATGCGTATAGAGCCGTTTCAAACCCTTGTGCTTAATCTTTTTAATCATCGCATTGCTAACCCCTCCCATGTTGTGAATGTCGATAGCACTGTAGCGCGTAACGTTACACGCTGCAATTTGTACGTTGATTTCTTCATTGGTTTTTACATGCCGTTCCGTTCCCCGCAGGCGCGGGGGCGAATCGCTCTGAAACAATCAGCTAAACCTGGATAGCCACGTGACAGACGGCCAAACAATGCGTTATGAAGTAGCCAGCACGCTTGAGCGCTTGTCGAAAAACGTTATTCAAGGCAAACCACAAACAGGAGGTGGATATGATGTTACGCACACTAAGCTGGTTGACCGCCGCGACGCTGACGGTTTCCGCCGGCTTTGCCGCCGCGCAGATGAATGAGACCTCTTCGGCGCCCCAAGAGTTGCCGGAAGAGGTAGCCGCAATGGTGGGGGAGGCCTGTGGGCCGATCGACCCCGCCCGGGGAATTGCGCCGCAGCATCACGAAATCGAGGATGATCTGGTCAGTGGCGATCTGTGGCTGGTGCCGTGCAACGCCGGTGCCTATCAGACCTCTTATGAGGCGATCTATCAGGCCGAGGACGCCGATCCGCGCAAGCTACTCTTTGCCCAGTGGCGTAACGGCAGTTGGACCGGCACCGATCAACTTTTCGACCCAACGTTCGATGCCGATACCGCGGTGCTGAGTGATCAGTACAAGGACCGCGGCGCTGGCGGCTGTGGCGGTGCACGCACCTGGCAGTGGCAGGGCGCCGATTTTCACCTCACCGAATACCGCGCCGCCGAAGCCTGCGACGAACCCGTCGAGGAGTACCCGGTTATCTTCGAAGCCGAGTAGCGGCTTATCCGGCGCCTGCCATCCCGGGCAGGCGCCGGGCCTTCTCATCTAAACACCCGTCTCGGTCGAAGGCGGGTTTTTTTATGCCCGTGCGGCAGCCGTTCTCCAGGTTCGCCATTCACGCATTAACCCGGTGAAAGCTACAAACTCAACGCGACGAGGGCAGTAATCACCATCACGACCAGGCAGGCCCCCAATATCCCTTTCACCAGGGGGCTGGTGGCCGCGCTATCGTTTCGCTCGACCTCGTCCAGGAAGACGTTGACGCGCATGCTGGAAAAAAACGACGCCTTGAGATTTTGATCGCTGATCCGTATGCCTTCGTACCACGGTTCGGGGAAATCGATGAGCGCGGGGGGGAGCACCAGAATGTCGTCAATACTGGAGAGCGGCATGCTTTGGGAGGCCATATCGATCAGTTCGCTGCGGCGGGGGATCGAGGTGGGTACCTTCGATTCCTGTATATCGGCATTCTTCAGCGGCTTGCACACGTAGTGGCCACCCTCCTGGCCGAGTAGCAGTACGGGCACCTGTTCATCCGCACATTGAAAGCGCGCCAAGCAGGGAAAACGGTGGTCGGTGTAGTCCGGCTGAAAAGGCTCGAACTGGTTGATTACGTGGCCAGGTAGTAGCCCTTCCAGGCAGTTGCCGAACAGCGCCACGTCGAAACTTCGCCCTCGGTGGAGAAATATCCAGGCGAGATGATCCACGATACGCTCGCGTAGCGCTTTGCTGGCGCGGTGGATGCCGGTGGTGTCGGGTAGCTCTGTGTTGGCCTGACATAGCGACGCCGGCACCCACAGTGGTGTGAAGAGCGCCTTGATGTTCAAGGGTGTGGTAAAGCTGATCGTGACCTTCCAGATCGCCGAGGTATTGGCAGATTCTTTCTCCTGCGCGTCAGCGTCTGCAACGTTCAGGGTGATGTCCAGGGCTGAGGGTACGATGTCCCGCCCCATCATGGCCCGCAGCTGGTTGAAAGAGGTCAGCGCTTGTCCTTCGGCCAGGCTGTTGTGGTAGGGCTGCTCGCCTTCGAGAGGCTTTGCTGGCTCCAGGTTCAGGCCTCTTAGCAGCGGCCATCGTGTACGCTCGAAAAAGGCCTTAGCGCCGGGCGAAAGGGTGCTCAACGCAACCGCGCCTTCGGGCAGGTCGGGAAAGAGCGGGTTGGCCCAATCCAGCTCATCGTCAAATACGTAGATCGACGCTTTTAGGCTCGTGTCCTGGCTTTCGAAGGGCTCGGGGCTTGCGTCGTACCAGTACTGAACGGCGCCGTGCGGCACGGTTTGGGCATCGTGCGCTGGTGCGAAAAAGAAAATGTCCGCTTGGTAGAGGGTCTCTTTACTTTCCGGCAACGCCACCACGGCGGTCAACCCCAGTGTTAGCAGGGTCGGGCGGTCGAGATACTGGCCGTTTTCGTCGTCGAGAATGTGTAGGCCCACAGCATAGAGGTACGCATTGCGCGCCAACTCATTGAGTGGCAGTGGCTTGACGACCACTTCGCTGCCTTCTGCAAGCTTGGCTCCAGCCAGCAGGGTGTGCAAGGTGTCCGGGCTGGTGGAGGCGACGTAGCGTGACGCCGAGTCCATCTGAACGACGGCCGGCTCTTCCTCACCTGCTGCATTGCGCACAAAGGCCGAATAGAGTTCGCAGTCGGCCCATTGCAGCAATGTGCGCTGATCCGCCGATAGCCGGTCTTGCTGAAACTCGGCCAAAGAGAAGCCGTTAGAAAGCGTGTCATCCATGGTATTCATCCCTGAGTTGGATAGCCGTTTGCCGAGTTGCGTCAGAGTACTGCGGCGCGCCGTGTAAGCGCTTGGGGCCTTAATGTATGACGTGGCGTTTATTAAGGCAAAGCTAATAAGGTCATCGAGGACGTACGCTTCCATTCAATTTTTTAATAACTACAGTCGAATTAACTCGAAATGTAAGAGATTGCCTACACGCTATGTAAGTGATCGCTTAAAAACTCCTTATATCTTGCTTTTAAGCATCGCTCCTGTAGTTTTTGCTAATCCTGAGGGCAGGAAAATAGCGCGCGGTGCGCCTGCTCTCGCTGACTCTCACTATCGCGCAGGGCGTTCGCTGCGAGCGCCATCCTGACCCGGCTTTCAAGGAATAGAAGGCGCATGCCTTTATTTATCTCGATCATTTCGACCTTCCCGACGGTGATTTTCACCATTCTGCTCAGCGTGGCCGTCATCTACTGGCTGATCTCGCTGTCTGGCATGACCGGTGACGACCTGGGCGATATGGACGGCGCCGATGGCTCCGTGGACGCCGGCGGCCTGCTGGCGACGTTAGGCCTCAAGGGCGTGCCACTCCCGCTGGCCGTTACCCTGGTCGTGCTGTTTGGCTGGCTGTTTAGCTATTTCGCCGAGCTCTTGGTGGGGGAGTACGTCGCTGCCGGGCTTTTATACGGGCTCTTTAGCCTGGTCGTGCTGGTCCTCGGGTTCTTCGTGGGTATCTTCATTACCTCCTGGCTGATCAAGCCACTGCGCCCGCTCTTCAAGCCCGCGCTGCATCTGCCTACCGAGCAGCGCCTGGCAGGCACGCTTTGTACGATCCGCTCCGGCAGCGTCGACAGAGCCCGTGGGCGCGCCGACGCCTATATCGACGGCGACCATCTCATCCTTCAGGTGCGCAGCGACAAACCGCTGGTACGGGGGGATCGTGCGATTTTGATTAACTACCTGGCCGATGAGGACGCCTACCGGGTCATCCCGGAAGACGATTTCAACGCCGGCTCGAACGACTGACCACCCCGTTAACAGGAGAGAAGAAATGGACTTACCGTGGCTCATGCCAACGCTTTTTGTCATTGGCATCATTGTGGTTCTTTTGTTGGCGATTTTATCGCTCATCAAAACGTTCTATCGCAAGATCGACCAGGGCCAGGCGCTGATCGTCAACGATCTGGCAACCACGCCGAAGGTCTATTTCACGGGGGCGATGGTGCTGCCGGTGATTCACCGCGCCGAAACCATGCAAATCTCGGTCATTACCCTCGAGCTCAACCGGACGGGCAAAGAGGGCTTGATTTGCCGGGATAACCTGCGCGCCGACATCAGCGTGGCCTTCTACCTGCGCGTTAACGCGACCGCCGAAGACGTGCTGCGGGTGGCCAAGTCCGTGGGTGTTAACCGCGCCTCGGACCGCGACGCCGTCAACGAGCTTTTTAACGCCAAGTTCAGCGAGGCACTGAAGACCGTCGGTAAGAAGATGGAATTCATGCAGCTGTTCGACGAGCGCCAGCAGTTCCGCGACGCCATCGTCGAAACCATCGGTCAGGATCTCAACGGCTACGTGCTCGAAGACGTGGCGATCGACTACCTGGAGCAGACGCCCAAGAGCTCGCTCGACCCGAACAACATTCTTGATTCCGAAGGTATCAAGTGCATCACCGAGATCACCGCGAAGCATAATGTCGAGACCAACCGGCTCGAGCGCGATCAAGACCTCGAGGTGCAGCGCAAGAACGTCTCGGCGCGGGAAGCGGCGCTCGAATTAGAGCGTACCCAGGCCGACGCCGAGGCGCGCCAGCGCCGCGAGATCGAAAGCCTACGCTCGCGCGAAGAGTCCGAAGCCGAGCAGGTCAGCCAGCAGGAGCGCTCCAAGAGCGAAGCCGCTCGCATCAAGACCGATGAAGAGCTGGCGATTGCCGACGAGAACATGCAGCGCCAGATCGAGATGGCGACCAAGGCCCGCGAGCGCGCCGTCCAGATCGAAGAAGTGCGTATTCGCCAGGCCAAGGAGCTCGAGGACGTCAACCGCGAGCGGGCAGTCGAGATCGAACGGATCGGCATGGAGAAAGCGCTGGAAGAAGAGCGCAAGGACATTGCCGAGATTACCAGCCAGCGCATCGCCGTCGAGCGCAGCGTGGCCGAAGAAGAAGAGAACATCAACGATGTTCGCAACCGCTCCGAAGCCGAGCGTAAGAAAGTCACTCGCCTGACCGCCGCCCAGGCCGAGGCCGAAGAGAGCAAGCTCAAGGAAGTGCGCGCCGCCGAAGCGGTCTTCGAGCGCTCCAAGCTCGAAGCCGAAGAAACCATCATCCGCGCTCAGGCCGAGCTGGATTCCGCCGAGAAGCGCGCCGCCGCCGAAGAGAAGCAGGCGCGTGGCCACCAGGCACTGGCCGCGGCGGATGGTCTGGCCGAAGCCCAGGTGCTGGAAGCGCGGGCCCACGCCCAGCGCAGCGAGGGCTTGGCCCAGGCGGAAGTCAAAACCGCTAATGCCAAGGCCGACGAAGATGCCGGCATGGCCGAGGTGCGCGTGCTCGAACAGCGCCTGGAAGCCGAAGCCATGGGCGAAGAGAAGCTGGGTACCGCCAAGGCCCAGGCCCGCGAGGCGATGGCCAAGGCCGAGGCCAACGGCCTGGTCGAGAAGCTGCGCGCCTACGACAACATGTCCGAAGAAGCGCGCAACTTCGAAGAGTTCCGCATGAACCTGGAGGTTCACGAGAAGGAAGTGATGGCCCAGATCGAGGCGCATCGTGTCGGTATGCTGGAAAACGGCAAGGTCATGGCCGCTGCCCTGCAAAACGCCAAGTTCGAGCTGATCGGCGGCGACGGCGACATCTTCGAGAAGTTCGCCACCGGTATCGGTTACGGCAAGTCCATTCAGGGCGTGCTCGACAAATCGCCGGCGCTGCAGGCCACCCTTGCAGGCCTGGCCGACCGCGCCCTGGGCGCGAAAAAGTCGTCCGAAACGGTTTAACCGCCGCCTTGTAGCGCCTTTGAAAGACCGCAGGTGTTCGCCACGTGCGGTCTTTTTTGTTTTGTCGTGAGCCCTTGTCTCGCGAGCACTCATTCAGGATGGACACGATGTCGAAGGACACTGGATCAAGCGATACTACGTCGAAGGACGCCGTCGAGAACCTCGTCAGGGAGAGCTCGGCCTTCGAGACCATTCAGCGCCGGCTGACCACCCAGTCAAGCGAGCTGGGCGCGTCGGTGACGCGTTTGAACGACGCGCGCGCCGAGGTTTTCGGTACCAGCAACATGGCGCTGTTGGGCCGCGCCCGGGTGCGTACCGAGAACAACGCCGTCGCCCGCGACATGGTGCGTATCGGCGGCCAGATTCTGTTCGGCTTCAATGTTCAGCTAGGGCTTCGCAAGGCGCTCGAGGCAAGCGACGTCTTCGCGCTTTATCATCTCAAGGATGACGACGACGGGCTCGAACTCACCGAAAGCACGTTGGCCGATAGCTTTCTAACCGACGAGCAGTTCGTCCGCGACTTTCGCGAGCTACAGCAGTATTACAGCAACGCCACGCTTTCGCAGATGGCCACGTTAAGCGGCAAGCTATTGGTGGCGTTTCAGATCGGTGAAAAGCTCACCGACTTGCGGGTTTTCCGCTGGGAGCTCAGCGCCCAGGGCGAGGTAAGCCGCTATATCGACAACCGCGGCGAGCGCGACCTGGTCTTTCCCGAGCGCTTCGCTTTCGCCTGGCAAAGCGCCGGGCGCGATATGCAGGAGCAGGGCCGTGCGCCGCACCTGAACATTCTCGATACGGTGTTCGTCGACAACCTGGGCGGCAACATCACGTTCAAGATCGAGAACAACACCAAAAGCGGCGAAGGGATCTTCAGCGACCCGGTCGATTCGGACTCCCAGTCGCTGGACGATGCCACCTTCGAGTACGCCGACCTGGGCGCGGTGCTGCTGGTGCGCATTCTGCCCTTCAACGAAGCCGAATGGCGCTACTACCTGTTCAATCGCGGCGAGCAGCACGTCAAACGCATCGACGCCATGGCGGGCTCGGTGGTCGAGCTTCCGGAAAACCACGGCATCATCTTTCCCACCGGGTGCTACCTCAACAATGGCGAGCTGACCACGTTCGAGGTGCCCGAAGAGGATCTGCGCTTCAAGCGCGTCGTGCGCTCGCCCAATGGCGAGGACGTGCTCTACGTGTTCTACGCCGTGAGTACCGGGCAGGTCGTGCTGTACCGCTACAACCTGATCCGCAAAGAGGTCGACACGCCCATGGTCGGCCATGGCGCCGCGGTGCTCGAAAACGGCCACCTGGCGATTTTCTACGCCGAGGACGAGCCGACCCTGGTGCACCCCATTCAGGTGTGGGCGACGCCGTTCATGTCCGAAGGCTTTCACGCCCAGGAGGCGGTGCGCAACGACACGCCCATGGGGCGGATCGGCAACCCGGAGCTGGTGCGCGGCATCGCCGAGCTCAACAGCATCGTTCAACTGGCCGGCGACGGTCAGGCCAACGAGCGCCACTTCAACGCCATCATCCGCCGGGTGGACCGCACGCTGAATCAGTTCTACTGGATGGGCGAGGCGGACTTCTCCGCCATTCACGCCGTGCTCGAACAGCTCAAGCACACCGCCGAGCTGATGCTCGACGAGTACGAGAAAGTACAGGCGATCCGCGCGCAGACCGCCGAGGCCCTGAATGAGCTCGAAAAGGCCCAGTCGGCGCTTCTGCGCGAGCTCAAGCCGAGCAGCTGGAAAACGCCGGATCTGTTCGTCACCTACCTGAAAAAGCTGCGCGATCACCGCGGGCGGCTGATGGCGCTGGGCGAGCGGCGCTATCTCGATACGGCGCGCCTGGCCGAGCTCGAACAGGCGCTGGATAAAGCCGAAACGTCGCTGACCGAGCAGACGTTCTCGTTTCTCGCAACGCCCGAGGCGCTCGAAGGGTATCGCGCCACCCTCGACGAGATCAAAACCGCGGTCAGCGAAGCGGAAAACCGCAAGGCGCTGGCGGAGTGTGTCGAGCGCTACCGTGAGCTGACCGCCGGTCTCGACATGATCCAGGGGCTGCTCTCGTCGATGCCCGGCGGCGACGCCCAGGAGCAGACGCGCATTACCGAGAATATCTCGAGCATCTACGCCAGCATCAACCAACAGCGCTCGAAGGCCGAAATCCGCCTGCGCGAGCAGGGCAGCGCCGAGGCCCAGGCCCAGTTCGCCGCCCAGATTCGCCTGTTCGAGCAGAGCCTGGCCAACGGCGTGGGCGCCCTTCGCGAGCCGGACGACTGCGACCAGCTAATGACGCGCATACTCGACCAGCTTCAGGAGCTTGAGAGCCAGTTCGGCGAATATGACGAATTTTTGACCACGATCCTCGAGCAGCGTGAAAGCGCCCACGAGAGCATCGAAAGCCGCCGCCAGCAGCTTCAGGACGAGCGCCAGCGCCGCGTCACCACCCTGACCGACGCCAGCCGGCGCATTCTCGACAACGTCGTCCAGCGCACCGAGCGCTTCGAAACCCTCGAGGAGCTGCACAGCTTCTTCGCCGCCGATGCCATGGTGGGCAAGGTGCGCAGCATGGTGGAGGAGCTGCGCGGCTTCGGCGCCAATCTGGAGGCCGACGACATCGGCGGACGCCTGCGCGCCTCCCAGGACGCGGCGCTGCGCAGCGTGCGCGACCGCGCCGATATCTTCGAATCCGGCGGCAACGTGATTCGCCTGGGCCCGCGCCACCGTTTCAGCGTCAACCAGCAGCATCTGGATTTGACCCTGGTGCCGCGGGACGAGCGCATCATGCTGCACCTGACCGGCACCCAGTATTACGAGCCGCTGACGGATGAGCGCCTGAGTGCGCTTAGCGGCTACTGGACTATGTCGCTGCCTTCCGAAAGCCGCCAGGTCTACCGGGCGGAGTACCTGGCCTACCGCTTCATGGAGGAACTGGCTAAGCCCGACGCCGCGCCCATTAACGTGGAAGACACCGAGGCGCTCCAGCGCGAGATTGCCACGTTTGCCTCGCCGCGTTACCGGGAAGGCTACGAGAAGGGCATCCACGACCACGACGCCGCCTTGATCGTGCGCACGCTGTGGCCCGCCCGCCAGAGCGCCGGGCTGCTCGGCTTCGGGCCGCTGCCGCGGGCGTTGGCCATGCTGTTCTGGGCGGATCGCTTGAGCGACGACGAGGCCGCGCGCAACCTGCGCGCGCGCTGCCTGTCCGCGGGGATTTTGAGCCGCATCATGCAAAGCGAAGACCTGCTGCGCGCGCTGATCGACGAGATCGCGCCAAAGCTAAGCGCCTTTGTTGAGCACCATGCGCTCCCGAGCGGCCCCGCCGAGCGCGACAGCGCCGCGGAGTTTCTGGTGCGCCAGCTTGCCGAGGAAGGCGAAGCGTTCTCGACCACGCAATACGCCGCGGCCCTTACCGAGGGCTTTATCGAGACCATGCAGCGCCAGGGGCACTACGCCCATTTTCAGGAGGCGCTGGCGGTGGTCAAAGGCCAGCCCGGCGCGCGCTGGACGATTACGTCCCACTGGCTCCAGGCCCACGCCCGCCAGGCCGGCCAGCAGGGCGTGCTGCACTATCTGCCCGAAGCCATTGCCCTGCTCAACACCGCCCAGCGGCTGACGACGAGTGCCCACAGCGTCGAGCTCGCCTTTACCGTCGAGGGGCTGATTGGCCAACACGAACGTTTGGATCAGCAAAGCCTTGCGCTACAGCTCGACGACTTCCAACAGCGGCTGCGCCACCACGAGCACGTGGTGATTCGCGACTGGACACAGCTTCAGGAGCGCCGCCAGATCATTCTGCGCGAGCAGCGCGAACGCTTGAGACTCGAGGAGTACCTGCCCAAGCCGCTGAACTCCTTCGTGCGCAACAAGCTGATTACAGAGAGCTACCTGCCCATCATCGGCGACAACCTCGCCAAGCAGATGGGCACCGTCGGGGAGTCGCGCAGCACCGATAACAGCGGCCTTTTGATGATGATCTCGCCGCCGGGTTACGGCAAAACGACGCTGATGGAGTATGTGGCCAACCGGCTGGGGCTAATTTTTATGAAGATCAACTGCCCAAGCCTTGGCCACGACGTGACGTCGCTGGACCCGGAGTCCGCCACCCACTCCACCGCCCGGGCTGAGTTGATCAAGCTGAACCTGGCCTTCGAGATGGGCAACAACGTCATGCTCTATCTCGATGACATTCAGCACACGCACCCGGAGTTTTTGCAGAAGTTCATCTCGCTGTGCGACGGCAGCCGGCGAATCGACGGCATCTGGAACGGGCGCACCCAAACCTACGACATGCGCGGCAAGCGTTTCTGCATCGCCATGGCGGGCAACCCCTACACGGAAAGCGGCGACGTCTTCAAGGTGCCGGACATGCTCGCCAACCGCGCCGACGTCTACAACCTGGGCGACGTATTGAGCGGCATGGAAGAGGTGTTCGCGCTCTCCTATATCGAGAACTCGATGAGTGCCAACACGGTGCTGGCGCCGCTTTCTACCCGCGGGCTGGACGACTTCTACCGCTTCGTCGACCAGGCCCAGGGGCGCGAGGTGCCCAGCACCGACTTCGAGCACGACTACAGCGGTGCAGAGCGCGAAGAGATCCTGGCCGTGCTCAAGAACATGTTCAAGGTGCGCGAGGTGGTTCTGCGGGTCAATCAGCAGTACATCGCCTCCAGCGCCCAGGCCGATGAGTACCGCACCGAGCCGCCGTTTCGCCTTCAGGGCAGCTACCGCAACATGAACCGCCTGGCGGAGAAGATATCGCCCATCCTGAGCGACGCCGAGCTCGAGGCGATCATCGACGACCACTACGTGGGCGAAGCCCAGCTTCTCACCCAGGGCGCGGAGGAGAACCTGCTCAAGCTCAAGGAGCTTCGCGGCACGCTAAGCGAGGAGGAAAAAGCGCGCTGGGACGAGATCAAGCGCGAGTTCAAGCGCCGCCAGCTCACCGGCGGCGACGAAGAAACCGGCGCGTTGGTGGTGCGCCAACTGAGTTTGATCGCCGAAGGGGTTGGTCAGTGGGGCAAGACGCGCCAGGACGAAGGCTAATGAGGCCTTATGACGTACCGGGTGTGACAGCCGAAAACACGTTTTTTCAAGGAGTTCGACCATGAGTGGCAAGCCAGCAGCACGTGTGACCGACGACACCGCGTGCCCGATCCCCGGGCACGGAACCAACCCGCTGGTCGAGGGCTCCCCCGACGTGTTTCACGACGGATTGTCCGCGGCACGGCTCGGCGACAAGTCGGCCTGTGGAAGCCCCATCACCGGGACCGTTTCCTCCACGGTATTCATCAACGGCAAGCCCGCCGCCGTTCTCAGTAGCGTCGGCGCCCACGGCAATACCGTGATCGAAGGCTCGGGCACGGTCATTATCGGCGACGTTTGATGATCAAGAAGATCCTCCCAACTCGCCGTTGGGAGGACATGGCTCAGCCGACCGAAATTCCCGGCCATCAAAGTATTGAACTAATTAGCTTCCAGGGTTTTATAAAACAGCTAAGAGTACGAGTTGAGCAGTGGTGGGTAATCCCTGCCCCTTGTTTCATCAGGCATCATTTTACTATGCCGGACACATAATGTAGAAAGTTACTTCAAGAGTAGAGCTTCAAAAAATACTCTAAGATAACGAAAAATAATTTAGACGGCATAAGTATACATCTCACTGATCTCGATGGAAGATTAATAAAAAAGTATTTTTATTAAGGTTTAGGGCTAATGAGAAATCACAAAAGCAAAAAAAGGCTTAAGCATGCTACAAAGGATCAGTAATATATTTTTATTATATAAAGGTTTGCCGAAAGACATTTATTACCTTGCCCTTGCAAGGTTTATTCTGGGGTTAGGCAATTTTATCATTCCTTTCATGGTGCTCCTGCTCACTCAAAAACAAGGTTACTCAACCTCCGTGGCGGGTTCGTTAGTCATGGTTGTGATTGGTACCTACATGGCCGGTAGCCTCTTGGGTGGCAAACTTTCTGATGCTTATGGCCATAAAAAAATCATGGTTATTGGCGAGCTGCTTGGCGCTTTGGTTATTATCGCCTGCGGATTTTTTGCAGAGCACTATTTGCTGGCGCCGGGGCTATTGTTCCTGGGGTACTTTTTTATCGGTATCGCCTTACCAGCCAGCAATGCCTTAGTTGCCGATCATTCGAATCCTCAAAACCGTGATGCCGTTATGTCGCTGAGCTATCTTGCCTATAATCTCGGTTCTGGAGTTGGACCAGTGATAGCGGGATACTTGTTCTGGAATTACACAGAGTGGGTGTATTGGGGAAATGGTTTGGCTATTTTGATCGGGATTTTTGTTGTGGCCTTTTACGTCAAAGATAAGCCCCAGACAATCGACGGTGAGCAAGAGGTATCTGAGCTAGAAAAGAGTACCGATGGAGGGGTATGGTCAATATTGAAAGAACGCCCTCGTCTGCTTGTGTTTGGCATTTTATGTACTTTTCTTTGGTTTACCCTGAACCAAATGACCTTGACCAGTCCTCTGTATTACAGTCATATCTTTGATAAAGAAGGCGCCGTTCTGTTTGGTCAATTGATGACTTTTGCAAGCATTTCCGTGGTGATTATCACTCCTGTTCTAATGAGAATGACTTCTCGTCATTGCGAACTGAATAGCTTAGCTGTTTCAGGCGCCCTCTTTGTGATCGGCTATAGTTTAGTTATTGCATATGCCACCATACCAATGCAATTTGTTGCTTGGTTTTTCCTTGCCGCCGCCGAGGTTTTGCTCTTAACCAAAGAAGGCGTTTACATTGCCAATCAATCGCCTGCTAGTCATCGAGGACGAATCAGCGGTACTTTGCTCACCATCCGAAATATAGGGCTGATGCCAACCTACATGTTTATGGGTTCATTTATTGAAGATTTTGGCTACCAAAGTGCATGGACTTTGATTATTGGCGTCTCAGCGTTGGCTGTACTGTCGTTCTGGATATTACATCTTCAGCAAAAGCGTGCATCTCAACTAAATAAAATTGAAGCTGTTTGATAATAGTTTTGCTAGCTGGCGAGCCCAACTGCTGGAGCAGGAACCGCGCCTGGACAGTACCAATAGCCTGCCCGAGCGGTCATAGCCTCGGGCTCAGTATCGTGCTGAACAGTATCCCCTGGGGCCCGCCTTGCGCGTTTATTCGACGGCGGAAAACGGGTTCTCGGCCATCAGGAACGCCCGCAGGTCCGGCTTTTGCGGGTGGTCGTGAAGCCATTGGCGAATCGCTAGCGCCTTCTCGTAATCTTCATCGCCAAACTTCTGGCGGTAGAGGTCGGCGAAGGTGTCGCTGGTTCTTTCCGCGCGAATGCGCTGCTGCCAGTGATCGGTGAGAATGGCGTTCAGATTACCCGCCAGGCCTTCCGCCACCAGCATTTCCCACTCGCCCCGATTGAGCCAGACCCCGCCGACCCGCGCGCTGTAGTCCAGGCGGTGGCTGTGGTCCTTGCTGATACGAAACTTGCTCATGATGCCGCCGGTGACCGGGCAGATCATCGCGCCCACGGTGTCTTCGGCATCGATGTTTTCGATGTGGTCATCGTCGAACACGTGCTCGGGGTGGCGCTCTTTCCAGCTGATATAGTCTTCGATCAAGAGCCAGTTGCCGCCGCAATTTTCGCAGGTATGACAGCGAAAGAGCGAGTCGAGAAAACTGGGAACGAGTTTGCCTTCTTGGCAGGCCGTACACTTCATGGGGCGCTTCCTTGAATGAATCAGTGTTCGAGACACTTCTGTCGAACCAACGGGCGATGCCCGACCGCTTTTGGCGGACTCCCAGGCACTCCGGTTAGCCTACTCGAACGGTCTCTAATATACAAAATGGCAAAGAAGAATTTGGCCGCACGAAGGCTCAAGGGTTGCCGCTGCGCAGGGAGTGAGAAAGCGTTTGGCTTATCATCCGCCGCTGGAGTTGACGTTGGTGGCTATTCAGGTGATCGTCACAGCGTCTTCACCCGGTGGGGGCGTGCTTTTTTAGGTCACTGAATGGAAAGGGACGTGTATCGCGTGGCGAGAACCCAGGATGAAATTCGGCAAACCAACGTCAAGAACATTCTCGAGGCGGCGGAGCAGCTGTTTGCGGAAAAGGGCTACGCCGGGGCCTCGATGGCCGAGATCGCCGCCCGGGCCGGGCTGCCCAAATCCAACGTGCACTACTACTTCTCGACCAAAGAAGCGCTCTACCAGGAGGTGCTGCTGGCCCTGCTGGCGCTTTGGAAACAGGATGCGCTCTGCTTCGAGCTCTACGATGACCCCCGCGTGGTGCTTTCGAGCTATATTCGCGCCAAGATGAACCACTCGCGCTATCGCCCCCAGGGCTCGAAAGTATGGGCAGCGGAGGTCATGCAGGGGGCGCCGATTCTCAAGGAGCGCCTGCGCGAGAACCTGTTCGATTGGGCCAAGCTCAAAGAGGCCAAGATCGCCGAATGGGTGGCCTCCCAGCAAATCGCGCCGGTCGACCCTTCTCACTTGCTCTATATGATTTGGGCCACCACCCAGCACTACGCCGACTTCGACTACCAGGTCGAACTGCTCAACGACGACCAGCCACTTAGCGACATGCAATTCGAGAAGGCGGTGCAGTCGGTGACCTCGATCGTACTGCGCGGGATCGGGCTCTCGGTTTAGCCTCCGCCCGCGACTTGCTTTCCACTTCTGAAAAACGGCTTTGAAAGGTTGGCGCTACAGGCCGGCAGGCGGGCCGAGTACGCTACGTCTCCTGACCCCAAAGGAGAACGACATGACGGCTTACTATCTATGCGCGCGTATCCGCGCCACCGACTTCCAGCGCCTCGATGAAACCCGGGAAAGACTTCTAAAGCTGGAGGCAGCGACCCAAAAGGAGCCCGCCTGCCATCAGTTTCAGGTGCTGGAAGATAGTGCGCGGGCCGGAGATTTTCTGCTCTGGGAGTGCTGGGAAGGCAAGGCGGGGCTAAAGGCCCACTACGAGGCACCGCACACCCAGGCGCTGCTGGAAGCGAAGCTCACCGAGATCATCGAGATTACCGAGCTGGCGCCGCCTGGCGCCGGCGGCGCCGTTTAAAGCCGCAGGTTATCCTGGCGCACATCGAGCTGCGCCAGACGCTGCTTCAATAAACCGGGAAAGCGGGTGTACCAGGTCTGGTTGAGCGGGGAGGGGTGGGGCAGCGGATGAAGCGTGACGCTGCGCGCCTCGCCGTTACCGTCTTCGAGGGTCACATCGATACTGCTCTCGAAGCGGTCGTCACGTTTCCAGAACGCCTCGAGCCGGGCGCGCTCCTCTTTGGAGCGGTTGATCCCGAACCATAAAAACGCCTCGCGCCCCAGGGTGATCAAATCCTGGCCCTGCCAGTCTGCAACTACCACCTCGCTGATCAAGGGGTGGAAGCGGCGCTTGACCTTCATCGACCACGCCTTGTTGCCAATCGGTTTGTAGGGCACGGTGTTGATCCAGAAAAAGTGCTCGCCCACCGCGCGGGAGGCCTCGAAGTCCGGCAATTCTTCGCCGTAAAGGCGCTCATAAAGCGCTTTTCTCACCAGTTGGCCGCCGGCGCCGATGAAGGGGTCGCCATGGCGGACCTCGTCCCGGCCCGGGTCGCGGCCGAAAAAGCCGACCCGCAAATGGGGCTCGCCCAGGCCGATGATTGGTTTAAGCGGGTCGCGCTCGAAGCGCGCGTACACCTCGAGATCGATCCCGTCGGTCTCGGCGGCCAGGGCTTCGAAGTGTTCGAGTTGGCGCGGCGTGAGGGACATCGTTTACTCGAACCACTCCTGGGCGGTGCGCCACACGCACATGCCGACAAAATAAACAGAGGATACCGCCAGCCCCACCAGCGCCCAGCCTGCGTGTTGCGGGCTTGAAAGGACCAGCGCGGTGGCGCACACGCACCATAACAGCGTGATGGCGATATTGACCGGCATGAACCGGCGCACCCGGAACGGGTGGAGAAACTTCATTTTGGTAACGGTGAGCACGGCTAGAAAGATGATGCCGGCAAAGGTGACCCAGGCGGGGAAGCCGAGAATATAGAAGTAGACCGCGGCGATATTCCAGGCCGCGGGAAAGCCGACGAAGTAGTTATCCTGGCTTTTCATGTCCACGTTGCAAAAGCAGAACATCGACGAAAGCAGGATGGTGAAGACCGCCAGCAGCTCGAACCCGGCGGGCAGGTCGATGAAGTAGTAGATGAAAAGCGCAGGAATGAACGCCCAGGTCAGGTAATCGATGACCATGTCCAGGGTGGAGCCGTCGAAGTGCGGGAGTATCGTTTTGACCTCGTACTTGCGTGCAAGCGTACCGTCGAAACCGTCGATCATCATCGCCGCGCCTAGCCACAAAAGGCAGGCCACCGGGTTGTCATCGACCAGCGCCAGAAGCGCCATGGTGCCCAGCAGCACACCGCTGGCCGTTAACACGTGCACGCTCCACGCCTTGTATCGTGATGCGTGTGAGGGGGCGGGTGAAGAGAGCGGTTGAGCCACGTTAACCTCATGGGGAACGCCGTGTTCCCGGACTGTTGGGTGTATAGATGTGCGTTTAAAGCGCTACCCTACTACAAGACGCTGCACCGGGAATACGTGACCCGATGGCGTTCTTTTGGTCGCGGGCGCTTTGAAGACGCCAGGCGGCTTTAATGAAGATAGCTGAAACATTGAAGCCGCGGGCGTTTAAGATGCCTGCCGCATTAGCCGGTGACGCCGTTTGACGGGTCGCGCGTTACCTCGAGCCACGCTTGGCTGAGCCAGCGGCCGGCGCGGGAAAGTTCGTCCTCACTCGCTCCGGCGTAGCCCAGCACCAACCCGGCACGCTGGGGCTGGCCCATATAGTAGCGGGAAAGCGGTGACAGCGTCACTTCAGCCTTTCGCGCCCTATCGACGAGCGCGCGCTCTTGCTGCATGTTTTCAAGCTCGGCGACCAGGTGCATACCGGCATGGCCGGACGACAGGGCCAGCCCGGCTTCGACTGCCGGTGCCAGCGCCCGGCGCAGGCAGGCCTGGTGCTGGCGGTAGTAGCCACGCATCCGCCCGATATGGCGGGAAAAATCCCCCTTCGTGATGAACTCGGCCAGCGCCGCCTGCAACGGGTAATGCCCCTCACGGTGAAGGCGGGCGTTGGCCAGCCGGAAGGTGTCCGCCAGCGCCTCGGGCAGCACGATATAGCCCAGCCGAAGCCCGGGGTAGAGCACCTTGCTGAAGGTGCCGATGTAAATAACCCGCGCCGTCTCCGACAACCCCTGAAGCGACGGGGCCGGCGCAATATCGTAGCGAAACTCGCTGTCGTAGTCGTCCTCGATCAGCCAGGCATCCTGGGCGGCGGCCTGCTCCAAAAGCGCCAGGCGCCTGGGCACCGGCATGGTCACCCCGGTGGGGTACTGATGCGAGGGCGTGACGTAAATCAGCCGTGGCGGCTTGGAGCCCGGCGGGCAGCGCGCCGGGTTTAGGCCTTTGTCATCCACCGGCACGGGGATCAGATCGAGGCCGGCGGCCAGAAAACTGGTTTGGGCGCCGCCGTAGCCCGGCTCCTCCATCCATACGCCGTCGCCGGGGTCGGTTAAGAGCTGGGTGATGAGTTCGAACGCCTGCTGGGCGCCCTGGGTAATTACGATCTGAGCCGGGCGGCAGCGCACCGCGCGCGAGAGCGTCAGATAATCGCACAGCGCTTCTTTTAAAGCGGGCAGGCCGCCTTGGGTTTGATAGCCAAGCCATTGGCTATCGGCCTGGCGGTAGTGGCGGCGTAAAAGGCGCTGCCACTGGGCGTGGGGGAAAAGATCGAGCCCCGGCACGCCCGGGGCAAACGCCAGGTGCTCTTCGCTTAGCGTGGCGCAGCGCTCCAATAGCGCCTGGCCCCGGTGGGAGGCGCTGAACGCGGCGGGCGGTGGCGGCGCATTAGGGGCAGTGAAGGCGGGCAGCTCGGCAACGTAAAGCCCCGCGCCCTTTTTCGAGACCACCAGGCCCTCGGCCACCAGCCGCTCCAACGCGGCGAGTACCGTGTTGCGGCCAAGCGCTAGCCCGCCTGCCAGCCGCCGTGACGAAGGCAAACGGCTGCCGGCGCCCAGCTCGCCGCGCTGTATCCAGTCGCGAAGCGTCGTGTAGAGCTGGCGGTTTAGCGGCGTGGCGGTGTACGGGGCGACCCGCAGCGCCAAGGCATCGATGATCCAATCACTGGCGGTAGCGCGCTGGCTCACTGGTTCCCCCGATATTACAAAAAGTGGCTCTTACCAAGGGGCCACTATAGCGCGAGACTGAATCGTCCAACAGCCAGTCAAGAGGAAAAGCCCATGACGATCAGAGCCGCCGTAATGAACGATCTCGAAGCGTTGAGCGTGCTGCTGGATGCGTACCGTCAGTTCTACCAGCAGCCCGGCGATGTAAGCACCGCCCGCCATTTTCTGGAACAGCGCTTCGGGCTGGGGGACTCGTTCATTTTGGTCAGCGAAGACGCACGCGGCGAACTCGACGGGTTCGTGCAGATATTTCCCGGGCTCTCCACCGTCGGCCTGAACGCCCGCTGGACGCTCAACGACCTTTACGTCGCCCCCAGCGCCCGCCAGCGAGGGGCTGGCCGGGCGCTGATGGAGGCTGCGGCATCGCTTGCCCACGAGCACGGCGTGGCGCGGCTGGTGCTGATGACCCAGGTCGAAAACGAACCGGCCCAGCGCCTTTACGAAACACTGGGCTGGCAGCGCAACACGGCTTTCTACAGCTACCTGTTGAATACCTGATAAAGGAGACATTCGTGACCGATACGCCTTCTTCCGCGGTGCTCGCCTTCCCGCCTGCGCCTCCTTCCGATATGGCCAAAGCGATGTACGACAAGCTTTGCCATCACACCGATGCCTGGGACCTGGCCCAGGATCTCGCCAACGACGTCGAGGAGGTCGTAGTGATCGACACGCGAAGTTTCGAGCACTACTGCGCCGGGCACATTCCCGGAGCGGTGAGCTTTCCCCACCGGGAAATGACGTCCGAGCGACTTGCCGCGCTCGACCCCTCGAAAGTGTACGTTACCTACTGCGACGGCATCGGTTGTAACGGCTCGACCAAGGGCGCGTGGAAGCTGGCAAGTGCCGGCTTTCATGTAAAGGAGCTTTTAGGCGGGCTGGATTTCTGGCGCCGGGACGCGCACCCGGTACAGGAAGGGGAAGAGCGGGGGCGTCTTTTGAAAGCGCCGCTTGCGGAGTGCGGCTGCTAGCCTAAAAAACCGGGGCCCGGCAACGGCCGGGCCCCGTGCGGTTACGCTTCGCTGCGTATTACGCTTCGCTTAGCTTGCGCGCGCGGTGCAGGTTTTCCATGGTGTTCAGGCACGCACTTGCTGCTTCCTTGCCCTTGGCCAGGAAGTGCTGGAAGTAGAAGTCGTGATGGGTGGCGTGCTCGTGGAAGTGGTGCGGGGTGAGCACCACCGAGATCACCGGGACCTGGGTATCGAGTTGAACGCGCATCATGCCGTCGATCACCGCGTGGGCGACGAAGTCGTGGCGGTAGATGCCGCCATCCACCACGAAGCCCGCGCCGACGATTGCCCCATAGCGGCCGCTTTCGGCCAGCACTTTCGCCTGTAGCGGAATTTCATAAGCGCCGGAAACGGTAAAGACATCGACCTGATCGGCTTTGAGGCCGTTTTGCTCGATTTCTGCGATAAACGCCTGGTACGCCTGGCCGACGATGTCGCCATGCCAGTGGCCCTGAATGAAGGCGATACGCTGAGACGTGGTGTGCGAGGAAAGCTCTAACGGAAAGGTCTGATTCATGGTCATTCTCATCGAATAAAGTGCCAGAATCAGGGCATGCGGCGCCCGACCGCCACGCCCTTGCACGCGCCCAGGGGCACGCATAAAAGCGGGTCGCGGCGCCGTTCTCTTTCATCCGGACTATCACCGTCGGCTTCGGAGTCTCACCGAATCTGCTGACCTCCAACATAAGGCTGGAGCGCTCGCGGGCTTGGGCGTTTAGTGCGCCATCACCGCCGGTGGGGACTTGCACCCCGCCCTGAGAACGTCGCTGATCGCTCGCACCGTATCGGCGCGAGCCGTTAGCCCGCTTAGTGTACGCACAAGGGCCCTGCGCCGCCAGCGGCGCAGGGCCCTTGTACTGATCGATTTAAAGCGCTTAGCGTGTGTCGTTGAGCGAGCAGACATCCACCCACTCGGCGTGCACCAGCTCGGCGAGCCTTTTGGGGGCGATGCGCACGGCGCTGTTGCCGGAACCCGCGGCGGGCAGCACTTCATCGAAGCGCTTGAGCGAGGCATCGCAGTAAACCGGCACGTCGGCGGCAAGACCGAACGGGCAGACACCGCCGACCGGATGGCTGGTCAGTTCCATCACCGTATCGGCGTCGAGCATCGTCGCTTTGCCTTCGAATCGCGCGCGGATTTTGGCGTTGTCGATGCGGGCATCCCCGGCGGCCACGATCAAAAGCGGCATCTCGTTCACCTTGAAGGCGAGCGTCTTGGCGATTTGGCCCGGCTCGACGCCGTGAGTTTGGGCCGCCTCGGCCACGGTCGCCGTGCTCTCGCTGGATTCGATGATCTCGATGTCCGGGGCGTGCTCGGCCAGAAAACTGCGCACGGTTTCAACGCTCATACATCCACCTCCTTGTTGGGAACCGTTTCAGATTAACGCGGTTTTTTCGACTCAGCCAATCCAGTTTGGGGTAACGATGCGCGAGGGCTCGCGCTGCATGATGGTCTCGCCGTTTCGCACCGAAAGAAGCACGTCGCCCTGGTTGCGCAGCACGCTGTAGTCGTCCTCGCCGTCCAGTACGTTGAAGCTTGCCGGCTTGCCCACTTCGATGCCGTAGCGCTCCTGGATATTGAGCGTGCGCGCGCTGTTGTCGGTCACCAAGGAGAGCGCCTGGCTGAAGTCCTTGTAGCCCATCATCTGACAGATATGCAGGCCGAAATCCAGCGTGCGCAAGAGCTTGCCGTTACCCAGCGAATACCAGGGATCAAAAATCGAGTCCTCGGCGAAGCAGACGTTGATACCCGCCTCATTGAGCTCTTTAACGCGTGTGACGCCGCGACGTTTGGGGTAGGTGTCGAAGCGCCCCTGCAAGTGAATGCTCTCGGTCGGGCAGGAGATGAAGTTGATGCCTGACTTCTTGAGTAACAAGAAGAGCTTCGAGCAGTAAGCGTTATCGTAGGAGTGCATGGCCACGGTGTGGCTGGCGGTCACCCGCGAGCCCAGGTCGTTGAACAGCGCCTCGGCCGCCAGCACTTCGAGAAAGCGTGAGTTGGGGTCGTCGATCTCGTCGCAGTGCACGTCGACCAGCCGGTCGTACTTCAGGGCCAACTCGATGACGCGCTTCATGGAGGCCACGCCAAGCTCCCGGGTGTACTCGAAGTGCGGGATGCCGCCGACCACGTCGGCGCCGATCTCCAGCGCCTCCTCCATGAGCTTGTCACCGCCGGGGTAGGAGAGCAGCCCGTCCTGGGGAAACGCCACCACCTGAATCTCGATCTTGTCCTTCAATTCGTCGCGAAGCGCACACAGCGTGCGCAGGCCGACCAGGCTCGGGTCGCTGGTGTCGGCGTGGGTACGCACGAACTGCACGCCGTTGCCGATCAGCAGGTTCAGCGTCTTGTACACGCGCTCGCGAATATCGTTTTCCGAGAGCAGCGGCTTGCGCTCGCCCCAGCGCTCGATACCTTCGAACAGGGTGCCGCTCTCGTTCCAGGCAGGCTCGCCGGCGGTCAGCGCGGCGTCCAGGTGAATATGGGGTTCGATGAAAGGCGCGCAGACCAGTTGGCCTTTGGCATCGGTTTGTTCTGGCGTCGCCTGATTGTGCCTGTCCTGGGCAGTAATAGCGCTAAATACGCCGTCCTCGATCGTAAGATGGAAAAGCTCGGAGCGGTGGCGCAGGCGGGCATTGACGATATCCATGGGAAGCTCACTTATTGTTTAGCGGTAGCGGGTGAGGGGGCGGTTGAAGAAGCCTGGTTCAGGCGAAGCAGTACGGCGTAGCTTAGCGCAGCGGCCAGCACCCCCACCAATGGGGGCAGCAGCGGCGAAAAGTAGGCCGCGCCCGCGCCGAGCGCGTAGGCGGCCAGGCCTCGGCGGTTGAAGTCGGGAAGTCGCGCGGTGTCCAGCGCCGGGTAACGGCCATTATGTTTCAGCCAAAAATCCGCCATGATGACCCCGCCCATCGGCGGGATGAACGTACCCAGCAACACCAGAAAGGGAATCAGCAGGTTATACATACCGCCCACCGCGAGTACGGTACCGATGGCCGCGCCGGCCACCGTGACCAGCCGGCGGCGCTTAGTGCGCAGCAGGTTACAGCCGGCTACGGCAAAGTTGTAGATGGTGTTGTCCTGGGTGGTCCAGATGTTGAGAAACAGCATCAGCACCGCCATGGAGACGAAGCCCTGGGCGATGAGCACGTCCACGATGTCCGCCTGCTGATAGATCATGGCGCCCAGGGCGCCGGTCAGTACCATGAGCCCGTTACCCACCAGGAAAGCCGCCAGCGTGGCCACCACCGCCGTGCGCGGGCTTTTGGCGAAGCGGCTCCAGTTGGTGGCCTGAGTGCCACCGCTAATAAACGTGCCGATGATCACCGTGACCGCCGCGGCCACGCTCATGCTCTCGGTGGGCGTTTGCCGGCCAAGTCCGGCCAGGCCGCCCACGTCCACCAGTCCGGTGAACAGGCTGATCACGATGAACAGCATCATCGCCGGCACGGCAAAACGCGAAAGCCAGTCCATACCGCGGTAACCAATCATCGCCGTGATGCAAAAGCCGAAGCCAAAAAGCACCATTAAGGGGCTTTCCATCCATTCGGGCATCCCCGTGGTGCGTACCAGTACCACCGCGATGGTCGCGGTGCCCCAGGCGTACCAGCCGATCTGGGTAAAGCCGAGGATGAAATCCGACAGCTTGCTGCCTTTTTCGCCAAAGCAGAAGCGTCCCATCAATACGGCGTTCAAGCCGCTTTTGCAGGCGATATAGCCAAGGGCCGCGGCGTAGGTGCCGAGTAGCAAATTGCCCGCCAGAATGATCCATAAAAGCTGGCCGATGGGAAACGCCTGGCCCAGCGAGCCGCCGGCCCACATGGTGGCGGTGAAGAAGGTGAACCCGAGCAGGACCACCGATGTGGATAAAAGCCCCTTGCGAGCGCTTTGGGGTACCTCTTTGAGGGGGTAGTCGGAAGATTGCACGGGCGTGGCCTCATGGTTAGCAACGTAATTGTTCGCAACGTAGTACTAACAATAAGCAATAATAGTGCCAGAACAGGGGCTTAATGGTTTGACGCCAGGTGTCGCCCAGGTTACTTCCATAAAAAAGCCCCTGCCCACCAGGTGGGAGGGGCTTGTGTACCCAAGAGCCGTTACGGCTGGGTTGCCAGTGCGCTGACCACTTCTTCGATCTGTAGCGTCAGGCTCTGCAGGCCGCCGCCGGAAAGATACCAAAGCTCGGGAGAGAGCAGTGCCACCTCGGCATTGTCGGCACCGGCGTCCGCGAGCTGCTGGCGCAGTTCGTCGGCATCCAGCGGCTCCTGGCCGATGGCGGCGCTACGGTCGACGACCAACAGGCGCTCGGGGTCGATCTCGGCGATGGTTTCGGGGGTTAGCGTGACGAAGGTGCGCTCGCCAAACGTGCGTCGTTCGGCGCTCTCGGGGATGTCCTGGGTCGCGACCCCCAGCACCTCGTGGACCACCGGGTTTTCGTTCAGCGAGTAGCTGCCGTCGTTGTGCATGATCACCAGAGTGCGGGGAGCGTCCTCGAGCGCTTCGCGCTGGTTTTCGATTTCGCTGTGTAGCGTTTCCAGCGAGGTTTCGGCTTGCTCTTCGACGCCGGCGTGCTCGGCCAGAGTACGGACGTTGTCGTCGAAGGCGGCCAGGTAATCGTCACCGCTAATACCGGCATCGAACAGCGGCGCGAGCTCTTCGAACTCTGCTTTCGATTCGTTTTGGCGGCCGGTGTAGACGATCAGCGTCGGTTCGCTCTGTTCGAGCGCGTCGAGATCCGGGCTCTTTAGCCCGCCAAGGTCGGTGTACTCGTCGGCGTCGAAGTGAGCAAGGTAGTCCGGCAGCACCTGCTTGGGCAGGCCCACGACCTGGTCGCTTGCGCCCAGCGCGTCCAGGGTGTCCAGGCTACCCAGATCGAAAACGGCGAAGCGCTCATCCGCGTGGGCAGAAGCGCTCATGGCGGCCGCGAGCAGCGACGCCGTGATGACCGGTGTCTTCAGGGCGGCGTTGTTGAGGGGCATTTTTTTCATGATGTCTCCTTTTTGAGAAAGTGTTTTATATGAGATCGATTATCATAATGGCAAATTAGTCTGAGGCTGTCACGCTAATTCATTGAATTTACGAGCGCCTCAAGAAGCTCGCGGTTAATGTTTTAATTTGATATGTTATAATGTAATTAAATAGATGGCCTCGTTCGGCCATTCAAAAGGGCAACCGGTTTTGGGAGGGGCACGTGGCCTCACTACTTTTCGAGCACATCGAGGCACTACAGGGCGAGCGCCCCTGGGGCCACTTTCTGGACGCCGGGACCGGCGTCAACTCGATTGGCTGGGTCAGCGCTTTGAACACCGAGAGCTGGACGGCGGTCACCGGTGCCGGCGGCATGGCGCAAAGCGTCGAGCGCGCGGTGGCGGGCAAAAAACGCGACCAGGACCGTTTGGTACTGGGCAACTGGCAAGACCCGCGCTTTCTGGAAGAGGAGCGCTTCGACACCGTGCTGGCGGATTACCTGCTCGGCGCCATCGACGGCTTCGCCCCCTACTGGCAGGACGAGCTCTTCCCAAGGCTTTGTGCGCTCACCAAAAAGCGCCTTTACCTGGTCGGCCTCGAGCCCTACGTGCCCTTCGATGCGACCACCGCCGCGGGTAAGCTGGTGGTGGAGATCGGTCGGCTGCGCGACGCCTGCCTGTTGCTTGCCGGCGAGCGCACCTACCGCGAGTACCCGAGCGCCTGGGTCGAGCGCCAGTTGGGCCGTGCCGGTTTCGAGGTCGTCGAGACCAAGCGCTTCCCGATTCGCTACGCCAGGAAATTCGTCGAGGGGCAGATGAAGATGTGTCGCCAGCGCATGGCGACCATCGCCGACCGCAAGCTGGCCCGGGCGATGCTCGAGCACGTCGACGACCTGGAGCGCCGGGCGCTTGAGCATATCGAGATCGACGGCGGGCTCAGCCACGGCGCGGATTACGTGATGGTGGCCGAGCCCAAAAAAAGCGCCCCGCAGGGCGCTTAAGGCGATTAGCCCGCAGCCTTGAAGGGGTTGCGCGGGTCGTGGTCCCAGGCCAGGAAGGGCTTGCCGGTGTCCTGGGGCACCATGGTGATGCAGTTCTCTACCGGGCAGGTGATCTGGCAGAGATTACAGCCCACGCACTCTTCCTCAATGATTTCGTAACGGCGCGCGCCGTCGGGCTCGGCGAGCTTGGCGATCGACTGGTGCGAGGTGTCCTCGCAGGCGATATAGCAGCGCCCGCACTCGATGCACAGGTCCTGGTCGATGTGGGCGATGGTCTGGAAGTTGATGTCCAGGTGCTTCCAGTCGGTGGTCTGCGGGATCGCCTTGCGCGAAAACGCCGCGATGGAGTCATACCCTTTCTCTGCCATCCAGCGCGACAGGCCATCTTTCATCTCCTCGACGATGCGAAAGCCGTTGAGCATCGCCGCAGTGCAGACCTGCACGCTGCCCGCCCCCAGGGCGATGAACTCTGCCGCATCCCGCCAGCTGGCAATACCGCCGATGCCGGAGATGGGCAGCGTCGGCGTTGCCGGGTCCCGGGCGATCTCGGCCACCATGTTCATGGCGATGGGCTTGACGGCGCTGCCGCAGTAACCGCCGTGGGTGCTTTGATGACCCACCGTGGGCTTGGCGACCATGTTGTCCAGATCGATGCTGGAGATCGAGTTGATGGTATTGATCAATGCGACCGCATCCGCCCCGCCGCGCAGCGCCGCCCGGGCACCCACGCGAATGTCGGTGATATTCGGGGTCAGCTTTACGATCACCGGTTTGGAGTAGTACTTCTTGCACCAGGCGGTGACCTGTTCGATCAGATCCGGGTTCTGGCCGACCGCTGCGCCCATGCCGCGCTCCGGCATGCCGTGGGGGCAGCCCAGGTTTAGCTCGATGCCGTCGGCGCCGGTGGCCTCGACCCGCGGCAGGATGTACGCCCAGGACTCCTCCACACAGGGCACCATGATCGAGACGATCAGCGCCCGGTCCGGCCAGTCTTTCTTTACTTGGGTGATCTCCGCCAGGTTCACCTCCAGCGAACGGTCGGTGATCAGCTCGATGTTGTTGAAGCCGATCACCTCGCGGTTCTTGCCGTAGTGGGCGGAGTAGCGCGAGGAGACGTTCACCGCCGGGGGCTCTTCGCCAAGGGTTTTCCAGACCACGCCGCCCCAGCCCGCCTCGAACGCGCGGGTCACGTTATACGCCTTGTCCGTGGGCGGGGCGGAGGCGAGCCAGAAGGGGTTGGGCGCCTTGATGCCGGCGAAGTTCACCGAAAGATCGACCCCGTTGACGCTGTTTTCGCGGCTGTTTTGCCTAACGCTGGGGTTAAATGCGAATGTGCTCATGCGGCCTCCTGCTGGGCGGTCAACGCCTGATGGATGGCGTGGGCGGCGAGCTTGCCGTGCTGCACCGCCTGGACGGTCAGATCCTGGCCCGGCGCGATGCAGTCGCCACCGGCATACACATTGCCAAGTGAGGTTTGAAAGTGGGCGTTGACGCGAATGCGTTCGCCGTCGCGGTCAAGCTCGCGGGCGGTGACATCGGCCAGGCTTTGGCTATCGAACCCTTGGCCGATTGCCTTGAAAATCGCGTTGGCGGCAATCTCGAAGGTCTCGCCGGTGCTTACCAGGCGCCCGTCCTCGTCCTTCGTGGCCGCAAAACGCATGCCGGCCACCCGGCCCTGCTCGTCGAGCAGCACTTCGTCGGGCTGCGCCCAGGTCACGATGCGCACGCCGTTCGCCTTGGCGATGTCCTGCTCGTGTTGGGTGGCGGACATCGCTTCGCTGCCGCGGCGGTAGACCAGCGATACCTCTTTGGCGCCGAGCCTTGCCATCTGGGTGGCCATGTCGATCGCCGTATTGCCCGCGCCGATGACGATGCAGCGATTGGCCACCGCCAGCCGCTCGAGATCCGTTTCCTGGCGCAGCGGTTTGATGTACTCCACCGCGGGCAGCAAGCCCGGGGTGTTTTCATCCACCAGCCCAAGGGCGCGGCTGGTGCCTAGCCCAAGGCCTAGAAAGACGCTGTCGTGGCGCTCGCGCAGCGCCTCGAGGTTCAGGTTGTCGCCCAGGCGCTGGCCGTACTCGATGGTGATGCCGCCCACGCCGAGCAGGAACTCGACCTCCCGGCGGGCGAAGTCGTCGGTCATCTTGTAGCGGGCGATGCCGTATTCGTTCAAGCCGCCGGGTTTTTGCTCGGCTTCGAAAATCGTCACCTGATGGCCCAAAAGCGCCAGGCGATGCGCGCAGGAGAGCCCGGCGGGGCCGGCGCCCACCACGGCGATATGCTTGCCGGTCGGCGCTTCCCGCTGGAAAGGGTGGCCGTCGAAGTGCATGTTATCCGTGGCGTGGCGCTGTAAAAGGCCGATCAACACCGGCTGGCACTCGGCGTCGTGGTTACGCACGCAGCTTTTTTCGCAGAGTATTTCCGTCGGGCAGACCCGGGCGCAGCTACCGCCCAGGATATTGGCCTCGAGAATCGTTTGTGCTGCGCCATTGACGTTGCCCTCGCTGATCTGGCGAATGAAGCTCGGCACGTCGATTTCCGAAGGGCAGGCCTCGACGCAGGGCGCATCGAAGCAGTAGAGACAGCGCTGGCTCTCGATGATCGCCTGGCGGTCGGTGAGCGGCGGGTGAATATCGCTGAAGTTGCGGGCAAGCGCTTCGGGGTCGAAGGTGCCTACCTCCTTGGCGCTGGGCAGGTGATCGAGGGAATGGGTCACGGTCGTTTCTCCCGGGGTGTTATTAGCGTTATTAGCGGCTCACGGCCTTGGGGGTTTCACGCTCGGCGCGCTTTTTGAGCTGCTCGAAGACGCCGGGGTAGGCCGGGCGCTCGAGATAGCGCCCGGCGCCACGCTCGGCGTGAAGCTCCTCGGCGTTACGCCACACCCACTTGCCCTGGCTTACGGTATGGCGGGCGATACCGCGCACCGTCTTGCCCTCGAAGATGTTGAAATCGACGTTCTGGTGGTGGGTTTTGGCGGAGATCGTGCGGGTGCCGTTAGGGTCCCAGACGACGATATCGGCATCCGACCCTACCTGGATGGCGCCCTTGCGCGGGTAGAGATTGAAGATGTTGGCGGTATTGGTGGAGGTCACCGCGACGAACTCCTGGGGCGAGAGCTTGCCGGTGTTCACCCCTTCGTCCCACAGCACCGCCAAGCGGTCCTCGACCCCGGCGGTGCCGTTGGGGATCTTGGTGAAGTCCTCGCGGCCGTTGGCTTTCTGCTCTTCGCAGAAACAGCAGTGGTCGGTGGCGGTGGTTTGCAGGTTGCCGGACTGCAGGCCGTGCCAGAGGGCCTCCTGGTGGCCTTTCGGGCGAAAGGGCGGGCTCATTACGTGGGCCGCGGCGGTGGCCCAGTCCGGGTTCTGGTAGACGCTGTCGTCGATCATCAAATGCCCGGCCAGCGCCTCACCAAATGCCGCGTGGCCCTGGCGTCGGGCGTAGGCGATCTCGTCCACCGCGTCTTTGGTCGAAACGTGAACCAGATACACCGGCGCGCCCAGCGTACTGGCGATACGAATGGCGCGGCTGGCCGCCTCGCCCTCCACTTGCGGTGGGCGGGAAAGCGGGTGCGCCTCGGGCCCGGTCATGCCCTGGGCGAGCAGCTTCTGCTGCATGTGGTAGACCAGCTCGCCGTTTTCGGCGTGCACCGTGGGCACCGCGCCCAGCTCCAGGCAGCGCGAGAAGCTCTCCACCAAAATATCGTCGGTGGCCATGATCGCGCCCTTGTAAGCCATAAAGTGCTTGAAGCTGTTCACGCCGTGCTCGTGTACCAGCGTGCCCATCTCCTCCTTGACGCTTTCGTCCCACCAGGTGATCGCCACGTGAAAGGCGAAGTCGGTGGCGGCTTTCTCCGCCCAGCCCTGCCAGGTGTCGAACGCCTCCAAAAGCGACTGCCCAGGTTGGGGGATGACGAAGTCGATGATGGTGGTCGTGCCGCCAGCCATGGCCGCGGCGGTGCCAGTGTAGAAATCTTCGCTGGCCACCGCGCCCATGAAGGGCATCTGCATGTGGGTGTGCGGGTCGATGCCGCCGGGCATGACCAGCTGATCCGTGGCATCGATGACTTCGCAACCCTGGGGCGTATCCAGATCGACCCCGATCGCTTCGATCTTGCCATCCACACAGAGGACGTCGGCGCGGTAGGTGTCGGCATGGGTGACGACCGTGCCGCCCTTGATCAATAGGCTCATTGCGTTACTCCTGCTTATCCAGTCGCTTGATTACTCGCCGTCGGTCAGGCGCGTGTAGGTCTCGGGGCGGCGGTCGCGGAAGAACTGCCAGTTGTTGCGCGCCTCGCGCACCGCGTCCAGGTCGATCTCGTGAACGAGCAGCTCGTCCTCGGTGGCGCTGGCCTGAGCCTCGATCTTGCCGCGCGGGTTGACGATATAGCTCGAGCCGTAGAAGTCGCCGATGTTCCAGGGCGCCTCGGTACCCACCCGGTTGATGGCGGCGATGAAGCAGCCGTTGGCGGCGGCGGAGGCGGGCTGTTCGAGCTCCCACAGGTATTGGGAAAGCCCGGCGACCGTAGCGGAGGGGTTGAAGATGACCTCGGCGCCATTGAGCGCCAGCGCCCGCCAGCCTTCGGGGAAGTGGCGGTCGTAGCAGATATACACGCCGATCTTGCCAAAGGCGGTATCGAACACCGGCCAGTTGGACTTACCCGGCTTGAAGAAGTACTTCTCCCAGAAGCCGGCGATCTGGGGAATATGTGTTTTGTGGTATTTGCCCAGGTAGCTGCCGTCGGCGTCGAATACCGCGGCGGTGTTGTAGTAAACGCCGGTTTCGGTTTCTTCATAAACCGGTACGATGATCACCATGCGGTGCTCGGCGGCGAGTTTCTGCATCATCTGGCAGGTGGGGCCCTCGGGCACCTTTTCGGCGGCGGCGTACCACTTTTCGTCCTGGCTGGGGCAGAAGTACGGTTGGTTGAAGACCTCCTGAAAACAGAGCACCTGAACGCCCTGTTCGGCGGCCTGCTTGATCATCGGCAGGTGCGCCGCATTCATGGCCTCGCGAATCTCTGCCGGGTCGGATTCTGTGCTGGCTTTCAAGCCCATTTGGATCAAGCCGATTTTCATCTTTTGCATGCAAGAGCCCTCTCTTGTAGTCCACACCCCGCCCGAGTCGCCCAGGCGGCTAACGATTGAGTAGGTTATTGGCGTTAGTGGCGTGCTGTTTGGCCTTTTTTATCAAGGCACCGTTATTATTTTAAAAGTTGTCTATCAAGACAGCTTTTAGATTAGTTTGATGATGTGGACTATTTCAAGTGTTTTTAGAATAACGCGCAAGCTTATGATTAAGCTTGAGTTTAGTAGTTAAGTAACCAGTTTGGTGAATGCTTGCACTACTATATTTCTTTTTTAATTGTTTAATAATCAATTGGTTATTTAATTTTATGAAGTGTGTTGATTTTGGGTCGCGCTTTTATGGTGCTTTTATTTTTTTAAAGCTACTCTTTTTAAGGAGTGCCTTATAAGAAGGCGGTTGATAACAAAAACAATATGTGAAGAAGTGCTTTAACTGTCGATAAAGTCAGCTTTTTATCAATAGGTTATGTGCCGAGTTAATCGGTTAGGCATGCTTATTGCTGGAGTTTGAGTTGACTAGATAACGATAATAGACAGCGGCTCTTCAAGGAGAAAGTCATGACTGTGTCAACATCTCGGATGGTGGATCGCGAGGGATTGATCGAGCTTGAAGTCAACGATGACGTGCGCGATAGCCCGCGCTTCAATGAGGATATTGCCCCCACGACCGCCGCTGAGCGCACCTGGAGCAAATGGAACATCGCCGCTCTTTGGGTGGGGATGTCGATATGCGTGCCTACCTATACCCTGGGGGGTGTACTGACCGCCTACTTTGGCTTGAGCGTGGGGGAGGCGCTGTTTGCCATTTTGCTGGCCAACGTCATTTTGCTGCTGCCGCTAACGCTCAACGCGTTTCCAGGCACTAAATTCGGCATACCGTTTCCCATCGTGCTGCGCTCTTCCTTCGGTATTCTGGGCTCCAACGTGCCCTGCCTGGTGCGGGCGTTGGTCGGGTGTGGCTGGTTCGGTATTCAGACCATGTTCGGGGGGCTGGCCATTCACCTGCTGCTGTCGGCGCTGTTTCCCGCTTGGGCGGCACTTGGCGGGGTCGGCGAGGTGATCGGCTTTTTCGTATTCGGGGCGATGAATCTTTACGTGGTGATTCGCGGGGCGGAGTCGATCAAATGGATGGAGACGCTCGCCGCACCGTTGCTGCTGGTGGTGGGCATCGGGCTGATGGTGTGGGCGTGGCCGAACATGTCGATGACCGCGCTTTTGGCCCAGCCACCGTCGCGGCCGGAAGGCGCCTCGGTCTACGGCTACTTCTTTGCGGGCCTGACCGCCATGGTCGGCTTTTGGGCCACGCTTTCGCTGAACATTCCCGACTTTAGCCGTTTCGCCAAAAGCCAGAAGGATCAAATCGTCGGCCAGATCATCGGCCTGCCGCTGACCATGTTCTTCTTTGCCTCCCTTGGCGTGGTGATGACGGCGGCCTCCGAATCCCTGGTGGGGCAGACGGTGGCGGACCCGGTGCGCCTGATCGGTTTCATCGACAGCCCGTTCTGGGTGATTCTGGCGATGCTGTTGATCGTCGTGGCCACCATTTCGACCAACACCGCCTCCAACATCGTCTCGCCCACCAACGACTTTCAGAACATCGCGCCGAAATTGATCAATCAGACCCGCGGGGTGCTGTTGACCGGGCTCGTCGGGGTGCTATTGATGGGGTATGACCTGCTGCAAAAGGCGGGGGTGATCGCTCAGGGGGTGTCGCTCGAGCAGATGTACTCCAACTGGCTGCTGGGGTACTCGAGCCTGCTGGGGCCGATTGCCGGCATCATGGCGGTGGATTACTTTTTGATCAAAAAGCAGCAGTTGGATGTGCCGAGCTTGTATCAGGATGGGCGCGCTTACCCGGCGGTCAACATCGCAGGCTTTATCGCCTTCGGCGTGCCCGTCGCGCTGACATTGATGGCGCTTTTGACAGGTACGATGAGCTGGTTCTACGACTACGGCTGGTTTACCGGCTCGGCCCTTGGAGCGGTGGTTTACTACGTGGCCAGCACCGTGCTGGGCCATGAGCGCGCGGCGGGAGGCGTTGCGGCGGCGCAATCGCGCTGAGGGGCACGGCCAAAAAATGGCGGAGGAGGGTGAGAGTCGAACTCACCAGGGGCTGCATGGCAGCCCCTACACGGAGTTGAAGTCCGGTCGCCCCACCGGGGAACGATCCTCCTCCTCACACACCAGGAAAGCCTAACGGTTTTTAACGCCACATGCCAGGCTGGCGCAGCTTACGCTCGTCGCGCACGCGCCGGGTATAACCGACGCGGTCGAAGAATTCGAGCTGGGCGATGGCGAGCTTGCGACCGACGCCGGTACGGTCGCGGTAGCCGGCGGCGGTGATAGCGCCATGGTCGGCCTCGAGGGTCTCCACCTGTTCGGCCAGACGTTGCAAAGTGGCCAGCGGGTAGAAGTGATCCTTGCGGACCTCGAATAGCCGCCCCAAACGCGCATTGGCGCGCAGCACCTCGCGTACCCGGGGCTCATCGAGCTGCTGGGCATGGGCGATATCGCGCACACGAGGGGGATCGAAGGTCGCTTCCAGCAGGGGCAATAATGTCTGGGACTGTGCTTCGTCGGCCTCATCGAGGCGGGCGCGGTGCTCGGGTAGCGCGATGAAGGGGCCCTGGGCGCGAACCTGGTTTGCCTGAATCAGCGTGTCCAGCCAGCGGCGAAAGATGCCGTCCGGCCATTTGGAGGCGACCCAACGGCGCAGGCGGTCGCGCTCCACGCCGACTTCGGAGGGGGCATTCTCGTGGTACGCGGCCAGCGCCTGGCAAAGCGTCTGGCCGAGTGCTGCGAGGTTCGCCGGGTCGAACGCGCGGTGCTCTTCGCCGGCGCTGAGCAGCGTCAAACCCTGCTCGTTCGCTTGGCTTTCCAGCGCCTCGAGTGGGCGGTTGAAGGTGGCGGCCAGCGCGACAAGCGATACACCGTTGGCTTGCTGCTGCGCCAGGGTTTTCAGCGTGTCGGCGTAGCCTTCGAGGCGCTCCGGCGCGCCGCTTTCAATCGCCTGCTCCAGGGTTTTGAGGGTGCGCAGCCGTTCGGGGCGCCGCGCGCCGCGCCGGGGTGGCTGCGGGTCGAGCACGCGCCCGCCGCCCAGGGTGTGGTCGGCGCTTTGGGTGCGGATAACGAAGCGGTCGCCGCAGCAGGCGTGTTGCGGGGTGTCGAGGGTCAGCTGGCCCAGCGCCCGGCCGCCGGGGGCAAGGCTTTGGCCCTCCAGCAACCCCAAGCGCCCGGTCAGGTGGGCCGCCCCAATATGCACGTGAACCGGCGTCCAGTGAGGCGTGTCGCGCTCCAGCGAGTCGAGCAGGTTGACCGTGACATCGAGGCGCTGGCTGCCGGGAAGCGGCGCCGGTGCGTCCAGCAGCCAATCGCCCCGGGCGACGTTTTCGCGCTCGATGCCGGCCAGGTTGAGGGCGCAGCGGTCGCCGCGCTGGGCGCTTTGGGAGGGCCGGTTCTGGCGGCGCAGTCCGCGCACCCGCACCCGCTGGCCCTGGGGCAGCAGCCAGAGATGGCGGCCTTCTTCGATGGTGCCGTCCACTACCGTGCCGGTCACTACGAGCCCCGCGCCTTTTTTACTGAACACACGGTCGATGGCGTGGCGAAAGCGCCCCGGTGCCGGGCGCGCTTGCCAGCGTTCGGCCCGTTCACTCAGCCACTGGGATAGCGCCGCCACGCCTTCGCCGGTGCGCCCGGAGACACAAAAGACCGGTACGTCGCCGACGAGGGCCTGGGCTTGCTGGCGGCGAAGCGCGTGGGTCTCGGCGCTTGTCAGGTCGCTTTTGGTCAGTACCACGGCGGTAATCGAAATCGAGAGCAGTTGAAGAATGGCCAAATGCTCACGGGTTTGCGGCATGACGCCATCATCGCAGGCGATGATCAACAGCGCGCCGTCGACACCGGCCACGCCGGAAAGCATGTTGTGTATAAAGCGCTCGTGGCCGGGCACATCGATGAAGCCAAGCTCCGCCTTGCCGTCGGTCTCCGGGTAGACGAAGCCGGGCTCGATGGTCAGCCCGCGGCTTTTCTCTTCCTTGAGCGTGTCGGTGTCGACGCCGGTCAACTGCTGGATCAGCGTGGTCTTGCCGTGGTCGACGTGGCCGGCGGTTGCCAGAATCATGAAGCCGTCTCTTGGGTCAGCGCGGTGTGTAGCTGCTCGGCGAGCAGCGCTTCGTCGTCAGGGAAAAGGCAGCGTAAATCGAGCCATAGCGCGCCTTCCTTGATGCGCCCGATGATCGGCCTAAGCAGGCCGCGAAGCGCGCTTTCCAGCCGGCGCAGATCGCGCTCGCGGGTCTCGCGCCGCTTTGCGGTCGAGGCGATGACCAGCGCTTTGCTGGGTAGCCGATCCACCGGGAGCGAGCCGCTGCCCAGCTGGCTCATGCAGGACACCAGGGCGAGTTCGTATTCCCCCGGCGGCGTTGCGAGCGCCGCCATCAAGCGCTCGCCCGCCGCGTGAATATCCGATTCGGGGCGGGTGAGCATTCTAAGCGTGGGCAGCGTTTGATTCGGGTGTTCGTCGTCGCGGTAGTGTCTGAGCGTGGCCTCTAAAGCGGCCAGCACGAGTTTGTCCAGGCGCAGCGCGCGCTTGAGGGGATGGCGCTTGATGCGCTCGATACAGGCGCGGCTGCCCGCGATGATACCCGCCTGGGGGCCGCCCAAAAGCTTGTCGCCACTGAAGGTGACGACATCGGCGCCGGCGGTGATGGCATCCAGGGGCTGGGTCTCGTAGGGCAGGCCATACCGGGACAGGTCGGTCAACGCGCCGCTGCCCAGGTCCACCACCAGCGGTAGCCCGGCTGCGTGGGCGATCTCGGCCATGCCGGCTTCGTCGACTGACTGGGTAAAACCTTCGATGGCGTAGTTGGAGGCGTGCACCTTGACCAGAAGCCCGGTGTTTTCGTTGATGGCCTCGCGGTAATCGCGCGGATGCGTGCGGTTGGTGGTGCCGACTTCGCGAAGCTGGCAACCGGCGGCGGCCATGATATCCGGCATGCGAAAGGAGCCGCCGATCTCGATCAGCTCGCCGCGGGAGACGATTCCTTCTCGCCCAGCGCCCAAAGCGCCCAGGGTGAGCACCACCGCGGCGGCGTTGTTGTTGACCACCGTGGCGGCCTCGGCGCCGGTCAGCTCGCAAATCAGCGCCTCGATGAGATCATCCCGGTCGCCACGCCCGCCGGTGGCCAGGTCGTACTCCAGCGCCACCGGCGAGCGGGCAACGCTTGCCATGGCGTCGATGGCAGACTCCGAGAGCAGCGCACGGCCCAGGTTGGTGTGAATCACGGTGCCGGTCAGGTTGAACACGGCGCGGGCGTTGGGGCGGATAGCCTCCAGAAGCCTTGCCTGCACCTGGCGGGTAATCGCCTCGTCATCCAGCGGCTCATGAAGAGGGGCCTGGCGCAGCGCGCTTAACGTGTCGCGGGTCATGCGTTTACAAAGCGGCTTGCCGTACTGGGCAGCAAGCGCCAAAAGGTGCGGGTGGTTGAGCAGCCGGTCGACCGAGGGCAGCGTGCGGCGCCAGTCTTCGGTTGTTTGAGAGGGGGCGATATCCGTCATCAGGCTTGCATCCGTGTCGAGCGGTGTCCGGGAGTGATATCGCAGGCGCGGGGGCTAGCCGTCCTCGCCGCCAAAGGCGAGCAGCGGGTTGAAGCCGGCGCGGGCGTAGCCCTGCTCTTCCAGTAGTACGTCCAGGCCAAGCGTTGCGATATCGTCGGCAAAGGGGTCGGTGTCGGCTTCCCATTCGCGGTCCATTAACTTAACGCTTGCCCGGCAGGCCCCGCAACTCTCGGCGCGAATGGGCAGGGCACGCTTGCCGTCCGGCCCTTCAACACCAATATAGTCGAGCTTTTCGGTGTCGAAACAGTGGCTGCAGCGCGTCCGCTCCAGGTACCACTGGGTGGCGCAAAGCCCGCACACCAGATAGCGTACCCGCGAGCGGTGCCGACCCAGTTGCACAGTAGAGGCCACTGGCGGCGTACCGCAGCAGGGGCAAAGTCCCTGGGCTGCGTCCTTGGGGCGGTGGGGAAGCCGGGCAAGCGACTGCGCCAGCCGCGTCCAGGCCACCTGGAGCGCCGCGCCGACCAGCGGCGCCAGGCCGCGAAGCTCGGCGTCGACGCCTTGCTGCTCGACAATCGCCCGGGCAAGTTCGGCCACCTTGCGCTCACTGAGCCCCCCCAGCCTGGCGAGTAGCTCACGCTGGGCGGCGAACGTGGCGTTTTCGGCCTCGAGCGCCCGGTCGAGCTCTGCGATCAGGGCGTTTAGATCCGCCTGCCAATCCAGGGTAGTGATCAGTGCCGAGGGCGCGAGCGGCGGAAACTCGTGATCAAGCGCGACATCCCAGCTCTGTGAATCAAAGGACTCGGCCTTGCGATCCTTCAATACACGGTGCTGAGCGCGGGCCAGGTGGGCGTTGAAGGCGAGAAACGGCGCCATCTCATCGAAGCGCGTTTCGAGTTCGCTAAAGCGAGTGGCCCGCGTAGCGAAAAGGCGCGATTCCGGCAGCACCACCAATGGCGGCTCGCCGTGGCGCGGCGGCTTGGGGTCGTGCAGCGTATCGGAAATCCATTCGCTCATGCCTGCTCCTGTCACACGGGGCGCCGTTGGCGCCCCGTGTTAGTCCTGAGTGTTGAGTTGGTGCGGGTCGTCGGCCGCCGGAGTGGGCTCCCGGGATTGGCGTTCGCGCTCGCCTTTAACGTGCTCATCGTACCAGAGCGGGTGGTGGTGTTTGGCCCAGGCGTGGGTCACCCAGCCGCGAATCATGGCGCCGAACGAGCCCTTGATCCAGATCGCCGCGTAGATGTGCACCACGATCGTGACGATCGCCCCGAAGGCGGCCACCGCGTGCAAAAGGCTTGCGATACGCACCACCGTGACCGGAAAGTAGCCGGCAAACCAGGGGCGCCACATCAGCACACCGGTGATTAGAAGTGTCGGCACGCAGAGCACCAACAGCCAGAACACCAGTTTTTGGCCCGGGTTGTACTTACCGATCGGCGGGACTTTCTCATCGCGGTTGCTCAGCACATCATCGAGCTGCTTCATCCAGCGCACATCGTTTTTGATCGGCAGGTTGGAGCGAACGTGGCCCACGGCCATGAGGGCAAAGAGCAGAAAGAACACCACGCCGATGAACGGGTGCAGAATGCGCGCCCACACCGGCCCGCCCAGGGTGTGGGAGAGAAAGAAAAACGCCGGATGAAAGAACGCCAGCCCCGACAGCGCCAGCAAAATGAAGCTCAGCGCCATCGTCCAGTGGTTGACCCGGGTAGAGGGCGGGTAGCGCAGCATCATGCGCTGACCCAGCTGGTTACGCTTGTAAGAATCGCGTTTCATCGTCACTTCTCCTGCCGAGCATCGGCCTGCTCGGCGTCCGGCGCATCAGAGGGATGATCGCGCAGGTAGGCGTCTTCGCCTTCCGGGCCGAACACCTCTTCATCCAGCGGCTCGTCCTTCGGCCCCTTGGTGAGGTAGTGCATGAAGCCGGCAAACGCCGTGATGCCGATGATCGCGCTCATGATCGGCTTGGTCGGGCCTTTCCAGGCGCTGACGAAGGGCGAAATGCTCGGGTCATTAGGCAAGCCCGCGTAGATGTCCGGGGTGTCCGCGTGGTGCAGCACGTACATGACGTGGGTGCCGCCGACGCCGGCCGGGTCGTAAATGCCCGCCTCACTGAAGCCGCGGCCTTTCAGGTCGTCCACGCGCTGGGCGGCGCGGGTCAGCATGTCCGCCTTGGAGCCGAACTCGATACAGCCGGTTGGGCAGGTTTTCACGCAGGCGGGCTCCAGGCCCACCGAGACCCGATCCGAGCAGAGCGTGCATTTGTAGGATTTGCTGTCACGCTCGGAGATCCGCGGAATGTCGAAGGGGCAGCCGGTCACGCAGTAGCCGCAGCCGATACACTTGTCCGAGTCGAAATCGACGATACCGTTGGCGTACTGAACGATGGCCCCCGGCGCCGGGCAAGCGGTCAAACAGCCCGGGTCGGCGCAGTGCATGCAGCCGTCCTTGCGGATCAGCCACTCGAGATCGCCCTGGGCGTTCTCGAACTCGGTGAAGCGCATCACCGTCCAGGAGTCTTCGGTCAGGTCATTGGGATTGTTGTAGGTGCCGGTGTTGATACCGACCTCGTCGCGCACGTCGTTCCACTCCATGCAGGCGACTTGGCACGCCTTGCAACCGATACAGCGGCTGACATCGATCAGCTTGGCCACGGGTTCGACCTCGTGACGCCCCTGGGGGGGCGTCGTCGTCGTTGCCGAGCGGCGCAGGATATTTTGCGGATTGCTCATGCCCTGCCTCCTGTGGTGTCTTTTTCAACGTTGACCAGAAAGGATTTGAACTCCGGGGTCTGGGTATTGGCATCGCCTACGAAGGGCGTCAGCGTATTCGCCAAAAAGCCCTTCTTGGCGAGCCCCAAAAAGCCCCAGTGGATCGGAATACCGACTTGGTGCACGATGCGGTCTCCCACGGTAATCGCCTTGATCCGCTTGGTGACCACCGCCACGGCGCGAATATAGCCGCGTTTCGATGAAACCCGTACCCAGTCGCCTTCCACGATGCCGAGTTCGTTCCCCAGCGCCTCGCCGATCTCCACGAACTGCTCCGGCTGCACGATCGCGTTCAGATGCACGTGCTTGGTCCAGTAGTGGAAGTGCTCGGTCAGGCGGTACGTGGTCGCCGCGTAAGGGTAATCCTCCCAGGTCCCCATCATCGCCAGGTCCTCGTCGAAGACCCGGGCCGCCGGGTTGTAGCGCACCCGGTTGTTGCGCGGGAAGAGCAGGTTGCCCTCCGGCACCGGGCTCTCCAGCGGCTCGTAGTGGGTGGGGAAGGGGCCTTCCGCCATGCCCTGGCTTGCGAACAGCTTGCCCACGCCCTCCGGGTTCATGATGAAAGGCATCTGCCCGCGGGTAGGGGCGGAGTCGACCGGGAAGTCCGGCACGTCCGCACCGGTCCAGCGCCGCGTCACGTTATCCCACCACACCAGGGACTTGCGCTCGGACCAGGGGCTGCCATCGAGCTTGGCCGAGGCGCGGTTGTAAAGAATGCGCCGGTTGGCAGGCCAGGACCAGGCCCAGCCCAGGGTTTGGCCGATGCCGTAGGGGTCGGCGTTATCGCGGTTGGCCATCTGGTTACCGGCCTCGGTCCAGGAGCCCGCGAAAATCCAACAGCCGCAGGCCGTCGAGCCGTCGTCGCGCAGCTCGCCAAAGCCCGCGAGCTGCTCACCCATGGGACGCACCAGCCGCCCGTCGACGTACACATCGCTCAGCGCGCGGCCGTTGTATTCCCGGGCAAGCTCTTCCGGTGCGGGCTCCTCGGGCTTTTTGTAGTTCCAGGCAAGGCCCAGGATCGGATCCGGGAAGGCGCCGCCGTCGCGCTCGTAAAGCTCGCGCACCCGGGTGAACAGGGCCCCCAGAATATGGGTATCGGCGCGCGCCTCACCGGGGCCGTCCGCAGCGGGGTAGTGCCACTGCAGCCAGCGGGCGCTGTTGACTGTGGAACCCGCGTCCTCGGCGAACGACAGCGCCGGCAGGCGGAATACCTCGGTCTGGATCTCGCTTGGGTCGACGTCGTTGTACTCGCCGGCATTGCGCCAGAATTCGGCGGTTTCTGTGTTGAGCGGGTCGATCGAAACCAGATAGCGCAGTTTCGAAAGCGAGCGTGACACCTTCGCCTTGTTGGGAATCGCCGCCAGCGGGTTGAAGCCTTGACAGAAGTAGCCGTAGATCTCGCCTTTCGACATCCGGTTGAAGGTGTCGAGGATATCGTAGAGCGGCTTGTCGAGCTTGGGCAGCCAGTCGAAGCACCACTGGGTGTCCGCGCGGGCGTTGTCGCCGTACCAGGCCTTCATCAGGCTTACGAAGAACGCGTCGGCGTTTTGCCAGTAAGAGACCTGATTGGGCTGCAGCGGCGCCCGCCGCCGGGCCTCGAGGAAGGTGTCGAGGTCTTCCTCGTCGTCCGTCGGTGCGGCGATGTAGCCGGTCAGCTGGTTCGAGAGCAGGCCAAGGTCGGTCAGCCCCTGAATGTTGGAGTGACCGCGCAGCGCGTTCACGCCACCGCCGAGCTGGCCTATGTTGCCCAGCAGCAGTTGCACCATGCCCGCGGTACGAATGATCTGCGAACCCAGCGAGTGCTGAGTCCAGCCAAGCGCGTACAAAAGCGTGGTGGTGCGATCTGGCGTGGCGGTGCTCGCCAATGTCTCCCACACGCGCATGATCTTGTCCACGGGCGTGCCGCAGATCGAGGAGACCATTTCCGGCGTGTAGGCGTCGAAGTGCTCGCGCAGCAGCCGGTAGACGCAGCGCGGGTGCGTCAGCGTATCGTCTCTAAGCGCGAAACCGTCTTCATCGGTTTGATAGACCCAGTTCTCCTTATCGTAGGAGCGGGTCGCTTCGTCGTAGCTGTCGAACAGGCCTTCTTCGAAGCCAAAACCTTCGTCCACCAGCAGGGCGGCGTCGGTGTAGTTGAGCACGTAGTCGTGCTGAATCTGGTCGTTGTCGATCAGATAGCGAATCAAGCCCCCGAGAAAGGAGATATCCGTGCCGGTACGAATCGGCGCGTAGAAATCCGCCACTGAAGCCGTACGCGTAAAGCGCGGGTCCACCACCATCAGTTGGGCGTTATTGTGCTCTTTTGCTTCGGTGACCCAGCGAAAACCGACCGGATGCGCCTCAGCGGCGTTGCCACCCATGACCAGAATGACGTCAGCATTGCGAATATCGACCCAGTGGTTCGTCATCGCACCGCGACCAAATGTTGGGGCAAGACCTGCCACCGTTGGTCCGTGTCAAACGCGCGCCTGGTTGTCGAAAGCCAGCATGCCAAGGCTGGTTACAAACTTGTGGGTGAGATAGCCCGATTCATTGGAAGAGGCCGAGGCCGCCAGAAAGCCGGTGGTCGTCCAACGGTTGACCGTACGGCCCTCGTCGTCGGTGGCAACGAAGTTCTCGTCGCGATCGGCTTTTATGTGGCGGGCGATACGGTCGTTAGCTTCCTCCCAGGAGATGCGCTTCCACTCGTTGGTGCCGGGCTCGCGCACCTCGGGGTATTTCAGGCGCGAGGGGCTTTTCACGTAGTCGAGTAGGCCCGCGCCCTTGGGGCAAAGCGCGCCGCGGCTCACCGGATGGTCCGGGTCGCCCTCGATGTGGATGATCTGCTGGTGGGCATTTTTCGCCTCGTCGCCGCGGCTATAGATCAGCACCCCGCACCCCACGGAACAGTAGGTGCAGATATTGCGCGTCTCTTTCGTGTGCGTCAGCTTGAAAGGGCGAATAGAAGAGGCGGCGGCTTCCGGGGAGAACCCCATCATCGCCATACTGGAGGTGGCAAGCCCTGCCGCCCCCAGCTTGAAAAACCCGCGTCGGGTTACTTGAATCGTCATGGTCTCACCTCGTGCATCGATCGACACGGGCAGACGAGTAGCGCTTCATGAAAAGCGCTCCCCTCACACCCGGGGCGATCCGGTCGTGATGCTGATTTTTTTATGCAAGTTTTAAACACACTTTAGCAGCTAATCGAGGCCGTTTGCGTCAATTTATATTCAACGATTGTAGTAAAATGTGTGCGCCCGACCTTGCCAGCCGCGGCTAGGTATCGGCCGCCGCGGTGCTCACCAGGCTCAAGAAGGCATCCACCACCCGGTTGGGGCGCCGGTCGCGGCGGGTAATCAGCACGAACGGAACGCGATAGCCGTACTGGTCGGTGCATAGCGGGCGCATTTTACCGGCGGCGACCCACTGCGCGGCCACGTGTTCGGGTAAAAAGCCGATGTAGTGCCCGGTGAGAATGAGAAAGGCCGCGCCCTCGCGATCCGAAGCCGAGGCGCGTAGCGTCAAGGCGTCGTGGGCCTGGCGCGCTTTGGGGGGCAGCGGATAGCGCGGCGCCACCCCCGGCGCCCGGGTAATTTCGGCCGCATCCGGGGGCTGGCTTGTGGTTTCGAAAAGCGGGTGGCCGGCGCCACAGTAAAGGTAGGAAGGTTCGTCGTAGAGCCAGCGTGTCTCGAGGCTTGCCGGCAGGTTGACGCTGGGGACGACGCCCACGTGCAAGTGGCCGTCCATCACCTGGCGAATTACCGCGTCGGAGGGCTCCATATGGATATTGACGCTCACCTCACTGCTTTGCCCGGTAAGCTCGGCCAGGGCGTTGGTGACGTTCATGGCGGGCAGCGTGACCAGGTTATCGGTAATGCCGATATTGAGCTCGCCCTTGATGGTATGATGTAGAGCGTTGACGTCGCTGCGAAAAGCTTCCAGTGCGGCGAGCAGCGTGAGCCCGGCCTGGTAGAGCTCCTTGCCCTCTTCGGTGAGGCTAAAGCCGCCGCGCCCGCGCTGACAAAGCGACAAACCCACGCGTTTTTCCAGGTCGCTCATGTGCTGGCTGATCGCCGAGCGGCTGATCCCCAGGGTCGTTTCCGCCGCGGTAAAGCCGCCGCACTCGACCACCGTATTGAACACGCGGACCAAGCGGATCTCGTAATCACTCATTTGCCCAAGCGATACCATGGGCGCCTCCTTCGCGCTGTACGAAACGGCCTTGCTTAACAAATCATTTACAATAAAAACGGTTTGTATCGAAAATAGCACGCTGCCATTAGACAGGACCACGTTTTTTAAAGGAAAATGGCGCCTCGGGTGGCTGTTTTTACAGCGGTTTGCAGGGTTTATTAAGAAAAGGCATACGCGCAATGTCCGTTGTACCGGATACTTCCCCCCCGGCCGCTATTGGGCCCGATGAAACCGCCAGCGCCAGCCGGCGCGCCGTACTGCTCTACGTGCTGGCGCTGCTCTTCATGGCAAGCATGTTCGGCTGGCTGGCCTACGAGCAGTACCAGCGCGAGATAGAAGCGGCCACGGTACGCATGGAGGCCCGCGTCGGCGTCGTGGCCCAGTGGACCCAGGGCGTTTTGGGCCAGAGCGAGCAAGCGCTTTTTAGCCTCAACGAGCTGGTCACGCTGTTCGAAGATCCCGATGAGCAGAGCCGCCAGGTGCTCGAGCAGGCCATCGACGAGCTCACCCAATATGTGTCGTCGGTGGATGCCATGGGCGTGCTCGATACCGCGGGGCGCGTTGTGCTGAGTAGCGACGAGCGCTACGAGGGGTTCTCCTACCGCAACACCGAATTCTTTCAGGCGTTTCGAGACAGCGAGCTCACGCGTGAGGTGACGACCCTACAGCGCTCCCCGGAAAGCGGCGAAGTGTTTCTGTACAACGCCAAGCGGTTGGAGAATGCGCTGGGCGAGTTTGCCGGTATCGCCGTTTCGCGCATCCAGCCGCAAATCTTTGCCGATGCGCTGCAACGACTGAGCATGAATGAAGGCGAGAGCATCACGCTGGTCGATACCGATTTCCAGTTGATAGCCCGGCATTCACAGCCGCCCCTGGACGTCACGGTAGGGCAAAGATTGGAACCGCCGACTCAGTGGCGCCCGGTGGGCGGCGGCGAGGCGGGCCAGGCCTTTCGTATGCGCTCGCCGGTCGACCAGCGCGAGCGCCTGTTTCGCCTCGAGCGTATCGGCGACTACCCCGTGTACGCCGTGGTCGGTGTCGACCTGCAAAGCCTGCTCAGCGATTGGCGCGACCGCACGGCGCTGCTGCTCGTCATCATGGTGGTCATCGCGCTGCTAGGGGGCTGGGGGCTTCGCCACTACCTCAACCGGATTACGCTTTCGCGTCTTTTGCAACGGCGTATCGAGGAACGCGAGGCGGCCCGCGCTCATGCCCTCGAGCGCGAGGTCCGCCTGGACGCGTTGGTCAATTCCCTGCAGGACTTGCTCTTCGTGTTCGATGAGCAGGGGCGGTTTCGCCATATTCACGCCATCGACCAGCGGCTTCTGTTGATCGACCCGGACGCGGCGCTTGGCCAGCACTTTTCGAACATTCTACCCGCCGACATCGCGGAAACGTTCAGCGACGTCTTCGATCGGGTCAAGCGCTTTCATCAGGTCAAAACCTTCGAATACGCGCTGATGATCGACGGCCAACACCACTGTTTCCATGCCACGGTGAGCCCGCTGGTCGATGTCAGCAGAACCTTTAGCGGCGTGCTGTCCGTGGTGCGCGATGTGACCGAGGACAAAAGGCTCCAGGCGGAGCTCAAGATCGCCGCCGCGGCCTTTCAAACCCACCTGGGTATTTTGATCACCGACCGAAAGGGCTACATCCTAAAGACCAACGACACGTTCAAGCGCATCACCGGCTACCAGGACGCCGATATGGTCGGCAAGACCCCGCGGATGTTCAGCTCGGGCCAGCACGGCGCGGCGTTCTACCGCGAGCTTTGGCAGCGCGTCAATCGAGTGGGCAACTGGGAAGGCGAGATCTGGAACAAGCGTAAAAACGGCGAGTTTTTCCCGCAGTGGATCACCATCAGCGCCATTTACGACGATGACGGCACGCTCAGCCACTACGTCGCGACCATCAGCGATATCAGCGAGCGCAAGGCGGCCGAGCAAGAGATACATCAACTGGCGTTTTACGACCCGCTCACCGGGCTGATCAACCGGCGCCTGTTCATGGACCGTTTGGAAGCGGCGCTGAAAGAGCTTAACCGTCACCAGCGCTACGGTGCGCTCATGCTCTTCGATATCGATAATTTCAAGGAGGTCAACGACACCCAGGGGTATCACGCCGGTGACCAGCTCTTGCAGGGCGTGGCGCAGCGCCTTTCGCGGATGCTGCGCGATACCGACACCCTGGCAAGGCTTGGGGGCGACGAATTCGCCGTGCTGATCGAAGGGGTCAACAGCAACCTCGCCCAGACGCACCAGCTTGCCCAGGGAATCGCCTACAAGCTGATGGAGTCGCTGAACGAGCCCATCAAGCTCAATAATAGCCTGGTCACGATCACCGTCAGCGCCGGGGTCACGATGATGTCCAGCGACCAGCACAACATGGACGACTATCTCCAGCAGGCGGACATGGCGCTCTCCCAGGCCAAGAGCAGCGGACGTCAAACGCTGCGCTTTTTCAACCCGGGTATGCAGGCCGAGCTACTGGCCCGGGTACGGCTGGAGTCCGATCTTCGCCAGGCGGTGCTCTTCAAGCAGTGGCAGCTTTACTACCAGCCCCAGGTCGACCCGCGCGGCGTCATGAGTGGTATGGAAGTGCTGCTGCGCTGGCACCACGCGGAGCGCGGGATCATCTCGCCGGGCGAGTTCATACCGCTTTTGGAAAGCACGGGGCTGATCAACGAAGTCGGCGAGTGGATACTCGAGCAGGCCTGCTGGCAGCTCAACGAGTGGGCGGGGCACCCGGTGTTGGGTCGGTTGACCATCTCGGTGAATATCAGCCCGGTGCAGTTTCGCGAATCAGGCTTTGCCGAGCGCATCGAAAGCGTCTTTGCTCGCACCCGCGCGCCGCTGGAGCAGTTGAAGCTCGAAGTGACCGAGTCGCTGTTCGTCGAGGCGCCGAGCGAGGTGCGCGAGACCATGCTGCGCCTGAAAGCCCGGGGCGTACGTTTCTCGCTGGACGATTTCGGCACCGGCTACTCGTCGCTTGCCTACCTGGCCCAGCTGCCGTTGGATCAGCTCAAGATCGACCAGTCTTTCGTGCAGCAGATACCGGGCAGCACGGCCAACGCCGCCATCGTGGAGAGTACCATCGCCCTGGCGAAAAGTTTGAACCTGGACGTGATCGCCGAAGGCGTGGAAACCCGCGAGCAGTACGCCTGGCTTCTCGCCCATGGCTGCCTCTCGTATCAGGGGTTTCTCTTCGGCCGGCCCATGCCGGTGGCCGCGCTCACGCGCCAAGCGCTGGGGGTGAGCGGGACGTAACGGCGTGCAGGCGCTCGAGCAGCTGGTGCGGGTCCAGCGCCGGACATTCCGTAGGAAGAATGATCTCCAGGCGCGAGTCCTGGCGCCAGGCGCTCGCCTCGATGCTCAAGGTGCCCAAGCCTCGGTTGAGCCGCTTCCAGCCATCGGCGGTGTTGAAGACGCCCTTGGCGCGCGCCTTTTTGGGGAGTGTCGAAAGCACCTGGGCGAGCTGGTCGAGATCGAAGCGCTCGCTTAGGTGCCAACGAAGCCCGGTGCTTTTATAGCCCAGGGCGCTGGCGGTTTCGACGCGCGGGGCGCCGGGCTCGGGCGGGGCATCGAAAAACACGCCTTCGACAGAAGGGGGCGCCTCGAGGGCTCGATGCGCGGCGGGCCGGGCGCGCTCTTCGGCCGCGGTGGGCCCGCTTTGAAGAAGAAGCGAAAGCGGGAGCGTGCCGCCTGCGGCCCGGTGCACCCATTTGGGGGCGGGCCAAAGCGTTTCGATAAACGCATCGCCACGTTCGAGCTGTAAAGCACTTGCCTGCTCGGTCATGGTCAGCGCCAGCGCATCGGCCACGGCGAGCTGGTCGTTGAAGGTCTCGTGCTCGCGCACCCGGGCCTCGTCCAGCCGGCGCGGGTCGAGGGTGGCGATGATATCGCGCACCTCGAGGGTCGAGGCAAAAGCCTCGCCGCGCAGCAGGTCCAAAAGCCCCGCCGGGTGGCCAAGCCCCGAGGGTTCGATGATCAGCCGGTCGGGTTGGGTGCGGGTGATCAAACTCACCAGCGCCGCCTGCAACACGAACGCGAGCTGGCAGCACAGACAGCCGCCGGGCAGGCCTTTCACCACCACATCGTCGCGGTCTTCGAACATCGCCTGGTCGATGCCGATCTGGCCGAACTCGTTGACCAGAATCGCCCATTTCTCGTCCACAGGCTTTTGCTCGATCAGGCTGTGGATAAGCGTGGTCTTGCCGCTGCCCAGAAAGCCGGTCACCACGTGGGTGGGGATGCGCGCCGTCGCCACCCTCTAGCCGCCGGTCATATTCATGAAGCGCACCACCTGCACATCGCCGTCGGTGGTGAAGTGGTGACGCTCGGGTTTTAGCGGCAGCGCGTCGATGATGGCGCGTTTGAGCGCGTCCATGTCGCCGGGGTGGCGGCGCATGACCGCGCGCAGATCCACCGAGTGCTCGTTGCCCAAACAGAGTAAAAGCCGCCCCTCGACGGTGACGCGCACGCGATTGCAGCTTTCACAGAAGTTGTGGGTGTGAGGCGAAATAAACCCGACACGGCTGTCGCTGTCGCTCATTTGGTAATAGCGCGAAGGCCCGGGGGTCGTCACCGTGCTCGGGGTCAGCGGGTAACGCGCCTCGATTAGCGCCTTGACGTCGTCGCTGGAGTAGAAGGTCTCCGCCCGGGAGTGATCCGATACATCACCCAGCGGCATCTCCTCAATGAAACTGATATCGAGACCCTCACGGCGGGCGAATTCGACCAGATCCAGCACTTCGTCGTCGTTACGCCCTTTTAAAATCACCGCGTTGAGCTTGATGCGCTCGAACCCCGCCTCCTTGGCGGCGCGAATGCCGTCGATCACCTTGTGCAGATCGCCGGTACGCGTCAGCGCCTTGAAGCGTTCGGGGTCGAGGGAGTCCAGGCTAACGTTGAGCCTTTTTAGCCCGCCGTCGAAAAGACGCTTTGCGTGCTTTCTGAGCCCGGCGCCGTTGGTGGTCATGGTGAAGTCGTCGAGCCCCGGCAGCGCGCCGATCTCGTCGACCAGCTCTTCGATGTTTTTACGCACCAGCGGCTCGCCGCCGGTCAGGCGGATCTTTTCGACCCCAAGCTCGGTAAAGGCGCGGGCGAGGGTGGCGAGTTCTTCCAGGGTCAGCACCTTGGCCCGAGGGAGAAACGTCATCTCCTCGCTCATGCAGTACACACAGCGAAAGTCGCAGCGGTCAGTGACTGAGATCCGTACGTAGTTGACCCGGCGGCCAACGCTGTCAATCAGTTGCTCGGTCATTGCCATCTCTCTAGCCTGTGAATTAGGGCAGTGTAGGCGATTGCGGCGAACGAAGCGGCTGAATAACGACCACCTCGCCTTCAGCGGCGGCCTCGAGCGCCTCGTTGAGTTCGATCAAACAGTTGGCCGCTACCATAGAGGTTAACATACCCGAGCCCTGGGCTTTGAGCGCGTAAACGCGAAGCCTGCCCTGGGTATCGCCGCGGTATACCCCGCGAATCAGGTCGGTGCGCGCCAGGCGTCCTTCGACCGGTGCGTCCAGCACCGCCGTCAGGCGCCGGGCCGGGCCGGGCGTTTGCCCCTCCAAACGTGACAGCAGCGGCGCGACGAACTGATGAAACGTCACCATGGCCGCCACCGGGTTGCCGGGTAGCCCGACGAAAGGGGTTTGATCATCGCCCAGGTAGCCGCAGGCCAGCGGCTTGCCCGGGCGCAGCGCCACGCGCCAGAACACCAGCTTGCCCAGTTCTTCCAGCGCCGTGCGGGTGAAGTCCCGCGCCCCGGCGGACACGCCGGCGCTGGTCAGCACTAAATCGCACTGCCCGGCGGCGTTGCCAAGTGCGCTCCCAAGCGCCGCCGGGTCGTCGGGCAGTATGCCCAGGTCGAGCGGCGTGGCGCCGTGTTCGCGCACAAGGCCCATGAGCGCAAAGCGGTTGGCGTCATATATACCCGCCTCGGCCAGCGCCTCGCCGGGGGCGGTCACCTCGTTGCCGGTCGAAAAAAGCGCGACCACCGGGCGTTTGAAAACGCTGACCCTGGCAAAACCGAGCGAGGCGATCAGGCCAAGCGCGGCGGCGTCCAAACGCGTGCCCGCGCTTAGCACGGTAGTCCCCGTGGCAATCTCTTCCCCGGCCAGGCGCACGTTCTGGCCTTTTGTTACGCGCTCGGGGGCGGTGAGCGTTACCCCCGCGCCGTGCTCATCGAGCTGCTCCTGGGCAATCACGGTGTCGGTGCCCGCGGGCAGCGGCGCGCCGGTGGTGATGCGTACGCAGGTGCCGGGCGCCACCGCGCCTTCGAGCGCCTGGCCTGCAAAGGCGCTGCCCGCCAGCGGCCAATGCTCTTGCACCTCGCCAGGCCAGGCAAGGGCCACGCCGTCGAGGGCGGCGTTGGTGTACCGGGGCACATCGAGCGGGGCGATGGCCGGCGCGGCCAGGCGGCGGCCAAAGGCTTCGTCGAGGGCGATTTCTTCCACACCCACCCGGCGGGGGATCAGCGCAGCCAGCGCCTCGCGGGCCTGGTCGACACCGAGGAGCGCATCGTCTTCGAAGCAGGAGAACGTCATGGGCGCCCCTTCGACTCGGCGCGGGCAAACGCCAGGCGCTGCTTCTCCGCTTCGCTATTGAGGTTGACGAATGCGTCCTTGATATCCGCCATATCGACATTTTGGGCGCCGTGGCGATCGTACCAAAGGCCCAGCTTGCGCTCCCCCGAGGCCAAAAACGCACCCAGATCCGCCGCCAGCGACGTGGCGATCAGCGCCACGGTCGGGTGGCGGCGCTCGCCGTCGAAGGCCACGGCGATATGGCCGTCACCGATTGCGGCGCTCAGGCGCTCGGCCAGCGTCGCCGGCAGCAGCGGCGTATCGCAGGGCACGACGAGCAGCCACGGCGTTTTCGCCGCCAAAAGCCCGCTGTAGATCCCCATGAGCGGCCCATGAAAGCCCGGCTCGACGTCCTCGATCACGCGGTGGCCGAATAGCTTATAGGCATCCAGATTGCGGTTGGCGCTGACGAGGATCTCGGCCACACGGCCCTGAAGCGGCGTCAAGGCGTGGGCAAACAGCGGCAAGCCCTCGAAGGGCTCGAGGCCCTTGTCGCGCCCGCCCATTCGCCGGCCTTCGCCGCCAGCTAAAATCATTCCGGTCAGTTCGTCTTGGGCGATCATTGAAATGCCTTGCGCGTGATGAGTGAGCCCGCCCCCGGCAAGCGGCGCTGCCAGGCGTTGAGTATAGACTCGGGCAGGGCCGGCGAGTGCCCGGGGTTTATCATATTCGCAGCGGTGAAGGCGTTTTTAAAGCGTGTCTTTTGCTATGCTGGGAAACGTCCGACACCCGGGAGATATCATGCAAGCCTTCAACGAATTAGACCAGCCGACCCAGACCGAGCTCGAAGCCGCCGCCTTTCGCAGGCTCCTCACCCACCTGGACGACAACAAGGACGTCCAGAACATCGACTTGATGATCCTGGCGGATTTTTGTCGCAACTGTCTCTCCAAGTGGCTGGTGAGCGCCGCCGAGGCGCGCGGTGAGACGCTCGATTATGAAGCCGCCCGGGAGCACGTCTACGGCATGCCCTACAGCGAGTGGAAAGAGCTGTATCAGGCCAAGGCAACGCCGGAACAGCTGGCCGCCCTGGAAGCCCGCCAGGCGACAAAAGAGCACAAGGAGTAGCGCTTTGGAAACGATGGTGGCGTTGAATATCGCAGTGCTGACCGTATCCGATACCCGTGACGAGGCGAGCGACCGCTCCGGGGCGCTTTTAGTAGAGCGCCTGAAAGAGGCCGGCCACCGGCTGGTGGAAAAGCGTATCGTGGCGGATGACACCTACCGCATTCGCGCCCAGGTGGCGCACTGGATCGCCGAGCCCGAGGTCCAGGTGGTGATCACCACCGGCGGCACCGGCTTTACCGGGCGCGACTCCACGCCGGAAGCGGTCTGTGTACTCTTCGACAAGGAAATCCAGGGCTTTGGCGAGCGTTTTCGCCAGCTAAGCGGTGACGAGATCGGAAGCTCCACCATCCAAAGCCGCTGCCTGGGCGGGCTTGCCAACGCCACCGTCATCTTCTGCCTGCCGGGTTCGACCGGGGCGTGCCGTACCGGCTGGGATCATCTCTTGGCCGAACAGCTCGACAGCCGCCACAAACCCTGCAATTTCGCCAACCTGGTGATCCCCGGGCGAGGCCAGCATGGCTGAACTCGCCCCCATCGAGCAGGCCCTTGAGGCGCTGCTTGGCGACGTCACCCCGCTTGGCGCCGAACACGTCACGCTGGCAAACGCCGCCGGCCGAGTGCTGGCGGTAGACGCCGTGGCCACCCTGGATGTGCCGGCCTTCGATAACAGCGCCATGGACGGCTACGCCCTGCGCGCCGCGGACGCCGGCGGCTGGTTGCCAGTGTCCCAGCGTATTGCGGCGGGCAGCCCCGCCGCGCCTTTGGCGCCGAACACCTGCGCGCGCATCTTTACCGGCGGCGAGCTCCCAAAGGGCGCCGACTGCGTGGTAATGCAGGAAGAGGTCCAGTGCAGCGGCGAGCGCGGCGGCGAGCGCGCGCGCATTCCCGCCGGTATAGCCCCGGGTAATAGCGTGCGCCGCCGCGCCCGCGATGTCGCCAAAGGGGCTACGTTGATCGAAGCCGGCACGCGGCTGAACGCCGCGGCGCTGGGCCATCTGGCGGGGCAGGGTATCGCGCACGTCGAAGTGAGGCGCCGACCCCGCGTGGCGCTTTTATCGACCGGCGATGAGGTCGTCGAGCCCGGCACCCCCTTGAAGCCGGGCCAGCTTTACAACAGCAACCGCCCGATGCTCAAGCACCTGCTGGAAACCTTCGGCGCCGAGGTCGTGCAGCTTGAAAGCGTACCGGACAGCGCCGAACGCACGCAGCAGTGTTTGAAAGAGGCCGCCGCGCTGAGTGACGTGGTGATCACCACCGGCGGGGTGAGCGTGGGCGAAGAGGATCACGTCAAAAACGCGCTGCAGATGCTGGGGCGGTTGGATCTCTGGCGGCTGGCGATTCGCCCCGGCAAGCCCCTGGCGCTGGGGCGCCTGCCGCGAGAAGACGCAAGCTTGGCGCGCTTTGTCGGCCTGCCCGGTAACCCGGTGTCGGGCTTCGTGGGGGCGTGGCTCTTTTTGCGCCCGCTGATGGGGGCGCTACTTGGCTGCCCGGCGCTTGGCTCGCTTCCCCGGTTGAGCGCGGTTGCGGCGTTCTCGACCACCACCGGCCCGCGCCAGCACTATATGCGCGTTACGCTTTCGTTCACCCCGGCGGGCATCGAGGCGAGCGCCTTTGAGGATCAGGACTCGTCGGTGCTTTCGTCCTGCGTAGCGGCGGACGGCCTGGCGGTGATCGACCCCCATCAGACGGTCGAACCGGGGGATACGGTGGCCTGCCTTTGGCTTCAACCCTAAGGGGCGAAAGCGGCGCCGCTAGCCCGGTCAGGGCCTGGCGGGCGCTGGGCTGACTGCAACGCGCTCAGTAGCGCGTCGGCATCCAGCACATGAATCGTTTCATGGAGCGCTGACTCGATCAGCGCGCAGACGAAGGGGGCAAGCGCCTCGGCCTGGGCCCTGGACGGCGTTTTCAAGGCGCTCACTTTTACCTCGCAGACATCCTCCAGCGCCTCGATACGCACGCCGGTTCGTATCGAGGCGGCGTTGACGAACAGCACCATGCCGCCTGCCCCGGCCGGGTGAAGTCCCAAAAGCGTGTGAAGCGTCATGACGGATTCGATTCTGCCGCGCCGGTGAATCACCCCTTCGACGTAATCGCCCGCGCCGGGTACGAAGTAGACGCTCTGATCGCCGCTCAATATCTCGCTGACGTGATGCCCCTTGAGCGCAAAGCGCTGCCCCGCCAGGCGAAACAGTACCAGCTGCTCGGTCGGCTCGTCGGCCTCGCTCAGGCCCGGGGGGTCGGGGTCACTCACCCGGCGGATCCTGGCTGATGGCGACCTGGTTGCGGCCGCGGTTTTTGGCCCGGTACAGCGCGCGGTCGGCGCTCACGCGCAGCGCCTCGGTCGACGGCTGCTCCGGAAAAGCGCTCAGGCCCACGCTAAAGGTGCAGCTAAAGCGAGCGCTCCCGGCGTGAAATTCGACCTGTTCGAAGTCGTGGCGTAGCCCGTCGATGAGCGTAACCGCGCACTCGACGCTGATGTCTTTGAGTAACACGACGAACTCCTCACCCCCGCAACGGCCCACGATGTCGGATACCCGCAGGCGGGTTTTGAGCATGTGCGCCAGGGTAATGATGACCTGGTCGCCGGCCAGGTGGCCGTGGGTGTCGTTGACCTCCTTGAAATGGTCGATATCGATCATCGCCATGACATGTCGGCCATCGTCGCGATACGCCTGAACCAGCGCGCGGTCGATCAGATCGGTCGTGGTGCTGTGGTTGTATAGGCCGGTCATGCTGTCCTGGGTCATCAGCGTGCGAAGATGACGCAGCCGCTCGGCGCGCAGCCGCACCGCCGAGACGAGTTCGGCAGGCACGACCGGCTTGGTAATGAACCCTTCGACGCCCGCGGTCATGGCGGTGAACTGCTTTTGACTGTTGGTCTCGCCGGAGAGATAGAGTATCGGCAACCCTACGTGCTCGGGCTGCTGGCGAATGATCGTGGCCAGCTCCTCGCCGGAGCAAACCGGCATGTACATATCCATCAAAATCAAATCCGGGCTGAAGTGCTCGAGCGCCCCCAGGGCCTCGGACGGGTGGTGGGCCTGCTCGACGACCATACCTGCCTGCTCGAGCAGCAGCGCGTGATAGCCGGCCATCTCCGGCTCGTCGTCCACCACCAGCACACGCAGCGCCTCGCCATCCGGCGGCGAGGTCATCTCGTCCACGGCCAGCATCACGTCCAGCGGTTTGAACGGCTTGGTGAAATAGCCCTTGCAGCCCGCGCGCACGGCGCTGAGCCGCGAATGGAAATCGCCGAAGGCGGAAAGCACGATGGCCGGTAGGCGCTCGCCGGTGAGCTTGTTCAGGCTGGTCAGCGTTTCGGTGCCGGCGGTATCCCCCTGGGGGAACTGCACATCCATGATGATGGCATCGGGGCGGCGTGTCAGCACGGCGTTGAAGAAGGCGTGAGGATCGGCAAAGTGGACCACTTCGTGCCCAAAGCAGCGCAGATGGTGAAGCAGCTGGCTTATCTGGCCGGGCTCGTCGTCGCACAGGTAGATCAGCCGCTGGCGGCTGCCCGAAGGCTGAGCGGGCGCGGCGAACTCGACGGTATTGAACGATGGTGGCTTGGGCGGCGGCGTTCGCTCTTGACGTAGCTGTGTCTGCTCCTGGGTGAGCCTTTCCAGCAGGTGTTCGATGGTGTGATCGAGATCCTCGGGCAACGGAGAGAGCGTGAGCGCCTCTTCGCCCTGGTGCGCCAGTGCAGCGATCCGCTCGAACCCGAGGGAGCGTCCGGTCCCTTTCAAACTATGAAAAAATCGGTGAAGCTCCGGGGCCAGGCGCGCCCGCGCCGGGAGGCAGAGCCGACTTTGCTGCCACTGCTGGGCGGTGAGCTGTAACCGGGCGGGTAGCTGCTCGATAAAGCGCCACCTTAGCTCGTCAAGCTTCTCGTGCAGTGTCATGGAAGACATGAGCGTACCTGTTAACTTAAAAGCGGGCGGGCGAAGGATTCAATGCCTGGTCGATGGTGCGACCCAGCGTGTGCGCCAGGTCTGCCTCTTTTTGCAGACATGCATAAAGGCCCGGCGTGGCGGCGAGCGCGGTATCCGGGGTGTCGCCGGTCAAAAGGATAAACGGAAGCGTCACGCCTTGCTCGCTTAACATGGCATGAAGCTCAACGCCGTTGACCAGCGGCATGTACATATCGCTGACGATCAAGGCGATATCCGGTTGCGCCTGCAACTGTAGAACCGCCTCCATCGCATTGTGCGCCGTCACCGGCGCGTAATCCTGCGCGGCAATGATCGCAGCGGTCATTTCGGCCGACAGTTCATCGTCGTCGACGACTAAAATCCGCATGATTATCCTCTTTTTAAAAACGCGGTGACTAGTCCAGCAAGGTCTTCAGCGTGTCCACCAGGTGGTTTTGGTCGAAGTCGCCTTTAATGATATAGGCGTTGGCGCCTGCCGCCATACCCCGCTTACGATCCATCTCTTGCTCTCGCGAGGTGATGATGATGATCGGCACCTGGCGGTAGCGCTCGTTTCGACGCAGCCGGGCTATGAGGGTAAACCCATCCATTACCGGCATTTCGATATCCGTGAGTATCGCATCGAAGGCGTTCGCCAGCGCCTTGTCGAGCCCCTGTTGGCCATTTTCGGCAAGCGTCACCCGGTAGCCCCAGGCCTCGAGCACATCCTTTTCGATTTCGCGCGTGTGGAGCGAATCATCCACGATCAGGATACGAGGCGAAAAATGGCCGTCGGGTTCCCCGGTGCTGTCGCGCTCCGGGTGTAGTTTAACCTGGGTTAATAGGGAAGGGACGTGTAACAGACTAACGAGTGCGTTTCGCCCTGTGCTGACCATCCCCGCGACCAGCGGCAGATCGCCCAGGTGCTCGGGGAGGGGCTTGATGACCATGTCGCGCTCGTCGATGATCTCGTCGACGATGAGCGCAAGCTTCTGGGTTCCTTGCTGGGCGATGAGTAGCAGCAAGCGGTCGTTCTCCGGCGCCGCCTCCAGCCCCAAAAGCGTCGCCAGCGCGGCCACGGGAATGGAGGCGTCGCCCAAAATCAGCGTGCGCTGGCCCGCGGTGTCGGTCAGCTCCTTTCGCCAAACCTCTAAAAGCGTTGCCACGTAGGGCGCGGTAACGCCAAAGGTGTGTTGGCCCGCGCGGACGAGCAGCACCCGCATCATGGCAAGTGACAGCGGCAAGTGTAGAGTCACGGTGCAGCCTTCGCCCGGGCGGTGGGCGAGGCGGATATCGCCGCTTAGCTCATCCACGACGGTGCGCTTGACGGCGTCCATGCCCACCCCCCGGCCGGACGTCTCGGTGATGGTCGGCCGGGTCGAAAAGCCCGGGGCAAAAATCAGCTCGACGATCTCCTGCTCGCTCAAAAGCGCCAGCTCCTCTTCGCTTACAAGCCTGCGCGCCAGCGCCTGCTCTCGAACCGCGTCGATGTCGATACCCGCGCCGTCGTCGCCAAGCTCGATGACCACACCGTTGCCGTCCTGCCTTGCCTCGAGGGTTATTCGCCCCTGGGCGTTCTTGCCCGCCAGGCGGCGCGCCTCGGGGGATTCAAGGCCGTGATCGAGCGCATTGCGTAACAGGTGGAGCAGCGGCTCGGAGAGGTGGTCGATCATCTGCCGGTCGAGCTCGATGTCGCTGCCCTGGAGCCGGCACACGGCCTTTTTGTCGAGCCCTTGCGCCAGGTCCCTGGTCATCTGTGCGAGTGGGTCGAACACCACGGCCAGCGGCAGCATACGCAGTTGAAGCGCGCGGTCGTGGAGCTCGCTCATCGAGGCGTCCTGGCTTTGCACGCTATCCTTGAACTCCCGGTGAAAGGCGCGCAGCGCGGGCTGGTGCCCTTCGGGGAGCGCGGCGCCGAGCCCCCGCGCCTGGTCCACCAGGTCGTGCAGGTGGTGGTGGCCTGACAGCACCTCGCCCATCAGGTGGATAAGATCGTCCAGCCGCTCCCGGCGAACCCGAACGCTGTCGCTGAGCCGAAGCCGCGGCGGGGGGGAGCCGCTGGCAACCGAGGGCGTGGCCTGGTCAGAAGGCGCCGCCGCGGCGCTGCTGTCCCGCTGGAGCGCGCTGTCCGGGATCTGGATCGCATCCGGCGCCATCGTCAGGGCGCGATAAAGCGCCGGGTCGGCCTGGGGGAGCGTCTGTGGCGGGTGGCCCTCGGCCAGCCGGTTCACCTGGGTGTCGAGCAGGTCGGCGGCCTGGTTAAGAAGCCCAAGCGTTGCCGGGTCCGGCTCGCGCAGCCCATCGCGCAGCGCGCCCAAAAGCTCTTCCATGGCATGGGTCAGCGTGCTAATCGCCTCCAGGCGGAGCATGCGCGACGAGCCCTTGAGCGTGTGCACCGCACGAAACAGCGCGTTGATCGCCTGCGGGCGGTGGCCGCCGTGTTCGAGTGCGGTCACGCCTTCGCGCAGGCGCGGCAGTTGATCCTGCGCCTCCTCGACAAAGCGTTCGATAAAACGGGTAATATCAAGGGCCATGGCGGGCGCGCTCTAGCGTATCGCTTGCGAGATCGCTCTTTGCGAGATAGCTCTTTGCAAGATTGCACTGTGCAAGATAGCACTTTGCCAAAAAGGCCGCGTCTCCCGGCGGGATGGGCGAGCGAAGAAACGTCAGCCCGCCGCTGGACCTGGGGTTTGCCGCTAGAAGGCGAAGGGCCGCCTCGTAACCCAGGCCAGGGGGCTCTGAACCGGGCGGGAGTTCCTCGAGGCGGAAAAGCTCGGCCTGATAAAAATGGGCCGGCCAGCACTCGGGGGCGATAGAGAGGGCGCGCTCGAAGTAGTCGTAGGCCTTTCGCGCCTTTCGCTGCCAGCGTGCCGCCAGCCCCGCCAGTAAAAGGGCGTCCACGCTCCTGGGGTGTTCGCTCAAAAGGGCGCTCAAAAGCGTTTCGGCGTCATTGAAACGGCTTTGATCCAGGTGCGCATGGGCGGCGTGAACACCCTGGCCGAGCGTTTCTTCAAGCGCCGCTTCAGCCGGCGATGCGGGGGTGAGCGCCTCGCCCGCACAGGCGCTTGCCGGCGTACTGGCGTCCGTTTGAGCACAAGCTTCTTCGTGACTTTGAGCGACCAGGGTCAAAGACGGCGGCGAAAGCGCGGGGGGGGGCGTAGTCGCGGGGCGATGGAAGTAGAAAATGCCCTGGTTTTCGGCAAGTTCGAGCACACCCAGGTCGTTGCCCAGCGTTTCGGCGACGCCGCACAGCAGTATGCCCTGCGGGGCCAGGCGCTTTGCCAGGCGCTTTTGAATGAGGCCGCGCGTATTTTTGTCGAAATAGATCGAGACGTTGCGAAACAAGATCACGTCGAAGGGCGCGGCATCCGCGTGTTCTTCGAGGACGTTGAACGTGCAAAAGCCGACCCAGCCGCGCAGCGAAGCATCGATGACGTAGTGGCGGCCCCGGGCGGTGAAATAGCGCCTTTGTAGCGCTTTTGGCAGGGCGCGAAACGCCAGACCCGCGTAAATACCGCGCCGGGCGCGGGCCAGCACCTGGTGGTCCACATCGCCGCCGATGATATGGAAAAGCGTTTTAGCGCGCTCGCCAAAGCGCTCCAGAAGCGTCATGGCCAGGCTATAGGGCTCTTCGCCGGAGGAGCAGCCTGCGCTTAGGATGCGCAGCGGCGGCGTTTTTTCGGCCAACAGGGCGGGCAGGTAGTGGCTTGCCAGCCAGTCGAGCGCTTCGGGTTCGCGGTAAAAGTAGGTTTCGTTGATGGTCAGCTGGCTGATGAACGTGTCGAACAGGGCGCTTTCCTGGCGCAGTCGACCGGCAAGCGCCGCGCTATCCGTCTCGCCGGTAGCGGCGTGAAGCGCCTCGACTGCTTTGACCAGCCGCGGCTCGGCCAGCCCATCGAGGTGCAGGCCGTAGTGTTCGTACACCAGCTGCTTGAACGGGGCGTATGAGCTCATAATGGCAATGACCGGGATGAAAAAGCGCCCTGGCGGGTCGGCAGGGGGGCACTAACCGTCTTGTAACCGGGCAGGTGTTCTGGTTTAGCGGGTGTCATCGGGCGCCACGGGAAGCGTGAATTCCTGGACCAGCTCGTTGAGCTCGGCGGACATCTTGATCATCTCCTGGCTGATATCGGTAATATGGCGCACCGACTGCGCGTTGCGGGCGCCGGCCTGGTCGATATCGCGAAGCGCGCTGACTACCTGGCCGCTGGCGGTTTTTTGCTGCTGCGTAGAGAGCGATATTTGTTGGGCCGCGCTGCTGGTCTGGCGGGCGGCCATCAATACGGCCTCCAGATCCTCGGCGGTGGTAAAGCTCACCTCGACCCCTTTCTCGATCGAGCCCGCGCCTTTTTCCGAGGCCACGACCAGCCGACTAATCGAGCGCTGAATATCCTCGGTATGCTCTTCGATCTCCTGGGTGGAGTCGGTCACGCTGTCGGCCAAGCGGCGAATCTCGCTGGCCACGACCGAAAAACGCCGCCCGGACTCCCCGGCGCTCGAGGCCTCGAGCGCGGCGTTGAAGGCGATCAGCTTGGTTTGAGCGGCCAGACCGTTGATGAGCACCATCACCTTATTGATCTGTTTGGACTTGGTGCCCAGCGCGACGATCTCGGCAAGGCTTTGCTCGCTGTCGCGACGAATATCCTGCATTTGCGACTGCAGGTGCGCCATGGCGTCGGAGCCCTTGCGGCTGCGCTCCAGGGTCTGGTTGGCCACCTCCACCACCGACTGGGAGTGATCGGCAATTTGCGTCGACGAGGCAGAGAACTCCTCCATGGTGGCGGTGATTTCGGCCACCGACGAGGCCATTTCCTCGACCGCTGCGGCCATGGTTTGGTCGGCTTCCAGCCCCGGGCCGCTTGGTTTCGCGCCGGAGAGCCCCGCGGTATGCGCCAGCCGATCCGCCACGCTATCGAGCGCCAGCGCATTGTGGGAGACGGCGGTCATGGCCCGCGCCAGGCGCGCCAGTAGTTCATTGGTTTGCTTGGCCAAATCGCCAAGCTCGGCCCGGTCATCCGTGGTGACCCGGCGGGTCAGGTCGAGACTCAGCGTGATCTCCTTGAGCTGGCGCTGGAAGCGCTTCAACGGACGCAGCAGGCTAGCGGTCAGCGGGTAAAGCAGTACCAGCCCCGCCAGCAAAATCAAAAACCCCCAGCCGGTGGAGCTCAAAAAGCGCTGCTTGGCAGCCAAGACGTACTCGTTTTTGGCGACCTCGATCACCAGGTAGCGCTGTAGCTCCGGCATCCAGCGGGTGGCGGTGAGATAAATGGCGTCACCGCGAGTGATTTCCTCGACCTGAATGCCGCTACGCTTGCGCGCCTCGCCTGACAGGGCTGGACCAGGCCTTGGTAATCGGGTGCTTTCGCTGTCGATCATCCGCTCGCCTTCGGCGTTCAAAAGCGCTGCCCGGCCGGTCTCCCCCAGTGAAAAGCCTTCGATGAGCCGAGACATCTGCGCCAGGTTGAGCCCCGCGCCCGCCACGATGAGCGGGCGACCGTTAGGCGCCGACGCCTGGCTTCGAACGTTCAAGAAAACGAAGGCATCGCTTGGCGTGAACGTGTCGGCGTCCAGGTTGAGGTTATAAGGTGCTTCGCTACCGATGAACTCGAAGTACCAGCGGTCGCCGCTGGCTGGGTCTTGAAGCGGGCGCTGTAAAAGCTCGCCGTCGCGGTACTGAAAGTAGTAAGCCCCGGCCGGGGACTGAACGGCCAAAAAGGACAGGTCCGTATCCAGCTGGGCGTTGGTACGTGAAAGGTAGCCGGCAACATCGGGTCGCCCGGTTTCCGGCAGGCCGTCCAGCACCCACTGCTCGAGCATGAAGCTATTCGCCAGGCTTTCCGATATCGCAAGCGACGGGCTCAAGCGCAGCAGCAAGTGCGTGGCGAGCCCTTCTACCTGCTGGGGCAACTCTTCGTTGATCAGCCGTTCGAGGCGCGCCAGGCCTTGGGCCCGCGCCTGCAAATAAAGTGCTAGCAGCAGGGTGAGTGCCAGCACCGCTCCAAACGAGAGGAATAGTCTTAAACCAAGGGATAAGGACTTCCAACGCGCCGTTATCAACACTGATGCTCCAGAGAAACCGGTAAGAATGATAGCAAGCGCTACGTATGATTAGGCCCATCATACGGGCAACGCGCTTGCAGGTTATAGCCCGTTTCTAGTTTATCGGCTAAAGGAGGGTGCGGCTGAAACGGCGCCATTTCGTCTGTACCGCGTATTGGCATAACATTGGTTAATATTGTACAGAGGTATCTTTGCCTTTATTGGAAATGAGCTTTTCATTTCATGTTTTTTTGATAAATATCAGAATTTGAAGCATTTTTAAGAATTTTCGGCGGATTCGCTAAGTGTAATTATTTTGACAAGAGTGATACATCAAAGTAATTTACCGTATCAGATCGACATACTTGCAGAGGATGCTGTCATGTTGTCACTCTCTTTTGAAACGACCTCGAGCGTTCTTCGCGCGGTGACGGCTCAGTACTATCGGGTGAAGCATACGGATATGCTGCCCAGTGCGGGCACCCCCGAACGCGCCGGGTTGATGCATGCGCTCGAGCACTTTTTCGGCACGCGCACGCTTTCACTGCCCGCGTCTTCGATCACCTTGAGCGAATGGGCAAACGCCTTGAGCCATGCCGAGATCGACTATCTCAATCTTTTCGACACGACCTCCGGGGCGTTTTGTAACCGCCTGCAGCGCCCTTACCGCCATTCGAGTACGGCACTTGTACAGGAAGCCGAAGGGTTGAAAGCGTTTTTGGATCTTCCGACAGGCGGCGGGCGCACGCTGATTAGCTGGCTTTCGCTACAAACCGTTTCGGGCTTCATGCTCGGCGCGCTGCTGCCCCAACAGGCCAACTGGAAGGCGCGTTCGCTTTTCGAAAGCGCCGCGGCGCTTTGGGAACTCAACGCCGGCGATGTCATTGCCACCGACAGGGCGCGCTGGCGTCAGCTGGTCCAGCGTTTGCCAACGCTTCCCGAGGGCATCACGGCCCTGGCCACCACGCCGCTGGACGCCGACACCCACCGTGCGCTGAAAGAAAAAGGCGTTGCCCATATCGTGGAGCTCTATAGCGAGCCCGCGCTGGGCGTTATTGCTGCCCGCCGCGCGCAGCAGGCGCCGTTCGAGCTTTTAGCGCACTGGCACCCCACGGAAAGCGACGACTATCTTTTGCGTTTCTCAAAAGGCAGCGCACTCGAGGAAGTCGAGCTGGGTGGGCCTGTCTCTTGGGTTGGCCCGCGCGGTTTCGTACTGCCGGAGGCTGAATGCGATGCGCCCGCCCTGGCGAGCCGCGCACGAAGCGAGCACTCACTGCAAAGCGCAAGCGCCGCCTAAAAGCGGCTTAAACGATGGCGTGGGGTACAAAACAGGAGGAATCCTTGGTAATGCGCCCCACATCCTCGCGGATGCCCATTCCGCAGGCACGATCACCGATGACCCAGCTCCCCACCAGGGCGTGATACTGCCCAAAGCGCGGCATCGGGTGGTACGCCTGGCGAATCCAGGGGCTATCCACGTAGGGCCCGCTGACCTCTTCAAACTCGCCTTTATCGGTCATCATCGCGACGTTGCTACCCTCGCGGGAGAAAAACGGCTTGCGCACCCAGCCCGGCGCCAGCGGCGACTCGCCCGGCTTTTCGAAGTAGGCGGGCAACAGGTTGGGGTGGTCCCGATACTCTTCCCATAAAAGCGGCAAAATCCCCTTGTTGGAGAGCACCGCCTTCCAGGGCGGTTCGAACCAGTGGGTCGCAAGCTTAGGGATCATCTTGCCGAAGTCTTCAAGCGCCAGCTCTTCCCAGGGGTAGAGCTTGAACAGAGCGCCGATCGGCGCATCGTCCATATCCAAAAAGTAGTCGCCGCCGGGCTGGTAGCCGATATCCTCGGTATGGATGAACGGCGCCTTGAGCCCTGCCTGCACGGCGATATCCTGTAGATAGTGAACCGTGGCGCGCTCCTCGATGTTGTCCTTGATACACGAGAAGTAGAGGGTGGCGTCGTCGAGGCGCTGGCCGATATGGGCAAGGGCGCCCATTAAACGCTCGTGCACCGAGTTGAACTGGTCGGCCTGGCGGGGAATGAGCCCTTGTTGAATCGCCTGCTCGAGCCACACCCACTGAAAAAGCCCGGTCTCGTAGAGCGAGGTCGGCGTATCGTAGTTGAGCTCCAAAAGCTTCGCCGGGCCTACACCTGAGTAGGCAAAGTCCATGCGTCCGTAGAGATGCGGCTGCCCGGCGCGCCAGGACTCAAAAATGGTGTCCCACATGAACTCGGGAATGGCCAGGCGCTGCATCAGGGCATTGGAGTGGCAGACCTTGTCCACCAGCGCCATGCACATCTCGTGAAGCTCCTCGGTGGGCGCTTCGATGTCGCGTTCCACCTGCTCCAGGGTGAACTGGTAGTAGGCGCTCTCTTTCCAGTAGGGCTCGCCGTCGATGGTATGAAAATGAAACCCCAGCTCATCGGCCAGGGTTTTCCACTGGGGGCGTTCGGCAATATCGACTCTCAACATGACGGTTTTAAGAGCCCCAGCCGCCGCGCGCCGAGGAGCGCGAGCCAAAGCCGCTGCGCTGGGTCGCCTGGCGGTTCTGCGTGGCGCTGGTGCGCATGGTTTGCTGGCGCTGATTGACGCGTTGGCTTGCCTGGTTGGTCGCCGTGTTCCAGTTGCCCTGGTTTTGCCGGTTACGATAAACCGGCTCCTGGTAAAGGCCCCGGTTGGTGGCGCCGCGGCTGGTACGCGACATCATGTTACCGACCATATAGCCCATCATGGCGGGCATGAACCAGCCGCCACCGCTACCGCCGGTGGCGGCCTGGGCCTGCTCTTCGGTCGGCGCGACGCAGGCGCCTTCGCCGTGTTCGGCTTCGCAGGCCTCGATGGATTCAAAGCGCGGTACTTCTTCGAGCGAGGCCTCGTAAGACTCCTCGCAAGCACTTTGGGTATAGACGTTCGCCGCGACGCACTCGTCGACGCTTTGGTAGCTGCGGGGGCTATCGAAGCTCACGTCGGTGACTTCCTCGGACTGGCCGCAGCCGGTGAGCGTAAAGGCGCCGGCGCCCATCAACGCAAGCGAAAGACGCAGGCTGCGCTTGCGCTGAGGGAGGTGGGACGTTCGATCCTGTTGGGTCATGAGAAGCTCCTTACCACGTCATCGAGGCGGCGTTGAGTAAACCGACCGCAATACAAATACTGCCAACGAGAATGCCGTAGGCCATGTGGCCTTCGCTGATATGCGTCGAAAGGCTTTCACCCTGGTTTTTGAGCACCACTTTCAGCCCGAAGAAGGTGGCCAGCTGCACGCCGAAGGCGATCACGCCCCACAGCAGAAAATCGATAAAGCTGATCGAGTTCGCCATGGCGCTGTAAAGCGGCAGGGTGAAACCCAAAATGGAGCCAGCGTAGGCCGTAGAGGCCGCCGCGTTGCCCTGGCGGATTAACTGCCACTCCTTATGCGGGGTAATCCGGCTATAGCAGTACATGAAGGCGCCCAGCAAAATCAGCGCGCCGATCAAATAGCCTAAAAAGTGGGGCAAGCCCTGCAAATAATTCATGGTCGAGTCTTCCTTGTGAGCGAGTGGATCCTGGCCTTTGGATTAGAGTAAAGGCTTGGCGGTCAAATAGCATCAATATCTATCGAGGCTACGTCAACGCCCAGGTTTTCCACCAGCATGAAGCTGCCTTCTTCGTCGTTTTCGGCACTCATAAGCACGTACTCCATGCGCTCGGAGCCCTCGATCGGGCGCTCGAACAGCATCGCGTGATGTACGACCTGGCGGGTCACCACGCTCTCGATGGTCATCACCTGCTCTTCGAACTGCACCGGCGGGGACCACTCGCTTGTGGGGTCGCCCCAGAGGCGCTCGAAGCGGCGCTCGGTCTGGTCGCCGGTCGACTCGATCGTCAGCTGTTTGGCACTCAGGGGGCTTGCTGCCTTGTCCTCCGGGTTCAAAAGCGCGTCGAACTCCGCCTCGGAAAGGTGGCTCACGCGGTAAAAGTCGAACAGCTTGTACTCGACGACGCGCTGGTTCTCGACGTTGGCCTGAAGCCAGGTATCGTTTTCCAGATAAAAACGCACCAGATGCGCCCCCTGGCCAAGCTCGATATGGCCCACGGCGGCGATGTGGTAGTCCTGGTCGCTGTCCCAGCCAAAGAGCGTATCCGGGAACGCGCCCAGCTCGTTGAGATCCAGGCGCACCCGGCCGTCCAGGCGAAGGCCCGCGAAGTCGTCGGAGGACATGCCGATCGGCAGGCCCGCGCTGAACGCAGCCTGGGACGAACCGGACGGATTCTCGCCGTCCTCGCTTTTGCCACCCAACAGCGCTTTCAGGGTTTTAAGCATTTACCTCTCCTGACCAGGGACCGACGGCAAGCCCTCGGTCCTGAACGTGTACGCGGCGGTGCGTTTTGATTACTACGTTTGTTGGCTGGCGTCTTTTTTGGCCTTGATGCGGGCCAGCACGTCGTCGGCCTTGCGCTCGTTGGCGCCGATACCGGCGGCTTTCAGGCGGGTATCGAGGGAGGCGCCGCTCTCTTCGTTGGAGAGCTGCTCGGCGGCTTTCATCTGCGCGGAGTCCAGCGCCTGGCGCTCGCGAATTCGCTCCAGGGACTCCATGGCGCTGCCCATGGCGCTATTTTGCCCGGAATGGCGCGCCGCCACGGCGGACTGGGCGCGCTGGGCGGACTCGGTCGCCTTGACCACGCTGACCTGCTGCTTGAGCTGGCGCAGCTGGTTTTCGGTGTTACGGATCGTGCCGCGCAGGCTCTCGATGCTCGTATCGAACTCGCCCACGATGTGCTGCTCGGCGTCCAGAGCGTCCTGTAGCGCCACGATACGCTCGGCGACTTCGGTGGCGAGCTCCTCTTCGCCTTTATCGAGGGCCGCCGCGGCGCTTTGCTCGAGCTCACCGATCTTGTTTTCGAGGGTGGCGACCTTGTCACTGTTGATCTGGCGCTGGCCCATCAACCTGGCAAGCTCGGTTTTGGAGTCTTTCAGGTGTTGTTCGGAGTCGCGAATTTCCTGGTCCAGAATGCGTAGCGCCTGGGAATCGACCACCGCCTGGCCGGTTTCGTGGGCCTTGCCGCGAAGGGCCGTCATGATCTTGTTCAGCATGGGAACTCCTTGGGTTTAACGTACCGGATTGGAAAAATGTAGCTGGATGAGCTTGGCCACTTCCATCGCCGCGCTCGCCGTGGCGTGAAGCTCGGCGCAGATCGAGGCGAGCCTCGAGTCACCGAACAGCTGGCCATAGGCCACGTAGTAATCGTGCCCATCGATCTCGACGATACCGACGGAGGCCAGCGGCAGCGCCAGGCCCTGGCGCAGCAGCTCTTCGTTGAGCGCGGTGTTATCGCTTACGCTGGCAACGGGGGTGATCGGCGTCATCGCCAGCCACTCGTCGTCGTTTTTGGAAAGCGTCAGCGTCAGGTTGCCGTAGTCGAAAAGCGTCCAGATCAGCGTCTGGTTGGTATCATCGAGCTGTACATCGGCGCGGGGCCACTCGAGCTCGCCTTCCTGATCAAAGGTGGCTATTACGCGCTCATAAAGCTCGGCAGCGGTGGCGGCGGGGGTATCGCTAAACGTCGTCAAGAGTGAGACTCCTTGTAAAAAAGCGTCCATGGAAACGTATTAAACGGTGTCAACATTAAAGATACTACCTGAACGCTTCTCCACATGCTGGGCAAATGAAGTAACCTTAAAAAGTCCACTCAATAAGACCCGATACCCTCGCGGGAGTTCGCCGCGCGGGTCGCCTCGAGGAATTTTCATGACCCATGACGCAGAACACGCCGGGCTCTGGTCAAAACGCCTGACGGACTTTAGCGACGGCCTGGCCCACGCGCCCATGCCTGGCTGTGGCGCGGCGGCTGGCGTGACGGCGGATTTTGGCCTGGCGCTGATGCTTAAGGGCCTGCACCTGGGCCAAAAGCACCAGCCAAGTTCTGCGCGCGCCGCGCTGATCGAACAAGGCGAGGCGCTCAAGCGGGCGCTTGCGCCGCTGGCCGACGAAGATGTGGCCGCGTTCGAGGCGATGATGGCGGCGCTGCAAAAACCCAAGGACACCGACGACGAGCAGCGCGCCCGGAAGAAGGCCATTCATAAGGCCGCTAGCCGCGCCGTCGAGGTGCCGCTGGAAACCGCCCGGCGCTGCGTCGAGGCGCTGGCGCTTGGCCAAAAGATCACAGCGCATATCGAGGCGCAGTTTGAAAGCGACGCCACCGCCGGGGCGCACCTGCTCAGCGCGGCCGTTCAAAGCGTACTGCTCAACGTCGACGCCAACATTGACGCGCTGGGAAGCGAGGAGGAGAAGCGCCGTGTGCAGCAGGAAGTCGATGCGTTAAAAAACCGTCTCGCTGACGCGCGCCAGGCCCTTTCGCTCGCGCCGTGATGTCCTTATCGGTGGGGTAATGGTCCTTGCCGACATAACCCGCGCGGCGGACACTCTTCAGACTAATCACCTGGAGAGAACCCGCGATGCGTCATATCGCCTTGTTGGCCTACCCGGACTGCCAACTGCTGGATGTCACCGGCCCGTGGCAGGTGTTTGCCAGCGCCAATGAATTAAGTCCTGCACCGCTTTACCGCCTGACGCTGGTGGCGGATGCGCCCGGCCCGGTTATGACCAACGGCGGTTTAGCGCTGAACGCCCAGTACGCGTACCACGCTTTGAGCGTGCTTTTACCGCTGGATACGCTGCTCGTTGCTGGCGGCAGCGGCGTGCTTCAGGCGCGCCAGGACCCGCAAGTGCTTGCCCTATTGCGTCAGCTGGCGCCCGAGCTCACCCGGTTGGGCTCGATCTGCTCGGGGGCGTTTTTGCTCGCCGCCGCCGGGCTTTTGGATGGCCGGCGCGTGACCACCCACTGGCGCCACGCACGCCAGCTCGCGAAGGAGTACCCGGCGCTTTGCGTCGAGCCCGACGCGCTTTATCTGGAAAGTGGCGGGCGCTATACCAGTGCGGGTGTGACGGCCGGGATCGACCTGGCGCTCTCGCTGGTCGAGGCGGACCACGGTGCGGCACTTGCTGGGCGCGTGGCCCGCGAGCTGGTCGTGTTTTTGCATCGTCCCGGCGGGCAGTCGCAGTTCAGTGAAATCCAGCGCTACCAGGAGCGTGCCGGGCCGCTCAAACGCCTGCTCGATCACCTGCATGCCGACCCCGGCGCCGCGCACAGCCTGGAAAGCATGGCCGCACACATGGCGGTATCGCCGCGTCACCTTACGCGGCTGTTCAAGCGCTATTTGGACACCGCGCCGCACACCTACCTGACCCAGCTTCGCCTCGAGCAGGCGCGCATAGCACTGATTGACGATGTCCAGCCTGTGGCGCTCGAGCGCTTGGCCGCGCGTTGGCGCCTGGGCAGTGCCGAGCAATTGCGCCGCCAGTTTCAGCGCTACTACGGCGTTTCGCCCTCCGTTTACCGCCAGCGGTTTCAGAGCGCCCGCGCTTAACCATTAAGGGAATCAACTATGCCGTTAACGGTGTCACTACTTTCGCTGTGTCAGGCGCTGCTGGTTAGCGGTAATATCCTGCTTATTGCCGTTTCACCCTTGATTGGCGCCTCCTTGGCGCCGAGCGCTAATTGGGCCACTGCACCGGTGGCAAGCCAGTGGCTTGGGCTGATGTGCGCGACCATTCCTGCTTCGCTCATAATGGGCAAGCTAGGGCGCAAGCGCGGCTTCGTTTTGGGCAATGTCATTGGACTTGCTGGCACAGCCGTGGCGGGGCAGGCGCTGATGCACCAACACTTTGCGCTGTTTATGTTGGCGACCTGGTTAATTGGTATCGGCATCGGCTTTGGCCAGCTCTACCGCTTTGCCGCGATCGAAGCCGCACCCGCTCACCAGCGCGACCGGGCGCTTGGGCTGGTCATGGGCGGCGGTGTGCTGGCGGCGTTTGTAGGCCCTTGGCTTGCCAGGGTGAGCCGAGAGCTTGGCGAGGTGCCCTTTTTGGGAAGTTTTATCGGTTTGGGGGCACTTTACGCCATCGCGCTGCTGGTGCTTTGCGTGACGCGCCTGCCGCCGGCCGAAAAGCGCCATGCAGAGGGTGCGGTGCGCCCGCTCAAAACGCTTTTACGCCAGCCGCTGTTCATTCTGGCGGTGGGCTCGGCCATGGTGGGTTACGGGGTGATGAATATTTCCATGACCGCCACGCCTATCGCGATGGCCCACGCCGGTCACTCTTTCGATCACGTTTCGAGCACGATTCAGTGGCACGTAGTGGCGATGTTCGCACCGTCGTTCTTTACCGGGCCGCTGACCGCGCGTTTTGGCGCCCGTGCGATGATCGTGGCGGGCTGCGTGCTGTTGGCCGCGAGTTCTGTGTCGGCGCAGTGGGGTCTCGGGTTCGGCGACTTCAACCTGGCGTTGATTTTGCTGGGTCTTGGCTGGAACTTTACCTTCCTGCCGGCCACGGGGCTGGTGAGCCAGGCGCACCGCCCGGCAGAGAAAGCGCGGGTGCAAGCGGCCAACGAGTTTCTGGTGTTTGGGTGCGTCGCGCTCTCGGCGCTTATGGCGGGGCCGTTGGTGAGTACGCTCGGCTGGGCGGCGCTCAACGCGCTGCTGCTGCCGGTGGCGCTGGTGCCCATCGCCTTGCTGGCGTGGCAGCGCTACCGGTAGGATCGCTTTTTTATGATTGAGGTCCGCGTCACTGATGGTTCAGAAGATCGAAAGCCCCTGTATCGCCGTGTGCAAGCTTCAGGGTGAGCTCTGTATTGGCTGCGGGCGCAGTATGGACGAGATCCGTACGTGGTCCGCCATGAAGCGCCCGGAGAAGATGGCCACCCTCGAGCGCGCCGAGCAGCGGCGCAAGAAGCTGGCCCGTCCCCGCGATGAGCGCTAATCCCTTTCCAGACACCACCCCTGGGTCAGCGTGAGCGCCACCTGCTGACCGGGGGCGAGCGCGTGCGGGTGATAGGCCATGAGCGTGCTGTCATCCGCAAGACGCAGGTGCAGCTCGAAGCGCTCGCCGCGAAAGCTCTGGTGCTCGACCCGAGCGGTCAGATCCGAGGCGGTGGGGCCTTCGGGGGTGATGCGAACGTGCTCCGGGCGCACCAGCACCGGCTGGGTGCGCGCCTCGGGCGAAGCGGCCAGGCCCTGCATCAACGTGGCTTCATCCAGGCGCTGGCCCGGGGCACCGGCGGCGACGGCCAATTCGCTGCCCTGACCGATGAAGCCCGCGACCCACTGGCTTTTAGGCTCGCGGTAGAGCGTCTCCGGCGTGGCCCATTGAACGAGCTTACCGTCGCGCATCACCGCGATGCGATCCGCCAGCGCCATCGCCTCGCTCTGGTCGTGGGTGACGTACACCAGGGTGGCCTCGGTGCGGCGGTGAAATGTGGCAAAGCTCTGCTCCATGGCGGCGCGCAGGTGGCGATCCAGGTTGGCCAGCGGCTCGTCGAGCAGTACCACCGCCGGGTCGGTCACCAGGCAGCGCGCCAGGGCCACGCGCTGGCGCTGGCCGCCGCTCAATTCCTGGGGCGTGCGGGTGGCGTAATCCTCGAGCGACACCAACGCCAGGGCCTGCTCGACCCGGCGGCGGTACGCGTCGCCGCGCACCTTTTTGAGCTTCAAGGGATAGCCGACGTTGTCCGCCACACTCATGTGCGGCCATAGCGCGTAGGATTGAAACACCATCGCCATCTGACGCTGCTCCGGCGGCACGTGATGGCGCGGGCTTGCCAGCAGCGTGTCGTTCAGGCGGATTTCACCGCGCGTGAGCTGCTCGAAGCCTGCCAGCATCCGCAGCATGGTGGTCTTGCCGCAGCCGCTGGGGCCGAGCAGCGCCACGAATTCGCCGGGTTCCACGGCCAGCGACAGTTCGTCCACGGCGGCGTGCGCGTCAAAATACTTGCTGACGCCTTCAATGCTCAGCTTTGCCACGGTACGACTCCTTTGGGCAGGCGCGGGGTCAGCAGGCTCAGCGAGAGCATCAGCGTGGCGACCATACCCACCACCAGCACCGATACCGCCGAGGCCAGCACGCTCTCGCCGCCTTCATCCAGGTTGAAAATCAGCACGCCCAGGGTTTCATTACCCGCGCTCCATAAAAGCGCCGAGACGGTGAGTTCGTTGACCGCCAGCAAAAATACCAACAGCCCCCCGGCAAACAGCGCCGGCGCCACCAGCGGCAAAATGATCGTACCAAGCCGCCGCCAGGGGCCGGCGCCGGCCAGTTGGGCGGCTTCTTCAAGCGAGGGGTCGAGCTGGGCCAGGCTTGCCGCCACCGGCTTCAAACACACCACCAGAAAGCGCGCGAGATAGGCGATGAAAATCAGCCCCAGCGTGCCGTAGAGCGCCACGTTCACCACGGGAATCGGGCGCACGAACAGCAGAATACAGGCGATGGCGAGTACCACGCCGGGCAGCGCGTAGGGCAGCTCCACTGCGCTCAGGGTCAGGTTTTGAAGCCTTGGCGGCAGGCGCTGCAGCCGGTAGGCCAGCGGCAGGCTCACCGCCATCAATACCAGCGCGGCGCCGCCGGCGAGCCACAAACTGTTGCTCACCGCCCGCCAGGTCACCCCCTGGCGGCTGAGAATTTCCACGTAGGCGCCAAGGGTCAAGGTGGTCGCATTCAGCGCAACGCCCAGGGCGGGCACCAGGGAGCTGACCACGAGGGCTGCCAGCGGGGCGACGAGAATCACCAGCAGGACTGCGACGAGGAGCGTGGTGACGAGCGCGCGGTAGCGGCCCAGCGCGAAGTCGTGGGCGCGGCCGCTATGGCCGGTCAGCCCAAAACGGCTACGGCCCATGAAGTGCTGCTGAAGCGCCACCCCCGCCAGCGCCACGATGCCGATCAACAGCGAAAGCGCCGCCATCTCGGAAAGCACGCCGGTGCCGAAGCTCGCCATACGCTGATAGATCAACGTGGGCAGCACGTAGTAACCGGCGGGAATCCCCAGCATGGCAGGGATGCCGAAGTTGCCAAGACTCGAGATGAACGCTATGGCGGCCCCGGCGACCAGCCCACTGCGAGTGACCGGTAGCACGATATGCCCCCACACCTGGGACTGGCGCGCGCCGCTGATGCGGGCGGCCTCGACCAGCTCGCGGGGCAGCGACAAAAGTGAGGTACGCAGCGCCAAAAATACCAGCGGCGCGTTTTGAATACCCAGCAACAGCGCGATACCTTCGGCGGAGTAGAGCGGCTGGGGGCTGCCCAGGGGCGGGGCCATGCCGATACTCTTGAGCAGCGGGCTCGCCGGGCCAAAAAGCTGCAGCCAAGCAAGCGCCGTGACCTGGGGCGGGATCATCATGGGCAGCATGAAGCAAAACACCAGCGCCGCCTTGCCGCGAATATCGGTGAGCGTGATCACGAAGGCGAACAGGCTACCCAGCAACAGCGCGATGAGCATGCCAAACCCGGAGGTGTAGACGCTATGCCAAAGCGCGCGCCAGGTGGCGGCGCTTTGCACGACGCGCCAAAGCGGCGCCTCGCTGCCTTGCGTTAGATCCCCCAGCGCCTCGATGAGTAGCCGCACACTCGGCACCAGGCTCAGCAGTACCACGGCAAGCGTTAAAAGCGTTAGCAGCCCGCGCTCTTGGCTACCGGCGCGGGGGGCGAGTGTTCCCCGCATCAGCCGCCGAACAGCTCGCTAAAGCGCGCCTTCAACGCCTCTTCCTGTTCGAGGGCCTGGGCGGTATCCACGGGCATCAGCTCGATGGTATCGCGCGCCGGGAAGCCCTCGGGCGGGGCGATGTCCGCGCGGGCGGGCAGGTAGCCCTGGCGGCTGACCAGTTCCTGGCCCTCTTGCGAGAGTACGAAATCGACGAATTTTTGGGCGGCGTCGACGTTCTCGGCGCCTTCCATGATGGCGACCGGCTCGGTCACCGCGCTCACGCCTTCTTCAGGAAACACGAACTCGACCGGCGAGCCCTTGGCCGCTTCGCGAATCGGCAGAAAGTCCACCACGATGCCGTAGGCCTTGGTGCCCGCAGCGACTGCGTTGAACACGCCGCCGTTGCCGCTTTGCGCCTCGGCACGGTTGTCGCGAAGCGCTTCATAATACGTCTCACCCAGGTCGGGATGGTCGGTTACCGCTGCCATGTGAATCAGCGCCGCCCCGGAGTAAAGCGGGCTTGGCATGGTCACCAGGCCTTCGTATTCCGGGCGGGTCAAATCCTGAAAGCTGGTCGGCTGCTCCTCGGCCCCGGTGTTGTAAACGATACCGGTGGTGATCAGCTTGGTGCCGTAGTAGTAGCCTTCCGGATCAAAAAGCTCACTATCAAAAGCGTCGCGCTCGGGGCTCTCGTAGGCCTGTAGGTGGCCGTCGCGTTTCAAGGACTCCATGGTCATGCTGTCGGCAATCAGGAGCACATCCGGGTTGCTCACGCCGGCGGAAAGCTCCGAGCGAAGGCGCGTCATCAACCGCGTGGTGCCATCGCGTACCCACTCCACCTCAATGTCGGGATTTGCTTCCATGAAGGCGTCGACGGTTTGCTGGGCATCGCTTTGGGGCTGGCTGGTGTAGAGCGTCAGCGTGTCGTTGGCGGCGGCAAAACCAAAGGTCGCGCCGGAAAGGGCTACCGCCAGACAGAGAGAGCGCTTGAGCATGGGAGTCTCCAGTGAGTGGGCTCCATGACGTTAGGCGCTTTTGCTTACAAGCGTGTGACAGCACCATCAGGAAGCGTTTATATCCGGGGGAGGCGGCCCCGCGTGATTTATGACGAAGAGCTGTTATGCTCTAGTTAGCTTTGCTTCGGCGTGCTCAGCGCCGGTCTCCTATCACCCAAAAAGGATGTACTCATGTCTCGCCAACCGTTGCTGGCCCGTGCGGCCGTACTGTTAGCGCTTGCCTCGCCGCTGGCCGCCGCCGACACTTTGGTCTTCACCGCCATTCCCGATGAGGACGAAACGCGCTTGCAACAGCGCTTTCAGTCGGTCGCCGACTACCTTTCCGAGGCGCTCGATGTCGACGTGCGCTTCATTCCGGTCACGTCCTACGCCGCCTCGGTCACCGCGTTTCGCAACAACCAGGTGCAGTTGGCCTGGTTCGGCGGCTTCACCGGCGTGCAGGCCCGCGAGCTGGTGCCGGGCTCCCAGGCGATCGCCCAGGGCGTCGAGGACCCGGAGTACAAGAGCTACTTCATCGCCAACGCCTCGACCGGCATCGAGCCAGTGGAATCCGACACCGCGCCGGAAGCCCTCGAGGGGCTGACCTTCACCTTCGGCTCGCAAAGCTCGACCTCCGGGCGGCTGATGCCGGAGTATTTTTTGACCCGGGATTTGGGTGCCTCGCCGGATGAGCTCTTCTCCCGCGTGGGTTACAGCGGCAACCATAGCCGCACGGTATCGCTGGTACAGTCCGGCGCTTATCAGGCGGGTGTTTTGAGCTACACCGCCTGGGAGAACGAGGTGGAGCAGGGCAACGTCGACCCCGAGCAGGTGCAGATCGTTTGGGAGTCCCCCACCTACCCGGATTACCACTGGACCGTGCGCGGCGACGTGGACGAGCGCTTTGGCGAGGGCTTCACCGAGCGCCTCCAACAAGCGCTTCTGGACATGGACGACCCGGAACTGCTGGCGAGCTTCCCGCGCTCGGGCTTCATTCCCGCCTCCAACGAGGATTTCCAGCCGATTCATGACGTGGCCGTCTCGCTGGACCTGCTGTAAGAGTGAGCGATTTCGTTTTACAGGACGCCGAGGCGCATTATGGTGCCACTCGGGTGCTCGGGCCGCTGTCGATCAGCGTGGCAGAAGGCGAACACGTGGCGCTGGTGGGCAAGAGCGGGGCGGGCAAGTCCACGCTATTGTCGTTGATGTATGACCGCTGGCGGTCGCAGCCGGTGGCGCTGATGCCCCAGGCACTGGGCCTCGTTGATACGCTCTCGGTATTTCACAACGTCTATATGGGCCGGCTCGACCGCCACCGGTGGTGGCGCAATCTGGCCACCCTGGCCAACCCCTTCAAGCGTGACATCGACGAGATCGTTGCGCTGCTCGAGGAGGTCGGCATCAGTGAGAAGCGCTGGACGCCCTGCGGCGAGCTCTCCGGCGGGCAGCGCCAGCGGGTGGCGGCGGCGCGAGTGCTCTACCAGCAAGGGGCGCTCTTGCTCGCCGACGAGCCGGTCTCGGCGCTGGACGGCCCCCAGGCAGGCTCGGTCATGGGCAAACTGACCATGGGTTACCCGTGTTCGGTGCTCGCGATGCACGACCTGGAGCTGGCGCTGCGCTTTTGCACGCGCATCGTCGGGCTCAAAAACGGCGCCGTGGTGATCGATGCGCCCAGCGAGACACTCAGTAGCGCGTCGCTTCAGGATCTCTACTGATGCCGTTTCGGGCCACGACCCGCGTCACGCTGGGCTTTATTCTACTGGCACTTGCATGCCTTCTGCTGGGTGATTTCGAGATCAGCGCCCACGACCCCTGGCGCTCGCTTGGCCAGCTCTTTCTCGGATTGATCCAGCCGGATTTCACCGCCGTCGACTCGCTTGGCGAGGCGCTGTTGCGCACCGTGGCCTTTGCCTTCGTGGGCGTGGGGGTGGGCGCGCTTGCCGGTATGGGGCTGGCGCTTTTGTTCCACCACTGGTGGGTGCGCACCTTCAGCGCCTTCATTCGCGCCATCCACGAGCTGTTCTGGGCGCTGATCTTTCTACAAAGCTTTGGCCTGCACCCGATTACCGGGGTGCTGGCCATCGCTATCCCCTACGCGGGCATATTTGCCAAGGTGTACGCCGAAATACTCGACGAGACCGACCCGCTGCCGGGCGAGGTGCTGCCGCGCCGAACCGGGCGGCTCTCGAGACTCGTCTACGCCCGGGTAAGCCAGGCCTGGCCGCATCTGGTGAGCTATACGGCGTATCGGCTCGAGTGCGGGCTTCGCTCCAGCGCGGTGCTGGGGTTCGTGGGTATGCCGACCATCGGCTATCACCTGATGGCGGCCTTCGCCCAGGGCCACTACCCCACGGTCGGGGCGCTTTTGCTTACGTTTTACGTGCTGATCGGCACGCTCAGATGGTGGGTGCGCCCCCGGCTTTTGCCGGTTTACCTGCTGGCCGCGCCGTTTCTGCTGGGCACGGGGCTGCCCATCATGTGGTCGAACGTCACGCGGTTTTTTACCGAGGACATCGTGCCCGCGCCGCTTAGGCGCGGCGAAGGCCTAGGGGCGCTTTGGGAGTGGCTCAGTCAGCTCTTTGTGAACCAGGCGTTGCCGGGCATTTGGAATACGCTCTTGCTCACCCAGATCGCGCTGGTGGCGACCGGGGCGCTAGCGCTTTTGCTGTATCCGGTGATCTCGCGCCATTTCACGAACCGCCCGGGTGGCGCGGTGGGCCATGGGGTGCTGGTGGTGATGCGCTCGACGCCGGAGTACATGCTGGCATTCATTTTGCTCCAGCTCTGGGGGCCTTCCATGCTGCCCGCGGTGGTGGCGTTGGCGCTGCATAATGGCGGGATCATCGCGCACCTGATCGGGCGGCGCAGCAACGAGATAACGCTGCGGCAGGACGCGCCGCGAGGCATGGATCGCTACGCCTTCGAGATGGTGCCGCGCCTTTATGGCCCCTTTTTGGCGCTATTGTTCTACCGCTGGGAGATCATCCTGCGGGAAACGGCGATTCTGGGGATTCTGGGGATCGCCACGCTCGGCTTTTACGTGGACACAGCCATTCAGGAGATTCGTTTTGATCGCGCGATGGTGTTGATTTTGATCACCGCGCTGATCAACATCGGCGTCGACGTGCTGGCGCGCCGCCTGCGGGCCTACCTGCGCCTGCGCCACGGTATCAACCGCCAACAGTGCTGACCCCGCCTGCAGGCCTTGAGGAGTTACATGCTGGACAACGTGAACGTACTGGCCCTGGCGGGCCAGTTTTTTGGTTTGGTGGCGCTCGTGCTATGCGTGCTGGCGTTCGCCAATAAAGACGACGACAAGCTGATGGTGCTGCTCATCTCGGCCAACGTCGCCTTCATGCTGCAGTTTGGTTTTCTGGGCAGTTGGACCGCAGCGGCGCTAACGGCCATGGTGATCCTGCGTATTGCGCTTGCCCGGCGCTACCCGGGAAGCCTTGCGGTCATGGCCGGTGTGCTCGTTGCCAGCGCCGTGGCAGCGGCGCTGACCTGGCAAAGCTACGTGGATATTTTCGCCGTGGTGGCGATGTTGTTGGGCACGCTTGGCATGTTTTTGCTTCGGGGTGTAATGCTGCGGGTCTTTCTGGGGCTGGCGGCGTTTAGCTGGATGATGAACAACCTGCTGATCGGCTCGATTGGCGGCACGCTGGCGGAGGCGCTGGTGGTGATCACCAACTTCATCACCATCGCGCGTCTGATCAAGGCGAAGCGCCGCTACCCCAAAGCGTTCGACGAGATCGAGCCTTGATCAGGCGTCGTGATCGGTATCGGGGAGCTGCTTGAAGTAGATATAGCGATGCAGACGGATGGATGGGCGAATGAGCAGTTGAACGCTGCCGACCACGAAAAGCCAGACCCCCAGCGTTTGGATCACGCCTTCATAGAAAAAGCAGAAGCTGCCAATGACGAACCAGAGGCCGATCAAGAAGTCGTTGATGATACTCAGCGCCTCGTAGCGCTGGTGAATGACTAGTTCGCGCCGCCCGATCGTGAGTATCCAGTCCTGGTGGGTGGGGTCTTGTTGTTGACGCATCGTTTCTTCCTTTGCTCAATCAGTGCGCACTAACTCGCATCAGGCGCTCATCGCCGCCCGCACGCAGGCCAGTACGTTGTAGTCGAAGCGACCTTCGAGGGCGTCGAATACTGCCCGGAGCCCCTGGCCCGCGTGCGCTCGCAACGCGCTTTGAATGCGTTCCAGGTCGGCGGGATCCAGCGCCACCACGTCACCAAGTGCCAGCGCGCCGCTTTCGATTACCTCCGCCAGGTGGCGGTAGACGGTGTTGACGGTGATCCCGCGGCTTGTGGCGATCTCGTCGACCGACATCCCTTGGCCAAGCATCTCGGCGGATTGCCGGGCACTGTCGCCGACGCTTGCCGCCGGGGCGCTGCCGCGGTGCTTGTCGATCACCGCCAGTATCCCCTCGCCGTAATCCTCGAGCTTGCGCGCGCCGATGCCGGTGACGCCGCCCAGCGCCGCCAGGTCCAGGGGCTGCTGCTCGGTCAGCTCATTAAGCGTGGCGTCATTGAAGATCACATAGGCCGGTACGCCCTGTTCGTCGGCAAGCTGTTTACGATGACTGCGAAGTGCCTCCCACAGCGGGCCGTGGCCCTGGGCGGGGGCGCCGCTTCTGCCGCGGCGGGTGGCTTTGGTTTTCGCGGGTTTTCTCAGCGTCAGCGCCTCTTCCCCGCGCAGCACCGGCTTGGCTTTGGCGGTCAGGTGAATGGCGCCGTGGCCTTCGATATCCACGCTCAGGTAGCCGCTGGCGATCAGCTGGCGGTAAAGCGCCTTCCACTCGTTGGCAGAAAGCTCATTGCCGATACCGAAGGTGCTGACCCGGTCGTGGCCAAAGCGGGCGATACGCTCGTTTGACTTACCCAACAACACGTCCACCAGATAGGTCACGCCGAAGCGTTGCTCGGTGCGATATACACACGAAAGCGCCTTTTGCGCGGCCACGGTGGCCTCCCAGGTGTCCGGCGGGGTCAGGCAGTTGTCGCAGTTGCCGCAAGGTTGATCCAGCTGGTCGCCGAAGTAGCGCAGCAGCGCCTGGCGGCGGCAGGTGATGATCTCGCAAAGCCCCAGCATGGCGTCGAGTTTTTGTTGCTCGATGCGCTTTTGCTGGTCCCCTGCGCTGGAGTCCTGCTGCATCTGGCGCAGGGTGATCACATCCTGGAGCCCGTAGGACATCCAGGCATCCGCGGCCAGGCCATCGCGCCCGGCGCGGCCGGTCTCCTGGTAGTAGGCTTCGATGCTCTTGGGCAGGTTCAGGTGCGCCACGAAGCGCACGTCGGGCTTGTCTATGCCCATACCAAAGGCGATGGTCGCCACCACGACCACGCCGTCTTCGCGTAGAAAGCGGGTCTGGTGATCCTGGCGCTGCTCCGGGGGTAGGCCCGCGTGGTAGGGCAGGGCGGTCAGCCCCTGGCGCTCGAGCCAGGCCGCGGTCTCTTCCACCTTTTTGCGGGAAAGACAGTAAACGATGCCGGCCTCATTGTCGTGGGTATCGCGAATGAAGCGTAAGAGCGCCTCGCGGGCGTTACCCAGGTTCTCGGCGATATGGTAGCGAATGTTGGGCCGGTCGAAACCGTTATTGAAAAGCGCCGCGTCCTGGAGCTTGAGATGCTCGATGATATCGCCGCGGGTGGGCACGTCCGCGGTGGCGGTCAGCGCAATGCGCGGGACGTTCGGAAAGCGCTCGTGCAGGTGCGAAAGCTGGCGATACTCCGGGCGAAAATCGTGGCCCCACTGGGACACACAGTGGGCCTCGTCGATGGCGAACAGCGCGATCGGTACCTGGTCCAGCAGCGCCTGCATGCGCGGCATCGCTAGGCGCTCCGGGGCGACGTAGAGAAGATCCAGCTCGCCTGCGCGCAGCTGGTTCTCCACCGCCATGGCGTCCTGGAAATCGAGGCTCGAGTTCAGATAGGCCGCGCGCACGCCGTTTTGCACGAGTGCCGCCACCTGGTCCTGCATCAGCGCGATCAAGGGCGAGACCACGATCGCCGTGCCTTCGCGCAGCAGCGCCGGAATCTGATAACAAAGCGACTTGCCGCCGCCGGTGGGCATCAAGACCAGCGCATCGCCCCCGGCGCTTACCTGGTCGATGATGGCCTGCTGCGGGCCGCGAAAGTGCTCAAAACCGAAGACCTCTTGCAGCACCTTCAAGGCCGCCGGATTGGATTCGCCGTGCATCCTCGCTCTCCCTAAACGTGAGCGCAGATTGTCGCACGAAACGGCGCGTGAACGCCCGCCCGCGTACTCGCGCAGACGCTTTAACGAATCCCCGCGCGCAGAAACGACTGCACGAACTGGCGTTGAAAGAGCAAGAACGCGATCAAAAGCGGCGCGATGCTCAGAAGCGTGGCCGCGCTCACCGTGGCCCAGTTGACCCCGGTTTCCGGGGCCGAGAACACCCCAAGGCCCACGGTGAGCGGGCGGCTCTCCACTGAGTTGGTCACGATCAGCGGCCACAGGAAGTTGTTCCAGTGGTGGCTGATCGATACCAGCCCGTAGGCGAGATACGTCGGTTTGGCCAGCGGCACGTAGACTTTCCAGAGCACGGCCAGCCAGCTGCAGCCTTCGATACGGGCGGCGTCCTCGAGCTCGCGGGGGATGGTCTTGAAGGTCTGGCGCAGCAAGAAGATACCGAAGGCGCTGGCCACGTAAGGCAGGCCAATGCCGGTGATGGTATCCAGAAGCCCCAGGCCGCTGACCAGGCGGTAGTTCTCCACGATCAGCACCTCGGGAAACACGAATAGCTGAATCAGTACCAGCATGAACAGCACGTTCTTGCCCGGCACGGGAAAGCGCGCGAAGGCGAACGCCGCCAGGGTACACACCACGAACTGCGCGGCCACCACGCCGGTGACCAGCAAAAAGGTATTGAGGTAGTAGCGCCCGAACGGCGCCTGGCCCCAGGCGGTGGCGAAGTTATCGAGTGTGAGCGGCGCGAACAGCTCGAAGCGCACCACGAACGCCGGCGGGTGAAACGCTGCCCACACCGCGTAGAGCAGCGGAAAAATCCAGATCAGCGCCAAGAGCCAAGCGGCCAAAGTTTCCAGGGAAACGGCGGCTGCAAAGCGGCGAGGGGTGGCGGCGGTCAACGTACTCATGGGGAAAAAATGCTCATTGGTAGTGGGTCCTGCGGTCAAGAAGCGTGAACTTGAGCGTGGCCACCAGCGCGAGCACGACGAGAATCACCACCGTGATCGTGGCCGCCGTGGTGCGGTCGAAAAACGCGAAGGCGTTCTCGTACACGTAGTAGAGCAGCAGGTTGGTGGCGTTGTTGGGCCCACCCTTGGTCAAAATGAACAGGTGATCGATCACGCGTACGGCGTTGATCAGCGCGTTGATCAGCACGAACAGGGTGGTGGGCATCAAAAGCGGAAACGTTACCCGCCAGAAGTAGCTAAAGCGGCTGGCGCCTTCCAGGTCCGCGGCTTCTTTCAGCTCCGGCGGGATCGCCTGCAGGGCGGCGAGATAGAAGATCATGAAAAAGCCCGCTTCTTTCCACACCGACATGACGATTATCGAACCCAGTGCCAGGCTCGGGTCGCCCAGCCAGTTCGCCCCGGAAAACCCGAGCGCGCCCAGCAGCTTGTTAAAAAGCCCAATCTGCGGGGCGTAGAAGAACATCCAGATATTCGCCGCGGCAATCATCGGCAAAATGGTCGGCGTAAAGTAAGCCATGCGCACCAGGCCCCGCCCGGGCAGCCGGCCGTTGACGAACAGCGCCATGACGAGGGCCAGCGAGATGGAGGTGGGAATGGTGCCGAGGGCATATATCAGGTTGTTACGCGCCACCTTCCAGAAGGTGGGGTCGTCGAACAGGTACTGGTAGTTCTCCAGCCCCACGAACTGGGCCGGCTCATTGCGAAAGCCGGGCAGGAACAGGCTCTGGATCACCGTGGTGATCGTGGGCAGGTAGGCGAAAACGCCCAGCAACACGGCGGCGGGCAGTAGCAACAGCGCGCCATAGAGCTGCATTTTACGGTGAGCGGTGAGCGTCATGGGAAAGACCGCCAAGGGGTGAAAGCCGGGCATTGGCCCGGCTTATGGATAACGACTCATCAAGCGGTATTTAACGCGCGTAGCGGCGCAGAATACCGTCGGCTTCGCGCTGGGCCTGCGCGAGCGCCTCGGCGGGTTCCATCTGGCCGGTAAGCGCCGCTTGAACCGCGTTATCCAGCGTGCGGCGAATACGCCCGCCCTGGTAGGTGGAGAGCTCGGCGGTGCCGTGCTCCAACTGGTCGCGGGCGACCGCCGCCGGCGGGAACTCCTCGACGTAGGCCTGGAGCGCCTCGGTTTCGTAAGCGGCGGGGCTCACGCCCATATAGCCGGTCTCGATCGACCAGTCCGCGGCGCGCTCTGGCGAAGTCATCCAGCGAACGAAGGTCATCGCGGCGCGCTGCTCTTCTTCGCTTGCGTCCTTGAAGATGTAGAAGTTGCCGCCGCCGGTGGGGCTACCGCGCTGCTCCTTCATGGGCAGCATGGCCACGCCGAAGTCGAAATCCGCCTCGTTACGCGCGGCGGTCAGGTTGCCGGTGGTGTGCCACATCATGGCGGAGGTCTGCTCGATGAAGTTCTGGCGAAGCGTACCCCACTCGATGATGCCCTCGGGCATGGCGTCGTGTTCCTGGGAAAGCGAAACCCAGTACTCCAGCGCCTCGATGGCGGCGGGGTCGTCGAAGTAGACCTCGGTGCCCGCTTCGTTCATCAGCCGGTGGCCGTTTTGGTAGGCGAACGCCTGGAACATCCAGTAGGCGTAGCCGGTGGAGGGCACCATCACGCCCCACTGATCGTTATTGCTGGCTTCGCGAATGGTGGCGGCCATCTCGGCCATTTCGTCCCAGTTCTCCGGCGGCGTTTGGGGGTCGAGCCCGGCGGCCTCGAAGGCGTCCTTGTTCCAGAACAGCACGATGGTGGAGCGCTGGAAGGGAATGCCGTAGGTCTGGCCGTCGAGCTGGCCGTTTTCCATCAGCCCCGGGTAGAAGCTATCCAGCCATTCGCGCTCTTCGTCGGTCTCGACCAGCTCATCGAAGGCGACGATGGCGTCCTGCTCGACGAGCTCGAACAGATCGATGGAGAACATCACCGAAAGCGCCGGGGCGTCACCGGCTTCCAGAGCGGAGGTCGCGCGCACTCGGGTATCGTCGTAGTTGCCCGCGTAGATCGCCTCCACCGAGATATCCGGGTGTTCGCTCTCGAACTCCTCGACCAGGTTGTCGACCACGCCGGTCAGGGCGCCGCCCACCGAGACGGGGTAGTAAAGGGTGAGATCGACGTCGGCGCTGGCGTAGGAGGCGCTGAGCAAACCCGCGGCCAGGGCCGTTGAGGCGAAAGGAAGACGAAAACGCATGGGAACTCCTCGGGTTTAGTGTTGAAACGAACCCACCTGGGGCGGGCGAGACACGCGACGCAGTGTGCCGGGTAACGCGCTTGGCGAAAGCTTCGTTTGGCGCAGGCCGTCCTCGGCGAAAAGGTGGGCGCTTTCCGGCGTCCAGAAAAGCCGGCAGGCTTCGCCCGTCAGCGCGGGTTTGCCGTTGACGCGCACGCGCAGGCGCTGCTCGCCCACAGCCACGTAGACGATGGTGTCCGCGCCCAGGTACTCCTCGCTCACGATTCTTGCCGGGATGCCGGGGGCATCCGCCGGGCGCAGTTCGATATCTTCCGGGCGAATGCCCAGTTGGCCTCCCGCCGCTTGCAGCGGAGCGACGAGGGTCGTGTCGCCGTCGATCACGGCGCCGGTGTCACCGGCCACCAAAGGCAGTAGATTCATCGCGGGGCTTCCTATGAAACTGGCGGCGAAGGCGCTCGCCGGCTGGTTGTAAAGCGCATCCGGCGTGGCGTCCTGAACGATGCGCCCGTGCTGCATCAGGATGACCCGGTCGCCCATGCTCATCGCCTCGACCTGGTCGTGGGTGACGTAGATCACCGTCATGTTCAGGCGGCTTTGCAGCGTCTTGATCTCGCGGCGCATGTCGCTACGCAGGCGGGCGTCCAGGTTGGAGAGCGGCTCGTCCATCAAACAAATCGGGTGCTCGGAGATGATCGCCCGGGCGAGCGCCACCCGCTGGCGCTGGCCACCAGAGAGTTTTGCCGGTTTACGGTCGAGATAAGCGGTCAAATCGACGAGCTCTGCGACCTGCTCGAGCCGGGCCTGGCGCTCGGCTTTAGCGACGCGGCGACTCTTGAGGCCGAAGACGATGTTCTCCGCCACGCTCAGGTGGGGAAACAGCGCGTAGGACTGAAACACCATGGAAAGGCCGCGATCCCCCGGCGGCAATCGCGTTACGTCGCGCTCGCCGATATGAATCTCGCCCTGGGAGGCGTCCTCGAGCCCGGCGATCATGCGAAGCGTGGTGGATTTTCCGCAGCCGGAAGGGCCGAGCAGAATGACGAACTGGCCCGGGGTGACGTCAAAGGAGACGTTGTCGACGGCGGTGGTCGCGTCCCAACGTTTGGTAACACCTTCCAGGCGGATACGCGATTGGCTCATGACTCGATACTCGTTCAAAACGGTATGACGATGGTCAATCACTCTGCGGCAAAGGTGTTGCGGTTGTGTGACACTCCGGGGCGGGCGTAGGTCAGCCGTTGGCCGCAAGGCCGTAGCGCTTTAGTTTGCGCACGACGCTCGATTGGCTGATGCCTAGCCGTTTGGCGATGGCGTAGGTGCTGGTGTGGGTTTTGCAAAGCCCTTCGAGAAGCTCGCCTTCCAGGCGCGCCAGATAGTCGGGCAGGGTTTCGCCGGCCTCCAGCGGCGCGCTTTGCGCCGCCAGGGGCGAGGGGGCGTCTTGGGCAGCGGTGGGTCGAGGCGAAAGCCCGACCCGATCGATCTGATCAGAGGCGCTCGAAAGCCAGGCACGCTCCAGCCAGTTTTCGAGCTCGCGCACGTTGCCCGGCCAGTCGCTTCCCATCAGCGTCGACCAGACGTAATTGCCCAGAAATTTCTGCCGCCCGTAGTGGGCGTTCAGCCGCGCCAGGCACGCTTCGGCAAGGCCGGGGATATCCTCGCGGCGTTCGCGAAGCGGGGGCAATGTCACGGGAATGACGTTGAGGCGGTAGTAAAGATCCAGCCGGAAAGCGCCTTCCTGCACCCGGCGCGCCAGGTCCTGATTAGTGGCCACCACCAGGCGAAAATCCACTCGGCGGGCGCGGGTGTCGCCCAGCCGGGTGAGCTTACCGTCCTGAATCACTTTCAAAAGCTTGGTCTGCATCAACAGCGGAAGCTCCCCGATCTCATCGAGAAACAGCGTGCCGCCCTCGGCCTGTTCCAAAAGCCCGGCCTTGCCCTGGCGGGCGGCGCCGCTAAAGGCGCCAGGCTGGTAGCCAAACATCTCGGACTCGAACAGGTTTTCCGGGATGGCGGCGCAGTTGACCTCGATGAACGCGCCTTCCCCCCGCGCGCTCCAGCGGTGGAGCTGCCGGGCGAAAGCAGTCTTGCCCACGCCGGACTCGCCCAGCATCAGCACGTTGGCGCTCGAGGGCGCAACGCGTTTGAGCAGGCGCGCCACTTCGCGCATCGCGGGGCTTCGCACCTGTAGGTGCTCCAGAGCGCTATCCAGCGCGCGGTCGTCGGGGGTCGCGCCGTTGCGGTCACGTTTGATGTGTTCGTTGAAGCGTTTTTGCAGCAGCGCGTACTCGTCCTGAAGAAGCTGTAGGTCGGTTAAATCCCGGGAGCGGCTGATGATGCGCTCGAGCTTGCCGTTCACCAGCACCGGATGCGCCTCGGCGATCACCCGCCGCCCGGTGCCGGTGGTTTGCATCAGCTGAGCAGCGCGGTGGGTGCGCATGACCTCCAGGCTGATCGAGGGCTTGAGGGTGCCGTTTTGCTCAAGGGTTTTGACGTTGCTGCCGAGCAGTTCATCCCGCGACATGCCGTACACCGCCTCGACCCCGGGGCTGATATCCAGTACCTGGCCGCTTGCGCTGACGATGAAGAAGTGGTCGTTGGCGGTTTCCACGATGGTGTTGAGCACGTGCCGATCGATATCTTCCACCCGGCCTCCTTGTTTGAACCGAATATGACTTGGTTAATGCACGTATGACTCAATGCTACGCTTTTATAAGTCATTTTTGCATCGATTGAGCTCGAAAAGCCCCGCTCAAGGGATTCCAGCGTTTGGCACGTTAAATGCAGTATCAAGGTAATGCGTAGCCAAAAAGGGCTTTTGAAAGCCCGTCTCGATAACGACAGGAGGTTTTAATGTCCGAGTTCAACCAGCCGCTGGGCGGTAACAGCGTGCCGCGCTTTGGCGGCCCGGCCACCATGATGCGCCTGCCCACCCAGGAGAGTGCCCAAGGGCTCGACGTGGCCTTTATCGGTATTCCCATGGATATCGGGACCTCCAACCGTCCCGGCACGCGCATGGGCCCGCGCCAGATCCGCGATGAATCACGCATGTTGCGCCCCTACAACATGGCGACCCGCGCCGCGCCTTTTGAGTACCTGCAGGTGGCGGATATCGGCGACGTGCCGATCAACACCTTCCACCTGCCCAAGAGCGTCGACATCATCACGGCGTTCTTCGACGACGTGTTGCGCCACGACTGCGTGCCGCTGACCCTCGGTGGCGATCACACCATGACGCTGCCGATTCTGCGCGCCATGGCCAAAAAGCACGGCCCGGTGGGGCTGATTCATATCGACGCCCACGCCGACGTCAACGAGCACATGTTCGGCGAAGAGATCGCCCACGGCACGACCTTTCGCCGCGCTCAGGAAGAGGGGCTTCTGGCGAAAGAAAAGGTGGTGCAGATCGGCCTGCGCGGCACCGGTTACTCCGCCGAAGACTTCGACTGGTGCCGGGATCAGGGCTTTCGCGTCGTCCAGGCCGAGGCGTGCTGGTACCAGTCGCTGGCACCCTTGATGGAGGAAGTACGCGCGCAGATGGGCGATACGCCGGTGTATATCAGCTTCGACATCGACGGGCTCGACCCCTCGGTGGCACCGGGCACCGGCACCGTGGAGATGGGCGGGCTCACCTCCCATCAGGGCCTGGAGATCGTGCGCGGGGCGGCGGGGCTCAATATCGTCGGCGGCGATCTGGTGGAAGTTTCACCACCCTACGACACCAGCGGCAATACCGCGCTGATGGGGGCCACGCTCTTGTACGAGATGCTCTGTGTGCTGCCGGGGGTCAAGCGGGGCGAGTAAGTGCCCGGCGCCGATGACGCTCGATTAAAACAATAGATAACAAAGGGAGGCCAAGCCTCCCACGCCCACGCCGCCAGCCCACCTCCAATAAGCACTCTCAACAGGTGAACTCTATGTCTGAATCTCAAACGACACGCGACGAGGCTGCGTCAAACGGGCCTATCCCTCGAAGCCATTTGCTCAAGTTTCTGATTCCCTCGGTCGTCGGCGTCTTGCTGTTTCTGGTGCCGTTTCAAACCGGGGAGTCGGTCAATATCGGTATGGGCATGATGGCCGATGGCCTGCAGGCGCTGCTTGGTCAGGCGCTTCCATTAATTGCCATGCTGGTGTTGTGCGTGTCGGTGGTGGTGACCCTGTACGTGAAGACGACCAACCCGGCCTGGGCGCGCGGCGGCCACTTCGGCGATATGTTCAACGTCGGCCCGATCTGGGTGGCGCTGCGTATTCTGGGCGCCGTTTTCGTGGTGATGACCTACTTTCAGGTGGGCCCGGAGTTCGTCACCGCCTCGTTCACCGGCGGGGTGATGCTCGACGATCTGGCGCCGGTGCTGCTGACGTTTTTCTTCTTTGCCGCGATCTTGCTGCCGTTTCTGGTCGAATTCGGTTTCATGGAGTTTATCGGAAGCCTGGTGCGCAAGCCGTTTCGGATCATCTTCAATCTGCCCGGGCGCAGCGCCATCGACGCCACGGCCTCCTGGATGGGCTCCGGCACCGTGGGCGTGCTGATTACGTCCCAGCAGTACGAGCAGGGCTTTTATAACGGCCGCGAGGCCTCGGTGATCGCCACCAATTTCTCCGTGGCCTCTATCGCCTTCAGCCTGCTGGTGGCCAACTTCGTGGGTATCAACCACCTGTTCGTGCCGTTCTACTTCACCGTGGTGGTGTCCGGGCTAGTCGCCGCGATTATCGTCTCGCGCATTCCGCCGCTTTCGTTGAAAGCCAACGACTACTACGCGCCGGTGGGCTGCCAAATCAGTGAGGAGAATACCGGCAAGGCGGGGCTTTTCCGCTATAGCCTTTTACAGGCCACCCGCCGCGCCGCCGGTGCCCCGGGGCCCGTCGCGCTTGCCAGGCTGGCGCTGATCAACGTGATCGATATCTTCCTCACGCTGCTGCCGCTGGTGTTCGCCATCGGGACCGTGGCGCTGATTCTTGCCGAGTTCACGCCGCTCTTTACCTGGCTCTCCTACCCGATGGTGCCGGTGCTCGAGCTTCTGCGCATTCCCGAAGCCCAGGCCGCGGCTCCGGCCACGCTGGTCGGCTTTGCGGATATGTTCCTGCCCGCGGTACTGGCCACCAATATCGACAGCGAACTGACGCGCTTCGTCATCGCGTGTCTTTCCATGACGCAGTTGGTGTACATGTCCGAGATCGGCGCGTTGCTGCTGAAATCGAAAATCCCCATCGCGCTGTGGGAACTGGCGGTGGTGTTTTTGCTGCGCACCGCGATCACGCTCCCCATTATCGCCTTCATGGCGCATACGTTTTTCTTTTGAGGCATAGCTCATGAAGGATTTTCAAACGATGACCTGCGCCGAGCTTTTGATTCGCCTTTTACGCGATACCTACGGGGTCGAGTCGCTCTTCGGGATTCCCGGCGTACACACGGTGGAGCTTTACCGCGGCTTAGAAGGCAGCGGTGTACAGCACGTGACGCCGCGCCACGAGCAGGGCGCGGGCTTCATGGCCGACGGTTACGCCAGGGCGAGCGGCAAGCCCGGCGTGTGCTTGATCATTACCGGCCCCGGTATGACCAATATTGCCACCGCCATGGGCCAGGCCCTGGCGGACTCCATTCCCATGCTGGTGATCTCGAGCGTCAACCGCCGGGATACCCTGGCAATGGGGCAAGGGCGGCTTCACGAGCTTCCAAGCCAACAGCAACTGGTCAGCGGCGTGGCGCGCTTTAGTCACACGCTGATGGACGCCGCGACGCTGCCCGAGGTACTCGCCCGCGCTTTCGCCGTCTTTAACGGCGCCCGCCCTGGCCCGGTGCATATCGAGATCCCCATCGACTTGTTCGATACGCCGGTGACGGCCCCAAAACATGGCCTACCGCCCACGCTCTACCGCGCTGCGCCGGACCCGGAAGGGCTGGGTGAGGCGGCGCGCCTGCTAAACGCGGCCAAAAAACCGCTGGTGCTGCTGGGGGGCGGCTGTGTGGCCGCCCCGGATGCGGCCCGCGCGTTGGTCGAGCGGCTCGACGTGCCGACGGTGACCACCATCAACGCCAAGGGGCTTTTAGGGCGCGACCACCCGCTGGACCTGGGCGCCAACGCCGCGCTGCCGCCGGTGCGTAAGCTTGCCGTCGAGGCGGACGTGATTCTGGCCGTCGGCACCGAGCTTGGCGAAACCGATTTTGATGTGGTGTTCGACGACGGTTTTCGCCTTGATGGCATGCTGATTCGCATCGACCTGGACCCGGAGCAGCTCGTGCGCAACCAGGCGACCTCGCTGGGCCTGGTGGGCGATGCCGGGCGTAGCCTGGCGCTGCTTTTGGACCACTTCCCCGAACGTCTAAAGCGCGGGGGCGTAGCGCGAACCGCCGCCGCATGGGCCGCGCTCGATCTTGCCAATGATCCGGCGTTCAGCGATTTCGTGCCGCTTTATCAAACCCTTGCCGAGCACCTGCCCGAGGCGGTGCTGGTGGGCGATTCCACCGCGCCGGTCTACGCCGGCAATCACCTGGTGAGCCAGCCTGCGCCGCGGCGCTACTTTAACGCCTCGACCGGCTACGGCACCCTGGGGTATGGGCTGCCCGCAGCGCTGGGCGCTCAACTTGCCCGGCCGGATTTGCCGGTAGTCGCGCTGGTGGGCGACGGCGGGGTGATGTTCACGCTTTCGGAAATCGCCACCGCCGTCGAAGCGCAGATTCCCGTCGTCATCGTGCTCTGGCACAACGCCGGTTATGAAGAAATTCGCCGCTACATGGACGCCCACGGCGTGGCGCGCCTCGGCGTGGATCTTCAGGCGCCGGATTTTCTGACATTGGCCGACGGGTTTGGCTGTGCAAGCGTCCGGGTCGAGTCGCCCGAGGCGCTCGCCCACGCCCTGATTAAGCGCAACCCTGCCGGCCCGCTACTCATCGAAATCGACGCTGCCGCTTGGCATCACGCCTGCACCCAGTAAAGGATACTTATGAAGACGCTCGATCAGCAGTTCATCAATAACCAGTGGGTGACTTCGCTTGGCAGTCGTCTACTTGAGGTATTCAACCCCTACCGTGAAGAGGTGATCGGTCAGGTAACGGCAGGGGCAGCCGAGGATGTGGACGCCGCCGTGGTGGCGGCCCGAAACGCCCAGCCCGCCTGGCAGGCGCTGGGCGGCGCCGGGCGTGCTCCGTATCTCGACGGCTTCGCCGAGGCACTGCAAGCGCGGCGCGCGGAACTCATCGAACTCAGCGCCACCAACAACGGCAAGCCCTTGATGGAAGCCGGCATCGACCTGGACGACGCGATCGCTTGTTACCGCTACTACGCCGGGCAAGCCCGTGCGCTAGACACTCGCCAGGGCGAGCGGGTGGCGGTCGAAATGGACGGCGTCGAGGCGCGCACTTATTTTGATCCGGCCGGGGTGGTCGGGCTGATCACGCCCTGGAATTTTCCGTTGGTGACCAGTGCCTGGAAGCTGGCGCCGGCGCTGGCGGCCGGCTGCACCGCCGTGCTGAAACCTTCGGAAATCGTACCGCTGCCGGAACAAGCGCTGGCGGAGATCGCCCTGGACATCGGCCTGCCCGAAGGCGTCTTGAACCTTTTGAACGGTGATGGCGAAGGCATCGGCGCACCCCTTGCGAGCCACCCGGACGTGGACAAGGTCTCGTTCACCGGCAGCAACCGCGTGGGCGAGGTGGTGATGAAGGCGGCCAGCGCACGCGCCGCCGGCGTCTCGCTGGAGCTGGGCGGCAAATCGCCCATTCTGGTGATGGACGACGCCGACCCCGCTCAGGCCGCCGACTGGGTGATGGCAGGCATCTATTTCAACGCCGGGCAGATCTGCTCGGCCACCTCGCGCCTGTTGGTGCACGAACACGTGGCCGAGGCGCTTTACGGCGAACTCGCCACGCGCATGGACGCGCTCACCTTGGGCGACCCGCGCGTGGAAGATACTGACCTGGGGCCGCTCACCAGCGCCCGACAGCGGGAGGCCGTCAACGCCTACCTGGATGTGGCCGCCCAGGAAGGCCTGGCGGTAGTGCGCGATAAAACCCATTACACGCTGCCGGAGCAAGGCTACTTCGTCGCGCCTACGCTCTATCGCGACGTGCCGCCCACAAGCCGGCTCTGGAAGGAGGAAATCTTCGGGCCCGTGCTCTGCGCGCGCAGCGTGACAAGCGAGGCCCAGGCCATCGAACTGGCCAACGACAGCACCTTTGGACTCGCGGCCACGGTGATCAGCGGCGACGTCGAGCGCGCCAAACGCATCGGCCGCGCGCTCAAGGCCGGCAGCATCTGGTACAACACCGAGCAGCTGGTGCTGCCCGAAACCGCCTGGGGCGGCTTAAAGCAAAGCGGCATCGGCCGCGAGCTAGGGCCCTGGGGGTTGAGTGCTTATTTGGAGGTGAAGCACGTGGTGGGGCCATGTTGACCTGTTTTAATCAGTAACTGTTGACGCTATCAAAGGGGCAGCTTACTACGTACTTGCAGGTAATATCCGCCCGGGGTTCATCAATCCCTTTGGGTCAAACAAGGCCTTGATACCGACCAATAGCGCTTTTTCATCTGGCGATAGGCGTGCCAGATAGGGAGACCGTTTGGTACGGCCGATACCGTGTTCAGCGCTGATACTTCCATGGAAGTCATCGAGCACTTCGAATAGCTGCGCTTCCAGCTCGTGAAGGTGGGCTTTCTTGTCGCTATTCGCCATTGTGCCAGGGGGCAGAATATTGAAATGCAGATTACCGTCGCCCACGTGCCCGTAGGCAATGATGTCGCACTCGGGGGAGGCGGCCATTATCGCCTCGCTTGCGCGAGCGACGAACTCGGGAATGGCTGAAATGGGCACGGAGACATCGGTGCGCAAATGCTCGCCGCGTCGGCGCTGGCCTTCCAGCATGCTTTCACGAAACTGCCATAGCTGTGCTGATTGAGTATCGCTTGATGCCAGTGCACCATCCAGCACCAGTTCGCGCGCCATGCCGGTTTCCAGAAGTTGCTCCAGCAGAATGCTCAAATCCACGGGGCCGGTGGCAGCGATTTCCATTAACACGTACCAGGGGTAGTCGCTCTCGAGGGGGTCGCGAAGCTCTGGCGTGGCCTCAATGGCAAGCTCGATACAGCGCCTGGGAATCAGCTCGAACGCGGTCAGTAGATCGCAACATTCGCGTCGTGCCAATCCGTAGAGGTCGACGACGGCCTGAACAGAGGGCAGCCCCAGTAGCGCGGTGCGGCTCTGTTTTGGCCGCGGTGAGAGCTTGAGAACTGCCCCTGTCACGATGCCCAGGGTGCCCTCGCTACCCAGAAACAGCTGTTTGAGATCGTAACCCCGGTTGTCCTTATGCAGCGCGTGGAGGCTCTCCCATACGCGCCCGTCGGGTAGTACTACTTCAAGCCCCAGTACCATTTCGCGCATCATGCCGTAGCGTAGAACGTTGAGCCCGCCTGCGTTGGTAGCAATGTTGCCGCCGATCTGGCAACTGCCCTGAGCCCCCAGAGAGAGCGGAAATTCGCAGTCGTGCTCGGCGACAGCCTGCTTGACGTTTTCCAGAATGCAGCCGGCCTCTACTGTCACGGTGAAATTGATCGGGTCGACAGCGCGCACGCGATTCATCCGCTCCAGGCTAATGACCAACTCCTGGCCGCCTGCAGCGGGCAGGGCGCCGGCTACCAAGCCGCTGTGGCCTCCTTGAGGGGTCATCACGACCCCGCGTTCGTAGCATCGTTTTACAATATCGGCGACTTCGTCAGTGTTGGATGGACGTGCGACCGCAAGCGGCATCCCCAATGTATCGCCCGCCCAGTCGCTAGTGTAGCGCGCCATGTCTTGTGTCCCGCGTAACAGGCCGCGTTCGCCCAGGCGTTCTTGCAACTCATCGAGAAAGGTATCGTACTCAGTCATCAGCGCTCCTCCTGCCAAGTCGGGCCGTTGGGAAAGTGATACTGCTGTCGAGACTCTTCGTGCATGGTGATGCTGTACCCTGGTGCTTGCGGTACCTGGTAACGGCCGCGATGGATGCTCACCGGGTCAACGAAGTGTTCGTGAAGGTGATCCACATATTCCAGCACGCGGCCATCGAGACTGCCGGAGACCGCAATGTAGTCAAACAGCGAAATATGCTGGGTATATTCGCAAAGCCCTACGCCACCCCCATGGGGGCAAATCGGAACGCCGAACTTGGCGGCCATCAGCGTGACCAGAATCACTTCGTTCAGGCCACCCAAACGCGCTGCATCCAGTTGGCAGTAGTCGAGGGCATCCGCCTGGAAGAGCTGCTTGAACATTACCTTGTTGTGGCAATGCTCGCCGGTGGCCACGCCAATGGGGGCAATACGGTGACGGATTTCGGCATGGCCAAGAATGTCATCAGGGCTGGTAGGCTCTTCGATCCAGAGCGGATCAAACTCGGCCAAACGACGCATTTTAGTGATGGTTTCATCCACCTCCCATACTTGGTTGGCGTCCATCATCAGTATGTTCTCCCAGCCGATCTCTTCACGTAACAAGGCTGCCCGGCGTGCATCTTCCTCGGTATCGCCGCCGATTTTTTGCTTGAAGTGAGTCCAACCTTCGGCCAGTGCCTCGCGTGCCAGGCTGCGCACTTTATCGTCGCTGTAGCCCAGCCAACCTGCTGAAGTGGTATAGCCTGGATAGCCATCGCGGCGCATCTGGGCTTCTCGAGCTTCCTTGCCAGAGGATTGACGGCGCAGCAGGCAAATAGCTTCCTCCGGTGTCAGGGCATCGGTTACGAAACGAAAATCAAGGCAACGCACCAGCTTTTCGGGTGTCATGTCCACCAGCAGCTTCCATACCGGCTTGCCTTCGTGCTTGGCCCACATGTCCCAAACGGCGTTTACAATAGCAGCGGTCGCCAGGTGGATCGCGCCTTTGTCAGGGCCGATCCAGCGCAGCTGGCTATCACCGGTCAGCTCGCGCCAGAAGACGCCCATATTCTCGGTAATCGAGTCGAGTGTGCGGCCTTCGATCAGTGGGGAAAGGGAGTGCAGGGCGGTGATGACAATTTCATTACCCCGCCCGATAGTGAACGTTAAACCGTGACCTTCAGGGGTATCGTCGTCAGTATGCAAAATAACGTAAGCGGCAGAGTAATCGGGGGCGGCATTCATTGCATCCGACCCGTCCAGTGAGCGGGATGTCGGAAAGCGAATATCCTGAATGGTGACGTTGGTGATCGTTGTCATTGTATTTACCTCATTCGTATTCAAGAAATATAGGTAGGGGGACTATCGGTGGGCCAAATAGCGCAGCAGTTCGCGAATACCGTAGGTCCAGGGCGGCAGTTGATCACTTCTGCCTACCGGATTGATCAGAGCACCCAGGGTTGGGGTTGTAATGGTGACGCGATCACCCAGATGGTGAGTGAAACCTTTGCCCTTGCCGTCGCGATCCTGAATCGGCGAGAACATGGTGCCGAGAAATAGCATGAAGCCATCCGGGTATTGGTGATGATCGCCAATGGTTTGTCGTACTAGATCCAGAGGATCCCGGCTGATTTCGCGCATATCGCTTTCGCCCGTGAGAAGAAAGCCGTCATTGTCTCCTTCAATACGAAGTGACACCTGGCAGCTACGTACGCTATCGATATCAAAATGATCATCGAATAAGCGAATGAAGGGTCCTAGCGAGCAGGAGGCGTTATTGTCTTTTGCCTTGCCAAGCAGTAACGCGCTGCGGCCTTCGACATCGCGCAGATTGACATCGTTGCCCAGGGTGGCGCCGCGTACTTTTCCCCGGCTATCGACCGCTAGAACGATCTCAGGCTCAGGGTTATTCCATTGGGAAGAAGGGTGTAGGCCTACGGGAGTGCCAAACCCCACCGACGATAGCGGTTGAGCCTTCGTGAAGACCTCGGCATCCGGACCGATGCCTACCTCCATGTATTGGGACCATCCGCCGCGAGCCTGGAGCGCCGTTTTGAGCGCCATGGCCTCTTCCGAGCCCGGAGTGATTTTGGAAAGATCCGTGCCAATGAGTGCTTGTAACTCATCACGTAGCGTCTCTGCTCGGGCTGGGTCGCCACCGGCTTGCTCTTCGATGACTCTTTCCAAAAGGCTGACGGCAAAGGTCACGCCACACGCCTTGATTGCCTGAACATCGCAGGGTGCAAGCATATAGGGCGCTTTCGCCGGCGTGGCCTGGGAGTTGGCAATGAGGTCCTCTACCGCTCCAATACTCGGACCTTGTGCGCTGCGCACGATCTCATGCACATCATCACGTTCCAATAGATCCGCCATGGTAGGCCCGAATTGTGTGATATCGATGACCTGGCCCTTGCGTACGGTCACTAGCGCAGGACCGGCAGGCTCGTCATCTAGCCATACCCGGCCTACCAGTAAGGCTTGCTGCATATCCTTGGGAAGAGCATCGATCGAAGAGAGTGGGCGCACGCATACCTCCTTTGTTTATTAGTCATAGGTCTAAATGAGCAGAATCTTGCTGGCGATTAACGTCTCATCGCCTATCCTTTTATTTAATTGCATTGTATGACAGGTATGCCATGTGTCGAATTACTTTAGCGTACCTGGCGATTTAGGGTCGATAGTTAAATGTAACTATAAGGGTCTAATAACCGATAACGTTAAAACCAGACGAGAGTTCGGAAAATAACTACAAGGAGCAGATGTGCATGTTGGATGAGTGGAAAGGCAAACGTGTATTGATTACCGGAGCAAGCCGTGGAATTGGCGCAGCGATTGCAGAGCGATTGGGTGCGCTGGGTGCCCATGTGGCCGTTCACTATCACAATAGTGAGGCGGCGGCTCAGTCCGTCGTGCAGGCGGTTCAGGACGCTGGCGGGCAAGCGTTCATGCTCAAGGCTGATGTCAGTCACTCCAGCGAAACGCGGGAGCTTGTCGACGAGGCTGCGAAGCGTCTTGGGGGCCTGGATCTTTTAATCAATAACGCGGGCGATATGTTGGGGCGAGTAGGTCTGGAGTCGATGGACGACCAGCAGTACAACCAGGTGATGGACCTCAACGTACGTTCAGTGGTTATGGCAAGCCAGGCAGCTTTACCTCATTTTCGCCGCCAGGGCGCGGGCAATATCATTCATACGACGTCTATCGCGGCGCGCAATGGAGGTGGGGGTGGTGCAGGGCTTTATGCTTCTGCAAAGGGATTTGTAAGTACGATGACACGCAATATGGCGAAAGAGCTTGCAGGAGATAACGTTCGAGTCAATGCCGTAGCGCCGGGCACCATAGCAACCGATTTTCATGAGCGTCACTCCAATGAAGCGCACCTGAGCGCTGCTCGTGCTTCCATTCCCATGGGGCGTCTGGGAACGGCACAAGAGTGTGTAGGCGCCTACGTTTTTTTAGGAACCGATACGCTAAGTGGCTATGTGACGGGACAAATTATCGAAGTTAATGGGGGGCAGTTGATGCCTTAGGTAATCGACTCGTTATTGTTTTCCATTAACACACTATCGCTACTCTCTTTAGCTTTTAATGGATATTGAATGGAGTGTTTTAAATATATTTAATACATGCGACTAAAGTTTTTAATCTTGAGGTTGCGCGGCCAAAAGTAGAGCGTTAGCTTAAGCCATGCTTGTATGATACGTATATAGGTACGTGATTGGGCATGCCGAAACATTTTTACTCGAAGATAACCAACAATAAATCCAATGGTTACGAGGAATATATCATGAGTAATAAACGTCAAACTCTGTTTTCCAGGTCCTGTTTATTAAGCGCAGTGCTTATCGCCTCAGGTATTGGTGGCGTTGGAATTGTCCAGGCCGCCGAGAACCTGCGCTTCGCCCACGTCTATGAAACCTCGGAGCCATTTCACAAATGGGCGCTTTGGGCGGCTGACGAGATCGAAGAGCGTACCGATGGTCGCTACACCATGGAGGTATATGCGGCGTCTTCGCTTGGTAAAGAAGAAGATATTAACGAGGGTCTTGAGCTGGGTACGGTCGATGTCATCTATACGGGAACCCAATATGCAGGGCGTGCCTACGGGCCTATCGGAATTGCGGGTGCCTCCTATATGTTCCGCGATTTCGATCATTGGCAGCAGTTCGCCGATAGCGAATTATTCGAAGAGATTGCCCAAGGGTATCAGGATCAAACGGGTAACGTTCCCTTGGCCCTCAACTACTATGGCGAGCGTCACGTCACGTCCAATTTTCCGATCAATGAACCTGCCGACATGGAAGGGCTCAAGATCCGCGTGTCGAATGCGCCCATGTACATGATGATGCCAAGAGCCTTGAACGCCAACCCAACGCCCATTGCGTTCGATGAAGTCTATCTTGCGCTTCAGCAAGGCGTTGTCGATGCCCAGGAAAATCCGCTGCCCACCATCCGTGCCAAGGCTTTTTATGAAGTTCAGGAGTACATCAATTTAACCGGCCATATCCTTGACTCCTTGATCACCATCGTAGGTGGCCCACGCTGGGCTCAGCTATCAGAAGAGGATAGAGAAATCTTTCGAGAGGTCTTCCAGGAAGCTGCCGAGCAAAACACTCAGGAAATTCTGCAATCCGAAGAAGAACTGGTCGCCTGGTTCGAAGAGCAGGGCAACACAGTCAACGAGGTGGACCGCAGTATCTTCAGGGAAGCCGTGTTACCTGCTCATACTGGAAGCGCCGCGACTTGGGATGAGGAGACCTACGAACGTCTTCAAGCTATCGGTCAGTAAAACACTCTTTCGTTAGCGGTAGCCCATCCAGTGTTTGGTGGGCTGCCAGGAGGCCTATCATGAACGATACGCGAAAAGATGTTTCGATCAACGAGGACCCCTCGGTCGATTTCGAAACGGCCTTTGATGATACCCCTTTTAGGTTGAGCGATTATCGAATCGAGGACTTTGCCACTCTGCTATTATTCTGGGTACTCATTCTTGTGGTGTTTACCCAGTTCTTTAGTCGTTACGTGCTCGGTTACTCGGTAGGTTGGACCGAAGAGATCGCGCGTTATTTTCTAATTGGCGTTGGTTTTCTGGGTAGCGTGATGGCTGCTCGAAATGGCAGCCATATCATGGTGGAGTTCTTTTATCACTACATGCCAAAGTGGTTGGCACGGTTATTGGAAAGAGCGATGGGTCTTTTGAGCCTGGCGTTCTTCATTGCAATGGCGTGGATCACTTATCAACTGGCATCCCGTACCAATAGTTTAATGATATCTGTCGACCTGCCTAAAAGTATTATTTATTACACGGTTTGCGTCGCTTTTATACTGATGGCTATTCGTACTCTTCAGAGACTCTATATCAATTATCGGAATCAACGACGCGTTGACTAACCGATATCGGCTCTCGAACTTCTCTTAACGTGAGGCCTTCCATGTCTCGAATTTCCCTTTTGCGTTGGCAAAAACCGCTTCTTCCCCCGCTTTTGATAGCCCTGGCGCTTCTAGGGTGCATTATTCTACCGCTCATGGGGTATCACCTGGCTTTCCTGTTTTATTCGCTTTTTACGTTACTGGTGCTGGGAGCTCCTATCGCGGTTAGTCTGGCAGGGGCCTGCTTGATGTTCGTGCTCATTACCGGGCAAGTACCCAATATCGTTATTGCTCATCGCATGATTAACGGTATTGATAGTTTTCCGCTTCTGGCCATTCCGTTTTTTATCTTTGCGGGAAGTTTGATGAACAACGGCGGTATCACGGAGCGAATTTTCAGTTTCGCTAAAGCCTTGATGGGCTGGATGCGTGGTGGTCTTGGGCATGTAAACGTAGGTGCAAGCATCGTTTTTTCGGGTATGTCGGGGGCGGCCGTGGCAGATGCCGGGGGTCTTGGCATGATCGAAGTCAAGGCAATGAAGGACGCGGGGTATGACGAAGAGTTTGCAGTCGGTATTACCGCTGCCTCCTCGACTATTGGCCCGATCATTCCGCCTAGCCTACCGATGGTTATTTACGGCGTTATGGCTTCCGCCTCTGTGGGTCAACTATTTGCGGCGGGATTGATTCCTGGGCTCTTGATGGGCGCAGTCCTCATGATAATGATATTTGTGATCTCGCGTCGCCGAGGTTATCAGCGTGATGCCGTCTTCTCCATGCGGGTACTGGGCCACACTTTCAAACGCGCCTTTTTATCGTTGATGACGCCGGTCATCATTGTGGGCGGCATAATAACGGGCGCCTTTACACCCACCGAGTCGGCCGTAGCCGCTGTATTCTATGCCCTGATTCTTGGTGGCGTTGTTTACCGTACCTTGACGTGGCGAAAATTACTCAAGGTCAGTATGGAGACCATTGAAACGACCGCGATTATTTTATTCATTGTTTCTGCTGCCTCGATTTTTGCCTGGATACTTACCAGTAATCAGGTCACCCAAAACGTGATCGCTTTGATGGGCAATTTCGCTGACAGCAAGATTGCCGTGCTGTTAATGGCGAATGCGGTTCTCATCATCGTTGGCTGTTTCATGGAGACGATCGCCGCTATTACGATTTTGGTGCCGGTACTGCTCCCGATGGCCGTTGCTGTAGGCGTAGACCCGGTACATTTTGGCGTCATCATGGTCCTCAATCTCATGATCGGTCTGCTTACTCCCCCGGTCGGAATGGTGCTTTATGTGCTGTCTCGCGTGTCCAACGTGAGTTTCGAGCGCTGTATGCGGGGGACCATACCCTTTTTGATCCCGCTGGTCTTTTGCCTACTTCTGGTGACGTTTATTCCAGCGATCTCCATGTGGCTTCCCACGCTTATCTATCGCTAAACCGTAGGTTTCAATCCTGGTTTGGTTAGCGAGTGTATTACTGAATTTCGGAGTTATTCATTATGGCCGATACATCATCGAATTTTTGTGTCACGAGTGAAGATCTTTCTCGTTTTATTCAAGCCGCTCTTTTTGCGGTTGGAGCTGACCAAGCGTCCACCCATGCGGTATCTCGCGCTTTGGTAACCGCTTCGCGTATGGGGACCGATAGCCATGGGCTACGGCTACTGCCTCATTATTTACAGGTGATCGAGGGCGGGCGGGTAAAAGGCGCCCCCAATATGAAGTTCCATCAGCGCTTACCTGCTACAGGTTTTCTGGACGCTGATGACGGGCTGGGGCATTTGGCCGGTTATACGGCCATGCAACATGCGATGGATATGGCGAACAACATGGGGCTGGGAGCGGTCTCGGTCGGTAACTCATCGCACTTTGGAGCAGCGGGATGCTATGCGTTAGCGGCCGCTGAGCAGGGCTATATCGGGATGGCGTTTTGCAACTCCGACCCGTTCGTGCAACTGCATGAGGGCAGGAACGCATTCCACGGCACAAATCCCATCGCGTTTGCGGCGCCCGTGGCAGAGGCGCCACCTTATTTATTGGATATGGCAACAAGCTCGATTCCCTGGAACCGTGTGCAGCAGTTCGGCGCTATAGGGCGTGAATTACCCAGCCAGGTCGCCTCCAACTCGCAGGGTCGGGTAAGCACTGATCCTGGTGAGGTCACCTCACTATTACCGCTAGGGGGAAGTGATTTTGGTTTCAAGGGGGCAGGTCTTGGCGGCATGGTCGAAATACTGAGTTCTACACTCTCCGGGATGCAGCATGGCTTCAGGCTTTTACCGATGAACGGGCCTGATAAGTCAACACCTCGAGGTGTCGGGCACTTTTTTCTTGCAATGAAGCCTGACGCGTTTGCCGAAGAGGCGACCTTCGCGCGTGAGCTGGCTGACTATTTGGCTGATCTGCGTAGCCAACCTGCTTCTCCCCCTAACCACGTCATGGCGCCAGGCGATAGGGAATGGCGTTGCCAAAAGCGTCGTGATGCCGAGGGCATCCCTCTGGATTTTGCAAACCAGGCTGCCTATGCAGACATTGCCAAGCGTTACGGCATAGCGCCGCTCTCTCCACTCGATCAAGGGATAACGATTAAAAAATAAAGTAAAGTAACCCGATACTTTACAGCCTTGGATGGGACTTCATGAGTAGATACCGGATTGAGCGTAAAACGCTATCCGAGCAAGTCGCCGAACAGCTCGAGGCGGAAATTCTCGAGGGTCGGTTAAGCGAGAACGATCAGCTTCCCTCGGAACGCGAGCTGATGGAGCAGTTTGGAGTGGGCAGGCCCGCGGTGCGCGAAGCGCTTTTTTACCTTCAGCAGTTGGGTTTGATCGCCATCAATAGTGGCACTCGAGCAAGGGTGATTCGTCCAACCGCGGACGCGGTCATGGCCAGGCTTTCGGGGGTCACTCGCCAGCTTCTTTCAAGACCCGAGGGGCAGCAGTACTTTCAAGAAGCCCGGGCGATGTTTGAAATTTCATTGGCACGTTATGCCGCTCGTAATGCCAATGAAGAGGATTTAAAACGGCTACGATTAGCGCTGGCAGACAATCAGGACGCGATTGGAAACGAAACGCGGTTCAAACGATCCGATAACGATTTCCATGGTGTTCTAGCCAGCATTGGTCAAAACCCGGTCTTCGATGCCATCCATGTAGCGCTTTCCGAGTGGCTGGATGATCGGCGAGCTCATGTACTCCAGCAGCAAGGCGAAGACCAGGCTGCCACAGCCGCTCACACTGAAATCGTCGAGGCGATTGAGTCCGGCGATGCAGACGCGGCAGAAGCGGCCATGCGCCGTCATCTGGATCGGCACTATGGCACTTATATGCAGCTTAAAAAGCGTCTTGCCCCGCGGTAACGAAGAAAACGTGAAGCCATGTGATCTTTGACATGAAGGGGTCTATCGGTGATTGGGCGAACGCGGCGACTCTCCCCGCGCAGATAGACTACACCGGGAGAGTGGGGATAGCCGATTGGCAGAAAATCTACTCCGTAACCACCGTTTGCGACTGTTCACCCAGGCCTTCGATGCCAAGCTGCATACGCTGGCCAGCCTTGAGATAGACCGGTGGCTGTTGACCCATACCCACCCCAGGCGGTGTTCCGGTTGAGATTACGTCGCCAGGCTGCAGACTCATGAATTGGCTCAGGTAGCTGATCAAAAAGGGGATCTGATACACCATGGTACGTGTATTACCATCCTGGTAGCGTTTGCCATCCACCTCGAGCCACATGCCAAGCTGGTGAGGGTTGGCGACTTCATCAGGAGTGACTAGCCACGGACCCAGCGGGCCGAACGTGTCACAGCCCTTGCCCTTGTCCCAGGAGCCGCAACGTTCCAGTTGAAATTCTCGTTCAGAAACGTCATTGACCACACAGTAGCCGGCAACGTGCTTCAGAGCATCGGCCTCTTCGATATAACGCCCCGCCTTTCCAATGACCACCCCAAGCTCGACTTCCCAGTCGGTTTTTTGAGAATTGCGTGGAATGATGACGTCGTCATTCGGCCCACAAATGGCGCTGGTCCATTTATTGAAGATGACCGGCTCCGAGGGAACCTCGGAACCGGTTTCAGCCGCGTGATCCGAGTAATTCAAGCCAATACAAATAAACTTACCCACACCCGCTACGCATGGGCCGATACGTGTATCCGAGGGGACTTCGGGTAGAGTGGATGTATCCAGCGTTGCTAGTCGTTCCAGCGCCTGACGATCAAGATACTCGCCTTTGAAGTCGGATATATGAGCCGATAAATCGCGAATAATGCCGTTTTCGTCTAAAAGAGCGGGTTTTTCCTGGCCGGGTGCTCCATAACGTAAAAACTTCATCAATACATTCCTTTAGGTTAAGCGAGCCGATATTGTGTCTGGCTCGATGGGTCGGCATGGGTAGAACGGACGTCGGGCGCGCTGATCCAGGCGTCGATCAAGGGTGTTAGTGTGCAAGCATCATACAAGCCAGCCCCCATCGATGACGTGAGCGGTCCCGGTTGTATAGGCGGATTCGTCGGCGGCAAGATAAGTGGCGAGTGCTGCAATTTCTTCAGCGCTGCCAAGGCGTCCCAGCGGCTGTCTGGCAATGAACTCTGCATAAACGTCGTCCTTGAGGCGATCTTGTTGCCTGGCCTGTTCCTCGATACGTTGACGTAGTGAAGGGGAGTCCACGGTGCCCGGGCAGATAGCATTACAACGAATACCCTGACTGATATAATCGCTTGCCACTGACTTCGTTAAACCAAGTACCGCGGCTTTAGAGGTGCCATAGGCACAGCGGTTGGGCACACCTTTAAGGCTTGAAGCCACCGACGCCATATTGATAATACTGCCGCCCTCGTTCTCCAGCATCGCTGGTAGAAATGCGCGGATCATGCGCACCATGGCCATCACATTGATCGACCAGGAGCGCTCCCAGTCCTCATCACTACCTTCAAGCAGTGACCCGCTAGCGACATAACCTGCACAGTTGAAGAGAATATCGATGGCCCCGATATCGGCGGCCAGCTTTTTGATGGCCTCACCATCCAGTACGTCCAGCGAGTAGGTCGTAATACCCGCCGTACCGGAAAGCCTTGAAAGGCTTTCCGCATTGATATCCGTAGCAATGACCTGTGCGCCCTCAGCAGCGAAGCGTAAAGCCGTGGCACGGCCAATACCTTGACCGGCTGCGGTAATCAAAGCTTTTTTCCGTTCTAGTCTCATATCGGTATCCGGTGCTGTTATTGTTGAGCCGATGGTGGTCTTTCAAGTTCGCTTTATTTTCGCGTCGCTAATCTTTAGTCACTATTTCATAGGGTATGACAGGATGACATTCAGCAAGGATTCGACTTTGGGGTGAATTCATCCTGTAGGGTTCATATGCCACCTTGATCTAATTGCCGCGTACGGATGTAAGATCGGGTAGCCAGGTGACAATCCCCGGAAATGCAATCAGCACGATCAGTATCAATAAAAGGGCGCAGTAGTAAGGCAGCATGGCCCTAACCAGTTGCTCCATGGATACCTTGCCCACGCCGCAGCCGACATAAAGACACGTGCCTACAGGAGGCGTCAGCAAGCCGATTCCCAAAACGAAGGCCATGAGTACGCCAAAGTACACGGGATCGATGCCCACTGATGTGACAATCGGCGTTAGCATGGGGGCCATGATCACCATCGCCGGGGTTAAATCCATGACGAACCCCACCAGCAGTAGCAAACCAGCCACGATCAGCAGAAGCAGGAAGGGATCTTCAGTGATCGCCTGTACTTGAGTCACCAGTGTTTGCGGAACCATATTGATAGTTAAAAACCAGGCGATCACCGTCGCGAATGCTAGTAGTAGCAAGACCATACCCGTCAACCGAGCGGTACGAATCAACATGCCCCAAAGCGCGGTAATCCTGAACTCTCGATAGACGACGAGTGAGATAAAAAGCGAATAGAGAAGCGCCGCAACGGCCGCTTCCGTTGCTGTAAATATGCCACCGATAATTCCACCGATGACGATGATGGGAAGAACCAGTGCAAGCCAGGCGGCTTTGAAGGCTTTCCAGAGTACGCCCAGATTGAATTTGCGGGTTTGTCCTGCGTGACCGATCGTCGCCATAATGAACGTCGTCGTCATGAGCGCCAGCCCGATCAATATGCCGGGTACGATCCCTGCAATGAACAGTCGACTAATAGACGTTTCGGTAACGATGCCGAATAAAATCAGTGGAATGGAGGGAGGAATAATAATACCAATGACCGATGACACCGTATTGATGGCGGTGGCCTGCGGCGCGCTATAGCCTTGTCGTGTCATTGAGGGAATCATCATCGCGCCGGTTGCAGCAGTGTCAGCGACCGCAGAACCACTAATACCGCCAAAGAACATCGATCCGGTAATCGCTACTTGGCCCAGGCCACCGCGCACGAACCCCACCAGCGCACCTGCTAGATCCATCAGGCGCCGAGCGATTCCGCCATTACTCATTACCTCGCCTACCAGAATAAAAAACGGAATCGCCAATAGCGGAAAGCTGTTCACGCCGCGAATCGACTGCTCGATCATGATGGAAAGCGGAATATCGGAAAGCAGTGCCATGACTACGGCGGCGACACCCAGGCCAAAGGCGATAGGCAATCCAAGCGCCAGCGAAACGAACAAAATGCCCAAAAAGATCCATAGCATATTAGTGTCCCTCGTTCACGGATGGCTGCACGTTTGGTGACCGTATCTGCTGAATGCTTTGCCAGGCGCGCCAAAGGGCCACCGACGCTATGAAGGCGGCGCAAAGTACCAGCGAAACGTTGACGATATTCCAGGGCACGTTGAGGATCGCGGTGCGCCCGGAAGCCCTGGACATTACCAGAAAGCCGCCCCATACGATGATGCCCATCAGCGCCGTAATGACTAGATGCTGGAACAGGTAAAGCGCATGAGCGGCGCGCGGTTTGAGCCGGCGTACCAGTATGTCCACAGCGATGTGCTCGTAGCGAGCGAAGGCGGCGGCGGCGCCCAGAAAAATCAGCCAGATAAACAGCATGCGGGCTAGTTCATCGGCCCAAGGGAGCGAATGATTAAGCATCGCGCGACCCACGACGTTGGCCGAGACCGATAAAATGAGCGCCACCAGCAGTGCGGCAATGACGTGCTCCATGGCAAGTGTGAGCCAGCGAAACAGCGCCGGACCGCGGCGCGCTTCGGTATCGATTTCCAGGGGATGACGCTGTGGATCGTCGAAGAAAGCGGCGGTATCCGGAATGGGAGTATTAGAGGTCGGAGTATCAGAAGTGTCCATGGGCGCTCCACCAAGACGGGTAATGACCAGACAAGAGAGAGTTCTTGCCTGGTCGAGCCGTTAACTGACCGTCGAGAAGACGGGGAGGGCAGGCGGGAGCCTGCCAGCGGCTATTGAGATGACGTTGCTTCGGCGATTCTCTGGAACTCCGCCACCAGATCTTCACCGATACGCGGTGCCCACTCGTCATAGACGGGCTGGACGGCATCCTGGAAAGCAGCGATCTGCTCGTCGTTCAAGCGCGTCACCTGCATGCCCCGCTCTTCAAGCTGGTCGCGGGCCCAATCGTCGTACTCGGCGGAAAGCTGGATTTCATAGTCGGCGGCTTGTAGAGCGGCTTCCTGGACCAGTTCCTGGTACTCGGGGTCGAGACGGTCCCAGGAGCGCTGGGAAATCATCTTGATAAACGGGGTATAGACGTGGCGCGTTTCGGAACCGTAGTCCTGAACTTCATAGAAATTGGAGGTCAGGATGGTGCTCCAGGGATTTTCCTGGCCGTCCACCACGCCCTGCTCCATGGCAGAGAAGAGCTCGCCAAATGCCATGGGTGTTGGGTTGGCGCCGAGTGCCTGCCAAATGGCCAGGTGTACCGGGTTTTCCATGGTGCGCACTGAAAGACCGCGGACGTCCAGACCCGCGACGTCTTCCGGGGACGAGACTTCACGCGCGCTGTTGGAGAGCTGGCGGAAACCGTTTTCTGCAAAGGCGAGTGCCTTGATACCGGTACCGTCGAAGGCATCCAGCATTTCTTGAGCGGCGTCACTGCGCATGGCTTCAATGGCAGCTTCACGGGTAGGTAGCAGGAAAGGCAAGTCAAACACCGCCAGCTCCTCGACGTAGCCGGTGGCGGGAGAAGAAGAAGGGTAGGTCATGTCCAGCGTACCGGTCTGGAGCATTTCCATCATCTGTACGTCGTCACCGAGTTGGCTGTTCGGAAAGATGTTGACGCTGATTCTCCCGTCGCTGCGCTGGTCGAGAATATCGGCAAAGTATTGGCTGGAGAGGTACTGAGGCGAGCTTTCGGCCAAGCCAAGCCCCATGCGCAGTGTGACACTACCGTGATCGCCTACCGCGTCGCCTTCGATTTCCGGTGGGTCGGAAAGATCGGGAGTCTGAGCGTAAGCAATACTGGAACTTAGCAGGGTGGCACCGGTGACTAGCAGGGTGCGCTTTAAAAGTGGGTACATAGTCGTCACTCTCCTGACGTGCTGTAGCGTTTCATGTCATGGCGTTAACACGAGCGCTGCAGTCTTTGGGCTATTGTTTGTTGTTCTATCCTGGCGCGTGGTTTACAAGGCGCGAGCGCCACGCGCCCTTGCATCAATGTCATACGTTTCCTTGATATGTTCAACATATACTTTTGTATGTATCGACGCGCTATTGAAGAAGGCGTACCGTCAGAACGACTCACTGTAGACGAGTGGACATGATCGAAAGATCGTTATCCAAAACGGTGTCTTCACAATAACAAGGTTTTACACCAGACCGTGTTGGTCACTCGGACCGTCTGACAACATTTACAATTAGTGTGGAGTGTCGCCATGGCCAATCCTCATCGCATGACGTCTCAGCAACTGCGTTCACGCTACTGGTTCGATAATCCTGACCATCCTGGTACCACGGCTCTGTGTATCGAACGCTATCTGAATTACGGTATTACGCTTGACGAGCTGACCAGCGGTAAACCGATTATCGGTATTTGCCAGTCGGGCTCTGACCTGACTCCCTGTAACCGCCACCACATCGATCTGGTCAAGCGGGTCAAGGACGGCGTTCGCGCCGCCGGTGGCGTGCCGTTCGAGTTCCCGATGCATCCGATTCACGAAAACGTGCGCCGGCCTACCGCCGCGTTGGATCGCAACCTCGCCTATCTGGGACTGGTGGAGGTGCTTCACGGCTACCCGCTGGACGGCGTGGTACTCACCACCGGCTGTGATAAAACGACGCCGGCGGCGCTGATGGCGGCGGCTACGGTGAATATTCCCGCTATCGTGCTTTCCGGTGGGCCGATGCTGAATGGTTGGCGGGGCGCCGAGCGGGTGGGTTCGGGCACGATCATCTGGGAGCTACGCAAGCGCCTGGCGGCGGGCGATATCGACTACGCGGAATTCGTTTCCCGCGCCAGCGACTCGGCGCCCTCGATCGGCCACTGCAACACCATGGGCACCGCCTCGACCATGAACTCGATGGCCGAAGTGTTGGGCATGAGCCTACCGGGCTCGGCGGTGATTCCCGCACCCTATAAGGAGCGCGCCATGGTGGCCTACGATACCGGTAAACGCATTGTCGATATGGTGTGGGAAGACTTGCGGCCGCTGGATGTCATGACGCGCGAAGCCTTCGAAAACGCCATTGTGGCCTGCTCGGCATTGGGTGGGTCATCCAACGCACCGGTCCACATCAATGCGATTGCCCGGCACACCGGCATCGAGCTGGATAACGATGATTGGCAGTGTCTGGGTCATGAGATTCCTCTATTGGCTAACGTTATGCCCGCTGGCGCTTTTTTGTGTGAAGAGTTCCACCGCGCCGGGGGGGTACCTGCCATTCTTCATGAGCTCAAGACCGCGGGCAAACTGCACTGTGATGTGCTGACGGTCAATGGCCGTTCGCTGGGCGAGAACCTTGAAGGTCGCGAAAGCCAAAATGTCGACGTTATCTGCCGCTACACTGAGCCGTTGGTCGAGCATGCAGGGTTTCTCAATTTAAAAGGTAATCTGTTTGACTCGGCGCTGATGAAAACCAGCGTGATTTCGAGGGATTTTCGCGAGCGCTTTCTCAACGACCCGCATGACCCTGAGGCCTTCGAAGGTAAGGTCGTGGTGTTCGATGGTTCGGAAGATTACCACGCGCGCATCGATGACCCCGGGCTTGAAATTGATGCGCGCACCATTCTGGTGATGCGCGGTGCGGGCCCTGTAGGGCACCCGGGCGGCGCCGAAGTAGTCAACATGCAGCCGCCGGAGGCGCTGATCAAACAGGGTATTGAGTCATTGCCCTGTCTGGGTGATGGCCGTCAGTCCGGCACATCCGGATCACCTTCGATCCTCAACGCCTCACCGGAGGCGGCCACCGGCGGTGGCCTGGCACTGCTTGAAAGCGGCGACCGGCTCAGGGTCGATCTCAAGCGCCGCCAGGTTCAGCTGCTGATCGATGACGCCGAGCTTGTCGCGCGCCGCGAACGCCTGAAAAGCCGGGGCGGTTATCGCTACCCCGGCCACCAGACGCCTTGGCAAGAAATTCAGCGCAGCATGGTCGAGCCACTGGATCGTGGCATGACGCTGACCCCAGCCACCCAGTACCGCGATGTGGCGCGTCGGCACGTGCCAAGAGATAATCACTGAACACTTTGCATACTTGCTTCAGTTCAGATGCGCAAGGTGATCGGACATCTTCTATTCACAGCAATGAAAGCAGGGTCTTATCGCAGTGACTTCATCTCTCAGTAGGCCTGTGGCTCGCCTTAGTATCGCCGAACATCTCGCTGAAGAAATCTTTGCCGGGATTTATCAGCCCGGTGATTTTGTTCCCCGTGAGCTGGATCTATGCGAGCGGTTTGCCATCAACCGGTCAGCCGTGCGTAGCGACCTTCGCCAGCTCGTAGAGGCAGGGATCATCGAACGTATTTCCGGCCACGGCTCGAAGGTGCGAGAATACGCCGAATGGCATATTCTCGATGCCCAGGTAACCGATTGGCTAACCCGCTACGCAGCGCCCAATCCTGCTATTCAGCGTGAGATTCTCGCTTTTCGTCTGGATGTCGAGCCTTATGTGGCGATGACCGCTGCCAGGCGTGCCAAGGCGCGGGACCTGGTGGCTATCGAGGAGGCGTTCGAGGGGCTTGGGCAGAATCTACGCGATGCCTCCTGCCAGGAAGAGCGACGCTTGCACAGTGAGTGTGATATCGCCTTTCATGAAGCGATTTTCAAGGCGACCCACAATATTGTCTGGGCACAACTATCACATATTCTTCGGCCCTCCATCTATTTGCTGGTCTCGATGTCCAACGAAAATGCCTCTGATCCCGAAGAGAGCCTGGAGCGCCATCGCCAGTTAATGGAGAGCATTCGCCTGCGCCGACCACGCGAGGCGTTTCTAGCAGCCCAAGCGGTGCTGGCGGGTACCGCAGAGGCACTGGGTCTGGAGCACGGCGCAAGCTCGCTTGGACGCTGCGTCGGGCTACCCCAAGGCGCTTCCTGAGTCGGCGGTTTGTTTTCACGCCGCTTTTTTTCGAAGAACAATCAACACAGGGCAAGCCCATGTCTGATATCAAACTTGGACTGGTAGGCGTTGGTAAAATTGCGCGCGACCAGCACCTGCCGGCCGTTGCTGCGATCGCGAATTGCCGGCTTGTGGCCACGGCGGACCCTCACGCCTCGCTACCAGACCTGCCTGGGTATCAAACGATGCAGGCAATGCTCGATGCCCACCCGGATATCGCCGCGGTGGCGATCTGTACGCCTACACACCTTCGTTACGCCACCGCACGGGTGGCGCTTTTGCGCGGTAAGCACGTGTTACTTGAAAAACCACCGGGGGCGACGCTGAGCGAAGTAGATGACTTGATAGCGATCGCCTCTGGAGTGGGAGTTAGCCTGTTTGCCGCTTGGCATTCGCGATTTGCCCCCGGCGTAGCGCAAGCCCGTGAATGGCTGCGCAAAAGGCAGGTGCAACGGGTCGATATCCAGTGGAAGGAAGATGTACGGGTATGGCATCCAGGGCAGGCGTGGATTTGGCAGCCTGGCGGCATGGGGGTGTTTGATCCCGGCATCAATGCGCTCTCGATTGCGACCACCATTCTGCCTCGGCCATTTTTCCTGCGTAAGGCACGGCTGCTGGTGCCGTGCAATGCCCAAACTCCGATCGCCGCGGATCTTTCTTTTACTGATTCGGCAAACACGGTGATTGAGGCAGCTTTGGATTTTCGTCAGAGCGGACCGCCCATTTGGGATATTCATATCGAAAGTGATGGCAGCCGTTTGAGTATGACCCAGGGCGGCTGCCAATTAACGATCAATGGTGAGCGAGTCATCGGCGCCGAGGAGAGCGAGTATCAAGGGCTTTACGTACGGTTTCTCGAGTTGATCGCGACTGGTAGCAGCGAGGTGGACGTGTCCCCGCTGCGTCAGGTCGCTGATGCGTTCCTGTACGGTCATCGTGAAACGACCGAAGCCTTCATCGAATGAATTAGATCGGACTGCAAGAAAGCAGCCCACATATTCGAATTACGTTTGAGCGGGTTGATTGCGCTTCAAGCAACTGTCGTACGCTTGGGGAACGAAGCTTTTTTCACCGACATCCTCTTTTGCCAAAGTCAGAAATTCGCAAAGCGGCGGCAGCATATGAGTGCGTAGTCGGTAGGCGTCGAGTGTTTCGCGCAGATAGTGCATATCCTTTTCCGCATTGACAAGACTGAACTGTAGTTTAGTGCATTCGCCTTGCAGAACCCACTCCATTACGGGGGCCAGCATGGCACTGTTCGCTCCCCCTTGGGCGCAGATTTCCAGTAGCTTTTCCTGTGAAACGTCCAGACCTGCAGCCATGGTAGCTGCTTCACTGACCAAAGCCGCCGCGCCCAGTGAAAGAAAATTGTTGATCAGCTTAAGTTTATGCGCCGAACCCAACTTGCCAACATGGAAGATGTTCTCCGCAAAACTTTCGATGACCGGGGTTACCTGCGCTACCGTCGATGCTTCGCCCCCCACCATGACATTGAGCCGACCTTCGCGGGCTTCCCGAGGCGTACGCGCGAGGGGGGCATCGATGAGCGTTACGCCCTGCTGCGCTACGGTTTCGGCTAGCCGCTGCGTCGATTCAGGAAGTGATGTCGAGCAGTCGACGATGATCAGTCCATCGTGACAGCCCGCCATCAAACCGCCGGCGCCGGTTACTATCTGTTGAACCTGCTCGGAGGTTTTGACACAGATAAAGACAATGTCGCTGTTTCGGGCCATATCCGCGGCCGTGCTCACCTCTGTCGCGCCTTCATCGCACAGCGCTAGTAGGGGGGCACGGTTACGGTGCGCCATGACTGTCAAGGGATAACCGTTACGTACTATATGCCCGGCCATTTCCCTGCCCATCAGACCAAGCCCAATGAATCCGATACGTGTGTGTTCCATCGTCATCTCCAATGCGTGAGCCCATTACATCTCAACTATTATTTGCCAATCCCCAGCGCGAAAGAGGGTGGCTATAAAGGTTGAGGAAAAGGAACGTCCAATCGCTGTGACCACTCGGACAAGGCGTCAGGAACGCCGTCTGGAAGAGGAACGCCCTGCTGCAGATGTTTTTCATGAAGCGCAAGCCCACGCTCGCCCGGAATGCGTACCGCGGGGCTGCCTTCAGGCACAGGGTTGTTGCGACACGCATCTACCAAAGCGCCGGTCTCCTGTTTGAAGGCTTCGAGCCCACCGAAGGCATCGGGGTCCATGATTTGTACCATGACAGAGGCGCCCCATTGAGAGGGCGCCTGCACACGGCCGAATCCAGCAAGGCCCGATGTCAACGCTTCCACCATTAGGCCCAACGCATACCCTTTATGGCCGTGATCCAGGCCACCGATCGGCATAATAGTGCCCTTGGGTTCATCGAACAGCACGCCAGGTTGGTCGGTCGCATTGCCTTGGCTGTCCTTGAGCCACGGGTGCGGCAGTTGGGCGTTTTGCTTGTGAAGTCGCCCTACCATACCGTTGGTGGTAATGGAGGTGCTGACATCCAGAAGGACCGGGCCCGAGGCCGTGGGATAGCCCATGGCGATGGGGTTGGGCGTGTGGGTGGCCTGCAATCCGCCATAAGGAGAAACGGATTTGGTCGCTGGGTCGGAGGATTCGATGACGACGACCAGGTCTTGATCGGTGGCGCGCTTTAAGTAGGCGGCCAGGCAGGCAATATGGTTGGAGCGACGAATGACGACCGTTCCTGTACCACAGGTGCGTGCCATGGCTTCGGCGGCTTCCATCGCCTTTAGAATCAACCAGGGCCCGGGTAGATATCGGCCGTCCCAGGTTTCCACGGCTGCGCGTCTGGAAATCGTTTCATACTCGCCCGTGACCGGCATCCGGCCGGACTGGATTTCTCCAAGATAAGGAGCGAGCAGTTGAAGCCCGTGAGTCGTATGCCCCATCAGGTCGCCTTCGACCAGCACCTCGGCTACGGCTTGTGATTTCTCTTGATCGAGCCCGGCCGCTACCAAAAGGTCGGTGCTGAATTGGGTGATTTGCTGAACGTCGTAGTAATTGCTCATTGTCTTTGTTCTCCTGGGGTTATTATCGTCAGGCGCTTTCACTCATTTCGACGTCTGAGATGGTTGATCAAAACGCTATGGTCAAGCTCTCCATCCCCGTGATCGACAAGCTCTTCAAACAGCGTATTGACCAGCGAGGATACCGGCAGCTCAAGGTGCAGCACTTTGGCAAGGGCCATGGCGGTTTGGGTATCTTTCAACTGCCATTTTGCGGGCCCGCCCGGCTGGAAGTTTTTCTGAATCATGCGCTGACCGTGAATACGGAGGATGGTCGAATCGGCAAATCCGCCCTCGAGCGCGGCCAACATTTGTCCGGAATCGGCCCCTCCTCGTTCGGCCATCAATATGGCTTCCGCTACGGTCGCGATGGTATTGGCCACGATCATCTGGTTGGCGAGTTTGGCAAGTTCACCGCTACCGGCAGGGCCGATCCGCACGGGCCGACCAAGCAACGAAAGAACGGGCTCGATGGCGTCAAAAGGCGCAGCATCGCCCCCCACCATGATCGCCAGGGTCCCGTCGATGGCCCCTTGCTCGCCCCCTGAAACCGGCGCATCCAGATAATGAATCTGCTTTTGAGTAGCCGCTTCTGCCTGTTTACGAGCGGTTTCCACAGGGATCGAGCTCATGACCACGAGCGTAGCATCACGCTGCATGGCCTCGAGCAGACCGTCCGGGCCCAGCAGAACCTCATCGCAAACCGGCCCGGAGCTCAGCATGACGATGACGATATCGCACCCGGCGACGGCCTCTTCTGGCCTGTCGACGACCCTTATACCCTGCGTAGCCAGGCGTGCAGCCTTGCTTTTCGTTCGATTCCAGACCAATACCTGGTGGCCTGCGTCCACTAGGCGCGTCGCCATCGGTGCGCCCATGATGCCCGTACCAATGAAGCCGATAGTGCGTGCTGTTGTCATTATTGGTTCCTCTATCGTTTTAATCCGCTAGGGCTTTTTATGTGCTGACATTAGACACCAGCCCGGTTGTCAACGCAGGTAAAGCGGAATATCGATATCGCCAGACTCGCGGAAATTGATCAGGCGCCCAAGCACCTTGGACTCCGAGCGCTCAAGGTGACCCGCCAGCGCCTTGCCTGCCAGTACCGGTTGCTGCCGACGCATTTTTTCGAATATCCAAAGATGCTCGTCGAAGAAGGGGTCCTGGTCGGGAAGCTTGAGCACCCGGCCAAGCAGGTGCTTGCTGACCAGCAGGATAGGATGCGTGCGCCTGAGCATGTTCATGACCTCATGGTTATCACCCAAGCTCACGGCACTATGGTGAAGATCATTCTCAAGCTCATCCAGCAGCTCGCCTTTTATATCAGGGTAGCTCTGGGCGGCATGCTCAAGCTTGGCGATATAGCCATTGAGAGTGCCTTTGGGCACAAGTCTGGTGGCACGTTCGATCATGTAGGGTTCAAGTTGACGACGCGCTTCATAAAGATTATGTAGTCGCTGATCATCCAGCGGTACCACGCCCCAGCTATTGTATTTTGTCTTCTCGACCAGGCCGATCGACTGCAGGTAGAGAAGAATCTGGTGGGTAACCGTGCGGCTGACATTCAGTGACTTGGAGAGCTTGAGCTCATTGAGCTCGAAAGCCCCTTTGATCGAACACAAAACAACATCGTGCTCCACGCTGTCGATATGCGCGCGCCAGGACACGGTACGATCAACCTTGGGCGCATAGCCTAACTGCTTGAAGTCACGCTCGCTAAGTGAGCGTCGGACGATATCGCTCGGCGATGCACCCACGAGATAGCCACGACCCTCGAAGCGGCAGATATACCGCTCATCATGCAATTGACTCAGCGTTTGCCTTACCGGTGATCGGCTAATATCAAAAAGGGTGGCGATGTTTCCCTCGAGCAGTACAAGCCCGGGTTCGAGCCGCTTTTCAACGATACTTTGCTTAAGAGCTGTATAAAGCTGATCGCGCAGCGTTCTTGTCATGAGTAACCATTGGTAATCATTAGTCAATTAATTTCGTAAGCGATCAGGTAACAGCACCTACTAGCCAAGGGACAAACTCATTATTCCCGTAACCAAGCGACTCGCTAGCACTCATATCGCCCGAGGCAATTGCGATGATACGCTCGAAAATCTGCTCGCCAACGCTTTCCACGCTGTCGGTGCCATCAACAATAACGCCACAGTTTATATCCATATCCTCGTGCATTTTCTCATACATGGCGGTATTGGTTGCCATTTTGAGACAAGGGGCGGGCTTGAAGCCCGACACCGAGCCTCGGCCTGTGGTAAAGCAGACCACGTTGGACCCCGAGGCTATTTGGCCTGTCACGGAAATGGGGTCGTACCCGGGGCTATCCATGAAGTTGAACCCGCGCGTTGAGATTTTCTCCGCGTATAGCAGGACATCGTTGAGACTCGATGTACCGCCTTTAGCAACCGCACCCAGCGATTTTTCAAGAATCGTCGATAGCCCGCCCGCCTTGTTGCCTGGGGAGGGGTTGTTGTTCAACTCGGCACCGTTTATCTCGGTGTAGTGTTTCCACCAACTGATACGGTCCAACAGTTTTTGCGCTATATTCTCGTCGATGGCTCGGTCAATCAGCAGGTTTTCAGCCCCATAGATTTCTGGAGTTTCGGCGAGTATGACGCTGCCTCCGTGGTGTACGATCAGGTCCGCCGCATGGCCAAGCGCGGGGTTCGCGGTAATACCGGAATAGCCATCCGACCCCCCGCACTGAAGAGCCACGACCAGATGTTCGAGCGATGCGGGTGTGCGCGCTTGCTGACCGTGCTGAGCGGCCATCTCGAGAATGTGGCCGCAGGCCGTCTTGATACTGCTGCGGGTCCCGCCGGTATCCTGAATGTTGAAGTAGGCTAGCCGCGAGGCATCCTCTAGCCCTTTTTTCTTGACCAGTGCCTTGACTTGGTTGGTCTCACAGCCAAGGCCAATGATCAGGACAAACGCGAAGTTGGGGTGCTGGGCATAGCCTGCAATGACGCGCTCAAGAAAGTCGAACCCTTCCGAGTCGGTATTCATGGCACAGCCAGAGCCATGAGTAATGGCTACGACGCCATCGAACCCCATTTTATGCAGTTCACCAGTCCGGTTGAGTTCATCCGCGGCGGCTTTGGCAACGGTGGCTGAGCAGTTGACGGTGGAAAGAATGCCAATGTAATTACGCGTGCCCACACCTCCGTCTGAGCGCTGAAAACCCTGAAACGTTCGGGTGTGACTGGTCGTATCGGTTCTTGGATGCGCCTTGAAATCGTCCAGCGACGAATCGAGTTCGATCATGGTGAGGTTATGGGTATGCACATGCTCGCCAGGCTTTATATCCCGGGCGGCGAGCCCTATCAGCTGACCATACTTGTAGACGGCCTCGCCCTGCTGGATAGGCATGAGCGCCACTTTATGGCCTGCATCGATATTTTCCTGAGCGAGCGTACCGTCCTTGTCGATCGGAATGTCTTTGGGTACCGCTTTTGAGGCAACGCCTACGTTGTCCCGCGGATTGAGATGAATAATAACGGATGGAGAGTTGATGAGATTCATCAGGTACCTCGAGCTAATTTTGGGGCTTTCAATGCACGGGGTAGGCGCAAGCTAAAAGCGAACATGATGGATGCACTCTAGCAAGCGGACGGTGCACGTCGATTAGACTATCGTCCTATATAATGGTCATTGAATGCAATGTTCATTTGTTCTAGATTGCTTTCATACACCGAGCACACAAGAGCCAAACAAGTCGGTTTACCTATAACAAAGCTTGCCAACTTTTAATAAAAACGGAGTGATCCATGGCTTCAATAATCAGGAATTTGCGTTTTCCAGGAATGGCCCTTTGCGCCGGCGTGATGTTGGCAGGTGTATCCACTGCCAGTGCGGCCACCACCTTGCGTCTGGCTCATACTTTCAACCCGGGCGAGGCGAGTTACGAACTGTTTGCAAAGCTGCCTGGATTGGTCGAAGAGCGTACACATGGTGAGGTGCGTATTCAGGTCTTCCCGAGCGAGCAGTTAGGGTCTGAGGTGCAGTTGCTTCAGCAGGCAAGTAACGGGTCGGTGGATATTGTCGTACCCGGTTATTCAGGCGCCAGCACGCTGGTGCCCGCTCTCGAGATATCGAATGCGCCCTTCATGTTTCAAAACTGGGACGAAGCGCGCCATGTTCTGGAAGGCGATGCTTACCAACCGATTTTTGACGAGCTGGATGAGCAGTATGGTCTACAGCCACTAGCAAAATCCTGGTACTGGGGGTGGCGCAACTTTACCTTCAAGGGGACTGATGTCCACTCTCTTGAAGATATGGTGGGCTTGAAAATCCGCGTGCCGGAATCTCCCGCTTGGGTCGAAATGATCAACGCCTTTGGCGCGTCGGCAACACCCATTCCGTTTAGCGAAGTTTATCTTGCGCTTCAGCAGGGCACCGTCGATGGCCAGGAAAATCCTATCCCCACGATCTACGCGCGCAAGTTCTTTGAAGTTCAAGACCAGCTTGTTATGAGCCGCCACATGCTTCAAAGCCAAGTGGTTCTGATCAACAGCAATCGTTTCAACTCGCTTGAAAGCGACCAGCAAGAAGCGCTCAAGGACATCATGGCTGAGCTGGCTGATGAAAACTACGCGGTGCAAAGCGAGCGTGAAGAGGAAATGCTTCAGAGCATGAAAGATTCTGGGCTGATCGATGTGGTGGAAGAGATTGATCGTGCGCCTTTTGAGCAAGCTGCACAAAATGCTTACGACAACTTAACGAGCCGCTGGGGCGAAGAACACTTTCAACGTGTATTGGATGCTGTCGACAGCTATCGCCAGCAGAACTGATTCCGTACAGCCCCGCCGGTAAGTGGCGGGGCTGTAAACTTCAAAGGCATTGCTATGAAATCGGTGTTACTGCGTCTTGATTCGCAACTTTTAACGGTGGAAAAGTGGGTTGCTGGTTCATTGCTAGGCGCGATGGCTTTGTTACTCGTGGCAGGCGTGTTCTTTCGCTATGTACTGGGAACGCCATTTGTCTGGAGTGAGAGCGTTTCGAGGCTCTTGATTGTGTGGCTCACGTTTGTTGGAAGCAGTATCGCGTTTGCCGAGAAAAAGCATATCACGGTGGACTCTATTCTCTACTTTCTGCCGAGCATAGCGCGACCCGTGATTCGGATGTGCATCTTTGCACTGGTGGCGGTAACGCTTGGCTACATGACCTATCTAGGCTACCTGTACTGCTTGAGTGTCTCTCGTAACACGTCGCCCATGCTGGGTATTTCACTCGCTTATTTTTCGATGGCCATGCCGATCACCTTTCTTATTGGGCTTTTACACATCTTCGTCAACGTCTTTCTCAAGCGTGACTTTCTGGTCTTCGAATCAGCGTTGGATGAAATATAGGTTCTCATTATGCTAGCCGCGATTGTTCTACTTCTATTTGTGCTGATTTTATTGGGAATGCCGATTGCTGTCGCCATGATGGGGGCATCCATCGTTGCGATCCTGGCACTGGATATTCCCATGAATGTCTTGGCTCAGCGCGTTTCCTCGGGTGTCGAATCGTTCCCCTTGCTGGCCATTCCGCTATTTATGCTGGCAGGGGGCATCATGAATAAAAGCGGCATCAGCGAGCGGCTTTTCAGCTTTTGTCGATCATTGGTTGGTCATTTGCGAGGCGGTCTTGCCCATGTAAACGTCTTGTCGAGTGTGCTGATGGCCGGTATATCCGGTTCGTCGCTTGCCGACTGCGCGGCCACGACCCGCGTGATGGTGCCGCAAATGGAAAAACACGGTTATGACCGTGGATTTTCAGTCGCGCTCACCACATCCTCCGCCACACTTTCTCCGATCATTCCGCCGTCGATCCTGATGGTGGTCTACGGATGGCAGGCCAATATCTCGATTGGCGATCTGTTTCTTGCGGGTATTCTGCCGGGACTGCTGATCGCTTTTTGCCTGACGCTTCTGATTACCCTGATCAGCATCATCAAGCAGTACCCCAAGGACGAGCGCTTCAACAAGAAAAGGCTCTACTCTAGCGCGAAGACCGCCGCTTGGGCTTTGTTGATGCCCATCATCATTATCGTGGGGTTCCGGCTAGGTGTGTTTACCGTCACCGAAGTGGCCGCTATTGCCGTTGCATACTCTTTTCTGGTGGGCAAGTACGTCTACACGTCACTGAGCTGGCAAGACATGGGCGAGCTGCTGGTTTCAACGGCGCGAGAGGCGGCGTCCATTCTGATCATCATCGCCGCTTCGGCGCCCTTGGCGTGGTCCTTGAGTATTCTCCAGGCGCCTCAGGAGGTCGTTGGCTGGATCACGAGCCTGACAGACAACCCCTGGGCGGTGCTTCTTCTATTGAATGTTGCACTTCTGGCTATTGGAATGTTCATGGAGACCATCGCGATCATTATCGTGCTAGTGCCCATTCTCATTCCTCTGCTCAATTCCCTGGACATCAATCTGGTTCATTTCGGCATCATCATGCTTTTCAATCTACTTATCGGCCAGATTACCCCGCCGCTAGGTGTTCTGATGTTTGTTAGCTGCAATATCGCCAAGCTAGGCACCATGCAGTTTTTGCGTTCGTCGGCACCTTTCTTTCTTGTCTTGCTAATCGCCTTGCTGCTGGTGACTTATGTGCCATGGCTATCACTTGCGTTAATTCGTTGAGGTTCCTATGAAAAATAATATCCATGTTGTTCAGATTCGCTCCGAAAATGGCGCTGTCATTGCCGCCCAAGTGAAAGGAGAGATGCTGCAGCCGCTATCGGCATCACTTTATGACCTGGCGCTGTTGGCGGCCAACGAAGGTCGCGCGTTAAGCGATGTGGTAAAGGCATCTGCCACGGGCGAGGCGCTCGATTACAACGAAACGATCGAAGCCGGCCGGTTGCTATCGCCTATCACCCACCCTGACCCTGCCCACCTGCTGCTCACCGGTACCGGGCTTACGCATCTGGGCAGTGCCGCACCACGCAACAAGATGCACGGCAAGGAAGGCGAAAAGAGCAGTCGTGAGGAAATCATTACCGACACCCAGCGCATCTTCGATTGGGGGGTGGAAGGTGGAAAACCCGCAGGCGGAGGCCCTGGCGTACAGCCGGAGTGGTTCTACAAGGGAACGGGTCATACGCTTCGTGCGCCTTACCAGGATATTCAGATGCCCGCTTTCGCACTCGATGGTGGCGAAGAAGCTGAACTGGCGGGTGTGTATATCGTCAATGGGCAAGGCCAGGTGTTTAGGATCGGCTATGCGTTGAGCAATGAATTTTCCGATCACGTCACGGAAAAGCAGAACTACCTTTATCTGGCCCATTCGAAGCTGCGCGACGCCAGCATCGGTCCTGAGATCGTCATCGGTGAGCTGCCCGAGGAAGTCCGCGGTAACGTGTCGATCCATCGTAATGGCTCGGTGGTATGGCAGCACGAGTTTGCAAGTGGCGAACAGCATATGTGCCACTCGATCGAAAACCTGGAGCATCACCACTTCAAGTACGCAACGTTTCGCGTTCCCGGGCAGCTCCACGTGCATTTCTTTGGCGCAGCAATTTTAAGCTTCGCTGACGCCGTGAAGCTCCAGGACGGCGACGAAATGCGCATCGAATGCGACCTGATGACAAAGCCCTTGATCAACCGCATCAAGGTGATGCCGGACGAAAGTGTTGGTGTCACGGCCTTGTAAGAGAGAAACGCCACGGCTTGATAACGAAGAAGCCCAATTATCTTCACCAACAAGAGCAGGAATGACGCCATGAATTCACTTAAAGGTCAGTCGCTGATCGGCCAGCAATGGATAGACGGCACGCGCAAGGAGATCCGTGCCATCAACCCGGCAACGGGTGACACGCTGGACCCTGCCTATAAGGGCTGCTCTGAGGAGGACGTGGAAAAGGCCAGCGAGCTTGCTCGTTCGGCCTTCGATAGCTATCGGGAAACCTCGCTTGAAGAGCGGGCGACGTTTCTGGAGACCATCGCTGACGAAATCGAGGCGCTAGGGGATGCGCTGATCGAGCGCGCCATGGCGGAAAGTGGCCTTCCACGCGCCCGCCTGGAGGGCGAGCGCGGACGCACCTGCGGCCAGCTGCGTCTATTTAGCGGTGTCGTTCGCTCGGGTGAGTGGCTCGATGTGCGTATCGACCCTTCAATGCCGGATCGCCAGCCGCTGCCCCGTGCCGATCTTCGCCAGCGCCACATTGCGTTGGGGCCCGTTGCGGTCTTCGGGGCGAGCAACTTTCCGTTGGCCTTCAGCGTGGCGGGCGGCGATACCGCTTCGGCCCTGGCGGCCGGCTGTCCCGTAATCGTCAAGGCTCATTCCGCGCACCCCGGCACCTCGGAGCTTGTGGGCCAGGCCGTACAGAAAGCGGTTTCCAGGCGTCAGCTTCCGGAGGGTGTCTTCTCCTTGCTGTTTGGATCGGGTCGGGAGGTCGGCCAGGCCCTGGTCGCCGATCCAAATATTCAGGCCGTAGGATTTACGGGATCACGAGCAGGCGGCATGGCGCTGTTGGCGACCGCCCAGTCAAGACCACAGCCTATTCCCGTTTACGCCGAGATGAGTTCGATCAACCCGGTGTTCGTACTCCCGAAAGCGCTCAGCGCTCGTGCCAAGGCGCTGGGGGAAGGGTTTATTGGCTCGCTCAATATGGGGGCCGGCCAGTTCTGTACCAATCCGGGCCTGGTCATTGCGGTGAAAGGGGACCGACTGGATGCATTTATCGCAGCGGCAGGTGCCGCTGTGAACGAAAGCGTCGCCCAGACGATGCTGACGCCGGGTATCCATCAGGCCTATGAAGCAGGGGTATCGCAACTAAGCGACAATGCTCGTGAAATCGCGCGTGGCAAGCCGGGCAAGGACGGCTATCAATGTCAGACAGTACTTTATACCACCCCGGCAACCGATTTTCTGAGCAGTAAGGCACTGCAGGAGGAAGTGTTCGGCGCCGCCTCCTTGATTATTGAGTGCAGCGATGAAAACGAAATGCAAAAGGTCGCCAGGCAACTCGAAGGACAACTGACGGCTACCCTGCAGATGGATGAAGGTGACATGGAAGCCGCCCGTGCCCTGTTGCCCATACTTGAGCAAAAAGTCGGGCGGATATTGGTGAACGGCTGGCCGACCGGTGTCGAAGTAGGTCACGCAATGGTTCATGGAGGCCCGTTCCCGGCAACATCGGATACGCGTACCACCTCGGTAGGTAGCGCGGCTATCCATCGCTTCTTGCGGCCGGTCTGCTACCAGGATCTGCCTATGGCACTGTTACCTGAAGCCTTGAAAGACGATAACCCTTTGAAGGTAACTCGCTTGATAGACGGTAAGCGTGAGCACGAAAACACGTAAGACTTTTCAAGCTGCCAAGCGTTTTCATAAGACGCCTTGGCAGCCATAAATACGTTAATAATAGATTGTCATGCCATCATGCTGTATGACACCTTAAGAAGTAGCAGCTTGGTTAATGATATAAATAATAATGAGAAACCAGAATGCCTTATATAATCAGTTACCTAACAAAGGTACAGTTCGGCGAGAACGCCGTTGACGAATTAGCCAACGAGCTTGAACTGCTCAAGGTGAAAAAGCCGCTTTTCGTGACCGACAAGGGGTTGATCGCCACTGGGCTCATTGAGCACGTTATTGCATCGGCAAGGCTTCACTGTGAAGCCTGTGTGTTTGATGGAACGCCCTCCAATCCAACGGAAGAAGCGGTAGAGCAGGCGCTTGCCTTTCTACGCGACAATGCCTGTGATGGCATTGTGGCCGTGGGCGGCGGTTCCAGTATCGATCTGGCCAAAGCGGTCGCCCTTCTTTTCGACCATCCTGCTCCGCTTCGCCAATATGCGGCGATCGAAGGGGGGGGGTCGAAAATCACCCCCAATGTACTGCCTTTGATCGCCATACCTACCACGGCGGGTACCGGCAGCGAAGTGGGGCGAGCCTCATTGATCACGATGAAGGATAATCGCAAGCTCGGGTTTCTTTCACCCTATCTGATTCCCTCGGTCGCTATTTGCGATCCAGCCCTGACCATGGGACTGCCGCCTTTCTTGACCGCTGCCACGGGCATGGATGCAATTGCCCACTGCGTGGAAACTTTCCTGAGTCCGAAGATTAACCCTCCGGCTGACGCGATAGCGCTTGATGGTTTGGCGCGTGCCAGTCGCTCCCTTGTCGAAGCCGTCGAAAACGGTGAAAACCTGGCCGCGAGAACTGAAATGATGATGGCGGCCCTCGAGGGCGCCATGGCGTTTCAAAAAGGTCTTGGCGCGGTGCACTCCCTGTCACACGCCTTGGGGGGCCTGCACGAATTGAAACTCCACCACGGCACCCTCAATGCGGTATTGATGCCCACCGTGCTCAGGTTCAATCAGCCTTCGTGCGAAGAAAAGTATGCGCGGCTAAAAGAGGCCATGGGGCTTGCCCCCGAAGGCGACCTGGCCCTGGCCTTCGAAACTCTCAATACAACACTGGGTATGCCGGCCAACCTGCAGGAAATAGGCGTTACCGAAGAGTACCTGGAGCCACTTGCCCAGTGGGCGTTAGAGGATCACTCGACGGCGACTAACCCGCGTGCCCCTTCCAGAGAGGACTTTTACAGCATGCTCAAGGATGCTTTCTGATCGAGAACGCTTTACTCGTGTATCACTTCAATAAACGTGGATCGCATCAATACAGGAGAAGTATCCGACCAGATAGACATCGCTAAACCAGCACGCTGCTTTGAATGGCACTTATTTTTATAAAAAAGACGGAAGGAACATGAACATGACAATTACAACCCTATCTCTTAAAGCCGTTGTTGTCTCAAGTCTTGCCGCCACGCTGATAGCGGCCTCGGGTGCTGCCCTGGCGGATTATCCTGAGCGTCCACTTACGCTGATCGTGCCCTGGGCCGCCGGTGGCGGTACGGATGCCACGGCGCGTACCATCGCTCGGGCGCTCGAGGAAGAACTGGGTCAGAACGTCAACGTGGTCAACCGTACCGGGGGCAGCGGCGTGGTTGGTCATACCACCATGATCAATGCAAGACCCGACGGCTATACCATTGGTCTGGCCACTGGTGAAGTCAACATGATGCATTGGCAAGGATTGACGGGACTTACTTACGAAGACTTCACGCCCATTGCACAAATCAATTACGACTTCCCGGGTATCCAGGTCGCCGCTGACTCGCCCTATGACAGTCTCGAAGAGCTTCTTGTAGCGATCAGAACCGAGCCCAAGGGCACTTTCACGGCTTCAGGCACCGGCCAGGGCGGCGTTTGGCATCTGGCGTTTGCCGGTTTCTTGTTGGATCAGGGAATTGCGGCAGACCAGGTGACCTGGATTCCCAGTGAAGGTGCGGCTCCTGCCATGACCGAGCTGGTCTCGGGAGGTATCGATATCGTGCCAAGCTCCGTGCCGGAAGCGCGATCCATGATGGAGGCCGGACGTGTGAAAAGCTTTGGTGTGATGTCGCCGGAGCGTATCCCCAGCTTTCCCGATATTCCAACGACTAATGAGCTAATCGGCACTGACTACCAGGTGGGCGAGTGGCGCGGTATTGCAGGTCCCAACGGTATGGATCCTGAAATCGTTGCAACGCTTGAGGCTGCGCTCGAAGCCGCTTTTAACAGCGATACCTATCAAAACTTCATGGACCAACAAGGGTTTGGTACCGAGTGGCGTGATGCCGAGGAATTCGGACAGCTCATGCAGGAAATGGATGGCGTCTTCGGTGACATCGTAGAGCAAGTGGGCCTGGCCCATTAATGAGATTGTCCCTCCCCTCGGAAGGAGGGGCATTGGCACTCAGGCAATAAACATACATCGGGGCAGCCGAGAATATCGTCCCATTCCTGCTGAAGGAGACAAACGTGCAAGTGCCTGCGAACACATTCAAAAATGCGCTAGCCACAAAACAACCGATATGGGGATGCTGGGCCGGTTTTGCGACAGGATATGCCACCGAAATACTGGCCAGTACGGGATTTGACTGGTTGCTGATCGATGGCGAGCACGCCCCCAATACACTGCCCTCAATCCTGGCTCAGTTACAAGCGGTGGCCCCTTATTCGACGGCCCCGGTGGTACGTAGCGTTAATCATGATCCAGCGCTTATTAAACAACTGCTCGATATTGGCGCACAAACACTGATGGTGCCAATGGTAGAAAGCGGTGAACAAGCCGCGGCGTTGGTACGTGCGACACGCTACCCCCCGTACGGCGTACGTGGAGTAGGTGGCGGTGTGGTGCGTGCAACTCGCTGGGATGGTGTGGACGACTATCTCGAAAAGGCGCATGAGTCACTTTGCCTTATTGTTCAAATCGAATCACCACAAGGCGTTGAGCAGGTAGAGGCTATTGCGGCAACCGAAGGCGTGGATGCAATTTTTATCGGTCCGGCAGACCTTTCGGTGGGTATGGGGTATCCGGGAAACCCCGGCCATCCCGATGTTCAGCGCGCCATTGAAAAAGTGGTTCAAACGGTGAAGGCATCGGGCAAACCTGTCGGGATTCTCGCACCTCGAGAAGACGATGCCCGGCGCTATCAGGCACTGGGTTGTCAATTCATTGCCGTAGGTGTCGATATCAGTCTGTTTCGTCAGGGAGCTTTGGAGACGATTGGCTTATACAAGGAACAGCCGCCTGAAAAGCCCTCAAGAACGTATTGAGCAATCCAATAAGCTTTAAAACAGTGAAGGAGTTAATAATGACAACGATCAATTCCGGTTTTAAAACGTTCTGTTCATCGCTGCTGGCAGTGGGAGTCATGGTCTCTGCAGGCGCCGCTTATGCTGACTATCCCGAGCGCCCGCTTACCCTGATTGTGCCCTGGGCGGCGGGTGGGGGGACCGACGCAACGGCGCGGACCATCGCGCGTGCGCTTGAGGAGGAATTGGGACAGAACGTCAACGTGGTTAATCGTACCGGTGGAAGCGGCGTAGTCGGCCATACGGCGATGCTGAATGCAGCCCCCGACGGCTATACGATTGGGTTAGCTACCGTCGAAGTCAATACGATGCACTGGCAAGGTCTAACCGAGCTTACCTACGAAGACTTCACTCCTATTGGACAAATCAACTACGACCCCCCCGGTATTCAAGTGGCTGAAGACTCCGAGTATGAAAGTCTGGAAGTATTACTCGATGCCATTCGTAGCGAGCCCAAAGGGAGCTTTACGGCGTCAGGAACAGGGCAGGGCGGAATCTGGCACTTGGCTTTCACGGGGTTTTTAATGGATCAGGATATCCCGGCCGACCAGGTGATCTGGATTCCCAGTGAAGGCTCGGCCCCCGCGATGACGGAATTGGCCGCGGGAGGGATCGATATTGTATCAACCTCGATACCCGAGGCGCGCTCGATGATGGACGCGGGGCGGGTATCGAGCTTCGCTGTCATGTCTCCAGAGCGGCTTGCAGAATTTCCCGATATTCCTACTACCAGTGAGCTTGTCGACAGCGGCTACCAGGTAGGTGCCTGGCGGGGCATCGTGGGACCTGCAGGGATGGATCCAGACGTCGTTGCCACGCTCGAATCAGCGTTGGAAGCCGCTTATGAAAGCGATACGTACCAGAACTTTATGTCTCAGCGCGGGTTTGGAACCGAGTGGCGCAATGCAGAAGAGTTTGCACAGCTGATGGAAGAGATGGATGGCGTTCTGGGGGAAATTGTCGAACAAGTTGGCTTGGCAAATTAAGGAATATCGATGCGGGATTTATATACTGGAATCGGGTTTGTCGTAGCGGGAATCGTGACAATCATCACGGCCCAGCAGTTTCCTACTCTACCCTCTCTGCAGTACGGTCCCTCGCTTTTCCCCTCCATTGTTGGAGGGGGATTTTGCTTGGGTGGCGCTGTACTGACGGCTCAAGCGCTATGGAATAGGAAAAGATCGATTGCCCAGGATGTCACTCATGAAAATACTCCTCTGAATTCAGAGCCCGCGGAACCGAAATCCAGGCGAGAGCGTTTGGCAATGGTATTACCGCCAGTAGCCATTGTTTTTTATATTTTCGCTAGTGACTATATCGGCGCAACGCTAACGATGACGATCATCATGTTCTTCCTGATGATATGGAGAAAAACATCCGTTTGGGTGGCATTGGCAGCGTCTTTCCTTGTGGCCTTGGCAATCTATTTTATTTTTTCACGCTACCTGCTGATTCCTTTACCGCAGGGGATCTTGTTGGAGGGTCGTTTGCCATGGATATTTTGATGAACGGGGTCAGTCTGGTTTTAAACTTTGAAACCATACTGGTTATATTATTGGCATCGCTGTTTGGAATTTTTGTAGGTGCAGTGCCCGGCCTTACCGCGACGATGGCTGTTGCGTTACTGGTGCCTTTAACCTTCTACATGGATACTATTCCTGCTATCGCGGCGATTGTGACAACGTGCGCTATGGCGATATTCGCAGGCGATATTCCAGGTACGTACCTTAATATACCCGGTACACCGGCATCGGCTGCCTATGTGGGAGAATCCCATGAGCTTGCCAAGAAAGGACGTGCCAGAGAAGCCTTGGGTATCAATCTGGTATGTTCTGTCTTTGGCGGTATTTTCGGTACGCTAGTACTGATCGTGGTGGCCCAATCCCTCGCTGAAGTAGCACTTCAGTTCAGTGCGTTCGAGTATTTTTGGCTAGCCATTCTGGGCTTGAGCTGCTCGATTTTTATTTCCGTTGGATCAAGAACGAAAGCCTTTCTGTCGCTGCTTTTCGGTGTGCTGCTGTCAACCGTAGGTCTTGACATGATGAGTGGTGCGCCTCGCTTTACCTTCGGGGTGCCTGATCTTATGGCGGGCATTAACTTCATACCGGTCATGATTGGCATGTTTGCTCTGAATGAGTTGATGAGTTATTACAGCTCCAAATCAGAGAAAAAAGTGATCAGCATTGTCGATAACGATAGTATTTTCAAGAACGTACCTCGCCATATAAGACGCTATTGGCGCAATATGCTACGCGGCAGCTCAATTGGTACGTTGATTGGTGCCTTGCCCGGAGCGGGTGCCGATATCGCTGCCTGGATATCTTATGGCGTCGGAAAAGGCAGATCGAAGGAAAAGGATAAGTACGGCACTGGCAATATAGAGGGTATTGTCGACGCAAGCTCTGCCAACAACTCGGGTATTAGTGGTGCTTGGGTGCCTGCTCTGGTCTTCGGTATTCCTGGGGATTCTATTACCGCTATCGTTATTGGCGTGCTCTATATGAAAGGCATGAATCCTGGCCCTACCATCTTCATGGATGGAAGTGGGTTGATCTATGCGCTTTTCATCGTCTTTATCTTGGCTAATTTGATGATGCTGCCGATTGGCTATTTTGCCATCCGCCTTTCGAAGCTGTTTATCCTCACACCCAGCCGGATACTTATGCCTGTAATACTCTGCTTTTGTATCGTTGGCGCCTTTGCCATCAACAATAGTATAGTCGATGTGTGGCTTATGCTGATCGTAGGGCTGGTGGCCTATGTGCTAGCCGTCAACGACTTTCCCATGGCGCCAGCTATTCTTGGTTTGGTGCTGGGGTCCGTTGTAGAAAATAACTTCATGAGTGCCATGCTTCGCACCGGAGGGGACCTAACGAGCTTTTTTGCAAGACCCATAAGCGCTGCTTTAGGTATTGCTGTTATTCTTTTGTGGTGTTCGCCGATTTTGATAAAGGCTTACCGATACTACCAATCAAAATCCTTTCGAGATTCTGCATAAGCGGATTGAATGTGCAGTGAAAGATACAAACCTTTTGCTACGAAGATTTGGCAGTAGGCTGAATAGGTCTGCTGCCTTTGGTTTAGTTACCGTGCGTATATCAGGTTTGTGAGTTCTAATTCTCTGCGTGGATAATGGCCATGCTGACAAGCCTATGAGTCGTTCTACTTATAACTGGGCTCTTTGCGGTATACAGCATACGTCTTCCTCGTTTATCTTTTCCGCCAGACCGGGTCGCAAACCTGGGATATCCACGTGGAAACCGACGAAGGGTCGCTAAGCCTGACCCAAGGGGGCTGTCGTTTGACGATTAACGGTGAAGTCATCGTCGATGCCGAGGAGCGCGAGTACGCCGGGCTTTATGAGCACTTCGTCGAGCTGGTCGGTCGTCATGAAAGCGATGTCGACGTAGCACCGCTTCGCCAGGTCGCCGATGCTTTTCTTTATGGCCACCGCGAAAGCGTCGACGCGTTCATCGAGTAGGGACTTCGTCGACCGGCTTTCATACAGGCGTGAATTAAAAAGCCCGGCGTTTGCCGGGCTCATTGGTTGGGTCGATGCCGCTCGATATAGCGGTAGAGGCCGCTTTCAAAGGGATGCTCTTATCACTCCACTGAGCCGATCTCGGTGCCCCAGTTGCTGATGATCTCTTTGACCAGGGTGCCGGAATCGGTCAGCTCGGATGCGTCCCACTGACCTGTAGGACTGGCGCCTGGCCTGATGATAGAGGCACCTTCATCCTTGTCGCTCACCGCCCAGTTGAGGTGCGTGATAGTGTTATCGGCGAGAAAGTCCATCCATTCGCGAGTACTTTCCTCGGCCACGGCCCCGCCGCCATCGGCGTTGACGGCGCCCCACTCGGTCACCATCAAGGCGACACCGTTATTCAAGGCGGTTTCGGCCTTATCGCGTAGGGATTGACCGTGGGTGCCTGCGTAGAAATGCAGGGTATAGGCGATATTGTCGCCCTCGATCGGGTCGGCAGAGGCGGCATCGACGTCTTGCGACCAGGTGGGGGTGCCCACCACGATTAAATTGTCAGGGTCGATGTCACGGATAGCCGCGATCACATCTTCCGCGTAAGGCTTGACGACATCGCTCCAGCTCACCTGTAACGGCTCGTTATAGATTTCGTAGATGACGTTGTTGTAATCGCCATATTGCTGCGCCATTTGTTGGAAAAAGCGAATGGCATCCTCTTTTTTATCCTCACCGTGATGGGTGTGAAAATCGATGATGACATACATGTCATTGTCGATAGCCGCGTCGACGATCGTTTCCACCCGTTCGACATTGGCTTCAGGATCCTGCTGGTAAGAGCCTCCTTCATCGGCGCCCATGGCCGCTCTAACGATCGTGGTGTTCCAATCCTCTTTTAACCACTGCACCACCTGCGCGTTATACATTTTTTCCTGGTCCCAGCCCGTGTTGCTCCAGAAAAAGCTGTTACCGGCAAAGCTTTTGGCTTCTCCGCCGCTCAGGATTTGATTGCCTTCTACGCTCAGAGGCGGGACATCCGAAAAGGCTGCGGTACTCGTGACCATCGTGAGGGTGATGAATACGGGCTTTAGCCAGCCATGCTTCATCACACAGTAGAGGGGAAATTTCATTAAGCGCTCCTTTACTAACAGGTAAGTGACCTTTAGTGAAACGGCGAATGCTGAAGCAGCATTAAGAAAAGCTTAGGCCCTGGCTGGAAAAACACCCCCTGACTTTGCAAAAAATAACATTAATCTTTTAATACGCTGTAACGCGCTGGCGGGTGAGCGCCGCCAAACTTTAAGACGACGAGCCTCGTGTAACGGATGCGTTATTCGATCAGTTCGCGCAGCGTGCTCATTAGCACCGCGGCCCCCGGCGAGAGACGTTGATGGCGCAAACTGACAAGGCCGTAGGGGGGCACGCTAAGGGTCTCGCTGAAGGGGAGTCGACAAAAGCGCTGCGGTGCACAGAGCAGGTCCGCCGTCTCCTGAGTGGTCACGGTGATCGTGTCCGATTTCGAGACCAGCGCCAGCGATACCAGCAAGTCGGCGGTGTCGACGACTTGGCGCGGTGGCTCTATCCGATGATGCAGGAACAAACTGTCGACACGCTGGCGCATCAGGGCACCCGGAGGCTGCAATGACCAGGGGAAGCGGGCCATATCGGCTAACGTCAGCGTCTCGGTACTTGCCAAAGGATGGCCCTCTCGGCAGACGAAGCAGAGTTTTTCCTCACCGATCTCCTCGAACACGAAATGCTCGATGTCATGGCCGGCAGGGATTCGCGTAATCGCGAAGTCGAGCTCGCCTTCCAGTAGGCGGGGGACAAGCGCTTTACTGACATCCACTTCAACGCTGATTTTTAGCGCCGGTCGATCGCGATGGACCTTTTCGATGGCGCTGGTCAGCAGCGTCACCGCGGGCGCCATGACGGTACCGACCGCGACGGTTCCCAGATGGCCACGTTGTAAAGCGTTCAGCTCTTCGCCGGTGTGGCGAAGCGTCGACAGTATGCTGTGCGCCTGACGAACCATCACCTCCCCATACCAGTTGGGCGTCAAGCCGCGGGAGTGGCGATCGAACAGGCGGACCCCCAGATTGGACTCCACATCGCTGAGTAATTTGGAGGCGGCGGGTTGGCTGATATGGAGCTGGCGCGCCGCGCGGTGCAGGTTGCGCTGCTCCTCGAGCGCTAAAAATAGCTGAAAATGGCGCAACTTTAGTCGAGCGTCGAGAAACCAGTCATCCTCCAGAACACCCATGGAATAAGCCTTTTGTCGTTGTCGATAACTAAATGTATATGGATTTTAGCTTATCTTTGTATTGGTTGGTTATGCCCGAATTGTCTAGGGTTAGCGATGACCAGGCGGCATCCAAGTCGCCTTGATAATAACAATCACAAAGAGGGGAAGTGTCATGCCTCTAACGCACGCCACGCCGGGCCGTTTTGTCCCTGCGCTATTCATCGGAGTGGGTAGCGCGCTGCTGGTGATGAGCACCGCCCATGCGCAGAACGAGACGTCTACCATGGAGCAACAGCGCCCGACACATGCCGCTGAAAGCATCGAAAAAGCCACGTTCGGCCAACTGCCCGATGGTCGTGAGGTGGCGAGTTACCTGCTCACCAATGCCAACGGTGTCGAACTCAAGGTCATTACCTACGGTGGCACCATCGTGTCGCTTAAAGTGCCAGACAGTGCCGGCGATTTCGACGATGTCGTGCTGGGCTTCGACTCGATCGATGGCTATCTCTCGGACGCCTACCAGCAGGTCAATCCTTACTTTGGTGCGCTGATCGGGCGTTATGGTAACCGTATTGCCAGCGGCCAATTTGAGCTGAATGGCGAGACCTACACGCTTTCGACCAACGACGGCGACAACCACCTACACGGCGGCGAACAGGGCTTTGACCGGGTACTCTGGCAAGCCGAGCCGTTCGAGAACGAAAGTGGTCAGGGCCTGGTGCTGCGCTACACCAGCGCGGAGGGGGAAGAGGGCTACCCCGGCGAGCTGAGCGTCGAGGTGACGTATACGCTCACCGACCAGGATGAATTGATCATCGACTACCAGGCCGAGACCGACAAGGCCACCCCGGTCAATTTGACCCAGCACAGCTACTTCAACCTCAAAGGCGAGGGCCGCGATACCATCCTCGATCACCAACTAATGCTCAACGCCGATGCCTTCACCCCGGTTAGTGAGTCGCTGATCCCAACCGGGGAGCTTCGCGACGTGGCGGGCACGCCGTTCGATTTTACCGAGCCAACGGTCATTGGCGAGCGTATCGAGCAGGACGACGAGCAGCTCGGTTTTGGCCAGGGGTACGATCACAACTTCGTGCTCGATCGCGATGAAAGCCAGGCAAGCGAGCTGGTGCTGGCGGCGCGGGTATGGGAGCCCGAAAGCGGCCGTCTGCTTGAAATCGAAACCACCGAGCCGGGCATTCAGTTTTACTCGGGTAATTTTCTGGGCGGCGAGCTCACCGGTAAAAACGGCCAGGCGTATCAGCAGCGCTCGGGTCTGGCGTTGGAAACCCAGCACTTTCCCGACTCGCCCAACCAGGCCGACTTTCCCAGTACTACTTTAGAACCCGGTGAGCGTTACCACTCGCGCACCGTGATGCGTTTCTCTACCCGGCAGGGCAGTGACACCCAGTGATACTCGCGGGCAAGCCAGCCTTGCCCGTCCGGCGACAAACAACCCGCTGCGATTGAAACAGCCAACAAAACAATGATGATAAAAGGAGCTTCACCATGCGACTAGCCACCTCTTTTGCACGCCTGGCACTATGCAGCGCCATCATGATGGCGCCATTGAGCGTTCAGGCACAAAGTGACGAGGATGTAAAAATCGGCTTTATCGTGAAAAAGCCGGAGCAGGCGTGGTTCATCAACGAGCAGCGCGCGGCGACCGAGGTGGGCGAAGAGCTCGGTTTCGAAGTCGTGCGCCTCGGCGGTGAGGATGGCCAGCAAGTACTGAGCGCCATCGATAATCTTTACGCCCAGGGGGCTCAGGGCTTTGTGATCTGCCCGCCGGATGTGCGCCTAGGGTCGGCCATCATGAACCGCGCCAACCAGTACGGTATGAAGGTCATCACCGTGGACGACCAGTTCGTGAATTCCAGCGGCGAGCCCATGGCGGACGTGCCTCATCTAGGCATGTCGGGCACCAAAATTGGCCGCCAGGTGGGCGAGGCGATTGCCGCGGAGATGCAGGCGCGGGGCTGGGACAGCGAAGAGGTGGCCGCGCTGCGCATCACCAATAACGAACTGCCCACGGCGGTGGAGCGCACCGATGGCGCCACCCAGGCGCTGCTCGAGGCCGGCTTCCCCGAAGAGAACATTTTCGACGCGCCCCAGCAAAGCACCGATACCAACGGCGCCTTTTCTGCCGCCTCGCCGGTACTTTCTCAGCGCGGCGGTTACGAGCACTGGGTGATCTACGCGCTCAACGAGGAGAGCGTGCTGGGTGGCGTGCGCGCGACCGAGCAGTATGGGCTGGCGCCGGAAGACGTGATCGGCGTGGGTATCAACGGCTCCGGCGCTGCCTTTGCCGAGTTCTCGCGCAACAACCCCACCGGCTTTCACGGCACGGTGGCCGTTAGCTCGACCATGCACGGCCGCCAAACCACAGAGGATCTGTACCACTGGATTAGCGAAGACCGCGAGCCCGAGGCCAATACGGAAACCACCGGCACCCTGATGACCCGGGATAACTGGGAAGAAGTGCGTGAGGAACTGGGACTTTAATGCGCTCTGTTGAGGGAGGGGGTGGTTATGTCTGAACCGTATCTTCGTTTCGACGGCATTAGCGTGGTATTTCCTGGTGTGCGCGCGCTGGACGATGTGAGCTTCTCGGCCCACACCGGTCAGGTGCATGCGCTGATGGGCGAAAACGGCGCCGGCAAATCCACGCTGCTAAAGGTGCTTAGCGGCGTGAACCGGGCCGCCGAAGGCGCGCTTTGGATCGATGGGCAGCGTCACGTCTTCGGCAATGCCCGGGAGGCGCTGCGCGAAGGCATCGCAATCATCTATCAAGAGCTCACCCTCTCGCCGAACATGTCAGTGGCGGAAAACCTGTTGCTGGGGCAGCTACCCACTCGCAGTGGGTTCGTGGACCGCCGTCGGTTGAAAGAGCGGGCGCTGGCGATTCTGAAAGACCTGGGCGAGGGCGCGATTCATCCCTCCACGAAAGTACGCGATCTATCGATCGGCCAGCAACAGATGATCGAGATCGGCCGCGCGCTACTGCGCGATGCGCGGGTCATCGCCTTCGATGAGCCGACCAGCAGCCTCTCGGTACAGGAGACGCGCCAGCTCAAGCGTATCGTCCAGCGCCTGCGCGATGAAGGTCGGGTAGTGCTCTACGTGACCCACCGCATGGAGGAAGTGTTCGAGATGTGCGATGCGGTCACGATATTTCGCGACGGGAAGCACATTCGTACCCACGAGGACATGAGTACGCTCACCCACGACCTGCTGGTCAGTGAAATGGTCGGCCGCGATATCAACGATGTTTACGGCTACCGCTTTCGTGAAGCCGGCGAGACGGTGCTCAGCGTGGACGGCATCGAAGGCCGGGGGATCAAAGGCCCGGTGAGCTTCTCGGTGAAGAAGGGGGAAGTATTCGGGCTATTCGGCCTGGTGGGGGCCGGGCGCAGTGAACTTTTGCGCCTGGTGTGCGGGGTCGAGACGCCCAAAGCGGGCAGCGTCACCTTCAAGGGCACCACGCGGCGCTTCAAAAGCCCCGGCGAGGCGATTCGTGCCGGGATCGCCATGTGCCCGGAAGACCGCAAGTCCCAGGGCATTTTTCCCGTGGCAAGCGTCGCCGACAACCTGAACATCAGCTGCCGGCGCTTTTTCAAGCGCTGGGGTGTGTTTCGCCACCCCGGGCGCGAGCGGCGTAATGCCGAAGACTACATCCGGAAGCTGAGCATCAAGACGCCGGGCCCGCGGGCGCCGATCGGCAAGCTCTCCGGCGGCAACCAGCAGAAGGTGATTCTTGCCCGCTGGCTCTCTGAAGAGATCGATCTGTTCGTGATGGACGAACCCACCCGGGGCATCGACGTGGGCGCTCGGCGCGATATTTACAGCCTGCTTTACGATTTGGCCGAGCAGGGCAAGAGCGTGCTGGTGATCTCGAGCGACCTTGCCGAGGTGAGCTCGATCTGTGACCGCATTGCCGTAATGCGGGATGGCGAACTGGTGGAGGTGGTCCCGCGGGACGCTGCTACCCCCGAACGCCTGCTGGGGCTGGCGCTACCGGCGTAACCCGTCTCTTGGCTCAGGCTTTCTTTTAGGATTAACACAATGACAACCAATAAATTGACTCAGGATAGCGCAGCGCCGGAACGGCCTGCCGGGCGCCAGGGGCTGATCAAGCCGCTGCGCACACTGCTCGATACCTCGGGCCTCATCGCTATTTTTCTGCTGCTGTTCGTGGCATTGGCGGTCTTCATTCCCGACTTTCTCACCGGGCGCAACATGGTGGGGCTGCTCTTGTCGATCACGCTGATCGGGAGTCTCGCCACCACCATGATGCTGGTACTGGCGCTGGGGGAAGTCGATCTTTCGGTGGCCTCCACGGTGGCGTTTGCCGGGGTCGTCGCGGCGGTGGTGACCTCGAGCACCGGCAGCGTATTGACCGGTGTGCTTGGCGGTATCCTGGCCGGCGGCGCGGTCGGGGTCTTTAACGGACTGGTGATCGCCCGGTTCGGTATCAACTCGCTCATCGCCACGCTGGCCGCCATGGAGTTCGTGCGCGGGCTTGCCTACATCACCTCCGGCGGCGATGCGGTGATGATTACCGTACCGGGCTTTTTCGACCTGGGGAGCGCCGCGTTTCTGGGCCTGACACTGCCGGTCTGGACCATGCTTGCCTGCTTCGTGATTTTTGGCGTGGTGCTCAATATGACGGCGTTTGGCCGCAACGTGCTCGCCACCGGGGGGAACTCGGAAGCGGCGTCGCTTGCCGGGGTGAACGTGCGGCGTTTGAAAATCATCGTGTTCGGCCTTCAGGGCGTGGTCGCCGGGGTCGTGGGGGTGCTGCTCGCCTCGCGCATGGGCTTGGGCGACCCCAACACCTCCATGGGGCTGGAGCTTGCCGTCATCTCCGCGTGTGTGCTGGGCGGGGTCGCGCTTTCCGGCGGGGTAGCCACGATTACCGGCGTGGTGGTCGGGGTGTTGATCATGGGCTGTGTGCAAAACGCCATGGGGCTTTTGAACGTGCCGACCTTCTACCAGTACCTGGTGCGCGGGGCGATCCTTCTGCTGGCGGTGATGTTCGACCGCTGGAAGCAGACCCGCCGACAGCGCGCTTAACGCTTACCCACTCTCTTTTTAGTCACCCAATTTTGTCACCGGCATCGATACGGAGAGACTTCCATGTCCGCTCAAAAAACGCCTCTACGCTCCGCCCAGTGGTTCGGCACCGCTGATAAGAACGGCTTCATGTACCGCAGTTGGATGAAAAACCAGGGCATTCCCGACCACGAGTTTCAAGGCAAACCGATCATTGGTATCTGCAATACCTGGTCGGAGCTGACGCCTTGCAACGCCCACTTTCGCAAGCTCGCCGAGCACGTCAAAAAGGGCGTACTGGAAGCGGGAGGCTATCCGGTCGAGTTCCCAGTGTTCTCCAGCGGTGAATCCAACCTGCGGCCCACCGCCATGTTCACCCGCAACCTGGCGAGTATGGATGTCGAGGAGGCGATTCGCGGCAACCCCATCGATGCGGTGGTGCTGCTGGTGGGGTGTGACAAGACGACCCCGGCACTGCTGATGGGCGCGGCGAGCTGTGATATCCCCGCCATCGTGGTGACCGGTGGGCCGATGCTCAACGGCAAGCATAAAGGCAAGGATATTGGTTCCGGCACCGTGGTCTGGCAGCTCTCCGAACAGGTCAAGGCCGGCGAAATCTCGCTTCACGACTTCATGGCCGCCGAGGCGGGTATGTCGCGCTCGGCGGGCACCTGCAACACCATGGGCACCGCCTCGACCATGGCGTGCATGGCGGAATCATTAGGCGTGTCGCTGCCCCACAACGCCGCCATTCCCGCAGTGGATTCGCGGCGCTACGTACTGGCGCATCTCTCCGGTAATCGTATCGTCGAGATGGTCCACGAGGATCTCAAACTGTCCAAAATCCTCACCCAACAAGCTTTCGATAACGCTATTCGCACCAACGCCGCGATCGGCGGCTCCACCAACGCGGTGATTCACCTTCAGGCGATTGCCGGGCGTATCGGCGTCGATTTAACGCTGGATGACTGGAGCCGCGTCGGCCGGGGCACGCCTACGCTGGTCGACCTGCAGCCTTCAGGGCGCTTTTTGATGGAGGAGTTCTACTACGCCGGGGGGCTGCCTGCGGTGCTCAAACGTTTGGGCGAGGCGGACCGGCTGCCGTTCAAGGACGCGCTGACGGTGAACGGGAAAACGCTTTGGGAGAACGTCCAGGACGCGCCGCTCTATAACGACGAGGTGATCCGGCCGCTGGATAATCCGCTCACCGCGGACGGCGGGATCTGCATACTGCGCGGCAACCTGGCGCCCAACGGCGCGGTGCTCAAACCCTCGGCGGCGACGCCTGCGCTAATGCGCCACCGCGGCCGGGCGGTGGTATTCGAAGATTTCGACGACTACAAAGCGCGCATCAACGACCCGAACCTGGACGTCAACGCCGACGATATTCTGGTCATGAAGCACTGCGGCCCGCGGGGGTATCACGGCATGGCGGAGGTGGGCAACATGGGGCTTCCGCCCAAGATTCTTGCCCAGGGTGTGACCGATATGGTGCGCATTTCGGATGCACGCATGAGCGGCACCGCCTACGGCACGGTGGTGCTGCACGTAGCGCCGGAGGCCGCGGCGGGCGGGCCGCTTGCCGCAGTACACAACGGCGACTGGATCGAGCTCGACTGCCAAAGCGGGCGACTGCACCTGGATATCAGCGATGAAGAACTGGCCGAGCGCCTGAGCGCTGACGATGCCACGGCGGCCTCCACGATGATTGCAAGCCAGGGCGGCTACCGCCAGCTCTATATCGAACGGGTGCTGCAAGCCGACCAGGGGTGCGACTTCGACTTTCTGGTGGGCTGTCGCGGCGCCGAAGTACCCCGTCATTCGCACTAAAAGATAGCCAATGCCTTGCGAGGATCCCCTGGGCGCATTAACTGCAATTGACATGACCAACGCGGCCCATGTGCCAACCTTAAACATTAAAATACGTATTAAATGCAGGTTTGAGTACGGGTTGGCACACGCTTTTGTATTTTTAAGTTTTTGATTTTAAATTATTTTCCATTTTTTATTGAAAATCTGGTACGCCCGCTGCAATGGTTTGGCCAAGAGCGCAGCGTCAGGATGGCACGGTGCTCTTGTTTAAACTCAACGTACGATTTTTTACCGGGTAACGCTTTTATTGATACCCGTGTCGAAAAGCTGGAAAGTAAAGCCAATCAGGAGGCACGATCATGAAGAAGGAATCTCTCAAGAAACTAGGCATCCTTGGTGTATCTTTCGGCCTAATGGCCAGCCCGCTAGCCTTTGCTGGCATGGAAGAAGACACGGCGCCGCAAGAGCCGGTACCGCAGGAAGACACCATGCAGGATGAGCAGGGCACGTACAACTCCTACGACACCGATCAGGAGCAGGGTGCGACTACCGAGTACGAAGAGGAAGAGCAAGAATTCACTTACGAAGAAGAGGAGGAGGAGCAAGAAGATTGGGATACCGATACTGACACGGATGCCGACTCTGACAGCAATTGGTAAACCCTGCTTGCTAAAGGACTAACCGCTTCCCTGGTTCAAGGATGAGCCACGAAATGCCCCGCCGAATGCGGGGCATTTTTGCGTTTAAACGTCCGCTACCCCTGTTACGGGCGATAAGCTAAGGTTGAGGCCCTCTCACTATAGCTTGGGTGATCGACATCGAATCGACGCCGTTTACAGGGATGTACGCCACGTGCTGAGCTTAAAATCGAGCTTAAAAGAAGTACCTGTTCTCCCCAGGGCACAAGGGCGGATCGAGGCAATCGACCTGGCCCGGGGGATAGCCATTGGTTTGATGATCATAAGCCATACCGTCAGCGGCCTGGTGGGGATTCCCAACGTGCCCGAGTGGGGCATGGTACCTGTACACCTTCTCACCAAGTTCTCCTCCTCGCTTTTTATCCTGGTGTTCGGCATGGCGCTGGCGGTGGCATTTTTACCGCGTACCCAAAGCGACGATTGGCCCCGGCGGCGTTTGAAACTGTGGCTGCGCGCCCTTGAAGTGTGGTTTTGGTACAAGGCGCTTACCATCGTCGAAATGCTCCCGTTCAACGCGCCAGCGGATATCGTCAATACGCTGCTCTATGACAACTTTGCCATCTGGGTCGAAATCCTCGGCTTCTACGCCATCGCGCTTTTGTGGGTACCGCTGATACTTCCGTTCTGGGCCCGGGCGCCGCTATGGTCGCGCCTGGCGGCTATCGCGGTGCTCACCGCACTCTCGGCCTGGTTGCAGGGGTTCGATTTTGACGGCAACCCCCTTTTGAAAGCGCTGCTGGTCGATCACGAAGCGTATTACACCTGGGGGCAGCTAAGCCGCGCGCCGCTGATTCTTGCCGGGCTTTTGATAGGCGAGGCCATGCTTCGCTGCGTTTTCGAGCGCGCCCCGCGCCTTCGCCTGGTCGCAATATTGATCGCGCTGGGTGGTGCGATGATCGGCGCCTTTTATGGCCTGGCGGCCCTGGGTGATGGCCCCTATGCGGCCATGGTGGCGGTGGCGAACAATGCCGGTAAGCACCCGCCACAGCTTGCCTTCATGCTGTTCAGCGTGGGTGGGGCGCTGGTTGTTCTAGGGCTTGCGTTGGCCGGCGGCGCGGCGGCGGCCAAGGCACTTTTGCCGCTGACCATTGTCGGAAGCGACGCGCTCAAGGCGTTCATTTTCCATATCGTGCTGATTTTTTTAGTGCTTCGTTTTCTGCTGGAGCTTAACGGCATCTATACCTACCCGCAGGCGCTGGGCGTCGGTGGGCTTTTGATTCTCGGGGCCGCGCTGTGGATTTGGGTAACACGCTGGATAGCGGCGCACCGATAGCCACATGACAAACGATCGAGGTGACGATTTGCGATGGTTTAAATGCACGCTGATTGTCGCGGCGCTTTGTATAGCGCTGCCGGTACAGGCGGATTGGTACTACGAGACCGACAAGCAGAGCTATTGGCAGGGGAGCCTGAGCACTCGCCTGGCCGCTATCGAGGACGCCTTTGGCGGAGCGCTCGGCGTTTACGTTCAAGACCTGCAAAGCGGCGAAGCCTTCTCCTGGCAAGCCGACATCCCCTGGTATCTGGCCTCGCTGATCAAGGTGCCGGTGGCCGCCGAGGTCTTCGCAAAGCGCCAGGCCGGTGAGCTGGCGCTCGACGAGCGCATCACGCTCAACCAGAGCGACTACGTGGATGGCGCCGGGCCGGTGAACTGGCACGACCCCGGCACGTCGATCTCGATTACGTATCTGCTGGAGCAGATGATCACCGTTAGCGATAACACCGCCTCGGACATGCTGATCAACCGGGTCGGGCTCGAGGCGGTCAATGCGCGCGCCAGGCAAATGGTGGCGGCTAGTGGCGGTGACCCCAATGAGCTGGGGCCGATCACCCGGCTGGTGGGCGTGCGCCAGGGGGTGTATGGCGCGCTGCATCCACAAGCGAAAGCGCTGGGCGGCAGCGATTTCATAGCGCTTCGCCAAAACGGTATCGGTCAGCGCCCGGCGGCGCTTGCGCGCCTTTTAGGCGTTGCCAGTAGCGATTTACGCGAGCCCGATTACGACCGCGCGTTCGATGCCTACGAGCAAACCGGTGAAAACACCGGTACGCTCAAAGCCTACGGCGACCTGCTCGCCGCGCTCCACCAGGGGGGCGTGAGCGATCTGGCTTCCGACCAGCGCCAGGCGCTGATCGCCCTGATGACGCGTACCCGGTCCGGCGAGGCGCGCTTGAAACGGGGCATGGGGGAGGCTATCACGTTCGCCCATAAAACCGGCACCCAGCACCGGCGTAGTTGCGATGCCGGGCTGGCCTCGCGGGGCTCTTTAGACTCGGCCGAGCAGGGCCCCTGGGTGGTCGTTGCCTGTGCCCGGGGGCCGCTTTCGCGCAGCCAGCACGAACAGGCCCTGGCCGGCGTGGGCGAGGCGCTGAGGGTGACCGGCGCGCTAGGTACGCCTTAGGCTCTGTCTGAAAAGTGCCTGCGCTCGACAATACGGCGTTAAAAATTGGCTCGAGCGCGAGTCCGATCAAAATACTCATTTACACATGTAAACTCCGTTTTTTCGCCAATTTTTGCCTTGTCTTGTCTTCGCTTGTCGACTTTTCAGACAGACCCTGGCGATCTGTAAGGTGCTCGAAGCGGGTGTCGAGCTCAGCGCGAACAACCGGGTTAACGCCCCCCACCCAAGCATAGCCGTGATAAACTAGTGACCCCTTAAAACCGATGTTCAGGAGGCTTATATGGCCAGTGCCAGCGCCCGTCATATTCTGGTAAATAGCGAAGAGCAGTGCCTTGCCCTCAAGCAAGAGATCGAAAACGGCCGCGATTTTGCTGAGGTTGCCAAGGAGCATTCGAGCTGCCCGTCCGGTCGCCAGGGCGGCGACCTGGGCACGTTCGGCCCGGGCCAAATGGTGCCGGAGTTCGATAAGGTCGTCTTCAGCGGCGAGCTCAATCAAGTCCATGGTCCGGTTCAAACCCAGTTTGGCTACCATCTGCTCGAAGTCACCAGCTGCAGTTAATCTGCCCTTGGGCGCTGGCGGCCCTCTTCCTTGCGCGTGCCAGTCGCCCTTGGCAGTCAAGCACCGCGGCCCGGCCGCGGTGTGAGGAGCACGCCTTGAACGACCCCATTATCTCTATCGAGGGCTTGAACAAAACCTACAGCGGTGGCTTTCAAGCGCTCAAGCACGTGGATCTCACTATCCAGCGTGGCGAAATTTTTGCTCTGCTCGGCCCCAATGGCGCGGGCAAGACTACGCTCATTAGCCTGGTGTGCGGGCTGGTCAACCCAAGTGAAGGCCACGTGACCGTCGACGGTTTCGATAACGTCAAGCAGTACCGCCAGGCGCGTCAGCGCATCGGATTGGTGCCTCAGGAACTCACCAACGAGGCCTTCGAGACGGTGTGGAACACGGTCAGTTTCAGCCGCGGCCTGTTCGGTAAGCCGCCAAGCCCGGCGCATATCGAAAAAGTACTCAAGTCGCTTGCGCTGTGGGACAAGCGCAACAACCGCTTGATTACCCTTTCCGGCGGTATGAAGCGCCGCGTACTCATCGCCAAGGCGCTCTCTCACGAGCCGCGCATTCTGTTTCTCGATGAACCCACCGCCGGTGTGGATGTGGAGCTTAGGCGCGACATGTGGCAGGTGGTGCGCGGGCTGCGTGACAACGGCGTGACCATCATTCTCACCACCCACTACATCGAAGAAGCCGAAGAGATGGCCGATCGCATCGGCGTGATCAATCACGGCGAAGTGGTGCTGGTAGAAGAGAAAGCGGCACTGATGAAAAAGCTCGGCAGCAAACAGCTCACCCTGGAGCTGCACACCCCGCTTGCCGCATTGCCTTCGCGCCTCGAGGGCGACACGCTGAGCCTGACCGACGATGGTCAAATGCTGGTGTACACCTACGATGGCCATCAGGAAGAAGAAGGCCGCGGCGTGTCCGGCTTGTTGGCCGCGCTGAGCGAAGAGGGCATTCGTGTGAAGGACCTGCACACCCGGCAGAGTTCGCTTGAAGATATTTTCGTCGATTTGGTCAAGGAGCGCTCATGAATCTCTACCCCGTCCGTTCGATCTACATGGCGGAGATGGCGCGCACCCGGCGCACGCTTTTGCAAAGTATCGTCTCACCGGTCATTTCCACTTCGCTCTACTTCGTGGTGTTTGGCGCGGCGATCGGCTCGCGTATCAGTGAAATCAACGGAGTCAGCTACGGCGCCTTCATCGTGCCCGGGCTGATCATGCTGATGCTGCTGACGCAAAGCGTTTCCAATGCGTCCTTCGGCATCTTCTTTCCCAAGTTCTCCGGCAGTATTTACGAGATTCTTTCCGCGCCCATTTCGTATCTTGAAGTGGTGGTGGGCTACGTGGGGGCCGCGGCGTCCAAATCGATACTGCTGGGGCTGATCATTTTGGCCACCTCGAGCTTTTTCGTGCCGCTTCAGATCGCCCACCCGTTCTGGATGCTGACCTTTTTGGTGCTCACCGCCGTCACCTTCAGCCTGCTGGGGTTCATCATCGGCATTTGGGCGGATGGGTTCGATAAGCTTCAGCTGGTGCCGCTTTTGGTGATCACCCCGCTGACCTTTTTGGGCGGAAGTTTTTACTCTATCGATATGCTGCCGCCGTTTTGGCAAAGCGTGACGCTGGCAAATCCGGTGGTCTATCTGGTCAGCGGCTTTCGCTGGAGCTTTTACGGCATCAGCGACGTAAGTCTTGGGGCAAGCGTGGGTATGATTACGCTCTTTCTCGCCGCAAGCCTGGCCATGATTGGCTGGATTTTCCATACCGGCTACCGGCTGAAACCCTAAGCGTCTCAATTTTTGATCATTTAAAAGGCAAGATTCCCCTATGCCGCTTTTGCAAAGCATCGTTCACCGCTTGGAACCCACCCTGGACGGCGAGCGCCTGACCGTGACCACCGCGCCAGCCGTTGGCGAAAGCGACGACCCGGTGATGGCAAACCTGGTGGGTAAATTGAATGATACCTACAACACCAAGGCCAAGGGCTGGGGGCGCTTCGCTCTCGAGGGCGAGCAGGCCGGGCCGCTGGTGGCCTGGCTTGCCGCATACCTTAAAGGTGATCAGGACTTCATGGCATTCTCCACCGCCCTGACCGAGCGCCTGGCGCGCGAGCTGCAGGAGGCGCTTTCGGTGAGCGGGTATCTGGTGATCGCCCACCAGCGCCAGGGCGATACCGAAACGCTCTTCTTTGCGCTCGTGCATCAGCGCGAAGGCATCGGTATTAGTGAATCCCACCAGGCCGTGCCCGCCGCCCAGCTCAATACCCAGCAGCTCACCCTGGCCGCGCGGGTCAACATTACCCAGTGGCAGGGCGATGAAACCGCCAGCCAACAGTACGTCTCGTTTCTAAAGGATCGCGGCGCGAAGAAGCTGGCCGATGGCGTGGCGGCGGTACTCGGCATGGAGGAGGGCATCGACGCGCCTGCCGAGACGCGCACGCTGCTCAAGGCCTTTAGCGACTTCGTCGAGCAGGAAGAATTCGACGAAGAGGCCAGCCGCGAAAAGACCGATACGCTGGTGGACTACGCCAACGAGCAGATGCGCCGCGGCGAGCCGATGACCCTGGAAGAGCTCTCCGGGCTCGTTGACGAACAGCAGCCCAAGGCGTTTTATGAGCACATCCGCAACGCCGACTACGGCCTTTCGCCGGAGATTCCGCCGGACAAGAAAACGCTGAGCCAGTTTCGCCGCTTTACTGGCCGCGCCGGTGGCGTCTCCATCAGCTTCGATTCGCACCTGCTGGGTTCCAGCATCGAGTACGACGAGGGCCAGGATCGGCTGATCATCAAGCAGGTGCCCAAGCAGCTCAAAGAACAGCTTGCCAAGCGTAAGGAGTGAGCCATGCTCGACGCGATTCGGGATTTTTTTCAGGACGCGCTCGCCGAGCCCGAGCGGCGCGAAAACCAGCACCTGACGCTGGAACTTGCCTCGGCGGCGCTACTTTGCGAAGTGATGCGCGCGGACTTCGAGCAAACCGAGGCCGAGCGCCAAACGCTCAAGCAGATACTCATGGCCCGCTATCGGCTGGGAGACGCAGACGTCACCGAGCTGATGGCGCTGGCGGATGCCGAAGTGGAGGAGGCGGTGGACCACTACCAGTTCGTAAGCCTCATCAAGGAGCACTACGACTACGCAAAGCGCTGCGAACTAGTGGCGCTGATGTGGCAACTGGCGTGGGCGGATGGCAGTATCGACCCCCAGGAAGAGCACCGCATTCGCCGCCTGGCGGATCTTCTGCATCTAAGCCACAGCGACTTCATTCGCAGTAAACTCGCCGCCGAGGAGCGCCAACGCCCCCATGAGTGACGACTCCCAGGCCGCGAGCTTGACCGAATTGCTCGACGCCATGGCGCAAATGGAAGAGGAAAAGCGCCGCGTCAGTGTCGAGGATATTCTCGACGCCGTCGGGCGGCGCTCCTTTGGGCCGCTGCTGCTGGTGGCGGGCATCATTACCCTGGCCCCCGTCGTGGGGGATATTCCTGGCGTGCCCACGCTCATGGCGGTGCTGGTGCTTCTAACCTCGAGCCAATTGCTTTTGGGGCGCAAGGCCTTCTGGCTGCCGGGCATACTCCTGAACCGGTCGGTCTCGCGCAAAGGCTTCGATAAATCACTAGGGCTGATGCGCAAGCCTGCCAAGTGGGTCGACGGGCTTTTGGGCGTGCGCCTGGCCTGGATGAGCGGCTATATCGGTATGCGCGCTACCGCGCTTGCCTGCTCGTTGGTGGCGCTGGCCATGCCGCCGATGGAGTTCATTCCCTTCACCGCCAACGGCGCGGGGCTTGCGCTAACGCTCTTCGGCCTGGGGTTGGTGGCAAAGGACGGACTGGTGCTCTCGCTTGGTTTTCTGATCACCGGCGCCACCTTCGCCGCCATTCTCATGTATCTGCTTTAAGCCCGCGCTGCGCTCGAGAGTTGAAGGGAGCGTTAGCGGTAGGTCAGCAGGTTCATCACCAGCCGGTTCAACTGCTGCTGAAACTGCCCGCCCGGCGAGGGGGGCGTGGGGTCGGAGGTGATCACCACGGTCATGTCACGCTCGGGAATGACGAACAGCGCCTGACCGCCGTAGCCGCGCCCGTAATACACCGGTGTGGTGCCAAGGGTGGTAACGAACCAGCCAAGCCCATAGCCATCCCCGGTCCACTGAGAACTACCTCGCGGTGTCCAGGAGTCTTCCACCCAGCCTTCGGGCAGAATGCGTTCGCCGTCCACCACGCCATCATTGCGGTAAAGCTCGCCGATTTCCACCAGCGCCCGGGGTGAAAGCTGCATATCGTTGCCGCCAAAGTAGATGCCCTGCGGGTCCTGCAACCAGCGGGGGATGGCAATGTTCAGCGGCTCGGCCAGAAGCCGCTGGGCAAGCTGGTAGGTCGACTCACCGCTTGCGTAGGTGAGCGCGGCAGATACCAGGTGGCTGGAGCCGGTGGAGTAGAGCATGCGCCCGCCGGGCTCATCCACGAACGGCCGGCTCAGCGCATCCTCTACCCAGTTGGAGCTCGCCACCCAGCCGCTGTAGTTGCCGCCCGAGGTGCGCTCGAGCCCCGCCTGCATGGCGAGCAGGTTCTCGATGCTAATCTCGCTAACCTTCGGGTCCACACCTTGGGGCACGTAGCTGCCTAAAAGCTCGACCAGCGGCTGGTCGATCGAGTCGATCACACCGGCCTGGATAGCGGCGCCGGTAATCGCCGCCAGCACGGTTTTGGAGAGCGACTTCACGTTCGCCGGGGTGGCGACTCCCGGGCCGCCCTGATGAAATTCGTGAACGATCTCACCTTCGACCGCGACGACCACCGTATGCAGGCGGCCAAGCGCGCTGGCTTGCTCGTCCAGCACGTTAAACGCCTCTCTCGAGGGCGCGTCGGCCTGAGCGGTAAAAGGCAGTCCCATGGCCATCGCCACCCCGAACCCCATTAACATTGCGCGCATTGGCATTCCTTTTTGACGACGACTCGACTGTTAAAAAGCGTAGAGTCTTCGCCCCGCTAGCGCACGTAAATTACGCAAAGAACCCAAAAGCCTGCTAGGATGTGGGTGTTGCCCCGATGGGGAAAGCAACCCGTTGATTTTTCTAAACGCAAAAAAGCAAGGAGCGCCGTTATGCGTAATATCATCTACATCGTGGGTCTGGTAGTCGTCGTACTGTTTATTCTTTCGATGCTTGGCCTTCGTTGATCACAACGCCGTGCCAAACACAAACGCCCGCATTCGCGGGCGTTTTTGCGTTTAGAGCGCTTTTTTAAGCGTGTTCGGCTATCCCTGGGCCCTAGGCGCAGTCCGCCGCCCCCTGGCCAAACATATCGAACATGATCTCGCGGCCCAGCGCCGTTAGTACGAATCGCCCCGCTGTGTTGAGGGTACCCGCTTCGCTCGCCTCGAGGGTTTTGCGACACCTGGCCCAGCCAGCGTTTTGCGCTTCCAGTACGGCCATCTCCCGCTTCGCCAGCCCACAGCCAGGTAGCGTAATGGTTTCCAGCACGTGGCCGTTCACATAGAGAAGCTCCGCCACGTTAAAAAGGCATCCACGCAGCTGCTCTCGGCTAAACGGGGCGGGGTGGGCAGTCGGGGTTTTGCCTTGGGCAGACATGAGGCTCTCCAGCAGTGAACGCGAAATACGCAGGCCAGTGTAAGTCACTCATGGGCATTAGACCAAGGTCTATATAAGACGATGGTTCAACGAACGCTTTTTAGCGAATTCTTTGGGTAGCGACGTAGTCTCAAAATTTCCAAACATTACAGAAAATAACCTTTTAATGAGTTAAAACAGGTCAAGAGCTAAAGAAAAAGCGCCGGATGCCGATATTCAATGCATCAACGCAGGCAAATTTCAGGTCGCGCGGTTAATTGAGCGACGCTAATCGAAGGGGCACTAATCTATGGCTTCCATTACCTCACTGGGCATTGGCTCGGGGCTGGATTTGAACGGGCTGCTGGGCCAGCTTGAAGACGCCGAGAGCGCCAAGCTCACCCCCATCGCCGAACAGGTACAGTCCGAGAAGGCGACGCTTTCTGCCTATGGAACGCTGAAGAGCGCCATTTCTACCTTTCAGGATGCGACTCAAGCACTCAACGATGCCGAGTCGTTCGAGAGCCTCACGACCAGGGTCGATGGCGATGCCGTGACGGCCGTGACGACCAATGAAGCACAACCCGGCCGTTACGAGGTCGAGGTGGAGCAGTTGGCGACCGCCGGGAGTTTCGTTACGGAGCGTTTGGGTTCATCCGACGAAAGCATTATTAGTGGTGAGCAAACGCTAACTTTCGGCTTGGCTGAAGGCGATATGGCGCCCATAACCATTGCCGACGGCAGTTCGCTGGAAGGCATCCGCGACGCCATCAATGAACAAGGCGGTGGTCAGGTAACGGCTTCCATCATCGATGACGGCCAAGGGTATCGGCTATCGGTCATGGCCAGTGAAACGGGCGCTGATGCCAGCATCGAAAGCTCCAACTTTTCCTCCATTTTATCGAGCGATGCCGTTACCTCGGATGTGCAGGTCATTCAGGCGGGGCAGGACGCTGCCTTCAACGTGAACGGAATCGATATCGTCAGTGCCTCCAATCAGGTCGAGGGTGCTATTCAGGGTATGACCTTGAATCTTACGGAAGCGGGCGCCTCGAGCACCGTGCGCGTCGAGCAGGACGACGAAGCGCTGCGGGACAATGTGACTGCCTTTGTAGACGGATTCAATGCGCTGAAAGATACCCTGACGCGTTTAACCAGCTTCGATGCCGAAACCGGCCAATCAGCAGGGCTGAATGCCGACGCAACCACGCGCGCAGTCGAGCGGGAACTTCGCCAGTCCATCAGCAGCGCAGTGGGTGGTGAGGGCTTCAGCGTGCTCTCTGATATCGGTATTTCACTGCAAACCGACGGTAAACTCAAAATAGACGACGATAAACTGGATAGCGTCATTGCGACCGAGCCCGATCAGCTTGCCGGCTTTTTTGCCGGTAATAGTGAAGAGGCGGGGATGGCGGGGCAAATCAATGCCTCCCTCGAGCGCCTCGTGGGCGATGGAGGGCGCCTGGATACGGCTGAAAGTAACTCCGAAAGCCGTATCGGGACCCTCGAAGACCGTTTCGCCCGAACCGAGGAGCGCATCGATCAGACCATCGCGCGCTTTCGCACCCAGTTTCAGGCAATGGATAGCATGGTGGCGCAGATGAACCAGACCAGCAGCTACCTGAGCGAGCAGTTAGGGATGCTGGGCCAGAACAACCAGTCGTGATCGCCAAGCGATACTCGTGAGACAGAAAATGCCCGGCGTTTGCCGGGCATTTTTGCAGGATTTTAAGAATCTTAACCGCTAAAGTTCGTCGTTTATCAGCCGATAGAGTATTTAACTGTACTTCTCTACTACTTACTAGAGGACTAACCTCATGGCGTCTATTACGGCATTGGGAGTGGGGTCTGGGTTGGATTTGTCGGGCTTGGTGGAACAGCTCAAGTCGGCTGAACGCCAAAAGCTCGTTCCGATCCTTGAGCAGAAAAGTGCTCAGCAAACCAAGATTTCTGCTTATGGGCGCCTGGAATCGGCAATGGATAGGGTGCAGAACTCTATTACGGCGTTGAACGATGCCGCTACTTTCAAACAGCAAAAAAGTACGGTAACGGGAGAAGGCGTACTGGCGACGGCGAGCGAGAAAGCCAATCCAGGTCGCTATGAGGTGACGGTTTCCCAACTGGCGCGCGGCGGCAGCGCTGCGTCCAATAGTGTGGCACTGGACCAGGAGCTTACGGCAACCGATACGAAGTTGACGCTTAATTTTGGTGCTGGCGATACGCAAACAAGCTACGGCGTCGATATTAAAGCAGGCAGTACCCTGGCCGAGGTTCGTGATCAGATCAATGCGGATAAAGAGTCTGGCGTTACGGCTTCGCTCATCAATGATGGCAAAGGGTATCGCCTGGCGCTGAGCTCCAAGGAAACGGGCAAAGAGGCTTCGCTGACGGGGTTTTCAGGACTGACCTCCCTTTCGATGGACCCTGCCACGCTACGCGCTGGCCAGGATGCCGAGTTGAACGTCAACGGCATCGCGATTACGAGTAAAAGTAATCGGGTAGAAGAGGCCATCCAGGGAGTAACGCTCAACCTGACCGCCGCCTCCCCGACCCCGTCCACGCTTGTAATCGAGCGTGATGATGCGTCATTGAAAGAAGCCATCAATGCCTTCGTTAGCAACTATAACGAAATGAAGTCCACCGTTGGCCGTATGACCGAATTCAAGGGCGAAGGTAAGACCTCGGGCGATTTAGTGGGCGATCGTACCGTTCGTACTATCGAAAACCGGCTGCGCCAGGATGTAACGGGCAACTTTGGGACGAGCGATATAACGCGGCTTGCTCAAATGGGTATCGACATCGACAAGCAGGGCCGTCTCAAGGTCGATGAAGCCAAGCTGGATGAAGCAATTGCCAATAATTCCGAGGGGTTGGCTGCCTTTTTTGCAGGTGACACGAAAGAAGGCGGCTTTGCCGGGAAGATAAGTTCGACGCTCAAGGACATAACCGGGGATGACGGCATCATCAAGAGCTCCATCGGCAGTGCTGAGCTGCGAATAGAGAGCCTGGATCAGCGCAAGCTGCGTATGGAAGCCAGCATCGAACGAAGCACTGAGCGCTACCGTAAGCAGTTCGGCCAGTTGGACGGCATGCTCGCCCAGATGAACTCCATGAGCAGCTACCTCTCTCAGCAGTTCGATATGATGAGCGCCATGCAGAAGAGGTAGGTCGTGCTTTCCTGGCGGGGCCAGAACGCTTTTTGACGTAACAGCTATAAATGCAAGTAACGGGGCCGCAAGGCCCCGTTTGTCGTTTGAGGATGAAACGATTTTTTATAAAAAAGTGCAAAAAAGCTAAAGAAATGGGACGACAGGTCGTTAATTATAATAACGGCGATGCAAGTGCCGATTCATAGGCCTCTCCCGGGCCACTAAACACCGAGGATTAAATTCATGTCTGTTATCAACACCAACATCACTTCCATGATCGGCCAGAACAACCTGAACAAGTCCCAGGGCATGCTGGCTCAGGCTCAGGAACGTCTTTCATCCGGTCTGCGCATCAACAGCGCCAAGGATGATGCTGCGGGTCAGGCCATCGCCAACAAAATGACTGCCCAAATCAAGGGTATGGATCAGGCGAGCCGTAACGCCAGCGACGGTATCTCACTGGTACAAACCATGGAAGGCGGTCTGGACCAGATCAACGACAACCTTCAGCGTATTCGTGAGCTGGCCGTACAGGGCGCCAACGATACCAACACCGCCGAAGACCGTGCCGCGATCGCTACCGAAATCGACGAGCGTATCGCCGAGATCGACCGTGTAGCGGGCAGCAACAACTTCAACGGCACTAGCCTGTTGGCCAGTGGCGCAAGCACTGCCCTGAACATTCAGGTTGGCTCGAACACCACCGGTAACGACACCATTGTCGTTAATACCTTTGACGCGACCAGCAGCTCACTGGGTGTCAGTGGTTCCGCGGCGGCCCTGTCGGGTGCTGGCGCCACCAACGAGAACTTCCGGTCATTGATCGATAGCGTTGATACTGCCCTGGAATCGCTGGACACTCAGCGTGCGACCCTGGGTGCCACGCTGAACCGTTTCGACTCGGTGATCGACAACCTGGCGACCACCACCACCAACCTGTCCGAAGCGCGTTCACGTATCGAGGACGCCGACTACGCGGTGGAAGTGTCCAACATGACGCGTGCCAACATCCTGCAGCAGGCGGGTACGTCCATGCTGGCCCAGGCCAACCAGACCCCGCAGTCCGTACTGTCTCTGCTGGGCTAATAGTACGCTAGCGCTAAATCATGACGGGGCCAATAGGCCCCGTTTTTTGGTTTTTTAACCTACATTTTTGTTTATTGGATTTCTTGTAAATCGCCGTATGGCGGGAGCTTAAGCACGAAGGCTTGGGTTTTGAGTGGCTAATGTTACTTTCCCTTACATAAAAAGCGTATTGTTTTCTAAAGACTTTGTACGAGCAGCCGTTACCAAGGGGTAGCGGCATGACAAACGTCGCAAAGTTGGCCCGCTGGCCAGTTATACTTCTAGGAGCAATACTCATGTCTGTAATCAATACGAATATCACCTCCATGATCGGCCAGAACAACCTGAGTTCTTCGCAGAGCATGCTGGCTCAGGCGCAAGAACGTCTCTCCTCTGGTCTGCGCATCAACAGCGCTTCCGACGATGCCGCTGGTCAGGCCATCGCCAACAAAATGACCGCGCAAATCGATGGCATGAGCCAGGCAAGCCGTAACGCAAGCGACGGTATCTCGCTGGTACAGACCATGGAAGGCGGTCTCGACCAGGTGAACGACAACCTGCAGCGTATTCGTGAGTTGGCGGTACAGGGTGCTAACGACACCAACACTCAAGAAGACCGTGCAGCGATTGCCACTGAAATCAGCGAGCGTATCGATGAAATCGACCGTGTTGCGGGTAGCACCAACTTCAACGGTACTAACCTGCTGTCTTCAAGTGGCTCAGGCACTGACCTGAGCATGCAGGTTGGCGCTAACACCACCGACAACGACACCATCACCGTTACAACCGTTGATGCGAGTAGCACTGGCCTAGGTGTTAGTGGGTCGGCAGCTACTATTGCCACGAATTCTGCTTCGGGTGGCGAGGGCGTCACTAACGCTGATTTCCAGAGCCTGATCAACGACGTAGATGACGCAGTAGAGACGCTTGACACCGAACGTGCGACCTTGGGTGCCACGCTGAACCGTTTCGACTCGGTGATCGACAACCTGGCGACGACTGAAACCAACCTCTCCGAAGCGCGTTCGCGCATCGAAGATGCCGACTACGCGGAAGAAGTCTCCAACATGACGCGCGCCAACATTCTGCAACAGGCGGGTACGTCTATGCTGGCACAGGCGAATCAGACCCCGCAGTCCGTACTGTCTCTGCTGGGCTAATAGTGCACTATTTGTAGCACTTGATAACGACGGGGCCACAAGGCCCCGTTTTTTTATATTTCAGGTTGGTTAAAAGCTTTTTTATCCATATCTTATTGTTGTTATTGCTCTTTCTTTTAAGCGTCATGCGTTCTCGAGAAAGATTTTTTCAAAAAAAAGGCTTTCGGCTAAAGAACTCGGCCGCGCGGCCGTTAATTATAATAACGGCGATGTAAGCGCCGATTTCCCGGCCCTTCCCAGGCCACTAAACACCGAGGATTGCTTCCATGTCCGTTATCAACACCAACATCACTTCCATGATCGGCCAGAACAACCTGAACAAGTCCCAGGGCATGCTGGCTCAGGCTCAGGAACGTCTTTCATCCGGTCTGCGCATCAACAGCGCCAAGGATGATGCCGCGGGCCAGGCCATCGCCAACAAGATGACCGCCCAAATCAAGGGTATGGATCAGGCGAGCCGTAACGCCAGCGACGGTATCTCGCTGGTACAAACCATGGAAGGCGGTCTGGACCAGATCAACGACAACCTTCAGCGTATCCGTGAGCTGGCCGTACAGGGCGCCAACGATACCAACACCGCCGACGACCGTGCCGCGATCGCTACCGAAATCAACGAGCGTATCGCCGAGATCGACCGCGTAGCGGGCAGCAACAACTTCAACGGCACTAGCCTGTTGGCCAGTGGCGCAAGCACTGCCCTGAACATTCAGGTCGGCTCGAACACCACCGGTAACGACACCATTGTCGTTAATACCTTTGATGCGACCAGCAGCGCGCTCAACGTGAGTGGTTCCGCGGCAACCATCGTTGCGGCGTCTGCCTCGGGCGGTGCGGGTGCGACCAACGCTAACTTCCAGTCATTGATCAATGACGTTGATACTGCGCTGGAGTCGCTGGACACACAGCGTGCAACCCTGGGTGCCACGCTGAACCGTTTCGACTCGGTGATCGACAACCTGGCGACCACCACCACCAACCTGTCCGAAGCGCGTTCACGTATCGAGGACGCCGACTACGCGGTGGAAGTGTCCAACATGACCCGTGCCAACATCCTGCAGCAGGCCGGTACGTCCATGCTGGCCCAGGCCAACCAGACCCCGCAGTCCGTACTGTCTCTGCTGGGCTAATAGTACGTTAGTGCTAAACCATGACGGGGCCGAAAGGCCCCGTTTTACGTTTAAGACCCATACTGATGCCGGGTGGTTAAAGGGGGTTAATGGATTGCCGTAGCTTTGTACCGTCCTGGAATATAATTGTTTAAAGAAGATGGTTTTTTTCTAAAAATAGGCATTATTTTCTAAAGAATTCGGCCGTACAGCCGTTAATTATAGTAACGGCGATGCTAACGCCGATTTTCCGGCCCCTCCCAGGCCACTAAACACCGAGGATTACCCCATGTCCGTTATCAACACCAACATCACTTCCATGATCGGCCAGAACAACCTGAACAAGTCCCAGGGCATGCTGGCCCAGGCTCAGGAACGTCTTTCATCCGGTCTGCGCATCAACAGCGCCAAGGACGATGCCGCGGGTCAGGCCATCGCCAACAAGATGACCGCCCAAATCAAGGGTATGGATCAGGCGAGCCGTAACGCCAGCGACGGTATCTCGCTGGTACAAACCATGGAAGGCGGTCTGGATCAGATCAACGACAACCTTCAGCGTATCCGTGAGCTGGCCGTACAGGGCGCCAACGATACCAACACCGCCGACGACCGTGCCGCGATCGCTACCGAAATCAACGAGCGTATCGCCGAGATCGACCGCGTAGCGGGCAGCAACAACTTCAACGGCACTAGCCTGTTGGCCAGTGGCGCAAGCACTGCCCTGAACATTCAGGTCGGCTCGAACACCACCGGTAACGACACCATTGTCGTTAATACCTTTGATGCGACCAGCAGCGCGCTCAACGTGAGTGGTTCCGCGGCAACCATCGTTGCGGCGTCTGCCTCCGGCGGTGCGGGTGCGACCAATGGTGACTTCCAGGCATTGATCAATGACGTTGATGACGCCTTGGAGTCGCTGGACACACAGCGTGCCACCCTGGGTGCCACGCTGAACCGTTTCGACTCGGTGATCGACAACCTGGCGACGACCACCACCAACCTGTCTGAAGCGCGTTCACGTATCGAGGACGCCGACTACGCGGTGGAAGTGTCCAACATGACCCGTGCCAACATCCTGCAGCAGGCGGGTACGTCCATGCTGGCCCAGGCCAACCAGACCCCGCAGTCCGTACTGTCTCTGCTGGGCTAATCACTTAGCAAGTGAGCTTGAAAACAGTGTAATAAACGGGGCCCCTTGGGCCCCGTTTTACGTTTAAAATCCATACCGATGCCGGGTGGTTAAAGCTTGGTCATGAATCGCCGTAGCTTTGTACCGTCTGGAATACAATTGTTTAAACAGGATAATTTTTTCTAAAAAAAGGCACTATTTTCTCAAGAATCCGGCCGTACGGCCGTTAATTATAATAACGGCGATGCTAGTGCCGATTCATAGGCCTTTCCCGGGCCACTAAACACCGAGGATTAAATTCATGTCTGTTATCAACACCAACATCACTTCCATGATCGGCCAGAACAACCTGAACAAGTCCCAGGGCATGCTGGCTCAGGCTCAGGAACGTCTTTCATCCGGTCTGCGCATCAACAGCGCCAAGGACGATGCTGCAGGTCAAGCCATCGCCAACAAAATGACCGCCCAAATCAAGGGTATGGATCAGGCGAGCCGTAACGCCAGCGACGGTATCTCGCTGGTACAAACCATGGAAGGCGGTCTGGACCAGATCAACGACAACCTTCAGCGTATTCGTGAGCTGGCCGTACAGGGCGCCAACGATACCAACACCGCCGACGACCGTGCGGCCATCACTACCGAGATCAACGAGCGTATCGCCGAGATCGATCGCGTAGCGGGCAGCAACAACTTCAACGGCACTAGCCTGTTGGCCAGTGGCGCAAGCACTGCCCTGAACATTCAGGTTGGCTCGAACACCACCGGTAACGACACCATTGTCGTTAATACCTTTGATGCGACCAGCAGCGCGCTGGGTGTCAGTGGTTCGGCGGCGGCACTGTCTGGCGCTGGCGCGACCAATGCTACCTTCCAGACACTGATCGACGACGTTGATACTGCACTGGAGTCGCTGGACACTCAGCGTGCCACCCTGGGTGCCACGCTGAACCGTTTCGACTCGGTGATCGACAACCTGGCGACCACCACCACCAACCTGTCCGAAGCGCGTTCACGTATCGAGGACGCCGACTACGCGGTGGAAGTGTCCAACATGACGCGTGCCAACATCCTGCAGCAGGCGGGTACGTCCATGCTGGCCCAGGCCAACCAGACCCCGCAGTCCGTGCTGTCTCTGCTGGGCTAATAAAGCAGTAGCAGTAGCGCTTAACAATGACGGGGCCAATAGGCCCCGTTTTTGTTTTGCTTTTTGGAAAGTAAGCTTCTTATTTGCTTTAAATACTGAAAACACTGGGGGGGAGGGCTTTTTCGGTTGGTCCATGCTCCAGGTAGCGATTGCCAGAATACCTGCTTAAACATGGGTGCATTCGCGCCTTTGCTCTCTGTATTAGCAACGTAAACTAGCTATATGATTACTACTGCTATGCGAGTCGTTTAATGGCCAAGCAAAAAACTGCACCTGTTTCAGAAAAACGCAAGCCTCGCCTTCTCTGGGCCAATCCTTTCTGCCTGTTGGATACGTCCAGCGGTGCCAGTATGACCGTACGGCAAATGTTGCTGCAGCTGGTGGCCAGTGGTTATGAAGTGCAGATACTAGGCGCAACGGTGTTTGATAACCCCAAGGGCATGGGAGAGCTCAAGGAGCAGTTTCCCGACCTAAATGCTCACCTGCACCAGTTGATCGAAGCAGAAGATGGTCCGTTGACGCACCAAATGCTCGTGAGCTATAGCCATAATCGAAATCACTTTACGACTCATGAAGAAGGGCTTTGGTACAGCCAATATCTCTACCTGCTCGATTCTTTCAAGCCGGATATCGTCTGGTTCTACGGCGGTCAAACCGTCGATATGCTCATTGCCGACGAAGCGCGCGACCGTGGTATCCCGGTGGCTTTCTATCTGGCCAATGGCAACTACAAGTCGCCACGCTGGTGCCGTGATATCGACCTGATCGTGACCGACAGCCAGGCCACGGCGGATATGTACCGTAAGGAAGTGGGGTTTGCCGCCAAGCCGGTAGGCAAGTTCATTGCCGCGGACCGCTTCATCGCCGAAGAGCACGAACGTAAGCGCCTGCTATTCGTGAACCCCAGCTGGCAAAAAGGCGCTAGTGTGTTCGTTCAGCTAGCCGAAAAGCTGGAGCGAGAGCGACCCGATATCGAGCTCGAGGTAGTTGAAGCACGCGCCGACTGGTCGGCGGTTCTGCGCGAAACGACCCGCCAAATGGGACAGCAGCGCAGCACGTTAAGCAATGTGACCGTGACGGCCAATACCACCGATATGCGTGGGCCTTACAGCCGTGCACGTGTGCTGGCAGCCCCCAGCCTCTGGTGGGAAAGCTCCGGGCGCGTACTGGCCGAGGCCATGCTCAATGGCATACCGGCGCTTATTACCAACCGGGGTGGCATGCCCGAAATGGTGGGTGAGGCAGGTATTGCCTTTGATTTTCCAGCACCATGTTACGAAGAGCCTTATCAGCACCTGCTGAGTGAGGAGGAGCTTCAGACGCTTTTCGACGCGGCCGTGGCCTTTTTCGATGATGAAGCACTTTACCAGGACTACGTAGCGCGGGCGTTCAGTGTAGGAGAAGAGAGGCACCATATAAATCGCGCGACCGAACGGCTGCTCGATGCCTTAACCCCCCTGGCGCGTGATCGCGCAGGCAATAAAGACTTTTCAATTAGCCAGAAAAAACGCCATCGTCAGCGCTTGCCAAGTGTCGCCAACAAGCCTGAGCTGAAAGTTGATCGTTCTCTAGAGCAGTTGTTTACTAACAAAGCGGGTAGCGGCGAAGAGGGCGTATCAAAGGCGCCTCGCCTACACCTCACGGAAGACTTTACCTGGCAGTTCAAGGGTAAAATTATCGTACTCGATAACCGCGCCAGTTTGATCAAAAGTGGCTTGGCCGATCAGATGGGCGCAACGAGCGCTTTTGGCATCGTGGCCTTTGATCCTGCCAGCGAAGTAAAGAACGCCAAGCAGTACGAAGGCAGCGATACGATCCAGATTTTTCAGCATGCCTTATTGGGCGATGGTAACGCAGCCACGCTCAATGCCTGCGTTGCCCCGGAAATGACCAGCACGCTAAAGCCCATGCCCGCCGAACAGCTTCCCGAGCGTCACCACCTGGGGACACAGCTCTTGGCGGAATTGCCCATCAATTCGGTTGCTCTGGACAGCATTACCGGTCTGGAAAGCCTTGATTGGCTGATTCTCGACGAACTTAGCGATGCCATGGCGGTGCTCGAGAATGGTAAAGAAGCGCTCGAACATACATTGCTCATCCAGGCACGTATTCCCTTTCAGCTAACACACGAAAAGCAGCCGAGCCTGGCCGAGCTTCAACACTGGGCGAGCCGCAACGGCTTCCGCTTCTATCGTTTTCATAACATTCGCCACCATAGCCACTTGCCCGAGAAACTACATGAGCGTTCTCCATGCGCCAGTGAGCAAGAAAGTGCAGATGTTCTTTTTATACCTAATCACCAGCGCATGGCAGCGCTGACTGATGATCGAAAAAATAAGCTTGCCTTTATTTTGAGTGCCGGTTTTGCAGCGCACGATATGGCATTTGAATTGATGGCGGAAGTCTCGAAAGAGAAAGCCCTGGAGTTTTTAGAAGCTCAGTCAGTTTTACCTAAAAGTTTGAAGGCGAATAATAAGGCCACTATTACGCCTCCTGCTGGTCCAGTGATTGCCCAGAGTGAGCATGTTAAGGGGGCGCCAGTAGTAAGTGTTTTTTGTCCTACGTATAACCACGGAAATTTTGTCGAAGATGCTATCAAGGGAATAGTTGCTCAAAAAACAAGTTTTCCATTTGAAATTGTTCTTCACGATGATGCTTCAACAGATGGCACACAAAAAATAATACAAAAATATGCAGATCAGTACCCTGATTTGATAAAGCCCATTTATCAAGAAAAGAACTTATTTCAACAAGGGCTTAAAGCCACTGATTTCTGCTTCCCCAAAATGCAAGGGCGATATATAGCAATGTGCGAGGGGGATGATTACTGGACTGATGTTAACAAACTTCAAAAGCAGTTCGATTTTATGGAAAAGAACCCAGATGTTGTTTTGTGTCATCATGATGCCTTTGTTTTCGATGAAAACGGTATGGTGGCAAAATCGAAGTTGCGAGATGAGTTTAAACGTGATTATTCTAAAGAGGATATGCTTAAGAATAATTGTTTTATTCTTACGCTGAGCATGTTTTTTAGAAAAGAGTTTTCTCATTTCCCAAAAGAAAAATTAAATGCAGGTAACGGAGATAACTTCTTAATTGCTTTGCTAGGTAAGTACGGAAAAAGTAAGTACATGGCTGATATAAAGCCTGCAGCTTATAGAATGCATGGGGATTCTTTGTGGTCGAGCAAGAGTTTGAAAGAAAAAAACAAAATGCAGGCCAATACTTTTAAATGGATGTCCTTGTATTATAAAAGGTTAAAGCTTAGAGAGTTGGCCGCATATTATGCTTCCTTGGAGAAGAAGTTTTTGAAAGATAGTTGATTTATAAAAAAGTTAAGTCAGTAAAGCTTAGTAGCCTGTCCCGCGAAAAAGTGGGGCAGGTAAAGTTGAAAGGTAGCTAGATAAGTGGATCCTCCCTCTTGATTAAAGCGCTCAAAAGTAGTATTTCTGTAAGCTAATTGAAGGAAAATTTCCGAATGAAAAAACACGGTCTCGATAGCCAAATAATAGCTATTCTAAAGCAAGCTTAGAGCAGCTTTCCAGCGCCAGAGCCTTGCCGTGAGCGATGCCTGGTTTTATAAGTGTTGAGCCAACTTCGGCGGCCAGAATACTTCCATAATCACACGAATCGAAGAATTCGAAGCTAAAAACCCGCGGCTGAAGAAAATTTATGCCGAAGAACGTCTCAAGTTCGAGCTGCGTAAAGAGGCTCTGGAGGGGAAGGTGTTAAGCCATTTCTCCGCTGTGAAATAGCGCACAAAGCGGCGAATATTGCCCGCTACAGCATGCGTTTGGTAATACGCGCCCTGAATAAGATCATCGAGTGGCGAAGAAGATGCCTGCCCGGACCCGCTGTGATAACAGCTCGCAGTATACCTGCACCACTTTAAGAATCTGAGCCAACCAGCGCGGGGTCGCATTGGTTTTTATCCCCTCCAAAGCAGAACGCTTATACCGAACGTTACAAACCCACCGTACCTTATGGCTGGTCGGCTCACTACCTATTCAGCTCCATCGAGAAAGTGCAGGAATAATCACTGCGATGGCTATGGATCTATAACTACGAACGACCGAACGTAGTGCTTGGGGGCATGGCCCGATGGCACAAGCTGGCAGCCGTGGCCTGAATTCTGCTTTTGAAGCCTTCTAAAATCCAGGAGTTACCCCAGGCTTTGCTGCACTTTGGTCGGTAAAGCAGGGAGGGTAGCGACGTTAGTCCTTCTGCTTTCTACCTGGTGGTCCAAAGCGCTGTAGTTATTCCATGAGCCCAAGGGGGCAAAATAACTATATTAATAAATCACAACAATATTCTGCTTGATAAGTCAGATATTACACAAGGCAATTTTTACCGTCGCATATCCCTTTCTTCGAGCTATCAGATAAAGTAATCTGAAATAATTAGCTAGCTTGGCTTTATATATTGACCATACCTAATAAATAAAATTTTCACATTAGGCCCAGGATGTTACGTTTCTATTAAGCTCACGCTTCGTCATCAATCATCTTGATTATTTTTGCAGGGTTACCAGCGACAATTGAGAAAGGAGGAACGCTTTTGGTGACAACGGCCCCTGCAGCAACAATCGCTCCCTCACCTATCTCTTTAACTTGCGGCAAAATAATAGCACGGCTTCCAACCCAGCAACCTTTTTTGAAGACTACTTTAGTGGTTTTTAGAGTGCCAGTTCCACGAGATAGTCTGTTTTTAGTAACTGCATGTTCATGGGAATGAATAGAAGCGCCTTCTGAAAACCAAACGTCATCTTCAATTTCAATATCTCCTGTATAATCTATTTGTACATGCCTTGCTAATAAAACTCTTTTGCCCATTGAGATACTTCCTTGATGTCCATGCGTGCAATAGATCCAGACATCGTTTTCAATAATAGGAGATTCACCTATATTGAATGCTCCCCTATAAAGCATTGTTCTAGCCTTGAATAGCAGAGGAAAGCTAAACCATTTTGATCCAAAAAAATTTTGCATAAATCTTAGCCATAGCTGACGTCTTTTATAGCTCATCTATCATCCTTAAAATGGTTGGTGGCGATTTTTTTGATTAGTTGGCGATTAAAAGTATATTAATTAATTTTTGATAAGTCTTTTATTATGTCTGTTATTGAGTATTTGGGTTTCCATTTATACTTATTCATAAAGCAAGACGGATCTACTGCATGACTATTAATGTTGTCTTTTTCACCTTCGTGCTTGATAAAAGTAATAGGGGTTTCTGGGCTTGATGACTCAGTGACTTCTATGATCTTAGTTGCTATTTCAAGTAAAGTGTGAGACTTTTCCATGCTGAGATTATAAATAGAATGATTGTCATAAGAATGATGATTAATCACCTGAAGAATTCCACTTGTTACATCACGGTAGTGAATTCGTCCAAGGATTTGTCTGCCACCATATATCTCAACTAACTGTTCCTGTATAGCTCTTTGGGTTAAACGTGCTATCGCTTCATGCTGACGTATCGTCGGATCGTCCCCAGTCACCGCCCCAATCCTTAAAATAACATAAGAGATACCAGGGTGGACTTTTTTAAGCCCAATAAGATGCTGCTCAAGGGCAAATTTGAATTGGGCATAAAGCGTTGTGGGTTGTGGCGTCAGGTCTTCTGTCCAAGGTGCACCGGGTTGGTTGCCATAAACGCTTTGTGATGAGGCATATATAATCTCACCGGAGGCATGTGCGGCATATTCTGAAAAGAGCTGCATTCCTTTAGTTAGGCTATCAGTAATATCTTTTGCTTCGTGAAATGGCCGCGCTGATGCCAGATGAACAATCTTATCTATTGCACCAAAATTTAATATTCCTGATTCAAAGTCGTGCCAATCAAATACACTATTGACAGTGGGGTGAATGTTTCTTGCTGTTTCTTTTGATCGATCCAGTGTCCAAACCTCAAATTCGCCTTGTTGCAATAAGGTCTCTATAAGATTTCGTCCAATGGTTCCTGTGCTGCCGGTAACTAACACTATAGGTTTGCTTTTATTATGCTCGCTATTGCTATGAATTTTCTGGTTTAACTGCTCTACTTTTTTGTTGCGCGATAAGTGTATAGCCTTATTTGCTGTTTGTCGTATTCCGAAAACACGCGGGTTTAAGCAAAGTGCTTGTAAGGGAATACCCAGGCTCCAATGCCGTATACAGTTATCAACCTCATTAAACCCCATGGCAGCTCGGAGGCCTGTAATTCCAGTAAACCGTGGGTTGATTTCAAAAATTTTGAAGCCGTTGTCGGTGAGTCTGCCTTGTATATTGATTGGGCCTTTCAATCCCTTTTCCCGAAGAAAAGGTGCCAGTTGTAATACAGCATTATTCACTTTGTCATTTTCGTACGGAAGAACCTCAATGGGTACGCCATTATTGAGCTTGTTGTAGGTAGTGCACTGCGCCCTGATTTGACCTTCTTTGTCAGCTAATAGCTGGACAGATATTTCAGCTGCTTGTAAGTTTTTACCGTTTCGCAAACTTTCGACATAGTCGATGTGAAATGGGTCACCAGAATGTGGAATAGCCACTTCCTGAAGTATTAAGATCTCATCAATCTTGTCGAGATCACTGGGAGTGTTGACGATAGCTATCCCATTAGAAGCATAACCATCTCTAGGCTTGGCAAACAAAGGGAATATAAGCTCATTGCTGGCCGCTAGACTACGTGCTTCCCTAAGCGTAAAACTTTTTACGAACAGATCGGCCACGGCAGGAAAAGAGTCCGCCATGGTCTCTTTTGCACGGCAAGCTCTAATGAGATCCGCGTTTGAAACAATAATTTCTATTCCGCTATCATTGAACTTGTCAATATTTTCTGCAAGGACTAATGCTTCATTGTCATGACCTGGAATGAGGATGTTAATAGATTTTATTGAGCATATTTCTAAAAGATAATCAATATACCCTGGGTCGTAATAGCTTGGTAAGTATGCATAATCATTGCACTCATAAAGTCCATAGGCTAAAGGATTGTTTCCCAACCCAATTGTTCTTAATGGAAGGCGAGATAGTCGGCATGAGTCTATGACCGATTGGCCTACGCCACTGCCTATGGAACATATACCTATAGTAATTTCTCTTACAGAATTTTGTACGTTACTTTTGTGAGTGCCTAAGCTCATGAGAGATAATCTCGATAATTTTATCTTGTGTATGGTTTTTCAACTGCGCAAATATCGGTAAGCAAAGAATTCGGCTGGCAATGTTTTTAGATACCGGTTGATCTGATTGAGCTTCTAAGTATTCCACAGATTCTAGCGACGGATAAAAGTACCGCCTTGCGAGTATTCCATTTTTCTTGAGAGTAGTTTCTACTCGTGTAGTTTGCTCTTCGTCTTTAAATGCTACTGGAAAATAGGAGTAATTATAGCTTAGTGCTTCAGGCTTGGCTTGAAACTGTAATGAATTACTCAATGCTTTCTCGTACCTTTTCCATACTTCTTCACGCGATTTCAGGTTTTCCTGCATTTCATCCAATACGCATAGCCCCATGGCTGCCTGAAGCTCATTAATTTTGGCATTGATACCAAGTTCTTCTATCGTCCCTGGACCTGTAATGCCAAAGTTGATCATCTTCTGAGCGCGGTCTAAATCTTCTTTTCGCTTAAAGATGATCGCACCACCTTCGCCTGTGTGAAAAAGCTTAGTCGCATGAAAGCTTAGAGTGGCGGCATCCCCATGCTTGAGCAAGCTTTCGCCAAGATATTTTACTCCAAAAGCGTGGGAGGCATCGTAAATGACTTTAAGGTCATATTTGTTTGCGATAGCATCAATAGCTTCTACGTTGCAGGCGTTACCAAATACATGCACCGGAACGATAGCGCGTGTGTTGGTAGTGATCTTGTCTTCGATATTCGCTGGATTCAAGCACCAGCTATCCGGATCAATATCGGCAAATACGGGAGCGACACCCTCCCACTTGAGTGAGCTAGCAGTAGCTACAAAGGTAAACGGCGTGGTGATCGCTTCAGTAGACTCATGACGGCCAGTAATACCCAATGCTCGATAAGCAATTTGTAGTGCTAGAGTACCATTGGCTACCAAAAGTAGATTTTCTACCCCAAGGTATTTTTCTAAACGCTTGGTAAGTTCTTGCACTAACTTCCCATTATTGGTAAGCCAAGCGCGCTCGTAGATACCGTCTATATATCGATCAAGCTTCTCGCGGCTAGGTAAATAGGGTTTAGTCACTGGTATCATTGTAGGCCTTTCACTGAACGGAATAGATTTTCATGGCATTGCTTAAAAGCCATGTGCGCTTTTTTAAGTAAATGCTATATCTAATTAATTCTAATAGTTTCTCAGTAGCTCAATGTTCTTTGTTTTACCAGTTCTGACTAATTGTAAAAATTCCCTAATGATTTTTTATAGCATTAGCGATTCTTGCTGGTATTGTAATATTGAAAAGTTTCCAGTGAGGTTTTGGGTGCCTATTTTAGTCAAGAAAACAACGCCTAAGTAGTGCGTTATGAAAATGTACAATAGCCCTATATTTTGACCCTGCGTTGGCAAGGAGATGACTAATATTGTCATGTGATTTTGCGCGCCTGGTACGTCAATGTTGGCCAGACTAAGGCAGCTCTATATTGGTATATTTTACCATGAGGGGTTAGAGGTAAGCGGTAGAAAAGGCGTAGTGATTAGGCCTATGTGTACCATTTAAGTGTTTAGTCTCGCGAAGTGCTGCTTCGTGCATGCTAACCCTACATCCAGGTTTTGTACCAGACGTGTGATGGTTTGCAGAACCTGGCCCATTTTTCCTGGCCTCTTCGAGCATTATAGGTATTAAACGGATGGGCTTTTAAGAAGCTTGTAGTGCCATATCGAAGGGAGAGAGGGCTCCATCAGTGCTTGCTCATGGATAGCAGTCCAACCTGTCATGCCGGCGAAGGCCCCTAGTTCATTGGTATTATATGCTCATAAGGCTATTCTGATATGCTTCGCTGGCTTAACCCATGATAATAAGCAGTTGGTTCAGTTTATAAGCCAAGGGCGTACTCAATGGACACCGTTACCCTAACCCTCGTTTTTGCCATTCTGGCGATGTGGCTTAGCTTTACCTGCGCACTGGTCGTGGTGTATTTGCTGCTCAGCGGCCAGTCCACCGGGGCGGCCTCTTCTGGCAAGGCGGCGGGAGAAGACAGCAATGGGGTAAGCGAAGCCGATAAGAACGCCCCTGTGCTGGTGAATGATAGCGGCGCCGCCTGGGGAGTGCAGGTACTTTTCGAAGACCCATCGACCGCCACCAATCAGCGCCTGATCAACGTACTGGCTTCGCTGGGGGCCGAGTACGAGAGTGCCGCCAGGGTCTATACGGTCTCGGGAGAGACGTCGCGCACGCCCATCGTGGTTGAAAACGCCGCGCCCCCCGCGCCGTTACCGGCGCCAGACGATGTCGATAGCCCCTATATAGTAAAGGGGGTAAGCGTTCAGATACGCGCGAATAGCGAGGTGATGAAACCCGGCAAGCTGCAGCTAGCGCACCTGGTCAAAATCGCCAAAGCGGTGACCCGGGTGGGGGGTACCGTGGTGGATGCCCAGAAAGCGCCGATTACTAAAGCGGGTTTCAAGGCCGTTATTGCCGGTAAAGCCAGGATGTAGCCAGGGACTTTGATCGTGCCGGTAACGTTTACCGGTTCGTTATAAAGGGGCACGTATCGGGCCCTCAACGAAAAAGGCAGCCCGTGGCTGCCTTTTTCGTTGCTACTTTTCCTGGATGGCGCGATATGAGATTGGGCTGAAGCGCGCCGATAAAGCAAACCCTTAGTGCGCCAATGTAAACCCCTGGTGTTCACCACCCACCTTGAAGCGGCTGACCATGCTGGCCATGTCGCTTGCCTGGCCATCCAGTGCGCCGCTCGCCGTGGCGACCTGCTCTACCAGCGCCGCGTTTTGCTGGGTGACGTCGTCCAGCTGGGTCAATGCCTGATTGATCTGCTCGATGCCGGAGGACTGTTCCGCCGTGGCGGCGGAGATTTCCGCGACCAGCGCGGCGGTGTGCTGGGCGCGCTCGGCAATGGTTTTGAGCGTGTCGCTGGTCGAGGTGACCAGATTTTCGCCTTCCTCAATGCTTTCGACGTTGTGGTGGATGAGCTGGCGAATCCGTTTGGCTTCTTCGGCACTGCGGCTGGCCAGGTTGCGTACTTCCGCCGCGACCACGGCGAAGCCGCGGCCCTGCTCACCCGCGCGGGCCGCCTCGACAGAGGCATTCAGTGCCAAAATATTGGTTTGGAAGGCGATGCCGTCGATCGCTTCGATGATCGCGGTAACCTGCTGGTTAGCCCGGTGGATTTGTTCCATGGCCAGGCGGGCCTGTTCGGCGATATCGTTGGCCGCTTTGGCTTGCTCGGCCATGTCCTGGGTGGAGTGGCTTGCCTGCTGCGCGGTGCTCGCGCTTTGCTTAACGGTTGCCGTGATTTGCTCCATGCTGGTTGCCGTTTCCACCAGCGAGGAGGACTGCTCTTCGGTGCGCTGCGCCAGATCCGCATTGCCCTTGGCGATCTCTTTGCTGGCCACTTCGACGGACAGCGCGCCTTGTTTGATACCGGCCACCAACTCTTCTGTTTTGGCCGTCGATTCATTGAAAGCCAGATAAAGCCTTGAAAGCTCATCACTGCCGGGAACGATCAAACGCTGGGTAAGATCGCCGCCGCGGGTTTGAATGTTGTGAAGCGCCACGTTCAATGACCTTACGATGCTGCGCACGATCAGTATGGAAAGCACGATGGCGAGTACCGCGGCTGCCAGGGTTAAAATCAGGTACGACATAAGCTCGCTCAGCGCATCGTCGTGAAGGTTTCGGGCCGTCTCGAGCAGTTGGTTCGCGGCGCTGGCCCCAATGCCCGCCAGCTGGTCGATCAGGCGGGTTTGTTGCTCGAACCATTGCTGGTGGTCCACATTGAAATTGCCAGCGCTCCCTTGGGCTATTGCGATATCCCGCATGGCGTTCAGGGTTTGGGACAGCGGGCTTGCCAGTATCTCGCCGATTTCGCTTTGAAGACGGGGCGTCGAGAATTGGTTGAACGTACTCACGTACGCCTGGGAGCGGCTGGTCAGCGAAAGCAGGTTGGCGTACGTGGCGGGCAGCATACGGTCGACACTAAACGCAGTGGTGAGCAGCGCGCGCTCGATTCCGGCCAACTCCTTGATGTTCAGAAGGCTATAATAGGCGTTGAGCTGCCGGACGATTTCCCCGCGTTCGATGCTAAAGGTCAACGTGCTGACAATATCGATCAACAAGGCGTTGATGTTCGTGTAGTAGGACGTCGACTGTTCACCCGCCATGGCCAGCCGATCGATCTGCTGACGGTACGATGTGACTTATCGGGGGTGACAAGAGGACGGCAAAGGAAGATGCAGACAGTCCTTTCAAACGTATCGGCTTTAGGTCTGCACTCTTGATGAGGAAAGAAAACCGTTAAAAACATCCATGACATAGATCAATATTATTTAAATATGTTGGCTGATTTTTTTGTTTTTGACGCCAACCAGAGAGGTTCCTGGTCGTTCTGACATAAAAGGTGCGTTTCCAGGAATATGTTTTGCTTATTTATTCTTTTAACTTATATCAAATAATGAGTTTTACTTTACGTGTTCTTCTCTTGGTAGGTTAGTAGCATGAGGTGATTGTTTAGCAGAATAAGTATATTATATTTTTATTTTGACAATATAAGCAATTGTTTTTTATAGTAAAATTTGTTTTAAAAGATATAAAAATCAATAAGCTGGGGAAAATGAGGAAGTTGAGGCTGTCATTATAACGTGCGTTAGCCATTAGTGTTTCAAGGCTTGCAAGCCTGATTATATTGGCTACTTTTGTTATTACACAGTTAGTGGCGTTTAAAGAACGCTTCTGGACCTGAAATTTAATCATACAAGGAGTGGATTAGATGACAGTCACCAACACACCTCTTAATGTTGTGACCGCTCATAAACAGTATAGCGAGATGGGCGATATGGCCTCTTCGCAAAATGTGAAAGAGCAGGATTTATATCCTACGCGCTTGCCCAAAAAGCCCGCCTCCCTCAGCCAGCCGCGCCGCGATGCGGTGGTGAAAGGCGGTGAGCTAAGCGGGCCGCTATCCAAAGCGCAGCTCGATGAGTTCGAGCGTAATGGGTTTTTGTTTATCCCCAACCTGATTAGCGGCGACGAGCTCGACGAGCTTTGCGATGACATCACCGAGCTCATGAACACCGACGAATTCCGCAACCGGGAATTCAGTATCACCGAGCCGGAAAGTAACGAGATCCGCTCGCTCTTTGCGGTGCATAAGCTCTCTGATCGGCTGGGCCAGCTTGCCAATGACGAGCGCGTGGCCGGGGCCGCCCGCCAGATCATCGGTGACGACCCCTACGTGCATCAGTCGCGTATTAATTACAAACCAGGCTTTGCCGGTAAAGGCTTTGATTGGCACTCGGATTTCGAAACCTGGCACGCGGAAGACGGCATGCCGAACATGCATGCGGTAAGTGCTTCGCTCATCCTGACCGATAATCATGAGTTCAATGGCCCGCTGATGCTGATCCCCGGTTCGCACAATGAGTTCGTGCCGTGTTTGGGTGAAACCCCGGAGGATAACCACAAGAGCTCATTGAAAGCACAGGAAGTGGGCGTTCCCAGCGCCGAGGCGCTGACCGAGCTTGTAGCCAAATACGGTATCGAGGCGCCCAAAGGCAAGGCAGGGGGCTTATTGTTGTTCGATTGCAATACGCTTCATGCTTCCAACGCGAACCTGTCGCCGGACCCGCGCAGCAACGTGTTCTTTGTTTTCAACCGCCCGGATAACCGTTGCGGCGAGCCCTTCGCGGCCCCCAAGCAGCGCCCTGGCTTTTTGGCCCATGGCCCTGACGGCAACTGGTCACCGGAACAAGGTTGAATGCCTTGACTGACTAGGCTTTCATTTAAAAGAAACGCCTGGGCCAAAATAGCGCCGCCCGAATCAGGCTTCACGCCTGGTTCGGGCGGTTTTTTATCGAGACACAGTCCGTTGACTCAGGAAGGGACGAATGACGAGTGACTATTCACTGCTTTTGGGATCTGCCTTGTCACTCTCCTGATCGATATTTTCCTTGTGTGCCTTCTTCTCCTTGACGACCTGAGCACCGGAAAAAGGCGCATTCTTCATGGAGGTGTTGTGTGCCGGCGACGTCGAATGGCTCTTTTGGCCATCTACGTTTTCGTCAGGCCGATAAGGCTTTGGCTTTTGAGTGTGCGAGCCTTCTTGCGGCGCCTCCTCGCTATTGGGCACGTCCCTCTCCATTAGCCGTTCGGCTTCTTTAACGTCACCACGTTTTTGATCGCTGCGTTGACTGTTCATCTGAATACTCCATTGCGGATGAGAAGCAATTTAAAAGATAGTATCTCCATTTTTTTTATCAATCGTTATTTAGTCATTTTTGAATATTCTAAAATAAAGGGGAATCTTAACGTAAGTTATTTTATCGCTGAGCGTTGAGAGTCCTTGATAATATTTATTGAACTATCCTGTCGTCCAGCTACTCTCAATTTTAAGTCGACCCTGATTTTTTAGTGGTGGTTTTTCTAAGAATAGTTTTTCTAAAAATAATTAGTTGAAAATGCTTTTCGGCTTCTCTGAGCGACGCATTTCGATAAAGAGGCTCTCAATTGAGATGGATAAGCGCTCAATGGGTATGGAAGAGGGCTTTGTTTATAACGAAGTAGGTGACGATTTAGCGGGAATCGTTTTTTTACTGGAATGTTGTTAAGACATACGTAGTCATTAATACGTATAACGCTTTTTAATCGAGGAGTAAGCACCATGGAAAACAGACATCTTTTGGATTGGCTTCGGGATGCCCACGCGATGGAGAAACAGGCCGAGCAAATGTTAAGTGCTCAGGCGCGGCGGCTTGAAAGCTACCCTGAACTTCAAAAGCGTATCGAGCAACATATAGATGAAACGCAAGGTCAGGCCCGAAAACTCGAGCATTGTATTGGGCTTTTGGATGCCAACACATCTACCATCAAGGATATTGGCGCGCAGATGACGGCGTTCGGTCAAGCCATTGGCGGAATGATGGCGGAGGACGAAGTGATCAAAGGCGGTATTGCGTCTTACGCTTTCGAGCATTTCGAGATTGCCTGCTATAAGTCGCTCATCGCAGCGGCGGATATGGCAGGAGAAGCGGAAATATCGCAAATTTGTCATGAGATCCTCGAAGAGGAAGTCGCTATGGCGCAGTGGCTGAATAAACACCTGGAAGATACTACGCGTGAATTTTTAGAGCGTTCGGACAGCGATGGGCTACGCTCTAAAACCTAACCTTGTAACTGGCCTATAACGATAGTGTCATTTAAAACGATCACCCCGGCTTGCCGCCGGGGTTTTTTTATAGTTCATTATCGAGATATTTGGTTTTAATAACTTTTTATAATGTATTTAAGATTGAGGCGAGTTATTTGGGTTTTAATAAAGTCTTTCTCTTCAATAACATAAGTTATGACTTTTGCGTGCTTTATTCTTTGACACAAAAAGCCTTTTTGTTTAATCATTCAACCTTGATTGAGAGGTGCAAGGACTTTAAATATACAGGCTGAGAAGTAGGTGTATTTTATTAACATTTGTTAAATATATGCTATTTGTCAGGGTGGGCCTGGTTGTGAGTGTTGCTATATTTTCCGTCCATTGGGCTTTTCCGCTATATATGTGTACGCGTCCTGTATTTTTTCTTTTAAAAGCATAACTTTTGTATAGCGGTAATGGAGTATTGAGAATGCGTAGCAGGTATGGCGCTGATGGACAGAACTTGATGGAAGATAGTAATTATACTTCGTCGCCAAACACTATTTTAAAGCATGAGAAAAACACCTCGCTTGCGAAAGCGCTAAGTCTTTATGGTGTTATTAGCGAGAAGTCCAGTGAGTTGTTGACTCGAATTGCTGTCAAAAAAGTCGAACTAAAGCGCCATCAAAAACTGTTTTTTCTACAAGAAGGGAAGCCCAAGCTCTTTATCGTTAAAAAGGGGTGGATCAGTATTTGTCAATCAGTTAAAAACCACGGGCAGGATATATGTAACGTTTATATGCCTGGCGATATCGTAGGTCTGCGTGAAAGTTTTTTCGACAATAACGATATCGCCATAGTGGCGCTACAAAACTGCGAGCTGGAGCGTGTGTCCGCTGAAGAAGTCCACGCACTGTTTGAAATACACGATGACATAAGAAAGGCGATTATTTCTTATGTCATGGTCAATGACAATATCGCCATTGCACGGTTAAGAAGCTGCACTCACCACAAGGCAGAAGAGCGAGTCGCCCACTACCTGCTCGAAGTATATGCCCGCTACCGGTTCAAGCAGGCCAGCGATACAGACTTTTTTACGCTTCCTGTTACTCAAGAGGTCATTGGTGAGCTTTTAGGGATGACCAGCGTGCACGTTAGCCGCTGTATGACCACGCTGGAGCAGAAAAAGCTGATTCGAAAAAATCGTACCGTCATAAAACTGCTCGAACCCGAGCGTTTGATCGAGGCCACGGGCTTTGACGAGCGGCTGATTTATGGGCATGTGTATGTAGCATGAAGCGTGACCAGGCGCGTGCTCTTCAAAAAAGCGGGGCAGGGTTGTCGTACGGGTAGTCGGGTGGGGTAGACTAATGCGCCTGTCGTTGTGTATGCGGCACGTATAATGAGAAGGAGAGTACCCGCCATGCGTTTTGTTCCACAGTTTACCGATGGCCAGGAATTTCCCCACGCGCTGGGTAAGGTCGTGTGCGTTGGTCGCAATTACGCCGACCACGCCAAAGAGCTGCAGAATCCGGTTCCGAGCGAGCCGTTGCTGTTTATCAAGCCGGCGACCAGCGTGGTCGATATTACCAAACCGTTGGATCCTCCCTTCTCCCGCGGTGATGTGCATTTCGAGGCCGAGCTTGCGCTGTTGATCGGCGAAACGCTGACCCACGCGACCCACGAACAGGCCGAGCGCGCGATTGTCGGCATTGGCCTGGCGATGGATCTAACCCTTCGCGACGTGCAAACCCAGCTCAAAGAGAAGGGCCACCCCTGGGAAACCGCCAAGGCCTTTGACGGGGCGTGCCCGCTCTCGGCGTTTTTGCCGCTTAGCCGTGTGCCCAACTGGAACGCGCTGTCATTTACGCTCGATATCAACGGCGAGCAGCGCCAGTACGGCGAAGGCGCGGATATGCTGTTTGCGATCCCGACGCTGGTGGCGGAAATGAGCCGCCACTTTACCCTGGTGCCGGGGGATGTGATCTTGACCGGTACGCCGGCGGGTGTCGGCGAGCTGCCCCGGGGCGCGGCGCTCAAACTGACGCTGACCGGCGGGCTGGAGGTAAATACTACCGTCGTCGAATAAAGTCAGGCATTAAAAAGGCCGCCGGCCCCAGGGCCGGCGGCCTTTTTGCGTCTGCGCTACGCGTTCGCCGTTCGAGCGTCACTCAAGGTCCGCCCCCTTCACAAGTCCCATCCTTCACAAGTCCCATCATTCAAGATAGGTATAGCCTTCCAGGCCTTCGTTGAGGCTCGCGGCGAAGCTCTCTTGTTCGGCCGCGGAGAGGCCGCTTCTGGTGAGTTGATCGAACAGTTTGCGCTTGAGGGCCGCGGCGTCGAAGTTCACGTAGCCCAGCACGTTGGCCACCGTGTCGCCGGCTTGCGGGTTGGAGAGCACCCACTCGCCGTTCTGGCCCAGGGCGGCATCGACGGAGTCGGTGTCGCCGAACAGGTTGTGCAAGTCGCCCAGAATCTCCTGATAGGCGCCCACCAGGAAAAAGCCGAGCCAGCGCTCTTCGTCTTCGGGCCATTCGGGTAGCGGCAGGGTGCTTTCAACGCCCTGGCCGTCCACGTAGCTGTCGATACGCCCGTCGGAGTCGCAGGTGATGTCCTGAATCACCGCGCGGCGGGTGGGCGCCTCGTTCAGCCCGGTCAGTGGCAGCACCGGGAAAATCTGCTCGATCCCCCAGACATCCGGCACCGACTGGAACAGCGAGAAGTTCACGAAAAGCTTGTCGGCGAGTTTCTCGGCCAGCTCGTCCATGATTTCGCGGTGGGCGCGGTTGCGGGTATCCAGCTGGCCGCGCAGGCGCGCGCAGGTCGCCATATAGAGGCGCTCGCCCTGGGCACGGGCATCGATATTGGAAAGCCCCATTACGAAGCGTTCGTGCAGCTCGCTGACCGCCTGTAGCACGTCGTGCCAGGCTTCCACCAGCACGCGGGGCTCCTGAGCGCTCTCGAGCTGGTCGAAAACGCGCCAAAGCGCTTCCACCTGGGGGTCGTCCTGTTGTTCGCGCGCCGGCGGGGTGTCGTCGATGCGCTCCTCGCCGATCACGTTGGTAATCAGCACCGCGTGGTGGGCGGTCAGCGCCCGGCCGGATTCACTGATCAGGTGCGGGGCGGGCAGGTTCGCCTCCTGGCAAAGCTGGGCGAAGGCGTTGACCACGTTGCGGGCGTACTCGCGCATCGAGTAGTTCACCGAGCAGTCGCTTCTCGAACGCGTGCCTTCGTAATCGATCCCCAGGCCGCCGCCCACGTCCACCGTATCCACCGGCGCGCCCAGCGCGATCAGGTTCTGGTAGAAGCGGGCGCACTCGCGCAGCCCGCGCTGAATATCGCGAATGTTGGCGATCTGCGAGCCCAGGTGGAAGTGCACCAGCTGCAGGCTTTCCAGGGCGTTTTGGCTTCGCAGGGTGTCGACCACCTGCAGAATCTGGCTGGCAGTGAGACCGAACTTGGATTTCTCGCCGCCGGTGTTTTGCCATTTACCTTTACCCACCGAGGCGAGTCGGGCGCGCAGGCCGATGCGCGGGGTTACCTCGAGCGCGCGGGCCTCTTCGAGAATCATCGAAAGCTCCGAGAGCTTTTCGACCACGAGATACACCTTGTGGCCGAGCTTTTCGCCCAGCAGCGCCAGGCGCACGTACTCGCGGTCTTTGTAGCCGTTGCAGACGATCAGCGAAGAGCCGGCATCCGAGAGCGCCATCACGGCGATAAGCTCGGGCTTGCTACCCGCTTCCAGGCCCACGCGGCCGCTGCCGCGCTCGGCGGTGGCGAGTATTTCCTCCACCACGCGGCGCTGCTGGTTCACCTTGATGGGATACACCGCGGTATAGCCGCCGGCGTAGTCCGCTTCCTGCATGGCACTGTCAAAGGCGCTGCAAAGCTGTTCGACCCGGTCGTGAAGAATATCGCTAAAGCGCACCAGTACCGGTAGACGAAGCCCGGCGTTTTGCAGCTCCCGGGTCAGCGTGCTGATCGTAAGTGCCGGGCCCTCGGCGTCGCTGCCCAGCGGGCGCACCAGCGCCTGGCCCTGCTCGTTGACGTCGAAATAGCCGCTGCCCCACTGGTCGATGTTCCAGGTGCGGCGCGCGCGCTGGGCAGCGCTTTGGGAGCTTGAAGAGTCACTCATTCATCATTGGCCTCAGGCAGCGGCAAGGCCCCGTGGGCGATGCGTGCCTTCAAGATGGTGCGAAAACGCTCCGGGTCGTGGGGCGTCAAATCGTGGGCCGGCGGGTCGACATAAACGACCAGAAGGCGCGAGAGCCAGTAACGAAGCGCGGTCATGCGCAGCATCGTCGGCCACAGCGCGCGCTCTTGCGCGGTGAAGGGCCGCCGCGCCATGTACGCCGATAAAAGGGTGTCGTAACGCTCGGCGTTGAGCGTGCCGTCTTCATCGGTTGCCCAGTCGTTGATCACGATGGCGACGTCGAATAAGAGCTCGCCGGTGCAGCCGTTGTAAAGATCGATAATACCGCCAAGCCGGTCGCCCTCGAACAGCGTGTTATCACGAAAAAGGTCGCCGTGAAGCGCCCCGGTGGGCAACGCATCCACCTGGCCAAACGCGCTTTGAAAGTCGTCCACCTCGTCTTTCATCAGCGCCTGATCGGCGGGGCTCAAATACGCCAGCACCTTGTGGTGTACCGCTTCCAGCCAGTTCAGATCCCGCGGGTTGGGGCGCTGCCCCGGAAAATGTTGGGAAACCACATGCAACTGGCCCAGCGCCTCGCCCAGCGCCCGGCACTGCGCCAAATTGGGGCTGGCGGGGTGGCGCCCCGGCATACGGGGAAACAAAAGCGCCGGCTTGCCCGCCAGGCTTTGTAGCGCCGTTCCGTGATGGTCGTGCACCGGGCCGGGTACCGGAATGCGGTGCTCGTCCAGGTAATCCATCAGGTCGACGAAAAACGGAAGCTCTTCGTGCTCGCCTTGCTCGAAAAGGGTCAACACCAGCTCCCGCTGGTCGGTCGTGACGAAAAACGTCGAATTCTCCGTGCCGCCGGCCACGCCCTCCAGCGCGACCAGCCGGCCCACGTCGAATCGTTCCAGAAAAGTGGCGACCTGCGCGTCGCTAAGCGGGGTGAATACAGCCATCGTTTTCTCGCCCGGGGTTTGGTTGGCTCATTGTAGCGACTCGACTCGCCAGTTGGCAGCGTTATGGTAATTTCCTCGCCGTACCCATTCTGCACCCTGGCCCACGAACGCGTATCATGGCCGCCCACAGCTTGCGTTTTGGCCTATAGTGATCACCATTAACGCTCAAGCGATACCGCTCATTTCACCCGATCTGCAATAGGGACTGGTTATGGCCCGCGCTCCAATCGTGCTCGTCGATGGCTCTTCGTATTTGTACCGCGCCTTTCACGCGCTGCCTCCGCTCAATGCCTCCAACGGCCAGCCCACCGGCGCCGTGAAGGGCGTTTTGAACATGCTCAAGCGGCTCATCAAGGACTACCCCCAAAGCCCCATGGCGGTGGTGTTCGACGCGCCTGGCAAGACCTTTCGCGACGAGATGTACAGCGAGTACAAGGCTCACCGCCCGCCCATGCCGGACGACCTGCGCGGCCAAATCCAGCCGCTGCACGACTGCGTCAAGGCGCTGGGCCTGCCGCTTTTGTGCATCGAAGGCGTGGAGGCGGACGACGTGATCGGCACGCTCGCCTTTCACGCCACACAAGCCGGGCGCGACGCGGTGATCTCCACCGGCGATAAGGACATGGCGCAGTTGGTCAACGCCCATATCACCCTGGTCAACACCATGAAGGACGAGACCCTGGATGTGGCGGGCGTGGAAGACAAGTTCGGCTTGCCGCCGTCCTTGATCATCGATTTTCTCGCGCTGATGGGCGATAAGGTGGATAACATCCCCGGCGTGCCCGGGGTGGGCGAGAAAACCGCCATCGGCCTTTTGCAGGGCATGGAAGGCGGGCTCGACACCATTTATGGTGACCTGGATAAGATCAAGACGCTGAGCTTTCGTGGCGCCAAGACGCTGCACAAAAAGCTCGAGGAGCACCGCGACCAGGCCTACCTTTCCTACCAGCTCGCCACCATCAAGACCGACTGTGAGCTGCCGGTGGGCCTCGATGATCTCGACATCGCCCACCCGGACCGGGAAAAGCTCACCGAGCTCTATCAGATGCTGGAGTTCAAGCAGTGGCTGGTGGAGCTGCTCGAGGGCAAGGATGAAGGCGTCGACGACGTGAAAGGCGGCGAACCGGCCCCAAGTGAGGCCGGAGAGGTCGAAACCACCCCCAGCGCGGCGCGGGAAGACCACGTCATCACCGACCAAAAAGCGTTCGATGCGTGGCTCGAGCGGCTCAAAAGCGCCGAGCGTTTCTGTTTCGATCTGGAAACCACCAGCCTTAACTACATGGAGGCGGAGATCGTCGGCGTGGGCCTTTGTTTGCAGGCGGGGGAGGCGGCCTATATACCGTTGGCCCACGACTACCTCGACGCCCCGGCCCAGCTCGACCGAAGTGATGTACTCGCCGCGTTGAAGCCGATTCTTGAAGGCACCAAAACCATCAAGATCGGCCAGAACCTGAAGTACGATATCTCCGTGCTCGCCAACTATGACATTTCAGTTGCTGGCCCCCTGGCGGACACCATGTTGGCGTCTTATGTGCTTAACTCCACCGCCACCCGCCACGACATGGATTCCCTGGCGCTCAAGTACCTCAGCGAGAAAACCATCTCGTTTGAAGAGATCGCCGGCAAGGGCGCCAAGCAGCTGACGTTCAACCAGATCGGACTCGAAGAAGCCGCGCCCTACGCCTGCGAAGACGTGGACATCACCCTGCGCCTACACGACACCCTGCGCCCGCTGGTCGAAAAAGAGGGCCGCCTGGCCGAGGTGCTCGACCGGCTGGAGCTTCCGCTGATCAAGGTGATTTCGCGCATCGAGCGCAACGGCGTGGCCATCGATGACGAGCGCCTTCACACGCAAAGCCAGCAGCTCGACACGCGCATTCGCGAGCTCGAGCAAAAGGCGTTCGAGCTTGCCGGCCGGGAGTTCAACCTGGGCTCGCCCAAGCAGCTCGGCGAAATTTTGTTCGATGAGCAAAAAATCCCGGTGCTCAAGAAAACCCCGAAGGGCGCCCCGTCTACGGCGGAAGCCGTGCTCGAAGAGCTGGCGCTGGACTACCCGCTGCCCAAGGTGATCATGGAGCACCGCGGGCTTTCCAAGCTCAAATCGACCTACACCGATAAGCTTCCGCGCTTGATCAACAAGCAGAGCAAGCGGGTGCATACCAGCTACCACCAGGCGGTGACCGCCACCGGGCGGCTATCGTCATCCGACCCGAACCTGCAGAACATCCCCATTCGCACAGAAGAGGGGCGCAAGATTCGCCAGGCGTTCGTCGCCCGGCCCGGCTACAAGATCGTCGCCGCCGACTACTCGCAGATCGAGCTGCGCATCATGGCGCACCTGTCTGAGGACAAGGGCCTTCTGGAGGCGTTCGCCGAAAACCGGGATATCCACACCGCCACCGCCGCCGAGGTCTTCGGCACGGCGCTTGATAAAGTCAGCAATGAGCAGCGCCGCAGCGCCAAGGCGATCAACTTCGGGCTGATCTACGGCATGAGTGCCTGGGGGCTGGGTAAGCAGCTGCACATCGAACGCAATCAGGCGCAGACCTACATCGACCGTTATTTCGACCGCTACCCGGGCGTGGCGCGCTATATGGACCGCATCCGCGCCCAGGCCGCCGAAGATGGTTTCGTCGAGACCGTACTGGGCCGGCGGCTTTACCTGCCGGAGATCCACTCGCAAAACCGCAACCGCCGCCAGGGCGCCGAGCGCACCGCGATCAACGCCCCCATGCAGGGCACCGCGGCGGACATCATCAAGCAGGCGATGATCGACGTCGACGCCTGGCTCGCCGAGGGTGAATTCGACGCGCTGATGGTCATGCAAGTACACGATGAGCTGGTGTTCGAGGTGAAGGAGGCCCAGGTAGAGTCGTTCATCCAACAGGTGCAAAAACGCATGCAAGGCGCGGCGGAATTGAAAGTACCGCTGATCGTCGAGGCCGAAACCGGCGACAACTGGGACGAGGCGCACTAGAAGCGGTGACATGCGCCGCGAAATCGGCCCGCTTGGCGGCGGGCCGTTGCGCGTTTCGGCGAGCTAGGCCAGCTTCGTGCCGATGGGTACGGGCTGGTCCGGCACGCATAGAGCTACCTCGCCCTGGTCGTTATGAAAACCGGTCACCAGGCACTCGGACATGATGGGTCCGATCTGCTTGGGCGGGAAATTAACCACCGCCACTACGTGCTTGCCCACCAGAGTTTCCGGCGTGTAGAGCTCGGTGATCTGCGCGCTCGACTTTCGCTGGCCAATCTCCGGGCCGAAATCCACCAGCAGTTGATAGGCGGGTTTGCGCGCCTCGGCAAAGGGCTCGGCCTTGATGATCTCGCCGACGCGAAGCTCTACCTTGCTGAAGTCATCCCATGAAATCGTGTCCATCAGAGCCTCTCTTGTTGGCGGTTTGTCTCGTTTGAGTATGTTTTTGGCTGTCCGCCTTACGTCTGGCCCGCGCGGCGTGCGCTCGTGCGCGCCAGCGCCGCCCAGTCCAGGTGGCCTTCGCCATGGGCCAGGCTTTCTACGTGGGCGTCGCGCAGCGTGCCGGCCAAGGGCAGCGGCACGTTCACAGCTTCCGCCGCCTCCTGCGCCAGGCGCACGTCCTTCAGGCCCAGTGAAAGTTTGAAACCGGCGGGCTCGAAGTGGCTTTTGGCGATGGCTGAGCCGTACCCCTTGTAGACTGGAGCCGCAAATACCGTCGAGGTGACAAGCTCGATAAAGTCGGCGGCGTCCACGCCGTGCCCCTTGGCAAGCGCTGCCGCCTCACCCATCGTGCCGATAGCGCTGGCGATCATGAAATTGATCCCCAACTTGACCGCATTGGCCTGTTCCGGGCGCTCGCCGATGTGCCAGGTTCGTTGGCCTAGCGCATCAAACAGCGGCTGCACCTTCGAAAGCGTAAGCGCGTCGCAGCCCGCGAGAATATTAAGCTGGCCAGCACGCGCCACATCGACCCGCCCGAGTACGGGCGCGGCCACGTAGTTGATGGCGTGGGCACGGTGCGCGTCGGCAAGCTCGGTGGCGTATTGCACCGACACCGTGGCCATGTTGACGTGAATAGCGCCTGGGCGCATGGCGGCCAGTACCGTTTCGCTCATTACGGTGCGCGTGGCGTTATCATCGGCCAGCATCGAGATTACGATATCCGCTTCGTCGACCGCCTCGATCGGCGTATCGAACGCCGTGGCGCCGTGGGCGACAAGCGCTGCCGTCGCGGAGCGGGATCGATTCCAGATGCGCAGCGAATGGCCCGCGTCGAGCAGGTTGGCCGCCATGGGGTGCCCCATGATACCCAGGCCCAGAAAGGCAACGTTCATACGAACTCCTGTTAGTCTGTATTATGAAAACGATCATTTCCAAAATAGATAAAAATTAATCTATAACGCGCATCGCAACCTCTACCACGGCTTGCAACTCTTCGCGGCTGCGCCCGGTCTTGCCCACCACGCGTATGCCCTGGGTCAGGCATAAAAGCGTTCGCGCCGTGGCATCAATTGGAAGCTCGGGGCGAAGGGAGCCGTCCGCCTGGCCCTGGCGGAGCAAATCAGCGACCAGCTCTTCGTTGCGTTCGAGCGCGTCGGTAATATGGGCGGCCATGTCTGCGTCGAAGGCGGACAGCGAGATGGCGCTACCCACCACCAGACACCCTTGCCGGCCTTGTTCGCCTTGGGCCGACTCGGCATAAAACAAAAGCGCCCGGCGTAGTCGTTCGCGCCCGGTGCCGTCCGCGCCCAGGGCGTCGCGAAGCTGTCGCGTCCGCCGCTCCCGATAGTGATCGAAGGCGGCCAAAAACACGGCGCGTTTGTCTTTGAACGCCTTGTAGAGACTCCCTTGAGAGAGCCCCATCGCTTTGGTCAGATCGGTGATCGAGGTGGCCTGGTAGCCGCGCTCGCTGAAGACCTCGATGGCCCGGTCCAGCACAGGCGCCAGATCGAACTCTCGGGGGCGGCCGCGGCCGCGCGAAACGAGAGGGTCTTGTCGGTTTGAAGTCGTCATGAATGCCATATTGGAAGTGATCGTTTTCCAAATTAGCACAGAAGCCACTTGAGATCACGCCGACGTCCGAAAAGGCGGCGGAAAGCTCAATAACCGATCATCACGCTTGGCAGCCCCGTCACCAGCACCGGGAAGAACGCCATCAGCACACAGGCGATTAGAATCAGCACGCAGAAGGGAATTACCGCCTTGTAGAGGTCGACGATCTCCACCCCGGGCGGGGCGACGCCTTTCAGGTAAAACAGCGCGTAGCCGAAAGGCGGGGTGAGGAAGGACGTTTGCAGTACCACGGCCACCATCACTACGAACCAGAGCGGATCGATCCCCATTTGCTGGATGATCGGCAGCATGATGGGAAAGCTCAGCAGCACGATGCCGGTCCAGTCCAGAAACATGCCCAGCACGAACACCAGCAAAAACATCATGATCAGCGCCCCGGTCGTGCCGCCGGGCATCGCCAGCAGCAAATCCTGAATCACCTGCATGCCGCCGCCGCGGGAGAATACGCCGGTAAAGGCGGTGGCGCCCACCAGCACCAGCATCACCATGGTGGTGGTCTTGCCCGCGTCGATCAGCGTGCGATAGCAGGTCGAGAGCTTGCGATCACCAAAAATCAAAAACAGCAGAAAGGCGATGAAGACACCAATCGCCGAGGCTTCTGTTGCCGTCGCAATACCGGTAAACAGCGCCCCGAGCACGCCCAGAATCAGCGCCATGGGTGGCACCACGTACTTGCCGAGCATCTTTAGAAGCTCCATCGTACTCACGCCGGCGCGCTCTTGCCTGGGTACCGGCGGCCCATAGGAAGGCTTGAAGTGGCAGATGAGCAGCACGTAGAGCGCGTACATCACGCCGAGCATGACGCCGGGCACCATCGCGCCGGCAAACAGCGCCCCGACCGACACCGGTGAGTAGCTGGCCATCAGAATCAGCATGATGCTCGGCGGTATCAGAATCCCCAGGCAGCCGCTGGCCATGATGACGCCGGCGCTGAGTTCCTTGTTGTAGCCGTATTTCAGCATCGGCACCAGCGCGATCATGCCCATCACCGCGATCGAGGCGCCGACGATACCGGTGGTCGCCGCCAGCAATATCGAGACGATCACCACGGTCAGCGCAAGCCCGCCGCGCAGGTTGGCTAGAAGCAGCCGCATGGCGTCGAACATGCGCTCGGTGACGCCGGAGTCGTTGAGAAACCGCGCCATGAGCACGAACAGCGGAATGGCCACCAGCACGTAGTTGTCCATGGCGTTGCCGAAAATATTATTGATCAGCGTACCCAGCACCCGCTCGCCGGGGCCGAGAAAGGCGCCGATCACCGCGACCCCGCCCAGCACGAAGGCCAGCGGGTGGCCCATGAAGAGCCCAACCAACAGCCCGCCGAACATGCAAAGCGCCAACAGTTCAGGACTCAGGTTCATAGCGCTTCTCCTCACGCAGGGCGATGACGGCGCGCAGCACGATGGCGATGGCCTGCAGCAGTATCAGTACGGCGGCCACCACGATCACGCCCTTGATGGGGTAGACGGGAATGGCCACCATGCCGTAGGTGGTCTCGCCCCGACTGAAGGAGCGCTCGAAAAACAGCCAGCCGTATTTCAACAGCATCCAGATGAACGGCACGAAGAAGATCGCATAGCCCAGAAGGGTCAGCACCGCCTGGCGCTTTAGCGAGAACAGGCGCTTGAGTACGTCCACTTCGACGTGGGCGTGGTGTTTCAAGCCGTAAGCGGCCATCAGCATGAAGTGGGCGCCGAACAGCATCTTGGTGACATCGAACGCCCAGTCGCTGGGCCGGCCCAGGAAAAAGCGCGAGGCGATATCGAACAGCACGATCAGGGTGATGACGGCAATCAAGGGCGCGATGAGACGCCCAAACAGCTCGTTCACGGCATCGATCGCCTTGGCAATGGCGTGCATGAAAAACCCTCCGCAGTCAGCAAAGCCGCCCCGTGGTTAGCGAAGCGGCCAACGCGCCTTACAGGCAGGCTTCGATCTCTGAAAGCGACGGCAGGCTCTCCATGGACCGGCTCATGTTGAAGGGGGCGGAGACATCGCGCCAGGTGGCGTAGTCCTCCAGATAGCTCACCATCGACTGGTAGACCTTGGCGTGGTCCGGATTCTCGCAGGCGCCCTGAACGATCACCTCGTTGGTGACCTCCTGAATCCGCGCCAGGTCTTCCTCGGAGAACTGGTTGATGGTCACGCCGTCTTCGATGAACTGGCGGGTCGCCTCGTTGGACGCGCGCTCGGACCAGGCCAGCGACCAGGCCATGGTGGCGTCGGCGGCGATGCGCAGCTTTGCCTGGGTCGTCTCATCGAGCGCGTTCCAGGCCTCCATGTTGATCATCACGCCGAACACACTCGCGGACTGATGCCAGCCTGGCGTTGCCCAGTTGTCCGCTACCTCGGAAAAGCCCGCCTTGTAGTCCACGCCGGGGGTCGAGAACTCGCCGGCGTCGATCACGCCGCGCTCGATGGCCTGATACACCTCGCCGCCGGCAAGCGTCACCTGAGAGCCGCCCAGGCGTTCGAGCACGCGGCCCTGGTCGCGGCCGGAAAGGCGCAGGCGCTTGCCTTCAAGGTCCGCGATGCTCGCGATCGGCGTGCGGCCCATGAAGCCGGATTCGTTGTTGGTAATGCCGTAGGGCAGGTACATCATGTTGAACTGGCCGTAGATCTCCTCGTAGAGCTCACGCCCGCCCCACTGCTGAATCCAGTTCAGGTAATCGACGCCGTTGAACAGGCTCGTGGTGGTCGCCAGCGGTGAAAACGCCGGGTTGAGCCCCGCCCAGTAGCCTGGCCAGTCGCCGGCGGCCTCGATGCTGCCGGTTTCGGTGGCATCGAACACCTCGGTGCCGGGCATTAGCGTGCCGCCGGCGCGAAAATTGATCTGTAGCTCCTCGCCGGCCAGCCGATTGACCAGATCCACCCAATGGCGGTCGATCTGAATCAGGTCCAGGTTGTCCGGCCAGGTGGAGGTCATGGTCCACTGCTCCTGGGCCTGGGCGGTGGAGGCGAAGAGCACGCCGGTGGCAAGCGCGCTTAGGGCGAAACGAGAGATCGTCGTCATGATGAGTTTCCTTAGCGTGTGATGTTGTTGGTATTGGTAAACGGTCAGGAAAACGAACGCAGCCTTACGTATACGTCAACTTGGGTGCGCTACAGCGATAAGCTAGCATACTCCCCGGGCCCGCGCGCCATAGCCGTTGGTGGTAGACGCTGAAAGCTGGCCTTGCCGGGTTGAACGCGTATTCCCGGGGCAGGCGTCGCGTTGCAGGACTTACGTTGTAGAACCGATTACGCCGGCGCTTAACGACCCAGACCCACCTGTTCAGGAAGTTCCATGATAGAGCGCCCCGCTAATGCTTCGGCCCCCTTTTCCAAGCGCTGCGCCCAGGTCGTGGCCGCCCACGCCAAACGCCTGAAGCGGCGCCGCTGGCGCCAGTTGGTGTGGCTTCACGGCGAGGCTAGCGCGTGCCGTGAAGCGGCGCTGGCGCTCTGGCAGGCCCACGCCTGGCAAGCGCCGCTTTGGGTGGCAAGCCAAGAAGATGCCCCGGTCGCGGCGCTATCCAACAAAAAAGCGCGCAGCCGGCTGGGGGGCGAGCACCAGTTGGTGGTGATTGACGCAAGCGCAGCCCAGGGCTTCGACCCGGACGCGCTCGGCGTGCTAGCGGGCACGTTAACCGCAGGCGGGCTTTGCGTGCTGATCACCCCGGCGGACTGGGGCCGCACGCCGGACCCGGACTACGCTCGCTTTACCGACCACCCCTGGCATTGGCAGGGGCTGAGCGCCTACTACCTTCAGCGGCTGGCGGGCATTTTGACGGCCTCTGCTGATGTCGTCCGCTGGCCGGTAGCGCTCCGGCCCTGGCTGCCCCGGCTTGGCCCGGTACCACCCGCCCCGCACTACGTGGACGACCCGGCCTGCCAAACCCCGGACCAGGCGCGGGTGGCTTCTCTCATTACTCGCCTGAAGCGCCGCCGGCCGCTGGTGATTACCGCCGACCGAGGCCGGGGCAAGAGCGCGGCGCTGGGCATCGCCTGCGCGCGACTGCTGCAAAGCGGCGTAAGCGACATCGTCGTCACCGCGCCGTCGCTTGATGCTATCGTAAGCCTCACCGAGCGGCTCGGCGCGCTCTGCCCCGCGGGGCGCTGGCAGGGGTCTGGGCACTTCGAACTACCTGGCGGGCAAACGCTGCGCTACTTGACGCCCCAGGCACTCGGCGAGCAGGTAAGCGACGGTGTGCTTGGCGGCGATGGCCGCTACCTGCTGGTGGATGAAGCAGCGGCGATCCCCGCCGCGCTGCTGGCCCAGTGGCTCGAGGCGTTTCCACGCATTGCGTTTGCCACCACCGTGCACGGCTACGAAGGTTCCGGGCGCGGCTTTGCGCTGCGCTTTCGCGAGGTGCTCGAGCGCCACACCCCGCTCTGGCGCGAGGTGTGCCTGGATGCGCCGGTGCGCTGGGCCGCCCAGGACCCGCTGGAAGCGGTGCTAAAAAAACTGCTGCTGCTGGACGCGCCGCTTCCCAGGCTCCAGCGCGGCGCCCCTGACGCGACCCAGACGCTCACCCAGCCAATGCTTTCCCGCGACCCGGTGCTGATGGAAACCCTCTTCGGGTTGCTGGTTCAGTCGCACTACCGCACCACGCCCAATGATTTACGCCAGCTAATGGACGGCCCGGGCACCGGCTTTCGCATGATGGGCGAGGGCGCCGCGCCCCAGGCCGTACTAGTGACCCGGGAAGAAGGGGGCTTCGAGGCCGAGCTCGCCGACCAGGTCGCCCGGGGCGAGCGTCGCCCGCGCGGGCACCTGCTCGCGCAGTCGCTGGCCGCCCACAGCGGCAGCCGCGGCGCACTCATCGCCCGCTGGCGCCGGGTCGCGCGTATTGCCACTCACCCGCAGCGCCGCCGTGAAGGGTTGGGTCGGGCGCTGATCGAGGCGGATATCGCGGCCGCGCGGGAAAGCGGTCTGGCACTTTATGGGGCGACTTTCGGTGCCGAGGCCTCGCTTTTACGCTTTTGGCGGGCGCTGGGGTTCAAACCGGTGCGGCTGGGCGTTACCCGCGAAGCCTCCACCGGCGAGTACGCGGTGATGGTGGCGCGCGCGCTCAACCCGGAAGGCGAAGCGGTGCTAAAGGAGCTCGACGCCTCCTTTAGCGCGGGGCTTGAAAGCCTGCTCGCGTTTGAGCTACCAACGCTCGCCCCGGATGTCGTGGTGCTACTGCTCGGTGCGCTAAAGCCTGCGTCTTTGAACGCGCAGCAGCGCCAGGACGTGCGGGACGTGGCCTACGCCCACCGCGACCCGGCGCTGGCCCGGCCGGCACTTGCGTTGCTGGCGCGTTTGGCAAGCGCCGAGCAAGCAAAGCCGGGCGCGCCTTCGGATGCAACCCACGCCCTCGAAACCCTGACCGCGTGGGCGTTTCAAAACCGCCTGCCCGCCCCCGCGCCGCGGGAGGCGAACCGGGCGCTTCGGGCGGCGGTTCGGTGTCTGGCCGAGTGGGCTCTTTTCCCCGACGAGCGGGAGCGGTAGAGTAGGACGGTTATGAATCACAAAGAGCTATCATGAACGCACATCTGGACTCGCTTGAACCTACGCTGGTATGGCGCCACTTCCGTACGCTGTGTAATACGCCCAGACCCTCCGGTTTCGAGGCCGCGCTGGTCGAAAAGCTCGAAGCCTGGGCGGCGGGGCTTGGCTTGACGTCCGATCGCGACAGCTTCGGTAATCTGCGTATCAAAAAGCCGGCAAGCCAGGGCTTTGAAAGCGCCCCCGGCGTGATCCTTCAGGGCCACCTGGACATGGTCGCCCAGGCCAACGCTGACACCCCGCACGATTTCACTAAAGACCCGATCAGCACCTACGTCGAAGGCGGCTGGCTACACGCCGATGGCACCACCCTGGGGGCGGATAACGGGCTTGGCGTGGCGGCGATTCTGGCGCTGCTCGAAGACGACACCCTGACCCACGGCCCGCTGGAGGCGCTGTTCACGCTGGAGGAAGAGAGCTCCATGGGCGGTGCGCTGAACCTGGACGAAAACTGGCTCGAAGGCTCGCTGCTTTTGAACCTGGACAGCGAAGAGCGTGGCGAAGCGTATATCGGCTGCGCCGGCGGCGCGGACGTGCTGGTGGATGCCAAGCTGCCCGGCAGCGCCCTGCGCGAAGAGGAAGCGGTGATCGAGCTTTCGCTGACCGGGCTCCAGGGTGGCCACTCGGGGATAGACATTCACAAGCCGCTGGGTAACGCCAACCGCTTGCTGGTGCGCGCGCTGCGGGCGCTGGATATTCTCGATGCCCGGCTGATCGACTACCGCGGCGGCACGCTGCGAAACGCGATCCCCCGCGAGGCGTTTGCCACCGTAGCGCTGCCCGCCGATGAGCTGGACGCCGCACTTGGCAAGGTGGAAAAGCTCGCAGACATTCTGAAAGCGGAGCTGGGTAGCGGTGACCCTGGCCTTTCGCTAAAGGCCAAACAACTCGAAGGCGATAGCGCTAAAGAGCCGCTGACCCGCGATGCCAGCGCCATGCTGGTGGCCGCGCTTTACGCCGCCCCTTGCGGGGTAGAACGCATGAGCGCGGACGTCCAGGGCGTGGTCGAGACCTCGAACAACCTGGGCGTATTAAGCCTTGACAATGGGCGGCTGCATCTTTGTGCGCTGGTGCGCTCGCTGCACGACAGCGCTACGACAGCGCTGGCGGATCGCTTCAGTGCGCTGTTCGGGCTCATGGGCGCGCGCGTCCGGGTGGAAAACGGCTACCCCGGCTGGGCGCCCAACCCGCAGAGTGAACTGCTGGCTACGTTCAAGGAGCGCCACCAGGCGCTGCTGGGCGTCGAGCCCGCGGTGAAGGTCATTCACGCAGGCCTTGAGTGCGGCATCCTGGGCAGCAAGTACCCGCATTTGGACATGATCTCGTTTGGCCCGCTGATTCGTGGCGCCCACTCGCCGGACGAGCGAGTAGAACTTGAATCCGTCGAGGAGTTCTGGAAAATGCTGCGCGCCTTTACCGAGGCGTTGGCTGAAAAGCGCTAGCCACTTCGGTGTTCCAGAAGTGCTGGTGGTACTCACAAAAACGGCGCCTACAGGCGCCGTTTTTGTGATGCGGTGCGGGTTACTTGCTCAAATAAGCGTTTAACATCCACACGGTTTTTTCCTGCTCGCGGATGTAGTCGCCGGCCTGGGCGGCGGTGCCTTCATCGTCGGCATCGGAGGCCAAGGCCAGCACTTCGCGCTGCAGGGCGATCAGCGTCTGGTAGCCGTCGAGCACGCCTTTAACGCAGGCCTGGCCATCGTGTACGTCCTTGTCTTCCTCCAGGCGCGAAAGCTTGGCGTAGTCGCTGTAAGCGTGGACCGGCTTGTGGCCCAGCGTCAGAATACGCTCGGCGACTTCGTCCACTTTGGTGAGCAGGTCGGTGTAAAGCTCCTCGAACTTCTCGTGAAGCTGGAAAAAGTCGCTGCCCTTGACGTTCCAGTGATAGCCGCGCACGTTCATGTAGAAGATCTGGTAGTTGGCGAGCAGATGATTGAGCTTCTCGGCCAGCTGGCTTGCACTACCTTCGTGTAGACCAATGCTGTTGAACTCGGACATAAAGACTCCTTCCTGTAAAACCGTACTGTGAAACCGTTCCTGGGCGCTCGGCCCTTCGTGGCACTTACCTTCGTGGTACTTAGAGTAGCGAAGGGCAGTGGCGCGATAAAACGGGTTTTGTGTATCGCGTTCATAGCGTGGCGGTATCACCGCCGCCTCTACCTGTTAAGTGCAGGCGGCCAGGCTATTTTTCAACCGCCGGGGCGCCGCAGTAGAGCCGGGTGATACTTTCGCAGCGCGCGCTCAAAAGCTCGGCGGTGCGCGCCAGCGCCTCCTCTAAGGTCATGGGGCCGTCGGCCAGGGCGAAGGCCGCGGTCACGCCCTCCTCGAGGCACGCCTGCCAGCCTTCACCCAAACTGCCCGCTAACACCACCACCGGTTTGCCGTAGGGCCGGGCGGCCCGGGCTACGCCAATCGGCGTTTTGCCCGCCAGGCTCTGGCCGTCCAGGCGGCCTTCGCCGGTGATCACCCAATCCGCGTCTTCGATCAGCGCGGCCAGGTTCGCCTGGGCCATGATGATCTCGATACCCGGCTTTAGGGTGGCCTTCAAAAAGCTCGCCGCGGCAAAGCCCATGCCGCCAGCGGCCCCGGCGCCGGGAAGCGCGCGATGATCTATACCCAGCACCGTCGCGCTAACGTCGGCAAAGCGCTCGAGCGCTTTATCCAGGCTGGCCACATCCGCCTCGGTGGCGCCTTTTTGCGGGCCGAACACGGCGCTTGCCCCGCGGCTGCCTAAAAGCGGGTTGTCCACGTCCACCGCCGCCTCGACACTGAGCGCTTCAAGGCGCGGGTCGAGCCCGGACAGATCCAGGGTGTCGAGCGAGGCGAGCGCGGCGCCGCCCGGCGCCAGCGTCTGCCCGCTTGCGTCTTTGAGGACCGCTCCCAGCGCCTGGAGCATCCCTGCGCCCGCATCGTTGGTGGCGCTGCCGCCCAGCAGTAGCAGGGCTTTTTCGGCGCCGGCGTCCAGGGCGGCGCGAAAAAGCTCGCCCACGCCAAACGTGCTGGTGTGCAGGGCGCAGCGCTCCTGGGAGGTCAAATGCTGCAAGCCGCTGGCTTCGGCCAGTTCTATAAATGCGGTACGCTCGCCAGCGAGCCAGCCCCAGCTGGCCAAGCGGGGCCGGCCCAAGGCGTCGTGTACCTCGATTTGGCAGCGGCTGGCATTCGTGGCGGCAATCAGTGCGTCGAGGCTTCCTTCACCGCCGTCGGCGAGCGGGCAAGTGTGCACGGTCGCCAAGGGGCAGGCCTTGCGGACGCCTTTTGCCATGGCCTGGGCGGCCTTTTCGGCACTCAGCGCATCCTTGAAGCTATCGGGGCAGAGCACAACCTTCATGACGCAGCCTCCATAAAACCTTATGATGAATTGTTTGTCTTGGAAGAGAAATTAAGGCCTGAGCTTACCGTGGCACCAGGTTGGGTACCAGGGCTTGCGTTATCAACCCTACAAGAGCCGGTTTGAACGCCGAGGGAGCACGCATGAAGTCACTACCGATCGGGGTCGTCTGTTTAATGGCGCTGGCAGGCTGTCAGACCGTGCCGGATCAGCTGCCCCGGGCCGAACCGGCACCGGCGCCGACGTGCTACTTTCCAACCCAGGGGGCCGAGGCGCAGGATCTCGTGATCCAGAGCGTGGCGCTTCTGGAAAACTGGGACTTCGAGCTCGATACGACGGATACCACCCTTGGCCTGGTGAGCGCCAGCAAGGAGCGGGAGCTGGTGGGCTATTACGACGCCTACGATGGTTACCGTTACGGCTCCGGCGTGCGACTGTTTGGCGGGCTGGGGATTGGCCGCGGCTCCTCGGTCGGCCTTGGGGTGGGCACCGGTATCGGTATCGGCCAGCAGCCCATCGAAAGCGAGCGAGTGAGCGTGCTGGTCCACAACGACCACGTGCGTATATCCCGTGATATTCGCCGCTTTGATCATGTGCGCGATGTACGCGAATCGCGTACCGCCAGCAACGACGACTTCTGCCGGCGCTTTCAGTCGGCGCTGCCCGCCTTCGAGCGCTCCGGGAGCCGCTTATGATGCTTTTTCGCCGTGCTTTCGCAGCGCCCGCCCTGGTGCTCTTCGCTCTGGTGCTTGCCGGGTGCGCCACCACCCAGCCGGTCGACCCGCGTGAGCTTCGCTTTAACGCCGCGCCGGAGCGCACCTTCCGCGAGGCGGTGGATTTGATGGTGGCCCAGGGCTACGTGATCCGCCACGCCGATCTGGCCCTGGGGCGGGCGGAAGGCGCGTTGGCTCGCTGGCCAGAGTACCGCCTGATGCTGCAGGTCGAACCGCTAGGGACGGCAAGCCAGGTACGTGTTTCTGCACTGCGCGGCGCCACGCCCCTGGCGCCGTACCTGCTCGACCCCTGGCTCGTCGAGCTGCAGCAGCGGCTGGGAGAAGCCCCTTGAGCGTTTTGCACCCGTTGGGCAGAAGGGCGACACGCCTTGCGGGGCTTGGCGCCCTGGCCTTTACGCTGAGCGTGCTTGCCAGCCCCGGCGCCCAGGCGCACCCCCACGGCTGGATCGACCTGAGCGTGAACGTTTTGACCGACGAGCAGGGCCGGGCCACGGCGCTTAGCCAGACCTGGCGGATGGACCCGTTCTATAGCCTGATCGTATTCGATGAGCTCTCTCGGGTGGAGGATGCAAGTTTCGAGGAGGGGCTGGATCAGTTGGGCCAGGACATACGCGATAATCTCGCAGCCCAGGGGTATTTCACCGAGCTTTGGGTCGATGGCGAACCTCAGGCGCTTGGCGAGGTTAGCGAGTACACCACCCTCAAGCGCAACGAGCGGCTGGTGTACATGTTCACGCTGCCCCTGGCGGAGCCGGTGGCGCTCGACGGCGCGCTACTCGAGTACCAGATTTTCGATCCGACCTATTACATCGAAGTGGTCCATGAGGAGCAAAACGGCGCCCCCGCAGAAAGCGCGCTCGCGCTCGCCGGCGAGCTTTCCTGCGATTTGAGCGTAACCCCCGCCGACCCGGACCCGGAGCTTGTGCTACAGGCCGCGTTGCTGGACAAGGGCGAGCAGGGCGAGCCCGATCTGGGGCGCTTTTTTGCTGAAACCGGCCACGTTAACTGCACCGAGTCGTAGCCATGCGTGATGTCACCTTTAAAAGCCCCGCTGTACAAAAGCCCTCTTCGAAGAAAAAAATCCTCGGCGCAGCGGTGTTGGCTGTCTGCCTGGCGCTGGCAGCCTACGCAGCGTACGGCTGGTTTCAGGGCGCGAGCCTGCAGGTACTTGCCTGGCAGCGCGGTCTGCACCGCTCGCTTACCTTGGCGGTCACCGAGCTTGCCCGTACGCCGTCTCCCTCGGCGTGGTTGACGCTTTTGAGCGTAAGCTTCGGCTATGGCGTGTTCCACGCCGCGGGCCCGGGCCACGGCAAGGCGGTGCTGGCCACCTATCTCGCCTCCCACGGCGGGGCGACCCGCCGGGCACTAGGGCTCTCCTTCGCCGCTTCGCTTTTGCAAGGCGTTACCGCCATCGCGATGGTGGGGGTGCTGGTGTTGGGGCTTGGCTTCGTGACCCGTCAGGCGATGGGCAGCGTGGTTTGGGTCGAGCAGGCAAGCTTTGCGCTGGTGGCGCTTTTAGGCTTATGGCTGTGCGTTCGGGCACTCCGCCAACTGCGCCGCGCTTATCAAGCGCCCCCGCGCGCGACGTTTGCGCCGGTCGCGGCCTCGCCCTTGAGCCTAAGGCCGTCTTCGGCACCTGATCCGGCGCATCACCACCACGACCACCACCACTGCTGTGGCGGGGCGCATCATATCGAGCCCGACCAGGCGCTCGATTGGCGCACCGCGCTGATGACCGTGGGCGCGATCGGCATGCGCCCGTGTTCTGGGGCGGTGCTTTTGCTGGGCGCTGCGGGGCTTTTAGGGCAGTTTTACGTGGGCGTGACGGCGGTCGTTGCGATGTCCGTCGGCACCGGGATGACGGTATCGGCGTTGGCGTTGGCAAGCGTTTTCGCTCGCGGCTGGGCCACGCGGCGGCTCAAGCGTCAGTCGCGCCAAAGCGTGCTGGAAAAAACCGCAGCCTGGGCGGCCCTGGCAGGGGGCGCGGTGATCATCTTGCTGGGGGTGTCGCTTTCGGTTGCCGGGTTTAACCAGCCGGCGAGCTCGCCGCTTTTTAGCGAACCCGCCTCGCGCAGCGCCGCGCCCTTTGGCGCCTCCCCCTGATTTAGAAGGTGAGCTTGTCCATATGCGCCAAAATCAGCTCGCGGCGCTCGCTTTGCTGGGTGGGGGTGTAGGGCACGGCTTCACCTCTGCCCCATACCGGGGCTGGCCAGCTTTCATCGCTTTCAAAGCGCACTACCAGGTGAACGTGCAGTTGGCTGACCACGTTGCCAAGCGTTGCGATATTGAGCTTGTCGCCCTTGAACGCACTATTCATCACTTTGCCCAGCGCCGTCGCTTCCTGCCAAAGCCGGGTTTGGTCCTCGGCGCTTAGCTCGAAGACTTCACAGGTGCTCTCGCGGCGCGGCACCAGAATCACCCAGGGGTAGCGGGCATCGTTCATTAACAGGGCGCGACAAAGCGGCAGGTCGGCCAGCGCCAGGGTGTCGGCGGCCAGGCGAGGGTCCAGCGTAAAGGTGCTCATGGGCGGGCTCCAGGTTCAAATGTTGACGACTAGCATGGCAACTGCTATCTAATTCGGGTGAGCGGCGGTGCGTTAAACGGGCACGATGGCCCAAACGCTGTTACGCTAACACAACGCCTGCGTTACCTATTCATGCGAAGGCTTCCCCGGCCCATAAATGTTAAGGAGAACACGATGAAAAAACTAATCGCGATGAGCTTCATTCTACTGGTTAGCGCCGCCACTCTGGCAGGCTGCAACACCATGTCGGGTGCGGGCCAGGACGTTCAAGCGGGCGGTCAGGCCGTACAAGACGCCGCCGAATAAGATCGAGCGGGGTTCGAAAAGCAGGCGAGATACTCTCTCGCCTGCTTTTTTATGCCAGGCCGTTGTGCAACCCGAACGCCGCGGCCCGTTCACCACGCACTCACAAGGATAAGTGGCATGTTAAGCGTTAATCGATTGTGCAAAACCGGCCCCGCCGCGCTGGCGCTGGCGGTACTTCTCAGTGGCTGCACGACCAATACCGGCGTCGCCCAGGCGCCCACCAGCCCGGACGTTAGCGCGCCGCCGCCGCCGCGGGTAGGCGAAACCGCCCCTCGGGGCGAGTGCGACATTGCAAGGCTCGATCAGGTAACGGGCGAGCAGTTAACCGACACGCGCACCCGCGAACTGCAGGCTGAAAGCGGCGCGAGCGACGTTCGCGTGCTCAAGCCGGATAGCTCGGCCACGATGGACCATCGTGCGGACCGGCTCAATATCGAAGTCGATGAGGCCGGGCGTATCAGCGCGTTTCGCTGCGGCTGATTGTGCGTTTAGCGCAAAATCAGCACCACACAGGCGGCGGTTAGAACCCCCATGGTGATATTGAACGCCCGCCAGGCGCCGTCGCTTTTGATAAAGCGCCCGATGGCCATGCCAAAGACCACCCACAACAGCAGGCAGGGCATGGCCACGAACTCGGCAAAGCCCACCAGTATTACCGCATTAACCAGTGTGGAGCCGCTGTCGGGCAGAAATCCGGCAATCAGCGCAAGCCCCAGCACCCAGGCCTTGGGGTTGGCCAGTTGAAACAGCGCCGCCTGCCCAAACGTCAGCGGCGCGCCTTTGGTGCGCGTGTCCGTTAAATCCGGCGGGGGCGCCGTGGCAATCTTGAAGGCCAGGTAGAGCAGGTAGGCGCTCCCCACCCAGCGCAGCGTGGTCTGCAAAATCGGAAAACGCTCGAAGAGTACGCCCAGGCCCAGTGCAATGGCCACATAAAGGGCGAAGCATCCTCCCAGAATCCCCAACATATGGGGCACGGTCCGACGAACGCCGAAGTTCGCCCCGGAGGCCGTCAGCATCAAGTTGTTCGGCCCCGGCGTCAGGGTCATCGACACAATGAAAACCGCCACCGGCCCTAGTAGTAAAAGTAGTTCGCTGTTCATCTCTTCGGGCCTTGTCCTGTGAAGCGCTTGGCGGGTAGTTCGAATGTGCTCGTTTAGTCGTAGCGGTCTTTCCAGCGCTGGCGGCGCACCTGCTCCTTGAGCATTTCCAGCATGTCGTAGAGCACCTGCTCGGTGACGTAGGCGCTGGTTTCGTCCACTGTGAGCCAGCTCTCGAACCCGCTTTCGGCGGTGCGCTCGACGAGCTGACGGAAATCCGACGAGTGAATGCCGAGGGCCAGCTCGTCGACCAGCCGCTGGGCCACGCCGCTTAACGAGGCCTGCATGGCGCTGGAGGCGGCTTCGCCCATCGGCAGGCGGTTGAGCCGCTGAATCTCCGGGCTTTCGTTGAGCGTGCGGGTGATCAAGCCATCGATGGAGCTCATGATCGACGCGCGGTTTTGCTCGTAGGCCTTGCCCACGGTCGATTCCAGCCGCTGGGAGATTTCGTGAATCAGCTCGGCCTTGCGGGGCATGATCACCCGGTCCACCAGCCGCTCGGTGAGCGAATCCGCCGCCAGAATCTGCTGCTGTACGTTGCCCATCAGGCGCAGCGCGATACGATCGGAAAGTTCTTCGAGCAGGATGTCGTAGTACTTGGCCACGAACTGAAAGCTCGACCAGTTACGCACGTTGATCAAACCCAGCCGGTGCAGGCGGTTGATCAGCGACAAAAGCCTGAGCGCGCGCAGCCAGCGAAAGCCCGCCAGCGGAATGCAGCCGAGCACGTCGTACCAGTGGATGAACGGGTAGAAAAACCAGCGGTGGTAGCGCCGCTCGACGACGGCGGCGATCCAGCCCAGCAGCACGTCGATCACGAATATCGTGACGAACACCAGGTCGATGGCGAAAAACCGGCTATGGATGGTGCGCTGGTAAGCGTCGTGAAAGCCGGGGGCGGTACTTTCCAGGCCCTGGCGAAACCAGTCCAGTAAAAAAAGCGAGTCGAACAGCAGCAGCGCCAGGTTGACGATCACCACGGCCAGAATGAAAAAATCCCAGCCGATGTGCGCGTACTCCACGGCTTTGGGTAGTTGGGGGTGGCGCTCTCTGGCCAGCATGAAGACTCCTTTCAGTAGTGGTCAAAAACGGGCTAGGACTCGTCGCTCAGGTGTTGCTGGGCAAGCCTTTCTTCCTGCTCGGCCTGTTTTCGCAGCTTTTTACGCAGTGCCGCCTTCTCGAAGCGCAGCTTCTGAAGCGGCGTATCGAGCGAAAGCGGGGGCACTGTGGCAGGCTGACCCTGGGGGTCGACCGCCACCATGGTCAGGTAGCAGCTATTGGTGTGGCGGATCAGCTTTTCGCGAATATCTTCCGCCACCACCTTCACGCCGATCTCCATCGAGGAGCGGCCCACGTGGTTGACGGTGGCCAAAAACGTCACCAGTTCGCCGACCAGAATGGGCTGCTTGAAAAGTACCTGGTCGACGGAAAGCGTGACGACGTAGTGGCCGGAGTAGCGGCTGGCGCAGGCGTAGGCCACCTCGTCGAGCTTTTTGAGAATAGCACCGCCGTGTACCTTGCCGCTGAAATTGGCCATGTCCGGGGTCATCAGCACCGTCATGGAAAGCTCGCGCTGACCGGGCAGGGCCGTGGCGTCGGCGCGTTGGGTATCCGTCATACAAAAGCCTTCTTTAAAATCTGAAAAGCGCGTACCCGTTCGATTCCGGGCCGCGCATCGAACGGAGCGGGTTAAAACCACACCAGCCCAATGGAGATGATCGCGCCGGTTAAAAATAGCTGAACCAGGCAAAAGCCCATAATGTCCTTGGCTTTGAGCCCGGCAATGGCGAGTACCGGCAGCGCCCAGAACGGCTGCAGCAGGTTCGTCCAGGCATCGCCCCAGGCCACCGCCATGGCGACCCGGGCAACGTCCGCGCCCAGTGCCTCGGCGGCGGGCAGCATGACCGGCGCCTGCACCGCCCACTGCCCGCCTCCGGAGGGCACGAAAATGTTCACGATACCGGCGCTGATAAACGACCAGAACGGTAGCGAGGTGGCACTGGCAAACGACACCAGCCACTCCGACAGGCTCTGGGCCAGCCCCGACTCCACCATGATCGCCATGATGCCGGCGTAGAACGGAAACTGGATGACGATCCCCGCGCCGCCCTTGATCGCCTCGTTGAGGCTGGTCAGCAGGTTACGTGGCGTACGGTGCAAGACGATGGCTAAAAACAGAAACAGAAAGTTGACCACGTTCAGGTTGAGCCCGCCGCTGCGTAGCAGAAAGTGATCCAGCAAAAACAGCAGGCCAGGCACGCCCACCAGCAGGGCAAGCCAGGTGCTGTTTTCGAGCTTCTCGGCGGGTCGGGTGGTGCGCGCGGTCGTTTCCGGCTCGTCGTCCAAAAGCGCCGGGTCCACGTACACGCTCTCCTGGTCGGCGGGCAGCATCAGCCGGTTGATCAGCGGAATCGCGATGAACAGACACACGACGATGGCCAGGTTGAAGAAGGCAAAAATGGTCGAACCGGTGCCGATCACGCCGATCTGGTTGGCGGAGAAGTGGCCCTCGGTGGCGATGGTGAGCGGAATCGACCCCGCCAGGCCCCCGTGCCACACCACGAAGCCCGAGTAGGCGCTGGCCACCAGCAGCCGGTAATCGACCTTGATCAGCCGAGCGAGCTCCTTGGCGAACAAAGCGCCGACTACCAGCCCGAAGCCCCAGTTGATCCAGCTGGCCGCAAGGGATACCAGCGTGACCAGGATGATGGCACCGCCCGGGCTTTTGGCGGTACTCGCCAGACGCTGAAGCAGGCGTTTGACCGGCGGTGAGCTCGCCAGCATGAAGCCGGTCACCAGCACCAAAAGCATCTGCATGGAGAACGTCAAAAGCCCCCAGAAGCCGTCGCCCCACATGCGCAGCACGGCAAGCGGGGTTTGGCGCTCTACGGCGATGGCCGCGATGCAGGCGATCAAGGTGAGCAGCAAAACGAAGATGTAAGGGTCGGGCAAATAGCGCTCGACCAGCTTGACCGCGGGTCTGGAGATAAACCTTAGCATGGGAGGCTCGCTTTATTCGTTATTGGGAATGCGTGCTCAATATACGAGCCCGGGGTGGTTTTTTCATCCCCACCAATGGATCAATGTCAGGCGCCGGCGCTTCGCCAGCGCGTTTGGCGGTAGTGAACGTAGTAGCCGATCAGCACCGCCGAGCGGGTGAGCATGAACAGCGTGAAGGCGAGCCATAGCCCGTGGTTGCCAAGCCCCTGACAAAGCCACCAGGCGGGCAGGTAGACCAAAAGGCCGATAAAGATACTGTTGCGCATCTCGCGCACCGCCGTGGTGCCGATGAACACGCCGTCGAGCAGGTAGCTCCACACCGCAATCAGCGGCATGACGATCATCCAGGGTAGATACACGGCAGCGGCGGCGCGCACTTCGCCAAGGCCGGTCAACAGCGCAATGATCGCATTACCAAACAGCGCAAAGGCAAGGGCGGCCAATGCGGCAGTGTAGAACGAAAAGCGCGCCGCAGCGCCCACCGTGGCGCTAAACTGCGTCCAGTCGCGCTTGCCGAAGGCCCGGCCCACGAGCGACTCGGCGGCGTGGGCGAAGCCGTCCAAAGCGTAGCTCGTCATCATGATGAACTGCAAAAGCACGGCGTTGGCCGCCAGGACCGTATCGCCCTGGCGGGCGCCCTGGGCGGTAAAAAACGCCGTGGCGAACAAAAGCCCAAGCGTACGCACGAACAGATGCGCGTTAACGCTAAAAAGTGCCTTGTAGGCGTGAAGCGTTAAAAGGCGCGCGCGATCGAAGGCGCCTTGTAAAAGGCGTAGTTGGCGCAGTACCAGCCAGCTACCGAAGGCCAGCGCGCTGTAGTCGGCGATGACGCTAGCGAGCGCCACGCCGTTGCTGGTCATGCCCAGCCCAACCACGAAATAGAGATCGAGCACAATATTCACGCTGTTGGTCAGCACCAGCATCATCAGCGTGACGCGCGCATTTTGCTGGCCCAAAAACCAGCCCAGCAGCGTGTAGTTGGCGAGCACCGCCGGCGCCGACCAAAGCCGGATCTCGGCGTACTCCCGGGCCAGCGCCTGGGCGTCCTCGCTGCCATCCAAAAGCCAGAGCCCTAAGTCGATCAAGGGCGCGCCGAACAGCAGCAGTAGGGCGCCAATAAAAAACGCCAGTAAAAGCGACTGGCCGAGCAGGGTTTTGACCTCAGAGGGGTTTTCGCGGCCCATGGCCTGGGCGACGAGCCCCGTGGTGCCCATGCGCAGAAAGCCAAAGCCCCAATAAAGGAAACTAAAAAGTGTCGCGCCCAGGGTTACCGCGGCCAGATAGCGCGAGTCCGGCAGATGGCCGTCCACGGCGGTATCCACCAGCCCCAAAAGCGGGACGGTGAGGTTGGAAAGGATGATGGGCCAGGCAAGCGCCCAGATGCGCACGGGCGGCTTAGGCGGCGGTGATGATGTGATACTTCTTCAAAAGCTGCTCTTTGGATTCCGGGCGTTCGGGGTCGAGCGGAATGCAATCCACCGGGCAGACCTGCTGGCACTGGGGCTCGTCGAAATGGCCCACGCACTCGGTGCAAAGGCCGGGGTCGATCACGTAGATCTCGTCACCCGGTGAAATTGCATCGTTGGGGCACTCCGGTTCGCAGACGTCGCAGTTGATGCATTCGTCGGTAATCATCAGGGCCATGGCTATTACCTCTTGAATGGCGGATTCCCCTGGCGCGCTCGCCGCGCACCAGGGTGAAGCAGAGGGCTTCAGCGCGCGTTGGCGTAGCGCTCGCGTAGTGCGTCGACGACCGCCGACGGCACCAGGGCCGAGACGTCGCCGCCGAGCCTGGCGATTTCACGCACGATGGTCGACGAAATATAGGAGTTTTCCACCGCCGGCGTGAGAAAAACGCTTTCGAGTTCCGGGTTCTGCGCGCGGTTCATGTTAGCAAGCTGCAGCTCGTACTCAAAGTCGGAGGCGGCGCGAATGCCGCGCAGCATGATGCGCGCATCCAGCTCCCCCATCAAGGTGGTCAAAAGCGACGAAAACCCAACCGTCGAGACATTGCCAAGCTCGGCGCAGGCCGCCTCGCTGAGTTCGATGCGCTTTTCAAGCGAAAGCGCCGGCGTCTTGCCCGGGCTTGCCGCCACGGCGATGATGACCTGGTCGAACATGCGCGCGGCGCGCTCGATCAGGTCGAAATGGCCGTTGGTGATGGGATCGAAAGTGCCCGGATAAACGGCGATGGTCGGGTGCTCGGCGCTCATGTTAAAAGCTCTCCTGGTCGTCGAGCCGGCCGAAGGGGTTATCGGCTTTCAAGGAGACCGGCTGCGCGTAGCCTGGAATATGGATGCGCTCGGCGCTGATGTCCAGTTCCGGACCTTCGAGCACCGCTTCGCCAAACTGGTAGCGCGGCGCGAACTGCCCGCGCCCGGCCCGGTCGAGATAGCTTTGGGCCGTGGCGTTGACCGCCTCGCGGCGCTTTTTCCAGGCGCTGATCGCGGCTTCGCCGTGGCGCTGGGTCAGCAGACGCTCGGTGACGCTGGGCGAAAGCACCACGCCGGTGGCGTTGTTGCCGCCAAAGCCCTTTGCATTGATGAAGCTGGCGTCCGCCTCGAAGGCGATCGGCTCCTTGAAAAAGCGTAGCCGCTCGGCGAAGACATCGTCGGCCACCGCGTCGAGGGTCGGGATGCCGGGCAGCAGGGCGTGGCTGAAGCTGCCCAGCGCGCTTGCCAACTGGTCGCCGGCCGCCGAGCCCTGGGAGTGGCCGATAAACGCCTTGATCGCGACCACCGGCCACTGTTCTATACCGTGGGCCCGGGCGATCTCGTGGAGCACGTGGGACTCGGTGGTGCGGTTTTTCGGCGTGCTGGTGCCGTGGGCGTGCATGAAACTTCTCGTCGCCAGCGACTTCTCGCCCAGCATATCGCGTACCAGCGCCGCCGCCTTGCCCAGGGTAATGTAGTTGCCGATACCCGGCGCGGAGATCGAGCGCTTGAAGCCGTCGGCGTTGACGAATACGTCCGGCACCGCGCCCAAAATATTGGCGCCGACCTCGAGGGCGAGGCTATCGTCCATCAGCATGACGAACTGACTCGCCTCGGCCATGGTGAAGCCGCAGTTTTGCGCGAAGGGCCGGCAGGCGCGCTGGTAGTCGGCGTCGGTCAAAAGCGTCAGCGCGTCGAGCGCCTTGAGACCGGCGTCGTCGGCCAGCGCTCCCATGGCGCGAAACCCTTCGATGATTTCCGGGGTGATCGGCGCATCCGAGGTGCCGACCATCACCACCCGGGCGCGCCCGGCGCGAATATCGTGGATTCCCAGGCGCAGGTTGTACAAAAAGCTTGCGCAGGCGCCGAGTGCGGCGCCGGTACTGCCGACACTGCCCAGCACGTAGGCGTTCAAAAAGTCCGCCGGCATCTGCCCGTAGCCCAAAGGCATCTGTTTGGAGGTGGCCCGGTTGCCGGTCACCAGGCTTTTCATTAACCCGCCCCAGCCCTCGTCGTCCAGCTGGCCGATGGAATTGCCTGCGTAAACGGCGATGTCATCCGGGTCCAGGCGGGCGCGCAGGCTCTCCCAGTCGAGCCCGCTTGCGCCCAGGCAGTCGCTGGCGGCAAAAATGGCCATGGCGAGCCCGCGCGGGTGGTGCACGCTGCGGTAGAGGCTGGCCGGGTCGAACCCGGCGGGTAGCTGCGCGGCGGCAACGACTTTAGGTGTCTGGGCATCGGGCAATAAGGCGCTCAGCGTGCCACCAGGCACGGTCACCTTGACGTGACGGGCATCGTCGGCTGGGCTGATCGTCCAGTCGGCGGGCAGGTTCTCCGGTAGCTGGCGGCGGCGCAGCGTGAAGCGCAGCGGGGCATCGAGGGCCATATCGGCCTTGCGGCCAGCGGGCAGGCCCGGGGCTAAAAAGCGCGGGTCTTCGTTACGCCGAATCAGCGTATGGCGCAGAACCTGCTCGGCAAGCGCCTCGGCCGGGTCCTCGAGCGGGGCCCCCTGGGCGTCCTGCCAGCCTTGTTCGGTATGAATCGCCAGGCGCATCAGCGCCGCCAGGCCTTCCAGCGTGTGACGCTTTTGTTCAGCGGGTAGCGCATCAAGCACGGTGCGGCGAAAGGCCTGATGGCCCGAGGTTCTGCCAGCAGGATTGATGCCGCCCATGCCGACAATTACCGGTAAGTGTGACAAGCCGGATTCCTCGTGGTGCGATAATTAGGTAACGTTAGCGTAAGCGCGGGTGGTCGAACACACCTAAGCCAAGCGCCATACAATTTAAAGGCATGATCATAGCACCGGGGGTGCAATGGCGTCATGCCGCGCGCGCCAGAGACTGATAGAATCATGGTTTTTCCATCAGAGGCTGGCATGCAGCACGCGTCTCGAGTCGTTACATCCAACCAGACCGGACCGCACAAGGATCTAAAGCGCCGGGTAGAGCGCGCCCTGGCGCATCCGCTTCAAAAGCCCGTGGCCGAACATAGCCGCCAGGCGTTCGAGACCGCCAACGCCTGGTACGCGGGGGCCAATGCCCCTTTGATTCTCGATGCCGGCTGCGGTGTCGGGCTTTCGACACGGCGTTTGGCGGCGCGGTTCCCGGATCACGCCGTGATCGGTGTGGATCGCAGCGAAAGCCGCCTGGGGCGCGAGCACGGGACGCTGCCCGCCAACGCCTTGTTGGTCCGCGCGGACCTGGTCGATTTCTGGCGGCTGGCGCTGGCGGCGGGGTGGGCGCCGGCACGCCACTATCTGCTCTACCCGAACCCTTACCCCAAGGCGGCGCACTTGAAAATGCGCTGGCACGGCCATCCGGTGTTTCCCACCGCCCTTGCACTGGGCGGACGGCTGGAGGTGCGCTCCAACTGGCAGATTTATATCGAGGAGTTCGCTTGTGGCGTGATGCTTGCCACCGGGTGCCAGGCGCAGATCGAGCCGGTCGTCCCCGGCGAGGAGTACCTGACGCCGTTCGAGGCCAAGTACGCGCAGAGCGGCCAACCGCTTTGGCGGCTCGAGTGCGAACTCGCAAGGCAGAAGGCAAGCGCATGACGGCGCTTTGGCGCTCTATACCGCGACCGGCGGGGCGTGAAGGCGGGTCTTTTCCAAACGAACGAGTACTAAGGTAGGTGAGTGTGAGTCGTTGTAAACCATTGAGGCGGTGCCTAACGCGGGCCGCGGGCGTTGCCGCTGTGGCCCTTTTGTTCAGTCAACCGCTGCTGGCGGACTTTAGTCGCCTGAGCGAACTTCGCGAGCAGGGCTTTTCGATCAGCGCCGAGGCACGCCTTTTAGGGCCGGATGCCGACCGGGTGCTGGGCAGTATCGACCCGGACCGCCAGCTCTCGCCGGCCTCGGTCACCAAGGCGTACATGAGCGCGGCACTGCTTAGTCGCTTTGGCCCCCAGCACCGCTTTACTTCGGCGCTGGTCAGCAGCGGGGTGATCGATAACGGCGTGCTGCGCGGCGACCTGATTTTCGAAGGCGGCGGCGACCCGGGGCTGACCAGCGAAGACCTGTGGCGACTGGTGCAGCGTTTGAAACTGGCCGGGGTTCAGGAGGTCGATGGGGCGCTGGTCGTCAGCCAATGGCGCTTTGGGCCGGTGACCTGCGCCACGACCGACCGCTGCAATGCGCAAAACCGCGTGACCAACGCCTACAGCGCGCCGCTCACCTCGGCCGGGGTCAATTTTGGCACCTGGTGTGTGAACGTGGCCCCCGGGGCAAGCGCCAATACGCCGGCGCGCACCGGCCTTTGCGATAGCCCCGCGCCGCTGGTCACGATCGACAACCAGGTACGCACCGTACCCGCCAATAGCGGCACCGAAATCGGCGCCGTACGTATCACTGACGAGCGCGGCGACGTACTGCGCCTGACCGGGCAGATCTCCACCAACGCCTCGCCTCAGGACATCTACCGTGGCGCTGGCGACCCGGCGGCGCAGACCGCCCAGGTACTTTTGAGTATGCTCAATCAGGCGGGCGTGACGGTGCGCGACCCCTGGCATGTGACCTCCAGCCGCCCGGCGGGGGCGAGCCGGCTGGCGGCGGTGGACAGCAAGCCGTTGCAGGAGCTTTTGCTGCGCACCATGAACTACTCCAACAACTACATGGCCGATGTGCTGGCGCTCAACCTGGTGGAAACACCCCAGGCGCAGCTTGGCCAGGCCGGGCAGGCGATCGAAGCCTTTGCCCAAAGCCTTCCCGGCCACGGCCCGCTGACCATGGACAGCGGCAGCGGCCTGACCACCGGCAATCGCATCTCTGCCCACGGCGCGACCGTTATGCTCGAGGCGATGTTCAATCAAAACGCGCTTTTTCCAAGCTTCGTGGCGGCGTTTCAGTCGCCGGAAAACGGTGTGATGCGCTTTATACGCCGCGGTTCTTCCGCCTTCCAGAACAGCGTGATGCTCAAGACCGGCACGCTGAACGAGCCGTTTGCGGTACGCGCGGCGGCGGGCTACTTTCGCACCGCCCAGGGACGCTGGGGCGTGTTTAGCGTATTGGTGAATGGCACCGGCTCGACGCCTTATCTAAGCTGGTCGGCAGTACTCGACCCGCTCTCCCAGGATTTGGATGCCATGATAATGGCAAACTAACAACGCTTAGCAGGTGAAACTCACGCCATGAAGCCACGCCATACCGGAATAACTCACTTGGTCCACTCCACGCGCTATTCGTGGAAGGGGCTGCGGGCGGCTTTTACCAACGAGGCGGCCTTTCGCCAGGAAGTCGTGATCTGCGTTGTCCTGCTACCGCTTGCCTGGTGGCTGGCGGATACGGCCATGGCCTGGCTTACACTGGTGGGCAGCCTTTTCATGGTGCTGATCGTCGAGCTTTTGAACAGCGCCGTCGAGAACGTGGTGGACCGCATCGGCCCGGAGCATCATGAGCTCTCCGGCCGCGCCAAGGATATCGGCTCCGCGGCGGTCATGCTCTCGCTGATCATGGCGGGGCTTACCTGGGGGGTGCTGGGCTGGGTGAAGCTGGCCGGATAACGCGCAAACTTAACAACGCGCCGGGGTGTACCCGGACAGGCAACGAGGTGGCTATGCAGTGGAACGCAGCGGTTTTATCCCAGGCGCCCGAGGCGCTCACCCCGCTTGCCGAGCAGGCGCTGGCGAGTCTGACGGAGGCGCTCGATAAGGCGGACAACGTCGCCTCGATGACCGACAAACCGCTCCCCTCGCGCGCCTTCGAGACCCTCGATGCGCCGCTTTTGGCCGCGCTTTATCGCGTGATCACCGTCTCCCACTTCGCTGCTGAAACCCTTGGCCGCTACCCCGAGTGGTTGGGCGAGCTAATCGACAACGCCGAGTTCGACGCCACGCCGGATAAAGCCACCCAGCAGGCCTGGCTTGAAAAGGCGCTGGCCGGCGCCGAAGACGAAGAAGCCCTGCACCGGGTCATCCGCCGCTTTCGCCGCGCGCGCATGCTCGGGATTATCTGGCGCGATCTCAACCGGCCGGCGGATTACGCCATGTGGCAAACCGCCCAGGCGCTCGCCTGGCTTGCCGAGGTGTGCCTGGAGGGGGCACTGGGCTGGCTGGAAAACTTCTACGCCCCGCGCTGGGGAACCCCCGCGCCCTGCGCCGATGGCCGCCCGCAGCGGCTGGTGGTGCTGGGTATGGGCAAGTTGGGGGCCGGCGAGCTCAACCTCTCCTCGGATATCGACCTGATTTTCGCTTTTCCGGAAAAGGGTGAGACCCAGGGCGGGCGCAAGCCTTTAGAGCACCAGGAGTACTTCACTAAGCTTGGTCAGCGCCTGATCGCCGCCCTCGATGCACTCACCCGGGACGGCTTCGCTTTTCGCGTGGATATGCGCCTGCGCCCGCTGGGCGATGGCGGGCCGCTGGTGGGGAGCTTCGCGATGCTATCGAGCTACTACCAGGACCAGGGGCGCGAGTGGGAGCGCTACGCGATGCTCAAGGCGCGCCCGGTCGCCGGGGATGTCGAAGGGGGGAGGGAGCTGCTGGCAAGCCTGCGCCCCTTCGTTTACCGGCGCTACCTGGATTTCGGCGCGATCGAGTCGCTTCGAGAGCTGAAAGCGATGATCAACCGGGAAGTGAAGCGCAAGGGCATGCAGAGCAATATCAAGCTCGGCCCTGGCGGCATTCGCGAAGTGGAGTTCGTCGTCCAGGCGTTTCAACTGATTCGCGGTGGTCGCGATACCGAACTACAGGTCGCCTCGCTTGCCCGCGCGCTGAGCGAGCTGCCCCCGCTTGGCCTGCTGCCCGAGGCGGTCGTCGAAGAGCTTTTACACGACTACGCGTTTTTACGCGACGTCGAGCACGCCATCCAGGCGCTCGACGACCGCCAGACCCAGATGCTGCCCGACGATGACGACGAGCGCACCCGCGTGGCCTACGCCTTGAAGAAACCAGACTGGGCGGCACTTGTCGAGGCGCTGGACGCGGCGCGGGAGCGAGTGCGCCGCCACTTCGACGCGGTCATCGCCGACCCGGAAGGCGAGGTGGACGATGAAAGCAGCACCAGTGTCGAGCTCGAGCAGTGGCGGCTTTTATGGCGCGGGGAGCTGGAGGAGGACGAGGCCCTGGCGCAGCTGGACGCGGCGGGCTTTGCCGACCCGGCCCAGGTGCTCAAACGCTTGAAGAACTTCTATCACTCCCGCCAGGTACAGGGCATGCAGCGTATCGGCTTCGAGCGTCTGAACGCGCTGATGCCGCTGCTGCTCGACGCCGTGGCCGAACACGACACGCCGGACACCGCGCTCGAGCGGGTGCAGCCGTTGATCGAATCGGTCCTGCGGCGCACCGCGTACCTGGCGCTTTTGCGGGAGAACCCCCACGCTCTCGAGCACCTGATGCATCTTTGCGCTCCCAGCCCCTGGATCGCCCAGCACCTGGCGCGCTATCCGATTTTGCTCGACGAGCTGTTAACGCCGGAGACGCTCTACACCCCGGCGGATAAGACGGCGCTAAGCGATGAGCTTCGCCAAACGCTAAACCGGTTGCCCGAGGACGACGAAGAGGCCCAGCTCGAGGCGCTGCGCGTGTTCAAGCACGCCAAAACGCTGCACGTCGCCGCTTCGGATATCGCCGGTACCCGCCACCTGATGAAGGTGAGCGACTACCTGACCTACATCGCCGAGGTGATTCTGGAGGCGGTGCTGGCCATGGCCTGGAAGCACGTGGCGCGCAAGCACGGCGTGCCCGCTGGGCTGAGTGAGCATGAGCCGGCGTTTTTGATTGTCGGCTACGGCAAGCTCGGCGGCATCGAACTGGGATACGGCTCCGACCTGGACCTGGTGTTTCTCCACGACAGCGACACCAAGGGCGCCACCGACGGGCCCCGCCCGCTGGATACGCCGGTGTTCTACACGCGCCTTGGTCAGCGCATCATTCACCTTTTGACCGCCACCACCCCGGCGGGCAGCCTTTATGAGGTGGACATGCGCCTGCGCCCATCGGGCAACGCCGGGCTTTTGGTCACCTCCATCGACGCCTTCGGCGAGTATCAGCGCCAAAACGCCTGGACCTGGGAGCACCAGGCGCTGGTGCGCGCCCGGGTCGTGGCGGGCCACGCCGACCTTGCAGAGAAGTTCGAGACGCTGCGCGCAGGCCTTTTGACCCAGCCCCGCGAAGGCGAGGCGCTCAAAAGCGACGTGGTGGGCATGCGCCAGAAAATGCGCGATCACCTGGCGACCAAACCCGGGCCGAAGGAGGCCGCCACGACCTTCAATCTGAAGCAGGACGCCGGCGGCATGGTGGATATCGAGTTTCTCTGCCAGTACGGGGTGCTGGCGCTCTCGAACAAGACGCCTGAGCTTGCCACCTACCGCGACAATATTCGACTTCTGGAGACGCTAGCCGAGCACGGTTATATCAGCGACGACGAGGCGGGCGCGCTTCGAGAGGCTTACCTTGCCTACCGAAGCCGCACCCACCGCGCCGCGCTGACCGGCGATAAACCCGTGGCGGATCCTGACCAGCTTACCCAGCACCGCGAGGCGGTTTCTGCGCTCTGGCAACGCTTTTTGGGCTAGCACCTTGAGTAGCGATCCATGACCGGCCATATCCTTGCCACGCTGTTACCCGTTTTCCTGATTGCCGCGGCGGGGGCGCTTTACGGGCGCTTTCGCACGCCGGATATCGCAACACTCAACACGCTCAATATGGAACTGTTCGTGCCGCTTCTGGTGTTTGCCGTACTGGCGGACCGCCAGGCGCCGCTGGCCGAGTACGCCTGGCTTGGCGGGGCGGCGGCATTGGTGGTGCTTGGCTCGGGGGTGGTGCTCTGGCCGCTGGCCCGGTGGCTAAATCTTGATCGCAAGGTGTTCCTGCCATCGATGATGTTCAATAACTCGGGCAACATGGGCGTACCGCTTCTGGTGTTCGCCTTTGGCGAGGCGGCGCTGCCGGCGGCGGTGGTGGTGTTCATCGTCGAGATGCTGCTGCACTTCTCGGTGGGGCTCTACATGCTCGATTCGCGCACGTCCCTTTGGCGCATGCTCAAAATGCCGATCGTGGCGGCCAGCGTAGCGGGGCTTTTCATCAACGTAGGCGATATCGCGCTGCCGGGCTGGCTGCTGGACGCCATGCACATGCTGGGCGGGGTGTGCATTCCGCTGATGCTCTTCGCGCTGGGCGTGCGGTTGCTGGAGGTGGATCTTGGCGACTGGCGCACCGGGCTTTTAGGGGCGGTCTTGTGCCCGCTATCGGGGCTTGTGATCGCGCTGCCGCTGATGTGGCTGCTGCCCCTGGAACCGCTTCAGCTGGCAACGCTTTTGGTTTTCGCCGCACTCCCCCCGGCGGTGCTGAACTACCTGGTGGCAGAACAGTACGACCTGTTACCCCAAAAGGTGGCCTCCATCGTGCTGATCGGAAACCTCGGGAGCCTGGTCGTGATGCCGGTGGTGTTGGGCGTTACCTTTGCCTTCATCCATGCGCCGGTTTAGCGTTTCTCCTTGACCTCGAAGGTGCCTTCGAGCGCGTCCTGCTGATGATGGCGCGTGTCCTGGGCGTGAGAAGAACCGCCGGCACTGCCGCCAATATCCTGGGCCTGGTCGGCGCGCATCTGATCCATACGCTTTTTCATCTTGTAGCGCATCAACGGCATCAAAGCCCAGCCGATCAGCAAAAAGACCAGCCCGAACACCACGCCGACGATCATCAAGGCGCCGAAAGCCAGCCATACCAGGGCAAGCTTCAGGGTGCCCAAAAGGCCGTTGGGTTGGGTATTGGCCGCTTTGGCACGCCACTGATGGGCGGCCTGCCAGGCAGCGTTTTGCGAATCACGATGAGGGTGGCGCATTAGAGACTCCCTTGATCTTTGGCAACCGGTCTTTGGCTACCGTTCTTTTGCAACCCGTCTTTTGCGAACATTGGAACACAGCGCGTAGGGCGAGTTCACTTCTGGCGCGGCGCTTGCTTTACACCCTGATAGCTGCAAGGGTTAAAACACTGAATGGGGATGATTCAAACCTGGGAGAATAAGGAGATCAAATGGCGCGTAAAGAAGGTAAAACGGTATTCGTCGCATCCGCCGTTATCATCTTTGCACTGGTGGTAATCGGCGCGGCGTTTCCGGAAAATTTTGGTAGCGGCGCCGAGGCCGCGCTCGGTGCGGTTACCGAGCACCTGGGCTGGTTCTATCTGATTTCGGTGTTCGGGTTCGTCATCTTTTTATTCGGGCTGGCGCTGAGCAAGTATGGCAAGGTGCGACTGGGCCCCCAGGACAGCCGCCCCGACTATACCTTTTTCTCCTGGATCAGCATGTTGCTGGCGGCGGGGTTTGGCGTTGGGCTGGTGTTTTACGGTATGGCCGAGCCCATGAGTCACTTCATCGAGGTGCCCTACGGCGATTTCGAGCCCGAGACCGAGGCCGCCGCGCGCTACGCGATCCAGTACAGCTACTTCAACTGGGGCATTCATCAGTGGGCGGCGTTTTCGGTGGTCGGGCTGATCATTGCTTATTTCCAGTTTCGTAAGGGCCAGGCGGGGCTGGTGTCGTCGGTGCTTTCATCGGTGGTGGCCAAAAAGCCGCGGCTGCGTCCCTACGTTTCCTGGATCGACGTGTTTGCCGTGGTCGCGACCGTCATGGGCGTGGCGACCTCGCTGGGGCTTGGCGTGCTGCAAATGAACGGCGGGTTGAACGCGGTGTTTGGTGTACCCGAAGGCACGCTTTGGCAGTTCATCATTCTTGCCGTCATGTTCTGCGCCTACATGCTTTCGACCTGGGCGGGGCTGGATAAAGGGATCAAGCGCCTTTCCAATTTGAACCTGGCGATCTGCATCGGCCTGATGCTCTACGTGTTGATCACCGGGCCGACGGTGGCGATTCTCGAAACCATTACGCTGGGCATTGGCGACTACCTGCAGAACTTCATCGGCATGAGCCTGCGCATTTCACCTTATAGTAGCAACGAGTGGGCCAGCGAGTGGACGATCTTCTACTGGGCCTGGGTGATCGCCTGGTCGCCCTTCGTGGGCACCTTCGTGGCGCGCGTCTCCCGCGGACGCACCATCAAGGAGTACGTGTTCGGCGTGCTGATCATGCCGCCGCTGCTGGCGTGTTTGTGGATCGGTGTGTTCGGCGGCGCCGCGCTCACCATGGAGATCAATGGCGACAATATCGGGCTGGCCGCGGCAACCCAGGATAATATCACCGTGGCGCTTTTCGAGATGTACGAGCTGATGCCCTTTACCAGCGTGCTCTCGCTCGTCTCCATTTTGCTGATCTTTATCTTTTTGGTGACCTCGGCGGACTCGGCCTCTTATATCGTGGCGCAGATGACCGACAACGGCTCGATCAACCCGCCGCTTTACAAGCGCGTGATCTGGGGCGTATTGATCGCCGCCATTTGCCTTACGCTGATCGCAGCGGGGGGCTTGACCGGTTTGCAGTCGGCCGCGGTGCTGGCGGCGCTTCCCTTTACGTTCATTCTCTACCTGATGGTGTTCGTGCTGGTTCGCGAGCTGCAGGCGGACCGGAAGTCGATGTTGACCCAGCTCTATCGTCGCCACGGCGATACCCCGGTCGGGGCGGACGCTTTCGAGGCCGGCGAGCTAAGCGATGCCGAGCAGGAGCGCATGCGGCGTGCACCGCTCGTGGTCAATCGGCGCATCAAGGACTAGACTTTACAAAAATACGTTGTAAACCGTCTAAAGGGAGTAAGCGCTCATGGCTCGACCGCGCCAAGGCGCAACGCGACGTCAGCCCAAAGGGGCTGGCCTTGGTCGATGCGGTGCGGTCTTCGACCGCTGGCTGGATTTGATCGTCATCGTGGCGGTCCTGACGGCGCTGGTGATCGGTTTGTCCGCCGTTTTGGCGCACTGGCTGCTGACCTGACGAGGACGAGACTCAGCCAACAAAAGGGGCGCATCATGCGCCCCTTTTTTAATGGCTCGCTCACTCGATGAAGGCTTGGTCTTTCAAACGCCTTGGCTAAACCGGGTCGAAGGCTTCTATGCGATTTCGGCCGCGGTTTTTGGCATGGTAAAGCCGCTCGTCGGCTTCGCTTAGTAGCTGGGCGGCGGTTTTTCCACTGGCGGGTAGGGCGCAGGCCACCCCGATGCTCACGGTGAGCATGTTATCCTGGCCGCGGGCGTGGGGAATGGCCAGCGTCAGCACCGCTTGACGCATGTGGTTGGCGATGCTCAGGGCGCGGTAAATGTCCTTGGCGGGCAGCACGCAAACGAACTCTTCGCCTCCGTAGCGCGCCAGCAGGTCGGTTTCCTGGTCGATGCAGCGGCTAAGCGCCCGGGCAACGCTTTTGAGCGTATCGTCGCCCATGGTGTGGCCGTAGTAGTCGTTGAACGCCTTGAAACGGTCGATATCGACGAATATCACCGAAATAGGCTCTTCCGCCTTGATAGATTTCTCCCAGTGGCTGGCCAGAAAGGCGTCGAAGTAGCGTCGGTTGGCGATGCCGGTCAGGCCATCGTGCCTGGAAAGCTGATGCAGGTGGTCGCGCTGCTCCAGGCCGCGCTGAAACTCACACAGCAGGTGATCCAGGCTCTCGACCAGGTGGCCCAGCTCATCGTTTCGATGGCCGCGCAGCGTGGGCTTGGGCCACTGGGCCGGAAAGGCCGGGTCGGTCAGGGCGATGGCGGCGTGAACCTTCAAAAGCGGCCGGGTGATGAAGATATGGAAAAAAGCGATAAACAGCGAGCTGAGTAAAAAGGCCTCGGCGATACTGACACCCACCACGCGATAGCCTCGGGCGAGAAACTGGGCCGTTAGATAATGCTGGTCCAGCGAGAGCCGGATTTCGCCGACCGGTGAGGTCGGCACGGTTTCGCCCATGTTGTAACGAAGCGGTTCCCGGTAGTCGAGTATATCGCCAAACAGCGCCTCCCCAAGGCGCCCGGACGGCGGCGTGAGTGATTCGAACTCGGCCAGCTTACGGCCAAAATCATCCTCGATGACCACCCGAGCGACATCGCTATCATTGAAAAGCCCCCGTGCGATCTGCTCGGCAAGCTGGGGGTTGAGCTGAAACGCCGCCTCCGCCGCCGCGCCATTGATGATGGCAAGCTGCTGCTGGGTGCGTTGTTCGATGCCGGCCCGCATACTTTTCGCGTGGCTCCAAAGCTCGACGCTACCCGCGACCAGGCTGATAAGCGTGGCGATGAGAAGCGTCAAAAGCGCTTGCTTTAAGGTCAGGCGTCCTTTGATGAGCCGGCCCCTGGTGTTCATGGCAGTGCCCTTAATGCCTGCTGGATTCTGTCCATTACCTGATGGGGAACGCTTGGGTTGCAGGCCAGATAAAGCGGCATATGGGCAAAGGTAAACAGGTGAACGAGCGGGATGTCTTCCTCCTGGGCGATGAACTCCCCGGGTGCCCGGCCGGAAACGATCACATCCAAAAAACCGGCTTCCAGTCGTGCGATATTGACCCGCTCGCTGGGCGCTCTGATGACGTCGATGCCTTGGCTTTTGACGTAGTCGCCCACGGCATCTTCGCGAAAGCTGCCAACGCGCAGGCCAGCCAGGTCCTCGAGGCGGGTTAAATCGCCCGCATGGCCCTCGAGTGCGAACGCCGCCCACTCGTTCGCCGCCAGCGGCCCCGCCCAGCGAAAAAGCGCCTCGCGCTGGGGGGTGCGCGTGGTCGAGTAAACGCAGTGGTCCCGGCGAAGCCGCGCTTCGGTATAGGCGCGCGCCCAGGGAAGCAGATGAAACCGGGCCTCGATCCCGGTTCGTTCGAGCGCCTGCTGTAAGCGCTCGGTCGCGTAACCCTGGAGGTCGCCACCATGACCATGGTTGAAGGGCGGATACTCTTCGGTATTGATCGTCAAGGGGTAGGAGGGCGCCGGGCTCGCCGTCACCTGCATGCTTGAAAACATCATAATGAACATAACGAGTACAGGTGAAAAAGACGGAGGCCGACGGTTACTCATCCTCGTATACCGGCGACGCAATATCAAATGAACTTAGCTCAAGAAGCATCTTTTTGAAAATATTCGGTCAGCGCCGGGTCGCTCTCCTTGTTGATCGCGAAGTAGAGCGGATAGCGACTCAAGGTATAAACCGGGATCAAAGTGGCGGGCTGGTAGCCCTCGTGCTCGACGATCCAGTCGGCGACGTTTGCGCTATAGGCCCACAGGTCGACCCGTTCATTGATCAGCATATTGAGCGCACTCTGGTTATCCAGCGCGTGGTGAATGAGCGTTTCCGGGTAGTCCGCCTCCGTCAGGCTCAATTCACCGATATCGCCCCGGATCACGACGACGCTGAGGCTTTGCGCGATGGCGTCACTCAGCGCCTCGATGCGTAGTGGCTTGCTGGCATGGCCGATCAGGGTGACCCGGTCGATGGCGATGGGCCCGGCCCAGTCAAAAAGTGCTTCGCGCGAGGGCGTCCGGTTGGTCGAGAAAAGCACTGTGTTGGGCGTTTGCAGCACCATGTTGTAGCCTCTTATCCACGGGTAACTGTGAATATCGGCACGTTCGAACGGCGTTTGAGAGTAGTTGAACAGACGCTTTAAAAGATCGACCGTTTGACCTTTTACAACGCCTTGTTCGACATAGTTATAGGGGGGATACTCTTCGGTAATATAGCTAAAGGCAGCGAGGGAGGGGGACGTGTCGGCAAAGCATCCGCTTATCCCCATAAGCACCGCGACCCGCAACGCGCCCTTGGCTATCGAGTGCTTTTTGACGGCGAATTCATGCGTCATGCGCAGATACCCCAACGTAATTCCCAGGAAAATTTAGAGTAACTTTCACCCCCTGTCATCCCCCTTTTACTGGCTTAGGCGTTAATGTAGTCGAGCTGGCCCCTTTGATGCACTATCTGCACGAGAGCTTCTATGTCCTCTGAACCCGTACAAAGCGCAGCGGCCTACGCCTCCCGGCGCGAGATATTTGGTTGGGCAATGTTCGATTTTGCCAACCAGGCCTATACGCTGCTGATTATCACGGTGGTTTTCGGCGAGCTTTTTACCACCGTGATCGTCGGTGATCGCGGTGACAACTTCCGGTTGGCCAATTTTTTATGGAGCCTGGCGCTTGCCACCAGCTACCTGCTGGTGGTGATTACCGCGCCGCTTAGCGGGGCCATCATGGATTACCGGGCCGAAAAAAAGCGCTTTCTGCTGGTAAGTTATCTGGCGACGATCGCCACGACCGCCATGCTCTATTTCGTCGAACCCGGCTACGTGGTGGCGGGGCTTTTGCTGATCATACTCTCTAATTACGCCTACTCCATGGGCGAATCGTTCATTGCCGCGTTTTTACCCGAGCTCGGCCCGCCTACGGCGCTGGGTAAAATTTCCGGGTTTGGCTGGGCGCTGGGCTATATTGGCGGATTATTCGCCGCGGGCTTTACGCTTTTGGTGCTGGGCGAAGCGACGCTCGAGAATTTCGAGCGTATTCGCTGGGTCGGCCCGTTCGCCGCCGGGTTTTTCCTGGTCGCCGCCATTCCCACCTTCCTGTGGTTAAAAGAGCGGGGTGAGCCCAGAGAGAAGGGGGTGTCCTACTGGCGGATCGCGCGGGGGCGCTTGACGTCTACTTTCAAGGAGCTTCGCTACTTCAAGGATCTGACCGTCTTTTTGGTGTCGCTGCTTTTCTCGATGGCCGGGGTCTACATCATCATCGCGTTTGCGTTCATCTACGGCGCCCAGGTGATCGGCTGGGACGAAGGGGTGCGCAACATCATGTTCATCGTCGTGCAGCTCACCGCGGCGGCGGGTGCGCTGGGGTTCGGTTTTATCCAGGATAAGCTGGGCGCCAAGCGCACCTACCAGATGACCCTGGCGCTCTGGGTCCTGGCCATTCTGGCGATTTGGGCGACCCCAGAACTTACCCAATGGGCCAACGCGCGTTTTGGCTGGCAGTGGCAGGCGCAATACGTCTTTTTATACGTGGGCTGTTTGGCGGGGCTGAGCCTGGGGTCGAGCCAGTCCGCCAGCCGCGCGCTGGTCGGGGTTTTCTCGCCGCTTGCCAAGTCCGCGGAATTTTTCGGCTTCTGGGGTCTGGCGAACAAACTGGCCGGGGTGCTGGGTATCGTGTTGCTGGGCGTGCTGCAAACGTTGATTGGTCTGCAGGCCTCTATTCTATTATGTGTAGGATTGTTCATCATGGCGATGCTGATTTGTGCAGGCGTGAACGAGCGCCGCGGCCGCGAGGCGGCGACTGCATGGGAAAGCACCTAACGGGCGGAGAGGGTGTATGACATCGCTAAACGCACAGCGCGGCGGCATCGTGATGATGCTGCTATTTTGGATCGCCCTGATCGGGGCGGGCACCTGGCTTATCGACGGCGGTTTCAAAAATCTCACCACGCCCAACGCCCATATCATGGATACCTCGACAGAGGGGGCGCCGGTACGGCTCAAGCGTAACCGCTCCGGACATTTCGAGGCCCCCGGCCAGATCAACGGCGAGCCGGTTACCTTCCTGCTCGATACCGGCGCCACCTACGTGGCGGTGCCCCACGAGCTCGCCGATAGGCTGTCGCTAGAGCCCGGGCGCAGCGCCTGGTTCAACACGGCTAACGGCCGGGTACAGGGTAACTTAACCGAGCTCGACGAAGTATCCCTTGGCGGGCTGCGCGCCAGCAACGTCCAGGGCTCTATCAGCCCCGGTATGGAGCGCGATACCGTGCTTTTGGGCATGAGCTTTTTGAATCTGCTCAGTATCGAAATAGCGGATGGCGAAATGCTGCTGCGCTTGCCGCCGCAGTGACGCTCGCATGTTGACCAGGAAGTGCTATGCTGAGCGCGTAATGAAAGGATATCGGCACAACACCAAGGAGCGTTGTTATGGGAATTGAAGTAGGCGGCCTGTTAGGCCTTATCTGGCTTGTCATTGTCATTTGGGCCATTGTTAAAGTCGCCAAGAGTTCGGCCGGCGGCCTTGCCAAGCTGATCTGGATTCTGGTGTTACTCTTCTTCCCGCTAATCGGTTTGATTATCTGGTTCGTGTTAGGGCCCAAGGGATAGCCGGTTTAAGCGAAATGAAAAAGCAGGCCCTTGGGCCTGCTTTTTTTGTATTCTAAAAGCGCATCTTGTGACGTTTAAAGGCGCTTGGCTAGTCTTCGGTGCTCTCGTCACTCGCTGGCGGGGCCTTATAATGCCCGGGGATCGTCAGCTTTTCGCCATTGGGTAAATCGCGCACCTGAGTGGGTACGTAGACGCGTTTAATGACGCTTTTGGTTTTTTGATCGCCCATCGCCTTCTCCTGCCATGTCCAAAAGATGGTTGACAACTCGCGCACTCAACATTAGCGCGCCAGCCATCAACAATCAAGCGGTGCGCCGTTTGCAAAAATAGTAAAAAGCGGCCCGGCAGGTCCTCCGGGCGGTGCCGATTTATTCTTGCAATTTGCCTTTCAAACGTTAATAAAGAGTAAGCTAGTGTTACCATTAAGCACTTTGCCACGTTAATCAGATGCCATGAAGTTACCGAGGCTATTGACCATTATAAAGGAAGCGGGAGCCGCTCATGTCTGACTATCCCGATCAAGACCATGTGCTGATCATCGAAGATGACCAGCGTCTGGCCGAGCTAACCCGAGAATACCTGGATAACAACGGCTTTAAAGTAACGGTCGAAGCCGATGGTGCGAAAGGGGTCGAGCGGATTCTGGAGCTTCAGCCGGACCTTGTCATTTTGGATTTGATGCTGCCAGGCGAAGACGGCCTTTCGATCTGCCGGCGCGTACGCCCTAATTTCACCGGGCCCATCATGATGCTGACCGCGCGCACCGATGACCTCGACCAGGTGCTGGGACTCGAAATGGGCGCCGATGACTACGTGCCCAAACCCGTCAAGCCCAGGGTGCTGCTGGCACGCATGCGGGCCCTGTTGCGCCGCGCCGACGCGCCGGTGGCCCCCAACGGCGAGGTGCGCCTGCAGTTTTCCAATCTGGATATCGATAGCGCCACCCGCGAGGCGTGGCTCGAGGGGGAACGCATCGACCTGACCAGTGCGGAGTTCGATTTGCTTTGGCTTTTAGCGAGCAATGCGGGCACCGTGCTGACCCGGGAGGAGATATTCAGCGACCTGCGGGGGATCAAGTACGACGGCCAGGACCGCTCCATCGACGTGCGCGTGTCACGCATTCGCCCCAAGATCGGCGATGACCCCCATCAGCCTCACCGTATTAAAACCGTGCGCAGCAAAGGCTACCTCTTTGTCAAGGATAGCTAATCGCCGCGTTGCGAGACCCGGTCAAAAGCGTCAGCGAGGTGAATGCCATGCCGCGCGTGCTTAGCCACGGCTCTTTTTTTAGATTTTACGTGCTGCTGGCTCTGGCGCTTTGCGTGGTGTTCGTCATTACGATCGGCGGGCGCACCTTCATCGAACAGGTACGCCGCGAAGAGTTTCGCGAAAAGATGGTGAGCCTGCCGATGACGCTAATGACCCGGCAGTTGGCCGAGCTTGCCCCGGAAAATCGAGAAGCGCGTTTGAACGCTTTCTCGCATCAGTTCGGTATGCAGCTGGCGCTGGTGCCGGCCAACGATGCCGAGCTCGGCTATTTCGAGAAAGCCCGCCTGGCGCGGGGTAGTATTTTGATCGAGACCAACCCCTGGCGGCTTCGTCAGCGCATTCCCGACGAGCGCTCACAGCCGGATAGCCTCTTGAGTGCTACCTTCCTGGGCTGGAACGAGCGCCAGTGGCAGGGCAGCATGGTGGCCCTGGGCGAGTGGCTGGCACGAACGCCCGCTCCCCAGCGCCAGTCAGTACTTGCCGGTTTGAATCTGCCGGGATGGCCACTGGCGCTCGTCTCTACACTGCCCGAAGGCCTCACCCCGGCCCAGCGCCAGCAGCTGGCCCGCGGCGAGGTCGTGACACGGCTGGTGACCGAGCAGCTCTCCCTTACGTTTATTTATCAAATACCCGGCAGCGAGCAGTGGCTGAAAGCCGGCCCCATTACCCGGCGGGATACGCTACCGCTGAGCCTGCATTTACCGCTTCTCATCGGCGTCATGGTGGTGCTGAGTCTCATCATCTACCTCATCATGCGCAGTATCGAAGCGCGCATGGCGCGTTTGGAACTCGCCGCCACGCGTATCGCAAGCGGCCGGCTGGAAACCCGAGTGAAAGTAGAAAGCGGCGATTTTCTGGGCCGGCTCGGTATGGCCTTCAACGCCATGGCAAGTCAGGTGCAAACGCTTTTAAAAGGCCAGCAGGAGATGATTCGCGCGGTCTCTCACGAGCTACGTACGCCGGTGGCGCGGATACGCTTTGCCGTGCAAATGGTCGAGGATATGACCGAGGAGCCGTCGATCCGCCGCCAGTTGCAGGGGATCGACGCCGACATCGCCGAGCTCGACGATCTGGTCGACGAGATTTTGACCTACGCGCGTCTGGGGGGCGGGCCAAGCCACGGTGACCCACTTGAGATGGTGCCGGTGGAGTGCTGCGCCATGGCCAACCGGGTCATCGACGCGCTCACGCCGCTGCACAAAACACTCAGTCTCAAGCTCGAGACAGAGCACGAGGAGATCGAGCTTCTGGCCGAGCCGCGCTATCTGCAACGTGCGCTGCAAAACCTGGTCAGTAACGCCTGCCGTTACGGGCGCACTCAGGTCAGCATTCGTCTTTGCGACGAGCCACACCTGGTACGTATCGATGTCGAAGACGACGGCCCGGGCGTGCCGCTGGAGGCGCGCGGCGATATCTTCAAGCCCTTTGCCAGGCTGGACGACAGCCGGGCGCGAAGCTCCGGCGGCTACGGTCTGGGGCTTTCCATCGTGCACAAGGTCATGACCGGCCACGGCGGCAGCGTCACCATCGATGAAAGCCCGGGCCTTGGCGGGGCGCGCTTTACGCTATTGATTCCTCGCCGCCACCCGCCGGCTTGACGCCGCTGAGCACCGCAAAGGACGTTTCCCGTGCGGTGCGCAAAAAATCCTGCATCCAGGGGGTGTGGCGCGTCTCATCGCGAATCGCTGCATAGAGCGTGCCCCAAATTCCCGCCTCGCCCAGTTTCACCGCGCTTACGTAGTCGCGCTCCAGATATTCGGTCAGCGCCCAGTTGGGCAGCGCGCAAACGCCCCGGCCGCTGGCCACCAGCTGCATCATCATGATGGTGAGCTCCGCGGTGCGAATCTCCTTCGGGCGTACCTGGGCTGGCGTCAAAAACTGGGTGAACACATCCAACCGCGACTGCTCCACCGGGTAGGTGATCAGCGTCTGTTCGGCGAGCTCTAAGGGGCTGACAAAGCCTTTCTGCGCGAAAGGGTGCTGGCGGGCCACGGCCAAAAGCCCCTCGTAGCGAAACAGCGGCGCGTAGTGAATGCCTTCGATGGGCTGCGGGTCGGCGGTGATGACCAGGTCGAGCTGCTCGCGGGCAAGGGCCGGCAGCGGGTCGAAGTGATGACCGCTCGGGATATCGATCTCGACTTCCGGCCAGTGATCGCGAAAGTAATCCACCGTGGGCATCAGCCACTGAAAGCAGCTGTGGCATTCGATGGCCATGTGCAAGCGGCCCTGCTCGGTACCCGAAAGCCTGGCCAGGTCGCGCTCGGCGCGACGCACCGCCGGCAGTAGCTCGTCGGCCAGCGCCAACAGGCGAAGCCCGGCCCGGGTGAACTCCACCGGGCGCGTTTTACGCACGAAGAGCGGGCCCGCCACGCGGCTTTCCAGATCTTTCAACTGATGGGAAAGCGCCGACTGGGTCAGGTGAACGCGCTCGGCGGCCTCGACCAGCGAGCCGGTTTCGCGCAGAGCGGCCAGCGTACGCAGATGACGTAGTTCAAGCATTGACGGTTCGGTTCGCGGTTATAAAAGACAGTGAACGTGTTTAAAGCGAGAACCCCGGTATTCGAGATTCTATCGTCGCAGTGTCTCATATTTGCGCCGACACTGCGCCTGGAAGAGCGGCGCGGCGTCGAAGGAGAGGCAAGAGGCTAGCTTTTCGAGGCGTAGGCGTACAACAGCGTTTCCTGGGCGCTGATGGCGTCACTGGTGCCCGGGCCCTGGAGGCGGTAGCTGCCGTCGCTTTCCAAAAGCCAGCTCTGGCAGTTATCCACCAGGTAGGTTTCCATGTCCTTGCGTACCCGGTTGGCGAGCTTTTTGTCCTTGAGGAGAAAGCAGGTTTCCACCCGGTGGAACATGTTGCGCGGCATGAAGTCGGCGCTCGAGCACCAGGTTTCGGGCTTGTCGTTGTTATGAAAGTAGAAGACCCGGGTGTGCTCCAGAAAGCGCCCGATGATCGAGCGCACGCGAATGTTCTCCGAGACACCCTTGACCCCTGGTTTCAAACAGCACATGCCGCGGATGATCAAGTCGCACTCCACGCCGGCCTGGGAGGCGCGGTAGAGCGCCTTGATCAGTTTGGATTCGGTGAGCGAGTTGCACTTGATGATGATGTGGCCGCGTTTGCCCTTGGCGGCAAACTGCGCCTCACGCTCGATCATTTCGATCAAACGCTGATGTAGCGTAAAGGGGGCGTGGAGAAGGGTATCGATCTTGCGCGTCTGCCCCATGCCGGAGAGCTGCTGAAACACCCGATGTACGTCGGCGCACAACGCCTGATTGGCGGTCAAGAGGCTGTAGTCGGTATAGAGCTTGGCGGTTTTGGCGTGATAGTTGCCGGTGCCCAGGTGGGCGTAGTGTTTGAGCTCGCCCTTCTCGCGGCGCACGATATGGATCATCTTGGCGTGAGTTTTATAGGCCATGATGCCGTAGATCACGATGGCGCCGGCCTCCTGCAGGCGCGAGGCCAGCTGCAGGTTATCGGCCTCGTCGAAACGCGCGCGCAGCTCGATCACGACGGTGACTTCCTTGCCCTGGCTTGCCGCGTCCACCAGGGCGCTGACGATCGACGAGTCCGCCCCGGTGCGGTAAAGCGTCTGCTTGATCGCCAGTACGTCCGGGTCCCGTGCCGCCTCGCGTAGCCAATCCTCGATGGGCGAAAACGCCTGGAAGGGGTGGTGCAGCAGAATATCCTGCTGGCTGATCGCGTTGAACAAACTCCCTTCCTTGAGCGCCTTGGGTACGCTTGGGATGAAGGGCCGGTACATCAGCTCCGGGCGGTCGACATCGTCGAGCACGGCCATCATGCGGGTCAGGTTGACCGGCCCTTCTACCCGGTAGAGATCGTCGGGCGTTAGATCGAACTGGCGCAGCAGAAAATCGGTCAAGTCGTCGGGGCAGTTGTTGGCCACCTCCAGGCGAACGCCGCTGCCGTAGCGGCGCGCCAAAAGTTCGCCGCGTAGCGCCGAGGCCAAATCCGACACCTCTTCCGGGTCGACGCTCAAATCCGCGTTGCGGGTCAGCCGGAACTGGTAGCAGCCGAGCACGCGCATGCCGGGAAAGAGCTCTTCGGCGTGGGCGTGAATCATCGAGGAGAGGAATACGTATTCGGAGAAGCCTTCGGCGCAGAGCTCCTTGGGCAGCGCGATCAGTCTGGGCAGCGAGCGCGGGGCGGGCAGAATCGCCATGCCGCCGGCCCGGCCGAACGCATCCTTGCCTTCGAGGGCGACGATAAAGTTGAGGCTCTTGTTCACCAGCCGGGGAAACGGATGCGAGGGGTCGAGGCCGATCGGGCTGATCACCGGCATGATTTCACGATCGAAATACGCCCGCACCCAGGCTTGCTGCGCCTCGTTCCATTGATCGCGGCGGCGAAAGCGTAGTCCTTGAGCTTCGAGCGCCGGCAGCAAGGTGTTGTTGAGGATCTGATACTGGCGGCGAATCTGGCGGTGGGCAGTGTCGGATATCTCGCTCAGCACTGCCCTTGGCAAGCGGCCGTCGGCGGAGGTGGCGTTGTCGTTCAACGCAATCTGGTGTTTGAGCCCGGCCACGCGAATCTCGAAAAACTCGTCCATGTTGGAGGAGAAAATCAGCAAAAACATCAGCCGGTTCAATAACGGGTGGGCATCGTCCAGCGCCTGTTCCAGCACGCGAATGTTGAACTGCAGGTGCGAAAGTTCGCGGTTGAAGTAGAGCTCCGGGTCGTCCAGGTCGGTTTGCCCGTCTCCGCCTTTGGCTTGAACGCCGGTCGGGGTACGATTGATCCGAAGGGGCAAGCTCTCGCCTTCACCGCTGGATGCTTCAATACTTTGAAGCGGCGTAGAGTCCGACGTTTGCATCTCCATACATCTCCCGCAGATTGGGCATCACGCGTTGTAAGCGCCTACCTGGATCTTAGTGTGTTGGGCTCGATTTTGCAGGATAAACATGACAGTTCTATGTCGCCTTGGCATGAGGTTAATTAAATTTAATTTTATCGAGGCTTTAGCGGTGCGGTTTTACGCAGGGCCCAGCGGGTGCTTGGCAGACGCGAATACCCGCGCCGTATTCTAAGGCGAAAGCCGTCTTGTGGAGCCGGTGAAGAGTGACTAGAGTGTCGGCTTTAGTATGTCGCTCGCTGTCGAGACTACGAAAACAACCAGGAGAGTTAGGGCATGAGCAAAAAAGTAGCAGTGATACTGGCCGGCTGCGGCGCTTATGATGGCTCGGAGATTTATGAAACCACGCTGACACTGTTGCGTCTCGATCAGCTGGGTATCGCGTACCGCGCCTTTGCACCGGATATCGATCAGCACCACGTCGTCAACCACCTGACCCAAGAGGCCCAGGACGGCGAAACGCGCAACGTGCTCAAGGAATCGGCGCGGCTGATGCGCGGCGAGATCCAGCCCATTACCGAGCTCGACGCCGATGATTTCGACGCGGTGATCGTGCCTGGCGGCTTCGGCGTGGCCAAAAACCTTTCCGACTTTGCCGAACAGGGCGACGCCATGGCCGTGCTCGAGAGCCTGAAAACCGCGCTTGGCGCGTTCAAGGAGGACGCCAAGCCGATCGGGCTTATGTGTATCGCCCCGGTGCTGGTGTCCAGGCTTTGGGGCGACGGTATTTCGGTCACCATCGGGCGCGACCCAAGCGTTGCCGGGGCGATCAGCGCCATGGGCGGGCTGCACAAAAGCTGCGACGTCGATGATATCGTCGTCGACCTGGAGCACCAGGTGGTGACCACCCCCGCCTACATGCAGGCGAAGCGCATCAGCGAAGCCGCTACCGGCATTTTCAAGCTGGTCGAACGCATCAACGAAATGATGGATCAGGCCAAGCCATAGCGTCCTTTGGGCCGTCGAAATGCTCGAGTAATCAACAAAAAACCTCTGCACGGGTGCAGAGGTTTTTTTAGGCTTACAAGAAAGGGTTTATTCGCTTTCGCTGTTCTCTTCGGCCTTGAGCCGGCGTTTGCGCACCAGTCGGCCAAACAGCAAACCCACCTCGTAAAGCAGATACATGGGAATGGCCAGCAGGCTTTGCGAGATGATGTCCGGTGGCGTGAGCACCATGCCGATGACAAAGCAGCCCAGCAGAATGTAGGGGCGCTTTTGCGAAAGGCTCTGGACCGTCGTGGCGCCGGAGAGAATCAGCAAAAACGTCGCAATGGGAATCTCGAACGCCACGCCAAAGGCGAAAAAGAGCTTCAGTACGAAGTTAAGATACTGATTGATGTCGGTCATTACCGCCACGTTCGCAGGCCCGGTCTGGGTGAAAAACTCGAACAGCAAGGGAAACACGACGTAGTAGGCAAACGCCGCCCCGGCGTAGAAGAGCGCAATGCTCGACACCAGAATGGGGATCGCCAGGGCCTTCTCGTTGTCGTAAAGCCCGGGAGCTACGAAGGCCCAGGCCTGGTGTAGCACGAACGGAATCGCCAGAAATACCGCGACCACCAGCGTTAGCTTGAAAGGCGCCAGAAAGGGCGAAGCCACTTCGGTGGCGATCATTTGTGAGCCCGCCGGTAGCAGCGCGATCAAGGGTTCGGCGACGAAGGTGTAGATGTCGTTGGCAAAGGCGTAAAGCGCCAGGAACATCACCAGCACGACCGCCACCGCCTTGACCAGCCGCGAGCGCAGCTCGATCAGGTGTTCGATTAGCGGTGCCTGGCTTAGATCCTCGCGCGGCTGGTTTGAATCGCCCGGCTTACTCATGACGGGTTACTATCCTTTTTCAGCTCATCGGATTCGGGACGCGCGGACTCCTCGGTACTCGCCTGGGAGGAGGGCTCGGGGCTCTCGTGGACTTCCTCCAGCGCATCGTCCAGGCGCGCGGCGGCCTTGGCAACGCGCTTGTCCGTGTCATCTCCCGGGGCGCCGGAAGAAGACGGCGCCGCTGGGGCACTCGCGATGCTCTCGACGTCGCGCTTGGCCTGCTTCAGGCTGCTATCGAGTTTTTTCTGCTGATCGCTGATTTTCTGGCGAAGCTCTTCGGCCTCGAGCTGCGCGCTGATTTCGCGCTGCATACCGGATACCGTTCGCTTGATCTTGCCGATCCACATACCGGTGGTGCGCGCCGCCTTCGGCAGGCGCTCGGGGCCGAGTACCAAAAGGGCCACGATGCCAATGAGCATGAGCTCAAGAAAGCCGATATCCAGCATGGCTTAGGGACGCTCCTCAGAGCGCTTCTCGGCCTCGGCCTTACGCTTCTCTTCGGCCTGCACGTCATAGGTGTTGCCCGGCTCTTCATGAGCCACCTTGGCGGCTTCGTCGCGCTCGGCGGATTTTTCTTTCTCCTCCTCGCTCATGGCGCTTTTGAAACCCTTGACCGCGCCGCCCAGGTCGGTGCCGACGTTGCGCAGTTTTTTGGTTCCAAAAATCAGGATGATAATGCCCAGTACAATCAAGAGCTGCCAGATACTGATGCCACCTAACATAGTCGTTTCCTCATTAAGCCGGGGCGTAAAACGCGGGAAAAGAGCGCTGATTGAGCGCTATCGGGACGCTTTTTCATCGTGGCCGGAGACCCCGAAGCGCCGTGCGAGCTCGTCGAGCACGCGTTGATGGTCGAGCTCGAGGTGCGAGAGCATCACCAGCGTATGAAACCACAGATCGGCGGTTTCAGCGATAACCGCTTGGCGCTCTTCGTCACCGCCAGCCTCGACGTCCTTGGCGGCCAGCACGGTCTCGAAGGCTTCCTCGCCTACTTTTTCGAGTATCTTGTTGAGCCCCTTGTCGTGCAAGGCGGCGACATAAGAGTGTTCCGGGGCGGCGTGGCGGCGCTGCTCCAGCACCTTTGCTAGCTGGTCCAGAACGGGCGTGGTGTTGGCGGTGCTCATCGAAATCCTTGGACGTTGATTAAAGATCCTGCGGGCGCTTTGCTCGAATCAATCCGGTATGACGCAAGTGTAGCCTGGCGCGCCTGGCTTACTGCCATAAAAGCAGTAAAAGCCCGGCACCGGCGGCGGCCAGCACCTGCCAGGGTTGGGCCAGCGCCCATCCGCTCAAGGGCTGCCAGGCAAGCGCAATGGCGAGAAGCGCCACGCCAATACGCAGGCGGTGGTGGCGCTTTTTCTGCTGGGTGAATTTGGCATCCAGCTGGGTAATGGCGCTGGCTTGAAGGTGGCGCTGGCGGTGCTCCTGCTCCATGCGGCTAAGCGCCTGGTGGGCGAGCACGGGAAGCTCCGGCAACTGGTGGGAAAGCTCCGGCGCCTGGCGTTTGAGCGACTCCCAAAGCCCGCCGATCCCGGCGCGCTCTTTCATCCACTGCTCTAAATAGGGCTTGGCGGTGCTCCAAAGATCGAGCTCCGGGTAGAGCTGGCGGCCCAGGCCCTCGATGTTCAAAAGCGTTTTCTGCAACAGCACCAGCTGCGGCTGGACTTCCATGTTGAAGCGCCGGGCGGTCTGGAAAAGCCCCAAAAGCACCTGGCCAAAGGAGATATCCTTGAGCGGTTTTTCTAAAATCGGCTCGCACACGGTACGAATGGCGGCGGCGAACTCGTTGGCCCGGGTATTCTCGCCGACCCAGCCGGACTCGATGTGAAGCGCCGCTACCTCGTAATAATCCTGATGGAAAAACGCCAGCAGGTTGCGCGCGAGATAATCCTGGTCTTCCCGGGTCAGGCTTCCTACGATCCCACAGTCGATGGCGATGTACTGCGGGTCTTCCGGGTTGTCGCAGTTGACGAAAATATTGCCAGGGTGCATGTCGGCGTGAAAGAAATTATCGCGAAACACCTGGGTGAAAAAGAGCTCGACGCCGCGCTCGGCGAGCTTTCTAAGATTGACGCCGTTTTTGATCAGCGTTTCCATATCCGCCACCGGCACGCCGCGAATGCGCTCCTGCACCATGACGTTGCGCCGGGTGAAGGGCCAGTAGATGGTGGGGACGAATAGAAGCGCCGAGTCCTTGAAGTTGCGCTTGAGCTGGGAGGTGTTGGCGGCCTCCTTGTAAAGGTCGAGCTCGTCGAACAGGGTCGATTCGTAGTCGCGGATCACCTCGACCGGACGCAGGCGCTTGGCCTCGGGCACCCGCGCCACAAGCTTGGCCACCTGATACATCAGCGCCATGTCCTGGCGCATCACCGCATCGATGCTGGGGCGGATGATCTTGACCACCACCTCTTCGCCGGTGTGAAGCGTGGCGGCGTGGACCTGGGCAATGGACGCCGAGGCAAGCGGGACGCGGTCGAATTCGGCGAACGCCTCGACAAGCGACATCTCGAGCTCTTTTTCCACTCGGGCCACGGCCAGCTCACCGGGGAAGGGCGGCACCTGGTCTTGAAGCCTTCTGAGCTCGTTAGAGATATCGTCGGGCAGCAGATCGCGCCGGGTCGAGAGCATCTGGCCGAACTTGATGAAAATCGGCCCCAAAGATTCCAGCGCCAGGCGCAAGCGCTCGCCCCGGGAACGCTTGCCGACCGGCACCAGGCGTAGCGGCAAAAACCACATCAAAACGCGCAGCCAAAGCGATAAGCGCTCCTTGGGTACCAGCGTATCCAGGCGGTGGCGCGCGATGACCCAGAGGATTTTGAAAAGCCGCAGGCTCATGAGCAGGGCTCCTGAACGATGCTCGCGTTCAGGCGCCGTGTAAGGCGGTCAAGGCGCGCCTCCAGGCGGTCGGTGGCCATGTCGAGCTCGGTGAGCGCGTCGCGCAGCACATCGCGCTGATGGCGCCCGGGCAGCATCCGGGCTTCTTCGAACACGTACTCGGAGAGATCCTGCAAAAACTCGTCCCGGGCGCGCAGCCCGAAGCGGCTCAGCCGGCGAATGCCTTCGGCAAATGAGTGGGCGGGGGTGGCGCCGATCCAGGTGGCAAGCTCACCTTCCCAGTCGAGATCCAGGTCGAAAAACAGATCCCGGGTCGCTTCCAAAAGCCCCAGACGCCCGCGGACGGCAAGCTTGCCATCGAACATCAGTCGCTCGATCGAGGCGCCGCTCAGCCACTCGGAGAAGGTTTCCGGGGTCAGCTCGACGGTGGCATCGACGCTTGCCTCGAGCACATCGTCGCCGGGCAGCAGGTCGACCCCGGTGGCGTGGTAGGCAAGCAAAAGCGTCAGGTGTGGTTTTTCGAGCCTGATCAGCAAACGGCTGCCCGCCAGCGCCTCGAGACGGCCAGGGGCTGCCGGGTCGCGGGCGAGCAGAGCGTTTAGCGTGCGTTCACATCCGGCCAGTAACAGGGGCGGGGTCAATCGCATGCTCACCTCAGCGTTCTTTGAACGAGTGCTCGTCGAATCAGAGCACGTTGCTTTATAGCGTGGCATTTCGCGGTATCGAGGGTCATAGCTTGATGCCGCGATGTAGCGCGACGATTCCACCGGTCAGGTTGGTGTACTCCACCCGCTCAAGCCCCGCGTCTTCCATCATGGCCTTGAGGGTTTTCTGGTCCGGGTGCATGCGGATCGACTCCGCCAGGTAGCGGTAGCTCTCGCCATCCTTGGCCACCAGCTCACCGATGCGCGGCAAAAAGCGGAACGAGTATTCGTCGTAGGCTTTGCTCAAAAGCGCGTTATCGGGCTTGGAGAACTCCAGCACCAAAAGGCGCCCGCCGGGTTTGAGCACGCGGGCCATGGAGCGCAGTGCGGCGTCCTTGTCGGTGACGTTGCGAAGCCCGAAAGCGATGGTGATGCAGTCGAAGTGGTTGTCGGGGAAGGGCAGCGTTTCGGCGTTGGCCTGAACGTATTCGACGTTGCCGCCGACACCGTTGTCGATGAGCTTGTCGCGGCCGACGTTAAGCATCGAGGCGTTGATATCCGCCAACACGACCTTGCCACGGGGGCCCACCATACGCGAAAACTTGAGCGTCAGATCACCGGTGCCGCCGGCGATATCGAGCACCTTATGACCCGGGCGCACACCTGCGCGCTCGATGGTGAGGCGTTTCCATACCCGGTGAATGCCGAAGGACATCAGGTCGTTCATCACGTCGTAACGCGCGGCGACCGAGTGAAAGACATCCGCCACGCGCGAGGCTTTCTCGTCGAGCGGTACTTCCTGGTAGCCAAAATGGGTGGTGCGCTTTTCCGTGGGGCTCATGAGGCGACGGGCTCCCGAGTTCGAGGCGGACATCGATGACGCGTCTGTCATCGCTTGATAGGTTGGCTGTATTGTAGCCTTCTCTCTGTCGTTTTGTCTGCGCCTGCCGCTTCAAAGCCAGGTCTCGCCGCGCTTTTCGAAGCGGCCAGGCTTTTCAAGCCGGCCGGTGTCACCTCTATAGTTCCTTGAACTGAATGCTCGCCGGCTCGCGGGAGGCCCCCGCATCGCTCAACTGCTGTAGATACTCGGCCCAATAGGCGTCCTGGTGGGTGGCGATCTCGTAAAGGTAGTTGTAGCTATACAGGCCGCTGTCGTGGCCGTCGTCGAAGTGCAGCTTGAGCGCGTAGTTACCGACCTGGCTGATATCCATCAAGCCCACGTCGCGCTTACCGGTTTGCAGGACCGCGCTGTCGGCGCTATGGCCGCGCACCTCCGCGGAGGGCGAGTAAACGCGCAGAAGCTCGATCGGCACGCGGTAGTGCAGATCCCCCGGGTAGGTCAGCTCCAGCAGGCGGTTTTTCTTGTGGTAGTGAACGTGGGTGGGAATCGGGCTATCCATTGGCAATCTCCCTTTGAAGTAGCAAACAGGCGGGTGTGGTGGCCCGCCTGAAAAGCATGTTACCGCGCGGCCTGGGCCGCGCTTCAACGCAACTGCTTACAAGATATAGCGCGACAGGTCTTCGTCGACGGCAAGTTCGCCAAGCTGGGCGTTGACGTAGTCGGCATCGACCACCAAGGGGCTGTCCATATCGCCGCCCTTGAACGAGGCCTCTTCCAGCAGGCGCTCCATCACGGTGTGCAGACGGCGCGCGCCGATGTTTTCGGTGCCTTCGTTGACCTGCCAGGAGATCTCGGCGATGCGCGCGATACCATCCTCGGTGAACTCGACGTCGAGCCCTTCGGTGGCCAGCAGCGCTTGATACTGCCGGGTGAGTGAGGCCGAAGGCTCGGTCAGGATGCGCTTGAAGTCGTTCGGCGTCAGCGCATCGAGCTCGACGCGAATCGGCAAACGGCCTTGAAGCTCCGGGATCAGATCGGAAGGCCGCGACAGATGGAACGCGCCGGAGGCGATGAACAGGATATGGTCGGTTTTGACCATGCCGTACTTGGTCGAGACGGTGGAACCTTCGATCAGCGGGAGCAAATCGCGCTGCACGCCTTCCCGGGAGACTTCGCCGCCGCTGGATTGGCCGCTGCCCTTGGCGACTTTATCGATCTCGTCGAGAAAGACGATGCCGTGCTGCTCGACGGACTCGACTGCCCGCGCCTTGATCTCTTCTTCGTTGACGAGCTTGCCGGCCTCTTCGTCGCGCAGCAGTACCAGCGCTTCCTTGACCGTGACCCGGCGCTGTTCGCGCTTTTGCTGGCCCATGTTGGAGAACATGCTCTGCAGCTGGTTGGTCATCTCTTCCATGCCCGGCGGGGTCATGATATCGACGCCCTGGCCCTGGGCGGAGACTTCGATGTCGATCTCTTTATCGTCGAGCTGGCCTTCGCGAAGCTTCTTGCGAAAAGACTGGCGCGTGGCGTTGTCGTCGCGGGGCTTGTCTTCCTGGCCCCGGGGCGGCGGCAGCAGCGCGTCGAGTACGCGATCTTCCGCGGCGTCTTCGGCGCGGTGGCCGACCTCTTCCTTGGCGTGCTCGCGCACCATCTTGATCGCGGCTTCCATCAAATCGCGAATGATCGACTCGACGTCGCGGCCCACATAACCGACTTCGGTGAACTTGGTCGCTTCGACCTTGATGAACGGTGCGCGGGCCAGTTTGGCAAGCCGCCGGGCGATTTCGGTTTTACCCACGCCGGTGGGGCCGATCATCAGGATGTTTTTCGGCGTGACTTCCGGGCGCAGGTCGGTGTCGAGCTGCATGCGCCGCCAGCGGTTGCGCAGGGCAATGGCCACGGCGCGCTTGGCATCCTGCTGCCCGATGATGTACTGGTCGAGCGCGTGAACGATTTCGCGGGGTGTCATCTGGGTCATGGGGAGCCTCAGCGTTCGTTGGAATCAAGCTCTTCGAGCGTGATGTGATGGTTGGTAAACACGCAGATGTCACCGGCGATTTGCAGCGATTTCTCGGTGATCTCCCGGGCGCCGAGCTCGGTGTTTTCCAAAAGCGCGCGGGCGCTGGCCTGGGCGAAGTTGCCGCCGGAGCCGATGGCGATGATGCCGCGCTCGGGCTCGACGACGTCACCGTTACCGGTAATGATCAATGAAGCGCTGTGATCGGCCACGGCCAAAAGCGCCTCTAACCGACGCAGCGCCCGGTCGGTGCGCCAGTCCTTGGCAAGCTCGACGGCGGCCTTGGTCAGGTGGCCCTGGTATTTTTCGAGCTGCGCTTCGAAGCGCTCAAAGAGGGTAAATGCGTCGGCCGTGCCGCCGGCGAAGCCCGCGAGCACCTTGCCCCGATAGAGGCGGCGCACCTTGCTGGCATTGCCTTTCATAACGGTGTTGCCAAGCGATACCTGGCCATCGCCCGCCAGGGCGACATGATTTCCGCGGCGTACGGATACGATCGTGGTCATGGAGATGACTCCTTAAGAGAGCAAAGGCTCCCGATAACTTACCGGCCGCGTGGCGGCCGCAACTAAAGCACGTTAGAACCCGAGTGATTCACAACAAAATGCGGGCGGCTGATAAAAAATCAACCGCCCGCGTCAGGTTCTGCCGGGGATTATGTGTACGCGTACCGATTCACGCGCATCCGTTCACGCGTACCGATTCATGCGTACTGGGCAGCGGCGCTAGTTTTGCAACTGAATCAAAAGTGGCTCGATCCCCTGGGTCGCCATCAGGTCCTGGGCGCGGCTGAGCTCCCGGGTATCCTCGTAGGGCCCTACCTGGACGCGATGCCACACGTCACCGCTTGCCTGGACCTCGGTAATCTGGGCCAGAAGGCTAAGATTGCGAAGCTTTGAGCGCAGCTGTTCGGCGTCACCGAGCTCCTTGAAGGAGGCCGCCTGGAGCATGTAGCGGTTGGGCGATGCGCTCGTCGCCGGCGTCGATGGCGCGGCGTCGTTGCTGGCCTGCTCCTGGGGGCGGGTGTTGGCGGCGATGATCTGGGCGATCTGATCGCCCCCCTGGTCGCTATCCGTGCTGCTTGCCTCGCCGGGGTCCGGCGCCTCCGGGCGATTGACCGTCGAGGGCAGCGTCACGCCCGGCGCGATCACCTCGGTTTCCGGCAACAGGGTGTAGAACTCGAAGGTCGGCATGGAGGGCTCGGCCTCGCCCTCGGTTTGGCGCGCCGCGCTTCGCTCCTCGCTTCCCGAGGGCTTGGGCAGTACCGTGGCCTGGGGGGTGTCCTCCTGGGCCTGCCAGGGTGCGGTGCCTTGCTGGTGCTGGGCCAGAAAGAAGCCCGCCACGATACCGAGAAGCGCCCAAAGCCAGCCCGGTAGCCTAAACCCCGAGCCTTCGGTTTTGGACGCCTTACGCTGGCTGGTCGCTCCGCGGCGGGTAGGCCGTTTGCGCGGTCTTGCCATTTACATCTCCTCTGGGGCGCTAACCCCCATTAGATCGAGTCCGTTACGCAGCACTTGGCGAGTGGCAAGGCCAAGGGCCAACCGGGCGTTTCTAAGCGCGTCGTCGTCGACCATGACTTTGACCGCGTTGTAGCAGGTGTGGAAATCGCCGGCCAGGTCCAAAAGGTATTGGGAAACCTGCTGGGGCTCGCGTGCCCGCGCCGCCTGTTCGACGACTTCCGGGTAGCGCGCCAGCCGGTTCAGCACGGCCTTTTCCTGGTCGCTATCGAGCTTCGCCAGGTGCGTAAGCGCCTGGTCGTAGTCGAACGCCTTGTCTTCGTTTTGTGCCTTGCGCAGCATGCTGCATACCCGGGCGTGGGCGTACTGAATGTAGTAGACCGGGTTGTCGTTGGACTGGGAGCGGGCCAGGTCGATATCGAAGGTGAGCTGGGAGTCGGCGCGGCGCGCGGCGAGGAAAAAGCGCGTGGCGTCGCGCCCCACTTCGTCGATCAAATCGCGAAGCGTCACGTAACTGCCCGCCCGCTTGGAGAGTTTTACCTCCACACCGCTTCGAGTCACCAACACCATCTGGTGCAGCACGTAATCCGGGTAGCCCTTGGGCATACCCAGCTCCAGCGCCTGCAGGCCTGCGCGCACTCGGGTCACGGTGGAGTGGTGGTCTGCGCCTTGCTCGTTGATCACGGTTTTGAAGCCGCGCTGCCACTTGTTGTAGTGATACGCTACGTCCGGCAAGAAGTAGGTGTAGCCGCCGTCCGTCTTACGCATGACGCGGTCCTTATCGTCACCGAAGTCGGTGGTGCGCAGCCACATCGCGCCGTCGTCTTCATAGGTGTGGCCGTTGGCGATCAGTCGCTCGACGGTGGCCTCGACGTTGCCCTTTTCGTAGAGCGACGACTCCAAAAAGTAGATGTCGAACTCGACGCCGTACGCCTTGAGATCGAGATCCTGCTCCCGGCGAAGCCAGGCCACGGCAAATGCCTGAATGGCGGCGAGATCCTCCGGGTCGGCCTGGCCGGTGACTTCGCGGTCGTCGGCGCTGACGGTCTTGCCCGCCAGATAATCCTTGGCGACATCAAAAATGTAGTCGCCGCGATAGCCGTCGGCGGGCCAGCTTTCGTCGTCCGGCCCTAGCCCCTTGGCGCGCGCCTGCACGGAAAGCGCCAGGTTCTGGATCTGAGCGCCGGCGTCGTTGTAGTAGAACTCGCGGGTCACGTCATACCCGGTGGCTTCTAAAAGCCGGCACAGGCAGTCGCCGATCACCGCACCGCGCCCGTGGCCTACGTGCAAAGGGCCGGTCGGGTTAGCAGAGACGAACTCGACCTGGACCTTTTCACCCTTGCCCAAAAGGCTTCGCCCGAAGGCGTCGCCTGAGTCCAGCACCTGGGCGATGATTTGCGCGGCGGCATCGGCGGCGGCAAAGAAGTTGATGAAACCGGGGCCGGCGATCTCGGTTTTGGCAATGGCGTCGCTTTCGGGCAGCGCCTGGACCAGCTTCTCGGCCAGGTCGCGCGGCTTCATGCCCGCGGGCTTGGCCAGCATCAGCGCCAGGTTGGTGGCGTAGTCGCCGTGGGCCTTGTCTTTCGTCGGGTCGATCTTGATGGTCGGGGCAAGGTCCTCGGGCAGCACGCCTTGGTGCTTAAGCGCGTCGATCGCGCCCTGGAGCAAAGAAGTGATCGTCTCTTTCATTTGAATATCCGGGATTTTGGTGGCGGCGTGTGCGTCGTGAAACGGTTGCTTGACGTTAAAGCGTGAACAGGCAAAAAAGTAAAAGCGACCATTATCGGCAATTGGCGCCCAGTTTCAAAGCCGTATTGCGTTTGAGGGGCGCCATGCTTGAAAAGTGGGCGCTTACGAAAGCGTTTGCGGGTCGATGTCGATCGACCAGCGTACGCCGCGCGCCTCGCGATGGGCGTCCAGCCACTGTACCAGGTAGTTGGCCGCCGCGTGGCGCTGGCTGCGCTTGTCCGCGGCCAGCAGCACGTGAATGTGGTAGCGATTTTGGCGGCGCTCCATGGGCGCGGGCACCGGGCCCAGGCAGTTCGCCTGCACGCCGGATTCCTTCAACCACTGGCGCAGCGCCTGGGCCGCTTGCTGGGCCAGCGCCAGGGCGGCCTGCTCTTTGGGGCTCTCCAGACGCAAAAGCGCCATGAAACCAAAGGGCGGCAGTTTGGCAAGCCTTCGCTCCTCGAGCAAATTGCGCGCCAGCGCCCCGTAGCCGTGTTCGGCCAGTTGGCCCAGGTGCGGGTCATCCGGGTGCAGGGTTTGCACCAATACCCTGCCTGGGTGCGCGGCGCGCCCGGCCCGGCCCGCGACCTGCTCGAGAAGCTGGGCGCTATGCTCGAGCGCCCGAAAATCGGCGCTGTAGAGCCCGCCATCGGCGTTGATCACCACCACCAGGGTGACGTGGGGCAGGTGGTGTCCCTTGGCGAGCATCTGGGTGCCGACCAGAATACAGGGCTCGCCGCGATGAACCTCTTTGAGGACCTGGTCGAAGCTATCCTTGCGCCGGGTGCTGTCACGATCGATCCGGTACACCGTGGTGTCCGGGAAAAGCCCCTGCAGGGTCTCTTCGGTGCGTTCGGTGCCGGAACCCAGCGCGCGCAGGTCGCCGCTGCCGCAATCCGGGCAGGCATCCGGCAGTGCCCGGCGGCTGTCGCAGTGGTGGCAGGCCAGAAGCGGCGGCTGGCGGTGTAGCGTCATGCGCGCATCGCACTGCTGGCAATCCGCCATCCAGCCGCAGGCATGGCAGGCAAGCCGAGGCGCGAAGCCGCGCCGGTTGATGAAAATCAGCACCTGCTTGCCCGCCTCGAGGGTCGATTTGATCGACTTGATCGCGCCGGGCAGAAGCCCGCCCTGGCGGCGCTGGTGGCGCAGATCACAAAGCTCGAGCTTGGCCGGCGGGTGGCGGCTGGGTCGCTTGGTCAGGCGCAGGTGGCGGTAGTGGCCGGTGAGCGCTTGCTGCAGGCTCTCGAGCGACGGCGTGGCGCTGCCCAGCAAAAGCGGTATCTGGTGGTGGTGGGCGCGGGCCACGGCCAGGTCCCGGGCGTGGTAGCGAAGCCCGTCGTGCTGCTTGTAGGAGCCGTCGTGCTCTTCGTCGACGATGATCGCGCCGGGTTTGGCAAGCGGCGTGAAAATCGCCGAGCGGGTGCCGATCACGATCAGTGCGCGGCCATCGGCGGCGGCCTCCCAGGCATCCATGCGCTCGGCGTCGTTGAGCCCGGAGTGAAGCGCTACCACCGCCACCTTGAAACGGCTTTTGAAGCGCGCAAGGGTCTGCGGCGTCAGGCCGATCTCCGGCACCAGCACCAGCGACTGCTTACCCTTCGCCGCTATCGCCTCGATCAGTTGAAGGTAGATCTCGGTCTTGCCGCTGCCGGTCACGCCTTCGAGTAGGCAGGGGTGATAACCTGCCAGGTTTTCGTGCAGCGCGGAAAGGGCCACGGCCTGCTCGCGGTTGAGCGGCAGCGCCGGGCTTGCCAGAAGCCCCTGGGGCGCGCCGGCCCCGGCCTGGCGGGCGATTTCCCGGGAACTGACCAGCCCTTTACGCTCCAGCGCGTTTAGCTGCTCTTTGGCGTAGCCGTGGGCGCTGATCGTCTGGGTCGGCAGGCCCTGGGCGTGCTGGCGCAAAAGCGCATAGAGCGCGGCCTGTTTAGGGGCGTTTTTAAGCGTTGGGGGATTTGGCTCGCCCGCTGCCTGCCACTGGGTGTAGGTGCGCCCGGCCATCGGGTAGCCCTGACGGAGCCTGGCCGGCATGGCCAACTGCATGGTGTCGCCAAGGCCGTGCTGGTAGTAGCGCGCGGTAAAGTGGCAAAGCCACAGCCAGTCCGCGGGCAGCGGCGCATCGTCGAGCACCTCGGAAATCGGCTTTAGCTTCTCCCTGGGGTACGCGCTTTGCTCTATCGCCTGAATGACCACGCCCACCACGTCGCGTCGACCAAAGGGCACGCGCACGCGAAGACCGGGCACCCAGCCGCCGGCCGGCGTTTGGCGCGCTGGCAAGTAATCGAAAAGCTGCCTGAGCGGGGAGGGCAGCGCCACGACAAGCGCGCCGGGGACCTTGGGCGCCTGGGAGGTGGGGGCAGAAGAAAAGGGTTCGGGCAATTGGCCTCCGGCTTAAAAAGTTGCTAGAATATGCGCCCGCTACACGTTTTACCAACCTGGTTTACGCGTGAAGCGGCAATCCGGTTAGCAGTTATTTCAACCCCATATGCGGTGCCTGGCAATGGATCAGGTGGCGGCATAAGCGTGCGAGGTTCACGATGAGACAAGGTATTCACCCGAATTACAACACGGTCACCGCGACGTGTTCTTGTGGCAACGCCTTCCAGGTCGGTTCTACCTCTGGTCAGGACTTCTCTTTGGATGTGTGCTCCAACTGCCACCCGTTCTATACGGGCAAGCAGAAGCAAGCGACCACCGGTGGCCGCGTAGAGCGCTTCAACAAGCGTTTCGGCGCTGCCGTCAAACGCGGCTAAACGCCCGTTTACCGGCACCCAGGTGCCGGGCGCTAAAAACCCACGCTCCGGCGTGGGTTTTTTTATGGACGCAATAAAATGAAATTAATTTCCAGAATTGCTGCGCTGCATCTATAAGCAAAGCGTTATAGCTAAAAGGGTTGAGTATAAGTTGCAGCAAATGGCTGTAAAAAAGCCCGATCATGAGCCAAAGTGAGGCTAAAAAGTCGTTTCGTTTTTAAAGTTGACCGCGCCTTGAGGCGCCACGGGTTTTTCTATACTCTAAAGTGACATATCTACTTTAGGATGACGGAATCCCATCATGACAGACGCTAATCGGCAGGCAGCGCTTGATTATCATGCCAAACCCATTCCTGGAAAGCTTTCGGTCGAGTTAACCAAGTCCACTGCGACTGCCCGCGATCTGTCGCTGGCCTATAGTCCGGGGGTGGCGGAGCCGGTGCGCGAGATCGCAAGAGATGCCGAAAACGCTTACCGCTACACCGGTAAAGGCAATCTGGTCGCGGTGATCTCCGATGGCAGCGCCATTTTAGGCCTTGGCAACCTGGGGCCGCTTGCCAGCAAGCCGGTCATGGAAGGCAAGGGCGTGCTGTTCAAGTGCTTTGCCGGTATCAACTCGGTGGATATCGAGGTCGACGCCGAAAACCCGCAAGCGTTTATCGATACCGTGGCGCGCATCGCCGATACCTGGGGCGGCATCAACCTCGAGGACATCAAGGCGCCGGAGTGCTTCGAGATCGAAAAGGCGCTGATCGAGCGTTGCTCGATTCCGGTATTCCACGATGATCAGCACGGCACGGCGATCGTCACCGCGGCGGGCATGTTGAACGCCCTGGATATCGCCGAAAAGCGTATCGAAGACGTCAAGATCGTGTGCATGGGCGCGGGCGCGGCGGCGATTGCCTGCATGCGCCTGCTGATCTCCTGCGGCGCCAAAGCGGAAAACCTGGTGATGCTCGACCGGCGCGGGGTGATTCACACCGAGCGCGACGGCATCAACGAGTACAAGGCGGAGTTCGCCCGCGATACCGATATGCGCACCCTGGATGATGCTATCGACGGCGCCGACGTGTTCATCGGCCTATCTGGTCCGGGGCTTTTGAGCGCCGACCACGTGAAGAAGATGGCCGCGGACCCGATCATTTTCGCCTGCACCAACCCGGACCCGGAGATTCACCCGGACGTGGCTCGCGAAGCGCGCCCGGACGTGATCATGGCCACCGGCCGCTCGGACTTCCCTAACCAGGTTAATAACGTACTGGGCTTTCCGTTCATTTTTCGCGGGGCTCTGGATGTGCGCGCCACGCGCATCAACGAGGCGATGAAGCTCGCCGCGGTGCACGCACTGAAAGACCTGGCCCGGGAGCCGGTACCGGAGGAGGTGTTGAACGCCTACGAGCTCACCGAAATGAGCTTCGGTCGCGACTACATCATTCCCACCCCGGTCGATGTGCGCCTTTTGGAGCGTGTCTCTTCCGCGGTGGCCCAAGCCGCCGTGGACTCGGGGGTGGCCCGCAAGCCCTACCCGGCGCACTACCCGCTGAAAACGATCAACAACGTTTACGACGGCTGAGCGCATCAATCTGGACGGTCTCGAGCAATCCTACGCGGGGGCGCCATGAATACCTCCCTGTAGGCTACTTTCGCCATCTGACCGCCAGGGATGGCGGGAATGCCGAAAATGCAGGAGCAATTTCCGGCCCTGGCGAAAGACCCCCGCTACGGGTTACTCGAGACCTTGGTAGTCCTAATCCTGAAGACCTTGCTTGAAACTTTAAAAGCCCGCAAACGAGGGCTTTTTTGGTCTCTGCTATTTCTACTACTCCTGCGGATAGCGCGTCAGCCCTTCCTGGGCGGTGGAGGCGACCAGCTGGCCGCGCTGGTTGAAAATATGTCCGCGGGCCAGGCCACGGCCGCCGCCGGACCAGGGCGCGTCGATCGAGTAGAAAAGCCACTCGTTGAGACGGGTATCCTGATGCAGCCAGAGCGCGTGATCCAGGCTTGCGATACGCAGCTTCGGGTCGCCGAATTCCACACCGTGAGGAATCAATCCGGTGCTCAACAGGTTGAAATCCGATGAGTAGGAGAGAAGATGGCGGTGGAGCGCCGGGTCATCGGGCAGCTCGCCGTTGATGCGAAACCACAGCCCGCGCCCGGCCGGTGCGGCAGGGGTGGGGTTATGGTCCAGGTGGACGAACTCGATCGGGTGGCCGGGAAAGCGCTCGTGCTTGACGTTGCCTTCCTCGATCAGCGCCTCGGGGCCGGGCACCTCGGGCATGCTGATCTGGTGGCTAAAGCCAGGCTCCGGGGCTTGAAACGAGGCGCTGCAGAAAAAGATCGGCCGCCCTTTTTGAATGGCGGTGACGCGGCGAGTGGTGAAACTGCCGCCGTCGCGCACGTTGTCCACCTGGTAGACCACCGGGCGGTGCGGGTCGCCGGGGCGTAGAAAGTAGCCGTGTTGGGAGTGGGGCAGGCGGCCTTCGTCGACGGTACGGGACGCGGCGGCCAGCGCCTGGCCGAGTACCTGCCCGCCGTAAAGCTGAGGAAAGCCCAGATCCTGGCTCTGGCCGCGAAACAGCGTCTCCTCCAGAGTTTCGAGCTCCAGCAAGTTGATCAGCGTCTTCAGCGCATCGTTCATTCTCGGTATCCTGTGACATTTAGCCGCTTAAACAATTTGCGGGTTACCTTAACGGAGTTCGCCTTCATGCGCAGCGACGAATTTTACATGCACCGGGCGTTGGACCAGGCACACCTGGCGGCGGCGGCGGGAGAGGTGCCCGTCGGCGCGGTGGTGGTCGGCCCAAACGGTGACATCATCGGCGCGGCGCACAATTACCCGGTGGCAAGCCATGACCCCAGCGGGCACGCCGAAATTCGCGCGCTGCGCGAGGCGGGCCGCGCTTTGGAAAATTATCGCCTTGACGGCTGTACCCTGTATGTCACATTAGAGCCTTGTATGATGTGTGCAGGTGCCATGGTGCACGCGCGCATCACGCGGCTGGTTTACGCCGCCGCCGAGCCGCGCACCGGCATGGTGGAATCGAAGGCGAACCTGCTCGCCCAGCCCTGGTTCAACCACGAGGTCAAAGTCGACGCGGGTGTATTGGCCGGCGCCTCTAAAAAACTCTTGAAAGCGTTTTTCGCCCGCCGCCGCCAGGCGTAAAAGGCGATTCTCCCGGGAGACAAGATGTACGTGCTACTCAACGTTTTGATCGTGCTCGCGACCATCGCCGCCATGGAAGTGGTGGCCACGCTTTCGCATAAGTACATCATGCACGGCTGGGGATGGGGGTGGCACCGCTCTCACCACGAACCGCGCACGGGCTGGTTCGAGCTCAACGACCTGTACGCGGTGGTCGCGGCGGCGTTGGCCATCGCGCTCATCGCCTTCGGCACCGCCGGGGCCTGGCCGCTACAGTGGATCGGCGCGGGCATGACCGCCTACGGCATGATTTACTTCGTGCTTCACGATGGATTGGTACACAAGCGCTGGCCGTTTAGTCTCATCCCCCGGCGCGGCTATCTAAAGCGCCTCTACAAGGCGCACCGGCTGCACCACGCGGTCAAGGGGCGCCACGACTGCGTCTCCTTCGGCTTTATCTACGCCCCGCCGGTCGACAAGCTCGAACGAACGCTGAAAAGCCGCCACGGCCAAAAAGCTAACGCGGGCGCTGCCAAAGCCTCAAAGGGCGGTCAGGCGACGCCTTCCGAGCGCGAGAGCCAAGCGCGCTAGTCCCGCCCCATAGCAAAAGCGACGCTTTCTCGCCTCGGCCGGTGCTCAGGCGCCGGTCCCAGGCGCCCGCCCCGGCGCTGGTCACCTTCACGCCGATTTTACGATACACCCCGAGCGCGGTGGCGATCGCCCAGGCCGAGCGCAGCGGCAGCGCCTGGATGCCAATGCGCGCCGAGGCGTAGTAGGGCTCAGCGGCCTGAATCAGTCGCGTCGCCACGCGGGCAAGCGCCTCCCGGTAAGCCGGGTCGAGAATATCCGCTTGGGTCATGCCCTCATCGCGCAGCCACTGGGCGGGCACGTAGCAGCGCCCGGCCTCGGCGTCCTCGACGATATCCCGGGCGATGTTGGTCAACTGAAACGCCAGGCCCAGATCGCAGGCGCGATCGAGCACGGCTTCGTCGCGCACGCCCATCACCCGCGCCATCATCAAGCCCACCACCCCGGCCACGTGGTAGCAGTAGCGCAGCGTGTCCTCAAGCGTTTCATAGCGCTCGTCGCGCACGTCCATGGCGTAGCCTTCCAGGTGATCAAAGGCCTTGGATGGAGGAATCTCGTGGGCCAGCGCCACCTCCTGAAAGGCAGCGAAAGCGGGCTCTTCCATGGATTCGCCTGCAAAGGCGCGCTCGGTTTGCGCCTTGAGCTCGGTCAGGCGCGCTTCACTGGCGGCCTTTTCGGCTTCGCTATCCTGGGTGTCGTTTGCCGGGTTGTTGAATCCCAGGGTCTGGTCGTCGATCACGTCATCGCAGTGACGGCACCAGGCGTAGAGCATCAGCGCACTGCGGCGCGTTTGCGGATCGAACAGCCGGGAGGCGCTGGCAAAGCTTTTCGAGCCCGCCGCCATGGTGACGGTGGCGTGATCCAGAAGCGCTTCACTCATTGCCTGGTGTCTCTATTGATAGCCTCTCCACCATCAAACCTGCCGTCGCCTTGGCCGAGCCGATCACGCCGGGAATGCCCGCGCCCGGGTGGGTACCCGCGCCGACCAGGTACAGGTTGTCGATCTTGCTGTCCAGGTTGTGGGGGCGAAACCAGGCGCTTTGGGTGAGAATCGGCTCGATCGAGAACGCCGAGCCCTGATGGGCGCTGAGCGTGTCGCGAAAATCAAACGGCGTGAACATGCGATGGGTCACCAGCTGGCTTCTGAGCCCCGGCATGTAGTGCTTTTCCAGGTAATCGAAGATGCGCTCGCGAAGCTTCGGGCCTTCCACGTCCCAGTCCAGATTGGCGGTGCCCAGGTGCGGCACCGGGGCCAGCACGTAGTAGCTACCCGAGCCCTGCGGGGCAAGCGAGGGGTCGGTGACACACGGCGCGTGCAGGTAGAGCGAGAAGTCCTCGGCCAGGCCGTCGCTTGAGAAGATTTCGTCGATCAACTCCCGGTAGCGCGGCCCGAAGCAGACCGTATGGTGGGCCAGCTGGGTGTGGTTGTGGTCGAGCCCGAAATAGAGCACGAACAGCGAGTTGCTCATGCGCTTGCGTTTGAGCTTTTTAGCGCGGGAGGCGCCGACCGGGTGGTGGCCCAATAGCTTTTCGTAGGTGTGCACCACGTCGGCGTTGGAGGCCACGGCGCGGGCGGGTATCTCGCGGCCATCAGAAAGTTTGACGGCGTTGATATGGTTACCGTCCGCCTCGATGCGCTCGACCTTCGCGTTGAGCGCGATTTCCCCGCCCAGGTCCTCGAAGAGCTTCGCCATGCCCTGCACCAAAGCGCCGGTGCCCCCGCGCGGAAACCACACGCCCCACTTGCGCTCCAGCGCGTGGATCAGCGTATAGATCGACGAGGTGGCAAAGGGGTTGCCGCCGACCAGCAGGGAGTGAAACGAAAACGCCTGGCGCAGGTGTTCGTCCTCGATGAAGGTCGATACCTTGGCGTAGACGCTCTTCCAGGCCTCGAGCTTTGCCAGTTGAGGGGCGGCGCGCAGCATGTCGCGAAAGTGGAGAAACGGCACCGTGCCGAGTTTGACGTAGCCCTCAATGAACACCGCCTGGGAGTAGGTCAGAAAGCGCCGGTAACCCTCGACATCCGCCGGGTTGAAGTGTTCGATCTGGGTCTCGAGGCTTTGCTGGTCGTTGTCGTAGTTGAAGACCTCGCCGGACTCCCAGCAGAGCCGGTAGAAGGGCGTGACCGGCAAAAGCTCGACGTACTCACCGATGGATTTCCCCGCAAGCTTAAAAAGCTCCTCGATGGCGCTGGGGTCGGTGATCACCGTGGGGCCGGCGTCGAACACGAACCCTTCGTCCTCGTAGACGTAGGCGCGCCCGCCGGGCTTGTCGCGTTGCTCGAGCAACAGCGTCGGAATGCCCGCCGCCTGCAGCCGGATGGCCAGCGCCAGGCCACCAAAGCCCGCGCCAATTACGATCGTTTTAGTCATCTTTGAAGGCTCGCAGCCGAGGAGTTTGTTTAAGCACGGCCGGGATGGCCTCTCGAATGGGCACCGGCGGCTTTCCGGAGACGATGCGCGCCTTGTCGAAAAGGGTGGTCGTGCCCGCGTAAAATCGGTCGATCAGGGCGCCATTGAGCCCGTAAAAACGCTGCATGACCTGCCAGCGCCGCTCCGGCCGGCCGGCCAGAAACAGCATACGGTTGAGCATGCGGAAAAACCGCTGCTCGCGCCAGCGCCTTCTGGCGTAACGCTCGATTAGCCCCGAAAGCGCCTCGGCGCTCAGGTCTTTCTGCGCGGCGATCAGGTCGGCAAGCGCCACCGCGTGGGGCAGCGAATAGCCGGTGGTGGCGTGAAAAAGCCCGGCCCGCAAACCGCTGACGGGCTGGCCGTCGAGCGCTTTCCAGAACGCATCGATATCGCCGTCGAGGGTAATCGGTAAATGACCGAGCTCTTCGCGCTCCAGCGTCTCGAGCGCCCAGCCCTGGGCCTGGGCGTAGCGAGCGATGTTCTCCCGGGCGCGGGGGGCGTCGAGGCCTTTATCGTCCACGTAGTGGGTGTCTTCGATCAAAAGCGTGTCGTCGGAAAGCGGCAGGCTGTACACGAAACGGTAGCCACTGCCTTGATCCACCGCGGCATCCATCATGCGTGGGCGCGCCAGGCCGTGGGGCTTTGAAAGGCGCCACTGCTGGCCCACGAAGGACTGAAAGCCGACGCTCAGGTGCGGGCTTTTGGCCTGGCCGCGGCCATCGATCACCGCTAGGGCCTCGAGCACGGTGGCATCTTCCAGCGTCACGCTTTGCGGGGTTAGGCTGGCGACGTTGGTGTTGATTAAGAGCCTTTCGCCCAGGGCGTCGGTCACTACCTGGGCAAAGCGCGCGGAGGTAATGCTCAGGTAGCCGCTTTCGAGGGTGCGCTCGAAGGCGGGAAAGCGCACTTCGTAATCCGGCCAGCGGTGCGCCACCAGGGGCGCAAGCCAGGCGTGCTGCTCACTCGAAAGATCCCCCGCGTGAAACGACCAGGTATGGTTGCCCCCGGGGGTATCCCCCGCTTCGATGACCAGCAGCTTAAGGCCTGGCTGGCGCTGGGTCAGGCGCCAGGCGATCAGGGCGTTGGCCAGGCCCGCGCCGACGAGAATGAGGTCATACTGCTGCATGGGTCGTCTCCGCGAAAACCGGCTGACCGGTGGCGAGCGCCTGCTCGGTGATGGCGGCGGCACGCTCGGCCCCGCCCGCGGCGCGTAGCGGCGCCTGGAGTCGGCCAAGGTGCGTCTTGTACGCCGGGTCCGTCTTCAGCGCCGCGAGCTTTTGGGCAAAGGTGGCCGGGCGCGAGACGCTGAACGCGCGCTCGCCCAGGCCGTGGTAGAGCACCCGCGCCGCCACGCCGGGCTGGTCGAACGCCAGCGGCACCGCAAGGATCGGGGTGGCGTGCTCGATGGCATCCACCACGGTATTGAGCCCGCCGTGGGTGATCACCGCCTCGGCGCGGGCAAGGGCGGCGCCCTGATCGACGAAATCGACCACCGCCGTGGCGCCCGCCGCGCCAAGCGCGGTTTCTTGCGCGGCGCTTAGCTTGCCGCAGTGGGCGATCAAAAGCGGGGCCTTTTGCATCTTACAGGCCCGGGCGATTTTTTTAAAAAGCTGGAGGCGGTGGCCTTGCAGCGTGCCCAGCGAGGCGAACACGAAGCGCTCGGGTAAATCCAGCGTCTCCAGGCGCCGGTTCGTCGAGGGCCCTGGCGGCAGGCGCAGCGGCCCGACGGCGTGAAAGGTTGCGGGCAGGCGATGACGCGGGAAGTCGAAAGCCAGCGGCGTTTGGCTGATTTGGGCAAGCGGCGACAAGCACTCGTGGAGCGCGTGGCGTGGCGTCAAGCCAAACGCCTGGGCGTGGCGCGCCACTACCTTTGCGTGGCGGCCCATCAGCCGGTCGTAGATACGTTCGCTGGTGGCGTACATGCCGCGGGCTTGATCGGTCTCGGCAAAACGAAAGGGCATGACGGGAAGCGGCAGGTGCGCCTCGCGGTTGACCGGCAGCGCGCAGGCGATCGAGACGAAGGGCAGCCCGAGCCCTTCGGCCACGATGGCGCCCGCCGGCTCCATCTGGTCGGCAATCACGCCGTCCACGCCAAGACGTTCGAGCGCGGCGGGAAGCTCGCGGCAAAGCATGTCCGTGGTATCGGCCAGGTCGCGGATCATGGCAAAAAGGCCAACGCCTCCGGGGCTTGCGAGCCGCGAGAGCGTTTGCGCCATACGCCCTTGCGGGTGGCTTTCACGGCCCACCACGGCGAAGCCGATGCGTTCGTCGCCCATCAGCGGCCGGGCGTCCGCTTGATGAACGAAGGTGATCTGGTGGCCGCGCTCTATCAGCCGGACGCTGAGCGCCTCGAGGGCTTTGACGTGGCTGTAAAGCGGTGGTGCCACGACCGCATAATGGCTCATGGGTGCGTGCCCCCTCTCGCGCTAGCCGAGTACGGCGAGCTGCTGGGTGAACCAGGCGTGGACGAACTGCCGGGTGCGGCTGCCCGCAGGGCAGGCTCTGCGAAGATGGGTATCGGCGCGGGTCAGGTGGTCGTCCAGGCGCTCGCGTACCGCGCGCTCGCCAAGCGTTGCCACCAGTGTCGATTTGCCGGCGTCCTGGTGGGCGTCCTTGCCGGTGCCGCTCAGCCCATCGGCCAGGTCGTCGATCAGTTGAAAGGCCTGGCCGAGCTCCTGGGCGAAAAGCTCGAGGGTGTGGGTGGCGCTTTCGTCGGCATCCGCGGCTAGCGTGGCAAGCGACAGCGTCGCGTTGAACAGCATGCCGGTTTTGAGCTCGTTGGCGGTCAGGATCGAATCGACGTCCCGCGCCTTGTCCCCTTCGCTCAAATCGAGAAACTGACCCTGCACCAGGCCTTGCAGACCCACGGCGCGGGCCAGGGCCGCCACCGCAGCGGCGCGGCGCTCGCCGCCAAGCCCCGGGGCTTCGGCCACCATGGCGTAGGCGCGGCTCAAAAGCGCCACGGCGGCCAAAATGGCTACGCTTTCGCCGAACTGGCGGTGAATGGTGGGCCTTCCGCGGCGCAGGTTGGCGTTGTCCATACAGGGAATGTCATCGAGGATCAGCGAGGCGGCGTGAACCATCTCCACCGCGCAGGCGAGATCCAGCAGGCCGTCGAGTTCGGTCTGCACCCCCAGATCCTGCGCGGTTAGAAGTAACAGCAGCGGACGCACCCGTTTGCCCGGCGTAAGCGTGGCCTCGCGCATGGCGTTGGCGACCAGGTCGTGGCGGGGGCCTTCGGGCAGCCAGTGATCCAGGCGCTTCTCCAGCGACTCGCGCAGCGCCTGGATCTCGTCTTCATGGCGTAACAGTTGGTCGGCGTCGGCGTTCATTGAAGCGGTCCCTGGGATTTCATTGTTCATGGCAGTGGCGGGGGTGAAAGGCGAAACCCGCGCTGTTCGCCGGTCAAAGGGGCTTTGCCCGCGCCACTGCGATTGTAAAAGGAGTTTTAACATCAAGGGGCGAGGCGGGAAAGTCAATGCCGCCTTACTCGAGCATGGCGTGGAGAAGCTCCATGACGTGGTTGACTTCGTAAAGCGTCAGCGGGCCGTCCTTGGCAAAACGTACGCGCCCGGCATCGTCGTGTACCACGACTGCCGAGCCGCCGCGCTCCAGGTTCCAGGCGTTTTGTACCGCGCTCGACTCGTCCACCACGAACTGAACGGTGGGGACATCGCGTTTGCTGCTTTCGACGCTACGGCGTACGAACATGGCGCTGCCGAATACCGCGTCGTCGGTGTTGATGATCGTGGTGGTCTGAAAGCGCTCATTGGGAAAATCCGCGGCTTCGATCGCCTCGATGATCGGCGTGTTCAGATCCTTGGCCGAGAGCCGCCCCGCAACGTGAAGCACCACGCCCACCTGGCCGGAAAGCTCGGCGCTGTCCCAGGCCTGATACCTGAGGGCGCCATCTGACAATACCAGCTCGCCGCGGTCCGCCACGCGTACCGGGGTGACCGGTTCGCCCTGTTCAAACGCGGCGGCGGGCGCCAGGGTGCTGGCTATCCATAGCGCGGCGGCAAAGGCCCAGCGGCCGGCGGTGACATTCAAAAAGGGTCGCATCATGCTCTTCTCCGGGCTGATGACGGGGAGGGGTATGGTCAAGGCAGCGCGCCGGTGCTGGCAAGGCCTGTCTGGTCGAGCCGGAAAAACTGCTGGCGGCTGCGCTCGACGTAGCTCAGCATTTCGTAGTAACGGCGGATGTTGCGCACGTAGATTACCGGCTCGCCGCCCCGAGCGTAGCCGTAGCGGGTCTGGCTGTGCCATCGGCGCTGTTGCAAAAGCGGCAGCGACTCGCGCACGTCTGCCCAAAGGCCCGGGTCGCCGCCGCGGCGGCGGGTAATATCGCGGGCGTCGTACAGGTGGCCAAGCCCCACGTTGTAGGCGGCCATCGCCATGTAAAGGCGGTCTTCGCCGGTGATGTCGTCGGGCAGGCGCTCTTCCAGGCTTCTCAAATAGCGTGCCCCGCCGTCGATACTCTGCGCCGGATCGCGGCGGTTTTGCACGCCCATGTCGCTGGCGGTCGGGTGGGTCAGCATCATCACGCCCCGCACGCCGGTGGGCGAGACCGCCTCCGGGTCCCAGTGAGACTCCTGGTAGCCCACTGCGGCCAGCAGTTTCCAGTCGAAGCCGGTGGTTTCGGCGGCCCGTTTGAACAGCGGCGCGAACTCGGGCAAACGCTCGTCCAGGTGGCCCAGAAACGTGCGCGTGCCGACGTATTCGAGGTAGTCGTCGTGGCCGAAGTAACGATCGATCAAGCGATCCAGCACGCCGTTTTCGCGCTGCTCGTCCAAAAAGCGGTTGGCGGCGTCGAGCAGGCCAAGCCCCTGGCCTGCCGGCAGGGCCCAGGCAAGGGACAGCGGTTCGCCAATGGCGAACCCCCGCTCGACGTTGGGAAAGAACAGCCGGTTGACGCGAAACTGATGGTCGAAGATCACCGCGGCGTCGAGTTTTCCGGACTCGACGCTTGCCAGCAGCTCGGCAATTTCGCTCTCGTCCAGCACCTGCCATTCAAGGCCTGGCACCGAGTCTTCGAGGGTTTGCAGGGTCCGTTCGGTGCCGGTGGCCCTTAGCGTACCCACTTCGAGCCCGACCAGGTCCTGGGGCGTGTTGATTGCGTACAGCCCGCGGCGGTAGACCACCAGTGGCTGCATGTCGATGATCGCCCGGGTGTAGTGAATGCCGGGGGTCGACGGCGAAAGCGGCAGCGCCGAGGTGCCGATGTCGCCGCGCTCGCGCACGGCGTCGAGCACCTCTTCCGGTGCGTGGCGGGCGTCAAGGTTGAGGCTAACGCCCAGGTGCTCGGCAAAGGCGTGCACCAGCTCGTACTCGAAGCCGGTGGGGCCCTGGCGGCCCTCGTAGTAGGTGGTCGGCGTGGTGCGGGTGTGCGCGGTGATGAAATCCTTTTCCAGCACGCGGTTTAGGTGTTCCTGGGGCGTTTTGCCGGCGGTCACGGGCACCATTACCAGCCATACAATACTGAGCAGTGCCCAGTAGAGGCGATAGTAGGCGAGAAAGTGTCGGCAATAGAGTGTCGGCATGGGGCGTGGTCGATGTAAAACAGGCAGTCACCATACCCAGCCTGGTAGTCACTGTCACCTTGTCGATTTCGTATCAAAGCCGCTTTCCAGTATCATGGCGGGATTGTCGCACTGCGGCTTGGTGATTTCCCGCTCGAACTCTCTTTGCTTTAGAGGCCCCCAGATATGCTCGAACTGCGAGGCGCGCCCGCCCTTTCTGCCTTCCGTCATGACCGGCTTTTAAAAGCGCTGCGTGAACGCGTTCCCGAGGTAACGGCCCTGGCCGCCCACTACGTCCACTTTGCCGATTGCGCCGAGCCATTGACGGATTTTGCGCAAACGCGTTTGGCCAGTCTTCTGGACTACGGAAGCTTCAGCGCCGGCGAGGAGGTCCAAAACGCGCTTCGGCTATGGGTCGTACCACGGCTGGGTACCCAGTCGCCCTGGTCCACCAAGGCAACGGATATCGCGCATAGCTGCGGGCTATCCAGCGTGCGCCGTATCGAGCGGGGTATCGAGTATCACGTGGGGGGCGAGGGACTCGACGAGCAGAGCAAAGCCTTGATCGCCGAGGCGCTTCACGACCGGATGACCGAAACCGTGCTGTGGGAGGCCAGTGAGGCCCAAAAGCTCTTCACGCGGTTGGACCCGGCTCCGCTCGGCGCCGTGGACATCCTCGGCGGCGGGCGCGAGGCACTGGCGGTGGCCAACCAGGAACTTGGCCTGGCGTTGACCGACGACGAGATCGACTATCTGGTCGATGCCTTCGGTGAACTCAATCGCAACCCAAGCGACGTCGAGCTGATGATGTTCGCCCAGGCGAACTCCGAGCACTGCCGCCACAAGATCTTCAACGCCGACTGGCTGATCGACGGCGAAGAGCAGCCTCAGTCGCTTTTCAAGATGATCAAGAACACCTTCGCTACTTCGCCGGACAACGTGCTCTCGGCTTACAGCGACAACGCCGCGGTGATCAAGGGCAGCCAGGCCGGGCGCTTTTTCCCCGCACCCTTGACCGGGGCAGCGGGGGAGCGCGCTCAATACGGCGCCCATCAGGAGCCGATCCACATTCTGATGAAGGTGGAGACCCACAACCACCCGACGGCCATCGCGCCGTTTCCAGGGGCGGCCACCGGCTCCGGCGGCGAGATTCGCGACGAGGGCGCCACCGGCATCGGCGGCAAACCCAAGGCGGGGCTTGCCGGCTTTACCGTGTCCAACCTGCGTATTCCCGAATTCGTCCAGCCCTGGGAGGCCTTCGATTACGGCAAGCCCGAGCGCATGCAGTCGGCGCTTTCGATCATGCTCGAGGGACCCATCGGCGGGGCGGCGTTCAACAACGAGTTCGGCCGCCCGAATTTGACCGGCTACTTTCGCACCTACGAGCAGGACACGCTCAGCGGTGACGCCATCAAGCGCCGCGGTTTCCACAAGCCGATCATGATCGCCGGGGGCTTTGGCAACATTCGCGCCCAGCACGTTCAAAAAGGCGATATCCCCATCGGGGGCAAGCTGATCGTGATGGGCGGGCCCTCCATGTTGATCGGTTTGGGCGGCGGCGCGGCGTCGAGCGTGACCTCCGGCACCTCGAGCGCGGATCTCGACTTCGCCTCGGTGCAGCGCGAAAACCCGGAAATGGAGCGCCGCGCTCAGGAAGTGATCGACCGCTGCTGGGCGATGGGGGATAAAAACCCGATCCGCTTCATTCACGATGTCGGCGCCGGCGGGCTCTCCAACGCCCTGCCGGAACTGGTCAAGGACGGCAACCGCGGCGGGCTTTTCGACCTGCGCGCCGTACCCAACGCGGAGCCGGGCATGAGCCCGCTGGAAATCTGGTGCAACGAAGCCCAGGAGCGCTACGTGCTGGCCGTGGCGCCGGAAGACCTCGATACCTTCGAGGCGTTCTGTAAGCGCGAGCGCTGCCCTTATGCGGTGGTCGGCGAGGCGCTGGAAGAGCACCACCTGGAAGTGCGCGACGGTCACTTCGAGAGCAAGCCCGTCGACTTGCCCATGAGCGTGCTGTTCGGCAAGGCGCCGAAGATGCAGCGCGAATTCACCCGGCAGACCCCGGAGCTCTCCGGGGTGATGCTCGACAACCTGGACCTGCGCGAAGCGCTCGACCGGGTGCTGCGCCTGCCCGCGGTGGCCTCGAAAAGCTTTCTGATCACCATTGGCGATCGCTCGATCACAGGCCAGGTCGCCCGCGACCAGATGGTCGGCCCCTGGCAGGTGCCGGTGGCGGATGTCGCCGTGACCACCGCAAGCTTCGACACCCACGCCGGTGAGGCCATGGCGATGGGCGAGCGCCCGCCGGTGGCGCTGATCGACGCGGCAGCCAGCGCCCGTTTGGCAGTGGCGGAGTCGATCACCAACCTGGCGGCTGCTCCCATCGGCAAGCTCTCGGACATCAAGCTCTCCGCCAACTGGATGAGCGCGGCGGACCGTCCCGGCGAAAACCAGGCGCTGTTCGATGCCGTATACGCGGTCGGTATGGAGCTTTGCCCTCAGCTTGGCATCGCCGTGCCGGTGGGTAAGGATTCGATGTCCATGCACACCGCCTGGCAGGGCGAGAACGCCAAGGGCGAAGCGGAGGAGAAGAGCATTACCTCGCCGCTTTCGCTGGTCGTCACGGGCTTTGCGCCGGTCACCGACGCGCTGGCGACCCTGACCCCGCAGATCAACATGGAACAGGACGAGTCGGATCTGATCCTGATCGACCTGGGCGGCGGCCAGAACCGGCTGGGCGGCTCGGCGTTGGCCCAGGTGTATGGCCAACTGGGCGACACTTGCCCGGATGTCGACGACCCGGAAGACATCAAGGCTTTCTTTGAAGTGATCCAGGGGCTCAACCGCGATGGCAAGCTGCTGGCCTACCACGACAGAAGCGACGGGGGTCTGCTCGTCACGCTGCTCGAAATGGCGTTTGCCGCCCACGCGGGGCTCGAGATCAAGCTCGACTGGATGGTCGACGAGCCGGTAGAGGCGCTCAACGCGCTGTTTTCCGAGGAGCTGGGCGCGGTGATTCAGGTCAACCGCCAGCACACCGAAGAGGTGCTCACCCAGTTCGCCGTCGCGGGTATCGAAACCTGCGGTGTGATCGCAAGGCCGCGCTACGACGACCAGGTGCGGGTCACGCTGTTCGAAGAGCCGCTTCTGGAAACCACCCGGCAGTTGACCCAGCGCACCTGGTCGGAAACCAGCTACCGCATGCAGGCGCTGCGCGATAACCCCGAGTGCGCAAAGAACGAGTTCGACAGCCTGATGGACGTGCGCGACCCTGGTCTCAGCGCCGCGCCCAGCTTCGATGTGAACGAAGACATCAGTGCGCCTTTCGTCAACACCGCAAGGCCCGCGGTTGCGGTGCTGCGCGAGCAGGGCGTCAACGGCCAGGTCGAGATGGCCTGGGCGTTCGACAAGGCGAATTTCGACGCCGTCGACGTCCACATGAGCGATATCCTCGAAGGCCGTGTGTCGTTGGACGAGTTCAAGGGCCTGGTCGCCTGCGGTGGCTTCTCGTTTGGTGACGTGCTCGGTGCCGGCGGCGGCTGGGCGAAGTCGATACTTTTCAACGAACGCGCCCGGGAGCAGTTCGCCGGTTTCTTTGGCCGCGACGACACCTTTACCCTTGGCGTGTGCAACGGCTGTCAGATGCTTTCGCAGCTCAAACCGCTGATCCCGGGGGCCGAGAGTTGGCCGTCCTTCGTGCGCAACGAATCCGAGCAGTTCGAGGCGCGGGTCTCCATGGTGCGGGTCGAGAAAAGCCCCTCGATTCTACTCAAAGGTATGGAAGGCTCGACGCTGCCCATCGCCGTGGCCCACGGTGAAGGCCGCGCGGAATTTCGTGACAGCGCCCACCTGCGCCAGATGCAGTCGTCGAGCCAGATCGCGCTGCGCTATATCGACCACTACGGCCAGGTCACCACGCGCTATCCGGCCAACCCCAACGGCTCGCCGTCGGGTATTACCGGCCTTACCACGCCGGATGGCCGGGTAACGATCATGATGCCGCACCCGGAACGAGTGACCCGCGCGGTCACCAACTCCTGGCGGCCCAGCGAGTGGACCGAGGACGGCGCCTGGCTACGCCTGTTTCGCAACGCGCGCACCTGGCTTGGCTAGACCCTCGTTGATAAGTGAACGTTAAGGCGTTTCAGGCGTAAAAAAGCGGTGACAGGATGCGTTCCTGTCACCGCTTTGTCGTGGCGGTTCATAATAGCGGTCAACCTGTTGCACTCATCTATTCAAGCGGCCGGGATGGGGCGTGTTGGCGCCGGTCGACAGCCGCAATGCCCAGCTCGTCTTCGAGATGACTCAGGCTCTTTTGATAGCGTTCGACCATCGCTTCGTAGCGGCCAAAGTCGTGACCGCAGTCCATACAGTAAACGTGGACCGTGTTGCGGCGGGTGGCGGGCAAGCGTTTCAACCGGCTACCGCAGGAGGGGCAATCGGCGCTAAAGTGGTTGGTAGACATGGCATACTCCTTCATGACGTCTTACATCCGCAAGAAATTAAAAAATGTTATCCCTGTCTCCCTGATGGTGTGATTCACATCCTGGCCAAAAGTTCAATAGCAGGCTAACTAATTGGTTGAAAACGCGGCATCGACCCTTCCTACACTGCGTGGTTATCAGCGCCAGGCGGTAGAGCGGGTCATCGAACATTTTCGCGGGACAAGCGATCCGGGCGTGGTGGTGCTGCCCACCGGCAGCGGTAAATCCCTGGTGATTGCCGAACTTGCAAGGCTTGCCCGGGGGCGGGTGCTGGTGCTCGCCCACGTGCGCGAGCTGGTCGAACAAAATCACGCCAAGTACCAGGCCTACGGGCTCGAGGCGGATATCTTCAGCGCGGGGCTTTCGCGCAAAGAGGCGAGCCGCCAGGTGGTGTTTGGCTCGGTGCAGTCGGTGGTGCGCAACCTCGAATCCTTCGTTGATGAAAACTTCACGCTGCTGGTGATCGACGAGTGCCACCGGGTCTCGCTGGAGAAGGAGTCGAGCTACCGTCAGGTGATCGACCATCTTCAGCGCCAGAACCCAAACCTCAAGATTCTAGGCTTGACCGCCACGCCCTACCGGCTGGGTCAGGGGTTTATCTACCATCGCCACTACCACGGCATGGTGCGCGGCAGTGAGGCGTGCTTTTTCACCGACTGCGTGTTCGAGCAGCCGCTTCGCCTAATGGTCAAACAGCATTACCTGACCCCGCCGGAGCGCCTGGATATGGCCGTTGCGGGTTATGACTTCTCGGCGCTCGCGCCGGCGCAAAACGGCCTGTTTCCCGAAAAAGCGCTCAACGAGGTGGTGGCGGGCAGTCGGGCGACGCCGGGGATCGTGGCTCAGATCGTCGAGCGCGCCGAGACGCGCCAGGGCGTGATGATTTTCGCCGCCACCGTTGCCCACGCCGAGGAGGTCGCAAGTTACCTTCCGGCACAGCAGGCTGCACTGATCACCGGCGCCACCCCGGCCCAGGAGCGCGAGCGGCTGATCGCGGCGTTCAAGGCGCGCGCGCTCAAGTACCTGGTCAATGTCTCGGTGCTGACCACCGGTTTCGACGCCCCTCACGTCGATGTGATCGCGATTTTGCGGCCTACCGAGTCGGTGAGTCTTTATCAGCAGATCGTCGGGCGGGGGCTTCGCCTTTCACCGGGCAAGGAGGATTGCCTGGTGCTCGACTACGCCGGCAACCCCTGGAACCTGTACGCCCCGGAGGTCGGTGAGCCCAAACCCGATAGCGACAGCGAGCCGGTGCAGGTGATTTGCCCGGCCTGTGAGCACGCCAATCTCTTTTGGGGCAAGCGCGACGGCGAGCTGGTCATCGAGCACTTTGGACGACGCTGCCAGGGGCTCATCGAGGACGACCAGGGCCGACGCCAACAGTGCGATTTTCGCTTTCGCTTCAAGGTGTGCGAGCAGTGCGGCGCCGAGAACGACATTGCCGCCAGGCGCTGCAATGGCTGCCAGACGCTGCTGGTCGACGCCGACGACAAACTCAAGGATGCGCTGAAGCTCAAGGATGCCAAGGTGCTAAGAGTCAGCGGCATGCAGGTCGAGGCGACCACCAACGGCCGGGGGCTGCCGCGCTTGAAGGTCACCTACCATGATGAGGACGGGGCGAGTTTGAGCGAGTGGTTCGCACTCGAAACCGCCGGGCAGCGCTACGCTTTTTACCAGCGCTTTCTGCGCGAGCATCTGCGCGCGCCGGGCATCGAGTGGAAACCCACCACCGCCGAGGAGGTCGCGGGCGATGCCTCTCGGCTGCGCCGCCCGGATTTCGTGGTGGGGCGCAAGGTGGGCCGCCACTGGCAGATTCGTGAGAAGCTGTTCGACTATCAGGGGCGCTTTCGCAAGGCCGCCGACGCCGGTGGCGATGCCCCTTAGCCCGCGCGCTGTTACACTGTGCGCATGTCCATGAATCTCTCCATGCAACCGTCCCTACGACTATCCATGCAACCGTCTATACGACTATCCATGCGATCGCCCCTCTACCCGGCAGGCCTACTCGCGTGAGCGAAACGCTAGAGCCCGGCAGCGAGCATTCTGCTGAAGAGTCTCCCGTCGATGAACCGATGGTGGAGGCGCTTGGTCGGCTCTTCGACGAGCCGATCACCCGGATGCCCGAGGATCTCTATATTCCCCCCGAGGCGCTCAAGGTGTTTCTCGAGGCCTTCGAGGGGCCGCTTGATCTGCTGCTCTATCTTATCCGCCGCCAGAATCTGGATATTCTGACCGTCAACGTGGCGACCATTACTCACCAGTACATCGAGTACGTGGAGCTGATGAAGGCGATGCAGATCGAGCTTGCCGGAGAGTATCTGTTGATGGCCGCCATGCTTGCCGAGATCAAGTCGCGTACGCTGCTGCCGCGCCCGCCCAAGGAGGAGGGCGAGGAAGAGGAGGACCCGCGCGCCGAGCTGATCCGTCGCCTACAGGAGTACGAGCGGCTCAAGGAGGCCGCCGAAACCCTCGATACCCTGCCCCGGGTGGGCCGCGACTGGTTCAGCGTGCAGGCGGGGCTGCCGCCGATCGAAACCCGGGTCATTCACCCGGACGTCGAACTCGACGAGCTGTTGGGCGCGCTCACTCATATTCTGAAACGCGCGGAGCTGACCCAAAGCCACCAGATCGGCCGCGAGGTGCTCTCCACCCGCGAGCGCATGCTGAAAATCATGGAAATTCTGGGAGAGGACGCCGCGCAAGGGCGCTATACGCCTTTCGAGGCGTTGTTCACTCTGGAGGAGGGGCGCGGCGGCGTGGTGGTCACCTTCATGGCGATTCTGGAGCTTGCCAAGGAGGCCATGATCGATATCGTGCAGAACGCGCCACTTTCGCCCATTCACGTTCGCGCCCGCCAGGCGGCGCTGACCGACGCGCAGGAAAATACCGCCTTCGAGCCAGGCGATGACGCCCAAGACGCTTTTGAAGAGGATCCATCGTGACCACCACCACCCTCGACGAAATCATCGAAGCGGGGCTTTTGGCGGCCGGCGAGCCGCTGTCCGTCGAGCGCCTCGAAACGCTCTTTATGGAAGGTGAAAGCCCGGGCCCCCGGGCGCTACGCGAGGCGCTCGGCCGCCTGGGTGAGCGCCACGAAGCCGGCGCCCTGGAGCTGGTCGAAACCGCCTCGGGCTTTCAGCTGCGCATTCGCCCGCGGCTTTCCCGGTGGGTGTCCAGGCTTTGGGATGAACGCCCCCAGCGATACTCCCGAGCGCTTTTAGAGACGCTGGCGCTGATCGCCTACCGCCAGCCGGTCACCCGCGGCGATATCGAAGAGGTGCGCGGGGTGAGCGTGTCGAGCTCGATCATGCGCACGCTCATGGAGCGCGGCTGGATCCGCGTGGTCGGCCACCGCGACGTGCCGGGCCGCCCGGCGGTCTACGCCACCACCCGCAGCTTTCTCGACGACTTCGGTTTGAAGACCCTGGACGCGCTGCCGCCGATGCACGCCCTGGTCCATCAGGAAGAAGCCCGGCAGGAAGAGGCCCAGCAGGAAGAGCTTGCCATCGGCGATGACGCCAGCGCCCCGGCCGAGCAGGAAAACGCACCGCTGGATTCGAGCGAACCGGATAGCGAAAAGCCTGCGCCAGAAAAAACGTCCGAGTCTCTGGACGAGGCGCCGGAAACCGTGCAGGATGCGCCACCCAGTACGGGTGAGAGCGCTCAGGATACGAGCGCTCTCACCCCACACCACGCCGAGACGGCGTTAACCCCGCCGCTTAGCTTCGCCGATTTAGAGGCACGGCTAGCGGCGCGTGCGGCACAAAAGCGTGACGAGCCCACGACGACAGAGAAAAAGAGGTCCGACGACCATGAGCCAGAATAACCAAACCCCACCCCCCGGCAGCGAAAAGCTGCAAAAAGTGCTGGCCCGCGCAGGCTTTGGCTCGCGCCGGGAAATGGAAAACGTGATCAGTGACGGCCGCGTCAAGGTCAACGGCCACGTTGCCAAGCTTGGCGACCGGGTCGAAGAGCGCGATAAGGTCAGCCTCGACGACCGCCCGGTCTCGCTGCGCCCCGAATCCGAAGTGCCCCGGCGCGTTTTGATGTACAACAAGCCCGAAGGCGAGCTTTGCACGCGCAAGGACCCGGAAGGTCGACGTACGGTCTTCGAGCGCCTGCCGCGGCTCAAGGGCGAGCGCTGGATCGCGATTGGCCGGCTGGATATCAACACCAGCGGGCTTTTGCTGTTCACCACCGACGGCGAGCTTGCCAACCGCTTGATGCACCCCTCGACCCAGGTCGAGCGTGAGTACGCGGTACGCGTGATGGGCGAGGTCAAGCAAGAGAACATCAAGGCAATGGTCGACGGCGTGATGCTCGAAGACGGCCCGGCGCGCTTTACCGACGTGCAGGAGTTCGGCGGCGAAGGCATCAACACCTGGTTTCACGTGGTGATCATGGAAGGCCGTAACCGCGAGGTGCGTCGTCTGTGGGAGTCCCAGAGCCTGACCGTGAGCCGTTTGAAGCGCGTGCGCTACGGCAATATCTTTTTGGACAAGCGCGCCAAGGCCGGCGAGTGGATCGAACTCAACCAGGACGAAATCGACGACCTGGCAACGCTTGCCCAGCTCGAAGCGCGCAAGGTACCCGAGCTCACCCCGGACGAGAAAAACCGCTGGAGCCGCGACAAGCACAAGCGCCGCCCGGTGCAGGCGATGCGTAAGCCCAAGCCCAAGCGTGGCTAAGGCCGGCGCATATGGGTTGGCTCCTGTTGGGTCAATAGAGTGCAAGTGGCGATTAATGATCGGTAAAGTGTAAAAAGTACTTGCGAAAGCGTCGGGGTATCCGTACTATATGCATCCGTTCGAGGGGGTCGTTAGCTCAGTTGGTAGAGCAGTTGACTTTTAATCAATTGGTCGCAGGTTCGAATCCTGCACGACCCACCACCGGCGCAAAGGCATTTATTCTGCGCTGGCCCTTTTGAAAGTATCAGTACTTTTAAAAGTCTCAATAGAAGTATCGAACGCCTTGCCCTATAGCGCACATCGTGCCTTTGGCAGTTTGGGTCGTTAGCTCAGTTGGTAGAGCAGTTGACTTTTAATCAATTGGTCGCAGGTTCGAATCCTGCACGACCCACCAAATTCAGCGCCCCTGGCAGTTATCTGCCAGGGGCGTTTTGTTGTGTGCCCGTTCGCCGGGCCGGCAGTGGGTTAGTTGAACGACGAGAGCGCCTCACGGTACTCCAAAAAGGCTTCCCGACGCTGATCGATCAACGCCACCAAAGAAGGCTCGTTTTCCTGCTGGGCCACGTTTTTGGCAATCGCGAGTTGCTGAATGCCCCGGTCCACCCGGCCGGTCAGCTGAAGATACTCGGCCTGGGCCAGGTGCCCCCAGCCATTATGGCCGCTACGCCCGGCGGCGGTGCTCAAAAGGTTGAAGCCCTGCGGATTTTCCGGATAGCGCTCGGTCACGCGCCTAAGCAGCGAAAACGCCGCCTGGGGGTCGCGCTGAAGCTGCGCCTCGGCAAGCAGCAATTGGATGGGCAGGTAGTTGGGCATAAAGCGCAGCCAGCGCTCGCTACGCGTGATCGCCTCGTCGATGCGGTTGGCCTGTAAGGCCACCTCGGCGGCGGAGGCGGGGATCATGGCGTAGTCCGGATACTCGGCGGCGAGCTGATCGAGGCGCTGCAGGGCGGTGTCCACCTGGCCGCGGCGGGCGTCGATCAACGCCGCCAGGTAGCGCTGCGCGGGCTCCTCGGCACCGCCTTGTTCAAGGCGCGTGGTCGCCTGGCTTGGGGTATTGGCGTAAATGCTCAAAAGCGCCCGGGCGCGCATCATGTCGTAGAGGGTGTCGCTTTGGTAGCTGTCGGCCACGGTGAGCTGGGCCACCCGGGCCTGGGCGTCGCTCAGGCGGCTGTCCGATACCGGGTGGGTCAGCAAAAACTCCGGCGGTGTGCCGCCTTGCAGGCGCGCCATGCGCTGCATGGAGGAGAACATGCGCACCATCGCTTCCGGTTCATAACCGGCGTCGGCCATGGCCTGTAGACCGATTCGGTCCGCCTCTTGCTCGAAGCGCCGCGAGTAGGAGAGCTGGTCCTGAATCACCGCGGCCTGGGAACCCATGGCCGCGGCGATACCCGCATCGCCGCCGCCGCTAGCGGCGATCAGAATGCCGGCCAGCATTCCTGCCATGGCGGGTAGCTGGGTTTGCCCCGCGCGTTCGGAGCCGCGGGCGTAGTGGCGCTGAGACAGGTGGCCAAGCTCGTGGGCAAGTACCGAGACGAAAGCGCCTTCATCGTCGGCAAAGGCAAATAGCCCCGAATTGATTCCCACCACGCCACCGGGTACCGCAAAGGCGTTGAGCGCGCGGTGATCCACCATCACCGTAGTGGTGTTCAAAGTGCCCAACTGGCTATAAGGCGCAAGCCGGGCCACCAGGCTCTCCAGATAGTCGTTGACGATCGGATCCTGCCACTGCGGCGCCTGGGCGCGAAACTGCCTGAGCCAGGCGCGGCCAAGGCGAAACTCTTCCTGGCTGACCGAGGGCGCGGCCCCGCCAAGGCTTGGCAGTTGGCTGTTGTCGAAGGCTCGGCCTTGCGAGGGCAAAAGAACGCTTGCCAGTACCAGCGTAAACGCCAGGGCCCAGCGTGGCAGAAAACGAACGTGCGGCATGGCATCCTCTTCTAGTAAGACCTGCTCGGAAAAGCGGGGACGTGGATGTGACATTGATTCGAGCGGGGAAGTGCCGTTAAATCAAACGCAATCGAAGCTTAGTGATAACCAGGTTTATGCCACAATGCCAGCTTTGCCCAGGCATTTTAAGGGAGCCGCCATGGCCAGTGATGACGAGTTGGATCAAAACACGCCCGAAGCCCCCGCGCCGGACGCGTTCGTGGACGCCTGTGGCCTGGCCTGCCCGCTGCCGCTTTTGAAAGCAAAGCAGGGGCTGGCGGCGCTCGAAAGCGGCCAGCTTCTGGAAATCGTCGCAAGCGATCAGGGGTCATGGCGGGATATCACCTCGTTCACCGAGCAGAGCGCTCACCGGCTTATCAAGCGCGAACAGCGCGACGATAAGTACCATTTTTGGATACGCAAAGCAGAGAGTTCGCCTATATGACCATGCGCAACATCCTGAAAAGCTGGGTGGAACGCTACTTCTCGGACGAAGAAGCCCTGGTGCTTCTGTTGGTGCTGATCGCCGGGTTTGCCGCCATTATCTGGTTTGGCCGTATGCTGGCGCCGTTTTTCACCGCGCTGGTGCTGGCCTTTTTGCTGCAGGGCGTGGTGAACGTTTTCACCCGCCGCGGCGTGCCGCACCTGTTGGCCGTCATCATCGTCTTTTTGGCGTTTATCGGCGTGCTGCTGACCCTGGCCTTCATTTTGATGCCGTTGATCTGGAATCAATTGGTGGGGCTCGTGCAGGAGTCGCCGCGCATGTTCGCCAGCAGCCAGGCGTGGCTCGACGATCTTCAGGCGCGCTACCCCAACCTGATCACCCCGGACCAGATGCAGAGCTGGGTGGGCGTGGCCAGCCGCGAGATCAGCCAGCTTGGCCAGCGGGCGCTGACGCTGTCGCTGGCCTCATTGGGTAACGTGATGTCGATCATCATCTACCTGGTGCTGGTGCCGATTCTGGTGCTCTTCATGCTCAAGGATCGCGACAAGCTGGTGGGCTTCATTCTTTCGTTATTGCCGCAAAAGCGTACGCTTTTGACGCGCATCTGGCGGGAAATGGATGTCCAGATCGCCAACTATATTCGCGGTAAATCCATCGAGATCATCATCGTGGGCACGGTGGCGTTTTTCACCTTCACGCTGTTTGGCCTGCCTTATACCGCGCTTTTATCGGTGCTGGTCGGCTTTTCGGTGCTGGTGCCGTTTATCGGCGCCGCCGTGGTCACGCTGCCGGTAGCCGCGGTGGCGGGCTTTCAGTTCGGTATCGGCGAGCAGTTCGCCTACGTGCTGCTCGCCTACGCCATCATTCAGGCGCTGGATGGCAACGTGCTTTCGCCGATTCTGTTCTCGGAAACCAACAACATCCACCCGGTGTCGATCATCGTCGCCGTGCTGTTCTTTGGCGGTATCTGGGGCTTTTGGGGTATCTTCTTCGCGATCCCCCTGGCCACGCTTTTAAAAGCGCTGGTTTATGCCTGGCCCAGGCGCGTCAATACCCGGCAGGCGCCCGAGGAGCCTGGCATCATGGTGACGGACGAAAGCAGGCTATAGCCCGGAAGCCGCGCTAAAAAGCCACATCAAGCGCCCGCCAGAGTCTCTGGCGGGCGCTTTGGGTTAAGCGCTTTGCGGGTCGAGGGCCTGGGCCTCGGCCAGCACCTCTTCGACGTGGCCGGGTACCTTGACACCGCGCCACTCCTTGGCCAGTACGCCGTCTTTATCGATCAAGAAGGTGCTGCGCTCGATCCCCAAGTGCTCCTTGCCGTACATCTTTTTTAGCTTGACGACGTCGAAAAGCGAACACACCGTTTCGTCCTTATCGGAGATCAGCTCGAAGTTGAACGCCTGCTTGGCCTTGAAGTTCTCCTGGGCGCGAATGCCGTCTCGGGAGACGCCGATCACCACCGTGTTGGCCGCTGCGAACGCCTCCTTGTGGTCACGAAAATCGCCGCCTTCGGTGGTACAGCCGGGGGTGCTCGCCTTGGGGTAGAAGTAAATGACCACCTGCTGGCCCTTGTAATCCGAGAGCGTTACGGTGGTGTCACTGGTCGCCGGGGCGCTGAAATCGGGAACGGGTTTGCCTACTTCTACGGCCATTGAAAAGCTCCTGTTACGAGGGGTGTCGCTCGATTACACGCAACTGGGCTCTCTGTGTCAAAGTCGGCGGGAGCACCTCTTGCCCGGTCAGGTGAAAACTTGGCGCGCTTTACGCTGTACAGGTTCGAGTGCGCTGAGTACCATTTGGCTCTTGAATGTGCCTGTCGGCGGCAAGAAGAGGGCGTTTTAGAGCGCTTCGAGGCGGGCCGATCGTTTAATATGACGTATTTACACTTACCTGGTGAGGAATAAGCGGATGATCACAGGCAGCATAGTCGCCCTGGCGACGCCAATGAAAGTCAATGGCGATATCGACTGGGAGGCGTTACGTCGTCTGGTGAACTTCCATCTCGAGAACGGCACCGACGCCATCGTCGCCGCGGGCACGACCGGCGAGCCCACCACGATGTCCTTTGCCGAGCATTTCGATGTGATTCGAAGCGTGGTGGAGGAAGTGAACGGGCGCATTCCGGTCATCGCCGGTACCGGTGCCAACGCGACTTCTGAAGCGGTAGAGCTTGCCCGTTATGCAAGCGAGGTAGGCGCGGACTACTGCCTGTCGGTCTGCCCGTACTACAACAAGCCCACCCAGGAAGGCCTGTACCAGCACTTCAAGGCGGTGGCCGAGGGCAGCAAACTGCCGGTCATCATGTACAACGTGCCGGGGCGCACCTGCTCGGATCTTTACAACGAAACCGTGGTGCGTTTGGCCGAAGTGGACAATATCATCGGTTTGAAGGACGCCACCGGGAACCTTGAGCGCGCGGAAGATCTAATTGCACGGCTCAAAGGCAGCGACTTCATGCTCTACTCCGGTGACGACGCGACCGCCTGTGACTTCATGCTGATGGGCGGTCACGGCGATATCTCGGTGACCGCCAACGTCGTCCCCAACGCCATGCACGAGCTTTGCAGCGCGGCGGTCAATGGCGATAGCGAGAAAGCGCACCAGATCAATACGCGTTTGATGCCGCTTCACACGAATCTCGGGATCGAGTCCAACCCGATCCCCGTCAAGTGGTCGCTCAACCGCATGGGCTACATGGACGCGGGCATTCGGCTGCCCTTGACCTGGCTTTCGCAAAAATACCACGCCACTGTTAGTGAAGCGCTGCAGTTGGCTGGCGTCGTCGAAGAGTAACGGCGTCCGACCCCGATGCCCGGCTACGCCGGGCGAGTGAACTGTTGACTTAAGGTGGCTTGATGAGCTCTGTGCTTAAAAGACCCGCGCTGAAATGTATGCCGCTGGCACTGGTTATGGGGGTGGCGCTTTCTGGCTGCGCACGCGATGGCTTCTATGACGATCGCAACCTCGATTACACCGACGTAACCCCGGCCTCACCGCTGGTGCTGCCGGAAAGCCGTAACGCCCAGCGCTACAACGATGCCATGCCGGTCCCCCAGGCATCGCTTCAGGGCAGCCGGGTCGAAAGCGCCGCCGACGTTGCGCCGCCGCCGTCGCTTTCGATCGGCAGTGGCCTGGAGCCCGAATACGTCGAGCGCCGCCAGGTAGGTAGCCGCGCCTGGCTGGTCGTCGCCGCCGATACCGGCGCCGTGTGGCCTCAGCTTGAAGCCTTCGCGCAAAGCCGTGGGCTGGGCATCCAGCAAAGCGATGCCAATCAGGGCGTGATCGTTACCTCCCAGGCCACGCTTGAGCTGCAAAGCGCGCTGCGCGCGGGCAGTAGCGAAGTGCGCTGCGAGCAAAACGGCCAGGCGGCAAGCAGCTGCCTCGACGCTCTGGAAGAGTATCTGGGGGCGCGCAGCGCCACGGCCAGCGCCTCCTCCTGGAACGCGCAGCGTCTTTCCAAAGAGCGCAGCTTGCAAATTCGCCAGCAAGACGGCAACTGGGAAGCGGTCATTCCGCAAGATGCCGAGCGTGTATGGGCCGAGCTCGACCACTACATGACCCAGGATTTCACCGTCGAAAATCGCCGCGAACTGATCGAAAAGTCGCCGGAGAACTACGAATTTCTGGTCAACTACATGACCGCCTCGGAAGAGGGCCGCAACCCGATTCAGGTCGTCTTTAGTAACGACGTTCGCCGTATGACCCAGAACATTCGCCTGGTGCTCGAGCCCCAGGGCAACGAAAGCGTACTTCGCGCCATCAATGCAAGCGATCGCGAATTCAGTGCCAGTGATCAGCGCGAGCTTCTCGAGCGCGTTACCGGCTACTTGCGCTAACGTTTAACTACATTATTCGGAGCCCCCATGGAAAAGCGTGACGAACTCTACGCTGGCAAAGCCAAGTCGGTCTACACCACCGACGACCCGGACCTGCTGGTCCTTAAGTTTCGCGACGACACCAGCGCTTTTGACGGCAAAAAGATGGAGTCGCTGGCGCGCAAGGGGATGGTCAACAACGTCTTCAACGCCTTCATCATGGAGCGTTTGGAAGAGGCCGGGATTGCCACCCATTTCGAAAAGCAGCTCGGTGATACCGAGAGTCTGGTCAAGAAAATGGAGATGATCCCGGTCGAGTGCGTGATCCGCAACGTCGCCGCCGGCGGTCTGGTCAAGCGCCTGGGCATCGAGGAAGGGCAGGCGCTGACGCCGCCCACCTTCGAGCTTTTCTTGAAAAACGACGAGAAAGGCGACCCGATGATCAACGAATCATTAGCGGAGACCTTCGGCTGGGCCACCCCCGAGCAGCTTTTACAGATGAAGAAGCTGACCTACAAGGTCAACCAGGTGCTCAAGCAGCTCTTTCATGAGGGCGGCATGCTGCTGGTGGACTACAAGCTCGAGTTCGGCGTGTTCAAGGGCGAGGTCGTACTCGGCGACGAGTTCTCCCCGGACGGCTGCCGTTTGTGGGATGCCAACACCCGCGAGAAGATGGACAAGGACCGCTTCCGCCAGGGGCTCGGGGGCGTGATCGAGGCCTACGAAGAAGTCGGCCGCCGCTTGGGCATTACCTTTCCGGGCTAAGCGCTAATCTTAATAACTAGTCTTAAGTGCTAGGCGCTGCCGGGTTCGACCGCCACCACCTCCAGGGTGGTGGCGTTGTTTTGGGCGGCGCAAAATTTCACTTCCACATCGCGCAGGCGCAGGCCGTACACGCGCTCGCCGCCGGTGTGGTAGGCGGGGCGCGGGTCCTGGCTGAGCACCTGCTCGATCAGCGCATAAAGCGAGGCTCGGTCCGGGCGGTTTTCCAAAAAGGCCAGCGCTTTGGCGCTGAACGCGACCGCCTTGAGCGTAGGCGCTTGCGGTGCGAAGCCCGCTTGTGCCTCGGGCACCGATTCCGCCCAGGGCAGGTAAGGTTTGATATCCACGACCGGTGTACCGCTGACCAGATCGCACCCTTCCAGTTGCAGACGCACGCCGTTTTTGAGCTCGATGCCCACCAGTTTGACCAGCGAAAGCCCTAGCCGGTTGGGGCGATGGGTGCTGCGGCTGGCGAACACCCCGACCTTTTGATTGCCGCCAAGCCTTGGCGGGCGCACCAGCGGTGTCCAGCGCGTCGGGCTTTGGTGAAAGACGAAACTCAGCCACAGGTGGCTAAAGGTTTCGAGCCCACGCACCGCCAGTGGGTCGTTATAGGGCGCCTGCAGTTCGAGGGTCGCCCTGGCCGCAGGGGCAAGCCCTGGTTGGCGCGGTATGCCGAACTTGTCCGGGTAGTCGCTCGCTATAAGCCCAACGGTCGCGAGTGAAAAGGGCGGGGCGTTGTGCATCGCGTGGCCTTGTGCTGAGATAGGCGCCCCAGTATAAAGCAGCAAGGCGCCTGCGCCGAGCGGCTGGAAAATCCGAGGGGCCTGATATTTCAAACCCCGAACCCTGCGTAGAGGTGGTGCATGACGACAACACGAGAGCCGGCCGCGCGCATTACCTACCGCCAGGCCCTGGGGCGCGACGCCTCGGATCAGGCGGAGGTGTTTTATCACGCGGTGATGCAGGGGGCGGCGAGCCACTACGCGACGAGTGAGCGCGAAGCCTGGGCCAACGCGCTGCCCCGCGAGGCCAGCGCCTGGGCGGCGCGCCACGCTTTTTACACTACCCTGGTGGCGGTGTGCGACGGGCGCTGCGTGGGCTTTTTGGAGCTCGATAGCCAAAACGCGCGCATCGTCACCCTCTACGTTTGGCCTTCGCTTACCGGGCGGGGGATCGGCAGTACGCTGCTGATCCACGCCGAGCGTCTGCTGCTCGAGCAGGGCATCACGCGGGTCGAGATCGAGGCGAGCCTGGTGCTTTATGAGCGCCTCGAGCGCCGCGGTTTTGAAAACCACGGCGAGCAGTGGGTGGAGCGCAGCGGCGAGTGGCTCAAGCGCTACCACATGAGCAAGGCGCTCAAGGCCGTCGAGACCTAACGCCTGACGCTTGGGGGCTAAACGCTAAAGGTTTGGGTGATCCGCATGGAAAGGTCGATCGAGGCGATATCCTGGGTCAGCGCGCCGCTCGAAATCGTGTCGACCCCGGTCTCGGCGATGGCTCTTAGCGTGCTGGCGTCCACCTTGCCCGAGGCCTTTAACACCGCCCGGCCGCCGTTGATTTCTACCGCCACGTGAAGATCCTCGAGCTCGAAGTTATCCAGCATGATGATATCGGCGCCGGCGGCCAGTGCCTGGTCGAGCGCCTCGAAGGTGGCGACTTCGACCTCGACGAGCACATCGCTTGCAAGCTTGCGCGCCTGGGACACGGCGGCCTGAAGACCGCCACAGGCCGTTATGTGGCTCTCCTTGATCAGGAAGGCATCCCAAAGGCCCAGGCGGTGGTTGTGCCCGCCGCCGCAGGTCACCGCGTACTTCTGGGCAATGCGCAGTCCCGGCAGCGTCTTGCGGGTATCGAGCAGCCGGGTCGAGGTGCCCTGTAGAAGGTCAACGTAGGCACGGGTCGTAGTGGCCGTCGCACTCAACGTTTGTAGAAGGTTCAGCGCGGCGCGCTCGCCGGTTAACAGGCTGGCCGCCGGGCCCTCCAGTTCCAAAAAATGGTGCTCCGGCGTAATGGCGTCGCCATCCGCCGCTTCCCAGCGCAGCGTAACGCGGCTGTCCAGGCGGCGAAAAATCTCGTCGACCCAGGCCACGCCGCAAAGCACCGCGTTCTGATGCGCACTGATCCGGGCGGTCGCCCACTGATGCTCGGGAATCAGCTGCGCGGTGATGTCCCCCGCGCCTACGTCCTCCGCCAGCAGGCGGGCGGCGCTTTCGCGGATCTCTTCGGCAAGAGCGTTTTGATAATGCATGGCGGTGTGGTCTCAAGGCGTAGGTATAGCGCAGAGTATAGTGAATTTACTACCCGAACCTAGAGGAGAGTGGTGACGTGGTCCAATCCGGTACCCGGGGCATCTGGGCTGGCGCGCGCCAGGCCAGCTCGCCCAATGCAGACGAGCGCGCGGGCGGTGAAGTGTCGCTTTTGGTGATTCACGCGATCAGCCTGCCGCCTGGCCAGTTTGGCGGCCCGGCGATCGAGGCGCTGTTTACCAATACCCTGGATGCGAAGCGCCACCCGTTTTTTGAAACGATTGCCCACCTTCGCGTTTCTGCGCATCTGTTGATTCGCCGCGACGGCGAGTGCGTGCAGTTTGTCGATACCGACCGGCGCGCCTGGCACGCCGGGCGCTCACGCTGGTTCGACCCGCGCCTTGGGCATTCGCGCGAGGCGCTCAACGAGTTCTCCGTGGGTATCGAGCTCGAGGGCGACGGCGTGAGTCCGTTCACCCGCGCCCAGTACAAAAGCCTGGTCGCGGCGACCCGGTGGCTGATAGCGCGCTATCCGGCGCTCGATGCGTCGCGCATTACCGGTCACGCGCATATTGCCCCGCTTCGTAAAGAGGACCCAGGACCCTGCTTTGACTGGGCCTACTACCATCAATGTCTGAATTCACCGTTATCGCGGCCTGGTTAGGCGAGCAGGGCGCCTGACAAGCCCAACGCATTCATTCGTCGGGAAATAAAACGGTAGTTTGACTACAGTTCGCGCCAGTCGAGGGTTTGGAAATAGCTTCCAAAACCGCTATGTTGCGGTGCAATATACTGTTTTGGATGGAATTTCCATCGCGCTGGAATTGGCAGAATAGCGACTTTGCGGTATCTTCTATATACAAAAGGCTAACCTTTACGGCCCCTATGTAGCTTTCCTACATTTTCGAGCGTTTTCCTGATCGGGTAGCTCGTTGAATGTAGAATAAAAAAACGTTCAAGACACGCAAGCTCGGCTTTTATCGGCCTTGGCGGCTCAACGTCGCAGCCGCCCCATCCCCAAAAGGGTCGCGGGCGTATTGTCATTTATCGTCATTCGGAGAGACCTCTATGAGTCTGGAGACAAGAGAAGATCTCGATCCGGTCGAAACCACGGAGTGGCTGGAATCCCTGGAATCGGTACTGGATCGTGAGGGCGAAGATCGCGCCCGCTACCTGATGACCCGCCTGGCGGATCGCATGCGTCGGGACGGTATGAAGGTGCCCTTCTCGGTGACGACCCCGCACCGTAATACGATTCCGGTTCATCGCGAAGCGCAGATGCCAGGCGACTTGTTCATGGAGCGGCGTATCCGCTCGCTGATTCGCTACAACGCGATCGCCCAGGTCATTCGCAACAACCGGGCCAATCCGGGATTGGGCGGCCACATTGCAAGTTTCATGTCCTCGGCCACGCTTTATGATGTGGGCTTCAACCACTTCTTCCGCGCGGCCAAGGACGATTTCGCCGGCGACCTGGTCTACATCCAGGGCCACGTGGCGCCGGGTATCTACGCGCGTTCCTACCTGGAAGGGCGGCTGTCCGAGGATCAGATGGACAGCTTCCGCCAGGAAGTCGACGGCGACGGTCTTTCGTCCTACCCGCACCCCTGGCTAATGCCGGACTACTGGCAGTTCCCCACGGTTTCCATGGGACTTGGCCCGATCCAGGCCATCTACCAGGCCCACGTGATGAAGTACCTGCATCACCGTGAGCTCAAGGACATGCACGACCGTAAGATCTGGTGCTTCATGGGCGACGGCGAGTGCGACGAGCCGGAATCGCTGGGCGCGATTTCCCTGGCGGGCCGTGAGAACCTCGACAACCTGATCTTTGTCATCAACTGCAACCTGCAGCGCCTCGACGGCCCGGTGCGCGGCAACTCCCGCGTCATGGACGAGCTCGAAGGCGTATTCCGCGGTGCCGACTGGAACGTCATCAAGGTCGTTTGGGGTCGCCATTGGGACTCGCTGTTCGAGAAGGACAGCAAGGGCGTTCTGCAAAAGCGCATGGACGAAGCAGTCGATGGCGAGTACCAGAACTACAAGGCCAACGGTGGCGCCTACACCCGCGAGCACTTCTTCGGCAAATACCCGGAAACCGAAGAGATGGTCAAGGATCTCTCTGACGAAGACATCTGGAAGCTCAACCGCGGCGGTCACGACCCGTTCAAGGTCTACTCGGCCTACCACGAAGCGGTGAATACCCAAAACGGCAAGCCGACGGTCATTCTGGCGCATACCGTCAAGGGCTACGGCATGGGGGCCGGCGACGGCGAAGCGGCCAACGAGGCCCACCAGGTCAAGAGCATGGAGCACGAGGCGCTGAAGAAATTCCGCGACCGCTTCGGCATTCCGCTTTCTGACGAGCAGCTGCAGGAAGTGCCGTACTACAAGCCCGAGGAGGACTCCCCGGAGCTCAAGTACATGCACCTGCAGCGCGAGCGCCTGAACGGCTACCTGCCGAGTCGCCAGAGCGACTTCGAGGCGCTGGAAATCCCCACTCTCGAAGACAAGACCTTCGCCTCGCAGCTCGGCGGTTCGCGCGGGCGTGAAGTGTCGACCACCATGTCCTTCGTGCGTGTGCTCAACGGCCTGGTCAAGGACAAGAAGCTTGGCAAGTACGTCGTGCCGATCATCCCGGACGAGGCGCGTACCTTCGGCATGGAAGGCATGTTCCGCCAGCTGGGTATTTACTCCGCGGCCGGGCAGAAGTACGAGCCGATGGATAAAGGCCAGATCATGTACTACCGCGAGGACCAGAAAGGTCAGGTTCTCGAGGAAGGCATTACCGAGGCGGGTGCGATGTCGGCCTGGATGGCGGCCGCGACCTCCTACAGCAACAACCACGTCACGCTGTTGCCGTTTTACATCTACTACTCGATGTTCGGTTTCCAGCGCATTGGCGATTTGGCCTGGGCGGCAGGCGATTTGCAGGCGCGCGGCTTCATGGTCGGCGGCACCGCCGGGCGGACCACGCTCAACGGCGAAGGCTTGCAACACCAGGATGGCCACAGCCTGATCCAGGCCTCCACCATCCCCAACTGCAGAAGCTATGACCCGACCTATGGCCACGAAATCGCGGTGATCGTTCAGGACGGTCTGAAGCGCATGTTCACCGATAAGGAGAACTGCTTCTACTACCTGACCGTGATGAACGAGAACTACGAGCACCCGGAGCTCGAGGACGTGCCCGCCGACGATATCGTCAAAGGCATGTACCTGCTGCGCGAAACCAAGGGTGACAAGGGCCGCGTCCAGCTGCTCGGTTCCGGCACCATTTTGCGCGAGGTCGAAGCCGCGGCGGAGCTTCTCACCGAGGATTGGCAGGTAGGCGCCGATATCTGGAGCGTCACCAGCTTCAACGAGCTGCGTCGTGAAGCGCTAACCCTTGATCGCGAAGCCTTCCTGAACCCGGAGAGTGAGGCGCAAACGCCCCACGTCACCAAGTGCCTGGCGGGCCGCGAGGGCCCGGCCATCGCCTCGACGGACTACATGAAGCTTTATGCCGATCAGGTCCGCGCCTGGGTGCCGACCGAGTACACCGTGCTGGGTACCGACGGCTTTGGCCGCTCGGACACCCGCGAGAAGCTGAGAAGCTTCTTCGAGGTGGACCGCTACTTCGTGGTGGTCGCCGCCCTGCGGGCGCTGGCCGAGCGTGGCGATATCGAACGTAAGCTGGTGGGCGAGGCGATGAAGAAGTACAACATCGACGCCAACAAGCGTAATCCGCTGACTAGCTAAACCGCAGCCCGGCGGGCAATGCCCGCCGGCTCGATCCGATTTGGAAGGAGCGCGACCTTGAGTAGCGAAATCATCAAAGTTCCCGATATCGGTGGCGATACCGATGTCGAAATCATCGAGATTGCGGTGTCAGAAGGCGACGTCATAGAAGTGGAAGACGCCCTGATAACGCTGGAATCCGACAAGGCCAGCATGGACGTTCCCTCGCCCAAGGGCGGCAAGGTCGTCAAGGTGCTGGTCAAAGAAGGCGACAAGGTCTCCGAAGGCGACGACATCATCGAGCTCGAAGTCGAGGGTGATGACGACGGCGACGGCGAGCAGGCCGAAAGCGACGACCAACAAGGCAGCGAGCAGCCAGAAAGCGCCGCCCAGGACGAAGGCCAGCAGGAGCAAAAAAGCGAGCAGAAAAGCGCTTCCTCCGGCACTGCCAAACAATCCGGCGGTAAGCAGACCGTCGATATCATCGTGCCCGACCTTGGTGGCTCCGAGAACGTCGAAATCATCGAGGTTGCCGTTAGCGAAGGCGATAGCGTCGAGGCCGAAGACGCGCTGATCACGCTCGAGTCCGACAAGGCCTCGATGGACGTGCCGAGCCCGCACACCGGCAAGATCGTCTCTTTCACCGTGAAAGAGGGCGACACCGTCTCGGAAGGCGACGTGATCGGCCAGATCGAAATCGAAGGCGAAGGAGCCGGCGAGGACGAAAGCGATAACGCGGACGACGCGCCGGAGCAAGAGCAAGACGCGGCTTCCGATGCCGACGATACCGAGTCCGATGAAGCCGATGACGACGAGGAAGAGAGCGGCGGCACCGAGCGCAAGGAAATTCGCGTACCGGATCTTTCCGGCGCCTCGGAAGTGCCGGTCATCGAAATCGCCGTGTCCAAGGGCGACGAGGTCAACGAAGAAGACGCGCTGATCACGCTGGAGTCCGACAAGGCCTCGATGGACGTACCGAGCCCCTACAAGGGCAAGCTGGTCGAGGTCAGCGTCAAGGAGGGCGATACCGTCTCGGAAGGCACGGTAATCGCGATCATCGAAGTGGCCTCCTCGGGCGGTGCCAAAAAGGCGAAGAAGCCGACCGGCAAGCCGTCGGATCAGCAGAAGGACGCTGAGAACAGCACCTCGAACCAGGGCTCTGAGAGCAAGAAGTCGGCGTCCAAAAAAACCGCGAGCAAATCCGCCGACAAAGCACCTTCGAAAGGTAAGGGCGAAAGCGCGGGTGGCTCGCCAAGCCCGGAAGCGGCCATGGCGGCGCACAAACCGCGCGACGGCAAGCTGGTCCACGCCGGCCCCGCGGTACGCATGCTCGCCCGTGAGTTCGGCGTCGATCTTGAACTCGTCAAGCCGAGCGGCCCGAAAGAGCGCATCCTGAAAGAGGACGTGCAGGCCTACGTCAAGCAGGCGCTCTCCAACGAGGGCGGTGCGAAGGCCCAGGCTGGCGCGGCCCCTGCCGGCGGCGGCAGCGGCATTCCGCCGATTCCGGAAGTCGACTTCAGCCAGTTCGGCGAAGTGGAAGAGAAGCCGATGGGGCGCCTGCTCAAGATGGGCGCGACCAATCTGCACAGAAGCTGGGTGAACGTGCCCCACGTGACCCAGTTCGACGAGGCGGACATTACCGAGCTCGAGAACTTCCGCAAGTCGATGAAAGCCGAAGCCGAAGCCCAGGGCGCGAAACTCACGCCGCTGCCGTTTTTGGTCAAGGCCTGCGCCTTTGCGCTCAGGAAGTTCCCGCAGTTCAACGTCAGCTTGAAGGGCGACGGCGAAACCCTGGTATGGAAGAAGTACGTCCATATCGGTATCGCCGTGGACACACCCGAAGGCCTGATGGTGCCGGTGCTTCGCGATGCGGACAAGAAATCCTTGATCGACATCGCCAAGGAGATGGCCGAGCTTGGCAAGAAAGCGCAGAGCAAAAAGCTCAAGCGCGACGAGATGACCGGCGGCTGTTTCACCATTTCGAGCCTTGGCTCGATTGGCGGCACGGCGTTCACGCCGATCGTCAACGCTCCGGAAGTCGCGATTTTGGGCGTGTCGAAGTCGCAGATGAAACCGGTCTGGGACGGCGCTGCCTTCCAGCCGCGTTTGATGATGCCGCTGTCGCTCTCTTACGATCACCGTGCGATCAACGGCGCTGACGCTGCGCGCTTCACCGCGTTTTTGGCCGATGTGCTGACCGATATCCGTCGCCTGCTGCTCTAGGCAGCATTGGCGGAAAGTAAGCGGCGCCCATTTTTATGGGCGCCGCTTGCGTTTCATCGACCCCCTTTTGAGGCAAGGCGCCGGGCCAAACGAAAAAAAGCGCTCGTTTGAGGCTTTTGGAGAGTTGTGCCGCCCGAGTGGCCCGGTTATTGTCCTTCTATTCACGTTTACTTTGACCGTTTTATTACTTTGAACGATTTATGACTCGAGGAGCAGTGCCATGCGTTTAATCTTGTTGGGTGCCCCAGGCGCGGGTAAGGGAACCCAGGCCCGGTTCATTTGCGAGCGGTTCAAGATTCCGCAGATATCGACCGGCGACATGCTCCGCACGGCCATCAAGGACGGCACCGAGCTTGGCCTGAAGGTTCAGGAAATCATGCAAACCGGCGGGCTTGTGTCCGATGACATCATCATCGACCTGGTGAAAGAGCGCATTAGCCAACCCGACTGCGAAAACGGCTTTCTCTTCGACGGCTTCCCGCGCACCATTCCCCAGGCCGACGCCATGCGCGAAGGCGGCGTGAAGATCGACCACGTACTGGAAATCGCCGTGCCCGACGAAGAGATCGTCGACCGTATGGCCGGGCGCCGCGTACACCCAAGCTCCGGGCGCGTCTATCACATCGACCACAACCCGCCCAAAGAGCCTGGCAAGGACGATGTGACCGGCGAAACCCTGATTCAGCGCGAAGACGATCAGGAGTCCACGGTGCGCAATCGTCTGTCGGTCTATCACGACCAGACCGCACCACTGATCGACTACTACCAGCAGTGGGCCACGCAAGAGCCCGAGGCGGCGCCCCAGTACCACCGCGTGGAAGGGGTGGGCAGCGTTGCCGACATCACGCAACAAGTGAAAGACGCCCTGAGCTAAATTACTGGCTTTTCAGGCACCAGGGCCCGCTAATGCGGGCCTTTTACATCGCCGGACTTTCGGCGTTCAACGCCTGGTTTTATCATATCGCCTCGAGGCGCCCCTGTTGCCTGCGCCTCTGGATTGGAGTATCAAGTCGTCATGCCGTCATACCTTCTCGCCCTGGACGCCTCGTCGAGTGCCTGTTCCGCGGCGCTCATCCGCGCCGAGGGCGAGCACCGCGAATGTCTGGCCCGCTTCGAGCATACCCCGCGCGCCCATACCAAGCGGCTAATGCCTATGGTGGACGACGTGCTCAGTGAAGCCGGGATTGCCCCGAGGGCGCTCAGCGGTATTGCCTATGGCCAGGGGCCGGGCTCGTTTACCGGGCTGCGTATCGCCGCGGGCACCGCCCAGGGGTTGGCGTTCGGCCTCGACTGCCCGCTGGTAGGCGTCTCCACCCTCGAGGCGCTGGCGCTCCAGGCTCATCGGCGCTATCACGTTCGCCATGTCGTGACCGCCCTCGATGCGCGCATGGGGGAAGTCTACACCGCTGCCTGGCACTGTCAGAACGACGCCCCCACGTTGATCGATGAAGAGGTGGTCGTAGCACCCTCCCGGGTACTGCTACCCGACCTGCAGACCGACTGGGTCGGTGTCGGCTCGGGGTTTACCCTCTGGGAGCAGTTCGACGATCTCTTGAAGGCGAGCATGACCCAGCACCTGAGCGATCTCGAGCCCCGGGCCGAGGAGATGGCCTGGCTTGCGCTGCGCACCCTGGAAAGCGGCGGCGGCCAGGCCCCGATCGAGGTGCAGCCGGTTTATCTGCGCAACGACGTGGCCTGGAAGAAGCCTGCATGAATCGCGTGCAGGACCCAGGCCTTGGCCTTCCCGCCGGGTTGAGCCTGGCCGAAATAGACGGGCGGCTAGCGCTTGCGGGGGAGTCTGGGGAGTTCGGTCACCCCTTGAGCGTGGATTTCGTCGGCGGCAAGGCCGGGCACCGGCGCCAGTTCGGCGGCGGGCGCGGCCAGCTGATCGCCAAGGCGTGTGGCTTGAGCCAGGGCGTGACACCGAGTGTGGTGGATGCCACCGCCGGACTTGGCCGCGATGCCTTCGTGCTGGCAAGCCTGGGGGCGCCGGTGCTGTTGATCGAGCGGGTAGCGGCGATCGCCGCGCTGCTCGAAGACGGCCTGGCCCGCGCCGCCCGCGAAAGCCAGGTCGAGATGATCGTGGCGCGTATGCGCCTGCTTCATGGTGACGCCACCCGCGCGCTCGCCGCGCTGGTCGAACATGCCGGCGTTACCCCGGAAGTCGTTCATCTGGACCCGATGTTTCCCCACCGGGAGAAGTCCGCGCTGGTGAAAAAGGAGATGCGTCTGTTTCGGCTTTTGGCGGGCAGCGACGACGATGCGCCGCTTCTTCTGGAGCAGGCGCTGGATGTGGCCACTCACCGCGTGGCGGTCAAGCGCCCGCGCAAGGCGCCGCCCATCGAAGGCCCCGCACCCAATCATACGCTGCTGGGCAAAACCAGCCGCTACGACCTTTACGTGCACCGTTCGCTTAAACCCCGTTAACGGCCGAGGAGTCGCCATGTCGCCCATATGGCGCGACGGTAATCGCTTTACCCTGCTGCCCGAAGCATCCCTATTTCTGCCCGAGATGCTCGAGGCGATGGCGAGCGCCGAACACTATATTTTCGTCGAACTCTACCTGATGGAGTCCGGCGAGCTTGCCGACCGGCTAAGTCAGGCGCTGATCGACGCCCGCGTGCGGGGAGTGAAGGTATATTTGCTGCTCGACGGCTACGGCGCCCGGGGGCTTGCGCGTAAAGACCGTGCGCGGCTAATGGAGGGCGGCGTGGCGCTGCGCTTTTTCAACCCGCTGGGGCTTCATTCGCTGGCGCGTAACTTGAGCCGGGATCACCGCAAGATCGTCGTGGTGGATGGGAACGTGGCGTTCACCGGCGGCTTCGGCGCGGTGGATGAGTTTTTGAAGGCCTGGTATGAAATTGCCGTGCGCGTCGAGGGCCCATCGGTTAACGACTGGGAGTCGCTGTTTCGCCGCCTGTGGCGCTCGAAGCTGACGCGCCGCGCCAAGGGCAGCCCCGAGTGCGAGCTGGTCGAGCGCCGTGCGCCGCCGGCGTTCGATGACGGCGCCAAGGGGCGGGTGATGCCGGCCCGGGGCTATCGCTACCAGGCGATCCGGCGTTCGCTTTTTGAGCGGGTGCGCCACACCGACACGCGGCTTTGGCTCTGCACGCCGTACTTCGTACCGACGTTTTCACTGCGCCGGCGGCTGGCCTGGGCGGCCCGGCGCGGGGTCGATGTGCGTTTGCTGCTGCCCGGTCGCAAGCACGACCACCCGGGCGTGCGCTACGCCGGGCAGCGTTACTATCAGGCGCTATTGAAAGCGGGAGTGCGGATTTACGAGTTCCAGCCGACCTTCATCCACGCCAAGTTCGTACTGGCCGACGACTGGGTAAGTATCGGGTCGTGTAACTTCGATCACTGGAACCTGCACTACAACCTGGAGGCCAATCAGGAGATCGAATCTTTTGATATGGCCCGCCAGGTTCAGGCGCTTTTCGAGCGTAACTTCGCCGCAAGCGACGAGGTCGATGTCACCGCCTGGGGTGAGCGCCCTTGGGGCCAGCGTGCCCGCGAGTGGATGTACGGGCTGCTGAACGCGGTGGTGATGCGCCTTAAGTAGGCTGGCTCTAACGCTTTTTGCCCTTGGGTGATTTTTTACCGGCGGGCTTTTTGGGGCGCGGCTTGGGCTTGGCGGTTTCCGGCGGTACGCGGTAGTGCAGGTATAAATCGAGCACCAGCTCCGGCAACTGCGCAACGAGCTCCTCCTGGCGGGCGGTGTCGCCGGCTAAATCCTGCATGTCCGGCTCGTCGTCGAAAAGCCCGGAGAGCAGCATGAACGGCAAAAGTAGCGTAGCCGCGGCCTCCTCGTCGTCCTGAAACCAGGCGCTTTCGTCGCTGAACACCGCTTCCATGAACCCGGCGCACCAGTCGCCGATGGGCGTCTCTTCCGGCGCAATGCCGTCCAGGCTCAGCTCGAAGGGCAGCTCCGGAAGCCCCCCTTGCTCCAGCACGCTGACCGCATTGTTGCGAAGCGTGGCCAAAAGCCCGGTGATCTCATCGCGCTCGGCGGCGTCCTGGTAGTCGGGCTCGCCCTGAAAAAGCTCCTTGAGCCAGGTATCGAGAGGCTGCTCGCTGGGGGCCACGGCCAGAGCCACCAAAAAACCGTGGGCGGAAATCAGATCCAGCGCGTCTTCGCCGACGCGGTCGGAGTCGAGAAAGTCGTCCAGCCGGTCGAGCTGCTCGTCGTCCAGCAGCGGCTCCGGCGGGAGCTGCTCGGAATTTTCACTGCCACTTTGCGGTTCAACTGCCATAAAAGGCCTCGTTCGATCGTTTTGAGAAATCCGGCGCGATCGCTCACACTGGCAAGCGTCACCTGGGAGCTAGTTTATCATCAATGCGTATTTCTCCACTGCCCGCCTGGCCGCTCGAGCGGCTAAATGCGTTAAGCCAGCCGGCGCTTTTTGACGCTGCGCGCACCCGCGCCGACGAGGCGCTGGCGCGAGCCCGCGAGGTGCACCCCCATTTACCCGCGCCCAGGGTGTGGTTCGACCTCAAGGGCGCCAGCGCCGGCCAGGCCCACTTGGGGCGCGGGGGCTTGCGCTTCAACCCGGCGCTGATGGCGGACAACCGCCAGGCCTATTTTGACGAGGTCATCCCCCACGAAATGGCCCACTGGCTGGTCTTCCATCTCAAAAACGGCCCGCGCCTGAAGCCCCACGGGCGCGAGTGGCAAACCGTGATGCGCGAGCTTTACGGCCTTGCCCCGCGCGTGACCCATCGCTTGGATATCACCCACACCCAGCGCCGGCCTTACCACTACCGCTGCGATTGCCAAAGCCACCATTTCACCGCCCAGCGCCATGCTCAGGCGGCCAAGGGGCGGCGCTACAAGTGCCGGAGCTGCGCCCGCACGCTTCGCTTCATCGCCCGAGTTGAACCAGAATAGGGCATTAAGCACCTGTTTTTTATGGCAAATTAGCTACTACCAATGTCTAAGGGGAAGGTGCGTTAAGTAGGTTTATGCTAGGTTGATATTTGCCCGCCTGACCCGACACGTTCCACGGGCGGCGCCGTTTTCCAATAATTGCAATTTCACGGACTGAGGCAGTGTCATGAGCGAGCATAAGAACGTTTATCCGGTGCGCGATAACATCGCTGCTAATGCATGGGCTGACAAGGCCACCTATGAGGCCCTGTACCAGCGCTCCATCGACGACCCCGCAGGTTTCTGGGCCGAGCAGGCCAAGCGACTCGATTGGATCAAGGCCCCGGGCACCATCAAGAACACCTCGTTTTCACGTGACAATGTCGATATCCGCTGGTTTGAGGACGGCACGCTCAATGTCGCCGCCAACTGCCTGGACCGCCATCTGGAAAAGCGCGGCGACCAAACCGCGATCATCTGGGAAGGCGACGACCCGAATGACACCAAGCACGTAAGCTACCGCGAGCTTTACGAGCGCACCAACCAGCTCGCCAACGCGATGAAGTCCCTGGGCGTCGGCCGGGGCGACACGGTCACGCTCTACATGCCGATGATTCCCGAAGCGGCCATGGCGATGCTCGCCTGTGCACGTATCGGCGCGGTGCACTCGGTGGTGTTTGGCGGCTTCTCGCCGGACGCCGTTGCCCAGCGCGTGATCGGCGCCGATTCCAAACTGGTCATCACCGCCGATGAGTCCGTGCGCGGTGGCAAACAGGTGCCGCTCAAGGAGAACGTCGACGCCGCACTGACCCGCGACGGCACCGAGGTGTGCAAGAACGTGCTGGTGGTCAAACGCACCGGCGGCGATATCGACTGGCACGAGGGGCGGGATATCTGGTTCAGTGATCTGGTCGATCAGCAATCCACCGAGTGCGCGCCGGAAGCGATGGGCGCCGAAGACCCGCTGTTCATTCTCTATACCTCCGGTTCCACCGGTGCGCCCAAAGGGCTCAAGCACACCTCCGGCGGCTACCTGCTGTTCGCGGCCATGACCCACCAGTACGTGTTCGACTACCAGGAAGGCGAAATCTACTGGTGTACGGCGGATGTCGGCTGGGTCACCGGTCACAGCTACATCGTTTACGGGCCGCTGGCCAACGGCGCGACGACGCTGATGTTCGAAGGCGTGCCCAGCTACCCAAGCCACGGCCGCATCGGTGAGATCGTCGACAAGCACAAGGTGAATATCCTCTATACCGCGCCGACCGCGGTGCGCGCGCTGATGGCCCACGGCGACAGCGTGATGGACTCAAGCAAGCGCGACTCGCTGCGCCTTTTGGGCTCGGTCGGCGAGCCGATCAATCCGGAGGCCTGGGAGTGGTTCTACCGGGTGATCGGTAATGAAAAATGCCCGATCGTCGATACCTGGTGGCAAACCGAAACCGGCGGCATCATGATCGCGCCGCTGCCCGGCGCGACCGACCTCAAGCCCGGTTCCGCCACCAGGCCTTTCTTCGGTGTCCAGCCGGCGCTGGTCGACAACGAAGGCAATCGTCTTGAAGGCGCAACCGAAGGTAACCTGGTGGTGCTCGACTCCTGGCCTGGCCAGGCGCGCTCTATCTGGGGCGACCACGAGCGCTTCGTGCAGACTTACTTCTCGACCTACGACAACATGTACTTCACCGGCGACGGCTGCCGGCGCGATGAAGACGGCTATTACTGGATCACCGGGCGGGTGGACGACGTATTGAATGTTTCCGGCCACCGCATGGGCACCGCCGAGATCGAGTCGTCGCTGGTCGCGCACTCGGCAGTCGCCGAGGCGGCGGTAGTGGGCTTCCCCCACGATATCAAAGGGCAGGGGATTTATATCTACGTCACCCTGAACGATGGTATCGAGGCCTCTGACGAGCTCAAGAAGGAGCTGACCCAGTGGGTGCGCAAGGATATCGGGCCGATCGCCTCGCCGGATGTCATCCAGTGGGCGCCGGGGCTGCCCAAGACCCGCTCGGGCAAAATCATGCGTCGGATTCTGCGCAAGATTGCCGCCAACGAGTGCGAGGGGCTTGGCGATACCAGCACGCTGGCTGATCCGTCGGTGGTCGACGATCTGATCGAGCACCGCGCCACGCAGTAGCCCGTCAAGGAATATCAGACGCTGAATGGCAGGCTATGTTAAGTTGAACGCAGGTCATAACCGTTCGGGTGCCGGCTCTTAGCCGGCACCGTTTTTTTACGCCGAATAACGAATGACAAATTGTGCATGGCGGAGCTTTTGTAACTTAAAGCCCATGGGGTACCATGCTAAACCGTATGAGCTAGCCGTTGCGGCAAAGATGTCCCGCGCTCGAGGAACCGGAGGAGTATCATGGCAGTAGCCCATAAGTTTATCGTCGCTGACGATCATCCGCTGTTTCGGGCAGCGCTCACCCAGGCGTTGCGTCAATTGGCTCCCCAGGCGGAGATCGTCGAAGCCGATACCATGGAAGCTACCACCGAAGTGGTGAATCGCCACCCGGACGCGGATCTGATTTTGCTCGATCTGCACATGCCCGGCGCCCACGGCTTTTCGGGGCTTATCCAGCTTCGCGGTCAGATGCCCGACGTGCCGGTAGCGGTGGTGTCCGGTAGCGACGAGCCTTATGTGGTGCGCCGCGCCATCGACTACGGTGCCTCGGGCTTTATTCCCAAGTCGTCGTCGCTGCAACTGATTGCCGAGGCGGTCGGTGAAATCCTGCAGGGCGAAGTATGGCTGCCCGAGGCGCTGGCCGGCATTTTGGAAGAGACCAGCGAAGAGGAGTCGCGCTTTGCCGAGGCGATCGCCTCGCTTACGCCGCAGCAGTTTCGCGTGCTCAACATGCTGACCGAAGGGCTTTTGAACAAGCAGATCGCTTTTGAGCTCAACGTCTCCGAGGCGACCATCAAGGCTCACGTTACCGCGATTTTACGCAAGCTGGGCGTTCACTCGCGCACCCAGGCCGTGATCGCCGCCCAGAAACTCGAGGTCGAGCCGCCGAAAGTCGAATCCTGACCGCGGGTATGTGAGTTTCAGAGACCTCGCTTATGGTATCCATAAGCGAGGTTTTCTTTTGGTGGCTGATGCGGGCTCGCGCAACCCTACGCGGGGGCGCCATGAATACCTCCCTGTAGGCTACTTTCGCCATCCCTGGCGAAAGACCCCCGCTACGGGCTACCCGAGCCCGCGAACCATGGGAAGCCAGCATCTGTATTTCGCAGCTTCCTGGATTAGCGTTAGCTTCTGGCCCGGCTCGCCTGCAGCGTGCGGGTTAAAAGCGCGCGCAGGGCGGCGGGTTTGACCGGTTTTAACAAGAGCTGGTAGCCCGAGCGCTTCACTTCTTCGGCGACCTCCTCGGTGCGGTCGGCGGTAATCACGATACCCGGTACCGCGCCTTTCAAACGCTCGCTGAGCGCCTCCAGCGCCATCAGGCCGGTGACCTCGTTATCCAGGTGGTAGTCGGCCAGAATCGCGTCCGGGTCGCCGTCCATGTTACGCAAAATCGACTTTGCCCCGCCGATGCTGGTGGCGGTGAATACCTCGCAGCCCCAACCGCTGAGCATCGCCGTCATGCCTTCAAGAATCAGCGTTTCGTTATCGATACACACGACCCGCGCGCCGGCCAGCTTGTTGCCGCCGCGCCGGGTGGGCGCCTCGCTCGCATCCGCGCTGCGCTCCTGGGCGGCCACCACCGGCACGCTGACCGAAAATACCGTAGCCACCCCCGGCCAGGAGCGTACCTTGATCGGGTGATCCAGCACGCGGCTCATCCGGTCGGCGATCGAGAGCCCCAGCCCCAGCCCTTTTTCGCTCTCCTTGTGGCGCGATACCTGATCCAGACGACGAAACTCCTGGAAGATTTCGGTGAGTTTCGACTCGGGGATCCCCGGGCCGCTGTCCCACACCTCGATGTTCAAGCGGCCGTTTTGGCGGCGGCAGCCCAGCAGCACGCGGCCCTGCTGGGTGTAGCGCAGGGCGTTGGAGAGAAAGTTCTGTACGATGCGTCTGAGCATCTGCGGGTCGGAGTCGACCCAGAGCGCGGTGGGCACGACCTTGAGATCCAGGCCGCGCTCGTCGGCCATCACATCGAACTCGGCGCGCAGCGGGCGGGTGATATCCGAAAGCGCAAAATGGCTGCGCCGCGGGGTCAAGGCGCCGGCGTCGAGCTTGGAGATATCCAGCAGCGTACTCAAGAGCTCCTCGGCGGCCTGCAGCGAGTTGTCGATATGGCCGATGGTGCGCTGGGTGCCGCTTTCCTGCTCGTTTTGCATCAGCGCCGAGGTGAAAAGCCGGGCCGCATTCAAGGGCTGGAGCAGGTCGTGGCTCGCCGCGGCCAAAAAGCGCGTTTTAGAGGCGTTGGCGTCTTCGGCGACCTGCTTGGCCTGGCGCAGGGCCTGCTCCGCCTCGGCGCGTACGCGGTTCTCCTGGCGCAGCGCGGCATTGGCCTTGGAGAGCGCCTGGGTGCGCTCGCGCACCCGCTCCTCGAGGGTCTCGTTGGTCTCCTTGAGCGCGATCTCGGCCTGGCGGCGTTCGGTAATGTCCTGATACAGCGCGAAAAAGCCCAGAATCGACTGGCTGTCGCCGAAGTGGGGCGTGTAGGTCACCAGCATGTAGCGCATGTGTGTGTCCACGCGCATGGCCACCTCGAAGCTCACCCGCTCACCGCTTTGGGCCCGCTTCACCCAGGGCAGGCGCTCCTCGGCCTGTTTCACCGGCAAGACGTCTTCGAAACGGCGGCCGATCACCGCGTTACGGTCGATGCCAAAGGCCTGTTCGTAGGCGCGGTTGGTAAAGAGGTAGCGGCTCTCTTTATCGAAGTAGGCGATCAGTGCCGGTACGTTGTCGGTGTAAATCCGGATATTGTTTTCCGAGCGAATCAGCGCCTCTTCGATATGCTTTTGCTGGGTGATGTCCTGGTAGGTGTACACGAAGCCGCCGCCGGGCATCGGCGTGCCCTGAACTTCCAGGACGCTGCCGTCCTGGCGGTAGCGCACGTAGCGGTGGGGCTGGCCCTTGCGAATGTTATCCATCAAAAGCTCGACGTGCTCTTCCGGATCCCCCGGGCCGTACTCGCCGTTGTGGGCGTTGTAGCGAAAGATACGATCGATCGGCGCGCTCACCCGGATCAAGTGATCGGGAAAGCGGAAAAGCTCCAGATAGCGCTGGTTCCAGACCACCAGGCGCAGGTTCTGGTCGACCACGCTGATGCCCTGGTTGATGTTCTCGATGGTGGCCTGCAACAGCGCCCGGTTGAACTCCAGCACCTGGGAGGCCTCGTCGACGATCGAAATGACATCCGAGATACCGATACCGCGGCCCTGCAGCGCCGAGTTCACCACGATGCGCGCCGAGGAGGCGCCGAGCACCGACGCCAGAAAGCGTTCGGTGAACTGAATCACGTCGATCGAGGCGCGGGTGGCGTTATCCAGCGGCTTGCCGGCCCGCCCGGCGTAGTCCTCGAAAGCGCGCGTCACCTGGTCGGCGCTTAGAAAACGCTCGCAGAGCACCTTGAGATCGCCCACGGTAGTGGCCCCGGTCCAGGGGCGGTTGACCGAGGTCTGGCGGGTCTCGACGCTGTCGACGAAAAGAGACGCCTGGATGCGCTCGACCACCCGCTGCGAGCTCACCTGGGAGACGAAGATATAGCAAAACAGGTTCACCCCTAAAGAGAGCATGACGCCGTGGGTGAAGCTATCGCCCAGGTTCAAACCAAAAAGCGCCGTGGGCGAGAGCCAGCCGATACCCAGCGGCCCGCCAGCAAGCCACGCCTGGGGCAAAACGCCTGCGCCGATCATCGCCGGCATCAAAAGGCTGTAGGTCCAGATCGCGAAGCCTGCGTTCATGCCGATGACGACACCCAGCCGGTTACCGCGCTTCCAGTAGAGCCCACCGATCACCGCCGGGGCGAACTGGGCGGCGGCGGCAAACGAGAGCATGCCGATCGAGGCGAGCGAGGTGAACTCGGCAATCAACTGGTAAAAGCCGTAGGCCATCGCCAGTACGGCGATGATCGTCAGGCGCCGGGCGCGCAGCACCAGCCGGCCGTAGTCCCGCGCCTTGGTGTCGAACCAGCGCAGCCGGAAAAGCGCCGGAATCACGATCTCGTTGGAGATCATGATCGACACCGCCACCGCCGCCACGATCACCATGCCGGTGGCCGCGGAGAAGCCGCCGATGAAGGTCAACAGCGTCAGCCACTCGTGGCCGGAGGCCATGGCGAGGTTCAGCACGTAGGTGTCGGGCTCCACGCCGCTGTCCGAGAACAGATAAAGCCCGGCGGCGGCCAGCGGCACCACGAAAAAGGCGATCGCCAGCAGGTAGAGCGGGAAGAGCCAGCGCGCCTTGGTGGCGTCGTCCGGATGGATGTTTTCGACCACGGCGACGTGGAACTGGCGGGGCAGGCACAAAATGGCCAGCATCGCTAAAAGCGTTTGCGCCCAGAAGCTCTGGCCAAAATCCTGGTTGGCGAGCTGGCGCTGCAAGCCCAGCTGGGTTTCGGCGTGATGCATTAACGCGCCCAGGCCGTCGAACATGCCCCAGGTGACGAAGGCGCCCAGCACGACAAAGGCGAAGAGCTTGACCAGCGACTCGAAGGCGACGGCGTGGATCAGGCCCTCGTGATGCTCAGTGGCGTCGGTGTGGCGGGTGCCGAACAGCACCGCGAAAAGCGCCATGACGATCGCCACGTAAAAGGCGGTGTCGTTGAAAAGCGCCCCGGTGGGGGCGTTGTTTTCGGTCAGCACGCTAAACGTGGTCGAGACGGCTTTGAGCTGCAACGCGATATAGGGCAGGGTGCCGATCAGCGCCACCAGGCTTGCGAAGGCGGCCAGCGACTGGCTCTTGCCGTAGCGCGAGGCGATGAAGTCGGCAATCGAGGTGACGTTTTGGTGCTTGGCGACGCGAATCATCTTGGCCAGCACTGGCCAGAAGAGCAAAAAGGTCAGAATCGGGCCGACGAAAATACTCGCAAAGGACCAGCCCGCCGTGGCCGCCTGGCCCACCGCGCCGTAAAACGTCCAGGAGGTGCAGTAAATCGCCAGCGCCAGGCTGTAGATGATCGGCCGGCGGCGGCTGGCACCGCGGGTACGCGCGCGGCGGTCGCCAAACCAGGCGATGCTGAACAGCACCGCGATATATAAAAGGGAGACCGCAACGAGAAGCCCGCCGTGAAACATGCTTTTCTCCTGCCGTAAGCCGTGCGATGGGCTTGCCTTTGAAGCCGCCTAGTTTAGGTTAAATCGGCTTGGCCGTCAGGGGCATGTTGAATCCTTAAGTCTGGCGGCACGCGGCTTCTAAAAGCTCGGAGGTGCTTCTTAGCGTGCGCATGCCTTGAAGCTCCGGCTCGCCGCTATCGTCGTCGAGCGGCACCAGCTCGCGGCTTTCGCAGTTGAGCACGTAGGCCTTGGGGATGACCAGATCGGTGTGGTGGCGCTCGAAGTGGTAGAGCATGAACTCGGCGAGCTCGGCGTTTTCGCCGCTTCGCTGAATGCTCTGCTGGTCGATGACGCTAAAGCGCGTGGTCATTGGAAAAAAGAAGGTCCAGGGTCGCCATATTTCGGTGCCCGTGGCGCTATCGACCACTTCCGTGGAGGCGGGAAGCTGTGCCTTCTTGTGATCGAACCAGCTGTATTCGACGTGAATTTGGTAGCCCAGCATCCCCAGGCCCGCCATTACCGGCACGATCCATTTCGGCAGGCGCCCCCGGGACAGCTTGCGAAGGATGAGCCCCACCCCCGCCGCCGCCAGGGCAGCAAATACAGCGGCAACCAGGTGCCAAATCATAAGCGCGTTTCCTAATACTGTTCTTTTAAAAAGAAGGCGGGCTCCCCTTGGGAAGCCCGCGTTCACGTTGTGGTGATGCCTTGAAGGCGGATTCAGCAGTATGGCTTAGTGGTCAACGGCAGCACCAGCCCCTTTCGGGTAGCGTACGCTTTCGACCAGCTCCTGAATCTCTTTGGGCGGTGCAGCGGTCACGCTCGACACGGCGAAGGCCACGGCGAAGTTGATCAATGCACCCACCGCGCCAAAGGAGAGCGGCGAGATACCGATGAACCAGTTATCCGGCGTGTTGGGCAGCATGTTGGTGCCGGGAATAAAGAACCAGCCAAGGTAGGTGAAGATGTACAGAAGGGTCGCCAGAAGCCCCGAGAGCATGCCGCAGATAGCACCGGCGCTGTTCATGCGCACGGAGAAGATACCCATCATCAATACCGGGAACAGCGACGCCGCGGCGATACCGAAGGCCAGCGCCACGGTTTGCGCGGCAAAGCCAGGCGGGTTCAGGCCCAGATAGGTGGCCAGCAGTATCGCGCCCCCCATCGAGATCCTGGCCGCCAGCATTTCGTTTTTCTCGGAAATACGCGGGTTGATGGTGTTTTTGATCAAGTCGTGGCTGATCGCCGAGGAGATCGCAAGCAGTAGACCGGCGGCGGTCGAAAGCGCGGCCGCGATACCGCCGGCGGCGATCAAACCGATGACCCAGCCGGGCAGGTTGGCGATTTCCGGGTTGGCGAGTACCAGGATGTCGTTGTTGACGGTCAGCTCGTTGCCCGCCCAGCCGCGGCCTTCGGCAGTGCCGGTGAAGTCCTCGTTGGTGTCGTTGTAGAACTGGATACGGCCGTCGTCGTTAAGGTCGTTGTAGGTGATCAACCCCGTCTCTTCCCAGGTTTGGAACCAGGCCGGACGGTCCGCGTACAGAATCGGCTCGGCGGCGGCGGCCTCGTAATCCTCGACCTGACCGGTCATTTCCGGGTACACCGTGGTCATCAGGTTCAAACGCGCCATGGAGGCCACGGCCGGGGCGGTCAGGTACAAAAGGGCGATGAACACCAGCGCCCAGCCCGCGGACCAGCGTGCATCCGCCACCTTCGGTACGGTGAAAAAGCGGATGATGACGTGGGGAAGCCCGGCGGTACCGATCATCAGCGACAGGGTGAACAGCACCATGTTGAGCTTGTTATCCACATCGGCGGTGTAGTCCTGGAAGCCGAGGGCGTTGACCACGTCGTCGAGTTTCTGCAAAAGCGGCACACCGGATTCCGAGTGGGTGCTGAACATGCCGAACATCGGGATCGGGTTGCCGGTCAACTGCATGGCGATGAACACTGCCGGAATGGTGTAGGCCACGATCAGTACGATGTACTGCGCCACCTGGGTGTAGGTGATGCCCTTCATGCCGCCGAAAACGGCGTAGAGGAAGACGATCGCCGCGGCGATCCAGATGCCCCAGGTGCTGGGCACTTCCAGAAAGCGCGAGAACGCAACGCCGGCGCCGGTCATCTGGCCGATAACGTAGGTCACCGAGGCAATGATCAAGCAGATGACCGCGACCACGCGAGCGGTGCGGCTGTAGAAACGCTCACCGATGAAGTCCGGCACGGTGAACTTGCCGAACTTGCGCAGGTACGGCGCGAGCAGCATGGCCAGAATCACGAAGCCGCCGGTCCAGCCCATCAGGAAGGTGGAGTTGGCGTAGCCGCCGGAGGCGATCAAACCCGCCATGGAAATGAACGACGCCGCCGACATCCAGTCAGCGGCGGTGGCCATGCCGTTGGTGATCGGGTGAACGCCGCCACCGGCGACGTAGAAGTCCTTGGTGGAGCCGGCCCGCGCCCATATCGCAATGCCGATATAAAGCGCGAAGGAGGCGCCCACGAACAGTAGGTTAATTGCAAACTGGCTCATCGCTTACTCTCCCAGGCCAAATTTCTTGTCGAGCTGATTCATTCTCCAGGCGTAGAAGAAGATCAGCACGATGAAGGTAAGGATGGAGCCCTGCTGGGCGAACCAGAAGCCCAGGTCCGTGCCACCCACGGAAATCGAGGCCAGCAGCGGGCGGAACAGTATCGCGCAGCCGTAGGATACGAATGCCCAGACCACCAGGCAGCCCGTGATCAAGCGAACGTTGGCTTTCCAATATGCAGCAGCGTTGGATTTGTCATCTGCCATTATGATGCTCTCCGTTTATGGTTTTTAAGGTTGGAAAGTGTCTTCACAGCGGTTTGCGGCCTTGAACCGCGCAGATAAAACCACCGGGTCGAAAGTGCCCTTGCCAAATCGATGAGTGTGACGCTTTGTTGCGCGACCCCCTGTGCCGCGTTAAACGTCTCGATAATGTTTGTCCCGGGGAGTTATTGGCTTTGTGAACTCAAGGTAATACTGGCCAATAAATGAAAAAAAGAAATCCAGACTTTGGTATCACGGACTAAAGGCGCCCTTGGCAGACTGCTTTATACAGGTAAATTACTCTATGTGTTCACGTTTTTACGCCAAAAGAGTACGACTTTAGTCCGGATGGGACGATAGTCTATAGGTGGTCATAAAGCGCTATCCGCTACTTTGAAAGAGCCGTCCTGAGTCTCTTCGAACGCACTTTTAAACGTTTCAGAAAAGGGCTTCCCGGTCGTTTTATATAGACTTTAGTAATGCCGACAATAATCGCGATAAGTCTCGAGACGTTTGAGTACGCCGCTATGTTAAGCCGCTATGTTAAAGGGCCATTTTTATCGGGGTGATCCATGATCGAGGTCGATCTTACCAGGCTGCCATTTTCTCTGCTCGACGAAGCGGGGCTCGAGCGCGTGCGCAGTGGCCTGGACCTTGCCTACTTCGACATTGGCGATATCATTTTAGAGGCCCACCAGGCCGGCGAAGGCGTGTTCATCATCCATAAAGGCGAGGTCGCCGAGCTCGACCCGGCGATGCCCCAGGCGCAGGCGCGCATCGGCCACTACACCCCGGGGGATGTGTTCGGGGCGATCAGCATTTTAAACGGCCAAAGTCGCTACCGCTTCGAGGCGGAGCAGGAGACGCTTTGCTACGTGCTCCCCAAGGCGGCGTTCTGTGCGCTTTGCCAGCACTATCCGGCGTTCGAGGCGTTTTTCAAGCAGTCGCTTGCCAACAAAGCGCGGCTTCTTACCGAACGGCGCGCCGTGGACGGGATCACCATGGCCGGGTTCATGCTGGCCCGGGTGCGCGAGTGCATGCGCGCGCCAATCGTCATCGAGGCAGACCAGGACATTCAAAGCGCGGTCCATACCCTTTTGGCGCACCAGGCCGACAGCCTGCTGGTCAGCACCCAGGGCGCCTACGGCATGGTCACCAAAACGGATCTGCTCAACACCCTGGTCGTCGAGCAGAAGCCCCAAACCACGCCCATCGACGCTCTGGCCTGCACCGCGCTGATCGCCGCCGCCCCGGAGCAGTATCTGTTCGAGGCGCTGGTGCTGATGACGCGCCACAAGGTGGCCCGGGTCGTCGTGATGAAGGAGAACACGCTTTGCGGCATCGTCGAGCTCACCGACGTGCTGAGTTACTTCTCCAGCCGAAGTTACGTGGTGGGGCTACAAATCGAGAAGGCCAGTGATCTAAAAGCGTTGGCCATGGCGAGCCAGCGTACGCCGGAGCTCGTCGAGGCGCTGATGGTTCAAGGCGTGAAGCTTCGCTTTGTCATGGAGCTTTTGGCGGCGCTTAACGCGCGCATCATCCACAAGGCCTGGGCGTTTAGCGTACCAAAGGCGCCAGAACAACAGTGCTGCCTGGTGGTCATGGGCAGCGAAGGCCGGGGTGAGCAAATCCTCAAGACCGATCAGGACAACGCGCTGATTCTCGAAGACGATCAGAGCTGGCCGGATGTCGCGGCCCAAATGCAGCGCCTGACCGATACGCTGATCACACTTGGCTACCCGCCGTGCCCCGGCCATATCATGGTCTCCAACCCGGAGTGGGTCGGCAGCGTAGCGGTCTGGCAAGCGCGTATCGCGCGCTGGGCCGAGCGGCGCGACGGCGACAGCCTGATGAAGCTTGCCATCCTGCTCGACGCCCAGCCCATGGCCGGCAACGCGCAGCTTGCCCGGCGCGTGCAGCAGGCACTGTTTGATCGCTGCGCCGGCGACGAGCTGCTGTTGAGCTACCTGGCCCGCGCCGCGCTGAGCTTCTCCACCCCCCTGACCCTGTTTGGTTCGCTTAAAAAGCGCGAGCACGGCATCGATATCAAAAAGGGCGGCATCTTTCCCATCGTTCACGGCGTGCGCACCATGGCGCTGGAGCGGCGTATCGAAGCCGTGGGCACGCTCGAGCGCCTCGAAGCGCTGGTAGATGACGGCCGGTTGGAGAAGCGCTTTGCCGAGGACCTGGGCGAGGCGCTGGCGCTTTTCACGGAGCTTCGCCTGCGCCAGCAACTGGCCGAGGCGAAGGCGTCGACGAGCATCTCGACCAACCACGTGGTGGTGCAGCATCTTTCCTCGCTTGAGCGCGACCTGCTGCGCGAGGCGCTGCATATCGTCAAGGAGTTCAAGTCGCGGCTGACTCATCGCTATCATCTGGAGTACGCGTAGCCGTATGCGCTTCACGGACCGATACGCATCGCTTTTGGGCGGCTCGCTGCGCACGCTCGTCAAGCGCGAAAGCGACCGGCGCCGCTTCGCCGGCTCCGCCTTCGAGTGGCTTTTTCACCCCTACCTGGGCGAGGAGCTCGTGGCGCTGGCGTTCAGGTTTTCCCAGGATAGCGAGATTCTGAGCATCGCCGCGGTGGTGTTTGACCAGCGCCAGGTGTACACCCGCAGTGCCTGGGTCGCTACCCTGGCGGACGAGGCCCGAATAAAGCGCCGCCGCCAGCGTCCTTCCATTGACCGACACTGCATCGCCCGACACTGCATCGCCCAGCACCGAATCTTTGCGCCGCTCCCCCCGACGGCGGAAAACATCGCCGCACTTGCCGAGTTTATCGGCAACCGCCCGGTGGTGGGGTGGGGGCTTGGCAAGGCGCTGGCACCGATCAACCGGCTTTTCAACGCGCGGCTCGGCTTCGAGTTGCCCAACGCCCAGGTCGATGTGGCTAGGCTTTATCAGCGCAAGGCCCGGCGCTCGCCGGTCGAACCCCAGGCGGCAAGCTTTAGTCAGGCGCTCAGCCACTCGCGGCTGGCGCTGCCCTGGCCGTCGCTTCTGGGCGAGGCCAGCGCCTGTGCGCTTTTGTACATGCGGCTCAAGCGCGACGCCGCGCTCGAGGTTTGAAGGCGCTCGAAGGCTTTGTTGGGTGGCAGCGGGAGTCTTGATAGAATAACGCCTTCACCACCCATCACCGGCAGTGCTTATACCATGCAACAACCCGATCATTTCGAGCCCGTCGTGGCCGAGGCCCCGGCTCCGGCAAGCTCAATCGAGCCAAGCGATGTGAAACAAAAGCGCGAATTCAATAAGTTGCAGAAAAGACTTCGCCGCGAGGTCGGAAACGCCATTCTCGATTATCAGATGATCGAAGAGGGCGACCGGGTGATGGTGTGCCTCTCCGGGGGCAAGGACAGCTATACCATGCTCGAGATCCTGCGCAATCTGCAGCGCAACGCCCCGGTCAATTTTTCGCTGGTGGCGGTGAATCTCGACCAGAAACAGCCCGGCTTCCCCGAGCACGTGCTGCCGCGCTACCTCGACGCGCTGGGCGTCGAGTACCATATTCTCGAGCGTGATACCTACTCGGTGGTGAAGGAGAAAACCCCGGAGGGCAAGACGACCTGCGCGCTTTGCTCGCGGCTACGCCGTGGCTCGCTCTACGGGTTTGCCGAAGAGATCGGCGCCAACAAGGTGGCGCTTGGCCACCACCGGGAAGACATTCTCGAAACCCTTTTCTTGAACATGTTCTTCGGCGGCACGCTCAAGGCCATGCCGCCCAAGCTTTTGTCCGATGATGGCAGAAATATCGTGATTCGCCCGCTGGCCTACTGCAAGGAGGCGGATATCGCCGAGTTCTCCCGGCTCATGGAATTTCCGATCATTCCCTGCAATCTGTGCGGCTCCCAGCCGAACATGCAGCGTCAGAACGTCAAGGCGATGCTTGCCGAGTGGGATAAAAAGTACCCGGGCCGGCTCGAAAGCATGTTCAAAGCGGTGACCAACGTTGCCCCTTCGCAGCTGGCCGACCGGGCGCTGTTCGACTTCCAGGGCCTGGAAGCCAAACAAGCAGAAATGAAGGCCGGGCGTATTCAGGCGCTCAATGTCGGCTAAAGGCGGGTCAGGCGGACACTTCTTCGTCGGCCAGGGTGGTCAAGCGGGCCATATCCAGAATGTTCACCTCGCGCCCGGAAACGGCGACTACCTGCTGCTGCTGGAGCCGGCTTAAAATCCGGCTGACCGTTTCCACTGCCAACCCCAGGTAGTTGCCGATATCCGCCCGCGCCATGGAGAGGCGGAAGCTATAGGGCGAGTAGCCGCGGCGGCGAAAACGATCAGAAAGCGTGGTGAGAAAGGCCGCCAGGCGCTGGTCGGCGGTCTTGCGCGATAAAAGGCGCATCATCCGCCGGTCGTCGCGAAGCTCCTTGCTCATGCTGCGGTAAAGCTGGCCTCTGAGCTCGGGCAGCTCCTCGGACAGCTTGTCCAAATGCTTGAACGGGATCTCACATACCGTGGTGGTTTCGAGCGCAATGGCGCTGCCCGGGTAGAATTCCTCGTCGATACCATCGAGGCCGACCAGCTCGCTTGGCAGGTAGAAGTTGGTGAGCTGGTCGTCGCCATTGCCTTCGCTGGTCACCTGCTTGAGGCTTCCCGAACGGACCGCGTAGACGCTGGAGAAGTTCTCGCCTTGATGAAACAGCGCCTCGCCCTTTTTGAGCGGCGCGCGGCGGCGGATGATGGCGTCGAACTGGCTTACGTCCTCGAGCTGCAGCGCTAGCGGTAAACAGAGCGAACTCAGGCTACAGGTTTGGCAGCGCGGCGCCTGTAGCATCGAGCGGCGTTGGCTGGCAGTGATGGACATCACCTTCTCCTCGTATGGCCGGGTACAAAGTATATATTATAATATCCTTGAATAACGCGCGGCGAACTGCTCTGTCAAGTAGGTATCGAAGGCCATGGCTAGGTGGCGGATCAGTAGCCGCCCGATCGGCGTAACGTTCAATACCAGGTCCTGGCGCGTAATCAGCCCGTCACGCTCGGCCTGGCGCAGGTTATCCAGCGCCTGGGCGAAGTAGGTGTCGGCATCGATCCCGAAACGCGTGCCAATGGCCGCCAGGTCCAGGCGCATATCGCACATCAGCCGCTCGATCACCTCGCGGCGAATGAGGTCGTCGGCGTTCAAGCGCACGCCTTTACAGGTGGCCAGTTTACCCTGATCCAGCGCCTTTGCGTAGTCATCCAGGGTGACCGGGTTCTGCGCGTAGACGTCGTCGACCCGGGAAATCGCCGACACCCCCAAACCGATCAAATCGCATTGCGCGTGGCTTGAATACCCCTGGAAGTTACGCTGGAGCGTGCCGTTTTGCTGGGCGAGCGTCAGGCTATCATCGGCGCGGGCGAAGTGGTCCATGCCGATATGCACATAGCCTGCCTGGCCCAGCATCTCGATACTCATGCGCAAAATGGCGAGCTTTTCATCGGCGCCGGGAAGGTCAGCTTCGAGAATACGCCGCTGGGGCGCAAAGCGCGTGGGCAGGTGGGCGTAGTTGAAAAGCGACAACCTGGCCGGGTTGAGCTCGATGATCTGAGCAAGCGTATCGGCGAAGCGCTGCTCGGTTTGGTGCGGCAGCCCATAGATCAGGTCCACGTTGAGCGAGCTAAAGCCCAGCCGGTGCGCCTCGTCCATCAGGGTTTCGGTGAGCCGGCGGGGCTGGACGCGGTTGATCGCTTTCTGGACCTCGATGTCCAGATCCTGCACGCCCAGGCTCAGCCGGTTGAACCCCAGCGACTGAAGATGGCGCAGGGTGAGAACGTCCGCCTCGCGCGGGTCGATTTCGATGGCGTAATCCCGCGCCGGGTCATTCGAGAGCCCGAAGCGGGCATCCATCCGGTCGATCAGGTCGCCCATCTGCGAGAGCGTCAAAAAGGTCGGTGTGCCACCGCCCCAGTGAAGCTGCTGCACCGGACGCGCGGTATCCACGTGGCGCGCGGCCAGCACCATTTCCCGGTCGAGGCGGGAAAGATAGGGCTCGGCCAGCTGGCGATTCTTGGTCGCGATCTTGTTGCAGGCGCAGTAAAAGCAAATCTTCTCGCAAAACGGGATATGCACGTAGAGCGACAGCGCCCTTTGGCTCTCGTTGCTTCGCGCTAAAGCGTCGGTAAGATCCTCCGGGCCGAACGCTTCGTGAAAAGCGAGCGCCGTGGGGTAGGAGGTGTAGCGCGGCCCGCTTTTATCGTAGCGGCGCACGAGCGCTTCATCCCAGGCGGGAGCGGGTGACGAGGGGGCAGCGTGGGCGCAGGTCGACATAAAAGCTCCCGGGTAGGTGAATGAGCGGCCGGACGGGTGGGTGGCGACGTACAGGTTAACGTCTGCCGCCAGGGCCTACGTTGAGCTGAGTCAATAAAGCCCGCCGCTTAGTGCCCCGCGTGGGGGAAAAGCGCCCATAGCTGGTAAAGCGCAAAGCCGATGATGAGAAGCGCCGCGACGACGCGGGTGGCCGGGTGGCGGATCAGCCCGGCAAGCGTGCGGGCGGCAAAACCGGTGGCCAAAAGCGCGGGCAGCGTGCCCAGGCCGAACGCGCCCATGAGCAGCGCACCCTGAGCGGGGCTGGCGCTGGCCATGCTCCAGGCAAGCATCGAATAGACCAGCCCGCAGGGCAGCCAGCCCCAAAGCGCCCCCAGCGCAAATGCCTGGGGCAAGTGAACCACCGGCATCAGACGCCGGCCCATCGGTTCGATATGACGCCAAAGCCTGCGTCCCAGCGCCTCGAGCGCTAACAGCCCCTTCCACCAGTTGGCGATATAAAGCGCCATCAAAATCAGCATCACCGCGGCAAACACCTGAAGCGTCAGCCGGGCGGCAGGGGCGAGGGATACCAGCGTGCCAAGCCCGGCCGCAAGTGCCCCGGCCAGCATATAGCTCGATACGCGCCCCAGGTTGTAGCCAAGCAACAGCCCGGTCATGCGCGCGGGGCTTCGCATGCTGGGCGGCACCGCAAAGGCCAGCGCGCTCATGATGCCGCCGCACATGCCGATACAGTGCGCCCCGCCAAGCAGGCCGAATACCAGCGCGGCGGCAAGCGGCGGTAAGTCCATGCCGGTCGGGTTCATGGCGGTGGCCCTTTCGAGGGCGGGGGCTTTTCACCGGCGCGGCGCTTTGCCGGCGGGGGCGGGTCGTCATCGAACAAAATGCGATGAGCGGGGCCGTCCAGGTCGTCGAACTGGTCGTTTTTGACCGCCCAGAAAAACGCCCATACGGCCATGGCGAGCAGCGTGAGCGAGAGCGGAATCAGCAGGTAGAGAATCGTCATGCGCGCACCTCTTGGGGAGGCGTCTCTGGGCGAGGCGTCGTGTGTGCGTCGACCCGCGGGCGGCGGTTCAGGCGCAGCGCGTTGCAAACCACCACCAGCGAGCTCAGCGACATGCCAAGCGCGGCAAGCCAGGGCGGCACCAGGCCGAGGGCAGCCAGCGGTAGCGCCAGGGCGTTGTAGCCCACCGACCACGCCATGTTTTGGCGCATCACCCGCCGGGTGGCGCGGGCCATGGTCAGAGCTTCGCCAATGCGGGTCAGGCGTGGGCTCAATAGCAGCGCATCCGCGCGGCTGCGCGCCAGGTCCGTTGCGCCATTCATCGCCAGGGCGACATCTGCGCCGGCCAGTACCGGCACGTCATTGATGCCGTCACCGACCATCAAAACCCGCTCGCCGCCGGCCTGTAAAGCGCGCAGCCGCGTAAGCTTGGCCTCGGGCGAGGCCTGGGCCTGCCAGGTCGGGATGCCAAGCGCGGTGGCCAGGTGCTCCACCGCCTCCGGCGTGTCGCCGGACAAAAGCTCGACCCCCACCCCGAGCGCCTTTAGCCGGGCAATGGCCAGGGCGGCGTCGTCGCGCAGGGTATCTTCGAGTTGGAACCAGGCCTTGGGAGTGTGCTCTTCGCTGAGCAGCAGCCACTGGCCGGGGCCGGGAGGGGCGAGTTCGCGTCCTGCGGCAAACGCCGCTTGGCCAAGGCGCCAGGTGGTGGCGCCGAGCGTGGCGGTCAGCCCACGGCCGGTCTCGCGGATAACGTTTTCAGCGCGCGTGTCCGCCTCCCTGAAAGGGCGAAACGCCGAGGCGATGGGGTGCTCGGAGTGGGCTTCGATGGCGGCGGCGATGCGCCGGGCCTGGTGGCCGGTCAGGGTGTCGTCCACCGGCTGGGTAGCGCTCAGGCGCATCTCGCCTCGGGTCAGCGTGCCGGTTTTATCGAACACCACGTGGGTTACCGTGGCAAGCGTCTCCAACGCGTCGGCCCGGGTGATCAGCACGCCGCGCTTACCCAGCTGGCCGTGGCCGGCGGCAAGCGCCGTAGGGGCGGCCAGCGCCAGCGCGCAGGGGCAGGTGACCACCAAAACCGACAGCGTCACCCAGAACGCCCGGCCGGGGTCGATCAACGTCCAAGCGATGGCCACGCACACCGTAACCAGCAGCAGGCGCAGCACGAAGCGCTGGGCCATGGTCTCCGCTAGCCGGGCAAGCCGTGGGCGGCGCTCGAACGCGCGGTCGGTCAAATCCAGCACGTGGGAGATCGCCGCCGAGCTGCCGGCTCGGGTAACGCGCACCACCAGCGCGTTTTCCATGTTCTGGCTGCCCCCGGTGACCCGCTCGTTCAGCCGCCGGGTGACCGGCAGAAACTCGCCGGTGAGCATCGACTCGTCAAGGCTCGACTCGCCCTGTTCGATCACGCCGTCGGCGGGAACGGTGGTGCCGGGTTTTATCAGCACGCGGTCATCCGGAGCAAGATGGCTGGCGGGGACGATGCGCTCTGCGCCATCGGCTTCCAGGCGCACCGCCGAGGCGGGCAGCGCGCCGCTCAAGGCGTTGCCGCTTTGCCCGCCTCGGCGCCGGGTGCGCGCCTCGATGTAGCGGCTAAACAGCAAAAAGAAGGTGAACATGGCGATGGAGTCGAAATAGACCTCGCCTTGATGGAACACCACGGCAAAGGCGCTGGCCAGGTAGGCGCCACCCACGGCGAGCGCCACCGGTACCTCCATGGTGAGTCGGCGGTGTCGAAGTCCCGCGAGCGCCTGCTGAAAAAACGGCCAGGCCGAGAAAAAAACCACCGGCGTCGTCAGCGCAAGCGACAGCCAATGAAAGAGCGCGAAGAAGTCTGCGCCCAGCTCGTCCGGGCCCGCCACGTACATGGGCACCGAGAACATCACCACCTGCATCATGCCCACCGCGGCGACGATCAGCCGTCGCACGGTCATGCGTTCTTCGCGCTTCAGGCGCTTTTGCGCCCGGTTGGGCTCGAAGGGCATCGCCGCATACCCGATGGCGGCTAGTTCGGCAAAGATATGGGACGGTTTGAGCGTGTCCGGGTCCCAGCTCACCCGCAGGCGATGATCCGACAGATTCACCGCGCTTTGGGTAATGCCTTCCAGCGCGTTCAGGTGGTGCTCGATCAGCCAGGCGCAGGCCGCGCAGGTAATATTTTCCACGGCCAGGGTCGCGCTAACGTCCGCTTCACGCGGGTGAACGAACTGCGCCTGCAGGTCCGGGTGGTCGAACGCCGACCAGGTTTGCGCCGCGGCCTGGTTGCTTTCCGGGCGGGCGGAAAGCTCGGTGCGGTAGCGGTAGTAGTTCTCGAGTCCGCCCTCGACGATGGCGTGCGCCACCGCCTCGCAGCCGGGGCAACAGAGTGGGTGCGTGGCACCGTCCAACGTGATGGACCAGGGCGCACCGGCGGGCACCGGCGTGCCGCAGTGATAGCACGGTGGCGTCACGGCGCGCTCCTGGCGGGGGCCAGGGTGACGCCCGCGTTGGACGGCAGGGTGATCTCGCCGCTTAGCCGCCACTCGTCGGTCTCTTGCGGGGTGAGCGTTACGTACCAGCGGTGCTCGAGCCCCGCCGGGGCCTGGCCTAAGTAGCGCCCGCCGTGGCGGTGCGTCAGCGCCACGCTATGGTCACGGTTATCCTGAGTGGGAAATATCAGGTTGAGCGTCAACCCCGCCGGGCGCGCCTGGCCTCTCAGGTCGAGCACCACCTCCTGGGTGAGCGAGTCGATACGCAGCCCGGCTTCAAGATTCAGCGCCTCGGCGCGCTCCGCTTTGGCGAGCACCGCGTTGATCGCTTTGCCGTGCTCGAAGTAATCCTCCTGGACCACCATACCGTCGAAGGTCTTGACCGCCACCACCGCAAAGCCAACGCTCACCAGCATCGAAGAGAGCAGCAGGGTGATCAAAAACCAGGGCCAGAACTGGCGGTACCAGGGCGACGGCGCAGGTTCCAACATGGGGCTATCTCCTCTCGCCGCTCAAAAACCGGGTTTGCCGCTCGGCGCGTATCGGCGCGTGCTCGGCTTCAAGGATGAAAGCGAGCGGCTGACTGGGGGCAAGCCCGGCGCCGGGGGCGCTCACATTGACCACCTGGGTGCGCGAGGCCCCGGCGGGCACCCTTAAGCTTTGGGTGTCGAGCTGCGCGTCGGCCACGCCCTCGACGCTTAGCCGGTAGGTATGGGCCTGGCGGTCGCGGTTGCGCACGGTCAGCCGGTAGACGTTTTGAATGTCGCCGCCGGCGGTGGTGGTATAAAGCGAGGCCCGGGGGCGCTCGGCCTCGAAGCTTACCGGCACGCGCTGGCCAAGGGCAAAAGCAAGTGCGGCCAGCGCCACGGTTAACGCCGCCAGGTAACCTAAATATCTTAAGCGGTAGCGCGAAGAGGGGCGCCCCTCCAGGCGGTTTTGGGTGGTGTAGCGGATCAAGCCGCGGGGTTTTTCGAGACGGTCCATCACCGTGTCACAGGCGTCCACGCAGGCGGCGCACTGGATACAGGCGTACTGCAGCCCGTCGCGAATATCGATACCGGTGGGGCAGACCTGCACGCAAAGCGAGCAGTCGATGCAGTCGCCGCCGGTGCCTGGGGCGTTCGAGGCCTTTCGCCCCCGGGGCTCGCCACGGCGGGCGTCGTACGCCACGGTGAGCGTATCGCGGTCGAACATTACCGACTGAAAGCGCGCGTAGGGGCACATGTAAAGACACACCTGCTCGCGCAGCCAGCCGGCGTTGAGGTAGGTGAAAAAGCCAAAAAAGCCCACCCAGAACAGCGCCCAGCCCTGGGCCTGGAGCGTGGCAAGTTCCGCGACCAGCGCTTGGACGGGCGTAAAATAGCCAACGACCGTAACGGCGGTGGCCAGCGCCATCGCCGCCCAAAGGACGTGCTTGACTGCCTTACGCACGAGATGGCCTTTTGGGCGGGTGCGGTCACGGCGGATACGCCGGTGGCGCGACCCTTCCAGGCGGTGTTCGACCCACATGAACGCAAAGGTCCACACGCTTTGGGGGCAGGTGTAGCCACACCACACCCTGCCGGCCAGCGCGGTGATGAAGAAAAGCCCGAAAGCAGCGGCGATGAACAAAAGCGCCAACAGGATGAATTCCTGAGGGTAGAACGTCGTAGAGAACAGGTGAAATTCCCGCCCCGGGATATCGAGCCATATGGCCGGGCGCCCCTGTACCTCGAGCCAGGGCAGCAGGAAAAAACCCAGCATCAGCAGCGTATTGAGCCCGCGGCGAAGTGCCTGGAAAAACCCTTTGCTTTCGCGCACGTAAAGGCGGCCGTGCTGGCTTTGCGGCGCTTTGGTCGTCGGTGGTTTCTCGGCGCGAGGGGTTATGTCCTGGGCGGGTATCGGCTGCATCGAACTCCGGCCTTGTCGGCGGTGGCGCAAAAGCGTAGGGCCATGATAGCAATAATCGCGGCCAGATTAGATGGCCTGGGTTAGGTGGGCGCCAAGTGATGGTGCGGCAAATGCGCGCCTACTCGCGCTGGGTGGCGCTAAAGCGCAGGCTGTAGACGTAGGCGGCCACCAGGTGAATGCGCTCCTCGTTAATGAACGGCGCCTGGGGCGGCATTTGGCCGGTTCGGCCTTCGTTCAGGGTCTGGCGGATCGCCTGGGCCACGCTTTGGCCCGGCGCCTGGTGCAGCCAGATGTCGTTGGTCAAATTCGGCGCTCCCAGGGCCTGGTTGCCGGTGCCGTCTGCACCGTGGCAGGCCACGCAAAAACGGGCATAGCTTTGTTCGCCGCGTTCGGCCTGGGGGCTTTCGTGTTCGCGGCCGGCCAGGGCGAGCACGTGCTGGGTGAGGTCTTCGAGAGTCTCGTCGCCCAACTGCGCCCAGGCCGGCATCACCCCGCGCCGGCCTTCGCTAATCGTCGTTACCAGCGTCTGTGGGTCGCCGCCGTAAAGCCAGTCGTCGTTGGTCAGGTTGGGAAAGCCATCGCCGCCCTGGGCGTTAACGCCGTGGCACATGGCGCAGTTGTTCATGAACAGGCGCTCGGCGATCTGCATGGCTTCAAAATCCTCGGCGAGCTCGGGGATAGGAACGTCGTGGTACTGGGCGAAAATCGGCCCGAAGCGCGCCTCGGCGGCGGCCACTTCTTCTTCCCACTGATCTTCCTGGGACCAGCCGAGCAGCCCTCTAAAGTTGCCAAGCCCTGGGTAGAGCGCGAGATACCCCAGCGCGAACACCACCGTAGCCGCGAACAAATAGAACCACCACCTGGGGGTGGGGTTGTCGTACTCTTCGATGCCGTCGACCTCGTGGCCGGTGGTCTTGCGCTGCGCCTCGCCGTCAGCGCCCGGCGGGCCACCGTGGCCGACATTGGCCGCCACGATCCAGACCACCAGCGCCAGGGTGATCAGCGTGAGCGCGATGATCCAGGCGCTCCAGAAACCGGGCAGGGCGTTATCCCACAAATCGCTCATGGGCGGTCCTCGCGCTCGTCTTCGCGGGGGCTTGCGCTTTCGTCGTCGTCGGCGAAGGGAAGGTGGGCGGCTTCGCTGAAATCGTCGCGGCGGCGTTTTGAGTATGCCCATACCACGATGCCGATAAAGGCGATGATGAGAAACAGGGTGATGAGCCCGCGAAAGGTGCCGGTATCCATTTAGCGTGCCCCCTCGAGTACCGTGCCGAGCTGCTGCAGGTAGGCGATGAGCGCGGTGATTTCCGGGGTGCCCTCGACCTGCTCCTGGGCGCTTTCGATCTCTTCATCCGAGTAGGGCACGCCCAGGCGCTGCAAGGCACGCATTTTGGCGGGCGTGGCCTGGCCGTCGAGCTCGCGCTCGAAAAGCCAGGGGTAGGCGGGCATGATCGACTCCGGCACGACGTCGCGCGGGTCGTACATGTGCCGACGGTGCCAGGTGTCGGTGTAGCGCCCGCCGACCCGGGCAAGGTCCGGCCCGGTGCGCTTGGACCCCCACAAAAAGTTGTGCTCGTAAAGACCTTCGCCGGCCACGTTGTAGTGACCGTAACGTTCGGTTTCGGCGCGAAACGGGCGAATCATCTGGGAGTGGCAGCCCACGCAACCTTCACGGCGGTAAATATCGCGCCCTTCGAGCTCCAGGGCGCTGAGCGGGCGCAGCCCATCCACGGGCTCAGTGGTGTCTTTTTGAAAGAACAGCGGCACGATCTCGGCAAGCCCGCCGAAGCTGATCGCCACGAGTATCAATACGCCCAAAAGCCCGGCGTTTTTCTCGACCAGTTCATGCTTCATGGCGGCGGCCCTCCAGCGCTACCGTGCGCGGTGCCGGCGCCGAGGTTTGGCGGTACTTCACCGTCATGTAGACGTTGAACGCCATCACCAGCATGCCCGTCAAAAAGAACAGCCCCCCCAGCATGCGCACCACATAGCCCGGATGGCTCGCCTCGACGGCGTCGACAAAGCGATACATCAATGTGCCGTCGGCGTTGATCGCGCGCCACATCAGCCCCTGGATCACCCCGTTGACCCACATGGCGGTGATGTAGAGCACCGTACCGATGGTCGCTAGCCAAAAGTGCAGCGCGATCAGCCCCACCGAGTGCATCTGGGTGCGTCCGTAAAGGCGTGGGATCATGTGATAAAGCGAGCCGAAGGTGATCATCGCCACCCAGCCAAGGGCGCCTGCGTGAACGTGGCCAATGGTCCAATCGGTGTAGTGGGAGAAGGCGTTGACGGTCTTGATCGCCATCATCGGGCCCTCGAAGGTCGCCATACCGTAGAAGGTGAGCGCGACCACCAGAAAGCGCAGGATCGGATCGGTACGCAGCTTATGCCAGGCGCCGGAGAGCGTCATGATGCCGTTGATCATGCCCCCCCAGGAGGGCACCAGCAGGATGATCGACATCACCATGCCAAGCGACTGTGCCCAGTTGGGCAGGGCGGTGTAGTGAAGATGGTGCGGCCCGGCCCACATGTAGATCATGATCAGCGCCCAGAAATGGACGATCGAGAGCCGGTAGGAGTAAATCGGCCGCTGGGCCTGCTTGGGCACGAAGTAGTACATCATGCCCAGAAAGCCTGCCGTCAGGAAAAAGCCCACGGCGTTGTGGCCGTACCACCACTGCACCATGGCATCCACGGCCCCCGCGTAAAGCGAGGTGGAGTACATCGGCGTGACCGGAAGGGCCGCGTTATTGACGATATGCAGCACGGCGATGGTGAGAATGAACGCCGCATAAAACCAGTTGGCCACGTAGATATGCGAGGTGTTGCGCCGCTTCAGGGTCATCAAAAAGACCACCGCGTAGCTCACCCATACCACCGCCAGCAGGATATTGATCGGCCATTCGAGCTCGGCGTACTCCTTGGTGGTGGTGTAGCCCATCGGCAGCGACACGAGCGCGGCGACGATCACCGCCTGCCAGCCCCAGAAGGTGAACGCCGCCAGTCGGTCGCTATAAAGCCGGGTCTGGCAGGTGCGCTGGACCACATAGTACGAGGTGGCGAATAGCGCCGAGCCGCCGAAAGCAAAGATCACCAGGTTGGTGTGCAGCGGGCGAAGGCGCCCAAAGCTCGTCCAGGGCAGGCCCAGGTTGAGCTCGGGCCACACCAGCTGGGCGGCCAGCAAAAGGCCCACCGCCATGCCAACGATCCCCCAAACGACGGCCATCATCGCGAACTGACGCACGACCGTGTAGTTGTAAACAGAGTTATAAACCGAGTTGTAAACCGGGGCCGAGGGCGGTGGCGGCATTGTATGGGCGTCGCTTTGTGGGGCGCTTTGCATAATGGCTTTCCATGAAACGGGGAGGGCATGAAGCCCTGGGCGAGTCTAGCCTGGCGGCGCGTTAAGCTAAATAGCACGTGTAGTGAAAACCGCTGCTCGATTGTGACACTTTTGATTGACGAAGCGGGGGCAGTTGCGGCATTCTGCCTCGGCGCTCAAGGCAGGCGGTTCGCGCTCTAGCGGCAACACGTTAATTTGAATCAAAAATTCATTAGCGTATTGACACCAGACCGGAACCCTGTAGAATGCAGCGCCACGTGACCAGCGGGTGGTTAGCTCAGTTGGAAGAGCACCAGCCTTACAAGCTGGGGGTCACTGGTTCGAACCCAGTACCACCCACCATTTTTTAATGGGTCGGACACGTGTAGCAGTAAAAGTTGGTGTATCAGCGGACCGGTAGTTCAGTTGGTTAGAATGCCGGCCTGTCACGCCGGAGGTCGCGAGTTCGAGTCTCGTCCGGTCCGCCATCATCGCTTTTGTTGCCCTATGTTATCGTTATTCGGACCGGTAGTTCAGTTGGTTAGAATGCCGGCCTGTCACGCCGGAGGTCGCGAGTTCGAGTCTCGTCCGGTCCGCCATCGATAACAGTCGCCGTAGATGTAAAGTGATTGAACGTTTTCGACGTTAGATCATGGGTGGTTAGCTCAGTTGGAAGAGCACCAGCCTTACAAGCTGGGGGTCACTGGTTCGAACCCAGTACCACCCACCATTTAAAAGCGCCTCTGAACCGCGATTAAATGGTCGTTTCAAAGTGGACCGGTAGTTCAGTCGGTTAGAATGCCGGCCTGTCACGCCGGAGGTCGCGAGTTCGAGTCTCGTCCGGTCCGCCATCAAGTTTCCTTCCTGCTTTATCCTCTTCTTCGTTTCTCCGCGCCACCGCGCACCCTTATGCTGTTCACGCTTCACGCATAAAAAAACCCCGAGCCATCGCCCAGGGTCGTTTTTGCGTGCCTGACGTTTAGCCGATCGCGGCGACACCGGCCTTGGCGACCTGCGCGTCCTGGTCCGGCTTCACGCCGGAAACGCCCACCGAGCCTACGACCTGGCCGTCGACGATGATCGGGACGCCGCCGGTCAGCGTGCCCTCGAGCGGAGCGGAGAGAAACGCCGTGCGGCCGTTGTTGATCATCTCCTCGAACACCTGGGTCTCTTTACGACCAATGGCGGCGCTGCGCGCTTTTTGCGTGGCGACTTCGGCGCTGAAAGGCGCGGCGCCGTCCAGACGGCGAAGGCCCAATAAGTAGCCGCCGTCGTCGGCGACCGCAATGGTCACCGACCACCCCTGACCTTCGGCTTCCTTTTGCGCCGCGTCGAGGGCGGTGAGTACATCGGTCTGGCTCAAAATGGCTTTGGTTTGCATGCTGTTTCCTTTTTGATGTTGTAAAAGTGCTTGGATCGCGCGGGGGTTAAAACGGGTCAGTTAAGCGCGGCATCGACGATTTCTACCCAGTGACGAACCGGTGTGCGGTTGGCGCCGGCCAGGTGCGTTTGACAGCCGATGTTAGCGGTGACGATCATCTCCGGGTCGCCGGCTTCCAGGGCGTTGAGCTTGTTGTCGCGAAGTTGCGTTGCGATTTCGGGCTGGGTGATCGAGTAGGTACCCGCGGAGCCGCAGCACAGGTGGCTATCCTGCACCGGTGTCAGCGTAAAGCCGAGCTTGGTCAGCACGCCTTCTACCGCGCCGTTGAGCTTCTGGGCGTGCTGCAGCGTACAGGGGCAGTGAAACGCCAGGCGTTTGTGCTCTTTCACGGCAAGCTTCTCCAGCGGCTCCTCGCGCAACACTTCGACGATGTCGCGGGCCAAAGCGCTGACGCGCTCGGCTTTGGCGGCGTACTGCGGGTCGTGTTTGAGCATCTCACCGTACTCCTTCACAAACGCCCCGCAGCCGCTGGCGGTTTGCACGATCGCCTCGACCCCTTGCTCCACTTGGGGCCACCAGGCGTCGATATTGGCGCGCATGCGTTGGCGTCCCGCCTCCTGGGCGTTCAGGTGAAAGTCGATCGCCCCGCAGCAACCCGCCTCGCTAACCGGCGTCAGGCCAATGCCCAGCCGATCCAGCAGCCGGGCGGTGGCGGCGTTGGTGTTGGGCGAAAGCCCCGGCTGCACGCAGCCTTCCAAAATCAGCATCTGCCGGGCGTGCTGAGTGGTCGGGCGTGTGCCCGCATCCACCGGGGGCGGCGGCATTTTGTCTCTGAGCGTAGCCGGCACCAGCGGCTTGAAGGTTTGACCGAGTTTCAAAAGCGCCTTGAAGCGTTTGGGCTCGACCATCATCTTGCGTAGCGCAAAGCGCGTGGCGCGTTGGCTTGCCGGTCGCGGCACCCGGCGCTCGATCTCCGCGCGGCCGATGTTCAAAAGCTTGTGATACTCCACCCCCGACGGGCAGGTGGTTTCACAGTTTTGACACGTCAGGCAGCGGTCCAGGTGAAGGCGCGTCTCTTCGGTCACCTGGGTATCGTCGTCGCGGCTCTCCAAAAGCTCCTTCATCAGGTAGATACGCCCACGCGGGCCGTCGCGCTCGTCGCCTAAAAGCTGGTAGGTCGGGCAGGTGGCGTTGCAAAAGCCGCAGTGTACGCAGGTGCGCAGAATGCGCTCGGCTTCCTGAATGTGCGGTTTCTGGCGGTCGGCATCGGTAAAGTGCGTTTGCATGAAAGCTCTCCTCAAAGCCCCGCGTAAAGCCGGCCCGGGTTGAAAATGCCGTAGGTATCGAGCTCGGCCTTGAGCTTCTTGTGATACTTCTCGACGACCGGGTCAAGCGGTGTAAAGGGCGATTCATCGCCCCCCTGGGCGTGGGGCGTAAAGCAGGTGGCGTGTCCGCCTTTGGCCTGGCACGCTTGGCGCAGCGCCTGGCCGTCCCGGGTTTTTACCCAGCGCTGGCAGCCCGCCCAGTCGTAAAAAACCTCGGCCTCGCCGGTATCCAGCGCCGCGGTATGCGCAGGGAGCGAGGCGCGCCAAAGCGTCTGGCCTGCTTCGAGAGTGAAGAAGTCGTGGCGGTGGTCGCGAAGGGCCGTCCAGACATCCGCCTCCAGGGTTTCGCCGCCCAGGCGCTCGCGGGTCGCCTTGACCGAGCTTTCTCCCCCTTCGAGGCGAATATAGAGCGCATCCTGGTGCCACGCCGCGCCGGTGATCGGCAAGGGCTCGCGGCCGAGTGTGGAAAGTGTCTCCAGCGCTTGTTCGATGCCCAGATCGTCAAGGCGCAGGCTGTGGCGGGCGCTGGGTTGGGGCAGCACCTTGAAAGAGATATCGGTCAGTACGCCTAGCGTGCCTTGGGCGCCGGTCATCAGCCGTGACACGTCGTAGCCGGCCACGTTTTTCATCACCTCGCCGCCAAAGCGCAGCTGTTTGCCTTGCTGGGTGATCACGTGGCTGCCCAGCACGAAATCGCGCACCGCTCCCGCCCAGGGGCGGCGCGGCCCGGATAGCCCGGTAGCCACGGCCCCGCCGATGGTGCTGGCCGGGCCAAAGCGCGGCGGCTCGAAGGGCAGCATTTGATGATGCTCGCCAAGCGCCGCTTCCAGGGCGTCGATGCGCGTGCCCGCGCGCACGGTGACGACAAGCTCCACCGGGTCGTAGCTTACGATGCCGCTATGCTCGGCGAGGCTGAGCTCGATACCCTCTACCGGGCGCCCGTAAAAGCCGCGGGTGTCGCCGGCTTTAATACGCAGCGGCGCCCTGGTTTGGTAAGCGTTGGCGACCTGCTGGCAAAGCGCCTCGCTAATATCGCGATCAAAAGCCTGTATCGCTGGTTCGGTCATGGTCACTCCTTTATGTCGCAAACCGGGCCGGCGTTAAAAACGCGGCAGCTCCGGGTGGGGCAACTCGTTGTTATGGACGTGCATCGCCCCGAATTCGGCGCAGCGCGCAAGCGTAGGAATGTTCTTGCCCGGGTTGAGCAGGCGCTTTTCATCGAAGGCCGCCTTTACGGCGTGAAAAACGCTGATCTCATCGGCCTGGAACTGGCTGCACATCTGGTTGATCTTCTCGCGGCCCACGCCGTGTTCGCCGGTGATCGACCCGCCAGCGGCCACGCAAAGCTCCAGAATCTTGCCGCCCACGTCCTCGGCGAGTTCGAGCTCGCCCTCCTTGTTGGCATCGAACAAAATCAGCGGGTGCATATTGCCGTCGCCGGCGTGGAACACGTTGGCCACGCGAAGGCCGCTCTCCTGGGAAAGCGCGGCAATACCCTTGAGCACCCGGGGCAGCTCGCGGCGGGGGATCGTACCGTCCATACAGTAGTAGTCCGGCGACATACGCCCCACGGCGGGGAAGGCATTCTTGCGCCCGGCCCAAAATTTGGCGCGCTCGATATCGTCCCGGGCTTGCTGTATATCCGTGGCGCCGGCCTTTTCAAGCACCCGGCGCACGGTCTCGCAGTCATCGTCCACGTCGGCCTCGACACCGTCGAGCTCGCATAAAAGGATAGCCTCGGCCTCCAGCGGGTAGCCCGCTTTGACGAAGTCCTCGGCGGCCTGGATGGCGAGTTTGTCCATCATCTCGAGCCCGCCGGGAATGATGCCCGCGGCGATGATGTCACCCACCGCTTTGCCGGCTTTTTCCACGTCATCGAAGCTTGCCATCAACACCTTGGCGGTTTCCGGCCTGGGCAGAAGCTTCACGGTGATCTCGGTGACCACCCCAAGCATGCCTTCCGAGCCGTTCATCAGTGCGAGCAGATCAAACCCGGGGGCATCGAAGGCCTCCGAGCCCAATGTCATGTGCTCGCCCTCGATGGTCAGCACGTCCACGCGCAGCACGTTGTGCACGGTCAGGCCGTACTTCAAACAGTGAACGCCGCCGGCGTTTTCCGCCACGTTGCCACCAATCGAGCAGGCGATCTGCGAGGAGGGGTCCGGGGCGTAGTAGAGCCCATAGGGCGCGGCGGCTTCGGAAATCGCCAGGTTGCGTACCCCGGGCTGTACCCGGGCGATACGGGCGTCCGGGTCGACCTCGACGATTTTGTTGAAGCGCGACATCACCAGCAGCACGCCTTGCTCGAGCGGCAACGCCCCACCGGAGAGCCCGGTGCCCGCGCCGCGGGTGACCACGGGCACACCCAGCGCGAAACAACACGTCAAAAGGCGTTCGACCTGCTCGAGGTTCTCGGGTAGCGCCACCAACATGGGCAGCACGCGGTACGCCGCCAGCCCGTCGCATTCGAAGGGGCGCAGGTCCTCTTCTCTGTGCAGAAGGGTCAGTGTGGGGGCCGCGCTTTGCAGCTCGCGCAGTACCTCGGTCTTGTCACGGTCAGCCAGCTCGCCGTCCAGGCGGGCGTCGTAGAGGATGTTCATATCCCCTCCTGTTTTTGTAATATCGATTTTTAAACGCGGCGTGACACCGCTGATATCGAATAATCTGGGCTTTTTTCGTGCAGGTGTCTAGCCTGTGGTGCAGTGGTCTGACCAGTTATTCGAGCCCGCCCTGGAGGAGACGCGCGTGAGCCAGATACCTTTTGAGACGCCGCTTGGGCGGCGCATGCCGGAGCAGGTAGCCGCAAAAATCGAGGCACTGATTCTGGAGGGCGTGTTCCGCCCGGGCCAACTGCTGCCCTCGGAGCGGCGCCTTTGTGAGCGCCTTGACGTCTCCCGCGCCTCGCTGCGCGAAGGCCTGCGCATTCTGCGCAGCAAGATGATCATCGAAACCCGTCAGGGGCGCGGGTCCGTGGTCGCCTCGCTGCTGCCCATGCCGCAGCAAGGCCCGCTCATGCATCTGTTTCGCGATCACCCGCGCACGCTGTTCGATCTTTTGGAGGTGCGCGCGCTGCTGGAAGGCGAGTCCGCTTACCTCGCCGCTCGGCGGGGCACCTCGATGGACCGGGTACTGATTACCCGCCGTTTCGAGGCAATGGCCGATTACGTCGCCAACGCTGAAGAAGTGGATGTCGAGAAGCTGGCACGCTTCGACCATGCCTTTCACCTGGCGGTCTCTCAGGCTTCGCACAATCCGGTGCTGGTGCATACGCTTCAAGGGTTGACCGATCTGCTGTTGAGCTCGGTATTCGCCTCGGTGAAGCACCTTTACCACCGCCCGGGCCCGCGCGCGATGATCAACCACCAGCACGAGCAGCTCTTTCACGCGGTGGTGAAAGGCGACGCCGAACAGGCCAAGCGCATCGCCCTTGAGCATTTGAGCAGCATCACCGAGCTTTTACGTGAGCTCGACGCGGAAAACGAACGTCTCGAGCGCTCCTCAATGCGGCTGGAGGAGTGGCGTTAGCCAATATCCGATACCCGATACGTTGCCGGTTTGACGAGCCAGGCGTTAGCCTGAACCTGCGCGACAGAACGAATAACTCAGCACACAACGAACAAGAGGAGTCCAACGTGGCCATTTATCAATTAGGTGAGCACCAGCCAACGATTGCCGACGATGTCTACATTGCCGAGACTGCCGACGTGATCGGGCAGGTTACGCTCGAGGCGCGCTCGAGCGTGTGGTATCAGGCGGTGCTGCGCGGGGATACCGAACGTTTGGAAGTCGGCGAGGAGAGCAATATCCAGGATGGCGCGGTGCTCCACGCCGACCCCGGCTTTCCTTTGAAAGTCGGCAAAGGGGTTACCGTGGGCCATCAGGCCATGCTTCACGGCTGCACGGTGGAGGATGGCTGCCTGATCGGTATCCAGGCGGTGATCTTGAACGGCGCGGTGATCGGCGAGAACAGCCTGGTCGGGGCCTGTTCGTTTGTGAAGGAGGGCGCGGTGTTTCCGCCCAACTCGCTGATCGTCGGCTCCCCCGCCCGGGTGGTGAAAACGCTGCCCGAAGGCGCGGTGGAGGGGCTCAAACTCAACGCCCAGAGCTATGTCGAGCGGGGGCAGGAACACGCGAAAAAGCTCAAGCGAATCGGCTGACCCGGTATCGACTCATAAAAAACCACCCCGAAGGGTGGTTTTTTTACGCTGCTTATTAAGTGGCGCGGTGGGGGACTACATCAGCGCGTCGCTGACGCCGAGGGCGTAGAAGGCGATCATCGCGATGATACCGGCAAAGGTCAGATAGTAGATCGTCGGCAGGATGGTGATACGAATCGTTGCGCCCTCGCGCCCCAGAAGCCCGACGGTGGCCGAGGCCGCCACCACGTTGTGGATGGCGATCATGTTACCCGCCGCCGCGCCCACGGCTTGCAGGGCGACCATCATCGCGGTCGATACGCCCAGGCTCTGCGCCACGTTGAACTGGAACTCGGACAGCATCAGGTTCGAGACGGTGTTGGAGCCGGCGATGAACGCCCCCAGTGCCCCTACGGCGGGCGCAAAGAGCGGGTAGATATCGCCCACGCCGTTGGCCACGGCCTGGGCCATCATGACCGGCATGGAGACCAGGTCCGCCTCGTTGACCCCGGAGTTGATCAGAATCCGCACCATCGGCACGGTGAACACCAACACGAAACCCGCGCCGAAAATGGTTTTGGTGGACTCGGACACCGCCGCCTTGAGCTGACCGCCGTTCATCTTGTGCAAGAAGTAGGTGATCAATACCACGGCGATGATGATACCGCCGGGCAGGTAAAGAGGCTGGACGCCGCCGCTGACCCCGGTTTCCCCCAGGATGTTGGCCCAGTTCAGGTTGATCGAGGTGAGGGCGGCTTGCAGCGGCTCCACGGTGCGCGAAGCGACCAGGAAAACCGCCAGCAGCACGTAGGGGATCCAGCCTTTAAGCGTGGACATGGGCGCCTGACCCGTCACGTCATCGAGTTTGATCTGCAGCTTACCGATCCACTCGTCCGGCCAGGCACTCGCCTCGGGGAAGTCCCAGGTATCCTTGGGCAGCAAAAAGCCTTTGCGCGCCGCCGGCACCACGATGGCAAGACCGACCATCGCGCCGATCATGGAGGGGAATTCCGGACCGAGGAACACACCCACCAGCATGTAGGGCACCACGAAGGAGACACCCGTGAAGATCGCGAAGGGCGTGATCGACAAGCCCTCTTTCCAGGACTTGTTGGCCCCGAAGAAGCGCACCATCACGGTGACCAGAATCAGCGGCATCAACACGCCGATGATGCCGTGGGTAATGACTACTTCGCTGGTGATCAGCTGAAAGAACACGTCCCAGGAGGAGCCGGCGGCTTCCAGGTCGGCGCTGATGCCGGCGCGGTCCACCCCGGTGCCCACGCCCACGATGATCGGTGTGCCCACCGCACCGAAAGAGACCGGCGTGGACTGCAGCATCATGCCCACCACCACGGCGGCCAGGGCCGGAAAGCCCAGCGCGACCATCAGCGGCGCCGCCACGGCGGCGGGGGTGCCAAAGCCCGAAGCCCCTTCGATAAAGCAGCCAAACAGCCACGCCACGATCAATGCCTGTACGCGGCGGTCCGGGCTGATGCCGGAGAAGCCGTTACGAATGGCGGTGATGCCCCCGGAGTGCTTGAGGGTGTTGAGCAGTAAAATCGCCCCAAAGATGATCCACAAAAGCCCCGCGGTCTGGATCAGGCCCTGAAGGGTGGAGGCGGCCACGCGATTGAACGTCATGTCCCAGGCGGTCAGGCCGATGATGGCGGCGGTCAAAAATACGATCGGCATGGCGATCCTGGCGGGTATCTTGAAACCAATCAGCAAAATACCCGCAAGCAGTAGCGGCAAAAACGCCAATAGCGCAAGTATCGTATCGTTCATTAAACAGCCCCTTAATGGTTAATCGGCGACGCTTTTTCGTTATTTCACGCCCGGTATGTCCGCCACCCGACGCTTTCATCTGCACGATACGGCCAGCTTGGCGTTCTGACTAGATTGGAAAACGGGCCTTGCCGATCAAGCGGGCTCGGCGATGGCTTTAAATGAAACGGCGTGTTTGGCAAGTTTTTGTATTTAAAGAATTTAAGCCGTATGGGCGGCGAAGGGTGCTGCATCTCTCATTAGACTAATAGATAGGGGTGGCCAAGAGCAGCGGAAAGCGTTTACGGCTTGCCGGAAGCGTGTCCGACGCCCATGCTGGTCGTAGGGTCCCGTCAACATGGCTATTTCAGAGAGGTATACCGATGGATCGCATTGTTTATGATTTGTGTGGGCGCGACGAACGGCTGCGTTTTTCACCCTTTTGCTGGCGGGTGCACATGTCGATGGCCCATAAAGGCCTTGCGTATCGCACCGAACCCTGGCGCTTTCAGGAAAAAGAGAAAATCGCCTTCGCCAACCACGACAAGGTGCCGGTGCTGGTGGATGGCGAAACCGTGGTGACCGATAGCTTCGATATCATGCGCTATCTGGATAAGACCTACCCCGAATCGCCTATTCTGGGGGAAGGGCAGGACTACCAGCGCGCGCTCTTTTTCAAGCTTTTCGTGGAGCGCAGCGTCACCCCCGCGCTTTTTCGTATCGTAGTGATGGACCTGCTCGATGCGATCCATCCGGACGACCGCGATTACTTTCGTCAAAAGCGTGAAGCGAGCTTCAACATGCGTTTCGAAGAGCTGCACAACCCCGAACAGGGACGCGCGCAGCTTGCAAAAGCGCTGGTGCCGGTCAATGCGCTGCTCGAGGAGAGCCCTTTCATCGACGGCCAGGCCCCGGGCGGCGCCGACTATCTACTGTTTGGCAGCATGATGTGGGCCCACGTGGTATCCCGGGAGGCACTGTTCGAAAATGACGCGCCGATCGCCACCTGGTTCGAAAAAATGCTGGGTGTTCATGACGGTATAGCGGGCAAGGCGCCGACCGTTCGCGACGTTTAAAGCCCACGAGCGGGGCGTTTGAAATTTTATGTTGCGCTGCACAAAAAGCACTGCTAGCTTTAGCAGAACAAGGCAATTGCTTTGCTCTCGACCGCCAGGCTACATGCGTGTCGAATCGCTAACTTGCAGGAGGTTACGTGATGGATAGGACCGCAGAAAATACCAAGCAGCAGTTCGAGTCGGCTTTCGTATCGCCGATGCGCTCATACACGCTGGCGGCGCTTGATTACTACGAGCGTCTGGTAAGTGCCCAGATCGACGCAGCGCGCGCTTACTCCGACATGAGTATTTCCCAGGCACGTACCTGGCTTGATGTAAAAGACACGGACAGCTTCAAGCGTGCGATGCAGACCCAGCAAAAGACCGCGTCTGACTTCGTGGAGCGCGTAAAAGGCGACTCCGAGAAAGTCACCTCGATCGGTCAGGACTTCATGCAGGACAGCCAGAAAATGGCCGAAGAGAATACTCAAAAAGCCGCCGACAACCTGAACAAGTAATCAGGCGTTAGCCGCTTTTCAAGCCGCGCTTTTTAGCGCGGCTTTTTCGTGGGTAAAAGAAACTCAAGAAGCCTCTTCGCTACGCGCCACCAGGCGAAAGCGCGCGATGCGAATGATCTGCTCGACGGCGGTTTGCCGCTCGGCGGCGGGGGCGTTCTCCAGGCGCGTTTCGAACGCCTCGAGAATCGCGTAGCGATCGAGGCCCTTCACCGCGGCCACGAAGGGAAAGCCGAACTTCTCTTTATAGGCGCTATTGAGCGACTCAAAACGGGCAAGCTCCTCCGGTGAGCACTGATCGAGTCCGGCGCCGGCCTGCTCGCTTGTCGACGATGAGGTAAGCTCCCCGGCCAGCGCCGCCTTGCCCGCTAAATCCGGGTGGGCGCGAATCACCTCGATCTGGCGCTCCGGGCTAGCCGCCAGCAGCACCCTGCCCATCGTGTCGGCCAGCGCCGCCGGCGCGTCGTGGGTGGCGTTCAGCCCTTGCTGCCAGGCGCGCTCGGCAATCCAGGGGGAGTGCTCGAAGATGTCGCCATAGTGCGCTACAAAATCATCCCGCCCGCACTGGCTGGGTGCTGGCGTAAGAGGGCGGTAAGCATCGCGGTTAGCATGGGGCACGGCGTCTTCTCCTGGGCGTACGTCGAGGGCGTTAGCGTATACAATCGATAGTATCACCCGTAATCTTTGACCAATAGGTCAAACACAACCCCAACAAGGAGACGCTATGGGACGGCTTACCACCCACGTGCTGGATACGGCGAAAGGCCAGCCCGGCGAAGGCATTACCATCGAGGTTTTTCGGCTTTCCGCTGGCTCGCGCGAGCATTTGGGAAGCGTAGTGACCAACGCCGACGGGCGCTGCGACGGCCCGGTTTTGGAAGGCGACACGTTTAGTGCCGGCGAGTACGAGCTGGTCTTTCACGCCGGCGACTACCTGCGCACCCGCGGCGTCGAGGCCGTCGAGCCGCGCTTTTTGGACGTGATCCCGCTGCGTTTTGGCGTGGCCGACGCCAGCCAGCACTACCACGTACCGCTTTTGCTCTCCCCCTATGGTTATTCGACGTATCGCGGCAGCTAACCCCTAAAGCGTGGCTAGCGCAGGACGTTCAACCATTGCAAGGAGAGGGCATGAGCGACGAGGCAACAACGAAACGCCGCACCTTCGAGAAAGAGGGCGAGGCGCGCCATGAAGCGATCTATCGCGCGGTGAGCGACGCCATCGTCGAGCAGCGGCTACCTCCCGGCGCGCGTCTGCGCGAAGACGCGCTATCAGACGTATTCGGCATTAGCCGCACCGGTATTCGCAAGATTCTACAGCGTTTGGCGCTCGAGCAGTTGGTCACGCTCACCCCAAGGCGCGGCGCCAGCGTCACCCGGCCGACCGCGGACGAGGCCAAGGATGTATTCGACGCCCGCCAACTCGTGGAGTGCGGGCTGATGGCGGACATCACCCGGCGCATGGGAGCGAAGGAGGCGGACGAGCTGCGCAGCCTGGCCCATCAAGAGCGCCAGGCCCTGCGAAGCGGCCAGCAGAGCGTAGCGATTCGCCTCTCGGCGGATTTTCACGTGCACCTGGCAAGGCTTTCCGGCAACGCCACTTTGGCCGAGTTCGTCGAGCGGCTCTGCTCGCGCTCCTCGCTGATTCTCGCGGTCTACGGCCACCGCGGCCACCTGGGCTGTGAATCCCACGACCACGACGACCTGATCACCTATCTCGAAGCCGGCAACGCCGCCCGCGCCCAGGCCTTCATGAGCCGCCACCTGAAAGCGATCGAAGCGTCGCTTTCGATGGTGGAAGAGCAGGAAAGCACGCCGGATTTACACCGGATTTTTGGCCGCTAAGCCGGCGAGGCGGTTATCACCGCGCATCGCTTACTCAAAAACGCCACTGGCCAGGCCAGTGGCGTTTTAGTGGATTGCCCCGGGGGAGGAATGAAACGCCTCGGGTTTGCTAACGGGTACCGAGTTGGGGCGCCGCCTTGAAGTTGCGCATCAAGAAGAAGTAAATCAGCCCGCCCAAACCGGCGCCGATTAGCCAGCCGTAGCCATCGAGCCCGGAAAGCGCAGGCACCAGCACGGTGGAAAGCGAAAAGGCCGCCGCCCCGACAAAGGCGATCAAGGCGCGCTTGTTCCAGCCCTTCACGTAGTAGTAAGCGCCCCCCGGCGCGGAGGAGAAAAGCTCCTGCATGTCCAGGTGCTGGCGCTTGATCAGGTAGTAGTCCACCACGATGATGCCGTAGAAGGGCGCGACGATGGCGCCGAGGGCATTCACGAAGCCCGGCACGCCGATCTCGCTGATCACCGACACCCACAGCGCGCCAACAAAAAACGCGATGATCGCAGTGATCAAGCCCCCGGTCTTGAAACTGATCTTGCTGGGGAACAGGTTCGCCAGGTCATAAGCCGGGGGAATGAAGTTGGCCACCAGGTTGATGCCCACCGTGGCGGCGAAGAAGGTCAGCGCGGCGACGATGGTCAGCGGCAGTGAGTCCACCCGCTCGACGATGTCCGCCGGGTTGGTCAGCGCCTCGCCGAAGAGCACCAGCGTACCGGCGGTGATGATCAGCGCGATGAACGAGAAAAACGCCACGTTCAGCGGCAGGCCCAGCAAATTACCCAGCTTCATCTGACGCTCGGTTTTCACAAAGCGAGTGAAGTCGCCGAAGTTGATCACCACCGCCGCAAAGTAGGCGATCATGGTGCCTACGATGGCGAAAAACGCCGCCACCGCGCTTCCCCCGGGGCTCTCATTGCCGCTAAAAATCGATCCGATAGCGGGCAGCAACTCGTCACCGGCCTGGTACCAGACCACGCCCATCAGCACCAGCATGACCACGTAGACCAGCGGCCCCGCCCAGTTCAAGAAGTGTTTGATGCGCTCGATGCCCTGCCAGAAGATCGCGATCTGAAAGACCCAGACGATCACGAACGACACCCAGGCCACCGGCGAGAGCCCCAGAAACTCACCGCTGCCTTCACCCACGAACGCGGTAATCAAAAGCGCCACCGCCGTCGAGGCGAAGTAGGTCTGCACGCCGTACCAGAATATCCCCACGATGGCGCGCAGCATCGCGGGCAGGTTGGCGCCGCGCACGCCAAGGCTTGCCCGCACCATCACCGGAAAGGGAATGCCGTACTTCACGCTGGGCTTGCCGGTCAGGTTGACCAGAAACATGACGACCACACCGGCCAGAATGATGGCCGCCATCACCGCCCAGCCGTTCAGGCCGTAGGTTAAAAAAAGCGAGGCGGCCAAGGTGTAGCCAAACAGGCTCTGAATATCGTTGGACCAGACGTTGAAGATCTCGAACGCCCCCCAACTGCGCGCCTCGGGTTTGAGCGGCGCCAGGTCTTCGTTGTAAAGGCTGGGGTCGATCTGCTTGATATTGAGCTCGGGGGAGAGCGGCTTCTCATTCATTGTATGGTCCTTGGGTCGAGAAGCTGCCGCCCTGGCGGGCGGCAGGGGAACACGTGCTTACTGGTTGAACCGCTGGCACACCGGCCAGTACGCCATCAACAGGTAATAAACCACGCCGGCGGGGATAAGGCTTGCGTACCAGGAGACCGCCGAGAAAGAAAGCGCGGCGACGATGCCTACCGCCATGGCGATCAGCGCCGCGAGGTTGACGCCTTTATACGGCCCTTGCGGGTCGTAGAGCTTGTCGATATCCAGCGTGCGACGGCGAATCACGTAGTAGTCCACCACCAGGATCGCGAAGATCGGCCCGAGAAACGCAGAGTAGGTCTGTACGAACAGCTGAAGGCCGGCGGCGGACTCCGGCTGAACCAGTTTCCAGGGGAAGGTGGCAAACGCCAGCAGCCCGACCAGGATCGTCGCCGTGGGAAAGCGCATCTTGAATACGTCCATCAGCACGTAGGTGGGGGGCACCACGTTATTGAGCACGTTGGTGGTCACCTGAGCGAAGGCGATGAACAAAAGGGTGGTCATCAAAAGCGGGGTGTTGTCCACCGCGTTGGCGAACACCTGGATGGGGTCCGCGGTGCCGGTGGCTTCCGAGACCATATAGCCGATCAAGCCCATGAACAGGGTGCAGGGCAGAATCGACATGGCGTAAATGGTCGCCAAAAGCCCGCCGCCGGTGCCCTTTTTATGCTCGCGCGCGTAGTCGCTGACGTTGAGCATCATGGTGCTATAAATGCCCAAAAACAGCATGGTCGCGCCCCAGAACGGCATGCCCCAGGAGCCCTCCATGGTGAAAAGGCTGGCCGAGAGCTCGTCGCCGTAGCGCTGCACGGTGGCGTAGAACATGTAGGTCAGCGAGCAAAGGATGAAGGCGCTGCCGATGTTCTCCAGCCACTTGATACCCTGAAACCCGGTCACCGACAGCGCGATCTGCAGAAGCTGGAATGCGATGAAGTAAAACACCAGGTGGTCGAAGCCGAACAGCGTAGCGGACACCATGTTAAGCGCCCCGGCGCCGATCCAGCTTTGAAAGCCGTACCACACCACGGCAGGCACCGCGCGCACGAGCCCCGGAATGCGCGTACCGGTAAAGCCGAAGGCGGATCTGGCCTGCACCATGAAGGGAATGCCGTACTTGTAGCCGGCGGCACCGTTGATCGCCAGCGCCACGCCGATCACGAAACAGCCGATGGCGATGGCAAGCGTTGCCTGCAAAAGGTTGAGGGTGCCCACCACGCTCGAGCCCATGGCGAAGGTGCCGATCGACACGCACCCCCCGAACCAGGCCAGAAAGTAGGAGCCTCGCCCCATGATGCGGGTCTGCTGGGGCGCCAGGCTTTCGTCGCCCATTGCCTTGTGGGCAGGGTCGAGCGTAGGCCCTGAGGCCCCTGATTTGGGTTCAGACGTGCTCATCGTACCGTCCTCGCAAGATTTTATCGGCGTTATAGTTTTGCCCGGTGGCCGGGCGACGCTTGCGGCGTGGCGTACTAACGGTGTTTTTAATTGTTGATGTGTAGCGTGTAATCGTTAAGGGGTAAATCGAGCGAAATTAGGGTTTGGGCGGCAAACGAAGCTCGGAGAACTCGGCGAATTTCCCGGTGAAGGGCTTCGGGCGCGGGTAATCCAGGTCGCCGTGCTTGCTGGTCGTCAGGTTCAAACTCACCAGCGACTCGGCCAGTTTCAAGGCGGCACTGACGCCTTCGACCACCGGCAGGCCCACTTGCTGGCTAATCGCCTGGGTCAGGTTCGCCATACCGCCGCAACCCAGTACGATCGCGCCGATACCGTCTTCGTCCCGGGCCCGGCAGCACTCTTCGACAATACGCTTGAAGGCCGCATCCGGGTCGTGCTCCAGGTCCAGCACCGGAATTTCCGCCGCGCGAATACGCCGACAGTGGTGGCGAAAGCCGTACTGCTCCAGCAGGTGCTCGGCGATGATGCCGGTACGGCCAAGAGTGGTGACGATCGAAAAGCGCGTGCTGATCAGCGTGGCCAGGTGAAAACCGGCTTCGGCAATGCCGATGACCGGCTTGGCGGTCAGCTCCCGGGCGGCCAGAAGCCCCGGGTCGCCAAAGCAGGCGACGATGTAGGCGTCGATGCCGCCTTCGCGCTCGCCCTTGAGCACCTCTTCGGCCACGCCTACCGCGCTAATGGCTTCGTCGAAGTGGCTTTCGATCGAGACCGGGCCGGACTCGGGCTGCGTCGCGCTCAGCGTCGTGTCCGCGCCTTTGAGCGCCTGCGCGGCCCGTTGAATCGCTTGGGTCATCGAAGCGGTAGTATTGGGATTGATGATGCGTATATGCACGTTGAGCGGCTCGCAGGTAAACGTTAACGGGAGTCTTGTATACGAAAATAGGGCGGTTTAAAGCCCGGCGCAACCCCTTTGGCGTCGAACCCTGGCCAAACACGTAGGCGTCGCTGAGCGGCGCTTACTGGCAACATAAAACCAGGTGGCAAGGCGCAGCGGCGGCGTCGAAGCTTATCGTCTCGCGCGTTGCGGTGCGGCTTTGAAATCGTATACCTTGTATACAAAGAGAATGAATCGACAAACGACGGGGAAACGCCATGGCGGCTGACAATGAACAAACCGAAAGCTTTTATCCGCGGGATTTGATCGGCTACGGCCGGACGCCGCCCCACGCCAACTGGCCCGGCAACGCGAAAATCGCCGTTCAGTTCGTGCTCAATTACGAAGAGGGCGGGGAGAACTCCGTGCTGCACGGTGACGTCGGCTCGGAGCAGTTTCTGTCCGAGATCATTGGCGCCGCCAGCTACAGTGACCGCCATCTGAGCATGGAGTCGATCTACGAGTACGGCTCCCGCACCGGGGTGTGGCGGATTCTTCGCGAGTTCGAGCGCCGCGGCCTACCGCTGACCGTATTTGGTGTGGCCATGGCCCTGGAGCGCAATCCGGACGTCGCCCAGGCGTTCAAGGAGCTGGGCCACGAAATCGCCTGCCACGGCTACCGCTGGATTCACTACCAGGAAGTCCCCGAGCACATCGAGCGTGACCATCTGCAAAAAGCCGTGGCGATCTTCGAGCGTCTTTACGGCGAGAAGCCCGAAGGTTGGTATACCGGGCGCGACAGCCCCAACACCCGGCGTTTGATTGCTGACGAAGGCGGCTTTTTGTACGACAGTGACTACTACGGCGACGACTTGCCCTTCTGGTCCCGCGTCACCGACAGCAAAGGCCGCGATCACAACCACTTGATCGTGCCCTATACGCTGGACACCAACGACATGCGCTTCGCCTCGCCACAAGGCTTCAACACCTCGGATCACTTCTACAACTACCTGCGCGACGCCTTTGATGTACTCTACGCCGAAGGTGAAGAGGCGCCGAAGATGCTCTCGATCGGCATGCACTGTCGCCTGCTCGGCCGCCCGGGGCGCTTTCGCGCGCTGCAGCGCTTTTTGGATTACATCGAAACTTTTGATCGCGTATGGGTCGCGCGCCGCGCCGATATTGCCCGCCACTGGGCCGAACACCACCCGGCGCCGACTCTTTAAAAGGTGACTGCCATGACGACACCCCGTTACTACGCCCCTAAAGGCGGCCATCCGCCGCAAACCCAGCTGACCGCCGACCGCGCGGTGTTTACCGAGGCTTACGCGCTGATTCCCAAGGGCGTGATGCGCGATATCGTCACCAGCAACCTGCCGTTTTGGCAGGGCACCCGGGCCTGGGTGCTGGCGCGGCCGCTGTCGGGTTTTGCCGAGACGTTTTCCCAGTACATCATGGAAGTGCAGCCAGGCGGTGGCAGCGACAAACCCGAGCCGGAAGCGGATGCCGAAGGCGTGTTGTTCGTCGTCGAAGGGGAGTTGACGCTGACCCTCGACGGTGTGCGCCACACCCTGGCGCCGGGCGGCTATGCGTTCATCCCGCCAGGCTGTGAATGGCGGGCGGGTAACGACAGCGGCGAGCCGGTGCGCTTTCACTGGATTCGCAAGGCCTTCGAGTTCGTCGAAGGGCTCGAGGTGCCGGAAGCCTTCGTTACCAACGAGCAGGCCATTACGCCCTTTGAGATGCCCGGTACCGAAGGGCGCTGGTCGACCACGCGCTTCGTCGACCCCGGTGACGTGCGCCACGACATGCACGTCACCATCGTCAATTTCCAGCCCGGCGGCGTCATTCCCTTCGATGAAACCCACGTCATGGAGCATGGCCTGTACGTGCTGGAAGGCAAGGCGGTGTATCACCTCAACCAGCAGTGGGTGGAGGTCGAAGCGGGGGATTTCATGTGGCTGCGCGCCTTCTGCCCCCAGGCCTGCTACGCCGGCGGCCCGGGGCCGTTTCGCTACCTGCTCTACAAGGACGTCAACCGCCACGCGAAGCTCAAGCTTTTCCGCTAACGGGCTTTTTGCTGCCAGAACGTTGCTTTCAAAACGTTGTTGCCAAAACCTTGTGGTCAAAACAAAGGAGCCGCCATGCTAACCCTGACCGCGACGCCCCTCACCGCCGAGGCTTTTCGCCCCTTTGGGGAGGTCATCGACGCGCGCGCATCAAAATCGTTTCCCATCAACGCCGGGCGCACCCAGCGCCACCACGATCTAGCGAAGGTCGAGACCCTGGGCGAAAGCGCCCATACGCTGATCAACATCTTCGTCAGCCAGCCGGTCGCACTTCCGCTGGAACTTACCTTTTTGGAGCGCCACCCCCAGGGCAGCCAGGCCTTCATGCCGCTGCACGGTGAGCGCTTTATCGTGGTGGTGGCGCCCGCCGGCGAGACGATCGACGAAGGCGCAGTGCGCGCCTTCGTCACCGACGGCCGCCAGGGCGTGAACTACGCCGCGGGCACCTGGCATGCGATCAATTCGGTCCTGGAGCGTGAAGGGGAGTTTTTGGTGGTCGACCGCGGCGGCGAGGGTAATAACTGCGACGAATATCCGCTCGCGATCACGGTCACCCTCGACGACTAACGACGCAACCCTTTGTTCGTCACATTATTTTGCTAAGCTGATAGCCCACTTCCCGACCGATCGAGAACGCCATGAGCCAGTACACCGCTACCCCGATTCGCCGTACCAAAATCGTCGCCACGCTAGGTCCCGCCAGTGACCGGGAGGGCGTACTGGAAGCCATGTTGAAGGCGGGGGTGGATGTGGTGCGCCTCAACTTCTCCCACGGCACCGCGGACGATCACCGCCAGCGCCTGGCGCGGGTGCGCGAAATCGCCGACAAGCTCGGGCGCAGCGTGGCCGCCTTGGGCGACCTGCAGGGGCCCAAGATTCGCGTTGCGCGCTTTAAAGAGGGCGCGGTGGTGCTCCAGGAAGGCAAGCCCTTCGTGCTCGATATGGCGCTGGACAGCGACGCCGGTGACATCGACAAGGTCGGCTGCGAATACAAAACGCTTGCTCAAGACGTGGTGGCCGGCGACCGGCTGCTGCTCGACGACGGCCGGGTCGTGCTCGATGTCACCCGTGTCGAAGGCCAGCAGGTTCACACCCAGGTGGTGGTCGGCGGCAAGCTCTCCAATCACAAGGGCATCAACAAGCAGGGCGGCGGGCTTTCGGCCCCGGCGCTGACCGACAAGGACAAGGAAGATCTCAAGACCGCCGTCGAGATCGGCGTGGACTACCTGGCGATCTCGTTTCCTCGCTCGGCGGCGGACATGCAGGAAGCCCGGCGCTTATTGGGTGAAGAGGGCGCCGAGATCGGCCTGGTCGCCAAGGTCGAACGCGCCGAAGCGGTGGCCGATGAGGCCACCCTCGACGGCATCATCGAAGCCTCACAAGCGGTAATGGTGGCACGCGGTGATCTCGGCGTGGAGATCGGCGACGCCAAGCTCGTCGGGGTGCAAAAGCGCATGATCAAGCGCGCCCGTACGCTCAACCGCGCGGTGATTACCGCCACCCAAATGATGGAGAGCATGATTTCGGCGCCGCTACCCACCCGCGCCGAGGTGTTCGACGTGGCCAACGCAGTGCTCGACGGCAGCGACGCGGTGATGCTTTCCGCCGAGACCGCCGCCGGCGTCTACCCGGTCGAAACCGTCGAGGCGATGAACCGGGTGTGCCTGGGGGCCGAGCGCGAGCGGCTGATTCAGGAGTCCGGCCACCGCATTCACGAAGGCTTTGCCCGCCCGGACGAAACCATTGCGCTCTCGGCAATGTACGCCGCTAACCACATGGAAGGCGTGGCCGCGATTGCCTGTATGACCTCGTCGGGTTATACGCCCTTGATCGCCTCGCGCATAAGCTCGGGCCTGCCCATCGTCGGTCTTGCCCACACGCCCATCGCCCAGCGGCGCATGGCGCTTTACCGGGGCGTGGTCTCGCTGCCCTTCGATACCAGCGAGATGAGCCCCACCGAGCTCAATGACCGGGCGATGGATGTATTGGTCAAGCAGGGCGTGGCCAAGCCGGGAGATCACGTGATTCTGACCCGGGGCGATCACATGAATGCCCACGGCGGTACCAACACCATGAAAGTAGTGTCGATTACCGACGAGCACGCCAGCGCCTGACCGAGGAAACCGCCATGAACGTATCGCGTCGCCAACTCATCAAGACCGCGGTTGCCGCTTCGCTGCTGGCAAGCGTCGCGTCACCGCTTTTAAACGCCTTCGCCGAACCAAAAGCCGGGGACACCACCGCGTCCACGCTGCCGCTGACCCTTCACACCGAGCAGGGCCCGCACCGCCTCGACGTGGAGGTAGCCGAAACGCTTTCCCAGCGCCAGCAGGGTTTGATGGGCCGCGAGCACCTGGCCGAAGAGCGCGGGATGCTGTTCCGCTTTGAAAACGAACAGCCCGCCAATAACGCTTTTTGGATGTATAACACCTTGATCGCGCTGGATATCGCCTTCATCGACGACGAAGGCCGAATCGTTGCGATCACGACCATGCCCCCCTGCGAGGCAGACAGCGCCCAGGAATGCCCCACCTACCCGGCGGGCGCGGCGTACTACTCCGCCCTCGAGGTGAACGCCGGTTATTTCAAAGAGCGCGGGGTCCAGGTGGGCGACTGCGTCTCCGTGCCGGCGCTGGCCGGGTTTTGCCGGCCCGAGTAATTCCCCACCCGGCCTACGCCGAAAGTCGAGCCTGTAAAGCGGGCCGGCCACCTATCTTTCGATTTTCAAACCCATAAAATAGAAGCAGGCGGCCGCTCGAGCGGCCGCCTGCGTTTCTATCGTACTGCCATAAATTTATAATAAGGATGACCCCTATGACGCTGACTCGCTCGATCGCCCCGCTGGCCGCCGGTTTGATGGGGGCGGCGCTATTAAGCACTGCTTTCAGCGCCCAAGCCCGGGAACTCTCGGTGTCTACCGTGCTGTCCGACGCCTTCCCCTGGGGCCAGGCCGCCGAAAAGTGGGCCGAACTTCTGGAAGAGCGCAGCGACGGGGAGCTCACACTGCGCGTTTACCCCAATTCGCAACTGGTGTCGGGAGATCAAACCCGCGAATTTTCCGCCATGCGCTCGGGGCTGATCGACGCCGCGGTGGGGTCGACCATCAACTGGTCCCCCCAGGTGCCGGCACTCAATATGTTCTCGCTGCCGTTTTTCATCCCGGATACCGAGGCCGTGGACGCCGTCACCCAGGGCGCGGCGGGCGAGATGGTCTTCGAGGCGATCGAATCCCGCGGCGTGGTGCCGCTGGCTTGGGCCGAAAACGGGTTTCGCCAGATTTCCAACTCGAGCGGCCCGATCAGCACACCCCAGGATCTGGAGGGGCTGAAAATTCGCGTGGTGGGCTCGCCGCTTTTCCAGGATACCTTTAAAGCCCTGGGCGCCGACCCGACCCAGATGAGCTGGACCGATGCCCAGCCCGCGCTCACCACCGGCGCGGTGGATGGCCAGGAGAACCCGATGTCGGTGTTCGACGTGGCGCGCATCGACCAGGCCGGCCAGGCATACCTGACGCTTTGGAACTACATGAACGATCCGCTGATCTTCGCCGTGAGCCAACCGGTTTGGAACTCGCTGGACGCGGAGGAGCAAACCATGCTGCGCGAAACCGCCGAAGAAGCCGGCGCCTGGGAAATCGACATGACCCGCGAGCAGCAAAGTGAGCGGTTGGCAGCGATCGAGGAGCGCGGCGTCACCGTCACCGAGCTAAGCGAGGCCGAGTACCAGGCGTTCGCCGACGCGACCCAGGCCGTTTATGACAAATGGGCGCCGCGAATCGGCGAAGAACTGCTCGAGGCCGCCAGGTCGTCGATGGACGAGCGCTGAACGCCCTTGATACTCCTTCCCCGACCGGCTTTGGGCCGGTCGTTTTCTTGTAGAGGCTCTCATGCAAGCGTTTTCCGATGCACGTTTCGAGCGATGGCTGGGTGCGCTATCGCTGATCGTGATCTCCCTTATTAGTCTTGGAAACGTCGTGACCCGGTACCTGACCGGCGGCTCGTTTTCGTTTACCGAAGAGTTCTCGGTGTTCCTGCTGGTCGTTTTGACCTTTGCCGGGGCAAGCGTTGCGCTGCGCCGCAACCGCCATATCCGCATTGGCCTGGTGGAGCGTTTGTTGCCCGAGCGCTGGCGCAAGGCGTTGATCGTCTTTCAGGGGCTTTGCGGCCTTGTGGTGCTTGGCTTGATCACCTGGTACGGCGGTCAGCTTGCCTGGCAGGAGTACCAGTGGGAGTCGCTGTCGCCGGGCCTTGGTCTGCCCCAGTGGTGGTATCTGGTTTGGCTGCCGGTGCTCTCGGCGGCCATGGTCTGGCGTTTGCTTCAGCAAACCCGCGAGCGGCTAAGCGGAGGGCTGCGCCATGACCCCTGATACCTGGATGATTCTCGCCTTCGCCGGGTTCTTGATCGCCGGCGTGCCGGTGGCGTTTTCGCTGGCCCTGGCGGGGTCGGTCGGCATCGTGACCGGGCTTTCGCCGGATATGCTGGCGACCCTGGGCACCAATACCTACAACAGCATCGCCAAATATCCGCTGATCGCGATTCCGCTGTTTATCCTGACCGGGCTGATCTTCGAGCGCTCCGGCGTGGCGCTGCGCTTGGTGCGCTTCGCCCAGGCCCTGATTGGCCCACGCCACGGTGGTTTGGCGCTGGTGGCGGTGCTCGTTTGCATGATCATGGGCGGCATGAGCGGCTCGGGCCCGGCTGACGCCGCGGCGGTGGCCATGGTGATGCTGCCCAGCATGACCAAAGCGGGCTACCCCAAGCCGTTTTCGGCGACCTTGATCGCCGCCTCGGCCTCGACGGCGATTTTGATTCCGCCGTCGGTTGCGTTGATTCTCTACTCCATCGTGGTGCCCGGGGTGGACCTTCGCGCGCTGTTCGCCGCCGGGCTGTTTCCGGGGATTCTGGCCGGGCTATCGCTGCTGGTACCGGCCATGCTGCTGGCCAAACGTTACGGCTGGGAAGGCCCCACACCGGAAAGCGAGGCCGAGCGGCTGAGCGTGGGCGAGGCCTTCAAGCAGGCCTTGCCGGCGCTGTTTGCGCCCGTGCTCATTCTGGGCGGACTGCGCTCCGGGCTTTTCACGCCAACCGAAGCCGCGGTCGTTGCGGTTGCCTACGGCACTTTGGTGGGGCTTTTCTTCACCCGGGAGCTTTCACTGCGCGACCTGTGGGCGCTGCTGGGCGAGGCGTCGATCATCTCCGGGGTCGTGATGCTGATCATCGCGCTGGCGGGGATCTTTGCCTGGGCGGGGACCATGCTGGGGACCTTCCGCCACCTGGCCGAGTGGATGATCAGCCTTACCGATAACGGCACACTGCTGTTGGTGCTGGTCATGCTGGCGGTACTGCTCGCCGGGATGCTGCTCGATGCGATCTCGATCTATCTCATCCTGATGCCCATTTTGATCCCGGTGATGCAGCACTTCGAGTGGAACCCGGTCTGGTTCGGCATTTTGCTGGCCATGAATATCGCGATTGGCCAATTTACGCCCCCGGTGGCGGTGAATCTGATGGTCACCACTGAGGTTGCGAAGATTCGCCTCGAGCAAACCCTCGGCTGGGCACTTTTGTTCGTGGCCGCGATGGCCTGTGCCATGGCGGTCGTGGCGATTTTTCCGGCTATTGCCCTGTGGCTGCCCGGGGTGCTGGGCTATAACGTGTGAGGGCATCCGTGCTAGCGTTTAAAAAAGACGAATCGCTAAACGCATGTTTAGCCAGCGATTTTTTATACTCCTTAAAAAGGTTGGACAGGGGCGCACAAGAAGCGCTATAAGCCTAAAGCGCCATGGCGAGTTAAGCCGTATTAATCGCGGATGAAAGCGAGTAGGGTGCAAGGATTACGGCGTTCGCGCCCACGGCGGTTTCGCCAAGCGGCGGTTTTTTCGCTAAAGTGACCAGTGCTCTGCCGCCATTGGCAGGGTTAACAGTCTGTATTACAAACGTTTTGGACGAAATAGCCCAGGGGATCGGTAACGGGTGTTCAAAGCGAATAATGCTCATAAAAGATAAAGAGGTGTGTCCATGAAGCGCCATGTATTTTCAACCGCCGCCTTTTCAGGCGCGCTGATTGCCGCGGCCAGTTTTGCAAGCCCGGCCGTTGCACAGGAAAGCTACATCACCATCGGTACCGGCGGCCAAACCGGCGTTTACTACGTGGTCGGCCAGTCGGTTTGCCGCATGGTCAACCGCGGTAGCGAAGACCACAGCATCCGCTGTAACGCGCCCTCGACCGGCGGCTCCGTTGCCAACGTCAACGGCATGAAAAACGGCGACCTGGATATGGGCGTGGTGCAGTCCGACGTTCAATACCGCGCCTACAACGGTGAAGCCAACTTCGAAGGCGACGGCCCCTGGGAAGAGATGCGCTCCGTGTTCACCATGCACGGCGAGCCGCTGACCGTGGTCGCCCGCGCCGATGCCGGTATCGACAACATCAGCGACTTCCCCGGCAAACGTGTCAACATCGGCAACCCCGGTTCGGGTCAGCGCAACACCATGGACGTGGTGATGGACGCCTTCGGTTGGGATGAAGACACCTTCGCTTTGGCCTCGCAGCTCGACGCCGCCGAACAGGCCGCCGCGCTTTCCGATAACAACATCGACGCCATGGTCTACGTGGTCGGTCACCCCAACGGTTCGATCCAGGAAGCGACCACCACCATCGACGCCAAGCTGGTTTCGGTGACCGGCGACGAGATCGACGGCCTGATCGAAGAGTACCCGTACTACACCCGTTCCGTGATTCCGGGCGGCTTGTACCGGGGTAACGACGAAGACGTCGAAACCTTCGGCGTGGCGGCAACCTTCGTTTCCTCGACCAATGTCGACGAAGAAGTGATCTACGAAACCGTTAAAGCCGTGTTCGAAAACTTCGACCGCTTCAAGCGCCTGCATCCGGCGTTCGAAAACCTGGACGAAGAAGAGATGATCTCTGACGGCTTGACCGCACCGCTGCACGCCGGCGCCGAGCGCTACTACCGTGAGCGTGGCTGGATCGAGTAAGTCGTACCCGGCGCTAAACGGTGAGTACCGGTAGCGCCGTTGAGTAAAACGCAAAGCGCGGGCACCCTGGGTGTCCGCGCTTTTGTTGAATGCGCTGATGATAAATGCTCATGATCGGCGTGGACTTCAAAGGGCAAGCGTATGCAAGATGAAAAGAAATCCTCGGCGGACGCGCACCACGACCTGGAGGATATGGTCGCCTCCAGCGACACCGGCGCGCGAAAACCCCTCGGGGCTCCCGGCAAATTACTGGTGGGAATTGCCGCTGCCTGGTCGCTGTTTCAGCTTTGGATCGCCTCACCGCTGCCCTACATGTTGCGGGTGGGCGTCTTCAGCGCGACCGAGGCGCGCTCGATCCACCTGGCCTTTGCGCTCTTTTTAGCCTTTATGGCCTACCCGGCGCTCAAGCGCTCGCCGCGGGACCGGGTGCCGCTCCAGGACTGGGCGTTTGCCGCCGTGGCGGCGTTTTGCGGCGCCTATCTGTTCGTTTTCTACGATGACCTGGCCAGCCGGGCCGGGCGGCCGATCACCCAGGATATCGTGATCGGCGTGATCGGTATCGTCATGCTGTTGGAGGCGACCCGGCGCGCGCTCGGGCCGCCCTTGATGGCCGTGGCCGCGATCTTTATCGCCTATTCGCTGTTCGGGCCTTACATGCCCGGTATTCTCGCCCACCGCGGTGTAAGCCTGGGCGGGTTGATCAACCACCAATGGCTGGGTACCCAAGGGGTGTTCGGCATTGCGCTGGGTGTGTCGACCAGCTTCGTGTTTTTGTTCGTGTTGTTCGGTGCGCTGCTCGATAAAGCCGGCGCGGGTAACTATTTCATCAAAGTGGCTTTTTCGATGCTGGGCCACTTCAAAGGGGGCCCGGCCAAGGCGGCGGTCGTCGCCTCGGGCATGACCGGGCTGATCTCCGGCTCCTCGATCGCCAATACCGTGACTACCGGTACCTTCACCATTCCCATGATGAAACGCGTGGGCTTTAGCGCGGAAAAAGCCGGTGCCGTCGAGGTGTCTTCCTCGGTGAACGGCCAGATCATGCCGCCGGTCATGGGCGCGGCGGCGTTTTTGATGGTCGAGTACGTGGGGATCTCCTACGTCGAGGTCATCAAGCACGCCTTTTTGCCCGCCCTGATCTCCTATATCGCGCTGATCTATATCGTTCACCTGGAAGCCCTCAAGGCGGACATGAAAGGGCTGCCCTCGAGCAACCCGGCGCGCCCGCTCTTGAACAAGGTCATCGGCTTTTTGACCGGGCTTTTACTGCTGATGGGGCTTTCGGTCGGTGTCTACTACGGCCTTGGCTGGCTGAAGCCGGTGCTGGGCGATGCAACGCCCTGGGTCGTGTCGGTGGGCCTCGCCGTCGTCTATGTCGGGCTTTTGAAAATCGGCGCCCGCTACCCGGAGCTCGAAATCGACGACCCCAACTCGGCGGTCTTGACGCTGCCGCAAACCCGGCCGACGGTCATGGTCGGGCTTCACTACATTCTGCCGGTGGTCGTGCTGGTATGGTGTTTGATGGTCGAGCGTCTGTCCCCTGGGCTTTCGGCGTTTTGGGCCACCATGTTCATGATCTTCATCATGCTCACCCAGCGCCCGATCATCGCGCTGTTCCGGGGGCGTAGCCAGCTGGCGGCGGATATCAAGGAAGGCCTTTTCGATCTGTGGGATGGCCTGGTGACCGGCGCGCGCAACATGATCGGCATCGGTATCGCCACCGCCACCGCGGGTATCGTGGTGGGGGCGGTCTCGCAAACCGGCGTGGGCCTGGTGCTGGCGGACGTGGTCGAGCTTCTTTCCGGCGGCAACCTGATGGTGATTTTGCTGCTCACCGCCGTATTGAGCTTGATTCTGGGCATGGGCCTGCCCACTACCGCCAACTATATCGTGGTGTCGGCGTTGATGGCGCCGGTGATCGTGCTGCTTGGCCAGCAAAACGGGCTGATCGTACCGCTGATTGCGGTGCACCTGTTCGTGTTCTACTTCGGCATCATGGCGGACGTGACGCCACCGGTGGGCCTGGCCTCCTTCGCGGCGGCGGCGGTCTCCGGCGGGGACCCGCTGCGTACCGGTTTCCAGGCGTTCTACTACAGCCTGCGCACCGCGGCATTGCCGTTTCTGTTCATCTTCAATACCGACTTGCTCTTGATCGATGTGACGGTGACCCAGGGGATCGTGGTGTTCATCGTAGCCACCATCGCCATGCTGATCTTCGCCGCCGGCACCCAGGGCTACTTCATCACCCGTAACCGCTGGTACGAGTCGATTCTGCTGCTGTTGGTCGCCTTTACGCTGTTCCGTCCGGGCTTTTTCATGGATCGCATCCACGACCCGTACAACTCCGTGCCACCGGCGCAGTTCGCCGACGCGCTGGGCCAGGTCGATGAAGGCAGCAACCTGCGCATCCAGATTGCCGGTGAAGACGACTACGGCGCGCCGATGTCGACCTATATGCTCATTCCGGTACCCGCGGGTAACACCGGCGAGGAGCGCCTGGAGAACCTGGGGTTAGAGCTTTACACCGACGGCGACCAGACCCTGGTCGATTTCGTCGAGTTCGGTAGCCCCGCGGCGGACCTGGGGCTCGATTTCGATCAGGAGATCATCGAAGTGCTCGCCCCGGTGGACCGCTGGACCAAGGAGTGGATGTGGCTACCGGCGCTTGGCGTGTTCGCCCTGGTGGTGCTGATGCAGCGTCGCCGCCGTGGCCGCAAAACGCCGGACCACACCCCGGCCAGCGCCTAAGGAGGCCGTGCGATGTATCAGAAAATTCTGCTTCCTGTGGATCTCAACGAGGCGGCGTCCTGGCAAAAGGCGTTGCCGGTGGCGGTAACGCTTTGTCATACCTTTGGGGCGTCGCTGCATTTGGTGAGCGTACTGCCGGAGTTCACGATGCCGATGGTCGGGGCCTACTTTCCGAAGAACTTTTCGAAAAAGGCCCACGAGGCGATGCACGAGGCGCAAAACGCGTTTATCCAGGAGCACGTGCCCGAGGATATCCAAACCCAAAGCGTGATCGTCGATGGCTCGCCCTGGGAGGCGATCATCAAGATCGGCAAGAAAATCGACGCCGACCTGATCGTCATGGCCTCCCACACCAAGCGTAAGTTCGCGGACTACGTGCTCGGCCCCAACGCCGAGCACGTGGTGCACCACGCGAAAGTCTCGGTGATGATCGTGCGCTGACTCGGCGCTTGGTCAAAAAAGACGGCTTCGGCCGTCTTTTTTTATGGGCTGCGACTTTTGGGTGATTTCGTTTGGCCGCTGGGTGACCAACACTGAGGGGTGGTTCAATAATCATAACGCTCAGGAGCTAAACCATGATCTACGCAAACCCAGGCGATAACGGCGCCCTCGTCACCTTCGAAAAACGCTACGGTAACTACATCGGCGGCGAGTTCGTCGCACCCGAGAAAGGCCAGTATTTCGACAACATCAGCCCGGTGAACGGCCAGGTGTTCTGCGAGATCCCCCGCTCCAGCGCCGAGGATATCGACAAGGCTCTGGACGCTGCCCACAAGGCCGCCCCCGCCTGGGGCAAGACCTCCGCCGCCGAGCGCAGCAATATTCTGCTCAAGATGGCGGATCGCATCGAGCAGAATCTTGAGATGCTGGCCGTGGCGGAAACCTGGGACAACGGTAAGGCGGTGCGCGAAACCCTGAATGCCGACCTGCCCCTGGCGGTGGATCATTTCCGCTACTTCGCTGGCTGCATCCGCGCCCAGGAAGGCAGTGCTGCAGATATCGACGCCAACACCGTGTCGTATCATTTTCACGAGCCGCTGGGCGTGGTGGGGCAAATCATCCCCTGGAATTTCCCCATCCTGATGGCGGTATGGAAGCTGGCGCCGGCGCTGGCCGCGGGCAACTGCGTGGTATTGAAGCCCGCCGAGCAGACCCCGGCCTCGATTCTCGAGCTGATGAAGGTCGTCGGCGACCTGCTGCCGCCCGGGGTGGTCAACATCGTCAACGGCTTTGGCGAAGAGGTGGGCGAGAGCCTGGCCACCAGTAAGCGTATCGCCAAGATCGCCTTTACTGGCTCAACGCCAGTGGGCTCGCATATTCTGAAGTGCGCCGCCGAGAACATCATTCCCTCCACGGTGGAGCTTGGCGGCAAGTCGCCGAACATCTACTTCGCCGATATCATGAACGCCGAGCCCACCTTCGTGGATAAAGCGGTCGAGGGCCTGGTGCTGGCGTTCTTGAACCAGGGCGAAGTGTGCACCTGCCCGTCCCGGGCGCTGGTTCAGGAGAGCATGTACGATGACTTCATGGTCAAGGTGCTCGAGCGCACCAAGGCCATCAAACGCGGCAACCCCCTGGACACCGACGTGCAGGTCGGCGCCCAGGCATCCCAGGAGCAGTTCGACAAGATCATGTCCTACATGGACGTGGCCCGGGAAGAAGGCGCGGAGTTTTTGACCGGCGGCAACAAGGCGAGCATCGAAGGGGATTATGACAGCGGCTACTACATCGAGCCGACGATTCTCAAGGGCAACAACAAGATGCGCATCTTCCAGGAGGAGATCTTCGGCCCGGTCGTGTCGGTGACGACCTTCAAGGACGAAGAAGAAGCGCTGGCGATTGCCAACGACACCGAGTTCGGCCTGGGCGCGGGCGTGTGGAGCCGCGATATCAACGTGGCGTTTCGGATGGGCCGCGGTATTCAGGCCGGGCGCGTATGGACCAACTGCTACCACCAGTACCCGGCCCACGCGGCGTTCGGCGGCTATAAGAAATCCGGCGTGGGGCGCGAAACCCACAAGATGGCCCTCGAGCACTACCAGCAAACCAAGAATCTGCTGGTGAGCTACGACATCAACCCGATGGGTTTTTTCTAAGCCTGACACCAGGCCCGGCTTGGCCGGGCGAATAAGCGCGCTATAAACGCCGGGGCTACCCCGGCGTTTTTTCGCCTGCCGCTTGGCTGTCGGCAAGCCACCGCTCGGCCAGGCGGCTTGCCTGATCGAGGCTGGCCGTGACCGCGAGTTTTCCGGTTGCGCGGCGTATACCGGCGCGCTTGAGTTTCAACACCATGCGCGGTGCCAGCCCCACCATGATCACCCCAACGCCCCGTTCATCGAGCTCGCCTAGAAGGGTATCCAGCGCGATCATGGCCGAGGCATCGAGGCTGGGTACCGCGTGCATATCCAGCACCACCACGCGCACGTCCTGGTCGACCACGCGCAGCGTAGCCATGGCTTTCTCGGCGGCGCCGAAAAACAGCGGCCCGCTGATCTTGTAGCGGGCCACACCGGGGGCAAAGGCAGCGCTGGAGCCAGCTGCTTCGACACGCTGCGTCTGGGTCAACTGGGCCATACGCCGGATGAACAGCGCCGCCGCCAGGCCCATGCCGACGGCCACCGCGATGACCATATCGAACACCACGGTGAGCAGAAAACAGATCACCAGCACCGCTACGTCGCTTGCCGGGGCGCTTTTCAGCGTGTGCACGAAATGGCGCGCCTCGCTCATGTTCCAAGCGATGATGAATAAAAGCGCCGCCAGTGCCGCCATGGGCACATAGCCCATCGCCCCCGCCAGGGCGATCACCGCCAGCAGCACGACGAATGAGTGGACCAGCGCCGCGATGGGGGAGAAGCCGCCGCTTTTGATATTGGTCGCGGTACGGGCAAGCGCCGCGGTGGCGGTAATGCCGCCAAAAAAGGGCGCGACCACGTTGCCAAGCCCCTGGCCGATCAGCTCCACGTTGGGGTTGTGGCGGGTGCGGGTCAAACCATCGGCGACCACGGCGCACAAAAGCGACTCGATTGCCGCCAGTAGCGCGATGGCAAGCGCCGGGCCGAGCAGCGCCTGGATCAGCGCGAAGTTAACGGTAAGCGCCTCGCCATTGGCCCCGGACAGCTGCCAGGGTAGCGCAAAGCCCGGTGCAAACGGCGGGATACCGCTGCCGGTCACGCCCTGGGATTCCCAGCTAAAGCGCGAGGCGATGGTCGCGACATCGCTTCCCAAAAGCGACAGCAGTAGCGCCACCAACGTGCCCGCCGCCAGCCCCACCAGGGGCGCGGGGATCGGCGTTTTCAAACGCGGCCACGCAATCAAAACGCTCAAGGTCGCCACGCCCACGCATAGATCGGCAAGCGAAAGCCCGGGCAGCGCTTGGGCGATAACGAGCAGGTTGTGCGGGGTGCTACTGCCCAATGTAATGTCGGTCAGGCCCAGAAAATCCGGCACTTGCAGCAGCGCGATGACCACGCCGATCCCCGCAGTGAAGCCCAGAATGACCGGGTAGGGCACGTACTGAATCAGCGTGCCGAGCCTGGCGAGCCCCAGCGCCACCAAAATGGCCCCGGCCATGAGCGTGGCGATGAGCAGCCCGCCCAGGCCAAACTCCGCCGCAATGGGGAATAAAATCACCACGAAGGCCGCCGTGGGCCCGGAGATATTGAAGCGCGAACCGCCGGTCAGGGCGATGATCGCCCCCGCTACGATTGCCGTATAAAGGCCGTGCTGTGGCGCTACGCCGGTGGCGATCGCCAGCGCCATCGAAAGCGGTACGGCCACCACGCCCACGGTGATGCCCGCCAAAACGTCGCGCTTGAGTTTGCCAAGGGTGTAACCTTCGCGCCAGGCACTCAAAAGTGCACTGCCAGGCACGGGAAAGCCCCCTCCCGAGGGGCGGCGGGCGCGGGACATGGAGAACCTCGTAGCCGGTTGGAAACGTTAGCCTTTTAACTTACTCCCCGGCGCTGCGATGCACAACTGCGCCGCCGATATTCGCCGCTCACGAAGGGGAGACGAGAAAAAAGCCAGGCCTACAACGGCGCCATGCCCGGGCTTGGCCGGGCATGGCAAGAGGGTGTGCTAAGAGGGTGTAACGAGAGAGTATAACCGGAGAGTCGCGCAGAGAGACTTACTGCGTGGTGATCGGCTCGTCGCTTTCACTATCGCCTTCGCCGTGGCGGCGCTCGCCGCGTCTTTCTTCGTGCATTTCGCGCATGGCCTCTTTCAGAGCCTCTTCTTCGTCGTCGGTGAGAATCTCGCTGACGCGCTCCTTGTGCTCGTCGCGAAGCGTCTTCATCGCCTCGTAAAACTCGGCGTTGGCTTCATTGAGCTCTGTCTGTTTCTCTTCGTTGATCTCGGCGCGCTGATACACTTCATCGCGCTGCTCCTGCATGTGTTCGCGCATCTGCTCGCGGTCCTTGCCATCGTGCGGCCCGGCCTGAGCGGTCAATGCCACCGGAATCAAAGCGGCGGCGAGCAGGGCAGGAGCGGCGATTTTACGAATGGATAGCGTCATGGCGTACCTCTTTTGTCGATGCAGTTGAATGTCTTGACTCCTGCAGTATCAAACGCCTCGGTGTAAAGTCGTTGCACGAAGTGTGCAAACAACGTGACCTTCGCTTCTCGATGCGAAGACATGACGGCGCGAAAGATAAAAGGAGTTATCGATGCAGGCATTGCGTGGGATCCGCCAAACCCTGGGCGCGGGCAGTCTGGCGCTGTTGCTCGGCGGTTGCGGCGCCACCCATCTCGCCTCGAACGGCGAACCCGCCCAGGCCCTGGCCCAGGAAAAGCTCGCCGTGCGCTCCACGGCGCTGGCCCCCCAGCGCTACACACCGCCCGAGTGGCCCGAGGCGCTCACCGCCAGGGTGCGCCTGCCGGATACCCCCGGCGAAGGCCTGCGCCCGGCGGCGCTGATCGTCCACGGCGGCGGCTGGCGCGGACGAAACCCAAAGGATATGGATAAAATCGCCAAACGACTGGCGGGCCAGGGCTATGTGACGGTCAATGTCGCCTACCGCTTCGCCCCCGAGTACCGCTTCCCCGCCCAGCTTCATGATTTGCAGCAGGCCATGGCCTGGATTCATCAAAACGCCGGGCGCTTTCGCATCGATACCGACCGCATCGTGGGCGTGGGCTACTCCTCCGGGGCGCACCTGGTGAGTTTGCTGGCGCTGGCAAGCGAGCACGGCCCGCTGGCCGAGCCTTTTGGGGGCGCGCATACCCGGCTGCGCGCGGCGGCGGTGGGGGGCCTTCCAAGCGATCTTTTGAAGTTCGACGACGGCGAGCTGGTGACCGACCTGATCGGCGGTACCCGGGATGAAGAGCCCGAGGCGTACCAACTGGCCTCGCCCGCGCGCCAAATCACCCCGCAGGCCCCGCCGTTTTTCATCTTCCACGGTAATCGGGACCGCCTGGTACCAGTGGACCACGCCGAGGATTTCTACCAGGCACTCGCGGATCAGGGCACGCGCTCCGAACTTTATGTGCAGCACGGCCGCGGGCATATCGGAAGCTTTCTGCTGCGCGGCGGCGCCATCAAAGCGGCCATCGCCTTTCTCGATGGAGAGGTACATAGAGAGGTGAATTCTGAGGCGGGGCAGGGCGATTAGACTTTAGTTGGCTTTTGAGGGCGTGCAAGGTTGGTGAAAGCTTCGTGGCATAGCGTAGGGGCCCTGCAGGCGCAGACCTGCCCAAAATCTATAAATTTATAAAAAGTGAGAACGCTATGCCCAAAAACAGTGTCACTTCGCTTGGTATGACCGTGAAATCGCTGCTGGTCGGCGCTACCGCCGCCGCTGCCTCCCTGGCCATGGCGCTGCCCGCCGCGGCGGACAACTACCCCGAGCGCCCGATCAACATGATCGTAGGCTTTGGCACCGGCGGCAGCGCCGACCGCCTGGCGCGCTTGATGTCCGGCTATATTTCCGAGGAAATCGGCGTGCCGGTCCAGGTCAGCAACCGCCCGGGCGCCGGCACGCAGGTCGCCTCCAACTACGTGCTGAACATGCCCGACGATGGCTACACCGTGTACGCCTCGACCTTCGCCCCGTACCTGACCAACTCGATTCTCACCGGCGGCGCCAACTTCAGCGTGGATGACTTCAACTACATCAACTTCCAGTGGTTCGACCTGGATCTGATCGCCGCCAACGAAGACAGCGGCTATGAAGACCTGCCCGAGCTGCTCGAAGCCATTCGTGACGAGGACACCCAGGTACGCGGCGCCGTGGTTCAGGGCTCCGCCGGCCACCTGATGGTGCGCTTGCTGCTCGACCAGGCCGGTATCGACCAGGACAACCTGAACCTGGTGACCTACAACAGCGGCGGCGAAGCGCGTTCGGCGGTCGCTGGCGGTCAGGTCGATTTCGTTTCGATCAGCGCCCAGGGCAGCGAAGGCATTCGCGAATTCCTGACGCCGCTTGCCATTGTCAGCGACGAGCGTATCGAGCAGTGGGACGTGGCGCCGATCAACGAAGCCCTCGCCCCGATGGACGTCGAAGTACCGGTGCTGCAGGGCTCGATGCGCGGCTTCGCGGTCACCAGCGAAATGGAGCGCGAGCATCCGGAGCGCTTCGAGACGCTTTCATCCGCCATCCAGAGCGCGCTGGCCCGTAAAGAGGTGCAGGATCACCTCGAGCGTAACGACATGGGCGGCGTTTGGGTCGGCCCGGAGCGCGCCAACGAGCTGATGCGCGAAAACTACGAGGTCTTCGAGCAGTACGCCCACCTGCTTAACTGATCCGCTTGAAGGCCGGCCCGCCAGGGCCGGCCTGGAGAATCACCATGTCCGCAAACAAACGTGACTATGGGGACTTTCTGGTCCTCATGGCCTTGGCGTGTTTTACCCTTTGGTATCTGTGGGATGCCTACAGCGTCTCGGCAAGCGCCCAGAACCTGCTGCTGATTTTGCCGCTTTCGCTGGTCGTGCTGGCGGTCATTGCCCTGGAGCTTGGGCTACGCATCAAGCACGGCACGCTTTTCCGCCCCAGCGAGGAAGAGGAGCCGCTGCACCAGACACTGCCGGTGGTCGGGCTCTTCGCCGCCTACGTGATCTCGCTGGAAACATTGGGCTTCGATATCGCCACCGTGGCGTTCATCGCGCTTTTTCTGGTGCTCAAAGGCGAGCGCAATGTCTGGCTGGTCACGGGCTTTAGCGCCGTTTTCGGGCTGGGCTGCGCGTTTTTCTTCTCGCAGATGTTGCCCTATCCCATGACCCTACTGCTGCTGCCCAGCTAAGGAGCCGCCATGATCGATTTTGCCGCAGTAGAGCAGAGCCTGGCGCTGCTTTTTTCCAGTTTCAGCCCCTGGCTGGTGGTCATCCCTGGCATCATTTTGGGGCTGATTTTCGGCGCCACGCCCGGGCTTCAAATCTCCATGGCCATGGCGATCTTCTTGCCCATGACCATGTACATGGACTTCATTCAGGCCATGCTGTTTTTGACCGCCATCTTCACCGGCGGCTCGTTCGGCTCGGGGATTCCGGCCATTTTGATGAACATTCCCGGTACGTCGTCGGCGATCGCCACCGCTTTCGATGGCTACCCCATGGCGCGCAACGGCCAGCACAACGAAGCCCTCGGCGTAGCACTCGCCTCTTCGGTCATCGGTGTGCTGATGGGCTACGTGATCCTGTTCATCATGATCCAGCCGCTCTCGGTGATGGTGTTGAAGCTCGGCCCCGCCGAGATGTTCATCGTCATTTTGTGGGGCATGACGTTGATTGCAAGCCTCAAGGGCGAGCAGGTGCTCAAGGGCTTGATGGCCGGCTTCGTGGGGCTTTTGGCGGGGACGATCGGTTTTAGCGAAGTGGGCCTGGCGCGCGGCACCATGGGGCAAACCTACCTGCTCGACGGTATCCCGGTCATCCCCGCCATGATGGGCATGTTCGCCGCCTCGGAGCTTTTCAAGCTGGCCAATAAAAGCTTCATCGTCGAGTCCGAGGCGTCGCGCAAGGTTAGCATCGGCCAGATTCTCGGTGGCTGCCGGATGGCGCTGAGCCACCCCTGGGTGATGATTCGCGGCGGCTTGATCGGCGTATTCGTCGGTGCGGTGCCAGGTGTGGGCTCGTCGGTATCGAACCTGCTCTCTTATGTGGAGACCAAGCGCCGCGATAAGGACCCGGAGTCGTTTGGCAAGGGCAACCCCAAGGGCGTGGTGGCCTCGGAATCCGCCAACAGCACCTCGGAAGCCGGTTCGATGGCGACGCTCTTGGCGCTGGGTATTCCCGGCGGCGGCGCTACGGCGGTCATGCTGGCGGCGTTTGCCATGCACAACATCACCGGCGGCCCGCAGTTCATTCGCCAGCAAACCGATGTGGTCTACGCCATTATATTTGCCAACTTCGCCCAGGTGTTTTTGCTGGTCGTCGTGGGGCTTTTGTTCATTCCGCTGTTGGCCAACATCATCAAGGTGCCGATGCGCTATCTCATTCCTTCGGTGCTGGTGCTGGCGGTGATGGGCTCGTTCGGGCTGACCGGCAACATGACCGGCCCGGCCACGGTGCTGGTGTTCGCGGTGATCGGTTGGATTTTCCGCCACTACGGCTACTCGGTGCCCGCCGCGGTCATCGGGCTTTTGCTGGGCTCGCTTGCCGAGAAGTCGCTTTTGCATTCGTACCAGATCAGCGGCGGCGATTTTAGCTATCTGTTCACCCGCCCGGTGGCGCTGGGCATTCTGGCGCTGCTGCTGATTTCACTGCTCGGCAAACCCTTGATGCAGCGCTTTCAAACGCGGCGCGCACAAAAGGCGTAGCGGATGCTCGGGCGAACGCTTAAAACCCTGGGCCTGGGTTGTGTGGGTGGCGTGGTCGCCACCCTTTTTTCACTGCCGCTGGCCTGGATGCTGGGCGCGCTGTTTCTGGTGATGGGGGCCTCGCTTGCCGGGGTGAAAACCGGTGTCGACAAGCGCGTTCACCTGGTCGCCATCGGGCTGCTGGGGCTTTTTATCGGCAGCCGCATTCAGGCCCATGAGCTGGCCGGGCTGATTCACTGGTACCCAAGCGTTCTGGCCATGCTCGTGTATATGGCGATGATGCTGGCCGGCGGCTACTGGATCTTCACGCGCGCCGGGGTGGGGCGGGTAAGCGCGATGTTCTGCGCCTACCCGGGCAGCATGAACTCGGCGCTGGTGCTGGCCGAGGGTGCCAAGGGCGATTTGCGCTGGATCGCCATTTCCCACTCGCTGCGCCTGGTGACCGTCGTCTCCGGGGCGGCGCTGATGGCAAGCCTTTTGGTGGGCGAGGCAACGCTTTCAAGCGATTCCCACGCCCCGAACCTGATGGACGCCGCCGCACTGCTGCTGGCGCCACTTTTTTGGTGGCTGGCGCGAAAGCTCAACGTGCCGATACCGGAATTTCTGGGGCCCATGGCCGCCGGGGCGGTGCTGGCCAACGCCGGTCTCGACTACTCGGTGCCGGTCTGGCTGGTGTTCGGCGCTTTCTTGATACTCGGCTCCTCAGTGGGCTCGCGCTTTTCCAACACGCCGTTTTCCCAGGTGCTCAAGGTCGGGCGCTTCGGCATTGCCTACGCGCTGTTCGCTTTGGGCGCGGCGGCGGCCATGGCCTGGTTGGTGGCATCCATCACCGCGCTTTCCTTCCTGGCGGTGCTGCTCGCGCTGATTCCCGGCGGGGTGGGGGAGATGGCGGTCATCGCCACGGTCATGGGCATCGACCCGGTCTACGTGGTTTCCCACCACGTGCTACGGCTGTTGATCCTGATCTTCATGACGCCGGCGATGGTGCGCTTGGCAAGCGCGGTCAACCAGCCGGAATAGCCGGAAACGCGAGCCGCACGACCAGCCCGCGCCCATTCTGGGCGCCCGCCTTGGGCTTCTCGACGTCTCGATTGCCAAGCGTCAGCGTTGCCGAGTGGGCGGTCGCCACCTGCTCGACGATCGCCAGCCCCAACCCGCTACCCGGGGTTTGTGGGTCATGGCGGTAGAACCGCTCGGTCAGTTGGCCAAGGCTTGCCGGGTCGACCCCGGTACCGTGGTCGCTGACGGTGAGCACGGCGCCGCCCGGCTTCTCTTCGAGCACGATGTCGATACTGCCCCGGTAGGGGCGGCCACCACCGGCGTGAACGCTGGCGTTCTCGATCAGGTTGGTGACCATCCAAAGCAGCATGATCGGGTCGCCCAGCACCCTGGGCGGCGTACCGGTCTGCTCGAAAGAGAGCTCCTGACCCTTTTGATAGATGCCGGTGGCCGTTTGGGCGCAGGCCTGCCGGCAGATATCGACCAGGTCGACTTCTTCCAGGTGGGTCGCGTCGAAAAGCTCGTGGCGGGTCTTGGCGTATTTGAGGAGCTGCTGCACGGTGTGGCTTGCGTGCTCGGCGATGCGCTGCATTTCGATCAGGTTGGCGCGGGTGTCGGGCTCCTGAGTGGTCTTGAGCGAAATCTCGGAGAGCGCGCGCAGCTCGGAAATCGGCGTTCGCAGTTGATGTGATACATCGGCGTTGAGCTGTTGCGTGCTCTCGATGCTGCGGCGGATACGCTGCATCAGCTGATTGAGGCTATGGATCAGCGGGTGAATTTCCCGGGGCGCGTCGTCCTCGATGGGGTGCAGGTCGTTGGGTGAGCGCTGGCGAAGCGATTGGCTGACCGCGTTGAGCGGCCCAAGCCCCCGGTAAATGGCGAAAAGCGCCAGCGTCATGGCCAGAATGCCCGTTACGGCCATCAGGCTGCTCAAGGTCAGCATGAAGTCGTTGGCCAGGGTGTAGCGCGCCTCTTTCGACTCGGCGACGATCACCTCGATGTCGGTATGGGTGCGGCTGCGGTTGAAAGGGAAGGTGAGCGCCACGGCGCGCAGCTCGTTGCCGGCGTAGGTGACGTCGTAAAAAAGCGGCTCGTCGAGCGGCCCGGGTGGGTCGCCAAGGCCCGGGAAGCCGGCAATGATGCCGCCGTCGATGTTGCGAATGCGGTAGAAGATTTTGCCTTCGCCGCGACTGCCCAGGGTGCTCACGCTGAAGTAATGCATGTTGATCTGAAGCTCACCGTCCACGGTGTAAATGCGCCGCTCCAAACGGTTGGCCGCGTTGAGCAGCATGGCATCGAAGGTCTCGTTGATCTGGCGGGTAAGCAGCACGTGGCTCGAGGCCAGCATCACCAGCGCCAGCCCAATGAAGGGCAAGCCGATCCAGAGCAGCAGGCGCCCGCGAATCGAGGTGGGCATGCGCTTTTTTAGTCGGGTCGCGACGTTCAACATCCGGTGACGCTCGACATCAAGACGGGGGCGCCAGGTAGTAGCCCAGCCCGCGCACCGTTTTCAGGCCGAACTCCTGGCCAATCTTTTTACGAATACGCGAGATATAGGTTTCCACGGCGGCGGCGCTGACCGGTTCGTCCAGGCTCGAGAGCCGGTCGATGATCTGGTCCTTACTCACCAGGCGGTTCTGGTTGATCATCAGGTATTCGACCACCTCGAGCTCGCGGCGGTGTAGGGCGATGGGCGCGCCATTGACGCGAAGCTCCCTGGCGTCGGGCAGAAACTCAAGCGGGCCGCAGGTGAGCGACTCGCCGCCGAAATGCTTGGCACGGCGCACCAGCGCCCTGGCTCGGGCGGTCACTTCATCCAGCGAAAAGGGCTTGCACAGGTAGTCGTCGGCGCCCTCTTCCAGCCCCGAGATGCGCTGGTCGAGCGTATCCCGGGCGGAGATGATCAGTACGGGCACTCTGTCGTGCTGATGACGCAGGCGCCTCAATAGCGTGATACCGTCGAGCTCGGGCAGGCCCAGGTCCAGCAGCAGTAGGTCGAAGCCGCCCTGGGCCAGCATGTGCTGGGCCTGGGCGCCATCGCTTGCCAGGCTGATCGTGAAGCCCGCCTCGGTCAGCGTCGTGGCGATCGAGCGCGCCAGGTTGTCGTTGTCTTCTACAATGAGCGCTTTCATCAACGCCTCTGCCGATGTCCTTGATAAACGCCTAGGGGCTGTCTGAAAAGTCGACGAGCGAAGACAAGACAAGGCAAAAATTGGCGAAAAAACAGAGTTTACATGTGTAAATGAGTATTTTGAGCCAATTTTTAACGCCGTATTGTCGAGCGCAGGCACTTTTCAGACAGAGCCTAACCTTCGGGCTGATACTTGTAGCCCACCCCGTACACCGAGCGGATGATCTCTTGCTCGGGCAGGGCTTCAGTGATTTTCCTGCGCAGCTTCTTGATGTGGCTGTCCACGGTGCGCTCGGACACGATGCGGTTGTCGCGATACATGTGATCCATCAGCTGTTCGCGGCTGAAGATGCGCCCGGGGGCGTGCATCATGACGCGAAGAAGCTGAAACTCCACCGCGGTGAGCCCTAAATCCTGGCCCTTGGCCAGCGCCACCCAGCCATCGTCGTCCAAAGTGACCGGTGACGGCGGCGCCGCTTGCGGGGCGGGCTCGGCGGCGGCGCGGCTGCGCCGCAATACCGCCTTGACGCGCGCCACCACTTCCCGCGGGCTGAAGGGTTTGCAGATGTAGTCGTCCGCGCCCATTTCGAGCCCCACCAGGCGGTCCACCTCTTCGACTTTGGCCGTCACCATGATGATCGGCAGCGCCGGCCACTGCTGGCGGATCTCGCGGCAAAGCGTCATGCCGTCCTTGCCCGGCAGCATCAAATCCAGCAGCACCAGCGCCGGGGTGTTCGCCTCGAGCCAGGGGAGTACCTCGTCGCCGTGCTCGATCAGTGTAGGCGCGAAATGGTGACTTGCCAGGTAGTCGGCCATCAGCCGGGCAATTTTTGGCTCGTCCTCGACGATGAGAAGCGTCGGGTTGGCGGGCGGCCGTGCGTCGGCGTGATGCGAATCGGTCGGTGACATAGGAAAGCTCGTCTAGCGTGAAGACAAAAGGGGAAAGCGCAGCGTCCATCGAAGCCCGCCCAGGGGCGCGGCGTCGGCGGTGAGCGTGGCGTTATGGGCGCCGGCCAAGGCCTTGGCAATCGAAAGCCCCAGGCCGCTGCCGCCGCTTGCCCGGCTGCGCGAGCCCTCCACCCGGTAGAGCCGCTCGGTCAGCCGGGCAAGCTCGCTTTCGGGAACGCCCGGGGCGCTATCTTCCCATATCACCACGGCGTGTTGGCCATCTTTATAAAGGCGCACGTGCAGTTTTCCGGGGGGCGCGGTGTAGGCGCAGCTGTTGTCCAGCAGGTTACTCCAAAGCTGGCGCAGGCGCTGGGTATCGCCCAGTACGGTAAGGTTCGGGTCGATCCGGGTGGTCAGCGTCAGGCCGCTGTCGCTTAGCCAGCGGTCGGCGTCCAAAAGGCGCCGTTCCAAACATTCGCTCAAGTCCATGGGGGCGAGCCGAATGTCCAGCGCCCCGGCATCGCTTTGCGAAAGCAGGCGCAAATCCGCCACCAGCCGCTCCAGCTGGCTGACCTCCTGGGCAAGCGAGCCCAGGTTCTCTTGGTTGAGCGCTCGCACGCCGTCCTGCATCGCTTCGATCTCGCCACGCAGCACGGCAAGCGGCGTACGCAGCTCATGGGCGGTGTCCGAGACCCAGCGCGCCCGGGCGTTGCGGCTCGCTTCCAGGGTTTCGGCCAGCACGTTGAAGTCCTGGGCCAGCCGCGAGAGTTCGTCGCGGCCCCGGGCGCGCAGGCGCATCTCGTAGTCGCCTTCGGTAAGGCGGCGCGTGGCGCCGGCCAGCGCCCGGGTGCGCCCACCCAGCCACCAGGAGAGCCCGCCCGCCAATAAAAGCGAGGCCACGACCAGCGAGATCACGATGATGAACAGGTTACGCTTTTGGCGCTCCAGAAAGCGGCTCTCCATGCGCTCCATCATCTGCTGGGGCGAGCGAAAGCCCAGGCTGCCAATCGCCTGGGTGCCGCGCCCTGAGGCGCTTTCGCTGTAAAGGGTGAGCCAGCGCCAGTCGCTTTCGGCGCCGCTGGGGCGGGGGCGTACCACGTCGTCGCCCTGGGCGTCGCGCAGCGCGAAATCCTGCGCCTCGCCCAAAGGCGATGGGCGCTCGTTGTTCTCCTGGCCAAGCTCGAAGCGCACGACCCGGGGCCAGCGCTGCGGGTCGCGTTCGAGCCACGCCCAGCTGCCCTGGGCGTTCCAGCGGCTGACCAGGCCGTCGGCCAATAGCGCCGCGCGGCGCTGCTGGGCCTGGTTCAGGTACTCGATAAAGCCCCGGTCGATACTGTAAGAGACGGCCAGAAAAATACTTGCGGCAATCGCCACGTTCACGCTCAGGATGACCGCGAAAAGGCGCAGCCCAAGCGTGGAAGGCCGCCAGCGAGCAAGCGCACCGAGCCGGCTCATGAGGAGGCTCCTTCAGGTTGGGGGGCGGTTGGGGCGCTTAGCCGCTCGCGCAGGTTCTCGAGGCCAAGGTACAGGCAGGGCACCAGAATCAGCAGGATGACGGTGGCGAAAATCATGCCAAAGCCCAGCGAGATCGCCATGGGAATCATGAAGCGCGCCTGGCGCGAGGTTTCCAGAATCATCGGCGCCAGCCCCAAAAAGGTGGTCAGCGTGGTCATCATGATCGGGCGCAGGCGCCGGGTAGCGGCGGCCACGATCGCCTCCCGAGCGGCCATGCCTTCCCGGCGCTTGCGGTTGGCGTAGTCGATCAGCACCAGGGCGTCGTTGATGACCACCCCGGAGAGCGCCAGCATCCCCAGCAAGCTAATGATCGAAAGGCCAAAGCCCATCACCATGTGACCGGCCACCGCTCCCACCAAACCAAACGGAATGGCGGCCAGTACTAAAAGCGGCTGCAGGTAGCTTCTAAACGGGATCGCCAGCAGCGCGTAAAGGGCGGCCAGCATCATCCACATGGCGGTGCGCAGCGTGGCGAGGTTGTCGGCGGTATCCTGCTGGCGCCCGCCCAGGGCCACTTCCAGGCCCGGCCAGGTGTTGGTCAACGTGGGGAACACCTCCTCCTCGAGGGTGGCCAGCACCTGGTTGATCACCTGGCCGTCGTCGGAGTCGGCGGTGACGGTAATGATGCGCCGCCCGTCGATACGTTGAAGGCTGCTGGAGGCCTGGCTCAGGGTGATATCCGCCGCCCGCGAAAGCGGGATGCTCATGCCTTCGGAGGTGCGCACGGGCAGCCGGTAGAGCTCGTTCAAGCTCGCCCGGTCCTGCTCGGGCAGGCGCACCTCGACACTCACCTCCTGACGGCCGATGAACTGTTCGACGGCGGTGGCGCCTTGAAGCGGGCCGCGCAGGGCCTGGGCCAGGTCGCTACCGGTGAGCCCCAGCGCCCGGCCTTCGGCGGAAAGGCGCATTTCGAGCTGGGGTTTGCCGTCGCCCAGGCCGCTGTCGATGTCGGTGAGCCCGTATTCGCCGAGTTGCTCGGCCAGGCGCGTGGCGGCGGCTTCCAATACCTGGGTGTTGGGGTGGGAAAGGCGCAGGCTAAGTGCGGCGCCGCTGCCCGGGCCGCCCACGTCCGAGGCGAAGCGCACCGACTGCGCGCCGACCAAATCGCCGGTTAGCTCCCGCCAGTCGGTCGCAATGCGCGACGGCGGCCAGGCGTCCAGGCTTTCCCGGGCGATATCCAGGGTGACCTCCAGGGACTCGCCATCGAGGCGGCTACGGGTGCTCTCGAAAGCCAGCGTCGGCTCGCGCTCGCTCAGGGTTTCGGCAGCGTCGATCAACTGCTGGCCCAGTTCGCGGCTCACGCTTATGTTGCTGCCGATGGGCAGCGTGACCGTCGCCCGTACCTGGTCGGACTCCACCCGCGGCATCAGCGAGAACCCGAGGCGCCCGCTCATCGCCCAGGCCAGCACCACCAGTAAAAGCGCCACGCCCAGCGCCACGCTTAGCAGGCGCTGGTTGAGCGCGCGCTGCAAAAACGGCTCGAAACCCTGGTAGGTAAAGCGATGCAGCCCGCCCTGCAGGCGATGGCGAAGGCCCTCCAGCGGGCGCTGCCAGGCCGGGGTTTGGCGGGGTTTATGGCTGTGGGCCAGATGGGCCGGCAAAATGAACAGCGCCTCGACCCAGGAGATCAAAAAGACCGTCACGACCACCACCGGCACGGTAGCGAAGATCATGCCCAAAAAGCCGGGCAGAAACAGCAGCGGCATGAACGCCACGATGTTGGAAAGAATCGCGAAGGTGAGCGGTACGGCGATTTCGCCGGCGCCCTTGACCGCCGCGTCGCGCAGCGAATAGCCCTCTTCGCGGTAGCTGTAAATGTTCTCGCCCACCATGATGGCGTCATCGACCACGATGCCGAGTGCGATGATGAACGCAAACATCGACATCATGTTCAGCGATACGCCCACCCAGGGCAGAAACAGCATGGCGCCCAAAAAGGCCGTGGGAATGCCGAGTGTGACCCAAAAGGCGAGCCGCGCTTCCAAAAACAGCGCCATCAGCACCATCACCAGCGCCAGACCCATCCAGGCGTTTTTGAGCAAAAGCCCTAAGCGGTCTTCGTATACCTCGGAGCTGTCCCGGGCGACATCCAGGTGAATGTCGGCGGGCAGGTTGGCGCGCAGCCGCTCGAGCTCGCTATTCACCGCGTTGGAAATACTGGTGGGCGTTTGATCGCCGACCTGGTAGACATCCACCGAGAGCCCGCGCTGGCCGTTATAGAACTCCTCGCGGTCGGCCTCGGCGAAGCCTTCGCGAACCTCGGCGATTTGGCCCAGTCGCACCGGCGCGCCCTGGGCGGTGGTCAGAATCGGCAGGTTTGCGAACTCGGCGGCGCTGTTGCGCCGGCCCTGGTAGCGAATCAGCCACTCCCCCTCGGCGGTGGTGAGCTGGCCGCTGGCCAAGTCCAGCGCCTCTTCGCCGATGCGCGCGGCGAGTTGCTGGTGGTCGAGGCCAAACCGCTCGATCGCCTCCTCATCCAGCAGTACCTGGATTTCGCGCTCCCGGTTACCGGAAAGCTCCGCCCGGGAGATACCGCTCGAGGCCTGAAGCTCGGCGCGCACCTCTTCGGCGGCGTCGTGTAGCGCCGCCAGGCTGGCCGGGCCGTAGACCTGCAAACTCACCACGCTGCGCGAGTAGCCGGCCAGGGTAAAACGGGGCGGGTCCGCGGCGCCCGGGAAGGTGGTGATCGCGTTGACGCCCTGCTGGATTTCCTGGTAAACGCGCATGGTGTCCACGCCGTCGATCAACGTGGCGCGCACCACGCCGCTGCCTTCGCTGGCGGTGGCGGTCAGCTCGTCGATGCCTTCCACGTTGGACACCGCCGCCTCTACGGGCAGTAGCAAGCTCTGTTCGATATCCTCGGGCGTCGCGCCTGGGTAGCTGATGGTGACCTGCACGGTTTCGCTCTCGAACTCGGGGAACACCTCTTTTTTGATCGCAAGCGAAGCCATCAACCCCCCGACGATGAACAGCACCATCATCAGGTTGGGGGCGACGCCGTGATCCACCATCCAGGCGAGCGGGCCTTTGCGCATCATGAGTCTTCCTCTGACTGCTGGGCGGGGGTGTTCGCCGGCGCGCGCGGACGAACCTGCTGGCCGACCCGGGGCTGGGCCAGCCCGCCGGTCACCACGCGCTGACCCGGGGAGAGCCCCGCGCTGATCAGCGCCTGCTCTTCGCCGCGGTAGGCGAGTGTTACCGTGGTGTTTTGCAGGCGGTCTTCGTCATCGAGCCACCACACCACATCCCCCGGGCGCAGCGCCGCGGAGGGCAGGGCAATCAGCGGCTGGCGGGCGGTGGTGTGATAGCGCAGGCGCATGACGTCGTTCAGGCGCAGGGCCGGGCCGGAGGTGTCGAGGGCCAAGGGGTCATCGATCGAGACCAAAAGCTGCGCCTGTAGGCCATTCTCTTCCAGGCCCGGCAAAATCGAGGTGAGCCGGCCTTCGCGGCTTTCCCCCGGCGGCCAGCTCTGGCTGGTCAGGGTGACCCGGTCGCCGGGGGAGAGCCAGGTCAGGGTCTCGCCGGGGAGTGAGGCGCGCACCCAAAACTCCTCCACGCCCACCAGGCTCAGCACTTCGGTGCCCTGGCTTAAAAGTGTACCGGCGCCTACCGTGCGCTCGGTCACCATGGCGCGCCAGGGGGCGCTGAGCGTAGCGCGCTCCAGGTTCAGCGCCGCCTGGTTACGCACCACCCGGGCCTGGCTGAGCGCCGCTTCGGCCTGGCGCAGTTGGGGCTCGCGCAGTACCAGCGCGCGGCGCTCGGCGCTTAGTTCGCGCCCGAAACGGGCGTAATCGGCCCGGGCGCGCTCCTGCTCGGCCTCCTCCAGCGCAAGGCCAGCCTGGGCGGTGGCGACCTGGGCGTCGGCGTCTTCGAGCGTTAGCTCCAAATCCGCGCGGTCGATATACACAAGCGGGGCACCCGCTTCCACCACCTGGCCTGGCACCACGCCGGGGGCGAAACGGTCGAGCTGGCCGGCCACGCGACTGGCAAGCTGGGTCGATTTTTCCGCCTCTACCCGGCCGAACCCGGTGAGTTCCGGGGCCTGGGTTTGCTCGTCGACGGTGATGGTATCGACCACCGGCACGGGCGCCGGGGGTGGCGCGCGGCGCTCGATACGCGGAGGCTGGGTCATAATCCACCAGGCCAGGGCCAACCCCCCGACCAACACGAACAGAGCCAAAACAGCGCCAAGGCGCACCCGGCCAGACTGGCTGGCAGCCGTCGAATCAAAAAGAGTCATTGCCGCGCGTCATCCGTAATAAAGACTAAAATGCTTGAAGAGAAGCCTGATATGCTAGCATCTACGTTCGTTAAGCAGTGACTGGGCAAGTAATATGTAAAGAGCGTGCAAGCTGGCGCCCAGCCCCACGGCATGCCATTTTTAATAAATATACCGGCTTCAAGATCGGTAGCGGTATCCGAACGACAGGCTCAAACAACGCTATGAAAAACATCGCAACCCGCGACAAACTGATTAATACCGGTGCCGAGCTGATCTCTCAGCACGGCTACACGGCCACCGGGATTAACGCCGTTCTGAGCACCTGCGGGGTGCCCAAGGGGTCGTTTTATCACTACTTCTCGAGCAAGGAAGATTTCGGCCTGGCCGTGATCGAGCGCTTTGGCGAAGAGTACGACGAAGACCTTGCTGCCTTGCTGGAAGACGACTCCCTCGACCCTTGCGAGCGGCTGCGCCTCTATTTTGCCCAGGGGCGCGCCTACATGAGCGACTGCAACCATAAAACCGGCTGTTTGATCGGTAACCTGGGCCAGGAGCTCTCCGGCCAGAGCGACACCTTCCGCGACGCGCTCAACAACGTGTTCAAGCGTTGGGAGAAGCGTTTTGCGGTGTGTATCGAAGCCGCCCAGGCCAAAGGCCAAATCGCATCTCAGGCGCCCGCCGAGGCCCTGGCCAGTTTCATTCTCTCCGGCTGGGAAGGCGCCATTCTGCGCTCCAAAACGCTCAAGTCGGCGGCGCCGATGGAGCAGTTCGAGGCCATTTTGTTCGAGGGCGTGCTGGTCGATGCGCCGGTTGCGCAACCGGCCTGATAGCGCTTTTACGTCGCTTTAGAGGCCTCGCTTAGCGGGTTAGTGGACCGGGCTGATGATCAACGCAGCGTTCACACCCCCGAAACCAAATCCGTTGCACAAGACATGCCGGGTAGCGTGGGCCCGGGCAGCGGTGACGAAGGTCAAATCCTGCATGTCGTCATCGCACTGCTCCATGTTGAGGGTAGGCGGGAGCGTTTGATGAATGGCCGTCAGGGCCGAAAAGATGCTTTCGATGCCCCCGGCGGCGCCCAGCAGATGCCCCGTCGATGCCTTCGTGGCTGAAATGGGAATAGAAGGCAGCCGCTCGCCGAAGGCCGCCCGGAGAGACGCAATTTCCGCACGATCGCCGACCGGCGTCGAGGTCGCGTGAGCGTTGACGTGGTCGATGTCGGCCCCGCTCAAGCCTGCCATGTCGAGCGCGCTATTAATCGCCAGGGCAGCACCGGCACCATCTTCTGGGCCCGCCGTCATATGATGCGCATCGGCGCTGGTACCATAGCCGCTAAGGACGGCAAGCGGGGTGGCGCCCCGTGCCTGGGCGTGCTCCAGCGTTTCGATCACTAAAAGCCCGGCGCCTTCCCCCATGACGAAGCCCGAACGCGCCCGGTCGAATGGCCGCGAGGCGCGCTGCGGCGTCGTAGACTCGGTGGATAGCGCTTTCAACGCGTTAAAGCTTGCCAGTGACAAGGGGTCGATACACGCCTCGGCGCCGCCGACCAGGGCGACATCCGCCTCGCCGCTGCGAATCAAGCGCATGCCATCGCCAATGGCCTGCAGGCCGGCCGCGCAGGCGGTGACCGGGCACCCCAGCGGCCCTTGAAAACCGTAGCGAATGGAAAGATTACCGGCTGCCAGGTTGGCCAAAAAGGCCGGCACGGTAAAGGGGGAAAGCTTGCGATGACCCCGCGTGCTCAGCGTTTGCTGCGCCTGGGTGATCGTCGGAAAGCCGCCAATCCCCGAGCCCACGATGGTGGCGGTGCGGCGTTTATGAAACGCCTCGGTAGGGTGCCAACTTGCCTGGTCCAGCGCCTCCTGGGCGGCGGCCAACGCATAGAGGCTGAACAGATCGAGCTTGCGCCGCTCCTTGGGGTTGGCAATCGCGTCCAGGTCCAGGCCGTGCTCCGGGTCCTGGTCCAGCGTCTTGACGGTGCCCGATATCTTGACCGGGAGCTCGCCGGTATCAAAGCGTTCGATAGCGCCAATACCGGACTGGCCATCCAGCAAGCGTTGCCAGCTCGTATTGACGCTACTGCCCAGAGGGCTGACCATACCCATGCCGGTAATAACAATTGGTGATTGCATAGCGGTTCCTGAGTGATTGATGCCGCCACCCTAGCAATCCGCATTATATGATCAAGATAATATTAAGCGTGCCCAGTCCGAGGTCACTATGCCTTACCCCAAAAGTCGTAAGTCGAAAACGAAAGAGCGTATTTTAGCCTCGGCCACCGAGCTTTTTAGCCGCAACGGGTTTCACAAGGTATCGATTGGCCAGATCATGAAGCTCGCTAAAATGACGCATGGCGCTTTTTATGCCCATTTTGCCTCGAAAGAAGCCTTGTACCACGAGTCTGTACGTTTGACCTTGAACGAGAGCCGCGCCGCCCGGTTGGTGAAAGGGCCGCTTTCGCTTCAGCACCTGACCGAGCTGGTCGCCAATTACTACAATCTTCAGGAGCTCGAAACCCGGCAAAAACCGGGTCCGGAAGCGGTGCTGTTCAATGAAATCGGCAGCGAACAAGCTGAAATTCGCACCCTGTTCGAAGCCTCGTATCTGAGTATGAAAAAGATGCTGGAGATGCGCCTGCGCGCGTTGGGCCGGCTCAATAAACTGCCGCTAGCGGATGACCGCCAGGCGATTGCGGATAAATCCCGCGTCATTCTGGCCGCTTTGGTGGGCGCGGTCGCCATTGCCAAAAGCCTGCCCGGCGAAGCGGAGCGCAAGCAGGTACTGGTCGCCACCCAGCGCTATATCTTGCAAATGCTGGGCGTCAGCGACGATGACGCGGATACCATGATTCAAACCTGACGCGAGCATTTAAAAGGCCGGCTTTAAAAGCCGGCCTTTTGGCGTACGGGGGTTCGAAAGCCCTCTTACGTATTCAGCACGACCCCACCGTTCAAGTGCAGCGTTTGCCCGCTCATGTAGGAAGAGTCCTGGCATGCCAGATAGACGTAGGCGGGGCCCATTTCGCTGGGCTGACCCGCGCGTTTCATGGGCACCTGGGCACCGAAACCGGCGACTTTGTCGTCATCCATGCTGGCGGGAATCAACGGGGTCCACACAGGCCCTGGGGCCACGGCGTTGACACGAATGCCGCGCTCTACCAGCGACATGGCAAGCGAACGTACCAGCCCCTGAATCGCGCCCTTGGTCGCGGTGTAGTCGATCAGCGTGTCGTTGCCCTTGAAGGCGTTGATCGACGAGGTAGCGATAATGGTGTCGCCTTCGTTTAGGTGGGCCAAGGCCGCCTTGACCATGTAGAAGTGGCTGAAGATATTGGTCTGGAAGGTACGCTGCAACTGGTCATCGGGAATGTCGGTGATGTCATCCCAGTCGTACTGTTCGGCGGCGTTGTTGATCAGGATGTTGATCTGGCCGTATTCATCGAGGGTGCTTTGTACGATCTCGCGACAAAAACCGGGTTCACCGACATCACCCTTGAGTACCAGGCACCGCCGGCCTTCCGCTTCCACCAGCCGCTTGGTCTCTTTGGCGTCTTCGTCTTCTTTGAGGTGAACGATCACGCTGTCGGCGCCTTCCCGAGCATAATGCACGGCCACGGCGCGGCCGATACCGCTATCGCCGCCGGTAATGATCGCTACTTTATCGAGCAGCTTGTTGGAGCCCCGGTAGCTCTCCCGAATGTACTCGGGTTCCGGGCGCATGGCGTGCTCGTCGCCTGGCTGCTTGTTCTGATGTTGCGGGGGTTGCAGTTGATCGCTCATGGTATCTCTCTCCTTGGCTAACGGCGTAGGGCGGGCGCTTGGCTCAAAAGCCGGCCGGCGGCCGCTTCCTCGGCCGCGGCTATGTTTATAAATGGATGCTTATGGTCATTCTGGGCGCCTATGTTCACCCTAGTCGAAAGCCGTAAAAGGGCCAAACCCACGACGCACCACGCCACACTTTCGTTTAATAATCTTTGTTAAATTAATCAGGCCGGTCTAATGGCGCTTTACATAAACTGTTTATTTTTCAATGAGGTTCTTTTTGTAAATAGGTTAGTTATATTTAACTCTCTTTTATGAGTTTCGATTTCTAAAGCTTTTTAATTATTCAACTGTTTGAAGTTAAAGTTAAAATCCATGGTTTTATTTGAGGTTTTGGGTTTTTATAGCACTTTTTGAACGCCGTATTTATAAATTGACAGTTTTCGTTGCCTCGCTATATTTCAATGGTGGCATACTATTAATTTCCACTAATAATTATTCTTTGTTTTAAAAAGGAAGGCGCTTTTATTAGCGCTTGAAGTTCATTTTGTTTATTACCACCAGCTGCAACGCATGGAGGATGCAATCAATGAGCGATCAAGGAAAGTACTCCCACTCCGGCTCGAGTGGCGGCAGCGCCCATCAAACGCCCGGCGCGCATGACCACCTGGATACGGAACGCCTCAAGGAGCAGGGCCGGGAAGCGGCTCATGATATCGGCGGCGCCGCCCAGCACCAGGCCGAACACTTCTATGACAGTCAGCGCCAAACGTTTGCCGAACACGCCAGCAAGTTTACCGGCGTGATGAAAAAAACGGCGGACGAGTTCGATAGCCAGCAGCAGCCGTTCTTTTCCCAGCAGGCACGTAAAGTGGCCGACCTGGCCGACGGCTTCTCCCACCAGCTGCGCGACAAGGACCTGCGGCGTATTTGCCACGACGCCCAGGACTATAGCCGCCGCGAACCGGCGGTTTTCATCGGCGGGGCCATCGCGGTGGGCTTTTTGGTCGCGCGCTTTTTGAGAAGCTCGAGCGATCATTCGCAAGGTTCCTATAGCGAGCGGCGTACGGACATGAATGCCTCGGGGTCGCGCTACGCTTCCCAGCACCCGGCGTCTCGCCATCCTTCGTCCTTCGACAACGACAGTATGCGACCGAGCGGCGGCGGCGCGCCCCACCAGCGCGAGCCCGCAGAGCCCAGTGCTTACGGCTACGGCGAGCCTGCCCGGCCGATTACCACGCCAAGGCCCGGCGATGACCCTTTAGCCGGTGATAACGGCCCGCAACGTTCACCCCGCTAAGAGTTACGTGGTTTAACGTTCATCGACTTGCCAGTACGCACGAGGCTTATATGGAAACGCAGCATAATAGTACGACGCAGGGAGCGTCCGTTGGCTCGCTTTTAACGACGTTGACCCGTGAAGTCACTGATTTGGTTCGCAACGAGGCCGAGCTTGCCAAGGCCGAGGTATCGGAAAAAACCCACCAGGCCATGACCGGCATCGCCGCCATCGCCATTGCCGGTGCGGTCATTTTTGCCGGCTTTCTGGTGCTGTTGGCAGCGGCGGTCTTCCTACTCAATGAAATCCTTCCCCCGGACATGACACCTTGGCTTTCCGCGGCCATCGTGGGTGTTGTCGTGGCCGTGGTGGGCATGATCATGCTCAGCGTAGGGCTCAACAAGATCAAGGCGCGCAGCCTGATGCCCCATCGCACCATGCAAAGCTTTAAGCAGGACAAGGCGCTTGCGAAGGAGCATCAGCACAACGTCAAGGAGGAGTTGAAATGAGCGAGCATCCGGACCAACGAAGCCCCGAGGAGATCGAAAAGGATATTCACCGCTCCCGCGAGCGCCTAGACTCCACGCTTAGCGAAATCGAAGAGCGTTTTTCGCCCCAGCGCCTGCTCAATGCCTCCTACGACTACCTGCGCCACGGCGGCGCGAACGAGTTTTTCACCAACCTGAGCACGACCATCAAGGAAAACCCGGTGCCGTTTCTGGTCACCGGGGCCGGGCTTGGTTGGCTGGTGACCGCCCAGCTCAGCGCCAATACGCAGCGCCAAAGCGGGGCAGCGCACTTCGCCAACTCCGAAGCCTACCCGCATAGCGGCCCGACCGGGCGCTTCGATAACACCGGTTACCGCGAAGCCCAGACGACGGGCTTTTCGGCCGGCCAGGGTCTAGGCCGTGGCCCGCGGGAGCAGGAAAGCGACGCTTTTGGCGGTGGCCATGCGGCCGGGTTGGAGGCGGGCTCACCACCCCGGCCTTTTGGGCGCCCGGCGCCCAGCGCGTTCTCCCACCCGCCGGCGTTTGACGAGGCGTATGGCGATGACCCGGCTGCTTCCCGCCACAACGAAGGGCCGAGCATGAAAGAACGCATGGCCGAACGAGCGCGTCATTTTGGCCACGGCGCCAGCGACGCAGCGCACCACTTGAGCGACCGGGCACACGATATGGGAGGCAGCATGCGCGACAGCACTTCGCATTTTTACGAATCATCCCAACACGGCGTTCAGGACGCCACGCAGTGGGCGCAGGACGCCGGCCGCCAAACGTCTGATTTCATTCAGCAGCACCCGCTGGTAGCCGGTGCGTTGGGGTTTGCCATTGGCGCGGCGCTGGGCGGTATTCTACCCTCTACACGTAAAGAGGATGAGTACATGGGCGAGTATCGTGACCGCTTCATGAGCGAGGCGGCGGATAGGGGCCACGAGCAAGCGGACAAGATGCAGCACACGCTTCACGAGAGGACCGAGAAGATGAAAAACGACACCGATAAGGACCATCAGGAACACGACCCCAAGCGCACGCCCAGCGATACCGAAGGCGAATCGATGCGCTACACCGACGAAGCCATGCCCGGGCACAACGCGGCCTCTGGCCCGGCGGGTAACCCGGGCAAAGAGCCTACGCCCCACGAGAAGGACCGCCGCAAAAACGAGCACGGCCTGGCCGACTCGGATACGCCTTCCGGCAATACCCAGGGCGACGACACCCTGGAGCCGCCCAAGCGTTGATCTGAAACACCCCACTTAAAGCGATACTTTGAGTATCGCCATAGCGCCCGGCCCACGCCGGGCGCTATTTTTTATGGCGGCGTTTTACCTCGACGCTCAAACGCCCCTCACCCAAGCGCAGCGAAAGCTTCTGGCCCGGTGCGGTGTCCTGGGCGCGGTGTATCACCTGGCCCTGGTCATCCTGAGCAATCGCGTAGCCCCGGCCCAGTACGGCCAGTGGGCTTACCGCGTTCAGTTCCCGCGCGGCGCTGGTCAGCCTGGCCCGGCGCGCTTCAAGGGTGCGCTGCATGGCGCCTTTTAGGCGCCGCTCGAGCTGGTCGATGCGCGTTTGCTCTGCCTGGTGAAGCCGCGCCATGTCCTGGCTTGCCAGGCGCTTGCCAAGCTGGGTGACGCGGCCTTGCTGTTGCGTCAGGGTAAGCTGCATGGCGCGTTGAAGGCGTTGGCCTAGCTGCTCGACCTGCTGGCGCTTTTGGGCGAGCTGCTCGCCGGGGTGCTTGAGCCGGGCGCGCAGGTTGTCCAGCCGCTGGCTTTCGCGTTGAAGCTTTTGCTGCATGGCCCGGCGCAGGCGCGCCTCGCTCTGGCCAAGCGTTCGGGCAAGCGCTTGGCCGTCCGGCACCAGCCGCTCCGCCGCGGCCGAGGGCGTGGGGGCGCGTATGTCGGCGGCGAAGTCGGCAAGGGTGGTGTCCACCTCGTGACCCACCGCGGACATCACCGGCAGGCGGGAGTTGAAAATCGCCCGGGCCAGGTGTTCGTTGTTGAACGCCCACAGGTCTTCCAGGCTGCCGCCGCCCCGGGTGATCAGGACCGCGTCCTGGTTCGGGTCCAGCCGCGTTTGGCGGTTCAAAAGTGCCAGCGCCGAGACCATCGCCGGCGCGGCCTCCGCCCCCTGAACCGGCACCGGGATCAGCGTTACGTCCGTCAGCGGCCAGCGCGCTTTGAGGACCGCCAATACATCGCGAATCGCCGCCCCGGTGGCGGAGCTTAGAATCAATAGCTTGCGGGGCGGGTAGGGGAGTTCCCGGGCGTTGGCGAACACCCCCTCGCCATCCAGCTGCGCTTTCAGCCGCTCGAAGGCCGCCAAAAGCTCGCCAAGGCCTGCCGCCTGCACCGCCTCGGCAATCAGCTGGTAGTCGCCCCGGGGCTCGAACAGCGAAACCTTGCCGCGCAGCTTGACCTGGTCACCGTCGCGCATGGGGGCTGCCACGAAACGCGCGCGCTGGCGAAACAGCGCGCAGCGCACCTGGGCCCGGTCGTCCTTCAAGGTGAAGTAGATGTGGCCCGAGGCGGGTTTGGAAACGTTGGAGAGCTCGCCCTCGACCCAGACCTCGCCCATGTCGCGCTCCAGCGCCTGGCGGGCCTGCTTGTTGAGGGCGCTCACGGAAAGCGCTTTGGAAGAAGGTGAGGTCATGGAAGGCTTCGGGTCGAGAAAGCGCTTAGCCTAGCATTAATTGCGCGTTAGCAAATGGTCCAGCTGGCTATTGGCGGCGAGTTCCTGCTGGCCGCTTGTCGAGAACGTGACGCCATCGAGCTCGCCGAGTAGCTGGAGCGACTCGCCCTCCCGGCGAAGCGCCGTGCCTTCACGCAGGCCGACCACCAACGCCTGGGGGTTGAGCGCCAGGTACTCGCTCAAACGCTCTTCGCGGCTTTCGCCGTTATGCCCGGCGGGTTTACCGGCAAGAAAGTGCGGGTTGAGCTGAAACGGCACCAGGCCCAGGGTTTTAAAGCTGGGCGGCTCGACGATCGGCATGTCGTTGGTGGTACAAAGCGTCGGCCCGGCGATATTCGAGCCCGCGCTCCAGCCCATGTAGGGCAGCCCCTGGGCAACACGCTCCTGAATGACCGGGAGCAGATCCGCCTCGTAAAGGCGTTTGACCAGCGCGAAGGTATTCCCCCCGCCCACAGCGATGGCTTCGGCGTTGCGCACCGCTTGCTGAGCATCCGCGGCTTGATGAATGCCCTCGACCTCGAGGCCCAGCGCCTCGAAGGCCGGGCGTACTTGCGCGAGATAGTCATCGAAGGTTTTGCCCACACCGGCGAAGGGCACGAACAGCACCCGCTTGACCGGGGTGGGGTTGTCGCCCAAAAAATCACCGATGAGGGGCTTTGCATGGTCGAGATAGCCGGTGCTACCGGCACGGGAGCTGCTCAATAAAAGTAAACGCGACATGGTGTGACTCCTAAACAGTGCGGGCGGCGCAATCGCGTCGCCCGTAACGTCAGATTACCGGGAACCCAGTTTAAGGGTCGAGGAGAAGAAACTGTAAAGCGCCGAGCCGGTAATGAAACCCGCCCCCAGAATATAGAGCTTATGGCCGCCGTCGGTGCCAAAGCGCTTGACCACCAGCCAGCGGATGACCAGCGCCATATAGATCACGATGCCCGCCACCGGCGATGTGATGAGCAGCCCCGTGGCCAGCAGCACCCCGATCTGGCGGGACATACCGCCCACGGCCTGAATGATGGCACCCACCACGCCCCAAATCAGTAGCTGCTGGGCGACTTCCATACTGGCGCCGGCATCGATGGTGGCGACATAAACGCGGGCGACCGGCGGCACCAGGTCGGCGGCGAAATACGCGTTGAAGACCAGCGCCACGATGACGATGGCCACGCCGAAGCTAAAAAGCTCCGCAAAGTACTGCTGACGGCGGCCGTCCAGTTCGTATTCCCGGTCGGTGCCTTCGCCACGAATCACCCAGCCGGCTTTCAGGTCGTAGGCCATATCCGCAAACGCCGGGCCGGTGGCCACGGTAAAGGCGACCAGTATGCCCAGCGCTTCGCTTGGAAAACCGATCAACATGCCGATGACCAGAAAAATGAGCGCCGTCGCGAAGGAGGGGAACCACCCGGAGTGCATCGCAGCGATGCCGACGATCAACTCCGAGGCCATGGCCGCAAGGGCCGCAAACACCATCCAGCCGAACAGCATACCCAGCGGCATGTCGGTATAGATGCCCGTCCCCAGCGCCAGTGTCAGCGCAATAATCAAGTAAACGCCAAACCCGTTCAGCATGGCGGTGCGCATTTGAAGCGCTGACCGCGTGGGCCGCTGGGTCGACTCGCCGTCGTTCGACTTTTCCCGGCGGTCTCGACGCATCAACAAAAGGATTTGAACCAACGCCACCAACCCGGCGCCGATCATGATGCCGTGGGGGATATAGGCGGTGCTGATATCGAAGCCGAAAAACTGCTCCGAGTAGCCGCGCAGGATGAGCCCAAGGCCCAGCGCGCACATGGCGAAGACGTTGGCGATCCAGGCGATACCGAACATTTCCGCGGGAATGCCAAACGCCTTGCCGGTCAAGCCGCCCACCATGCCCACCAACAGCAGAAGGGCATTACGCCCCTTGTTGGCCGCTGCTTTCAAGGCTTCTGCCGTCGCAAGCCCTGGTGGCCAGGCCGCCCGGGCGGTGAATATCTTGCTGTCAAAAGAGAAGTAAAGAATCGAGGCATCGGTAATCACGGCCAGTGCTGCGCCAAAGAGCATGGGCACCAGCATTTGCGATTCGCCCATCAAAAACGGGATCGCCAGGGGCAAGAGCAAACCGTTGGCCGCCGAGAAGGTCGCCCCGGAAATCGTGGTTTGCACCAGCGTTTGGCGCTCGAGGGAGCGGTAGCTGCGAAAAAGGCGCAGCGGGATATACGAAAGCAAAATGGCGATCAACGCCCCGATGATCGAGGTGTTGGGCGTAATACCGACCCGGGTGATCAACTCGAGGCCGATGATTGCCCCTAATACGCAGACGATGACGTTGGTGATCATCTGCCAGGGCGAGAAGAATTTTGGATGTTGGCGCGCGAACTGTGGGGGTTCGCTATCGGCCTGCGCCGACGAGGTCGTATCGTTCATGATGGCTGTTTCCGTGTCGATGTCGTGTTTTTTTATGTAGCGAAGGTGCCGGCTAGCTCAAGAGCAGATTGGCGGCGCTGAAGACCAGTTGGCGCGGTGTCAGCGTGCGATGGCCGGAGAGCTTTGCGAGGCGCGCGCGCTGGGCCAGGGTGTACCCCATGCAGTCCAAATAGAGCGCCTCGCCTTTCAGCAAGGCGGCCTCCCGGGCGGCGCGTTCAAGTTCCTGTGTTTCGCCGTAGGGCGACGCGCTGAGCATCTCGATCTCGAAGCCCGCTTCCTCCCACCGCGCCTGGGCGTAGGCCATCTGGCGTGGCTCCGGGGTCATCACCAGCAGTTTACCCCTGGGAAAAAGCGCTTGAAGGCCGTGGCGGACCAGCCGCTTGGGCGAGAGAACGGGCACGGGGAGTTCGCGGTAGTCGGGCAGCTCGCCGGTGCACAACACGACGATGGCATCGACCCGCTCGTCCTCGGCCATCGCGCGGATAGCTGTGTCCAGCAAGGGCTCCAGGTCCTGTTCGGCGATGGTGACCTGGCGACCATCGCGCATGCGCGAGACGAGCACCTGGGCTTGTTCGGGGATGGGGTAGCGGTGCTCGACCTCCTCGAGGGTCAGTTCATCCAGCGCCCCGCGCTCGATTATCTCGATATGTTCAGCGAGTAGCGTGGCAAGGTCCTCGTCAAGGTCGGTGCGCGGCGCCTGGCCGATCGTCACGATGCCCAAACGTGTGGGGGCGATGTTCATTGTCGTGCACCGCCTTGCTGGAAGTGGGTCTGCTCGCCGTAAAGCGCGATGAGCCGGTCGAACTCCTCGGCATCGAAGAACTGGCAGATACCGGCGGTGAAGTCCTTGGCGACCTCGACGGCGAAGCGCGCGGCCTGTTCGATATCGACTTCATGGCTTGCGCCGGTAGCGCAGCCGGCAACGGCGGTTTCCGCCGACAGCGCCAGGCCGATCACCGGCGCCTGGGTGGCCACCGCAGGCTGGAGGATGCTGTTTAGATGATGCAGGCCGTTGCCGTAGGGCGTGATGTCTTGCTGGGTCAGCGCGAAAATATCGGGCAAGCGGCCGGTCACCCGGGAGAAGACATCCATCAGGTCTTCGCTGGTGCGCAGAATGTAGCCCTGCTTGACCGTCGGCGACATGGCCACGCCGCGCACGTTGATCACGCGATTGCCCTTGGTGGTATCGATCGACACGATGGCGTCCATCGCGGTGTCGATTTCGTGCTCCCAGGTATCCTCGAAGCTGATCGGCGAATCCATGAACGGCACTGGGTGGTGCTCGCGGGTGGGGGCATCCGGGCAGATATGCGTGGTGATGATCACATCGCCGGCTAATTGGTCACCGTTGGCTGCCATGCCGATCAGCTTGGCCGCGGCGGCCAGGGCCGCCAGCGCGCCGTCGCCGTCGGAAACGAAGCCGGTAATGTCCGGGCGGGCGCCAATGCCGCCCAGGCGGCCGATCACCCCAAGCGTGGGGGCCTCTTTGCCCGCCTGCTTACCGCTGTGGCCGGCCACGGTGATATGCAAAAAATCGCTCGCGCCTTTCTCGGACTCTACCCGCGTGACGCGAATGCTCTCCGGCGCCGCGCCACAGGCGATGAGATGCTCCTTGACCCGCTCCCCGCAGGCGCTAGGGGTATCCAGAATTTCGTGAAGATCGATTACTTGCTTAAGCATGGGCGCTCCCTCGGTAGAGTATTAGACGTAAGTAGATTACGCTTAAGCATTGATTGTATAAATTTGAATAAAAGATGGATTGATTGGTATTGCCAATGAATAACGTGACCGCCCGTCAACTCGAAGCCATCATCGCCGTGGCCGATTTGGGCAGCTTTACCGAAGCCGCTGAAAAGCTTCATATGTCTCAGCCGTCGCTCAGCCAGCTGGTGCGTCAGCTCGAGGACATGCTGGGCGTACGCTTGTTCGAGCGCACCACGCGACAGGTCAGCTTGTCCGCCGCCGGGCGGGAGTTCTTGCCGGTGGCCGAGCGGGTGCTCTCAAGGTTGGATCGTGGCCTGCAAAGCATGCGCGCCTTCGCCAAAGGTCAGCAGGGCCAAATCAGTTTCGCCGCACTTTTAACGGTGGGAGGCAGCCTGGTACCGGCGGCCATGGCGGAGTTTCAAAAGCGCTACCCGCAGATAGGCACGGAGTACCTGGAGGAGAGCGACGAGCCGATCTATCAGCAGGTGATGGCCGGCGACGTCGATTTCGGCGTGAGTGTGGCCCCCACCCATTCCGAGGAGGTCAATTTCCATCCGATCTACAAGGATTATCTCTATTTCGTCTGCGCGCCGGATCACCCCTTGGCCGGGGAAGAAGAGGTGAGCTGGCATCAGATCGTCGAGTGGCCGTTCATCGCCATGAAAGCGCGCACCAGCATGCGGCGGCTCACCGAACAGGGCTTTGCGATTGCCGGTAAACCGATGGAACCGGTGCAGGTGGCGGGGTATCAATCGACCATTCTGGGCATGGTCGCCAACAATATCGGCGTGAGTGCCTTGCCGTCTTCGCTCAAGCTGATGTTTCACCGGGACGACGTGTGCTTGATTCCTATCAGCGAAAGGCTTTACCGCGACATCGGCGTGCTGACCTCTCGCCGCCAGGAACTCACCCCCGCCGCGCAAGGCTTTATCGAAGTATTGATGGAGCTGGTCGAAGCGAACCGTTCGCTGCTGCCAAGCCCGGAATGACCAGGCCGGGGGTCGAAAAGCGCGCAGGGAACGCGCCCTCAAAGTAGAGCACCGTGGCAAAACCGGGGCGCTATAGCCAAACGCTATTCACCAGGATGCAGCCACCACATTGATGGCGAGGCCCTCGAAACGCTATAATAGTCGATTAACTTTACCACGCCCCATCTTCCCACTTTCCATTGGGTGTTGCCGCTATGCTACGTATGGCCCAAGAAGCGCTTACGTTCGATGACGTACTCCTCGTTCCTGGCTTCTCCGACGTTCTTCCCAAGGATGTCAGCCTCAAAACCCGCCTGACCCGCAATATCACGCTCAATATTCCGCTCGTCTCCGCCGCCATGGACACGGTGACCGAAGCGCGTTTGGCGATTGCAATGGCCCAGGAAGGCGGCATTGGCATCATTCACAAGAATATGACCATGACCCAGCAAGCCGCCGAGGTGCGCAAGGTCAAAAAGCACGAAAGCGTGATCGTGAAAGACCCGGTCACCGTGAGCCCCAAGGCGAAGCTCGAAGATTTGCTGGCCATGGCCCGCGAATACGGCTTCTCCGGCTTCCCGGTGGTCGAAGGCGAAACCCTGGTGGGTATCGTGACCGAGCGGGACATGCGCTTTCAGCCCAACGTGGGCGACAGCGTTGCCGACATCATGACCCCGCGCGAGCGCCTGGTCACCGTCGCCGAAGGCACTGATCTCGAAGCCAGCAAAGCCAAGATGCGCGAGCACCGCATCGAGAAAATGCTGATCGTCGACGACGCCTTCCACCTGCGCGGCCTGGTGACCTTCCAGGATATCGAAAAAGCCCGCACCTACCCGAACGCCGCGAAAGACACCGACGGCCGCCTGCTGGTAGGCGCTGCCGTAGGCACCGGCCCGGAAACCGGCGACCGCATCACCGCACTTGCCGAAGCCGGGGTAGACGTGGTGATCGTGGATACCGCCCACGGCCACTCCCAGGGCGTGATCGACCGTATCCGCTGGGTGAAGCAGCACTTCCCGGACATTCAAGTGGTGGGCGGCAACATCGCCACCGCCGAGGCCGCCAGGGCGCTGGCCGAAGCGGGCGCGGACGGCGTGAAAGTGGGCATCGGCCCCGGTTCTATCTGCACCACGCGTATCGTCGCCGGTGTGGGCGTGCCGCAGATCACTGCGGTTTCCAACGTGGCCGCCGCGCTCAAGGAGTTCGACATTCCCTTGATTGCCGACGGCGGCGTGCGCTTCTCTGGCGACCTGGCCAAGGCGATTGCCGCCGGCGCCAGTGCGGTGATGGTCGGTGGCCTGCTGGCCGGTACCGAAGAAGCGCCGGGCGAGGTCGAGCTCTACCAGGGCCGGACCTACAAGGCGTACCGCGGCATGGGCTCCATGGGCGCGATGTCGCAAAGCCAGGGCAGTGCGGACCGTTACTTCCAGGACAAGAGCGCGGGCGCCGAGAAGCTGGTGCCGGAAGGCATCGAAGGCCGCGTGCCCTACAAGGGCCTGATGAGCGCCATCGTTCACCAGATGATGGGCGGGCTGCGCGCCTCCATGGGCTACACCGGCTGCCACGACATCGAAGAGATGCGCACCAAGCCGGAGTTCGTACAGATCACCGGCGCCGGCTTCAACGAATCCCACGTTCACGACGTGCAGATTACCAAGGAAGCCCCCAACTACCGGGTGGGCTAACCGGCACGTGAGTTAAACGGCGGCGGGCTCTGGCCCGTCGCTTGCTTTTTATAGCCCTTGTTAGAGCCCCTGTAAAAGCCTTAGCGGCCGCGCCTACACTGCTTGAGAGATACCGCCATGACAGACATTCACGCCCACAAGATTCTGATTCTCGACTTCGGCTCCCAGTACACCCAGCTGATCGCCCGCCGCGTGCGCGAAATCGGCGTTTACTCGGAAGTTCGCGCCTTCGATATCACCGAAGAGGAGATTCGCGAGTACAACCCCAACGGCATAATACTCGCCGGTGGGCCGGAATCGGTCACCGAGCTCGAGTCCCCGCGGGCGCCGCAATCCGTGTTCGAGATGGGCCTGCCGGTATTCGGGATCTGCTACGGCATGCAGACCATGGCCGAGCAGCTCGGCGGTAAGGTGCAGGGTTCGAATAAGAGCGAGTTCGGCTACGCCCAGATCAGCATCGACGCGGACAATGCCCTGTTCAACGGCATCAAGGACCACGTGGACACGGAAACCGGCAAAGGCCTGCTGGATGTATGGATGAGCCACGGCGACAAGGTGGCCGAAGCGCCCGCCGAGTTCACCGTGACGGCGTCTACGCCGAGCTGCCCGATTGCCGCCATGGTGTGGGAAGAGAAGCAGTTTTACGGCGTACAGTTCCACCCGGAAGTGACCCACACCCTGCAAGGCCAGCGGATGCTCGAGCACTTCGTGCTGGATATCTGTAAGTCCGAAAAGCGCTGGACCCCGGCGCAGATCATCGAAGACCAGGTCGAGCGCGTACGCGAGCAAGTGGGCGATCGTCACGTGCTGCTGGGCCTCTCCGGCGGCGTGGACTCGTCCGTGGTGGCGGCACTTCTCCACAAGGCGATTGGCGACCAGCTCACCTGCGTATTTGTGGATAACGGCCTACTGCGCAAGGCGGAAGGCGACCAGGTCATGGAAACCTTCGCCAACCACATGGGCGTGAAGGTGATCCGCGTCGACGCCGAAGACCTGTTCCTGGACAAACTAAAAGGCGAAAACGACCCGGAAGCCAAGCGCAAGATCATCGGCAACACCTTCATTGACGTATTCGATGAAGAAGCCAGCAAGATCGACGGCGTGGATTTCTTGGCCCAAGGCACCATCTACCCGGACGTGATCGAATCCGCCGCTTCCAAAACCGGCAAGTCGCACGTGATCAAATCCCACCACAACGTGGGCGGGCTTCCGGAAACCATGAAGCTCAAGCTCGTCGAGCCGCTGCGCGAGCTGTTCAAGGACGAAGTACGCAAACTCGGCCTCGAGCTCGGCCTACCCTACGACATGGTCTACCGCCACCCCTTCCCGGGGCCGGGCCTGGGCGTGCGCATTCTGGGTGAAGTCAAAAAAGAGTACGCCGACATTCTGCGCGAAGCCGACGCCATCTTCATCGAAGAGCTACGCGCCTCCGGCTGGTACGAAAAAACCAGCCAGGCGTTTGCGGTGTTCCTGCCGGTCAAATCCGTCGGCGTGGTCGGCGACGGCCGCCGCTACGAATGGGTCATCGCGCTGCGCGCGGTCGAAACCATCGACTTCATGACCGCCCGCTGGGCGCACCTGCCGTATGAACTGCTGGAGAAGGTCTCCAATCGCGTGATCAATGAGTTGGAAGGGGTGTCGCGGGTGACTTATGATGTGAGCAGTAAGCCGCCGGCTACTATTGAGTGGGAGTGAGTGTCGGCTTATTTATATAGTTGTGTGGGCGCAAGTAATGTAGCCTAAACGTAAACTGTTCTATATCAGGGCTACGTTTATTATTGAAGATATACAACGGTAAGTTTGTTAGCTTTGAGCGGCGGTAAGGGTACCGCCGTTTTTGCTAAATGTAGGATAGGGGCCAGCTCATGCACCCTGATTTGTTCGAAGTGGACGGCTGAGGTAGGAGCATGAAAAATTATAGTACATCGCAACTGTCCGCTCTGACTCGACTTTTCTCAGCCGCTGTCTTCCGAGAATTGGCGAAAAAAGGCCGATCCGGCTTGTTCTGTCGGCTACTCGGACAAACAAGTTTGCTTGATAATGCCGATTCAAATGCGAGTGTTGGAGATGTTTTCGACCAAGCATTCGAAATTTTGAAGGTCGCTGGACAGCGCGATGAGTATATTTATCGAGCGGCTATCAGCCAGAAGATACTGATGGGAACGCATACTCTACGCACAGCCTCTATGCTCAATGAGTTTCGTGCTGGTAGTAGTAAGGCTGATCTCGTTATCTTAAATGGCACTGCTACCGTTTATGAGATCAAATCAGAGCGGGATTCGCTTGCGCGGCTTGCCACCCAAGTCGAGAATTACAAGCGCGTTTTCGCCAAGGTAAATGTAATCGCGAGCGAAGGTCATATAGACGGGATAATAGGAACGGTTCCGAAAGATGTAGGGGTAATGTGTCTTTCAAAGCGCTTCCGGATAACAACAGTGCGTGAAGCAGCGGAGTGCCCTGCGCGAATCTGCCCGGTAACTGTTTTTGAGTCATTGCGTATGGCCGAAAGCAACACAATCTTGCATGCAATGGACGTGGGGGTGCCTGAGGTTCCTAACACTCAACGGCATGCTGTTATGCGTGACCTGTTCGCTAGGCTAGACCCGGTAGAGTTACATATAGAGATGGTTCGCACTCTTAAGCGGACGCGTGACCTTGCACCGCTTAGTGACTTTGTCAATCGTCTGCCCAAATCTTTGCAAACTGCGGCGCTTTCTATATCGGTACGCCGCTCTGATCACCCGAAGCTGCTTGGCGCTATTGAGACTCCTTTGCAAACAGCTATGACTTGGAGCTGACATACGTATGTACTATCCATACTTCCGCGGAAAGCAATTCGAACTAATAACTATTCGCGAAATGTCAGAATTACTTGCTGAAAAAAGTTTTGTACCTATAATCGAACCAGTAAAGGAGTCGCTTAATAGTCTTAAAAAGACCTTAACTGCAATATGCGATGCCGGTGGGCACGCTATTGTGATTGTAAACCCCTATCACGGTGATCATAAGGAAGACGGGGCTAGTATCACCAGCCTCTTGCAAGAAGACTTTAGCGACGCTGACAATATCTCCGCAGGAATTTTGCTGCGTAATGACATGAACTCCAACGAAGTGATGGCCTGCTATGGCGAACATGCCGAGCATCACCCTGTATTAGTCCACGCGGGTTTTACAGACCCCAGGATTCTAGCGGATGCGTTAGAGCAAGAAATATCTAGCCTCACCAACGTCTTCATCGAAGACCACGCAAAGTTGCTCTACCGTAAGCACTTTGATCAGAGCAAGCGTATCCTCGTACGCGATGGCTTTAAGCGGCAGCGAAATGCCGATTATCCGCCGATAGAGGAATTCTCGGATCTTCATGTTATCTGTAGTGAACTTGGTATGGCTGGCTTCGGTGACTTTCTGATAGCAGGCGACGTTTACAGCGAGAGTGGTGGCCCGGCTTACGCCGTCGCGATCCACTTAACCTATATCGATCCTGACAAAGACGATGTTATGTACATCTATCATTTTGTCTCGAATACAAATGACACTCCAACCGATCCTGCTGGTAAGTTCGCTCAGGCGTTGGAAAAACTGATCACAAAACTGGATACCGGTACCTCCCATATTCTCGAAACTGAGGCGATTAAGGAGTTTCGCGCTCTTCATACTAAAGGCCATTTTCCGGGCCTCGGCTACATTAAAAAGCTCTCGATGAAGCATCACATTGAAACGCTTGCCGATTATTGTGGTTGAGTTCCATGTCAAAGCGATTTTGTTGTCCGGAGTGCTTCGATGATCGTGCCTTGCGTGACGAGCTCTTCCCGTCTCTCGATCCCGATTATGGAACCTGCAATTTCTGTGGTACCGAAGGTACGCAACTGTTAGAGCCTTTTAAGCTCGCTGACTATTTTGAACTTTTAGTTAATATTTATGAGCCTAGTGAGGGTGGTAAGCTGCTGGTTGAGTGGATGAAGGAAGATTGGCAGCTCTTCAGTCACAGGTGCATGGACACTGCCCACGCTAAGGAGCTACTTGGCGAGATTCTCGATGATGGTGAAATCGTAAGAAAAGGCTTTGCACCGTCTTCAAGCTATATCAGTGAAGGTCTCGCGCAGTGGGACAAGCTTCGTGACGAGATGATGTATGCTAATCGCTGGTTTCTTGATGTTGAAATCGATCAAGAGCGTCTCCGTGAACTTCTCGAAATGCTGTTGGCGCGGCAATTACCCCGTCAATGGTATCGAGCGCGTATCCGAACCGAAGATGAGATTTTTCAAATTGAAAAGATGGGAGCGCCACCGAAAAGGCGCTCATCACATGGTCGAGCCAATCCAGCAGGCATTCCCTATCTTTATTTGGGATCACTCCCCGAAACTGCTGCGGCTGAGATCAGGCCTCATACTGGTGAGATTGCTTGCGTCGCCGATTTCACGATCCCAGAGATTAAAGCAGTGGACTTGCGTAATCCGCGCAAGCTCGTTTCACCTTTCATTTTTTCAGAGTCTAGTGCCATTGACCAACTGCGTGCCGATTTGCCATTCCTTGAGCGTCTTGGCGAGGAATTGACTCGGCCTGTTCAACCGACTGGTGCGGCAATCGACTACATTCCGAGCCAGTATCTTTGTGAATTTATTAAGAAGACAGGGTTCGACGGTGTGGTCTATCGTAGTTCAGTTAGCGATGGCATCAATCTCGCTCTATTTAATCCTAGTTTGGCTATTGGCGGAGAAGTGAAGCTTTACAATGTTTCTAAAGTATCGGTTACAGTAGCAGCTATCTAGAGAGTCGTTCGTTTTATAGTTATGTGACAGAGCATTTTTCGACTCTTTCTTAATCAATAAGCACAACGTATGGGTGTTTAAGACGCTTCTGAGGGGCATCAAGCAGCTACCTAGCCTGATAGTGCATCGTCTGTAATTTGTCAAAATTCTGTTTCTTAGGTAAGTGCTTTATTATTAAGTGCTTATGTCCTCCTTGTTCTTAGAAAGTGGCTGGCAAAGAAATAGAGCAAGATTATTGCCGCTACAGTCTTCGTTATGGTTTCATAGTCGACGCATTCGAAGTCTTTATCTATTTTTTGCATATCGACTAGACCCATGCAAAAGCACTATAGCCAATTTTTGCTAGCACTATTAAGAAAACGCGGCTCGAAATAATTTTTTCTTTTCAGCATTAACAAGCTATGCTTTATACCTTCAATATAGAATACTGTCGCTGTATAAAATAGTGCATCATAGTTAATTTAATGATAAATTAAAATTTAGAATGCTTTCTGGCTTCAGTGAATGTTTTCTTAGGAGATAGAGCTTTGAAAGTTAATTTTCGACTGACTCTTAATGCTGTCATGGGAGGCAAGTGTAATGCATGATTACGCTGTTTTCGGTCATGATCGAGCGGTAATTGGCAGGTGGCTGGGTGTTGCATCAATCGTAGTTGCCGGCGGCATCTCCCAACTATTAGCTTGGACAACCAATCTAACTGGAATTGATGCATTCACTCGGGCAACAGTTACTACGGGGGCTATTTATTTTGCGTTGCATTTGGCCTTTAAAAAGTTGGCGTGGAAAATTCCTTACTTTAAAATACCTGACCTAAACGGAATTTGGGTTATTAATGGTCAGACATTAAATGAGGATGGCACTACGAGGTTTGATTGGGAGGGGGAGCTTGGAGTCGAGCAAAGTTGGAAGGAAATATCTATTCATCTGAAAACTAAAAAAAGTCAAAGCTTAAGTTATACCGCAACATTATCAAAACGCCACGGCCCTACTGGGGGGTGGCTACTAAGTTACAGCTATAAAAATGAGCCGGAAATTGAACAAAGTCATAAGCTTAATCCCCATAAAGGTTATTGCGAAATTGAGATAGCCAAAAATTTATCTACTGCTCGTGCTTCCTATTTTAATAGCGGCGGAAGAAGAACTTTTGGTACTATGTTATTAAGGAGAGCAGCATGATTGATTTTAATAGTCGCCTTGATTCGCTAAAGGAACGCCGACAAGGTTCCCGTGAGAGGGCTATTTATGATTCAATGGAGTCTTTTTCAGCTGATCAAGCTATTCGAACAGGGCGAGATGTTAGAAAAAGAGAATTTTTCGAAACTCTTAATGAATCGGCTGGTGTAAAATACGCAATAGGTGCAATGGCGGCTGTTGATGAAACGGCTACTCAGGTTTCTATTAGAGAAGGCGAGCGAGTTGCTGATAGCTTGATTAAAAGTCTTAATGCTGCAGGGGAAAACGTTACTAAAAGATTACAGGGTTCCGTTGCCTTGGATATACATATTAAAGGCCGTTCCGACGTTGATATGCTTATCCCTGTGACTGATCCAGTAAATATAGAGTTACCAAAAGTTTTGCCAAGCAGTTATTTTCCTTCTAGTGACCCTAGAAATATTTTGCAAATAATTCGTGATGTTCGCGATAAATCGGAAAAGATCTTACCAGTAAATTTTCCTAAAGCGAATGTTGTTTGCTCAAATAATAAGTGCATTTGCGTGAGTGGCGGTAGTCTAGCTAGAGAAGTGGATGTGGTTCCTGCAATCTGGTTCGATACCATTAAATATCAAAATTCCTTTCAAGAGCATGATCGTGGAGTAAAGATATATCATAAAAAAGATGATAAGTTTTTGCTAAATTTTCCCTTCACACATATGAAATTGGTTAATGATCGCGATGCTCTTTATACAGGAAACCTAAAGTCTGTTATTCGGCTTATGAAGAATATGATAGCAGATATGCCGGATTATAAGAAGTGTGTGGTTAAACAGCTTAGCAGTTATGATTTGGCTGCTATTGGTTTTCATATGAATGAAGAACTTAGCGCGCCCTATTATATGAAGCTTTCACTGGTTGAAAAAACACGGAGTTATCTGGCTCTCTTACTTGAAAACAAGGATTACCGCTCATCTCTTTTTGTTCCTGATAAAAGTCGTAAGATTTTTGATAATGATGGCAAAGTAGACGCGCTATCGATTTTGAGCAGAGAAATGAATGACTTAGCTATTTCCATATTTAAAGAGTTGCGGCCTCATGGTAGTATATATGATTCTTTGGAAATATTAAAAAAACCTGTTTTTTAGATTTGAGATCGCTCGAATGATTTGTTTTGTATAGTATTGTCTAAACTACTTTACAGGTTTGATTGATCTGAGTTTATAAAAGGCTGCTTAAGATAAAATTTAGGCCTCATGGAGCGGTTGACTGTTGATTTAAATTCGCTGTTGGACATTTATAATGTGTGACTAGTATTTGGCAAAAGCATCGTTTTAGCTCTTAACCTATTTGCATTATATAGAAGGTAGGCAGTACGTTTCCCAATCCAAGTCGCTAATTAGGGCATTCATAGAGAAACCATCTACGAACTCACCAGCATAAGTTTGTTCGGGACCTTGTGCTAAAGGGTTGCGTAATACCTCAGTTTTTTCGCCTTTTAAAGGTTGTTTAGCTATCTTTATTCCTCACAAAATGTGACCTTACCCGGTATAGTGCTGACTTGAAGTGACGGCAGCTTCAAGCCCGCTTTCTGGCGTTTTTTGTTAACTAACAGTCAACACATTTGACACTGCCTAGCTGGCCCTGCCCGTTAACAGTGAGGGCTGACCTTCTGACTCTAAACCGGGCTGCTACTGAAGATGGGGTGACGTCGGTGCTTCAATCTCAGTTACGCGAAAAATATCTTGCTGGGTGTAATGCTCATCTTTTAATTCGAATGATTTAGAGTGGTGGATAATATTATGGCGTATAACTCGGGCACGTTACAGAACCAAGGAGTTGATTGGAAAGTCGAGGTTCGAAGGGCGGCAGGTTTTGTGATGAGATATTGGGCTTTACTGGGCATTGGGACTCTTGCTCTCTCTGTTGTTGCAATGCATGGCTATCTAGTAGGGGAGGCAATCCCACTCAGTATCACTTCTCCTGATGTTGTATCGGGGCTTTCAGCTCTTTTTGTTTTGATAGCATACGTCGTTTTTATTTTAACATGCTCAGCTGCACTACCAGCGATGATATTGCTGAGCCGAAGCAAAGCGCTTAGTCGTAGTCTTTTAGAGGACATGCTGCTGAGTGACAATGGCTGTTCTTACCGAGAACATCAGGTTCGTATGCGATTATCTATATTTTGGAGTTTAGGGTTAATAGTTCCTTCAATCATAGTTATAGCATTTTTATATTGGCCAGCGTTCTTGAATTTTTTGGGGTATCCAGGTCTTTTTATTGCAGCCATACTACTTTTTTCTTTGTCTTTAATTCTGGCTGCACGCCAGATGTTACCTCTAGCTTGGAAGGCTCATGCCAAAGCAAAATGGGGTGGGTTTTTGGTATATGGTCTTATTCAGACATTCGTCATGATTAATATTGCAGCAATTGTTGAGTCAAACGTAAGGGCTGGTTTAGCGGAGTTATTTGGTTTTCTTATAATCGCTATGTTATTGCTTTCAATATTCCAGATGGTAATTGTGTGGAGCATGTGGGAAGTCGCTAGAAAGCCTAGGCCGATTATACGTGCGGGAGGCATTGCTGGGATTGTTATTCTGGTAGTTTGTATCATGCCGCCGTTAAATAAAATATTGGTTGGGTATGCTATGTCGAGTTCAGCGACAGGTGGACGTGGTTGTACCGTGTTTTTTTGGACTGAGGATGCTAAAGTTGTGCCTGACTTTCGCAGCGAAGATAACCGCTTAAAGAGTGTCGATCTAAGGATTCCGATGGCTACTAGGGATATCTTTTATACGCGACCTTGGCAAGACGGCGAGTCGAAGGAGATTGCTTTAATCCCCTATGCTAGCGTGGCTAAAGTGATGGAATGTGATTCTTGAATGAGCTTGAGTAGAGCAACTGCAGCGCAGGATTTTGAGAGCTGATGGTAAAAGGCTGCTTTTACAAGCTGCACGGCGTCAGACTCGCCGTTGCCGTAACACCACCACCCCCGCCATCAGGATCAAACCCATCCCCAGCCACGTCATGGCATCGGGTACTTCGCTGAATAGCAGATAGCCCCACAAACTGGCAAAGATCAGGTAAGCGTAATCAAAGATGCCGATCAACGCCGAAGGGGCTATTTGATAGGCCCTCGCTACCCCAGTATTCACGGCGATCAACAGGAGCACATAAACGCTCACGATCATTAACGTCTTGGCCTCAAGCGATTGCCAGCCGCCGAACAGAAAAGGCGAGCGCCCGGAAAGCGCAGCGGTGTCGTTGAACGCCACCAACAAGCTGAAAAGAGAGCCCGCCGCCAAAAAGGCCAGATTCAACCCCAGCGTCAGCAGTAAGGGGTGTTCGTGTTGGCAGTGGTGGCGAGTGACCAGCATGGCCAGCGCATAAAAGAGGGCGGCCAGCACGGGTAGAAGGGTGGCCGGTGTGAAGGTGTCGCGGCCGGGGCGCAGAACCACGACCACGCCCAGAAAACCCACCAAAACGCCCAACCACGCCGAGCGTGAAAGACGCTCGCCCGCCCCAAACGCCGCCAGTACGGCAATGAACAGCGGCGTGGTGTAAATGGCAACAGCCGCGACGGAGAGCGGGATCAGCGGTAGGGAGGCGTAGTAGGCTATCCACATCAGCAACAGCAGCAGGCTTCTGATCGTCACCCAGCGGTATGATTTGATGGTGGGGCGCGGGCCTGAAGGGCGGATGATGAATCCGGCCAGTATCGGCAGCGATATCAATGAGGCGATGACATGAAGTTGCCAGAGCGACATACTGGCGCTTAGATACTTAACCAGAGCGTCGGTCAAAGCCTGCAGGAAAACGGCTCCCACAATAAGGCTTACGCCCTGCAGGATATGGTCTTTACGTTCAGGAGTAGCCTTCATTACACGGTTCCAGCGATGAATTCCGCTCCAGAATGCCGCTGCCACTGGCAGCGCTTCAAACGACTTATACGTTTCGATGGATGAGCTCAGATTATGGATAACTTCATCAAGTCGCTTCCGCCGCTGGCAACGCTACGCCCCTTCGAGGCCGCGGCCCGGCTCGAGAGCTTTTCCCGGGCGGCGGATGAGCTCCATCTGACGCAGGCGGCGATCAGCCGACAGATACGTGCGCTGGAGGAGGATCTGGGCGTGATGCTGTTTGAGCGCCGTCATCGCCGTGTGTTTCTTACCCGTGAGGGGCGCGAGTTTGGCCGTACGGTCTCCCAAGCATTGGAAACTATTGCGACCCAGGCGCAGGCGCTACGCGGCGACCCAAACGACAAGCGCGTCGTGTTGTTCTGCCAGCTATGCGAAGCGTTTTATTGGCTGATGCCAACGCTTTCGGACTTCAACCAGCGTTACCCCGACATCGAGATTCAACTGGCCACGTCGACCCGGCCGATCACCGAGTTCAGTGGCCACTTCGACATCGCCCTGCAAACCAACGGCCGGCCCAGCGGTAGCCATCGCTTGGTGTTTACCGCCGAAGACGAGATATTTCCGGTCTGTAGCCCCGCTTATCTCAAGGATGCCACTTCCCCGTTGAGTCTCGACGCCCTGCTAAACCAGCGGTTATTGCAGCACCACGCCGACCCGGCGGATTGGTTGGAGTGGGAGGGCTGGTTTCGTGTGATGGGGTACTTTGAAAGTGCAGCGGCGGAGGGCGCCGTGTTCGACAGTTATCCGCTGCTGTTGCAAGCGGCGGTCGCGGGGCACGGGGTTGCGCTTGGGTGGCGGCGCACCACGCAGCGCATGATCGACAACGGCGAACTGATTCGCCCGGTGGCTGAGAGCGTGCTGCAACGCGATGCCATTGCCCTCTACACCCGCCAGGGCGCGCCACGCCGTGCGGGTAGAGAAGCGTTATTGGAATGGCTGCGTGAGAGAATGGGGGATGCGTGACGTTGAGCATGAGCTTGGCCGAGCTACTGCTATACCGCAGTGATCCTGAATTACCTCGCCGACCAATGTTGGAGCAGTTTCCGGCTATGACTGGATAAGCGTTGCTCTAGCCTCTTGAGCAGCGTCTGTTCGATACCCCGCTGGACAATCGGACTCAGCGTGCCGAGCGTATGTTCAATGGCCACTGGCCTTCGCTCAGCAAGCTCAAGCCCTTGCTTCAAGAAGTAACGTGGCTGAAAGCGCAGCGCGCGGGCCAGTGCTCCTCGATCCATCCTTCGATCTCTGAGACGGTAAGATCATACTGGCGCGCCATTTCAGCTGCTGTGGTCTTGCCTTAGAAGCTGTCCATTACCACAGCAGCCTTTCGCTTGGCGGTCCATCACTTGCTCGGGTTGTCGTCGTTCATTCTGTCCTCCTGGTGGCTGCACTTTAGCTTGTGCAGCTATGGAGGGGGCACTTCAACGCAGGACTCGACATTTATGCATGCTTTGAGGACCTCCAGAGAATGCAGCTTTCTAGATAGGCCCGGTTTTCCGCTGAAAGCCGCGAGATGCCTGCATATCGAGCAAGTTCTAGAGCCTGGTCCTGAGTATTGAGAAGTGAAGCCTCATGGCGGTCATAGAGCTCGGCAATTTCAGCTCGAGAGATATCTCGAATCGAGCGATCCATTCCTGATCGAAACGCGATCCTGCTCGAGTAGCTTCCTGCTGACCAGAGAAAATCGATATCGTTTTCTCGGTGTATTTCGACGCGGCCCAGCGCGTTGGCCACCTGTTCGGAGATGCGCCGACCGGTTCGTTGCCAGCCGTGCATGCTCGCGATGCGCTTACCAAGCAGGCTCAGAGGTATGGGACCCTCGCGATCAACGATATTGGCTACAAGAAGTTCCAGGGTTGGAATGTAATCCTGGTGATAGAATTGGTCGGGGTCTGGCACAGGTTGGTCGAATTCCGTGGCTGCCGATGTTGCGAGATGCTCAGAAGATATTGATTTCGCAACCATGGTCGTTTCTCTTGCGAATGAGGCTTCCGCCTGCATTGTTTCAGAGGTCTGATCGTTTGCAGAACTATCTGACGCGACGCCACTTTCCGGTTCGGTATGTGTGGTGCTGTCAGTGGTACTCCCTTCCTGATCGGCCGGTTCATGGGTGGTTTTTTCTGATGCTCTCCTGCTGCGGTCTGTTTCCAGGTGCTCTAAAAGCATCGTGTGGAGGCGGTCGACAACCATACCTGGGTTTCGAAACCAGTTAGTGGACCAGATGCGCAGTATGGTCCAGCCAAGATTCTCAAGAACCGCCTGTCGAATCTTGTCTCTGTCCCGCGCCGTAGCAGAGCCATGATACGTTGCCCCATCGCATTCAATACCAGCCAGATACACGCCAGCATGATCCGGATGGACCACGCCCAGATCGATTCGAAAGCCTGAAACGCCGATCTGCGGGCGAAGTTCCCATCCTTTTGCCTCGATGGCCGCCTTGATTGCGGCTTCAAAGACATTCTCGACGGGACCCAGCGAGCCTTCGTCCCGTGCCGGCAAGGCAATCGCGCCACGCGCGGCGAAGTCAAGGAAAGCCTTGAGATGCTTCACACCAGTGGCCTTGGTACGAGTGAGATCGATCTGATCGGCACGTATGGAGGCAAAAACGTGTAGCTCCTGTCGGGCGCGGGTCACCGCGACATTCAAACGCTTCTCGCCACCATCACTGTTCAAGGCGCCGAAGGCCATCGAGAGTCGGCCTGCATGATCCGGTCCAAAGGTGATCGAAAAGAGCATCACATCGCGCTCATCGCCCTGGATGTTTTCCAGATTCTTGACGATCACGGGTTCTTCTCGGGCATCTTCGAAGAACCATTCCAGATCAGGATTTTGCCGCCGCTCTTCGTCGAGCAGGTCGAGGATGAGGCTCTGTTGCTGAATGTTGAAGGTGATGATGCCCAGCGTCAGGCGATCTTCCTCTGGCCATGTCAGCCATTCGCTCAAGCGACGCACTGTCATGTGCACGATTGCACGCGCCTCTGCATCGTTCGTGCGTCCCTGGCCACGTCCGTAAACACCATCCACTTGGTGCAACGTTACCGCCTCGGAGGCAGTCGCGGGAGACGGGAAGGTCACAAGGCGACCGCCGTAATAATGCCAGTTGGAGAAAGCAATGAGCGATTCATCCCGGCTGCGGTAATGCCAGTCGAGCTGTTGAGTCGGAATACCGGCCGAAGCCACTTCGTCGAGGATGGACGCCAGATCGCGCTCTGCTTCGTGCATGTCCTCATCGCCATCATCACTGCGGCCAAAGAAATTGGTAGGGGGCAGCTGTTTGGGATCACCCACAATGATGGCCTGACGCCCACGGGCGATCGCGCCGATGGCGTCCCATGTGGTGATCTGGGATGCCTCATCGAAAATCACGACGTCGAAGGCGGCCTGTCCAGCAGGCAGGTACTGCGCCACGGATAGGGGAGACATCAGTACGCACGGTGCCAGCCTGGTAAAGCTGTCCGGCATTTCCGAAATCAAGGTTCGAATCGGCATACTGGGCCGTTGAAGAGTCAGCTGGTGCCGAAGCGTGCCGAGTTCGGATCGTCGTGGTACAGCGTCCTGAGCCGGCAGACCGTGCTGAATACGGTTTAGAACCTGGTTCGCCGCCATCTCCGTTGCTTGGTCATCAAGCTCCTTGAAGCGTTTGATCGTGTCCTCGTGCGCCCAGTGCGAAAAACCACGTAACGGTGACTGGGAGTCTATCGCCAGTGGCAGCCACCAAGCGGCATATGCGGACACGAAGGCGGCCTCGACATCACCTTCAAGGCGACCCTCTTCGATGGCCTCTACCATGGGCGTCAAGCCAGCGGCATCGGCCTCAAGCCGAACACTGATCCATCGTGTCCAGTCTGAAAGATGGCCCTTGTGTTCCAGAATCTTGTTGAGACCCTCGGAAAGTTCGGATAGCGACAGTTTTTCAGGATCTGATTGTGAAGCGTGGGAAAAAGCGTCCGCGCAGCTTTTCCATTTAGAGTGCTTTTGTGAAAAGTGGGTCATTGCGCGCCGCAGATCGTCTTGCGCGTGCTGGGCCAGACTGAGCTTGGCTGTTTCCCAGCGAGCCTCATCGGATACGCTTGGTGCAACGGTATCCAGAATCGCTTTCAGGCTGCCTGCCTGCGCCACCCAGTTCCTCAGCCGGTCGCTATCAGTGTTCACCCCGTCAGCAACAGGACACTGCTGCAGGACATTTTCTCTGATCTCTGCCTGTAGGCGCCTGGCGTCTCTCATGGCGGCAATGTCTCTGTCAGGGTCAGCCTGACCGCTCTCGACATAGGTTTGAAGGAGCTTGCGCACTGAAGATTTCGCAAAAAAGGCAAGCGGCCATATCTTCGCCTGGGCGAGTCGCCAGCTCTCGTCCAGTTTATCCAGAGGAATATCTTCAAGTCGTTCCATCGGATAGCGTGCCGAAGCACGGCCCAGGGCGCTGTGGTATTGTTCAAGCAAGTCGTGCAGGACCTGTGCCTGATGTTGTATCTCTGCCATGTCGCGCGGCAGGCACCAGCTCACGTCTTCGCCGGTAACGGATATTTCGACAAGCTGGCGAAGGGTCCCGATCTGTTCAGGAGCACCGGTGCCACTCCAGCCCAAACCGAGCTGGTGAGCAAGTGCCTCGGCGGCATCGAATAGCTCATGCGTCACAGAAGCCAGCACAGTGGTCTTCTCGAGAAGTTCGGCTTGCCAGGCGAAGGACCAGTCATCCGCTTGAATAAGCGGCAAGGGTTGTCGCTCCTCAATGATTTCATGACATCGGCCCAGCGACTCGGCTATACCTCTCAGCCGCGCATAGCTTTGTGAATCATGGGCATCCTTGTTCTGAAAGGAAAGTCTGAACGGCGGCATCTCCCCCACGGTTTCTCCAATAGCCTGAAAGATGCTGAAGCCCTGAGTTCCCCTTTCATGCAACGCAGCGACATAAGCATTCAATTGGTCGCGGGTGACAGAAAGGTCGTCGGTCACCTTTATCCACTCTGCTTCGGAGTTTTGCGCCGCACGCTTCCAGCTGCGTCCGAGCTGCGATAGCACTGATTTACGATCAGACTTGTTGGAATGCAGCTCCAATACTGCATCTCCCAGCCCATGTGCTGCCAGACGACGATGAACCACATCCAGAGCCGCAGATTTCTCGGCCACAAAGAGAACGGTTTTTTGCACGGCAAGACATTGCGAAATGATGTTCGCGATCGTCTGGCTCTTGCCTGTACCTGGCGGGCCAATGAGTACGAAATCATGCCCTTCCTCGGCGGCCAGAACGGCTGCAAGCTGAGAAGAGTCCGCAGGCAGGGGAGTGAAAAGATCACGTGGTGCACGGCGCCGATCTACATCCGCAGCGTCAGGGAGCCCCGGGTTTCCTGCAGCGATAAAAGGCTCTGACGGATTGTCGACCAGATGTTTCACAAGCGCGCTTTCGCGCAGGCTGTCGGTACGATCGACCAGATCCTTCCACATCAGGAACTTGGAAAAGGAAAAGGTCGATAGAGCAACATCTTCGACTACTTCAAAACCTGCTACCTCTCGTACTCTGCGCCGCATGGCTTCAAAGATGCGTGGCAGATCGAAGCCACTCTCGCCCCGCGGCAGCTCGCCTTCCAGCTCAGGCATCCTGAGTTCGAAGTCTCTTTTCAAAAACTCAAGGAGTGTTGTGTTGAAGCGAACCTCATCTTCATGATGCTCGATGAAGAACTCGGACTGTGCAGATTGTCGCGTAATCTTTACCGGGATAAGTAAAAGTGGCGCACGATAGCTTTGTATATCTCCTTCCGATTTTTTCCAGCGCAGAAAGCCGGCGGCAAGGAAAAGCGTGTTGGTGCCCCCTTCCTGCATGTCGCTTTTGGCACGTCGGTATAGCTCCAGAAGTCGTGAGCTGGCCTCCTTGCGAGTCAGAATCGTTGCAATCTGGCCCTTGGAGAAAGCGTCCATGGCCACTTCTTCTATGAGTTCCGGTTCCTCCTTTGCCAGTAGATCCCGCTTTCCAATTGGGTCTTCATCCTTTAGCGCCAGCACGCGGAATTTTTTGCCTTCGGCAAGCTGATCTTCAAGTGATGGAACATCCGGACAGAAAAACGACAGCGTCTGCTTGCTATCCTTGAAATTCAGTAGCCGGTTGCGCAACGAAAGGTCAAGCAGCTTTCTTTGCCACCGTGAGATTCGATCTGCAGGCGTCGAAGGTTCTTCTTCGGTCAGCTCATCGGGCAGCATTCCCAAGGACAACGGTTTTGGAAGTGCGGCTGGGCGTGCCGGTATATCTGCTATTTCAGTAGCGGCTTCACTACGGTGGCTGGCAAGAGGGCGCACTCGCGCCGCACGGCCCCGACGAATGTCGATGGCCATGATGAAATCGTGTTCGTTGCGCTCCGAAGTATGCTCGCGCGCGCGCTCAACGGCTTCTTCGAATCCAGCGCTGGGACGTTGTGTGAGCAAGGTAGTTTCCATGCTTACGAATTCTCTGGCATCAAGCGCCTTGCGAACGGTCATGACGTCCGGTTCGCTGATGGTTCCAAAATCCTTTTCGGTCAGCCATACGCCAGTCCAGGCATGTCCTTTACAAAACAGAACGGCAGGATTGAGGCCTGCTGCCTCAAAACAGGCTGCCAAAAACAGCGCACTGTCCAGACAGGTCGCGAGCCCTTCAGAGCGGATACGGCCAGGGTCACGAATTTTTTGTCCCTGCCGTTCGAAGCTGGCAGGAGGAACCGCATAGGTCAGACCCAGCCCCGTAGCAGCAGACCAGATGGCTCCTGCCAGCATCCATACGCGTGATGGGTCTCTGGACTGATAGCCATCCATGCTGCCGCTTTGTCCTGTTGTCTCAAGAAGTCGTCCCGCTTCCTTTAGTACCCCGGCCACGACCGTATCGTTGGGAGAAACGAAGGCTGCCAAAAGATGTGCCATCTCACCAACACCGCCCCATTCATCGCGTGCCAGCATTTCGATGGGGCGCTTCTCGGACAATAATTCAACATCGTCCTGTCGCACTTGTAGCGTTAGTCTTCCTGTTTCAGCTTCGTTAAGCCCACCAAGAAGCACTGTGTCCAGCGGGGTTTCCAAGTCGTGTAGGGCTTGCTGTTTTCCAGGTGCCAAGCGATCCATTTTCCAGACTTTGGGACGCAACAGACCCGGTTGACAAGTCAGCTCGACAGTAAGGTTTTCCAGAGGTACATCCGATTGATTCTCCAAAACGAGCTTCTTGAGTACTGAAACTCCATTTTGGGATGAGGCAAAGTTTACTTTTCCTGTCGTGACAAAAGTCAGCAAGAGCGAAGGATTGGTATCCTCGTCGATTGTTTTGGAGAGCATTCCTGAATCCTGATTAGATAATTTTAAATTAATTTTGATTTTAATTGCTCAGCAGTCAATGTTCGAGCAAACGATGCATACCGCATGTTCAAACGGCGTGAGGTGTCGACGATAGAGGAATTGGCGCGAGAGGATATCGATGGCGATGAGAAGTCTTGGCACAAGCTATTTAAGGACTATGAGCCGGGCTACTGCGATACCTTAATGATCGTGAATTATCTCGCCGACCAACGTTGAAGTAATTTACGGCGATTACTTGATAAGCGTTGCCCAAGCCTTTCAAGCGGCGTCTGCTCGGTACCCTGCTGGGCAATCGAACTTAGCGTGCCGGGCGTATGTTCAATCGCCATTGGTATTTGCTCAGCATGCAATAGCCGGCATGAAAATGGTGGTCCGGCTCGAGACGCGCCTTCGATGAGTAACCGATAGGGAAGTGACGGCGCCACGCTAGTTAAGCTTCAGGCTGCCATCGTACTCAATGCACCTATGCTCATTGGTCACGGGATCAGTGAACGCGAAGCCCTTGGAGAGCAGCTGCAAAGGGCGCGTAACGTCATCCGGCGAGAGTGGCTGCAGCACCGGGTAGTAGCGGTCGTTCAAAATCGGCCAGCCGAGTGACTGCATGTGCAGGCGCAGCTGGTGGCGGCGCCCGCTCACGGGGTGTAATTCGAACAGCGCTTGGGTGTCGGTTTGCTTCACGCAGCGGATCACCGAATGGCTGTTGGCGTCGCCCTCACTAATCCGCATGCGAAAGCGCTTCTCGCTTGGCTCGATGCGATTCTTTACGTCCCACTCTCGACCCACCCATGACGTAGCGCCGTCTACCTCGGCGATGGCCTGATAGGTCTTGTGAATCTGTCGTGACTTGAACAGCTGGTGATACAGCGCGCGGGTCTCGGGATTGAGCGAGCAAAGCACCAGTCCGGCCGTCACGCGATCCAGACGATGTACCGGCTGCAGCGCCTCGATCCCGGTGCTTTTACGCAGCCGCTGTTGCAAACACTCATTGACGTAGCGCCCGCCGGGCGTGACCGGCAGAAAGTGTGGTTTGTAGGCCACCAGAATGTGCTCATCGCGATAGACGGTATGCTCTGCGAAGGGAATGCTCGGCTCGCTTGCCACTTCGCGATAATAGAACACGCGAAGCTGTGGCTTGAAGGGCGCCGCCGGTGTAATCCAGGTGCCGTCATCGCGATGCACCTTGCCGGTGGCCATGCGCTCACGCCATATCGCCTCATCGATGGCCGGAAACTTGAGCAGCAGATACTCCAGTACCGTCGGCACACCGGGATTGACCTGAGGCAGGCTCAGCTTCGAAGGGCGTTGGGAAATGGACATGGAATGCATCACAGGTTGGGAAGGGGGTAGCGAAAAAGTGGTGAGAAAACCTCACCCTCCAGGCGGTCGCGCTAGTGTAACCGAGAGAGGAATTCGTGTCGGGCGAGACATGTCTCCTCTGTCAATCTGGTTGTCTGGTTGGCGCTATCGCCTTCGTGAACTGGCTGCGAGAGCGGTAGGGAAGGCGAGAGGCTCACCGGCAGCATGGCGTCACGCGCCATGGTGACCGTCCCCTTTTCTTTTCACCACCACTTCGAGCCCCATTAAATCCAATACATCCAGCACCTTTTGCAGCTGCAGGGTGGGCTTGCCGCGTTCAAGGTCGACGATAAAGCGGTTGCCGGTGCCTGCAAGGCCGGCCAGGTCCATCTGCAACAAGCCTTGTTCAGTGCGGAGTTTACGGACCAGTTGGCCCAGCTCTTCGCTTTGACGAATGGTCGTGAAGGAAGGGGCGTTATCGATTGGCATAGGGAACCTGCGTTTGATTACCGTTCGGTAACTTTTCTGGGTATAAAGGGTCGAGACTGCTTTTAAATTACCGACCGGTAACTTTATGCGCGGCGGGATCGCGGTGCTGGCGCGTAACCACTTTACTGCTTAACTGATCCAAAACAGCTTTCAAGGGGTTCAGTAAGCGACGCTCTCACAGTTGTCCTGATACAGCGGGGCATCGGTGCCAAGCGCTAGCCGCTTGGTGGCGCTGTTGTAGTAGAAGCGGCCGGACTCAGCGCCTGAAAGCGCGTAGTCGCCGCACACGCCATAGCCCTTGTTGACGCGCTGTAAGTCGGAGATGTCGGCCGGTGCTTGGCTTTCAAGGCGTTCGGCTATCGTCGCGGCGATGTGAGCATCGCGCTGGGCCTCGGAGTAGGCTTGGCTTCCGAATATCAGGCCCGCCACGACGAAAATGGCGACGACGGGAATCCATAGGTTGTGCATAGCGTGTCCAGTGAGAGGGTATGGAAGTGTATCAATTCGGCCGAGAAATTATTTAGCAGGATAATAACTTTTTGCGCAGCCCATTTCATTGATTGGCGAGGGTTTGGTCGTCACTAAGGGCGTTCGAGAACCTGAAGACACTCAACGGTTGTACGAGAATGAAGGTTTCAGGGTAGCTCTTGTCAGCTTCATGGCGGTTTACTTAAAGTCGATGCAGTGGGTCGGCCGACAACGTTGGCTTTGCCGTCGATTAGCGTTTGAGCCGAATAAACGCCATAATCGGCTCATAATTTGATTCGAATAAGCGTGGTAATCGGCTCATGCATATATGGGAGCAACGCAACTGGCCTTTATTCGAGTGGGATGAGCCCACTTTGCGCCCCCTGCTGAATGCCGTAAGGCTGTTGCAAGGCCGCGTGGTGGGGCGAACGGATGCAACGTCTGAACACACGGATTTAACCGTGGAAATGGACGCGCTCATTCAGAACGCTATTCGCACCAGCGAGATCGAAGGGGAGCGTTTGGACGTGGGGTCCGTGCGCTCATCGGTGGCTCGCCATTTGGGGTTAGAGCAGGCGGGCGTTACTCACCGAACCACGCCGGAATCTGAAGCGCTGATCGAGCTGCTGCTTCAATCGACCCATCAGCCCGATGATCCCCTCTCCCTGAAGCAGCTATGCCACTGGCAGTCTTTGCTCTTCGTGCAGCGTCCTGGTCTGATAAGCGAGGTACGCGTTAATGAGCTACGCGGCGATCATCCCATGCAGGTCGTTTCGGGTCGGATAGATCGTCCGAAGGTACATTTTGAGGCGCCACCGCGTGCTCAGTTGGAAGCGGAACTCGAGGCGTTCCTTGAGTGGTTCAATCATCCACCGGAAGGGCTCGATCCTTTGGTGCGTGCCGGTATCGCCCACCTTTGGCTGATTACACTGCATCCGTTTGGTGACGGTAACGGGCGCGTTACGCGTGCAGTGACCGATCGAGCGCTGGCCCAGGCTGAGCGGCAGTCCGTGCGCTTTTATTCACTCAGCGCGGCAATCATGGCCCGGCGCGAGGCCTACTACGATCATCTTGAACGTACTCAGAAGGGCGGGCTGAATATCACACCCTGGCTTGCGTGGTTTCTGGATACACTCAAAGAGGCACTCGAACAGGCACTATTGCGTATTGACCGGGTGCTTCTGAAAACGCATTTCTGGCAGCGCCATGCCACCACGGTATTAAGCGCGCGGCAGATCAAGATACTCAATCGGTTACTGGATAACGCGGGGGAAGAGTTCGTACAAGGTATCAATGCGCGCAAGTACCAGGCACTGGCTAAGGTGAGTAAGGCGACCGCCACGCGAGATATGACCGAGTTGGTGGAAAAGGGCTGCTTTTACAAGCTGCCTGGTGGTGGGCGTAGTACGCGTTATGCGGTGTTACTTGGGCGAACTGTGGAGGGCTCTTTGTAGTGGCGATCTTTGCTGTTTAAGGGTGATCGTTACTGAAAGGGGGGGGGTTAAGTAAGCAGCTAACTCATACTATGACCACAAGGCACTTCAAGGATTTGTTTATTAAATGCCTTATAAAGTCACTCTGAGTGACTTTTTTTGTTGTTTATTAAACTCGGCCCATTGTGTCGGTTTATAGAAAGTGTATTTTAGTCATTATGAGTGATCAAAATGATGGAAAATTAAACCGCCTGCTTACAGGACTAAACGATACCGGCGTGGTTTCCAGCCGGTGGCTAAGAGCGCATGGCTATTACAGTAGCTTGTTGGCCCGCTATGTCGCTAGTGGTTGGCTGGTCTCCCCGGCGCGTGGTGTGTACATGCGTAAAGGAGGCTCTTTGAAATGGGAAGGGGTGGTGCGCACGGTGCAAGAGACGGAGGGTTTGTCGCTGCATATAGGTGGGCGCTTTGCGCTGGCTTGGCTGGGGCATGAGCACTACCTACGGTTGGGCGAAGCCGCCGTTATCACACTCTTCGGGCCGGATCGCTTGCCAGGGTGGGTATGCAAGTTGCCGTTGGTGGAACGGGTCGACTACTGCGGCAAAGGACCTTTTGATCTACCTGATATTCCGCTTACTGATAAGACAACGGATCAGGCGTTGCTGAACCTGGGGCTGGAACGACGTGAAGCGATGCCGAGCGGTGTGCTGGTGTGTTCGACACCGGAACGAGCCATGCTGGAGATGTGTGATGAGGTGTCTGATGCGGGTGGGGTCTACGAAGTGGATGCATTAATGCAGGCCATGGCCACCCTACGCCCTCAGCGGCTTGAAATGCTGTTGCGCCATTGCCACAGCATCAAGGCTAAGCGTCTGTTTCTCGCGCTGGCCGAGCGTCATGGGCACGCCTGGTTTTCACACCTATCGATAGAGGGGGTGAATCTCGGCAGTGGGAAGCGTTCGCTGGTGCCTGGTGGCCGCCTGCATCCCACGTATCACATTGTTCTGCCGGGAGACCTTGATGAGCAGCTGGGATAAACGCTACAGCGACCGTGTGCAATTGCTGGTAGATATCCTGCCGGTGCTGGCAAAGGAAACCCGCTTTGCACTGAAGGGGGGTACTGCCATCAACTTGTTTGAGCATGATCTCCCCAGGCTATCGGTGGATATCGACTTGACCTGGCTTCCTGTGCAGAATTTTGAGGCAGGTGTGGCGGATATTGCCGCAGCACTAGAGCAGTTGGCGGAGACCTTGCGTGCCCGTCCTTTGCAATTACAAGTGCAAACATCAGGTGGCGCGAACACAGGGGGATCACACGCTTAATTTGCAGCCGTGGCCGGGCGCGTGTGCAGATTGAAACAACCCCAGTGATGCGCGGCACAGTACACCCGGTTCGAATGATGGTGGTCCAACCGGAAGTCGAACAGGCCTTCGGCTTTGCCTCAACGCAGGTGCTCGATTTTGCCGATCTCTACGCTGGAAAACTGGCGGCGGCCTTGTCTCGTCAACATCCCAGGGATCTGTTCGACATTGGCTTGCTGCTGGAAGATGAACGGGCCGATGCGACATTATGGCGAACCTTTCTGGTGTATCTAACGTGTAGCCCTAAACCGGCCTGGGAACTTCTGGCTCCCAGGGAACCAGTGGATTTTGAGACGCTCTTCGATGCCCATTTCAAGGGAATGACCGCCAAGCCGGTGACGGCGGCGCAACTGCTTGAGAACAGAGCACAGCTACTGCTATGGATTTCTAAAAAGCTGGATAAGCCCTCCTGTGACTTTCTATGGTCCGTCGAAGATGAGCAGCCTGATTTTGAATTGATCCATTTAGAGGAAGCAGCAGCATTGCCAGGGGTAGGGCGAAAGCTGCAAAACCTTACCCGTCGCTCGAAGGCCAAGCGCCAGGCGGATCGCCATGAACTTGAGCAGACCCTGGCACGAATAGCATTTGATGTGTGAAGAGACGCGCTCCGTCCAAGTCGCTATGTGCTTTACTATCTACAACTGTTATTCACGGAGAAAACATCCATGGCCATAGGCGGCTTGATTGGATTGCTGGATGACATTGCCGCCCTGGCGAAGCTGGCTGCCGCGTCACTGGACGATGTAAGTGCAGCCGCTGGGCGGGCAACGGCGAAGGCGGCCGGGGTGGTGGTCGATGATACGGCGGTAACGCCGCAATATTTGCACGGGGTAACGGCAGAGCGTGAGCTTTCGATCGTGAAGCGGATCGCGCTGGGCTCCATTCGCAACAAGCTGATAATTATCCTGCCGGCGGCGCTGCTCCTGAATCACTTTTTGCCCGCGTTATTGCCGATCATCCTGATGGTGGGCGGCACCTACCTGGCCTTCGAGGGCGCGGAAAAGGTCTGGCACAAGCTATCCGGCGAGCATGACGACGACAAGCCAGCGGTCGAAAAGGGGCCGGAGGCCGAGAAAAAGATCGTGAGTGGTGCCGTTCGCACTGACCTGATTCTGTCTGCGGAAATCATGGTGATCGCGCTTTCCACGGTTTCTCATCAGGGGTTCTGGTCACAGCTGGTGAGTCTGATAGTGGTCGCGTTGGTCATCACCATTTTGGTGTATGGCGTGGTAGCGCTGCTGGTCAGGATGGATGATATCGGCCTGAAACTTGCCAGGCGTAAGAGCCCCGGAATACAAACACTGGGCCGTAGCCTGGTGACGGCCATGCCCAAGGTGCTGGCGACCATCTCGGTGGTGGGTACCATCGCTATGCTCTGGGTGGGTGGGCATATTCTGATGGCCAACCTGGGGGCGGATGGCATGGGGTGGTTCAACGCGCCCTACGATTGGGTGCACCATATCGAGCATGACATTGGCGAAGCAACCGGTGCCCTGGGCGGCCTGCTGGGCTGGAGCTTCAATACGCTGTGTTCTGCGCTCATTGGCTTTTTGGTGGGCTCGGTGGTAGTGGGAACGTTTCACCTCGTTCCCTTCAAGAAGGCACATTCGCCGTAGTGGAGGCCGCAACGGGCGTATCAGGCATCAAGAGCCTGATACCTTGAATCGGCTGTGCCAAGCTGCTTCGACTTCGTTTGCACCACAATCCGCGCAGCGTCGGGTGGGTGATGGCCTGCGGTAAAGGCTATTTAAATCCAATATTTTATTGGTTAAAGCGCTTTAACATGGATTAGGCGCTAAATATTGGATTTAGGGCCAAGCGGGTAGAGTGGTTTATCGGTTTGGTCGTGAGGGAGCGGGCATTATTCGTTGTATCGGTTATCTACTTACACACTATGTGCGGCTACCGACCAGCCGAATACCCATGCCGATAAACAGCGTGCCGCTGATACGACTGAACGCTGCTTTCCATCGCGGGCTTTGAAAGTGATGCCCCAAGCGCCGTACCGCTAGCGCGTAGCTTGAGTGTACGCCGATCACGATCAGCGCGATGGTGAGGTACATGAGGGCGAATTGGCGGGTCACGCCTGTCATGTGATCAAGAAACTGCGGCAGAAAGGCGGATAGAAACAGCAGGGTCTTGGGATTACTGATAGACACCAAAAACGCTTCCAGCAGCAGAGAGCGGTGCCTTGATGGCGTACTGCCCACTACCTGTTGGGCCGCAGCGGGTGTCTTGAAAGAGGTCACTAACTGAGCCACGCCAAGATAAACAAGGTAAGCCGCCCCGATCACCTTCAATACCGTAAACGCGGTGGGCAGGGTGCTGAGCAAGGTGCCCACGCCCAGTGCCACCAGCAAGATGGTGAACAGCTGGGCAAGAAGGTTACCAGTGAGCGCGATCACCGTACCGGTCGCGCCGTACCTTAATGTATTGCGAATGACCAACAGCACGTTGGGGCCTGGTGAGAGGGTAATCAGAAGGTAGGCAACGGAAAACGTCAGCCAAACGTGCAAAGACATGTTGTAGTGTCCATGTAGGCGCAGAGTCGTTTTTGATTCTGCGCCTGTCTATAGCGCCTGCGCAAGCAAGGCCCCTTGGGTCCATTATGAATAGCGCCTCAGCCTCGCAGCCGCTCCTCATGCGGCGTAGCGTCGTAATCCGCATTCAGCCGCTTGCGCAGTGCCGGGTACCCGTTAGCCACCAACGCCGCCAGCACAATGCTTCCAAAGATGTAGCCGGTAATGGTCATGCCCTGCATGAGGGGGCTCTGCTGCACCATCCAGCCGTTCGAGGCCGGGTGCATGAAAAACAGTAAAGCCAGGCCCGCGAAGAAGCCAAAGCCCGCCGCCAGTTTGAGCTGGTAGCGCAGCAAGTAATAGCGCCCGTACTTTTCGAGTGCGCCGTGTACATTGATCGCTTTCTGGCATTTGAGCACCACGCCCAGGCCCGGGCTCTTCTCCTTGTCCGGGTCGATGCCAAAGCACTTCACCAGCGCCTGCAACCGGGGGCGGCTTCTGATGTCGATCATGGCCACCGTCAGGGTGATCGTTTGATCGATCAGGGGCTTGTAGAGGCGTTCGGCCCCAGGCGGCCAGGAGATCTGCACGTCGTTGATGAAGTAGGTGTACACGGTATAACGCCCGCCGCCGTTGCCTGCACTGGCGGTACGTTTTTTTTCGATCAACCGGCCGCGCAGTTGCGTAGTAGTGTGCTTGAGCGTGGTGGCCCGCCCCAATCCGTGGGCGACCAAAAAGACGCCCAGCGCCGCCACGACCAGATCCAGCACCATCAAAAAGCCGATGAGCAGCACCGGTGCGCGGATATCATCCACCACGAACGCAACCGGCAGCACCCCGCTGAGCACCAGAAAGAACATGCCGAACAGTACCAGTAGGCATTTGAACAACACCACGCGCAGGTAAACCGTGCGGGCGTGGTGCTTTTCCAGCGCCGTTAGCGGGCGGGTGTTATTGCTCAAGCGGGGCTCCTTGCCGGTGGTGCTAAAAAGCGCATAGCGTAACAGAAAGATGAAACGCGCTTTATTGGGTGCTTATAGGAGATCGCTAGAGGTGCTTCAAAAAGGGCTATAAATCCATGAATAGAAAGCAAGATCGAGAGAGTGGGTTGTTGAAAGAGGAGGATATATAATCCGATGGCGATGGGCTTACGTAACCTGAATGCGCACTCCAACATAACCGCTCCCGGCCACGTCAGTACAAAGCGAATGCCACTGGCAATCGACACACGCCCGCCGGTTCAGCCCGGCGCGGAAGGCGGCTCTTAACGATGCCAGTGTGGCACTGTTCAGGTTCAAGGTATCCCCAACGGCGAGCGAGCGGCCCAGCGTCTCGCTGATATCCTCGAGCGCGGCGGTATCTCGCCCCACTACGCTGTCGTTCAGGCAGTGGGGCGGCTCACACGCGGGGGCCAGCAGCGGGGCGCAGATGTCATCCGGCCCCGCGACCAGCTCCACCGGCTCGCCGCAAGAAAGGCGCGCGGCGAGCCGGTCGTAATTGGCCACAAAGGAGGCGCTATACCCCTTGCCTACGTAGGTGAGCAGGCAAAGCAGGTGGTGGCCGCGTAGCCTTATGGTCACATCTTGCCGCGCGAGCGGCTGGCGATCAGTTTGAGCGTAACGGCGGCCAGGGCGGATTTCAGCACGCTGCCTACCAGGAAAGGCACCACGCCTAACGCAAAGGCTTGTTCTATGCCAACGAGTTGTGCAAGCCAGGCGCCGCCCGCAGCCAAACAGAGCACGTGGGCCAGCATCATGCTTGTGAAGGCAAGCGCGGGACGCTGACCGCTCCAGCCACGCTGAGCGAGCCAACCTGTCAGCGCCGCACATAGCGGGAAGGCGAATAGATAGCCCGCCGTGGGTCCGGCGAAGGCGATCCAGCCGTTCGCGCCGCCCGCCAGTACCGGCCAGCCCATGGCAGCTTGGCCTAGCCACGCCAGCGTGGTCAGTGCGCCCAAGCGCCAGCCGTAGAGCGCCCCGATCAGCATTACCCCGAAGGTTTGCAGCGTGACCGGCACGGGCACCATGGGCACTTGCACGTAGGAGCACAGCGTTAGAAAAAGCGAGCCCAGCACCACCGCTATCATCTTCCAACTCATCGAGCGGTGGGCAAGGTTTAAGGGCGTAGGCAGCGTAACGGCGCGAGACGTGTCATACATGGCGGAGGAAACCTTTTGTGTTTTGTTGAGTTTACTGCGTGACTCTATCGCCGCTGTAACCTTTAGTCTAGTGCTTTGGTTTACAGATGTGCCGTTGTTGAAGCCAACCAGGCTATTTGGGGGTGCCCTTATGGGGAAGGTTTGGATCACCCTGTTTCTGGCTACCGCATGATCAACCCGCCATCGACCAGGTACTGGCTGCCCGTGACGAAAGAGGCTTCGTCGGAAAGCAGGAAGGCGGCCACCGCGGCGGCTTCCTCAGGATGGCCAACACGGGGCAGGGCCAGTTGGGAGGTGACGGTGTCTTCAAACGCTTGGCGCGAGGTCGGTGACATGAAGTCGCGAAAGTGGGTATCGATGGGCCCGGGAACCAGCGTATTGACGCGAATACGCCTCTTGCCCAGCTCGGCGGCCCAGCAGCGCACGAGTGCGACCAGGGCGGCCTTGGCGGCGGCGTAAAGGCTCGTGGCCGGGGCACCCTCGTAAGCCGAGGTCGAACTGGTGACCAGGATCGAAGCGCCTTCGCGAAGATGATTCGATAGCGCCGCCATCTGGAGCACCGGGCCTTTCAGGTTGGCGCCGATGATCTGATCAAACGCCTCGGGCGTAATGTCCTCCAGCGGCGCCACGCGCGCAACGCCGGCATTCAGCCAGAGCCCATCCAGCCCGCCCTTGTCGGCCACCAGGTCAGTGAGCACTTGGGCCTCATCAGGTTGCGAAGCGTCGTTGTGCAGTACGGTGGCGTTTTCCGGCAATGATTGGCGGAGTTTTTCCAGCCTGGCGCGATGGCGCCCCGTGGCGATCACCTCGCCGCCTTCCGATGCGATGCGCAGGGCCCCCGCCAACCCGATCCCGCTCGTGGCACCGGTAACGAGCAGGCGCTTTCCGTGAAAACGATTCATGGTCATGTCTCCTTTCTTGAAAGGAGTACTCTACCCGCTGTGAGCCATGAGGTTTATACGGCACAATCGACACGAGAAGTGATCAAATGGAGGCATAATGCGTGGACGACATCTCTATCAGCTCAAGGCGTTCTGCGCCATTGTCGAACACGGCAGCTTTGCCCGGGCGGCGGCTCACCTCGGGCTGCCCGCCTCGGCACTGAGCCAGATTCTCAAGGACCTCGAGGCGCGGCTGGACTCGCGGCTTCTCAACCGTACGACGCGCAGCGTGTCGTTAACCGACGCCGGGCGTCGCATGTACGGCCAGGCCGAGCCCGCCTTTCGCGCCCTGGAGAGTGCTGAAACCGTCGCCACCGCCGCGCAGGGGCGTATTGCTGGCCGGGTACGTCTCAACGCCACGCGGATAGCCGCAAAACGCTACCTGGCGCCGATACTGGCGAGCTTTTTGGCTGAATATCCCGAGGTGCACGTGGAGATCGTGGTCGAGGAGCGGTTGGCGGATGTGGTCGCGGATGGGTTCGACGCCGGTGTACGCCTTGGCGAAAAGCTGCATCAGGACATGATTGCGGTGCCGCTCAGCGGGGATCTGGAGATGAAGGTAGTGGCCTCGCCTGAGTATATCGAGCAGTTCGGCGCCCCTGCCCACCCGCGTGATCTCGAGCATCACCGATGTCTCTGCTTTCGTAACCCCAGCGACGGCTCGCCCTACCGTTGGGAGTTTGAAAAAGGCGACACGCGGTTCGAGGTGGCGGTGAGCGGTCCCGTGACCGTTGACGAACCGTCGATGCTGCCCGCCATGGCGGCGAAGGGCGCCGGGGTCGCGTATCAGTTCTCCCATCAGGTCGACCCGCTATTGGAGACCGGTGAGCTGGTTCAACTGCTGCCCGACTGGACGCCGCCGTTTCCCGGGTTTTTCATCTATTACCCCAGCCGGCGACAGCAGCCGCCCGCGTTCCGGGCGTTTCTGGAGCACGTCAGGCAAGGAAACGATGCATGTTAACCCTTGAGCTGCTGCGGTAGCCGCTCTAGCAGTGTTTGCACGGCTCCTTTGTAGGCTAGCGGGCGCAGCATGGCCAGCGTACGATCAATCGCGTGCGCTCTGCCCGTCCCAGGCCGTGGGCGATACACAAGACGCCCAGTGCCGTCACTCACCCCTTCAACCTTTCCTCGTGCGGGGTCTCGTCAAAACTGGGGTCGAAGCGCTGGCGCAGCGCCCGGATAACTTTGCCGACAAGCAGGGTGATCAGGAGGAGGCCCGCCAAATACCCCAAAACGGCCAGCAGGCTCAAAAAGAAGTTGATGCGTATCAAAAAATCCGTCGTGGCGGGCTGTATCAAGATGAGCAGGCTCAGCGCCACAAGAGCAATGATCACCGCCGTCACCGTGGCGTGGTAACGCAGCAGGTAGTGGCGCCCGTACTTTTCGAGCGCGGCGTGGAGTTGAATGGCTTTGCCGTACTCGAGCACGACCGCCACTTTTCGCGGGCGTGCCTTGGCACAGCCCAGGAAGTCGCGAAGCCGGGTCCACGGGCCGCGGTGGCGAATTTCGATCATCGCCACCATCAGCTCGACGTGTTGGCCTTCCAGCGGGTCGAAAATGGGGTCGGCGCCGTAAGGCCAGCGCAGCTGAATATCGTCGATGAAGTCGATACGTAGCGTATGGCGGCCACCGGTCACGGCATTGACCTTTCGGCGGCGCTCGCGTGTGATCGTCCCGCGCAAGGGGGGTAGCGGTGTTGGCAAGGGTGGTCTCGTGATATCGGGCATAGGCGATCAATAGCGCGCCCGATGAAACGAGAAACAGCGTCAGCAACGCAATCAAGAGCATAACGGGAGGCGCGAACAGCTTGCCATCGGCAATGAACGCAACGGGCGCCGCCAGGCCAAGCAGCAAAGACGTAATGCCAAGGGCCATGGCCAGGGCGTTGACCAGCGTAATCCCCCGGCGCACCGTCCGGGCGTGAGAGCGTTCAAGCGTTGTCAGTGGGCGAGCATCGTTGCTCAAGCGGGCCTCTCTCGGTCTATCGGTTATTTTCGCGAGCGCGATATAGTATCAGAAACGCACGATGCTCTAACGGGAGCTTTCGTGAGTGATGGCTCGGGCGCTTTCAAACCATGGCTGCTTAACTAACCGGCTCCCGCCATCACCAACACCGTCGCCAATAAAGACAATCCAATCCCCGCCATCGCCGCCGCGCTCACCGCCTCGCGGCGTACCAGCGAGCCCAGCACGACGGGAATCAGCGGATACATCGAAACGATCACGATGCTGATCACCGCAAGCTGCCCCTCTCGGGAGAGCGTATAGAGCACCAGCCCCAGCGCGCTGATGCCGCCGGCCAGGGTGGCAAGCAGGGGCAAGCGTCTTGGCGCCTGATGAACGTGCCGGTAAAACGGCAGCAGGCAGAGCGCGCCGCTGAGCATGCAGAGCCCAATACCGTAAAGCGCGGCGGGTTCGGGTATGAGCCCCAGAAAATGCAGTTGCAGCGCGAACCCGGCGCCGGCGCCCAACCCAAAAAGCAGGCCTCGATGAGCGAAAGGGTGTGTCGTATGGGCAAGCCGCCCGCCGCCGGCGGTGAGCCAAATCCCGGGCAGGGCGATGACGACGCCCAGCCACACCCAGGCATTGGGCCGCTCGCCCAGAAACACCAGCGAAAGCCCTAAGGCGATGATCACCATCGACACGGCGCTGACCGGTACCACGGTCGCGAAGGGCGCTTGGGCAAGCCCTCTATAAAGCAGCAGCGCGCCAAGGGCCGAGCCCGCGCCTGCCAGGGCCGCCCATTTAAACGTGGCCGGCTCCCAGGTGGCGAAAAGCGCCGCCGCCGCCAGCCCCAGAAGTGCGCCGCCCAGGTGGGTGTAAAAACCGATATTGAACGGCGGGAAATAGCGCGCGAGTAGGCCGTTGATAAAGTGCGTACTGCCGAGTAGCAGCATGGCGCAAAGTGCCAGGGCGATAGACATGCGGTTTCCAGATGAGGATGATCAGTAGGAAACCCAGCATAAAAGGCGTAACCGGCGGCGGAAAATTCGTCGTGCTCATGCCCGCCATAAGGAGAGGTGATGATGAAAGGGGCCGATATCTCCCTTGCCCAGCTTCGGGCGCTGGTGGCCGTGGCCGAAGAAGGCGCATATACCCGCGCCGCCGCGCGCCTGGGTATTAGCCAACCCGGCATCAGCCACGCGCTAAGCGCGCTGGAAAAACACGCGGGCGGCCCGCTCTTTTCAAAATGCGAGGGCGGTTTGGCGCCAACGGCACTCGGCGAGGTCGTTCTGAGCAGTGCCCGAAAAGTGCTTAACGAGCTTCAGGTGCTAAACCAGCAGGTCTCCACCTTTCACCACCAGGCACATGAACGTCTTGCCATAGGGGCCATTCCCAGCGCGCTGAAGGGGTGGCTCTCGCCGACGCTCTCCCGCTTTTCGGGCCGCTATCCGGAAGCTATCAGCCTGGTACTCGAAGGCGTGGAGGAGGAGATCAAAGAGTGGGTGGAAAGCGGCGTGGTGGATGTGGGGATCACCACGGACGTCACGCAGCTCGACCTTGATTACTGGCGTGAACACTTCGACTGGCAACGGCTGAAGCACGATGAAATCGTGGCCGTAGTGCCCGCTCAGCACCCGCTTGGCCAGCAAGCCCGCGTCACGTTAACCGAGCTTGCCCGCTACCCGCTGGTAATGTCCTCCGGCGGGTGCGAGGCGTTGATTCAGCAGTTGTTCGTGAGTACCCAGCAAGAGCGTGAAACCTTCACGGTGGATTTTTGGGTGCGGGATACCCACACCCTGCTACAGATGGTAGCGGGGGAAGTAGGCGTCAGCCTGGTACCCCGGCTGGCCCTGAGCAACAGGCCCGCGGCGGGCGTGACCGCACTGCCTTTATCGCCCACCCGTCAGCGCAACCTGATTGCTTTCTGGCCCAAAAAGCGGCCCTTGAACCCGCTAGGCCAGCAGTGGCTTGGCGAAATCACTCAGCAGCGCGACTCGGTAGCGGGTTTGATATAAAGATCGGTCAATGTGTCCATTGCTGAATGACCCGATCCCTCAACCTTCAGAAAGCCAGTCGATGAACGAGACGGGCATGACGCTGCGCCACCTTCAACTTCGGTAGCAGGGTAATCGTTTACCCGCGGTGGTAGGGTTGAGTGGGCTCGAGGCTTTGTGGCTCGGGCCACTCGATTAACCAAACCAGCGTTGAGGAGGCGTGTATGAAGGCGAATGGCAGGTGGGTAGCAGGCTCTATGCTGCTAACGGTCATGGCGGCACCGGCGATGGCGGAAAACCGCATCGATACGGTGCGCCCGGATGCCCCGGAACTGGCGGCCTATGGCGAGTACCCGGTGGGCGTGCGCGAGCTGGCGCTGGTCCACGAGGATCAGATCGATATCGCCAACGTGGCCGAGGACGCGACATCAACGGACGAGATGCCGCGCTACGACCGCTCGCTGCCGGTCGAGGTGTGGTACCCGGCAAGCGATGACGCCGAGGGGAGCACCACGCTCGAGGCGTACCTGCGCGATGGCAAGACGCGGGTCGAACTCCAGGGCCAGGGGATGCGGGACGCGCCGCCGGCTCAAACGGATGCGCCGTACCCGCTGGTGATCGTATCCCACGGCTATCCGGGCAACCGCTTTTTGCTTTCTCCGCTTGCCGAGAACCTCGCCTCCAAGGGGTACGTGGTCGTCTCGATCGACCATACGGACACCACCTACAGCACCTTGAGCTCCTTCGCGTCGGCGCTGGTGAACCGCTCAAATGATCAGACGTTCGTGCTCGATGAGATCGCCCGGCTCGGCCAGGCGCCGGAGAGCTTTCTGAACGGCCTGGTCGATGACGACCATACCGCGCTGGTCGGCTACTCCATGGGGGCTTACGGCACGCTGGTGTCCGCCGGGGTCGGGCTCACGGCGCAGGCGGTTGAGGCGCACGACGGCACGTGGCACGCGCCCGCCGGCACCCTCGAGCAGTACCGCTTCGATACCGCGGCTTTTCAGGAACGTTTCGACCCGCGCATCAAGACCGCCGTCGTGTTTGCCCCGGCCGGTTACTCCTCGGGCTTCTTCGATGAAGAAACGATGAAAGGGCTGAACGTGCCTACGCTCTTCGTGGGCGGCTCGAACGATGACACCGTCGGTTATGAAGACGGCGTTTTACCGGCATGGCAAAACGCAGAAGGCGTCGAGCGGGGCCTGTTGATCTTCGAAGGCGCCAACCACAATGTCGGCGCGCCGATGCCCGCGCCAAAAGAAGCCTGGGTAGAGAGCGAGGCGGTGGGCTTCAACCTGGCCATGCACTACACCGATTTCGTTTGGGATAGCGTGCGGATGAACAACGTGTCGGCGCATTTCGTGACGGCCTGGCTTGGCCAGTACCTGAAAGACGAAGAGGCCATGTCGGCGTATCTGGACCTCGTGCCGTCCTCCAACGACGGCGTATGGCGCATGGAAGAGGGCGAGCCGACCCCCGAGCACACCTACTGGACCGGGTTCCCGGAGCGCTCCGCCCAGGCGCTGCATTTCGATTTTCTGGATGCCGAGCGGTAATTCAAGCTGCTAGTGGCCATCGGCCCCTTGTTGGGGGCCAGGGTGTTTTCTTGATCGGCAAAGCCGTCGTCTGCTCTTTTGTAATCGGCGTATCGGTTGGCAGAGAAGGCGACGGCGACACGCGCCAAAAGCATTGGATAACGGAGTTTCGAGGGCGCTGATTGCGGCGAAGGCATTCGGTGGACGTGGCCTGCCGGGCGGGTTATTGTCTTTAAACGCTGCACCAAGGGCTGGCCAATGCTAATTACGGTAAAAAAGATTGGGTCATTGGGCGTGGAGGGAAACCCCGTCAGGGTCCGCCGGCAAATAGAGCTTTGTAACCAGCTTGGCCTGTTCGGCGCATTGGCCACCATCCCTTATCAACTGTTCTATATTGGCTACGACCTCGGCTTCTATCGCGGCATCTTTACGGCTAATCTACTGTTCATGGTGGCCTACCTTTCGGTGTTGCCGCTTAACTATTGCCGATTCTACAGAAGCGCTAGAAAGTTGCTGGTCGTGAATGCGTGTATCCAGCTGTTCGTCGTGACGCTCTTCATTAGCGCTGAAGCCGGCGTGCACCTTTTCTACTTTTGTTTGGCGTCGATTCTGGTGTTTCTGTTCGAGCAGCTACGGGTCGTTACCTACCTGGTGCTGATGACCCTGGTCGGCGCGCTCTACATTACCGCTCACTTCATGTTTCCACTGTCGGTGGCGCTCACGCCGGTGCCATCGCCTTGGGTCGATGTCATGTACGTCGCTAGCGTCGCAGGCGTGCTGTCTTTGCAGGCTGGGCTTTTGTATCTGTTGCGCCAGCAGATCGACAGTGCCGAAGATGAGCTGACGCACAAAAACGAGCATCTCGAGGTGCAGAGTAATACCGACCCTTTGACCGGGCTGGCGAACCGGCGGCTGCTCGATAGAACCCTCGAACGGGAATGGTCGAGGCTGGCGTTTGAGGCGGGGGAGCTCTCCCTGATCATGTGCGATATCGACCACTTCAAACGCTTCAATGATCGTTACGGCCACGGGGAGGGAGACAAGTGCCTGGAGCGGATTGCCGCAGCACTCGAGCTTACGTTCGCCCGGCCGACGGACCTGGTGGCGCGCTATGGCGGTGAAGAGTTCGCCTGCGTGCTGCCCTTTACCGATGAGCAAGGCGCTCGTTATCTGGGTGAGAAGCTCGTCGAAGCGGTTCGCGACCTGAATATTTTAAACGCCGACACGCACGCTGGCCGGGTGACCATTAGCGTAGGCGTCTCCAGCATCGCCCCGTCGTGTCGCAAGGCCCGCTCGATAAGCGAGAGGCAGCTGCTCAATTGTGCGGATCAGGCGCTTTACCAGGCCAAAGCCCAGGGCCGCGATCAGGTCGCGTTTTTGGCATGCCAAGAGGCCGAGCATTCGCCCGAGCGGCCCACGCCACCGAGTGACAGACGCAAAACGTAATTTTTATCGACGTAATCTCTGTTCGCGTCGTCCCCATCACTGCTCATTTGCTCGGCCGGGTATCAAGAACCCCAGGGCCCGGCCGATAAAGTCTGATCGGGGAGCGATTGTCGGTGTCGGGCGGTCGCTGCTTCCCCATTACCGTTGCCTCTTGTTTTAAGTCTTTATCCCACGTTTTTTTGAACGCGTTTTAACGAGCCGCGCAAGCGCCGAGCGCAACGAAAAAACCGTAAAGGGTCGTCGAACGCCGCAACGGAGCTTAAGCCCATGCTGGATGTAGTAATGAAGTGTTGGTCGCCGGGAGTGGCGGGCAATTCGATTCGGCTGCGCCGGCAGATAGAGCTTTGCAACCAGCTCTGTTTGTTCTGCATCGTGGCCACCTTGCCGTACCAACTCTTCTATATTTTTTACGAAGTCGCCTTTTATCTCCCCATTTTGATCATCAGCTCGCTGTTCGTCGTGAGCTGTCTTGTCATCATGTTCCTCAACCACCGGCGACGGTATAACGACGCCCGAAATATGTTGGTCGCTGTGCTTGCCGTGTATCTGCTGATCAAGACGTCCTTTTTGGGGGCCAGCTCCGGGGTGCCACTTTATTATTTTGCGCTGGCGGGCGTGCTGATTTTTTTGTTTCCTCACTTTACCTGGCAAACCTACGGCGTGATGATGGGAGGATGCGGCGCGCTTTACGTCATCGCGCATTTCGTGTTCGAAAGCCGCTCGTTTACGCCGATACCCGCGCCCTGGACCGACATCATGTATGGCGTCAGCGTGACGTGCGTTTTGGTGATGCTGGGCGTACTGCTGTATCTTTTTCGACAGCAGATCGAGCAGGCCGAAGACGAGCTAACGCTGACCAATCAGGCGCTGCTCACGCTTAGCAGCACCGATCCGCTGACCGGGCTTGCCAACCGGCGGGCGATGCACGAAACGCTCAAACGGGAGTGGCGAAGGCTGACGCGAAAGCCCAACGCGCTCTCTATCATCATGTGCGATGTGGACCACTTCAAGCAGTTCAACGACCACTACGGCCATAACGCCGGGGATGACTGCTTGCGGCGCATTGCCCGCGTCTTGGAGGGCGCCGTGTCGCGCTCCTCCGATTTAGTCGCCCGCTTTGGCGGTGAAGAGTTCGTGTTTATCCTGCCGGGTATCAATGAAAAGCATGCTCGCCATCTAGGCGAAAAACTGTGCAAGGCGGTACGTGCGCTCGATATCCCCAACGCGGGTACGGCTTCGGGGTGGGTGACGATCAGCCTTGGCATAGCCAGCCTTGACCCCGCCAATTGCCCGGTTCAGCGTACCAATACCGGGGAGGGGCTTTTGAACATGGCCGACAAGGCGCTTTACCGGGCGAAAGACAACGGCCGTAACCGGGTCGAGTTTTTGCCCTACCCACGCACTGACACACGCTAACGGAGAAAGAATGCAGATTGCGCTTTATCAGGTAGATGCCTTCGCCACAAAGCCCTTCGAAGGCAACCCGGCGGCGGTATGCCCGCTGGATACGTGGCTCGACGACAGCGAGCTTCAAGCGATCGCCGCAGAGAACAACCTGTCCGAAACCGCTTTTGTTGTACCGCTGGAGACGGGCTACCACCTGCGCTGGTTTACCCCCTCCGTCGAGGTGGATCTATGCGGCCATGCGACCCTGGCCGCCGCCTGGGTGATTTTCAACGAGCTGGGCGATACGCGCGATGTGCTTCATTTTGAGACGCGCAGCGGCGTGCTGATCGTGCGCCGGGAAGGCCAGGCGCTTGCCATGGATTTTCCGGCCAAAACGCTTGCGCCTTTCAATGGTCATGATGAGGTGGTCGCTGCCCTTGGCGGTATCGAACTCGAAGCGCTTTTGATCGCCGATGATATCGTGGCGGTGGCGCGGGACGCGGCGGCGATCGAAACCCTCGAGCCGGACATGCAGCTGCTGAAAAAGCTGCCCGGGCGGGGCCTGGCGGTCACCGGTCAAGGGGAGGACGTGGATTTCGTCTCCCGCTGGTTTGGCCCCAACGTCGGCGTGGAAGAAGACCCGGTCACGGGCTCGGCGCACACCGCGCTGGCGCCTTACTGGGCCGAACGGCTGGGTAAGCCCTTACTAACCGCCCGCCAGGGCGGCGCGAGAAAAGGCGAGCTTGGCTGCACCGTTCAAGGCGAACGCGTGGTGATCAAGGGCCAGGTAGCACCGTATTTGAAAGGCATGATCACCCTCGGCGAGCGTTAAGCGGCCATTTAAATACCTTCACAAGCCAGAAAGTAAAAAGGCCGTTCGCGGATGCGCGAACGGCCTTTGACGTGGCTTTTTACATGGCTTGCGGCGTTTTACGCCTCTTCGAGCCCATCGACGAGCAGCACCCGGTAGTCCGCGCCCTGAAAACGGTGCTTGCGCGCCGCCTGGTAGGCGGGGCTTTGGTACCAGGCGCGGGCGGCGTCCATATCCGGGAAGCGCAGAATCACCGCGCCTTCCATGTCGCTGCCTTCCATTACCTCGAAGTCACCGTAGAACGCCAGCGGCTCCGGGTCGTGGCCTTCGCGGGCGGCCTGGGCTTTCTCCGCATAGCGGGCCAGTTCATCGGCGTCGTGGGTGCGTTCACGGATCAGTACGACATAAGCGGACATTCGATTCTCCTTTTGTGAGCCGGCGCTTAGGAAAGCTTTTTCAAAAGCGCTTGAGCGGTGGCTTCAGAAGAGCCCGGGTTTTGGCCGGTGATCAGCAGGCCGTCTTCTACCACGTAGACGCCCCAGTCGTCGCCCTTGCTGTACTCACCGCCGTGCTGCTTGAGCATGTCTTCGACCAAAAACGGCACGACGTTGGTCAGGCCCACGGCGTCTTCTTCACTGTTGCTGAAACCGGTCACCTTACGGCCCGCCACGAGCGGCTTGCCGTCGCTGTCTTTAACGTGGCGCAGTACGCCCGGCGCGTGGCATACGGTGGCCACCGGCTTGTGGGCAGCCATGGCGTCTTCGATCAGCTTGATCGAGTCCGCGTTTTCGGCCAGGTCCCAAAGCGGGCCGTGGCCGCCGGGGTAGAACACGCCGTCGAACTGGGAAAGGTCGACATCGGCCAGTTTGTGCGTGTTGGCCAGCGCCTTTTGCGCTTCGTCGTCGGCCTCGAAGCGGTGGGTGGCGTCGGTTTGGGCATCCGGCACGTTGCTGTTGGGGTCGAGCGGCGGCTGGCCGCCAGCCGGGGAGGCCAGGGTCAGGGTCGCGCCGGCGTCCAGAAAGGTGTAGTAGGGCGCCGCCAGCTCTTCCAGCCAGAAGCCGGTTTTGTTGCCGGTATCGCCAAGCTGGTCGTGCGAAGTCACTACCAAAAGAATATTCATCATTGAATCCTTTACAGGTTGAGGCTGGTTTAGCCGGTTGAATAAAGCCGTTGATTTAATAAAGCGTAGGTGGCATTCAGGGCGGCCTCCAGCGGTACGTCGTCCCGCGTGATTTTGGCGCGCAGGCTGGCGCCCAGCCACAAGTGATAAAGCGTGGCGGCCAGCGCCTGCGCATCGCCCTGAACGCTTGTGGGCAAATCAAGTGAACTATCCGCCGTAGCCGCGTTGATAGCCAGCGCCAATCGCTCGATCACGGCGTCGGTGCCGCGCTGGAGTACGTGGCGCATGTTCTCGGAGAGATCGCTCACTTCCGCGGCCAGCTTGACCGCCAGGCATTTGCTGTTCGGTGCATCGAAGCGTTGGGTATCGCGCCAGTGATGCCAGTAGCTCAAAAGCCGCTGAGCGTTGGACGAGCCGGGCTGGGCCAGGCGCTCTTCGAGCTGCGCGAGATAGCCTGCGAAGTACTCTTCCAGCAGCGCTTCGCCAAACGCCTCCTTGGAGGCGAAGTAGTGGTAAAAGGAGCCCTTGGGCACGCCGGCGGCTTTGAGAATTTCATTGAGGCCCACCGCCGCAAACCCCTTGCCGCCAATGATGCTCTGGCCGGTGGTAAGAATGCGTTGCCGGACATCGCCGGTGATTGGTGTCATGGTCATAGTCGTTAGACTACCCTTCATTAGACCAGTCGTCTAGAGGGGCTGAGATTTTTGCCACCACCGGCCTCGACAAAAGCGGGCTTATCGTGTGGGCTTCCAAAGGGTAGGCAGCGTTCCGCCGACGGGGTCACCGGCGGGCAAGGCCACGGCGGCGATCCGCTTTTGGGCCACCTCCAGCCGGGCCGGGTCGCCCCGTTCCAGGTCCGGCGCCTGGTTGGGTGGGTAGGCGCCGACCATGCAAAAGCCGTCGCTATCCGCCAGGCAGGCATGGCCGGTACCGGCGGGCAGCACCAGCACGTCACCGGCCTCGAGCGTTACCTCGGGCCCGTTGGGCCCACCCAGTTGCGCCCGGGCGTGGCCGCGAAAAACGCCCAACGCCTCGTGGGCGTTGGTGTGGAAGTGCTGAAAATCATACAGATGGTAGCGCCAGGACGGCGGCCAGCCGTTTTGTTCGAACATGGCCTCGCAGTCCCGGGCGCGCTGCTCGGGGTCATCGGCTTGCAGCACCTGGCGGTAAATCAGCACCGGCAACGGCGAGTTGGGAAAGCCGGCCGCCTCGTCGCGCTCCAGATAAAGGGTCTCGGGGTTGGGAAGCATCATCCTGTCCTCTTTTCGGCGTTGAGCACTCACCTTACTCTAGCAGTCGATCGCCAAGGACGGGTTGTGGGTTACGTGGGCAGGGTGGCAATGACCTTGATTTCGAAATCGAAACCCGCCAGCCAGTTGACGCCGACCGCTGTCCAGTTCGGGTAGGGCTTGTCGGGAAACGCCCGGGCCTTGGCGGCCATGACGGTAGCGAACTGGGCTTCAGGGTCGGTATGAAAGCTGGTCACGTCGACGATATCGTCAAAGCTCGCGCCGGCAGCTTCCAGCACCCCCTTGAGGTTATCGAAGGCGAGCTCCACCTGAGCGGCAAAATCCGGCTCCGGCGAGCCGTCTTCGCGGCTACCGACCTGGCCCGATACAAACAGAAAGCCATTGGCGCGTACGGCCGCGCTATAGCCGTTGAGTTCGTAAAGGGCCTGCCGGTTTTGGGGGAACACTACATCGCGTTGTGCCATCGCGGTCTCTCCATTGAAGCTTCATGGGCAAGCGGTACGCTTGATAGCGCCATTTTAAGCCTGCCCAGGTACTGGATAAACGCGATATCCTGTTCAACACTGTTTGCTCTTTCCAAACAATCACGAGGGTCTGAACGCCATGGACCGTTTCACCGCCATGCAGGCGTTCGCTCGGGTCGTCGAGACCGGCAGCTTCACTCAGGCGGCGCAAACGCTGGGTATCAGCAAGACCAGTGTGACCCAGCTGGTGCAACAGCTGGAGGCAAGGCTGCGGGTCAAGCTTTTAAACCGCACCACGCGCAAGGTGAATACCACCGCAGACGGCGCGGCCTACTACGCGCGCGTTGTTAAGTTGCTGGCGGATATGGATGATGCGGAAACCAGTCTCTCCAATGCGGCCGTAGCGCCCCGCGGGCGGCTCAGAATCGATGTGCCAAGCCCGTTTGCCCGCCTGATTTTGATTCCCGCGCTACCGCGGTTTTGGGCGCAGTACCCGGATATTCAGCTCGACATCGGCGTAAGCGACCGCCGGGTGGACCTGGTCGATGAAAGCGTGGACTGCGTCATACGCGGCGCAGAGCTTGCCGATCTTTCGCTGGTGGCCCGCCGGGTGGGTGAGCTGAACCTGGGCGCTTACGCAGCCCCGGGCTACCTGGAAAACACCGGTGTGCCTTCACATCCCGCAAGGCTTTCGGTCTCACCGCACTATCTCATTGGCTTTAAGTGGCGCGGCCTTGCGCCCTTCGCCCCCACGCTCAAACGCGGCGCAGAGCGCGTCGATATTCAGGGGCGCTATAGGGTAACCGTCGACGATGGCAACGCCGCACTGGCGGCGGGGCTTGCCGGGCTAGGCGTGGTGTGGCTGCCCGATTACATGGCTTACGAACACGTCATTCGTGGCGAGCTGGTGCGCCTGTTCGATGACTGGCATTTAGAACCCATGCCGATGTTCGTTGCCTTTCGACCCAATCGCCACGTCAGCGCCAAGCTGCGCGTGTTCATCGAGTGGGTGGCCGCGCTAATGGCAACGCCGCTGCCTACCGCCGATCACTCCCATCCGGTAAGTGGCCAAGGCGAACGCCGCCCGAGTGCGCCTGGCATAGACTAAAGTTGGGGGCCGGGGAGCGCTCGCCCAGCGGGTTTACTTGGTACGCTAACCGGTAGCGTAAGGCGTTGGATGTACGGACGCTTCCCCGTTTCCCGTATCGAGAATTAAGGCGATTCCATGATCATTTCAAGCCCGTCGGATTACCGGCAAGCCGCCCAGCAGCGCATCCCCCGCTTTCTTTTCGACTACCTGGACGGCGGCTCGGTCACCGAGAGTACGCTGCGCGGCAACGTCGAGGCGCTGCAGGGCATTCCGCTGCGCCAGCGCGTGCTGAAAGGCGGCGGCACGCCCACCCTCGATACCGATATTCTGGGTAGCCAGTGGAAGATGCCGGTCGCCCTCGCCCCGGTGGGTGCCACCGGCCTGTACGCCCGGCGCGGCGAAGTACAGGCGGCCCGCGCCGCCGAGAAAGCGGGTATTCCCTACACGCTTTCGACGGTGTCGGTCTGCTCGATCGAAGAGGTCGCCCGGGAGGCTCACGGCGAGCAGTGGTCGCAGCTTTACGTCTTGAAAGACCGCGGCTTCATGAAAAACGCTTTGGAGCGCTCCTGGGAGGCGGGGATGAAAACCCTGGTGTTCACCGTGGACATGCCGCTGCCCGGCTCGCGCTACCGCGACCGCCGCTCGGGCATGTCCGGGCCCAACGCCAAACTGCGCCAGTACGCCCAGGCGATTACCCACCCGCAGTGGGCGTATGATGTGGGGCTTAAGGGCAAGCCGCTTTCGTTTGGCAACATCGAAGCTTACACCGGGCGCAAGATGGGCATGGAAGACTACATGGGCTTTCTGGCCAAGAACTTCGACCCCTCGATCAGTTGGGACGAGCTTGCCTGGATTCGCGAAAGCTGGAAGGGCAAGCTGATCATCAAGGGCCTGCTGGATAAAGACGACGCCCGCGAGGCCCAGCGCATGGGCGCTGATGGCATCGTGGTCTCCAACCACGGCGGCCGCCAGCTCGACGGCGCGATCTCCACCGCCCAGGCGCTGCCGCACATCGTCGAGGAAGTGGGCGACGAGCTGACCGTGCTGGCGGACTCCGGCGTGCGCTCCGGGCTTGACGTGGTGCGCATGCTGGCCCTCGGCGCCAAGGGGGTGCTGCTGGGCCGCGCCTACGCTTACGCCCTGGCCGCCCGGGGCGAGGCCGGCGTTTCGCATCTACTGGAACTGATCGCTGCGGACATGCGCGTAACCATGACGCTGATCGGCGCCAATTCGCCGGCCGAGATCAACCAGAGCCACCTGGACGCGGTGGTGAAAGAGCTCAAGATGAGTGAGTAAGTGGTTGGGCACTTGATCGAAGAATCTTAAATTTAATTTGAACCTCCTGCGGTGGCAGCCATCCAAAGGCCAGGTTCTTCGAGGTTTTTCGTTTGGCAAACACCTCGAAGAGCATTATGCGGGCTCTGCTATGAGCCTGACGGGCCTCTTGCGAAGTGGTCGTTTTACTATCGATAAGGAGTGTTGAGCCGTGCTGCACAACGTTAAACCGCTAAAAAAGTGCCTGCCATTGGTTATGCTGGGCGTCGCTGTCTCAGTGCCTGCTTTCGCGCAGACCCTGGACCCATCCGACCCTGACGATATGGCCGAAATGCAGCAGCAGATGGTCGAGATCGCGCTCATGCAGCCTGGCGCTACCACCACGAGCGATGGCGCCACCTTACCGCTTTACCCGGATGCCGAGGTTCGGGTCCATTTCACCGACCCAAGCGTTATCCCCAGCATGGATGGCGGGACCCTGGGTGAAGATGCGCTGCCGACGATCATGATGGTGTCCGAGGATTCCGTTGCTGAGGTCACCGACTTTTATGAAGAGCAGCTCGACGGCTTTACGCGGCTGGACTACGAGGCAGAAGGCGTGACCTTCGGGAAGGGGTTGCCGGAGGACTTGAGCCCGATGGAGTTCGAGCGCTGGGCCAACCTCGTGCCGTATCATGAGCACGTGTCCATTTACGACCAGTCCGGCGAGACGATCATCGAAATGGCCTACCAGCCGGAGTAACGCAGCGCCCTTCGTGATTCATAAACGCCCTTCTCGAGCCCGTCGAGAAGGGCGTTTTGCATTTAATGCCCGGGCCGAGCAGTTTTCACGCGGCCGTGGCGCCCCAGCGGAACCATCATTGGTTTGCCGGTCACCGGGTCGTCGATCACGCGGCTTTCCAGACCAAACACGTCGAATACCATCTGCTCAGTGAGTACCTCCTCTGGCGTGCCGGCCGCGTAGACGCGCCCGCCGGCCATGGCGATGAGCGTATCGGCGTAGCGGGCGGCCAGGTTCAGCTCGTGCAGTACCATCACGATGGTGGTGCCCCGGGTCTGGTTCAGGTCGGTGAGCAAATCCAGCACGTCGATTTGATGGTTGATGTCCAAAAAGGTGGTGGGCTCGTCGAGCAGCAGCACGCGCGTTTGCTGGGCCAGCGCCATTGCGATCCACACCCGCTGGCGCTGGCCGCCAGAGAGCTCGTCGACCTCGCGGGTGGCAAGCTCGACGAGGTGAGTCGCGGCCAGCGCATCCGCCACGGCGGCGTCATCAACGCGGCTCCAGCGCTTGAATAGCCCCTGATGCGGGTGGCGGCCGCGGCTGACCAGATCGAGCACGCTGATGCCTTCCGGTGCGATGGGCGACTGCGGCAAAAAGCCGAGCTCTCGCGCCAGGTGGCGGCTTTGCAGTTGGTGAATGCTCTCGCCGTCGAGCACGACGCGGCCCCGGCGTGGGGTAATCAGCCGGGAAAGCGCGCGCAAGAGCGTGGACTTGCCGCAGGCGTTGGCCCCCACGATGGCACTCGTATGGCCCGCCTGCACGGCGAGGCTCACGTCTTCGAGCACGCGGCGCTCGCCATAGCCCGCCGAAAGCCCCTCGGCCATTAGCGTGGTTGCACTCATAAGGCGCCTTTGCGTTGGTTGTCGCGAATGATCAAATACACCAGATAAGGCGCGCCCAGCACGCCGGTGACGATGCCCACCGGGTAGCGGGCGGGCAGTAAAAACTGCCCGGCGTAGTCGCTGAAAAGCACCAGCAGCGCCCCGATCAATGCCGAGGGAAGCAGCAGCGAGCCGTTTTGGCCGACCACCCGCGCCGCAATCGGCCCCGAGAGAAACGCCACGAAGGCGATGGGGCCGGACACCGCCGTGGCAAAGGCCACCAGCGCCACGGCGCAGAGCACCACGATGATCCGCGTAGCGGCCAGGTGCACGCCGAGCCCGGCGGCCAGCTCGTCGCCCAGGCGCAACGTCTCCAGATCGCGCCGGCGGCTGACGAGTAGCCCGCCCATCAGCAACAGCGCGATGAAAAGCGAAAGCGTCTGGTCCAGTCCCACGCCGTTGACACTGCCGGTGATCCAGCGAAGCGCTTCTTGAAGCGACCAGTTGGGCGCCTGCATCAAAAGATACGCCGTCACGCTTTGCAGCATGGCGGCAAGCCCTATGCCGATCAGAATCAGCCGAGCGCCGGTCACCCCGTCGCGCCAGGCGAGTAGATAAATCAGCAGTGCCACGCCAAGCCCGGCGGTAATCGCGATCAACGACACCGCCGGCCCGCTCAAGGAGAGCACGACGATGGCGAACACCGCGCCGGTGCTGGCGCCGGTACTGATACCGATGATATCCGGGCTCGCCAGCGGATTGCGCAGCATGGTTTGAAAGGCAACGCCCCCAAGGCCGAAACAGGCGCCGGTCAGAAGACACGCCAGTGTCCGAGGCAGGCGCAGCTCGCGCACGGTGAAGCTTGCCCCCGGTATGTCGGTGCCGGTCAAAATGCGCGCCACCGTGGCCGGCGGCGTAAAGGATTGGCCAAGCATCAGGGTGAGCATCGCCCCGGCGAGCAGGGCGATGGCCAAAAGCCCCAGGATACGCGCGCGGCGCTTGGCCTGGCCGCGGCGCGTGCGTCGCAAGGTGTCTGCCAGCGGGGCCGTCGTGTTCATAGCGCGCCCACCTTGCGGTGACGCACGATCCAGATAAACACCGGCGCGCCGATAAAGGCGGTTACGACACCCGCATCGAGCTCCGCTGGGTGAGCCACCAGCCGCCCGGCGACATCCGCAAGGGTCAGCAGCGCTGCGCCGCCCAGGGCGGAAAACGGCAGCAGCCAGCGGTAATCGCCGCCCACCAGCAGCCGGCAGGCATGCGGCACGACCAGCCCGACAAACCCGATGGGCCCGCAGACCGCGGTCGTTGCGCCACACAAAAGCACTGCCCCCAGGGCGGACATCATTCGCGCTCTGGCAACGCTTTCGCCAAGCCCGACGGCGGTATCGTCCCCCAACGCGAGCAGGTTGAGCTTGCGCGCCGCCGTTAGGGCGATGACAAAACCGCCCAGCAAAAAAGGCGTAACGGGGAGTAGTTGCGCGTAGGTCGCGCCGCCCACACCACCCACCAGCCAGGCCTGTACCAGCCCGGCGATATCGGTGCGGGGCAGGATGACCGCCGTAGTCAGCGAGGTAAGCGCGGCGGTGATGGCCGCGCCGGCCAGCGCCATGCGAAGCGGCGTCGCACCACCCCGGCCCAGGCTTGCAATGGTGTAGACCGTCACGGCGGCAACGCCCGCGCCTGCCAAGGCGCAGGCAATGAAGCCCAGGCTCGTTTGAAGGTCGAACCACGCGATACCGATGACCACCGCCAGCGCGGCGCCGGCGTTCACGCCTAAAAGGCCTGGGTCCGCCAGCGGGTTACGCGTCACACCCTGCATGACGCCGCCAGCCACGCCCAGCGCGGCCCCGGCCAGCAGCGCCAAAAGCGTGCGCGGCAGCCGGCTGGCTACGGCGGCGTCCCCTACGGTGTCGATGCGAGCGCTGAGTGCGGCGCTGATTTCCGCAAGGCCCACGCTTCGCGCGCCCAAGGCCACCGAGAGCATGGCCGCCAGAACTAGCAGCGTCATCAGCAGCGCGCCGGCCATCAGCCGCCTGGCCACGTGGCGCCGGCTTTCGCGCAACGCGTAGGTGGCGCTGTTAGCGTACCTTGCGGGCGGCGCGGGCGAGTAGCTCGGCATAGTCATCCAGTACCCAGGCAATTGATAAAGGGGTGGGGTTGGCGGCGGTGCCCAAAGGGCTATTATCCAGCATGACGACGGCACCGTTTTCGACGGCCGACAGCCGAGAGGTGAGCGGGGTGGCGTCGAGCTCCTCCATTAGCTCGGCGCCGCCGTAGGTGACCAGCACGTCGACATCGTCGAGCTCATCGATCAGCTCGGCGCTGATTTCACCGGAAAACTGCCCCGCGTTCGAATGCTCGCGCACCACCCCGGGCGAGATAAGGCCAAGGTCGTGGAAGAACTGCACCCGGGCGTCGTTATCGGAGTAAAACGCGATACGCCCCAGGTTACCCGGGTCCAGGTGGGTGACGAACATCGCAGTCGTATCCGCAAGGGCTGGGTAGCGCGCGGCAGTCTCGGCGATTTGGGCTTCCAGCGCCTCGATGAGCGCCTCGCCTTCCTCGCTCATGCCCATGCCGGCGCTGTTGAGACGAATCATCTCGCGCCAGCTACTCGCCCAAGGGCCATCCGGGTAGGCCACGACCGGGGCGATGTGGCTGAGCGTGTCGTAATCGCGCTGACTAAGCCCGGAGTAGGCGGCCAGAATCACGTCCGGGCGGCTGGCGGCGACGGCTTCGAAGTCGATGCCATCGCCTTCGTCAAAAAGCGCCGGGGCGGGCTCACCAAGCTCATCCAGGCGCGCTTCGACCCAGGGCAGCAGGCCATTGCCGCTCGGGTCGCCGAAGTTGGCGGCGGCAAAGCCGACCGGCACCACACCCAGCGCCAGCGGTACTTCGTGATTGGCCCAGGCGATGGTGGCGATGCGCTCGGGCTTTTCGTCGATGACCGTGGTGCCCAGGCCATGTTCGATCTGCTGCGGGTAAGTCTGGGCGTTGGCGGCGGTGGTGGCGTAAAGCGCAAGCGTGGCGACCAGCGAAAGCCCCATGCGGCGGCGGTGCTTGTCCATCATGACTCTCCCATGAATACGTAGGCCGCCCGAGCAGTGCCCGGGCGGCCGCGGGGTAACGTGGCTTGCCTAAAAGTCGTAGCGCAGCGTGGAGGAGATGCTGCGCGGCTCGCCGTACACGCCGTAGCCGCCTACGTGGCTGTAGTACTTCTCGTCGAAGAGGTTTTTCAGGTTGACCTGCAGGCTAAGGTCCGAGGTGAACTGGTAGCGCCCGAACAGGTTGGTCAGGGTGTAGCTTCCCTGCTCGAACTCGCTGGGCAGGCCCACCGGGGTGGTCAGGCCGTTGGCGACCAGGCTGCTTTGCCAGTTCACGCCTCCGCCCAGGGTCAGCTCCCGGTGTTGGGGAACGCTGTAGCTTGCGAAAAGGTTGAAGAGAGAGCGCGGCTGGTCGATGTTGAGGACGTCTTCGTCGTCCTTGGCGGTGAAGTGGGAGTAGCCTAGGGTCATGTCCAGGTCCTCGGTGACCGCGCCGCTAAGCTCTACTTCGAAGCCTTCGCTGACCACGCCGTCCACACCGGTGTAGAAGGTTTCGGTTTGGCCCGGCGCCATGGGCAGGGCCGCGGCGACGTTGTCCTGCTCGATGCGAAATATCGAGGCCGAGCCGTTCAGCAAACCGTTGAACCAGGCGGCCTTGAGGCCGGTTTCGTAACTTTTGCCCACTACCGGGTCCAGGTAGGTGCTGGCGGGGTCGCGGAAATCCTGGGGCTCGAAGATTTCGGTGTAGCTTGCAAACGCGGAGTAGGTGTCGTTGAAGTCATACACCAGGCCGCCGTAGGGGGTGACTTCGTAGGTGCTTTGGCTGTCATCGCTGCGCGCGGTTTGGGTCATGCCGCTCCATTCGGTGTAGCGCGCCCCGGCAATCAGGGTGAGCGGGTCGGCCAGTGAAAAGCGCGCGGCGGTGTAAACGGCTTTTTGCCGCGTGCTGGCCGCCTCGGACGCCTCGAAGGGCGCCCAGCCTTCATTGGGCGCCGCCCCGTTGTAGTGGTTGAAATCATCGGCCTCGAAACCGTCGATGAAGGTGTTCTCGTAGTCGTTGGTTTGCTCGCTGTAGTTAGCGCCGACGACCAGCTCATGCTCGCGGCCCAGCAAGGTGAAGGGCCCGCTTGCCTGGGCATCGACGGAGTCGACTTCGCGCTGGCCGCGGTTCCAGCCGGTATAGAAGGACACGCCGCTGCCATCCAGCCGGTCGGGCAGGGTGCCTTCCACGTAGGGGTAGGCCAGTTTGCCGTCCATGTCGGTCTCTTCATGGGTGCCCACCACGCGCACCTGCCAGTCGTTGGCGAAGCGGTGGCTTAGCTCGGCGAAGACTTTCTCCGACTCGAAGTCGTAGTAGGACCAGTCCGGCGCTACGCTGAACGAACGCGAGTAGTCGGTGGGGGTGCCATCGCTGTACCAAAGCGGCAGCCCGCCCCAGGTGGGCGAAGAGGTGTGGCTGTCCTGATAATCGAAGCCCAGCGAAAGTGTCGTGTTGTCGGTGACGTCGGCGTCGACCACCCCGTAGCCGAAGGTGCGGCGCTTGTCCTGGCGGTCCAGGTGCGCGCCGCCCTCTTCATAGCCGCCGATAAAACGGGCGCGCACGTCGCCCGAGGCGCTCAGCGGCGTGGTGAGATCCACGGTGCTACCGCGCTTGTCCCAACTGCCCAGCGTACCGGAAACCGAGCCTTCGAATTCACGGCTATCGGCGCGTTTGCGTACGAAGTTGACCGATGCCCCCGGGTTGCCCGAGCCGGTCACCAGCCCGTTGGCGCCGCGAATGACTTCGACGCGGTCGTAAATCGCCGTATTGAGCCGGCCCTCGCCGAAATACCAGCGGCTGTCCCGGTTGAGGGTCGGGATCCCGTCATACTGGTAGCTGTTGATCCGAAAACCGCGGGAGTGAAAGCCGACGCGTTCGCTGTCGATAGGGCGCGCGGCGATACCGGTGGTATTGGCCAGCACGTCTTCGATGGAATCGAGGTTTTGGTCGCGAATGCGCTGCTCGGTCACGATGCTGATCGCCTGGGGCAGCTCTTTTTGGCTAAGCGTCAGGCCCGTGCCGGCGGTGGTGCTTCTACGCGTGTAGCCAACGTTTTCGTAGAGGTTGGTGCCCGTCACCGTCAAGGTTTCGAGTGCCTGAACGTCGTTATCGGTTTGCGCCATGGCGCTACCGGCGCCTAGCAGGCTTACGCAGGTTAGCGCCGAAACCGCCGTGTGGACGGCAAAAGGTGCGGTTTTCATAGGATCCCTTGAGCGAGCGTTATATGCCTTATAAAAAGGCGTTATATCTATGGCTACGCTGGATCATATAAAAACGATTGTCTTATGTAAATGCATATGAGAACTCTTTGTATTTGCTTTCCTGCAATGCTTTTGGCGGCGGTTCTCTCATCACTGCTGATAAAGCGTTTGAATGATTTGGCAGTGGGCGGTGTCGCCGCCGCGGCACTGGCCGATCACCTGGCGAAGCTCGCCTGCCAGGGACTCGAGCGCCTTGATGCGCTCTTCCAACTGCGCCAGGTGGCGGCTGGCGATGGCATCCACCGCGGCGCAGTCGTTATTTGGCTGGTCGGAAAGCGCCAGCAATTCTTGAATGGTAGAAAGGTCGAGGCCCAAGTGGCGGCCGTGGCGAATAAAGTTGATACGCTCGAGGGAGGCCTGGCTGTAAAGCCGGTAGCCCTGCTCGCCTCGGGCAGGCGGCGTGATGAGCCCGCGCTTTTCGTAATGGCGGATACTCTCCGGTGAGCAGCCGGTCTTTTTGGCGATTTCGCCGATACGGTAGGACGGTTTCATTGGCTTGACCCTGTAATGGTTACAGGGTTTATCCTGGTGCATATCTACTCGGTCCACCAGCGGGAGACGACGATGGAGATGATGACGAGTTTGCTAAGCGTTGCACTAAGCGCGGCGCCTTGGCTTTTGCTGGGGCTGTTCGTGGCCGGGCTGGTCAAGGCCTGGCTTTCCGAGCGCGTGCTGATGCGCTGGCTGGGCGGTTCGGGCCTTGGCAGCATTCTGCGTGCTTCGATCATCGGCATGCCGCTACCGCTTTGCTCCTGCGGCGCCATTCCCACGGCGATGGCGCTTCACCGCGGTGGAGCCGGGCGCGGGCCCACCACGTCGTTTTTGATCAGCACCCCCGGCGTCGGCGTGGATTCGATTTTTCTCACCAGCGCGCTACTGGGGCCTTTAATGGCGCTTTTACGCGTGCTGGGGGCGCTAGTCACTGCGATCGTGACAGGCATTCTGGTCAGCCTGACCGGTGAGCGGGCCGCACCCGCCGCGCCGGTTTCGAGCTGCTGCGCCTCGGGTGGGTGTGGCTCGGCGCCTAAAGAAGCCAACCCGCCGGGTGGCTTACGAGCCGGGCTTCGCTACGCGTTCAGCGATTTGCTGGATGACTTCAGTGTCTGGATATTTGCCGGGTTTCTGCTGGCCGGCGTGCTCATGACTTGGGTCTCGCCCGAGGCGCTCGCCCGGTTTTCCGGCGGGCCCCTGGCGCTGGGTTTGATGGCGATTATCGGTATTCCGCTTTACGTATGTGCGGCGGCGGCCACGCCTATCGCGGCCGGGCTTTTAATGGCCGGCATCACGCCGGGCATGGCGCTGGTCTTCTTGCTGGCCGGCCCGATTACCAGCCTGGCAACGCTCGGCGTTTTCCGCCGTGAGCTGGGTAGCCAGGCGTTGGCGGTCTACCTGGCGGCCATTTTGGTGGTTACGGTGCTGATTGGTTGGGGCGTGGATATTGTGCTGGCGCGGACCGGGTTCGACCCGGTTAGCCAAGCGGGGCAGGTTCAGGAACTTTTGCCCTCGGGGCTCGAGTGGGCGGCGCTGCTGGTGCTGGCGTTTTTCGCGCTGCGTCCGCTTCGCCGGCGAGCGCTGGGGTTCTAAACCTGCCCCGTGATCGAGGTGGCCTCAATCGTCGTTGCGTGACTCGACCGGGGCCGGGGTGATGTCGATGGGCTCGCGCTCGCTCAGGCGGCGCTGGTCCAGCGTCTCGTGGGCGATGCGGTAGCAGTCCTCGATATGTTTGTTGCCCATGTACTTCATGGCGGTATAGCTGATACTGCCCGCCACGGCGCTGCCGATGAACGGGACGAACTTCGAGACGCCCTTGGTGGCCACCTTGAAGCCCATCTTCTGCAGCAAATTGATGACCAGGGTACGGGTGATGTACTTGCCGGCCATCTGGCTGCCCGCGTTTGAAATCGCGGTCATCATCATTACCTTGGATTCGGTATCGAGTTCGTCGATCTGCTCGGGGGTCAGGCCGAACTGCTCGTTGATTTGGGGAATCAGGCGCAGCAGAATCGCCACGTCGGAGCCGATATCAAGCCCCGGAATGGGAATCACGGCGGCCCCGGCGGAAAGGGTCGAACTGCGCTTCACCTTCTTTTGGCAGACCCGTTTAATGGCCTCGAGCTCTTCGATTGTTTCGATCATGGCAGGTTTCTCCTTGAGTCTGCATTGCAAGCACGCGCATCGCGGCTTTCCTTGCCGCTCGTCACCCTTGGCTTAAACGCTCGGATTAACGTTTGGGCTGCAGGATTAAGCCCTTGCACGAACGCATCATTCAACGTCCGGGAATAAGAGCGTAGTCAATATGGGCAGGCCTTACACCATAATACGCGCCAGCGACGCCGTTATGTGACGCTGCATGGCGTAGCGGGCGCCTGCCTCCTCCCGCCCCCGAATGGCCGAAACGATGGCATCGTGCTCTTCGGTTACTTGCTGCGAATGAAGGATTCGGTCGCTTTCGGATCTTTTTTGATTGAACGTGGCGCCAAAAATGACGTTGGTTTGCAGAGCGAGCAGCGAGCTTAGCAGGAATTTGTTACCCGACGCCTGGGCGACCTGCAGGTGAAAGTCGAAATCCTCCTGGGTGCCTTGTTTGCCTTTACGAAAAAGCGCGCGAAGCGCCTGGGCTTTCTCGTCTATACGCGCGATATCGCCCACACGCTGGTGGCGGGCGGCAAGCGCCGCCGACTCGGTCTCGATCAGCAGGCGAAAATCGAACAGTGCCTCCAGGTCGCTGCGGTTGTCCACGAAGTTTGGGGCATCCAGCGCCGTGGTCGGCCGGGCCGCCACGAATAGCCCCGCTCCTTGGCGCGAGGCGATCAGCCCTTCGGCTTTCAGGCGGGCTGTGACCTCTCTTACCGCGCTTCGGCTAAGCGCGTAACGAACCGAGAGTTCGGCTTCCGTGGGTAGCTTTGATCCGCGTAAATATTGCCCCCGCAATATCCAGTGATGCATGTCGTCGTATAAGTCTTTGGTCTTTTCGACCTTGGTCTTTGTTGTCATGTATTCAGACCCATTGAATGCTTTTTTATTAAATAAAAACAGTAGTTTGATGTTGTTTTATGGCTTTAATAATAAACAAATTGCGCGGAGTTACTATTCCAAGTGTACTGCATGTGTTGGTTACCGTTTCTAATAAGGAGATAACAATGCGTGCACGTCGCCAGCTCACCACACTTCTTCTTGCGCTTTCTTTCGGGGTTAGCGCCCAGGCCAATGATTTCGTTTTCGGGCATATCTATGAAGCCAGCCACAGCCATCATAAATGGGCGCAGTGGGCGGCCGAGGAGATCGAAAAGCGCAGCGATGGCCGCCACACGGTCGAGGTATTCCCTTCGTCGCAGTTGGGCAATGAGGTAGAGCTCAACGAAGGCCTCGACCTGGGCGTGGTCGATATCATCTACACCGGCAACGCCTTTGCCGGTAATGCTTACCCGCCTATTGCGCTGGGCAGCGCACCCTTCGTTTTCAGAGATTTCGATCATTGGCTGGCGTACTCGCATAGTGATCTCTTTCAGGAACTCGCCCAGGGGTACGAAGAAGCGACCGGGCACGTGCCGCTGGGGCTTATTTACTTTGGCCAGCGCCACGTCACCGCCAATAAACCGGTACTGACCCCGCAGGACATGCAGGGGATGAAAATACGCGTACCCGATGCGCCGCTGCTGCTCATGTTTCCCCGGGCCGTGGGTGCTAACCCAACGCCCATTGCCTTTGCGGAGGTGTATTTAGCGCTTCAACAGGGCGTGGTCGACGGGCAGGAAAACCCGCTACCGATCATCGAGGCGATGAAGTTCAACGAGGTGCAGTCGGATATCTCCCTGACCGGCCATATTTTCGATAGCCAGCCGATCATCATCAGCGGCGACGCCTGGTCACAGCTTTCCGAACAGGATCAGACGATCTTCCGGGATGTCTTCCGGGAAGCGGGGGAGCAGGGCAGTCTGGATATTCAGCAGCAGGAACAAGAGCTGGTCTCCTGGTTCGAGGACAACGGGACGAACGTGCACGAAGTAGACCGCGCACCCTTTGCCGAGCGCGTGCGCCCTTCGCTCACCGCCAGTGACGTAGGCTGGAGCGCCGAGCAGTTGCAAACGCTCGAGGCGATCGAGTAATGAGTCGCCCGAAAGACCGCGCTTGTGAGCCAGTGGCCGAGCCAGGCGCCCCCGCGTCTTCGCTCGACCCCATGCCCGTCGCGCCTGCTCAGAAGTGGGTGTTCGAGGACCATGTCGCACTGGGGGTGTTGATGTTGCTGGGCGGGGTGGTCTTTGCGCAGTTCCTGTCGCGCTACGTTTTCAATCACTCGATCGGGTGGACCGAAGAGGGCGCGCGTATGCTGCTGGTCCTGCTGGTGTTCATCGGCGCCGCGGGGGCGGCCTCCCGGCGGGGGCATATTTATGTGGAAATCCTCGAGCTCGTACTGCCCGTTCGGGCGCGGCGATGGCTAAGCGGGTTCAATCACCTGCTTAGCGCCGCTTTCTTTGCTTACGTGGCCTGGCTTGCCTGGCAGGTGGGGCAGCGGGTCTGGCACTCCAGTATGAGCACCCTGCCCATCTCGAAAGGCTGGATCTACACCATCGTGGCCGCCGCCATGCTGATGATGGCGTACCGGCTAGCGCGACAGGGCATTACCTGCTGGCGCGGGGAGAAACAGCCATGATCCTTCTACTCTTTGCTGGCCTGGCAACGCTTTTGTTGATGGGCGCACCGGTGGCGGTGGCGCTGGCCGGGTCGTCGCTTTTGTATCTGCTGGCCGCGGACCGCATCCCGGACATCATCCTGATTCAGCGCATGGTCGGCGGGGTGGATAGCTTCCCGCTGCTGGCCGTGCCGTTTTTCATTCTGGCCGGCAACCTGATGAACGTGTGCGGTGTGACCGAGCGGATCTTTCGCTTCGCCGATTCGATGGTGGGCTGGGCCCGGGGCGGTCTTGGCCACGTCAATGTGGGCGCATCGGTGATTTTTGCCGGTATGTCCGGCGCGGCGATTGCCGATGCCGGCGGGCTCGGGGGCGTCGAGATCAAGGCGATGCGCGATAAAGGCTACGACGTGGATTTCGCCGTGGGCATCACCGGCGCTTCCTCGACGGTGGGGCCGATCATTCCGCCTTCGCTGCCGCTGGTGGTGTATGGCGTGGTGGCCGGGGCGTCGATCGGCCAGCTGTTCGTGGCCGGTATCGTGCCGGGGCTTTTGATCGCGGCGCTATTGATGCTCATGGTCGCGGTGATCTCGCATCGGCGCGGCTACCCGGTGGGGGAGCGCTTCTCGGTGAAGCGGCTAATCGCGAGCTTTCTCCACGCGTCGCTTTCGCTGCTGATTCCGGTGATCATCGTCGGGGGCATCGTGCTGGGCATCTTTACGCCCACGGAAAGCGCGATTGCCGCGGTGGCCTACGTGCTGGTACTCGCCACGCTCGTCTACCGCAGCGCCGGCTGGCGCCAGATCATTACGGTCTTTCGTGAAACCATCGAAATGACCTCGGTGGTGCTGTTGATCGTGGCGGCGTCCTCGATCTTTGCCTGGATACTTACCCGTGAAGGCGTACCCACCGCGTTTGCCGGGGCCGTCATGGCGGTAGCCGACAACCCGATCCTCATTCTCATCCTGATCAATTTGATCCTGCTGGTGGTGGGCTGCTTCATGGAGACCGTGGCGGCGATCACCATCTTGACGCCGGTATTGCTGCCTTTGGCCGTGCAGGCCGGGGTCGACCCGGTACAGTTCGGCATCATCATGGTGCTCAATTTGATGATCGGGCTTTTGACCCCGCCGGTGGGGCTGGTGCTGTTCATTCTGGCGCGGGTGGCGGACATTTCGTTTCCCCGCGCCGTTCGCGCCACCTTACCGTTCATTGCCGCGCTTTTGGTATCGCTGCTGCTGATCACCTTCATTCCGGCGCTGACCCTTTGGCTGCCCAGTCTCATCTAGTTTCGGAGTCATCTGCATGAACCAACCTCAACACAACGCCTCGATCGCTCAGGATGCGCGGATCGAGGCCATCGACATGGTGCCTATCGCAAGCTTTCTACCGGCGAACGGTGGCTACGGCAGCGCCCGGGAAATCGGTCATGCCCGTATGGCCACGCTGGTGTTCGTGCGTTTTTCCGCCGGTATCCTGGGGATCGGCGAATGCTATGGGCCGCCCAAAACCACGCTTGCCTACCTGGATATTCTCCGCGAGGCTTACGTCGGCCAAAGCGCCTTCGACCACCGGGTCATCTGGCGGCGCATGACCAACGTGCTTTACCACGTACGCGCGCAAAGCCAGCTGGCCGCTGCCGTCAGCGGGCTGGATATCGCGCTTCACGATGGCCTGGGCAAGCTTTTGGGCCTGCCGGTTTACCGGCTGCTGGGCGGCGAAGAGCAGGCGGCGGTACAGGTCTACGCCTCGGGAGGCTACTTTCACGAACCCGCGGCGCTGCCCCTTGAAGCTCAGCTCGAGCGTGTGGCGGGGCAGTTTGACGGCTACAAGATCAAAATCGGCCACGGCATCAAAAGCGATCTCGAGCGGATGCAGAGCGCGCGGCGGATTCTTGGCGACGACGTGGCCATCATGGCCGATATCAACGGCGCCTACACGGCGGATATTGCGCTTGAGTCGATCGAGGCATTGGCGCCGCTGCGCCCTTACTGGATCGAGGAGCCGGTCGCACCGGAGGACCTGCCCGGGTTTCGGCGCCTGGCCTTGCGCCGTCACGGGCGCATTGCCGCCGGGGAGGCCTCGGTCAACGCGGTCGAATTCCGCGAGCTGGCCGCCACCGGCGGGGTCGACGTGCTGATGCCGGATCTCAACCTGTGCGGTGGGTATGTCGAGGCGCTGCGCATTGCGGATATGGCGCAGCTAAACGGTTTGAGAATTTCCCCCCACGTATGGGGCAGTGCGGTAGGCATCATGGCGGCAGCGCACTTTGCCGCCGCGCTGGCGCCGCATCCGCATCCGGAGCGCACGCATACGCCGACCTGGGTCGAGTTCGATGTCTCGGCCAATAACCCACTGCGTGAAGCGCTGCTGACAACGCCGTTAAGCCTGGATCACGGTCAGCTGGCGCTGCCCACCGCACCCGGGCTTGGCATCGCGATCGATGAAGACCGGCTCAAGGCGCTGAAGCTCGATATCTAAAGGGGAAGGGAAAGCAGAGGGGGAAACAGAGGGGAAAGGCAGGGATGCCCGGCGAGCATGGCTCGCCGGGCAAAGGGCTTATGACTCGGACGTGTCCGCGTCGGGATCTTGCTCGTCGGGTGCCTGGGCGTCCGCTTCCGGGGCGTCTTGTAGCGTTTGCTCCGAGGCGTCTTCGTCTTCCTCAGTAACCGACGGCTCGTCAGCGCTCTGTTCCGAGGCGGTCACTGGCGGGTTGTCCGGCGTAATCCGCCATACCACGTTGGTCAGGTCATCGGCGACGATGACCGCGCCATCCGGGGCCACGGTAACGCCGACAGGGCGACCAAGAGCGTTGCCGTCTTCGGTCAAAAAGCCGCTGGCGAAATCGACCGGGTCACCGGCGGGGCTGCCGTTCTCGAAGGGGATGAACACCACCTTGTAGCCGACCGGGTCGGTGCGGTTCCAGCTGCCGTGTTCGCCAACGAACACGCCGTCGGCGTAGTCATCGCCTACCTCGGGAATCGAGAAGGCGACCCCCAAGGGGGCGACGTGGGAGCTCAGGCTGTAGTCCGGGGCGATAGCGGCGTCGACCAAATCCTGCCTTTGCGGCTGCACGCGCGGGTCGACGTGCTGGCCCCAGTAGCTGTAGGGCCAGCCGTAAAAGCCGCCTTCCTGCACCGAGGTGAGGTAGTCCGGCACGAGATCCGGGCCCAGCTCGTCACGCTCGTTGACCACGGCCCAGAGCTGGTCGGTCTCCGGTTGAATGGCGAAGTCGGTGGGGTTTCGCAGGCCCGTGGCGTAGGGGCGGTGCGCCCCGGTCTCGGCGTCGATCTCCCACACCTCGGCCCGGTTGACCTCGGCGTCCATCCCGCGCTCGGTGATGTTGCTGTTCGAGCCGATGCCCACGTAGAGGTACTCGCCGTCGGCGCTGGCGACCATCGCCTTGGTCCAGTGGTGGTTGATCTCGGCGGGCAGTTGGGCAATCACTTCCGGGGCGCCCTCGGCCTCGAGCTGGCCCTCTTCGTAATCGAAACGTACCAGCGCATCCTGGTTGGCCACGAACAGGCCATCGTCGATAAGGGCGAGCCCGTAAGGCGCGTTGAGGTCTTCGGCAAAGATGGACTGCTCGTAGGTGCCGTCGCCGTTGGGGCGCAAGATCGTCAGGCGGTCGCCGCTTTCGACCGAGGTGTTGCCCTGGTCCTTGATGTAGCCGGCGATGACGTCCTTGGGCTTGAGCTGCGGGGCGTTACCGCCGCTACCTTCCGCCACCAGGATATCCCCGTTAGGCAGCACGATGGTTTGGCGCGGCACCATCAGATCGGTGCCGATGGCGGTAATCGTATAGCCCTCGGGCACGGTGGGCTTGGCATCGCCCCATTCGGCGGGCTCGGGCACGGTCATGTCCGGCAGCAAGCCACGCTCGGGCTCGGGCAGGGTCGGGTTGGGGCCATAGGGCTGTTCGACGTCGGCGGCGTTGACGCCGGTGGCCACTATAAGCGCGGAAAGCGGGGTTAAATATTTGAGACGAAAGACATTCATGAGGCTACTCCAACAGCGCGCGTACGGGTAAAACCCAAAAAAATCGCTACCAGGCTCAGCAGGGTGATTACCACCGATAGCACGAGCCCGGTGGGCATCATCGCCCAGGCATCCCTGGCGTGGACGAGCGCGTTAACCAGGCCCAGCGCCCAGGTCACGACCAAAAGCGCCAGGTAAAGAAAGGAGTGCGTCGTGCGGTGGTCGGCGCGAAACAAGCCGATCAAAGCGGCGAGAATCGCGAAGCCGTTAAATATCAGCCCTCCTGCGATCAGCCAGGAGGCAAAGGTTGCCCACTGAATATGGTAGCTCGACGAGTAGGCGTAGTCGGTGAGCGCCGCCCCCAGAAAAAGCGGTAGCATACCGGCCAGCAGTACGGCGTGAAGCGGGTGGATCCCGCTACGGTAAGTAGGGTGTGCAGGTGCCTGCATGGTGCGCTCCTCCTTGATGAATGACCCGATGCGGTTGCCGCTTGGGAAGACCGCGTTCCAGACGGGCTAATGGTTTGGCGCTCTATGAGCCGCCAGGCTGAGTATAGGAGACGTTTAGCGGGCTTAGAAAGCTTTCCTTGTCGTCACGCTCTTTTAACGAGCCAGCCGGGCCCTGGTAAAAGCGTGCGGCGGCGGCTATTTTTTCGATAATTGACAAAAATGCGTTTTTATGAAAATTCGCAGCCTTCTTTTAGCGCTCACCGAACGGCGTAATCAACTAATGTCTAACATAAAAGAAAATCGTTTATAATCAAATTTATAAGCCAAATTAGCCGGCGTTTTCGGATTTTTGTATTGTTTTTTCCAATGCCCCCGATAGGATGCCAAAAAGAACATGGTATTTTCGGAATTGAAAATACCGCGGCTTCCAAGTGCACCGCGCGGGCAGGGCGGGTGAAGCAATAAACCCAAAAGAAGTAATAAACCCAAAAGTTGGACAACGATGTTTGCAACCATTTTTCTACACGAAATCGCCGGCACGGCCATCCTGACGCTTCTGGGCTGCGGGGTCGTGGCCAATGTGCTGCTCAAGGGCACCAATGGCAGCGGAAGCGATAGCATCGTTATCTTTTTCGGTTGGGGGCTGGCGGTGTTTTGCGCGGTGTACGTGGCCTTCGATACTGGGGCGCATATCAACCCGGCGGTCACGATCGGTTTATTGATGAGCCCGGCCAGCGAGTACGCGCCAGGCATTCCCGTGACCGCGATGACCACCCTGGCCTACCTGATCTCGGAAGTGATCGGCGCCTTTTTGGGCGCGCTCGTGTGCTATTTGGCTTACAAAAAGCATTATGATGCCACCGAACAGGCCCCGGCTATTTTGGCGACGTTCTCCACGGGCCCGGCGATCCCCGCGTTGGGGTGGAACCTGGTCACCGAGATTATCGGTACCTTCGTGCTGATCTTTGTCATTATCATGTTCGGTAACACGCCGTCCGGACTTGGGCCGCTTGCCGTGGCGCTGCTGGTGGTTTCGATTGGTGCCTCGCTTGGGGGCCCCACCGGCTACGCGATCAACCCGGCACGGGATCTGGGCCCGCGCATCGCCCACGCGCTACTTCCCATCAAACACAAGCAGGGCAGCAATTGGGCCTATGCCTGGGTTCCGGTCCTCGGGCCATTGATCGGCGCCTCGCTTGCCGGGCTGGCCGCTCACGTTTACTAATTCGTTTACACTTTACCGTTACTTTCTTACTTAAACGCCAACGCTTGAGAGGCATTTCATGAGCCAGAAAAAATACGTTCTCGCGATCGATCAAGGCACCACCAGCTCTCGGGCAATGCTATTTGATCATGAAGGCCGCGTTGCCAGCATGGCCCAGCACGAGTTCGAGCAGATCTTTACCAAACCCGGCTGGGTCGAGCACTGCCCGCGGGAGATCATGACCAGCGTGCTCACCACGCTGACCGAGGTGATCAACCAAAGCGGCGTGGACGTCACGGAAATCGCGTCCATCGGTATCACCAACCAGCGCGAAACCACCGTGGTGTGGGACAAAAATACCGGCCAGCCGGTGCACAACGCCATCGTTTGGCAGTCGCGCCACTCCGCCGAAATCTGCGACGAGCTTCTCGAGGCCGGCCACGCCGACATGATTCGCGAGAAAACGGGCCTGGTGATCGACGCCTATTTCTCTGCCACCAAGCTCAAGTGGATTTTCGATAACGTAACGGGCGTCAAGGAGAAAGCCGAGAAGGGCGAGCTGCTCTTCGGCACGATCGACTCCTGGCTCGTGTGGAATTTGACTGGCGGCAAGGTGCATGTCACCGACGTCAGCAACGCCTCGCGCACCATGCTGTTCAATATTCGCGATCGCCAGTGGGACCCGGAGCTTCTGGAGCTCTTCGGCGTGCCGGCCTCGATGATGCCGGAAGTAAAATCCTCCAGCGAAGTGTACGGTCAGATTCAACCGAAGTACCTGGTGGGCCAGGAGATCCCCATTGCCGGTATCGCCGGCGACCAGAACGCGGCGCTGTTCGGTCAGGCCTGTTTCGAGCCGGGTATGGCCAAGAACACCTACGGCACCGGTTGCTTTACGCTGATGAACACCGGCACCACCGCCACGCCCTCCAAGAACGGCCTTCTGACTACCGTCGCCTGGGAAGTGGACGGCACCCTGGAGTACGCCCTGGAAGGCAGTGTGTTCGTGGCGGGCTCGGTCATTCAGTGGCTGCGCGATGGTATGCGCATGCTGGGCAAGGCCTCGGATTCGGAAGCCTACGCCACCCGTGCCAAGGATAACGACGGCGTTTATATGGTGCCTGCGTTTACCGGCCTGGGCGCACCGTACTGGAACTCCAACGTGCGCGGCGCCATGTTCGGACTCTCCCGGGGTACCCAAAAAGAGCACTTCATCCGCGCGGCGGTCGAGTCGCTGGCCTATCAAAGCACCGACGTACTCAAAGCCATGCAGGCCGACGCCGGGCTCGACCTGAGCGAGCTGCGCGCCGACGGCGGGGCGATCGGTAACGACTTCCTCGCTCAATTCCAGGCCGACATGCTGGGCGTGGACGTACTGCGCTGCGAGGTGAACGAAACCACTGCGCTGGGCGCTGCGTACCTGGCCGGTTTGGCCGTCGGGTTCTGGGCGTCTCGCGAAGAGATCTCCGAGCAGTGGGCCATCGAGCGCCGCTTTACCCCGGAAATGAAGGCGGAAAAACGCGATGCGCTCTACGCCGGCTGGAAACAGGCGGTCAACGCCACCATGGCGTTTCACGTCGAGTCCTGAGTCGCGGGTTTAAACACGATTTGACCCAAAAAGCCTCTGGTTCGTCCAGAGGCTTTTTCATATCCGCATTCCAAACGGCGAAGGTAGTGTAAGCGGATGTTCGGCGTAGTATTCTGAGAAACGCCCGATAGCCTAACCCGATAGCCTAAAGAGACGACGCATGACAAGAGCCGAGCTTTATCGTCAGTTAGCACCGGAGGCGCGCCCGCAGTTAGGGCTTTCCGGCGTTAACCGGGTGATCTGCCTACTCATTCTACTCGCCTCGCTGACGGCCATTTTGGAAACCGAGTCGACGTTACGCGACCCGGCGTCGCCGCTTTTTACCGCGCTGGAGATGCTGTTTGTCGTGCTATTCACCGTCGAGTATCTGGTGCGGCTTTACGCGGTAGGCGAAAATCCGCGCTATCGCGGCGTGAGGGGGCGGCTTCGCTATATTTTTTCGTTTTGGGCGCTGCTCGATCTTGTGGCTATTTTGCCTTTTTTCATCGGCTTCATGCATCACGACAACGCGTTTTTGCTGCGCCTTCTACGGCTGGTGCGCATGCTACGCTTGGCGCGTTTGGGACGCTTTAGTCAGGCCTGGTCGTCGCTTGCCGAGGCGTTGAAAACGCGTGCCTACGAGCTGTGGCTAAGTGCAGGCGTCGCCGGGCTTTTGCTGCTGTTCTCTTCGTGCTGCCTCTATGTGGTAGAGGCCGATGTGCAGCCAGAGGCTTTTGGGAGCGTTCCTCGGGCGCTTTGGTGGAGCATCGCGACCTTGACCACGGTCGGCTATGGTGACGTAACGCCGGTCACCGCACTGGGCAAATCCTTCGCCGGGCTCACGGCGGTGGCGGGTATCGGGCTTATCGCCATGCCCACGGGCATTCTAGCCGCAGCGTTTAGCGAAGCGTTCAGGAAAAAATAAGCGCTATTTCCCTTTGGCGGGAAGACATCACACTCCACTCAGGTGCGCTTCAAGCGCTGACGCAGCCTGGGCAGCGCCCGGGCAATGGGCGGCAGGCGGGTGGCCAGCAGTAGCGCACCGATAGCGGCGTACACGGCCCATTCCTGCATGTCGGCGCGCACCACCCAGAAAAAGTGCAGTAGCATCAAACCCAGAATCGGATAGGCGAGTTTGTGCAGCGTTTTCCAGCGCTTGCCAAGTTTGCGCATGGCGGCGCGATTAGACGTGGCCCCCAGCAGCGCAAGCCCGATGAGCGCCAGCATCCCCACGATGATATAGGGGCGTTTGACGATCTCGGCGCCCAAAAGCGCCCAGTTGAGCCCGAGTATGAACAGCGCGTAGCAGCAAAGGTGCAGGGTGGCGTAGGCCAATGTCCAAAGGCCCAGCTGGCGGCGAATCAGCGCAAAGCCTTTCCAGCGGGTGAGTTTGGAAAGCGGCGTCAGGCTAAGTGTCAAAAGCATTAGCCAAAGCCCGCCGATCCCGATATTGAGCAGCAGGTAGCGCCCGGGCTCCGGGCCGGCCGCGTTTTGATACACCTGCCAGCCCCAGTAAACGAGCGGCGCCAACGCGGCTAAAAATACCGCCCCGCGCCAAAGCCGCCATTTGCCTTGTCCCGCCATGAAGCGCGCCCCGCCCTTAATAGTTGGTCCTTAAATCCATCCCGGCGTAGAGATTGGCAACCTCGTCTTCGTAGCCGTTGAACATGCGCGTATCGATGTTGTTCGGGCTGAACAGGCTGTTGGGCAGACGCCGTTCGGTGGCCTGACTCCAGCGCGGGTGGTCGACCTGGGGGTTCACGTTGGCGTAGAAGCCGTACTCGTTGGGGGCCAGCAACTGCCAGGAGTTGACCGGCTGCTCTTCGACCAGCGAAATCCGCACGATCGACTTGATGCTCTTGAAGCCGTATTTCCAGGGCACCACCAGGCGCAGCGGCGCGCCGTTCTGGTTGGGTAGCTCACGGCCGTACATGCCGAGTGCGAGCATCGCCAGCGGGTGCATGGCTTCGTCCAGGCGTAGCCCTTCCACGTAGGGCCAGTCGATCAGCGCAAAGGAGGAGCGCTGCCCGGGCATCTGTTCCGGGTCGACCAGGGTTTCGAAGCGCACGTATTTGGCCTTGCTGGTGGGGTCGGCCCGGCGGATCACATCGGCAAGCGGAATGCCCAGCCAGGGAATGACCATCGACCACGCCTCGACGCAGCGCAGCCGGTAGATGCGCTCTTCGAACCGGGAGGGGCTGGCGATATCTTCCAGCGTAAAGCGCCCGCCGTTGTTGACCTCGCCGTCGACCACCACGCTCCAGGGCTCGGTTTGAAGGCTCCCCGCGCGCTTGGCCGGGTCGCTCTTGCCGGTGCCGAACTCGTAAAAGTTGTTGTAGCCGCTGGCGTCGTCAAAGGGGGCCAGCGCGTCCTTGTCCGGGTCCTGGGGCGTGACGGCGCGCCACTCGGTCTGGGCGATTTTTTGATCGAGCCAGGCCGGTGCCTCCCCGCTTGGCACATCGGCGTAGTCTTCGCTTGCCTTGACGTTCCCCGAAAGCGCAAGACCCGCGCCCAGGCCCACCACGCCGCCTAAAAAGCGGCGCCGGTCCAGGTAGACGGATTCGGGCGTGACGTCGGATTCGTGCAGGTCACCGGGTTTGGCGATTTTGATCAGCATCGGTATCTCCCTGACGCTAGCCTTTAGGGCGTCGTACCCCAGGGCGCGTTCTGTTCAGTTTTTATGCTTCTAGCCGGGTTGTCTAACCCTTTTAGTCAACGGTGCTTCGATAGGCGGCCAAGCGAAAAGTTCGTTGATAACGCCCGGTGCCAGCGGCCTAACCCGCCGCCGCGGCGCCGGCGCTTGGGCGATGGCCGGGCTGGCTCGCCATGGTGTCGGCCAGGCGGTCGAGGGACAGCGCCAGGCGTTCGACCAGCCCGGTTAAAAGCTCGCGGTGGGCGCCACTTTCTTCGTCGTGGTTGCTCAGTGCCTTATCGAGCTGCTGGCCCGCCTCGAGGATGCCTTGCGGCGCGTGGCCCCGGGCGCTCTGTTCGAACCCCTGGGCGAGGGCGCGCAGCAGCGTTTGGTGCGCGTGTTGAATGGCCAAATGAGGGGTGTTGTCGAAACGGTGGCGCAGGCGCAGGGTGGCCGTGCCGATATCGAGCCCGGTAAGCCCCAGGATGAAAAGGTGGCGCTGCTCCTGGGCGAGCATGTCGTCGTGCTGGGCCAGCTGTAAAAGCCGGTCGGCCATATGGCCGCTAAAGCGGGTTTCGCTTTGGGTGATCGAGCGCCGCTGCAGGCCGTGGATATCGCGGGAGATCGCGCGGATCAGGCGCCGCCGGCGAAGCCGCGTGCCAAGCCCCGGCAGCAGGCGAAAGGCGGTGACCACCGTGGTCAGCCCGATGATGGCCGCCACCGCGCGGTTGGCAAAGCTATCGAAGGAAAAATCCATATCGTTGCCCGGCATGGTGAGCAGAATATTGAAAATGGTGAACGCCAGACAGTAGCCCATGGTGGCCGGGTTGGTCGCCCCCAGCAGCCCTAAAAACAGCGGTGTGCCAAAGACCACGGCCATCAGCGGGAAGTCGTGCACCTGGGCGAGCAGCACGTGGCCAAAAATGAACGCGCTGGGAATGGCGGCGAGCATGCCCTTATAGAACATCACGGTGACCGTCACCGGGTTGTCTCGGGTAGCGAAAAACGCCGAGAAGAGCGTGCCCAGCATCATGGCGACCATGGCGCTGTCCCAGGCCGTGACGATCCAGAACGTGGCGAGCCCGGCGAACACAAGCCCGGAGCGCAACCCATTGATGGCGGCGGCCACGCGGTCGCGGTGCCAAGCAAGCGGGCCCGCCTTCAACGTATAGGCGCCGGGTGCGGCGATCGCCTCGCGGGCGTCCAGCATGATCATCGCGTGGCCCAGTACTTCGCGCAGGCCCAGGCGCAGGCGGCGGTCCAGCGGGCTGAGTGGGTGGGCCTGCGTTTCATCGTTTTCGTGTACCCGGGCGCGCAGCCCTTGCAGGTGTTTGCGGGCGTTGGCCACCCCATTGACGTCCTCGGCGTCGCGAAACCCCTGGGCGAGCTCGTGGGCAATGGCCACGCTCGTGGGGTCGAGCCGTTGGGTGTGTTCGAAAAGCAGCTGATGCAAAGCGTAGAGGCTTGCCAAAAAGCGCAGCGTACGCCGCGTAAGCACGTGGGAGGCGCGAATACGCCCGGGGCCTTCCGGGCCTTCGAAGCGCGCTGCCTGGCTGTCGGTTTCGAGCATGGTCAGCGCCCCCAGGCTCTCGCGCATCGCTTTGAGCATGGCGTCGCGGTCGTCGCTTGCCTCCAGGCGCAGGGCCGCGTGAGAAAACGCGCTGTTGATGACCGTATCCGCCTGCTGCGCTAGGTGGCCGCCCACCCGCGAGGGCCATAAAAGCGAGCTGACCAGCGTCGCGCAGATGGCGCCCAGGCCAAGCTCGGTGAGCCTGGCCATCGCCACGTTGAAAATACCCGCCGGGGTACTGCCGCCGGCGATCACCACGATCAGCATGGCGGTCACGGCGGCCATCAGGCAGCCGTAGGTGTAGTTGTTGCGCCAAAGCGAGCCGACGTAGGTGCACAGCGCAATCCAAAGGGTCAGCGAAATGAGCGCGGGCACCCGGGCCTGGGCAAAAAACGCCATGATCACGATACCCGCCACCACCCCGATAAAGGTGCCGCCCAGCTGGCAGATGCCTTTCTCGATCACCATGCCGCTCATCGGGCGCACCTGTAAGAAGGCGGCAGAAATCAGCGCCCAGTAGGGGCGCTCGAGATCCAAAGCCAGGGCGATATAGAGCGCCAGCATCATCGCAAGGGTCGCCTTGATGGCGAACTTGACCGCCGACATCTCGGGCATCAGGTAGGTTTTGACAAGCGGCGGCATGGGGCTACTCGTTATCCTGGCGGATACGCACGGTAGCGGTCATGCCCACGCTCAAAAGTGTTTCGTCGGGAACGTCCTCCAGGGCAATACGCACCGGAATGCGTTGGGCAAGGCGCACCCAGTTGAACGTGGGCGCGACCTGGGGGAGAAGCTGGGCATTGAGCGTGGTGTTGGAATCGGCGATGCCGCGGCCGATGCCCGCGACCCGGCCCTGGATACGGGTATCGCCCTGCATCAGCGTGATCACCGCCGGGTCGCCAACGCGGATCGTACTCATCTTGGTCTCTTCGAAGTAGCCCACCACGTAGTAAGAGTTCTCGCGAATCAGCGCCATGATCGGCGTACCGCGATTGACGAAATTGCCCGCGCTGAACTGAACGTTGAGCACGTGGCCGCTGGCCGGCGCGGTGACGTTGGCGCGCTCGAGATCCAGCTCGGCGCTGGCCAGTGCCGCCTGGGCCTGTTCCAAATCCGCCGCCGCGACCTGGGAGTTGATCTGGGCGATCTGCTGATTCTCCTCGCTGATCGCCCGGCTGTTACCCAGCTGGTTACGCCGGTTGGCCTCGGCACGGTTGAGTTCGAGGGTGGCCTGGCGGTGGGCGACTTCGGCCCGGGCCTGGTCTAGCGCTGCCTGGTAGCGCGCCTGGTCGATTTGAAAGAGGGGGTCATCCTGGCTTACGTAGTCGGTGTCGGTCACGCTGAGCGAGCGCACCCAGCCGGAGACGTCCGGCGAGATGGTGATCACGTCGGCGTGAACCCGGCCATCGCGGGTCCAGGGCGTGTAAAGATAGTAGCGCCAAAGCCAGGTGCCGGCGGCAATGGCCAGCCCCACCATGACAAGCGTAAGCAGTATGCGAAGCGAAGAGCGCATCAGGCAGTCTCGAGTAAAACGGTGAATATGAACGCGATAAGCGCCGTGATAATAACGAACAGCGATACGTCGAACCACGCTTCGAACCAAAGTGCGCGGGTGGAGAGCGTGACGTGCAAAAGCGTCCGTAAAAGTAGCGTCAGGATAAAACCCAGCAGCGCATACACAAGCAGTGGGCTAATATAAATCCCGCCAAGGGCGAATTCTTGAAGACCCATAGTGTCCTTTTTAGTATCGACCTGTTTTAGGGGGCAGCCAGGGCGCGCCTGGTGTTGGTATGACCCGCTTTAAACGATGCAGTGTAGCGGTTAACTCATGTTGTCGCGCTAACCTGCGGGTACGTTAAGCTCTGCGCCGCCTCGAACCCGGCGCGCGCTCATGCAAGGATAGCAGGCGGCCCGCCGCCGTTCGTCACCGTTTTAAACGCTGCCGCTAGTGGCTGCATTCTCGCTCGACCAACGTTATCAATGGACAACTGCATGAAACGACGTATCTCTTGGCCGCTCTGGGTGTTGGGGCTGTTGGCCTTTTTATTGATTGGCTCGAGTGCGGCACAAGCCCAACAGGAGAATAGCGAAGAGGGGCTTTGGTTTAGCGCAGAAGAGCTTAACTCAGGCCTTGGCGAGCTGCCCGAGGACGTATCCCGCGTTACCCCGCGCGAGGCGATCAGAAGTTTTTTAAAGCTCACCGACGAGGAAGACTACGCGGCGGCGGCGCACATTCTCAATCTTTCGAATATCGACCCCGGTGAGCAGCAAGAACGCGGCGCAGAGCTTGCCATGCAGCTTTCCCAGGTATTGAAGCGCGGCGACTGGCTGACCGCTTCCAACCTGCCTGCCCGCCAGGATGCGGTGATCGAAAGCACCACCGGCGAGAACCCGCTGGCGGGCGAGCCGCGCCGGGATATCGAACTCACCGCCCTGGAGACCGGCGGCGAGATCTACGATATCCGCATGGGCCGCTATCATGTCGAGGACCAGGAGCCCGCCTGGCTGGTCATGCCGGAAAGCGTTGCCTCTATTTCGATACTTTACGACGCCTACGGCCCTTCCTGGCTCGAAGAGCAACTGCCCGAGCGCTTAAAGGTTTCTCTGGGCCCGTTGATGCTCTGGGAATGGATCGCCATCCCGCTATTTCTGGTACTGATCGGCGCGCTGGGGTGGGGGCTATATAAGCTCATCGAGCTGACGTCAAAGCTAATGCCCTCGGGCGGCGTCACCATTTTCTTCCTGCGTATCAAACTACCGATCGCGCTGTTGGCCATGGCCTTCATTATCCAGGTGTTGCTGGACTACGTGGTGTCGTTTTCGGCCATGGCAACGACCAGTTTCCGGGTGATGCTGGTCATGGTCATCGCCTGGGGGCTTGGCTCCATTGCGCTGCGCCTGGTGGATACGATCCTTTTGAGCATGGCCAAACGGCTGGTCGGCGAAATAGACGATACCAAGTCCCGGGACGAGCGGCGTTTTCTGACCTCGCTTTACGCCCTGCGCCGGGCGATCATTTTGTTGACCGTGGTCGGGACGTCCATTTATGTGATCAGCCAGATCCAGCTCTTCGAAACCCTGGGGCTGTCGATTCTTGCCTCTGCCAGTGTACTCGCCGTACTGGTGGGTATCGCCGGCCAAGCGGTCCTGGGCAATATTCTCTCCTCGTTTCAGCTGTCGCTGGCCAAGCCCATTCGCATCGGCGACCTGATCATGTTCGAAGGGCAGTGGAGCTACGTCGAAGGCATCTTCTACACCCACATTCGCCTACGGGTGTGGGACGAGCGGCGCCTGGTCGTGCCGGTCACCTACTTCGTTTCCAAGCCGTTCGAGAACCTGTCGGTGAAAAGCTCCAAGCTCTACCGCTACTTCGAATTGACGCTACATATCAGCGCCAATATCGACACCCTGCGCAAGAAATTCATGACGTACGCGGAGCAAGAAGAGAATATCGTCGAACATCACCGCCTCATGTGCGCGGTGACGGCCCAGAACGGCCCGCAGCAAACACTGACGTGCTATTTCGTCACCTCCGAGCCGTTGGCCGGCTGGTACGCGGAGGTGAACCTTCGTGAAAAAATGCTGACCTTCATGCGCGATGAACATCCCGAATGGTGGCCCCGGGATATCATGGTGCTCAGTCACGAAGACATCGCAAAAGGCGAAGGTGCCAAAATGCAGAAAACCATCATGGCTACCTCCAGCCCCAAAGAGAGTAGTAGCGATTAAAGGCCGTCTGGCCGTGCAAAAAAGCCCCGCCAGTGAGCGGGGCTTTTCAATATACGCGCCTTTTAAAGCGTGTATCGTGCTGTATGACATGAGTAAACTGAACACGAGGGCATGGGGTTTTTTGGCTTCAATGACGCTTGCGATAACGCGTTGACCCTACATTAAATGGAAAAGCGCATGAAGAAGATGATCGTGTGGCCCGTATGGGTCGTCGGGCTGCTCGCCTTTTTATTGGCCGGCCCAGGCTTTGCGCAAAGTGAGTATCAAGGCAGTCGTGACAGGCTTTGGTTTACCCAGGACGCACTGAATGCTGGCCTTGGGGAGGTTCCTGAAGACGTGGTGCGTGTCACCCCGCGTGAAGCAATACGCAGTTTTATGGAACTCACCAATGAAGGCCGTTATCAGGCGGCGGCGCATATTCTCAACCTCTCTGCTATAGACCCTGATGCGCAGCCCGCTCGGGGGGAAGAGCTCGCAAGGCAGCTCGCTGAGGTGCTAAAGCGCGGTGACTTGATCGCCGCCTCCAGTCTGTCGGCTCGCCAGGATGCGGTGATCGAAAGCACCGCCGAGGAAGACCCGATGGCGGGCCAGCCGCGTCGGAACATCAAGCTCACTGCCCTTGAGGCCGGCGGGGAAACCTACGACATACGCATGGGGCGTTACTACGTTGAAGGTCAGGACCCCGTGTGGCTGATCATGCCTGAAAGCATTACTTCCATTGCTTTGCTGTTCGACGAGTATGGGCCTTCATGGCTGGAATCGCACCTGCCCGAGCGTTACCAGACCCCTATGGGTCCCTTGATGGTCTGGGAGTGGATCGCCATTCCCATTTTTTTGGTGCTGATCATCTTACTGGGGTGGAGCGTGCACGCTTTGATCGGGCAACTGTCGCGTTACCTGTCCGCCGGTAGCGTGAGCATTTTTGTTGGCCAGATCCAGGGCCCGGTCACGCTGATTGCGTTGGCGCTGGTCACTCAAACGTTGTTGAACTACGTCGTTTCGTTTTCGGCCATTGCGACCGCTACGTTTCGCATACTGCTGATCATCGTGATGGCCTGGGGAATGGGCACGATCGCACTGCGCCTGGTGGATACCCTCATGTTGCGCATGGCGCGCAAACTGGTGGGCGAGATCGATAACACCAAACCCCGTGACGATCGCCGGCTGTTGACCACGCTCTACGCGATTCGTCGCATCATCATTTTGCTCACCGTCACCGTGGTGGTCGTCTACGTACTTAGCCAGATTCAGCTGTTCGAGACCCTGGGGCTGTCGATTCTGGCCTCGGCCAGCGTACTAGCGGTGCTGGTGGGTATTGCGGGCCAAGCGGTGCTGGGCAACATTCTTTCCTCACTGCAGCTTTCTTTGGCCAAGCCTATTCGTATCGGCGATTTGGTCATGTTCGAAGGCCACTGGTGTTACGTGGAGGGTATTTACTTTACCTACATTCGGCTGCGGATATGGAACGAGCGGCGTCTGATCGTGCCGGTCACCTATTTTATCTCAAAGCCGTTCGAGAACTTATCGGTCAAGAACGCCAAAAACTATCGCTCGGTCGATATGAGTCTGCATATCAACGCGGATGTCGAAGTGTTGAGACAGCAGTTTTATACGTTCGCCAAAGACAACGATAAGGTCATCGAGCACCACAATCTCTATTTCTATATGACCGCGCAGCAGGGCTCACAGCAAACCGTCACCGGTTACTTTGTGGCCGTCGACCCGTTCTCCGGCTGGAAGGCGGAAAACGAGCTGCGCGAGAAAATGGTGATTTACCTGCGCGATCACTACCCCGAGTGGTGGCCTCGTGAAATCGTGGTGCTAAGCCACGAAGACATCGCGCGAGGAGAAGGTACCAAAATGCATAAAACCGTTACGGCTACCTCCACCCCTAAACAGCAAAACGATTAACAGTAAATCGATTAAGACCCATGAAAACGCAAGGGGCGCTAATGATATAGCGCCCCTTGCGTTAGTGGTGGGGGGGTGTTTAGGAGAAAACGCGGAAACGCTCGCTGTCGTCCATGAAGTCTTTCTCACCGAAGGGCGCTTCGTGAGAGCCAAACGGCATCTGCGCGCGAAGCTTCCAGGTGGCGGGAAGATCCCACTCTTTGGCGACCGCATCGTCGATGATCGGGTTGTAGTGTTGCAGGCTCGCACCGATGTTGGCTTCAGACAGCGCCGTCCAGACCGCGAACTGGGCGATACCGGTCGAGTGCTCCGACCAGACCGGGAAGTTGTCGGCGTAAAGCGAAAACTTCTCCTGCAGGTTCTTGATTACGTCCTGCTCTTCGAAAAACAGCACCGTACCGGCGCCCGCGGCAAAACGGTTGACCTTCTCCTCGGTCGGCGCAAAGGACTCCGGCGGCACCATTTCGCGCAGAGTATCCATGACGATGTCCCAGAACCGGTCGTGCTGCTCATTGAACAGAATCACCGCCCGCGAGCTTTGCGAGTTGAACGACGACGGCGCCAACTTCACCGCTTGCTGGATCAGCGCGGCCGTCTCCTCTTGGCCGAGCGGAATATCCTTACCAATAACGTACTGGCTACGGCGGTTTTCAAAAACGCTAATAGCAGAGTTGGCCATTCAACCTCTCCTTGTATTGCCGATGATCGATGGGCGGCGCCCAAATTAGAATACATTAATCTAGTTCAGTGCTGCTGAGCAATCCATGGGGAAATGTCTTTCCCACAAGTGAAGAAAAGTATTTATCCACCCACGGCTCATGTTGAAGGCGAAGAGCCGCTCGGCTCTGCAAGCGTCAAGAAACCGTCTTCGTCCAGGTAGCCGCTGTCCCCGGTGACAAGCCAGGTGTGGCCGCCCTGTTCGTGAAACGCCCGGGCGGTGCCGGCTTCGTCGTTCAGGTAGCCTTGCATGACCTGGGGGCCGCTGATGAGTATGGTGCCGGTTTCCCGGGTGGCCTTCTCTTCGAGGCTCTCGGCGTCGACGATCTTGATACTGGTGCCGGGCAGCGGCATGCCGACGCTGCCTACCTTGGCGCCGCGCTGTACCTGCAGGTAGTTGGTATCCAGCGCGTCGGGCAGGTTGACCGTGGCCACTGGCGCCGTTTCCGTTACGCCGTAGCCTTCCAGAATCAGCTTGCGAAATTTGCGCTCGAAAGCGTCGCGCAGCTCGGGGCTAACGGTGTCGCCGCCCGCCACCACCAGGCGCAGGCTGTCCAGCATGAGCGGATGCACATCGTCGCTTTGGGTAAGCCTTTGCAAAAAGGCGGCGTTGGTGCAAAGAATCGTCGCCTGGTGTTTGGCCACGGCTTTGGCGATGCCGACGGCGTCTTCCGGGTCCGGGTGGCACACCAGTGGCAATCCTTCCACCAGCGCGAGTAACTGCGTCGCGGTCAAGCCGTAGGCCTGATGCGGCGGCAAAGGCGCCATCATGACGTCGTTGTGCTCGGTATTGAGCGCATCGGAGATCTGGCCCACGTTGGCCATCAGGTTACGGTGGCTCAGCTGCACGCCCTTGAGCGCGCCGGTGCGCTCTAATTTGAAGACGATCACCGCCGTGGCGTCCGGGCGGTGTGCGCGGCTGAGTAAACGACGCAGCACGCCGGTGGGCAGCAGGCGTATGCCAAGCCAGGTGAGCGTGCGCTCGCCCCGGCCGGCTTTTAGATCCTCCAAATAGACGATGTCGGTGTCGGCCAATAGCGCTGTTATCGGGCGCCCGCGCTGGGCAAGCTGCCCGGCAAACGCGCGGGAGGTGACGACCGTGGTGATACCCGCCTGGGCAAGCTGGCGGGCCAGTGCCTGTTGATCCGCCGCGGCGTCGAGGTGGACAGCGGTTTTATTCGCCATCAGCGCGGCCATGGTGGCCAGCACGCCCTCATTGCTGCTGGGTAGTAAAAGCCCTAACGGTGCTGCCGAGGCCCGCTTTTTTAATCGCCTGGCGAGCATCGCGCTTTCACCCAGTGCCTGGGCGGCGGTCAGCGTGCGGCGCGCGGTGTCGGTCAGGGCTAGTTCGCCCGGGCGGCGCTTGACGCTTTGAATCCAGGCTTCGGGCAGGGTGGCGAACTCCTCCACGGCGTGCTGCCAGGAGCGGGTTGCCTGATCGAAAATGCGCCGTTTGAGCACATCCGCGGGGGTATCCTTTGAAAGCCCCTCGCCGAAGGCGACGATCACCGAGCGGTGGAGGGGGGCGCTTCGCAAGGTTTTCAGCTTTTTTGATGAGCGTGAGAATTGGCTGCCCCATAGCCCGCGCAGGTAAAATGGCACGATTTTGACGTCCGGGTTGGCCATTTCGCAGGCACGCTGATAGCCGCGACGAAACTCGCCCAGCTGGCCGGTGCGGCTAATAGCACCTTCCGGAAAAAGGCAGACGACCTCGCCGGCATTGAGCTGCTCGGCAACGCGCTCCAGCGACTTGCTGGCGTTTTCGCCGCGCTCGATCGGAATGCAACCCAGTGCTTTCAAAAAGCCGCGCAGGTACCAGAGTTCGTACACGCTTTTAAGCATCACAAAGCGCACCGGGCGGGGGGAGGCGATCTGAACGATCGCCCAGTCCACCCAGCTGATATGGTTACCCAGCAGCAGTACGCCGCCCTGGGAGGGCATGTTCTCCAGCCCCTGAACCCGCACGCGGTAGTGGCGAGTGAGCAAAAAACTCAACACGAAGCGTACCAGGCTCTGGGGCAGTTTCACCACGGTATAGGCGCCGCCCAAAAGCGCTACGGCGGCAATCAGTAGCAGCAGGTAGCGGCTATCGAACCCGGCCAGTGCCATCAGTGCGGTAATGATCAAAAAGCCCAGCATGGCCAGGTTTTGAAACCAGTTGTTGGCGGCCAGCACGGTGCCAAGCTCGCGCTCGTTGGCGTGAAACTGGATCAGCGCGTTCAGCGGCACGATAAAAAGCCCGCCCATGGTGCCGATAAATACGAAGTTGAGCGCTTGGCTCAGCGGCGTAGACAGTAGCGGCAGGCAGCCAAGGCCCAGCGCCACGCCAAGCGCGCCCACCGGAATCAGCCCGGTTTCGATACGGTTGCGCGAAAAACGGCTGGCCAGCATCGAGCCCAGCGCGATCCCCACGCCGCTGGCGGCCAATATGCCCTGCAGTACCAGAGTGTTGTCGATATCCAGCGCGCCCTTGGCGTAGGCGGGAAACGCGGCAAGCAGTACCTGGCCGACCGACCAGAACGTGGCGAGTCCAATGATCGAGAGGCGAAGTACCGGCTGGCGGGCCACGACCTTCAGGTTGCGCCAGCGGGTGCGCCCGCCCATGGGGCGCTGGGTCTCGTCTTCGGTGGCTGGCTTGGCCGGTGAGTCCAGCGGCAGGCGGTAGAGCAGCAGCGCCTGGATCACGCTATTGACCACCAAAAGCCAGCCAAGCGGGGCAACGCTGGTGAGCATCTGCCCCGGGTTGGCGCTGGCGCTGGCCCACCGCTCGAACAGCGCCGTAAACGCCACGGTACCGGTTAGAATCGCCGTGATGGTGATCGCCTGGACCACGCCGTTGGCTTCGGCCAGGCGCTGCTTGCCGAAAAGCCCTTTGATCAGGCCATACTTGGCCGGCGAGTAAAACGCGGACTGAATGGCCAGTAAGAGCGTCATGGCAAACGCCAGCCAGAAAAGCCCGGCGTAGTAGGCGGCGGTAATCCCTAATGATACGGCCACCGCCCCCCAGGCCGAGAGGCGCAGCACCCGCACTTTGGGAAAGGCGTTCGCCGCGTGACCGGCCGGGGTGAAGAGCAGAATGAACGGCAATAGAATCAAGCCATTCACCAGCGCGGTCAGGGCAATTTGGGTGGTGCCCTCAAAGCTTTTGAACAGCGTATTCTGGATGACGATCTTGTGACCAAGATCGACAAAAGCGTTGAGAAAAATCGCGACCAGGTAGGGCCAGGCATTTTTTGTTTGCAGTACACGTTGCATGGGAAAATCAGCCTTGTCGTCTCGAAGTCATCGAACTGTCCTTTATAGGTGCGTATTACGCAACCTTTTAACCCCGGGTTGCGTTATGTGCGCGCTTAAGTATCGTTATAAGATACTTAAGGAGAGCCCGTCATGTCACAAACCGCCTCGTTGATCGACGCCTTGAAGCGTGAGTTGCGCGCCCAGGGGAAAACCTATGCCGATGTCGCCGGGTGGCTTTCGCTTAGCGAGGCGTCGGTCAAACGGCTGTTCGCCGAGCGCCATATCACCCTGGCGCGGCTCGAGTGTATCTGTGAGCACCTGACGCTCGAATTCAGCGAGCTGGTCCAGACCATGCAGGCGGAGACCCACCGCTTGCAGGCGCTGAGTCACGCCCAGGAGCAGTGTATCGCCGACGACCAGGAGCTCTTTTTGGTCGCGGTGTGCGTGCTCAACGGCTATAGCTTTACCGATATACACCGCCAGTACCAGCTAAGCGAAGCGCAGTGTACCCGCCATCTTTTGAGCCTGGAGCGGCTGGGGGTGATCGAGCTGCTGCCGGGCAATCGCATCAAACGCCGGGTTGCGCCGCACTTTCACTGGCGCCCGAACGGGCCGATCCAGCAGTTTTTTCAGCAGCATATCGCCAACGAGTTCTTTCGCTCGCGCTTTAACAGCGAAAGCGAAAAGCTTTTGGTGCTCAACGGGCTGCTTTCCCGGGCGGGCAACAGCGAATGGCAGCAAATCATGCAGCGTTTGGCCAAGGAGTTTCACGCGCTGTGCGAGCGCGAGCAGGCGCTGCCCATCACCCAGCGCTTTGGTACGACCTCGGTGCTGGCGGTGCGCCAGTGGCAGCACGGCTTGTTTCAGCACTACGCCCGCTAGGTCGCAATGGGCCAGGGTCAAGGCGTCGGTGTCTCAAGCAGGGCGGCCTGGGCAAGGAGCCACTCGCAAAATTGGGCCACCGCGGGTGGCGGCTCGCCACTCGCTGGCCGTATCAGGGAGTAGGAGAGGCGCGAGGTGAGCGGGTAGCGCGCCTGGAAAGGGCGCACCAGTACGCCGCTTTTCAAGCGGTCCTTGATGAGCGGATAGCTTGCCAGCACGACGCCCTGACCCGCAATCGCCTGATCCAGCGCCAGGCTGTAGAGAGAGTAGTGGCGCTGCCGGGAGATTGGCGGCTGCGTTACCCCCGCCTGTTGAAACCAGTCGTGCCACCCGGGAATGGGGCTATCGGCGAACGTTTGCCATTCAACCGTCAAAAGGGTCTGCGCCAGCAGGTCTTCGGGTGTTTCGATGTGGTGTTGGGCAAGAAGCCCGGGGGAGCAAACCGGAAAGAGCACATCCTTGAAAAGGTGGGTGCTTTCCACCCCGGACCAGGGCGCCTGGCCGTAGCGCAAGGCTAGCCGAGCCCGGTTGGGAAGCCACATGGGCTCGGTTTGGCGCGCATCGGCGTCCAGCGATACGTTGACCTGCTGCTGGCGGGCCTCGAACGCCGGCAGGCGCGGCAGCAGCCAAAGCTGCAAAAGCGACGGAGGCGCGCTGATCAAAAGCTCGAAGGCGCCACCGGCGGGCTGAGTGATCTGCTCGACACCGCCGGCAATGCGCGAAAGCCCTGCCTGCACCTCCTGAGCTAGCCGTTGCCCCGCCTGGTTCACTTTGATGCCGCTGGCATGGCGTTCGAACAGTACGACGCCCAAGCGCTGCTCGAGCTGCTTGACCTGGCGGCTAACGGCGCCGGGTGTCACGCCGAGCTTGTCCGCCGCGCGCTTGAAACTCTGCTCCCGGGCGGCCTCGTTAAAGGCGCGCAGGGCATTGAGGGGTAATCTCTCGACTCTCATGGCATGAGTTTTCCTGAGTCCAGGCCTGACAACTAATCGTTTGTAGAGGGTAACGCTTCTTGCTGCAATGGCGCCTTCATTGTAAGGGAGACGCCGTATGAGCCGCCAGAAAGTGGTTGATGACTCAAACGATTACACGCGCCATAAGCCCCTGGAGCGCCGTCGCGTCGGTGGCGTGGCGGCCTCGCTCATGCTGGTTTTTTGCGTGGTGCTGGGATTTCAGCAGGTCGCCATTAAAGGCGTGGCTGAGGATATATCACCCCTGGCGCAAATTGCGCTGCGCTGTTCCGGGGCGGCACTGCTGGTGGTTGCGTTTGCGTACTGGAAGGGCGTGCAAGGCCGGGCGTTTTGCCGCCATTGGCGCCCCGGTGTGCTGGTGGGGCTAGGCTTTACCGGCGAATTCGCTTTCCTGGCCTGGGGGCTCGATTACACGCTTGCCTCGCATATGTCGGTGTTTCTTTATACGGCGCCTATTTTCGCCGCGTTGGGGTTGCACGCCTGGGTGCCCGGCGAGCAACTCGGCGTGCGCCAGTGGTGGGGCGTAGGGCTGGCCTTTTTAGGCATGGTGATCGCCCTGGCGCCGGGGCTTGGGCAGGGTCTGGGCCTCGAGGTGCTACTCGGCGATATGCTGGGTCTATTGGCCGGGTTTTGCTGGGCGGCGACCACGGTCGTCATTCGCAAGAGTTCACTGTCCGAGGCCCCGGCGGAGTTGACCTTGAGCTATCAACTCGGCGTCACGGCGCTGCTGTTGTTACCCGTCGCGGCGCTCTCGGGGCAGTTGACCAGCGCTCGATGGACCTCGATGGCGCTATGGAGCCTTGGCTTTCAGACGCTGATCATCTCGTTGGCGGCGCTGCTGCTGTGGTTTTCGCTGCTGCGCCGTTACCGGGCATCGCAGCTGGGTATCTTCTCGTTTCTGGCGCCGCTTTTTGGGGTGGTTTTTGGTACGCTACTGCTCGATGAAACGCTGAGTATCCATTTCCTGTTGGGGGGCGGCGTCATTTTGCTGGGCATCGTGCTGGTCATGCGCTCGCCTGGTTGACTATGCCGCCCTCGACGTTCTGCCTTCAAGAGCCTTCATGTTAACCACCCCGTTCGAATCGCTGGCCTGCCCGCTCGATGGCCACCCGCTCACCCGCCATGAGGGCGCTCTGCGCTGCCCGGCGGGGCACAGTTTCGATATCGCCAAACAGGGCCACGTGAACCTGCTTCCAGTACAGCAAAAGCGCTCCACCGACCCCGGCGACAGCAAGGCCATGGTGGCGGCGCGCCAGCGTTTTCTAAGGGCGGGGTATTATCAGGGTATTGCCGATGCGGTGAGCGCGGCGGTGTTCGAGGGCGTGTCTAACGAGTCGCTGCGCTGCCTGGACGCCGGCTGCGGCGAAGGCTACTACCTGCGCGCGCTGGCGGGCTCGGCCGGCAAGGTAGCGCTCGAGCGGGTCGGCCTCGATATTTCCAAGTGGGCGGTGCTTCAAGCAGCCAAACAGAGCCGGGGCGATGATAAAAGCTGCTGGCTGGTGGGGAGTAACGCGAACCTGCCGCTGCAGGACGGCACCATCGACCGGCTGTTGTGCATGTTCGGCTTTCCCGTAGCCCCGGAGTTTTCGCGCGTGCTGGTACCCGGCGGGGTATGGCTGCAGGTGGAAGCGGGGCCGGATCATCTTCGCGAGCTACGCGATATTATCTACCCGCGTCTCAAGCCCGAGCGCGAAGGCGAGCCTGACACGCCGGCCGGATTCAGCGCCCGCGGCGTCGAGTCGATTCGCTATTCGGTGACGCTCGAAGATCAAAGTATGATTGGCGACCTGCTGACCATGACCCCGCATCTTTACCGCGCGAGCGTGGAAGGGCGTACGCGGGCACAGGCGTTAGAGACGCTTACCGTCACGGTCGATGTGCGGGTGATCAAGTGGGTAAAGGAAGGCTGAGAATCGATGCTGTCTGAAAAGTACGCGCTTACGGCTTTTTAGACAGCATTGGGGTATCCCCAAACGCAACAAGGCCCGCATAAGCGGGCCTTGAGGGGGCGGATCGAAATCCGCTCAAGCAGTTAATCTAAACGATTAAGAAGTCTGCTTGATGTTAGAAGCCTGAAGGCCTTTCTTACCCTGGGTAACGTCGAAAGAGACGCTAGCGCCTTCTTGCAGGGTTTTGAAGCCGTCGGCTTGAATTTCGGAGAAGTGTGCAAAAAGGTCGTCGCCACCGTCAGAAGGAGCGATGAAACCGAAACCTTTAGTGTCGTTAAACCATTTAACTGTGCCAGTTGCCATTTTTAAATCCTTTCGCGCAAATGCGCTGTCGTAAAGTTCCTGGTATTACCCAGAGGAAGTAGCGGGTGAAACAAGGAATACACTATCAGGCTGCCGAAAAGATCGTACGCTTCTGAAACCATGCTGCTTGCTAACCAACTGACGACACAGTGTCATGATTCGACCGATGCGTCAAAGCCTTTCTGCAAATATTTTATAATCCCCGCTGTGAAACTTCGTCTCGCGCCGCTCGGTTTATGCCTGTTCGGCCCCGTCAAACCGCACGATTCAAGCCGTGCGGCGGCGAACGAACAGCTGCAATAGCGCGCCCGCCCCGGCGAAAGCGGCGGCGCTTACCGCCAGTAGCCAAAGCGGTAGCGCATGGGAGAGTAGCAGCCCGCCAAGCGCCGCCCCGATAGCACTTCCCAGGTACAGGGCCGATTCGTTGAGCGCCACCGCGAGGTTGGCGTCACCGGTGGCCTCTCTTACCGTCATGAGCTGATTGTTCTGCGGTACCTGTAGCGCCCAGCCCACTGCGCCCCATAACGCGATGGGGGCCAGGGCAAGCCAGGGGTGCTGCGAGGCCGCAAGGGGAAACGCCAAAAGCGCGGTTGCTAAAAGCAGCATGATCACCAGTGTGACGTTGGCCTCGCGGTACTTGTCGGCCAGCGGCCCCACCAGAAAGCTGCCAGCGATGCCCCCCAAACCCCATACCCAAAGATAGAGCGTAATGGAGGAGACTTCGCCAAAGGCGGGGGCGGCCAAAAAGGGCGCGATAAACGTATACATACCAAGGCTCGCCGTCGCCGCCATCAGCGAAACAGCCAGAATGGCCAGGGTGGTGGGGTGTTTCAAAAGGGCGAGTTTGCGCACGAGCGAGACGGCGTTCGGGGTCGCAAGTGTGGGTAGCTTGAAATAGAGCCCGGCCCAGGCGATGGCGCCGAGTGCGGTGATGAGCCAGAGCGCGAACTGCCATCCCAACTGGCTTGCCAGTACAAGACTTAGCGGCACACCCAGCACCGTGCCGCTTGCCATGCCGCCCATGATCACGGCAATCGCCTTGCCGCGCTGTGTGTCGGGTGCAAGCGCCGCTACCGCCGCGATCCCCATCGCCAGATAAACCCCGGCCGCCGCGCCGGCAACGCCCCGCCATACCAGTAGTGCGGTAAAGCTTTCGGCCAGCGCGCTTAGTGCATTGGCCAGCGCAAAAACGGCCAGTGCGCTAACCAGCCCTTCGCGCTGCCAGCGCCCGGGTAGCAGCGCCACCACCAGCGGCGAGCCTAACCCGTAGGCCAGGGTAAAGGCGGTCACCAGCTGTGCGGCTGCCGCGTCTGATACGTCAAACGCTTGGGTGATCAGCGGTATCAGCCCCGCCGTCACGTAAGAAGCCATGCCCAGGGCAAACGCGCCCAGGGCGATCAGGTAAAGGGATAGTCGATAAGAGGGGGTCATTGAGCTCTCCATATAGCGCGGTGGTCTTGAACGGGGCTATTTTGGCGAGCTCTTTAAAGGGGTACAATTTAACCCTTTATACTATTACTAAAGGCAACAGCGTGGCCCAGACCCGTTCGCTACAACGCCGCCATCCGGAACTTGGCGAGTTTCTCAAGAGCCGCCGCGAGCAGATAACCCCGCAGGACGTAGGCTTGCCGAGCGGGGCGCGGCGACGCACGCCCGGGCTTCGCCGGGAGGAAGTCGCAGCCCTTGCTGGCGTGGGATTGACCTGGTATACCTGGCTGGAGCAGGGGCGCGATATCCGCGCCTCGAGCGATTTTCTCGAGCGGCTGGCGCGTATTTTCAAGCTCGATGCGACCGAGCGGCGCCATCTTTTTTTACTGGCCCACCAGCGCCTGCCCTCTGAGCCCGGCAAAACCTGGTGTCAGGTGCCGCCTTTAGTGCACCGCTTGCTGGAGGATTTAACCCATCGCCCGGCCTACGTGCTCAACCTGCGCTGGGACGTGCTGGCCTATAACCCGGCCGCCGATGCGCTGTTTGGCTTTTCGCGCCACGCGGGGCCTGAACGTAATCTTCTCTGGCTGCTGTTTACCGATGCCGCGGTACGCGCACTTTTCTGCCCCTGGCAGGACCAGGCGCGCCAAATGCTTGCCAGCTTCAAGCGCGACATGGCCCGTGCGCCAAAGGACCCGGCGATCAACGCGCTGGTCGAAACGCTCGAGCAGGTGGATGCGGATTTCAGGGCCTTGTGGCCAGGTCAGGATATCCACGGGCCTTGCCTGGGCGTGCGCCACCTGCAGGTAGCACCTCTTGGGGCGGTGGACGTTGATCACATTTCGCTGACGATCGACGAAGACCGCCACCTGCGCCTGGTGTATTACGCGGCGCAGGATCCCGCGCTGGATGATTGGCTAACGGCGCGTTAGCCGATAGTGTCTATACTCGCTGCCAGGCCGTGGGCCGCTAACGGGGCGGGCAGGGTTGTGTTGGGCGTAGGCGAACGCCATATAAGGCGGCATTTGGCTGGGCAACCACCCAAACACTCTTTTTACCGAGGCAGGGATTATGAAAGCGTTGTTAAACGGCTATATGCGCACCTCGCTGATTTTGCGCGTCAGCATTGCGCTGGTGTTAGGGGTCGCGGTGGGCCTTTTCGGCGGCGAGACGCTGGCCGGTTGGCTGGCGCCGCTGGGCGATCTGCTGCTGCGCCTTCTGACCTTTCTGATCGTACCGATCGTGCTGTTCACGCTGATGGTCGGGATCAATCAGTCCCAGGAGGGCAGCGTTGGGCGAATTGGCGGCAAGGTGCTGCTCTATTATCTGGCCTCGTCGGCGCTGGCGATCATCGTGGGTTTGGCCGTCGCGTCGCTTTTCAGCCCCGGCAGTAACACCACGCCCGAGGAGAACATGAGTTTCTCGGTGCCGGATAACCCCGGCGTGGTGGATGCCCTGCTGAATATCGTACCCAACAACATGTTTGGCGCCTTCACCGAGTTGAACATGCTGGGCATCATCTTTACCGCGCTGGTGTTTGGCATCGCGCTTTTGAAAATGCGCCAGTCCCCGAGCCAACAAGCGATGGGCGATCGCCTTTACGGGGTGATCGAGGCGCTGAACGAGGTCACGCTCAAGGTGATGGCGGGGGTTTTACACTACGTGCCGATTGGCGTATTCGCTATCGTGGCGGGCACCGTAAGCCAGCAGGGGCTCGATACGCTGCTGGCGCTGGGCGATATGGTCGTGGTGCTCTACATTGCGCTTGCCGTGCAGCTCGCCCTTTACTGCGTGGCGATGCGCCTTTTCGGCGTGCGTCTGGGCACGTTTTTCCGCGAGGCGCGAACCCCCATGGCCACGGCGTTTGCCACCCAAAGCAGTTCCGGCACGCTGCCGCTGACCGTGAACGCGGCGCATCGGCTGGGCGTTTCGAAAAGCATTTACGGCTTTAGCTTGCCGCTGGGCGCCACCATGAACATGGATGGCGCGGCCATTCGCATCGCGATTTCTGCGGTATTCGCCGCCAACGTGATCGGTGCGCCGCTCGATTTTGCCAGCATGGTGCAGATCGTTTTGATCGGTACGCTGGTGTCGATCGGCACCGCTGGGGTGCCCGGCGCGGGCATCATCATGATCTCGACGGTGTTCACCCAGGTGGGGCTTCCAATCGAGGTGGTGGGGCTTTTGACCGCCATCGATGCGCTGGTGGGCATGGGCGCGACCGCGCTGAACGTCACCGGCGATTTAGCGGGTACGACGCTGATAGCGCGCAGCGAAGGCCAGACGCTTGACGACGAACCTCAGACCTCTGAGGCGCCTGCGCCGGAACGAACATGACAAGGTCATAGGCTTGAAAACGACAAGGGCGCCGAAAGGCGCCCTTGTCGTTTGATACGTTTAAACGGGGTGGGTCAGTACTTCAATATGACGTAAAAGGCGTGGATGATGCCCGGAATGAAGCCGAACAGGGTGAGCAGAATGTTCAGCCAGAAGTGACCTTTAAGGCCGACTTCGAGAAATACGCCCAGCGGGGGCAGTAGTATAGCGAACAGCATCTTGATGGGGTCTGTGGCGGTCAATGCCATGGTAAGCCTCCTGTGCTTATCAACCTGTGCTTGTAAAAACCCGTGTTTGTAAAACCCAGGCTTGTAAAAACCCGTGCTTGTAAAAATAGCGGCTTGTTACCTGGCTACCTGCACAAGTGTAGTGACCGGTGCTCGGCCCAGCGAATATTTTGCGTTAATTTTTATGCGGCCTTGCCGGTTTCTTTCAAAGCGCAGTCTCGGTTTACAATAAGCGCTACCTTTTCGTAAGGGTTCTGCCTTTTTACCGTACGACCACGATGAGATGCCATGAATAAGCTGTTGTCCTCCTCCGTTATGCTTGCAAGCGCCGTGGCTACGAGCCCCTCTCTGGCCCAGGCCCCCGCATCGGAGGCCACCGCGCTCCCTACGCTTGAAGTGAGCGCCCCGCGCCTTTCGCGGGAGCTTTACGCCACCCCCGCCGCGGTTTCGACGCTGGAGGGTGACGAGATCAGCCGCGGGCAGCAGCGCGTACGTCTGGACGAGTCCCTCGTTCGCGTGCCAGGGGTGTTCGTGCAAAACCGCGATAACTTCGCCCAGGGCCAGCGTATCGCCATTCGCGGCTTTGGCGCCCGCGCTCCGTTTGGCGTGCGGGGTATTACCGTGCGTGTCGACGGCATTCCCTACACGCTGCCCGATGGCCAGGCCCAGCTCGATGCCATCGACCTGGACAGTGCCGAGCGCATCGAAGTCATTCGCGGGCCCTCATCCGTGCTTTACGGCAACGCCGCCGGCGGGGTGATCGATATCACCACCGCCGATGGCCGGACCAATCCGGGTTCGAGCGTGCGCGTCGAGGCGGGTAGCGACGGCTACCAGAAGCTTTCGCTGCAAAACGGTGGCCAAAACGGCGACTGGTCGCACCACGTGAGCCTTTCGGGGCTGAATGTGGATGGCTACCGCGAGCAGAGCTCCACCGAAAAGTACCTGCTCAACGCCAAGCTGCGCCGGGAACTGGGCAGCGACCGCGCGCTGACCGCCATCGTCAACCTCTTGGAAAATCCGCGCTCGGAAGACCCGGGGGCGCTCAACGCCTCTGAGGTCGCCCGCGGTCGCGACCAGGCCGCGCCGAACGCGAATGCCCTGGATGCCCACCAGAACGTGGACCAGCAGATGGTCGGTTTGCAGTACGAGGACTTGAGCGCGGGCCCGGGCGAGCTTTACATCAAGGGCTTTTACGCCCAGCGCGATTTCGAGCAGCAGCTCCCCTACGTGGGTGACAGCCGCCTGGGCTATGAGCGCGACTACATGGGACTAAGCACCGAGTATCACCACTCCGTAGAGTTGGGCGCGTTGCCGCTGGATTATATCGTCGGCGTGGACGCTGCCCGCCAAAAGGACGACCGCTTTCGTAACGACGTCAATTCAAGCGGTGCGGTCGGCGAGCAGGTCAATGATGAAAAGCAGACCGCGACCTCGACCGGCGTGTTCGCTCAGGGCGACCTGGGCCTTTCGGAGGCGCTGACGCTTTCGCTGGGCGCGCGCTTCGATCGAGTCAAGCTCGAGGTGGATGACCGTTTTCTCGCGGATGGCGACCAAAGCGGCGACCAGACCTTCAACGAGTGGAGCGGCTCCGCCGGGCTTAGTTACCGCTACCGCCCGCAGCATCAGGCGTACATCAATACCGGCACGGCGTTCGAGACGCCCACCTTTGCCGAGTTCGCTAACCCCGCCGGCGGCGGCGGCTTCAACCCAAGCGTAGAGCCGCAAAAATCCTGGAATCGCGAAGTGGGCCTGCGCGGCTACGTGGCCCCGCTGGCGCTGGATTACGACCTGGCGCTGTTTTCGGTGCGCGTGCGCGATGAGCTGGTGCCTTATGACGAGGGCGGGCGCACGTTCTACCAAAACGCCGGTAATACCGACCGCGACGGCATGGAGCTCTCGCTTGGCTGGCAGTTTTTTGACCAGTGGCGCGTGGACAGCGCACTTACGCTTGCCCGCTACACTTTCGATGAGTTTGCCACGCCTTCTGAGCGCTTCGACGGCAACCGTATTCCGGGCCTGCCGGAGCAGACCTGGATCAGCCAGTTGACCTGGGAAGGCGCAAACGAGCGGTTTGCCACCCTCGAGACCGAGTACATCGGTGGCTTGAAAGCGGATAACGCCAACGAGGTCGAGGCGGACAGCTACTGGCTGGTGAACCTGCGGGTGGGGGACGGCTGGCAGCTCGACGAGCGCTCGCGGCTCAACGCTTTCGTCGGGCTTAGAAACATTTTCGATCGGGAACACTTTTCCAACGTGCGCCTGAACGGCTCCTACGCGCGCTACTATGAGCCGGCCCCCGGGCGCAGCGTCTACGGCGGCGTGGAGCTTGCGTTCTAGTCAGCCAGGCCGGTCGTTAAAGTGAAAACGGGCAGCCCTGGGGCTGCCCGTTTTCGGTGACTGAACCAACAGATGCCAGTTTGGGTGCGGTCTCGCGCTACCCTACGCGGGGGCGCTGTGAATACCTCCTTGTACGCTACTTTCGCCATCCCTGGCGAAAGACCCCCGCTACGGGCAGCCCGAGACGCGGGTGAGTAGCAAGCGCTTTGCACTAAAAAACGGGCAGCCCAAGGGCTGCCCGTTTTGTTGGAGGACGACCGGATGAAGCATCCGGTCAGGCGGGGGTTACTCGGGCAGCGCGTAGCCGATCACGTAATCCCCCATTTTGGTGCCGAAGGTGCCGTGACCGCCGGCGCTGACCACCACGTACTGGCGGCCGTCGGCGCCGGTGTAGGTCATCGGGGTGGCCTGACCGCCGGCGGGCAGGCGGGCCTTGAAGACCTCCTCGCCGGTTTCCAGGTTGTAGCCGCGCAGGTACTGATCCAGCGTGCCGCTCATGAAGGTCACGCCGCCGGCGGTGGTCAGCGGGCCGCCGAGTGCCGGCACGCCGACCGGCAGACCAATGGGCAGGCCGAAAGGCATGCTGTCCCGGGTGGTGCCGTTGGGATGCTTCCAGACAACCTCGGCGCTTTGCAGGTCGATACCGGCAACGTCACCCCAGGAGGGTGCCTGGCAGGGCAGGTTGAAAATCGACAGCAGCGGGCCGAGCTCGACGGCGTAGGGTGCACCGGCGTTGGGCTGAAGGCCCTGTTCGCTGGCCGAGCCCTGTTCGCCTTCGACTTCGTCCCGCGGTACCAGGGTGGAGACGAACGCCAGATACTTGGCGCCGGTGAACAGTGCCTGACGCTGCGGGTCGATGGCCACGCCGCCCCAGTTCATCACGCCCACGTTGCCCGGGTAGACGATGCTGCCCTCGAGCGACGGCGGTGTGTACTGGCCTTCGTAGCGGAGCGAGTTGAAGCGAATACGACACATCATCTGGTCGAACGGGGTCGCTCCCCACATGTCGCGCTCGGTGAGCGGCGCCGGCAGCAGGTTCAGTGCCGAGCGGGGCTGGGTTTCGGCGGTCCAGTCGCCTTCTACCGCGCCTTGCGGAACGGGAATTTCCTCGATCGGCACGATCGCCTCGCCGGTCTCCCGGTTGAGCACGTAAAGGCTGCCCTGCTTGGTGGGCTGAATCACCGCAGGCTGGGTGCCGTCCGCGGTGGCCAGGTCGATCAGCACCGGCTGGGCGGGCATGTCCATGTCCCAAAGGTCATGGTGAACGAACTGATAGACCCAGGCCACTTGGCCGGTATCGAGTTCCAGCGCCACGAGACCGGCGCTGTAGGTTTCGTCGTTCTCGGTGCGGTTGGCGCCGAACTGGTCCGGTGTGGCGTTGCCCATGGGCAGGTACACAAGTCCTAGTTCTTCATCGACGCTAATCGGCGGCCAGACGTTGGGCGAGTTGCGTGTGTAGGTTTCGTCCTCTGCGATCGGCTGAGTCTCTTCCGGATTGCCGCTGTCCCAGTTCCAGACCAGCTCGCCGGTGCGCACGTCAAAGGCGCGGATCACGCCGGAAGGCTCGTCGGTGGAGCTATTGTCGGTCACGTGGCCGCCCAGAATCACCAGGTTTTCGGTCACGGTAGCAGGGGATGTGGAGTAGTAGCCGCCCGGATCGAAGCCGCCGATATTGCGGGTCAGATCGACCTCGCCGTTGTCGCCAAATCCGGCGCAGCGCTCGCCGGTATCGGCGTTCAGCGCGATCAGGCGGGCATCGGCGGTGGGCAGATAGAGCCGGCGCGGGCACATGACATCGGTCTGGCTAAGCAGCAGGGAAGGCTCGCTGCCGGTAGAGCCCGCCAGTTCTTCGAGCAGCGTCACGTCGACGGCGAAGGCGCTGGCATCGGCGTAAAGCTCCGAAGAGCCGGCTGCTTCTGCGCTGGTCTCGGTGGCGCTTTCGTCGGACTCGCCGCCGGCGTAGTTGGCGGCGTCATAATAGGCAAGCCCACGGCAGGTCATGTGGGCCCAGCCGGAGAAGTTCTCGGCGCCCATGGTGCTGATCTCGGGGTCGAACTGCCACAGGGTTTCGCCGGTTTCCGGCGACAGTGCCACGGCGCGGCTGTGCGAGGTGCAGATATACAGCGCGTCGTTGACCTTCAGCGGCGTGTTCTGGTTGGTGATTTCCGGCGGCGCGTTGGGGCCGGGCTCGTCGCCGGTTTGAATGCGCCATACCTCTTCGAGCTCGCCAATATTGTCGAGCGTGATCTGATCGAGCGAGGAGTAATGGGTGCCGGCATTGGTGCCGCCATAAGCGGGCCAGTCATCGCCGGCTACCTGGGCGGGGTTGATGTCGCCATTCGAGCGGTTCTCGGCCAGATTGCCTTCCACAACGCCGGGGGAGGTGAATTGGCTAGCAATGGCCACGCCAATGGAGGCCACGACGCCAAGCGTCAGCGCCAGACTTCCGCCGCGAGAATCGAGCGGCTTGCGCCACCAGGGCAGCAGCATAATGATCGCGATCAAACAGGGAATCGCCACGCGGGGTACCAGCTGCCACCAGTCAAGGCCCACTTCCCAAAGCGCCCAGACCAGCGTGGCCAGCAAAGTAGCGGCAAAAAGCCAAAGCGCGGCGCCTTTGCGCAGTGCCAGCAGTAAGCCGGTGGCCAGTACGCTAATACCGGCGATCAAGTAATAGGCGCTACCGCCCAGGCTGAGCAGCTTTACGCCGCCGATGGCCAGCGCCATCCCCGCGATGCCCAGTACAACACCCAGCAATAGGCCCGGCCAGGGGCTGCGGGCGCGTCTTTTATCGTTCATAGAATTCCCTTGTGATAACGCTTTAGCGGTTAGCCGACACCAAGGCCGGCTAACCTTCTTGACGTGCGCTAACCCATCGATAGGGTCAATCACCGATAGGGGTCAATCATCGATAGGGTCAATGGGTTAGCGCGCGTTGGAGGACGTCGTATTTTAAGCGTCAATTCGCTATTGGTCGAACGAGTTTAACGCTCTTTTCACAAGAAAAGGCCGCCGCTCGAGGGCGGCGGCCTTGGCAGGCGGGAAGAAAAAGTGGTTAAAAAGAGGGCGTTAGTCGGTCAGCTTGACCAGCATTTTGCCGGTATTGCCGCCTTCGAAAAGTGCCAAAAAAGCGTCCGGCGTGCGCTCGAGACCCTCTTCCACGGTTTCCTGATAGTCGAATTTGCCCTCGGCAACGTGCGGCGCCACCTCGTTGAGGAAGTAGCTGTAGTTGGACCAGTGATCGGCCACGATAAAGCCCTGCATTTTCGCCCTGCGCGCCACGATCTGAAACAGGTTGCCCGGGCCGTGGCCGGGTTTGCGCTCGTTGTAGCTATCGATCATGCCGCACACGGCAATCCGCGCGCCTTCGTTGAGCTGATCGAGGGCGGCCTCGAGGCAGGTGCTGCCGACGTTTTCGTAGTAGACGTCGATGCCTTCGGGGCTAGCAAGCTTGATGGCGTCGCTGAGTTCCTGGGCGGTGCGATCCTTGTAGCTGACCGGCTCGACACCCATCGATTCGAGCCAGGCGAGCTTGTGCGCCGCACCGGCAATGCCCACCACGTGGCAGCCCTTGGCCTTGGCGAGCTGCACAGCGAGCGAGCCCACTGCGCCGCTGGCCGCACTTACCAGCACGTTGTCGCCGGGTTTGCACTCGGCAATCAGGTTAAGGCCGGTCCAGGCGGTCATGCCCGGCATGCCCAGCACACCCAGGTAGGCCTGGTCGGGAACGTCGTGGTCGGGCAGCTTGGTAACGCCTTCGCCGGGCACCTGGGCCACATCGCGCCAGCCACCCATGTGGCTGACTTTATCGCCGGCTTTCAGTTTCTCATCGTTGGATTCGATGACCTCGCCGATCGCGCCCCCTTCCATGGGCTTGCCAAGCTCGAAGGGCGCAACGTAGGTACGCACGCCGCTCATGCGCCCGCGCATGTAGGGGTCAACGGACAGCCAGTGGTTTTGGATGCGCACTTCACCCGGGCCGAGGGGTTGAAGCTCTTCGGTTTCCAGCTTGAAAAGCTCGCGGCTGGGTAGCCCTTGCGGGTAATCGGTCAACGTAAAATAGCGTGACTGCATCGTCGCCTCCTGCTGGATGGATCGATTTAAAAGCTGACATTAAGCCAGGTACCATTAAAGACTATAAGTACTGGCGCTAGTTCGCCAATCGCTCATGAATTAAAAAAGCGGCCCGATGGCGGGCCGCTTTGTAGCGAGAAGGTCTTTTAAAATAATGGGTTAACCCAAGGGGTAGCGCACGAGGGTGGGTGCGTTAGCCGTTGAGTTCGGCGGGCGGCTAGTTGATCAGTGTGAGCATCACCGGTGCCGTACCGCGGCGCACCATGCCTAGCTCGCGGGCGGCGCGTTTGGAAAGGTCGATGATCCGGCCTTGAACGAAGGGGCCGCGGTCGTTGATCAGTACTTCGACTTCCTGGCCGGTATCCGGGCGGGTCACCAGTACCTTGCTGCCAAAGGGAAGGCTTGGGTGGGCGGCGGTCAGCGCCTGCTGGTCGAAAGAGTCGCCGCTGGCGGTGGTCGCCCCCTGGAAACGGTCGCTATAAAACGAGGCCTCGCCTCCCTGTAGATCGACGCCCTGGGCCAGGACGCTACTTGAAGCGATGCTCAATAAAACCGCGAATAGGCTTTTCTTTAGGGTTCTTGCATGGGCTCCCATTGGAGTACCTCAGCTATTAATGTCGATCCGGCATTCTTTTGGAAAGTTGCCTGATAGGCCCGGGAATGTTACCGCCCTGGTTTACATTCAGCAAGCTTTGCGATATTCGGCGAAGATGTACCCCAAGTTACGATTTTAGTTCAATGGAGCACTCTTTAAGTGAGATCAGTCAGTTAAAGCGCCCCATTCATCAAGGGGATAGGCGTTGGCCCGCGATTAAAAAAATGGCTGCGCGCTTTATAAGTAAGGTGTCATGTAAGCAAAGCTATGCGACTATATTTCGTACTCGAATAGTGGTCCTAAAAGGGTATCTCATGGCTAATAATTCTTCGTTAACGCTCGTAGTGGGTGTTTTAGGCGGCGCCCTGGCCGGCTTTTTGATCGCCCAGGTCGTGCCAGGGCTGGATCTTGTCTCCGACCCCGAACCCGAGGCGTCCGAGACCGAGCAGGGGCCCGAGGCGCTTCGCGGGCTCGATCATTTGACCCTCGATGAGCGCCTTCGCGGCGAGCTCACATCAAGCGCCGAGCTCAATGGCAAGGACGGTAGCCGCTCGATGCGCTATGCGCTGTCGCTCGAAGAAGACACCCTTATTGAACTGAGCCTGAGCGGGGCGCTTTTAGGGGTGACCTCGCTTTATGACGACCAGCTGCAACTGTTGGATAGCGCCGAGACGCTGCGCTACCGCGTTGAAGAAGCCGGCGATTACATCGTGGTCGTGAGTGGCCAGGACGCCAGCAGCTACGGCCCGTTCACGCTCTACCCGCGCACCGTCGAGCTAAGCGAGAGCGATACGCTCACGATGGGGGAGCCTTCGGATCGTTGGCTGCAGGGCCGGGAGGAGGTCGTGACCCTCACCATCGAGGAAGCAGGTCTTTACCAGATCGATATGCGCTCGGAGGATTTCGACGCTTATCTGACCATCGAAGGCCCGAACGGCTACCAGCGTGAAGACGACGACAGCGGCGGCAATCTCGATGCGCAGATCGCTGACTTCCTGGCGCCGGGGGACTATACCGTCAGGGCACAGACTTACGGCTCGGGCAGCGGCATGTACACGCTGACCGCCGAGGCTAGTGACCTTCAAGCCGGGGAGCTTCGAAACGATGGCCCGATCGCGCCGGGTGAAACGCTCAACGGGTGGTACAGCGACCAGCCGTTGGCGTACACGCTCGACATCGAAGAGGCGGGTATCTATCAGATCGATATGACGTCTGACGATATCGACGCGTTTTTGGAGCTTGGCGACGAAAGCGGCTACTACCGTGAAAACGACGACGGCGGCGACGGTTTGGACGCTCGGTTGAGTGACTTTTTGGCGCCGGGCACCTATCAAATTACCGCGCGTACGCCTTATGAAAGCGGGAGTGGGGGGCTTTTCTCGCTTTCAGTAGAAAGCAGCGAGCTACCCGACGACGTCGAACTTCAAAACGGTGGCGACCTTGGCATCGGTGAAACGCTCAACGGCTGGTACAGCGGCGAAGACGTGCTCTATCAGATCGAGCTGGAAGAGAGCTCGGCGGTGACGATTGCCATGGACTCCACGGATTTCGACGCCTACCTGGAGCTCACCGGCGATGGAGTTTCCTACACCGATGACGACAGCGGTGGTGGAACCGACGCGCTGCTCGACGTATCGCTTTTGCCGGGACGCTACACCGTGCACGCCCGCGGGTATAGCTCCTATGGCAGCGGTCTGTTCCAGCTCTCCTTCCAGGCCGAGCCCACCGAGATGCAGCCGGACGCCTAGGGTCTGTCTGAAAAGCCGGCGAGCGAAGGCAAGACAAAGCAAAAATTGGCGAAGAAGCGGAGTTTACACCGAGTAAATGAGCATTCTGAGCCCATTTTTAACGCTGTATTGTCGAGCGCAGACACTTTTCAGACAGAGCCTAAGCGTCGATAGCCTTCATTGGCTCTCCGTAACGCCCTTGTTCGCTTTGTGCGGCAAGGGCGTTTACATTTATAGGGTCGCTACGGTTATTGAATGGTGACAGGCGACGCTAAAAGGATAGAACTCAAAAGGGATCTACTATGCAACGTATTACAGGGGGCGTACTGGCCACGGCCGCGCTGGTACTTACCGGCTGCCAAAGTCATCCAAACGCGCCGGTCGAGCCTTACGCCATCGTAACGCTGGCCCAGGAGAAGCAGTTCGTCGCGCCCGAGTGTCAAGGCGAGAACTGCGCCCAGGTGCGCGTCTCCGCACTCGAGTTTCCCAAGTCCTTAGGGCTTACTCGCGAGCTTCGCAGCCGCTTGATCGCGCTGGCCCCGAGCGAGCGCGCGAATACGCCGGTCGAGGGCAGCGCGTCCGTACCCACTTGGGCAGGCTACGCCAACGACTTTTTCGAGCAGGCAAGCCGCCACGGTATGCCCATGCCCGATGGCGGCGCCAGCGAGGTGTTGCTGGAAGCCGATGTCGTGGGTCGTTACAACGATGTATTGATCATCGAACTCAATAGCGACGCCTACTTCAACGGCCAGGCGCATGGCCTGCCCGCCACCGAGTTCATGGTGATCGATGAGCGCCAGGCGCGCACGGTCGGCCTGGACGACATGCTGATCGACGGTCGCGAGGCCGCCTTCGAGCAGTTGGTAGGCGAGGCGCACCAGCGTTGGTTGAGCGACATCGACCAGGACGACACCTTTGCCGCCAACTGGCCGCTGAGTGATCATCGCAACGTCGCGCCCATGGAGGATCACTGGGTGGTGAAGTTCGACGTCTACGAGATCGCCCCCTACGCGGTGGGCCAGCCAGAACTGGAAATCCCGCTCGACGCGCTCGAGGGGATTGCCAAGCCGCGCTACCTGGATCAATAAGCCGGGGTAGCGTCTCTGGCGTTTAACACAGGTCCTTCAAGCGCAGAACGAAAAACCGCCACGTTGTCGTGGCGGTTTTTTTGTTGATAGAAAGGCGTGTTTTGGGCTCGCCGAGTAAGAGAAGGTGCCTTGATTAGCGGCCCGCTTTTAGACAGCCAACCACGACCAATACGGCGGCGGTGGGCAGGCGCCAGTCGAGTACGCTCATGCCGGCCAACACCAAAAGCAGCGCGGCGAGAATCGGCACGCCGTAGGCCAGGCTGCCGACCAGACTCGAATGCCCCCAGCGCAGCGCCTTGTCCCAGGCGACCATGGCGATGCCGTAAGGCCCAAGGCCCAGTGCGATACCGGCCAGCAGCGCTTCGCCGCTTGGCAGGGTCAGGTTGGCTTCAAGGGTCAGGCTCGCGCCGGTGGCCAGGGCGCAGGCAATCAATAAAAGGCGCGGTAGAAGCGGAGTCAGCGCGACCGGGGCGGTTTGCCCGAACCAGGAGTAGAGCGCCCAGCAGCATGCCGATAACAGCGCGATCGCGTAGCCGGTGACTTCACCACCCAGCCCGCCGCTAATGGCCTGGGGCAGCAACAAGAGCGAGGCGCCGGAAAACGCGATCAACGCGCCGATCACGCCTTCGATGCGCAGTTTCTTGAAGCGGCTGTACTGGCTAAGCAGTACGAAAAGCACCGGCCAGGTGTAAGTGATCAGCGCGGCTTCCGCTGCCGGGGCCAGCCGCATGCCGATAAAGTAGCTGCTCACCGCGCCTAGAATGAGCAGTGGTACGCCCACCCACACGCTAATGCGCCATCCCATGCTCAACGTGCTCACACCGGTCTTGCGGCTCAGCGGCAGTGTGGCAAGCGCCCCGGCCAAAAGCGTCAAAGCGGTCAACTGTAGCGGTGTCGACGTATGCGCCATCTCCGCCAGCAGCGGTGCTACGCTCCAGAGCGCGACCGCGATGAGGGCGGCGCCGATACTGTATCCGCGAGAGGGGAGGACGGGGGTGTGAACGCGTTGCATGGAGCAGCTCCTTCTATATAAACAAACCTTGCCTTCTGTCAGTGGTGATAAGCATAATCCTTAGTGAAACATCACAATATCGATCTTTAGTGATGATACCTATCAATAGTGGTGATATATGCGCGCACCCATTTTTGACCTGTCGCTGCTTCGCACGGTGGTGGCCATTGCCGACACCGGCAGCGTCACCGCGGCGGCCAAACGCTTGGCCTATACCCAGTCCACGGTCAGCATGCAGCTGCAACGCCTGGAAGCGCAGCTGGATTTGACGCTGCATGAACGGGAAGGCCGGCGGCTACGCTTTACCCAGGAAGGGGAGCGGCTTTTAGCCCACGCCAGGCGCTTGCTGGCGTTGAACGACGAAGCCTTTAGCGATATGCAGGCCCGCCAGGTAACCGGGGATCTGACCCTGGGCATTCCCGAGGATTACGCCTCGCTTTTGCCGTCGGTGTTCGCCTACTTTCACCAGCTTTACCCGGCGGTGGGGCTGACGGTGATTTGTGGAACCAGCGCGCATCTGGTGGAGCAGGTCAAAAATGCCGACATCGATCTGGCGCTGGTCACGCGCCAACGTAACTCACCCGGCGGCGAGGTGATCCGGCGCGAGCCGCTTTTATGGGCGGTGGGCATGAACCAGCAGCCACTTTTGAGCGACCCGATCCCTTTGGCGCTTTATTCCCCCGGCGCGGACGTGTTTCGCGAAGTGGCCGAGCAGGCCCTGCAGGCGGCGGGGCGCGACTGGCGCGTGGCCTATACCAGCCAGTCGATGGCCGGGCTTGCGCCGATCGTGACCGCTGGTCTTGCGGTGGTGGTGGTGACCCGCAGCATGCTCACACCTTCGCTTCGCCCGCTGGACGAGTCGAGTGGGCTGCCCACGCTTCCTTCCATCGAGCTTGCCCTGCACCGCGCGCCGCATCGGCCCACCGAGCCTGCCCGCCGGCTGGGAGAGTTAATTCGCGAACAGCTAGCGGCCATTGGCGAAGCGTTATAAGGTTAGGGGCAGCGTTTTACTCATAAGGATTTAGGCGTCAGGAGCAAGCGATGCACGAGTTGGATCACTATATTTACCCGCACAGGGTGCTGCACTGGCTGGTGGCGGCGGCGGTACTGGTGTCATTGGCCACGGGACTAACGCTCGGCACCTGGGGCCTCGAGCGGACGGCCGATTTTTTGGGAACGACCCTCACCAACTTCCTGTACACCGGGCATAAAACCCTGGGCGTGACGATCTTGCTACTGATGACCCTGCGTATCATCACGCGCATCGCCTTCGTGGTACCGGATCATGATCCGCCCCTGAATGCGTTCGAGCGCATCGTCAGTAAAAGCGTCCATCACCTTTTGTACATCGCGCTGGTGCTAATGCCGCTGATCGGCTGGGCGGCGACGGCCACCGGCGGCTACCCCGTCGAGTTTTTCAGCTGGCACTTGCCCGGTTTTCTCAGTGAGAACGCCGCGCTCTCCCAAACGCTTTTCGGCTGGCACGAACTGCTTGGCTGGGCCATTTTGGTGCTGGTGGTACTTCACGTGGGCGGTGCGATGATCCACTGGCGTATCAAACGCGACAACGTCACCAAGCGGATGAGCCTGTTCGACTGATCCAGGGCGGCTTCAAGGGAGCAAGGGTATGGCGCTGCCGATCTTTTCCTGAGGGCTTGAACGGGTATAGGTAAGTGAAAATGACAATCACTTGCTGATTGACTTGGCGGGTGAGTGCGTCACAATTCGCGGCCTACACCACGGGGGAGTCTCTAATGGAGTTGTTGCGGGTCGTCTTTACGCACTACCGCTGGGCCTTTCTTGGCGCCATGGGGTTGAGCCTTCTAAGCGCCGGGTTAGGGGTGGGGGTCATCGCCTTCATCAACCAGCGTTTGATCACCTCTGAGAGTACCTTCTCCGTACTGCTGCCCTTCATGGGACTTTTGACACTGCTTTTGGCGGTCACCCTGGCCACCCAGCTCGCGCTCACGCTATTGGGTCACTACTTCGTTTATAACCTGCGCTCCCGGCTTTTGAAACGCATGCTGGATACCGATATCGAGCGCCTCGAGCGGGCCGGTAGCGCCACGCTTTTGGCGAGCCTTTCAAGCGACGTGCGCAACATCACCATTGGCTTCGTACGCCTGCCGGAACTCGTGCAGGGCATCGTGATGAGCGTGGCGTGCGTGGCGTATCTTGCGTGGCTTTCGCCGGAGATGGTGCTGGTAACGGTGGCCTGGATGGCGGCTACCATGGGGATTGGCTGGTTACTGGTGTCCAAGGTGTACCGCCACTTTCATCTGGTGCGCGAAAGCGAAGATCTTTTATACCGGGACTACCAGACCGCTATCGAAGGGCGCAAGGAACTAGCGCTCAACCGCGCGCGAGCGCAGCGTTTTTTCGACGACACCTACACGGCGAACGCCAGGACCTACCGCCACCATATCATTCGCGCGGATACCTACCACTTAAGCGCCAATAACTGGTCGAACATCATGATGCTCGGTGCGATCGGCGTGGTGTTTTTCATGGCCAACGTGCTGGGGTGGGCGGGCCAGGCCACGGCGGCGACCTTCGCGCTAACGCTGCTTTTCCTGCGCACCCCTTTGATTCAGGCCATTGGCGCCTGGCCTACGCTGATCAGCGCCCAGGTAGCATTCGATAAACTCAAAAGCCTCGAGCTTACCGAGTACCGGCCCGGTTTCGAGGTCGAGGATACGCTTAAAACCTGGCAGCGTATCGAGCTGGTTGACGTGGTCTACCGCTACGAAGGCGAGGGGGGCGCGCAAAACGCCTTTCAGGTGGGGCCGTTGAATTTGACCCTTCAGCGCGGCGAGCAGGTATTTCTGATTGGCGGTAACGGCAGCGGCAAGTCGACGCTGGCGCGGCTTATTTCCGGGCTGTACCGCCCACAAAGCGGCTACATTCAAATCGACGACCAGCGCATCGGTGCCGCCGAGTGGGACGCCTTTCGCGCCCGCTTTGCCAGCGTATTTACCGACTTCCACGCCTTCGACCAACTAATGGGCCCGGGGGGCGGTGCCGCTGAGCCGGCGCTGGTGGCTCGCTGGCTCGAGCGGCTGCAGATGACGCAAAAGCTTGCGTGGCAGGATGACCGCGTCACCAACCCGACCCTCTCCCAGGGCCAGAAAAAGCGCCTAGCGCTGCTGCTGGCCATTGCCGAAGAGCGCGATGTGCTGCTGCTCGATGAGTGGGCGGCGGACCAGGACCCGCAATTCCGGCGGCTTTTCTACCGTGAGCTGTTGCCGCATCTAAAGGCGATGGGAAAAACCGTGTTCGCGATCAGCCACGACGACAGCTACTTCGTGCACGCCGACCGGCTTTTGGAAATGGCGAAGGGGGAGTTGATCGAGCTAACCGGAGAGCAGCGTCAGCAGGCAAGCGCGGACGCCGTGGCGCAGATCTGCCCCGGCGGCTAGCGCTTGCGGGCGCGTCGGTCGCAGCCCTCGAGCGGGCAGTTGCTGCACACCTCGAACTCGTCCAGCAGGTAGCGCAAGCAGCAAAGCTTGCGCACTTGCTTCACTTCATCCGACCCCTTGGGCGTGAAACTTTTCACCGGCTGGTAGAGCGGGTTGCGTTGGCCGTCGAGGGTGCGCGATTCCAAAAGCGCCCGGGCGTCCTTCAAAGCGGCTGGCTGCACGAAAGGGTGCTCGGCCAACAGATTGACGTAGTAGTCGAGGTAGCCGCCGGCATTGCTCCAGAATACCCGGGGCGCGGCGCCGGAAAGCGCGGATAGCCGTTCGATCAGCGGCGCCCAGTGGCCGTCGATCAGCGCGGCAAAGCGCTTGGCCGGGTCATGGGTGGTAACCGGCTCGCCGCCCTGGGCAAGCCAGAGCCCCTGGGCGCAGCCCTGGGCGTTGAGTAGCACGTAAGCCTCGTCCAGGCTAACCGGCAGTGCCCGGTCGAGCAGCAGGTGCGAGACCACGGTGGGCACGGTCAGCGTGCTGAACAGCCACTTCGACCAAAGCGAGACGATGGCGCGGCGGTTGCCACCGGGAAACTGGGCGGCGTACTGCGCGATGTCCTGCTCCAATAGCGCCGGGTTGCGCCAGCGCGCGGCCTTTATTGCCCCCGGGGGCGGCTCGCCGCCAATGTGCGGCGGCGCCAAATGGGCCAAACGGTCGGTGTAGCACTCGGCCAGGGTGGCGGGGCGCCGGGGTTCGGGTTCGCGTAGGGCCAAGGGCATCGTCGCTTTCCTCATCCAGGGCGGGGCAGCGCCCCGGCGTGTTCTACGTTGACCAGATTAGTCGATAATGGTTATCAGTTAAACCCGTAGGCCGATCACTTTACGCACTTACTGGGCCACGGCAATGGAGTGGTGGCCGCTTGGGTGGTCGATGACCTGCATGGGCAACCCGTAAATCGCCTCCAGGGTCGGCGCGTGCATCAGCTCCCCGGGCGTGCCCTGGGCCAGCAAACGGCCGCTGTGCAGCGCGATCAGTTCGTCACAGTAGCGCGAGGCCATGTTGATATCGTGCAGTACGATGATCACGCCCAGATCGAGCTCGTCGCAGAGCTTGCGCACCAGCGCCAGCACCTCGACCTGATGGGCGATGTCCAGCGCGGCCAGCGGTTCGTCCAGCAGCAAAAACCGGCTGCCCTGGGCGAGCAGCATGGCAAGCCACACCCGCTGGCGTTCGCCGCCGGAGAGCGTATCGACTAGCCGGTCAGCGAAGGCCTCGGTATGGGTCAGGTAAATGGCGCGCTCGATCGCGGCTTTATCTTTTTGGGTATGGCGGCCCAAAAGCCCGTGCCAGGGGTAGCGGCCAAAGCCGATCAGCTCGCGGCTGGTCAGGTTCTCCGCGCTGGGTAGCTGTTGGGGCAGGTAGGCCACCTGACGGGCGAACTCGCGGTGGCCCCACTGGGACAGCGGGCGCTGGTCGAAGTGGATGGCGCCTTCGGTGAGCGGCTGCTGCTGCGCGAGCAGCTTGATCAGCGTCGATTTACCCGAGCCGTTATGGCCGATCAGACCGACGACCTTGCCCTGCTCGAAGGTGTGCTCGATGGCGTGAAGCAAAGGCTTGCCGGCAATGGTAAAGCTTGCGTTCAAGACCTCGAACATGCGCGGCTCCCGTGGTTTGGCGAATTGATCGTCCAATTGTAGTGTTAATACTTATCATTTAGAATCCTGCGCTTGAATTATTTTCTCTCACTTCTTGCCGACCGGGCTGCTCCATGACAACGCTTGCTCCTGTATTGACTGCTCTTTTAGGCGTTGGGTCGGCATGTCACTAAAACTTCGCGTCACCCCCTTTACCACCTGTGTCCTACTCGGCCTGCCGCTGCTTTTGTTGCTGGCGCTGGCCTTGGCGGAGCAGGGCGGCGTTGCCGACAGTGTTAGCGGGCTTTTTAGCCCGGATTTTGCCAGCGCCGAGGCGCTGCTGCTTCATTTTACCTGGTGGCCGCGGTTTTTAATCGCGCTGCTGGCCGGCGGCGCATTGGCCCTTGCCGGGGTGTTGATGCAGCAGGTGTTGCGTAACCCGCTGGCCTCGCCCACCACCCTGGGCGTCGCCTCGGGTGCCAATCTCGGCCTGATGATGGCGACGCTGCTGGCCCCCGGGCTTTTGGTTTACGGGCGCGAGTGGGTGGCACTTGGCGGCGGCGCGGCTGCCATGGCGCTGGTGTTCGGGCTTGCCTGGAAGCGCCGGCTGGCGCCGGTTGTGGTGGTACTGGCAGGGCTTGTGGTCAACCTTTACCTTGGGGCACTGGCCACCGCGCTTTTACTGTTCAACCACGAAACCCTGGCGGGGCTTTTGATCTGGAGCGCGGGGTCGCTGGCGCAAAACGGCTGGGAGGGCGTGGCCACACTCTCGCTCAGGCTTTTGCTGAGCGGGGTGGCCGCCGTGCTATTGATCCGCCCGCTGGCGGTGTTGGAGCTCGACGACGCCAGCGCCAAAAGCCTCGGGCTTTCGCTTAAATATTTGCGCCTGACCGGGCTGGGGCTGGCCGTTTTCATCACCGCAAGCGTGGTCAGCGTGGTGGGGATCGTGGGCTTTATCGGCCTGGCGGCGCCGAACATCGTACGCATGGCCGGGGCGCGACGGCTGGGGTCGCGCATGCTCTACTCGGTGGTGCTGGGCGCGGTGTTGCTCGCCACCACCGACTTGTTGCTGCAACGCTTCTCCGGCCAGCTTGCCACGCTGCTGCCGACCGGGGCGATTACTGGCGCCCTGGGCGCGCCGCTGCTGCTTTGGCTGATCCCGCGCTTGAAGCTGCAAAGCGATCAGCCCCCGCAGGCCACGGGGGTGACCATGCTGCGCCATTCGGCACCCGGGCGGCGGGCCCTTTGGCTGCTGCTTTTGCTGGCGGGCGCGGCTTTGCTGGGGTTAACGGTTGGCCAAAGCGGCCACGGCCTTAACCTGGTGTCGCCCTTCGACGCGGCAGTAATGGAGTGGCGCGCGCCCCGTGTGATGGCCGCGGCGGCTAGCGGTTTGATGCTGGCGGTGGCGGGCACCCTTTTGCAGCGTCTTTCGGCCAACCCCATGGCAAGCCCCGAGGTGCTGGGTATCAGTGGGGGCTGCGCCATTGCGCTGATTCTGGGCATCTACTGGCTGCCCACGCCGGGGAGTGCCCAGTTGGTGGGGGTGGGGACGTTAGGCGCGCTGGCGACCCTGGCGCTTCTGGTCCTGCTCAACAAGAGAAGCGGCTTTCTGCCCGAGCGCCTGCTGCTGAGCGGCGTGGCGGTCAGCGCTCTGTTCGATGCAGTGCGCGGCGTGATTTTGGCCGGCGGCGACCCGCGCGGCCAGCAGGTAATCGCCTGGCTTGCCGGCTCGACCTACTACGTGGATGTTCAAAGCGCGCTGCTGGTGGGGGCTGCCGCCGCCGGGCTGCTTCTCTTGGCGCTGCCCTTTACCCGTTGGCTGGATATTCTACCGCTGGGGGCGGCCACCGCGCGGGGCCTGGGCATTGGCTTGAACCGGGCCCGGCTGGCCTTGCTGTTACTGGTGGCGGTGCTGACCGCCTGCGCCACCCTGGTCGTCGGCCCGCTTTCGTTCATAGGGCTTTTGGCCCCGCACATGGCACGCCTGGCCGGTTTCTCCCGCGCCTGGTGGCATCTTTTGGGCGCGGGGCTTATTGGTATGCTGCTGATGGTGCTGGCGGATTTCATCGGCCGCCAGGTGATGTTTCCCTACGACATTCCAGCGGGCCTGGTCGCCTCGCTCATTGGTGGCGCCTACTTTATGTGGGGGCTGCGCCGCCTGTAGGCCGGCTGAGGCTCTGTCTGAAAAGTGTCTGCGCTCGACAATACGGCGTTAAAAATTGGCTCAAAATACTCATTTACACATGTAAACTCCGTTTTTTCGCCAATTTTTGCCTTGTCTTGTCTTCGCTCGTCGACTTTTCAGACGGACCCTAGCGGTCGAAATACGCCTGCATCACCTCGAGCACGCGCTCGATATCGTCGTCACTAATATCGCGGTGTACGACAAACCGGGTGGCGTAAAGCAGGTCGAGCAAAATGTCGTGTTCTTCGAGCCACTTGGCCAGTCCCTCGACATGGCCTTTGTCGACCTGGGCGAACACCATGTTGGTCGCTTGTGAAGTCACCGTAATGCCGGGCAGCGCGGCCAGCCCTTCGCCCAGGCGTGCGGCCCGGCGGTGGTCGTCGGCCAAATCTGCCACGTGGTGGTCTAGGGCGTGCTGGCAGGCGGCGGCAATGATGCCCGCCTGGCGCATACCGCCGCCCACCACCTTACGCCAGCGCCGGGCTTTATCGATCAGCGCGTGGGAGCCGACCAGCGCCGAGCCGATCGGCGCGCCCAACCCTTTGGAAAAGCACAGCGACACGCTATCGAAGGGCGCGCAAAGTGTTTCGAGCGAGGTGTCTGTTGCCACCGCGGCGTTGAAAAGACGCGCGCCGTCCAGGTGGGTGGCCAGGCCGTGTTCGCGGGCAAGCGCGGTGGCGCGCTGAATGTACTCGAAAGGCAGCACCTTACCGCCGATAGTATTTTCGAGCGCCAACAAGCGCGTGCGCGCGAAGTGGATATCGTCGGCCTTGACCGCAGCGGCTATTTTCTCCAGCGGCAAGCTGCCATCCGGCGCGTTTTCGATGGGCTGGGGCTGAATACTGCCCAGCACCGCAGCGCCGCCGCCTTCATAGCGGTAGGTGTGGGCATTCTGTCCCACGATGTATTCGTCGCCGCGCTCGCAGTGGGCCATCAGGGCGACCAGGTTGCTCTGCGTGCCGCTGGGGAAGAGTAGGGCCGCCTCCTTGCCGGTACGCTGGGCAAGATGGCGCTGGAAGGCGTTGACAGTGGGGTCGTCGCCCCAGACGTCGTCGCCCACCGGGGCGGCCAGCATCGCCTCGCGCATGGCGCTGCTCGGGCGCGTGACGGTATCGCTTCGTAAATCAATCATGCCAGGCTCCTCTACTTTTCATGCGGCGTAAGGACAATTCTTTGTCCAGACACTATGGTTAACAGGACAACCTTGAGAAGGCAATTAAATGGATCTTAAAAGCGGTTATCCGTTCTGGGCGGTAAAAAATGGCCTGCTTGTTTCCTTTCCCCAACTGGACCACGACCATACCTGCGACGTCGTTGTCATCGGCGGTGGCATTACCGGCGCGCTGATCGCCGATGAGCTTAGCCAGCACGGCCACCACGTGGTCGTCTTCGAGCGTCGCGATATCGGCTGGGGCAGCTCCGCGGCGAGCACCGCGCTTTTGCAGTATGAAATCGATACCCACATGGTGGAGCTTGCCAAACGGTATGACGAGCCCCACGCGGTGATGGCCTATCAAGGCTGCGGCGAGGCGATTTTATCGCTCGAGCGGCTGGCCGGTGAGCTTGGCAAGGTCTCCTTCGAGCGCCAGGAAAGCCTCTACTACGCCTCGAGCGAAGACGATGTCGACGCCTTGAAGGCCGAGTACGCGCTGCGTGACAAGCACGGCTTCGACATGGAGTGGCTGGATCGCGAGGCGCTTTATGAGCGCTACGCTATCGAGGCGCCCTGCGCGATTCTTTCGAAGCTCGCTGCGAGCCTGGACCCTTACCTGATGGCGTACCGGCTTTTCGAGCGTGTACAACGCCAGGGTGGCGAGGTATTCGATCGTACCGAAGTGGCGAGTCTTTCGCCCGATGAGCAGGGGGTGGTGGTTACCTTGAAAAATGCTGCCCGGGTGCGCGCTAAAAAGGTGATTATAGCGGCGGGTTATGAATCACAGCGCTGGCTCGACAAGCCGGTGGCGAAAAACCGCAGCAGCTACGCCTTCGTGACCGACCCCATTGCGCCACAGGTGCTGGGCAAGCTTCGCCATACCCTGGTGTGGGAGTCTGCCAGGCCCTATCTCTATATGCGTTCCACCGATGAAGGGCGGCTTTTGGTCGGCGGTGATGACGACGACAACGATGTGCCCAAGCGCCGCGACGAACGCGTGATGGAAAAAGCCCATGGGCTCGCCCGCAAGGTCGAGTCGCTTTGGCCTGGGCTTGCGATCAACCCGACCTTCTGCTGGGCCGGTACGTTCGCCGAGACCGACGACGGGCTGCCGTATTTTGGCCCCGTCGAACGCTGGGGGCCGCACGTGCATTTCGCGCTGGCCTACGGCGGCAACGGTATCACCTATTCGATGATGGGCGCACCGCTGCTGCGCGCTCTGATCGAGGGGACCACCCACCCGCTGGCCGCCTTCTTTTCTTTCGAGCGGCGGTTAAGCGAGCCTGCCGATGAACACGACCCCGTACCTTCTCACCCATGAGCAGCGGCTCGCATGGGCTTTACCGAGCAGGAAAACGTGACGAGGCGTGAAAAGGCGTCTACCCGAATGACGGGTAGACGCCTTGGGCTGGGCGATTAATTGAGCGAGTTGGATAGCCGGCTGGCCCGATCACCCGGCGCCGGGTGGCTGGAGAAGAAGCTGCTGTTATTACCGTATTGCGCTTCCATTTTGCGCAGCGCGGAGACCGATGCCTCGGCATTCAGGTTTTGGCTCTGCAGCATTTGCAGGGCGTAATCGTCGGCTTCGTTCTCCTGGCTTTGCGAGAACTGGGCATTGATGAGCTCTTCGCCCAGATCACCAAGCTCCGAGGAGGACAGTACCGCTGCGGTAGAGCTACCGCTTGAAACGGCGGCTTCACGGGCAGCAGAGGCGGCGTAGGCCACCTGGAAGGCTTTTTTGGAATGACCCAGTGCGACGTGGCCGATCTCGTGGGCGATGACGTAGCGAACTTCGTCATCGTTCATTTCATCCATCAGCCCGCTATAGAGGCGGATAGAGCCGTTCGGTACGGCGAAAGCGTTCATTTCGGACTGCTGATAAACGTTGAAGTCTAACTGGTGGCCTTCCACTTCTTCCCAGCCTTGGGTCAAGCGCTGCAGGCGGGTAGCGTATTGACTATTGGTGTCCACCAACTGACTTTCGGCGTCCAGCTGTGCAATGGTTTGATCGCCGATCTGTTGGATTTGCTGATCGGACATCATGGCGGCGCCGGCCATATTGGTGCCCGCTGACATCAGGCCCCCCAGGTCTGCGCCAGATTGACAGCCGCTCATCGCCAATACGGCGCTCAAGGTTAATGCGTAGCGGGTTTTCGATCCTAAAAACGGGGTCTGCATTGTCAGTTCCTTAATGAATGAGCTTGTTTAAACACTTTTTGAATTAGTAAAGCCTGTTCGAGGCTAACTAATGTTAACCGAGAATGTATAGGAGGACCACCCATTTTAAAAACGCGCTAAGTCGCTATGAAGCTTTATGGATTTTTATGAGAAAGCGCCAGGAAGGCGGCTAAAGAGAGCAGGTCAACCATGGAATGAGGGCTTTAGCAGGTTTGGTAAAAGAGGCGCTTTATCGGCACTTTTATCAGGATTTTAGTCAATTATTTATATAAATTATTGTAAAATATAACTTTTTTATTTGCTTGGATAACCAGCCAAGTGCTTTCATGTATTCAAGTGTAGGGTGTCAATGAACAAACAGTGCCCGTATCGCTTTGGCGGTCTATAAGGCTGGTTATAAAAACATAGACAAAAGAAGACGCCTTGTAAGCAAATGCTTACAAGGCGTCGCACATTGCGCTAACGGTTTAGCGAAGCTTCTTTAATAAAGTTTCTTTAATGAAGTTTCTTGCTTTAACGCCAATGCGTCACGACCTATTGCCGAAGCAGCGGGAAAAGCAGGATGTGGTATTACGATCGAGTGCTGGGTCTGTCTGAAAAGTCGACGAGCGAAGACAAGACAAGGCAAAAATTGGCGAAAAAACGGAGTTTACATATGTAAATGAGTATTTTGAGCCAATTTTTAACGCCGTATTGTCGAGCGCAGGCACTTTTCAGACAGAGCCTAGCCCAACCCCTTGGAGCTGCTTGATTGGTCGGTATATTCGGCAATCCCTTCGCTGGCGGCGTACTGCCAGACTGCCTGTGCTTGCCAAAAGGCGAGTACTTCCTGATCAAGGCAAGCACCGGATGTCGATAAGCTCATGTTGAATCCTCTGCAGGTTATATCACCAGGCTCTGCCCTAAAAGCCGGCACTGAACCAGTGCAAGCCAACGTCACCGCGGTTTTGGACCTCTAACCGCGGTCATAGACCCCTAGTATAGCAGCTTTGTTGCATTGCAGCATAAAGAGAACGTCCGTGCGTTCGGCAAAACCCCGGTTCAGGGCTAAGCTAAGAGATCACATCAACGCTGCGAAGGGAGTCGTCCATGAGTTCGAATGTCGCCGAGATACTGGTCAATACGCTGCAAAACGCCGGTGCCAAGCGCTGTTACGGCGTCGTGGGGGACTCGCTCAACCACTTCACCGACGCGCTTCGACAAAGCGACATCGAGTGGATCGGCGTGCGCCACGAGGAAGTGGGGGGCTTTGCCGCTGGCGGCGAGGCGTACATGACCGGCGAGCTCGCGCTTTGCGCTGGCTCCTGCGGGCCGGGAAGCCTGCACTTCGTCAATGGGCTTTTCGACGCCCACCGCAACAACGCGCCGGTGGTGCTGATCGCAAGCCACATTGCGCTGGGCGAAATCGGCAGCCAGTTCCCCCAGGAAGTGGATCAATCCCACATCTTCAAGCAGTGCAGCGTGTTCTGCGAAACCGTGGTGTCCGCCGAACAGGCCGGGCGCATGGCGGCCATGGCTGCGCAGGCGGCCATTAGTAAGCGCGGTGTAGCGGTGCTGATCGTTCCCGGCGACGTCATGACGCAACAGCCCGCCGGCGAATTGAGCTTTAAAACGCACACCTTCGACTACTCGATTCGCCCCAGCGCCGAGGCGCTCGTGCCCGCCGTTCAAGAGCTCAATAAAGGCGGCAAGATCACGATCTTTGCCGGCGCCGGCTGCGAGGACGCCCGCGAGCAGGTCATCGCCTTGGCTGAAAAGCTTCAAGCACCCATCGCCTGGACCTCCCGGGCCAAGAACTACATCGAGTACGACAACCCCTACCAGGTCGGGATGACCGGCGTGTATGGGCTGGAAGGGGGCTATCACGCGGTGGCAGAGTGCGACACGCTGTTGCTGCTCGGGTGCAGCTTCGCCTTCGCCCAGTTCTACCCGGAAGGCGCGCGCATCATTCAGGTCGATCACGAGCCCACCCAGATCGGCAAGCGCTACCCGGTGGATGTCGGCATCGTTGGCAGTATTGCCGAAACCTGCGAGGCGCTGAACCAGACCGTCCAGCCCAATAGTCATTCCGCTTGGCTCGACAAGTGCTTGAAGCGCTACAAGAAGTCTCTCGAGAAGTCGGCCCACGACACGAAAGATAAAAAAACCGTTCATCCCCAAGAGCTAACGCTTGCGATCGACCGGTTGAGCAACGACAACGCGCTGTTCACTGCCGATACAGGCAGTGTGAACGTTTGGATGTTGCGCCATATTCACGCTTCCAAAGAGCGGCGCACGCTTTCGAGTTTGCAACACGGCACCATGGCCAATGCCTATCCGCAGGCGCTGGGGATTCAACTGGCCTATCCGGATCGTCAGGTCATCGCCATGTGTGGCGACGGCGGCCTTTCGATGCTGATGGGCGACTTGCTGACGCTGGTCCAGCGCAAAATCCCGCTCAAGATCGTGGTCTACAACAACCAGTCGCTGAGTTTCGTCGAACTGGAGCAGAAGGTCGAGGGAATGCTGGACGCCTACACCGAGCTTCAAAACCCCAACTTTGGCGAAGTGGCCAGCGCCATTGGGCTTTGGGGTAAACGCGTGGAGCGCGAGGACGAGCTGGAGGGCGCGATCACCGAGTGGCTCAACCAGCCCGGCCCCGCGCTTTTGGATGTCATGACCAACCCGATGGAGCTGGTCATGCCGCCCAAGGTAGCGGCGGGGCAGGTGGGCGCGACCGCGCTTTACTCGGCCAAGGCCGTGCTGAGCGGGCGCATGGACGAGGTCGTGCATCTGGTGAAGAGCAACTTTTTGAAACGTTAGTCTAAAAGATGCGTTCAGCCCGGTGCGCGCAAGGTGACCACCGGGCTGACCACGCCTTAAAATGCCTAATCAAACGATAAAACGCTGCGGCTGCGCATGCTCTCTAATTTTCGACTGGAAGGTTTTTACGGGACTTTCGCGTTGCCAAAGTGTTGGTTATTGGGCCACCGCGTACCGATGCTCAAAGGGGAGGTCAGCGGTAAGCCTATAGGTGTCTCCCAGAGGCTACCGCTTTAGGCTCTGTCTGAAAAGTGCCTGCGCTCGACAATACGGCGTTAAAAATTGGCTCAAAATACTCATTTACACATGTAAACTCCGTTTTTTCGCCAATTTTTGCCTTGTCTTGTCTTCGCTCGTCGACTTTTCAGACAGACCCTAGCCCTTATCAAATTAAGTATTGGATAGATTCAGCGCTTTCCCCTTGACCTGCCTTGTGTTTTTTACAAAGTACCTTTGACGTTTTTATAAATTTAAAAGCGTAGCCTAATGTAGAAAGGTTTCTTTGCCCGTTTAAACTTTGGTCTTGCTTTAGTGGTTTTAGCTTGCCGTACCCCACGCTTATCCATAACCTTCCATTTGTATGATGTATTATTATTCATGCCTTGAATGGTACATCGAGTGCGCCCAATGATCGGCTGAAGCCTTGAAGTGTCGCTAAACAAAACGTAACGGCCTTCAAAGCGTAGAAAACCAACAATCAACGCAAAAGGTAAGCTTATGTTGCTATCCAAAAAGACATTCATGCGTGCAAGCGTGGCCGCGGCCATGGTGGGTCTTACCCTCAATGCTGGCTTTGCCATGGCCCAGGACGCCGAGCTTCGAGGCAACGTGCGCGTCGTGATCGGTTCGACCTCGACCGGCGGCGATACCTACCAAAATGCCAGCATTGTGGTAGACCGTTTGGCCGAGCACCTTGGCGTGAACATGAAGGTGGATGCGGTCGGCGCAAGCTCGGCGTTTCGCACCCTGGATAGGGACTCTCGGGGCAACACCCTGATGATCTTTCATGATCAGTCTTACCTTGGCTACTTGTATGGCGTACAGGGGTACGACGATATTTTCGAGAAGTACACCATCGGGCCGACCATCGCCATCAACCCTGGCAACGCCTACCTGGTGCCCACGGATTCACCCTACCAGACGATTGATGACATCATCGAAGCGGTGGGCAGTGGTGAAACCGTTCGCGTCTCCATTCAGCCCGGCGGCGTCTCCGAGATCGGCTACAGCGCGCTCAAGAACGCGATCGCTATCGAACATCCGGGTCAGGAAGAGAACCTGGTCGCGATCAATACCGGCTCCCAGTCCGACAAGAACCAGCAACTGTTCGACGGCCAGGCCGATGTCATCAACGGCAGCGTTCAGGCCAACGAGCAGTACACGCGCTTGCCCGAGAGCGACCAGAAAGCCATGCGCTTCATCTGGCTGACGGCGCGCCAGGATACGATCGAACAGGCGCCGGAAGAGGGGCTTGGTCAAACCACGCGCGAGCAGCTCCTTGAATACGTCGAACCCAACGTGAACGTCACCATGGGCGATGACCAGAGCTTTACCTTCGATAAAGAGTTCTTCTTCCTTTACAACAAGGACATGGATCAAGGCATCATCGACCAGATCGACGAGGCGCTCGCCGAGATCTATGACGAAGGCGACATTCAACAGGCACAGCTCGATGCGTTCTTCATCCCCGACTTCAAGCCCTCTGCAGAGGCGTCGGAGTACCTGCAAGAGAAAATGACCCGCTACGAAGAGATCATCAGCAATATCAATTAAGAATAACGTCAACTAAGCGGTCAGGCGCTGGCGGCGGGCTGCCGTCAGCTTCTCCTTTCCTTTCCCGGGGCAAGCACATCGACGCGCCCACCGCCGCTGTCAGTGTGTGCGCCGAGTTCATACGTCTGGAGCAGATATGGCGTCAGATCTGTTGAGTGTTTCGATCGATTTCGAAACATCGCACTTATATTTTCCCACTCTCGTTCACTGGATTTTGGGCATCCTGTTTGCCGTGATCCTGGTTACTCGAGTGGTGCCCTTCATGGCGGCGGTCAAGCGCGGGGAGCGTACGCTGCCCATCCTTGGTGAGTCGCGGGATAACGGGCGCTTTTTTGGCACCTTCGCGTTGATCATCGCCTATTTCTACCTGATGGACGTGGTCGGCAACCTGTTTCCGTATACGGGCTACGGCTTCCTGTTCGTCTCGATGGCGTTCGTGCTGCTCATGTCGCTGCTTTATCTGCATAAGTGGACCAAAAAAGCCCTCCTCATCGTCGCCGTCAATGCCGTCGTCGCGCCTACGCTGGTTTGGTTCGTACTCGCCAAGCTCTTTACTATCACCTTGCCGTGACCCGAAGGTAGCGCCATGGAATTTCTCTCGTTCCTCGATTTCTCTTTCTTTTTACTCGTTGGCTTTGGCACCCTGGTCGGTATCATTTTTGGGGCGATCCCCGGCATGACGGCGACCATGGCCGTGGCCGTCTGTCTACCGCTGACCTACGCGCTGGGCTTGAACCACGGCTTAGCGCTGCTGCTGGGGCTTTATGTCGGCGGTATATCCGGCGGGATGGTGCCGGCGGTGCTTTTGAATATACCCGGCACGCCCTCATCGATTACCACGACCTTTGACGGCTACCCCATGGCTCAAAAAGGCGAAGGCGAAAAAGCGCTGCGTATCTGCGTGATTGCCTCGCTGGTAGGTGGATTGGTGAGCGCCGCGGTGCTCTTTTTGTTTGCGCCTTTGCTTGCGGATTTCTCGATCAAATTCTCCTACGTGGAGAAGTTTCTGATCATCTTGCTGGCGCTCTCCGTGATTGCCTCACTTTCCAACAGTATGTTGGTGGGCATCTTCAGCGGCGTGATCGGCGTCTGGTTGAGCCTGATCGGCGATTACAGTATTTCGGACGGCGGCAACGGCCATACCCGGCTGATGCTCGATTTCATGGAGCCGTACCTGTTCGAGGGCTTCTCGTTACTGCCGGTACTCATCGGTATTTTCGGGGTGTCGACCATTTTGCTTGAAGCCGAAAAAGGCGTTAAGCGGGACGTTGCCGGCGAGCGCGTCAAGATTGGCAAGGAGAGCGCTTTTTCGCTGTCGGTGTTCAAGGGCAGCCTGACCAACCTCACACGCTCCTCGTTTATCGGCACTTTCGTGGGCATGCTGCCAGGCGTTGGGGGGAGTGCTGCTTCGGTCCTTGCTTATACCCAGGAAAAGAACCTGGCGCGGGACTCTTCGCAAATGGGTAAAGGGGCGCCCCAGGGCCTGATTTCTTCGGAATCGGCGAACAATGCGTTAACCGGCGGTGCGCTCATTCCGCTTCTGTCGTTGGGTATTCCAGGCGACTCGACCACTGCCGTGTTGATCGGCGCCTTTACGCTGCAGGGTATTCAGGTAGGGCCACTATTCATTCCGGAAAACCACGACACCTGGTACGTCATGATGGTCGCGCTGGTGTTGGCCAACTTCGTGATGTTTTTCTTGATGTTCTTTGCCATCAAGCATATCGCCAAGGTGGTCATGGTGCCCAAGCATATTCTTTACCCGCTCATCGTGATGATGTGTGTGGTCGGGGCATATGCCATCAACTACGGCATCATGTTCGACGTCTGGACACTGCTGATCTTTGGCGTGTTGGGCTACTTGATTCAAAAAATCGGCCTCGAAGTCGCGCCGCTGATCATCGGGTTCATTCTGGGCAGCCAGGCGGAGGTCTATTTCGTCAAAAGCCTCGAATCCTTCGGCACCTATAGCATCTTCTTTACCAAAAGCCCGATTGCGATGGTGCTTTGGGCGCTGATTGCCGCGTCCGTGGTCTTCGCCATCGCCATGGGGTTCAAGTCGCGAGCCCGGCAGAAGATGGAGCTTAGCCAGATGCCAGGCCGTTCGACCACCGATTCAGGAAAGCCGCATGACTCAACTAACGACTAATTCCCGCGTCATTCAGGTTCATCCCAACGACAATGTCGCTATCGTGATCGAACACGGGGGGCTGGCCGAAGGCGTCAGTATCAACGACGAGTGCACGACGACGATGCCGATCCCTCAGGGCCACAAGGTGGCGCTAAAAGCGATTGCGCAGGACAGCCCGGTCATTCGCTACAACGAGGTGATCGGCACGGCGGTGGTGGCGATCGAGCGCGGCGGCCACGTCAATGAAACCAACGTGCGCTTGCCCACGGCCCCGGGCCTGGACGAGCTACCCTTGGCCACGCGGGAGCCGCCGGCGTCCGAGCCGCTCGAGGGCTATACCTTCGAGGGGTTTCGTAACCCGGATGGCAGCGTGGGCACCAAGAACGTACTGGGTATCACCACCAGCGTGCAGTGCGTAGCGGGCACCGTTGAGTACGTGGTAGGGCGTATCAAGCGCGAGCTTTTGCCGCGCTATTCCAACGTGGACGATGTAGTCGGGCTCAATCACAGCTACGGCTGCGGCGTTGCGATCAACGCACCGGCGGCCATCGTGCCCATTCGCACGCTGAAAAATATCGCGCTGAACCCCAATTTCGGCAACGAGATCATGGTGATTGGCTTGGGCTGCGAAAAGCTTCAGCCCTCGACGCTACTTGAAGACCGCCCGGTAAGGATTTACGAGAATACCGAGGCCGCCGACCCCGAGGCCAACGTCTTGAGCCTTCAGGATGAAAGCTTTGAAGGGTTTGGCGAGATGGTCGATGGCATTCTCGCCATGGCCGAGCGTCACCTCGAGCGCTTGAACAAGCGCCGCCGCGAAACCTGCCCGGCATCAGATCTGGTGGTGGGCATGCAGTGTGGCGGCAGCGACGCCTTTTCTGGGGTGACGGCCAACCCGGCGGTGGGCTTTGCCACGGATTTGATCGTGCGTGCCGGTGGTAGCGTGATGTTTTCCGAGGTCACCGAGGTGCGCGACGCCATCCATCTTCTAACGCCCCGGGCGATCGATAAAGCCGTTGGCCAGGCGCTGATCGACCAGATGGCCTGGTACGATGACTACCTGCTACAGGGCCAGGCCGATCGTAGCGCCAATCCGTCGCCGGGTAACAAGAAGGGCGGTCTGAGCAACGTGGTCGAAAAGGCGTTGGGCTCGGTGATCAAGTCCGGTAACTCGCCCATCGTCGACGTGATTGGCCCGGGCGAGCGGCTGCGGCGAAAAGGGCTGACCTTTGCGGCAACGCCGGCCAGCGACTTTATCTGCGGCACGCTACAGCTAGCCGCGGGCATGAATATGCAGGTATTCACCACCGGGCGGGGCACGCCTTACGGGCTTGCCATGGTGCCGGTGCTCAAGGTGGCGACCAACTCGCACCTGGCAAGCCGGTGGCACGACATCATCGATCTGGATGCGGGGCGTATCGCCACCGGCGAGGTCAGTATCGAGGATGTCGGCTGGGAGCTTTTCCACCTGATTCTGGATGTGGCCAGCGGCCGGAAACAGGCCTCGGCCGATAAGCTGGGCATCCACAACGACCTGGTACTGTTTAACCCGGCGCCGGTCACCTAGATAGCGCATCGATACATTTAATCTGGTCAAAAGAGAGTCGATAGTCATGTTGCCAAAAATTACCTCAATGAAGGTCGTACCCGTCGCTGGTTACGACGGCTTTTTGCTTAACCTGAGCGGTGGCCACGCGCCCTGGTTCATTCGCTGCGTCGTGATTCTTGAAGACGATGCCGGTAACAAGGGCGTGGGCGAGATTCCGTCCAGCGAGGGCATTCTCAAGGGCCTCGAGCAGTGCCGCGATATCGTCGAAGGCTCCAGCATCAACGGCTTCAAGCAGACGCTCAATAACGCCCGGGTGGCACTGGCCAAAAACGGTCGCGAAGAGCGCGGCCGCCAAACCTTCGATCTGCGCGTCGCGGTTCACGTCATTACGGGGCTGGAGTCGGCGCTGCTCGATCTTTATGGCCAGGCGGTAGGGCTTCCGGTGGCGGATCTTTTGGGTCAGTACGGCCGCCAGCGCGATGAGGTCGAGGCGCTGGGTTACCTGTTTTTGCTGGGCGACGCGGATAAAACCGATCTGCCCTATCCGAAGGCCACGGCGCCGGCGGATGCCTGGGACGAGGTGCGCTACCAGGAGGCGCTGACGCCGGATGCGGTCGCCAACCTGGCCAAGGCAGCTTATGAGCGTTACGGCTTCAAGGACTTCAAACTCAAGGGGGGCGTGCTGCGCGGCGAAGAAGAGGCCGACTGCATCCGCGCGCTTCACGACGCCTTCCCGGAGGCGCGGTTGACGCTGGACCCCAACGGCGCCTGGACACTCGATGAGGCGGTACGGGTTCTGGACCCCATCAAGCACCTTTTGAGCTACGCCGAAGACCCCTGCGGTCAGGAGGAGAGCTACTCCGGGCGTGAAACCATGGCCGAGTTCAAAAAGCGTACGGGCCTGCCCACCGCGACCAACATGATCGCAACGGACTTCAAGCAGCTGCAGTACGCGGTTCAGCTCAACGCGGTGGATATTCCGCTGGCCGACTGCCACTTCTGGACCATGCAGGGTGCGGTCATGGTCGGTGAGCTTTGTAACGAGTGGGGGATGACCTGGGGGTCGCACAGCAACAACCACTTCGATATCTCGCTTGCCATGATGACTCACGTCGCCGCGGCGTGCCCGGGGGAGATTACCGCGATCGACACCCACTGGATCTGGCAGGACGGTCAGCGCATTACCAGGGAGCCGTTCCAGATTCGCGGTGGCAAGCTCACCGTGCCGAAAACGCCGGGCCTGGGCGTCGAGCTCGATGGAGAGAAGCTAATGGAGGCACATCGTCTTTATAAGTCGTTGGCCGTCACTCAGCGCAACGACGCCATGGCGATGCAGTATCTGATTTCCGATTGGGCGTTCGATCCCAAGCGCCCGGCGCTGGCTCGCTAAGTGAAATAACGCATTAGAAGTATCGCAATAGGGCAGCCTGACAAGCAGGCTGCTTTTTTTGCCATTCAAGGTTGTTTCGCTCATCGCGCTTATTTTTTAATTCGCTGTTTTATAAAATAATTTTCTAAGTCGCGAAGCGCCTCTACCCACCTTTTTTTGGGTTTTAATGCTACTTATAATTCAGGCGGAAACTGTATGGACCATAGTCGTATATTAAAACGCTGTAACCACGTCTAACTTGTAGTTGTATGATTAAATACATATTACTTTAAAAAAGGTTTTTGTCTTAAATAAACAAAAGCTTAAGCGCTATTATTTTAATAAAAATGGAGCGAACGATGAAAAAAACCAAAAAGCTACTTTTGAGCGCCACCTCACTTTGCCTGGTGATGGCAGCCAATAGTGCGTTAGCCGAGGAGTTCAGGGGGCCAGTAAGAATCGTGGTGCCGTTTGCGCCGGGCGGCACCTCTGACATTCTCGCCCGCTATATAGCCCCGGAACTGTCTGATGCGATCGGCCAGCCCGTGATCGTAGAGAACAAGGCAGGCGCGGGGGGCAACATCGGCGCCGATTACGTTGCGAAAGCGACACCCAACGGGCATACGCTGCTTCTTTCCGATTTAACGGCGCTTTTGGCCGCTCCCAGTGTTTTGGAAAGTGTGGCATACGATATCGAAAATGATCTGGCGCCCGTCACCATGGTGTCATACTCGCCTTACGTGTTGGGGGTGTCTCAGCGTAACGAGTTCGCTGACTTCGATGAACTACTCGAGTACTCCCGCAATAACCCCGGCGACATTTCTGTTGCCACCTCGGGAGTGGGCGCGAACAACCACATCACCACCGAGCGTTTGATTCAACATCTGGACCTGGACTGGAACGTCATCGCTTATCGCGGCGGCTCCGATGCCACCCGCGCCGTAGTGTCGGGGGAAAGCGATATGCTGCTGAACGGTACGACTGCGTCACTGCCTTTCGTGCTGAGCGGCCAAATGAGTGCGTTGGCGGTAACGGGGGAGGAGCGTCTTGAAGAGCTGCCGGATATTCCTACCTTTCGAGAGCTAGGCCTTCCAGGTGAGCTGGACGGCACTTATCAGGGGATCTTGATAACGGCCGGTAGCCCGCCCGAGGTCGTCGAGCGGCTCCAAAAAGAGCTTACCGCGATTCTTGCCACAGAAGAGATCCAGTCAAGAATCGCCGAGCAGGGTGGCCAGGCCCGGCCATCCGACTCGCCCGAGCAGCTTCAGGAGTGGATGGCTACGCAGAAAAGCGAGCTGGCGCGCTTCATCGAAAGCGCCGGTATCGGTCAGTAATTATCATCAATATCCATTGTGTAAAAAATACATCCTGCTCTTTGGAGCGGGATGTTACGCCCCGATGATAAGAGATAGGCACCATGCGAGTAATAACCAATAGAGATTTTCTTGCAGGATTAATGTGTCTCATCGTATCGGTGCTGGTGCTTTGGCAGGCACAGGACTACAACATGGGGACACTACGCAATATGGGGCCGGGGTATTTACCACGCTTTCTGGGTTTTTCGCTCGGCTTTCTTGGCTTGGCGACCATAGGGTTTTCAGCAAGGACTGCCAGCGAGTTTCCCAATATCAACTATAGAGCGTTGGTTTGTATCACGGTCGCTATCCTGGTGTTTGCTCTTTTGATGAGGCCGGCCGGTGTTTTTATCGCCACGATGGCGCTGGTATTGATATGTGGAGTCAGTGAGAAAGCGTTCAGGCCCGTCAGGCTGATTTTAATCGGCATAACGCTTTGTTTGATGTCGTATGTCGTTTTCATTGTTGGTCTTAATATGCCGATCCGCCTTTTTCCCTGGAGTTTCTAATGGAAATTTTAAATAATTTGGCGCTTGGTATATCCGTTGCTTTTACGCTCGAAAATCTCATGTACTGCGCCCTGGGGGTCACGGTAGGTATGTTCATCGGGGTCATTCCCGGTGTAGGGCACCTGGCGGCAATCTCCATGCTGCTTCCCTTGACCTATTACGTACCGGCCACCACGGCGCTGGTCATGTTGGCGGGTATCTATTATGGCGCCCAATACGGTGGTTCTACAGCGGCCATACTGCTGAACTTGCCCGGCACGCCTTCTTCCTCGGTCGTTTGCCTCGATGGTTACCCCATGGCCAAGCAGGGGCGAGCCGGGGTCGCCTTGTTCATGACCACGATCGCTTCCTTCGTGGGGAGTTTCATTACCGTTATCGTGCTGGCGGCCTTTGCGCCACCGCTTGCGAATTTTGCCGTGGCTTTCAACTCCGCCGACTATTTCGCCATGATGCTTTTGGGGCTCGTAGCCGCCGCTATTCTAGTACAAGGGTCGCCGGCAAAAGGACTAGCCGCCGTGGTGTTCGGGTTGATTCTGGGCGTTGTCGGTACCGATGTGAGTACGGGTATTCAGCGCTATACCTTCGGTTTAACGTTTCTTTATGACGGGCTCAACATCGTCGCGATCGCCATGGGTATTTTCGGGGTAACCGAGGTGATCGCCAACGTAGGTAAAGTCGTTCAGGTTAAAAACGATGAAAAGATTACCTTTCGGTCACTCTTGCCAACCCGGCGCGATATGAAGGAGAGTATTTTCCCCATGTTGCGAGGAACGGGTATCGGAACCGGGATCGGGATACTACCTGGCACGGGTACCTCCATCGGCTCGTTCATTGCCTACGCGTTGGAAAAAAGGATTTCGAAAAATCCGGAAAAGTTTGGGAAGGGGGCAATCGAAGGGATTACCGCCCCTGAAAGTGCCAATAACGCAGCGGCTCAATCGGCGTTTATTCCTACCCTTACGCTGGGGATACCCGGTGACGCGGTGATGGCACTCATGCTGGGTGCTCTTTTGATACACGGTATTACGCCGGGGCCTAACGTGATTTCCGATAGCCCGGATCTTTTCTGGGGGCTGGTCATCAGCTTTTTGATCGGCAACGTACTTCTTTTGATTCTCAATATTCCCATGGTGGGGCTATGGGTAAGGCTTTTAAAAATCCCGTATCCCATTTTATATCCTGCCATCATCCTGTTTATCGTTATTGGTGTGTACAGCATCAACTACTCCGACATGGACATCATGCTGGTCGCACTGTTTGGCGTAATGGGATGCGTCTTCTTGTTACTGGGCTTCGAACCTGCGCCTTTATTATTAGGTTTCATTCTTGGGCCCATGATGGAAGAGAACTTTCGTCGTGCCATGCTGATTAGCCGTGGAGATTTGATGGTCTTTTTGGAAAGACCTGTTAGCGCAACGTTCTTTGCCCTGATAGCGGCCTTTATATGCTGGTCGGTATACTCGGCGGTAAAGAAAAAGAAAATGCCTGTCGAAGAAGGTGCTAAATAAATCATTTAAATAATCAGCTTGCACTGAATGGCGTTTCTTATAGTAAGACGTTGGATGAGAAGGGAGCCGTAACTCGATAGAGGTGGACGGTTAACCCTTAGCCTAAAGTCTAGAAGAATGCTTGTATGATGTATGACAATATGACCTCATGGCTGAACGCAGTTGCCTCAATAGGCGATACACAGGTGATGAGCGTCAATCCTATCACCGCCGGCTATGGTGGCTTACCGCATAAACAAAAAGGGACTCGCAATGAATTTTTCTAAAGAATCGCTCAAGGCTTCTATCGCTGATGGCCTCTTGTCATTTCCTATTACGGACTTCGACTCCGATGGCAAATTTGATGTCGAAAGCTATCGTAAGCGGCTGTTATGGCTGAAAGAGTATGAGGTTTCTGCACTTTTTGTTGCGGGCGGTACCGGTGAGTTTTTCAACTTGACGCTTGACGAGTACCGTCGAGTCGTCGAAGTAGCGGTGGAAACCATCGGTGGCCATGTTCCCATCATCGCCAGTGCCGGTCAGAGCGCCGAGCTTGCTCGCCAGCATGCGAAGATCGCTCAGGACGCCGGTGCCGACGGCATTCTATTGATGCCTCCGTACCTGACCGAGTGCTCACAAGAAGGCATCGTCGATTACGCGGCCAGCGTTTGTAATTCGACCGACTTGGGCGTTATTTACTACAACCGCGCCAATGGCTACCTGAACGTCAATGCCGTCAAGTCGTTGGCAGAGCAGTGTGACAACCTGGTCGGTTTGAAAGATGGCAAGGGCGACATGCAATCGCTCAATATCACGATCAAGACGATCGGTGATCGCTTGGCCTATGTCGGAGGCGTCCCTACCGCCGAGATCATCGCGGAAGCTTACCTGGCTATCGGTGTGAGCACTTACTCCTCGGCGGTCTTCAATTTCGTCCCCGACATGGCCGTCAAGTTTTACAAAGCGCTGCGTCAAGGCGATAGCGACTTTATCAGTAAAGCGACGCGCGAGTTTTTCATTCCCTTTGTGACGCTGCGCGATACCACACCGGGTTACGCCGTTAGCCTGATCAAGGCCGGTGCCGACATCGTAGGCTACCCGGCGGGTAACGTCAGAGCGCCTTTGACCATGCCCAACGATGCGCAGGTAAGCCAGCTCAAAAAGCTGGTCGAGAATGCCAAGTCGCTCTAAAAAACGGGCACGCCTTGCAAGGGGGGCGCCTTTATTTGCGGGCTTCTCTTGCGCTATTGAATAAGTAAAGGTCTACGCGACGATAGACTGATGTAGAGGTGTTTATGCCAACCCATGGTACTCCCACCATTATCGAAATGCGTGTCATCCCGGTCGCGGGTCGCGACAGCATGTTGCTCAATATCGGTGGGGCGCACTCTCCCTACTTTACTCGCAACCTGATCATCCTAAAGGACAGTGCCGGTAATGTGGGTGTGGGCGAAGCACCGGGGGGAGATACGATCCAGCAGTCGCTCGAGCAGTCCAGAGAGCGTGTGATTGGCCAGTCGATTGGCAAGCTGCGCTCAGTGGTCGCCTCTTTGAACAGTGCCGGTCAGAGCGCGGACTTCGAGGATTTCGGCAAAGGCTCCTGGACGTTCGAGCTGCGCGTCAATGCGGTGGCCGCCCTTGAAGCGGCCCTGCTCGATTTGCTCGGCAAGTTTTTGGACGTACCCGTCGCCGAGCTTTTGGGAAATGGCAAACAGCGCGACAGCGTGGACGTGCTGGGTTATCTCTTCTTTATTGGCGATGGACATGCCACGCCGCTGGATTTCAGGCGCGGTACTGAAGGCGTGAGTCACGATTGGTATCGCCAGCGCGACGAAGCGGCAATGACGCCGCAGCGTATCGTCGAACTGGCCGAGGCCGCTCACGACCGCTACGGCTTCAAGGACTTCAAGCTCAAGGGCGGGGCGCTACCTGGCGAGCAGGAGATCGAAGCCGTGACGGCGCTTCATAACGCGTTTCCCGACGCGCGAACCACGATTGACCCCAATGGCGCCTGGTCCTTGCAGCAGGCTATTGCGCTTTGCAAGGACCTTCATGGCGTCATTGCGTATGCAGAAGACCCCTGTGGCGCGGAGCAGGGCTTTTCGGGACGCGAGATTTTGGCGGAATTCCGCCATGCCACCGGGTTGCCCGTTGCGACCAACATGGTCGCCACTAACTGGCGTGAAATGGCGCACGCCTTGATGCTGCGTTCCGTGGATATTCCGCTTGCCGACCCGCATTTCTGGACCCTATCCGGCGCGGTGCGTGTTTCGCAGCTTTGCCAGGACCACGGTATGACCTGGGGCTCCCACTCCAACAACCATTTCGATATATCGCTTGCCATGTTTGCGCAGGTGGGGGCCGCCGCAGTAGGCCGTACGACGGCGCTCGATACGCACTGGATTTGGCAGGAAGGCGATGCACGCTTGACGCGTAACCCGCCGGAAATCGCCAATGGCAAAGTGGCGGTTACCGATGCGCCCGGCCTTGGGGTGGAAATCGATATGCAAGCGATCGAAAAAGCCCACGAGCTCTATCGCCGCTTACCGGCAGGCGGGCGCGACGATGCCACCGCCATGCAGTATTTGATCGATGGCTGGACATTCGATCCCAAGCGACCCGCGCTGGTTCGCTAAGTGGTGCTGTCCCGGGGCGTTCAAACGTAACCCTGGGCTTCTAAATCCGAGTGAGAGGTGCATTAACAATGAAAAAACTACTAAGCAATTTGACGCTCGCCATCGGGGTTGTTGTCGCCGGGCAGGCAATGGCGGATTACCCCACGAAAAATATCAGTATGATCGTTCCGTTCTCTGCCGGTGGCGGTAACGATACCTTCGTCCGAGCGCTTCAACCGCTAATGGAAGAGCAGTTGGACGGTACCCTGGTCATTCGCAACATCGCCGGCGGCGGCGGCGCCGTGGGTATGTCCCGCGCCGTTGCCTCGCCGGCCGACGGTTACACGCTGCTGGCCGCCAGCAACGCCATGCTGACGCTTGAAGCGATGGGTAACGTCGCGTTTACCCACGATGATTTCGACTTCATTGCCAAGATCATTGAAGAACCCTACTTGATTGCGGTGAGTAGCGAGAGCCCCTACCAGGATATCGAGAGTTTGGCCGAGGCCGCGGCGTCTGAGTCCATTCGTGTGGGCTCTTCCGGCGTGGGCTCTTCTGCCTATATTACCGCCAACGCTATTGCTAACCGTACCGAAGCCAACTTTAACCTGATTCCCTATCCCGGTGGCTCCGAAGCTATCTCTGCGGCCATGGGAGGTCACGTAGAGGCCGTCGTGCTGGGGGGCGCAGAACTTCGCTCGGCGCTCGAGTCGGGTCGTTTGAACGCCCTGGCGACGACCTACGCCGAACGCAGCGATAACCTGCCCGACGTGCCGACTTTCCAGGAGTCCGGGTACGACCTAACGCTTACCGTTTGGCGGGGTATCGTCGGTCCGAAAGGCCTGCCCGAAGAAGTGAAAGAGCAGTGGGTGGCCGCCATTCAGCAAATCGTCGAAGACGGCTCTTACGAGCAAACAGCGAACAACCTGGGAACCGAGCTTGCGCCGCTCTACGGCGACGAGCTCGATGCTTTCATCGACGAGTCCGCCGCGGTCATGCGCGAAGCAGCGGGTGATTTGGCAAATTAATCGTGAGAGAGGCCCGCTGGCAGGCATCGCCTGCCAGCGGGGATGTTTTCGGCGCTACTGATCTGGCGTAAAAGCGACTGGGTAACATTATGGAACGTGATATTGGAAAGCCGCTATTTAATGTTTTTCTACTGATTGCTTCAGCCAGTGCGTTCGTTGCTGCTACAGCGCTGCCTAACGTTGAAATACCCGGTGATCTTTCTGCCGCTTTTTTTCCAAAGCTTCTTTCTGGACTCGTTTTTATCCTGGCCATCCCCTGCCTGATCAAAGACTTTCAGGAATGGAAAAGCCAGGAAAGCAAGAGCCCGGAAAGCAATAGTAGAAGTGGCGACAAAACATCATCGGCTTCGGGGCGCGTACGTAGCATCGCCCAGTGGTCGTTTATCATCGTTTTGCTGATTGCCTATATTTTAGCGTTCGAGCGGCTTGGATATATTATTAGCACATCATTATTTACCTTTTTTTGTGTAATGGGGCTGGTAATGATTAGCGGTACCTGGGCGACGTTATCGACGCCGCAAAAAGGAGTATCGGTACTCTCTGCTGCGGTTTTTGCGGTAGTACTCGCAAGCGCCATCTTTTATGTGTTTACCGAACTTTTCCAAATTCCGCTCCCATCGTGACCGGACATTCTTACTTCTTGATATTTAGGAGGCTTGCATGATTTCCGGTTATCTCGATGGCTTGGGTATGGTGTTACAGCTGAGTACCTTGCTGGCCATTGCCGGTGGGACTCTTTTGGGTATTATCATGGGGTCGCTGCCGGGGTTGACCTCGGCGATGGCGATTGCTCTGTTGCTACCCGTGACTTTCGGTATGCCCCCCGTGGCGGGAATTGGCATGCTGCTCGGCGCCCTTTGCGGCGCGGGCGCCAGTGGTTCTATACCCGCCATTTTGTTGAATATTCCGGGCACGCCTTCGTCGGTGGCCACCACCTTCGATGGTTTCCCCATGGCGCAGAAAGGCGAAGCAGGGCGCGCGCTCGGCTTGGCAATCGTGGCCTCTTTCTTTGGCGGCGTCGCCAGCATGGTGATACTGAGCCTGCTGGCGCCGCCCATTGCTGAATTTGCGCTGCGGTTTGGACCGGCAGAGTACTTCTCGCTGAGTGTTTTCGGTCTGGTGATCATCGCCTCGGTGGCGGGTAAGTCGCTCATCAAGGGGTTGATCGCCGGCATTATCGGCTTTTTTATCGCCACTGTCGGAACCGACCCGATTACCGGGGTCAACCGCTTTACCTTCGATGAACTCTCCCTTCTAACCGGGGTGAGCCTTTTGCCGGCCTTGATCGGTCTATTCGCAGTTTCTCAGGTCCTCAAGGATGCGTTTGAGTACGACCCTAACGAGCGCATCAAGGAGAGTGCTCACCGGATCGATATCGCCCGCCCGCGTTTTATCGAAACGTTAAAAAACTGGAAGGCCGTACTGGTCGGGGTCGCGTCTGGCTCGGTGGTCGGCCCCATACCCGGCGCTGGCGGTAGTATCGCGTCTCTGGTGGCCTACGATCAAACGCGGCGCTTTTCGAAATCCCCCGAGAAGTTTGGTACCGGCCACGCGCCGGGTATCGTGTCCGTCGAAAGTGCGAATAACGCTTTGCTGGGGGGCGCGCTGATTCCTACCCTGGCCTTGGGCATTCCCGGCGAGGCTGCCACTGCCGTGCTACTCGGCGGGCTCATGATTCAAGGCATTACGCCTGGACCTCTACTCTTCGCCGATCAAAGCGGCACCGTTTACGGTATCTTTCTCGCCTACCTGGTGGCGAATGTCTTCATGCTTTTGATCATGTGTCTGGGCATTAAGTTATTTATCCGTGTTCTGACGGTGCCAAGAAAACAACTTTTAGCCGCCATTCTAGTGTTTTGTTTTATCGGTGTTTATGGCGTCGATGGCGATGTCTTCAATCTCTATTTGATGCTCGGGTTTGGTGTCTTGGGTTATTTCCTCAATCGTTATAATTTTGGTACGGCGCCGGTCATTTTGGGGCTGATTCTCGGCCCTATTGCCGAGGCGAATCTGCGTCGCGGGCTGCAGTCGTTTCAGGGCGACTGGACCCCTTTTTTCACTCGGCCAATTAGCGTAGCCTTTTTAGTAGTAGCCGTTGGTTTACTTGCTCTGACGTTATGGCAAAACTATCGTTCTAATCAACGAAGCAACACTACCGAAGGCGATAATGTTTAATATTTATAAAGACATCTAACCGAGTATCGATCTGCTAGATTACATACGAGGGACACCGTTTTCGACTCGCCATTTTAAGGCGCAAGTGCTAGCTAAAGTTTGCAAGGGCTGCCTGGTTTAATTGCAAATAAGCCAGGAACATTACTCTCATCGCAGGAGGCAAGATGAATTTAACAGGTGAAATGTTAATCGGACAGAAAGCCGTTAAAGGGTCTCGTGATCCTATTCAGGCTATCAATCCCGCAACAAACGAACGCCTGGAGCCCGGCTATGCAGGCGGCACCCAAGCGGAGGTAGATCAGGCATGCCAGCTTGCCTGGGACGCTTTTGATCAGTACCGGGAAACATCGCTTGAAGACCGCGCTGCGTTTCTTGAAACCGTTGCCGACGAAATTGAAGCGCTAGGCGATGCGCTGATCGAGCGGGCCGTTGCTGAGTCGGGGCTGCCCCAGGCGCGTATTCAGGGCGAGCGAGGCCGTACCTGCGGCCAGCTTCGCCTGTTCGCTAAAACCGTGCGTGCCGGTGAGTGGCTGGATGTACGGGTCGACCCGGCCATGCCCGGCCGCGAACCCATGCCGCGTAGTGATCTGCGTCAGCGTCACATCGCGCTTGGCCCGGTGGTCGTATTTGGCGCCAGTAACTTCCCCTTGGCTTTCTCTGTAGCCGGTGGTGACACCGCCTCGGCACTTGCCGCAGGCTGCCCGGTCATCGTGAAAGCCCACGCTGCACACCCGGGTACCGGTGAGCTTATCGGCCGGGCCATTCAGTCAGCCGTCAAGAAATGCGGTCTGCCTGAAGGTGTCTTCTCGCTACTGTTTGGTTCCGGTCGCGAAGTGGGAACCGCTCTGGTGAGCGATGCACGTATCAAGGCCGCTGGCTTCACTGGCTCGCGTAGCGGCGGTATCGCACTTTGGAAGGCGGCTCAGTCGCGTCCGGAACCCATTCCGTTCTATGCCGAAATGAGCTCGATCAACCCGGTGTTCCCGCTGCCAGAAGCCTTGAAAGCGCGCGGTGAAGAGATGGCTAAAGCGTTCGTTGGGTCGCTCAACATGGGCGCGGGCCAGTTCTGCACCAACCCGGGGCTTGTGATCGCGATTAAAGGACCAGAGCTTGACGCGTTTGTTCAGACGGCGGGCAACGCCGTCAAAGAGAGCGCGGCTCAGACCATGCTGACCCCGGGTATTTTCGAGGCCTACGAAAAGGGCGTCAAAAACCTGCAGGATAGTGGCAAGGCTCACGAAGTAGCGCGCGGACAAAAAGGCGATAGCCCCAACCAGTGCCAGGCCGGGCTGTTTACGACCAGCGCACAAGACTTCCTGGGTAGCGAAGCGTTGCAGGGGGAAGTGTTCGGTTCGACCTCTCTGGTCGTCGAATGTGCTGACACAGAGGAACTCAAACAGGTGGCCGAGCACCTGGAAGGGCAGCTTACCGTGACGCTGCAAATGGACGACGCCGACCTCGAGGCCGCGCGTAAGCTTCTGCCCACGCTCGAGCGCAAAGCTGGCCGTATCTTGATCAATGGCTGGCCGACCGGTGTCGAGGTGTGCGATGCCATGGTGCATGGTGGCCCGTTCCCGGCGACGTCGGATTCTCGGACGACCTCGGTCGGAACGGCGGCTATTTACCGCTTCCTGCGTCCGGTGTGCTATCAGGATCTGCCGGATGCGCTGCTCCCCGAAGCGATCAAGCAGAGCAACCCGCTGAGCTTGAACCGCCTGGTAGATGGCAAGCGCGAGCAGTAATCGGTTAGCGGTCTTCGTGTAACCGTTTCAAAGGCCACCTTCGGGTGGCCTTTTTAATCATAGCGACCAAGGCGGAATAGCTATGTAGATGTGTTAAAGCTAACGTAATAAAGATACTATGTATTATGTTTTGAGGTGATCATGACTAGAGTGACGTTTGAAACTTTGCTGAACACGCTTGAAAACGTTTTTTTAAAAGCGGGGTTGAGCGAGGAGTGCGCAAAAACCTGCGCGCGTATCCACACCGAGAGCACCCGGGACGGTGTTCACTCCCATGGCATAGGCCGCGTTCCGCGTTTCGTCGAGTTCGTAGAACAGGGCTTTGTCGATATTACGGCCTCACCCACTAGCGTGCAGACACTCGGGGCCATTGAAGTACTGGATGGCAACATGGGCATTGGTATCACTAACGCCTTGCACGCCACCGAACGGGCCATGGAGCTAGCTAAAGAGCACGGGATGGGGTTGGTGGCTTTGCGTAATACTACCCACTGGATGCGCGGCGGAAGCTACGGCTGGCATGCCGTCGAGCAGGGGTTTGCTACGATCATGTGGACGAACACCGAATCGTGTATGCCTGCCTGGGGAGCGACCTCCCAATCCGTGGGAAACAATCCGCTCGTCATGGGGGTGCCCTACGAAAAGGGGCCTCTGGTACTGGACATGGCGATGTCCCAGTTCTCCTATGGCAAGCTTCAAACGACGCAGTTAAAAGGCGAGCAACTGCCCGTCGATGGTGGCTTCGATGCTGACGGGGAGCTCAGCCGGGACCCGGCAGCCATTGCGGCAACGCGGCGATTATTGCCAACCGGATATTGGAAAGGCTCGGGGTTGGCTATCTTACTCGATGCATTAGCCTCTTTGTTGGCCCAGGGAAATCCGAGCCACGAAATCGATAAGGTCCAGCGCGGCAGTGGTGGCGGTAGCTGTCAAATATTCATGGTGTTCGATCCTCGCCAGTTGGGAGGCAAAGCGTCCTGCGATGCGATTGTCGAGGGGATCCAGGCTCACTTGAAAGCAGCGGTGCCAGCAGAACAAGGCCGCACCGTCCGGTGGCCCGGCGAATCGACGTTTCATAATCGCAATGCAAAAGAGCTTATTAATATCGACGATCAGTTATGGCAGTCGGTTATTGAACTTGCAGGTTAGCGCTATAAAAATAGGTGTTTAATTGTTCGGGTTAATATTTAACAGTTTTTTGGGATTTTCTAATAAAAGTTAAAACTATATAAATATGACTCATTCGCACCCGACAAAGGGGGTGCCGGGATCAGGGTTTAAGCCTTAGTGGGAACGGGTGATAGGATGATATGCGATTATAAATTAGTGCCTGTTTATCGAACACTCATGAAAATGGCGCGATACATTTTATTGAATGCAAACAAAGGATGTCGGGCATGGCCACGCAAACGCCTCTAACAACGCCATTTAAAGTCAACAAGGTTCCTCAGCAGGGTAGTTTATCCGTACACGTGGCAGAGCAGCTTGAAACGTTGATTGTGCAGGGCAAAGTAGCGGTAGGAGATAAACTGCCCACCGAAAACAGTCTTTGCGAGTCCTTTGGCGTGAGCCGCACCGTTATTCGGGAAGCCATTACGCATCTCAAGTCATTGGGTTTGGTCGAAACACGCCGTGGTGTGGGCACGACCATTTTGCGCACCTCCAAAGTGGAGGCGCGCCCGGCAGAGCGCATTAAACCTACGACGGTTGAGGATATTTTACACCTTTTAGAACTACGTTTGACGCTGGAGCCTGCCGCGGCAGAGCTTGCCGCTTTACGCCACGATAAACAGGATAAAGCGACGCTGGAGTCTCAGCACCAGGGGTTCATCAAGGCATATACGGCGAATGCTCAGGCCCGGGAAGAGGACTATCTCTTTCATTTTACGATTGCCAAGGCAACCAAGAACCCGTTTTTCGAGTCGTTCTATGAGCAGTGGAGCCAAAGTGTGATCCCCCGCGCCAAGCTCATGAGTAGCGATATCAATCCGGTGTCTTCTCAGCGCTACCTGGAGCAGGTGCAAAAGGAGCACGCGCGCATACTCGAAGCCATTTTGGCGCGCGATGGTAACGCCGCGCAAAAAGCCATGCAGCAGCATCTCACGCGCGCGCGGGATACCTACGCGCAGTACCGCGACCAGGCGTAGTCAGCGGCCTTCACGGCGTCTCGCGCCGGGCCCGTGCGTAAGCGCTAACATCGGCGCTGTTTTCTCATCCGGCGATCTGCGGGCCTTTTTGGTTTCACCTTTATTAGCAAAGCGCTATTTGTGGGCTTTGCAAAGCTCCCCTACGCTAAAAACGTATCGTGTTAGTTAACTCACGTTAATCTTTTCTAAAGGAGTAGATCATGACGGGCCAAAAGGTACTCAAAATGCCCCTGCAGCCGGCGCCGCTTCGGTGGGCGGTGGGCGCGGCGTTTTTAGCGATGGCGGCCGGTGCGCAGGCCGACGTCAGCGTGGTGGAAGAGAGCATGGCCACGGATGTGGAAAGCGAGGAGACGACGTTCGACGTGACGCGCGTCGTTGGCGGGCTGGAGCATCCCTGGGGCGTGGCCTGGCTGCCGGATGGTCGCATGCTGATCACCGAGCGCCCGGGTCGGCTTCAATTGATCGATGGCGACACCGTCACCTCGCTCGATAACCTGCCGAAAACCGACTTGGAGGAGGACGATGATTCCGCCGTTCAGGGCGGCAACCAGGGCGGGTTGTTGGATGTCGTGGTGCATCCGGACTATGCCGACAATGGCTGGGTCTACTTCACCTACTCAAGCCCTGGTGACCCGCGGGCGTTCAGCACCTACGAGCCGGGTTACGGGACCGGAACCGCGGTGGCGCGCGCACGTATCGACGCGGACAACGCTACGCTGACCGACCTGGAAACCCTTTACACCCAGGTACCGCGTACGCATCCTGGTGCTCACTACGGTTCGCGCATCGTCTTTCCCGGCGACGGCTCGATGATCTTCCCGATCGGCGACCGTAACGTTCAGAACCTGCCCCAGGATCTGACCAACCCCGGTGGCAAGATGATTCGCCTGAATGAAGACGGCGGCGCTCATCCAGACAACCCCTTCATCGGCGTGGAACCCGGCAACCTGCGCCCGGAAATCTACTCTTACGGCCACCGCAATAACCAGGGGCTAGCGCTTCACCCGGAAACCAACGAAGTATGGGCGGTGGATCACGGCCCCAACGGCGGCGACCGCCTCTACCGGGTAGACGAAGGCGCGAACTACGGCTGGCCGATGATCGCTCACGGTACCGAGTACACCACCGAAGAGCATATCGGCCTGGGGCGTGAGGCGCCCGGCTTGACGCCGGCGAATCACATTTGGGAAGACTCCATGGCGCCGTCGGGGCTGGCGTTCTACACCGGCGATGTTGCCGAGTGGCAGAACAATATGTTCGCGGGCTCCCTGAACCGCGAGCAGCTCCATCGCCTCGTGCTGGATGACGACAACCAGATCGTGCATGAAGAGATGCTGCTGGCCGACACCCTGGGCCGCATCCGCGACGTCCGCCAGGGCCCGGATGGCATGCTTTATGTGCTCACCGATGAAGAGGATGGCGGCCTTTACCGTATCGAACCGCAAAACGCCTCTAGCGAGTAATCGCCTGGCAAGGTAACTACCCCATCGGGCACCTTCGGGTGCCCGATCTCATTGAAAGGAGCGAATAAAATTCAAAACGCTTTCATCCTGCATATAGGCGACGTTCAATCGCATCGCTTTCTTCAACGGGCGGCTTTGCCCATCCGAACCTCCCGCCTGTCGGCGGGGTGAAGGCTTCCCAGCCGTTATGATCGAACGTGACCAGTGTGGCGCCCATATGGCGTTCGAGCCGCATGAACAGCGCTTGCAACTGCTCGAGATCCGGCCCGTCGGCAAGCGTGGCACGCCGATGAGACGCACGCCGTGCATATGCAAAAGGACGAAGAGGTTGTAGTAACCAAAGGGCACCGCGAACACCATATCGCCGGGTTTTACCAACAGCCTCAGCAGAAGATCCAGCGCGTGGGCTTTCGCTGGCGGGCTGTTTGAGCGTGTTCTATCTGCTGCTCCATCAGACAAGGCGTCTTGCCTGATAGGCTGCACGAACGCGTCGACGATGGTCAGGCTTCTTCGGGAGGGCGTGCCTCGATGTCGGCTCGTGGTTGGATTCTTTCAACCTATGTGTAAGCGCGGCGCTACGTTCGAGATGCCTAAATATGTTCGCGCCAAGGCGGCGGTGCCTTGGATGAAACAGTCGCTCAGTGCTTTCGCAGTGGGGCTTTCGGCGTGAGTGACGAGCCAGGCACTTAGCATGATGCGCCGAATCATAATAAACGTATCGAGCGCAGCCTCGTCGTACTCGTCGAAGGTCGCAATACGTCGATAGCCGCGAAGCCACGCTTTGCGCAGTCGGGGGACGAGCGGGTCGAGCTCGAAAAAGCTGACGGCAGCGGCGAAATCGAACGCATACCAGCAAAAGCCGCTGTCGTCGAAATCGATGACCGACAGCCGCTCGGCTTTCACCAGCAGGTTGGCCGGACGCAGGTCGGCGTGTATCAGTCCGTAGCGTCGCTCGTCGCTGCCGTACGCTTCAATGAACCGATAAATCCGCTCGATGGCCCGTTCGATCGCGCGTTCATCCGATGCCGTGATACCCAGGGCCTGGCGCCAGTCGCCCCAAAGAGCGTTCGGTCCGATCATCGTCTCCAGGTCCCATCGTTTGCGAACGAACCACGTCGGTGGCTGCCAGGCTTTGCTGTGCTCGTGAAGTGAAGCGGTGATCGCCCCCAGCTTTTCGAACCAGTCGGGCAGCCCTTGGCCCCAGTTCGGGGCTTCCCCTTCGATATACTCGAACGCCACGGCGTAAAAGCAGCGGCCGTCGAGCCGGAGTTGAATGACCGGGCTGTCTGTGAGGGTAGGCAGCGGTGAAGGTGTTTCGACCCTACGGGCCCGGCGTAGATTGTCGAGCCAGGCAAGCTCCGATTCGATCTCCCTTTTGATTTGATAATGTGGGCGATGTACGCGAAGGGTGTACGTCTGTCCGGTAGCGGGGCTTGCCGCCAAAAAGGTGGCGTTTTCCGAGGTAGTGAGAAGCTTGACGTGCGTATCGCCGGGCAACTGCCAGCAGGGTAGTGCCTGGGTGAGCCGTTCCTGAAGAGCGGACAGCAGGGCCTGGGTGTACATGGCAAAGCTCTCGTTGGCGTTTTAGGATAGAAATGCTCGCCTTGCAAACCACGGGGAGCGCTTAGCTGATCTGGCGCACCAGCAAGCCGCTGGTTGGCGCCGCCCAGCGCGTGTCGACGGTAAACACGACGTCGCACACCACCGGCGAATAGTGGCGGCGCACGTGTTCGTCGACCCGGTCGCGAAGGGCGTCCTGGGTGGTCAGCGACATCGCGGCGTCCTCTTTGGGCAGCACGACGTGAACCATCACGTACAAAAGCCGGCCCGGGCGCACGATGCGAACGCGCACCTCGAGCGCATCGATGCTCTCGAGCCCCCTCGCCACGGCTTCACGCACCGGCGCCGCTACCGCTTCCGTGGGGGCCTTATTGACCAGCTCGCCCAACGCCTGGCTCGCCATACGGATGGGCACGCCCAGGCAAAGCACCACGACCGCGATCACCAGAATCGAGTCGACATAGGGCAAAACGCGCTCGAATCCCAGCTTATCGAACAGTACTACCAGACAAAACGCGGTGAGTACCGCCGCCGAGATAATGCTGTTCACCACCCAGTTGAGCTTGTCCGCGGCTACCAGGGGGCTGACTACGTGGCGCTCGCTTTTATGCATCACCCAAGCGGTCAGCGAGCAGGCCAGGGTCGCAAAGCTTGCGTACACGACCGCGATACCCGCGGATATTTCGCGGCCCCCGGTCAAAAGCGCGGCAATGGCATCGACCAGCGCAAAGATCGAGACCCCAAAAATCAAAAGCCCCTTACAGAGGTTGACCACCGATTCGAAGTAGCTGTAGCCAAACGGGTAGGCGTCACTGTCCGGCTGGCTCGCCATCCTGCTCACCTTGATGGTGACCAGCGCGACGACGAAATAAATCATGTTGAAAAGCCCATCGAGCAAAATGGCCTGGGAGTTGGAGGCAAGCGTGGCCGCGATGCCCACGACGCCGATCAAAAGCGCCATGAACGCGGAAAAAGCCAATGTACCGGACTCGGTCTTCACCAATACCTGCTCCTAAAGTGGTGGACAACGCGGCTCAGCATAGCAATTTTCTGGCGTGCCTTCGCCCAAAGCCAGCACCCATGCTTGGCCTTGCAAGCATTTGGTAAGCCGTGAAGAGTTGTACTAGCCTTTCATGACACGCTGTTACCACGTTCAACCAATCTGGAGGGTGAAACGATGCCGCTGCTCAATGCAGGAACTCAGCACGGAACACCGGTCGAGCTTTACTACGAGGTCCACGGCGCAGGCAAGCCGGTGGTGCTGATCCACGGCTGGCCGCTCAGCGGGCGCGCCTGGGAGCCGCAGGTGCCGGCGCTGGTCGAGGCGGGCTACAAAGTCATCACCTACGATCGCCGGGGCTTCGGTAAATCCACCCAGGCCGACGGTGGCTACGATTACGACACCCTGGCGGCGGATCTTAAAAAGCTGCTCGACGCCCTCGACGTTCATGACGCAACGCTGGTCGGTTTCTCCATGGGCGGCGGCGAGGTAGCCCGTTATATCGCAAGCTACGGCACCGAGCGGGTCAGTAAGGCGGTGCTGGCGGCAGCGGTGCCTCCGTATCTTTACAAGGCCGACGACAACCCGGACGGCGGGCTGGACGATGCTACCATCAACCAGTTTCTGGACGGCATTCGGGGCGATCGCCTCGCGTTTTTGGAGGACTTCACCAAAAACTTCTTCGCCGCCGGCGACAAGACCGACCTGATCAGCGAGGCCAACCGTCAGTACCACCGCGACATTGCGACGTTCGCCTCTCCCAAGGCGACGTTTGATTGCGTCAAGGCCTTCAGCTACACCGACTTTCGCGACGATCTGCCCAAAATGAAGCTGCCGACGCTGGTGCTCCACGGCGACGCCGACGGTATCGTACCGGTCGAGGTCAGCGGCAAGCGGGCCAGTGAAACGTTGCCCCATTCGAAGTTCGAGACTATCAGCGGCGGGCCCCATGGCCTCAACGTCACCCACGCTGACGCGTTCAATAAGGCCTTGATCGCGTTTTTGGATAGCGACGAAGGCTAGACGCAAGGACAAGCTCAAGGCATCAAGAAAACGCCGACCTTTTTTTAGCGCCGCCGCTTTGTATCAAGAGGCGGCGCTTTTTGCGTTTAGGCCCAGGCATCGTTTAGGCCGGGTGGCCTCGCCACCCTCGAAAGCGAAGCTCGCGCGGCGCGGCGGGTGTGTATAATGATTGCCTGAAGTGGCTGTTGCCGGGCGGCCCGCCGAACGGGCTAGCCAGTGATTTGCAGCTGCCCCCGTTAAGTCAGCAGGCCATTAGAGGGTACGCAGCGGCCAGGAACGCATCGACGCGCTCGGTGCCTGTCTGAACTTGAATCGATTCTTGAAAAGGAGCGGGGCCATGCGCGTCCTAAGCAAACACCGGTTACACAAATGGCCTGAGGCGCTAATGCGCGTCAGCCGACAGGTGTGGTCCTGCGTGACGCCCCGCAAGGAGCGTCTGTGTTTACCTGCGCGTGGCGAGTGTGAGAAGGGCACGGTCTACCTGGTAGGCGCGGGCAGCGGCGATGTCGAGCTTCTAACGCTGAAAGCCGCCAGGCTTTTGATGCAGGCCGACGCCGTGGTTTACGACCGGTTAGTGGACGATGAGGTGCTGGCCCTTATACACCCCGGCGCCGAGCGCTATTACGTGGGCAAGAGCCGCGGCCATCACAGCGTGCCCCAGGCTGAGATCGGCGCGCAGCTGGTCACACTTGCCCGAGCGGGCAAGTCGGTTGTGCGTTTGAAAGGCGGCGACCCGGGCATTTTTGGGCGCATGGGCGAAGAGCTTTTTTCACTGGCCGAGGCGGATATCAAGGCCCGCATCGTGCCCGGTATTACCGCCGCTTCGGCGGCGGCGGCCAGCATGGGTATTCCGCTGACCGACCGCGGCCACGCCCAGCAGCTTCGCTTCATTACCGCCCAGCTCTGTCGTGAAGGCGGCGCGCCGGACTGGCAGGCACTTGCCCGCCAGGACGAAACCCTGGTGTTCTACATGGGGCTTTCAAAGGTCGAGGCGATTTGTCAGAGCTTACGCCAGGCGGGTCTTCCGGGCACCTGGCCGATCATGCTAGTGGCCAACGCCAGCCAACCCGAGCAGCAAGCGCTCGTCGGCACGCTCGAGGATATGCCCGCACGCCTGGCGTCGCACCCGTTGCCGTCGCCCTGTTTGATCGTGGTAGGCAGTGTGGTCAGCATGGTGGCGCAAAGCCCTGCGGCGCACTCAGCGGGCATCGTCGAAGCGGTCGACCCGGCGTAGCGTGGGAAAGAGCTTCATCCACGCGCCGACCACGGCCAGTGTACCGACCCCACCGATCACCGCCGCCGGTATCACGCCAAAGGCGGCTGCCATGCTCCCGGCGCGAAACTCCCCAAGCTCGTTGCTCGAGCCGATAAACAGCATGTTGACCGCATTTACCCGGCCCCGCATTTCGTCCGGCGTGGCCAGCTGAATCAGCGTCGTGCGCACGTAAACGCTGATCATGTCCGCCGCCCCCGCCACCAGCATGGCGGCCATCGATACCCAAAAAAGCGTCGAGAAGGCGAATATCAGGTTCGCCACCCCAAAGACCGCCACCGCGGCAAACATCACGTGCCCGGCACGCCGGGTAATGCCCCGCACGCCCAGATAAAGCCCCATCAACAGCGCGCCAATGGCGATAGCACTTCGCAGCGCCCCCAACCCTTCGGCGCCCACATGCAGCACTTCCTGGGCGTAAATGGGCAACAGCGCTACCACGCCGCCCAACAGCACGGCGAAAAGGTCCAGCGAAATGGCCCCCAAAATGATCGGCTGATGGCGAATATAGGCAATACCCGCCGAGAAGCGCTTCCAGGCGGTACTTTCGAGCACCTTCGCTTTCTCGATGTGGCGTACCGGCACCCGCAGCAGAAAACCGAGTGCGACGATCAAACAACCCAGGCACACCGCGTAGGCAAGCTCTCCGCCGCCTACGCTATAAAGCACGCCGCCCAGTAGCGGCCCGCTGATGACCGCGACCTTCATGATCGAGCTATTCAGCGCAATGGCCTGGGCAAGCTGGGCACGCGGCACGATATTGGGTAAAAGGCTTTGCAGGGTAGGGCCGGTAAACGCCCGGGCGCAGCCAAAAAGCGCCAGCACCAGATAGATTTCCGTAATGCTTTCATAGGCCGCCTGGGCGAGTACCCATAAAAGCGCGCTGCAAAGTCCCTGTACCGCCCAGCTCAGAAGGAGTATACGCTTGCGCGAGAAACGGTCGACCACATCGCCTGCGGGCAACAGCAACACGACCATGGGCAGAAACTGGGCCAGCCCCACGTAGGCCAGTGACATTGCATCGCGGGTAATGTCGTACACCTGCCAGGCCACCACGATCGCCTGGATTTGCATGGCGAAGACCGCGGCCAGCCGCGCGAGTAAAAAGCTCAAAAACCCGGGCTGACGGTAAATCGGCGGCGTACAGGGTGTATCAATGGCGTTATTAGGCATGGCGGACTTATTAGCAGGCAAAGAAAAGAGTGTAGCGCATCGCCTTGGGTGGTTGAACTTGGCTGCCGTGTGCCCCATATCGCTACTTAAGTCTTAACGACACCGCACATGCAAGTGCTTAACGCAAAAAGGATGATACCCATGGCTACGAATACCCTGCCCAATCCCGGTTTCGGCACCTTCCGCTTGGAAGATGAGACGCTTAAAGAGAGCATCAACGCTGCGCTGGAGGCGGGCTATCGGCACATCGATACGGCCCAGTTTTACGGCAACGAGGAGACCGTCGGCGAGGTACTTCGCGATAGCAGCGTGGCCCGCGGCGATATCTTCCTGACCACCAAGGTCTGGTACGACCGCCTTGAGCCGGATGCGCTCAAGCAGAGCGTCGACGAGTCCCTGAAAAAGCTCAAGACCGAGTACGTGGACCTGTTGCTGATTCACTGGCCCTCGCCCAACGACGAAGTGCCCATGGCGGATTACCTGACCGCGCTAAAAGAGGTCAAGGCGGAAGGCAAGGCGCGCCATATCGGCGTTTCCAACTTCACCATCGCCCAGCTCGACGAGGCAGTGGGCATTCTCGGTAAGGGCGAGATCCTCACCAACCAGATCGAAGTGCATCCGTTCTTGCAAAACCGCAAGCTTGCCGAACACTGCGAGTCACTGGGCATCGAGGTCACCGCGTTCATGCCGCTGGCAGTGGGCAAGGTGATGGAGGATGCGGTACTCAAGCAGATCGCCGGTGTCCACGGCGTCACCCCGGCCGAGATCACCATGGCCTGGCTCAAGGGCCGCGGCATCGTCACCATTCCGTCCTCCACCAAGGCGCGTAATATCGAAAGCAACATCAAGGCCTTCGAGCTCACCTTGACCGAGGCCGAAATGGCGGATATCGCGACCCTCGATCGCGGCGAACGCATTGCCAACCCGGACATGGCGCCGGTCTGGGATGAGTAAACGCTCGCTTGGGGCATTCAGCGGGGTGGGCCACAAGGCCTCCCCCGGCAGGCAGGAGCGCCGCTTTTAGGCGCTTACTGGTAGCCCGCCGCCTGTAACTGGAAAAGCTGTGCGTAGCGGCCTTCGAGCTCCATGAGCGATTCGTGACTTCCTTGCTCGATAATACGCCCCTGGTCGATCACCAGAATCAATCCGGCGCTTCGCACGGTCGAGAACCGGTGCGAGATCAAAATCGTCATCTTGTCGCGGCTGTGTTGGCGAAAGCGCGCGAATACATCGGCTTCGGCGGCGGCGTCCATGGCGGCGGTGGGCTCGTCGAGCACTAAAATATCCGCGTCCTTGCGCATGTAGGCCCGCGAGAGCGCGATTTTTTGCCACTGGCCGCCGGAAAGCTCCTGACCATCCTTGAACCATCGGCCAAGCTGGGTGTGATACCCCTTGGGCATGCGCTCGATGAAGTGGTCGGCGAGGCCGAAGTGCGCCGCCTGCTGCCAGCGCGCCTGGTCCTCGAAGGCGTGGATATCGCCCACGCCGAGGTTCTCGCCTACCGGGAGCTGGTAGCGCACGAAGTCCTGAAAAATGACGCCTACGCGTTTGCGCAGCGTCTCAGCGTCCCAATCCCGCAGGTCGCTGCCATCCAGCAAAATGCGCCCTTCGCTGGGTTGGTAAAGCCGGGTCAGCAGCTTGATGAGCGTCGTCTTGCCCGAACCGTTTTCGCCTACCAGCGCCAGGCTCTGCCCGGGTAATAGATGCAACGAGATATCCACGAGCGCCTGGCCACCACCTGGGTAGGCGAAGCTCACGTTCTCGAAGCGAAGCCCGTCGCCGGGTGCTGCGCCCACGGTCAGCGTGCCGCCTTCCTTTTCGGTGGGGTGCTCCAGGTAGTCGTAAAGATTGGAGAGATACAGGTTATCTTCATACATCCCGCTAATCGCGGTCAGAATGGCGGAAAGCGACGACTGGCCTTGCTTGAAGACCATTAGATACATGGTCATCTGGCCCAGAGTGATCGCGCCGACGATCGTCTCGAGCACCACCCAGCCGTAGGCGATATAAAACGTGAGCGTGCCCAGCAGGCCGAGCACGAACCCCCAGCCCTCGCGCTTAAGTGTCAGCAGGCGATCCTCGGCGAAGAGACGATCGAAAATGGCCCGGTAGCGACGTAAAAAGAGCGGCTCGAGACCAAAGAGTTTGACCTCCTTGATGCTGTCTTCGCGCGCCAGCACGGTTTCCAGGTAGCTCTGCATACGCGTTTGTGGCGAGCGGCGGCGGAAAAGCCGAAAGGCGTCGCCGGAAAACTTCGCCTCGGAGATGAACACCGGCACGGCCCCGACGGCCAAAATCAACAGCGCCCAGGGGGAGAACTGAATGAGCAGTACGCTGAAGCTACCTAGCGAAATCGCGTTTTGGATGAACCCAAAGGTTTTGGTGACCAACGCCAGCGGCCGGGTAGAGGCCTCGCGCCTGGCGCGAGTCAGCTTGTCGTAAAGCTCGGAGTCCTCGAATTGGCCCAGCGAAAGCGTGCCGGCTTTCTCGAGAATCAGCACGTTGACCTTTTGGCCCAGCATCGCGCGTAAAAGCGACTGCTGGGCAGCGAGCCCGCGCTGGGCCAGCGCAATCAGCGCGATGATCAGCGCCTCGAGCGCCACCAGCTGCAGCACCGGCGCGATGATGATCAAAAGCACCGGCTCTTCGGCGGCCTCGAAGGTATTCATGGCGCTGACCACGCCATCGACGATCAACTGGCCCACCCAGGCCGCCAGCGCGGGCAAAACACCGGCCACCAGCGTGCAAAGGGCAAGGCCCAGCATCATCCAGCGGGAGGTGCCCCAAACCAACGCCAGTGCGCGCCGGCTATAGCGGAACACACTGAAAAAGCCGGTGATCGAAGAGGAGGGGCTCAACAAGGCCATAAAGCGCAGGGCACCTTTAACGTATCAAAAGCGCCATGATGCAACGCTTTGGCCGTTACTACCAGGTGAACGCTCGTAATAAGTGTCGGGCTCAAGCGCCCGGGCCACGATAAGGTCATCAGCCGAGCAGCGTGGCCCCGTAAATGAGCGCGCCAATGACCACGAAGGCCGGGTGTATCTTCCACCACACCAGCGCCGCGGTGGCGAAAGCGCCAATGATCAATGTATGGATGAGGCCGGCGCTTTCCATGCCTTCCAGAAAAAAGCCGAGCGTTAGCCACGCCATCATGACCGCAATAACCGGGCGTACCCACTGACTCATGCGCTTGACCTGAGGGGATTCGCGGTGGCGATAGAGAAGGCCCAGCGCGCAGAGCATGAGTAAAAGCGAGGGGACGACGGTTGCCAACACGGCGATAGTCGCACCGGCAATGCCGGCAACCTCGTAGCCGATGTAGCCGGCCATTTTGGTGGCGATCGGGCTTGGCAGGGCGTTACCCAGCGCCAACGTTTCCGCAAACCCTTGAGAGGTCATCCAGCCGTAGCGGCCGACGACCTCTGCTTCGAGCAGCGGAATGATCGCCGGGCCGCCGCCGTAGCCGATGATATTGGGAATGAAAAAGGCCAGAAACAGCTCCCAGTAAATCATGGCGAGGTCTCCACGGGCTTTTTAGGTTTGGGCTTCAAGAGGGCGGCTGCCAGAATGGCGCCGATGATGATGCCCGGGTGAACACCGAGCCAGTAGATCAGCGCCCCGGCCACCAGCGCGATCACGCTACTGACGAGCCAGCCAAGCGACGCTTTGGATTTCTCCAGAAAGTCCCAGGTCAGTTGTCCCATCATCACCATGACCACCGGAATGACCGCCTGGCCCATGCCACTGATCCAGGCGACATCGCGATAGCGGCTGAATACACCCAGCATGATGATCATGGCGACGATCATGGGGCCGGTAACGGCTAAAACCGCCGTGATGCAACCGAGAGTGCCACCGACCCGATAGCCGATATACCCCGGCATTTTGGTGGCAATGGGCCCGGGCAGGGTGTTGCCAATGGCCAGAATGTCGGCAAACTCTTCATCGGTAAGCCACGCGTAGCGTTTGACCACTTCGGCGTGTACCAACGGGATCATCGAAGGCCCGCCGCCAAAACCGAAGATGCCGACCCGAAAGAAAGCCCAGAACAGTGCGGTATGTTTCATTGGAGTATTGCTCGCTAAGATGGCTTCATCGCGATTACCGCGGCGTGGTAAAGTCGTCGGTAAAATCGTTTATTTTTTTAAAATCGATTATTAATGACGCTGAATATAATGTAGCGGCTTGTGCAGCGTCAACAGCGCACCTTCAACCATTACGTGTGACGGGCAGTTTGCTGCTCTACGCCACAAGGAAGCCATGATGAATACGCCATGCCCGCCGGCCAATGCTACGGCCTCCAGCCGGATCTACGAAATTCTGCGCAGGGACCTCGTCGATGGCCGCTTTGCCGCGGGTGAGAAGTTGGCTATCAATGCCTTGAAAGAGCGCTATCAGGTGGGGTTGAGCCCGCTACGCGAGGCCTTGAACAAGCTGGCGGCCTATGGCCTGTTGATTCAGGAGAATCAGCGCGGGTTTCGCGTGCCAACCCTGACACGTACCGAGCTGGACGATATTGCCAAAACGCGCCTGGCGCTGGAGGGGATGGCGTTCGAACAAGCCATCGCCCATGGTGATGCCGCCTGGGAGGCGGAGCTGCTGGCCGCCGAGCATCGCTTGAAGTGCGCGGATATGACCCCCGAGAAAGAGGATGAGTGGGAGCGCCTGCACACCCGGTTTCATCGCACCCTGGTCGCTCCCTGCGGCTCTGTCTGGCTGCTGCGCTTCATCGAGCAGCTTCATGACCAGTTCGACCGCTACCGCCGTCAGGGCCCCGAAATGCCGGCGGTTCGCCAGCAACTCGATCAGGAACACCACCAGCTCGTGGTGCTGGCGCTTGAGCGCAACGCCCAGGCGGCACGCAAGCTGCTCGATGAGCACATCACCAGGTCCTACGACGCGGCGCTACAGTGTTTCCAGGCTCAGAATGCCAACACCGTCTGGGCGGACGCATAATTGTTGCGCGCACTGGTGTAAACTGGCGCGCACCGACATGCGAAGATGGGCGTAAAGCGTAATGCAATATTCAGACGAGGTAGTCGCCGGGCAAACGTTGAGCTGGGTGCGCAATTTTATCGTGGCACAGAATATATGCCCTTTTGCCCAGCGTGAGCTGGAGCGCGCGGCCATCCGCGTCGCCGTGGTGCGCTCGAAGAAGGTCGAAGTAGCGCTGGAAGAGCTGATGAACGAAGTCGCGTGGCTGGATGAGCATCCGGATACCGAGACCACGTTGCTGGTCTTCCCGACGCTGTTCAAGCATTTCGAACACTATCTGGACTACGTCGAACTGGCCGAAAGCATTCTTGTTGATCAGGGGTACGAAGGGGTTTACCAGTTGGCGACCTTCCACCCGGACTACTGCTTCGATGGTGTGGCACCCGACGAGGCCTCGAATTACACCAACCGTTCACCCTACGCCATGGTGCACCTGCTGCGCGAGGCAAGCGTCGAGAAAGCCATCGCGTTTTATGGCGATACCCAGGCCATTCCCGAACGCAACATCGAACACCTCACCGCCATGGGGAGCGGCCAGGCCGAACGCTATTTGCAGGATGCCCTGGCCGAGCAGACTCCCGGCTAATCCTTCGGCGTGTGAATGACGAGCGGATTATGTGCGGGCTTTTAAGCGCCGTGGGCAGAACCCGCGGTCTTTGAAGAGTGGCGCTCAACGCGTGATCAACCGCCGTGAAGAGAGGACCGGGCAGCCAAGGCCGCCCGGTGACTTATCGCAGGATTAAAACGCCTCCCATTCGGGTTCCGCGCTGGGGGATTTGGCGGGGGCAGGCTTGCGTGAAGGCAGTGAAGGGGCCGGCTTTTGCGCAGGCGCCAGGGTGCGTGTTGCTGCTTGGCCACCGCTTGGCAGTTTAAAGGTCTCCACGATCGATGCCAGGCGCGTGGCTTCATCTTCAAGCGAAGCGGACGCCGTACTGGTCGCCTCTACCAACGAGACGTTTTCCTGGGTGGCGGAGTCCATCTGCGCAATGGCCGTACTGATCTGCGCGATGCCCGACTCCTGCTCCTTGGCCGCCAGGGCCAGCTCCTGCATCATGTCGGTCACGTGGCGAACGGCCTTGTTGACCTCGCCCATGCTCTGGCCGTTGTGGATCGCCTGATTGGCGCCCTCGGCGATACGCTGGGCGATATCCTCGATCATCGTGCGGATCTCTTTCGATGAGTTCGACGTCTTGGTAGCCAGCGAGCGTACTTCGCTCGCCACCACCGCAAAGCCACGACCATGCTCGCCGGCGCGGGCGGCTTCCACCGAGGCGTTAAGCGCAAGAATGTTGGTCTGGAAGGCGATCGAGTCGATGACCTGAACGATGTCGTGAACCTTCTGGGAGTCCTTCTCGAGATCGCGCATCCATTCGCCGGAGCGCTCGGCCTCGGTTTGCCCCTGTTGGGCTTTTTGCGCGGCGCTGACCGTTAGTTTTTCCGCCTGACCCGCCGTGTCGGCGTTTTGGCGAACGATCGAGGAGATCTCGTCCATGCTGGCCGCCGTTTGCTGAATGGCCGCGGCCTGCTGCTCGGTACGCGAGGCAAGGTCCTGGCTGCCGCCGGCTATCTCGCGGGAGTTGGCGGCCACGATACGGCTGCTTTTCCCAAGCGTGGTCATCATTTGTTGTAGCTGCGTTTGCATATCGCCCATGGCGCTGTAAAGCCGCCCGATCTCGTTACGCCCGCGCGCCTCGACGCTCTGGGTTAGATCTCCCTGGGCGATACGTTCGCAAAGTTTGACGGCGCCTTGTAACGGTGTCACGACCAGCCGGTTGATACCTACCTGCACCACGACATACGCGATTAACGCAAGCGCAATCAAGACCCCAAAAATAAAGGTGTCGCGGTTACGCGACGCCACGGCGTCGGCGGTGGTGATTTGAGCAAAGTTGCGCGTGTATTCGTTAAAGTCGCGTACGCTTTGGGTGAACGTATCGAACTGCTCGTTGAGACGGCTACGTTGGACCATCAGGGCGTCATAGTCCCCCTGGGTCATGGCGCTGAGCAGTGCCGGGCTTACCAGCCGCGCGTACTCGCTGGTCAACGCGTCGATCAGTGACGCGCGGGGCGAGTCCGCCGGCACCTGGATGGCGCTGAATTCGGCGAAGCGTTCCTCGGCCCGAGTAAGGGCGGCTTGGGCACGCTCCAGTGCCAGGTCAGCCAACGCGGTATTACCGCCTTCTGCATACTCCTGGTAACGCTCCAGGCGTACTCTAAGTTCCATCAGGTTGACTTCGGCGCGGTTGATATACGCCGTTTGACGGGCGGCGACTTCATCGAGGGCAGCAAGGTTATTGACGGCGCTATTCTCGGCGCGTATTCCCAGCGCGGCCACGATCAATAACATGACCACCAGCAATCCCAATGCCCCGGCCAAGGCATATTTTACGGATAGATTCTTCATGTACTTTAGGATCTCACTCAAGCAGAGCAATAGCAGGAAATGCCAGCGTCGCGATCCGATGAGGCGTTACGCTGGTAGCAGAGAAAGCCAACGCAGCGAGCCGTTGGGTTCACTGCGTTAGTAGCGTTATCGGCAGAAGGGGCGGGATATTTAGCGGGAAATGCGCCGTTATAGAAATTTATGCATGACGTAGGTATCCACCAGCCCTTGGGCGGGGTGGCGAAACGCGCCGGGCACGGTGCCGGCAATGCTGAACCCAAGCTTTTGCCAGAGCGCTACGGCGATTTCGTTGGTGCTGACCACGGCGTTGAACTGCATGGCGAGAAAGCCGTGCTCTTTGGCAAGCGTCTGCGAGTGCTCGCACAGGGTGCGGGCAAGCCCGCGGCCACGCGCAGCTTGGGCCACCATGTAGCCGCAGTTGCACACGTGTTGGCCCGGACCCGCCGCGTTGGCTTTTAGATAGTACGAGCCCAGTACCGTGCCCTGGCGATCCTTGGCCACCAGCGTGGCCGTGGGCGCCTCGCACCAGAGCGCGTAGGCGGCGTCAAACGAGATATCCGGCGCGATGGCGTAGGTCTCCTGGGCCGCTACAATGGCGCTAAAGGTTGGCCAAAAAGCCCGGAAGTCGTCCTTCGTCATCGGCGCGATCGTCATATCGGTCATGGGCTATCCGCTAAACGTTAAAAGTTAAAACACGGTGTCTCGAGGGCGTTAGCGCGCGACCTCGGCGACGATCTCGTAACTTTTCAGCCGGTCTTCCTGATTGAAGAAGTCGCTATTGATCATCAGCTCGTCGGCGCCGGTTTGCGCCTGGAACGCCTCGAGTCCTTCCTTGACCGTCTGTGGGCCGCCAATGATCGCGGCGCCCAAAAACTGGCTGACCTGGGCCTGCTCCATGGGCGTCCAGTCGAGCTGCTCGACCGGCGGCCTTGACTGGGTGGGCTTGCCGCGGATCAGGTTGAGAAACTTCTGCTGTGCGGTGGTGGCCAGGTAACGCGCCATTTCGTCGCTTTCGGCGGCCATCACGGGAAGCCCTATCATGGCGTGCGGTTTGGAAAGCACCTCGGAGGGGCGGAAATTATCGCGATAGAGCCGTAGCGCCTCGAACAGGTACCCCGGGGCGAACTGGGCGGCAAACGCGAACGGCAGGCCAAGGCGCGCGGCAAGCTGCGCGCTGTAGCCGCTGGAGCCCAAAAGCCAGGTAGGTACGTGAGTTCCCTGGCCGGGAACGGCCTTGACCTGCTGACCCGGCGCTTCATCGCTTAAGTAGCGGGTCAGCTCGTCGAGCTGGGCGGGGAAGTCGTCGACGCCAGCCTGGGCGCTTCGCCGCATGGCGCGCATGGTCGCACCGTCCGAACCCGGCGCCCGGCCGAGCCCCAGGTCGATACGCCCAGGATAGAGCGTTTCCAGCGTGCCGAACTGCTCGGCGATCACCAGCGGCGCATGATTGGGCAACATGATGCCACCGCTACCCACGCGTATGCGTGAGGTATGCCCGGCGACATGGCCGATCAAGACGGACGTGGCGGCGCTGGCGATACCCGCAATATTATGGTGCTCGGCCAGCCAAAAACGGGTGTAGCCCAGCTGCTCGGCGCGCTGGGCGAGCTCTACACTGTTGGCGAAGGTTTCAGCGGCGCTGCCGCCCTCGCGGATGGGGGCTAGATCCAGCACCGATAAGGCGGTTTCGGCGAGTTGGCTCATGGTTCACCTGCGCATTGGGAGTGTGGCGGCCAATGACGATTCCGAGGAAGTCATTAGCACGCTTGTTAATACTATGTAATGCGGGCGGGATGGCGATAAAACAAGGCCACGCCCTGATGCTCAAGGTTCAAAAGCATCAGGGCCGAAGCGGGGGAGGGCTAAAGGCGCTATTCACGGGGCGGCGTGGGCCGAATCAGTATCTCGTTGACGTCGACGTGAGGAGGCTGATTCAGCGCGTAGATCACCGCATTGGCGATATCCTTGTCTTCCAGCGCATGCTCCGGGGGTTCATCGAAAAAGGGCGTATCGACCATGCCAGGCTCGATCAAGGTGACGCGAACGCCAGTACCGCGAAGCTCTTCGCGCAGATTATAGCCCATTCCGGTCACCGCCCATTTAGTGGCGCTGTACATCGAGCCGGGGATGGTTGCCCGGCCCGCCGCAGAGCCTGTGAGCAGCACGTGGCCGGCGCTGCGCTTGAGCGCTGGCAGGCAGGCCTGCAGCGTCAGCCCCACGCCGTACACGTTGGTGAGAATCATCTCGCGCCAGGCCTCGTGGTCGGCGCCGCTAAACCCGCCCGGCGAGCCGCCCCGTCCGGCGTTGGCAAAAACGCCGTCAATGCGGCCAAAGGTTTCCATTGCCTGCTCCACCATGGCGTGCTGTTGTGCCATATCGGTCACATCCAGCTCGACGGTGAGCAGGTTTTCCTGGCCAAGCTCTTGGGCGAGGGCTTCGAGCTTGTCCGTCGAGCGTGCGGCAAGCACCAGTTTATAGCCCTCACGCGCGGCGGCCCGGGCAGTAGCCGCGCCGATGCCGCTCGAGGCACCGGTGATGAGTAATACACGGTCTTGCATGGGATGCGCTCCTTGCCATTATTAATAGGGGAACCCTCAGAATGGCTAATGGGGCGGGATGTTGCAAACCTCCCGTAGCGGCAAAGAGCGCCGTTCAGAGCGCTTTACGTTCCAAGCGGCCCCCTCTTTTAGACGGGCGCTCACTCATGTAGACGGGTCACTCATTCATGTAGACGGTGTCGATGTCCAGGGTCGAGCGCTCGCCCAGCGCCTCGAAGTTCTCCTGAAGCCAGCGTTCGGCGGCGGCGCGGCCCAGCTCGAACAGGTGGCACAAAAACGGCCATTCGGCGTTCATTTTGCTCGATACCGACAGGCTCTCCAGCGCGTGTTCGCCGCTGATGCGGTGAAAGAGCGTCTGCTGGTAGCAGTTCTCGATCCCCTGCTCGTCAAGCGCGTGCTTGAGCAGGGCGATCATTCGGATCTCCTTGATCAACGCGGCATTGAAGGTGATTTCGTTTAGGCGGTTCATGATCGCCGAGGCGCTGGTGGGCAGGGTGTCGCGGCTGATGGGGTTGATTTGCACCAGCAATATGTCCCGGGCGCTGCACTCCTCCATAAGCGGGAAGAGCGCCGGGTTGCCCATATAGCCGCCGTCCCAGTAGGCTTCGCCGTCGATCTCCACGGCCTGAAACACGAAAGGTAAGCAGGCCGAGGCCATGACCGCATCCAGGCTCATTTCTTCGCGGCGGAACACCCGCTGCTTACCGGTGCGCACGTTGGTGGCGGCGACGAATAGCTTTAGTCGGTCACAGCGACGCACCCGCTCGAAATCGATGTGCTCGTCCACGATGCTGCGCAGCGGGTTGATGTTCAAAGGGTTGAGCTGGTAAGGGGAGACGAGCCTGCTCATCAGGTCCATGGCGATGTAGCCTGGCGACTGATCGAGGCTCCAGTTGCCGGTGAGCACGTCAAGCGGCGAGCGGCGAATGGGGCTTGCCATACCGGCTCGGCTAACCGCCTGCCAGAAGCCACGCAGTGCCTCGCGGGCGGTCTCTTTATCGCCGCGGGTCAGCGCGTCGGCCATCACGACCCCGTTCATGGCGCCGGCGCTGGTCCCGCTGATGCCTTCGATTTCGATGCGCTCATCTTCGAGCAGGCGGTCGATCACGCCCCAGGTGTAGCCGCCGTGGGCACCACCGCCCTGCAGGGCCAGGTCCAGCGTTTTTACCTTTGCCATGCCAACTTCCTCACTTCAAGTAGGAAAGCCTAAGCATGGCATAAAACCCGGGTCGCGAAAGCAAGGGCTTCAACGAAGCCTGCCTGGTAGAGAGGCGGCGGTGGGTGTCGCTTTAGTAGGCGGCGGCCGCGAGTTGGTAAATACCGCCTTCGGAGCAGCGCAAAAACGCCGAATTCGCCATCCACTCCGCATCCGGGTAGTAGGCGAAAACGTACTGGCTCTCTTTCAAGCTGTCGATCAAGGGATAAGTGATCTCTTCGCGAACCGCCGGGCAGCCGTGGCTGCGACCCAGCCGGCCAGTCTGGGTGATAAAGTCGTCGCTGACGTAGTGGGCGCCGTGAATGACGATCGCGCGATCGAAGGCCTGGTCGTTGACGTTCGCCTCCAGCCCGTCGAGGCGCAGCGAGTAGCCGTTTCGCCCGTAGTAGCTGTTCATGGTGCGAAAAAGTCCGATGCTCGACTGATAGCTTTCCGGGGTGTTGGAGAACACCTCGGCGTTGGCGTCCCCGGAGCCGCGCCCGTGGGAGACCAGCTCTTTGAACAGCAGCCGGTTTTGGTGAAGATCGAACACCCACAGGCGCTGCTCGGTCGACGGCAGCGAGTAGTCGATCACCGCCAGGCGCTCGGCGCCGGGGTCGGCGCAGCTAAGTGCCTGGGCGGCGAGCTGTAGCGCTTTAGGGGTCGCGGAAGGGGCGAGCAACTGAAGCTGCTGGTGAAGCGGTGAGACGCCGGCTGGCGGCGAGGCCGCCATCTGGGAAAAAAAGGGTGCGGGTGGGGCGGCCTGAAGGGGGGCGCTTGCCAGCAGTGTCGGGAGAAAGAAAAATTTGCTAAAAAAGCTTAATCCGAGCCGCATAGTGTAAGACCTACTATAATTAGTGGTACGCAAAGCGATAACATCATGACAAGCGTGCGCATGTTTTATCTTTATTGGGTTGGCATGCGACACCGCATAGTAACCCATGGAGGGGTTATGAACGAGAAACCGCCAATTCAGAAATGGGCCTTGGGTGCCGTGTTGACCGCCGCCCTGCTACCCCTTCCGTATGCTATCCATCATGCCCATGCCGACGCCCCGGCTCAACCGGCATTGGCTCAGCAGTTAAACGCCTACGTAAGCGATTTACCTGTGGCCGCGTTCTACCAGGCCCGTGAAGATCAACTGGTCTGGCAAGACGCCGAGCGTGTCGAGTCGCTGGCCGAGGCTTTGGCGCGTCTCGACCAGGATGGCTTGACCCCCAGTGACTATCAGGGAAGCCGGCTGCTCGATGATTTCCGTGTGAGCCAACAGGGCGATGCCAGCGCTCAGGCGCGTTTCGACCTCAAGGCCACGCAAACCCTGCTGCTGGCGCTGGATCACCTCTCGCGGGGCAAGGTGGACCCCAAAGCGCTGAATACACAGTGGAGCGGCGAGCGCCCGGCGCGGGGATACAGCATGGTTCAGGTGCGTCAGGCCCTCGCCCAGGGCGACGTCGAGGCGGCTTTCGAGGTCGCCAGGCCCCAGTCGAATGCCTACCGCGAACTTCGCCAGATGCTGAGCGATTACCGTGCCCTCGAGCGCCGAGGCAGTGCCAGCGTGGCGTACCTGGCCGGGCGTGACGACGCGCTGCGCGTGGGCGATACCGACGCCGATGTGGTGACGCTGCGCGAGCGTTTGGCGCTCTGGGGCGAAAGCGGGTTAGTCGCCGCTGACGACGGCGCCTACCCGATGGTGGAGGCCGTTAAACGAAACGGTGATCAACGTCGCTTCGACACCACCGTTGAGCGCGCCGTCCAGCGTTTCCAGCGCCGCCACCAGCTCCAGGCGGACGGCGTGGTCGGCGACAAAACGCGGCGGGCACTCAATACGCCGCTGTCCCGTCGGATCGATCAGCTGCGTATCAATCTTGAGCGGGCACGCTGGCTCGAACACTTCGAAAGCGAGCCTTCCCGCGTATGGGTCGATGTGGCCGGTTACAAGCTTCACTACGTGCGCCCCAACGGCGAGCAGTGGGATGCCCGGGTCGTGGTCGGTTCGCCCCAGCGGGCCACGCCGATGATCCATTCGGCGATCAGCCACCTCACCATCAACCCGAGCTGGACGATTCCCCCCACCATCATGCGCGAAGACGTGCTGCCCCGGGTGCGTAGTAATACAGGCTATCTCTCCGCGCGCAATATCCAGGTGCTAAGCCCCGCCGGCGAGCGGCTGGATCCGGAAAGCGTCGACTGGCAACGCCCCGGTGGCGTCATGCTTCGACAAACGGCGGGCAGCGGCAACCCGCTAGGGCGAATCGTGGTTCGTTTTCCCAACGACGACATGATTTATCTGCACGACACACCCGCCCAGGGCGCGTTCGGTCGTACACAGCGCGCGCTCAGCTCCGGCTGTATCCGCGTGGAAGGCATTAGCGAACTTGCCCAGATGCTTTTGCGCGACAGCGGCAGCCAGCACCGGGTCAATACGCTCATTGGCCGAGGCAGCAGCGATCAAAACGTGAATTTGCCGCAGCGCATTCCGGTCATGTTGCACTACCTGACCGCCTGGCCCAATGCCGAGGGCGAGATCGAGTTCCGCGACGATATCTACCGTCACGACGATGCGCTGCTCGATGCGCTAAGCCGCCCGGTTTGATGGGGCGTGTGGTCTAAAGACGCAAAAAAGCCGCCCGATTGGGCGGCTTTTTTTAGCGCAAGTGAGCAGGCTCTTTATTCGTCGCGCTGGTAGTTGGCTACATTGATCGTACCGGTCTCGCCGCTGTTGAGGGCGGCCAGCATCGGTTCGGCCTGGTTCTTGAACGCGATCAACGTATCGCCGGTCAGGCTTGAGGACTCGGGAAGCTCTACGGTCATGGCGTTAACCGGTGAGTTATTGACGATGACTTCGTAATGCAGGTGCGGGCCAGTGCTGCGCCCGGTATTGCCGGAAAGCGCGATGCGATCACCCATGGCCACGCGATCGCCGGCGCTGACCAGCGGTTTTGACAGGTGCAGATAGCGCGTGCGGTAGCCGTTATCGTGGCGGATCACTATGTAGCGGCCGGCCGCTGCGTGATTGGTCACTCGCTCGACCCGGCCGTCCGCTGGCGCGGTGACGGGGGTGCCGATCGGCATGGCAAAGTCGGTGCCGTTATGCGGGCTGATACGGCCGGTTACCGGGTGCTTGCGGTTCGGATTGAAGTTAGAGCTCAAACGATAGCTGCCTTCGAAGGGATGACGCGCAAAGCCCGGCTCCAGGCCGCTGCCTTCCGGCGTATAGAAGTTGTCATCCGCCGCGTTACGTACCATCGTCAAATCCATGCGCTCGCCATCGTACTCGACCGCCAGTACGCGCGAATCCAGTGTCTCGCCGTCGATCATGTCAGACTCGACCAGTACGTTGAAACTGTCGCCGCGACGGCTATCCCGCCTAAAATCGAGCTTTTTCTCGAGCAGGCGTGTCAGCTCGGTCACCGAGCTGCTTGAAAGCCCCGTTGCCTGGGCCGAGCGCGCAAAACTACCGCTAACGGTACCGGCGAACAGGCGCTGAACCGGCTCGCCCTGACGTTCGATGACGGTTGCCGCGAACGAGGTGTCTTCATTGCGCTCGAGCAGCACGCCGTCGCGGATGTCTTTCATCATGCGCAGCGCGAGCAAGTTGCCGTTTTCGTCCAGCTGGTAATCGAAGCTGTTACCGGCGCGCCAGTTAGTGAAAATGCGCGGGTTGGGCATGTCGTCCAAAAGGGCCAGCACTTCGCTATAGCCAAGACCCAGCTCGTTTTGCGCCAGCACGGCAAAGGTTTCACCCGGCTCTACGATATGGGTGGCCCACTCGGGAACGAAGGGCTCTTCAGCGGCCAGTTCGAGCTCGAGAAAGGAGATATCGTCGAATAGCTCGATGCCGTAATCCTCGTAAGAGGTAGCGCTATCCACGGAAGTAGCATCGGCAATCTCGACCGGCCCCGGAGTGCCCGGTTCGTCGATATTGAGCATGCCACTGGTTAGGGTGCCAAACACCACCGCCATGTGAATGGCGCCGTCATCCAGTACGGGCGTGGCATCTATTTCGCTGGCGATTGATGCCTCGGCGGTGGCGATGACATCGAGATCGATGATCTCGGTCGCGGCGAGATCACTTAGCGGGATCTGCTCGCGGGTGGCGTCGATGGCGCGGGAGGCGCGGTCGATCGCTTTGGCGACCGGGCGGCGCTCCTGGTGCAAGGAGGGCACGGTGGTAAAAGAGTCGCTGGGCAGCGGTACGAGCACGCTCTCCAGTGAAGTATGGGGTTTATTGAGATCCTGATACGTCGTTATAAGCTTTTGTGTGCCCAGCACGGTGACCATTGTAGCCACGGGTAAAAGTAATAATTTATGTGCGCGGGGCAGCGAATGAAGGATTCGCAACATGGGTAAATTGACCGCCGAGTTCGAAGTGAAAATGAACGTAAAAGTGAACAAGCACGGGAACAATACCCCATGGGGGTAGGGGTGAATAGACTGTATTTACATACAGAGAGGCGGGTTTCGCGTTAACGAAAAAACCGGACAGCAAGCGACTTATTAAGAAACAGTGTTTGCTAATGGCGTTGGCTATACGAAACCTAAACTTTCAAACCTGCCAATAGCTTGTACACCTAAATGTAGTTGTATCGGTTAAGGCGTATCAATATAGCCAATAGTGGTTCTTTGTAAAGCCTTCCCGATAGCAAGGATCAATGGTTTATCGCGCTGAGTACCGCTGATCATCAAGAAACGTTTCCCAAAACGCTTTTTCCACGCTGTTTTGAGCGGCTATTAGCGTCATGCTTTTGTACAAGGATTGGTTTGGCCCGAAGAAGGCGCCTTTGAAAAAAACCGGCGTTTCAGTGAATTGTTAGTCCGCTAGTTATTTCAGTGATTGTAAAGAGTACTTTAGTGTCTGCGTCTTTGTGTTTTTTTGTAACTAAAGAGCGATGACTCAATTGTCTTATAGCAAAGTAGAAGCAGAGCCGATGTTATACAATATTTTCAAAAAGTTCCCTGTTTTTTAGTGTTTTCGTTGAAACAGCATGAGTCGCCGCACAAGTTAGCTATTCGTCGTCGCCAGCATTCTGTTAAAGTTTTTTCGAAGACCAAGCGCACTAATACGCTTTTAGCGTCGAGGAAATCGAAATGTCTCGGGTAACACTTGCTCAGTGGCACATGCTCGCCGCCGTTGTAGATTACGGTGGCTTTGCACGCGCCGCGCAGGCTATTCATAAAAGCCCTTCTACGCTCAATCATGCGGTGCACAAGCTGGAGGAGCAGCTTGGCGTTCAGGTGCTCGAGCCGGTCGGTCGTCAGGTCCGCCTGACCGAGGCCGGTGAGCTATTGCTGCGCCGGGCGCGTCAGCTCATCGAGAGCGCCGCCTCGATAGAGGACATTGCTACACGCCTTGCCGAAGGGCTCGAAACGGAAGTGGCGGTCGCCATCGATCAGGTGTTTCCCGCGGATGCCCAGGCCAAAGCGCTCGAGCGCTTCTCCGAGGCCTACCCGCAGGTTCGGGTCCAGCTTTATGAAAGCGTACTCAACGGCGGGGTAGAGATGCTGTTCGATGGGCGGGCGGATCTGGTGATTTCCGGTATGGAAGTCCCGGGGTTTCTAGGCGAGACGTTAGCCAACGTGCGCTTTATCGCGGTGGCGCATCCGGATCACCCGCTGCACGGGCTGGGGCGTGAACTGGACCTGCGCGACCTGGCGCAATATCGCCAGCTGGTCGTGCGCGACTCGGCCAATCGTCAGTCTGCCAATGCGGGGTGGCTCAAGGCCGAGCAGCGCTGGACGGTCAGCCACCTTAATACATCGCTTGATATGATAAAGCGCGGCCTGGGCTTTGCCTGGATGCCGGTCACCCGGATCGCCGACGAGCTCGAGCGCGGTGAACTGAAGCCGCTGCCCCTGACGGCCGGGGGGATTCGCGAAGCGCCTTTTCAACTGATTTTCAAGGATCGCGACCATGCAGGCCCGGCCACCCACGCCATGGCCCAGGTGCTTCGCGAGGCGGTGATCGAGCAATGCCCGGAAGATTCAATTTACTCGAATGAAAAAGGGTAAAACATCCGCTTGAGTGCATCGTAAAGCGCGCTATGCTCTAAAAACATAAGCAAAGACGCAAATTACAGGAGGCGCCCGATGGGACTATTAGTAGAAGGCGAGTGGGTCGATCAGTGGTATGACACCAAAAAGCATGGCGGCGAGTTCGTACGCGAGTCGGCCCAGTTACGCGACTGGGTAGAAGGACGTGGTCAGCAGCAGGGGCAAAGTTTTCCCGCCGAAAAGGACCGTTATCACCTTTACGTATCCCTGGCCTGCCCCTGGGCGCACCGGGCGCTGATCATGCGCAAGCTCAAGGGGTTGGAGCCGTTGATTGGCGTCTCCCACGTTAGTCCCTTGATGCTCGATAAGGGCTGGACCTATAACGAAGAGGAAGGCTCGAGTGGCGACCCCATCAACCGGGTGAATTACCATTACGAGCTCTATACCATGACCGACCCGGCCTATACCGGGCGCGTCACGGTGCCGGTACTTTGGGACAAAACGCGCAGCGCCATCGTCAATAACGAGTCCGCCGATCTGCTGCGCATGCTCAACGGTGCCTTCGATGAGCTGACCGGCAACGATCTCGACTTCTACCCCGAGGATCTGCGTGAAACCATCGATGAAGTGAACGATGATGTGTACGACAACGTGAACAACGGTGTCTACAAGTCGGGCTTTGCCACCGAACAGGATGTTTACGAGAAGCACGTCAAGGCGCTGTTCGACGCGCTCGGCCGGCTGGAAGCGCGTTTGGCAGAAAACCGCTACCTGGCAGGGGAGTGGCTGACCGAAGCCGATATTCGCTTGTTTACCACCCTGGTGCGTTTCGACGCGGTCTATTTCGGCCACTTCAAGTGCAACTATAAGCGTATCGAGGATTACCCCAACCTCTCGAACTATCTGCGTGAGCTGTACCAGTGGCCAGGTGTTGCCGAGACGGTGAATATGGATCACATCAAACGCCACTACTATTACAGCCACGAAACGATCAATCCGACCCGGATCGTCCCGGCCGGTCCGCTACTCGATTTCGAGCGCCCCCATGATCGTGAGCGGTTAGAGGGCAAAGGCATTCGTAGGCGTCAAAAGTAACGAAAAAGTAACGGCAAAAAGTAACCGCAAACCGTCGAGGCCCTCTTTTAAAAGGCACCTGAAAAAAGGGCACTTGAAAAAAAGCCACCTGACAAAACGAAAGGCCGCCCGATGGGCGGCCTTTTTTTACGCGCGATTAAACGAGCCGTTTACTGCTGGGGCTGGTTCTCGTCGTCATTGAACGCTTCGCGGGTCGATTGCCAGGCGCTCTGGGCGCCGTCGCGAGTGGTCTGCCAGGCGTTACGCGCGTTGTTTTGAGTCTGCTCCCACCAGTCGCGGTTGTAGGCGGGGAAGCTTTCCACTTCTTCGGGAGTAGCGGTCAACATGATGCGGTGTTCGGTGTCGCCATCGCCTTCGGTGCTGGTTTCAAGCGTGAAGTAGTCGGTGCCGACCACGATTTCACGGCCACCAAGGCCCAAAACGGCGCCGCTTTCGATCACAAGGCCAGTGATGCGCATGTCATCGTCGAACAAAATGTCATCGACATCGCCGACTTCTTCCCCGGAGCCGTTGGAGAAGTAAACCTCGGCATCCAGTATGTCTTCGGCGGAGTAGACGCCTTGAGGCTCCTGGGACGCCTGCGCGTTGAAAGCCATACCGGCCAGCAGGGTGGTGCTCATTGCAGCCAATAGCAGTGATTTACGCATCGCGTTACTCCTTTAACTTCCTGTGGCGTTTTATGGGCGGCTTTCTAAAAGCCGCCCGTAACGCCGTTGACGTGTCCACTACGTTTTAACTGTTGGCTTTCTTACAGGCTGTCCGCCCAGTCGTCAGCGCGCTTTTCGGCTTCTTCGCGCTCCAGACCGTATTTCTGCTGAAGCTTACCGACGAGCTGATCCTTTTTGCCGCCGATCTGGTCGAGTTCATCATCGGTGAACTCACCCCAGCTCGAACGCGCCTTGCCTTTGACTTCGGTCCATTTGCCTTCGATTTGATCCCAATTCATCGTCTCTCTCCTTGACTGCCTAAAGCGTTATTGCGATTAAAATTTTAGACCATATGTCGACAAGCGCAAGGACGCCTGTTCAAGTTGGGTAAAGCAAAAAAGCTAGCCAGATAATTTTTAAAGTGCTAGTATTCGCGCTCCTCGCATGTGTTGACCCCTCCATCACGACGGTAAGCGTTAGACTGCGTAGCACTCATTACGTAGTGGCGCTTGCGGGAACATCCCTTTGAGATGTTCATTGCTGTGAAGATGGCGCGTCTTTAGCATTTCACCAACCGGGTGAAATCGACGCAGAAGGTCGCCACAACGGTTGGCGCGTTATTCATGTTTCTGCCAACTGGATGCCAGGTGCGACCGGCGTCTTTGACTCCTTTATCAAGCGATCCGCCAAGCGGCGTTTGTGTTCAGCGCGAGTACGCTGACCAACGTGTCGAAGACGCTTACGATGTTTTTTGCCGGCCACGCCGGTCTACCAAGGTGTGATTAATGACCTCGACTTCTGTCGCCTCGCCGAGCTTCGGCGATCTTGCTCTGTTGCCTGCCGTTCTTTCTGCTGTTGAAGCACAGGGCTACCAGACCCCTTCGCCCATTCAGGCGAAAACCATTCCCGCGCTGCTGGAAGGCCGTGACATGTTGGGCCAGGCCCAAACAGGTACCGGTAAAACCGCGGCGTTTGCACTACCGTTACTCTCGCGTATCGATCTCGACCGCCATGCGCCTCAGGTGCTGGTGATGGCGCCGACGCGCGAACTGGCCCAACAGGTAGCGGTTTCGTTCACCAAGTACGGTCAGAATCTTAAAGGCCTGGAAGTGGCCACGCTGTGCGGCGGTCAGGAGTATCGCGAGCAGCTGGGCGCGCTCAAGCGCGGCGCTCAGGTCGTCGTCGGTACCCCGGGTCGTATTATCGACCACCTGGACCGCGGCAGCTTGAAGCTCGGCGACCTTCAGGCGCTGGTGCTGGACGAAGCCGACGAAATGCTGCGCATGGGCTTTATCGACGACGTAAAACGCGTGGTCGCCGATACCCCGAAAGATGCTCAGCGTGTCTTCTTCTCCGCGACCCTGCCTGCCGAAATCGAGCGTATCGTCAATCGTTACCTCGTCGACCCGGTGAAAGTGGCGATCGAATCGAAAACCACTACCGGCGAAAACATCGAGCAGCGCATCGTGCGCGTCGATGGTGGCGCCAAGCTCGAAGCGCTGTCGCGTATTCTCGAAGTCGAGCCCGTCGATGCGGCCATCGTGTTCGTGCGCACCCGTGCCGCCTGCACCACCCTGGTCGAGCAACTGACCGCCCGCGGTGTCAACGCTGCTGGCCTGTCGGGCGATCTCGATCAGAGTCTGCGTGAGCGCACCATCACGCGCTTGAAGCGCAGCAAGGTCGATGTGCTGATCGCCACCGACGTCGCCGCACGCGGTCTGGACGTTTCGCGTATCACCCACGTCATCAACTATGACCTGCCCCAGGACGCCGAAGCCTATACCCACCGTATCGGCCGTACCGGCCGTGCCGGGCGTAGCGGTATCGCGATCACCTTCGCCGGTTTCCGCGAAGGTCGTAAAGTGGGCTGGATGGAGCAGGCAACCGGTCAGAAAATGACCGAGATGCCGCTGCCCGACGAAAGCGCCATCCGCACTCACCGGGACGAGGTGTTCCATCACCGCGTCGTGGCGGCGCTGACCAAGGGCGCTGAAGAGCAGCGTGCGCTGGTCGAGCGTCTGGTCGAAGAGGGTCACGACCCGGTCGAGCTGGCCTGCGCCTTTGCCGCCATGGCCCGCGCCGACGAAGCACCCATCGGCCGCTTGCAGGCCCCGCGCAAAGAGCGTGCCCCGCGCGAAGGCGGCAAGGACAGCGGCAAGCCCGCTAACCGTCGCGAGCGTTCGAGCGCGCCCAGCGAAGGCATGACCCGCTACCGCGTTTCCGTGGGTCACAAGGATGGCGTCAAGCCTGGCCAGTTGGTCGGCGCATTGGCCAATGAAGGCGGTATCGAAGGCGCGCGTATCGGGCGTATCGATATTCGCAACGCCTTCTCGGTGGTCGAGCTGCCCAGCAACCTGCCGTCTACCATTCTGACCAAGATGGCGCGCGCCCGTGTGGCCGGTCGGCCGCTTGAGATCAGCGAAGACAGCAGCACCCCGGAACGCGCCCCGCGTCGCCGTCGTGACGAAGGCGGCGATGCGCCGGTCCGTCGCCGCGAACGCGCTTAATCGCGAGCCAGGCCACGCAAAACCCCGCTTTCGAGCGGGGTTTTTTATTGGCTGCTCGATGCTCTACGCTTAACGTTTCAAAAGGAGAAAACTGCCATGGATGCGCCGTTACACGATTGGAATCTCGAGCCCAAAGACGCGATTGCGCTGCAAACCGAGCTTGCCGGGCGGCTGGAGCTTAGTGATCGCCTCGACGAGGTGAAGCTTATCGCCGGGGTGGATATCGGTTTCGAAGACGAGGGCGAAACCACCCGCGCCGCGGTCGTGCTATTGAAGTGGGACCCGCAGAAGGCGCCTTATCTCGAGCAGGTCGAACAGGTCGTTCACCGCGAGCCAACGCGTATGCCCTACGTGCCGGGGCTTTTATCGTTTCGTGAGATCCCCGCCGCGCTCGGCGCCTTTGCCAGGCTCTCCCAAATGCCTCAGTTGGTGATGGTCGACGGCCAGGGCATTGCCCACCCGCGCAAGCTGGGGGTGGCGGCGCATCTGGGGCTCTGGCTCGACCTGCCGACGATCGGGATTGCCAAATCGCGCCTTTACGGGCGCTTTGAAGAGGTCGGCGGTGAGCGCGGCGACTGGAGCCCGCTCACCGCCAAAGGGGAAACCCTGGGCGCGGTGCTGCGTTCGCGAGTGAACGTGAAGCCCGTGTTCGTATCCCCGGGCCACCGTATATCGCTGGCAACGTCACTTCAGTGGGTCATGCAGTGCCTTGGGCGTACCAAGCTGCCCGAGCCGACGCGGCTGGCCGACCGGCTCGCCTCGCGGCGCGTCGAAAAGCGCGCCGCCAAAGCGGCGGCCAAAAAGGCTACAAAAGGCGAATGAAGCGCTCGAGCAGGCTGGTCGCCTGGGGCGTTTCCTTGATGCGGTTGATCAGGGCGCCGACGTCTTCGCCCTGTTCGATCAGCGCAGGTTCCACGCGTTCGATATAGGCGCGCAGGATGTCGGCGTTGAACTCGGGGTGAAACTGTACGCTCCACTGGCGGGTGCCGTAGCGAACCGCCTGGTGGCTGTCGTGGTCGTTGAACGCGAGGATGAGCGCATCGTCTGGCGCTTTGAGCACCGTCTGGCCGTGGGTCAGGTGCGCCATGAAACGCGTGGGCAGCTGGCTAAAGAGCGGGTCGCTATGGGAGGCGTCGGTGCGTTCGATCTCGAAGGTACCCGCCTCGCGGCCGTTTGGGTGATTACCGGCCTGGCCGCCAAAGGCTTCGGCCATCAGCTGGTGCCCGTAGCAGACGCCCAGCATGGCAATGTCGCGCTCGCGCGCCGCGTTGAGCCAGGGCTTCAATGCCTCGCTCCAGGGCTCGGCGTCGCTCACCATGCTGTTGGAGCCGGTAATCACGATCGCATCCAACGCGTCCAGTGAGGGGGCATCGGGCTCTGCGCGCGGATCCCATACGTTAATCGTCGTGTTGGGGACCACCCGCTTCATGGGCTCCTCGAACAGCGCATCGAAATCGCCGTGCTGGTCGGTCACTTCGGGAAAAGCGTCGCCGGTTTTTACGATCAGTACTAAGGGCATGGCATACTCGTGGCGGTGCATACGGGGCGCTGTCGCTGACAGGCCCCGGGGTGTATCCAAACGGCGCGGTTTGGGGTTAGGGTAGGTCTCGGCGAATGCCGGATTTGCCTAATCACTGCGCGTCTACCTATAACATGGGACTACTATTCTATGCAGCAAATTACCCGAGGCGGTACCCCGATGGACGTTGACGGCGTCATACCGAAAGTGGGCGAGAAAGCCCCCGGCCTTACGCTGACCAACCGGGAACTAAGCGACGTCACTCTCGACGACTACGCCGGTAAGCGCAAGGTGCTCAATATCATTCCCAGTGTCGATACGCCGACCTGCGCCACGTCGACCCGGCGCTTCAATGAGCTGGCTTCCAACTTGCCGGATACGGTGGTGATGGTGGTGTCGGCGGATTTGCCGTTCGCGGCGGTGCGCTTTTGCGGTGCCGAGGGCCTGGATAACGTCGAAACGCTCTCTACCTTTCGCCATCAGGCGTTTCTCAAGGAGTGGGGCGTGGCGCTGACCAATAGCGCCATGGAAGGCCTCTGCGCCCGTGCGGTGGTCGTGCTCGATCGTGACGACACCGTGCTACACAGCGAATTGGTCAGCGAGCTTAAAGACGAGCCCGACTACGACGCCGCGCTGGCCGTACTGGGCGCTTAACGCCCGGAAGACTCGGCGCTACGGCGCTTTTTCGCCGCCTTCACCAGCGCGCTAATCAAACGCTGCTGAGGGCGGTTGAAAATCAGCCACTCCGGGTGCCACTGAACGCCGATCACGAAGTCGTGATGTTGCGACTCGATACCTTGCACCAGCCCATCCCGGTCGCGGGCGACGATCTTGATACCGTTGCCGGCCTCGTGCACCGCCTGGTGGTGCAGGCTATTCACACGACACCAGCTCACGTCGAGCAGGCTGTGGAGTTTACTCCCGGTGACGATATCCACGGTTTTGCGCGGCAGTACCGTGCGGCGGCGTTTCAAACCTTCGTGGGTGGTATAGATGTCCGGGTCCAGGGTGCCGCCCAGATGTACGTTGATCAGCTGGGCGCCGCGGCAAATACCCAGTACCGGCGTGTGGCCGGGAATGAAGCGCCCCAGTAATTCGAGCTCGAGCTCGTCCCGGGCCGGGTCGAGACGCACGTCGAGCTGCACTTCGCCACCGTACAGGTGCGCCTGAATATCGTCGCCGCCGCCGACGATCAAGCCGTCCAGGGTGTCGGGCAGCGGGCGCGAGGGCGAAAGGCGCAGCGGCTTTCCGCCATGGCGCCAAACGGCGAACCAGTCGAACCACCAGGCCAGGTGGCTCTTGTAATCGGACGTCGTGATACCGATGAGCGGGCGGGTCATAAAACGAAGTCTCTCAAAAATTTCAGCGACGCTTGAACGAACGCAGCAGTTTGTTTTTCAAGCGGGTCGTCCAGGCCTGGGTGTTGTAGGCGATGTACTCATCGCACCGGGCATTCAAGGCCTCATGGTTAGCGGCGAGTTTTTCGACCTCGACCCAGCGGTTCCACTCCACCGCCGAGCCCCAACCCGGCTGGGAGAGCTGCGCGTTGGGCAGCCGGTAGTGAAAAGTAGGGCGCGGCTTGGTGAGCTGGCTGTGCAAAAGCGCGTGGGGATGATCCGGGCGCAGATGGGCAAACAGCGGTAAAAGGTCCAGCTCGCGGTTACGCGTCGGGTTATAATGAAGGTAGTCGTCGATCAATTGATCGAGCGACGGGGCGTAGCGCCGGTCCAGTACCTTCAGCGCGTACTCCTTGGGAAACGGGTTGGCGTGGGGGAGCACTTCGCGAGTGATATCGACCTTGATTTCATCGCGCAGCCACTGGGCCAACAGCATGTAAGCGCGCAGCATCGCCAAAAGGGACTCGGCATCCATCGCCCCGGCTTCCGGGTTGAGGTGCAGGCCGAACCCATAGAGCAGGCTGGCATCGGTGCCTTTGGCACCTTTTTCGCGCAGTGCCTTGAACAGCGTGTCCAGTTCGTCCAGTTCCTCCCAGGGCACCGGCGGACAGACGATTTCGGTGGGCACCAGGCCGGTGACCATATCGCCGATCAGTTCGCGGGTTTTGCGGTGAAACTCCACCCGGCGAAGGTGCTGCTGGCGCGCCCATTCGCTGTCGTCGTCGCGCTGGTCGTCCAGCAGCGTCTGGTCCGGGTGGGCATACTGTGTATCGAGCTCGATACCAAAGGTGCCCCAGCGGGTATGATGTACCAGTAGCCTGTGTGGGCTTACCACGTTAAGCTCGCCCCCGAAGAGTTCGCTCACCAGTTGGGCGGTGTCGTGAGGGGGAAGCCCTGCAAATTCGATCTCCACGCCGACGCGTCGCGTTTGGCCGTGATGGTTCAAACGATGGGGGGGCGCCTGGAGCGTCATCTCTAGATCCTTGAGGTGAACGTTTAGGCCTTCACCCTATCATAGTCAGGCGGTAGGCTAAGCGATATTCATCGTGGCCTGGTTATTTTGCCTCGTTACCCACCACCGTTATTGGGTCGTTCATCAATGAGACCGATACGCATCGGTCGAGCCTGGAGGAGCATGTGCGACAGCACTGGTTGATCACTGTCTTTTTGAGTGTCGCGCTATGGGCAATGGTGGGCGCGGCGTCTTTGGCGCAGGCACAAAGCGTGGGGCTGCCCAGCCTTACCAGCAGCGACGATACGGCCGAAGAGGAGTCGGTGAGTAGCAGTGAGTTTCAAAGCTCGCTGTCCGACGTCATTACATTGTTGGAAAACGATGAGCAGCGCCGGGCCCTTCTCAACTCGCTGCGCGAGCTGCAGACCACCAGCGAAGCCGCCGAAGAGGAGGGCGTGGCCCGCCAGGGGCTTCTGGGCGCGCTTGCCGATACGTTGAGCGACCTGGGGGACCAGGCGCAATCGGGTAACTCCCCGGTCGACGAGTGGTCCCGCCAGCTTTTGCAGGGCGCCCAGGATCTGCGCGCGCTCAATGAAGACACTAACCAGGGCGAGGCAATCCGCGAGGTCGTGGACGGCGCCATTCTGGCGGCGATCTGGATATCCCTGTTGATCGCGCTGATCGCCTTTGGGCGGCTGATTGCCACCCGGCGCGAGTGGCCGCTCGATTTGCCGCGGGATCCCAAGGCCTGGCTTTTGGTCGCCCACTTCTTTCGCCGCATGCTGCCCTGGACGCTCTCGTTTGCGGTCATTTTAGGGATTGGCCAGCTTCTGCCTTACAGCGCCGGGCGCACGCTGATACTGGTGATTGCCTACGTTTGCCTGTGTGGGCGGGCGCTGTCGGTGGTGTTCGAGACGGTCATTGCGTTTTTCAGCCGCGGCCACCGCTTTACCGCGGTACAGCTAATGCAAAACCAGGCGTTGCGCGGGCTGTTCGTGATCGGCGCGCTGATCGCCCTGGGCGATGCGGTGAACTCCACCCGGCTGGTCGATCTGCTGGGCGCCGAGCTTGCAAGCCTTACCTCGGTGCTGGCCAATATGCTGGCGGCGGTGCTGGCGGCGCGGTTTATCTTCAAGTTCAAGCGCCCGGTGCGCCATCTGATCTGTAACCGGCCTTATAAACAGCGCCGCGATGCCAGCGCGGCGGTCGAAATGGTCCGTACGCTGGGCGGGCTTTGGCACATTCCAGCGCTTTTAATGGTGGGCGGCTCGCTACTGGCGATCTTCATTACCGTGGGCGACGTGGCCACCGCACTGGCCCGTTCGATCATCTCCGCAAGCCTTTTGGTGCTGACGCTGGTGGTCACGGGGCTTCTGCGCCGCCAGGCCGAGCGGCTCACCAAGCGCCGTCACCGCCGCCGCCATAGCCAGTACCGCAAGCGGCTGGAGCGCTTTGGTTTCGTGCTGGCGCACCTGTGCGCCTGGATGGTATTTGCCGAGCTCTCCATGCAGGTATGGGGCGGCTCGCTGTTCGGTTTGGGCCAGCAGGCCGTGGCAAGCGCGCGGATTGGCCAGGCGCTGGTGAGCCTGGGCGCGACTGTCTTGCTGGCCTGGCTTGTGTGGATCTTTGCCGATACCGCCATCCAGCGGGCGCTGACCTCGTCGGCACGCTCGCGCGGGCGCCGGGTCAACCAGGCCCGGGCGCAAACCATCACGCCCATGATCCGCAACGTGATTTTCGTCGCTATTTTGATCATCGCGGTGATCGTTGGGCTTGCCAATATCGGGGTCAACGTGACACCGCTGCTGGCCGGTGCCGGTGTCATCGGTCTGGCGATCGGTTTTGGCGCGCAAACCCTGGTGCAGGATTTGATCACCGGTATTTTCATTTTGATCGAAGACTCGCTGGCCGTGGACGACTTCGTCCAGATCAACAGCCACATGGGCACCGTCGAGGGGCTGACCCTGCGCACGGTGAAGCTGCGCGATTTGGACGGCGTGGTACACATCATCACCTTTAGCCGCATCGAATCGATTCATAACATGTCGCGCCAGTTCGGTATCGCCCTGATGCGTATTCGAATTCCGTTTGATATGCACATCGATGACGCCATCACGCTGATGCAGGAGACCGCCCAGGAGCTGCGTAAGGACCCGATGATGCGCCACTACATCTGGTCGCCTCTCGAGATGCAGGGGGTTCAGGGCTTCGAAGATGGCTGCCCGGTGCTGCGGATGCGCTTTCGTACCGCCCCGGAGATGCAGTGGGACGTCTCCCGGGCGTTCAACCTGCTGCTCAAGCAGCGCATGGAAGCGCAAAACATCGACCTGGGCGTGCCGCGGCTTAGCGTCAGCATGGAGCCTCGGTCCCAGTCAGAGGTGGAGGAGAGCGCGGGAACCGATTTCTTTATCGAAACCAGCGGTGACGACCCCGAGGGGCCGCGTCAGCGGCCTGCACCGCCCAAACCCGCGCCGCGGCCTACGAACGCCGAAACGCGCAAGGACGAGCGCGAGCGTCAGTCAGACCGACCCCACCCCAAACCGAACGAGCAGGGCGAGCCCCAAAGCGAGGCCTACGCTAGCACCAACGGCGAACACGGCGACGAGTAGCCAGCCGCCGCGAAAGCGCTTCCAGCGGTCGTAAAACGTCACCGCTTCGCCAAGGCGCTGGGAAAGTTCGTCCAGCCGGGGCGGGGTGTTGTCCGGCGGCATCGAGAAGTCGTTGGCGGCATCGCCTTGCCAGTGCGGGGCGTGACTTAACCCAAGCCCGGCGCGCAGGCGGCCGATATCGCTTAGCGTATGGTGCATCGCATCGTACTGGGCGCGGTGGCGGGCCTCGGCCAGGGTTGCCTCAGCGTCCTCGCGCAGTGCGCTGTTGGCGCACTTTTCCAGCGCGGTGTTGAGCGTCTGCTCGTCCACCTTGGGGGAAAGCGCCAGCCGTTTGTAGAGATCGCGCATGTCAGAACCCTTCGTTAAAGCGTCGCTTTGATCAGATAGTCGTAGGCATTTTTTATACGCTGAAACCGTTGAGAGGCCAGCGCTATGTGGTGCTCGCTTTTGGTGTAGAAGCGGTCCGGGTGGTGCAACTGCGCCATGCGCCGGTAGGCGCGGCGAATCTCCGCGCGACTGGCACCGGGGGAGAGCTCCAGCACCGCCAGCGCCCGGCGGGTCTGGTAACCCCCGGCGGGCTCGACGCGGGTATGCTGCTCGCGGCGCTGTTCGTGTTGGGCGTTTTCGCGCCGTGCCCGTTCGCGGCGATCACTTTCCTGGCGCGCCCGCTCTCGGCGCGTTTTTTCTTCGCGGGCGCGCTCCCGTTCGGCCTGTTCCTGGCGCGCCTTTTCCCGTTCGGCGTGTTCGCGCCGTGCCTTTTCACGCTCGGCCTGTTCGCGTTCGGCTTGTGCCTGGGCTTCTTGGGCCTGGCGGGCTTTCTCTTCGCGGTAGGCAGCGTCGTGGTGCAGCCAATAGCCGCGGCGGCTGATATCCTCGGGTAGCTCTAACGCGCTGCCGGTGAGTTCTTGAAAAAGCGTGACCAGGGTCGCCGGCGCAATGGTGAGCACGTCGGCCAGAAAGCGCAGCACGTAATGGTTGGCGGGGGAGAGCTTACCGTCGTCGGTGGCCAGCGCAATGGCCTGGTGCATGATCGCCAGGCGGCGCGGCTCGTCGCACTCGCTGCGCACTACCTCGGCGGCCAGCTGTAGCGCCTTGAGATCCTGCTGGCGGGCAATATCGAACATTACGCCCTGCGCGTGATCGTGACGAAACTGCGCGGTGACCTGCGCCAGGCGGCGCCGACGCTGGCCTTCGGAAATATGCTGGCGCTTGGTCAGTACCCAGGCCAGCAAAAGAAGCACCGCCGTATCCACTTGGCTGCGGCTTTTAACAAGCACACGCTCAAAGGTAGAAAAACGGGCGGTGGGCATCCCCTGGCTCCAAAAGCGATGAAAGATTAGCGGGCAATACTCGCCCGCGTACTGCACGATAGCAAGCCCATCCTGGGCTACGCTTGGGGAGAGCCTTCGAAACCGGCGTGTTCGAGCAGGGCCCAAAGGCACATGATGAAACATTTTACCTTAAGGAGATAGCAGGCAGGTGATTAACGTCGAGCGTAAAAACAGCTTTCAGCTAAGGCTTACCCGGCGGCTGAAAGAGGAGACGTCGCACACGCTGGATGTTTACTTGTTTGTTCCCGGTGAGCTGGGGCTTGGCACGCAGCTGGTCACCGAAGAGGCCTTCTTTCATAGCGCCGTTCAGGTATCGCGCACCTACTACAGTGACCAGTACCACCTGCCGCTGGTGCATAGCCGCTTGGCGAGCCGCAACCGGCTGGGCAGCGAGTCCTACCGGCTTGGCTTGAGCCTTTACGCCTACCAGTACGTTATTGCTTTGGAACAGGCCACTCAGTCGGTACTTACCGATGCCCGAGCGCTGCGCGTCGAGAAAAAAGAGGAGCTTTCCGAGGCCGAGCGCGAAAGCCAGCAGGCGCTTCTGGATAAGGTCGATGAAATGAATGACCTGAGCGAGGGCATCCTTAGACGCCTGCGGCGTAACGAGCCAAGCGACGAGGCGCTTTACAAGTATTTCGCCAATATCGACAACTATCTTTCCTGGTTCACCGAGCAGCAGCGCCTGACGCTAGTGGCGCACCTGCCGCGGGGCGGGGTGTTCAACCCGGTGCGTAAACAGCTGATCGACCTGTGCGAGGTGGAAAACGGCTACCGTCGGGAGCGGCAGTACAACGCCGAACGGGTCATGGCCGACCCCACCCGCATGTCCAATAAAATGCGCCTTATGCGCCGCTTGATCGAGCACCCGATTACCCTCAAACAGGCTTCGCTCGAGCTGGGTCATGGCGAGCAGCGGGCGGTGAAGGCGCTGGCAACGGCCGTGGTCATGTCGTTTGTGACGCTGGGGGTTTTGCAGGCACGGGATGTGGTGGGGGACATTACCGCGCTGTTCGTACTGGTGATGGCGATCCTGTACGCCATGCGCGAGGTGTTCAAGGATGACCTGCGCAATACGCTGTGGCGGCTTCTGCGCAAGGGGCGGCCCAAGTGGCGCCGCCGGTATCTGGACCCGACGCGCAACGTGCTGGTCGGCAAGCAGCTCGAATGGTTCAACTACAAGCGCTTTTCATCACTGGACGAAGAGATACAAAAACTTCGCCACCGAAGCGTTGCCCAGCGCGAGGAAATGGTGCTGCATTATCGCTCGCGTTCGCGGATGTCCCCCACGCGCTTTTTGAGTGGCTATGAGCACACCCGGGAAACGCTGACGCTGGATATTTCGCTCCTCACCCGGCTAATGAACAAGGGCAAGCACCATATCTACCGGCTGAAAGAGGGCCAGGCGGTGCGCGAAAGCGTCGAGCGCCGCCACCTGTTCAATTTGGTGATTCGCGAAACCGGCAGTGAAGACACGCCGCAGCTGGTGCGTTGGAAGGTCGTGGTCAGCCGCTCAGGGATCGTCGATGTCGAGCGGGTCGAGCAGAAAAGCGCATCCCGGTAACGTAAAGCGCCCCAAAGGGCGCTTTAACGATTGACCGCTTATCCCTCACCCACTCTACTTACCGATTCACGATTCACGATTCACGATTCACGATTCACGATTCACGATTCACGATTCACGATTCACGATTCACGATTCACGATTCACGATTCACGATTCACGATTCACGATTCACGATTCACCGCTTCGATCGCCTTTTCCAGCTGATCGACGCTGCGCTGGGTATGGTGAAGCTTGTCCAGCCCGAAAAGGCCGATACGAAAGGTCTGGAAGTGATCGCCTTCATCACACATCAACGGCACGCCGCCGGCGACCTGCACCCCCGCCTGGCCTAACTTGCCGACCAGCGCGGCATCGCTTGTGTAGCTCACGACCACGCCCGGCGCCTCGAAGCCCTTGGCGGCCACGCTTTTGAAGCCCTGGCGTGTCAGCATATCGCGCACCGCGCGGCCGAGTTCGATCTGCTCTTGCTTCACCTTGGCGAAGCCGTACTCGCGGGTCTCCTGCATGATGGCACAAAGCGCGCGCAGGGCGTCGGTGGGCATGGTGGCGTGGTAGGCGTGACCACCGTTTTCATACGCCTGCATGACGGCATGCCACTTGCCCAAATCGCAGGCGAAGCTGTTGCTCTGGGTGTTTTCCAGGCGCTTGACGGCGCGGCTGGACAGCATGACCATGGCGCAGCAGGGCTGGCCGCTCCAGCCTTTTTGCGGCGCGCTGACCACCACGTCGATACCCAGGTCCTGCATATCCACCCAGAGCGTACCCGCGGCGATCGCGTCGAGTACGAACAGCGCGTCCACTTCCCGGGCCGCCGCGGCCACTTCGCGAATATAGTCGTCCGGCAGCAAAATACCCGCCGAGGTTTCCACCTGGGGGGCAAAGACGACCGCCGGCTTTTCGGCGCGAATGCGCTCGGCGACCTCGCTTGCGGGCATCGGCGCGAAAGGCGCCTGGGGGTCGTTTTCTTTCACCCGACGCGCCTTGAGCGCGGTGTGATCCTCGGTCAAACGGCCCATCTCGATGATCTGGGTCCAGCGGTAGCTGAACCAGCCGTTGCGAATCACCAGCACCTTCTCGTCCTTCGCGAACTGGCGGGCCACGGCCTCCATGCCAAAGGTGCCGCTACCCGGCACGATAACGCTGGCCTGGGCGTTATAGACCTCCTTGAGCGTGGCGGAAATGTCGCGCATTACGTGCTGGAAACGCGCGGACATATGGTTGAGCGAACGGTCGGTGTAGACCACCGAATATTCGAGCAAACCGTTCGGGTCGACGTCGGGCAAAAGGGCCGCCATGGGCTTCTCCTGGAGTTAAGGGCGCGCGGGCAACTGCTCGGGGCCGAAGGCATCGGGCAGCAGCGTCTCGATGGTGTAGGTCTTGAGCCGTTCGCCGGCGCGAGAGACCACGTGGATCTCGGTGCCGGGGGCGGCGAACTCGCGAATGCGCTGGCGGCAGTCACCGCAGGGCGTACACAGGTGCTCGCCCGGGCCCATTACGTACACTTTCGAAAGCGTATGGTGACCGGCGGTGACCATGGCCGAAATCGCCGAGCCCTCGGCGCAGATGCCCTTGTAATGGGCCACCTCGACGTTGCAGCCAACGAACTGCTGGCCATCCGGCGTCTCCATGATGGCGGCGACCGGGTGGGCGGAGTAGGGCACGTAGGCGTTAGCCAGGGCGCCGGTAAGGCGCTCTACCAGCGCAGGATCTACCTGATTCATCGCAATCTCCGGTTCAGGCGTTGACGCCCTTGTCGCGCAGTACGGCGTCGAGGGCGATGGTCATCATGTCGTTGAAGGTGGTTTGGCGCTCGGCACTCGAGAGCGAATCGCCTTTCAGGATATGGTCCGACACGGTGCAGATCGTCAGCGCCCGGGCGCCGAACTCGGCGGCCACGCCGTAAAGCCCGGCCGCTTCCATCTCGACGCCGACGATGTTGAAGCGCTTCATCAACTCCGCCATCTGCTCCTGGGGGTTGTAGAACAGATCCGCGGAGAAGATATTGCCTACTTTCACCGGCACGCTGTGCGCCCTGGCGGCGGCCACGGCGTGGCTCGCCCACTCGAAATCCGCAATGGCGGCGAAATCGTGGTCGTTGAAGCGCATGCGATTGACCTTGGAGTCGGTGCTCGCGCCCAGGCCGATGACCACATCGCGCAGGTTGACGTCGTCGCGCACCGCCCCACAGGAGCCCACGCGAATGATCGACTTCACCCCAAACTCGGTGATCAGCTCCTTGGCATAGATGGAAACCGAGGGGATCCCCATGCCATGGCCCATCACCGAGACCTCGACACCCTGGTAGGTGCCGGTAAAGCCCAGCATGCCGCGCACGTCGTTTACCTGGCGCACGTTCTCGAGGAAGGTGTCGGCAATGTACTGAGCGCGCAGCGGGTCGCCGGGCATTAAAACCGTATCGGCGAAGTCGCCAGATTCTGCGTTGATGTGGGGCGTTGCCATAAATGCTCCTTAAACGATCAAACCTTGAGCGGTCAAAAACGAATCAGACGAAGGCGGGCAGAAAGCTTTCGCCGTCGTCCATTGCGCGCAGCACGAAGAAGTCGGCAAGCGTCTGGCCGATATCGGCGAAGGTGTCGCGTTTGCCAAGCGGCCCTGGGGTAAAGCTTGCGCCGCTCACCAGCATCGGCACGTACTCGCGGGTGTGCTCGGTGCCTTCCCAGCTCGGGTCGCAGCCGTGGTCCGCGGTCAGTATCACCAGGTCGTCCTTGTCGAGCGCGCCCATCAGCTCCGGCAGGCGGGCGTCGAAATCCTCAAGCGCACTGGCGTAGCCGGGCACGTCGCGACGGTGGCCGTAGAGCGAGTCGAAATCGACGAAGTTGGCCATGATGAACGTCGGCTTCTCGCGGGCCTCGGTGCGCGCGATTTCCCCCAGGGTGGCGTCCATTAGCGCGTCGTGGCCGCTGGCTTTCACCTTATGGGTAATGCCGCAGTGGGCGTAGATGTCGGCGATCTTGCCAATCGAGACCACGTCGCCACCGGCTTCCGCGAGCTTTTGTAGTACCGTCGGCGTCGGCGGCTCGATGCTGTAGTCGCGGCGGTTGCCGGTACGCGTGAAGCTCGCGGCGTCATCGCCGACGAACGGGCGGGCGATGACCCGGCCGATGTTATAGGGCTCGAGCAGCTCGCGCACGGTTTCACAAAGCGCGTAGAGGCGCTCGAGGCCGAAATGCTCTTCGTGGGCAGCGATCTGAAAAACCGAGTCCGCCGAGGTGTAAACGATCGGCTTGCCGGTTTCGACGTGCTCCTCGCCCAGCCGCGCGATGATCTCGGTGCCCGAGGCGTGGCAGTCGCCCAGCGTGCCGGGAAGCCCGGCCTGCTCGACGATCTTGTCCAAAAGGGCCGGCGGAAAGCTGCCCTCTTTATCCGAGAAGTAGCCCCAGTCGAAACGCACCGGAACCCCGGCGATTTCCCAGTGGCCGGACGGCGTGTCCTTGCCGCTGGAAATTTCCTGGGCGTGGGCGTAGGCGCCCTTGAGTTCTTCGGGGAGCTCGACGCCTTCGGCCACTTGGCCGGTGGCATCCCGGTGGGCGTGAAAAAGCCCGAGCTTGGCCATATTGGGCAGCTTCAAGGGCCCACTGCGAAATTCGGTGTCGGCCTCGCCGCGGGCGCAGGCGGCGGCGATATGGCCCAGGGTGTCGGCGCCTTCATCGCCGAAGGCCGCGGCGTCCGGCGCCGAGCCAATACCAAACGAATCCAGTACTACTACGATCGCGCGGCGCATTAGGCTTCTCCTCTAAAGGTGTCCTGTATCAGCGTATCGGCGTTGACGGCGGCTTGGCCCAGGGTGATGGCGGCCTTGAGCTGCTCGGCGGCGCGGTTGGCGGCCTCTTCGCTCTGGGCGTGAACCATGGCCAGCGGCTTTTCGCCATCGACCCGGTCACCGATTTCGGCGATCTCGCTAAAGCCGACGCTGTGGTCGACGGCGGCGTCGTTGCGAAGGCGCCCGCCGCCAAGCTCGACCACGCTCATGCCGACCGCCCGGGTGTCGATACGACTGACGATACCGGACTCGGACGCGTAGACCGGCTTCACGACCGCCGCCTTGGGCAGGTAGCTGTCCGATTTCTCCATGAAGTCGCTCGGCCCGCCAAGTTCCGACACCATACGGGCGAAGACTTCGGCGGCCGCGCCGGACGTCAGCGCTTTGTCGAGCTTCGCAAGGGCCTCCTCGCGATTAGCGGCCAGCTTGCCGGCCATCAGCATCTCGACGGCCAGCTCCCGGGTGACCTGCATCACGCGGCTTTGCGGGCGCTCGCCGCGCAGCAGGGCCAGGGTGTCGACGATTTCGACCGCGTTGCCGGCACTGGGGGCCAGCGGCTGGCTCATGTCGGTCAATAGCGCGGTGGTCGGGGTGCCTGCCTGGGTTGCCACGTTGGCAATGCTTTCGGCAAGCTCCCGGGATTTTTCCGGCGTGGGCATGAAGGCGCCGCTGCCGACTTTGACATCCATGACCAGCGCGTCGAGCCCGGAGGCGAGCTTCTTGCCAAGGATAGAGGCGGTAATCAGCGGGATCGACTCCACGGTGGCGGTAATGTCGCGCACGCCGTAGATGCGCTTGTCCGCCGGCGCCAGGTTGCCGGTTTGGCCGATGATCGCCACGCCCGAGGATTTCACCACTTGGCCGAAGCGTTCCGGGGCGGGGTAGGGGTCGTAGCCGGGGATCGACTCGAGCTTATCCAGCGTGCCGCCGGTATGGCCAAGCCCGCGCCCGGAAATCATCGGCACGTATGCGCCGCAGGCGGCGACCCAGGGGCCGAGCACCAGCGACACCAGATCACCCACGCCGCCGGTGGAATGCTTGTCGACGATGGGGCCGGGCAGGTTCATCGAGCCCCACTCCATGACGTGGCCGGAGTCACGGGTGGCGGTGGTCAGCGCCACGACTTCTTCGCGGCTCATGCCGTTCAAATAGACCGCCATGGTGAAAGCACCGATCTGGGCATCGCTGATGCGGTCATCGGCCACGCCTTGAACGAAGTGCTTGATCTCCTCGAGCGGCAGCGCCTGGCCGTCGCGCTTGAGGCGGATGAATTCCTGGGGGAGCAGGGCGTGCTGGGAAGACATTAGTATTCTCCTTCTTCCGGCGCGGTGTCGGTGGCGTTCAAGGTCATGAGGACGTTACCCAAAAGGCTCGAGGCGCCAAAACGGAAATGCTGGGGTGTGACCCAGTGTGGGCCCATGATGCTGGCGGCGAGTTTCATGTACTCGATCGCCTCTTCGACGGTGCGTACGCCGCCGGAGGCTTTGAAGCCCACCTCCTGGCCGCTTGCCTTGATGGCGTTGAGCATCACTTCGGCGGCTTCTAAGGTGGCGTTGGTTTCGACCTTGCCCGTCGAGGTCTTGATGAAGTCGGCGCCGCCTTCGATGGCAAGCTCGCTCGCCCGCTTGATCAGCGCGGGCGTTTTCAGCTCGCCGGTCTCCAGAATCACTTTCAAAAGCGCCTGGCCACCGCAGGCGGCCTTACACATTTCGACCAGTTCCCGGCCGGTTTCTTCATCGCCGGCCATCAGCGCGCGATAGGGGAAGACCACGTCGACTTCGTCGGCGCCGGAGGCAACGGCTTCGCGGGTGGCCCGGGCCGCGCCCATGATGTCCTCGCCCCCTTCAGGGAAGTTGGTCACCGAGGCGATTTTTACCTGGCCTGCCAGGTTGTGGGCGCTCAGGGCGCGCTGAGCGGTCACGATGAACTGCGGATAGATGCAGACTGCGGCGGGCGTGCCGACCGGGGTTTTGACCATCTGGCATAGCGACTCGATGCGCGCGTCGGTGTCGTCGTCGTTGAGGCTGGTGACGTCCATCAGGGCGAGCGCTTGTTTAGCGGCTTGAATGAGGTCGGGTGAGGCAGTCATGGCATTCTCGCGTTGGTATCGATATTTTCAGTGTAAAAAACAAACGGGCATCGCGCGTGGCGTGCCCGTTTTTTGGCGCATTTAAAAAAAGGGCTACGCCGCGACGCTTCCCAACGCGATGAAAAAGCCTGCGATCGAGGCCGACATCAAGTTGGACAGCGTGCCGGCCAGTACGGCTTTGACCCCGTACCGGGCGATTTCATTGCGCCGAGTCGGCGCGATACTGCCAAGCCCGCCCAGCAAGATCGCAATGGAGGACAGGTTGGCAAAGCCACACAGTGCAAAGGACAGAATCGCGGCGGTATGCGGCGTCATCATCTGACCCGTCGCGGCCACTACCTGTTCCCCATCGATGTAAGGGGCGAGGTTGATGAAGGCGACGAACTCGTTGACGACGATCTTTTGGCCGATGAACGAACCGGCCAGGGTCGCTTCCGACCAGGGCACACCGAGCAAAAACGCCAGCGGCGCGAAGAGCCAGCCAAGGATCATTTCCAGGCTCAACGTCTCGAAGCCGAACCAGCCGCCGACACCGCCCAAAATGCCGTTGATCAGCGCGATCAAGCCGATGAACGCCAGCAGCATGGCGCCCACGTTGGCGGCCAGCATCATCCCGGAGGTCGCGCCGGAGGCCGCTGCGTCCAGCACGTTGACCGGCTTGTCGTCCTGCTCCTTGAGCTCTTCGTCCACTTTGGAAATGCTATCGCTATCCGCGTTGTCCTGGGTTTCCGGCATGATCAGCTTGGCGAACAGCAGCCCGCCCGGGGCGGCCATGAACGAGGCGGCCACCAGATACTCCATGGGAATACCCAGCTGCGCGTAGCCGGCCAATACCGAGCCTGCCACCGAGGCCAGGCCGCCACACATTACGGCGAAAAGCTGCGACGGGGTCATGCGTGCGATGAACGGACGCACCACCAGCGGCGCCTCGGTTTGACCCACGAAAATGTTCGCCGTGGCCGAAAGCGATTCGGTGCGCGAGGTGCCTAGCGCCTTTTGAAGCGCGCCACCCAAAATGCGGATGACCCACTGCATGATGCCCAGGTAGTAGAGCACGGCAATCAAGGAGGAGAAGAAGATGATGACCGGTAGAACCCGAACCGCAAAAACGAAGCCGATGCTTTCGACATCCGCCAGGCCACCAAACAGGAAGTCGATACCGTCGTTGGCAAACACCAGTACCTGGCTCACACCGGCCGAAATCGTGCCCAGAAAAACCTGACCGAAGGGGATGTAAAGCACGAACGCACCGATACTCGCCTGAATGGCGAAGGCGCCCAGTACGGTGCGCAGACGTATGGCCTTACGGTCGTAGGAGAACAGCAGCGCAATGGCGACTAGCGTCGCCATGCCGACCAGGCTCATAAGGAGTGTCATAGGGAGATCCTTTGAGTTCGCGAGGCTCGCCTCGGTTTATAGGAAGTTGAGCTTGACCGAGTAGATCATCGCGTTTTGGTACTGATTCGGTGCGCCTAGCTTGTTATCCGAGTAGCGGTACTGAACGCCGGTGGTGATCAAATCCGCCGGGTGCCACCAAAGACCGATCGCCCCGTTGGTGCCGGTACGGCTAGCCGTGCCACCCACGTAGTTCTGTTCGATGTAGTCGCTGTCGCGATCGAAGGTTTGCTCGTGCCAGTTGGTCACGCTAAAGCCCTGATCGAAGGCCGTGAATTCGTAACCCGCGACCCAGCCGGCCATATAGCCGTTCATGCCCGTGTAGCCGTCACTCTGTACCCGCGCCGGACCGATGAAGGGCTTGAACCACAGGCCGTTATCGAAGGTGGTGCGGTAGCCAAGGCCCAGGATCTGATCCTGTTCGCGGCCGTCGAAGCCGTAGTCGCGGAAATCATAGACGTGGGCGTAGAGCGAGAAAGGCGTATCGCCCAGATAGATGTGCGAGGTGACCTTGCCCGCGGTACGAAAGTTATCCTGGCCGTTGCTCGATTCGTCGAACTGATCGTTGGTCGGGTTTTCGAAGTCGAAGAAGCCGTAGAACTCGCCCCAGCTAAAGCCAACGCCGCCTTCGAGCTCCACGTAGGTGAAGTCGCTTTTGGCTGCGTTGTTGGCGGTGCGGCGTTCGGTACCGCTGGACCAGTCCAGGTAGTTGACCGAGACATTGGCAAATGACCAGAGCCGGTCGAGGGTTTGCGGCTCGGGTTCGTTGGCCAATGCCTGGGGCGTGAGTAGCGCGCCTACCAGCAAGGCGCCCGCCCCGCAGAAAATGGATGCGTGCGGAAGTCGGTTAATAGGTAGAACAGTCATAAGGCCTCAAGGTTAACGTGGCACGGCCGCCATCTGGTATTGTTAGTAGGGCGGTTCAAGTAGTGCGCCGGGGTACGTGGACGCGGGCTGGCATGGCTTTAGATTATAACATTTAGTTTTATTTGTTTAATACCGCTTTGCCCGCCCTCTTCGAGGCGTTCAAAAAAGCGCCGCGTGGGTTTGATCGGGCGAAAAGCGAACTTTACCGGTCAATGTGCGCAAATGGGTGTTGCTCGACCAGCCTATTTTGCTACTCTTGGCAGCCTCGATGCGGTGGTCTCCGATGACGGGCAGATTTCAAAGCGATTTGAGAGACGCTCGAACCGTGAGCCGAGCATCGCAGTGACTTGGCCGAAAGGCGGTATTCATGGGTTTTGAACGGGCAGGGTGCGGCAATGCGTCGCTTTCTGCGCGCGCGTAATCAATAGAAAATACCTCCGCCTTTATTCGTGCGTGAAACGCACGCCAGGTTCGCTACCAACCCCATGCGGTAGCGCATATTTTTCCCGGTGTTATGAGGCCCGCGCCTGGTGCGCCAGGAAAAGTATGGGGTGCTAGTTGGTCTGCTATATGGCATATCGTTTGGCTTGCTGTCTGGCGGCTAGTTTTGAAACGCAACTCTGACGAGATCGCACCATGCAACAACCCTCCAAATGGCGCAGGCGTGGCACTTTCTTCGTGCTCCTCGCGCTGTGCTTGCTCCTTGCAGGCTGTAGCTCGGCCCTGATGGACCCCAAGGGCGATATTGGTGAAGCACAGCGTTCGCTGATTCTCAGTGCCTTTGGCTTGATGATGATCGTGGTGATCCCGGTCATCGTGCTTACGATCGCTTTCGGTTGGCACTATCGGCGCAACAACACCGTCGCGCAGTACCTGCCGGACTGGGCGCACTCCAACGTGATCGAAGGTATCGTGTGGCTGGTGCCCGTTGTCATCGTCGGTATTCTGGCGGTGATTACCTGGCGCTCTTCTCACGAGCTCGACCCGCACCGCCCCCTCGAGAGCGACGAGCCGACGCTTGAAATCCAGGCGGTCTCGCTGGACTGGAAATGGCTGTTCATTTATCCCGAACAGGGCATCGCCACGATCAACGAAGTCGCCATGCCGGTCAATACACCGGTGCGCTTTCGGGTGAGCTCCGGCTCGGTCATGAACTCGCTGTTCATTCCGCGTCTGGGCACACAGATCTACGCAATGGCGGGCATGGACAACGACGTCCATCTCATGGGTAACGAAATCGGTACCTACTGGGGGCGCTCCACCAACTATAGCGGTGCAGGCTTCGCCGGTATGGTCTTCGACGCTCACGTGACATCGCAAGAGAACTTCGATGAGTGGGTCGCAGAAGTCGCCGCGTCGCCCAACACCCTGACTTACCCGGAAGGTTACTCCGAACTTGCCGAGCGTTCTTCGTTCGTCCCGGTCGAGTACTTCTCTGACGTAACGCCGGAACTCTACGAGCGGCTAGTAAGCAGTTTCCATTCGGGAACAGACCCTGAGACGGAAACGCAGGACGCAGACCGTGCACCGGCCGTTGATACGAATGAAGCCTATCAAACGACCGAAAACCAAGAGGGTGAGGGGTCTGACGACGACCAGCTCATCAGCAACGAGGCGGGAGGGTAAGCCGTGTTCGGTAAACTAAGCTTAGAAGCAATCCCCTTACACGATCCGATTATCGTGATCGTGGGTATTGGGATGATTGTCGGTGCCATCGCCCTGTTGGGCGCGATTACTTACTTCCGTAAGTGGGGCTGGCTATGGAATGAGTGGTTCACTTCGGTCGACCACAAAAAACTCGGTATCATGTACTTCGCGGTGGCGCTTGTCATGCTGCTGCGCGGTTTCGCCGACGCCATCATGATGCGTAGTCAGCAGGCCCTGGCCGCTGGCGGCTCGATGGGCTTTTTGCCACCGGATCACTACGACCAGATCTTTACCGCCCACGGCGTTATCATGATCTTCTTCGTAGCGATGCCGATGGTTATCGGCCTGATGAACCTGGTGGTGCCGCTACAGATCGGTGCGCGCGACGTCGCCTTCCCGTTCTTGAACAACCTGAGCTTTTGGCTGTTCGCAGTTTCCGCTGTGCTGATCAACGTATCGCTGGTACTGGGTGAGTTCGCCAAGACCGGCTGGCTCGCTTATGCGCCACTGTCGGGGATAGAGTACAGTCCCGGGGTCGGGGTGGATTACTGGATATGGGCGCTGCAAATATCCGGTATCGGTACGACGCTAACGGGTATCAACTTCTTCGTCACTATTTTGAAGATGCGTACCAAAGGCATGACGATGTTCCGCATGCCGATCTTCACCTGGACGTCCTTGTGCGCCAACGTGCTGATCATCGCCTCGTTCCCGATTCTGACGGCGACCGTTGCACTGCTTACGCTTGACCGCTACTTCGGTATGAACTTCTTTACCAACGAGCTTGGCGGCAACGTAATGATGTACGTCAACTTGATCTGGGCCTGGGGCCACCCGGAGGTGTATATCCTGGTGCTGCCGGCGTTCGGTGTCTTCTCGGAAGTCATTGCAACGTTCGCTCGCAAGCGTCTGTTCGGTTACCACACCATGGTATGGGCAACCGTTGCCATCACGGTACTTTCGTTCATCGTTTGGCTGCACCACTTCTTCACCATGGGGGCCGGTGCCAACGTCAACGCCTTCTTCGGCATCATGACGATGATCATCGCCATCCCGACCGGGGTTAAGGTCTTCAACTGGATCTTCACCATCTTCCGTGGTCGCCTGGAAATGACCTCGCCGGTACTGTGGACCCTTGGCTTCATCATCACCTTTACGATCGGTGGTATGACCGGTGTCATGCTGGCGCTGCCGGCGGCGAACTTCGTGCTGCACAACAGCCTGTTCGTTATCGCGCACTTCCATAACGTCATCATCGGCGGCGTTGTATTCGCCATGCTGGCAGGTCTGACCTACTGGTTCCCGAAAGCGTTCGGCTTCACGCTGAACGAGAAGTGGGGCAAGCGTGCCTTCTGGTTCTGGATCACCGGTTTCTACACCGCGTTCATGCCGCTTTATGTGCTGAGCTTCTACGGTGCGGCGCGCCGCATGCAGTCCTACCCCAACGCTGAATGGCAGCCCTGGATGATCGTTGCCTGGGTAGGCTCGGTACTGATCGCGCTGGGTATCGCCTGTACGCTGATCCAGTTCTACGTGAGCATCCGCGATCGTAAGCAGAATCAGGACGTCACCGGCGACCCGTGGGATGCCCGTACGCTCGAGTGGTCTACTTCTTCGCCCGCGCCGTTCTATAACTTCGCGCACGAGCCGGAAGTCGGCGATATCGATAGCTTCTGGACTCAGAAACAGCGCGGTATCGAGCAGGCGGAAGAGAAGACCTACCAGGATATTCACATGCCCAGAAACACCGTGGCGGGCCCGATTATCAGCTTGTTTGCGATGATCTTTGGCTTCGCGATGATCTGGCATATCTGGTGGCTGGCGATCGTTGGCGCAGTGGGTACGCTGGTGAGCTTTTTGGCGCGCGTCTTTAACGACGACATCGACTACTATGTCCCGGCCGCCGAGGTTGAGCGGATCGAGCGGGCTCATCAAAAGCGTTTGGAGGCACAAGGGTAATGGCGACAGATACAACGCACCACGGCGCCCATGCTGACGAGCATCACGACCACGATCACCACGATGTAGAAGGCACCAAAGTCTTCGGCTTCTGGGTCTACCTGATGAGTGACCTGGTGATCTTCGGTACGCTGTTTGCCACCTACGCCGTGCTCATGAGGGGCACGGCGGGCGGCCCGACCGGCGCCGATATTTTCGAACTGCCGCTGATTCTTTTTGGCACCTTTGCCCTTTTGATCAGTAGTTTCACCTTCGGCATGGGCGTGTTGGCGATGAACGCCAACCGCGTTGGCCAGGTGAAAATGTGGCTCGGCGTGACCTTCGTTCTGGGTCTGATGTTTTTGGGGATGGAAGTTTACGAATTCCAACACCTGATTCACGAAGGGTTCGGGCCGGATCGTAGCGCGTTCCTGTCATCGTTCTTTACGCTGGTAGGTACCCACGGTCTGCACGTCACCTTCGGTATGATCTGGATTCTGGTCATGCTGGTTCAGCTGTCCACCAAGGGGATCAACGCCCAAACGCGTCCGCGCATGCTGTGCCTTAGCTTGTTCTGGCACTTCCTGGATATCGTCTGGATCTGCGTGTTCTCCTTCGTTTACCTGATGGGAGTGCTTTGAGATGAGTCATTCTTCTAGCCAACCGTCCGCTCACGGCTCGACGAAATCCTACGTACTGGGGCTGGTACTCTCGCTGGTACTGACGATCATTCCATTTGGCGCGGTCATGATGGGCTTGTTCAGCACGCCCGTGACGGTCTGGATTATCGTGATTACCGCGGTGCTGCAGATGCTTGTTCAACTTGTGATGTTCATGCACCTGAATACCAAGGCCGACGAAGGATGGAACATGATGTCCTTCGTGTTCACCGTCTCGATTCTCGCCCTCGTGGTAGGAGGCTCTTTGTGGATCATGCATCATCTGCACCTCAACATGATGATCGGCTAACCACGATGCCCAGCCGGCGGCAGGATCTTCTCGAGCTGACTAAACCCGGTATCATCGGCGGCAATCTGATTGCCGCCATCGGCGGCTATTTCCTGGCCGCCCAGGGGCAGTTCGATGGCATCACCTTCGCCGCCGTCTTACTGGGCATTGCGCTGATTATCGGTTCAGCCTGTGCCTGCAATAACGTCATCGACCGCGATATCGATGCATTGATGGCGCGCACGCGCCATCGCCCGCTGGTACGCGGTAGCGTCTCGATCACCATGGCGCTGGGCCTTTCAGCGTTGCTGGGGGTTTGCGGCGTGGTATGTCTGGCGCTGGGCACCAACGGCTTGACCGTGGCGCTCGCGGTGATCGGCTGGGGCGTTTATGTGGGCATATATAGCCTTTACATGAAGCGCAGCTCCGAATACGGCACGCTGGTAGGCAGCCTTTCCGGTGCGATGCCGCCGGTCGTTGGCTACTGCGCGGTCACCGGCACGTTCGATAGCGGTGCGATCGCGCTGCTGGTGATTTTTTGCCTGTGGCAGATGCCGCACTCTTATGCCATCGCGATCTTCCGCTACGCGGACTATCAGCGCGCCTCCATTCCGGTTCTACCGGTGGTGCGTGGCATCAAGACTGCCAAGCATCACATTCTGGGCTATATCGTGGCGTTCATTCCCGCCTCGCTGGCGCTGGTATTGGCGAGCAAAGCCGGGATCGGCTACTTGTGCGTGGCACTGGTGATGGGCTTTTACTGGCTCTACCTGGCGCTGCGTGGCTACCGCCTGGAAGACGACGTGCGCTGGGCGCGGCAGGTATTCGGTGTGTCGATTCTCACCATTACCGCGCTGAGTATCATCATGGTGCTGGAAGCCGTGGTACCGCTCGCCTAAAGAGGTGGTCGCGGTAAGTAAATGAAAACGCCCCGAGGGTCACCTTGGGGCGTTTTTCGTTTATGGCCACGTACCAAAAAACAACGCTAGCGCTGGCTGGCCTGAATCGCCGTGAGCGCGATGGTGTAGACGATGTCGTCGACCAGCGCCCCGCGGGAAAGGTCGTTCACCGGTTTGTTCAAACCCTGCAGCATTGGGCCCACGCTGACCACCCGAGCGCTACGCTGTACTGCCTTGTAGGTCGTGTTGCCGGTATTCAAATCCGGGAAAACGAACACCGTGGCTTTGCCGGCCACGGGGGAGTCCGGTGCTTTCTGCTTGCCGACACTTTCGATGGCCGCGGCGTCGTACTGAAGCGGGCCGTCGATCGCCAGGTGGGGGGCGCGCTCTTTAGCGATACGCGTAGCTTCGCGCACCTTGTCGACATCCACGCCGGTGCCGGAGTCGCCGGTAGAGTAGCTGATCATGGCGACCCGCGGTTCGATCCCGAAGGCCTCGGCGGAGCGGGCGCTTTGCAGCGCGATCTCGGCCAGGGTTTCGGCGTCCGGGTCCGGGTTCACCGCGCAGTCACCGTAGACGACGACCTGCTCCGGCAGCAGCATGAAAAAGATCGACGATACCTGACTGTACGCCGGTGCCGTCTTGATCAACTGAAATGCCGGGCGCACGGTATTGGCGGTGGTATGAATAGCACCGGAGACCAGGCCGTCCACTTCATCGAGGGCGAGCATCATGGTGCCGAGCACGACGTTGTCCTGAAGCTGGGCTTCGGCGGTCAACTCGTTGAGCTTGCCACGGCGGCGCTCGACCATCGGTGCGATGTAGTGAGCGCGGGTGCTCTCCGGGTCGATGATGGTCAGCGCCTCGGGTACGGTCAGCCCGCGGTGGCGGGCCACGCTTTCGATCTCCTCGCGCTGGCCCAAAAGTACGCAGTCGGCAATGCCGCGGCGCTGGCAAATAATGGCCGCCTCCACGGTGCGGGGTTCGTTGCCCTCCGGCAACACGATACGCTTTTTGACCGACTGAGCCTGCTTGACCAGCTGGTAGCGAAACGCCGAGGGCGACAAGCGCCGGGTATAGCCACGGCTCAGGTTGGCTTTTAGCCATTCCAAATCCATGTGCGCGGCCACGTAGCGGGCCACCTGCTCGGCACGCTCGAAGTCGTCCATGGGGATTTCACGGCTGACCATGGTCAGGTTCTGGGCGGTGGTCAGGCTGTCGGTTTCGACCGCCAGTACCGGCAGGCCTGTTTTCAGCGCCGGGCGGCACATTTCGATCATGTTGTCGTTGGGCATGAAGCCGTTGGTGAGCAACACCCCGGCGAGCTGGGTACCGTTCATGGTGGCCAGCGCCGAGGCGAGCACCACGTCGTCCCGGTCGCCGGAGGCCACGACCAGGCTGCCCGGTGTAAAGATGTGCAGAGCGTTGGCGGCGCTTCGCGCGCACAGACTGGTAGAGAGCACCCGGCGCGAGGCGGCGTCGCCTTCGTTGAGCACGGTGGCGTTCAGCGCCCGGGCGACATCCAGCGTACGGGGCGCGTTGAGTGTTTTACTTTGCGGCACGATGCCGATCAGGTGGAAGCTTTCGGTGGCCAAAAAGGGCGAGTAGCGACGCAGCTCCGCCAGGACCGGTTCTTCCAGCTGAGGTTTGACCGTGCCCGGTGCGGCGGAGAGCTCGTCTTCGTGGCCGCCGTAGGGCAGGTTCTTCATGCGCATCAAAATGCCGCCCAGGGTGCGCTTGGACCCTACGCCGCCGAAGCTTCGCGCGTGCATGTCGAGCTCTTCGGCCAGCCGCTGGGGCTCGTTCAAATCGCCGGTGCCGACCAAAATGATCCGCGCGTTCAGCGCATGGGCAAGCTGGGCGTTGGTCTGCGTGGCGTAGGTGGTGTACTGAGTGGGGACGACGCCTTCGACGACCACCAAATCCAGCGCCGTGTCGTCGCGCTTGGCTTGCTGGAGCACCTGATCGAAGAGCTCGACGGCATCTTCCATCAGTTCATCGGTATGGTCATCGCGCAAGAGCCGCTCCAGCCGCGCCTGGGAGATGGGCGAGGGTGGGCGCAGGTTCAGCGTACGCGAGACAAGCGCCGTCGAGCGGTCGAGGCCCGGGCCGTTGAGCTCGTTTTGCATGAACGGTTTCAAAAAGCCCGCTTTTAGGCCAATGGTATCCAGCGCCTGAATAAGACCCAAACAGGCCGAAGTCAGGCCCGCACCCGCGCTGGTAGGTACCAGCAAAATGGCCTGGGGTTGGTCGTCCGGTGTGCTCATATCAAGGTCTCCAGGCACTGGCGAGTTTCCAGGGCGATACGCCCCTCTTCATCGGTGGGAATGACCCAGGCTTCCGGGCCGTGGTCGGGTTGGCTGATAAGGCCCTCCTGGCCACGAATGGTGGCCTCGTTCACCGTCTCGCTGAGCGTAAAACCGAAGTGGGGCATCAGGGCGAGCACCCGCGCGCGTACGATCGGCGAGTTTTCACCGATACCGCCGGTGAAAATGACGCCGTCCAAAGAGGGCAGTGCGCAGGAGAGCGCGGCCAACGACTTGGCGATTCGGTAGCAAAAAACTTCCAGCGCAAGCGATGCCTTGGGGTGGCCGGCAAGCGCTTGCTCTTCGATTTCGCGCATATCGTTGGTCAAGCCGGAAAGCCCCAAAAGCCCGCTTTGCTTGTTGAGCACCTCGTCGATTTTATCCAGCGACCAGCCCAACTGGCGGTGCAGGTGGGCGTGAAGGCCCGGGTCGACATCCCCGCTGCGCGACCCCATGACCAGCCCTTCGAGCGGCGTCAACCCCATGCTGGTATCCACGCTTTGGCCGTGCCATACCGCCGCGGTGGAGCAGCCATTGCCCAGGTGCGCGGCCAGCCAGCCACCTTCGCCTCGGGCGCTGAGTTCGGCGGCGCGGCGGCTTACGAAGGCGTGACTGGTGCCGTGAAAACCGTAGCGGCGGATGCCGTGCTGGGTGTAAAGCGCCTCGGGCAGCGCGTAGCGGTAGGCGCGCTCGGGCAGAGTCTGGTGAAAGGCAGTATCGAACACCGCGACCTGGGGCAGCGCCGCGAACACGCTGCGGGTGGCGGTGATGCCGGCCAGGTTCGCCGGATTATGAAGCGGCGCCAAAGCGGCGGTGGTTTCAATGGCGGCAATGACGTCATCGGTAATCAGCGCGGCTTGGGTGAAGTGCTCGCCGCCATGAACGATGCGGTGACCGACCGCCACGGGCAGGCGGCCCTCCAGGCGATCCAGTATGGCGTTGAGCGCCTGAGCGTGGTCGGCGTGGGGAAGCGCCTGGGTAAAACGTTCCCCCGCGCTGGTTTTCCCCTTCAAGCAGGCCCCGGCGCTGCCCAACCGCTCGGCAAGCCCTGAAAGACGTGGTGTATCGGGGGTCGAATCGATCAGCGCGTACTTAATGGAGGAGGAGCCACAGTTGATCACCAGCACCGGTGCATTCATACAAGCCTTCTCTTGGGTGGGGTTAAGTTAAAGCGAGGAATAGACTTTAGTGTAGCATGACGGCTCTGACGCAATCAGCGCTGAAGCGCGCGGGCCATCCATGTAATATGGCTAGTTCTTGCCCCTTATTTATCCAATATGAGCCGATCTGTCGCTATGTCAGCTTTATCCACTTCGCCGCTTCCGCGCCATTTAGCCATCATGTTGCTGGTAACGGTGGCCAGTATGTTCGCGGCCAATCACGTCTCGGCACGGCTGGCCTTCGATAATGGGACCGGCTTACTGCTGGCTATCTTAACCCGCTCCGGCGTTGCCTGTTTGATCCTGATCACGCTGGTGTGGGTACAAAGGAAAAGCCTTTGGCTGCCCAAGGGCACCTGGCCCTGGCAACTGGCGGTAGGGCTTTTGATCACCGTTCAAAGCCTAAGCCTCTACTCCGCGGTGGCGCGGCTTCCCGTCGTCGTGGCTCTTTTATTGGTCAACACCTTTCCCATTCAGCTGGCACTGCTGAGCTGGGCGCTTGGTGGGCCGCGGCCGACACTTCGGCAGTGCCTGATAATGGGCACTATTTTGATCGGCCTGCTGGTCGTGCTGGATATTCCCTCCTGGCTTGCAACGCCGCAAAGCATGGGCCCCGAATGGATGGCGGGTATCGGCTTTGGTTTGCTCGCCGGGTTCGTCTTTGCCAACGCGCTATGGATTACCGAACACCGCCTGGCCAGTGTAGGCAGTACCTTGCGCACCCTCTTGACCATGCAAACCGTCTTTTTTGCCATGGTGATAGGGGCGGTTACCGGCGCGGTGCCCGGCGGCATGGACCTGCCGGGCAACGGCGCCGGCTGGACCGGGCTTGTGCTGTTGGCACTGTTATACGGCACCGGGTTTTCGACGCTGTTTATTTTTGTGCCGCGCCTGGATATGACACGCAATGCCCCGGTCATGAATCTCGAGCCCGTGGCCTCGTTGGTATTTGGATATTTCGTTTTAGGTCAGATGCTTGGCCCGGTTCAACTGCTGGGCGGGGCGGTCGTGGTCGGCGGGATCGTGGTGCTGAGTCTTTCGAAGGTACGCTGAGGAGTTGCGTTGAGCGCCATTCTGGGGCAAACTTAAAAAACGTAAGGAAACACTGTTTTTTAACTGAGGTACCTCCTATGAAGATGACCGTATTATCACTCACCTCTGCCGCTGTCGTTCTCGGCGCAAGTGCTTTCGCGGCATCGGCCCAGGCGCAGCAATCCTTTGGCTACCCGGAAGGTTATATCGGTGGCGATGCCATGTTCTGGAGCCTGGACCCGGACCGCGGCTCCTCGCGCGATGACGTAGGCCTGCGCCTGCGCGGCGGCGCTCAGTTCAACGACTACTTCGCCGTGGAAGGCCACCTGGGTACAGGCGGCTCCGACAGTGGCGCCAAGCTGGATTACCTGGCCGGTGTCTACGCCAAGGGTATCGCCCCGATCGCCCCCAACGTTCGCCTTTACGGCTTGGCGGGTATGACGGAAGTGGATTTCGATCTCGACCGTGAAAGCGGCTTCTCCTACGGCGGCGGCGCCGAGTTTGATATCGCTCCGAACATTGCGATCAACGCCGACTACATGCGCTACCTCGATAAATCGGCCTACGATTTCGACGCAGCCAGTGTCGGTCTACGCTACCGCTTCTAAAGCGAGTTCGTAGCAGCGTTTCAAAACCCCACCCCCGCGGTGGGGTTTTTTGTGGGCATATGGAACCTTAAAAGGGGCTATATTGTTAGCTTGCTAATTATTTGGTAGACTAACGTATTAATTTGAATCGACCTGGGCCCCGCCAGGGTTTGAAAGAGTAAATACGATGTCTCCCGATCAGCGCTTTACCCGATGGGTAAGGGTGGCTTTGGCTGCCTTTGCCCTTTTGTTTGTCTACTTCCTGATAGCCGACAGCTTCATGCCGCTTACCCCCGAGGCGCGCATCATGCGCCCGGTCACTCGTATAGCGCCGCAGTTGAGTGCGCCGGTCAGTGAGGTGGTGGTACGCGACCACCAGCAAGTGGCCAAGGGCGATGTGCTGTTTCGCCTGGACCCCGAGCCTTACGAGATCGCGCTTGCCAAGGCGGAGCTGGATGTCGAGCAGGCCGCCCAGGAGAACGAGCGCCTGCAGGCCGACCTGGCCGCGGCGCGCGCCTCGTTGAGCGCCGCCCGGGCGACCGCAACCGAGCTTAGCGGCGAACGCCAGCGGGCGGAGTCGTTGGTGGGCCGTCAGAGCATTTCCCGCCAGCAGTACGAACAGCGGGTCGCAGCGGCGAATACCGCCAATTCCGACGTGCGCGCGGCCGAGGCACAAATCAAAAGCCTCGAGGCGCAGTTGGGTGAAGAAGGCGATACCAATCTTCGGCTGCGCCAGGCCCGCAATGCGCTAGCCAATGCGCAGCTCGATCTGGACCGTACCGAGGTGCGCGCCAAAGAAGCGGGGCAGGTGACCAACCTGCAACTTCAACCCGGCGATTACGTGCAGGCGGGCCAGCCGGTGCTGGCGCTGGTGGCGGGCGGCGTGGATATCGTGGCGGACTTTCGCGAGAAGAGCCTGCGCCACGTGCACGTCGGCGACGAAGCGAAAGTGATACTGGATGCGCTGCCCGGGCATATCTTCGAAGGCCGCGTGACGGCACTGGACGCCGGCGTGAGCGAAGGCCAGATCAGCGCCAACGGCCAACTGGCCGATATTCCCACTTCGAACCGGTGGGTGCGCGATGCCCAGCGCCTGCGCTTGCACGTTACATTAGCAAACCCGCTCGCGGCGATGCCGCCCAGCGGCGCCCGGGCGAGCGTCCAACTACTGCCCGGCGAGCATGCGCTGGCGCACCCGTTCGCGTGGCTACAGGCGCATTTGATCAGCTGGCTACATTATGTCTACTAAGATCCGGTCTACTAACACAGGGTCGATTCAACACCGGTTGACTCACGCCAGACCCATCAAGGCGTTCATGACCTACGTGTTTGGCGGCCCGGCGCGGGAGAAGATACTGGACGAAAACGGCCTGCGCCAGTGCCTGCGCGTGGCCGGGGGCGCGACGATCGGGTTCGTCATCAGCAAGATAATGGGCTGGAACTACGGTGTGTTCTTCACCGTCTTTCCCATGTTTTTGTTGGGCATGGTGCCTTTGCTGAATGCCAGCATCGTTCGCCAGTTTCTGGGCAACGCTACCTTCAACGTGGTGGAGGTCAGCCTGATCATCGGCCTGTTACAGCATATGCCGGTGGTGATGACGCTGGTGGTGCTCGGCATTTTTCTTTTCCGCTTCAATCTGATGGCGAAAGGCCCGCTTTTTTTATACGCCGCCAACGGCGTGGTGACCCTGAGTGTTTTGCTGCACTTTGCAAGCTACCCTGGGGTGGACCTGAGCGAGCTTTTAACCGCCAACATGCTGGCGAGTTTGTTGGCGGTGCTGATCGCCATGCTCATGCACACGCTTTTCCCCGACGTCACGCCCCGCCAGCCGCCCCCGCGGGCGGAGAAGCCGGCCGCGCAAATCCGCCACGAGACGTTGATCGGCGGAATTACCGCCACCCTCTCTTTCGTGGTGTTTCAAACCTTTGATTTGCGCGATTCGCTCTCGGCCCAAATGGCGACGGTGCTGGTGCTGTTTGCCATGGGCTATGCCGGCGCCCAGGCCTCGTCCATCCGGCGGATCATCGGTACGCTTTTAGGGTGCAACATGGCGCTGGTGATGCAGATGCTGCTCTATACCCAGAGCAATCACTTCTTACTGGCGATCATGATTTACTGGCTGGGTTTGATGCTTTTTGCCCGCGAACACGTTCGCGAGGCGGGAGGCTCCGGTGTCGGGTTTGGCGGTATGACCACGCTAGGCATTTTGTTTGGCCAGTCGCTTGGGCCAAGCCAGGACCTTGTTTACAGTGCGCTTTACCGGTTTTCATCGATGTTCGTGGCGCTGTCGATCACGCTAATGGTCATGGCCTGCCTGCACCGGCTGCTCAATAAGTGGAAGGCCACGGCATTGCCCGAAAGAAATTAACGCAACTTTTTCAGCACCGGCTACTCTAATAGGTACCTGTAAAGCGAAAGACAGTGATTGTCTCCTTGCAGGATGCACGTTCCCTACTAACGGATTAGAGGTATATGACTATGTCTGGTGCAAACGAAGATAAAGCAAACGGTAACGCCAACAAAGCTGCGGGCAAAGTGAAAGAAGCCGCTGGCAAAGTAACCGGTAGCGACAAGACCGAAGCCAAGGGCAAAGCCCAGCAAGCCAAAGGCGAAGTGCAAAAAGGTAAGGGCGATCTAAAAGACGCCGCCAAAAAGTAATTCAGTTTTAGAATAGTGAGCAGGGGCCTTCGGGCCCCTGTTTTGTTTTTGAGAGCAGATCGTTTGTTTTTGAGAGCAGATTGTCGTTCAGCGTAGCGCCCGGACGGCGCTACGCTGACGCGTGGTCATGCCTACTCTTCGGCCATCTCGACCGAGAAGCCCATCTCCAGGCCCCCGTCGCCAACCGTTACCCACCACTCCATCTGATCGTAGATGTCCCCGTAGTGGCGGAACACCTCGATATCGGCCTTGGAGAAGTCGTCACCGGGGGACTGCGCGGCGACGTTTGCCATCGCATGAAAGAAGTCGCCGGCCATGAACCCGTGCATCAGCAGGTTCTCATCGGTGGACGAGGCCTTAAGTTCATCCTGCAGTGACGAGGGGTCGTCGCTGCCAAGGCCCAGTGCCAAAGCGGACTCGGACATGGCGGCGTAAAGCTCGGGCGCGTTCGGGGGCAGCAGAATACTCTCGACGCGCTGGGCGTCGCCGCCTGGCGTCAGCCTTAGCTCGTCAAAACCTGGCAGGAAGTTGCTGGCGCTCTGGAGCAGCGTCATGGGGTTGGGGGAGGCCAGTGTCAAAAGCCCGGTGCCCGCTGGCATGCCGTTTTCGACGTAGAAACTGTCGACTCGGGTGTAGAGGCCCGAAAGCGATGGCCCAACCATCATCATGAGCGGATGGCTCAACGTTTTGTTGGCATCGTCCCAGGCGCCGTTTAGCTCCTGAAGCTCGGCGCAGCCGAAGGGGTTCTCGCGCAGTTGGCGCGAGTAGGTCTGCACGGTTTCAAGTAGCACCGGCAGGCTCAGGCCCATGCCAAAGCTCGCCAGCCCTTCTTTGCTTCCCAGACCCGGCACGTCGGTAACGAGGCGGCGCAGGTCGCTGACGATCGCGTCGTCGGTTTCCACGATCAGGTTCATCTCCGAGCGGCCGTTTAGGTCCTGCTCCCGCGAGCCCATCGCGATACCGGGGAAGCGGCCCGTGATACGGTCGAGATCCGCCTGGCAGGCGGAAAAGTCCAGCGGCTCTTCGCCGGCCAAAGCCAACAGGGCCTCGGTGCCTGCGTGGTCGGGCGAGCTCAACTCATCCAGTACGCGGGCGGTGCGAATCTGGCCCGCCCCGTAGGGGGTGAAGCCGTAGCGGCTTTCGAGATCGGCGAGGGCACCGGTGTCATCGAGGCTCTCTTCCGGCAGATTCTTACCCAGTACCTCGGCCAGCAAGGAATCGCTGGCATCATCGGGCACCAGCGACAGCAACGCCTGCCCGTCGACGAGGGCCAGGATGATCTCGACATCGTCTTCCGGGGTCAGCACCCAGTAGTCGGTGCCGTCTGTGGTGCCCGTGCGCGGCGTTATATCGGCATTGGCCAGCACGCGCTCGAGGGTTTCGCGAAACGCCGCGCTATCTTCCAGTTCAAAGCGCAGCACCGGCAGGATGCCCAGGCCGTAAAATGCGGCCTGGGGCGCGGCCTTGATACCTCGCTCATGCAGGTCGTCCAGGGTCCCTACGCTTTTGACCTCTTCTCCGAGAGCGAGGATCAGCGAGATGAACGCCTGGGATTGCGCATCGGTTTCATGGCGCTGGAGCTCGCGCAACTCCTCCATGTCCTGTTCCAGGCCTTCATCGAAGAGCATCGTGCGTTTGTAGAAATCGAACACCTCCTGCTCCGGCATCGTCTCCCGGGTGGCCATGAAGTACGGGGAGTCCGCCGGGATGTAGCGCAGCATCGACGTATCGGCGGCCGAGTCGCTGTCGTCGCCGCAGCCGCTGAGTACGCTACCGCCCAACAGAGCAAGGGAGGCCGCCAGGTAGGTTTTTCTATTCATCGTCGGGTCGCTCTCTGAAAGGAAACCCAAAGAATACATAACTTGGGTTAACAACACTATTGTCCCTTGACGTTGAACCGGGTTTTTCGATCGACACCGCGCACCTTTAAAAAAACGGCCTCGATGGCCCGCTCATATCAAGCGCGGGCCATCGAGGCCATGGCAGCGAAGCGACAACGTATTGGCGCGTTACACCTTCTGGTAAAGCTCGCCGCCTTCCTCGCGGAATTTTTCGGCCTGCGCCTGCATGCCCCGCGCCGCGTCATTTCCCGAGGCGGCGTCACGGTAGGTATCGCGTACTTCCTGGCTTATTTTCATCGAGCAGAACTTCGGCCCGCACATGGAGCAAAAGTGCGCCACCTTGGCGGAATCCTTGGGCAGGGTTTCGTCGTGATAGCTGCGCGCGGTGTCCGGGTCCAGCCCCAGGTTGAACTGGTCCTCCCAGCGGAACTCGAAGCGCGCTTTGGAGAGCGCGTTGTCGCGGCGCTGTGAGGCCGGGTGGCCCTTGGCCAGGTCCGCCGCGTGGGCGGCGATCTTGTAGGTGATGATGCCGGTTTTAACATCCTCCTTGTTGGGCAGCCCCAGGTGCTCCTTGGGCGTCACGTAGCAGAGCATCGCGCAGCCGAACCAGCCGATCATCGCCGCCCCAATGCCGGAGGTAATGTGGTCGTACCCGGGCGCGATATCCGTCACCAGCGGGCCAAGGGTATAGAAGGGCGCCTCGTCGCAGTACTCCAGTTGCTTGTCCATGTTCTCTTTCACCAGGTGCATGGGCACGTGCCCCGGGCCTTCGATCATCACCTGCACGTCGTGCTGCCAGGCGATGTGGGTCAGCTCCCCCAGGGTTTTCAGCTCCGCCATTTGGGCTTCGTCGTTGGCATCGGCAATCGAGCCCGGGCGCAGGCCGTCGCCGAGGGAAAACGCCACGTCGTACTGCTTGCAGATCTCGCAGATCTCCTCGAAGTGGGTATACAGGAAGCTCTCCTGATGATGGTACAGGCACCACTTCGCCATGATGGAGCCGCCGCGGGAGACGATCCCGGTGACGCGGTTGGCCGTCAGCGGCACGTAGTGTAATAAGACGCCCGCGTGAATGGTGAAGTAGTCCACGCCCTGTTCCGCCTGCTCGATCAGCGTGTCGCGAAACACCTCCCAGGTGAGGTTTTCCGCCACGCCGTTGACCTTTTCCAGCGCCTGGTAGATCGGCACCGTGCCGATGGGCACCGGCGAGTTGCGCAGTATCCACTCGCGGGTCTCGTGGATGTTCTGCCCGGTGGAAAGATCCATGATGGTATCCGCGCCCCAGCGGATGCCCCAGGTCATCTTGTCGACTTCCTCCTCGATGGACGAGGTCACCGCCGAGTTGCCCAGGTTGCCATTGATCTTCACCAGGAAGTTGCGCCCGATGATCATCGGCTCGCTTTCCGGGTGGTTGATGTTGTTGGGAATGATCGCCCGGCCGCGGGCCACCTCAGAACGCACGAATTCCGGGGTGATCTCTTCGGGGATGCTGGCGCCGAAGTTCTGGCCCCGGTGCTGGTGGCCTAAAATACGCTCGACCTCGGCATCGCCCAACGCTTGGCGACGCTGGTTTTCGCGGATGGCGATAAACTCCATCTCTGGCGTCACGATGCCTTGGCGGGCGTAGTGTAGTTGGGTCACGTTGTGACCCGCTTTCGCCCGGCGTGGGGTGCGCTTCAAATCGAACCGCAGCTGGGCAAGGGTGGGGTCGTTGGCGCGGCGGTTGCCGTACTCCGAGGTCAATCCTTCCAGAAACTCGGTGTCGTCGCGCTCCTCGATCCACGCCCGGCGCAGCTCCGCCAGGCCCTGGCGCAGGTCGATCTGCGCGGCGGGGTCGGTGTAGGGGCCGGAGGTGTCGTACACCAGCAGCGGCGGGTTTTCTTCATCTACCCCGCTGGTGGTAGTCGGCGACAGGGTGATTTCGCGAAACGGCACGCGAATGTCTGGCCGCGAGCCTTCTATATAGCGCTTGGTGGAGGCGGGCAGCGGCGCGATGGCGGCGGCATCGACTTTGGCGGTTTCGGCCAGAAAGTGGGCTGTTTTCGTCATGGAGGCTCTCCCTTTAGAAAGACTAAATAGAGAGGACGCGCAAAGGGAGGCTGAGGCAGGGTGAGGTTATCTTTAGTTGCTGCCTGTCGCTTGATCCCTACGCTGGTCCTAACCAGATCAGGTTCAACGGGATCAGTGCTGTTGAATCGGCACCATCTCAGCCGGCGTTACCGGCACCCCGTCAAGCGTTACGCGCGGCGACCAGCCGCGCTAAAAGTAGTTTGATGCAGCCACGAGGATGTAGCAAGTGATTAAGGGGTGGCTAATTTTTATTATGGTTATGGTCGCAATTGAATCAAGGCCCGGTTTAAAGTAAGTCAGCATACTGAATAGACGAGCATCCATGATCAGTAATTTCGCGCTTGTAGGCTGGGGCAGTTACCGCCCCTCAAAAAAGCTCTCCTCTTTTGAGCTGGATGAGGAACAGGGGTTTACACCCGGCTGGACCGAGAGCCAGTTTGGTATCGCCGTTCGCCACGTTGCCAGCGGGGCAGAGACCACCTCGAGTATGGCCGCGATTGCGGCTCGCGAGGCATTGGCTCGAGCGGGATGGGGCGAAACGCTGCCGGATGTGATCATTGGCGGGTGTGGCGTGATGGAGCAGCCGATCCCCTCTACGGCCGCGCTGGTACAGCACCAGCTGGGCTTGGGAGATTCCGGCGTGCCCAGTTTCGATGTCAACCAGACCTGCCTCTCGTTTGTGACGGCCCTGGATATTGCCGCCATGGGCATCGCTTGCGGGCGCTGGAAGCGTGTTTTGCTCTTCGCCAGTGATATCGCCTCGGCGGGCCTTAATCCGTATGAGCCTAAAACGCGCGCTATCTTCGGCGACGGCGCAGCGGCGTTGGCGATCGAAGCAAGCGACGATCAGCAGCAGGGGTTATATGGTAGTGCATCGGTTACTCATGGTGCCCACCATGGGCTTGCTCAGCTACGGGCGGGCGGTACGAAGCTGCGCATCGAAGAGGGATTTGAGGCATTGAAAGCTGGCGCCTGCTTCGAGATGGACGCCTTCGGGATTTTCAAGGCGTCCGCCAAAACGCTGCCCGGTGTCATCGGGCAGGCGCTGGACCAGGCCAATATTACTCGCGATGAGCTGGCCTGCGTGGTTTGCCATCAGGCCAGTGCGCCCGGCGTCGAGCATGTGCGGCGGCTCTTTGCGCCGCGTAGCGACAGAGTGGTCAATATCTTTGCGACCACCGGTAACCAGATTGCGGCCTCGATTCCCACCGTACTCGCCCATGCGCTGACCACCGGCGCGGTCAAGGCGGGCGACTATCTTTTACTCTTGGGAACGGCGGCAGGCATCAGCGCCAGTGCCATGGTCTTGCGCGTATGAGCCGACGTCTCTTGATTACCGGCGCCACGGGCGGGCTGGGCATGGCGCTGGTGCGCGAGGCGCTATCGCGCGGACATGTGGTACGCGCCACGGGGCGCTCGCAAGAGGCGGGCAAGGTAATTACCGGCTTGGGTGCCGATTTCGTGGCGGCGGATTTATCACGCCCTCAGGCCAGTCTTTCACCGTTGCTGGATGAGGTCGATAGCGTGATTCATGCCGCCGCTTTGTCGGCCAGTTGGGGTCCCCGAGAGGCTTTTGAGCGCCACAACGTAACGATGACCGAGCGACTACTCGACGCTGCTGCACAAAGCGGGGCAACTCGGTTTGTGTTGGTTTCCTCGCCTTCTATTTTTGCCGCTTATCGCGACCGGCTTCGGATCGATGAACGAAGCCAGCCTGCTGAGCCGCCGCTCAACCACTATGCGCGTACCAAGCTGGCCGCCGAACAATATGTGTTGTCACCTAGACGAGATTCTCTTCACTGCTGCGCTATCCGCCCCCGTGCACTGGTGGGGCCGGGCGATCGTATCATTCTCCCCAAACTCGCCGAGTTGGCTGGTCGCCCAAGGATTCCGCTGCCCAAAGATGGCAGAGCACTTATCGAACTGACCGACCTGCGCGATGCGGCGTGGGCTATCTGTGAAGCCGAGACGCGCGCCCCAGCGCTTATAGGGCGGGCGATCAACATCTCCGGGGGGCAGCCTGTCACGGTGCGCGAAGTGGCGTCTCGGCTGTCCGCTGCACTGGGACAATCCCCGACAATGTTCAACGTACCCGTGAGGGTGGCGCGCGCGATGGCCTGGCTGCAGGAACACTGGGGAGCGCTGGTCGAGACGGAAAAGGAGCCGCTGTTGACGCGCTACAAGCTGGCTACGCTTGCCTATTCGCAAACCTTTGACCTGGAACCTGCCCAGCGTCTACTGGGCTATCAGCCCCGCTTCGATGCCATGGACACTTTACTGACTCAGGCCCGGCAGCTGGCCGGACAGGAGACACCATGATCCGCGTCGGCTTTCGCTGGTTGGCGCGTGGGTTTTGCCGGCACCCTGAAGCCGCGACGCTTTCTGGCGGCCGCTTCAGCCCCGTGGATTTTCCTGCAATGTTGGGTGTTATCGAGCATCCGACGCGTGGTTTGCTGCTTTTCGATACCGGCTACGACCCGGCGTTTTGGGAGGCAACGGCCCCTTTTCCGGAGCGGCTCTACCGCTGGGCAACGCCGGTGGAAGTGGGCACCGAACACGCCTGGCACACCTGGCTTGCCACCCACGGTATCGACGATCGCGATATTACGGCGACCATCATTTCGCACTTTCACGGTGATCACGTGGCCGGTATGTGCCATTTGGCCGAGCGCCCCGTCTACTGTGCCAGGGCCGGGCTGGCCGAGCTGCGCGCGCCGGGGCGCTTCAAGCGGGTTCGCCAAGGACTCCTCCCCGCACTGGTACCCCAAGCCGCGGATGCCAACGCCCGCTTTTTCGAAGAGGCGCCTGCGCTAGCGCTGCCCAGCAGCTTCGCACCCTTTAGCGAGGGGCGCGATATTCTTGGTGACGGCAGTTTGTTGGCCGTCGAGCTGCCCGGGCACTGTGTAGGGCACTGGGGGCTGGCGCTGCGCACCACGGATGATCGGTTCATACTACTCGCCGCCGATGCGGTCTGGTTGGGCAAGTCGATTCTGGAGCGTCGTCCACCGCCCAAGCTTACCACCGCGCTGCTGGGAGATACCCGGTGTTATCGGGCCACCTTTGCAAAACTATGCACGGCAGCCGAGCGCAATAAGGAACTGACCATTTTACCTTCGCACTGCGCCGAGAGCGCGCAACGCTTTCAGGGGCCGTATGCACGCTAGCCATATCGCTGCCGCTTGGCTTCGCACCCGGCGAGCGTTACGTTTGTCGCCTCGCCAGCTAGCGGCAAGGCGTAGCGCTCAATGGCGACAGCTTCAGCCGGTACTGGCGCGCACCCCGGCGCTGACTGATGTCGCTTGGGGAGCGTGGGAGAACGTGCCGATCACTGAGGTAGCGGCGTTGCGTGGTGACTACGGTGCCTGGAACAGCGTTGGCCTGAGCACGTCAGCGCTTTATGCCATGGCCGATGCCGCCGAGCAGGGCTGCGAAACGGGAGCCTTGTCGGCGGGCTGGTCGACCGGGAGCAGCGGTACGGCGCGTGGGCTCTTTTTAGCCAGCTCCCAGGAGCGCGCCGACTATCTTGGTCAGAGCCTTGCGCGGCTGCTGCCCGCCCGGGCGCTGCTGGCCCGCCAGCGGCTGGCCTTGCATCTGCGTGCCAGCAATGCACTCTATAGTGATGTGCAGCGCAAGCGTTTCGTCTTCGGCCATTTTCCCTTGAACGACTCATGCGAGCAGACACGTACCGCTCTGGAGACGTTCGCCCCCACGATTTTGATTGCGCCGCCTCATCGCCTTGTCGCACTGGCCGAGGCGGGCATGGATTTACCGTCGCTACGCCACCTCTTTGTAGGTAGCGAACCGATGGGGGAGGCCGAGCGGGAAACCATTACTCATCAATTGGGTTGCGCCCCTCGGGCGATTTACCAGGCCACTGAAGGTTTTTTAGGCGCCGAGTGCGCCCATGGTCATCTGCACCTGAATGATCATTCGTTGATCATCGAGCTGGAACCGGTGCCCGGCACGCCGGGCTACCGACCCATCATTACCGACTTGCGCCGGGTCAGCCAACCCATTGTGCGTGTGCGCGGCGATGATTATTTGGAGCTGGGTGCGGCTACTTGCCCCTGCGGGTTTGCCGGACGAATTATCCGCCCGCCCCAGGGCCGAGTGAGCGATCTTTGGCGCTTTGGTTCTCATATTGTTACGCCGCCTCAGGTGGTCGCGGCCATGGAGTCCGTGCGGGGGAGCTGCCCGCTATGGCAGGCCGAGGCGTGGCCCGAGCGCGTAGTGCTCCACCTTTCCCCTTGCTGTTCGGCCAGCGATGCCGATCACGCGGCCGCCACGCTCAAGCGTTTGTGCCAACTGCCGGTGCCTGTCGAAGTAACGCATGACTTCAAGGGCTGGCCAGGTCCTAAACGCCGCCGTGTGGTTAGTCATCATGGTTAGGCGTGTGTTGATTACCGGCGCGCGTTCGGTGGCAGCGCTGGAGCTTGCGCGAGACTTTTGTGTTGCGGGCTGGGAAGTGCACATGGCAGACAGCGTCACGGCGAGAATGGCGCGCTGCTCAAGACTGCCCGTCCGGCTGCATCGCCATCCCGCACCTCGTCAGCAGGGCCATGCATTTCGTCAGTGGGTAAGGGTACTGGTCGAGCAGCACGATATAGAGTTAGTGGTACCAACCTGCGAAGAGGTGTTCCATTTGGCCGCCCCCAGCCTGCATGGCTGGTTGGGTGAACGGCTTCTGGCACCTTCGCTTAAGACACTGCGCACGCTCCATGACAAATTGGCCTTCGCTCGACATTGTCAAAAATCGGGGTTACCGGTACCCAACAGCGAGCCGATAGAGAGCGTTGACCAGCTAGCATCTTATCGTGCTACTTGCCATGAGTGGGTATTTAAGCCGTGCTTTAGTCGTTTTGGCGATCAGACATTGATCACCCCAGAGGCGGCTACCTTGGACAAGCAGGTTCCGAGCCCCACGGCCCCCTGGATGGCGCAGGCCTATGTAAGCGGTGAAGAGGCCTGCTTTTACGCCGTTGCCCACCACGGCAAACTCGCTGCCTTCAGCGCTTATCAGTCGGATTGGCGTATGGCCGGCAGCGCCTGCTACGCCTTTGAACCTTTAGAGGCCCCGCGCTACGCGAGGCTTCACACACTGGCCATGGAGTTGGCAGCGAGTAGCAAAATGCATGGTCAGTTCGCCTGCGATGTCATCTTCGATAAGGCTGGCGCGCCTTTTTTGCTTGAGTGCAACCCGCGCGCAACCAGCGGCGTGCACTTGTTTGGGGGAGAGGGGCATCTTGCCCGAAGCATGGGCGATGGCATACCCACGCCCGATAGATCACCCGCTATCCGCTACTTGGGCCCAGCCATGTGGCTGTTTGGGTTGCCGAAAGCGCTCCGCCATGCACGTTTGGCGCACTGGTGGCATTGTGTGCGGGCCGGTAGTGATGCGATTTCTACTCCCCACGACCGCTGGGTACTGATCGGCGCCTTGACCGACGCGGCGGCCTTTGCGATTAGCGGCCTTCTTCACAAACACTCTACCAACGCCGCCACAACCCATGATTTGGAGTGGAACGGCGAGGAGCTGCCCTGATGAGTTTTCCCCAAGCGGTGCTGGATGCGTGGCATCTGGTCGCTTTGTCTCGTGATGTGCCGCGCGGCAAAGTGCGTAAGGTTATGTGTTGCGATACGCCAATAGCGCTATTTCGTACTGATGAGGGTATCGGTGCATTAGTGGATCGCTGCCCTCACCGCAACTACCCGCTCTCCGAAGGACGTGTCACGAACAACACGCTGGAGTGCTCCTACCACGGTTGGCGTTTTGGTCGCGATGGTCACTGCGCCAAGGTACCGGGATGTGAGGTTGAAACCACTTGCGACGCGCGCCTAGCGGCCACGCCACTGCGTGCAGTGGAGCGCCACGGTGGCGTGTTCGTTGCGCTCTCGGAGGCGGCCCCGGCTGAGCCGGAGCTGCCACCAGACCTTGGCAATCCAGCGCTTGATCACTTCTGGTGGCAACAGGGGACCTGGCGTGGGCGCGCCTTTGATGCCATAGAGAACGTGATGGACCCCTTTCATACCAACCATCTGCATCATGGCTTCATTCGCCGCCGCGATAAGCGCTTGCCCGTCGAACTCGTCGTGACCAGCCATGGCAATGGGATCGATATGAAAATAGAGCAGACCCAGCCCGATACAGGTCTGATGTCACGTTTTCTCGAACGCGATCGCTCGCATAGCGTCTCGCGCTACTATCCCCCCACCACGGTACAGGCGCGCTGGGAAGGACAGACGAAGCTGACGCTCTGCGTTACGGCGATTTTTACACCGGCCACCGCGGGTACCTTTACGCCCTTTGCCTGCTTTTCGACGCCCAATGGTATGGCGCCCCATTGGCTCAAGCAGGCTGCCATTCGTCTGTTTCTGGCCCCGGTCGTTGCTCAGGATCGCAAAGCCCTGGAACGACAGCATGAGGTGATGACTCACTTCGGCCAGCCAAAATTCATTTCGGGCCCTGGTGATATTTTAAAAACGCGCCTGCATCGCCTCTGGATGGGCGAAACGCTACCCAAAGGCGAAGACCCGACCGTCAAGGTAATGCTTTAAAACGGAGCATGCGTTGCAGCTACTCCGCCAGCGTTAGCCCCATCTGCCAGAAGTCGATTTCCAGGCGAGTGGCATCGCGAAATATCTTGGTGAGCTCGGCGAAGCGGGCGGGCGAAACTTCTGCCAGGCGGGCGTTCAACCACTCGAGCTCCGCGTGCATCGCCGCTTGGAACTCCTCGCCTTCGTACATGGCAATCCAGGCGTCATAAGGACTATCTGCGCCGCGCAGGGTAAAAGGTTGAGCATTCAGCCAGTTGGCGATTTCGCCGTAGCCGACCAGGCACGGTGCAAGGGCGATATGCAGATCGAGCAGATCGCCCCGGCTGCCGGTATCCAGCACGTAGCGGGTATAGGCCATCGTCGCACGCGCTTCGGGCAGCTTTGCCAGCTCGTCTTCACTAATGCCCCACTCGCGGCAAAAGCCGATATGCAGATCCAGCTCGACATCGACGATGGCTTTCATGCCCTCATGAGCTTGGCGCAGGTCGGCAAGCGTGGGGCTTTTGTAGGCGGCCAGCGCGTAGGCACGGGCAAAGTGAATCAAAAACAGGTAATCCTGCTTCAGGTAGTGGCGAAAGGATTCTTCAGGGAGCGTGGCGTTGCCCAATTGGCGCACGAAGTCGTGCTCGATATAAGCGCGCCAGTCGTTGTGGCAAGCGGTGGTGAGATCGTTAAAGCAGTAGCCCATGTTTCCTCCGGGGGTAGAGATCCGAAGGGCAGGCGAGAAGATCGAGGAAATGGCGGGGAAGGGGGCTTGCGATCATGGTAGAGCCAGCCGGCGCCATCGCTTGATCCCTACGCCGGTACCCGCGCTTTTCCAATAAGCGCATTAGCCGGATCAGGTTCAGCGGGACCCGCGCTTGGAAGCTTTAAGCTCGCCCTGCGCCATCTCAGCCGGATATCACCGGCACCCCGTCAAGCAGTTGTCTTGGCGAGTCTAGGGCTGGGCGGGGGGAGATGCAAGGTGAGATAGCCGAACAATGCCAGATGAGCCAAGCGGCGCCGTTAACCCAACGGGCTTTTCACCCCTGCAAAGTCGTTACCCAGCACATGCGTATATATTTGAGTGGTTTCGACGCTTTTATGCCCCAGCAACGCTTGCAACGTGCGTATGTCTGTCCCTTGGCTAAGCAATTGAGTCGCAAAGCTATGGCGCAAAGAATGGCATGACCCAGGGCGCGTTAAAGACGCCGCGCGCATGGCGTGTTTCACCGCTTTTTGGACGGCAGACGTGTGAATGTGATGGAGCACCACCCGGTTATCAACGTCGAAACAGGGCCTGGTTGAAGGAAAAAGCCACTGCCACGCAAGTGACGTTCCGGCATTGGGATACTTTCGGTCTAGCGCGTAAGGGAGTGACACGGGGATCGCGCCGGTTCCAAGCCGCTTGGCCAGTTGCTGCTCTGCCTGGTAAACCTGGGATTGCAATGACGCTATACAAGACGGGGGTAAGAGCGTCGTACGGTCCTTATCGCCCTTGCCGGAACGTATGGTGATGACTTGTCGTGAAAAATCGAGATCCTTGACCCGCAGACGGCAGGCTTCAGAAACACGTAGCCCGGAGCCATACATAAGCGAAGCGATGAGGTGCATGGAGCCTGTCAGGTGCTCGAAAACACGCATCACCTCTTGATGGGAAAGCACGACCGGTAAACGCTGAGGGCGCTTGGCTCGGCTAAAAGTGCCAATGTCACCCAGTGGTTGTTCAAGTACGTGCCGATACAGGAATACGATGGCATTAAGCGCCTGATTTTGTGTGGCAGCGGCCACGCGCCGCTCAGTTGCGAGATACTCCAGAAACTGCCTGACTTCTTGACCTGCCATCGTGGCTGGGTGGCGTATTCCATGAAAACGAATGAAGAAGCGAATCCAGTAGCAATACGTCTTCTCAGTGCGAAGGCTATAGCGTTTCACCCGCAGGGTAGCCCGGACCCTATCCATTAACTTCATGGCGGCATCCTTTTGCATGAATATTTTATATGTATTTATATACAGTATTATTGAGAATGACAAATCTTGCCAGCACGCGAATTTTGGATAACCAGCCAAAATTTGCTTTGCTAGTAATAGAATCAATGAGGTAGATTTGATCAGAGCGGCTAGATAACCCCAATGAACGTGCCGGCACGTTCATTAAGGTTATGCAGCCGGCTATATAATCACTGTTAGGGCAATGCGCGTCACCTGCATAAATAAATGGAGTTTTTCTTGTTAAGTACAGTTCAAAGTTTTTTACAGATTAAAAAAGAAGTTCCAGATGCTGTTGGCTATGACACCTATGGCCCAATTAGCTTTCCTGTACCAAAGGAATTCAAGGAACTATCTACGGAAAACCACGATGGACTTGATTTTATCAGTCTAACTTCAATTAGGGTCGACAACTACTCTTCCAAAGTACAGAAAGAAATTCGTGTTTTATATACTGGCGATTTTCAGTATCAGCCGATATTTAAATTTCATAGAAGAGATGTCTCCGTAAAATGTGATTTAAAAGGAGGTGAAAAAGAACTCATAATTGAAGAAATACCCCCAAATGAATCAGTTTCTATTGAAATATTTTACCCTTCTAGTGATTTTGAAATCGTTCAAGTGCTGTCAGGAAATAGCGAGATAACGAGCCTGATGCAAAAGCTTGCAGAAGCCAGGCGTCATCCTGAGCTTGCTCGTATGAAATTGATTATGTATGCAACAATCGCATTCGCAACTATATCTATACCTGCAGTCGGTTACTTTTCCTGGCATAAAATCCAGGAAAATGCTCGTATTGAAGCTGCCTACTCAGGTTTTGCTTCATGCTCGCCATCCCTTATGGCGAACCCTTCTGAAAATGAGAAAATGCTTGAACGAAAATTCAACAAACTAACCATGTACTGGCAAAATTATATTTTATCCAGTAACAAGGTATATTCTCTGCAAGAGTTAAAGTTAAAAGATGAGTTGGTTTGGTGTGAGCCAAATCAGCCCTAACAAAGTGCTGCTAGGGACAAACCTACGCTGCGCTTCGGTTTGCCCCAGAGCACGGCGTTAGGCAAAAGAGGGAAAGCTTTGAGTGTAATCGAGCTGACTGAACCAATGGATGACGAGACGTTAAGAACTATCCAATTTTTCCGCGACCGCCTCGCGGAGCTTGAGCGGAACTGGAGTGAGCTTGAAAGCGAAGGATTCACTGTTTCAGGGTGGGTGGGGCATGATTCCGAAGGGAAATTCAACGCTACTGGGATTCCAGTAAGTGTTCACCGCCTGAAAGGGCTTTATATTGATTTTCGCTTTTTTTGGGGTAATGAAGAACCCTCGCATTTCTTCACGATACAAAGGCTTATTGGAAAGCACTGTCGTGAGTCGGGTGCGGTCAAGGCGGCCCTCAAGCACAATAAACAGCAGTGGCAGCGAGCTGGGGCCGGAAAAAAGTGGCATGGTTTGGATACTGAAGAGATGATCCGTGCAATATTCTATGGGTCTATCATCCATCAAGCAGAAGATAAGCAAGCTGCTTTGCAGAATGTTAAATCCGTCCTGTCGGAGCCTGCAGCGCACCATCTTCTAGCCAGTACTATTTGGGCGCGGACATATCCACTTCGGAGTCTTGAGTGGATGCTATCCCCACTTACAAAGGATCAGCAGGTTGTTCAGGTTCCAGATTGCTTTGCCTAACAAGGCCAATCACGGCGACAGCTTTTTCGTTGCGGCTTCGCCTTCACTACAAAGCTGCGCGTGTTGGCGAGCGTTACATTCCTCAGGAGAAAACGTGCAAATCATCGAAGTAGAAAAGCTAGAGAGATATCGTGAACAGCTCGTTAAACTTCTATGCAATTGTGTAGATGATGGAGCTTCAATAGGCTTTATTGCTCCACTTTCAATATCTGAAGCTGATGAATACTGGAAAAGCGTTGAGAATGACTTATCTGACAGTTCAAAAGTAATGTTTTTGGCTCAAGATAAAGGTCAGGTAATCGGTACAGTTCAGCTTTCTTTATGCAAAAAGAAAAACGGGCTTCACCGTGCTGAAGTTGAAAAGCTGATGGTTCACACAAGTGCCCGTGGCAAGGGAGCCGGTAAAGCTCTAATGCTTGAGCTTGAAGATAAGGCCAAAAGCATAAAGAAGTCATTATTGGTTCTTGATACTCGTAAAGGTGATGTGGCATCCAGTTTGTATGAAGCTATAGGCTATCAACTTGCTGGCGAAATTCCTGAGTTTGCCTCTAACTCTGATGGTGGCTTTGACTCAACACTCTATTACTATAAAAAAACCGGAATGTAACAAGAAATTCCAAGTGACGCCTACGGCGCACCTGAATTTGGCGTTAGCTGAATGAGGATCAACTGTGCAGCTTGGAAAACTTGATCAGTGGCTTGATGGTCTGCTGAAAGAAGATGACCTCCTTGTTGGCGAGTTGCAAGTGCCGTTCTTGCGACAGAAAGAGCCAATTGAGATCTGCTTTATTGGCCAAGAGCGAATGGTTACGGATAGTCAGCTGGATACGTTGAGGGGCTATCTTGAACGGCTCGATGCGGTTCATCAGCAAACGCTTGAGCGTATTTTTACCGACTACCAAGCGGGCGCAGATTCCTATCGAAAAGCATTTCAAGAGTGGGGTGAAGACCCTGACGAAAATGTCCCGCTCGTCCGATCAGTAGAAGGCTTGGCTCCTTTGCTACTGTATCAGAGCCTATTTATCCCCTCTTGGAGGGAAATCGGTACCTTCGGTATGGGCTTTTGGACAAAGTGGGAGGTCGAACATGGTGTCGGGATCAAGTTTGAGAGATGGCAACTATCCGAAGCGGGAGAAAACGCTATTCATTTTCAGTTCGAGTGAACCAGCAGCTAACAATCGCAGGCACAGGGACAAAGCTTCCGCTGCGCTCCAACTTTGCCCGTGCTGCGGGCGTTAGGGCGAAAGGAGATCCCGGAGTATATGGAAAATGTAGAGATACCAGATGAAGCGACACAAGCACAGTCAGTCGTTGAAGGTGTGCTTGGTGATTCGATTATCGGTATTTATCTCTTCGGCTCTGCCATCGTTGGTGGTTTAAAGCGCGACAGCGACGTAGATATCTTGGTTGCAGTCTCTAACGCGCCTACCTTTGAGCAAAGAAAGGCCTTGGTATCTCAGTTAATGAGCGTATCCGGCGCAATTGGGAATCTACAAGCTATCAGGCCGCTAGAGTTAACTGTGATGACGGTTTCTGATGTCGTGCCTTGGCAATTCCCGCCTCGGGCTGAGTTTGTATACGGTGAGTGGTTGCGAGAGGAGTTTGAGGCCGGAAGTGTTCCGGAACCAGTCCGCGATCCTGATCTTGCAGTTGTTTTGAAGAAAATAATCGATAACAGCCTGCCGCTGTATGGGGTCTATGCTGAAGAGCTGTTCGATCCGGTGCCAATGAGTGACATCCGACGGGCAATCCATGATTCTTTGCCCACTCTTCTGGCTGAGGCAACGGGAGATGAACGCAATGTCGTTCTGACCTTGTCGCGTATGTGGCTGACCGCTGCTACCGGCGATATTGCTCCAAAAGATGCGGCTGCTGAGTGGGCGGAAAAGCAAGCATCCCCTGATCACGCAATGCTATTGAGGTATGCGCGGGATGGCTATCTGGGAAAGATTGAGGATCGATGGGATGAGAAGCAGGAGGATTTCGAGGCACTTGTTTCTTATATTAAAGAATCTATTGAGGAGTGCCTTGATGCCTCGTAGGGAGAAAAGCCCTAACAATCACAGGCACAGGGACAAATTTTCCGCTGCGCTACAAATTTGCCCGTGCTGTGGGCGTTAGTTCATCAAGGAGAATCAACTGTGACCTTATCGACGATCCTTTTATTCATACCAGCGAGCTTTGCTTTAAACATGGCTCCTGGGCCAAATAACCTTCTTTCAATGGCAAACGCCAAACGTTACGGGATCAAGGCAGCCTGTTGTGCTGGCATTGGTCGGCTTGTCGCGTTTGTGGGTATGATTACTCTTGCAGCAACAGGCCTGGCAACAGTGCTGTATACGTCGGAGAAGTTATTTCTTGTTATAAAAATCGCCGGCGGACTATATCTGCTTTGGCTGGCTTTCCAGCTTTGGACAGCAGACACGACTGGTGCCGATGATGAGTCACCGGCGGGTAAAAACCTGCTCCAATTGGCGAAGCAAGAATTTCTTTTGGCGGCTGGTAACCCAAAGGCCATTTTGATTTTTACGGCCTTTCTTCCTCAGTTTGTCGATCCTTCAGGCTCAGTAGGATTTCAGTTCTTGGTTTTGGGTGCTCTTTTTCTTATGCTTGAATGGATCGCGATAGGCACCTACGCCTTCTTTGGCAAGATGTTGCGGCACTGGTTTTCTCGTCCGGCTATGCGTCAACTGTTCAATAGGATCTGTGCTGGATTTCTTGGGAGCGCCGGGGTCGGACTGCTACTGGCTCGCCGTGAGTGAACTAACCAGCCGTGTAAGGCGGACGTCCCTGACGGGCCGCCGCTTCGCTCAGCGTTATATTTCAAGGATGACTGTGTGATGGTTTTGAAAGTTGGTGTGGCTCAGATTTCATCCGAAAGTGGAGGGATCGACCGAAACTTGGAGGCTCATATAAATGCCATCGAGGTAGCCGCACGGTGCAATATCTCTTTTCTTACGTTCCCAGAGCTTTCCCTTATAGGCTATGAGCCTGAGCTATCGCAGGCACTCGCGATCTCAGTTAATGATCGCCGACTCGAACCATTGCAGCTCGCCGCTCGGGAGCATGGTTTGGTTGTCGTTGCTGGAGCCGCGATTGCTACAGGAGCCCTTCCGCAGATCGGCTCTTTTATTTTTTTGCCAGACGGAGGAATTCGCACGTATGCGAAGATGCATCTGCATCCTGGAGAAGAAAAATACTTTTCAGTTGGTACGAGTTACGAACTAGTCTCCGTAGGCGACAGCACAATAGCCAACGCCATTTGTGCAGACACAAATGTCACGGAACATGTGAGCGGCTGCGTCGAAAAGGGCGCAAAAATCTATATCTCAGGCGCGATGATAACTCGTAATGGGTACGTCAAAGATACAGAAGTATTGAAGAGCTACGCTCGGAACTATGGAATCTTGGTAGCGATGGCTAATCAAAACTCGCGTTCAGGCGGTGGGCAACCTTGCGGGAAAAGTGCTATCTGGACTCCATCTGGCTTGCTTGCTCTAGCCAATGAGAGCCAGTCAGCCATTGTCGTTGCACAGAACACATCGGCGGGCTGGTCTGGGGAAGTTATTGAAATATAACAAGTGCAGGCACGGCGACGCCCTTTACATTGCGCCTTCGGCTCCATTCCAAGGGCGCGCATGCTGCAAGCGTTAGGTGTGATATAGAGATGAAATTTCCAAAGTTTGCTACCCACTACTATTTACCTGAGAGTGGTCCGTTTCGGAGCCTTTCAGAGCTTTCTGCCGGATCAGAAGACCCCGTGTTCCTAAATCTTCTGACTCGTCATCAGCGTGATCCCAATTATCGACGTCGCTATGGCAGGAACTACATTGAAGTCCGCAGTAAGATTGAAGCTAGGCTGCGTGAACTCTTTATTGCGCAAGGAGGTAAGCCACGCCGCCGTCACCCCTTTTATCTAGTGCTTGGAGAATCTCCTTGGTTTCGTGACCTTAATGCTAATCAAAGTGAGTTGAAAATTCCTCTTTCGGAGCTTGACCCTGTAACAACGTCCTTAACTTACCCTGATAGTTTTATTGCTCTATCCCGAGAAGACAAGCCTTATTACAACCAAGTGTTTCTGCTCAACGAGATGAGTGACCTCGTTACACGATTCGGGATTCCTGAAAATGATCACGTGGTTCCTTATGACCGATATTGGGAAACAGATTTTGAGCTCTATATTGAGGTGCAACTATGGGATATCCCACCTGGATTTAAAGCCTAACAATGCAAGTCAAGGCGACGGCTTTTCCGTTCCGGCTTCGCCTACACATCAAAGCTGCTCTTGCTTGCGGCGTTAGATTTTTGTGTGCCAACTAGGAATGAGCAACGTATAAAATATGAATAAAGGGCTTGAGAAATTAGTCAATCATCCTTGGATGAAGTCTATTCAAAGGCTTCAAAAACAGACCAATATTACTGCATTGGCACTCCAAGAATCTGAAGCCATGCGTTCAATCAGAAAGCTAAATGAATCTAACAACTTAGCTTCGTTAGCATTTAATGAGTCGGAGCTTATGAAATCTGCGCGCATGGTTACAGAAAGTAGTAATTTGGCATCGCTCGCACTCCGTGAGTCAGATGCCATGAGATCAATCAGAGAGTTAACTGAATCGAGTCGCTTTGCTGCACTGGCATTGCAAGAATCAGAAACATTGAAATTATTTAGATCTATTGCAGGATCGACTCGATTGTCTGCTATTGCATTCCAGCAATCGGAAGCATTTAAGCATATATCACAGCTAAGAAATCTCGCATCATTTAAAGCTTTATCCAACTTGGATAACTCGCCGTTTTTTGAAAGCTCAGCTTTAGCTTTTTCTCCTGAAATGGAATTTTCAGAAGCTATTGATGAATCCCTTATAGAAATAGATGCGGAAATAAGTGAAGAAGTATCTTCGGTAACTGATTTTAATGCTCTCTCGGAAAATACAAAGAGAGTTTTACTTTACCTGTACCATACTTATTTTATTCCTGTTGTTTTAAGTTGTCTGGCTACTTATGTAATGACAAATGCAATTGAGGCCAGAAAAGAGACTGCTGCTATAACCACGCCGTCAGAGGCCAAAGCTTTTGTTAGGGAGTCGACTGAAACTTTCGATCGTGCTGCTCTAAAAGGGTTTCGTGTTATTACTGCTAACACCCTGAAATTTAGAGGAAGTCCAGGAGTGAAATCTGAAATAGTCACAACTCTACCGGTTGGAACATTGGTCGAAGTTATTGATAAGTCAGACCGATCATGGCTTCTAGTTGAGGTTGAAATTGACGGTGTTCTTGAGCAGGGCTGGATCTCTAGACGTTACACAGCTTACTTTAAATAAATCTAACAAAGCGCCTCTGTCGGATAAACTTTCCGCTGCGCTACAAGTTTGCCGCAGAGCGCGGCGTTATACGGAGCGTTCGTCTTGACGTACGTACCTTAAGGCGTACACTTCCCATGAGGCAACATATAGGAGGTGCGTCATGACCGCAATTACCGCCACTGAGGCGCGCAGTAATCTTTACCGGTTGATCGACGAGACCGCCGAGTCCCATCAGCCCATCGCGATTACGGGTAAGCGAAACAATGCCGTGCTGGTATCGGAAGAGGATTGGTCGGCCATTCAGGAAACACTGTACCTGCTCTCCGTGCCGGGTATGCGGGAGTCGATTCGTGAGGGGATGGACACTCCGGTGGATGAATGCGATGAGGAACTGAACTGGTGACATGGAGGTTGGTTTACACCAGGCAGGCGCAGAAGGATGCCAAAAAGCTGGCTTCTAGCGGCCTCAAGCCTAAAGCCCAGGAACTTCTAGCATTGATAGCGGAAGATCCCTACCGCAAACCGCCCCCATTCGAGAAACTCGTTGGTGATCTTGCTGGGGCGTATTCGCGCCGCATTAATATTCAGCATCGTTTGGTCTACCAGGTGCTTGAAGATGAGCGAGTGATCAAAGTGCTAAGGCTTTGGAGCCACTACGAATAATGAATCATCAGACGATGTTGCCGAATATTTCTCTAACGCTTTGCGGCTTTTACAGATTGGATCTTGCTCCGGGCGTTTGATCCACAAACGCCCGAAGTAGGGGCTATCCTCTGTACTGGCGCTGCCCCAGCCGACCTAGCGCCATCAACACCCCAAACTGAACCACCAGCCCCGCGACCAACAGGACCCACACCGATTCCACCATCATCGAGGCTACATAAAGCAGCCCGCTGATGCTGGCAGGTACCAGTGCGTAGGGAATTTGCGTGCGCACGTGTGCGATATGATCCGAGCCTGCGAAGATCGAGGCCATCACCGTGGTGTCGGAAATGGGCGAGCAGTGGTCGCCGAAGATCGAACCGGAGAAGATCGCGCCGATGGCCATGCTGACCAGCGCCATGTCACCGCCGGAAAGCTCGAACGCCAGGGGCACGGCAATTGGCGTGAGAATCGCCATCGCACCCCAGGAGCTGCCGGTGGCGAACGAGATCACCATGGCGATCAGAAAGATCAGCAGCGGCAGCAGCGCGGGCGAGAGCCAGTCGCGAGTGGCATCGATCACGTGCTCGCCGGTGCCCAGCGCCCCGGTCACGGTGCCGATGCTCCAGGCCAGTACCATGATCACCAGGGCCGGCAGCATGGTACGAAACCCGGCCAGCAGCGTCTCTTCGCAATCTTTCAACGTCTGGCGCTGAAGAAGCGCCATGACCATGCCGGTGCCCACCATGGCGAACGCCGCCCAGGAGAGCGCCACGCTCACGTCGGTCTCCTCCAGCGCGTCCATGATCGTCGCCCCTTCGGCGCCGCCGCCGGTGTACCAGAGCCCCCAGCAAGCCACGCTAATCAGCACCACCAGCGGCAGCAGAAAGTGCCAGAGTCGCCCGCGGCCTTCGGGCACCTCGCCCAGGTCCGCATTCACGTTGGAAAGCGGCGTATCGCCGGGGGCGACCAGCTCACCGGTCTGCTCGGCGCGGCGCTGGGCTTTCGCCATGGGGCCGAAATCCCCGGCCAGCAGAATCATCGGCACTGAAGCCAGGCAGAGCAGGGCGTAGAAGTTCCAGGGAATCGACAGTAGAAAGAGGCGGTAGGGCTCCGCCGAGGCAAAGCTTAAGCCCACCAAGGCACCGGCAATTAGTGAAACCTGATAGCCGATCCAGTCCGATACCGGGCCCAAGGTGGCCATCGGGGCGGAGGTCGCGTCCATCACCCAGGCAAGCTTCTCCCGGGACTGGCGTTGGCGGGCGGTCAAATCACGGGTGGCGTTACCCACGATGACCGAGTTCACGTAGTCGTTGAAAAATATCACCATGCCCAGCGCCCAGGTCAACAGCAGGGAGGCGCGGCCGGAGTGAATGCGCTTGGCAAGCGCCCGGGCCAGCGCCTGGGAGCCTCCAGTGCGGTGCATGAAGGCCGCACCGGCACCCAGCAGGGCGACCAGCACCAGAAAGCGGGCGTTCCATTCGTCGGTCATCACCTCGGCGAACCAGTCAAAGGTCTGGCCCACGGCGGCAATAGGGTTGCCCGCCACCAGCCAGCCGCCGATCCAGATACTAACGAACAGCGAAACGTTCACGCGTCGGGTAGCGAGGGCCAGCGCCACGGCGGCGATGGGCGGGAGTAGGGAAATGAGGGCGTCCATGCGATAGCGTCCTGTCGTTGTACTTCTTTTTATTGTTAGCACGCAAAGCATGATGTTTGCAAAGCTGAAGGTGGCCGCACAAAAGCGGGGGATCTTGATCGCTGTTTTATTGGTTGAGTGTCGAGTGCAGTTTGGTCGGTATGCCAGAAGCTTTGCTTCGCGCCGGTTTTGCCTCCGGTGTTAACATGCTTAATAGAAATAAGCATGACGGAAAAACATGGTGCAACCCGGGCTGATCATGACGAGGATAACTGCTTCAGAAAAGCTGATATTGCGACACTTTGGCCCCGAAGATATCGCTTCGATTTTCGCAAGCTATACGGGCGACTCTGAGTCAGCAAAATATCTTGCGAGGCAGCCCCATGCTAGTCTCGAGCAAACTGAACAAATGCTGCAGCGGCTTTCAACCCCGCAGAGCCTGACGTTGACAGGTAAATGTATTTGGGTGATCGAAGCGGTCGAAGAAGAAAAGCCGATAGGATTGTTAACGGCCATACAGCGTGATGAGAGCATGGAACTTCACTTCGGTATCGGCGCCCCGTTTAGAAGCCGAGGGTATGCAACAGAGACGCTGTCACTCGCAGCTCGTTACTTTCTCATGACCGGGCAGGCAAAAAGCATTACTTCTTTCACGGACGTGGAAAACGCTGCGGCGTAACGCGCTTTGGTCAAAGCCGGGTTCGTGTTTACTGAAAGCGCCGAGAGCGTTTACAAGGCGCCGCAGTTGGCTGGGGAATACAGAGATGTTTACCGTTACCGATTCATGATTGGACAGAGACAAGAAAGCTAACATGTGCACCCAACGGTGGCTGTCGGCTTCAGCGACAAGCTCGATGAGGTGTCGCGCCACGCTCCCTGCATATCTCCATGGCTTGCCCCAGGCTATTGAAGCGTCCGCCGAGGATTTCAGGGAAGCAAGGCGGCATGGATTTTTCGCTCAACGCTATCACGTGGTTCGGCCCAAGGCGCTGCCGCACGTATGCGTTTTTTCCTCCATAAAGTGAGCCGCCCAGGCCCCGCCGACGACTATCCCAAAATCTGCGGATTCAACTGCCAGGTACTCCAGGTCAAGGCGCAGGCGAGCCCCACCCAAGCCAGATAAGGCACCAGCAACACCCCGGCCAGTGGCTGAAGGCGCCAGAACATCACCAGCGTGATCAAAATCAGTACCCACAGCGCCACGACGCCAATAAATGCGATCATGCCCAACTGCCACACGAAGTAGAGCCAGGTCCAAAGGGCGTTGAGCGCCAGTTGTACCAGGAACATCGTGAGGGCCGGGCGGTGGCGGGGTTCGCGCCAAGCAAGCCAGGCGGCGATGCCCATCAGGCCGTAAAGCGTCGTCCACATCGGCCCGAATAGCCAGGCCGGCGGCGCCCAAGCGGGTTGTTGGAGCGACTCGTAAAAGTCGGCCGCATTGATAGAAGCCACGGCGGCGATGCCAGCGGCGATATAGGCTACTATCAACCAGCTGATGAGACCTAAAGTCTGTTGCTTGCGGGAAATCGCGCGCATGGGAGTGCCTGCTAAAGTTGGGAAAATTGTTTCAATGGTAATGCAGCATGGCAGGCTCGGCCATGGCTGATAACGCGTGGCCCTTTCGCGTACAATTTACCGGCAGCGCTTCGGCTTAATCATCAAGCTCAGCTTTTCTCAGCTCAAAAGGCTACTCTGTTAAAATAGGTTATTGGTCGCCTGAACGCTTTGAATAGGGCGTTTGGAATAAACACCGGGAATGACTTGATGAACCATCCGCAACTCAACGACCCCTTGCACGGTTTGACCCTTGAAACGATAGTGACTCGTCTGGTCGAGCATTACGGCTGGGAAGGCCTGTACGAAAAAATCCGCATCAATTGTTTTTATAATGATCCTTCGGTCAAGTCTTCGCTTAAATTCCTGCGCAAAACGCAGTGGGCGCGGGATAAAGTAGAAGCGCTGTATATCGCTACGTTCAGCAAGTAATACGCTCTGCCATGTTCTGATCAGGAATATTCGTGGCATAAGGCGTTGGGCTGCGTTTCTGGCTACTTTGGGGCCACCAGTGCTGCTGACTCATGGATGACGTAACGATCAAGACAAGGAGCCGCCAATGGCACTGCATTACCGCTCAGCAAGTCTGGATGATCTGGAGAGTTTGGTCGCCTTGCTTGCTGCCGACCCGTTGGGACGCCAGCGTGAAGATATATCCATGCCCCTGAACGAGTCTTACATCGAGGCGTTCAAGGCCATCGCGGCCGATCCAAATAATCTTCTGCTGGTCGCGGAGCTGGAGGGGCAGTTGGCCGGTATGCTTCAACTGACGTTTACCCCGTATCTGACACAACAAGGCCGTTGGCGTGCTTCAATCGAAGGCGTCAGAATCCATGAGGCGTTTCGGGGACAAGGGTACGGCGAGAAGATGTTCGCGCATGCCATCGCGCTGGCCAAAGAGAAGGGCTGTCATGTCCTTCAGCTCGCAAGCGACAAGCAGCGCCCTGATGCCATCCGATTCTACGAGAAGATAGGTTTCAAAGCCACCCATGAAGGGTTCAAGCTCGTGCTGTGAAGCGTTGATTGATAAGGTCTTTTAGTCGAGGAATACGGCATTAAGGCAGTGTCTTTCAAGCGTAATTTACAGCAAGCTATTCAATCAAACACAAGCCCAAGGGTTTTGATCATGACCGGTGAATGCCTCTGCGGTGAGGTGAAGTTCGAAATCGAGGGAAAACTTCCCAATTTCTATCAGTGCCACTGCTCTTTATGCCGAAAAACGACCGGCTCCACTGCCAATACGGCGACATTTGTTAGCAAAGCGCATTTTCGCTGGGTGGCCGGTCAGGCTAGTATCCGCTCTTTTCAGCGATCCACGGGCTATCGCAATGACTTCTGCTCGCTATGTGGTAGCTCGGTGCCCAACAAGCTGCGCGATACGGATTTGATGTGGGTGCCCGCAGGCTTGCTGGATGAAACAATCACCTCTCGCTTGGCCGTTCACCTCAACTTAACTTCGGCTGCTGCGTGGGCACAGGAGGCACCCGAGTGCATCCGGCTGGAGGGGGCTTGTGATAGTTTGGAATCTCTCAATAGAGCACTTCAGCGGTAAGCTGGCCAGGGGACACTAAAATGCTAAAACACGTCGGCGGCGTTGCAATTCAGCCCAAGCATAAAGCAACGTGCCACTGCGGCAAGATCGAACTGGAACTGGATTTGCCTGAAGGCCTGGTCGAACCCAAGCGTTGCAACTGCTCTATCTGCGCGCGTAGAGGAGCGGTGATGGCTTACGTGCCGCTGGATGGGCTGCGCATCGTGAAGGGTACCGAGCACCTTACGCTGTATCAGTTCAATACCCGGGTGGCGAAGCACTACTTTTGCTCGACCTGCGGTATCTATACCCATCATCAATCGCGTTCGCACCCCGACAGGTACGGCTTCAACGTGGCCTGCCTCGAGGGCGTTAATCCATTCGAGTTAGAGAATGTGCCGGTCGATGATGGCATTCACCATGAATTGGATCGTTAACGTCGACACTTGAAACAACGTGCCCTGATGTCTAATACGTAATACTGCCATACTCACCCTGTGACTCATTCCATGGACGAAAGGAAAAGCATCATGACACCAGGCCCTATTTTTACTCGCACATTATTGGCAAGCGGTATTAGCGCCGCGCTGGCCATCGGCGCGGTTGGCAGCGCCGCCGCCGAGGACGCACCGACATTCGACGGCGAGCTCTCCGGTTTCGAATACGCCTACCCGGTCGAGCGGTTCGAGTTCGAATCCCAGGGCCAGGCGTTGCAAATGGCCTACCTCGATGTTCAGCCTGAAGAGGGCAGCGCCAACGGTCGCACCATGGTGCTCATGCACGGCAAGAACTTCTGCGCGGGTACGTGGGAGGCCACCATCGAAGCGCTGGTGGACGAAGGGTATCGGGTTATCGCACCGGACCAGATCGGCTTTTGCAAATCGACCAAGCCCGAACACTACCAGTTCAGCTTTCATCAGCTAGCGGCCAACACCCATGCACTGCTTGAAGAGCTGAGCGTAGATAAAGCCACCGCCATGGGGCACTCCATGGGCGGCATGCTGGCGACGCGCTTCGCGCTGATGTATCCGGATCAAACCGAGCAGCTGGTGCTGGTCAACCCGATTGGTCTGGAGGACTGGAAAGCCCTCGGCGTGCCGTATCAAAGCATCGATGACGGGTATGAAAGCGAGCTCGAAACCACTGCGGAGGGTATTCGTGAGTATCAGCAAAGCACCTACTACGTGGATACCTGGGAGCCGGAATACGACCGCTGGGTCGAGATGCTGGCGGGCATGTACGAAGGCGAAGACGGCGAGCTGGTCGCCTGGAACCAGGCGCTGACCTCGGACATGGTCTTCACCCAGCCGGTCGTGCACGAATTTGGCGAGCTCGAGGTGCCCACACTTTTGCTGATCGGCGAGCAGGACAACACCGCCATTGGCAAAGGCCGCGCTACTGAAGAAGTTCAGGAAACACTGGGCCACTACGACATACTGGGCGAGCAGGCGCGCGATGCGATCCCGAAGGCAACCCTGGTCGAATTCCCCGAGCTTGGCCACTCGCCACAGATTCAGGCCCCCGAGCGTTTTCATGAAGCGCTGCTCGAAGGGGTGAATCAGCCGTAGTCGTGAGCGTTGGCGCCAGTGCTGACATGCGCTGGCGCTTCGAGTCTCTGTAAAGCTTTATCCCATCGAGGAGCTTGAACCATGACGATTCAGTGTCGGCCTGCCAGCTCAAGCGACATCCCCGCAATGCGTTTACTGTTGGCGCAACTGGGCTACTCCTTCGATGAGTCCGCCCTGGTGCCCATGATCGCCGAGATACGCAGTCGGGAGGGTGAAGTGTTTGTCGCGGTAACGCACGGCACGGTCGTCGGCTGTATCAATGTCATCGTGGATGTGCGGCTGGCGGAGGGGAAATGCGGCGAGGTGGCGAGTTTGGTGGTCTCCGCTGATCATCGCGGGCAGGGAGTTGGCCACCAGCTGTTAGCGCATGCCCAGGAGTGGCTGAGTGAGCGGGTCAACACAATGCGCATTCGCGCCAATGTCACTCGACACGAAGCCCACGGCTTCTATCTTTCGGCAGGCTTCACCGTGGCCAAGGAGCAGAAGGTCTTTACAAAAGCGCTCGGCTACCAGGATAAAGAGGGCTAGCGGCGTCTACTGGTGGGCCATTGCTTGTCGAGGCGGCTTGGATACCGCTAACGAAGGCATGGAAAACGGACACCCCCCAACACGGCGCTAAAGCCGTGTTGGGGGGTGGCTATATGGGATTATTCGACCTCGTCTTCAGCCTCGAGCTCCATGGCATTACGCAGCGTGAAGAACAGATCGGTCTGATCCGTTAGCCCGGTCACGTTGGCGGCCTGGGGGCCGTAGGCGGCAATGCGTAGCTGCGCGCCGGTATGACCCTGTGAGTCGGTTTCGGAGTTGCCGTAGCTGACGGCCATCACCGCGTCGTCTTCGGTATTAAGCGCCAGCGTCAGGCCGGGCGCTTCGGCGTCCGGGTAGACGATCTGGCTGGAGTGGGCGTGGTCGGCGGTGACCACGACCAGCGTGTTGCCGTCTTCGCGGGCAAAGGCCAGCGCTTGTTGCACGGCTTCATCGAGATCTACGGTTTCACCAATCTGGCCGCAAGGGTTGGCCGCATGCGCCTCTTTGTCTATCGACGCGCCTTCTACCTGCAGGAAAAAGCCTTCGTCGTTCTCCTTGAGTAGGTCAATGGCCGTGGCGGTCATGTTCGCAAGTGTCGGGATCGTATCGTTACGCTCCGGGTTGACCTCGCAGGTCACCGCCGGGTTGTCGAGGTTGCCGTGGTAGCTCGCTTGAGGGCCATTCCAGCGCACCGGCATATTGCCCGGTGCAAACAGGCCCAGCAGCGGCTGATCCTGATTGGCGGCGCTGACGGCGGAAAGCTCTTCCATGTTACTGACCATTTGGTAGCCGCGGGCTTCGGCCTGCTCGCGCAGGGTTTGTCCTTCCCACTCGCCGGCGCCGGCCACTTCGTCGAAGGTTTCGGCACCGCCGCCCAGGGTTACGTCCGGGCGGGTTTCGAGTAGCTGCTCGGTGATCGACCCCGCGCCGCCATTTTCCAGGGCGTTTTCGGGGCACTCTTCCAGTGTACGGACCGGGCCATAGCATTTGCGCGCGCTCACATGGGCGAAGAGCACCGCCGGCGTGGCATCCTGTATTTCGGCGCTCGAGACATCGCCGGTGGCCTTGCCCGCACGTTTGGCAAGTTCCAGCAGCGTGGTCTGGGGGTTGCCGTCGATATCGACGCTGATCGCGCCGTTATAGGTTTTGGTGCCGGTCGCCCAGGCGCTGCCGGAGGCCGCCGAGTCGGTTACGTAGTCCGGCTTGCCGGTGTCTCTGTCCAGCGCGTAGTGGGTGTACTGGCCGGTGAAGGGCAGGGCGTCGATGCCCTCGAAAAAGCCGCCGGCGCCGAGCGCGTAGTTACGCGCGACGGTGATTTCGGAATCGCCCATGCCGTCGCCAATCAGCAGAATGACATTCTTGGCCGTACCGCCAGCAATCGCGTCGAGCAGCTCGTCGGTGATATCGCCGCTTAGGCGGCGAGCGCCGCCGTGCTGATTCAACTCCCCCTGCGCCTGGCGCTGCATCAGCGCGGAAGCCTCCGCGGGTGAATCCGACGCCTGGGCGAAACCCGCGTTGGAAAGGAGAAGCGTGGCACTGGCGACAGCAAGGCGTAAAGGAGTCGTGGACATGGCAAGGGCCTCTATATGTAAGGGTTTTATGATATAAGGTTCAATAAGAGTGCCCCGCCAATGTGACGATTGAATGACGAGCGAGTTTGGGGTGTGTGGGTTGTCGCCATGGAAGGGCAAAGAGCAAAACAGGAGGAAAAGCGAACGCATAGAAGGCGGGTTAGCGTTAGATGGCCCACTGGCTTGGGTCGTTGAAATCGAGGCGCTGGGCACTGTTGTATTACCGCCGCGCATTGCCGGCAAAGTTATCAGCCTCTCACGCCTTACTGGGAACGACTTGTGCCTATGCCCTGCTTCTGAATACCGCCCCCTTTATCTTGCTGAAATAACATCATGTAAAAGGTCGGAACTAAAAGATCGCAAGGGTAATAGGTTCATTAATGTGCCCTCATGAATTGGAATTTTCAGCTAAAAGGTATACGTTTGAAGCGTGGTAACGGCTTGTTTTAATTCATTGTCGATGATTTTCTTTAGTTTGTAATAAACAAGTCAAAGTGGAGTCGTCTGGTAAATCGAGAGGTAATCAAAATGGCAGCAACGTTTCAAAGTGACCTGTTAAAAGGCCGCGTCGCCGTGGTGACCGGTGCCACCACCAACGAAGGACTGGGCGCCGCATCCGCCTTCTACCTGGCGAACCTGGGCGCGAAGGTGTACGCGCTGGGACTGGAGGCCGACAAGCTCGAGGTGCCCGCCGGGCTGGATGTTTCCGCCTTTGAAATGGATGTGACCGATGAACAGAAAGTAGAAAGCTTCTTCGCCAAGCTGGATCAGTTGGATATCCTGTTCAATGCGGCGGGTATTTGCCCGTCCGAGCAATACGATTATGCGCTGTACAAGAAGATCATGGACATCAACGTCAACTCGGCGTTTCATCTCAGCACGCTCGCCCAGCCGCTTTTGAAGGCCTCTGACCTGGGGAGTATCGTCAATACCTCCTCCATGTATGCGATATTCGGCTCGGATGCGTTCCCTGCCTATAGCGCCAGTAAAGGCGCCGTGGATCAGGTCACCAAGTCGCTGGCGGCGAAATACGCTCAGGACGGCATTCGCGTCAACGCGGTTGCGCCGGGGTGGGTGGCAACCTCGCTAATGAACGCGCTACCCGAAGAAGCGCAGAAATCGACGAAAGCACGTACGCCGATGCATCGCTTTGGTGAGCCCGAAGAGATTGCGCAAGTGGTAGCCTTTTTGTGCTCGCCCGCCGCCTCTTTTGTATCAGGCGCCATCATTCCGGTTGATGGGGGTTATTCGATTGTATAATTTCTGAGCATGACCCATTCAAGCCACCTTGATGGGCCGTTGTAACGCTCCAAAATGGATTTAAACGCAAAAGCCCTCTTGAGTGATAAAGAGGGCTTTTTGTCTTCCTGAAACGCCTTGTTCATCCGGGGGCAAGCGGCACATTTTCCCTCACGCTGCTGACAAGCGCTATTGGCACGGCACTCGCCATCGGCGCGGTTGGCAGCGCCGCCGCCGAGGAAACACCGGTATTTGATGGTGAGCTCTCTGACATCAATAACGCCTACCCGGTAGTACGGTTCGAGTTCAGCTCTCATCAGTTGGCGCACAAGACCCAGGCACTGCTCTATGAACGAGGGGGCAATACCGTCATCGTTATGGGCCACTCCACAGGCGGCATGCTAGCCACGCGCTTTACGCTGATGTACTCGTATCAAACCGAGCAGCTGGTGCTGGTCAACCCGATTGGCCTGGAAGACTGGAAAGCGCTGGGCGTGCCGTATCAAAGCATCGATGAGGGCTATGAAAGCGAGCTCGAAACCACTGCGGAGGGCATTCGCGACTACCAGCAAAGCACCTACTACGTGGACAATTGGGAGCCGGAGTACGACCGCTGGGTCGAAATGCTGGCGGGCATGTACGAAGGCGAAGACGGCGAGTTGGTCGCCTGGAACCAAGCGCTGACCTCGGACATGGTTTTCACCCAGCCGGTGGTGCACGAGTTCGGCGAGCTCGAGGTGCCCACGCTGCTGTTGATCGGCGAGCAGGACAATACCGCCATTGGTAAAGGCCGCGCGCCGGAAGACGTGCAGGAGGCCCTGGGCCACTACGACGAGTTGGGCGAGCAAACCCGCGATGCGATTCCCCAGGCCACGCTGATCGCGTTTCCCGAGCTTGGCCACTCGCCGTAGATTCAGGCGCCCGAGCGCTACCATGAAGTGCTGCTCGAGGGGCTGCGTCAACCGTAGTCTGAAGTCTGCAAGAAGAGCGACTCAGGAATCTCTCCTTGATGACGCTTGTTGCCCCATGTACGGCTTACTATCGAGCATGGGGTGAAAATCAAGTGTCGGTTGCTGCGGTAGGCTGAGGCTCTAGAGTCGGTTTTTCCGCCTTATCTTTAAATGGTTTGGCCGCAGGTTGGGTGATCAGGTAAATTTGTGCGCCAATGCTGGCTATCACCAGATTGGTGATCGCTGACTTGGCCAGTACATATAGCCAGGCATTGTCGTAAAAATCTTGCTTGGTCAGAAATAGGGAGCCGAATGCGATGACAGCCATCAGCGCCAGTCCGCCTAAAACAATGGGAATGGCGACATTGGTAAGTGTATTGAGCCGCTTGGCGATCAGGACGGTTAGCCAGATGGCCCCGCCAAATGTAAGCAATAGCAGGCAAAAACCACCGGCCATCAGTGTATATTGAGTTGCGTCTGCATAACTGATGTAAAATGAGTGGTTTGTTCTGGTAGAAGACCAAACCATCAGGCGTACTGCGACGGCAACAGCGACGCCAATGAGGAGCGTGAGTAGACAGTAGCACAGTGCCAAGCCGCCTTTCTTGATTTCATCAAGGTAGACTACGAGGCGTTTTATCCACCATAAACCGCCAATCACCATAATAATTCCAGCAGTTCGCAGCCAGAAATGGAATTTATCGCTCGTGAGCATTTTCGCGATCTTGTCTGGATGATCAAGGCTCCAGCTAAAAGGCCAGGCAAGCAGTACAGCCACTATGAGCAGGACCAATTGAGCGCGTAGAAAACGACCTAGAAATTCGATGCAATCCAGTTGCTTGACGTAAGGTAGTGTTTCTCGCTTGCGCAGGAGTGCATGTTCCGGAGCGATATCGCGCAGAGGACGGAGCTTGCAACCCATCGCCAACGCCAGGATACCGATAGCGGCTAGTCCCAGCAGCACGAACGTAGTATGCCCAATGAGTCGTGATGGGTCGTATGAATTCGCGAGTGCCAATAGTAGTCTGCCAAGAACGCCCAAAGAATAGGTGCCTATGCCAGCCAAGACGCCATAGAAACGACCAAATGCATTGATCCCTACTAGTAGATGCAGGAGCATTACTACGAGGCCCTCCAGCATCTGTGGCGCTAAATAAATGTCTAATATCCACTCTGGCCCAGTGGCTGTGTTGATATTGTTGTAAAATATGACTATTAATGCGTTAACCATGATACTGCCATACTGCAATAACAAGAGTAAATAAACAGCCAGCCAGTAACGGTGTCTATCAAGGCGGGGCTCGTGTGATGAGCGCAGCCAATAGAGTTCTTTCAAGATGTGAAACATGGTGGGCTCGGCTCGATAGATGTCATGGAGCGGTGGTTGTCTAGTGTTGACGGATAACCGTACGTGGATTATACGTTTTCTTCTCTTTTCGCGGACGTGTCAGGTGCTTGCGAAAGATGTTCTTCCTGTGTCGAGTCGGGCATCTCTTCTACCGGTACTACATTCAGCTGATAAGTGTCGCTACCTTGTTTATTCAGGTTCAAAGTATAGCCATCCGGTAGTTTTTCCAGATTGGCTCCCGCAATCTCAGTGATATGGCGTTCGAGCGTTGTATTTCTTTCATTGATCGCCTTGTTTTTTAACTGCTGGCCACCAAAGATCGCCAAGCCGGCCAGGGTCGCGATCGGTCCGGGGTACAGGAGCCAGAACTGCGTAAAAGTAGGTCCGGAATAGGAGACTTTGATGGAGCTCGGCCCGAAAATGATAATACACGCTGCGATGGCAAATACGCATCCCGCTATGATGAAGATCGTATTAGCCGCAGCGGAGAGCGAAGCGCTTTCATCAGTTGCTTCGAATTCTATAGGAAAGGCATCTATCGAGTATTTGTCCTGATTCTCATCCATGGGTATTACCTTGATATTGTGGTTTGAAGCTGATAGTGGTTTGAAACTGATAGTGCTTATGAACTGCGCAGAAGATTATATTAACAAGATTTCATGTATCGAGGGCAACCCTGCATTTAAAACGGTTTATACAAAATGTCGCTGATGTCATACACACAATCTTCATGAAGTATCTGACACCTCGCCTCGTATTGCGCTGACGCGCTAGCGCTCGTCCCTTTCAGCCATGCTCAGGCGAACAGTGGCAAAGCGAGGAATACCTTGGGGCGGATCAAGAGTATTACGAGCTTCGTCAAAAGACGCATAATCTCATTGAGGGGAGGGATGCCTGGACGAGCCTGCTTCGTTCTATTGCTCATTTCTCCGTACGTTGCGCATGCTATCAAGCGTTAACCCAAAACTGGGAGGTTTCTGTGTGGATATGGGAAAAATTCAGGAAAAAGCGCGCTCTCGATTCGTACATCAAGCAGCTGCCCAACATACTGTTGAATGATTATGGCCGCTCTGGAGGGTGCAACCCAGAGCAGATCAGACGCAGTATCGAGCGCTCGGGATTGAACGCTCAATACGTGCACTATGCGCTTGCCATATACGCAGATCCGTTCAAGTTCTGGCATGGTCAGCCTGCGATGGCGATAGGGTTTGATTACCACACGTTATGTCAGGAAGTCGGTGACCGCTACTTCAACGGCAATGCCGATTTTAGCGCCAGCGATATCGCGAAGTTCTATTCGAATGACGACAGCAGTGTTGCGGGAGGAAGCGACGGCGGTAGCGATATGGGAGAGGGGTGCGGTGGCGGAGGTAATGGCGGTTCCGGCCCTTGAGTGGCGGCTGATTCAATGTCGCTTTACCTACGCAAAAGGTAGGGGCTTGGTAACGATCGCTACATCACTTTAGACGATGACGATTGGGCAAATGTAAGGTGATATGTCCATTTTTGAGCCTGTCCTCTAGAATTATCGAACACTGTTCGTGTATGGTCTGTTTAAATTATACTTTAAATGCGGGAGTGGACCATGTATCGGTGGCTGATAGTACTTGTTTGTATGTTACTTGCGGGTTGTACCGTGAAGCTCTGGAATGAAGAACCCGAGCGGGTCGTTAATGTCAACGGCTTCTATGTGAACACGGAAACGAACGATGTGGTGATCACGACTCGTCGAGAAGCCTATTTGTTTTCCGGACAACAACAGCTTGGCCAAGCGCTGCTGCTCAGTCGAGAGGTCGAGTTTGCACCCGGATTCAGCTATTTCACCCTTACGAGTTCAAACGCGGTTACCGGCAGCGTAGCGCTTACGCTTCGCGAAGAGACCCCCTCAGATGAACTTATCGATCAATTGACTGCGATTGGCTTTACGCTGGATGAGGCGGGCGATCACTATCAGTTGATGAGTTCGTTAAAAGGCGAAAGATATATCATTGAAGGTGATTTACCACTTCAAAAACTCGAAAACGAGTACCCGGTGCGCATGAAAATGCCCACTACTCCCCTCGATACTGCCGGCCGTGTGATTGCAACACCTGTCGCCATAGCCTTCGATGCAGCGACGATAGCGGTCGTGATACCGCTTTATGCACTCTTTGCGGTGTCATACGGTATTCATGGCCCTTAGATCTTGAATTCAGGATCAAAACTTTATCGTAGCGGGCTTTTCGCCAGTAGTGATCGTTGTTGATGCGGTGGGGGCGGTTCCTCTTGTCTTCATGACTTATAGGATGAATTACCACGAGATGGCGATGCGACGAAAGTAATGCCACCTAGGAAAATGTCAGTGGAGAGAGTTAATGATTACCCCGCTATTCCTCGATACCCGCGATGGCCGCCATTTTTCAATCGACGCCCGCGACGCTATCGAGCGGGTTTGCTTCGAGATCGAGCCCAAGGTTCGGGCGCACTTGCCGGTGCTTGCCGATGACATCGAGCTCGCCTGCCAGACCGGCAAGACGGTGATTCCCGAGACCGGCGAAATGGGGCTGGCGATTTCTGCCACGCGAGTCGGCTGGACCGTCGATGGTGAGCGCCCGCAAGGCGTGGCCGACATCGCCCGCCAAGAGCTTGGCTATACGCTGTTTCATGAGCTTCATCACTTGGCCCGGGGCTGGGTGATCCATCGTGACGAGCCGCGCACGACGTTTATGGAGGGCGTGATCAGTGAAGGGCTGGCCACCGTGTTCGAGCGTGACGTAGGCGGGCGGCGCACGCCCTGGGGCGACTACCCGGCTAACGTCAACGTGTGGGTCGAGGAGCTGCTGGCACTGCCCGTGACCGCGCCCTATTTCCAGTGGATGATTCGCCACGACGACGGCCGGCGCTGGATAGGCTATCGCGCGGGCACCTGGATTGCCGAACGCGCGATTCGCGCCAGCGGTAAATCCGCGGCGGCACTGGTGAACGTACCCACCAATGAGATTTTAGCGATGGCCGACGTCGGGCCTGAACCCCCGCGCGTTGCCGGTACCCTATAGCGACTTAAAGCGTTGGCTCAGGCGAGTAACATTCAAACGCCCGCTTCGCGGCTCAATCCCACTTGGGCGCCAGGTTTTCAGGAATGCGCGTCGTTTTGGTGGAGCGCGTCAGCGGTATATCGCCCAGTTGATGCTCCCAACGCAGCGCTACCTGGGCGGCGGTTTTGGTAAAGCGTGTTCATCGCATGTAAGTAAAAGGAATACGAGTTTGATAACGTCGGTCATACAGGAAGAAACTACCGGCTGCGGCATTGCCTCCGTCGCCAACATATTGGGTAAAACCTACCCGGAGATGAAAGCCACCGCCAATGCGATGGGCATTCACGCCGAAGACGAGTCGCTTTGGTCCGACACTCAGTACGTTCGGCGAATGCTGGCGCAGGCGGGGGTTACGACCTCGCCGCAGGAAATCCCGTTCGACTGCTGGCAAGCATTACCGGATTTGGCGCTATTGGCGGTTAAACCGCACCAAAGGGGCGGCAAGCCCTTCTGGCACTGGGTCGTGTTCAAGCGTGAAGAGGGCCAAGCCGTGGTGCTGGATTCCGCCAGCTATCTGCCCGCCAATGTACGCACCGACTTCGAGGCCATGCACCCGGCATGGTTTATCGAGGTAACGCCGCCGTAAACACTACGCCGTTAATCGAGAAAAACGATGAACATAGAAAAAGCCGATAAAGCCCACTACTCGGCGCTGATTGCCTTGTGGGAAGCCTCCGTGCGCGCCACCCACGATTTTCTCGTCGAAGACGATCTGTTGATGCTCAAGCCGCTCATTTTCGAGCAGTTTTTCGATGCGGTAACGCTGCGAATGATACGCGCGCCCGGCGGCGAGGTCCTGGGGTTCAGCGGCGTAAGCGATGGCAAGCTCGAAATGCTCTTCATCGCCCCCGACGCGCGAGACCAAGGCATCGGCAAAGCGCTGGTCGAGCACGCCGTTCAAGAGCAGGGCGTCGGCAAGGTCGATGTGAACGAGCAGAACGTGCAGGCGCTGGGTTTTTATCAGCGGCTGGGCTTCAAGGTGGTGGGGCGCTCACCGGTGGATGGGCTGGGCAAACCTTACCCGCTACTACACATGGTGCTTGGCTAGCGGGCGGTGACGGCGGCGGCAATTAAGCAAAGGGTAAGCCTTGAGCCCCAAGCTATGAAGGCTTAATCCGCGCTGGGAAAGTCGTATTAGTGCCGGATTAATCGACAAAGCCATGGACGGTAGAGAAAGTGAGGAGACACTTTGCTACAGAGCCCGCGTGCCGTTTTACCTGACTAGCCATTGTGCTCGCCCACCCCAATCATTGCCGCTTGGGGGCGGGCCGTTTATCTGTAGTTTCTTTTAGGCTGACTTTGGCTCAGTCAGAGGCGCGCCCTCTGTTTCATTGGCAAGCTCTGCCGCCAGGGCGCTGGCTTTTTCGAAGGCGTCGGCCACGGACTGACGATGGCGCTCGTCGTTGAACTCCTGGTACTCAGCGCTGATTTCATAAAAGGCCTCGACGCCCAGGTATTTGCTCAGTGTCTTGATATGCGGGCCAAGGTGGTTCATGTGCTCGCGCACTTCGCCCGGACCAAACCCGAACTCCCCGCAGGAGCTAATCAGCACCAGGGTTTTACCGGCCAGAATCGGTTTCATCGGATGGTCGCCGCGCGCCAGGTCGAAACTGAACGTTTTGTTGATACGTATGATCTGGTCGAACCACGCCTTGAGCGGGGCGGGCATCCCGTAGTTATACATGGGCGACGACATCACGATGATATCCGCCTGCGCCAGCTCTTCGATTAGCTCATCGGAGAGTGCCAGCGACGCACGCTGCTGTGTATCCTTTTGCTCGTCAGGGGTGAACACCGCCCCTATCCACGCTTGGTCGATAAACGCTGGCGGGTGAACCCCTACGTCGCGATAGATCACTGCATCCTTTTCATTCGAGTGCCGCCATTGATCCATGAATGCCTGAGCGATCCGTTTGGAGATCGAATCATGGCTAGGGTTAGGGTTGGAGGCTTTACGAACGCTTGCGTCGATGTGGAGTAGTGTGCGCATCTTGGGTTCTACCGGTAGTGGATAAGAGCCATCATGCTGGGCGTTCAAGACGCGTGCGACAAATGACTTGAATACCCGAAAGATGAGTTAAAATCAGCTGAAAGTAGTCGACAATGGCAGGGTGAGAATGATGAAGGTGTCACTGCACGCGATAAAGGCCTTCGAGTCTGCAGCGCGTTTGGGCAGTTTTAAAAAAGCGGCCGATGAGTTGGCGATCACGCCCACCGGAGTATCCCACCACGTGGCCAACCTTGAAAAGCGTTTGAGCGTTCGGCTGTTTCACCGCCAAAATCGCCAAGTAGCGCTGACCGCCGAAGGCCAGCGGCTCTCAAGCGCTACCACTCAAGGTCTGCAAACCATTCAAACTGTGCTCGATGAGCTCAAGCTGGATGCCTCGCGTATCCGGGTGGATACCACCTCTTCGTTTGCTGCACTGGTGCTGATCCCCCTGCTTTATGACTTTCACCAGAAGCATGCGCCGCTGGAGGTAGAGGTTTCGACCGGTGAAACGATCGGCTCGCCCATAAGCCAGTTGGCAGTCCGCTTGGGCGACGCTCGCCAGGTGGGCGCAGATCGCATTGTGAAAGAGGAGCGCTTTGGCTTGTATGCCGCGGCCTCGGTAATCGAAAAGATGACCTGTAGGCAAGCGAGCACCGTATTCATGACGCGATGGAAAAATGACCGCTTACCCTCGCCGCCCTGGGCCGAGTGGCTCACGAAAACCGCAGTGCCACCCGAGACGTTTGTGATCACTTACTTCGATCAGGAGTTGTACGGCATACATCAAGCGATAGCCGGCAAGGGGCTGGTATTTTGCTCGCAGACACTGGTGGCTGGGTACCTAAATACCGGTACCCTCAAAGCCGTTTCAAACCACCTGGTTGACTCGAACCTTTGCTATTACACACCCGTATCTCACAGGGATTACAGCCTGAATATTCAAGCGCTGATCGAGTGGCTAAAAGCGTCCATTGGTTAAAAACCTGCAGGCCAATGCGTTCTAATGTGCTCCTCGCGGTAGCCGCTGGGCTTAGCGCTGGAGCGCATTGAAGGAGACGCTACGAATGAGCGCCGTCACCGCCATGCCTTTTTTCAACCCAAGCGCCTCGAAGGCGTGGCGGGTTAGCCGGGCGCGCAGGCCAAAGCGGCCAAGGCGCAAGAGAAGCTCGACCGAGTGGGGCGTCTCGGGTAGCGTCGCGGTGTCCTCGATGATGGCTGGCAGCTGGTTGCGAAAGCTGGTGTCGGCCGGCGGCGTCAGGGCCAGGGCGATGTCGCGGGCGGGAATGCGTACGCGCACGCGGCTACCCACCGGGGCGGCGTCGCCGGGCAGCACCAAGCGGTGCTGCTCGTCCAGCGCCAGGCAGGTCAAGCCGTAAGCATGATCGACGGATTCGACGCTACCTTCCAGCAGCGAGGCCGCATCGAAGCCGCCGAGTAGTGAGGTCAAATCGAAGCGCTGCAGCAGCGTGTCCAGCGTGTCGCTTGCCACCACGCGCCCGGCGTTCATGACCACCAGGTGGTCGGCAATGGCGGCGATCTCATCGGCGTCGTGGCTGACGTACACCACCGGAATGTCGACCTGGCGGGTGAGCCTGGCGATATAGCGCAGAAGCTCGTCCTTGCGCGCGCCGTCGAGCCCAGTCAGCGGCTCGTCCATCAGCAGAAGCTGCGGCTCGCTCAGAAGCGCCCGGCCGATAGCAACCCGGCGCGCCTCGCCGCCGGAGAGCGTGCCGGGCATGCGCTCCAACAGCGCCTCGATGCCCAGAAGCTCGACGACGTCATCGAAGCGCTCCGGCGCCGGGCGGGGCATACCGTAGGTGAGGTTGCCGCGCACCCGGTAGTGGGGGAAAAGCCGTGCTTCCTGAAACACCACGCCGATACGCCGGCGGTGAACGGGCGTACAGCGGCGTAGTCGGGTATCCAGCAGTGTCTGCTCGCCCAGGGTGATCGTTCCCGACCTGGGGCGGTCCAGCCCCGCAATCAGGCGTAGCAGGCTGGTTTTGCCGCTGCCCGAGGGGCCAAAAATGCCGCTCACCCCGTTGGCGGGTAAGTCCAGAGTGGCGTCGAGCTCGAATTCGCCCAGCGTTTTGGCGACGCTGAGCCTTAGCCGCCTGGCGGGGTTCGTGGACATCGGATTAGCCATCACGTTGTTGCAAGCGTTGTCGGGTGCGCCGGGCCAGCCACTCCGAGGCGATCAATGAGGCCAGGGCGATCACGATCGAGATCAGGCAGAGCCGCGCCGCGGCGCCCTCCTGGCCGGCGGATTGAATCAGCGTATAGAGCGCCAGCGGCAACGTGCGCGTTTCGCCGGGAATGTTCGAGGCGAAGGTGATCGTGGCGCCGAACTCGGAAAGCGCCCGAGCGAAGGCCAGCACGGTGCCGGTCAGAAGCCCGGGCACGGCCAGCGGCAGCGTAATGGTGCTGAAAACCCGCAGGCGGCTGGCGCCCAGCGTGCTGGCGGCGGCCTCGAGCTTGGGGTCTACCGCCTCGAGGGAGAGCCTGAGCGCCCGGACCAGCAGGGGAAACGCCATGACGCCGCTGGCCACGGCGGCTCCTTGCCAGGTGAACGGCAGCGACACCCCCAGCGTGGCATATAACCACGCGCCGACCACCCCTTGGCGGCCCAGCGTGACCAGCAGCAGGTAACCCACTACCACGGGGGGCAGCACCAGGGGGAGGTGAATGAGACCATCCACTAACGCCTTGCCGCGGAACTCGAAGCGGGCCAGCCACCAGGCCACGGCGATACCCGGCGGCAAAATCCACGCCACCGCCGCCCCGCCGATCAACAGGCTAAGCCGTATCGCTTCCCACTCGGCGGGCGTCAGGCTCATGGCATGTCGGTGTCGGTCGCGAAACCGTATTCGCCAAAGATGGCCAGCGCCTCGTCGCTTTCGAGCCAGGTCCGTAGCGTTTGCGCGGCGGTCGCGTCTTTCGAGGCATCGTCGGCGCCGATGAGCGCGACGGGGTAGGTGATGGGCTCGTGGGTATCGGCGGGAAACAGTCCCAGGGTATGTACCCGGGGGCTTGCCAGCGCATCCGTCTGGTACACCACGCCCACCGGCGCCTCCTCGCGTTCCACCAGAGCAAGCGCGGCACGTACGTCGCTTCCCCGCGCCAGCCGGGGCGCTAGCGCTTCCCATTCGCCCAGTGCTTCGAGGGCCTGCCGGGTATAGATGCCCGCGGGTACGTGATCCGGGTCGCCGACGGATAACCGCTCGCTGTCCGCCAGCAGGGTATCGATGGTGCCATCCTCGCCGGGCGTGAAGGCGGCCGGGTTCTCGTTGCCGGTCACCAGCGCCAAACGGTTGTGCAGCAGGTCCCGGCGCTCGGTGAGGCCGATGCCTTGCTCCTCCAGCCAGTCCATCCACTCGACGTTGGCGGAGAGAAACACCTGGGCGGGGCTGGCGTTGGCGATCTGGCGCGCCAGCGTCGACGATGACGCGTAGACCGGGGTAACGGTAATGTCGTGGTCGGCCTCGAAGGCGGCGATGGCCTCATCCATGGCATCGGTGAGCGAAGCCGCGGCGGCCACATGAACGTTGTCCGCCGCCTCGGCCGACAGCGCAAACAAGAGAAGCAGCGGCGCGGCCAGCGGCGGGCGTGCAAGAAGAGGTTTCATCGTGATCAGCTCCCGCTATTTCCGTTTGGATATAGCGGAGAGTAGCGGCAATAACGGTCAGGATCAAGCCAGTCCGTTCGATCGAGAGCACGCTCTATGGGTTAGCCCTCCTCACCGGTAGGAGCTAGAAGTGCCAGCAATGCCTGGGCATCTTCGCAGTGCTCGGTGGCCCGCTCCAGTGTGCGGTAGTGGCGAATCACCAGCGCGCCGAGCTCGGTGAGTTGGGCGCCCCCACGCTCGCTACCGCCGGCATGGGTGGCCACCAGAGGGCCGGTAAAATGCGCGTTCATGGTATCGATCAACTGCCACGCTTTTTTATAGCTCATATCGAGTTCGCGCCCGGCGGCGGAGATCGACCCCGTTTGGTCGACGGCTTCCAGAAGGCTCACCTTGCCGGGCCCGATGATGACATCGCGGTGCAGCGCCAGGCGCAGTTGAAAGGTGGGGGCGGGGTGGTGGGTACGGGTCACAGTCGGCTCCGGAAAAACGCAACCTCGCCAGTGTAGCAGCCGCCCGGGCCGGGGTAGAGTGGGCTTGCCAACAAGGCGGCTTAGTGGCGCGGCTGCCTATAAAGCCACCAGGTGTCGTACCCGAAGGAGTAGGCGGAGGCGATCAACGCGCTGAGCGCTAGTAGGCTCGCCGTCATGTGGGAGGTGAGCGGCGTAAGCGCGAGCAATAGCGCCAGGACCTGCCAAACGCACACCGCTTTACGCCGAAAGCTCGCAAAAAGCGGCGCCTTGAGCCAGTCAAGCCGCCAGCCTGCCAGCACGAACAGATAACGCATACCGCCAATGAGTAGCACCCAAGCGCCGAGGGATTCGAGCTGCAAAAGGCCGATGCACAGCAGCAAAATCATAAGCGCATCGAGCTCCATGTCGAAGCGGGCGCCAAAGTGCGAGTGGCTGTCGGTTTTGCGGGCCACGAACCCATCGACACCGTCGAGCATCAAGGAGGCCACGGCCACCGCAAGCCACAGCCAGATCGCCTCGATAAAGGCGTCACCCGCCAGCGCGCCGGCAATGATCGCCACTAAAACACTCCGCACCAGCGTGACCCGATTGGCCCAGCCAAGCGGCCCGCAGCGCCAGAAATACAGGGTCAAACCGGTGATTACGCTATATATCGCCGCGGTCAGCCCCCAGGTCGCTAGCGACGGTAACAAAAGGGGGAAGCACGTACCGATCACGACGAGAAGTAATGCCCCCAGGGCCAGTTCGAACGCACTGTAAAGGCGTTTGAATAGCCCTGCTGCGAGGGTATCGGTCAAAAGTGGCATGGCAACTCACAAAGCGGGCAAGGCCGCATCTATGTTCTATGTTGTGTTCCAGGTCGTGTTCTATGTTGTATGTTTATATTTTGAAAATATGATCTTTGTATAAGTTTTTGGCTTTGTCTATACCTGTATAAAGGGTATGTTGATGAAAGACCGGCTGGGTTTGTCCGGCTTGTCGTCATCTAAACTAAGCCAGGCTAAGGTTAATGAAAAGAACTCATGACGTTGAAAAGTGATGAAAACCTGGCAATGCTTAAGCGTTGGACAATAAAACGCATTATTCACAGGGAATCGAATCTATGGCGCTGATGGAAACGGCGGATGCCTTTTGGATCAAGCGCCCCGGCGTGGGCGAAATTCAGTCTGAACACCTCGCCCCCTTGAGCGAAGACCAGGTTCAGGTGCGCACGCTTTATAGCGGCGTAAGCCGGGGAACGGAGTCGTTGGTCTTCAACGCGCGGGTGCCCGAGAGCGAATACGCCCGGATGCGCGCGCCCTTTCAATCCGGGGATTTTCCAACGCCGGTCAAGTATGGCTATTGCAACATCGGCGTGGTCGAAAAGGGCCCCGAGTCGTTGCTGGATCAAACCGTCTTTTGCCTTTACCCGCACCAAACCCGTTTTGTCGTGCCTTCAAAGGCGGTCCTGCCCCTGCCCGACGCCATCCCGCCCTCGCGCGCGGTCCTCACCTCCAATATGGAAACCGCCATCAACGGGGTGTGGGATGCCAACCCCCGGCTGGGCGAGAAACTTTGCGTCGTGGGCGCAGGGGTAGTGGGGGCGTTGGTGGCTTATCTGTGCGCGCAGATCCCGGGTGTGACGGTGCACCTTATCGACATCAACCCGGAGCGCCGCGTACTTGCAAAGGCGCTGGGTGTCGATTTCTGCACCCCGGAAGACGCGCCGGCCGACCAGGACTGCGTGATTCATGCCAGCGGGCACGGCGAAGGATTGCGCCTGGGGCTGGGCCTCTTGGGTAGCGAAGGGCGCTTGATCGAAATGAGTTGGTTTGGCGAAGGCGAGACATCGCTTGCCCTCGGCGGCGCCTTTCACTCCCAGCGGCTTTCCATCAAGGCAAGCCAGGTAGGTCAGCTACCCGCCGCGCTCAAACCGCGCTGGGATTACCGCCGGCGGCTAACGCTTGCGCTTTCCCTGCTCGCGGACGCCCGGCTTGACCACCTGATCAGCGGTGAATGCTCGTTCAACGAGTTTCCCGCTTTGGCGCCCACACTTTTCGGGCCCGAAAGTCGGACGCTTTGCCACCGTATTCACTATACCTAATCGGTTGATCGCCTTACGCGTTCAATCCCTGGCCCGCACATTTTAGAAAAGGAACTTTCATGTACCGTTTATGCGTTCGCGACCATTTCATGATTGCCCATAGCTTCAAGGGCGAGATTTTCGGCCCGGCCCAGCGCACCCACGGGGCTACTTACGTGGTCGATGTCGCCTTCAAGCGCCCGGAGCTTGATAGCGACGGGCTGGTGATCGATATCGGCCTGGCAAGCGACACCGTGAAAGAGGTGCTGGCCGCTTACAACATGCAAAACCTCGATGAAGTCCCCGAGTTCAAGGGCAAAAACACCACCACCGAATTCATGGCCGGGGTGATTTTCAATGCGCTGGCCAAAAGCATCAAAGAGGGCAAGATGGGCACTACCGCCCAAGGTATTACCCATATGGAAGTGACGCTTCACGAATCCCATGTGGCCTGGGCAAGCTACGAAGGCGCCTTATGAGAAAGCGCTTTACCCTGGTCGTGGCGGGCTCGCTCGATCAGCGTACCGGGGGCTATATGTACGATGCCCGCATGGTAGCTGCGCTTCGCGAGCAGGGCTTCGAGGTAAACGTGGCCGAGCTTGCCGGGCGCTTCCCGGACGCCTGCGACGAGGCCGCGGGCGAACTCGCCCAAGCGCTGAGTGCATTGGGCGGTGGCGAGCGGGTGATTATCGACGGCTTGGCGATGGGTAGCCTTCCGGATATCGTGGCAAGCCACGGTGCACGGCTGGATATCACCGCCCTTGTGCACCACCCGCTGGGCGATGAGCAGGGGCTGGACGACGCGGCGCAACGGCGGCTACACGCGAGCGAGCTTCAGGGCCTGCAAAGCGTGGCGCGTATTATCGTCACCAGCCGCTTTACAAAGCGCCGTCTCGAAACGCTGGCGGATGAATACGATGTGCCCTTGCGCGCCCCCGTTACCGCCGTCGAGCCCGGGGTGGAGCCCGCTCCCGTTAGCCCGGCGCCTGCAAGCGGCGAGCCGCTACGCCTTTTATGCGTGGCTACTCTGACCCCACGCAAAGGCCAGGACGTACTGGTCAAGGCGCTGGCCGGGGTCAGCGCTACCCAATGGCAGTGCGACCTTTATGGCGGCAAGCGCGACTCGGCTTTCACCGCCGAGGTCGAGGCGCTGATCGAGCGCCACGGATTGAACCAGATCACCCTGCACGGCGAGTGCGACGCCGCTACCCTCGAGGCCGCCTACCAGCACGCCCACGCTCTGGTGCTGCCCTCCTGGTACGAAGGCTACGGCATGGTGGTCACCGAGGCCCTGGCCCACGGCTTGCCCGTGATGACCACGACCGGCGGGGCGCTGGCCGACACCTTGCCCGCCAATGCGGGTATGAGCGTAGAACCGGGCAATGTCGCAGCGCTTAATGAAGCGCTCGAGGGCTTTTTAAGCGATGAAGAGCTGCGCGCGCGCCTGCGCGAAGGGGCACTCGCCGCGCGGGATGCGCTTGGCGACTGGCAAGCGGCGGGGCAGGCCTTTGCAAACGCGCTTGGCCGCCCGGCTGCGCTTTCGGCGGGCAGCGAATTTGGTGCCGATTGGCTAACGCTTCGGGAAAGCGCGGATTTCAAGTCGCGCAGCGCCGAGCTTGCCAACAAGGCGGGTCGGTGGCTCGAGGAGCAGCCCGGCGAGCCGGTGATTGCCGATCTGGGCTGCGGGCGCGGCAGCAGCATGCAGTTTCTGGCGCCACGGCTTCCCGGGGCGCAAAGCTGGCAATTACTGGATCACGACGAGCGCCTGTTAAGAGAGGCTCAGCGTCGGGCCGAGGCGCTAACGAGCGCTAGCGGCGAAGCCGTCAAAGCGCGTATTCACTGTGCCTCGCTCAGTGACCTGGACCACGAAGCGCTGGCGGCGGCAAAACTCGTCACCGCCTCGGCGCTTTTGGACCTGGTCTCCAAAGAGTGGATCGAAGCGCTGGCCAAGCGGTGCGCGGCGCAGAAGCAGGCGCTTTTAGTGGCGCTTAGCGTCACCGGTCAGTGGTGTTTCGTCGACCCGGCCGGCGAGATGCTCGAAAACGATGAGGATCGCTGGGCGCTGGCGCTGTTCAACGCGCACCAGCTTCGCGACAAGGGCCTTGGCAGCGCGCTGGGCGCCGCCGCCCAGGCCGAGCTCGTCGAGGCCTTGAACGCCCACGGCTTTCACGTAGAGCAGGCCGCTACCCCTTGGCAGCTTAGGGCCGGGGACCCTGAATTCGCTCCCATGATGTGTTCGCTGCTCGAGGGCTGGGCCGAGGCGATGACCGAGCAGGCCCCCGTAGAGGCAAGCCGCATCGCGCAGTGGCGCGACGCGCGCCTGGCCATGGTCAGAGCCGGTGAGCTAGGCATCTGGGTCGGGCACCAGGATGTGCTCGCCTTACCGCCCGTAAAGGCGTAACGCATGGGCGTAGTGGCGTGGCTTAAAACCCCTTGGGTGCAGCGCGGGCTTATCAGTGCGGCACTACTGGGCGCGGTGGCGCTTTGGGTAAACCCGGGCGAGGTGGCCCGGGAGGTCCAGCGGTTATCACCGATGTGGATGGCGCTGGCGCTGGCGATTAGCGTTTTGCAGGTCATGCTAAGCGCCTGGCGCTGGAAGTTCACCGCGGATCTGGTGGGGGTGCCGCTGCGCTATGGTTACGCGCTGCGTGAGTACTACCTGGCGCTTTTGGTCAATCAGCTGCTGCCGGGGGGCGTGCTGGGCGACGCCGGGCGTGCCCACCGCCACGCGACCCAGTCGGCCTCCAGAGGCGGCGCCTGGCGCGCGGTGCTGCTCGAGCGCGCCTCGGGCCAGGGCGCCGTGGCGCTTTTGGTCATACTGGCGCTGTGCGCTTCGCCGCTTTGGCATCGCGCGCTGGGGGCCACCGGGTTTTTGCTGTTGGCGGGGGGCGTGATCACGATGGCGCTTGGTGGAGGGGCGTTCGCGTTTTGGCTGAGCCAAACCCGCACCTTCGAGCCACCCGCCTGGTGCGCTACCTTCGGGCGCGATATTCGCCGCAGCTTGCTCAAACGAGGCGTTTGGTACTGGCAGCTGGCGTCATCCCTTGCCATTGTTATGAGCTACGGTTTGGTCATGGTGTGCGCTGCACGCGCGATCGGTATCGAGCAGAGCACCTGGAGCATTCTGGCCCTGACGCCGCCGCTGCTGCTTGCCATGCTGGTGCCGCTCTCCATCGCCGGCTGGGGGCTTCGCGAGGGAACGGCGGCGGCGGTCTGGCTGTGGGTCGGGCTGCCTTCGGCCCAGGGCGTGGCCATTTCGCTGGCCTACGGGGTGCTGGTCATGCTTGCAAGCCTGCCAGGCATTTGGGTTGCCCTTGGCCAGCGCGGCCAGGCGACGCCGTCAGGTAGCGCTGCTGGCCAGGCAGATGTCAAAGAGCGTGTCGTCCCCGCAGGGGAAGGTGCGCATACGCGGGCGCAGCGCGCTCTCCAGCGTGTCGATCGGCGTCATTTGAAGACCCGGCCGGCCCGAGCCAATCAACAGGGGAGCCACCAGAAGATGCAAATAGCCAATCGTGCCGGCTTCGATGAATCTGGAAATCGTGATGCCACCGCCTTCGACCAGAATGCGACGATAGCCCAGCCCCCGCAGAAGCGCCACGACATCCGTGGGGTCGAACTGGCCGTTCGCGTTCAAGGGCAGCTCGCACTGGGTGGCACGGGTGGGGCGCCGCTCGCCCCCGGCGCCGATGATGTGCAGCGTGGGAGGCGCTTCGCTTTGCAGAAGACCCAGCGTCGCGGGCACGCGCCCGCGCGGGTCGATGATCACGCGGACCGGGTGCGCGCCGCTCACGTGGCGCACGGTGAGCTGGGGGTTATCGGCGGCGGCGGTGCCCGCGCCCACGACCACGGCGTCCGCCAGCGCCCGAAGCCGGTGCAGGTGAACCAGGCTTTCGAAGCCATTGATATAGTGCGAATGACCGCTTTCGGTGGCGATACGCCCATCCAGGCTTTGTCCCAGCTGGGCCAGCGTCCATGTCTTTTGCCCGGCCAGCGGCGTCAGGCAGGTCAGAAGTGCCTCGGCCTCGGGGGTGACGCGAACGCCGTCCGGGCAGTGCCACCCGCCTTCGCCGGAAAGCATGATGGGGATGTCACTAGCGGCGTCGTTACGCGTGGCGAGCAGCCACTGCCAGGCGTTATCGACGTCGATAACGGGGCCAGCCGGCGCAAGGCCTATCAAACCATCGGAGTCGGGCATGACGCCTCCCAGGAAAAATCAACGTTGAATCATGCCGGGGCCACGCGCCCAACGCAAGCGTACCTTGCTCGCATTACCAGGCAACCAGGAGGCCTACATGTATCACATTGAACGCGCTATTTTCGACATTCGCCGCGGCTTGCCCGTGGTGTTGAAGACCGGTGGTCAACGCTTGCTGGTGCAGGCACTGGAGGGCAGCGTTTCAGTCGATACGTTATCCACGCTTTCCGGCTCGCGGCCGGCCATGATATTGACGCGCCACCGCCTCGAAGCCATGGGCATGTCGCTCAAGGCCGAGGCGGCGTGTCTGCCGCTTGCCGAGCAGGTGAGCGAAAGGGATCTCCATCGCCTTGCCGTGGCCAAGGGCGAGGAGAGCGCTTCAAGTCTGTTGACCGGATTAAAGCCGGCCGGGGTGGGCGAGCGCGCCGCGGTCAACCTGATGCGCCGGGCGCTGCTCATTCCCGCCGCGCTCTGCGCCGAGGTGAGCGACGCTCAGGCCAGCGCCATCGACGAGCAGCTCGTGCAAGGCAAGCTTTTGGAGGTCGACGCCGAGGAAGCCGAACAGTGCCTGGCCGGCGCCCCGGGCATGCTCAAGCGGATAAGTGAAGCGCGCATCCCTCTGGAGGACGCGGTGGAGACCCGTTTCGTGCTGTTTCGCGAGCCGGACGGGCTGCGCGAGCACGTGGCCGTCGTGATTGGTGATCTCGAAAAAATCGAAGGCGCGGTGCCACTTCGCCTGCACTCGGCCTGCCTGACCGGCGACCTGTTCGGCAGCCTGCGCTGCGATTGCGGCGAGCAGCTCAGAAATGCCGTGGCGGGTATCGAGGCGATGGGCGGCGGAGTACTCTTGTACCTGGCGCAAGAAGGGCGTGGTATCGGCCTTGCCAACAAACTGCGCGCCTACACCTTGCAGGATGGCGGGCTCGACACCGTCGACGCCGACCAGGTGCTCGGCTTTGGCGATGACGAGCGCCAATACGCCGTGGCGGTGGATATGCTCCGCGCGCTCTCGATCGACAAGGTACAGCTTCTGACCAACAACCCGCTTAAAATCCAGGCGTTGACGGACGGCGGGGTCGAAGTCGTCTCGCGCCAGGCCGTTTATGGCAGCGTGACGGATCAAAATCACCGCTACCTGAGCGCCAAGGCCAACCGCGCGGGGCATTTGCTCGACGACGTGCTGGAAGGCCGCGGCCGCTAACCAAAGTAAGCGCTTGCACCGGCCGCCAGTAAGTGCCGCTGGCGGCGTTTTAATGCGCCTTTTGAAAAGCGCGAAGCGTGGCGGTTTCCGCGACTACCTGGGCGAGTTGGGCCGCGTAGTGCTCCACCAGGCGCTGACCCAGTGCCGCCTCGGCGCCGGTAGCATCGCCGGCTACGCCGTGCTCGCTCAAATCCTCCCCCAGCCAGGCAAACGCTGCGGCCCCCTCGGGGCCGAGCAAATGCTCGGGCTCTCTAGGCTGCGCTGGCGGGGCGGGCGCGTAGTCTTCTAGATGTACGAGCGACGGCGCCAGGTAAAGCATCATGGCCGTCTCCAGCAGGCCGCCGTGCAAGCCGTAGCGCAGCTCGTCAGGGTCGAGGGCGGCCTCCAGCGGCGGAAGGCGCGTATAGGTGGCTTTCACCACGCGCATCGCAAAGCGCTTGCGCAGCGTCAGCGCAGCCAGGTCCATGACCGCCTTGTTACCGCCGTGGCTATTGATCCAGACCATCTTCTTGATCCCCGCGCGCGCGACGCTTTCCCCGTAGGCTTCGAGGGTGGCGATTGCCGTCGTGTGGGGCAGGCTCAGCGTGCCGGCAAAGTGGCTATGCTCGTCGCTGGCGCCCACGGCGATCGGCGGCAGGCAAATGACGTCTACGGCCGAATCCAGCACGTCCAGCATGGCGCTTTGCAGTCCCTCGCCAATGATCAGGTCGGTAGCCAGCGGCAGGTGCGTGCCGTGCTGCTCGATAGCGCCCAGGGTCAAAACCGCCACCGGATCGCGGGCGGCGATCTCTTTGAGCTTTGGCGCGGTAAGCGCCTGCCAGTGAACAATCATGCCGCTCCTTGTGCGTTATTAGGCGTTTGAGGTCATTAATGGGTGGTCCGCTCGGCAGGCGTATAGATCGCCAGAGGCGAGCCCGTCGGCGCCTTCGGCGAGCCATTGGCGCAGCGCCGCGGCGGTTTGCCACTCGGCAAAGCGAAAATCGCGCTGCTCGCCGGCCACGGCGTTGAAGCGGTAGTCACCCAGGCGCTCGATCTCCACGACGCAGGCGTGGCCGACCTGAAGTACACCGGCCACGAATTCCACAGAAAGCGCCGCCACCGGGTGGTTGAGCCCCTTGAGTACCTCGGCTTCGAAGCCTTCGACATCGATCTTGATAAAGCAGGGCAGCCCAAAACGCGCGATGAGCTGGTCCATCGTGGTCACCTCGACGCGCAGCGTCTGCTCCCAGGCGATGTGCTGAAAGCCCGGGTTATGCGTACCTATTTGGCTGCGCCACTCATGGGCCAGGGTAGAGAGCGTGGGGTTGGCGGCGCTGATCGCGATATCCGCGTGGCCCGCCTCGGGGCCGGCGGCCAGCGACAGCAAGGTGATATCGTCATGTTTGAGTACGCGCCGAAACCACTTGGCCAGTGCTGGCTGAGGCTCGAGAGCCACGACTCTGGCGCCCAGCGCTCGAAACGCCGCGCTGCGATCCCCCAGGTGCGCGCCGATATCAAACGCCACCTCGCCTGGCGTTATGAACGGGCGATAGAGGCGCCTTAGCCCTTTTTGACGGCCAGGGCGCCAGTAGACGATTAGTGAACGCGCTACGCCGCCGGTGCTTTTGAGCCTTTGCAGCAGCGAGTGCGCCATCAATGGGGCTCTTTGGCCGAGGCGTCGACGATTGGCTGCTTGTCGAATCGACGAAACGACTGGCGGGGCATATCCCCCAAAAGCTCGCCAGGCAGAGGGTACGTGGCACCCTCGAGCGGCGTCTTATGGGCGTACTCATCGCCGCTTCGCGCGCCCAGGGCGGCGAAGTCGTTCAAAAGCGCGGGCTTGAAGGTAATGCTGGGGGTTTTCAAAAGGCCCAGGCGGTGGCTGATGACCCCGCCCCAGGTACCGCTGCTTGAATACTTGACGATCGGCGCGGCGGCGATCAAGCCAAACCAGGCCGGGGCCAGCCAGGCAAACGCATGAGGCGAGAAGAGATACATCACCCCGGCCCAGGCGACACCGCATACCGTCATCCAACCGGTATGCCACCAGGCCTCGCGCCAGGCTAGTGAGCGCTCACCCCGATGCTGGGTTTGCCAATCGACGGAGCGGCCCAGCAGTACATTGAAGATGAAAAGACTGTGCCAGGCCATCATCAGCGGTGCGATGAGGGCGGCGAAGAGCAGTTCGACCAGCACGCTGACGACGAGCTTGAAGCGCCCACCAAAGGCCCTGGGAGACTGCACGAGGGTCAGCAGCAACCCCAAAAGCTTGGGAGCGAGCAGCATGAAAAGCGTGACCGATAAAAGCCCGAGCGAGAGGGGTGTCGGCAGGGCATGGCCCGGGGTGGCGGTCATGGCCTGAACGCATACCAAAAGGCTGGTGCACACCAAAAGCCCCAGCCACACCACCGAGGAGAGATAGGCGAAGGCGCCGAATAGAAAATGCAGGCGGCTGATCGGGTGAAAGCCGGCGCCGGTCAACAGGCGAAGGTGCTGCAAATTGCCCTGGAGCCAACGTCGGTCGCGTTTGGCAAAGTCTAAAAGGTTACTGGGCATCGCCTCGAAGCTGTTGTGATTGGCGCCGGTAGGCGGCGCCTGGGACGAGACCGCGGTGGTCGCGCCGGTATCCAGCAATACTTTCCAGCCGCCGCGCTTCAAAAGCGCGGCTTCCACGAAATCGTGGCTCAATAGCTCGCCCCCCAGGGGCGCCTTGCCCGGCAGGGCCGGCAACCCCGCATGCGCCATGAAGGCACGGGTGCGAATGATGGCGTTATGCCCCCAGTAGTTGGCCGCGTCTCCTTGCCAAAAGCTTTGTCCGGCGGCCAGCATCGGGCTGTATAGGGCCGAGGCCAACTGTAAGCATCGGCCAAACAGCGTGTGCTGGCCAACGGGAATGGGAACCGTCTGAATGAGCCCGACATTGGGCTCACGCTGCATGCGGTGCACCATGTGCAAAAGCGTGGCGCCACTCATCAGGCTGTCGGCATCGAGCACCACCATGAAGTCATAGCGTCGCCCCCAGCGCCGGCAGAACTCGGCGATGTTGCCCGCCTTGCGCCCTTCATTGTTTTCGCGGCGGCGGTAGTAGACGTTGATTTGACCGGCCAGGCGTTGCTGTAACGCCGCAACGTGGGCCGCTTCTTCCTCGGCCTGGGACGGATCTCGCGTATCGCTTAAAATGAAGACGTCGAAGTGTGGATGAAGCTTGTTTTCGCCGCTTTCATCAGGTGTTGCGTCCTGGGCGTTGGCTTGACCCAAAAGCGAGCGACAGGTGGCCTCGAGACCGGCAATGGTCGGAATCGGCGGCTCGGCGTAGATCGGCATCACCAGGGCGGTTTTACTGACCAGCCGGTAGGCGTTCGGCGGGGCCGGGCGCTGGCGTCGAAGTGTCAACGGGTCCAGGCGAAGCGCGCAGATGACGAAGCCACACACCGCTCCCCAAAAGGCCATGGCGATCCAGCCAAAGGTAAGCACGAACAGGGTCAGCAGCGCGATTTGCCAGCCCAGGGCTAAATCGGCGACGACTCGTGCCATCGCTAAAAAACCTAGCGCACTCGAGCCAAGCACCGCGAAGGCGTAAAAGGCGCGGCGGCTTCCAAGCCAGGGGATACGAACATCGGTATTGAGTTGTTCAGACATCGGGGTACCACACGTAATTCCAGGTTTCGCTAATCGGTTCGCCGTTCAATTCAAGCCGTAAACGGATGTCGGTGGCGGCATCGGTCGGGATACGGAAGCTGGCGCGCCACCGGTTAGCGGGCAGTGCCAATACGTGCGATTCGCGCACATCACCGGTGCTGGTCTCGATAAACAGTTCGATATCCGCGTCTTGGCTCAAGCCATCGAGCTCGCCGCCTTCGAAATCCACGATGAACTGGCGCTCCTCGCGCACGGCGCTCGCTTTCGTAATACCCACCTGCCCCTGGCGGGTGCGAAAAACCCGGGCCTGGGTGTTGGCTTCGGGCGCCTCGTCGAGGGTGTAGGTGCGGTAGTGCAGCGGGCGCGACTCGCCGGCGTTCAATGGCGCGTCTGCCACCCAGTACGCGACGATATTGTCGTGGGTTTCGTCCGGGGTCGAGATTTCGATCAGTTCCACATGGCCCGAGCCCCAGGCTTGCAGCGGCTCCACCCATTGGCTCGGCCGGCGATGGTATTGCGCCTCCATATCCAGGTAGCGGTCGAAGTCGCGTTCGCGCTGCATCAGACCAAACCCCGCCGGACCCTCGTCACTGAACTGGGAAAGGCGTAGCGTGTCCGGATTGCTGAGCGGGCGCCATATCCACTCGTCGCCGCCGGTATGCAGTAAAAGGCCGTCGGAGTCGTGGACCTGGGGACGAAAGTCGTCGGGCGGGTTCGATGTGACGTCGCCGAAGGCGAACATGCTGGTGAGCGGTGCGACGCCGAGTTTATCGATATCGTCGCGGGCGAAAAGCTCGGCCTCGACTTCCAGGCCGGTTTGCTCGCCCGGGGTGAGCGTAAAGCGATAGGCGCCGCTTAGCGAAGGGCTATCCATCAGCGCTAAAAAGGTCAGGGTAGTGTCGCCTTCATCGGGTTTGAAGAACCAGAATTCGCGAAACTCGGGAAACTCCTCCTGCTCACCGGCGGCGGTATCGATGGCAAGCCCCCGCGCCGAGAGCCCGTAGGCCTGGTCGCGTCCTGCCAGGCGAAAATAGCTGGCGCCCAAAAAGACTGCGACCTCGTCGTGATACGCTTCGCTATTGAGCGGGTAATGCAGGCGAAACCCCGCGTGGTCGCTACCGGACAGGTCGTCCTTTAACAGGGCCTGAGCCTCACCTTCGTAGATATAATCGTCACTGGTAAAGCGCAGCCGCTCGACGTTGTCACCGTCGATGACGTTGAGTTTCACCGGATGTAAAAACAAAAATCCGCTATGAAAAAGCTGCAGTGAAAACGAGTCGTTTCCGCGCCAGTAGGCGCGCTCGGGATCGAAGCGAATCTGGCGGTAGGCATCGTAGCTTAAGTTCTGCAAGGCACTGGAGAGGCGCGGCTTCGGCGGCTCGTAAGGCGCTGCGGCCAGGGTTTCAGCGCGTGCGATCACGTCGTCGAACGGGGCGTCGTTTGCTTGAACAAGCGGGGCGTTAGCCACGCCCAACGCCACGATCCATTTCGCGCCAAGGCGACCTTTCATGAATGAGTTCCCTTCTTATAAAGGCCATGATTAATCGAAAACCAGGCTTTAAATGTATTTTATTGCTGCAGGAGGGCCTGGTGTTTTGACTATCGCTATTTTGCCAGGCGCAGTTCCGTTATCCTTGAATTTCAGACCACTATATTAGGTTGGCGATTAAAGTCCGTCCGGTCAACGCAGCGTTAACTATACGGTGTTGCGGCCTTTCTCGCCTAAAAGGTTTTTTCAGGGTGTCGACCTATTCATGCTCCGCTTTTTAATCGCAACGCTAGCGCTTAATTTTCTGCTCGTCGCCCCCCTGTGGTGGCGTTTCGAGGCTCCCGGCGTAGTGCTCATTGCCCTGGAAGCGTGGGTTCTGGCCCCGCTACTGATGCTGATGCCGGTAGGGCGCGTGCGCCGCTTGCTCATGGTGCTCATCGTCGCGTGGGCGGGGCTTGTCAGCGCTGCCAACCTGGGCGGCGTCGCTACCCATACGGCGTTTGGCCGCTCGCTCAACCTGTATCTCGATGTTCCGCTGCTGCGCTCTATTTATCATCTGCTAGTAGGTAATGTAGGCCAGTTGGCCGGAGTTTTCATAATGTTGCTGGGCGGGTTCCTCTTTTTGGGCGTGCTCGTTTTGGTGGGCTGGCTGCTCTCACCCAGGCGTTCGCTTGCGTCACGGCGCCTGCCGGGGCTTCTCGCCCTGGGGGTGGCGGCAGGCGCGCTCGTGCTCGGCGTATTGGCGTATAACGGCCACCGGGTACTGGCGAATTCAGCGCTGCCGATGGTCGATGTCACGGGTTTTCAGGCCGAGCAGATAGCCGCCACGCATCGGGCGCGGCAGGCCTTCGAAGACCAGCTCGAGCAGACGCCGCTCGAGGCGCAGCCACTGCCGGGTCTTTCCGGGCGTAACGTGCTGCTAACGTTCATCGAATCCTACGGGGTGACGGCGCTCGACGGCCCGCGCTATGGCGCGCTCATTCAAGCAACGCTCGAGGAAATGGAGGAGCGCTTGCAGGCGCGCGATATCGGCGTGGTCTCCGGTCTTTTAGAGGCGCCGATCCGTGGCGGCCAGTCCTGGCTTGCTCACGCCAGCGTATTGAGCGGGCGATGGATCGATAACCAGCTCTGGTACCGGCTCATGCTGGATAGCGGCCACTCCACCCTGGTGGATGATTTCCACGCGACCGGCCAGCGCTCGCTCACCGTCATGCCGGCCATTACGCTTGCCTGGCCCGAGGGCGTCGCCTATGGGTTCGAGGAGATCAAAACCGCGCGCAATATTCCCTACGCCGGGCCGATGCTCAACTGGGTGACCATGCCCGATCAGTTCACCCTGGATTACGTCGCCCGCACACAGCTCGACGATGTCCCGCTTTTCGCCCAAATCACGCTCATTTCGAGCCATGCCCCCTGGACACCGATACTGCCCGTGCTCGAGAACTGGTCGATGATTGGCGACGGTGGGATTTTCACCCCTTGGGAAAACGCCGCCGACCCGCCCGAGGTGCTCTGGCAGGACCTGGAGCGTATTCGCGACCACTACGGCTGGTCGGTGGATTATTCGGTCAAAACCACCGGACGCTTTGCCGAGCGCGTGGTGGACGACGAGACGCTCTTGATCGTTCTTGGTGACCACCAGCCGGCGCCGCTGATCACCGGCGAAGAGGCAAGTGCGGCGGTGCCGGTGCACGTTTTCAGCAAGGATCCGGCGCTGCTGGACGCCTTCCGTGCCCGCGGCTTTATCGATGGCACGCTTCCGCCGCTCGATGATCCCTATAGCGCGCCACGAATGAGCGAGCTGCGTCACTGGTTGCAGGAAGATTTCGGCGCGCCGGCGCCTTGAGCAGGGTTAGCGGGTGTGGCGGGTATCAGTAAAGACGATATTGCTTGACGTTTTTAAGGCCCTGGGCCTCTTCGACGACCTTGCGATAGCGCTTGTACTCCCACTGATACTGCTCCGGGGCTAGCGCAATCGAGGCTTCGACACTTGCGTTGACGCCGGTGGCTGACGTGACGTCCTCTTCACTGTAGACGCGCTCGTCGGCATCCAAAAAGTGGATCACGAAGCCCTTGCCCGGCACGCGAAGCGCCACACCGGTGACGACGCGCGCCTGGGTGCGGGCAACGAGCTTGGGTAGCAGGGTCGCGGTGTAGGCCGGCCGCCCGAAAAACGGCGCGAAAACGCCGCTGCCCCAGTTGGGTTCCTGGTCGGGCAGGATACCGATCGCCTCGCTGCGTTTGAGCGCCTTCAAAAGGGCCGCCACGCCGCGCGGGTTAGTGGGTACCAGACTTGCGCCCATGCGCTCGCGGCCGTGGCGAATGATCGGCTCCAGATCGTTGATCTTGGGGGGCTCGTACATGGCGGTGAAGGGAAAGTGGTTGGAGAGCCAGAAGTTGAGCACTTCCCAGTTGCCAAAGTGGGGGGCGAGTACGATTACGCCACGCCCCTCGGCTCGGGCGCTGTCCAGCTTGTCGCGGCCGTGCACCGCGATGATCGACGCGGCGACTCTTTCCGGCGCGGCCATCCACGCGAAGCCAAGCTCCAGCATGGTGGCCGTGGAGTGCTTGAGACTCTGCTTGGCGAGGTGCTTTTGCTCGTTGGCCGTAGCAGAAGGGTAGACCTCGTTGAGGTTGAGCTCGGTAACGCGGCGCTCACGCTTACTAAAACGGTAAACCTGAGGGCCGAGTAGCGACGCCACGCGCCAGAGTGTCGTCAAGCGCCGCCGGGAAAGAGTCTTCCATAGCCAAGCGATGACGCGCGCCTGTAGCGCCCCGCGCCGCGTACCGCGATCCTCGTCCTGCATGGATCAGATGAGCCAGGTATCGACATTGGAAGGCGCGCGTCCTTCCTGCAGCGCCTTGAAACCGACGACAATGCGGACGATCATCCAGACCGCGAGTAGTACTAACATGAGTATGCCGATGACAAACAAGAACAAGAATAATGAGATGACACTGTAAACCATGCCGATCCAGAAGGTACGGATTTGATAGCGGTAGTGCTCATCGAGCCATTCGGGGCCTTTGCCGCGATAGACATAAGCGATGATCAGCCCTACCAGCATCGTAAAACCACCGGTGACGTAACCGGCGAGATAAAGGGCATAGTTCACCATGACGAAGGTGGTGTCGGGCTTCTTGGCGACGCTGCCTGTCTGTGCTTCGCTGCCTACGACATCGCCGTTCAGTGGGGTGTTGTCATCTTGCATGGGTACTCCTGTTGTTACAAATGTCGTTACAAACAATGGTGTCCAGCATCTCGGCGATGCGGGTGAAGGCGCTATAATAGCGCGGATGACAACCGGTATCATCGGTGGAGAGTAACTTTTTCTTAGCCTCCCCGGTTCAACGTCCCAGCGGGCGGCAGATTTCCAGCAGGTTGCCGTCCGGGTCGCGCAGATACACCGACTCGATGGTGCTACTCGCTCCCTGGCGCTGTACCGGGCCAAGCTCTATCTCGACGGAAAGCGCCTCGAGATGGTCGATGAACTCCTCCAGCGGCAGTTGGCAGCGCAGGCACAAGTCCAGGCTGCCCGGCGTGGGCGTAGCGGATATCGGCGCGATATCGGTATCGGTTTGATGCAGGCGCAGCGCGGTATCGCCCAGCATCAGGTCCACCCGCTGGGCGTCGCGATAGCGCACGTCGAGCCCGAGCACGCGGGAGTAAAAATCCACGGCGCGGCCCATGTCGGTTACGGTTACTACTAAATGGTCCAGGCCTGTGAGCATGTCACCTTCCTTAATACGTTCCTGAAAAGATTATCGTGATCCGGGGCTTGGAACTTGAGACCGCCCTTTCTTGATCAGTACCCAGGATGATACGCCAGCCCGGTCGTTGAGTGTCAGTTAATCATTGGCCGGCGAGCCAGGTAGTACTTGCACCCTGGTAATATTACCGTAAACGCCGCGTCGGGTTGGATAAAGGACGGGCTCTCTCAGCCGATAGTTAACATACGATATAAAAAGCGTTGACTTTAAAGCGCCGAGCGCAATAATTGCGCGCCCGTTTTCTTGCCTTTTGTGTGTACCGGCAAAGAAGCGGCCGGTACGGTACTCAACACCATTATGGCAAGGCAAGGTGAGGTGGGCATGTCGCGGCAACTGTTGGCTATGGCGCTTGCGCCGTTATTGGGGCTTTTCATTCTGGGGATCGGCAACGGCTTTTTGGCCACGCTGATCACCCTTCGCCTGGACGCGGCGGGCGAATCCGCGACGCTGATCGGTGTCGTGTCGTCGGCCTACTTCATCGGCCTGGCGTTTGGCGCCATGTTCAACGACCGGCTGCTGGTGCGTATTGGCCATATTCGCGCTTATGGCAGCTTCGCCTCGCTGGTCGCCGTGACCGTTTTGCTGCAAGGGCTTTTCTTCGACCCCTGGGCGTGGTTCGTGCTGCGTTTGATCGGCGGCTGGGCCACGGTGGGCGTCTACCTGGTCATCGAAAGCTGGCTTTTGACCGCTGGCGATCAAAAGGTGCGCGGCCGGCTGCTCGCCCTTTACATGATTTCGCTTTACGCCGCCGGGGTGGTGGGCCAGCTTCTTTTAGGCGTGACCAACGCCATGGGCGTGACCGCGCCCTTCATGGTAATCGGTATGCTGGCGTCGCTTTCGGTGTTGCCCATGGCGATGATTCCCCGCGTCTCCCCCTTGATCGAACACGCCGAACCGCTGCCGCCGCACCGACTGATCACCATGACCCCCACGGGCGTGGTGGGCAGCCTTGGCTCGGGCATGGTGGTGGCCGCCGCCTACTCGCTTTTACCGCTTTACCTGCAACGCATCGGCATGAGTGTGGGCCAGGTCGGCCAAATGATGGCCGTGTTGATCCTCGGGGCGATGCTGCTTCAATACCCCATTGGCCGCTGGTCCGACCGCCACGACCGGCAAATGGTGCTGATCGGTATCAGCGCGTTCTGTATCGTGATTTCCGGTGCGATGCTCTGGCTGACGCTTTCGACCCCTGTGCTGGCCGTATTGTTGTTTTTGCTCGGCGGTGGTGTGTTCGCCTTCTACCCGGTGGCCGTGAGCCACGCCGCCGACCGGGCGCCCGCCGGCGCTTTGGTGCGCATGAGCCAAGGGCTTTTGCTGATCAACTCCATCGGCGCGACCTTGAGCCCGCTACTGATTTCCCCGGTGATGACGTCTGTTGGCGACGCCGGGCTTTTCTGGGCGTTCGGCGCCATGAGCCTGTTCTTTTTGCTGTTCTTTGGCTGGCGGCGCAGCGTGCGCCCGGCACCGCTACCGGTGGCGCCGTTTACCGCAACAGCGCCGATGTCCAGCGCCGGCGCCGAACTGATCGTCACCGAGGAGCTGGTTCAAGGGGCGCTGGAGCACGAACACCTGGAGGATCTCTCCCAGGTCGTTCCCGAGGTGGACGTGGCGGAGCCGATGGTGGGCCCGCCGGCCGAGGACGAAGTGCACATTACCTACTACGACGATGTAGAGGGCGTTCATCGCCCCCAGGCGCCGACCCTTTAAGCCAGTAAAGGCCACCGGTGAATCCAGAGGGTGTGATACCTTGGGTGAATAGTGTGCAAACGCTCGTTTGACTACCATGCTGTAGTTAACGATTACGCGTTTTCAAACGTCACTTCACCTGGGTTGAGGGGTTGCCATGAAGGATTATGTCGCGCCGGTTCGCGATCTGCGCTTTGTACTCGAAGAGATGCTGGCGCATCGTTCGCTGGCGCTGCCCGGCTTTGAGGAGGCCACGCCGGATCTGGTCGAAGCCGTGCTCGAAGAGGCCGCTAAACTGGCCGGCGATGTTTGGGGCCCACTAAATCGCGTGGGTGACCAGCAGGGCGCCACGCGCCACCCGGACGGCAGTGTCACCACACCAGAAGGCTTTGTCAGCGCCTACCAGGCTTTTGTGGAAGGCGGCTGGAACGGTATCGGCGTGCGTGAAGCGCTGGGCGGCCAGAACCTGCCCGAAGTCGTGGCCAGTGCGGTGCAGGAGATGCTTCACGGCGCCAATATGGCGCTGGGTCTGTGCCCCATGCTCACCGCCGGCGCGATCGAGGCCCTGGCCCATCACGGAAGCGACGCGCTCAAAGCGACTTACCTGTCCCAACTGGTCGAAGGGCGCTGGACCGGCACGATGAACCTGACCGAGTCTCAGGCCGGGTCGGATCTTTCCAAGGTGCGCACCAGAGCCGTTCCCGAAGGCGATCACTACCGCATCAGCGGCCAGAAAATCTACATCACCTGGGGCGAGCACGACGCCGCGGAAAACATCATTCACCTGGTGCTGGCCCGCAAACCCGATGCGCCGGAAGGCAACAAGGGCATTTCACTGTTTTTGGTGCCCAAATTTCTCGTCAATGACGATGGCTCGCTCGGTGAGCGTAACGACGTCACCTGCGCCTCCATCGAACACAAGCTCGGCATTCACGGCTCGCCGACCTGCACGCTCAGCTTCGGCGAGCAGGGCGGGGCGATTGGCTACCTGGTGGGTGAAGAGGGGCGCGGGCTCAATCACATGTTCACCATGATGAACGAAGCGCGCCACAAGGTCGGCATTCAGGGCATTGGCGTGGCAGAACGCGCCTGCCAACACGCTGCGGATTACGCCCAGGAACGCGTTCAGGGGCGTCTTTCCAGCGCCCGCGGCGGCAAGGAGTCCACGATTAGCGAGCACCTGGACGTCAAGCGCATGCTGCTCTCCATGCGCGCGCGTACCGATGCGCTCCGGGCGTTGGCCCTTTACTGCGCCGGCCAGCTCGATATTGCACGCCGCAGCGATACGCCCGCCGAGCGCGAGGCCGCCCAGGCGCTGATCGACGTTTTGATTCCCATCGTCAAAAGCTTCTCGACCGACCAGGCGGTGGATATCGCCTCCCTGGGCATTCAGGTGCACGGCGGCATGGGCTACGTGGAGGAAACCGGGGCGGCCCAGCTTCTGCGCGACGTGCGCATCGCGCCCATTTACGAAGGCACCAACGGTATTCAGGCGCTGGACCTGGCCGGGCGCAAGCTCCAGCGCGATGACGGCGCAGCGCTTACGCGCCTGATCGAGCGCGTCGAGCAAACCGCCAGCGCCCTGGGCGATGACGCGGGCCTGGCGCATCTGGGGGAAGCGCTCGGCCAGGGCGCCCAGGATCTGCGCGCGGCGATGGCCATCGTGCTCGAGCAGGGCAAGGATTTGGATCGCGGTGTCGATGCGGTTCAGGCCTACGCCACGCCGTTTCTGAACCTGGCCGGGCACGTCTTCTGCGCCTGGCAGATGGGCGAGGCGGCGCTTGCTGCTACCCGCGCGCAAAGTAGCGATGCGTTCTACAAGGCCAAGCTTGCCAGCGCGCATTTCGTCATTACCCAATGGCTGCCGGTCGGTCGGGCCCAGCGCGCGGTGATCGAAGCGGGCTATGAGTGCCTGATGGATGTCGATGGCGACCTATCCTGATCCCTAATAAAAAAGGAGCCAACATGAGCGAACAGGTAATCGAAAAAAACGACAACGACGGCGTCGTAACGCTGACGATCAACCGGCCCAAGGCGCTGAACGCACTCAATGGCGAGGTGCTCGAAGCGCTTGCAACGCATCTTGACGCCCTCGAGCGCCAGACCAACCTTCGCCTGGTGCTGCTCACCGGTGCCGGGGAGAAGTCCTTCGTAGCCGGGGCGGATATTACCGAGATGCGCGACAAGGACCCGGAGCAGGCGCGTGCGTTCGCCAAACAGGCGCTGGGGACCATCAAGCGCCTTGAAACGCTGCCGGTACCGGTCGTGGCGCTGGTCAACGGGTTCTGTCTGGGCGGCGGCTGTGAACTGGCGCTGGCCTGCGACTGGGCGGTGGCAAGCGATAACGCCGTGTTCGGCCAGCCCGAGGTATTACTGGGCGTGATTCCAGGCTTTGGCGGCACCCAGCGCCTGCCGCGTCGGGTCGGCCCCGCCCTGGCGATGGACCTGGTCACCACCGGGCGCAAGATCGACGCCCAGGAAGCGCTGCGTATCGGCCTGGTCAATCGCGTCATGTCCCAGGCGGAGCTTGCAAACTACGCTGAAGAGCTCACCCAACAGCTCAAGGGCAACGGCCGCCAGGCGGTGCGCGCCGCCAAACAGGCGGTGCACGACGGCATGGATCAGGACCTGGACAGCGCCTTGGCACTGGAAACCAGTCTGTTCGCCCTCTGCTTTGCCGGGGCCGAGCAACAAGAAGGCATGAGCGCCTTCGTCGAAAAACGCCCCGCGAAGTTCTAATGACATTGTTCTAATCTCACTGCTTTCATTTCATTAACGCTCGCACCGTTATTAAGGGGTGGCCCAACGGTCACCCCTCTTTTATGCTCGAAGGCTCTCTCATTAAATGCGTGGTGCTGCGATGTACGATCTTCATATCGCCAATAAAAACTACTCCTCCTGGTCGCTTCGCCCTTGGGTGTTAATGACGGCCCTGAACATCCCCTTTAACGAACACGTTACGCCGTTTGAAGGCGGTGCGGGGGAGAGCCACGACAGTTTCATTCGCTTCTCGCCCTCGGCAATGGTGCCTTGCCTGGTGGCCGCTGATGACGAGGCGGGCCCGGTGTGGGACTCGCTGGCGATTATCGAGTATTTGGCCGAGGTTCATCCTGGCGTGTGGCCGGAAAACCGCGCCGCCCGCGCCTGGGCACGCTCGGCAAGCGCTGAAATGCACAGCGGCTTTGGTGCGCTGCGCGGCGAGTGCCCGATGAACTGTGGGGTGCGCGTTAAGCCAAACGCTTTTTCAGCGGCGCTGGAAAAGGATCTGACGCGCCTGGATGCGCTGTGGCAAGAGGGACTCGAGCGTTTTGGTGGCCCCTTTTTAGCCAGTGAGCAGTTTAGCGGTGTCGATGCTTTCTTCGCCCCGGTCGCGTTTCGCGTACAGACATTCGGATTACCGCTAAGCGAGCGCTCGCGCGGATACGTCGATCGCTTGCTGGCGCTTCCCGCCATGCGGGCCTGGTATGAAGGGGCGTTAGCGGAAGCTTGGCGCGAGCCTAATCATGAGAAAGACACACTTGCGAACGCCACTTTATTAAACGATGAGCGTAGCAAGGCATAATGAAGAGGCGGGCAGCGGCCCGCCTCTGGTAGGCAAACGGTTTTAAAACAACAGGAAAATCAGGTAGGCGAGAATAAAGCCGACCAGCGATTCAAGTGCTTGCTGGACTGTCCAGGTCTTGAGCGTGGTTTTGACATCCATGCCCAGCAGTCGACCGACCAGCCAGAAGCCCGAGTCGTTGACGTGGCCGGCAAATACCGAGCCCGCCGCGGTGGCGATGGTGATGGCGACGACCTGCATATCCGTGAAGCCTCCTCCGATGACGGCGGGGGCCATCAGACCCGCCGCGGTGACCAGTGCGACCGTGGCCGAGCCCTGCGCCAGGCGCATGATGACGGCGATCACGTAGGCCGCCACGATCACCGGCAGCCCCAGGTCACTGAGCGAGCCGGAGAGCGCATCGCCAATGCCCGAGGCGCGCAGAACGCCGCCGAACATGCCGCCAGCACCGGTGATGAGCACCACCGAGCAGATCGGCCCCAGCGACGAATCCAGCACTTTTTCGAGCGCATTGCCCTCTACGCCGCGGCGGTGCCCCAGTACCAGCATGGCGACCAGCGTCGAGATCAAAAGCGCCACCGGCGTGCTGCCCAGGGCGCGTAACAGCTGAAACCATGCCTGGCCGCTGTCGACCGCGCCGAGTGAGCGCAGGAAGTCGAGGCCGGTATTCATGAAAATCAGCACTAACGGCAGCAGCAGCATGAAGAGGATCGTGCCTACCGCCGGCGGGTTGGTAATCTCTTCATCCTTGACGTCCCCAAAAAGCGCCTTGCCTAGCGGGAAAGGATGACGTTTGGCAACGATTTTGCCCCACATATAGCCGGACACCCACCAAAGCGGCAAGGCGATGACCACCCCGGTAAGCATCAAAAGCCCCAGATTGGCGTCGTAGTACTCGGCGGCGCTGACCGGGCCCGGGTGCGGGGGAAGGAACACGTGCATGACCGAAAACGCCGCGGCGGCGGGCATGGCGTAAAGTAGAATCGGGCCGCCCAGTTTACGCGCTACGGCGAAGATGATCGGCAGCATGACGATCAAGCCGGCATCGAAGAAAATCGGAAAACCCATCAACAGCGACGCGACGCCCAGCGCCAGGGGAGCGCGCTGCTCGCCGAACAGCTCGATCATCTTGTCGGCCAGCACGCGCGCCCCGCCAGAGTGCTCCACCAGCTTGCCAAGCATGGCGCCAAGGCCCACCAGCAGCGCCACGGCGCCAAGCGTTCCCCCGAAGCTGTCGACCAGGGTGGGCACGATGGCGTCAAAAGGGATGTTGGTCGCAAGCGCGGTGAGAAAGCTGATGACGATCAAGGCCAAAAAGGCGTGTACCTTGAATCTGATGATCAGCAGCAGAAGCAGCAAAACGGCTACTGCGGCAATGCCCAGCAAGGGGCCCGCCGACATCGTTTGCGTCCATCCATCCATGAGCGAGCTCCAGGGTCAGTAGTGTTGGGTCATCGGCAGCTAAATGTTATCGGTAACATCGTGGTGTTTGCATGGTAGAGCATGACCCCGGACGTTAAACACTCGACCTTGGTTTAATACTGCTTCGTACAAAGTGAACCATCGTTCGGGCGCGCCGCGCCTGGAAGCGACGCGAGGGCAGCGCAAATCCGTTACACTAACGGCCACATTAAATCGGACGACCTCAATGGCTTTAAGCGCGACCCCCTATAAAGTGGATCTGAACCTGACCGACCTGGACCGCAACGTATTCGAAACGCTGCGTTTCACCGTGGCCCGGCATCCTTCCGAAACCGAAGAGCGCCTTTGTGCGCGCCTTTTGGCCTTTGTTCTCTGGTATAGCGAAGCGCTCGGTTTTGGCCGCGGGCTTTCCGACGTAGACGAACCGGCGCTTTGGGAGAAAAGCCTGGATGGCCGCGTGCTTCACTGGATCGAGGTAGGCCAGCCCGACGCCGAGCGCCTGACCTGGTGCTCGCGTCGCGCCGAGCGCGTTTCGCTGCTCGCCTACGGGCGAACGGACCAGTGGGAGGCAAAGGTCCTGCCAGGCGTTGCCTCGCTCAAGAATCTACACGTGGCGACCCTGCCTGAGTCGGCCCTTGCGGCCGTGGCCGCCGACCTGCCCCGGGCGATCAACTGGGCTATAATGATCAGTGATGGCTCACTATTTGTGACCAACGATGCCGGGCAGCACGAAGTCACCCCGAACTGGCTGATTCGCGAGCGTTAGGACGCCGCTTGTATCGCTATCATGCTCAATGGATTGATACGGGCCTGGAAACATCGAAGGGAAAAGTACGCCCACTAAATAAATTTTTAGTAGCATACAGCCAAAAATGTATATAAGCGTCTACGCTTACCGGGTCCCCGAACGCCTCAAGGAACGAAACATGAACGTATCTTCTGCCAAACGGCGGAACGCCTTTGCTATTGCCGCTTCTTTTTTGCTGTTATCACCGCTCGCCGCAGCCAGCGACAGCGCCTTAACACTCAAGATCGAAAACGACGGCCTCGCCAGTAGCGACGACAACCACTTTACCAGCGGTTTCGAGCTCAACTACGGTTACGCCCCGGATAACGAGAGCTGGACTCAGCGCATGGCTACCGCCTTGCCCGATGCCATCATCGGTCGGGCCGACCAGGTGGCGTTTCGGCTGGTCCACCAGATTTACACGCCAGAACTGATCGAAGAGCCTACGCTGATCGAGGATGACCGGCCGTATGCCGGTCTGGTGTTTGCCGGCATGTCGTTTTACGAAGACACGCCCATTACCCAGAACATTACTCGGGCTACGGACCTGCACCTGGACGTAGGCCTGGTCGGGCCGTCCTCCCAGGCCGATAGCATTCAGCGCGAAGTGCACCGCATCACCGATAGCGACCGGCCGCGGGGTTGGGACAACCAGCTAAGCGATGAGCCAATCGCCAACGCGACCCTGCGCCGCCAGTGGTGGATCGACATGCCGCTAGCCGGCAAGCAGTTCGCCCACGGCCCGAGCCTGGGCGCGGCGCTGGGTAACCTTTATACCTACGCAAGTGCGGGCTACGGCGTGCGCTGGGGCGATGACGCCAGTGGCGTGCCCACGATTACGCCCAACCCCGGCAATCGCGGGCAATTTGAAAGCACCCACGGCTGGCAGTGGTATCTGTTCGCCAACGTGGACGGCTACTACATGGCGCATAACCTGACCCTGGACGGCAACGTTTTCTCGTCGAGCCACTCGGTCGACAGCAAGGAGTGGGTGGCCGACGCCTCCGCCGGACTGGCGCTGGGCTACGACGACTGGCAGGTCAACTACACCGCGCTCAAGCGTACCAAGGAGTTCGACGGTCAGGAGAGCCACGACACCATTGGTTCGATCACGCTGACCAAGCGTTTCTAGGTCGTTGAAGCGTCGCCAACGCCGTATCTGACGAGGGCCGTTATATGCCAAAAGCGCCGTTTCCTCATACCCCGGATGGCCGCTACTTCGTGGCCAAAAACCGGCTTTGGCGCTGCACCGACCCGCGCCTTGACGAGGACGAAGAGCAAAAGCACGTCAACGCCTTGATGAAGGCGCGCCGCGCGGTCAAAACCGCCAAGGACCAGGACGACGAGCAGGCGTTGAAAAAAGCCCGGGCCGACGTGCAGAGCGCCAAAGAGGCGCTGGGCGAACGCGGCCCGGTCTGGTGGGACGACGGCGCGCCGGACGAGAACGAGCGCGCCCCTAAAAACAGCTCCTACGCCGAGTGGTGGAGTGAGTACCAAAAGCGCCAGGCCGACCCACAATGAGTCCGAAGTAATCCCCACTGACGGTCCTGGATCGAGTGACTACACTCAACGTCCATGAATCGAAAACGGCGGCGTATTACGTATGGACATGATGTTTTTTAGCGGTTGGGAAAGCCTGGTACGCACGCTGGTGGTCGGTGTACTGGCTTACTTCGTGCTGATCGTCTTTTTGCGGATTTCGGGTAATCGTACGCTCTCCAAGATGAACGCCTTCGACATGATCGTGACGGTCGCGCTGGGTTCGACCCTTGCCACGGTGCTGCTCTCCAAGGACGTGGCACTGGCCGAAGGCACGCTGGCCCTGGCCTTGCTGATTGCGCTTCAGTATCTGATTACCTGGCTCAGCGTGCGGGTGGGCTGGGTCAAGCGAGCGGTGACCGGCGAGCCGCTGATGCTGCTCTATCAAGGCGAGCTTTTGGTAGACGCGCTCTACAAGGCCCGGGTGACCGCCGACGAAGTACGCTCGGCGGTGCGCGCAAGCGGGCTTGCCCACATGAACGAGGCCGCGGCGGTCGTGCTGGAAACCGATGGTTCGCTCTCGGTGGTGACTAGCCAAAGCCCCGGCGAGCGCACGAGCCTTCAAGACGTTCGCGGTCCGCACTAAAGGCGCTAACATTTTGGTGGGTTATCAACGCAAAACGGCCCTCTCGAGGGCCGTTTTGCTGTGCGATGGGTAAGCGGTCGACCCTTACACTTTATCCTGGGTCTTGTACTCGAAGTCGCTGGCGTCGTGGCGCTCGTGAAGCTGCTCGCTCTCATCGCCCCAGGTCTTGTTGACCATGCGGCCACGCTTGACCGCCGGGCGCTCGTCGAGCTCCTCGGCCCAGCGAACCACGTTTTTGTAAGTGTGCGCCTGGAGGAATTCCGCCGCTTCGTAGACCCGGTTTTTCACCAGTGCCCCGTACCAGGGGTAAATCGCCATGTCGGCGATGGTGTACTCGTCACCGGCCATGTAGCGGTTGTCCGCCAAGTGGCGGTCGAGTACGTCGAGCTGGCGCTTCACTTCCATGGTGTAGCGGTCGATCGGGTACTGATAGCTTTCCGGCGCGTAGGCGTAGAAGTGGCCGAAGCCCCCGCCTAGAAGCGGCGCGCTGCCCATCTGCCAGAAAAGCCAGGAGAGTGTTTCGGTACGCTTGGCCGGGTCAGTCGGCAAAAAGGCGCCGAACTTCTCGGCCAGGTACAGCAAAATCGAGCCCGACTCGAATACCCGCTGGGGCGGGGTAACGCTGTGATCCATCATCGCCGGAATCTTGGAGTTCGGATTCACCTCCACGAAACCGCTGCCGAACTGATCGCCCTCACCAATCTGAATGAGGTGGGCGTCATAATCGGCTTCCTTGATGCCCTTTTCTAGAAGCTCCTCGAGAAGAATGGTCACCTTGACGCCATTGGGCGTGGCCAGCGAATAAAGCTGGAGCGCATGCTTGCCAACCGGCAGCGGCTTTTCCTCCCGAGCGCCCGCCGTCGGGCGGTTGATATTCGCGAATTTGCCCCCGTTACCGGGTTCCCACTCCCAAACACGTGGCGGTGTGTAGCTATCGCTCATCAAAACGGCTCCTGGTCTTAACAATCGTCTTTAGCGCCACCTCTTTAATCAATGGCGCTCTCGAATATTAACATGCTCTAAACGTAGTCTCTCACCCCTCATCAAGCTAGTGAAAACCCGCTATAGGACGTATATGCTTAATTAATTTGCAGCCAAACGATCCAATTCAACAGGTTCAATTCAACAGCAGGAGAGGCGATATGCGAACGATCGGAGTGCTGGGCGGCATGAGCTGGGAATCCACCCAAAGCTATTACAAAGCGCTGAATGAGGGGATCAACGAGGCGCTCGGGGGCTTACACTCCGCCTCGATCGCCATGGTGAGCGTCGACTTTGCCGAGATCGAAGCGCTTCAGCGCGCAGGTGATTGGGACGGTGCCGGCCAGTACCTGGCCGAGGCGGCCAAACGCGTAGAAGGGGCCGGTGCAGGCTGTTTGCTGCTGGCCACCAATACCATGCACAAAGTCGCGCCGGCCATCGAACAGGCGATTCGAATTCCGCTTCTACACATAGCGGACGCCACCGGCGAGCGGTGTCAAAAGGACGGCATCAGCCGCGTAGGGCTTTTGGGCACGCGCTTTACCATGGAGCAGGATTTTTATAAGGCGCGCCTCAAACAGCGCTACGGCATCGACGTGGTGATTCCCGATGAAGCTCAGCGCGAAAGCGTCCACCGGGTGATTTTCGAAGAGCTTTGTCGCGGCAAGATCTTTGATGCGTCCCGCCAGCGCTATCTCGAAATCATCGATGCTTTAAAGGCGCAGGGTGCCGAGGCCGTGGTGCTGGGCTGTACCGAGATTGCGCTGCTGGTCGACCAGACGCATAGCCCCGTGCCGCTGTTGGATACGACCACCCTGCATGCGCAAAAAGCGGTGGCCTGGGCGCTCGAAGCGTAAATCGCGGCAACTAAAGAAGTCCTGGACGTTAGTCGCAAGCGGCGTTTATTGCTTTGACACCGCCGAACCGGGCCGATAGCCTTTCCGAAAACCGATGTTACCGGTAACAGCTGTTGCTAACAGTCGTTATTGCTAACCGTCGTTATCGCTACACCGAACCCGCTATTCATTAATCCGCTATTCCTCCGGCTTTTAAGCGGCAGGGCTTTAAAGCACGGGGTGCGCATCTGGAGAGAAACCAATGCCCGCTACTTCGTATCGTATCCTGGTCATGGGGGCCTCCGGGTGTGGCAAGTCCCTGGTCGGCCAGCAGGTAGCCGCCTCGTTAGGCGCGCGGTTCATCGACGGCGACGACTATCATCCGCCCGCCAACGTGGCCAAGATGTCCAGCGGCACGCCCCTCGATGACAGCGACCGCCAGGGGTGGCTGACGACGCTTTCAACGCTATTCGCCAAGTATCGCCAGCAAGATGAAAGCGTGGTCATCGCCTGCTCCGGGCTCAAAAAGCGCTACCGGGATCTTTTACGCGAGGGCGACCCAGGGCTCAATATTCTGTTTTTGGAAGGCAGCCAGGCGCTTTTGCGCGAGCGTCTGGAAACCCGCGAGGGCCACTTCTTCAAGGGCGACAACATGCTGGCAAGCCAACTGGCCGATTTGGAAGCGCCGGGGGAGGATGAAGCCGTCACCCTGTCGATTGCGCTGGCGCCGGGGGCGATCGTCGAGGGGTTCATCAGCCGTTTGGCCGAGCCGGCCTGATATTGGCGGTTTTCACACGCGGGGTGGCGTCGTATGCTGGATCGATGAACGCGCCAGACCAACGCTTACAAGGCCCGCCAGTGTGAAGAAAAAACGCCCTACGTTACAGGACATCGCCGAGCGCGTTGGCGCCACGAAAATGACCGTCAGCCGCTGCCTGCGCAATCCGCAAACCGTGTCCGAGGGGCTTCGCGAACGTATTTTTCATGCCGCGGAGCAGGTGGGCTATATACCCAACCGGGCCCCGGAGCTTTTATCCCGCGCCAGGAGCCACTCGATCGGCGTACTGGTGCCCTCGCTTACCAACCAGGTGTTTGCCGACGTCATCGTGGGGATCGAGGCGTGCGCCGAGCCGGCGGGTTTTCACCTGATGCTGTCGCACTACGGCTACAGCCCGGCGCTCGAGGAGCAAAGCCTGGCGTCGCTGCTCTCCTATAATGTGGACGGCGTGATTCTTTCCGACCACGAGCACACCCCCAGAAGCCTGCGTATGCTGGAAACCGCGGGCATCCCCATCGTCGAAATCATGGATACCTACCGCACGCCTTTGGAACTGGCGGTAGGCTACGACAACGTGCAGGCCGCCGATGATATGGTCAGCGAGATGATTCGTCGGGGCCGGCGTCGGGTCATCTACCTGGCGGTTCGCCTCGATGAGCGCACCCGCCAGCGCGAGCAGGGCTATACCAACGCCATGACCCGCCACGGCCTAGCGCCGGTGACGCTGCAAAGTACCACGCGCTCCTCTTACAGCGTAGGCGCCGAGCTAATGCGCGATATCATCGCGCAACACCCCGACGCCGACGGCATTTTTTGCACCAACGACGATGTAGCGGTAGGCGCTTACTTCGAGTGTCTGCGCCAGGGGCTTCGCGTGCCCGAGGCGCTGGCGATCGCGGGCTTTCACGGTCACGATGTCGGCCAAGCGATGACGCCCCGGCTCGCCAGCGTAATCACGCCGCGCCAGGCGATTGGCGAGACGGCGGCGAAGGCGCTGATCGCGCGCATTCAGGGGCAAGAAGAGTCCGCCGCCAGCGTTATCGACCTGGGATACACCATCGAGACGGGGCAAACGCTTTAAAGCGTGGTGGTAAACTCTTGAGTTCGCTAAAGTAGACAGCCACCATTTAGGAAAAAGCGGGGCTCTTTTTGAAGATTACAAAATTAACCGTCTACCCGGTAAAGTCGTTCAAAGGCATCGACCTGGAGCAGGCAACGCTCACCCGCCAGGGGCTGGCCTGGGACCGGCACTGGATGCTGGTCAATGAGCAGCAATCATTTGTCACCCAGCGCGAGATCCCGGCGCTTGCCTTGATTTCGGTGGCGTTGACCGAGCACGCGCTGGTGCTTTCCCATCCAGAAGCGGGCTCGATCGAAATTTCGCTCGAAAGGCCCCAAACCCCGCTGCGTGTGGTCACGGTGTGGGGAGACGCCTGCAAGGCCTTGCCCGAAAGTGAAGACGTGACGCGCTGGCTGGTACGCGCGGTAGGGGAACAGGCGGCCGGGGTTCGGCTGGTGCGCTTTGCGACCGAGTTCGAGCGCCCGGCTCGCTCCATCGACGGTGCAACGGCGCCCACGTACTTTGCGGATGGCTATCCGCTGACCATTGGAACCACCGGCTCGCTTGACGCGCTTAACGAGGCGCTGCGTGAGAACCAGCAGGCGCCGGTGCCCATGGAGCGCTTTCGGCCCAATATCGTGATCGACTGCCCCACACCCTGGGCGGAAAATGCCTGGCGCAGGATCAGTACCGCTAATGATGCGATTCATCTTTCGCCGTGTAAGCCCTGCCAGCGGTGTAAAATAGTCACCACCGACCAGCAAACGGGGCAAATCCCTGAGCCTGGCGAGCCGTTGGCGACGCTGGTCAAGCTTAAAACGCAACCTGCGCTCAAGGGGGCCTATTTTTGCCAAAACGTCACGATTGCCAGGGGGCTGGGGTCGGCACTGGCTGTGGGCGATGAGGTTCGGGTCATCGATCAGCACTAGCGGGGCGTTAAGGCGCTCGGCACGGTTTTAAAAATGAGCTACGCTTGTGGGTGTGGCATCGGGAGGTCTCTTCCGAGCCCTTTGAGTAACCAGGCAAATGATTGCAACAGGAGTATTCCATGGATAGTAAAGCGAATGCACATTGGGAAGGCGGCTTAAAAGACGGCAAGGGCAAAATCGCCACGGAAAGCGGTGTGCTGGACGCCGGCTACTCCTTCAAGCAGCGTTTTGAAGGCGAGAAGGGCACCAACCCGGAAGAGCTGATCGGCGCCGCTCACGCCAGCTGTTTTTCAATGGCGCTTTCAATGGTCCTGGGCGATAAAGGCTATACCGCCGATGCGATCGACACTCAGGCAACGGTAACGCTTTCGCAAGGCAGCGGTGGATTCGATATCTCCAAAATCCATCTTGAAGTCGAAGCAACCGTTAGCGGTGCCGACGAAGCGGCTTTCAAAGAAGCTGCAGAAACCGCCAAGGCCAACTGCCCGGTATCCAAGGTATTGAAAGCCGAAATCACCATGTCGGCGAAGCTCAAGGGCTAGTTCTTTTACCCGGCCTTAACGGTCGGTCTGATCGAATAGTTTGATTAAAGCGCTGTCTTCGACAGCGCTTTTTTATTGGGATCCATTAAAGTAGCAGCGGCCATCGATGTTAATTGGTAGATGTTGCTTGGTAAAGACAGAGTAGTAGGAGTAAGAGGAAAGCGTTAACAAGAAAGCATTAGAAAAAGCGATAGTGAAACAAGAGGTGAGGGGGTGACCACCACTACCTGTTTGAACTGCGTGCCCGTTTGAATTAATTAGATGCCATGGAGTTTAAACGCTCAAACGATAGCCACAAAAAAGCCCTGGTAAAAACCAGGGCCCTTGATCACACTAATAGCTAACTATTAGGTGTCCAGATCGTTGTCCGTGTCGGTGTCACGATCCATATCATCGTTCATGTTGGTATCGTTATTCATACCATCGTTATTCATATCGTCATTACGATTAGCGTCGCGGTCATACTCTTCGGCTTCTTCGAGCGCTTCTTGAGTAGCGTTTACGCGAATCACGTAATCTTCGCCGTCGTCTTCACGGGTAAGGTCAAGAGAATCCCACTCGATGGCGACGTCTTTCTCACCCATACCCAGGAAACCACCAACACCTACTACGACCGCTTGGATCTGTCCGTCCTGATCAATGATCAGATCGTTGATGGTGCCGATTTCATCGTCGTCCTCAACGGTGCTGTGTACCGAATTGCCGGTCAGCGAGTCAGCATGAAAGGTACCCTGCGGTGCGGCTGTCATGTAAGTAGCGTCCAAGTCGTTCGACTGCGCGTTAGCGCTTGCTGCGAACATGAAAGCCGGTACCATCAGCGTGCCTAGAAAAGCGGGTTTGATCATTTTCATTGCTATTGCTCCTTGCGTTCGTAGTAAGGTATCGAGCATTAATGCTTGTACCTAAACTTTGAATAGTTAACGTTAAATAAAGATGCTAACTATTTTCCTGGTGGCCAAAGCCACGTCTTGCTCGTTTCTTTTCGCATCTGCCAAAAGGCATGAGCGAACTTTTACTGCGTCAGGCTAAAACTACGGGGGTAGTAAGTTAACCTTGCCTTGCGCTAAATGCGCCGGACACTTCTTAAGGTAGACGCTGTGAGTAGCTTTGCAACATTTGTAAGCAATCGATTTTTAAAAAAAGCGTTCATCAAGGTTAAATGCACCGAAATAAAGCATTTTAATTAACTCAGGTTATCTTTCAGGGTCGAGCACACCGCCCATGGATGCGTTTCGACGAAACCAGCCCGCAATGCTGCTTCGGGAACGGTGGGTGGTCAGCACCTCGTGGGGGATCTTGTCGGAGAGAAAGCAGGCAAAGGTGCCGGCCTGGGGAGTGACCCTGGCCACCTCGCGCTCTGGATCCTCGGGGGCGTAAATGACCATTTCACCACCGCCGTCGATGGGCCAGTCCGGGCTTAGGTAGCCTACCGTTGAAATGACCCGATTGGCACGGCCGCGAAAGCTGTCCAGGTGGCGCTTGTAAAAGGCGCCCGCCGGGTAGTACGCGAAGTGCGCCTCGTACTCGAAAAGCCCCAAAAAAAGCGTTTGGTTGAGCGCTACCTGCAAGCGCTGCATGGCTTGAAGGTAGTGGCGCTGCGCTTCGCTTTCCTGGTTGAGCCAGTGAATGGCATCGCCGCGTATGTCCTTGCGCAGTAGGTGCTGCTGACCGCGACCTATACCGGCCTCTTCGAGCGCCTCCGCGTCTCTCAGGCGGGCCAGCTCAGCCGCCAGCGCCTCGCAAAGCGATGGGTCGATCACGTCCTTGCCCACGTACCAGCCCTGTTCGACCAGTGCATCGATTAGCTCGGCCTGGGCGCTTTGCGCAAACGCCTCGCCCCAGGACGTGCTGGAAACACTCATCGCTTACTCCGCTTCGCGGCGGGGGCGGCGCTGATATCGCCTTTTTTGGCCGCCCGATTGCTACGCTCGGGGTGGTGTTTGAGCGAGCCTGACGGACGCTCATAAAGGTCGATCGGCATGCCAAAGCCCTTGGCCAAAAGCTCGACGAGCATCATCGCGGAAAGCCCCCAAATCACGTGGCCATCGACATGGTAGCTCGGCACGTAGTGGGCCACGCCGTCTACGGTAATCACATCGGTGTAGGTCCGCTTGTCGTTTAGAAAGTGGCTCAAGGGCACCTCGAAAATGGTGTCGATCTCGCCGGGGTCGGCTTTCAAGGCCAACTGGGGCGCGATGATGCCCACCCAGGGCGTCACGCAAAGCCCGTGTAGCGAGACCACGTCGGAAAGCTGGCCGATGCACTCGACCTCACCCGGGGGCAGGGCGATCTCTTCCTCGGCTTCGCGCAGGGCGGTGTGGTAAAGGTCGTGGTCGTCGGGTTCGCGCTTGCCACCCGGAAAGGCTACCTGGCCGCTATGGGTCGATAGATGACTGGCCCGCCGGGTAAAGAGCAGCGTGGGCTCGGGATGCGCGACGATGGGCAACAACACCGCCGCCTGTAAAAGTTTGGCGCGGCCCAACTCTTTTGGCCGATAGTGTTGCAGCTCTTTGCGCAGTTTCTCTAACATGGAGGTTCCATCAGGTTTACTCCCTTTTACAAAGCGTGACAACCGGCGTCAAGCCAAGCGCCCCACCTTATCAGCTGTTGAGATACCATCATGAATTTTTGTAGCCAGTGCGGTGAAAAAGTCCGCTTTGCCGTTCCCGAAGGCGACGACCGCCCGCGCTACCTGTGCGACGGCTGCGGGGCGATTCATTACCAAAACCCGCGCATCGTGGCCGGTACACTGCCGGTTCTTGATGACAAGATCTTGCTGTGTAAACGCGCGATTTCCCCGCGCAAGGGGTACTGGACGCTGCCCGCCGGCTACATGGAAAACGGCGAAACCACCCGTGATGCCGGGCTTCGCGAAACCCGCGAAGAGGCCATGGCGAGCGTCGAGATTCAAAGCCTTTATACGCTGATCGACCTGCCGCATATCAATCAGGTCTACATGATCTTTTTGGCGGATCTCAACGGTGGGTTCGCCGCGGGCCCGGAAAGCCTCGAGGTCGCGCTATTCGCGGAAGACGATATCCCCTGGGACACCCTCGCTTTTCCCACCATCGAGCGCACCCTCAAGCACTTTTTCGAGGACCGCAAAAGCGACCGCTTCCCGCTGCACATGAGCACCGTCACGTTAGAAGACCGCGAACGCTATTTCGGCAGCGCTTAGGACCGCCGAAGAGGTTGGCGGGTAGCGTTCAGGCAAAGCCCGGGGGCGCCGGCGCTTTAAGGTCGGCAAGCTCCCATACCGCATAGGCGACCTCCTCGTAAGGGTGGGCCAACTGAAGCGCCGCCACGGCGGCGTGAATACACTCTTCGTCGCACACCATCTCCACCTTGTACTCCTCTACAGTGGTGAGTTCGCCCACTTCACCGATATGCGGGTGGGCGCCTTCCATGGGGCGGAACTGGCCGGTACCCGGCGTCTGAAAGCAGCACGCCTCGTAATGGCCAATGCGGCCGGCGCCGGTTTCGAACACGGCTTCCTTGACGCTCTCGGCGTCCTCGATGGGTACATAAAACGTCAGTTTGTACATGATGTTGCCTCTTTCAAGCAGGGTGTCATAGTCATCTTAGCGGATAGGCGGCTATGGGGCGCGGGCCAGGCTTTGTATGATGGTATTTCACGACCAGCAATCCCTAGGGTCTCATTCATAAGGATCAACGAGCCGGACCATGGATAAATTCGAGGTAAAACTGGACCAGGCGGCCCGGGCGGCGTGGCTCTCCTACGTGGGAGGGCTCACCCAGGATGAAATCGCAAGCCAGTTGGGCGTTTCGCGCCCAGGCGTGCAGCGCCTTTTGGCCCTGGCCCGGCAGGCGGGGCTGATCAAGGTGCATATCGACCATCCGATCTCGTCGTGCATGACGCTGGGGCGTGAGCTTGCCGAGCGTTTTGACCTGAACTACTGCGATGTAGTGCCGGCGGATATGAACGCCCCGGACAGCGCCGCCTACTACTTGGCCGTGGCGGGCGCCAAACGGATGGCGCACCTGGTGGAGCACAGCGAGCCGCTGACGCTGTCGCTGGGGGCCGGGCGCTCGGTGCGTGCGGCGGTCGAGGCGCTGGATCGCATCGAGCGCCCCCAGCACCGTTTCGTCTCGTTGATCGGTAACGTCGCCCGGGACGGCTCGGCCAACCGCTTCGATGCGGTGATGGCGCTGGCGGATAAAACCGGCGGCGAGCGCTTTTTGCTGCCCGCGCCGGTGGTCGCGGAGTCCATCGAGGAAAAAGAGGCCATGCTAAACCAGCGGCTGTTCCAGGCGATTGCCGAGGTGGCGGCGGCCTCGAAGGCGGCATTCATTGGGGTCGGGCGCATCGACCGCCAGGCGACGCTCTATCAGGATCACTTCATCAGCCAAGCCGAGCTCGATGAGCTGCTCCGGTTAGAGGCTGTCGGCGAGCTTCTAGGCTGGCCGCTCAATCAGCAGGGCGAGCTGATCGAGTGCTCGATCACCCAACGGGTCACGAGTCTTGCGCTCGATCAGTTCGGCCAGCAGACCATGGTGGCCATCGCCGGTGGCCAGGACAAGGCGCCGGCCATTTTGGCGGCGCTGCGAAGCGGCTGGCTCAAGGGGCTGATTACCGACGAAGTGGCCGCGCGCCACATTTTGAGCACGCTATAAAGCTTTTCAAAACGCGGTGGCGGGCCCGCAACCGCGTCTGGCAATGGGGGTGTTAGCGTAAAGTAGTAGCGCCAGGGCTTTGCTTTTTTTTGTCTCGCGTACGATCATTTGTTCGATTGATGATCAAAATAATCAGCGCCATAACAAGTCCAAATTCGCTCAAAGGAGTGCCGTATGCGTTTTGCACATCACTTGCCGCTCAGCGCGCTGGCCGCCGGTATCGCGCTGGCGGGCCATGCTCAGGCCCAGACCCAAATCACCGTGGCCACCGTCAATAACAACGACATGGTCATCATGCAGAGCTTGACCGACGAGTTCGAAAGCGCTCACCCGGAGATCTCGCTCGACTGGGTGGTGCTCGAAGAGAACGTGTTGCGCCAGCGCATGACCACGGATATCGCCACCGGCGGTGGCCAGTTCGATGTCATGACCATCGGCGCCTACGAGGCCCCCATCTGGGCAGAGCGCGAGTGGCTCACCCCGCTCGATGACCTGGCCGACGACTACGATGCCGACGACCTGCTGACCTCGGTGCGCGACGGCTTGAGCCTGGACGGCACGCCCTACGCGCTGCCGTTTTACGCAGAAAGCTCGATGATGTACTTCCGCAAGGACCTGTTCGAGCAGGCGGGTATCGAGATGCCCGACCAGCCCACTTGGGACCAGGTGCGCGAATGGGCCGAGCAGCTTCACGGCAGCGAAGAGGGGCTGGCGGGGATTTGTTTGCGCGGCAAGCCCGGCTGGGGCGAGAACATGGCCTTCGTCACGACCCTTGTAAACACCTACGGCGGCCGCTGGTTCGACGAAGAGTGGAACCCGGAGCTCGACTCCGACGCCTGGCAAAACGCGATCAGCTTCTACGTCGACCTGCTGGGTAACTATGGCCCGCCCGGGGCGAGCTCCAACGGCTTCAACGAGAACCTGGCGCTTTTTGCCCGCGGCAACTGCGCCATGTGGGTAGACGCCACCTCCGCCGCCGGCACGCTTTATGATGGCGATGAATCGAGCGTGGCCGATAACCTCGGTTTTGCCCCGGCGCCGGTTGCCGAAACGCCCAAGGGCTCGCACTGGCTCTGGACCTGGGCGCTGGCGATCCCCGCCTCCTCGGAAAACAAGGACGCCGCCAAGGAGTTCATCAGCTGGGCCACGTCGAAAGAGTACATCGAGCTTGTCGGCGAGACCCAGGGCTGGACCAACGTGCCGCCGGGTACACGCGAATCCACCTACGCCAACGAGCAATACCAGCAAGCCGCGCCGTTTGCCGAGTTCGTGTTAAACGCCATTCAGGAGGCCGACCCCACCGACTCGACCCTGGAGCCCAACCCCTATACCGGCGTGCAGATCGTCAATATCCCTGAGTTCCAGGCGATCGGTACCCAGGTAGGCCAGACCATTGCCGCGGCCCTGACCGGCGACAGCACGGTGGAACAGGCCCTGGATAGCGCCCAGCGCGCTACCGAGCGCACCATGCAGCGAGCCGGTTACAACGACTGACCCGGCAGGCGCCCGCCGACGGCGGGCGCCTTCGCTCTCATTGCACGCCTTTAGCCAAGACTGCTTTCGCGGGTATTTTCATGACTAGAACACGCGCATCCGGCCGTACGGTCGGTGGGTTAAGAGCGCTTTCGCTACAGGCGCCCGCCGTTACGCTACTGCTTTTATGGATGCTGATACCGCTGGGGATGACCGTTTGGTTCTCCTTCCAGCGCTACAACCTGTTGATGCCCGGCATGACCGGGTTTGCCGGGTTTGAAAACTACGAGTATCTGCTGACCGACCCCGCGCTTTGGTCCGCCATGGGCACGACGCTTTTGCTGGTGGGCTGGGTGCTGGCCATTACCGTGGTGGGCGGCACGCTCCTGGCCGTGCTGTTCCAGCAGGAGTTTTTCGGCCGGGGTATCGCGCGGGTGCTGGCCATTTCGCCGTTTTTCGTCATGCCCACGGTCAGTGCGCTGATCTGGAAAAACATGATGATGCACCCCTCCAGCGGGGTACTGGCCTGGCTTGCCCAGTCGCTTGGCATGCCTGCCGTCGACTGGTTCTCGTCGCTGCCGCTGACCTCGATCATCATCATCGTCTCCTGGCAGTGGCTGCCCTTTGCGCTGTTGATTTTGCTCACCGCGATGCAGTCGCTGGACGAAGACCAGGTCGAAGCCGCGCGGATGGATGGCGCGGGGCCGCTCGCGATCTTCTTTTTCATTACGCTGCCGCACCTAAAACGGGCGATCAGCGTGGTGATCATGATCGAGATGATCTTTCTGCTGACGATTTTCGCCGAAATCTTCGTCACCACCTCCGGCGGCCCCGGGCTTGCCACCACTAACCTGGCGTACCTGATCTACATTCGGGCGCTTTTGGATTTCGATGTTGGCGTGGCCTCGGCGGGCGGCGTGATCGCTATCATTCTGGCCAATATCGTAGCGATCTTTCTGGTCCGCATGGTCGCCAAAAACCTGGAAGATTAGGCCTGTTAACCCCAAAAGCGTGATCCCGGGCGTTTGAGGAGCACGACACACATGAGTACGCCGCTATGACTACGCCACGTCAATACGCCGCGCCAACGCGCGCCTTCCCGATCAAGCAGCTCTTGTTGACCCTGCTGGCCTGGTCGGTCGCGCTGGTGATCTTTTTCCCCATCCTCTGGATGGTGCTGACCGGCTTTAAAACCGAAACCGCCGCCATTGCCGACCCAAGCTTCCTCTTTACACCGACGCTTGAAAGCTACGAGGCCGTGCAGGCGCGCTCGGGTTATGCCCGCTTTGCGCTCAACAGCGTAGCGGTCGCTTTCGGCTCTACACTGTTGGCGCTATTGATCGCGATTCCCTCGGCCTACGCCATGGCGTTTTTACCCACCAAAAGCACCAAGGGCACCCTGTTATGGATGCTTTCGACCAAGATGCTACCGCCGGTGGGCGTGCTGGTGCCGATCTATCTCATCTTTCGCGATGTTGGCCTTTTGGATACCCGCACCGGGCTGATCATCGTCTACACCCTGATGAATCTGCCCATCGTGGTCTGGATGCTCTACACCTTCTTCAAGGACATGCCCAAAGACATCCTCGAAGCCGGACGGATGGACGGCGCCTCAACGCTCCAGGAGGTCGTCTACCTATTGCTGCCGCTGACGCTTCCCGGCATCGCCTCTACCGGGTTGTTGTCCGTCATTTTGAGCTGGAACGAAGCGTTCTGGAGTCTCAACCTGACCTCCTCGAAAGCGGCGCCGCTGACCGCCTACATTGCGTCCTTCTCGAGCCCGGAAGGGCTCTTTTGGGCCAAACTCTCGGCGGCCTCCACCATGGCGATCGCCCCCATCCTGATCCTCGGCTGGATGACCCAAAAACAAATGGTCCGTGGTTTGACCTTCGGCGCCGTCAAGTAAGGAGCCCTTTTATGGCCACTTTGCAGCTTCACAACATCGTCAAACGCTTTGCCGACACCGAGGTCATCAAGGGCGTCAGTCTGGACGTCGAGGATCGTGAGTTCGTGGTCTTCGTTGGGCCCTCGGGGTGCGGTAAATCGACCCTAATGCGCATGATCGCGGGGCTGGAGAGCGCATCGAGCGGCGATATCCTGATCGACGGCCAGCGCATGAACGATGTAGGCCCGGCGGATCGGGGGCTGGCGATGGTGTTTCAAAGCTACGCGCTCTACCCGCACATGAGCGTCGAAGCCAATATGGGCTTTTCCATGCGGCTGGCCGGGGTGCCCAAGGCGAAAAGGCGCGAGAAAGTGCTGGCGGCAGCAAAAATTTTGCAGCTCGAGCCGCTTTTGGACCGCAAACCCAAGGCGCTCTCCGGCGGGCAGCGCCAGCGCGTGGCCATTGGCCGGGCCATCGTGCGTAATCCCAGTATCTTTTTGTTCGACGAGCCGCTATCGAATCTGGACGCCGCGCTCAGAGTACAGATGCGCATCGAGCTCGCCAGGCTCCACGAGGAGCTCAACGCCACCATGATCTACGTCACCCACGACCAGATCGAGGCGATGACCATGGCCGACAAGATAGTCGTGCTCCAGGACGGCATCGTGGAGCAGGTAGGCTCGCCCATGGCGCTCTATCACCATCCGCGCAACCGCTTCGTGGCAGGCTTTATCGGCTCGCCGAAAATGAATTTTTTCGAAGTAGGCGTCGTGTCCAGCGAGGCAAGTGGGGTGAGTGTCGCGCTGCCCGGCGGCGGGCAGTGCCGCGTGCCGGTCGATGGCAAAGCCACCGAGCAGGGCGAGACGCTCGAGCTCGGCATTCGCCCGGAGCACTTAAAGCTCAATGAGGCGGGCGAGCTAAGCGGCACCATTCAAGTACTCGAACGGCTGGGCGGCCAAACCTCGCTGTACGTCAAGATGAACGACCAGCTCATAACCCTCATGGCGGATGGCGATGTGGCCTATCGGGTGCACGACACCGTGCGTTTTGGCTTCGACGCCGAGCGCGCGCATCTTTTCGACCAGCACGGCCTGGCCCTTGAAAGTCTGGCCTTGCACCCGCTGGCGAACCTGACCCGCCAGGATAACCGTGGCTTGCCGACGGATGCGCCGGGCCACACCGAGACAGCGTCATGAGCGCGGTAATATTCGACTGCGATGGCGTACTGGTGGATAGCGAAGTCCTCGCCGAAGATACGCTGGAGGCGCATCTCAAAGCGTGGCTGCCGGATGTCGACGTGGCACGCGAGCTTGGCCAGGCGCTGGGTATGACCACCTCCAACATTTTGCGTCACCTGCAAACCCTGAGCCGCCATACGCTGCCCGACGACGCCGTTGAGCAGGTCGATACGGCCATCGAAGCGCGCCTTGCCCGGGAGCTTCGTGCCATCGACGGGGCGTTTGAGGCGATCAGCGCGATCCCCTTTGCCATGGCCGTGGTGTCCAACAGCAATCGGCGCCGGATCGAGGCGTCGCTCGATTCGACGGGGTTGGCCGTGGCGCTTAAAAACGCCCCGATACTGAGTGCCGACCAGGTACCCGCCCCCAAGCCCGACCCGGCGATTTACCGGCTGGCGGCCCAAACCCTGGGCGTTTCGCCCCATCACTGCCTGGCGGTCGAAGATAGCGTGGCGGGCGTGCGTTCGGCAGTGGCCGCCGGGCTTACCGTGGTGGGCTTTGTGGGGGCCAGCCACATTGGTGAGGATCAGGCCGACCGGCTGGTCGAGGCGGGCGCCTGGCAGGTGGCGTTTCATATGCGTGAGCTGGGTGTGCTGATCGACACCTGGCACACTCGCACGCCCAACGACGCGACCACGCCCTCTTTCTAACCGCATCGCCAATCCCGGGATTACCCACTGCCAGGAGAGCCCTCATGACCCAACTCAGCAATCAAACGCTCACCACGCTCGACCCGGGGGTCAAGCTACCCACCTACGACCGGCGCGCCGTCAAGGCGGGCATCGTGCATATCGGCGTGGGCGGTTTTCACCGCGCCCACCAGGCCATGTATCTCGATGGGTTGATGAACGAAGGCCAGGCGCTGGACTGGGGCATCATCGGCGTCGGCGTGATGCCCGGGGACAAGCGCATGAAAGAGGTACTGGCAGGCCAGGACCATCTCTACACTTTGGTGGTCAAGCACCCGGACGGCGAGTACGCCCCCAGGGTGATCGGGAGTATGGTCGACTATCTGTTCGCCCCGGAAGAGACCCAGGCGGTCATCGAAGCCATGGCCGACCCGGCCATCAAAATCGTCTCGCTGACCGTGACCGAGGGCGGCTATAACGTGCACCCGGTCAGCGGGGCGTTCAATCTCGATAATCCGCTGATCCAGCGCGATTTGGCCGAGCCGACCGCGCCTGCTTCGAGTTTCGGCCTGGTGGTCGAGGCGCTGGTGCGCCGCCGCGAACGGGGCGTGGCGCCGTTCACCGTCATGTCCTGCGATAACATCCAGGGCAACGGCGATGTTGCCCGGCGCATGTTTGGCGCTTTTGCCAGCGCCCGGGATGAGGCGCTCGGCGAGTGGCTGACCCGCGAAGTCGCCTTTCCCAACGCCATGGTGGACCGCATTACACCGGTCACCACGCAAAACGATATCGACGAGCTTAAAAGCCGCTTTGGCCTGGAGGACGACTGGCCGGTGGTGTGCGAACCCTTCACCCAGTGGGTGCTGGAGGACCACTTTCCGCTGGGCCGCCCGGCGCTTGAGAACGTGGGCGTACAGCTGGTCGAAGACGTCGAACCCTTCGAGCTGATGAAGCTGCGTCTTTTGAACGCCAGCCACCAGGCATTGACCTATTTCGGGTATCTCGCGGGCTACCGCTACGCCCACCAGGTGTGCCAGGACCCGCTGTTCGTCGAGTTCCTGCTGCGCTACATGAAAGAGGAGGGCGCCCCCACGCTGCCGCCGGTGCCGGGGATCGACTTGCCTGCCTACCAGCACACGCTGATCGAACGCTTTGCGAACCCGCAAATTCGGGACACGTTGGCCAGGCTTTGCGCCGAAAGCTCGGACCGTATCCCGAAGTGGCTGGTGCCGGTGGTTCGCCATCAGCTCGAACACGGCGGCCAGGTAGCGCTCAGCGCCAGCGTTATCGCCAGCTGGGCGCGCTACGCCGAAGGCGTGGACGAGCAGGGCGAGCCCATCGAGGTGGTCGATGCCCTGCGCGAGCAGCTTACCGAGATTGCCCGGCAAAACCGCACGCGCCCCGAGGCGTTCGTCGAAAACCGCGAGCTGTTTGGCGATCTCGCCGACGACCCGCGCTTTATGCAGGCGTACCTGGCCGCCCTGGACCTGCTGCACGAACGCGGCGCCCGCGCTACGCTTGAAGCTCTGGTGGCCTTTGAGGAAAGTTCTTGATGTATATCGGGATCGATTGCGGCACGCAAAGTACCAAGGTAGTGGTGGTGGATGTCGAAAAGGGCGTGATCCTGGGCGAGGCCAGCCGCCCTCATCGGTTGGATGAAGGCGAGCAGGGCCGCCGCGAGCAGGCCCCGGCCCAGTGGCTGGCGGCGCTCAAGGGGGCCTTCGGTGAGGCCATCCAGTGCGCGGGGATTACCGCGCGCCAGGTGCGCGCCATCGGCGTGTCCGGCCAGCAGCACGGTATGGTGGCACTGGACGCCGACGGCGTGCCGGTCTACCCGGCCAAGCTCTGGTGCGATACCGAAACCAGTGCCGAAAACAGCGCCCTGGTCGAGCGCTTGGGCGGCGAGGCGGGCTGTCTCGACAAGCTCGGTTTGGTGCTGCAAACCGGCTATACCGCCTCCAAAATCGCTTGGCTTCGCGAGCACCACCCGGACGCCTACCGGCGCATCGCGACGATTTTGCTCCCTCATGACTACATCAACTTCTGGCTGACCGGCGAGCGGGTGACCGAAGCCGGCGACGCCTCCGGCACCGGCTATTTCGACACCCGCACCAGCGACTGGCAGCTCGAAGTGTTCCACCAGATCGCCCCGGAGCTCGACCCTGCCCGGGTGCTGCCAAGGCTCATCGAACCCGACGCCCCGGCGGGCGTCGTGCGGGCGCAGGTCGCCTCTGAGCTGGGCCTTGCGGATAACGTCGTCGTCTCCTCTGGCGGTGGCGATAACATGCTCGGCGCTATCGGCACCGGCAATATCACCCGCGGGCTGATTACCCTGAGCCTGGGCACCTCCGGCACGGTATGCGCCTACTCCCCCCAACCGGTCGCCACCGACAACGCCATGGTGGCCAACTTCTGCGCCAGCCACGGCGGCTGGCTGCCGCTCATTTGCACCATGAACGTCACCTCGGCCACTACCCGCGTACGCGAGCTTTTCGACCTCGATCTAAACGCCTTCGCCGAGCGCGTGGCCAGCGCCCCGATCGGCGCCGAGGGGATAACCTGCTTGCCTTTCTTCAACGGCGAGCGGGTGCCGATGCTGCCCGCCGCCACCGGCGATTTTCTGGGGCTGACCAGCCTCAACATGAGCCAGGCCAATGTGTGCCGAGCGGTGATGGAAGGGGCCACTTTCGGGCTTCGCTACGGGTTGGATCTTTTAGGCGATCTCACCGCCGGTGCCAGCCAGATTCGGCTAAGCGGTGGTGGGGCGAAAAGCCCGGTATGGCGCCAAATGGTGGCCGATATCACCGGTATCGATGTCATCTGCCCCGAAGTGACCGACGCCGCCGCCCTCGGCGCGGCGCTGCAGGCGGCCTGGTGCGAGCAAAAGCCCCAAGGCACCACGTTGGAGGCCTTGTGCAAGCGGCTGGTGCATCTGGATGCGGGCTCGCGGGCCGAGCCGGACCCGGCGCGGGTCGACGCCTATCAACAGGTGTACCAGCGCTATCGTGAGGCGCTCGAGGGGCGCCACGGCATTGCCTAACGCCTGCGCCTCCCTGTAGCGTTATCGCTATAATGTGATAATGACGCTGGGGGAGGGGAATACCGTGAACACCGAGCTACAGGATATTCTAAGCGTGCTGGCGCTCGAGCCGCGGGGCTCGCTCACTCCGCTCAGCGGGGGCGATATCGCCGCCGTGTTCGAGCTCGATACGGCCCACGGCACGGTCGTTATCAAGCAGGACGATCCGGCAAGGCTGCGCGGCGAGGCGGAAGGGCTTCGCGCGCTGAAAGGGGCGGGCTCTTCACTGGTGATTCCCGAGGTGCTCGGTCAATCCGGGCAGTGGCTGGTGATCGAGGCGCTGCACACCGTGCCCGAAACCGCCCGGGCCAGTGTCGAGCTTGGCGAAGGGCTTCGTGAACTGCACAGCGTGATCGGCAGCCAGCACGGCTGGGTGCACGACAACGCCTGCGGCCGCACCCCCCAACCCAACGCCCCGCTAAGCGACGGACGCGCTTTCCAGCGCGAGCGGCGTTTGCGGGCGCTAAGCCAGGCCTGCCTCGAGCAAGCCTTGATCAGCCCCGCACTGGGCGAGCGTATCGACGCCCAGGCCCGGGCCCTGGAGCAGTGGCTGCCGGATGCCTCGCCTAGCCTGGTGCATGGCGATTTATGGTCGGGTAACGTGCTCTACACCGCCCGCGGCCCCGCGCTGATCGACCCCGCCGTTTACCGCCACTACCCGGAAGTCGATCTGGCCATGCTGACGCTTTTCGGCAGCCCCGATGAACGCTTTTTCGACGCCTACTGGAACGGCTACGCCCCCAACGACTGGCCCCGGCGCGAAGCGCTTTTTCAACTCTACCCGTTGCTCAATCACGTGCTGCTATTTGGCGGCATGTACTTAAGCGGGGTCGAGCGCTGCGTGAACCGGCTGGAGCAGTACGCCGCGTAAGACGCAAGCGGTTGAAGCGGGCCTCGAGGGCGGTATCCCTCGATAAAAAAAGGCCGATGTTAGAAGTACACGCTTTTCACCCTTTTGACTAAAGTAAGGTGCGCTAGTCTTGACGTTTGGCGAGACACAGATTTTCTAGAACTTCAAGGCTAGCATACATACATGAATGTAACTATAATGCCACCCTTTCACACTCCCACTGTGTGGCGCACCATCCCACGTTGACACCTAGAGGCACTCCCATGCGACTGGCAAACTGGGCAGTCAATGCCCCCTTACGCCCTTTATTGTTAGCCGTGCTGACAAGCTCCTTCGTACTGCCCGCCCAAGCGGCGGACCTGATTACCATCACCCGCGATGCGCTCAACAACAACGCCGAGCTTGCCTCCGCGCGTTCCGAATTTTCCGGTGTAGAAGCCGCGCGAGACGTGGTGGGCGGGGAACTGCTTCCCCAGGTCAACGCCTCGGGCAACGTGGTACATAACCGCCAATACGAAAGTCAGTCGGCGGGTCGAGTCGAGCCGACCAACCCGACCGGCGGCGCCGGGGGTGGGGGCACACCCGCCACCGGCGCTCCGGCGAGTGAAGACAGCTACAACAATGTCTCGCTCTCGCTAGAAGCGACCCAGGCACTGTTCAACGCGGCGACCGCTCGCCAGGTCGACCAGGCCGAGCGCCAAATCGACCAGCAGGTGTATGTGCTGGCGGCGACCGAGCAGCAGCTGTTGATCGACGTGGTGTCGGCGTACTTCGATATTCTGCGCGCCTATGAAGTGCTCGAAGCGCGCCGCGCCCAGGAACGTGCGATCGGCCGTCAGTTGGAGCAGTCCAGCGAGCAGTTCGAGGTGGGTCTGATCGCGATTACCGAGGTAGAGGAGGCGCGTTCGAGCTTCGATCAGTCCCGCGCCGAACGCATCACGGCCGAGAGCAACCTACAGGTGGCGTTCGAGCGGCTGGAGCAGTTGACCGGCCGCCGCTACGCCAACATCGAGTCCCTCGGCGATATGCCGGTCGGCCTGCCTGCGCCCAGCGAGCGCGACTATTGGGTCGAACAGGCGCTCGAGCGCAACCCGCAGGTGCTGGCTCAGCGCGCAGGTATCGAAGTCTCCCGCGCCGGCGTCGAAGTCGCCCGGGCCGGGCGCTTGCCGTCTCTGCAGGCGTTCGCCAACTATCAGTATTCAGACTCCGACATCGACTATCTCGACGGCCACAATGCCTCGAGCCAGCTCGGGGTATCGGCAAGTGTTCCTCTCTATACCGGCGGCAGCACCAGCGCCAACATTCGCCAGAACACCTACCAGCTCGAGAGCAGCCAGTACGATTTCGAGTCCCAGCGGCGCACCACCATTCAGCAGGTTCGCTCGCTGTACACCCAAGTCAGCAACAACGTGGAAACCGTCGATGCCCGCCAGCAGGCGATCGTCTCGACGCGAAGCGCCCTGGAGGCGACCCAGGCCGGTTACGAAGTCGGCACGCGTAATATCGTCGACGTGCTCAACGCCGAGCAGAACCTGTATAACGCGATCGCCAACTACGCCGAGTCGCGCTACGACTACGTGATCAATCTACTGTCACTGCGTCAACAGTCCGGGCTTTTGGACGTCGCCGCGCTCGAGGAAGTCAACGGTTGGCTGACCGGCGAAGACGTCAATTTCACGCTGCCCGAAACCAACGAGGGCGACGACTACCAGCGCGCGCTGGATATCGGCGCGCCGCCCCGGCCGGAATCCTCGCCGTCGACCAGTTATTCCTCAGAAGAGTACGCCCCCGCCCGCCGTCAGTCCGGCGGTTATCCTGCCGGCGGCCAGCAGGGCGGCGCCCCCTACGGCGGTGGCCAGCAAGGCGGCTATCCGGCAGGGGGTAGCCAATCCGGCGCTTACTCTCCCGGCGGCCCAGACAGTGGCCAATCGGGCACCTATTGATACCAGGGGCTGTGGACGCAGCCCCGTGTAGCTATCCGTCAAAATACAGAAATGAATGGGAATACCACGTATGAGCAGAGTGATTCACTCAACGAGAGCGAGTCTGGTGACGTTGATAGCTGCACTGGCGCTAAGTGCCTGTGGCGGGGATGAAGAGCCCCAACAGCAGCAACAATCCGCGCAAGAGCAGCCGCCGCATGCAGTCGAGGTGGCCGAGGTCGAGCGCCAGGATTTACCGATCAACAAATCCTACCCCTCGATGCTTAGAAGCGATAACGAAGTCGTGCTGATCGCGCGGGTCGACGGCGCTTTGGAAGAGCGCCACTTTCAACCAGGCCAGATGGTCGAGCAGGGCGATTCGCTCTACACTATCGAGCCGGACCGCTACGAAGCCACGACCAACCAGCGCCAGGCGGACCTTGAAAGCGCCCGCGCTCAGGCCTCGCGGGCCCAGCGCGACGCCGAGCGTTTCGAGCAGCTTTTAAGTCAGAACTCGGTGAGCCGTCAGCAGTACGACCAGGCCGTATCCGATCAGCGCGTCGCCCAGGCCAACGTTACTCAGGCCCAGGCCGCGCTCTCCAGTGCCAATCTGGATCTCGACTACTCCAACGTGACTGCGCCGGTCAGCGGTTTGATCAGCTTGAGCCAGATCAACCTGGGCAACGTGGTCACTTCGGGAACCGAGCTTGCCACGATTACGCCGCTCGACCCGCTGGAAGTTCGTTTTCAACTGCCCCAGCGCGATGCCTTCGAGCTGCGCCGTCAGATGAACGACGACGACACCAACTCCACCATCGTCGCTCGGCTGAGTGTGCCCGGCCTTAGCGGCAGCGCCGACGCCGAGCTCGAAGGCGAGCTCGATTTCCTGGGGTCCCGGGTGGATGGGGGCACCAGCACCGTGCAAGCCTCGGCGACCTTCGCCAACCCGGACGGCGCGGTGCTGCCGGGCCAGTTCGTGCGTGTGCGCCTGGATGGCCTCAAGCGCTTCAACGTCATCGCCATACCGGAAATCGCGGCTACTCAGGGCCTGATGGGCCCGCGCGTCTTCGTATTGGACGACGAGAACAAGGCGCGCGAGCGTACCGTGCAACTCGGCGACATCGCCGGCCCCTGGCAGATCATTCTGGACGGGCTCGAAGAGGGCGAACGCGTGATCGTGGGTGACCCCGCCGGCATCGAGCCGGGCATGGTCATCGACCCCCAGCCCTTCGACGGCGACGCCGACGATATCGTCGAAGACGTGGAAGAGGCCGAAGCCGAAGAGGAGCGCGAGCAAGCCGAGGAAGCTTCCGAAATGGCGGGCGGCGGTATGCCGGCCGGTGAAGGGGAAGAGGGTGCGCAATAATGAACTTCTCTAACTTCTTCATCAGCCGACCGATTTTCGCCACGGTACTGGCGATCATCCTGACGCTGGTAGGGGTCATGGCGATGCGGGTGCTGCCGATCGAGCAGTACCCCAGCGTGGTGCCGCCGACCGTCTCGGTTCAGGCCCAGTTCCCCGGGGCCGATGCCGAAACCGTGGCGCAAACGGTGGCCGCACCGCTGGCCGAGGCGATCAACGGCGTCGAGGACATGCTCTACATGACCTCCAACAGCGCCGATAACGGCATCATGAGCCTGAGCGTGGCGTTCAACATCGGCACCGATGGCGACATCAACACCATCAACGTCAACAACCGCGTGCAAGGGGCGCTCTCCCAGCTCCCCGAAGAGGTGCAGTCTCAAGGGGTGACGGTCGAGCTGCGCTCGGACTCCATTCTAATGCTGATCGCGTTGACGTCGCCTAACGACGACTACAACAACGTCTACATGCAGAACTACGCCACGCTCAACATTCTCGACGAGCTGCGCCAGGTACCTGGCGTGGGTAACGCCGAGGTGTTGGGGGGCGGCGAGTTCGCCATGCGGATCTGGATGGACCCGGACAAGCTGGCACAGTACGACCTGACCCCCAGCGAGGTGGCCAGTGCCATTCGATCGCAAAATACCGAGGTACCCGCGGGTAACCTCGCCTCCGCACCCCAGGGCGAGCCCCGCGCGTACACCTATACGTTGACCGCGGGCGGGCGTCTCAACGACCCGGACGACTTCCGCGACATCTACCTGCGCACCAACCCGGACGGCTCGTCGCTGCGCCTCGAGGACGTCGCGCGGATCGAGCTGGGCGCTTCCTTCTACGGCATCAGCGCGCGGCTGAACGGCTCGACGATGACGCCGATCATCATCAACCAGCAGCCCGGCGCCAACGCGCTCTCCACTGCCGAGGCGGTGCGCGACGCCATGGACGAGGTTGCCGGACGCTTTCCGCCGGGGCTCGAGTACGTCACGCCCTACGACACCACGCTATTCATCGACGCCTCGGTGGAAACGGTCTTCCACACCTTCATCGAAGCCTTCCTGATCGTCATCGTCATTCTGTTCATCTTTTTGCAGAATTGGCGCTTTACGGTCATCGCCATGTCGGTGGTGCCGGTCTCGGTCATCGGTACCTTCGCCGGCTTCTACATGTTCGATTTCTCGATCAACCTGCTGACCCTGTTCGCGATGGTGCTGTCGATCGGGATCGTGGTGGATGACGCCATCCTGGTGGTGGAGAACGTCGAGCGCGTGCTCAGCGAAGACGAAGATATCACCGTGCGCGATGCCACCGCCCAGGCAATGCGTGAGGTCGGCGGGCCCGTAATCGCGACGTCCTTGATCATGGCGGCGGTGTTCGTGCCCGTCGCGTTTTTGGGTGGGTTCACCGGCCAGATCTACCAGCAGTTCGCCATCACCGTGGCGATCTCGGTAGCGCTCTCCGCCATCATGGCGCTGACCTTCACCCCGGCGCTGTCGGCGATCTTCATCAAGCACAACCTGAACCACGACCGGCCGTCGAAGTTCCGCCGCGCGATCTCCACGCCGCTACGCCTGTTCGATCGGATGTTCGCCGGTATTACCGCCGTCTACATGTGGTTCGTGAAGAAGCTGGTGCGCTTCTGGCTGCTGGCGCTGGCGCTTACCCTGGCGGTGGGCGCGGGCTCCTACTGGCTCTTTGTCTCCTCGCCCTCCAGTCTGGTGCCGGAAACCGACCAGGGGGTCGCGCTGGTCAGCGTATCGCTGCCCGACGCCGCCTCGCTGGATCGTACCGAGAACTACATGTCGAAGCTGAGCGCGGCGATCGAAGAGATCGACGGCGTACAGTACTCCTCGTCGGTGGCGGGCTACGATCTGCTGGCGGGCTCGGTGAACACCGCCCGCGGGGTCATCTTCGTCAACATGCTGCCCTGGGGCGATCGCGACCTGTCCGTCGAAGGACTGGTGGGGCAGATCATGCAGCTGGGCGCGGGGATCGATGGCGGTACCGCCATGGCCTTCAACGTGCCACCGATTCTCGGACTCTCGACCACGGGCGGCTTTACCGGCTACCTGCAGTCCTTCGAGGGCGCCTCGCCCCGGGAGATCTACGAAGCTTCGCTGCAAGTGATGGGCGCGGCCAACGAGCACCCGGCGCTCAATCAGGTATTCTCGACGTTCAACGTCAACGTGCCGTCTTATCGTGCCGAGATCGACCAGCAGAAGGCGCTCAGTTACGGCGTGCCGTTGGAGAACATCAACTCGGCGCTCTCCAATACCTTCGGTAACGGGTTCGTCAACTTCTTCAGCTATCAAAACCGTAACTTCCAGGTCTACCTGCAAAATGAGGACGAGTTCCGCAAGACGCCGGACGACATCAACAATGTCTTCGTGCGCGGCGGCAGTGGCGAGCGCATTCCGCTCTCCGAGTTCGTGACCCTCGAGCGTCAGGTCGGGGCCTCGGTGATTTCCCGCTTCGGCGTGTACACCGGTGCCCAGTTCCAGGGCGGCCCCGCCGAGGGCTATAGCTCCAGCGAGGCCATCGAGGCGATGGACCAGGTGGTGCAAGAAACCCTCGGCTCCAACTGGGGCATGGGCTGGACCGGCACGGCGTATCAGGAAGCCAACATGGGCAATGCCGCAAGCCTTGCGATCATCTTCGGTATCCTGATGGTGTTCTTGATTCTCGCGGCGCAGTACGAAAGCTGGGCGCTACCGCTGGCGGTACTCACCGCGACACCGTTTGCTTTCCTTGGTGGTATCGGCGGCATCGCGCTGCGTGGTCTGGACACCAGTGTCTATGTGCAGATCGGCATGCTGGTGGTGGTTGGTCTCGCGGCCAAGAACGCCATCCTGATCGTCGAGTTCGCCGAGTTGCAGCGCAAGGAGGAGGGCAAGAGCATTCGCGAGGCCGCGATTACCGCCGCGGAGCTTCGCTTTAGGCCGATCGTGATGACATCGCTTGCCTTCATCTTCGGTACGCTGCCCTTGGCACTGGCGACCGGCGCAAGTGACGTGAGCAGCCACCATATCGGCACCACGGTGGCGATGGGCATGCTCTCGGTGGCGATTCTAGGCAGCCTCTTCGTGCCAAGCTTCTACGCCATGATCGCCTATAGCGCTGACTGGCTACAGCGCAAGCGTAAAGGCAACAAGCACGATGAGCGCTTGGAGCACCAGAGCGAATAACGTATTCAGTCGTTTTAGATACGCTATTCACGTAAAGCGGGCCCTTCGGGGCCCGCTTTTTTATGGCCCCCTTGATCGCCGTCAAAGTGCACTTGGGCAAAAGCGCGTAATTTGACCTAAACTTGCTTATGAAACGTTTAGGCTTGTACCAAAAACCACAACAACAGGCCAAAACCGACCAGGCAACCACCTGGAGGAGGACACGCCATGCAACCGATTCTCTCGGCCGCTTTATTATTTCCTACTATCGTCTTTACGTTCGTGCTCGGCTTGTTAGCGCTTTACTGGCTGCTGGTGTTGGTCAGAATCGCCCCGCTCGAGCTGTTCGAACACGACAGCCTGCGCGATGACCACATGGCCAGCACGCTGGTATCGCTTGGGTTTACCGGTGTGCCGGCGACGCTTGCGCTGACCATACTGATGCTACTGGCCGGTGGCATGACGCTTACGCTGGAACTTTTGGTACTGCGCTGGCTGGAGCTTGGCATGCTGCGCGTGCCGCTCGGCGTGGTGATCGTTTGGGGGGCGCTGGCCATTGCCTCGCCCCTGGCCGCCGCTATTTGCCAGGGCCTGGCACGGGGGCTTAACCGCTTTGCGCCTTTCAAGCGCCGTAGCCTTTTGGGGGTAACCGTCGAGGTGACCACGCTCGAAGGTGCCGAGCTTGCCCAGGCGGTGGTGGCGCACAGGCCGCGCTGTAGTGTGAAGCTTCATTGCAAGGAAGATGACGCATTCAACGTTGGCGAGCGCCGGGTACTGGTCAAGTATCTCGAGGACGAAGGCGCCTACCGCAGCGTAGAGGAGCAAACCTACATGGACACCCGCCAGCGTTTGAACACGCTGCGCCTGCGCCACAAACATCAGGGCGCCGCCGCGCACTCCCAGTCTTTATGAGAAGCAAAAGCCCGCCTTATAGGCGGGCTTTTTACAGGCAAGTTCCTGGCAGCGTTCTTTGTAGAGTAACGAGGGCAGAGTCAGGGAGATTCAGCCGTTTTGATGGCGTATCAACTTGATGAGCGTCTCGATGATTTCCGCACCGCGCTCGCTTAGCGAGTAGCTTTCCGGGGCTCTGAGCCAGTCATGAAAAAGCCCGCCCAGGGTGGCCTGCACCAGGCGCGTGGCAACTTCCGGCGTTACGCCTTCGCGCAGCTGCTGTTGTTGGCTGGCCATTTTGAACAGGCAGAGCATTTCATTGAAACACTCTTCGTTGATCTCTTTTTGCATCTCGAGCGGGTTGATGTCGCTAAAAAACTCGCAGCGGTGCAGCAAGATGGAGAGGATGCGCCGGTGCGAGGGTTTCTCCAAACGCCGCATGCCCGCCAGGCACGCCAACTGTATGGCGTCCACGGGCGAGACGTTGGGGTCGACATTCTTGACCTCTTCGACCAGCGATTGAAAAGGCATGCGCACGCGCTCGACCAGCCCCATGAACAAATCGCCCTTGTTCTTGAAGTGCCAGTAAACCGCGCCGCGGGTCACCCCGGCGTGGCGGGCCACCTGCTCGAGCGAGGTGCGGGCAACGCCTTTATCGAAAAACACCTCTTCAGCTGCGTTGAGCAGAGCTTCACGCGTCGCTGCCGCTTCTGCCTTGGTTTTTCTAGCCATAACGCAACCCTGATAACTACCTCGAAAGAGAGACATTTTATCTGAAATGCCGCCTTTTTACATTCAAAACTGTATGGTTAGCTGACCAATGTCATCATCGATGACAATTAACGTTTAATCTGGTGTAAAAGAGTGACTCATTCGGGGCACCCGCGCCGCTTTAGGCCGCGCTTTCATCACATCGATAGGAACCGTCATGGCACAAGCACCGTTCAAGATAGCAGGCCACACTCTTCAGCCCGGCCAGCGGCTGCAAATCGATGTGCCGGTCGCGCGCCTTTACACCCACACGCCGCTGCATATCTCCATCGAGGTCGTTCACGGGCGCAGGCCCGGGCCGGTCATGATGGTGTGCGGCGGTATTCACGGCGACGAGATCAACGGTGTGGAAATCGTGCGGCGTCTGCTGCGCTCGCGCTCGATCAAAAGCCTGCGCGGCACCTTGATCGCCGTTCCCGTGGTCAACGTGTTCGGCTTTCTCCAGCAAACCCGTTACCTTCCGGACCGGCGCGATTTGAACCGCTGCTTTCCCGGCAGTGAAAAGGGCTCGCTTGGCGGGCGCATCGCCGCGCTGTTGCGCGAAGAGATCGTCGATCACGCCACGCACATCATCGACCTGCACACCGGCGCTATTCACCGCACCAACCTGCCGCAAATTCGCGCGCAGCTCGAACCCGACAGCGAAACCGCCCGCATGGCGGACGCCTTCGGCGCCCCGGTCATCTTGAACGCCGAGCTGCGCGAGGGCAGCCTTCGTCACTACGCCCAGAACCGGGGTATCCCGGTGCTCACCTACGAAGCCGGCGAGGCGCTGCGCTTCGACGAGTGGGCGATTGCGCCGGGGGTGCGCGGTATTTTGCGCGTCATGCGCCGGCTCAAGATGCTTTCCGGCGAGCAGCGCCGCCGCCTGCCGGCCCCGGCGGAGCTTGCCAACGGTTCCAGCTGGGCGCGCGCGCCGATCGACGGCATCCTGCGGCCCAAGGTGCGCCTGGGGGCCCGGGTCTCCAAGGGCGAGGTGCTGGGTAAGGTCGCCGACCCCTTCGGTAACGACGAGGGAGACGTGCTGGCCATGGCCGACGGTATCGTGATCGGCATGAGCCGCTTGCCGTTGGCCAACGAAGGCGAGGCGCTCTACCACATTGCCCGCTTCGACGAGATCGAAGAGGCGGAAACCGCGATCGAAAGCTTCCAGTCGAGCCTGGAGCCCGTCTCCGACCCCATGTATTGAAGATGTATTGAACATGTATTGAAAAAAGTGCTTTTGAACGCTGTGCCCATTCGCCGGTTTTCATGTCCTCCGGCTTTGATGTCCGCCGTTTTAACGTCATAGCTTAAAGCGTTGAAGTGGCGAGTAGTCGATGGTTTATAGCTATGGGTGCTATAGCAAGCCGTTGGCCCGAGTACATGGCATGATAAGCCCATCCTGGCTATAACTGATGGACACATACACACGCCAGCATCAACCAATGGGCGACTTGCCAAAGCCCAAAACGAAGGTGGCCCTTTAGAGGCCCCGGATCGTGACATGGAGGAAGGTATGACGAACGGTAAATCCAATAACACCACCACCGACGCCGGTATTCCGGTAGCCAGCGACGAGCATTCGCTCTCCGTAGGCCCGGACGGCCCGATCGTACTGCACGATCATTATTTGATGGAGCAAATGGCGGCCTTCAACCGGGAAATGATTCCGGACCGCCAACCCCACGCCAAAGGCGGCGGTGCTTTTGGGCATTTCGAGGTGACGCACGACGTCAGCCAGTACACCCGGGCGAAGTTCCTGCAGCCGGGTAAGAGAACCGAAATGCTCGCGCGCTTCTCCACGGTGGCCGGCGAAGGCGGAAGCCCGGATACCTGGCGCGACCCACGGGGCTTCTCGCTGAAGTTTTACACCGAAGACGGCAACTTCGACATGGTGGGCAACAACACCCCCGTGTTCTTCGTGCGCGACCCGCTCAAGTTCCAGCACTTCATCCACTCGCAGAAGCGCCGCGCCGACAACGGCCTGCGCGATCACGACATGCAGTGGGACTTCTGGTCGCTTTCGCCGGAATCCGCCCATCAGGTCACCTGGTTGATGGGCGACCGCGGCGTGCCGGCTAGCTGGCGCCACATGAACGGCTACTCCAGCCATACCTATATGTGGGTCAACGACAAGAGTGAGCGTTTCTGGGTCAAGTACCACTTCAAGACCGACCAGGGCATCAAGTGCATGACCCAAGAGCAGGCCGACGAAATGGCGGGTACCGACGCGGACTACCACCGTCGCGATCTGTTCGACGCCATCAAGCGCGGTGAACACCCGACCTGGACGCTACAAGTCCAGATCATGCCCTTCGAGGATGCCAAGACCTACCACATCAACCCGTTCGACCTGACCAAGGTGTGGCCGCACGACGACTACCCGCTGCAGGAAGTGGGCAGGATGACCCTCGACCGTAACCCGACCGATTTCCACACCGAAATCGAGCAGGCGGCGTTCCAGCCCAGCAACTCCGTGCCGGGTACCGGCTTCTCGCCGGACAAGATGCTGCTGGCGCGGGTCATCTCCTACGCCGATGCCCACCGTGCCCGCTTGGGTATCAATTACCAGCAGATCCCGGTCAACGCCCCGAAAGCCGAGGTGAACAGCTACGCCAAGGGCGGCCGGATGCGTGTTGCCAACACGTCGGACCCGGTCTACGCGCCCAACAGCAAGGGCGGCGCCCACGCCGACCCGAACGCCTTCCCGGAAGACGCAGTATGGGAAGCCGATGGCGAGCTGGTACGCGCCGCCTACACGCTGCGCCCGGGCGATGGCGACTTCAACCAGGCCAACGACTTGGTCAACAAGGTAATGGACGACGCGGCCCGTGACCGTTTGGTGAGCAACATCGTCGGCCACGTTTCCAGCGGCGTGGAAGAGCCGGTTCTGTCCCGCGTATTCGAGTACTGGAAAAACGTCGATCAAACGATCGGCGAGCGCGTCGAAAAAGGCGTCATGGAAAATCGCCGGAAAGAAGGCAAGTAACGCCCCAGGGCGTTCGCTAAAACGAACCCGCCACGGCTGACCGTGGCGGGTTTTTTTATGCGCTGGTTTCGGGCTCGCGGACCAGGCTTAGCGCTTCATCGAACAAGCGCAGGCCTGCGCCCTCCTTATGGGCGTTTTCAGAAAGGTGGCGGCGAAAACGCCGCCCGCCGGAACAGCCCTGAAAGAGCCCCAGCAGGTGGCGGGTAATATGGTTGAGCTTGGCGCCCTCATCCAACCGCATCTGAATATAGGGCTTGAACGCCTGAGCCGCCTCCAGGCGCGTGGCCGCCGGTCCCGGCTCACCAAAGATCGCCTGGTCCACCCCGGCCAGAAGCCACGGGTTCTGGTACGCTTCGCGGCCCACCATGACGCTGTCTACGTGCTCGAGCTGGGCCTGGCACTCATCGAGGGTTTTAAGTCCGCCGTTGATGCCGATATGAAGCGCCGGGTTCGCCGCCTTCAAGCGGTGTACGCGCGGGTAGTTCAGCGGCGGCACGTCCCGGTTCTGCTTGGGCGACAAGCCCTGTAGCCAGGCCTTGCGCGCGTGCACGCTAAATGTGGTGCAGCCAGCATCCGCGACCATGTCGATAAACCGCGCCAGGTCCGCGTCTTCGTCCTGGTCGTCGATACCGATCCGGCACTTAACGGTCACCGGAATAGTGACCGCCGCCTGCATGGCCTTCACCGCCGCCGCCACTTTCTCCGGGTAGCCCATCAAACACGCCCCGATCAGGTTGTTCTGCACCCGGTCGCTGGGGCAACCCACGTTCAGGTTCACCTCGTCGTAGCCCCACTCTTGGGCAATCGCCGCGCACTCGGCCAGCTCCCCCGCGTCGCTGCCGCCCAACTGCAGCGCAATCGGATGCTCGACTTCGTTGTAACCCAAAAACCGCTCCCGCGGCGAGCCATGCAAAATCGCCCCGGTGGTCACCATCTCGGTGTAGAGCAGGGTGCGCTTGGTCAGGGTACGGGCGAATGCTCTGTAGTCTCTCGTAGTCCAGTCCATCATAGGGGCCACTGAAAATCGGCGGCCTCGGCCTGCGCTATTTTCGATAGTTAAATCAGTCATTTAGATAATTTCTTTAGCTGTATAAAAATACAGCTATAATGGTGTTGGGTGCTTGAAAATGCATCCTGAGTGTACTCGGCGGAGACGAATTCAAAAATCAGTAGCATGGTACACAGCAGGTGCTTTCCAGGGACGTAAAGAGGTTTGGCGGCTATTGTACGGAAGAAAGAGGAGCGCTCCCAGAGCCAGCGTCGAGCTACAGTGACATGGAAGAGTCGTCAAGCGTCTACTGGCGTTTCTAAGCGCATAATTGAGACCAAAGACCAGTGCTATTGCGATGGTGCGTATGATTTTGGTGGGTTAAGCTCGCTTAACCAAAATGCAGAGTCGACTGGGTAGTGACTCGACCCGGCGAGGATCGTGAACGAACAGGTGCGCGAAGATAGGACACCCTGGCGGATGTTGACTGGGTGCTGGTGAACCGGGCGAACCGCGATCTGAAGCAGGAAGGGGTGTTCTTGCTGCTGCTGAGTGGGGAGCGGCGGATCAAGCGGGTGCAGCGCTTGGCCGGGCGCGCGCTGTATTTGATTAGTGATAACGAGCTGTACCAGCCCGAGATGATCAAGCCGCAGGATATGGGGGGCTGGAGATTCTGGGGCGATGTGAAATTCGAATTGGGCTGTCGGCTTATGGTTCATCGTCGAACAGCGACGGAGTGGCGCAGTGTATGGCTATGATGCGTGAAAGCCAACCTCAAGCCTATGAACTGCGCTCTCGTATCGCGGGGCTACCTTATAGCGTGTCTAAATCCAATCTGGATATGGCATATGGCGGTCATTGATCTGAATCGTTGTCTATCGTGCGTACCTGATGCTGTTTCCAGCTTTGAAAAGGCTAAAACACTGATTGATACCGCAGAGCAGTATTTGAATTAATTTACTTTGGCACGCTGCTACTAGCCGGAGATGGTCAAGTCGCAGGATTTTTTTAATCGAGATAATACTAAGTATTTAATTAAGGTTAAGGTTATGGCTATGGCTAAAACTACAAAAGTTATTCGTTATTTTAGATGTGTTTCTAATGATACTGCTTTTGACTTGGAAAGATTAATATGCTTTTCAAGAGAGCTGGTGTGTACTGTTGCCGAATCAGAATGGCGTCAAGTTGATGAAGTTGTAAGAATTCAGCATTATCGACAAGAAGAGCAAGGAGTACTATTGCACTTTGTACGCTATGTGCCCGGAGAGAGTAGCGATACTCTTTTACCTGGTGCGCAGGGAGAAGAAGATAACGAAGAACTTCATCCTGCTCCACAAGGCATGGAGTATAAGGACGGTGATTTTTTCATGTATTGCCGTGGTCATGATGTTATTGCAACGTCCCATGGTAGAAATATGCATCATTCAAAAATTGCGCAGTATTTAAAATATTACTTCCAAATAGCAACCATTGACGAAAATAACCCAGAAGGCATTGAGTATAGGTTTGAATTAAGTACTGCACTTGATTTAGAAAAATATCAAGTAATTGAAAAACATGGTGTATCAAAAGTAGAGTTTTCAGCTAGTGCTTATAGTGCGAGCTTTAACGCGCAGCATCATCATGGAAATTGGTTTAGAACTTATATTTTAGAAGCTGCGGCTAACGCTGTTAGAAACAGGCTTGGGCGATTTGATGATGAAGCTCAAATGACAGCAATGGAAGATTTAATTGTCGAAGGCACTGTTAAGCTAAAGGGTAATACAAGAGCTGATGATATTGCTAAATCTCAGCTTAGAGAAATTGCTGAAGAAGCGATAGAAGATGATGGTATTGTCATATATACTCATGATGGAGAACCTTTGCAATCTCAAGATATGAGATTGCAAACAAGGTCTTCAGTAGATAAAGTTGGTAAGAGTGTATATTATGATAGTGTATGGAGTAAGTTAAAGCTTTATTATAGGAAGTTAGAGAGAGATCGATTATTAGGTCAATAAAATGAAAAAAATTGATTTTGACTGGTTTGCTCTAATTAAGTTTTTAGCTATATGTCTATTTGCAGCGTTAGCTGCATTTTATGGGCAGCCGTTGATACATGATAACTCGGATGCGTCAGATGTTCTAATTAATGTTTTTTCAATTTTGGCAGGTTTTCTTGTGGCGGTAATGACTATCATGGGTGAACCTGTTTTTCATCGAAAAAGGACATGGAGATATAATAAAGTAGCGCGTGATAATTACGTCAAGTCTTTAGTTAGGCATAAGGATCTTTTTCATGCTTATCTTATTACTTTGGCTTTAATCTTTTTGTCACGTTTAGTTGATGATGACGCCTTTCCACTTATTCATTTGTGGCTTGAACGATCGTTTGTCTTTTTTTCAGTCATCGCTTTTCTATTTTCTATAGTTTTACCTGACAAGCTCATTAACAAGCAATTAGAGAAGTATGATGATCAAGTTGAAGAAAAAAAGTTAAAATAGCATTGTTTTTTGAATAAGTGAAAGTTTTGTAAATGTTTGATCTGATAAAACCTTATTAAAGGTTGTTAGCTTAAGTTTTTTCTTGATTAGCGGCTCTGTGAGCCGCACACTCATTCCTATAAGCCACCATCAACTCATCCCAGTTCGTCGTATACTGCGGACTGCGATGAGCACAGCGCAGGTGCCAAGGCGCGTTCTTCTCCGGTAGCCCCATCCGCACCTGCCTTTCCCTATCTTTTCGTCCAGCGCATCCATGTTGGCCATGAGCTGCTGGCTGCGCTGGCGGTTTTCGTCGGTTTGTGGGGTATTCATCAGGCTAAGCTGTTGGCCGTGCTGGTCGGTGAGGTCGAGCATCATCACGCTGGCTTTCTTATAGGCGTGCTTAGGCTGGCGCCGGTCGCAGTGAAAGTTTCCCAAGCGAGGCTCTTTTGCGCCACTTCAAAAGATTCACGATGATGAGCAATTGCCAAGGAGAACCGGCCTACAAGACTTAACCTCCGCGCATGCAGGCTTTTTCGATGGAAGCTTGTCGATGAAATCAGCCCGTTTGCCGCGCCCGGGCCAACTCGGCCATGGCGACGCGCGAAAGAAACCCTGAGCGAGACTTGTCGCCAGGATGGCGAGCCACGAAGTCGTCGATCTGTTTGAGCAGTAAGTCGGGCATGGTGACGTTGATCTTGTGGCTCTTGCCCAGGTACGGGGCGATGTCGATCTCGACCACGGCCCAGATCCAGCCGGCGAAGTCGGGGTTATCCATGTGGTGTTCGATGGACGTGGCCTCGGGAATGGGATCGCCCACCTCGACGGCCACTTCCAGCCAGCCTTCGATGGCTTCCCGGGCGTTGGCCAAGGCATCTTCAAAGGTGTCACCGGCCGAATGGCAGCCGGGGAGGTCGGGCACCACAACGCCATAGGCGTGCTGTTCGTCGCCGCGTTCGACGGCAATGGGAAATAACATGGCTCTTCTCTCTCTGTAATGCTCAGTGGGGCCGCAGTGGTGAGCCTCATTCGAGGCCAGCGCTTTTCCTGATTGCTTTGACCAGGCCCGTTTGTAGATCCTTTTTAGGATGCGGCACGGTGATCGTGCCGGGCTTGGTCGGGTGTCGAAAGTGGTGGTGGCTGCCCTTGATTCTGACGAGCTCCCAGCCCTCCGCTTCCAACTCCTTGATCAGTGCTCTGCTGTTCACCTCCGGCCCCTTTACCCATCGTTATAGGGTTACTATAACCCCGTAAAAATAAAAGAGTCAAAAAAGCGCACGGCTCCACATTCGTAAAGGTTGACCGGATTCCGATGGCAAGCCCCTGAGCATTAGTGACGCACCCACGTCTTTAATGGTATAGCGTAGAGGGTCACGTTCGGTGAGAGGAGAGGGTATGCGCAAAGCACGTGGTGTTATCGCCGGAGCGGTGGTGGGCCTTTTACTGCTGGCTGGCTGCAACGAGCAGATGGAGGAGGCGCCCACGGCCGATGAGGTGCCCAACAATGCCGTGCAAAGCGAAGGCGAAGAGCGCGTTGAGACACCCTCGCTCGAGGTGAGCTTTTCGCTTCACGCCCAACTGCGCTCCGACCGGCGCTTGATGGTGGAAGGTGAGTCCAACCTGCCGGACGGCGCGCGCGTGCAGGTCATCGTCGAGCGCGAGCTGAGCCGCGTGCGCTGGCAGTCGCGTACCCTGGTAAGCGGTGGCACCTTTACCGCGGGCCCCTTTGGCTCGGGCAGCGGGCTGCCGGATGGCGGTTATCTCGTGCGTGTGCAGTCGAGCGAAGCCAGCGTTCAGCCTCGTGCCGTGCAGGAGATCATTGGGCCTCGGGGGGATTACTTGAGCGGCGAGCTCGTTACACAAACTCGCCACGGGTTGGGGCAGGTGGCCACCTACTCACGGCGCTTTTTGGTGGGGAGTGAGCCAAGACGCACGCGTGACCAGGTGGAAATTATCGAAGAATGACGTAAAGGGTGCTTTAGGCAGGACACCAGTGAGCGAGTACGACGGCGTGGATCTCTTCATCGCTGGGCGCTTTCGAGAAGTGCTCGAGCGTGAATCGATCCTCGCGTTTGACCAGGTAATGCCCGGCTTTATGAAAGACGTGGGTCGGGCCAAGTAACAGAAGATCACCCGGGGAGGCGGGAGCGAAATCCGTGTTGGCCCCAGGCGTCGTCATGACACAGGGCGCTTTCCAGTCGATTTTTAGCGGCAGATGCGGGGGCGGCGTCAGCGTGGTGGCTTGCACTTGCTCCCAGGGAAGGGGGCCCTGGTGAGTCAGCGTCAGCAAGGGAGGCGCGCTATCGCCTTCCAGTAAGGTCGCCAGCGAGCAATCCAGCGCGTCGGCCAGCGCCACCAGGCGCTCATGACCGATTTGCTTGATCGCGCCCGACTCCCAATACGAAATAGTCACATCCGACACGCCAACTTTTCGAGCAAGCGCAGCTTTATTAAGCTTTACCCGCTGTCGAAGCTGTTTGATACGTGAGCCTAGCGATTCCATTGTAGTTTCCCATTGATGAGCCAAACAAACTCGTTTGAATTACTTCCATTGTCGCCAATGGCGTACTTTACACGCTGAAAAACAGGGTTTTTTCAGCATGGTCGTGCATCATAGGTATTGCGCTAGAAATAGCAAAGATACCTGGGCCTTGGTCGCTATATCCTTAGCAACTTTTGTTAGGACGCTTTTTGGCCGAAGATGTTCCCCGGCCAGGCTGTTGGATACGCAATCGGCGCGTATAATGGCGCCACTTAGCTGTTAAAAAGGATACCTGCATGACCGTACGTACGCGCATCGCGCCTTCACCCACCGGCGACCCCCACGTCGGCACGGCCTATATCGCGCTTTTCAATCTGTGCTTTGCGCGCAAGCTAGGCGGCGAATTCATTTTGCGTATCGAAGATACCGACCGCGTGCGCTCCACGGCGGAATCCGAGCAAATGATTCTGGATTCGCTTCGCTGGCTGGGTATCGAGTGGGAAGAAGGCCCGGATGTAGGCGGCCCCCACGGCCCTTACCGGCAAAGCGAGCGCGGCGATATCTACGCGCGCCACGCCGAAAAGCTCATCGCGGCCGGTCACGCGTTCAAATGCTACCGCACCAGTGAAGAGTTGGACGAGCTGCGCGAGGCGCGTAAGGAAGCCGGTCTTCACCTGGCGCTCAAGCCCGCTGACCTGGCCCTCGATGAAGAGGAGCACAGCCGCCGTGAAGCCGAGAACTGGCCGTTTGTGGTGCGCATGAATGTGCCCAGTGACGGCGTTTGCGTGGTGGACGACATGCTGCGCGGGCGTATCGAGGTCGAATGGGCCCAGGTGGATGCGCAGATCCTGATGAAGTCCGACGGGATGCCGACCTACCACCTGGCCAACGTGGTGGACGATCACCTAATGGGGATCACCCACGTGCTGCGCGGCGAAGAGTGGATCAACTCGGCCCCCAAGCATCAGCTGCTTTATGAGTACTTTGGCTGGGACATGCCCACGCTTTGCCACATGCCGCTGCTGCGCAACCCGGATAAATCGAAGCTCTCCAAACGCAAGAACCCGACCTCGATCAACTACTACCGTCGCATGGGCTTTTTGCCCCAGGCCGTGACCAACTACCTGGGCCGCATGGGTTGGTCGATGCCCGACGAACGCGAAAAGTTCAGCCTGACCGAAATGGTCGAGTCCTTCGATATTCAGCGGGTGTCGCTGGGCGGGCCGGTGTTCGATCTGGAGAAGCTCACCTGGCTCAACGGCGTCTATATTCGCGAAGACCTGGACGACGATGCGCTTTTGAAGGCGCTGCGCGAATGGGCGTTCAACGAAGAGTACGTGAAGCAGATCCTGCCCCAGGTACGCACAAGGGTGGAAACGCTCTCCCAGGTGGCGCCGTTGGCCGGCCACTTTTTCTCCGGGTTGCCCAACCTGAAAGAGGAAGACTTCGAAAGTGTGAAGCTCGAGCGCGAAGAGCTGGTGAAGCTTTTGCAGTTTTTGGTCTGGCGTTTCGAAGGCGTAGCCGCCTGGAACAAGGAAGCACTGCTGGCCGAGGTTCAAATGCTGGCCGGTGCGTTCGAGCTCAAGATGAAGGCGTTTCTGGCGCCGGTGTTCATCGCGATTACCGGCACCAGTGCCAGTACCTCGGTCATGGACGCGATGGCGATTCTTGGCTCTGACGTAACGCGGGCACGGCTTCGTCACGCCATCGAGGTGCTGGGCGGTGTTTCGAAAAAGCAGGCGAAGCGCTTTGAAAAAGAGTTTCGCGCGCTGTAGTCAAGCCTGAGTCGTTCGGTAATAGCGAAAGAGCAGAATCGGCCTGGTAGGGAAGGGCGCCGGTATCTACAGGTAGAAATCGGCGCTTTTCTGGTTGACGAAGGCGAGTCTAATCAGTACTATACGCAGCGTCTTCACGACACGTGGGGCCTTAGCTCAGCTGGGAGAGCGCGACACTGGCAGTGTCGAGGTCAGCGGTTCGATCCCGCTAGGCTCCACCAATTTAAAGCGCACGCTTGTGATGTTTTTGTCCCATTCGTCTAGTGGTCCAGGACACCGCCCTTTCACGGCGGTAACAGGGGTTCGAACCCCCTATGGGACGCCACATCATCCTCTGAAGTACCTTCCTGCTTAATGTCTTTTATATCGTAACCCTATGATGGGTTGGCGAGAATTTTCGACGTCTGAATTCCGTTTTCAGGGCCAATTTTTTGCTTTTTTATGCTTGACTTGTCCACTTTTGCATTGGCGGAGGTGGGGTTGTGCACAAGGCATCGCTAATTGCCCAAAAAATCAGCGCTTTAACTTTTAACTATATAAATCAGCAACTTACGTTAGATCAAAAAATAACCAATTTAAAGAAAAGCCAGTGTTCATGGCGATTCCGGGACGTTTTATGGTGGTTGTAAACAGGGTTATCCACAGATAGTGTGGAAAACGCGATTCCCTTCCCACCGGGGTAAATTGTCAAGGTCAAAATGGTCGCAGCAGAGCGTTTTTTTGCCTATAAAAGCCACCTGCTTATAGCGTTTTATGCAGCGCAAGCGAAGCGGGCGGTAACCGCATCGGGAAAGCATTCAAAGAGCAAGCCTTATGGGTGAAGCGCGGCCCCTGAGAGGGCGAAGAAGGGGGTTGGTCGAACTGTGTACTGTCCAACGTAAAAAGGCCGCCCTGGGGCGGCCTTTTGGCGTTACGACGGCGCGTTACTTCTTGCTGGGGTAGTCGCGCTTCTCGTGGCCGGTATAAAGCTGACGCGGACGGCCGATCTTGTAGCTTTCGCTGAGCATTTCGTTCCAGTGCGAGATCCAGCCGATGGTGCGCGAAACGGCAAAGATCACGGTGAACATGTTGGTGGGGATGCCCATCGCTTTCAAAATGATGCCCGAGTAGAAATCGACGTTCGGGTAAAGCTTACGCTCGATGAAGTACTCGTCTTCCAGCGCGATCTGCTCGAGGCGCTTGGCGATCTTGAGCTGCGGGTCGTCGGCCATGCCGAGCTCCGCCAGTACTTCGTCGCAGCTCTCTTTCATGACCTTGGCGCGCGGGTCGAAGTTGCGATAGACGCGGTGGCCAAAGCCCATCAGCTTGAACGGGTCTTCCTTGTCTTTCGCCTTGTCGACGAAACGCTGGATGTTCTCTTCGGAGTCGTCGCCTATCTCGTCGAGCATGGCCAGTACGGCTTCGTTCGCGCCGCCGTGGGCCGGGCCCCAAAGTGCGGCGATGCCTGCGCTGATACACGCAAACGGGTTGGCGCCGGTAGAGCCTGCCAGGCGGACCGTCGAGGTCGAGGCGTTCTGCTCATGATCGGCGTGAAGCATGAAGATCCGGTCCATGGCCTTGGCGTAAACCGGGTTGATCTTGTACTCCTCGCACGGGTTGCTGAACATCATGTAGAGGAAGTTCTCTGCATAGCTCAGGTCGTTACGCGGGTAGTTGAACGGCTGACCGACGTTGTACTTGTGCGACATTGCCGCCAGCGTCGGCATTTTCGCGATCAGGCGGATAGCGCTGATGTGGCGGTCTTCTTCCTGGGTGATGTCCATGTGGTCGTGGTAGAACGCCGCAAGGCCGCCTACTACACCGCAAAGAATCGACATCGGGTGCGCGTCGCGGCGGAAACCCTTGAAGAAGTTGTTGATCTGGTCGTGAACCATGGTGTGGTTACGAATACGTGTTTCGAACTCCGCGTACTGCTCGTCGGTCGGCAGTTCGCCGAACAGCAGGGTATAGCAAACTTCTACGAAGTTGGACTCTTTGGCTAGCTGGTCGATAGGGTAGCCACGGTGTAGCAACATGCCCTGGCCGCCATCGATATAGGTGATGGCCGATTGGCAAGAGGAGGTGGCCATAAAGCCAGGGTCGTAGGTGAAAAGGCCTTCGGCACCCAGGCCGCGTACGTCGATAACGTCGGGGCCTAGTGTGCCGGAATACATGGGTAGCTCGATCGGTTTATCGAGACCGTCTACCGTCAAGGTCGCTTTCCTGTCAGCCATGAAGGCCTCCTTTCGAATTCGGTTTGGGACGTTAAGTCGTTATTTCGCATACCGCGCCGGCGAAAAGGCTCGCCTACTATAGAAGGGTGCGACTTTTTGTCAATTAGCCTTAATAGGGGCAAATGTTATACAAAATTTATTATCTGATAGTTATTTTGTCTAATATTTTTAATAGGGAGAAGAAATTAGTGTGAACACGTACTAGAATGAAACCGTTAACAGGCTTATTAAGCCTGCTGCCTTTCAAACACTATAACCATGCTGCAACGCAAAATCGACTCCACCCAAGGGCAATTTTTTTGCTCCATAGTAGAGTTAGGCCTGTGTTCGGTTTGTAAGCGGGGGCGAAGGTTCTTATAATTCACCGCGCGCGACCGGCACATAGGTGGTCGTGCCCGACTTGGCAACGGCCGAGCCCCTTCCAGCAACCACTGCCCGCTCGGGGTAAGCCCGAACCTCCACAGAGTGGGCCAAAAGAGTGTGTATAAAGCCGTGAATAGCAAACGACCCGTAAATTTAGACCTTTCGACGATACATTTCCCACTGCCGGCCCTGACCTCGATTACTCACCGTATTACGGGTGTTATCCTGTTCGTCGGCCTGATTTTCGCCTTCTGGGCGTTGGGAAAATCCCTCTCCTCACCGGCTGGCTTCGATGCCGTTCGCGACGCATTAGCCACCAATATTCTGGCCAAGTTCATCGCCTGGGGCCTGTTGTCAGCGTTGGCCTTCCATTTCGTAGCTGGTGTTAAACATTTGCTCATGGATGCCGATATTGGTGTCACTTTGGAAGGTAGCGTGCAAAAAGCACAGATCACCGTGGTAGTGAGCGCCGTTCTGATCATTTTGGCAGGAGTCTGGGTATGGTAACCAACATCACGAGTTTCGGCCGTAGCGGCTTGTCCGACTGGCTAATGCAGCGCGTCTCTGCCGTCATTCTGGCCATTTATACGCTGTTCATCGTTGGCTACCTGCTGTTCAACCCGGGCCTCGATTACTACACCTGGAGCGGGCTTTTTAACCAGATCTGGATGCGGATCTTCTCGCTTTTGGCCTTTATCTCTATCGCCGCACACGCCTGGATTGGCCTTTGGACAGTCACGACCGACTACCTCAAGTCCACTCGTCTGCGTGTCGGTGCCCAGGCCGTTATCATTTTGGCCATCTTTGTCTACCTGGTCTGGGGCATTCAAATTCTGTGGGGAGCTTAATCCATGTCTAACCTTCGTAGCCTGACGTTTGACGCCATTATCATTGGTGGCGGTGGCTCTGGCCTGCGCGCTGCTCTGGAACTTGCCAAATCCGGTAAGAAGACAGCGGTTCTTTCGAAAGTGTTCCCGACTCGCTCGCACACCGTGTCTGCCCAGGGCGGCATTACCTGCGCGATCGCCTCTTCCGACCCGGATGACGATTGGCGCTGGCACATGTACGACACCGTCAAGGGGGGCGACTATATCGCCGACCAGGACGCCGCCGAGTACATGTGTTCCGAAGGCCCGAAAGCAGTGTTCGAACTCGAACACATGGGGCTTCCGTTCTCGCGTACTGATCAAGGCCGTATCTATCAGCGCCCGTTCGGCGGCCAGTCGAAAAACTTCGGCGAAGGCGGCCAAGCGGCACGTACCTGCGCTGCGGCCGACCGTACCGGTCACGCGCTGCTGCACACGCTTTATCAGAACAACCTCAAGAACAACACCACGTTCTTGAACGAGTGGTACGCGGTCGATCTGGTCAAGAACGCCGAAGGCGACGTCGTGGGTTGTATCGCCATGTGCATCGAAACCGGCGAAGTCGTTCACGTTAAATCCAAGGCCACGGTACTCGCGACCGGCGGCGCGGGTCGTATCTATGCTTCGACCACCAACGCCTTGATCAATACCGGTGACGGTATCGGCATGGCGCTGCGTGCGGGCTTCCCCATGCAGGACATGGAGATGTGGCAGTTCCACCCCACCGGCATCTACGGAGCGGGTACGCTGGTCACCGAAGGGTGTCGTGGCGAAGGTGGTTACCTGGTCAACAAGGACGGCGAGCGCTTCATGGAGCGTTACGCGCCCAACGCGAAAGATCTGGCGGGTCGCGATGTCGTCGCACGTTCCATGGTCATGGAAATCCTCGAAGGCCGCGGCTGTGGCGATAAAGAAGACCACGTCTTCCTGAAGCTCGACCACCTGGGCGAAGAAGTACTGGGCAAGCGCCTGCCGGGTATCGTGGAGCTTTCCAAGACCTTCGCACACGTCGACCCGGCCAAGGACCCGATCCCGGTCGTGCCGACCTGCCACTACATGATGGGCGGTATCCCCACCAACGTTCACGGCCAGGCGATTACTCAGGACGAAAACGGCAACGACCATATCGTCAACGGCCTGTTTGCCTGTGGTGAAGCGGCCTGCGTATCGGTACACGGCGCTAATCGTCTGGGCGGCAACTCCTTGCTCGACCTGGTGGTCTTCGGCCGCGCGGCGGGCATGTTCATCGAAGGCGCGCTGAACGAAGGTATCGAGTACCTGGACGCTACCGAGTCCGACATCGAAACCGCCATGAAGCGTATTACGCGCTGGAACGAATCCGAAGGCGGCGAGAGCATTCCGGAGCTTAAAGCCGAGCTTCAGGACATCATGCAGAACTCCTTCGGCGTGTTCCGTAAAGAAGACAATATGCAGGAAGGCGTTCAGAGGCTTTCTGAGCTGCGCAAGCGTATTGCCAACGCGCACTTGCCGGACAAGTCCAACGCGTTCAACACGGCGCGTGTCGAAGCGCTCGAGCTCGACAACCTGATGGAAGTGGCTGAAGCAACGGCGATTGCTGCCCTCGAGCGTAAAGAGAGCCGTGGTGCCCACTCGCGCTATGATTATCCAGACCGTGATGATGTCAACTGGCTGAAGCACTCGCTCTACTTCCCGCTCACCAAGGAGCTCAAGCAGCGCGACGTCAATTTCAAGCCGAAAACCGTTGATACGTTCGAGCCGAAGGTTCGTACTTACTAATTTTGCGCTGAACCAGTCTTCGCACTGACGAGGGAGTCACTATGTCCAATCTTCAGGTATCGATATACCGCTACAACCCGGAAACCGACTCCGCGCCGTACATGCAGGAGTTTCAGGTCGACACGAAAGACCGTGACCTGATGGTCCTCGACGTTCTGCATATCATGAAAGAGCAGGACAGCGGCCTGGCGTTTCGCCGCAGCTGCCGTGAAGGCGTATGCGGTTCCGACGGCATGAACATGAACGGCAAAAACGGTCTTGCGTGCATTACGCCGCTTTCCGATGTGGTCAAAAACGGTAAGCTGACCCTGCGTCCGCTGCCGGGCCTGCCGGTCATCCGCGACATGGTCGTGGATATGGGTATCTTCTATAAGCAGTACGAGCGCATCGAGCCGTACCTGCAAAACGATACCACGCCGCCCGCCATCGAGCGTTTGCAGTCGCCGGAAGACCGCGACAAGCTCGACGGCCTGTACGAGTGCATTCTGTGTGCGTGCTGCTCGACCTCGTGCCCGTCGTTTTGGTGGAATCCGGACAAGTTCGTTGGCCCGGCAGGACTGTTGCAGTCCTACCGCTTTTTGGCGGATACCCGCGATACCGCGACCCGCGAGCGTCTGACGGACCTGGAAGACCCGTTCTCCGTGTTCCGCTGCCGTGGCATCATGAACTGCGTGGCGGTGTGCCCCAAAGGGCTCAACCCGACCCGCGCGATCGGTAAAATTCGTGAAATGTTGCTGGCTGACGCCACGTAACCGTTTAATCTTTTAGAAAAAAGCAAGTGAAGTGCCGGTTGTCGTACAAAGCTACTTAAATACCGGCGCTTCGCTTGTTATCATGGTATATATCATGTGGTGCGACGCCGCGTCGCAGTATCAATCAGCCACGTTTAAAAGCCGGTGCCCTTGTACCGGCTTTTGAGCATGAACTGAAAGCGAATTGCTAGATATCGAACCACGTGAAGGTTCCCGGCCTGTGCCGGTGCCGCCGGCTAACGTTTCGCCCCGCCGGCAGGGCAACAGCGATGTCGCTGCATTTTGCAGTGATGCCGATACCACCCCATCAGTGTAGGGTGACCGAGAGATGCAACAAGGCATAATGGAGTTGATGTGGCGTTCCTCTCACGTTAGTGGCGGCAATGTTCACTACGTGGAAGCGCTTTACGAGCAGTACCTCGACGATCCCGATTCTGTCACCGACGAATGGCGCCGTTATTTTGACGAGCTGCGTAAGTCCGATGACAGTGCCTCCCAGGATGTTCCACTTAGCCCCATCCGTGATCAGTTCTACCAGCTAGGGCGCGAAAACCGCCCGGCCCAGGGCGCTGCCCAGGCAAGCGGTGGTGAGAACAAAAAGCAGGTCAAAGTCCTGCAATTGATCAACGCGTACCGCTTTCGTGGCCATCAAAAGGCGAATATCGACCCGCTGGGTCTGCGTAATCCTACCCCCATTCCGGATCTTGATCTGTCCTTTCACCAGCTTTCAAAAGCGGATCTCGATACCGAATTTCAAACCGGCTCTTTCTTTCTGGGCATCGACAAGGCCCCGCTTCGGGATATCGTCGAAGCGCTGGAGCAGACCTACTGTCGCTCCATCGGCTGCGAGATCATGCACATTGTCGATACCGAAGAGAAGCGCTGGTTGCAGCGTCGCTTCGAGTCGGTAAGAAGCGCGCCCAAATTCAGTGACGACGTGCGCAAGCACGTGCTCGAACGCCTGACCGCGGCGGAAGGCCTGGAGAACTACCTGGCCTCCAAGTACCCGGGCACCAAGCGTTTCGGCCTGGAAGGCGGCGAAACCTTCGTACCCATGATGGACGAGCTGATTCAGCGCGCCGGTGGTTACGGTACCAAGGAAGTCGTCATCGGTATGGCCCACCGCGGGCGCTTGAACCTGCTGGTCAATATCCTGGGTAAAAACCCGGCGGATTTGATCGACGAGTTCGATGGCAAGAAAGTCATCGAGCGCGGCTCCGGCGACGTCAAATACCACCAGGGCTTTAGCTCGAACGTCATGTCCCCCGGCGGTGAAGTCCACCTGGCCATGTCGTTCAACCCGTCGCACCTGGAAATCGTAGCGCCGGTGGTCGAAGGGTCGGTTCGCGCACGCCAGGACCGCCGCCAGGATGAAGACGGCAGCAAAGTACTGCCGATCAACGTACACGGCGACGCGGCCTTTGCAGGCCAGGGTGTGGTGATGGAGACATTCCAGATGTCTCAAACCCGCGCCTACAAGACCGGCGGCACGGTCCATATCGTGATCAATAACCAGGTGGGTTTCACGACCTCTCACCCGGAAGACGCCCGCTCGACCGAATACTGTACCGATATCGCCAAGATGGTTCAGGCGCCGATTTTCCACGTCAACGGCGATGACCCGGACGCGGTGATTCACGCAACGCAAGTGGCGCTGGACTATCGTCAGCAGTTCAAGAAAGACGTCGTGATCGACCTGGTGTGCTACCGCCGCCGCGGCCACAACGAAGCGGACGAGCCCTCCGGCACCCAGCCGATGATGTACGCCAAGATCAAGGATCACGCCTCCTCGCGCACGCTCTACGCGCAGCGCCTGGTCGAGCAGAGCGTACTCTCGGAAGACGATGCCAAGGCAATGGTCGAAACCTACCGCGACGATCTGGTCGCCGGTAACCACGTTGCCAACGCGCTGGTGCAGGAGCCCAACAAGTCGCTGTTCGTCGACTGGGCGCCGTATCTGGGCCACGAGTGGTCCGGCGACACGGATACCTCCATCGACATGAAGCGCCTTCAGCAGCTGGCGGCCAGGATGTGCGAGATCCCGGACGGGATCGACGTGCAGCGCCAGGTCGGCAAGATCTACGAAGACCGCCGCAAGATGCAGGCGGGCGGTATGGGCGTGAATTGGGGCTTTGCCGAGACGCTGGCCTACGCAACGCTAGTGGATCAGAACCATCCGATCCGTATTACCGGCCAGGACGTAGGCCGCGGCACCTTCTCGCACCGTCACGCCGTGATTCACAACCAGAAAGACGGCAGCACCTACGTGCCGCTGCAAAATATCAAGGACGGCCAGCCGCGCTTCACCATTCACGACTCGATCCTCTCGGAAGAAGCCGTGTTGGCCTTCGAGTACGGCTACTCGACCACCGCGCCCAACGATTTGGTCATTTGGGAAGCCCAGTTCGGCGACTTCTTCAACGGCGCCCAGGTGGTGGTGGATCAGTTCATCTCCTCTGGCGAGACCAAATGGGGAAGGCTTTGTGGTCTGACCATGCTGCTTCCCCACGGCTACGAAGGTCAGGGGCCCGAGCACTCCTCGGCGCGTCTGGAGCGGTTTTTGCAAATGTGCGCCGAGCACAACATGCAGGTGTGCGTACCGACCACGCCGGCGCAGATTTTCCATCTGCTGCGCCGTCAGGTCATTCGCCCGCTACGCAAGCCGTTGATCGTCATGACGCCCAAGTCGCTACTGCGCCATAAAGAGGCGGTATCGAGCCTTGAAGATCTGGCCGAAGGCAAGTTCCACATGGTGCTGCCGGACCAGGCGGATCGCCCGGCGGAGGAGGTGAAGCGGGTCATCATGTGTGCCGGCAAGGTCTATTACGATCTCGCCAACTGGCGTGCTGAAAACGAGCGCAACGATACGGCGATCATCCGTCTGGAACAGCTCTACCCGTTCCCGAAGGACGAGCTTCTGGAAGTGCTCGAGACGTATCCCAATCTGGAAGACATCGTCTGGTGCCAGGAAGAGCCGATGAACCAGGGCGCCTGGTACCCCAGCCAGCACCACATGCGGATTGCGGCGGATACGCTCAAAAACGGCTTTGGCCGCGAATTGAAATTTGCAGGACGTCCGGCCTCTGCGGCTCCCGCGGCAGGCTACATGTCCGTTCATACAGAACAGCAGCGCCAGCTGGTGGAAGACGCTTTTAATTTATAAGCGCCACCGGGTTTAGAGAACCTATTAAGGGAAATGACATGGCTACTGATATCAAAGCGCCAACCTTTCCGGAATCCGTTGCCGAAGGCACGGTAGCCGCGTGGCACAAGAAGCCGGGTGACAGCGTTGAGCGTGACGAGCTGATTGTTGAAATTGAAACCGACAAGGTGGTGCTCGAGGTCGTGGCACCAGAAGCCGGTACGCTCTCCGAAGTAATGGCTGAAGAAGGCGACACCGTCGAGTCCGAGCAGGTACTGGGCAAGATCGGCGAAGCAAGCGGCGGCGGCAAGACTGAAGAGAAAGCCGAAAAGTCCGAGAAAGAGGACGGCGGCGACGCTAAAGACGACGGCGCCAAGCAAGACGACAAGAAAGAAGAGAAGAAAGCCGGCGGCGGTAAGCAGCACGATGTTAAAGCGCCGAGCTTCCCGGAATCCGTTCAGGAAGGCACCGTGGCCACCTGGCACAAGAAAGTCGGCGAAGCGGTCAAGCGCGATGAAGTGCTGGCCGACATCGAAACCGACAAGGTCGTGCTGGAAGTCGTGGCACCCGCCGATGGCGCGCTTGCCGAAATCAAGGCCGAAGAGGGCAGCCAGGTCGAGTCCGAAGCCGTACTGGCGATCTTCTCCGAAGGCGGCGGTAGCGACAGCGGCGCAAGCGAAAGCAAAGGCGATGACAGCGCCGATAGCACCAGCGACGATGAAGGCGCCGACGAGAAAGTAGGCGACAAGATCGTGGCCCCGGCGGCGCGCAAGATGATCGCCGAAAACGACCTGGACGTTGCCAAGATCGAAGGCACCGGCAAGGGCGGCCGTGTTCTGAAAGAAGACGTTCAGAAGGCCGTGAAAGACGGCAGCGCCAAGAAAACCGCCAAGTCCTCCGCGCCGGCAGCGAAGAAAGCCGCTGCAGCCCCGGCCGCCGCCGAAGGCGAGCGCGCCGAGAAGCGCGTACCGATGACGCGCCTGCGCAAGACCATCGCCAAGCGTCTGGTCGAAGCGCAGCAAACCGCCGCCATGCTGACCACCTACAACGAGGTGGACATGGGCGCGGTCATGAACCTGCGCGCACAGTACAAGGACACCTTCCAAAAGGCCCACGACGTCAAGCTCGGCTTCATGGGCTTCTTCGTCAAGGCCGCCGCCGAGGCGCTCAAGCGCTTCCCGGATGTCAACGCCTCGATTGACGGTGACGAGATCGTCTACCACGGTTACCAGGATATCGGCGTTGCCGTGTCCACCGACCGCGGTCTGGTCGTACCGGTACTGCGTGACACCGACGCCATGAAGATCGCCGATGTCGAGAAAGGCATCGTCGACTTCGGCAAGCGGGCCCGCGATGGCAAGCTCGGCATCGACGAAATGCAGGGCGGTACCTTCACCATCACCAACGGCGGTATTTTCGGCTCGCTGCTTTCCACGCCGATCATCAACCCGCCGCAAACGGCCATTCTGGGTATGCACAAGATCCAGGAGCGCCCGATGGCGGTCAACGGCAAGGTCGAGGTTCGCCCGATGATGTACCTGGCGCTCTCCTACGATCACCGCATGATCGACGGTAAAGACGCGGTTCAGTTCCTGGTCACCATCAAGGAACTGCTGGAAGACCCGGCGCGCCTACTGCTGGACGTGTAACGATGCCCGCGGCCAAGGGCTGACCCTGGCCGCGTGATCGGGTGAGAGAACCTTGAGTTCGAGCGTTTTTATGTTATCGCACACGGCCCTTTGTCCATGATTTGATCGACGCGTATGCATTGATCCAGACAAAGCGTCACCAAGCGGAAGGAGCCAACATGGCTGACAAGTTTGATGTAATCGTTATCGGTGCCGGCCCCGGCGGCTACGTCGCTGCCATTCGCGCGGCCCAGCTCGGGCTGAACGTTGCCTGTGTCGAGAAGTGGATTGGCAAGGAAGGCAACGTGGTACACGGCGGCACCTGCCTGAACGTGGGTTGTATCCCGTCCAAGGCGCTGCTGGAAGCCTCGCACAAGTATGTCGAAGCCAAGCACGACTTCGACGACCTGGGTATCCAGGCAAGCGATGTCAGCATGGACATCACCAAGATGATGTCGCGTAAAGACACCATCGTTAAGAACCTGACCGGCGGCATCTCAGGCCTTTTCAAGGCCAACGGCGTCACCGCGATCGACGGTACCGGTAAAGTCGTAGGTAACAAGCAGGTCGAAGTCACCGATCTCGACGGCAACGCGACCAAGTACGAAGCCGAGAACATCGTGATCGCGGCGGGCTCGGTACCGGTTGAAATTCCGCCCACGCCGCTGACCGAAGACCTGGTCGTCGACTCTACCGGCGCGCTTGAATTCAAGGAAGCGCCGAAGCGTTTGGGCGTGATTGGCGCCGGCGTTATCGGGCTCGAGCTGGGTAGCGTTTGGAACCGCCTGGGGTCTGAAGTCACCGTGCTCGAAGCGATGGACGATTTCTTGCCGATGGTCGACACGACCGTTGCCAAGGACACCCAGAAGCTTCTCAAAAAGCAGGGCCTGGACATCAAACTCGGCGCCCGCGTGACCGGCTCCGAAGTGAAAGACAATGAAGTCGTCGTCAAGTACACCGACGGCGAAGGCGAGCAGGAAATCACCTTCGATAAGCTGATCGTCTGCGTTGGCCGCCGCCCGTACACCAAGGGTGTGATCGCCGACGACGTCAGCATCGAGCTCGACGAGCGTGGCTTCATCTTCGTCGACGACCAGTGCCGCACCAACGTGCCGGGCGTTTACGCGATCGGCGACTGCGTACGCGGTCAGATGCTGGCGCACAAGGCCTCGGAAGAGGGCATCATGGTGGCGGACATCATCGCCGGCCACAAAGCCGAGATGAACTATGACGCCATTCCCTGCGTGATCTACACTGCCCCGGAAGTGGCCTGGGTCGGTATGACCGAGCAGGACGCCAAGGCCAAGGGCATCGAAGTCAAAACCGGTACTTTCCCGTTTGCCGCCAGCGGCCGCGCCATGGCGAACAACGCCACCGAAGGTAGCGCGAAAGTCATCGCCGATGCAGAAACCGATCGCATCCTGGGTGTTCACATCGTTGGCCAGCATGCCGGCGAGCTGATCGCTCAGGCCGTGATCGCGATGGAGTTCGGCTCCAGCGCCGAAGATCTGGCGCTGACCTGCTATGCCCACCCCACCATGTCCGAGGCGGTTCACGAAGCCGCACTGGCCGTGGACGGGCACGCCATCCACATGGCGAACCGTAAAAAACGTAAGTAATTCTAGTAACGACCAGGCGCCACCTTCCGGTGGCGCAACGCTATCAGCCCGGCTTGCCGAGCTGATAGCACGGGGACAGCCGGTGCTCGGCACCGGTTGTCGTTCGAGTCACATGCAACCAATGGCATGAATCGATGAACCTTCACGAGTATCAAGGCAAGCAGCTGTTTGCTGATTATGGTCTGCCGGTGTCCAAGGGCTTTGCCGTGGACACGCCAGAAGAAGCGGTAGAAGCGTGCAAAAAAATCGGCGGCGAGATGTGGGTAGTCAAAGCCCAGGTCCACGCGGGCGGCCGCGGTAAAGCGGGCGGCGTGAAGCTGATCAAGGACCCCCAGGAAGCGAAGGCCTTCGCCGAGCAGTGGCTGGGCAAGAACCTGGTCACCTACCAGACTGACGAAAAAGGTCAGCCGGTTGCCAAGATTCTGGTCGAGAACTGCACCGATATCGCCGATGAGCTTTATCTGGGCGCCGTCGTCGACCGTACCAGCCGTCGCGTGGTCTTCATGGCCTCGACCGAAGGTGGTGTAGACATCGAAACGGTCGCCGAAGAGACACCGGAAAAGATTCTGAAAGCCGAGATCGACCCGCTGGTCGGCGCACAGCCCTACCAGGCGCGCGAACTCGCTTTCAAACTGGGCCTCAAGGGCGACCAGATCAAGCAGTTCACCAAGATCTTCCTGGGGCTTTCCAAGCTGTTCCACGACAAGGATCTGGCGCTTCTGGAAATCAACCCGCTGGTCATCACCGATGAAGGCAACCTGCACTGCCTCGACGCCAAACTGGGCCTCGACAGCAATGCGTTGTACCGTCATCCGGACCTGCAGGCGATGCGTGATCCGAGCCAGGAAGACCAGCGCGAAGCGGATGCTGCCAAGTGGGAGCTCAACTACGTAGCCCTCGACGGCAACATCGGCTGCATGGTCAACGGCGCGGGCCTGGCCATGGGTACCATGGACATCGTCAACCTGTCTGGCGGTAAGCCGGCCAACTTCCTGGACGTAGGCGGCGGCGCGACCAAAGAGCGCGTGGCAGAAGCGTTCAAGATCATTTTGTCCGACGACAACGTGAAGGCCGTGCTGGTCAACATCTTCGGCGGTATCGTGCGCTGCGACATGATCGCCGAAGGCATCATTGGTGCCGTCGAGCAGGTCGGTGTCAACGTGCCGGTCGTTGTGCGTCTGGAAGGTAACAACGCCGAGCTGGGTGCCGAGAAACTGGCGTCCAGCGGTCTGAACATCATCGCTGCCACCAGCCTGAGCGACGCGGCTCAGCAGGTTGTCAAAGCAGCGGAGGGCAAGTAATGAGTATCCTGATCGATAAGAACACCAAGGTCATCTGCCAAGGGTTCACCGGTGGCCAGGGCACGTTCCACTCCGAGCAGGCGATTGCCTACGGCACGCAAATGGTCGGCGGTGTAACGCCGGGCAAAGGCGGCCAGACGCACCTGGGCCTGCCGGTGTTCAACACCGTAGCGGAAGCAGTCGAGCAAACCGGCGCCGAAGCCAGCGTCATCTACGTACCGGCTGCGTTTTGTAAAGACTCCATCCTTGAAGCCGCCAACGCCGGCATCAAGCTGATCGTCTGCATCACCGAAGGTATCGCCACACTCGACATGCTCGACGCGAAAGTAAAATGCGACGAGCTCGGCGTTCGCCTGATCGGCCCGAACTGCCCCGGCGTCATCACGCCTGGCGAAACCAAGATCGGCATCATGCCGGGCCATATCCACCAGCCGGGCCGTGTCGGCATCGTATCCCGTTCGGGTACGTTGACCTATGAAGCGGTCAAGCAGACCACCGACCACGGCTTCGGCCAGTCGACCTGTGTCGGCATCGGTGGTGACCCGATCCCGGGCTCCAACTTCATCGACATCCTCGAGATGTTCGAGAAGGACCCGAAGACCGAAGCGATCGTCATGATCGGCGAGATCGGCGGCACCGCGGAAGAAGAAGCGGCGGCGTACATCAAGGACAACGTCTCCAAGCCGGTCGTTGCCTACATCGCAGGCGTTACCGCCCCTCCTGGCAAGCGTATGGGCCACGCGGGTGCGATCATCTCCGGCGGTAAAGGCACGGCGGACGACAAGTTCGGCGCTCTCGAAGCGGCGGGTGTCAAAACCGTACGTTCGCTGGCCGAAATCGGCGACGCGCTGAAAGAAGCCACCGGCTGGTAAGTCAGGCCGGTCGAGGTAGGCGCTTGTCGGTAGGAAAGCGCAAAAAGGGCACCTGCGGGTGCCCTTTTTTGTATCTGTGTTTTGTAAAACTTAGCCGCGGCGTTGCAGGCAGCGTGAGCCGAGCACGACGAACACCGGGGCCCCCACGGCCAAATAAAGGTGGTAGCTCACCAGCCGCCAGACCAGTACCGCCGCGGCGACCTGCTCCGGCGCCATCAGCGGCAGTAAAAGCGTGCCCACGCCAAGCTCCGCCGCCCCGGCACCGCCGGGCAGAAAGCTCAGCTGGCTGGCCGCCATGGCCAGCATCTGCACCAGAAATGTCCAGAGCCACTCCGCCTGCCCGCCCACACCCAGCACCGCCATGTACAAAAGGCTATAACGCAGTACCCAGTGCAGCGCGGTGAGCAGCAGTATCGCGGCAAGCGTTCGCCCGGGCAGGTGTAGTGTGACCCGCAGCGCGTGACGACAGCGCAGCAGCCGCCGAATGAGCCAGCGCCTTTTAACGGCGTTGGGCCGCGCCGCCGGGCGCAGGCGTAAAAGCCTGGGCAGATAAACGATGGTCAGCGCCACGCTCACCAGTAACGCGCCAAGGGCGAGCAGGGCGGCCTGAATAAGCCCCTGGTGGGGCCAATCGACGATACCGGTCAGCGTGGCGGCCACCGCCACACCCAGCATGGTCAGAAAGAAAAGCGAGTCGCACCCCTGATCGATCAGAAACATCGCCGTGCCCCTGGCCGGGGGCACACCGCGCTTTGCCAGAAGCGCCAGCATCGTAACCGGGCCGCCGCTGCCGCCCGGGGTAGCGCACAGCGCGAACTTGGCGGCAAGCTCGATACCCAGCGCGCCCGCCTGATTAGGCGCGCCTGGGTGAGCGCCGAGCATCAGCCGAAGCCTGAGCGCGTTCAGGTTCCAGCAGACAGCGGCCGTTGCCACCATGAGCGCCAAAAGCCCCAGCGGGAACGCCTGTACATGGCCAAGCGCGGCCCGCCCGCCGGCAAGCGATGTCAGCAGTAGCGGTGTGATGAGTGCGATGAGCAGCAGCACCGCGTGCAACGGACGCGGTCGCCATCGGGATTTACCTTGTATGAATGCGGGGGCGGGCATGGGCCGGCTCGCTTTGATGTAGCGCTCGATAGTGCTCGTATAATTGGTGGATCACTACATCCCAGCCGAAGCGACGCTCGACGTAGTGGCGCGCGTAGCGCCCGCTGGCGGCGATGTCGTTATCGAACAGCGCGCTGCAGGCCTGAGCCATGGCGGCGGGGTCGAGTGGCGGGCACAGCACGCCGCCGCCCAAGGGCACGTTCTCGATCAGGGCGCCGGCGCGGGCGCCGATGACCGGCAGGCCACTGGCCATCGCCTCCTGGGCAATCAACCCAAAGGTTTCCCGCGTACCGGCGTGGAGCAGGGCGTCGCTGCTGGCAAGCGCGGCGGCCACCTCGTGCACGCCGCAGCAGCGGCTGACTGCGGTGACATTGTCCGGCACGCGGGTAGGCATCCCGGGGCCCATCAGCAGCAGGTGGTAGTCCGGCCCCAAGCGTTTCATGGTGGCCAGCAGCACGTCGATGTTCTTCTCCCGGGAGTAGCGGCCGACGAAAATGAGCAGGCGCTTGTTCTCATTGATGCCCAAGCGTTGGCGAAAGTGCGGGTCGAAGTGGTCGGGATGAAACCGCTCGAGATCTACCCCCAATGGCTGCACGTGCACGTTCTCTACACCCCACTGCGTGAGGCGGTCGGCCATGGCCTGGCAAGGGGCGAGCACGCTGTCAAAGCGGCGGTAGAGGTCGGCCACGTAGCGGATCAAGCGGCGCTCGACACGCCGCCCGAAGCGGTCGCCCATCAGTCGCGGCAAATCCGAGTGGTAAAACCCGACCACCGGCACGCCCAAGCGCTGACCAGCGCCCAGCGCGGCCCAGGCGGTCACGTAGGGGTCGCCGGCCTCGATGATGTCCGGCGCTAGTTCGATCAGCGCATCCCGCCAGGGCGCGCCGCGTAGCGGAAACCGGTAACCCTGACCCAGCGGAAGGCGCAGGGCAGGCAGCGTATGGTGCTCGCCCAGGCTATCGCGCTCGGCGCCGGGTACCAGCAGGCTACAGCGGGCACCGGCTTTTTGTAGTACGCGGTGTTTGGCTTGCAGGTAGGTGCGCACGCCGCCGCTGGCCGGGGCGTGAAACATGGTGATATCGGCAATATGCAAGGTCGTCTCCGCGCCACACAAGGGTCATTCATCACCATAGCCAACGAATAAGTCAGTTATGCGACAGGGCGGCTATGCTTTGGGCGCCGCAAACGCTGTCGCTTGCGAAAAACCTTGCTTAAACCCCAATACCGCCTAATATAACATCCATATGGATGGTATATGGAATCCTTAGGGATTGAAAATAGCTTCTCACCCGATAGGAGCGCTCATGAGCGTACACGAACTGCGCCGCAAGCCCGGCGACACCAACGAGAAAATCACCATTAACCTGGGCGTCGTCGATCTGGGCCAAATCGACCTGCTGGTGCAAGAGGGCTTTTACTCCAACCGAACCGATCTGATCCGTACCGCCATTCGCAACCAGCTGGCAAGCCACGCCGACGTCGTCAAGGAGACCGTCTCGCGCAAGGCGTTCGTGCTGGGGCTTGAACACTACAGCCGCGCGGATCTCGAAGCGCTAAAGGCCAATGGTGAAACCCTGCAAATCCAGGTGCTGGGACTTGCCACCATTGCCGACGATGTAACGCCGGAACTTGCCGCCGCGACGATCGAATCCGTCGTCGTGCTCGGCGCCCTGCATGCAAGCAAGGCGGTCAAGGCCGCTCTGGCAGGTCGCATCCACTGATGTATTGACGAGGGCTTTGACCATGATCGATGCCACCATGACCCAACGAATGCAAGAAGCGACGCGGCTGACCCGCGCCGGCAGGCTTTCTGAGGCCATGCAGATGTTGCAAGGCCAAGACCCGATGCCCGAGCGCCAGGCGACACCGGCGGCCGCTCAAGAGGGCAATGTGTTCGAAAGTACCTGCGAGACGATCGGAGAGAAGACGTTTACGGCGTTCACATCGGGATCGTCGGGGCGTGGGCACAAGCGCCAGGGCTTTCGCTTTCGCGATCAATGGGCGGGTTTTCAAGCCGGCGCCGGGCCGCAGCCACCGGCCGCGCACGAAACGCCCAGGCCTGGCGCCTTCACCGCGGGTCGCTTTGAAAACCGCGCCGGTACGCGCGACTATAAACTCTATATGCCCAGCGGCTACCACGGCCAGGCGCTGCCCCTGGTCGTCATGCTCCACGGCTGCACCCAAAACCCGGACGACTTCGCCGTCGGCACCCAAATGAACGCGCTGGCCGAGGCGCAAACCTTCTGCGTGCTCTACCCGGCTCAGCCGCAAAGCGCCAATACCTCGAAGTGCTGGAACTGGTTCAAGGCCGGCGACCAGCGCCGCGAAGGCGGCGAGCCTGAAGTGCTGGCGGGGATGACCAGAGAGATCGTCAATACCCACGGGCTCGACGCCGCCCGGGTATACGTGGCCGGACTCTCCGCCGGCGGCGCCATGGCGACCACCCTTGCCATGACCTACCCGGAACTCTTCGCCGCGGTGGGCGTGCACTCGGGGTTGCCTCATGGCGTTGCCAAGAGCCTGCCGGATGCGCTGGCGGCCATGCAGGGCGGAAGACCGGCACCGGGCGGGGCGAGTGAAGGTTTTGCCTCGAACGTGCCGGCGATCATTTTCCACGGGGACCGGGACAGTACCGTGCATCTGAACAACGCCGAGCGTGTGGCGAGCCAATATGTCGCCAGCAAAGCCACACCCGGCGATGCGAAGGCAGGGCAGGTGGCTGGCGGCCACGGCTATACGCGCACGGTCCACCGGGACGCCCAGGGCGAAACGCGCCTGGAGCAGTGGCGCATTCACGGCGCGGGCCACGCCTGGGCGGGGGGCAGCGCTCGGGGAAGCTACACCGACCCCAAAGGGCCGGATGCCTCGAAGGAGATGCTGCGCTTCTTTCTTGAGCATCAGCTGAAAGGTGAGTCGTGAATGGTGAATCGTGAATCGTGAGTCGTGAATGGTGAGTCGTGAATGGTGAGTCGGGGGGCGGCGCATAAAAAAGCAGCGGCGCCTTTGGCGCCGCTGCTCTGTGGGGAGACCGGTACGGGGTTACTGGGCGGGTTTGGCCACCAGCGAGCGGGTCTCTTCGCGGGCCTCGGTGAGCTGCACGCGCAGGCTGTCGCCGAGCTTGTAACGCTCTTCACCCTCGATCTGGATGCGGCCTTCCTTGTCGTCGATCACCACCTTGCTGCGGTCGCTATGCATCAAGGGAGCTGGGACGAAGGCCGTGGCGCCGTTTTCGACCAGGCGAACGCGCATGCCACCGCGGTTGATCGCGATGATTTCCGCGTCGAAGCCGTCCTGGTTCTGGGCGGCGCTGGTCAAAAAGCGCACGTAGAGCCAGTCTTTCACGTCGCGCTCGGCCATACGGTTCAGACGACGGCGCTCGGTGAGCTGCTCGGTGAGCGCCTGGCTTGCCTCGGCCGGGGCCTGCTCGCCTTTCAGCACGCGCTTGATCAAGCGGTGGTTGACCATATCGCCGTACTTACGAATCGGCGAGGTCCAGGTGGCGTAGGCGGCCAGGCCTAAGCCAAAGTGCGGCCCGGGCTGGGCGGACATGCTGGTAAAGCCCTGGAAGCGGCGCAGGCGGGCGTCGAGCCAGGCATCGTCGCGGCTTTCGAGTGCGCGCTTGAGGTCCTTGTAGTGGTCCAGGTCGGTCAGCGCCTCGAGGGCTACTTCGATCTCCTGGCCGGCCAAAAACTCCTGGGCGGCTTCGGCTTTGTCCGGCTCGAACGCGCGGTGCACGTTGAAGATACCGTGACCGATGTTGGCGGCGAGGAAGTCCGCGCAGCAGGCGTTGGCGGCGATCATCGACTCTTCGATCATGCGGTTGGCGATGCGGCGATCTTCGGTGTTGATCGCCAGCACGTTACCGGCTTCGTCGAGTTCGAACACGTAGTCCGGGCGGTCCTTGAAGACCAGCGCGTGCTCGTTACGCCAGGCGGTGCGCGCCTCGGTCAGCGCCTGAAGCGCTTTGAGCTGCTCGGCGATGTTGTCCGCCGGCGCCCAGTCGCCTTCACCGTCGATCCAATCCGACACCCGGTCGTAAACGAGCTTGGCATGGGACTGCACGTCGGCGGCGAAGAAGCGGTAGTCGCCCAGCCGGCCGTCGGCGTGGATGGTCAGCGTACAGGCCAGCGCCGGGCGGCTCTTGCCTTCCCACAACGAGCAGAGATCGTCGGCCAGCTGCTCGGGCAGCATGGTGACGTTCTGGCCCGGCAGGTAAACGGTGAAAGCACGTACGCGCGCTTCCAGGTCCGCCGCGTGCGCTTCGTCGACATAAGCGGTCGGGTCGGCGATCGCCACCGACAAATCCCAACCGCCGTCGTCGCGGGTGGTGATGCGCAGCGCATCGTCCATGTCCTTGGTCTTTTCACCGTCGATGGTGAAGAAGGGCTCGGCGGTAAGATCTTCCCGGGTCAGGCCTTCATCGCGCAGCGGCCAGTCGTTGCCGGCCTCCGGGCTTGCCTGCTCCAGGGCGTGGCGGGCCAGGGTCACGCGCCAGGGCACTGCCGGGTTGTCGGACTTGGCCACCAGTTCGTCAATCTGAGCGAAAAAGCCGCGGTCGTTCTCTTTCATCGGGTGGCGCACCAGCCGCGCGACGACCCAGTCGCCGTCAGCGATGGTCGATTCATCGAGGCTGTTCTTGATGCGCGACTTGATGACGTTACGAATCGACGGGTGATCCGGCACCACGGCCAGGCGGTCTTCGCGCTTTTGAACGCGGGCCACGAAGCGGTCGAGCCCGGCTTCGAGCAGCTTTTCCGGCTCGACGGATTTCTTGTCGCCGTTTTCGTGAATCACCGCCTCGACGCGGTCGCCGTGAATCACCTGCTTCATGGCGGGAGGCGGCACGAAATAGGACTCGCCCCCTTCGGTTTCTAGAAAGCCAAAGCCTTTTTCAGTGCCCTTGATCACGCCTTCGACGCGGGGCGTGGTGTCACGAATCTGTTGCTTGAGCTGGGCAAGCGCGGAGTTATTTTGCAGCATGAGCTCTATCAGTTAACGAGGGTAGCCTGCCACTATACGGATTCCCGCTCACCGCGCCAATTACCCGCCGCGATGAAGTCGCCGCGCGGGCGTAAGGTCAATGACTTACCCGCGCTTTGTATAATCGGTTAAGCTGAAAGACCCTTATAAACCCCCAAGAGCGACCACTTGAGAGGAGCGTGCGATGACCCCCCGGCTGATTGTTTCCGATTTGGATGGAACGCTTTTAGGAAGCGATCACGTTTTGCACGAAAGTACCAAGGAGGTACTGCGCGCCCTGGTCGAGCAGGGCCACCACCTGACCCTGGCCTCCGGCCGCCACTACCTGGACATGCGGGTGTTTCGCGATGAGCTCAATGTGCCCATGCACCTGATCAGCAGTAACGGGGCCTACACCCACGCCCCCGACGATACGCTGCTGAGCGCCCACCACGTGAAGCCGGAAAAGGCCCGCGCCTTGATCGATCTACCGCGCCCGGAGGATGTCCGGTTGAGCCTTTATGTGGACGACGCCTGGTACATCGATGCCGCCTCGCCTGGGCACCTGGCCATGCACGCCGCCACGGGCTTCGTCTATCAGGTCGTTTCGCCGGCCAACATGCCCGCCGAGGGCATCGGCAAGGTACTTTACGGCGGCAAACCCGAGGCGCTTGCAAAGATCGAGGCAACGGTGCGCGACATTAGCGACGGCGAGTTGCACGTTACTTACTCGACCCCGGAGTCGCTCGAGATCATGGCGGGCAACGTCAACAAGGGCGTCGCCTTGAAAGCGCTACTCGAACGGCTGGATATCGAGGCCGAGCAGTGCCTGGCCTTTGGCGATAACTTGAACGACATCGAAATGCTGAGCCTGGCAGGCGAGGCGCACTTCATGGCCAACGCCCACCCGGAAATGGCCGGGCGCTTGGGGCGTGGCCGTCAAATAGGCCACCACGGCGAAGCCGGGGTCGCTGCACTTTTGCGCGAGCGCTTTGGGCTTTGAGCCAACAGCTGTGATCGCTTTACCACCTTAGTCGATAGCCGCTTGTGGTCGGCAGGGCTCTCCACCATTATCTAGCGCGAAAAAGATAATAACGACGATAATAAAAGAGAGGGAGCCCGCTACTATGACCCACGCGTCTGATTGCGTCATGATCGTCGACGACGACCCGGAGATTTGCGAGCTGCTGGCGGATTACCTGGGCCGCCACGGCTACCAGGTGCTGACCGCCGACAACGCCCAGTCGCTCTACGCCATACTTGACAAGCAAACGCCGAGCCTGGTGTTGGTGGATGTGATGATGCCCGGCGACGACGGCTTCGCCGTTTGTCGGGCGCTTCGCCGCCAGGGCGATATGCCGATCATCATGCTCACCGCAAGCAGTGATGAAACCGACCGGATTCTCGGCCTGGAGCTGGGCGCCGACGACTATATGGCCAAGCCCTTCAACCCCCGTGAGCTTTTAGCGCGCATCAAAGCGGTGCTGCGGCGCACTCGCGCCGGCTCCGAGCCACCCAGCGCCGGCCACGCCCGCTGGGTGCGCTTTGGCCCCTGGCAGCTCGATCGCACCACCCGCGAGCTGGTGGACCAGGGCGGGGCGCATACGTCGCTCTCCGGGGCGGACTTTCAATTGCTGCAGGTGTTTCTCGAGCGCCCAGCCACGGTGATCACTCGGGACGACCTTTATACGCTGTCACGCGGGCGCCACGCGCCGCCGCTGGATCGCTCCATCGACGTTCACGTTTGCAGGCTGCGCCAGCGCCTGGGTGAGGACGCCCAGCACTCGCAGCTGATTCGCACCGTGCGCGGCGCGGGCTACGTGCTCACCGCCCAGGTCGAAGCCGTCGTGTGAGCACGCTCAGAGGCGTCTTGAAACGCTGTCTGCCGAGTACGCTGCGCGGGCGCTTCGTGATCATCATGATTGCCGGGGTGCTGGCGGCCCAGGCGGCGAGCTACGCGCTCTGGAGCTCCCAGGTGCGCGCTAGCCAGCTCGAACAGCTCGACGAGCTTTCCAACAACATGGCGCTGAGCATCGCCTCCACCATGAAGTTTTTCCGTTCGCTGCCGGTGGACTACCGCCATATCGTGCTCGACCAGTTACGCAACATGGGCGGAACGCGCTTTTTCGTTAGCGTCAACGAGCGGCGTATTCCGGTGACCGATATCGGCAGCGGCGCCGAAAAAGCGCTGGTGGTGGGGAACGTGCATCGTATTTTGACCCAGGAACTGGCCATCGACGACGTCGTGGTCGAGTTCTCGCGGCCGGAAACCCTGCGCGTTTTCAACAACGAAGTGCTGCTTCACGATTTACCGCCGCGCTGGGGCCAGCACAGCCTGCTGATGGAGCCGCTGTCGCCGCCGATTCTGGTGGTACAGCTCGAGCTTGCCCCGGGCATGTGGCTTTACGTGGCCACGCTACTGGGCGTGCCGGATATCTTTAACGGCTATCGCTGGCTTTCCGAAGAGCGCCTGCTGGTGGGCTTGCTGGTGTTGATGAGCGTGCTGGCGCTCTCCTTTTGGGGCATTACCAGCGTCACCCGGCCACTGGCGCGGCTCTCCAGCGCCGCCCGCCAGCTCGGCGATGACCTGGACCGCCCGCCGCTCAAGGAGAGCGGCCCCAAAGAGGTCGCCGCCACCGCGGTGGCGTTCAACCGTATGCAGCGGCGCATACGCGAGCAGCTCGACGAGCGCGAGCGGCTCTTCTCGGCGATTTCCCACGACCTTAAAACGCCGATCACCCGGATGCGCCTGCGCGCCGAAATGCTCGACGACCCACTTCAACGCGAGCGTTTTTGCGCCTCGCTCGATGAGCTGGGCGAGCTCGTCAAAGGCGCGCTTGCCTCGGTAAAGGGGCTCGATCTGCACGAAGACCCCGCCGCGGTGGATATCACCGCCCTGGCCACAACGCTTGCCGACGAGCTTGGCTTGCAGGGTGGCGAGGTCCGGGTGACAGGCCAGGCCGCGCCGCTTACGGCCAAGCCGTTGGCGCTCAAGCGCTGCCTGGCCAATCTTCTGGAAAACGCGGTGTTCTACGGCAAGCGCGCGACGGTGCACATAAGCGATACGCCCGAGCAAATCACGTTACGTATTCACGACGCCGGCCCCGGTATTGCTCAAGACCAACGGGCGCGGGTTTTTTCACCGTTCGTGCGCCTGGAAGCTTCGCGTAGCCGCAACACCGGCGGCAGTGGCCTTGGGTTGGGCATCGCCCGGCATATCGCCCGCGCCCACGGCGGCGATATCACCTTGGCCAATCATCCACAAGGCGGGCTCGTCGCCACCCTGGTGCTGTTGCGCCACGCACCTATTACAGGTTTGTAAGAAAACCCCAGGACTATGTAGTAAAGGGTAACTCCCGTTGGCAGGTATTGCGGCGTACTCTGCAGTAAGCGCTACGCGTAACCATTCCCACGAACGATTCAGACAAACGATTCAAACGAGTGTTTCACTCAAACGGTTCGCACAAGCGATCTATAAAAAACGATCCGACAATAACAACGCCAGGAGTCATCATGTCGACATTGCGTTTACCCTCCATGCGCCAGTCCGCCCTCAGCCTCGCGCTTGCGCTGGCCGCGACTACTTCTGCCCAGGCAAGCGACGTCGAGGTCCTCCACTGGTGGACCTCCGGCGGCGAAGCGCGCGCGGCCAACGTGCTCAAGGAGCTTCTTGAAGCCGAAGGCTACGGCTGGGAAGACTTCGCCGTGGCCGGCGGCGGCGGCGAAACCGCCATGACGGTGCTCAAATCCCGCGCCATGTCCGGCAACCCGCCGTCGGCGGCGCAAATCAAGGGCCCGGAAATTCAGGAGTGGGGCGAGCTTGGCCTGCTGGGCGATCTGGACAACGTGGCCGAGCAGGAGGGCTGGGACGACCTGCTTCCCGAGGTGGTCGCCGATATCATGCGCTATGACGGCCAATACGTGGCCGTGCCCGCCAACGTTCATCGGGTGAACTGGCTGTGGGCGAACCCGGAGGTGCTGGACGCCGCCGGGGTGGAGATGCCGACGACCCTGGACGAGCTCTTCACCGCCGGTGAGGCGATCCGCGAGGCGGGCTTCGTGCCGCTTGCCCACGGCGGCCAGGACTGGCAGGACGCCACCGTGTTCGAGAGCGTAGTGATTGGAAGCCAGGGCGTGGATTTTTACCGCCAGTCGCTGGTGGAGCTCGACCCCGAGGCGCTGGGTAGCGACGAAATGATCAGCGCACTCGAGACCTTCAAGCGTCTGCGCGAGCTTATGGACGACGGCATGCCCGGGCGCGATTGGAACATCGCCACCAATATGGTGATCGAGGGGGATGCGGGCTTTCAACTGATGGGGGATTGGGCCAAGGGTGAATTCACCGCCGCCGGGCTCACCGCCGGCGAGGACTACCTTTGCGCCGCGGCACCGGGAAGCGCGGACGCTTTCTCGTTCAATATCGACAGCCTCGCCATGTTCCGCGTCAGCGACGATGACGAGCGCGAAGCCCAGCAGGCGCTGGCGCGGCTGGTGCTCGAGCCTACCTTCCAGGAAGCCTTCAACCTGGCCAAGGGCTCGATCCCTGCGCGCCCGGACCTGGACATGAGTGAATTCGATAGCTGCGCCGAGCAGTCCCTGGCCGACTTCCAGCGCACCGCCGAAGAGGGCGGCCTGGTGCCCAGCATGTCCCACGGCATGGCCGTGCGCGCCGATGTCCAGGGGGCGATCTTCGATGTCGTCACCAACTACTTCAACGACGCCGACATGCCCGCCGAGCAAGCCGCCGAGCGCCTGGTGAGTGCCGCGCAGGCCGCTTCTTTCTAAAAGCCTTTTGATCAAGGTGCGCCGCCGTCCGGCGGCGCCACGCTGACAGGCGAACTCCCTATGAGCGACACAACTTTGCCCAAGGCCCATCGGCCGACGGTTTCCGGCTGGCTACAAGGCTGGCTTCCGCGGCTGGTGTTGGCCCCCTCCATTGCCATTACGCTGTTTTTCGTTTACGGCTTCATGCTCTGGACGTTCGTGCTCTCGCTGACCAGCTCGCGGATGCTCCCAAGCTACGACTTCGTTGGCTTTGGCCAGTACGCGCGGCTCATGGCCAACGACCGCTGGTGGGTGGCCTCGACCAACCTGATGATCTTTGGCGTCTTGTTCGTCGCGGTGTGCCTGGTACTCGGGGCCGTGCTGGCGATTTTGCTGGATCAAAAAATCCGCCAGGAGGGGGCGCTTCGCACGATCTATCTTTACCCGATGGCGCTTTCGTTCATCGTCACCGGCGTGGTCTGGAAGTGGCTTCTGAATCCGCAGCTGGGGATCCAGGCCATGGTGCGTAGTTGGGGGTTCGAGTCGTTTCGTTTTGATTGGATCGTCGACCCGGACATGGCCATTTACACCCTGGTACTCGCCGCGGTCTGGCAGGCCTCGGGCTTTGTGATGGCGCTTTTCCTGGCGGGGCTTCGCGGTATCGACGACAGCATCATCAAGGCCGCCCAGCTCGACGGGGCGAGCCTGCCGCGCATCTACTGGCGCGTGGTCATGCCGTGCCTGCGCCCGGTGGTGTTCAGCGCGGTGATGATTCTTTCGCACATCGCCATCAAGAGCTTCGACCTGGTGGTGGCGTTGACCGGCGGCGGGCCCGGCTACGCCACGGACCTGCCCGCGACCTTCATGTACACCCACGCCTTCAATCGCGCCCAGATCGGGCTGGGCTCCGCCAGCGCCATGCTGATGCTCGGCGGCGTGCTGGCGATATTGATTCCGTATCTCTACTCCGAACTAAGGAGCCGCAAGCATGGCTAACGTGATTCGCCGCCAGTCCCCCGCGGCGCGCCTGTGGCGGGGGGCGCTTTACCTGGTGCTGATCATCGCCGCGCTTTTCTACGTGCTGCCTCTGATCGTGATGCTGATGACCTCCTTCAAACCGCTCAGCGAGATCACCGCCGGCTCGCTTTTGTCGCTGCCGCAAAACCCAACCCTGGCGCCCTGGACCAAGGCCTGGGGCGAGGCGTGCACCGGCATGCGCTGCGAAGGGGTGGGGGGCTACTTCTGGAACTCCTTCGCCATCGTGATTCCGGCGGTGTTGATTTCGACCACGGTGGGCGCACTCAACGGCTACGCCTTGACCAAGTGGCGCTTCAAGGGCTCGGAGCTGGTATTCGCGCTGATGCTCTTTGGCTGCTTCATCCCGTTTCAGGTGGTGCTGCTGCCCATGGCGCAAACCCTTGGCTGGCTCGGGCTTTCGAGCTCACGGGCGGGCCTGGTACTGGTCCACGTGGTGTTCGGCATCGCGTTTACCACGCTTTTTTTCCGTAACTTCTATGTGGGCATTCCCGACGAGCTGGTCTCGGCGGCCAAGCTCGACGGCGCCGGGTTCTTTCGCATTTTCTGGCGCATCCTGGTGCCGGTCTCGGCGCCGATCATCGTGGTGTCGATCATTTGGCAGTTCACCCAGATCTGGAACGACTTTTTGTTCGGCGTCGCGTTTTCCGGGCACAACACCCAGCCGGTGACCGTTGCACTCAACAACCTGGTGAATACCTCGACCGGGGTGAGCGAGTACAACGTCAATATGGCCGCGGCGATGATCGCGGCACTTCCGACCCTCATCGTCTACGTGCTGGCGGGCAAGTACTTCGTGCGCGGGTTAACGGCCGGGTCGGTGAAGGGCTAAGTCGTCGGTCGATTACTCACAATAGAGCGTCACAACAGGAACGATATTTATGGCAGCGCTTGAAATTGATCAGGTACGCAAGGAGTTCGGTCGCGAGCGAGTACTCAAGGATGTCAGTCTCTCCATCGAGTCCGGACAGTTTCTGATTCTGGTGGGGCCGTCGGGCTGCGGCAAGTCGACGTTGATGAACGCCATCGCCGGGCTGGAGCCGGTCACCAGCGGCCATATCCGCATCGATGGCGAGGACGTGACCACGCGCACCCCCGCCGAGCGTGATATCGCCATGGTGTTTCAATCCTACGCCCTCTACCCGAGCATGACGGTGCGCCAGAATATAAGCTTTGGCCTCGAGATGCGCAAGGTCCCCAAGGCCGAGCGGGCACAAGCGGTGGAGCGGGTGGCGGATCTTCTGCAGATATCGCACCTTCTGGAGCGCAAGCCTGCTCAGCTCTCAGGTGGGCAGCGCCAGCGGGTGGCGATGGGCCGGGCGCTGGCCCGCGAACCCAAGGTGTATTTGTTCGACGAGCCGCTGTCGAATCTGGACGCCAAGCTGCGCGTGGACATGCGCACCGAGATCAAAAAGCTCCACCAGCGCCTGGGTACCACCATCGTGTACGTGACCCACGACCAGGTCGAGGCGATGACCCTGGCAGATCGTATCGCGGTAATGCGCGACGGGCACATTTTGCAGCTGGGCTCGCCGAACGAAGTCTACAACGACCCGGTGGACATGTTCGTGGCCGGCTTCATGGGGTCGCCGTCGATGAACTTCATCCAGGCAACGCTCGAAGGTGAAGACGGTGGCTATCAGCTGCGTATCGCCACGCCTCAAGAAGAGGACCTGGTGCTCCCCTGGCCCCAGGAGCGCTACGCGGATGAGCTTGCCGAGCGGGTAGGCCAGACGGTGATTCTGGGCCTGCGCCCCGAGCACTTCAGCGAAGAGGACGAGCGGCTGACCGCCCAGGCCGAGGGCACGCTGCTGACGGCGAACGTGGCGGTGGTCGAGCCGACCGGCGCGGATATCCTGCTGCGCCTGCCGCTGGGTGAGCAGGAAGTCACCGCCCGTGTCGGGCCCAAGTGTACGGTGATGGCGGGGCAGCGCCTGGCGCTGCGCGTCGATATGGGCCGGGCGATTTTATTCGATGCGCAAACCGAGCACCGTATCGCTTAGGAAGAGGGCTCTTTATCCGCGCGCTTGAGCTGGCGCCATAGTGCCTGGCGCAGGTCGGCAAGTTTGGGCTGCTCTTCGACGGTGAACGCAAGCGGGCGGCAAAGGCGCTGAGCGCGAAGCCCCAGGCGTGCGCTTAAAAGGCCGGTGGCCAGCCCCTGGCCCGCCCGGGTCGAAAGCCGGGCGGTCAAATCCAGCGACAGCATGTCCATGCTGACGTCAGTGGCGAGCTCGCTGGCGCCGGCGAAGGCCATATTGTGCAAGACGTTTCGAAAAAGGCGCAGGCGGCTGGCGTAGCCAAGCTCCAGCCCGTAAAGCCGGCAGAGCCGGTCGACCATGGCCAGGCTTCGCCAGGCGACCAGCGCCATATCCACCAGGGTCAGCGGGCTGATCGCCACCATCAGCGCCGTCTCCCCGGACATCCGCGTAATCAGCTGCTGCGCCTTGCGATCCCGCGGCGCCAGCAGGTGATAGCACAAAAGCGTCTGGACCTCTTCGCCGCTGTGGTGCGGCTGGCACGCCTTCGTGAACGCCTGCCAGTGGGGGTCGTCGTCGCTGAGCTTGAGCTGCACTCTCAGCTTTTCGGCAAGCGACTCGGCCTTTTCGAAAGAGCAGTGGGGGAGCGTGGCGAGCTCTTCACGCAATTGGTCGTGGCGCTTGAGCCGTTTGAGACGGCCAAGCTCCTTGACCAGCGATACGCCGCCCAGGGTAATCAGGCCCAGTCCAAAGGCCTGCCAGGCGACATTGAGCCACGCCGAGCCTTCGATCGCCTCGGGGATGCCGGTGGCAAACTCCGCCGCGCCCAGCCCCGCAAAGCCGACCAACGCGAACATCAGCCCCCAGCGGCGCTTGCGCGGTGCGCCCAGGGTGGCCTCGGGTAGCGCCCGCGCTTCGCTTTCGGCAAGCGGCGCATCTCCCTGTGCCGGGTCGAAGCGCTGGTGGGCGCGAAGCGTTTCATCGAAGGGCTCATCGAGCGCTTCATCAACGCGTTTATCAGCCGCTGGCGGTATGTCGTCAAGCGCGAAGTGGCGGCGCGGCTCGGTGGGTGTCATTGCAGTTTGTCTCCAATCAGCCAGTCAAGCGCGGCGTCCATCCGAATGTGGTCGAGGGCGTCGCCGTCGCGGCTCGCGGGGCGAAAACTCGGGTAGTCGAACCCCTGGCGCTGCCAGAATTCCGCGGTGGGCAGGCGGCTCGGGACATCGCCCGGGTAGAGCAGCACCTCCTCGCCATCCAGGGTCGTACCGCGCAGCGCCGGGGTACGCTTGCCGTTCTCCTGCACCTCGCGGGCCTGGGTGGCGCGAATCGCGGCCAGCGACAACGCTTTCACCGGCACGTTGGCGTAGCGCAGGTCTTTGATCGGCTCCGCCAACAGGTTCTCCAATAGCGTGACCACGTTGGCGTGCTGGTTCGGGGTGACGTGGTCGGCCTTGGTCGCGGCGATGGCCAGGCGGTCGATTTTGGGGGCGAACATCCGCGTGAGCAGGCTGCGCTTGCCGTAGTTGAAGCTCTGCATCAGCTGGCCCAGGGCGCTGGAGAGATCCTCGAAGCGTTCGGGGCCGGCGTTGAGCGCGCCGAGCACGTCGACCAGTACGATCTGACGATCGAAACGGCGGAAGTGGTCGCGGTAGAAGGGCCGCACCACCTGCTGCTGGTAGTAGCGAAAGCGCGCGGCCAGCGTCGCGTAAAGGCTCTGTGCCGGCAGCGCTTCGAGCATTTCCTGGGGCTGCGCCAAGTCCGGCAGGGGGAAGAACTGCAACACCGGTGCGTCCTCGAGCTCGCCGGGCAGCAAAAATCGCCCGGGCTGAAGATCCGAAAAACCCGCCTGCTTGGCGCGCTTTAGCCCTTCGGCGTAGGCCTGGGACAGGCTCGCCAGCGTGCTCTCGTCGACCTCGGCGGCGGGGTCGAGCTTTTCGACCGCCTCGAGCCATTCGGTAAATAGCGCCCGGCGGTGGGGGCCCTGGTGGTGCGACTGCGCCTGACACCAGCTATAAAAATCGTGCTGCAAAAGCGGCAGATCCAAAAGCCACTCGCCGGGGTAGTCGAAAAGATCCAGCGTCAGCTTGGCGGTTTCCGGCGTGAACCAGCCACTTTGCGCCGGTTTGAAGCGAAGCTCCAGGCGAAGCTCGCTAATGCCGCGGGTCGGCGCGGGCCAGCGAGGCGGTGTCTCCGAAAGCGCCGCCATGCCCGGGTCATAAGGAAAGCGCGGCACGCCCAGATCCGGCTGGTTGAGCCGCATGGCGCCTAAAAGCCGCCCTTCGCGGGCGGCAGGTAGTAAATCGAGGCGGGCATCGAGCCCGGCATGGCGCAATTGGTTGACCAGCGAGGTTAAAAACGCCGTCTTGCCCGCCTGGGAAAGCCCGGTCACGGCAAGCCTTAGCTGCCGGTCGCGACCGCGTTCGAGTAAATTATTGAGCTCCCGACTTAACGGCTGGGGCATGCTGGGCATTCCTTGGGCAAAGGGTTCGGCGGGTAGCGCTACAGCATAGCAAAGCGTTCATTAACCAGCGATTAACCGCGGCTGATCGTCGTGCCGAGCAGGTGCTGGGCGCCGGGGACCAGCCATACCGGGTCGAGCCGGGTATTGGCGGCTTCGACACACACGAAGCGGTAGGCGGCTTTTGCCGGGGTGTCGGCGGGTAGCACATCGCCTGGGTGCCACACCACGGTGGAGTCGCTGGACTGTTTGGCGACGCGCAGGGTGCGCTCGCCGTCACTGAGTGTTACCGCTTCGTTGGTGTGATAGATACGGTCGACCGCGCCTTGAACGGCCAGCACGCCCTGTTGTTCGGCCTCGGCGAAATCCTTGAGCTTGTCCAGATAGCGGGCCCCGGCCAGGCCTTCCAGACGACACTGGTGGGTGTTCGCCACGCCCAGATACGTATGCAGCGCAGCGCTGATTTTCACCGGCGTTTCGCCGATGTTCTCGCTAATGAGCTCCACGTTCAGACGCTGGGCGTTGGCTTGAACGACCACGCGGGCGGTCAGCAGGCCGTGCAGACGCTCGGCCGGGGAGAGGTGGACCTCGATACCTTCGGCGTGCTCGTCCACGGCGTCCAGTCGCCACTGGGCCTGGCGGGCCAGGCCATGGAACGGGCCATCGTGATTAGGGCTTTCATCGGCGTAGCGCTCGTCGGCAAACCAGGGCCAGCAAAGCGGTATGCCGCCGCGAATGGTGGCGGGCAGCGGCGCGGGGGTGGGCGTCACCCAAAGCCAAGGCGTGTCGTTATGGGGCTTGAAATGCAGCACCTGGCCACCCTGCAGGCTGATGACCATTTCCCCCCACGCCATGTTGAAAATGATCACCTCGCGGCCTTGCCAGGTGGTTTGTGCCTGATCGGCCACATTGGAGATAAGGGCGTTGAGCGAGTCGGGGATCATGGGGTTTCCTCAATTGGGTCAGCGTATCGCGTTGGCGGGGGCGCTTATGGGGTGGTTACGGCGCACATAAACCAGGCAGAACCTTAGCGCTGTGTGCTATGTTAGGACAAGCGCGCACGGTAGGTAAAACCTGCGTATAAGTGAAAAAACCAAGGAGGAATTATGGGCTTTTTAGCATGGCTTATTATCGGTGGTCTGGCTGGCTGGATCGCTGGCAACATTATGCGCGGCGGCGGCTTCGGCATTATCGCCAATATCGGTGTCGGTATCGTGGGTGCGGTGATCGGCGGTTTCCTGTTTAGCCTTCTGGGCCTGTCCGCCGGGGGCTTCATTGGCTCGCTGGTGACGGCGACTGTCGGTGCCGTGGTGCTTTTGTGGATCATCAGCAAGGTGCGAAGCGCCTAAACGCTGGCTGCCCAAGCACTAAAGGCAAACGGTTTACCCGCTAAGCCGGCACTACGTTTTTAAACACCGCCCCGGAGTCTTCTTCGGGGCGGTGTTTTTGGTTAATTGCCAAGCGCGCTATCGGCCTTGCCGGGAGTTTCCGTTACACTAGGGCGCTTTTTCTGGCGCGTTGCCGAGTGTCGTTTTCGAGGTGTCTTTTGGCCGAAGCATTAACTTCCTGGTGGTCCCAACAGCTTGTGCTGTGCGATTGGGCGTTCCTGTCACACCCTTTAGCGATGGATAGCGCAAACGCCGAACAGCGCCTGCAGGCATTGGGCATTACCCATCGGGGGGAGCTGGTCGAAAAGTTTTTGCATGGGCTGGGGGCGTTCGATGCGCACCCTCACCAGCTGCTGGGTGCGCTCGAGTGGAGCGCGCTCGCCGGCGCCGCCGGGTGGATCTCCTCTGAACAGGCGGTGAGCTGGGCACACCACGTGATGCGCCGCATCGCCGCGAAGTATCGTGACCTGCGCAGCTGGCTGCGCGACCTGCGCCAGGCCGTGGGCGAAAGTGCTCCCGCCGAGGTTCAAGAGCGCTTTTTGGAAGCGTGCCAAACCCTGACCCAATGGGAGAGCGAGGCCAGCGCCGTGAGCTGGCCCACCTTCGAGCGGGCACTCGCCGAGACACCGCCGCCGACCCCCCTTTGGCCGGATACGCCCAACGCCCGGCCCTGGCGGCTGGGCGCGCTGTTTCATCCGGTCATGTGCTACCCGGCAACGCCGGGGGACTGGCCCGAGGCGCGCCAGTGGCTTGCGCAAATCTGGCAGGTCAACGACCGCGACCAGCTTCTGGGTGTGGCGTTGTGGCTCAGCGCCCAGGGCGACCGCCAGCGTTGGGATATCGAGGCGCGGGAGCTGCCGGGTATGGACGCCGCCCAGCGGCTGGAGTGGCAGCGTGGCGCCCAGGACGAGTTTGCCTACGCACCGGTGCTCGATCGGTTCGTTAGTCAAAACGAGCCGCTCGAGTGGGCCGCCTGGGACTGGCTGCGTATGGTCGAGCTTGCCTGGGCGGGGGCGTGCAGCGGGCTTTTGAGTCAGCAGGAAGCCGATGATATTGCCGCCCACGGCGCTGATCTGATTACCCAGCGCTACGCGGACTGGTCGGCGCTTTTGGCCGCCTACCGCCGTGGGCAGAGCCTGTTCGAAGGCATCGACCGGCGCGCGATGACGCCCAGTGCCCAGCATACGCTGCTGCTGGAAGCGTTTTGTAGCCCCTGGGACATGGAGCCCGGCGCGCTTTTGGACCCGGCGGTGCTGTCGGGTTCGCGGGCGCGTATCAAGGCGTGGCGCTCGACGGACCACCACTGGCTGCTGGCGCTTGCAAGCGTTCGCGAACCCGATGCGATGCTGCGCCAGTTCGACCCCGGCGCCTTTATGGGCGAAAAGCGCCGCGCCGATGCGGCGGTCTATTTGCAGGACGCGCTCGGGCTTCACGCCGACGAAGGGGCGGGGGCGCTGGCCCGTTACTGGCTGCCGGCCCAGGCGCATCACCTCAATCAGCTGGCCGCCGACGCGGTTCACGGTGTGATGCCGCCCAAACGCACGCCCTTTGGCCAGCCCGGCGCCGATGAAGTCCGCCAATTGCAAAGCCTCAAGGGCGTGAGCCGCCACGCCGCCACGGTTCACATGGCCGAGAAGTTCGCCTTTTATCTGCACATGGCGTTTGATAGCCGCTTGTTCGAGCAGCCAGCGCTTTTGAACTACGCCAGCGCCTTGAAGAGCTGCCTGTGCCGCTTTTATACCTCCCCGCGGCGCTTGTTGGAGGCCTGGTTTGCCTGGGAGAGCTGCCTGCCCGAGCCCGAACACGACTCGTTGATCGGCGAAATCGCCTGGCACTTGGAAGACCCGGGCAGCCTCTTCTACTGGCTTGACTGGCAGCCCGGCGCCTGGCAGGAGCCCGGCGAGCGGCCCAGCATCAGCCACTTTACCGCCATGGCGCTGGTCGGTCCGCTCAACAGCGCCGTGTGGAGCGACCCCCAGCCCGAAAGCGAGCGCGAACAGGCCTCGATTCGCGAGTGGGTGGACAGTCACTACCACTTGGCCAGCGCCGCCGACATGCAGGATTTTCTGAACTTCATGCTCGAATCCGGCGACCGTCAGGAGTATCAGATCAACTACGCCCCCTACACGCTCAACCCCGGGCGGCTGGCCAGCGAAATCGCCATTCTGGAGTCCGGCGACTGCGTGGAGGAAGAGCGCCACCATCTGCTTCGCCTTCGCCGGGTGCGTGACAACGAGGATGGCTGCAACGATGTGGACATGGCGGCCTGGGACATCGCCCAGTTGATGGACCTGGCGATTGCCGCGCGCCAGCTTGGCTGGCTGGAGCGGGAGGCGTTCAACCGCGTGCTGGACCGCGCCTACCAACTGGCCGACGCACACTACGCCGGTTGGCAGGAGTACGCGGCGGGCATGTACGCCGGATTTTCCTTTTTCATGGGCGAAACGCCCGAGCGCGAGGAGTTTCTGGCCGGCTTCCGCCAGGCCCTAACCGCCTGGCTGAGCGGCGCACCGATTCTGGCCGGCCCCTGGACGAGCCTGGACTTCCCCGGCACCAAACCGCGCCACTTTGCCCCGCTGCATATCGACACCCTACCCGGGGATCAACGGATACTGCATTGAGGCGTAAAAAGCGCTGCCGCTTTTCACGGGCTCATGCTCATCGTCTTTTTTGGAGAATACCCATATCGATGAGGGTGTCGATTTCCTGGCATATTTCATCGTAAAAGGCGGCCGAGACGGTGCTGAGCGGGCGTCGCTTGGATTTGAGTAACGCTATTTCCCACTCGATACTGGGGGTGATCGGCTTTGAAACAATGTTGGTGCCTGCCAGTAGAAGCTCCGCTATCGGGTCGACCACCGCCAGTCCTACGTTGCGGTCGACCAGCGCACACACGCCTCGCATGGGGCGGATTTCCGCCGCAATATCTCTTTTTATATCGATCGTCTGCATGATGTAGTCGACCCGCGAGCGCAGCGGGCTATCCGGCATCAGCTCCACAAAGGTCTGGTTGCGTAGTCGGGCAATGGGCACTTCGTCCAGCGCCGTTAGCGGATGTTGTCGGTGCATGATGCAGCGCGCCGAGCAGCGCGCCAGGCTGGTAACGCTGGCGCCATAGGTATCCGCCTCCAGGGTGATACCCAGCGCTATATCGCAGGTGTTGTTGTCGATCATCTTGAGCAACTCCTGCATCCCGACGTCGACTAGGCGTACCCCCACCTTGGGATGGCGCTTTTTGAAGCGCTTGATGACATCGAGCAAAAAGGTGTCGCAAAAAATCGGCTGGGCGGCGATTACCACGTTGCCCACCTGATTGTTGGCGATCGCCTCGGCGTCCTTTTGTGTGTCGCGTATGCTCGAGATCAATCGCCGCGCCGAGGCGTGAAAGGCGAACGCTTCTGGCGTGGGTTCTATCTGGTTACGCGTTCGCTTGAAAAGCGTAAAGCCAACTTCCTCCTCGAGCCCCGTCAGTAGCCTGCTCACCATGGATTGGCTGATCGCCAGTGCTTCGGCGGCGGCCTTTGTCGTGCCGTGCTTCATGAAAGCATCGAACGCTTCTATCTCTTTGATTTTCATATCTCGTGCCGTATCTGTCGAGCGCAGCGCTAGTCACTGCACCCGGTGTTTAGCGGTTCAGAATCACTTTGACCGGCACCTTTGGCGCCGTTTGGGCATGCAATTATGCTGTATGAGTAGTACATATTTGCATACTGAATGAGTTTTTTGTAATTATTTTCATAGAGGCCTATACTTTTAGCGTCGTGGTGGCGTAGGCAAGCGCTACGTCAATAAATATAAGCAATAACAACGTTGGAGACAGGAATGAAACGTATCTTGACCCTCACCGCGCTGAGCCTGGCGGTAACGTGTACGGCCCATGCCCAAAGCTACCCGTCGGAAGCGGTCACCCTGGTCGTCCCCTATGGCCCCGGTGGCGCCTCGGATCTCGCTGGGCGTGCCTTTGCTGAAGCCGCTCGGCCGTTTCTTGGCGAGCCCATCACCGTAACCAACCAGTCCGGGGCCGGCGGCATGACCGGCGCGCGTAACGTGACGCAGGCGGACCCGGATGGCTACACGCTGTTGCTGGCACGGGTCGGTATGGCGCTATCGCCGGCGGTCAACGCCAATAGCAGCGTCGACTGGGATGAATACACCTTTTTAAGCCAACTCGAAGCCACGCCGATGATCCTGGCGGTCGCCGAAGACTCGCCCTACGAGAGTGTCGATGAGCTACTTGAGGGTATCGAGAGCGATCCGGGCGCAATGGCTTATGCCGCCTCGGGAGCGACGGCAATCGACGGTTTCACCGTTCAGGCACTGCTTGCCGATGCAGGGATGGACCCGCTAACCGCTGCCACCCTGGTGCCTTTCCGGGGTGGCGGTGCGCTTGCTACCGCGCTTTTGGGCGGGCACGTGGACTTTCTTGCGATTGCCGCCGGCTCCTTGATGCCGCACATCGAAAGCAGCGACATGCGTCCCTTGATGGTTTACTCGCCCGAGCGTATGGAAGCACTGCCCGATGTGCCCACCGCTCAAGAGCTTGGCTACGAGCGGGCGGGGCAGGTCATTGGTTGGAGCGCGTTGTATGGCCCGCCTGACCTGCCGGATGAGGTGATAACGACCTGGGAAGAGGTGCTCGAGGGCGTAGCTGAAAGCGAGAGCTGGCTGAGTCGTGCCGAAGACCGTGGTTCGATCTCCACGATTGGTAGCGCCGACATGGCGACTTACGCCGAAGAGCAGTACGAATTTTATCGCGGCCTTGCTCAGGAATTTGGCTACCTGGACTGATCGGTATTCGATGCCGTTCACCGGGTCCATGAAACTGTCAGTAGCGGGAGGGGGTATGGGTATTGCGCGTGGTGTAGCGATTACAGCGCTGTTTGCAGTCGTGGTATTGGTCTTGATACCGGCCTACGTACCCCGTCCCAATTTCATACCCGGGTTTGCACCGCCGCCGGATATGTGGCCGCGAACGGTCGCGACCCTTGGCGCTATTTTTGGGTTGCTGTTACTGGGGTTTTCGCTCTCGCGTAAAACCGAGGCGATAGCCGACCCTGACCCGGAGGGGGCCAGCGAGATTCGCCAGGGCGCGCCGCTTGGCACGCTTTTGCTGCGCTTCGCCTGTGTACTGGTGGCTTTTACGCTCTTCGTTCTCGCCGTTGGGTTGGTGGGCTTTTTGATCGCCAGTATTTTATTGTTGGCGGCGATGCTCGTTTTGACCGGCTACTGGCGGCGCGCCTGGATCTCGCTTGGCGTTGCCGTGGTGCTGCCACTGCTGCTTTATCTGTTCTTCTCCAGCGCGCTCAACACGCGCTTTCCTGCTGGCTCTCTGCTCAGATCGCTCGGCTTGTGAGCACCGCGCATTAGGGGACCCTGGTATGCTTAATGACCTGCTGATTGCTTTCCAGGCAGTTGCAACGCTCGAGAATTTTCTGATCATGGCCGCCGGTATCTGGGGCGGTGTCATCATCGGCGCGATTCCGGGAATGACCGGGACGATGGCAGTAACGCTGGCGCTACCCTTCACGTTTTATATGCAGCCCATTCCCAGCATTTTACTGCTGGTAGCGCTTTACAAGGGCTCGACCTACGGCGGGTCGGTGTCGGCGATTCTGATTAAAACCCCGGGGACGGCCTCCGCCGCCTGCACGACGCTGGATGGCTATCCGCTGGCGCGCCAAGGGAAGGCGGGTAAAGCGCTTAACATGGCGCTCTACTCATCCTGCGTAGGCGATTTTATCTCAAATATTTCGCTGATTTTCATTGCCGCGCCGTTGGCTTTGCTGGCGCTGCGCATCGGCCCGCCCGAGTACGCCATGCTGATGGTGTTTGCTCTGACCACCGTGGCCGGGGTATCGGGGCGCTCGCTGCTGCTTGGGCTCGTTTCGGCTTGTTTGGGGCTTTTGCTCGCCACCGTAGGCGAAGATATGTACGGCTCCTTTCGTTTTGCAATGACCGTCGATATGCAGGGCGGTTTGGCCGTAGCGCCGGTGCTTATCGGGCTGTTTGCGATTCCGGAGCTTTTGAAGCTGGTGGTGTTTCATAATACCGAAACGCACAAGCCGATGCAGCTGGGCGATAACCGAGTAACGCGGGCCGAGCTTCGCCGTTCACTCAAGGCCATGCTAAAGGGCAGCATGATCGGCGTCGTGATGGGGGCAATTCCCGGTATTGGACCTTCCGCGGCGGCGTTCTCATCCTACGGCGAGGCCCAGCGTAGCTCTAAAAACCGGGAAAACTTTGGCAAGGGCGAAGTCGAAGGTATCGCCGCCTCGGAATCCGCCAATAACGGCTGCTGCGGCTCGACGATGATTCCGCTGCTGGCCCTCGGTGTACCCGGCGATGTCATTACCGGCGTCATGTTGGGGGCGTTCATGATCCACGGTATGACACCTGGGCCGATGCTTTTCGAGAACAATCTCAACGAAGTCTACATGCTGTTCATTGGTATGCTGTTCTCGTCGTTTTTGCTGTTTGGCGCGGGCAAGGCGACCATGCGCTTTTTCTCGCATATCTCGCGTATTCCGCCGGGCTTGATGACACCGATCGTTTTGACACTTTGCCTGTTCGGGATCTTCTCGATCTCCAATAATATGTACGATGTCATCGTGCTGCTGGCCATGGGTATTTTCGGCTTCTTCATGTATCTGCTGGCCATTCCTGCCGCACCGTTTCTCATCGCCTTTATTCTGGGGCCGATGCTTGAGGAGAACTTGCGCCGCGCCCTTGCTATCTCCCGTGGTGACCCGAGCGTGCTGTTGTCGTCGCCCATCACTTGGCTGTTCGCGGCGCTATCGGTTTTCGTCGTCGTGATCACGATCCGTCAGCAGTTCAAAAAAGCCAGGACTTAATCGTGGCCTCTATCAACCATCAAGGATTCGGTGCTATGTCTGCCTGTGACCAGCGTCAGAACCATCCAGGCCTTGCCTGCGCTATCGGTCATCTCGAGGACCTGATTGGCTTTGACACGACCAGTGCCCACTCCAATCTCGCCATCATTGAGCACATGAAGCGCTATTTCGACGAGTTGGGCATGGAAACCACGGTGCTGCATGACGCAAGCGGCGAAAAAGCGAACCTGGTCGCCTCGATCGGCCCCAGGGACGTGCCGGGCATCGTGCTTTCCGGCCACACCGACGTCGTACCCGCCGCAGCCGAGCGCTGGACGAGCGCGCCGTTTAACCTGGAGCAGCGCGGCGATCGCCTTTACGGGCGTGGCAGCTGCGACATGAAAGGCTTTGCGGCCTGCGTGATGGCCGCCGCTTCCACGCTTTTGAAAGGCCCGCTCACACGACCTTTTTACTTCTGTTTCTCCTACGACGAGGAGGTGGGCTGTCTGGGCGCGCCGGCGATTGCCAAACACCTGGCCGCGCTAGAGGTTCCGCCGGGCCTGGCGATTATTGGCGAGCCCAGCGAAATGCGACTGATCAACGGGCAGAAAGGCAAGATTGCCATGCAGGTCACTGTGCGCGGGGAGGGCGGTCACTCCTCCTTCGCGCCGCAGCATGTCAACGCCGTGGAAGTTGCTGCGCGCATTATCGCCATGATCGGCGAGCGCTCGCGGCGCTACGAGCGGGAAGGCCCGTTCGATCATGACTTTAGTGTCCCCCACGCAACGACTCTGGCCACTCTGGTAAGCGGCGGCGTGGCCACGAACGTAACACCGGATACCTGCGAGTTCGTTTTCGAACTGCGCAGTATCGACCAGCAAGCGGCTTGGGGTGATCTACAGGCGCTAATCGACGACGTGGAAAGCACGCTGCTTCCCGACATGCACCGTATTGCGCCTTCGGCCACTATCGAGTGGCAGGAGCGGTTCTCGTACCCGGCCATGGGAGACGCCACCGAAAGTGAGCTCTTCAAGAGACTGGAGGCGATTGTGCCGCCGTGCGGTGGCAAGGTGTCCTACGGCTCCGAAGGCGGTGTATTCGAAATCGACGGCGGTATTCCTTCGGTCATTATCGGTCCGGGCTCTATTCAACAGGCCCACAAGCCCGACGAGTACGTCGAGATCAGTCAGCTAAGCGAGTGTCTGTACTTTTTCGATGCGCTGGGCGCGTGGATGGCGGATGAAAAAGGAGCCGTATGAGCATCAACGCAGATCGCCTTTGGCACAACCTCGAAAGCTTATCGACGATCACCGACCCGGCCCGCCCCTGGACCCGACGCGCCTTTACCAGCCGTTACCAAGCCGGGCGCGAGTGGCTCGACGCCAGGATGCGCGACGCCGGGCTTATAACGCGGCTGGACGAAGCGGGTAACCTGATCGGTCGACTGGCCGGACGCGACCCGTCGCTCGCCCCGCTGGTGATTGGAAGTCATACCGATACGGTACCGGGCGGGGGGCGTTATGATGGCATCCTGGGCGTTCTGGCGGGGCTCGAGGCGATGCAGAGCCTGACCGAGGCCGGCACTCGGCTACGCCGCGATGTCGAGGTCATCGACTTTCTCTCCGAAGAGCCGAGCGAATACGGTATCTCCTGTGTCGGTAGCCGCGCAATGACCGGCGCATTGACGGCTGATATGCTCGATTTTAGCGAGCCCGGCGGCGAGCGTCTGGGCGACGCCATTCGTCGGGTAGGGGGTGCCCCGGAGGCCCTAAATACGCCTTTACGCCGGCAAGGGGATATCGCCGCTTTTTTAGAGCTTCATATCGAGCAGGGCCGCGTGCTGGAAGAGAGCGAGGTGCCGATTGGCGTGGTCAGCGATATCGTCGGTATTCAGCGTTTCGATATCCAGGTGTTGGGCCAAGCCGATCATGCTGGCACTACGCCGATGGCGCTGCGCCGGGACGCGCTGGCCGAGGCCGCGGGGTTGATCAAGGCGATCCAGACGGCGGCGTTTGACGAAAGTGGCGGCGAGCACTATCTCGTGGCGACGGTTGGGCGCCTCGAGGTCTTTCCCAATGCGGCTAACGCGATTGCCGAACGCGCCGAGATGGTATTGGAAGTACGGAGCAACGATGCGCACCTGCTCGGAAACTTCTTCGCGCCGGTTCTCGAGAAAGCCCGGGGCGAGGCCCAAACGCGAGGACTAGAAATTATCGCAACCCCGCTGAGTGAGGGCCTGCCCACACCCTGTAGCGATTTCGTTCGCGCGAGTATTCAGGAGGCCGTCCAAGCGGTTGGCTTAACCTCTATGAGCGTGACCAGCGGCGCAGGGCACGATGCGGCCTATATGGCAAGCATTGCCCCCATGGGCATGATGTTCGTTCCTTGCCTTGAAGGAAGAAGCCACTGCCCGGAAGAAAGCATTACCCCGACCCAAGCGGCAAACGGTTGCCGGGTTCTCCAGCACGCGCTCAAAAGCCTCGATCACCGGCTCGTATGATGGGGCTTTCGCTCTACTTACAGACCGATCTCCTAAATAGAGGAAGCGCTTTCTTTTCAATATTTGCAGTTTTTACTGCGTTCGCGAGAGCGGCGGCGTCTGCCTTGCGGTAGATCATTAGATATTGCATTGAGGCTCGCCAAACCCAGGGTAATTAGCTTATAGTCGTCGGCTAGAAAAAAAGCCTGGTTTCGGTTAATAACATTAAGGGGTTGTTTGCATGGTTTCGGTGCCACACTTGGCTGTGACAGCTGCCCGAGTCATGGGCGTTTGCGTGATTTTTTCCTTTTTGGCCGGGTGTGCAAGTTCCCAGAATATGGAGCCCCCCGAAGATTATTTCGCAATGACGCTACCGGGATTGAAAAAGGGCGTTAGCCCGCAAATGTCCCCGGTCGATAATACCCTTACCCAAATGCGCAGTTTTCAGACCCCGCCACCTATGATGATCAAGGAGGCACTGCTCGCCCAGCATCAGCGGTGGTCCGGCACCCCCTACCGGATTGGCGGCACGACGCAGCGAGGGGTGGACTGCTCCGGGTTCGTTCGAAACATCTTCCGCGACACGTTCAATCTGGAGCTTCCCCGCTCCACCACCGATCAAGTACACGAGGGACGCTTGATCGACCGCCAGGAACTACAGGCGGGCGATCTGGTCTTCTTCCGGCCCCCGGGCCCCTACAACCATGTGGGCATCTACATGGGTGATGGCTACTTCATGCACGCCTCTTCCTCGCAAGGGGTCATTATTTCGAGCATGAGCAACCGCTACTGGCAGCGCCACTATTGGCAGTCGCGCCGGGCGCTGGAACCCACTCACGTTGCTCAGCTCGGTCGTTTTTAACCGCTCTTTGGGCCGGCCGGCTTAGCGAGGCCTGGCCCGGGCGCGAGCGCCGCTTACCAATGGATGCGCCATGATCGAGGCCAAAACCCGCGCCTGGTGGCGCGCTACCGCCGCACTCTGTTTGGGCTCGTTTCTCGTCTTTATCAATCTCTACGTTCCCCAGCCGCTTTTGCCGGGGTTAAGAGACGCCTACGGGGTTTCCACCCTGGGCGTGAGCCTTTTGATGTCCTTCGCGACCATGTCGCTCGCCTTTTCGCTTCTGGTATTCGGCCCGTTGTCGGATGCGATCGGCCGCGAGGCGATCATGCGTATTACGCTGGTGATCGCCGGGGTGCTGACCGTTTCATTGGCCATTGCCCCTAATTTCGAATCGCTATTGCTGCTGCGGCTCTTGCAGGGCTTCGTGCTGGGCGGGCTGCCCGCCGTGGCGATCGCCTGGATGGGCGACGAGTTCGACAAGCCCGCGCTTTTAAGCGCCGTGGGGCTCTATATTGGCGCCAACTCGCTGGGCGGAATCAGTGGGCGCGTGGTGGGCGGCTTTGCCGCCTCCCTGGGCGGGCCCTCGGCGGCGTTTTTGGTCGTGGGGATGATAACGCTTCTGGGCTGTGTGCTCTTCTGGCGGCTATTGCCGCAAAGCCAGGCGTTCGTGCCCAAGGCGTTTCGGCTGCGCCAGGCGGTGCGCGACCTTAAAGGTCACCTCAAGACACCGGCGCTTTTGGGAGCGTACTGCCTGGGCGGCATCAATTTTCTGGTCTTCATCAACCAGTACAGCTATATCACCTTTCGCCTGGCGGCCACGCCGTACCAGCTCGCCGCCGGGGCACTCGGGCTGATCTTTTTGACCTACCTGGGTGGCACGCTGGGCTCGACGGTGTCCGGAGGGTTGGCGCAGCGCTTCTCGCCTGCGCGCTGTATGTGCGCGGGTATCGTCATTTTGGCGCTGGGCACCGGCGTCACCCTGGCAAGCTCGCTTTCGCTGATCATTCTGGGCCTTGCGATCAACGCCTTCGGTTTTTTTCTCTGTCATTCCCTCGCCTCGAGCTGGGTAGGGCGCTACGCTCAAGGGGCGCGGGGCAGCGCCTCGGCGCTTTATCTGGTGTTCTACTATCTGGGCGCCAGCGTCGGCGGGTTCTGGCTCGAGCCTTTTTGGCGCTGGTCGCAGTGGCAAGGGGTCGCGGTGGGGTCGTGGCTGCTGCTCGGGGTTACGTTTTTCATCGCGCTAGGCCTTTGGCGGTTCGAGCGGCGCGCGGGCGATTCATAAAGAGGCGATTATGCAGCGGGTAACGGTGACCCTGGACGATGAGCTGATCAAGGAAGTGGACGCGCTGATGCGTGCCCGCGGCTACCAAAACCGCTCCGAGGCAATACGTGATTTAACGCGTAGCGGGCTCAACCAAGCGCAGACCCCCACCGAGCTCGATAAAGTATGTATGGGGGCACTCGTTTACGTCTTTGATCACGGCGCCCGCGAGCTCTCCCGGCGGCTGACCCGCCACTCGCACGATCATCACGATTTGACGCTCTCTACCCTGCACGTGCACATCAATGCAGAGAGCTGCCTGGAAGTGGCTCTTTTGAAAGGCGAGGGCCAAGCCCTGCAGCACTTTGCCGACGAGGTGACTTCTTCACGCAGCGTGCGCCATGGCCAGCTGGTACTGATCCCGGAGACCTAAAACCGATCACTTGCCAGCGCCTGCATGTACCAACGTAAAAAAGGGCGGCCCGTGGGCCGCCCTTTTCGATAGCGTGCAAGCAGAGCGTGTTTAGTGCTCTACGCCGCCTTCGCCGTGCACGTGGCCGTGCTCGGCTTCTTCTGCGCTTGCTTCACGAACGCTGGAGATTTCAACGTCGAAGTTCAGGTGCTGGCCGGCCAGCGGATGGTTGCCATCGACAACGACCGTATCGCCTTCGACCTGCTTGACGGTGACCATCAGCGGGCCGCCTTCGGTCTGTGCCTGGAACTGCATGCCGGGCTCGACGCTTTCAACGCCCTGGAACGCATCCCGCGGCACTTCCTGCATCAGCTGGTCCTGAACTTCACCGTAACCTTCTTCCGGGGTTACCTTGACGTTCAGCTTTTCGCCTTCGTTACGGCCTTCGAGCTCTTTTTCCAGGCCCGGGATGATGTTGCCAGCGCCGTGCAGATAGGTAAGCGGCTCGCGGCCTTCTGAACTGTCTAGCACTTCACCTGCATCGTTGGTCAGGGTGTAGTGAAACGCGACAACCGAGTTCTGCGCAATTTGCATTTGAAAACCTTTCGGTGAGTGCATGTACCTATAATGGTAACGTGTGTGAGCCTGCTTGTCAGGGGGCTACAACGGGTTTTTCACGGTTATGGGCCCTGCGGGATGTTGCGTGAAAAAGGGCCGAGCGATACTCTAAGCTCACCTTTTTTCCACTCGTCCATTCTCCTATCGCTTACCGGAGCCGTCATGACCATTCTGTTTTTGTGGATTATCGCTTTTGTTTTAATCGCTTACTTCGCTCACCAGCGTTGGGAAAGCGGCGTTAGCGAAGGGCTCGATAAGCTCTTGCCCAGCGCCCTGAAAAGCCGCGGTGAAAGCCGCTACGTGTGGATTGTGGCGCTGGCGGTGCTGGGTGCCACGGCGCTGGTGAACCCGGTCGAAATCCTGCTGGTCGCCATTTTGCTGGCGCTGATCGGGCTGGTCGTCGTCAAGCTGGCCAACTGGGCAAGCAGCCTTTCGCACTAAAGGCGTTCGACGCTTTGCCAAACGCAAAAATGCCCGGCCAATTGGCCGGGCATTTTTTATGGCAGGGGCTTGGAAGATGATTTAGTAGGGCGCTACTCTCAAATTACCCCCATTGCCGAGAAGGCGAACGCGCTGACCAGCTTGAAATTGTTGATCTGCGCTTTGAACGACAGACCTGATATCGCCACTGTCAGTCTGAACTTCTATTTCATAAGCATTGATGAGGTTCGACCCTTCCTCGATCTTGCTGCCTGCAACCGAACCACCTATGGCACCTGCAGCGGTTGCCAAGCGGCGTCCGCCACCGCCACCTACCTGGCTTCCTAGTAAGCCGCCGACAACGGCGCCCCCGGCAGTACCTAACAAGCCCCCAGCGCGGCTTTCAGCCTGAATTTTGGCCGGCTGGATCGAAGTGATGGTTCCGTAGGTGACACTTTGAGCGGTTTGTGCTTGGCTTCCACGGTAAACGTTTCCGGAATAGGGGGCCGTATTGGCGCAACCTGCAAGTGTTACGAGACCAAGAAGAGCAACGGGTAAAATGCGTTTCATAAAACCTCCAAATCTATTGGCGCGGGTCTGTCAGCACGGGTCTAGCGTTCAAGACGGCTGTCAGGTGCGTCACGGTTATCAAACAGTGTTTTTTAAAAGATAAACAAAGTTAAGGGGTTTGACCAGTCTCGCTTAAAAAAGATCACTTTTATTAGGCAGAAAGGTGTATCGAGTAAGCAATGTGCAGCAAATAAGTACCGCGCGCTCGCTTTATATGCTTTCTACCGGTAAGCAGGCTTTATGAAGCAAGTTGGCCCGCTCAGAATGTAGTGAAAGTACGCTTTTTGTACAAGAGATATATAAGGGGCTAACACTTGGCTGGTCCATACAGGTGCGCCGAGGCGGGGCCTCGGCGCGGGTTCTTCATGGTCGATGCTAGCCAGTGGCTAGAACTGGTTCATGGTGTTGTCCTTCCCGCCGGCTTTTAGCGCGGCATCGCCGTGGAAGAACTCCTTGTGGTCGTCGCCGATGTTGGAGCCGGCCATGTCCTGATGCCTGACGGTGGCAATACCCTGGCGGATTTCCTGGCGCTGAACGCCGGCCACGTAGGCGAGCATGCCTTCCTCGCCAAAGTAGCCTTTTGCCAGGTTGTCGGTGGAAAGGGCCGCCGTGTGGTAGGTAGGCAGGGTGATCAGGTGGTGGAAGACGTGCGCTTCCCTGGCGGCGTCGCGCTGGAAGTTGCGCGTCCATTCGTCGGCAAGCTGGCCCAATTCGGTGGCATCAAATTCGGCGTTCATCAGCTGGTCGCGCACGTACGCCGAAACATCCTTGCCCTCTTTTTCCCAGGCATCGAAGACCTGCTGGCGGAAGTTGAGTGTCCAGTTGAACGACGGCGAGTTGTTGTAAACGAGCTTGGCATCCGGCACCACCTCGCGAATGCGGTTGACCATGCTGGCGATCTGGCCCACGTGGGGTTTTTCGGTTTCGATCCAGAGAAGATCGGCGCCGTTTTGCAAACTGGTGATGCAGTCGAGTATGACGCGCTCCTCGCCGCTTCCAGGCTTGAACTGGTAGAGGCCGGAAGCGAGGCGCTTGGGCCGGACCAGCTTGCCGTTTTGCTTGATGACCACGTCTCCATTGTGGATATCGTCGGCGCTTTCGACCGGCTCGCCATCCAAAAAGCTGTTGTACTGATCACCCAGGTCCCCCGGGGTGTGCGTCACGGCAATCTTCTGGGTAAGCCCGGCGCCAAGGGAGTCGGTGCGCGCAACGATCACGCCGTCGTCCACGCCGAGTTCCAAAAACGCGTAGCGAACGGCGTTGATCTTGGCCAAAAAGTCCTCGTGAGGCACGGTGACCTTGCCGTCCTGATGGCCGCACTGCTTCTCGTCGGAGACCTGGTTCTCGAGCTGGATGCAGCACGCCCCGGCCAAAATGAACTTCTTCGCGAGTAGATAGGTGGCCTCGGCGTTGCCAAAGCCCGCATCGATATCGGCAATAATCGGCACGATGTGTGTCTCGAAGCAGTCGATTTTTTGCGTCAGCTCTTGCGCAAGGCGTTGATCACCGGCCTGTTGGGCGTCGTCGAGCTTACGAAACAGATGGTTGAGCTCCCAGGCATCGGCCTGTTTCAAAAACGTGTAGAGCTCTTCTATCAGTGCCGCCACGGAGGTTTTTTCGTGCATGGACTGGTCGGGCAGGGGGCCGAATTCCGAGCGCAGGGCGGCGACCATCCAGCCGGACAGGTAAAGGTAGCTTCGTTTCGTGGTGCCGAAGTGCTTCTTGATGGCGATCATCTTCTGTTGGCCAATAAAACCGTGCCAGCAGCCCAATGACTGGGTGTACTGAGCGTGATCGCCATCATAGGCGGCCATGTCCGCACGCATGATGCCGGCGGTGTAGCGGGCGATGTCGAGGCCGGTATGAAAACGGTTTTGAGAGCGCATACGCGCGGCGTACTCGGGTTTGATGGCCTCCCACTTGCCGCCCTGGGCCTCGCGTAGCTGCGCCATGGCTTTGATGTCGTCGAGCAGTCCTGTCATGTTGCATCCTCCGGTAGTGTTCGCGGTCTGCACCCGCTTGGGTGGCGTCTCCCCGCTGCTGTGCGGCGGGCGTGCTCTCACTATCGCTGCCTTGGTGCGGTGCAGCAATTGACACTTCGGGGCAGGCGGGGTCGTAGTTAAACGACACGGGCTTATTCAAACGGCGCGATTACGTCGTCGTTTTACGCCCGCCAGGGCTCGGGCATAAAAAAAGCGCCGCTTGAAAGCGGCGCTTGCGAGGTAACGCGTATTCAGCGCTACTCGTCTTCTTCTTCGTCCATAAAGCCCAGACTGCCCGCGTTGACCAGATGCGTGAGCACGCGTTGAGCGTCTTCGAGCTCCAGAACGTCGTCGTACATGGGCGTGGTATCGGCAATGCGGCGGGCCAGCGCCTCGCTGCAGGCCAGGCCGTCGCCATCGAAGAACAGCGTGGTGGTGCCAAGCTCCGAGCGCCAGGCGATGCGCGAGCCGGGCATGTGAAAGAGCGGCTCACCCGCGTGTAGTTGCGCGACAAGGGCCTCTTCGGCCAGCGGCTCCTCCAGCGGCATGACCTGGTCCATATACTTTGGTTGGGTCATGGCTCGGCCAAACCACTGGGCAAGCTCTTTGGGCTGGTCCAGCGTTTCGAGGATGAAGTGACGCATCCGCTCGAGCGAAGCGTCGTCGAGCTCCCCGGTATTCTCGGCCGGCGCCATGCTGGCATCGCTGTAGCGCTTCGAGCCTGGCAACTGCTCGCCGAGATAGTCGGCAAACGAGGTGATCGCCTCGTCGGCGGAGGGCGCGCGAAAGCCCACCGAGAAGGTCATGCAGTCCTCGGTTTGGCTCACGCCGTGGTGCGCCCAGCCAGGTGGCAAGTAGAGCATGTCGCCCGGGCCCAGCGTCCAGTCGGAGTCGGGTTCGATCTCGAAGGTTTCCAAAATCTTTAAGTCGATGCCCTGGATGATCGGCGCGTCATCGGATTGCTTGCCGCCCAGTTGCCAGCGCCGCTGACCCCGGCCCTGCAGCAAAAACACGTCGTACTGGTCCACGTGGGGGCCAACGCTTCCGCCGGGCGGGGCGTAGCTCACCATGATGTCGTCGAGGCGCCAGTTGGGTAGAAAGCTGAACGCTTTCATCAGCGCGGCGACGTCGGGTACGTAATGGTCCACCGCTTGAACGAGCAGGCTCCAGTTACTCTGGGGCAGGCGTTCGAAGGTGGCGTCGTCGAAGGGGCCTTGGGAGACCTGCCAGGGGCCTTCCGGGCCCTGTTCTTCGACCAGTCGCGCCTCGACGCCGGGTTCGCAGGCAAGCCCGGCTAGCTCGTCCGGGTCCAGGGGGCTGACGAAATCCGGCATGGCGCCACGAATCAGCAGCGGTTTTTGCTGCCAGTAGCTTTTCAGAAATTCCTCGGGCGTTAGATCGCCCAGCAGGGTCAGCGGCTCGTTGTGTTGGCTCATGGCGAATTCCTGGTGAGTCGGCGCGGGTTATAGCGCATCGAGGCGCTTGGGTAGTGCTCTAGCCTGGGCTTCGGCGTTACCGATGTAGCTGGCCGGCGAAAGGGCTTTCAGCTCTTGTTTGACCTCATCGGGAAGCTCGAGGGAATCGATGAAGGCGGAGAAGCCTGCCTGGTCGATACGCTTGCCGCGGGTCAGTTCCTTGAGCTTCTCGTAGGGCTTTTCGATGCCAAAACGGCGCATCACGGTCTGGATCGGCTCGGCAAGTACTTCCCAGCTGTTGTCCAGGTCTTCATTCAGGCGCGTCGGGTTGGCTTCGAGCTTGCTGATGCCCTTGAGGCTCGCGTGGTAGCCGATCAGCGCGTAGGCCAGGCCCACGCCCAGGTTTCGAAGCACGGTGGAGTCGGTCAGATCGCGCTGCCAGCGGGAAATCGGCAGCTTCTGCGCCAGGTGATTGAGCACCGCATTGGCAAGCCCTAGATTGCCCTCGGAGTTCTCGAAGTCGATCGGGTTGACCTTGTGCGGCATGGTGGAAGAGCCGATTTCGCCTTCCACGGTGCGCTGCTTGAAGTAGCCAAGCGAGATGTAGCCCCACACGTCGCGGTCGAAGTCGATCAAAATGGTGTTGAAACGGGCGATCGCATCGAACAGTTCGGCAATGTAGTCGTGGGGTTCGATCTGGGTGGTGTAAGGATTGAAGCAAAGGCCTAGCCCCTGCACGAAGGTACGTGCGTTGGCTTCCCAGTCGATCTCCGGGTAGGTCGCCAGGTGAGCGTTGTAGTTGCCCACCGCGCCGTTGATCTTGCCCAATACCTCGACGCTTTCGATCTGCTTGAGCTGGCGCTTCAAGCGGTAAGCGGTGTTGGCCATCTCCTTGCCAAGCGTGGTCGGGCTTGCGGTCTGACCGTGGGTGCGCGAGAGCATCGGCTGCGCTGCGTGGGCCACGGCAAGCTCGGCGATGTCGTCGGCCACCTTGTGCAGAGTGGGCAACACGGCCTTCAGGCCATCGGCCAGCATCACCCCATAAGAGAGGTTGTTGATATCCTCACTGGTGCAGGCGAAGTGAATGAACTCGGTGACCGCGTGAAGCTCCGCCTGGCCCTCGATCTTCTCCTTGAGAAAGTACTCCACCGCTTTGACGTCGTGGTTGGTGGTGCGCTCGATCTCCTTGATGCGCTCGGCGTCGGTTACCGAGAACTCGTCGATTAGCGTTTCCAAAAACGCCGTGGCGTCTTGAGAGAGCGCGCTGACCTCGGTGATGCCCTCGTGCTCGGCCAGGCGCTGCAGCCAGCGCACTTCGACGATGACGCGAGCGCGGATCAGGCCAAATTCGCTGAAGTGTTCTCTGAGCGCGGCGGCTTTATCGGCGTAGCGGCCGTCGACGGGAGAGAGGGCGGTCAAAGCGGTGAGTTGCATGGCAAGGTTTCCAGGTATAAAAAGTCGGTGTCTTGAATAAGGCCTAGTTGAGGCTATCGAGGGCGCGGCGCAGCGCCTTGCGCTGAAACATCAGTTTCCAGCGCCGCCCGCCCTGCTGATGCCACAAAAGGGCAAAGCGGATACCGCTCAGCAAACAGGCGCGCACTCGCTCGGGCATCATGCGCGTCTGTAAAAGCGACGGGTCGCCCTGGACGACGATGCGCGTTTTGAACGTCGAGATCGTCTCCTGATAGGTTTCGCCCAGGCTTGCGATCACGTTTTCATGCACCGGGCCGAAGTGCTCCGCCTGGCCCTGAACGTGGTCGAGCTTCTGGCCCAGGGCGTCGAGCATGCCGGTATCGCTGCGCAGCTTGTTCATCAGCATCAGCATCGAAAACCCGTAGCGCAGCACCACCGGGTCGGCCTGCTTGCGTCCCACCAGCGCCTCCAACGTATCGAGCCCGCGGCGCAGGTTGTTGGGGTGGCCGCCGTAGATCGCCTCGAAGCTTGCCGGGTTGGTGTCAAGGGTCGCGTTGATCAACGTCTCCCAGGCGCGGGGCTCGACCTGGCCGGTGCGCGCCAGCTCATCGACCAGGCTTGCGGCCTGAAACACCCCGGCCAGCGCTAGTGCCTGGCGGGCGGAAGGGGAGTCCGGGGCGCGATGAATCGGCGTGGTCGCGCTCATGCGGCGGCCTCGGCGGCGTTCCAGGTGGTGTCGATCACCCCGCCCCCCAGGCAGATGTCGCCATCGTAGAGCACCAGCGACTGGCCAGGTGTGACCGCCCACTGCGGGTCGTCGAAGATGACGTCGACGCCGTTGTCGCTGCGCGTGCGTACAAAGCAAGGGCAGTCGCTCTGGCGGTAGCGGGTCTTGGCCGTGAAGCGGCCCTCGGAAACCGGTGCCACGCCTGCCACCCAGTCCATCGCCTCGGTGGCCAGCGAATCGGTGTATAGGCGCGTATGGGCCTTGCCCTGCACGACCCTTAACACGTTGCGCTCGAGATCCTTGTCCACTACGTACCAGGGTTCCTCGGAGTAGTTGGCCAGGCCCCCGATGCCAAGGCCCTGGCGCTGGCCCAGGGTGTAGTACATCAGGCCCATGTGATCGCCGATCACATCACCTTCCGCGGTTTCGATCTTGCCAGGCTTGGCGGGCAGGTACTGCTGCAAAAAGTCCTTGAAGCGGCGCTCACCGATAAAGCAGATGCCGGTGGAGTCCTTTTTCTTCGCCGTCACCAGGTCATGCTCTTCGGCCAGCGCCCGCACTGCGGGCTTTTCGAGCTCACCCACCGGGAAGAGGGTCTTGGCGATGGCGGCTTCGGGCACCGCGTGCAGAAAGTAGCTCTGGTCCTTGTTGCGATCCAGGCCCTTCAGTAGCCGCGGGCGGCCATCGTATTCGCCGCGGCGTACGTAGTGGCCGGTGGCGATCTTGTCGGCGCCGAGCATCTCGGCGTAGTCGAGGAACACCTTGAACTTGATTTCCCGGTTGCACAGGATGTCCGGGTTCGGGGTGCGCCCGGCCTTGTATTCGGCCAGAAAGTGCTCGAAAACGTTATCCCAATACTCCGCGGCGAAGTTGGCGGTGTGCAGCTTGATACCAAGCTTTTGGCACACGGCTTCGGCGTCGGCCAGGTCTTCCTTGGCGGTGCAGTATTCGGTGCCGTCGTCCTCGTCCCAGTTCTTCATGAACAGGCCTTCGACTTCATAGCCTTGTTGCAGGAGCAAAAGCGCGGAAACCGACGAGTCGACGCCGCCGGACATGCCGACGATCACCTTGCCGGCGGCCGGTGTCAGGGGCGTGCTGTGAGTGGATGTCATGGCCATCCTCGTAAAGTGGTATGCAATTGGCCGCGATTATACACGATGCGGGCCTGGCGCTTCGAGTGCTTCACTCGCTGATCACGCTTAGCGGATAGTGATGCCCGGCGCGGGCGGCCTCGATCCGCCTGACCACCAGCGGGCTTCGAAGCCTTCCCGCGCGCTCGAGGGTTTTGATTTCGTGAAGCGCCAGCCAGTGCGTGGCGTGAATATCGGCGTCCAGCGGCGTTGCCAGGTGGGTGTCCGGCGTGGCGATAAAGCCGTGGCTATGAAAGGTTTTATCCGCAGTGTGAAAGACCCAAAGCCCCAGGTAATGGGTCAGGCGTACCCGCCAGGCGGTTTCTTCTTCGACTTCGCGCAGCGCCGCCGCCATCGGCCCCTCACCGGGTTCGATGTGGCCCGCAGGCTGGTTGAAAAGCGTGGCCGGGCCGCCGCGCTCCTCCTCGACCATCAGGTAGCGCCCCTCTTGCTCGATCACGCAGGCGGCGGTGGCGTGGATGCGTTTCATGACGTTTTTTTGCTCCGCGGTTTTTGCCCAGGGCGCTTGTGTCCGCCGGGCTTTTGGGGCGCCTTCGGGGCGTGCAGGGTCTCTTTGCGCCACTGGCCCGGCGCTAAATCATCGAGGCGCCAGGCGCCGATGGCGGCGCGCACCAGGCGAAGCGTAGGAAAGCCCACGTGGGCGGTCATACGGCGTACCTGGCGGTTGCGCCCCTCGGTAATGGTGAGCTCGATCCACGAGGTGTTCGGGTGGCGTTTGGGGTCGAGGGGCGGGGTGCGCTCGCCAATAGCCGGGGCGTTAATGCGCCGCGCCTTGGCCGGGCGGGTAGGGCCGTCGTTGAGCGTGACCCCCGCTCTGAGCGCGGCCAGCGCTTTATCGTCGATCACCCCTTCGAGCTGGGCCCAGTAGGTCTTGGGCTGCTTGTGGCGGGGGTGGGCGATCTGGTGAATCAGCGCGCCGTCATCGCTTAGTAGCAATAACCCTTCAGAGTCGTAATCGAGCCGGCCCGCCGCGTAGACCCCGGGTACATCGATCACATCGGAAAGCGTCGCGCGGCCTTCGGTGTCGGTAAACTGGGACAGCATCTTATAGGGCTTGTGCAGAAGATAGAGCGTGCTCATCGGGCTCTCTTGTGGCGGGGTGAATTTGTCGACAATCGCATAAAGGAGTAAAGTACAGCGCGGAAATACACAAATACTAAACGTTGGAATGGCATCATCGCCCTCGCGCCGCTTTTATCGAAAACGCCGCGATGGTGGCCGTGGCAAACGCGCCGTGCTCAAACTCTTCGCGGCGCAGCTCGATGAGTAAGCCGCCTGGAATTTTTTAGTCACAGCGACAGAAACGAGGTTAACGCAAAATGTCCGAAACGCCGAAGATCATTTATACGCTCACCGATGAAGCCCCCGCGCTTGCAACCTACTCGCTGTTACCGATTATCGATGCGTTCACCGACCCTGCCGGTGTGGAAGTGGAAACCCGCGATATTTCCCTGGCCGCCCGCGTACTGGCGCAGTTTCCCGACCGTTTGAGCAGCGAGCAGCGCGTCAGCGACGACCTCGCCGAGCTTGGCAAGCTTGCCACCACGCCAGAAGCCAACATCATCAAGCTGCCCAACATCAGCGCCTCGGGCCCGCAGCTGAAGGCGACCATCAAAGAGCTGCAATCCCAGGGGTTCGATCTTCCGAACTACCCTGACGAGCCGCAAAACGCCGACGAAGAAGCCATCAAGGCCGCCTACGACAAGGCCAAGGGTAGCGCGGTGAACCCGGTGCTCAGAGAGGGCAACTCGGATCGTCGTGCGCCGAAGTCGGTCAAGAACTACGCGCGCAAGTACCCGCACCGCATGGGCGAGTGGAGCAAGGATTCCGACTCTCACGTAGCGCACATGAGCGAGGGCGACTTCTACGCCACCGAGCAGTCCGCGGTCATCAAGGCGCCGGGCTCGCTCAAGATCGAACTCAAGCAAAAAGACGGCACGGCGACGGTACTCAAGGAAAGCCTGAAAGTGCTCGAAGGCGAAGTCGTCGACGCCGCCTCGATGAGCAGCCGTAAACTGCGCAACTTCATCGACAGCGAAATCAAGGACGCCAAAAAGCGGGGCGTGCTGTTTTCGCTGCACCTGAAAGCCACCATGATGAAGGTGTCCGACCCGATCATGTTCGGTATCGTGGTCGAAGAGTTTTATAAAGACGTACTCGAAAAGCATGCCGGTGCGCTGAAGCTGGCCGGCTTCAACCCGGCCTCGGGCCTGGGCGATCTTTACAGCTCGATCGAGAAACTGCCTTCCGAGCAGTCTGAGGCGATCAGAAGCGACATCGACGCGCTCTACAAAGAACGCCCGCCGATGGCAATGGTCAACTCCCACAAGGGCATCACTAACCTGCACGTGCCCAGTGACGTGATCATCGACGCCTCCATGCCGGCCATGATTCGCGACTCCGGCAAGATGTGGAACGCGGGTGACGAGCTTCAGGACACCAAGGCGGTGATTCCGGATCGCTGCTACGCGACCATCTACCAGAGCGTGATCGAGGACTGCAAGAAAAATGGCGCCTTCGATCCGACCACCATGGGCAGCGTTCCCAACGTGGGTCTGATGGCCCAAAAAGCCGAAGAGTACGGCTCCCACGACAAGACCTTCCACATTCCTGCCGATGGCACCGTGGTCGTCACCGACGAAAACGGCCAGACGCTGTTTAGCCACGATGTGGAAGCCGGCGATATCTGGCGGATGTGCCAGACCAAGGACGCGCCGATCAAGGACTGGGTGAAGCTTGCCGTCAACCGGGCGCGGGAAAGCGGCTCGCCGACGATCTTCTGGCTCGACGCTAACCGGGCCCACGATGCCAGGCTGATCGAGAAGGTCGAAACCTATCTTGCCGATCACGACACCGACGGTCTGGATATCCGTATCCTCGCGCCGGTCGAGGCGATGAACCTGTCGCTGGAGCGTATCCGTAAGGGCGAGGACACCATTTCGGTCACCGGTAACGTGCTGCGCGATTATCTGACCGATCTGTTCCCGATCATGGAACTTGGCACCAGCGCCAAGATGCTCTCGATCGTACCGTTGATGAACGGCGGCGGTCTGTTCGAAACCGGCGCCGGCGGAAGCGCGCCCAAGCACGTCGAGCAGCTCATCGAAGAGAACCACCTGCGCTGGGATTCGCTGGGCGAGTTTTTGGCCCTGGCCGCCTCGCTCGAGCACCTGGGCAGCACCTTCGGCAACAAGCGCGCCACGGTGCTGGCCAAGGCGCTGGATGAAGCCAACGGTGAGTTTCTGGACAGCAACAAGTCGCCTTCGCGCAAGACCGGCGAAATCGACAACCGCGGCAGCCACTTCTACCTGGCCATGTACTGGGCCGAGGCGCTGGCCGCCCAGGACCAGGACGCCGAGCTTCAGTCGCTGTTCGCGAAGCTTGCGAAAACGCTGCGCGACAACGAGACCAAAATCATGGACGAGCTCAACGGCGCCCAGGGTAAGAAGGTCGACATCAAAGGCTACTTCCACCCGGACCGCGAGCTTACAAGCCAGGCCATGCGCCCGAGCAAAACCCTGAACGACGCACTTGCCATCGTCGCCAAGGGTTAAACGCTTTCGTGGTCACAACCCTCGTCCGCTCGGCGGGCGGGGGTTTTTTGTTTTATCCAGTGTGATAATTTTGTCTTTTCCATGAACCCTTGCTGACTCTGGGCGTCTTAGAGCAAACCTGCTTGCACCATCCGCCTGTCAGCACAGAGACGATACGCCAAGCTTTATGACCAACTTCGAAAGCCCTTGTCTAAATAGTCTGGTTTTGGGTATGACGCGCCCGGATAGACCCGAGTATGACGACGACCTGGATGTGCAGACTTCGGAGCCCGAAGTCGCTCAGCCGCCGTTATATAAAGTGATCCTGCACAACGATGACTACACCCCCATGGAGTTCGTCATCGAAGTGCTCCAGGGCTTTTTCAATATGAACAATGAAAAAGCCGTTGAGATCATGCTCGCCGTGCATACCCAAGGCAAAGCCACCTGCGGCATTTTTACCCGCGATATCGCGGAGACGAAAAGCCATCAGGTCAATGAATACGCCCGCGAATGCGAACACCCGCTTATGAGCGATATCGAAGCCGCCGACTGATCGACCCACGAGCCCGTTAAAGCGCCGTGCGTTGAAAAAAAGTGGTAGCGGGGCTTGCAAGCGGGGCATTTGTACCCGATGTTGAAAGTGCCGGTCGATTACACCGATCCGACGCAAGTCCCGGGTATAAACCACCTTGGGTAGTAGCGAAAAGGGGACTGCCATGCTGAGCAAAGAACTTGAACTGACCCTGAACACGGCCTTTACCGTGGCTCGCTCGAAGCGCCACGAGTTCATGACCGTCGAGCACCTGCTTTTAGCGCTATTGGACAACGCCTCGGCGGTGGACGTGCTAAAAGCGTGCGGGGCAAACCTCGACAAGCTGCGGTCCGATCTGCAGGATTTCATTAATTCCACCACACCTTTGATTCCCGAAGGCCAGAGCGAGCGCGAAACGCAGCCGACGCTCGGCTTTCAGCGCGTGCTTCAGCGCGCGGTATTCCATGTCCAGTCATCGGGAAAAAGCGAAGTCAATGGCGCCAACGTGCTGGTGGCTATCTTCTCTGAGCAGGAGAGCCAAGCCGTTTATTTCCTCAAGCAGCAAAACGTTGCTCGAGTCGATGCCGTCAACTATATCGCCCATGGGATTTCCAAGGTCTCTGGCCACAACGCGCCCAATGCCTCCCAGCAGGAAGGCGAGGACGTGGAAGAAACCAGCGCCGAAGGCGCCGCACACCCGCTTACCGGCTACGCCAGCAACCTCAACGAGCAGGCCAGACTTGGCAAGATCGACCCGCTGATCGGGCGCGACCATGAGCTCGAGCGTGTGGTGCAGATTCTGGCCCGCCGCCGCAAGAACAACCCCTTGCTGGTCGGTGAAGCGGGCGTGGGTAAAACCGCGATCGCCGAAGGCCTTGCCAAGCGCATCGTCGAAGAGGACGTGCCGGATGTCATCGCCGATGCGGTCGTCTATTCACTCGATATGGGCGCGTTGCTTGCCGGCACCAAATACCGGGGCGACTTCGAGAAGCGCTTGAAGAGTCTTCTGGGCGAGCTCAAAAAGCAGCCCAACGCGATTCTCTTCATCGACGAGATTCACACGGTGATCGGCGCGGGGGCGGCCTCCGGCGGCGTCATGGACGCCTCGAACCTGCTCAAGCCGCTGCTTTCGTCTGGTGAGCTTCGCTGTATCGGTTCGACCACCTTCCAGGAGTTTCGCGGTATTTTCGAGAAAGACCGCGCGCTTGCCCGTCGTTTCCAAAAAGTCGACGTGCCGGCTCCCTCGGTGGATGACACCATCAAGATTCTCAAGGGGCTGCGCTCGCGCTTCGAAGAGCACCACGAGCTCAAGTATACCGACGCTGCGCTCGAGAGTGCGGCGCGGCTGGCGGATCGTTACATCAACGACCGCTTTTTGCCGGACAAGGCGATCGACGTGATCGACGAGGCCGGTGCGCACCAGCGCATGCTGCCTTCCGAGATGCGTGTGGATACCATCGATGTGGATCAGGTCGAGGCGGTGGTCGCCTCCATCGCGCGCATTCCGCCGAAAAGCGTGTCGAGCTCGGATCGTAAGCAGCTCGAAAAGCTCGACCGTGATCTTAAGATGCTGGTGTTTGGTCAGGACGAGGCGATCGACTCGCTTTCGGCGGCGATCAAGCTTTCGCGTGCCGGCCTCAAGGCACCGGACAAGCCGGTGGGTAGCTTCCTGTTTGCAGGCCCCACCGGTGTCGGTAAAACCGAAGTCGCCAAGCAGCTCTCGCACATCATGGGCATCGATCTGGTGCGTTTCGATATGTCCGAGTACATGGAGCGCCACACCGTTTCACGCTTGATCGGTGCGCCGCCGGGTTACGTGGGCTACGACCAGGGCGGGCTTCTGACCGAGGCGGTCAACAAGCAGCCGCACTGTGTGCTACTGCTCGACGAGATCGAAAAAGCCCACCCGGAAGTGTTCAACCTGCTGCTGCAGGTCATGGACCATGGCCGCTTGACCGATAACAACGGCCGCGAAGCGGACTTCCGCCACGTGATCGTGATCATGACCTCGAACGCCGGTGCCGAACAGGCTTCGCGCCGCTCGATCGGTTTCCAGACCCAGGATCACACCACGGATGCCATGGAAGTCATTCGCCGTACGTTCTCGCCGGAATTCCGCAACCGTTTGGACGGCATCATCCAGTTCAGCTCGCTGCCGATTTCGGTGGTACGCAATGTGGTCGACAAGTTCCTGATCGAGCTTCAAGCGCAGCTCGACGAGAAGCGCGTCCAGCTGGACGTGGACGATACCGCAAGAGACTGGTTGGCGGACAAGGGCTACGACCCGGATATGGGCGCGCGCCCCATGGCCCGCCTGATCCAGGAAAAGCTGAAAAAGCCGCTGGCCGAAATGATTCTATTCGGCGAGCTGGCCGAGCACGGCGGTACGGTGCACGTAAGCCTGGAAGAGGGCGAGCTTTCGCTTTCGACCGAGTCCGAGATGGCTGACGCCCCGTAGCAGGACAACGGAGCGATAAGCCGACCTACAGCGCCCTGTCATTGACGGGGCGTTGTCATGTTAAGGCGCCGTATTAAGAATTACGCAGGTAGCTTTACGTTGTTGCAAAGCAGGTAGCGCCGGTGTTTAGCGCGAACGGTAAACGATGCGGCCCTTGGACAGGTCGTAGGGCGTTAGCTCTACCTTGACTTTATCGCCGGTCAGGATGCGGATGTAGTTCTTACGCATCTTGCCCGAGATATGGGCCGTCACCACGTGGCCGTTTTCGAGCTCGACCCGAAACATGGTGTTGGGAAGGGTATCAACAATAACGCCTTCCATTTCAATATGGTCTTCGCGTGCCATATAGGCAAATCCTCACTTATTTAACGTCATTAATCGCAGGTAAGCAGCGCTCGTAGTGTACAAGGGCTGTGCGAGCAGCGCTATATTGTGCCGCAAGCCTGGCGTCAAGGCAAAAAAGCACGCCATTTTAACGAATGAGCGAGCGCCATTGGCGCCCATCGAGCACCTCGAGCGGTGAAAAAGCCTGCTTGTAGCGCATCTTTCGACACTCTTCGATCCAGTAGCCAAGGTAAAGGTGGGTCAGCCCTTTTTCATGGCAAAGCTCGATCAAACGTAAGATCGCAAGCGTTCCCAAAGAGCGTCGGTCCAGGGCCTCATTGGCTTCAAAGAAGGTATAGATGGCCGAAAGGCCGTGTTCGAGTTCATCGAAGGCGGCTACGCCGACCAGGGTGTCGTCCAGGTACATCTCTAAAAGCTGCGCGTAGGGCTCGTCGAGGGTTAAAAAGGTGCGATACTGCTCCTGGCTCGGCGGGTACATGTCGCCGTCGCTGTGGCGCTCGCGAATGTAGCGGGCGTAGAGCGCGTAGTGGGCGTTATCGAAGCGGGCAGGGACCACGCGCGTGGTAATATCGACGTTTCGCCGTAGGATCTTGCGTTGGGTGCGATTGGCCTCGAAATGGGCCACGGGTATGCGCACCGACCGGCACGCCTGGCAATCCTCGCAGTGGGGGCGGTATAAATGGCGCCCGCTGCGACGAAAGCCCAGCAGCGATAGTGCCTGGTAAACGCTCCCGGTCGGGGCTTGCTGGGGGTCGAGAAACAGGGTGGTCGCCTTTTGATCAGGCAGGTAGCTACAGCCGTGGGGCACGGTCAAAAAAAAGCGTAGATCGCGGGCCGGGCCGCGGGGAGTGCTGCTACTCACGGCGGTCTCCTTGTAAGGGGCTAACGGCTTTCAGCGGTGGCCACGGCGGCAAGCCAGGGCGAGGCCGGCACGCTCGGTACTGCGTGGCTGCCTGGCGATAGGCTGAACGCGTTTTTCGGCAGCCACTGTTCAAGATAGCCTACGAAGGTCTGTCGAGCGATGGGGGCGGCGCCCAAACGTTCCAGGTGAGGGGTGTGCATCTGACAGTCGATCAGCGCGCCGCCGTTTTCCACCATGGCACGGGCCAGGTGGGCGAGCGCCACCTTGGAGGCGTCCGGGGCGCGGGAGAACATCGACTCGCCAAAAAACACCGGCCCCATGGCCAGCCCATAAAGCCCCCCGGCAAGCTCGCCGTCGCGGTGAACTTCGATGCTATGGGCAATGCCGAGGGCGTGAAGGCGCTGGTAGGCCAGGCGCATATCGGGGTTGATCCAGGTACCCGGCTCGCCTTGACGGGGAGCAGCGCAGGCGTTAATTACCTGTTCGAAGTGTTGATTCAGCGTCACGCTAAAGCCACCATTGCGTAACCGCTTGGCCAGGCTTCGCCGCAGCTTGAAAGCCGCCGGCTCGAGTACCATGCGCGGGTCGGGGCTCCACCAAAGCACCGGGTCGTCATCGCTGTACCAGGGGAAGATACCCCGGCGGTAGGCTTCGACCAGCCAGAGAGGAGAAAGCTCGCCACCGGCGGCAAGCAGGCCGTCGGGCACGTCGAGTGCTTTGGCCGTATCCGGGAAGGCAGGCGTTGGCGAGGAGAGCCAGGGCAGCATCGAAAGGGCTCCTTATGGCTTTGTAAAAAGTGGCCTTTAAATAAAGAGCCTTTGAATCAACAAGGCCCGGGTAGCGTCTTTAAAGAGACCAACGCCTGACGACAAGCGCTGTGATGGCGAAAGGATGCTCGGTATGATGCAAACTCGCAAGTGGATTAACGACGCCACCAGGTGTAAAGGGAGAATCGCTTGAAAGTAAACAAGACGGTAGACAAGCGAACGCAGGGCGGTTCGCGTCGACCTTCATCGTCGGCCCAGCCGGCTCAATCGGCCCGGGTCAAAGCGGCCAAGGACAAGGCGCGGCGTTTTGGCTTACGCCTGCAAGGGTCCATGCGCGAAGGCGTGGTGGTGGTCCTGCTCGCGCTCTGCGTATTTTTATTGCTTGCGCTATTTAGCTACCAGCCGGAAGACCCGGGCTGGTCCTACCAGGGGCCGGAAACCGACGTGCGCAACTGGATGGGCCCGGTCGGTGGCTGGCTTGCCGACGTACTCTACTCGTTGTTGGGTGCCAGTGCCCTTTGGTGGCCCGGCATGTTCGGGTTTGCCGCCTGGTGGCTGATGCGCTCGCGCCAGGTGCGCTTCGAGCTCGACCCGGTCGCCATTGCGGTGCACGCCGGGGGGCTGGTGCTTTTGATGTTCGGCACCACCATGCTGGGGGCGCTGCACTTTTATCACCCGGAAAGCATTCTGCCCTACGCCTCTGGCGGTATTCTGGGCGAGGGCCTGGTCGGCACGCTCCGCCCGCTCGTGGGTAGCGGCGGGGTAGGGCTCATCGCCGCCGCGCTGATTCTGATCGGCTTCCCGCTGTTTACCGGCATGTCCTGGCTCAACGTTGCCGATGAGCTGGGCAAGCGGCTTTGTCGTTTGGGCGGCTCGCTGCGCGAGCGCCGCGCTCGAGGTAAGCAAAAACGCGAAGACCGCGCCGCGGTCAAGGCCGCCTCCAAAGAAGCCAAGCGCAAGTTCAAGGAGCGCACCCGCAAGGAGCGCGACGACCAGGCGCCGGCATACGAGGAAGAAGAAGAGGCGCCCGTGGCGGCGCGCAGCGAGGCGCCAACGCCCAAACCCGCACGTGCGGGCAGCCGCCGCGAGCCCAGCATGATGGCCTTCGACCAGGAACCTGAGGCCGAAGAGACCACCGACACCTCGATTCCCTGGGAGGTCGCGGCCGGCACTACCCCGGCGCCGAGTGAGCAAGCAAGCCCCGTGGCGCCAGCGGATCCCGAGCCGGCCCCTGCGCCACCTGCCAAAGCCGAGCCTGCCCTCGAGGAGTCGCCGCGCCCCGCCGCCTGGGCCCCCGACGAGGCGCAGCAGAACGCACCGGCGCACGCCGCGGCGCCAGAGCCCGACGTAGCACCGGAGGAGGTCGCCGAAAAAGCGCCCACGCCACAGGTGCCCGAGCCCGAACGCCCGGCCGCCTTTGTACCGCCGCCGGAAGCGGCGTTCGATGAAGAAGAGAGCGAGCCGGCCGTTTCTGAACCGGCTGCTTCTGAGCCGGTATCGGCGTTTGAAAGCCCGCGGCCCTCGAATGCTTTCGCGATCTCCGCCCGCGACGAAGTGTCGGCAGCCGACGCTGCGCCAGCCGATGACACCTCACCGGACCGCGCTGAACCGTTCAGTGAAGCCGCGCCGTTTTACGACGCCGAATCCGCTGAGCAAGCACCGCCGTTCGAGCCGCCCATGCCCGAGCGCGAAGTAGCTGCTCCACCCAGCGCCGACGAGACCGAAGACGAGCCACTACCGCTGCGCGCCTCTAAATTCGAGGCGGCGCCGGCCAGCGATTCACGGTTTTATATCGATGACGAGTACGTCGACGCGCCGTATGACGATGAAGCGTTCGATGAGACGCCGGATGCCACGCCCGCGCGCGAAACACAGCCCGCACCGGCCAGCGGCGCTCAACGAGTGCCCGAAGTAGTCCCGGAACCCGTGTGGGAGGATGACGAAGAGCCTGAGCCCGCCCCGGAGCCGCCGGTAGCGCCGCGGCCCGCGCGCCAGGAACCCACCTTCGCCTCGGAGCGGGTAGCCCAGGAGCCGGATACCGGGCCAGCGCTCTGGACCGTCGAGCACCTGCAAAACCAGCGCCCGGCGTTCGAGACCGAGGACGAGCCCGAAGGCGATGTGCCGAGCTATCAGCTTCTGACCCCGCCGGAGCCGCACCAGCCCAACTACTCCGACCAGGAGCTCTCGGACATGGCGGAGCTTTTGGAAGTGCGCCTGCGCGACTACGGCGTGAAGGCGGAGGTCGTCGATACCTGGCCGGGCCCGGTCATCACCCGGTTCGAGATCAAACCCGCACCGGGGGTGAAGGTTTCCAAGATCAGCAATCTGGCCAAGGACCTGGCGCGTTCGCTGATGGTCAAGAGCGTGCGCGTGGTCGAGGTGATTCCAGGCCGTCCGACCGTGGGTATCGAGATCCCCAACCCGCACCGGGCGATGATTCGCCTGCGCGAAGTGATCGACTCCGAGCGCTACCAGCAGGAGAGCTCGCCGCTCACCATGGCGCTGGGTCAGGATATCGGCGGTGGCCCGGTCGTGGCGAATCTGGGCAAGATGCCCCACCTGTTGGTAGCGGGTACTACGGGCTCGGGTAAATCGGTGGGCGTCAACGCCATGCTGATTTCGATGCTGATGAAGGCCACGCCGGATGAGCTCAAGCTGATCATGGTCGACCCAAAAATGCTCGAGCTTTCGGTGTACGACGGCATTCCACACTTGCTGGCGCCGGTGGTCACCGATATGAAAGAGGCCGCCAACAGCCTGCGCTGGTGCGTAGCCGAAATGGAGCGGCGCTATAAGCTGATGGCGGCGATGGGCGTGCGTAATATCGCCGGCTTCAACGCCCGTCTCGATGAGGCCGAGCGCGCCGGCGCCCAGGTCGCGGACCCGCTTTGGGAACCCCAGCCCTGGGAGATGCATCAGACCCCGCCGATTCTCGCGAAGCTGCCCTATATCGTGGTGGTGATCGACGAATTTGCCGATATGTTCATGATCGTCGGTAAGAAGGTGGAAGAGCTGATCGCGCGCCTGGCGCAGAAGGCCCGGGCCGCCGGTATCCACCTGATTCTGGCCACTCAGCGCCCGTCGGTGGACGTGGTCACGGGTCTGATCAAGGCCAACATTCCGTCCCGCATGGCGTTTCAGGTCTCGTCACGCATCGATTCGCGCACCATCCTCGACCAGGGCGGCGCCGAGAGCCTGCTGGGCCACGGTGACATGCTCTACCTGCCCGCGGGCTCCGGGCCGCCCAACCGCGTGCACGGCGCCTTCGTGGACGACGACGAGGTACACCGGGTGGTGGAAGACTGGAAGCGTCGCGGCGAGCCCGAGTATATCGACGAGATTCTCTCCGGCGGTGTCTCGGCGGACGCCCTGGCCGGGCTCGAGGCCGAGGGGGGCAGCGACGACGACGCCGAACAGGATGCGCTCTACGACGAAGCCGTGCAGTTCGTCACCGAGACCCGCAAGGCCTCGATCTCTGCCGTGCAGCGCCGTTTCAAGATTGGCTACAACCGCGCCGCGCGGCTGGTCGAGGCGATGGAAGGCGCCGGTGTGGTGTCGTCGATGGGCTCCAACGGCGCCCGGGAAGTGCTGGCGCCACCGCCGGTTGGCCAGTAACGGCGCGGGCAATCGTGCAACAAGCGTGAAAGTCGCGCCCCGGATGAAACCCCGGGGCGTAAGACGCGTCTGAGTGTGGACAAGGACGTTAAAAGTCCTACCAATCAAGCATTAACGCGGCACTGCGTACTTATCGATTTGAGTGCTTATCAATTTAAGTACTGACCAATTTAAGTACTGACCCGTTTGAGTATCGACTCACTCGAGGATGACCGCTATTTGGCAACACTGCCTAGGGAGTAAGGTTATGAGCGACACAGATACTCGACGTTCTTCTTCGCTGATGCTGGCCGCCAGTGCGCTGGGCCTTGGCTTTGCATCGCCTGTGGCGCTTGCCGACGACGCCGCCGAGCGCCTCACCGAGCGTCTCGAGCCGCTGGAGAGCTATCAGGCGTCTTTCGAGCAACAAATCAGCGGCAGCGGCGGTGAGCGCCTGCAGCAGGCGCGCGGTGAGATGTGGCTTTCCCGCCCGGGCATGTTGCGCTGGGAAGTCGAAGCACCCTACGCCCAGGTCGTGGTGTCCGATGGCGATGAGGTTTATCTGTACGACCCGGACCTGGAGCAGGTGACCGTGCAGGCGATGGACAACCGCGTCTCGCATACGCCGGCGCTGTTGCTCTCGGGCAGTACCGTCGATCTGACCGAAAGCTACGACGTATTTTATGAGCAGGAAGGGGGCGAGGATATCTTCACGCTGATCCCGACCTCCAACGATACGCTGTTCGAAGAACTGAGCATGGTGTTCGAGGGCGAGACCCTGACCGAGCTTCTAATGACTGACAGCACCGGCCAGCGTACCGCGATTGCGTTCAACAACGTGGTTCAAAACGGGCGTATCGACACCAGTTTGTTCGATTTCGAGATCCCCGAAGGCACCGATGTGATTCGCGAAAGCTACTGACCCGAAACGCGTCCAGCGCCTCTCATTGTTTTGATATCAGCAACCACCGATCAGGCGCCTCAGGGCGCCTGATCGGCTTCTGCGTCCTGGGCTTCGCGCCAGGCCATGATCTCGGCAAAGCGCTTTTCCTGGCCATAATCACTGGGCTCGAAAAAGCGCGTTTTGGGTAGCGCGTCCGGCCAGCAGTCTTGGGCGCTGCCCGCCGGGTAGCCGCCTGGTTCGCTGTGGGCGTAGCGGTAACCTTCGCCGTGGCCGAGTTCCTCCATCAGTTTGGTCGGAGCGTTACGCAAATAGCTCGGCACATCCACTTGGGGCTGGTTGTTGACGAACTGCCGCGCGGCGTTCCAGGCGCGGTCGATCCGGTTGCTCTTGGGCGCTACCGCCAGGTGGATCGCCGCGTGAGCAATCGCCCGCTGGCCCTCATAATCGCCCAGCCGCAAATAGGCATCCCAGGCGGCGATTACCAGCGGAAGCGCCCTTGGGTCGGCGTTGCCTACATCTTCCGAGGCGATGGCGCTAAGTCGTCTCACCACGTCCAGCGGGTCGCCGCCGCCCTGAATAAAGCGCGCCATGTATAAAAGCGCGGCGTCCGGGCGCGACGAGCGGATCGATTTATGAATCGCCGAGAGCAAGTCATAGTAGCCGTCGCCCTGTTTATCGAAGGCGCTGGACTGGTGGCCGATCACATCCGCCAGGGCTTGCTTGTGCAGCACTTCGCGCTCGCCCTCTTGCCGGGTAAAGTCGCAGGCGGTTTCCAAAAGCCCCAGCGCCCGGCGCGCGTCGCCCGCCGCGGCGTGGGCCAGGGCTTCCAGCACACCCTCTTCCAGGTCGATTGCACGCCGGCCCAGGCCGCGTTCGGTATCCTCGAGGGCCTGGCGCATCACGCCGATCAGCTCCTCCTGGCTGAGCGGTTTGAGCACGTATACCCGGGTACGCGATAAAAGCGCCGAGTTCACCTCGAAGGAGGGGTTTTCGGTGGTCGCGCCGATCAGCGTCAAAAGCCCGGATTCGACGTGGGGCAGCAGCGCATCCTGCTGGCTTTTATTGAGCCGGTGAATCTCGTCCAAAAAGAGCAGCGTCTGCGCCCGGGTTTGTCGGGCGCGCTCGACGACGCCGCGAATCTCCTTGACGCCGGCCATCACCGCGCTTAGCTGCTCGAGCTCGGCGCTGGAGGCCCGCGCCAGAAGCTCGGCGAGGGTCGTTTTGCCGACGCCGGGCGGGCCCCAGAGAATCATCGAGCGTACCGTTTGCGATTCGGCCATCTGGCGCAGCGGTTTTCCGGGGCCGACCAGCGCTTGTTGACCCGCGTAGTCGTCCAGGTGACGTGGGCGCATACGAAAGGCGAGCGGAGCGCCCTCGGCAGGTGGTTCAAAGGCGCTTTCAAAAAGGTCCATGTCTACTTCCGTCTTCCGGTGTCAGTCGAGCCCAGGCTTGGGGCTATGGCAAAGCGCGTTGCGGCAGGCTATTTTAGGACGTAATCTGGTAACGCAATGCCTTTGATCACCGCATTTGCAAAGCCGCCCGGCCGGGCGCATGTTCAATCTTATCGTGTTCATTAGCGTAGTAGAAACTGCCTCCCCAGCGCGTTTTTAGGACTTTTACAGGGCGTTGAAGCAAAAGGCTCGACCACACCTCAAGGAGATCGTCATGTTAAATCAGTTGCGTCTGGATCATGCCAATATGGCACGAATGCTTCACGTGCTTCAGCTCAAGCAGAAAACGCTGGCGCTGGGCGAACGGCCCAACTTCAACCTGATGCGCGAAGTCGTCGACTACATTTTGTCCTACATGAATGATTTCGCCACGCCCCTGGAGCAAATCTGTGTGGAGCGCCTGGAAGAGAAAGCGTCGGAAGAGATGCCCTTCATGGAGAAAATGGCCAGCGACTACCGCGAGTTGAAGCCAAGCCTTGCGCAGCTTTCCGACGACATCGACATGATTTTGATGGATAACGTGCTGCCGATGGACCGCTTTAGCGACGACCTGAATACCTACCTGGACGCCCACCGCAGCTACCTTCGCCACGAGCGCGAAAAGCTTTTTCCGCTGATCGACAAGTACTTCACTCAAGAGGACCTGGAGGAGCTAAGCCAGGCGCTTCCCGGCACGGCGCAGCAGGAACTCGAGCGCCTGCAAAATGCCTATCCGGAACTCTACGCCGAGCTTCGCGGCGCCGACGTGCCCAACGTATAGCGGCGTTCGCGCCCAGGCCTTGCGGGCGTGTTAAACTGGCGTCTTTTTAAACACTCGAGGGCGCTGTGGCTAACCCATCTCTCAGGCCGGGCGGGGCGCAATGAGCGGGCCTATCCTGATTTTTGATTCCGGCGTGGGCGGGCTTTCCGTGGCTCGCTCGCTCTACAGACGCCAACCCGATACGGCCATGTGCTACGCCTGCGACAACGCCTGGCTGCCTTACGGGGTACGCGACGATGTCACCCTGGCCCGGCGTATTTTGCATGTTTGCCAGGCGGCGGTAAGCGCCTGTGAGGCGAGTACCCTGGTGGTCGCTTGTAACACCGCCAGCACCCTGGCGCTCGCCGGGCTGCGCGAGGCGCTGAATATTCCGGTGATCGGCACCGTGCCGGCGATCAAGCCCGCCGCGCGCTTGAGCCAAACCCGCCATATTGGCCTGTTGGCCACCAGCGCAACGGTCAATCGCCCCTATACCCAGGATTTGATCGAGCGCTTTGCCAGCGACTGCCTGGTGACCAGGGTGGCCGCGGACGCGCTGGTGGTCGAAGCCGAGGCCTGGCTTGCCGGAACCCCCGTCGACCGAGCGCGCATCCAGCGTGCGCTGGCGCCTTTGTGGCAGGCGCTCGAAGCGTCTCCACCGCTGGATACCGTGGTGCTCGGCTGTACCCACTTTCCGCTTTTAAAGCCGCTGCTCGAAGAGCTGGCGCCCACCGCGCTTACCTGGGTCGATTCCGGCGACGCGATCGCCCGTCGCGTCTTCGACGTTGCCCCGCGCTCGACCGGCCCGCTCGATGGGCGCTGCTTCACCACCGCCACGGCCGGCCACCTGACCGCCGGTTTTGCCGAGTTTGGCTTCAAGCCCCCTCAACGTTTACGGCTGCCCTGAGTGCCCGGGGCGTTTCTGATTAATGTATAAGGAGCCGTTTTGGCTATTCCCGCTGTTGACCCCCAACGCTATGACGAGCAGCTCAAAGACAAACGTGTCGCCGTCGAGGCGCTTTTCGCACCGTTTTCACCGCCCGCGCTGGAGGTGTACCCGTCGCCGCCCAGCCACTACCGCCAGCGCTGCGAGTTTCGTATCTGGCACGAGGGCGACGACCTTTACTACGCTATGTTCGAGGTCAATCCCGAGGACCCCAAGGACAAGAAGGTCGTGCGCCTGGATCAGTTTTTGGTGGCAAGCGAGCGCATCAATGAGCTGATGCCCAGGCTCAGAGAGGCGTTTTTGCAAAGCGACACGCTGCGAAAACGCCTTTTTCAGGTGGAGTTTCTCACCACACTAAGCGGCGAGGCGCTGGTCACGCTGATTTACCACCGCCCGCTGGACGAGGCCTGGGAGGCCGAGGCCCGGGCACTCGAGGCCGCGCTTGGCATCATGATCATTGGGCGCTCGCGCAAGCAGCGTCTGGTGTTGACCCGCGACCACGTTTGGGAGCGCCTGAACGTCAACGGGCGCACGTTCGACTACCAGCAGGTGGAAAACAGCTTCACCCAGCCCAATGCGCATATTTGCCAAACGATGCTTGGCTGGGCGATGGAGGCCACCACCGGGCAGAACGAGCGCGACCTGGTCGAGCTTTACTGTGGTAACGGCAATTTCACCATCGCGCTGGCGCAGAATTTCCGCCGCGTGCTGGCCACGGAAATCTCTCGCACGTCGGTGGCAAGTGCTAACGTTAATATCGAGGCTAATCGCATCGACAATGCGTTCGTTGCGCGCATGTCGGCGGAGGAGTTTTCGCTGGCGCTGAAAGGCGAGAAGACCGGGCGGCGGGTGGCCGAGATGGATCTGGATGCCTACGACTTCTCGACCGTGCTGGTCGACCCGCCGCGCGCGGGGCTCGATCAGCAAAGCTGCGAGCAGATCAGCGAGTACGATCAGATCGTCTATATTTCATGCAACCCGGCAACGCTTGCCGATAATCTGACAACGCTTACCAAAACGCACGCGATCGAGCGCTTTGCCCTGTTCGATCAGTTTCCGTTCACCCACCACTGCGAGTGTGGGGTGATCTTGAAGCGCCGTTAGGCGTACGTAATGCGAAAGCGACATACTCTATAAGCAAATTGATACAGCAGTAGGGCGGCGCGGCCTATTCGCGTAAGCTAACCGGTATCGTGGCCTTACGGCCTGTAACTGTTCGTTTTTCGGCCCAAGGGCCCAGCAATCGAGGTGATGGATGCACTACGTTGCGAGTGAAGAGAGTCGGCAAGATCTTTTAAAGCAGTTGCAAGAGCGCCTGGAGGCGCGCTTGGAACCCGACCGGGCGGCCCAGGTAGAAACCTTCGCGCGGCACTTTTACGCGACCGTGCCGGTGGAAGATTTCGTTAACCGCCGACTGGACGACCTCTACGGCGCCACGCTTTCGATTTGGCAGTTTTTGCAGTACCACGACCCGGATAGCCCGAAAGTGCGTATCTTCAACCCGGATTTCGAAGAGCACGGCTGGCAGTCCAACCACACCTTCGTGGCGGTGCTGCACGAGGACATGCCGTTTCTCGTCGATTCGGTGCGTATCGAGCTCAACCGCCGGGGCTTGACCGTCCACGCGATTCAAAACGCGGTGTTCGCCGTCGCCCGCGACACGAGCGATCAACTCGAGACGCTCACCTCGCCCCGCGAGGTCGACGCGCCGGAAGCGAAGGAGTCGCTGATCGTCATCGAGGTGGACCGCCACACCGACCGCCAGGCGCTTTCGAGCATGGAAGAGAAGCTCAACAACGTGCTGCGCGACGTGCGCACCGCCGTTGATGATTTCGATCCCATGTGTAACCAGATCACCTCGGCGATCCAGGAGCTCGAGAAGAACTGCCCGCCCCAGGTCGACCCGGACGACCACGAAGAGGCAATCGCGTTTCTGGAGTGGCTGTTGAAGGACAACTTCACCTTCCTGGGCTACGACGAGTACCACCTGCGCGACGGCGAGCTCCAACGCGACCCCGAGAGCGTGCTGGGGGTTTTCCGCCTCAACCAGGCGCGCTATCGCGAGCGCATTCGCACCGAAGAGGGCGTGGACGAAGACGGCCACAGCTTTGTGTTGGTGCCGCAGCTTCTGTCGTTTGCCAAGAGCGCGCACCACAGCCGCGTTCACCGGCCGACCTACCCGGACTACATTACCGTCGACCGCTACGACGATGACGGTAACGTGATCGGCGAACGGCGCTTTTTCGGTTTGTTCACCGCTACGGTGTACAACGAATCGCCACGCAACATTCCGCTTTTGCGCCGTAAGCTCAAGGCGGTGATGGACATTGCGGGCTTCAATCCCCAGGGCCACAACGGCAAACAGCTTTTGCAGGTGCTGGAAGTCTTCCCGCGGGATGATTTGTTCCAGATCAGTACCGAGGCGCTGGCCGAAACCGCGCTGGGTATCCTGAATATTCGCGAGCGTCGCCAGGTGCGTTTGTTCATTCGCACCGACGTGAGTGGCAAGTTTTACTCGTGTTTGGTGTTCGTACCGCGGGACGTGTTCTCCACCGACCTGCGCCAGCGCATTCAAACCATGCTCTGCGACGAGCTCGACGCGCGCTTTGGCGACTTCAATACCTACCTTTCGGAGTCGGTACTGGCGCGTATCCAGCTGATCCTGCGCTTCAAGGGCGACGCGCCCAGCGAGTACGACCTGAAGCGGCTGGAGAAAAAGGTCGCCCGCTTGGCGCGCAGCTGGCGCGACGAGCTCTTCGAAGCCATGACCGAAGGCTTTGGCGAAGAGCGCACCAATAGCTTGATGGGGGAGTTCCAACAGGCTTTCTCGGCAAGCTACCGGGAGGATTTCAACGCGCGCACGGCGGTGTTCGACATCCAGCACCTGCTAGCGCTCGAAGGCGACAGGAAGCTCTCGCTGTCGCTTTACCGGCCGATGGAAGAGCAGGCCGGCGGCATGAACCTCAAGCTCTACCATCGGGATGATCAGATACCGCTGTCCGACGTGCTGCCGATGATGGAAAACCTCGGCCTTCGCGTGCTGGGCGAGCGCCCCTACGACATCAACGGCCCCAAACAGCGCTACTGGATTCACGACTTCGAGCTCGAGCACACCCGCAGCGGCGTCGACATGAGCCAAATGCGCGATGTCTTCAGCGAAGCGTTTCAGCGTATCTGGGCGGGCGAAGCGGACAACGACACCTTTAACCGACTGGTGCTCGGCGCGGGGCTGGACTGGCGCGAAGTGGCGATGCTGCGCGGCTACGCCCGCTATCTCAAGCAGATTCGCTTCGGCATGTCTCAGGCCTATATCGCGACGACCCTGGCAAGCTATCCCGAGATTACCCAGACCCTGGTCGCGCTTTTCAAGCAGCGCTTCGACCCCGAGGCCGAGTCTCACGATACAGCGGATTGCGAAGCGCGGCTGATCGAGCACCTCGAAGGCGTGGCGAGTCTCAGCGATGACCAGTTGCTGCGCCGCATGATGGAGCTGATCAACGCGACCCTGCGCACCAACTACTACCAGAAAACCCCGGAGGGCGGCTTCAAGGACTATATCGCCTACAAGCTCGAGCCCACTAAAGTCACCGGGATGCCCAAGCCGCGCCCGGTCTACGAGATTTTCATGTGCTCGCCGCGGGTCGAGGGCGTGCACCTGCGCAACGGCAAGGTCGCCCGGGGCGGGCTGCGCTGGTCCGAGCGTCTCGAGGATTACCGCACCGAAATACTGGGCCTGGTCAAGGCGCAGCAGGTCAAGAACTCGGTCATCGTACCGGTCGGCGCCAAGGGCGGTTTCGTGTGCAAACGCATGCCGGAAGACGCTGACCGCGAAACCCAGCAAAAAGAGGGGATCGCCTGTTACCAGACGTTCATCCGTGCGCTTTTGGACGTGACCGACAATCTCGACGGCACCACCGTCGTGCCGCCGCAAAACGTGGTGCGCCACGACGATGACGACACCTACATGGTGGTCGCGGCAGACAAGGGCACGGCGTCGTTTTCCGATATCGCCAACGCTATTTCGCTGGAGTACGGCCACTGGCTGGGCGATGCCTTCGCCTCCGGCGGTGAGAACGGCTACGACCACAAGAAGATGGCGATTACCGCCAAGGGCGCCTGGGAGTCGGTCAAACGCCACTTCAAGAACCTGGATCTGGATACCCAAAAAGACCTCTTTACCGTGGTCGGCATCGGCGATATGGCCGGCGACGTGTTCGGTAACGGCATGCTGCTCTCCGACAAGATCCAGCTGGTCGGCGCGTTCAATCACCTGCATATCTTCGTCGACCCCAACCCGGACGCCGAGGCGGCCTTCGCCGAGCGTAAGCGGATGTTCGACATGGCGCGCTCGAGCTGGGAAGACTATAGCCAGGAACTGATCTCCAAAGGGGGCGGTGTCTTCAGCCGCAGCGCGAAGTCGATCACGATTACCGAGGAGATGGCCCAGGTCTTCGGCATCGAGGCCGAGAAGCTCTCGCCTGTGGATCTGATCAACGCGATGCTCAAGGCGAAAGTGGATCTGGTCTGGAACGGCGGTATCGGCACCTACGTGAAGGGCTCCAGCGAAACGGACGCCGATGTCGGTGACAAGGCCAACGATGGCCTGCGCATCAATGGCAACGAGCTCAACTGCCGCGTGGTCGGCGAGGGCGGTAACCTCGGCCTGACCCAGCGCGGACGGATGGAAGCCGCGCGTAAAGGCGTGCGTGTCTATACCGACTTCATCGATAACGCCGGCGGCGTGAACTGCTCGGATCACGAGGTCAATATCAAGATATTGATCGACGAGATCGTCAAGCGTGGTGACATGACCGACAAGCAGCGCAACGAACTGCTCGCGGAAATGACCGACGAAGTGGGCGAGCTGGTCATTCTGGATAACTACCGGCAAACCCAGGCGATCGATCTGTCCGAGCGGCTGTCGCGTCAGGGGTCCGGCCCGTATCGGCGCTTTATCAGCGAGCTCGAAAGCGCCGGTCAGATCGACCGTGAACTCGAGTTCTTGCCCTCGGACGAGATTCTCAAAGAGCGCGCAAGCAACAACGAAGGCATGACCCTGCCCGAGCTCTCCGTGCTGATCTCCTACGCGAAAAGCACGCTGAAGGGCGATCTGGTGCAGTCCAGCGTCCCCGATGACCCCTATGTCCACCGCTACCTGGAGCACCTGTTCCCCTCCATACTGGTCGAGCGCTACCAGGACGAGATGTACGAGCACCGCTTGAAGCGTGAGATCGTCGCCACTCAGGTGGCCAACGACCTGGTCGATCACATGGGCATCGTCTTCATGCGCCGGCTGATCGACTCCACCGGCGCCGGCCGGGCGGACATCGCCCGCGCCTACGTCATCGCTCGCGACGCGTTCAACTTCAAGGCGCTTTGGGAGCAGATCGAGGCGCTGGACAACCAGGTGCCCAACCGCGTGCAGTACGCCATGATGCTCGATTTGATGCGTCTGATCCGCCGTGCCACCCGCTGGTTCGTGCGCCTGCACTTGGGCCTTTCCACCCAGGACACCATCGAGTACTTCGCCCCGCGCTTGACCCAGCTTCAGGAAGGGATTGGCGAGCTTTTAAGCGGCGATGAGCAAGAGGAGTGGCAACAGCGCCGCGATCAGCTGCAGGAAGAGGGCGTACCCGAAACGCTGGCCTCCACCGTTGCCGGCGCGCCGAGCCTCTACGCCGGGCTCGGCATCATCTATGCCGCGCGTACCACCAACGAAAAACCCCAGCGCGTGGCCGAGGTCTTCTATGAGATCGGCAGCCGCCTGGAGCTTCCCTGGATGACGCGTCAGGTCACCCAGCTCGAGGTGCGCGATGCCTGGCAGGCCCAGGCGCGGGAAACCTTCCGCGACGACATCGACCGTCAGCAGCTGGCGCTGACCATCAGCGTGCTGAAAATGGACGCCGGTAGTCGCGATACCCAGGAGCTGGTCGACCAGTGGCTCGAGCAGCACAAGGACCTGCACAGCCGTTGGCGCAGCCTGGTCGAGGAGGTGCACGGCGGCACCGAGGGCGGCTTTGCGCTCTTCGCCGTCGCCGTTCGCGAGTTGGTGGATCTGGCCGAAAGCGGCAGCGAAGGCTAGAAAAGGCTTTCAAGCTCGAACGCGCCCCGCTCAGCGGGGCGCGTTTTTTTGTGCTGTGTGAGCTCTTGTAAAAGCGCCGGGGCACGACCCTGCGCCCGCTGGCGCTTTACGTTATAATCGCCGCCCGCCCTTGATGCTTACCGCCCACACCCGCCTGGAGCCCTTGATGTATCAGCTTACCCGTTCGCTGCTGTTCCGCCTGGACCCTGAAAAGGCCCACGGCCTCACGCTTCGCGCATTGGATGCGCTCCACAAGGCCGGCGGAGTGGAAAAATTGTACGGCAGCACGGTAAGTGACCCGGTCGAGCTGATGGGCCTGCGCTTTGCCAACCGGGTAGGGCTGGCCGCCGGGCTCGATAAAAACGCCGACCATCTGGATGCGCTGGGCGCACTTGGGTTTGGTTTTGTCGAAGTCGGCACGGTCACCCCCAGGCCCCAGCCGGGCAACGACAAGCCGCGGCTTTTTCGCCTGCCCAAGCACGGCGCGCTCATCAATCGCTTCGGTTTCAACAACAAAGGGGTGGTTCACCTGGTCGAGCAGGTCAAAAAGCGCCGCTATGCGGGGCTGGTGGGGGTCAACATCGGCAAGAATCTCACCACCTCGGTGGATGGGGCGCTGGAGGACTATCTCGTCTGCTTGGACGCGGTGCACGGCGTGGCGGACTACGTCACCGTGAACGTTTCATCGCCCAATACGCCGGGGCTTCGTACGCTACAGTTCGGTGCCCAGCTCGATGCGCTGCTCGGACCCATTCGCGAACGCTGCAACGTGCTGGATTTGGAGGCCGGGCGCAAGGTGCCGCTTTTGATCAAGATCGCCCCGGATATGAGCAGCGATGAAATCGCCCTGGTGGCGCAAAGTATCACGGACAATGGTTTTGACGGCGTGATTGCCACCAACACCACCGTGGAGCGCGCGGCGGTCGAAGGCCACGCCCACGCCGCAGAGGCCGGCGGGCTATCCGGCCGTCCGGTGTTCGAGCCCTCCAACGCCGTCATTCGCACATTCCGGGAGCATCTGCCGTCGCTGCCGATCATCGGGGTCGGCGGTATCGATAGCCCGAAAAAGGCCAGAGAAAAGCTTGCCGCCGGGGCGGACCTGGTACAGCTCTATTCCGGGCTCATCTACGAAGGCCCGGGCCTGGTACGCCGCTGTGCCAAGGCAATCGCCGAAGGGGAGAGCGGCGCTTGTGAGTAAGCGCAAGGCATGAAAAAGCCCGCTTAAAAATGAGCGGGCTCGATCGGTTCAATTAGCTTTTGAAGGGGGAATCGTCAGGTGGTGACCATGGGGTTTTTGTGGATACCGGAAACGCCGGTCATGCCGTCCCACTGGTCGCCGCGACCTTCACGCCAACCGCTCATCCAGTACTCGCGTAAATTGACCTCTTGACTGGGGCAATCGTCCCGGGAGCGACCCGAAACCCCCGCTTTGTAACCATGAACATACGCCCGCTGGAAGCGATCACGTTTTTGTCGTTTCATTGGCTGACCTCTTTTATGAAAGCCTTGGGTATGAAACGGTATGCCGGAGTGAGAAAAGTGGCCGGCTGCCGTTTCGGAGCTTACTTCAAGAGCGAGTTTGATCAGCTGCCAAGCGCTTGGCACTCACGTGCGAAACGGCGGCCATTCAATCCCGACAAGCCATGGGTTTAAAGTGAAACCTTTGAGGCAATAATTTGCCCGGCTATAAACCCTGACAGATTACGCATGCGTTTTCAGTAGCTACTGTCTTATTGTTAGCCCATGATTGGGGCCGCTGTCGACCCAAAATTGTCATTTAATGTAAATACATTTGCCATATATAGGAATTTCGCGCGGTTACGCGCGGCCAGACTTATGACCGAGCCCAGCCAAAACGCCCCGTTGGATTTTTTAGCGACCTGCCCCAAGGGCATCGAAAGCCTGCTCATGGAGGAGCTCGCAGCCCTGGGAGGGGGTGCCTGCAAGGCCACGGTCGCTGGCGTCTATTTCAGCGCCGACCTGGCCTGCGCCTACCGCGCCTGCCTCTGGTCCCGGCTTGCCAATCGGATCGTTTTGATCCTTGGCCGCACACCGCTGGTGGAAAGCGCCGCCGAGCTGTACGACGGGGCGCTTGCCGTGAGCTGGCCGTCGCATATCGCGTCGGGTAAAACCCTGGCGGTCGATTTTCACGGGCGCAGCGAGCAGATTCGCCACACCCGGTTTGGGGCGCAAACGGTCAAGGACGCGGTGGTGGATTCGCTGGCGCTGGCCGGGCTTGCGCGCCCCAACGTGGACACCAAAGCGCCGGATTTGCGTCTTTACGCCCACCTGCACCGGGCGAATTTGACGCTGGGTATCGATCTTTCCGGCGACAGCCTGCACCGCCGGGGCTACCGCAAGGAGGTCGGCCACGCGCCGCTCAAGGAAAACCTGGCCGCCGCGCTTTTGGTGCGCGCAGGCTGGCCCGAGCGCGCCAAACAGGGCGAAGCACTGGTCGACCCGCTTTGTGGCTCGGGGACACTTTTGATCGAGGCTGCGCTAATGGCGGCCGACCAGGCGCCGAACCTTCACCGTCAGCGCTTCGGGTTTCAGGGCTGGGCGGGCCACGACGCGGCTATTTGGCAGGAGCTCAAGCGCGAAGCCGAGGCGCGTGCCTCGATTGGGCGTAAGCGCTGCAAAACGACGCTTTACGGCTTCGACCAGAGCCCGGCGGCGCTCTCCGCGGCCCGGGCCAACGCCATGCGCGCCGGCGTGCCCGCACTGATCGAGCTCGACGGGCAGAGTTTGAATAAATTGAGCCGCCCCGAAGCGTTAACGGGTCAAAGCGGGCTACTCATCACCAACCCGCCTTACGGCGAGCGGCTTGGCGAGCTACCCGAGCTGGTAGGCCTTTACGCCACGCTTGGCGATAAAGCCAAGGCGCTGTTCCCGGGCTGGACGCTTGCGCTGTTTACCGGTAATCCGGATCTTGGTCACCGGCTGGGGCTTCGCGCCCACAAGCAGTACGCGCTGAAAAACGGCGCGCTGGATGCCAAGCTGCTGCTGATGGCCATTGGCGAAGGCAAAGCACCCCCGCGCAGCGCTCAATCGGGAAGCGAGAGCGAGCCCGGCCCGCAGGGTAGCGAAGAGAGCAGGGCGAGCGAGGGCCGTGCTCCTGAGGACGCGTCCAACAAGGCCACTGAAGCCGCAACCGAAAGGCACGTTTCCGAAAACGCCCGGATGTTTGCCAACCGGCTGGCCAAGAACCAAAAGCGTTTGAAGAAGTGGCTCAAGCAAAGCGGTGAAACCTGCTATCGCGTGTACGACGCCGATATGCCGGAGTTCGCGCTAGCGGTGGACCGCTACGCTGGCAAAGTGCACGTGCAGGAGTACGCCGCACCGAAAACGGTCAACGCCGCCCAGGCCCAGAAGCGGCTTTTCGATGCGCTGGAGGTGCTGCCCGAAGCGCTGGGTGTTCGCCCGTCCGATATCTATATCAAGCGCCGCGAGCGCCAAAGCGGCAGCGCTCAGTACCAAAAGCGCGATGCCAGCAACGAGCGTTTCGAGGTTCGAGAGGGCAGTGCCCGGCTATGGGTGAACCTGCGCGACTACCTGGATACCGGGCTTTTCCTCGACCACCGCCCGGTAAGGCGGATGCTCGGTGAAATGGCCTCGGGTAAACGCTTTTTGAATCTGTTCTGCTATACCGCTACGGCGACGGTGCAGGCTGCGCTCGGCGGCGCCAGCGACAGCGTTAGCGTGGATATGTCCAACACCTATCTCGAGTGGGCGAAAGACAACTTCGTATTGAACGATCTCGACCTGCGCCGCCACAAGGTGGTGCGCGAAGACTGTTTTCGTTGGCTGGAAAGCGCGGATACCCGCTTCGATCTGATTTTTATGGATCCGCCGACCTTCTCCAACTCGAAGAAGATGCGCGACACTTTGGATATTCAGCGCGACCATCCGCGGTTGATCGAGCTTGCCATGGCGCGGCTGGCGCCCGGCGGCACATTAGTATTTTCCAACAATCAGCGCCGCTTCAAGCTCGATGAGGCGGTCAGCGAGCGCTACCAGGTGGAAGAGATCACCAGCAAAACCTTCGACCCGGATTTTGCCCGGCGTACGAACCTTCACCACGTGTTCACGCTTAGCCACAAGGCTTAAAGCGCATCCAGTAGCGAAAGCTGGCGCATGGCATCCTGGGCCTCCGGCGTATCGTCGGCGGCCTCCAGCACTTTATCGAACCCCCGCGAGGCCTGAATGGTGGCCTCGTCATCGAGCCACATCTGCGCCTGTTCGCGGGTGTCGGCCAACTGATGCTTCAACCCGCCAAACTGGGTGCCGATCTGCCCCCAGGCGCGGCTAAAAATCCAGTCGCCGAACATGTCCTGATGAATATGCACCAGGACATAGTCATGGTCGGTTTCCCAGCGTACGATCACAACACTCTCCTTTGAACCACAACGCTTTTTTCCCGCATATTGTAAAGGCCGGACGCGCAAACGCCTATGAAACTTGTCATTGACGCCAACATTCCCGCTGCCGAGGCCTGCTTTGGCCATTTGGGCACGATTACACGCCGGCCCGGTCGCGATATTACATCCCAGGACCTGGCCGATGCGGATGCGCTGATCGTGCGCTCGATCACCCGGGTCGACGCAGCGCTCCTCCAGGATAGCCCGCTTTGCTTTGTGGGCAGTTGCACCATCGGCGTGGACCATATCGATCTCGATTATTTGCGCAAGCGCAGCATCGGCTTTTCGAGCGCCCCGGGCTGCAACGCCGAGGCGGTAGTGGACTACGTATTGAGCAGCCTGGTGACCCTGGCCGAGCGCGAAGGCTGGCCGTTTTTAGAGCGCCGCGTAGGCGTAGTGGGGGCGGGCAACGTAGGCGGGCGACTGGTCGAGCGCCTGAAAGCGCTGGGGCTTGCGCCGCTAGTGTGCGACCCACCGCGGGCAAAGCAGGAGGGCGGCGGTGGTTTCGTGGATCTCGATACGCTGATCGAGCAAAGCGATGTGATCTGCCTGCACACGCCGCTTGTCCGCCAGGGCGAGCACGCCACCCATCACCTGCTGGGTGGCGAACGACTCGGCGCGCTCAACCCGGGTACGGTGCTGATCAACGCCGGCCGGGGCGACTGCCTGGACGGTAAAGCGCTCGCCAAACGGCTTGTCGAGCGTGGCGATATGACCGCGGTGCTCGACGTCTGGGAGAACGAACCCGCCATCGACACGGACCTTTGCGCGCAGGTGTCGCTGGCAACGCCGCACATTGCCGGGCATAGTCTGGATGGGAAGCTGCGCGGCACCTGGATGATCGAGCGGGCGCTTTCGCAGTATCTCAAGAGCGCCGAGGGCCCGGCGTTCAGTGAGATCTGCCCGCCACCGGCTTTGGCGGCGATAACGCTGCAAGGTGCGCTATCCGCAGAAGATGCGCTACGGTTGTGTATACGGGCCGTATACGATGTTCGCCGCGATCATGAGGCGCTGGCCTACGCGATACGAAAGGAGGGTGTGGCAAAAGGGTTCGACGCCTGCCGGGCGAACTATCCGCTACGCCGCGAATTTGCCACGCTGCAAGTGAGGCTATCCGGCGAGGCGTTAGCGCTCGAGGGCATGCTGCGCGGGGCAGGTTTCAACGTACTCCCGGTATGATGCGCTGTAACGTTAAAACATCAAACGGGCAAAAGCCTGCCAACCGACTGGGCAACGTACTTGAAATCGACTAAAAATTAAACTGAGTACAACCAGGTGGTGGACAATCAATGACGACGTTACCGACAGAACCCATTGGCAGCATACCGCGTTTGGATAAGTTGATTCAGGCCCAGCACCGCTTCGATGCCGGCGAAATCGGCGCAGCGGACATGGATGCCCTATACGACGAAGCCGTTCAACAAACGATGCGCGAGCTCGAGGCCACGGGCTCGCCCATGATTACCGACGGCGAGCAGCGCAAGACCCATAGCTTTGCGACTTATTCCGTGGAAGGGGGCGATAATTTTGCCTCCGATGGCCTCGAGATTCCCTTTAGCGATGGCCATGTCCGCCGCTTGCCGCGTTTGACCCGTGGCCCGTTTCGCTACACCTTCTCCGCCGCCGATTCCCTGGCGATGGCCAGGCCCCATACCGAGCTGCCCATGAAGCAGGCGATTATTTCGGTATCGGCGTTGAGTCTTTTCTATCCTGCCGATGGGATCGAGGGCTACAGCCGCGAAGCATTCCTCGACGACCTGATCGATGAGCAGGAAAAGGAGATACGCGGCTGCTTCGCCGCGGGTGCCCAAAAGGTACAGATCGATTTTACCGAAGGGCGGTTGTCGCTCAAGCTCGATCCCAGCGGCAGCGTGCTCAATAGTTTTATCGAGCTCAATAACCGGGTGCTGGCGCGCCTTAGCGATGAAGAGCGCCAGTGCCTTGGCGTGCATACCTGCCCCGGGGCCGATCACGACGCCACCCACAGCGCTGACGTGGATTACGCCGAGCTTTTGCCGAGCCTTTTCGAACTCAAGGTCGGTAACTTCTATATCGCGATGGCCTCGGAAAAAGACCCGGAACGCGGCTTGAAAATCATCGCGCGCTATTTGAAGCCCTGGCAGCGCGCCTTTATCGGGGTGATCGATGTCAACGACCCGCGCATCGAAACCGCTGAAGAGGTGTGCGAGCGCGTGCTGCAAGCGGCCCGTTTCATCCCCCTGGCGCAGCTGGGTACCACCGACGACTGCGGTTTTTCCCCGTTTTGCGACGATGTCTCGACACCGCGGGAAACCGCCTTTGCCAAGATTCGCGCGCGCGTGGAGGGAACGGCGCTGGCAGCCAGGCGGCTAGGACTGCAGCGCGGCGAACTGCATGAGTAAACCCGGGGCTTTTAATCAAAGCGTCGCGGTTTTCGATGACCGGGGCGGGCTGGTCGATTGGAACTCGGGATTTACGGAAGAGTTTGCCGATGCCGCTACTCTGCTTGACCACGGGGTCAACGCGCGCGCCATTAGTGCCGCCTGCCTGCTTCCCGAGCGGGCGCTGGACCTGTCCTGGAGTCTGGACGGGGAGGCGCCCCCGGCGTTTGAATATATCAATAGCCGCCGATCGATACGGGTCACCCAGCACCCGGGGGCTAACGGCCACGTTTTTCGTATCGCCCAATGCAATCGGATCACGCCACCGCTACACCCGGCCATGGAAGACGAAAGCACGGAGCTTTTGAGGTCGACGGTATTGCAGATTTCCGCCGCCGTACTCAAGCGGCGTGAACAGGAGAACCACCGGCTGCTGGAGCTTGCGCTTCAGGACGGGTTGACGCTCGTTGCCAACCGGCGCTATTTCGATGAACTGCTCAATATCGAGTGGCAGCGTTGTCAAAAGGATGAACTGCCGTTGTCGGTATTCTTTATCGATATCGATTTCTTCAAGCGCTATAACGACATTTACGGTCATCCCTCCGGCGACGAGTGTCTCAAAACCATCGCTTCGACCATAAAAGCGCATTTGAATCGCCCCAGAGATTTGGTCTCGCGCTACGGGGGCGAGGAGTTTACCTGTCTTTTGCCGGCCACCGACCTGGCCGATGCTACGCGCAAGGCAATAGAACTCGAGAAGGCCATTCGAGCGATGGCCCTTCCTCATATAGGCTCGGAGGTAGCGCCGATCGTGACCATCAGCCTGGGCGTGGCCACTGCGCGGCACATGGAGGGAGGCGAAGCGTCTTTACTGATAAGAGCCGCCGACCAACTGCTTTACGATGCCAAGGCCGCCGGCCGGGGATGTGCACGCTCAGCGCTTTACACCCCCTTCGTTTGACCGCGCTACTGACGGTAGGCGGCTTCTTTGAGCGCGCGAATGCGTTCGTCCAGAGGCGGGTGGCTGGCGAAGAGTTTCTCCATCATCGAACGGGTCTGGCCCTTGGTAATGGCCATGGCGCGCATGGTGTCCGGCATCTGGTCGGGCATTTCGGTTTCGGCTTTCAGGCGCGTTAGCGCGTTGACCATCGCGCTGGCGCCGGCCAGTCGCGCCCCGGCTTCATCGGCACGGTATTCGCGAAAGCGCGAAAACCAGGCAACGATCGCCGAGGCGATCAGACCAAATACGACTTCTGCCACCATGACCACCGCGAAGTAGCCAATAAAGCCGAGGCCGCCTTCGCTACCGCGGCTTTTCAAAAAGCCATCGAGCAGGTGCGCCACGGCGCGAGCAAAGAACATCACGAAGGTGTTGACCACGCCCTGAATCAGCGCAAGCGTCACCATGTCACCGTTAGCCACGTGGCCGATTTCGTGGGCTAGTACCGCACGTACCTCGTCCGGACGCATACGGTTCAAAAGCCCCGCCGAAACGGCGACCAGCGCATCGTCTTTTTTCCAGCCGGTGGCGAAGGCGTTGGACTGCTGGGCGGGAAAAATGCCCACTTCCGGGGTTTTGATGCCCGCTTCGCGGGAAAGCTCGGCGACGGTGTCCACCAGCCACTGCTCGGTCGAATTAGAAGGCGATTCGATCAATACGGTGCCGGTCGAGCGTTTGGCTAGCCACTTCGACATCAAAAGCGAGATCAGCGAACCCGCCATGCCGATGATGAAACAAAACAGCAAGAGGCTTGTAAAGTTGATCCCCTGGCCACGTAAGTAGCCTTCCACGCCAAACAGGCGCAGCGTAAAGCTTGCAACCAGCACCACCGCCAGGTTGGTGGCCAGAAACAGCATGATACGCATCATCGTCGTTCTCTCCCTTTAGGCTTGTCGAATCAAGTCTTTAAAACGGTTTTTCGATACGGTTTCAGGCGATGCCTAAAACCGTGCTGTTAGAGTCGTTTGCTGCCCGGCAGTTTCATGGCCTTACTGGCGGTAGCGGGATAAAAAGTTGGCGAAACGGTCCAGAGCGTCGCCGAGCTGGTCCGCCCAGGGCAGGGTGACGATACGCACGTGATCGGTATCCGGCGCATTGAAGGCGCTGCCCTGGACCAGCAAAATTTTCTCCTGAAGTAGCAAATCCAGGACCAGCTGCTGGTCATCCTTGATGTTGAAAATCGCCGGGTCGAGGCGGGGAAAGGCATAGAGCGCGCCCTTGGGCGTCACGCAGGAGACGCCTGGGATCGCGCTGAGCTTCTCGACGGTAATATCGCGCTGGGCCAGCAGCCGCCCGCCGGGCAGTACCAGGTCGTTGATCGACTGGTAGCCGCCCAGCGCGGTTTGAATGGCGTGCTGGGCCGGTACGTTGGCGCACAGACGCATCGAGGCGAGCATGGTCAGCCCCTGAATGAAATCCCGGGCGCGCTGCTTGGCAAGCGTTCCGGAAATGGTCATCCAGCCCGAGCGAAACCCGGCGCAGCGGTAGCTTTTGGAAAGCCCGTTCATGGTGATCACGAGCTGGTCGTCGTCGGCCAACGCCCCGGTCGCCGTATGCTCGACGCCGTCATACAGAATCTTGTCGTAGATTTCATCCGAGAAAACCACCAGGTGATGCTCCTGGGCGACTTTCAAGACTTCCTTGACGACTTCCGGAGGATAGACCGCGCCGGTCGGGTTGTTGGGGTTGATCAGTACGATCGCCCGGGTACGGCTGGTGACCTTGGCGCGAATATCGGCGATGTCCGGCGTCCAGTCGGCCTGCTCATCGCAGCGGTAATGAACGCCGTGGCCGCCGGAAAGGTGGGCCGAGGCGGTCCAAAGCGGGTAGTCCGGCGCGGGGATCAGGACTTCGTCGCCATCGTTTAAAAGCGCTTGCATGCACATCACGATCAGCTCGGAAACGCCGTTGCCGATGTAGATGTCCTCGATCCCCACGCCCGGAATGTTTTTGCGCTGACACTCCTGCATGATCGCCTTGCGCGCCGAATAGAGCCCCTTGGAATCGCAGTAGCCTTGCGCCGTGGGCAGGTTGCGCATCACGTCTTGCAAAATCTCTTCCGGCGCTTCGAACCCAAAGGGGGCGGGGTTGCCGATATTGAGCTTCAAAATCCGTTGCCCTTCGTCTTCCAGGCGCTTGGCGTGGTCGAGAACGGGCCCGCGGATGTCGTAGCAGACATTATACAATTTGTGGGATTTCTTGAGCGGCTGGGGCTCTGAGGGCTGCGATTCTACAGGCTGCGGCGTATCCATGAAGTGTCCCAAACTACCTTGATCAGTAGGGTTAGCGGTCAATAGGTCGTTCGCCATTATGCGCTGAGGGGCTTTCGCTGTCTGCGTCAATCTCGGCGTCATCGTGCAAAGGCGTGGCGGGAATGTCGTCTGGCGTTTCCAGCGTAATACGGCCAAGCTTGCCGTCGCGCAGCTCGTGTAGCAGCACCTCGGCACCGCGGTGCAGATCGACCACACCACCGGCGCGCAGCCCGCCGCGTTTGGCGGCAATTTCTTTTAAAATCGCGTGGCCGTCAAAGCCTGCCAGGGCGAGAAAGTCCGGCCGCGCCGGGCCGTCGGCGTCCACGTCCTGGGGTTTTTCCGGCGCCTCGAAAACGGGCAGGTCCTTGAGCTTGTAGCGTGCGGTGAGCGCCTCGGGGTAGCGCTTGGCAAGCTCGGCGCTGGCGACGATACCGACATCGGTATACTCGATGGCGGTATCGCGGATCGCGCCGCTGGCGGCCAAGCGGTAGGCGCTTGCCTGGTCTTCGATCTTGGGCCACAGCACCCCGGGGGTGTCGATCAGCGCTACGCGTCCGTCGATACGCACCTTCTGCTGGCGCTTGGTCACCGCGGGCTCGTTGCCGGTCTTGGCGATCTTGCGCCCGGCCAGGCCGTTGATCAACGTGGATTTCCCGACGTTGGGAATGCCCATCACCATCACGCGCACGTCGCGGTCGGCGCGTACGGCGCCGGCCAGGGTATGGCAAAGCGCGGGGATCTGCTTGAGCTCGCGGCCTTGCGTGGTGGTCACCGCCAGCGCCCGGGTATCTGCCTGGGCATCGAAGTAGTCGACCCACTCCTGGGTGCGCGCGGGGTCGGCCAGGTCCGCTCGGGTGAGAATCTTCAGCACCGGCTTGTGGCGTGTTAGCTCGGCCAGCATCGGGTTGGCGCTGGAGTAGGGCAGACGCGCATCGAGAACCTCGATGACCACGTCAATTTCCGGCAGCGCTTCCTTTATCTGGCGGCGGGCCTTGTTCATGTGTCCGGGAAACCAGCCGAGCATGGGTATCTCCTACGAGCTCAAACGTGAGGCAAAAAAACGGGCTGCCATTCTATCAGAATGCCAGCCCGTCGGGGCGTGCCGGGAAGCTCAGGCGCGCTTACTCGTTGGGATGAAACTCAAGCGATACCGAGTTGATGCAGTAACGAAGCCCCGTGGACTCCGGCGGGCCATCCGGAAAGACGTGACCCAGGTGGGCGTCACAGTGGGAGCAGACGACCTCGGTGCGGGTCATGCCGTGACTCGTGTCGCTGTGCTCTTCTACGCTGTGACTACCCAGCGGGCGGTCGAAGCTTGGCCAGCCGCAACCCGCATCGAACTTGTGCTCGTTTTCGAAAAGCGGCGCATGGCAGCAGGTGCAGTGATAGATGCCTTGTTCGTCGCTGACCTGGTAGTCACCGGTGAACGGGCGCTCTGTGCCTTTCTCCCGCGCCACCCGGTACTGCTCGGCGCTTAGCTCGCTGCGCCACTGCTCCGGCGATTTATCGATTTTGGCCATGGGCGCCTCCCTTTATGTATGACGTACAGCTGTGAAAAATTCTTGCCCGTCGACCAATAGGAATGGATCGACGGCTTATATCAGACCACCAACGGCGGTATGAGGTTCAGTTTAGGCTATAAGCGGCGCTTACCCAAACAGAGGGGGCGAGCACAGCACGCGTCGTTGTTTGAAGTAGCCGATTTGTGTTGGGTAAAGAAGCGTGTAGAGAAAGCGCAAGAGTAGAGTAAGAAGTAAAGGCGGAGGTTGCTTCTTGCCAAGTGCGCTCGATACCGACTTTTCCCCGACTGGTTGCACGACTGTTCGGAGCCCAAAGCGCTGTGCTGAAAAGGAAAAGGTCAAATTGAGGATGAGTGGCTTGACATGAAAACCTCCTCTGAGTAATATACGCGCCACCTCGACGAGGCAATGAAACGTCCCATTCGTCTAGTGGTCCAGGACACCGCCCTTTCACGGCGGTAACAGGGGTTCGAACCCCCTATGGGACGCCACTTCATCGTCAGGTATCGGAGTGCGGGAATAGCTCAGTGGTAGAGCATCGCCTTGCCAAGGCGAGGGTCGAGAGTTCGAATCTCTTTTCCCGCTCCAATTTGGTAGTGTGGTCAAGCAAGTGCCGGTCGAGAGCTGGAACGCCAGCCCGGTCGAATCTCTTTTCCCGCTCCAAGACGTGTCCCATTCGTCTAGTGGTCCAGGACACCGCCCTTTCACGGCGGTAACAGGGGTTCGAACCCCCTATGGGACGCCACTTCGATTGCGAAAATATGTGAAGCGGGAATAGCTCAGTGGTAGAGCATCGCCTTGCCAAGGCGAGGGTCGAGAGTTCGAATCTCTTTTCCCGCTCCAAACGTCTCACGACGTTGATGTGTCCCATTCGTCTAGTGGTCCAGGACACCGCCCTTTCACGGCGGTAACAGGGGTTCGAACCCCCTATGGGACGCCATTTCGCTGCAACTTGCCAGTATTAAGCGGGAATAGCTCAGTGGTAGAGCATCGCCTTGCCAAGGCGAGGGTCGAGAGTTCGAATCTCTTTTCCCGCTCCAATTTAGATCCTTCGATCCCTTCTACGTCGTTTTAATCCAAAGATTTTATCTACCGCCCATCGGCGGCGTTTTGCTGTGCGCGCGGTTTATACAATCGTACCCGGCTACCTCTTTACCCTGTGCGCCGCGTCCGGGCCGTTGACCGGCCCGGACGCGGGTAGCTTCGCTAACGCTTGGCGGGGGCTGAATTAGCCCAGATGGAAGAAGTTGACGACGCCGTTGAGCGACTGGGAGCGCTGTTTTAGATCCTGTGCGGAGGTTGCCGTTTGCTGAACCATGTAGGCATTGTCCTGGGTGGACTGGTCAAGCTGGGCGATGGCCACGTTGATCTGCTCGATGCCTTGGGTCTGTTCGTGAGTGGCCGCGGTAATATCTGCAAACAGGCCGTTGATGCGCTGAATCTGCTGGTCGATATGCTCCATGCGCTCCCGGGCGGTCGTCACCTTCGAGGCGCCGTGGTCGACCTGAGCGTTGGACGTAGTGATCAATGTCTTGATCTCGCTGGCTGCATCGGCTGAGCGGTTGGCTAGCTGGCGCACTTCGCTGGCGACGACCGCAAAACCGCGGCCATGCTCGCCGGCCCGCGCTGCTTCTACCGAGGCGTTAAGCGCCAAAATGTTGGTCTGGAACGCGATGCTATCGATCAGCGTGACGATATCAGAAATTTTGGCCGCCTCGCTAATGATGGCCTGCATGGAGGTCTCGGCGTCACCCACGGCTTCTTGTCCGGCCTGGGAGGTTTCGCCAGCGCTTCGTACCAGCTCCTTGGCCTGCTCTACGTTATCGGCATTCAAACGCACGGTGGCAGTGACTTCTTCCATGCTGGCGGAGGTTTGCTGAATGGCCGCGGCCTGCTGGTCGGTGCGCGAGGAGAGTTCCTGATTGCTGTCCGCGATATTACCGGAATTGCTATCCACCGCGGCGCTGGTGGCATGGATTTCTTGCATGGTGGTGTGAAGCTTGTCGCGCATTTGCTGAATATCGTGCAGCAGGCTGCTGGTGTCATTGGCGTTCAGCTCGACCCGGGCGGTCAAATCGCCCTGGGCGATACGCGAGACCACGTTGGCCGCGTAGTCCGGCTCGCCGCCCAGGCGGCGTAGAATCAGTGAGATCATGGCCCAGAAAGCAATCGTGACCAGCGCGCCGGCCACCAGACCGACCAGAATGGTCTTGAGCAGCTGCGCCATGATGGTCTGGCTAATGTCACCCATGAAAACGCCGCTGGCTACGTAAACGTCCCAGGGGGTGTAGGCTTCGGCGTAGGTGTGCACCAGGGGCGTGGTATCACTGCCGCGGGCGAAGTTGGAGTAGTAGTCGGTAAAGCCGCTGCCGGTGCCGCGGGTATTGTCCAGAATCGCTTGAAAAAGCAGCGTGCCTTGCGCATCGGTGACCTGAGAAAGGTCCTGGCCCCTTGGGCGCTTGGGATGCGCCATCATGTGCAAATCCCCGGACAGCACGAACAGATAGTTGTCATCATCACCAAAGCGCACATCGCGGATGTTTTCAAAGGCCAGGGTTTTAGCCTCTTCCTGGGTCATCAACCCCTGCTGGGCCATTTCGTCGAAGTGTTCCAGGGTCGACATGGCGATATCCACTGCGGTGACCATGCGCTCTTCACGCTCGTGATAAAGCAGCGCTCGGCTTTGTAAGGCGTTGACCGTAATCATGATGGCGAGTATCAGCCATAGTACGCCTATGCCGATCAACCGCTGCCGACGCAGCGAAATGGCGGCCAGGCCGCGTTGGGTATCGTGAGGGCTCCGGTGGGTCGTTGAGTCTTGGGTGGTAACAGGAGGCTGGGCAGTCATGGTGCTCATTATGTGGCTTTCTCGTTTATGGTTGCTTATTCCCTTGCGCGCTAATCTTTATAACGCTTGGGTATAGGCATAATACTAAAGTATTAGTTCGACTTGCTTATAAGTTTGTGGGTTATCACAAAAAATTACGTTTCTGCCCGCCTGTCGCTTAATAGCGCCGCGCAGAGCACAGTGGTTGAAACAGTGGCTTGAAAAAAGCACCTCGTGCCCCGATATGGTTGCCTCTAGCGTTTTTTGTGCCCCCTCTTTTGCTGACAGGACATTCCATGGCCGAACCGGCATTGTCTATCCGTGGCCTTACCAAGGTGTATGGCAACGGCTTCCACGCCCTCAAAGGCATCGATCTTGACGTCCAACAGGGCGATTTTTTTGCGCTTCTGGGGCCGAACGGCGCCGGCAAGTCGACCACGCTGGGCGTGGTGTGCTCGCTGGTGCAAAAGTCCGAAGGCAAGGTGTCCATTTTTGGTATCGACATCGATAAGGACTTTGCCAAGGCGAAATATCAGCTTGGCGTCGTGCCCCAGGAGTTCAACTTTAGCCAGTTCGAGAAGGTGCTGGATATCGTGATGGCCCAGGCGGGCTACTACGGCATGAAGCGCAGCAAAGCGCTGCCCCGCGCCGAGCAGCTTCTGACCGATCTGGGGCTTTGGGACAAGCGCAACGGCAGCGCGCGGATGCTCTCCGGCGGCATGAAGCGGCGCCTGATGATCGCCCGCGCCTTGATGCACCGGCCCAAACTATTGATTCTCGATGAGCCGACCGCCGGCGTTGATATCGAGCTTCGCCGCAGCATGTGGGAATACATGCGTCGCCTCAATCGCGACGAGGGCACCACGATCATTCTCACCACGCACTACCTGGAAGAGGCGGAGAGCCTTTGTCGTAACATCGCCATCATCAATGACGGTGCAATAGTGCGCGACACCAGCGTCCGTGAGCTGCTGGGCGAGCTCGATACCGAAACCTTCCTGCTCGATTTGGCCGCGCCTATCGAGTACATACCCGAAATAGACGGCTTCGAGATCCAGCAAGTAGAGCCTTCTCAGCTTTCGTTGGCCATTCAGCGCGGCCAGTCGCTCAATACGGTATTCGATGCGCTAAGCGCCCAGGGCATCAGCGTGATTTCGATGCGTAACCGCGCCAACCGCCTGGAGGAGATGTTCGTGTCGATGGTGGAAGGCAGCCAAAACCCGATCGATGAAAAGCGCAGCCCGGAGGCGACATCATGAATGCGACCCAAACCCTGATCGCGCTTTGGACGCTGGTGGTCAAGGAGATCAAGCGCTTTACACGCATCTGGCCACAAACGCTCTTGCCGCCGTCCATTACCATGGCGATGTACTTCATCATCTTCGGTAACCTGATCGGCTCGCGTATTGGCGCGATGGACGGCTTTAGCTACATGGATTTCATCGTCCCTGGGCTGATCATGATGTCGGTGATCACCAACAGCTACTCCAACGTTGCCTCGAGCTTCTTCTCCAACAAGTTTCAGCGCTCGATCGAGGAGATGATGGTCTCACCGATGCCCAATTGGGTGATTCTCTCCGGCTTCATTTTGGGCGGCATGGCCCGGGGCCTGGGCGTGGGGCTGATCGTCACCGTGGTCTCGCTGTTCTTTACCCGGCTGAGCGTCGAGCATCCTCTTTTGACTGTGCTGGTCGTCGTGCTGACCTCGGCGCTATTTTCCATTGGCGGGTTCATCAACGCGCTACTGGCCAACAAGTTCGATGATATCTCGATCGTGCCGACCTTCATTCTCACGCCGCTGACCTATCTTGGCGGGGTGTTCTACTCCATCTCGATGCTGCCGGATATCTGGCAAAGTATCTCCATGCTGAATCCGATTCTCTACATGGTGAACGTCTTCCGCTATGGCTTTCTGGGCGTGTCGGACATCCCGGTCGTTTGGGCGCTGGCGGCGATTTTTGCGTTCATCGTCGTGCTGTTTGGCGTTGCGCTGACCATGCTCGAGCGCGGTCATGGTATTCGCAGCTAATCGAAGGAGTATTTCATGGCACATCGCCCGGATACGTTGGAACACGCGCCCCTGGGGCGCGATTCTGCCTACCCGCAGCAGTACGATGCGGGTCTGCTCTTTGCCATTGCCCGCGCCGCCAATCGCGCGCCGCTAGGCATCGATGACGCCGCGCTGCCTTTTACTGGGGCAGACGAGTGGTACGCCTTCGAGGTCTCCTGGCTCAATGCGCGGGGCAAGCCCGTGGTCGCCGTGGCCAGGTTTACGCTGCCTGCAAGCTCGCCCAACCTGATCGAATCCAAGTCCTGGAAGCTTTACCTCAATAGCTTCAACCAGACCCGTTTCGAGAGCCGCGAGGCGGTCATCGAGGTGCTGACCAGCGATCTTTCCCGCGTGGCCGGGGCAGCCGTTGGCGTTGAGCTTTTCGAGGTAGATGATCAGGCACTCACGCCTTCACGCTTGCCCGGCGAGTGCCTCGACGACCTGGATATCGCCGTCGATAATTACACGCCGAGCGCCGAGCATTTAAGCGCGGGCACCGAGGTGGTCGAAGAAACGCTTTACTCGCATCTTCTAAAATCCAACTGCCCGGTTACCGGCCAGCCGGACTGGGGTAGCGTCATGATTCGCTACAAGGGCCCCAAAATCGATCGCGAAGGGCTTTTGCGCTACTTGATCGGCTTTCGTCAGCATCAGGATTTCCACGAGCACTGCGTAGAGCATATCTTCACCGACCTTAAGCAGCGTACAGGGCCTTCCGAGCTTTTGGTACTGGCACGCTACGTACGCCGCGGCGGGCTGGATATCAGCCCCTGGCGGGCAACGCCGGGAATGGCGCCGCCCGGGTCGCTGCGTCTGGCAAGGCAGTAAGGCATTGCGCTAGAGTAGAGCGCTAACGCCCCCTCAAGGCCCAACCCAAGGACCGTAGTATGGATGCATTGACGCTTCTTCACGAGCGAAGCTCTATGGGTAAGCTCACCGAGCCCGCGCCAAGCTTTGAGCAGCTCGAGGCACTTTATCAGGCGGCGCTGCGCGCGCCTGACCATCAGGAGCTTCGCCCCTGGCGATTCATCGAGTTCAGTGGAGAAGGGCGCGAGCGTTTGGGCGAGCTATTTGCCGAGGCGGAGTTCCAGGAAGACCCCAGCGCTACGGACGACACCCTGAGCGCCGCCCGCCAAAAGCCGCTGCGCGCACCGATGATCATCGCGGTCATCGCAAGCGTCACGCCGGATATTGCCAAAGTGCCCAAAATGGAGCAGGTGATTTCCGCGGGCTGCGCCGCCCACGGCATCTTGCTGGCCGCTCATGCCCTGGGGTTGGGGGCGATGTGGCGTAGCGGTAAGTACGCGTTTGATCCGGTCGTGCGTAAAGGGTTGAGCCTAGCGGAAGACGACGAGGTCGTGGCATTTATCTACCTGGGCACCCTCGGTGGCCGTCACAAGCCGCTGGCGCAGCACGACACCGCTAACTTCGTCGAGCGCTGGAGCTAGGGAGCCGGGCGCATGAGCAAATCACGTAAGCCCGGGCTACCTTACCCTCGGTTAGCGCTTCCCGAGCAGGGCAGAGAAGACCTTGGCGCCTTTCAGCAGTGGCTGACCGAGGCGATTCCCATGGTCGAATCCCTCGGCCTCAAGCAGATGAGCCAAAGTAACGGCCATCTGCTTTGGGAGCTTGCGCTAACGCCTTCGCTCAACGATAAGGGCACCGGCTTTGGCGGGGCATTAACCGCGCAGGCCACGCTGCAGGGATGGTGCTGGGCCACACTCTGGCTTCGCCAGCAGGGCCTATCTCGCGACGTCGTGGTGGCCGATGCCAGCCAGAAGTTTTTAGCCCCGGTGACCGACGACTATCGCCTCATTTGCAAACCCGCCAAACCGGAAGGGGCAGAGGAGCTTGCCGAGCGCCTTAGTACCCGCGGCAAGGGCCGCATCGCGCTGGCGCAAGAGCTTTATTGCCACGACGTTCTCTGCTTTCAAGCCACCGGCACCTACGCGGTTCTGGCTTGATTGCGGAAAAGACTTGCCATTTAACGTCTTACCGCATAGAATACGCGCCGTTCTATAGGGAAAGGCAACGCCTTACCCAAGAGCGAAAATGCGGAGGGGTGTCCGAGTGGTCGAAGGAGCACGCCTGGAAAGTGTGTAAGCCGCAAGGCTTCGAGGGTTCGAATCCCTCCCCCTCCGCCAAAGAATTTAAAAAGCCCGCTGATTTCGATCAGCGGGCTTTTTTGTTTGGACGACTTCCCCCCACATTCGAACGTCCTGCAGGCTCCCCTGTGAGCTCCACGGCGCTTGGGGTGCGACTCCCTGCTGGCACTTTGTCCAGCACTTCATACATCCTTACGCTTGGCTGGTAGAGCGAGAGCGCTGGCAGGGTCGAACCCGGGGTGGGTAGGAAGTGACTTTAAACTATTCCCGGTAGCTAAAGAGTGTCCAGAAGGGAAGAATCAGCAAGAATGACGCGACCGAGAACACGCCCAGGGCAAACTCGATAGAGAAATATTCGGCCAGCCCGCCGGCGAGTAGAGAGCCCAGCGGCATGGCGCCCCACTGAAGCATTCGTGCCGCCGAGCTGTAACGGCCCAGGAGGTGGGACGGGACCAGTTGCTGGCTGATCGTCCGAGAGTTAACGGCCCATAAAGTGCCGCCAAGGCCGCCAAGGAACGCGCCCAGGGAAATCAGCCAAAGCTCGGAGGTGAGCGCTGGAACCCCGACGAGAAGAATGGTGCCAACGATATCGAGCACCATGACCGGCTTTCGGCCCAGCAATCGATTCAGCGGCCGTGCCAGTATGGCGCCCATGATGCCGCCCACGCCCAGGGCGCTGACCATGAAGCCATAGGTGCCGGCATCGATCTCCATGACTTGGCTTGCATAAAGAGGCATCAGGGCGAACCAGGCGGCCCAGCTCGCCGACATGATCGGTAGTGTCAGTGCCATTAGGCGCAGCACCTTGTTATGCCAAAGATAAGCGATGCCTTCGGCGATCTGCTGATGCATCGATGTTCGTCTCGCTGTTTGGCGATGAGGCACGCTCGCGATGCCGACTAACAGGCAAAGGACCGCACCGGCACTGGCATAGCTGCCCAGCCCGACCATTAGCGCGTAGATCGTGCCGACAGTGATCAAAGCGCCGCCAATCAGTGGACCCAAAAACTCGTTGCATACCGTTTCGGCGCCCGTCATCCATGCATTGGCCCGCTCGCGGTCCGCTTTGCCCACGGCATCCGGCACCAGGGCGAAGGCCGAGAGCTGAGTGAGAACATCCGTCATGCCAAGCGATAAACCTACCGCGAGCAGCACCGCCAGCCCCAGGTAGCCGTAGAGAGCGGCTAGCAATAGGCCGGCCAGAATTCCCAATCGAACGATGCTTGAAGCCCATAGCAGCCGTCGCCGGTCCATTCGGTCGACCACCACGCCCACGTGAAGCGCTGCCAATAGCCAGGGCAGCGTCATCGACACGGCGACTAGTGATACAAGCAGGGGAGATTGCGTGAGGGTGGTGGCTATGACGGGCAGCGCGACTTTAAGTACCCCGTCGCCAACGTTCGTTACCGCTGTGAAAATCGTCAATACATGGGTGTTACGCGAGCTATGGCGTGTGGCCAACTCAGTCATGTTGGGCTCTTCTGTTCGTTTTGTTGGATAGAGGGTCGTCTTATTGAGAGGCACATAAGAGCATGCTGTTTTAATAGCCTATGGCGCCAAGGTAGGTTTTACAATGGCTTAGGCCAATTGGCTGGGACCACTGGTTCGTAACGGATTTTTAGCCTGATACGCCAACGGGAAAAGGCGGAAGGCTAGCCAGCTTTGCCTTAAAAGCCTCGCGGATAGCGTATGGCGCGTCTACAATCGTGACCTCTCGTCACACACTTGACCCAGAGAAAAACCATGGCGCTGCTTTCCGACTTCGACAAAGAAACCGATTCACACGCTACCCAAGCCCCGATGGGCGCCGGGGTGTCGCCCTATGAGGCGCTTGACGAGAAGGCGTTGCTGGATAGGCTTTTGGAAATCTATGATCAGCGGACCATCGCCGAAGCGCTGGCGGAAGTCGATAAAGGCAGCTGGTGTCGGGAAACCATCAACCGTTGGGCGAAAGGCAAGGCCGAGCCCCGGGTTACCCACGCCGCCTACCGGCGCATGATCAGTATGTTGCCCACGCCCAAGGCCAACGATCTCAAGCCTGCATTTCGCTTCGTCGATCTGTTCGCCGGCATCGGTGGGATCAGAAAAGGCTTCGAGGCGATTGGCGGCGAGTGCGTGCTGACCTCCGAGTGGAACAAATACGCCGTTCGCACCTACAAGGCCAACCACTTCTGCGACCCGCAAAAGCACCGCTTCAACGAGGATATTCGCGAGATCACCCTGAGTGCGAACCTCGAGATCGATGAAGACACCGCTTACAAACATATTGATCAGCAGGTGCCGGACCACGACGTGTTATTGGCCGGATTTCCCTGTCAGCCGTTTTCTCTGGCGGGGGTATCGAAAAAGAACTCACTGGGCCGCAAGCACGGTTTCGAGTGCGATGCCCAGGGCACACTTTTCTTCGATGTGGCGCGGATTCTAGCGGCCAAGCGGCCCGCGGCTTTTTTGCTGGAGAACGTGAAAAACCTCAAAAGCCACGACAAGGGCAAAACCTTTCGGGTGATTTGCGAGGCGCTCGATGAGCTTGGTTATGAGGTAGCCGACGTCGATGTGCCCAAGGGGCGCGACCCGAAGGTCATCGATGCCAAGCACTTCATACCGCAGCACCGCGAACGGATCGTGCTGGTGGGCTTTAGGCGTGATTTGAACGTGCATGGAGGCTTTACCCTGAAAGACATCGCCAACATGTACCCGGAAAAGCCGCCTTCCTTTGGGGATATTCTCGATGCGAAAGTGGATGACAAATACATCCTGACGCCAAAGCTTTGGGAGTATCTTTATAAATACGCGCAAAAGCATCGCGAGAAGGGGAACGGCTTCGGTTTTGGCCTCACCCGTCATCACGATGTAGCCCGTACTCTTTCCGCGCGTTACCACAAGGATGGCTCGGAAATTCTGGTGGACCGCGGCTTCGATCAAGGCCAGGATTTCTACAGCGATGCCAACCAGCAGTATCGGCCCAGGCGTTTGACGCCTCAGGAGTGTGCCCGGTTGATGGGCTTTGATAAGCCCGGTGATAGCCACTTCGTCATTCCGGTGTCGGATACCCAGGCTTACCGCCAGTTTGGCAACTCCGTTGTCGTCCCGGTGTTCGAAGCCGTTGCCAAGCTGATGGAGCCGCGAATTCTTGCCGCTGTCGAAATCGAGCAAGATAGGTACAAAGAAGTGTAGAGACTGATCGAGACGCCACGGGCACTTTTACCAGGTGCCCGTGTCACTCTATAAACCTCACTGTCGAGCAGCGCCATGACGGACATTGTTGATCGCTTTACGCGATCGAAAATGATGGCTTCCATCAAGGGCAAGAATACCGCCCCGGAACGGTTCGTTCAGAGCGAGCTCGAAAAGCGCTATATATCGTTTGAGGCCCACTCCAAAGAGCTGCCTGGCAAACCGGATCTCGCACTGCCGCTTTATCAGGTGGCGCTGTTCGTGAACGGCTGTTTTTGGCACAGTCACCAAGGCTGTTTTTACGCGACCACGCCGGCGAGTCAAAAAACGTTCTGGCAGCAAAAGCTGGGCGAGACCGTGGAGCGCGACGCGCGCAAACGCGCTGAGCTCGAGGCCCTGGGCTGGCGGGTCATCGTGGTCTGGGAGTGCGGGTTCAAACACTGCGCGGATCAATTCGATGAAGTGATCGACGCCATTGAGGGCGAAATTTCGCTAAATGAGTGGCCCGAGAAGCCGCCGCGGGTCAGGGATTGAATAACCAAGCTATGGTTTGCCGGCCAAAGCCTTGCCGCGCCTGTCTGCAGGCAGTGAAACGTCGGGTTTTACCGCGCGAAATCTCATATCTTTGCTACGCTAATACAGCTAGCGACAACGCGGCCCGTGAAAAACGGCCGGTTGTAATGGAGCAAAAACATTCATTGGATGATCGAGGTATAAAATGGCGGACTTTCAGCGTATCAACCTGAGCCTGGACCACTATCAATGGGACGATATCCCCGGTAACGACCCGCGGGTCAGCGGTGAGCCGGAAGAAAGCACCTCGTTCGACCCCAAGCAGGGTAACGAAGTGCTTTATATGCTGAACATGGTGCTTTCCGCATCGGCGCCCATCACGGCGCTGCATAAGGGTGAAGAGCTGATTCGCGACGAGCTGCCCGCAGGCTCTCAGGATCAGTTCGCAGTGAAGAAGTGGCTCGACGCGCAGCTCTAATCCTGTGTTGAGGTCAGGCGGGCCGTTCATTTCGGCACCGCATAAAAAAGCCCCGCGATAGCGGGGCTTTTTCGTGGCACGGGGCTGCTTATTTTACGTCGTTGCCCAGTTCCGCCAGGCGCTCGGCGCTTAACGCGATATCGTCATTTTTGTTGACGCCAATACCCTTATCGACGATGTCCTGGGCAATGCTTTTAGCGTCATCGAGGGAGTGCATGGTGTAAGTGCCGCACTGGTACTCGTTGAGTTCGGGAATCTCGTCCATGCGCTCGAGATTGAGCACGTCGCGCATGGAGGCAAGCCAGGCGTCGCTGACCTTTTCTTCCGAAGGGCTACCCAAAAGGCTCATGTAGAAACCCGTACGGCACCCCATGGGAGAGATATCGATAATCTCGACGCCGTCACCATTCAAGTGGTTGCGCATGAAGCCGGCAAACAGGTGCTCCAGCGTGTGAATACCCTTTTCTCCCATCATCTCGGCGTTGGGCTTGTTAAAGCGCAGATCGAACACGGTGATCGTGTCGCCGGAAGGGGAGTTCATGGTTTTCGCTACGCGAACCGCCGGGGCGTTCATGATCGTATGGTCGACGGTAAAACTATCGAGTAAGGGCATGGGAGCTCCTGTGTCATCAATGGAAAGCCGGGCGCCAAGCGCCCGTGAGCCCGTCTGAGTAGTATGGGGTGCTTAGAAAGGCAGCACGCCGCTAAAACCAATACCCAGTATGGCAATAATGACGATGATAACAACGATGGCGGTGGTAGAGGGCATTTTCTTTTCCTGATAGGTGGTTAGACTTCTTTAGCGTAGTGCAAAGCGCTGCGTTGCGCACGCCCACCATTGCCAGGGGACCCTATAACGCCTAACAGGCGCGGTTGTTTTCCGTCGCCCCCGTTGTGAGCATACGGGGGGCAACCCGCCGCACCCAACCAATAGATACGAAAAAGCACCCTTTGAAAGGGTGCTTTTTCGTTGCCTCTGGGGACCGTCCGTGTGTTTTGCCTGCTCTTCCTGAGCTTCTCATTTCCTTGAGACTTTAACGCTCTACCTTGAGCTTTTTTCGTCCTTGAACGCTAAGTACTCATCCTGAGTACGTTCACTCCTTGAATGATATCGTTCTTCCTGAACGAGCGATCCTTCGCGAAGCGGTTTCCTTACCGCGAACACTACAGACTATAGAACAGGGCCAAGACGTGTACAAGATAAAATTGTATTTTTGTTGTACCTGCCTAGTACCGAAATGATGCCGGTAGAGGAAAAGTGAAATATTCGCCCCTGGACAAGGGTTTATTTCCTCTTTGACCCAAATAACCGGCAGTTTATCGAATTGGTTAACCTGGGATAGATCATTCAAAGTGGATAGGCCTCAAGGTGTGCGCACTGCTTAGGGAGAAGCTTGAAGGAAGGGTGAATACGGACATTCACGGGCACAAGGATGTTTAGACAGGATGTCTATGTAGCAGAGTTAGGGAGAATTCGATCAAGCCCCGGCCGTTAACGGCCGGGGCTTTTTTATGCGCCCTCGAAAGCGTGGGGTCGAGCTAGCAGGCCTTATGTACAGGCGCCGCAAATGGGCCAAGCGGAGTGTTCATGCCGCTTTGGTAAGCAAGGCAGGGGTCTGCGTAAAAGGCTCGCCCCTAAAGCCCTGGTACGCTTGGCATAAGGGGCGCCAAGTCGTGCGGCCAGTGTGTCATGTTGGGGAGAGCCGATATTTATTTGGTCATACGCGTGACACATTGGGTGGGCATGATGGTGATAGCACCGGGATGGTGCCAGGAGAGGCGGGCAGGAGGCCTGCGACACCAGGGAAGCGCAACAGTGGACGTTGCGAAAGCTTTTAGGGAGGACGTGCTCGTACTAGCACCCGGCCAACAGGCCGGGTCTTTTTTTGGTCGATGCTTTTAAAGGGGCGAGGGCAGTAACAGCGGTACAATGAAATAGACGAACACCGTGATCACGAACGCGCTCACGATATTCATGGCAAAGCCCGCCTTGGCCATCTGCTTGATCGAGATACGCCCGCTCGAAAAGACCGCCGCGTTGGGCGGGGTCGAGATCGGCATCATGAAGGCACAGGTCGTGGCCAGCGCCACGGCGATCATCAGCCCCAGCGGGTTGCCGGTGGTAATCGCCGAGGCGAGCCCTGCGGTAATGGGAATCGCCATGTTCGCCGTCGCGGTGTTCGAGATGATCTCGGTCAAAAAGAGCATTAGCAGGACCATGAAGAGCAGCAGCCAGAAGTAGCTAACGCCATCCAGCAACTGAAGCTGTTCGCTGATCCAGCCGGTCAGGTCGCTGGCGCTGAACGCCGCCGCCAGTGACATGCCCCCACCCCACAAAATGAAAAGCCCCCAAGGGAGATTTTTCATGTCGTCCCATACGAGCAGGCTGCGCTTTTCGCTGTGGGCGGGGATGATGAACAGGGAAATCGCGGCGATGATCGCGATGAGCGTATCGTTGAGCGGTAGATCGAAAAAGGGCGCCAGCCAGCCGCGCAGTGCCCAGGCAAGGGCGGTCAACACGAACACCCCCAGCACGCGCTTTTCATCCCGGGTGATCGGGCCAAGCGCCTCGAGCTCCTTGGCGACGAAGTTCACCTCCAAACGCGTGTTGGGCACCTTCGAGTACACCCGTGTCAGGTAGACGTACAAGAAGGCCAGCAGCAGCAGCGTGAGCGGTAGCGCGAAAATCATCCACTGCAAGAAGCTGATTTCGACATCGAAGAACTGCGGAATCATCGCCACGACGATGGCGTTGGGCACCGAGCCGATGATCGTCGCCAGCCCGCCGATCGAGGCGGCATAAGCCACCGTGAGCAGTAACGTCCGGGCAAAGGCGTCGCGCTGGTTCTTTTCGAACTGATCGCGCTCGTCAAGCTCCCCCAGCAGGGCCACGGCGATGGGCAGCATCATCAACGCCGTGGCGGCGTTGGAGATCCACATGGAGAGAAACGCCGAGGCGATCAACACGCCCAGCACGATACTGCGCAGGCTATTGCCGATACGGTTGACGATGGAAAGCGCGATACGCCGGTGCAGGTTCCAGCGCTCGATGGCGATCGCCAGAATAAAGCCGCCCATGTACATGTAGATGACCGGGTTGGCGTAGCCCACCACCGCCTCGTCCATCGCCATTACGCCGGTTAGGGGTAGCAACACCATGGGCAAAAAGGAGGTCACCGGGATCGGCACCGGCTCCGTTACCCACCAAACGGCCATCCAGACCGTCAGCCCCAGCACGATGCGTGGCATGGGATCGATCAGCGTGGCGGGCATCGCAAACTGTAATAACGCAAACAGCAGCGGCCCCGCCAACAGCGGCACCCAGCGGCGCCACTCTTGGGTTAACGCACTCATACCTGGCTCCAATCAATATCAAGTGGCTCAAACGGAGGTGTTTTTCACGCGTGAATCCTACCACCTTGGTCTATTGAACGTTGGTGGCAGGGTTAAGACTTTGGTCGTAATCAGGGGCAGCCCAGTGTCAGGCACACGATGCTATCCGCGCCTTCGGGGCGGCGCAGAAAACAAATCGAGTATCCAGCGGATAGGCGCTGAGAGTGAATAAACCAGATCAACAACGCGCATAAGGAAGGGGGAAAATAAAAACCCCGGCCAGTGGCCGGGGCGGGAGAGCTACTTCTTCGCGTCGCTCTTTTCGTCGTTCTCGTCGTCTTCCTTGGGTTTGTCACTGCCCTGATGGCCAAGGGTGCTGGCCTGATCCAGCCGGGGGTGGTTGTCGTAAAACAGCCGCTCGATATCGTCGACGTTGTCCAGCAACTTGATGGCTTCGGCCAGCACGTGAATCGCGGCGAGCACATCCTGGGTGTTGCCGGTTTCCGAGATGGTGTGCATGTTGCGCGTGGGAAAGCCGATCGAGGTCGCGGCGCTATCGATCGACGCCAGCACGCCTGCCATGCCATCGGTACCGGTATCCACACCCACCATATCGCGCTGCATGGGAATGTCGTGCTGGCGCGCGGTTTCGGCGATGATCCGGTTGAGCTGTTCGCTGGCCACCGAGCCCACGGACATGGTGAAGCCCTTGCCCATCTCGAGCGCCTGCATGCGCTTGTCGCCAATGCCCGGGGCGGCCACGTAGTCGTGGTTCACGTCGATGCCGATCAACGCATCGGGCTTGAGATCACCCGCCAGCACGCGGCTACCAAAGCGGCCGATCTCTTCGTAGCTTGCGATGGCAAACATCACGCGCACGTTGTTCGTGCCACCGGCTTCGGCCACGAGTTTGGCCACTTCCGCCGTGACGAAGCAGCCCAGGCCGTTATCCAGGTAGGCGCCGTAGAAGGTGTCCGGGCTAAAGCCTTTCTTGATCGGACGGTTGAAGATGATCGAATCCCCCGGGCGCACGCCCAGGTTCAGCACCTGCTGCTTCTTGTTCTCGCCGTGGATCTGCAAATCCAGGTAGATCTGCTCTTTCTTGATGCCTTTTTCGCCGCTGCGAACGCCTGGGTCAGAAAAGTGAATGGCGCCCAGTGCCTCGACGGTGCCGCCTTCCAAACGGCGATAGCTGCCCGGGGCCTCCGGGTCTTCGCTGAACAGAATCACTTCGTGGCCGATCAGCACGGTGGGCAAAAAGGAGTCGGTATTGATCCAGATCTTGCCGTCTTCGCCGATCGAGCGCACCTGCATGCGGATTTTATCGGCGTGGCCTACCAGCATCACCTTGAACATGTCGTCGCGGCCCGGATGCGTATCCAGTACCACGCCGGCGTTACCCCGGTACTGGTGGAGTTTCCAGTCCGTGGGAGCAAAGCTCTCGAAGTAGGGTTTCAATACGCCATAGGTCATGGCGCCTTCCAGACCGACCGGGCTGGGGGCCGAGATAATGTCGCGCATCACATCGAACTGCGCGTCGGGCATTGGCTGCGTCCAGGGTTTGGCGCTATCACTCATGTAATATTCTCCATCTTGTCGTTACCAGGCTAGTTAGTCTGGCACATTCTGTTGAAAACGTAAGCCGGTCGCGTTTAGGCGAACTCGTTATCGCTGTGAATCATTTCATAAAGCGTTCGAGCTGCGCTAGAAAGCGGATGGCGCCGGCTCAGTACGATACCCAGCTCACGCGGGGTCTCGGGACTGTGTAGAGGGCGGTAATCGATGCCTTCCACGGCTATTTGGCGAAAGCTCAAGGCGGGCAGCACGCTAATGCCTAGCCCCGCGGCGACCATTCTCCCCACGGTGGCAATCTGGCTTGCATCGCAGAGTATATCGAGCTTCACGTTGACCTCTTCCATTGTGCGGTCGATATCCTGACGGGAGCTGGAGAGTCGATTGATACCTATAAAAGGATAGCGACCCAACTGCGCCCATTCGATACGCTGCTGTTTGCCAAGCGGGTGGCCGACGGGAAAGACCGCCATATAGTGATCCACCAGAATAGGTTCAAACGTTAAGTCGTCCGAGTCCTGGGGTTTGACGGAAAGGCCAAAGTCCGCGCGCCCCTCCCGGACCATCTGATTGATCTGATCCGCCAGTACGTCGTGTAGGTTCAAGTTAATACGCGGATAGCGTTCGTGAAAGCGCTTGACGACCTTGGGAAATAGCCCTGCGGCAAGAGTAGGAAGAGCCGCGACCGCCACTTTGCCGCGCTGCTTCGAAAAGTGCTGGCTCAGGTCTTCGAATGCCTCGTTCCAGTCGCCAAGTAGGCGCAGGGCGATAGGCAGAAAGGCCTCGCCCTCCGGTGTCAGCGCCAACTGGCGACTGGTACGCGCAAACAGCGCCCCGCCCACGTTCTCCTCGAGTTTACGCAGCGCGATGGAAATCGCGGGTTGGGAAAGATGCACGCGCTCGCTGGCCTCGGCAAAGCTACGCGATTGAGCCACCGCCACGAACACCTGCAGTTGTTTTATGCTGGTAGTCATTTAGAAATTAAAACACAGATCGAATGCCTTTCATTGTATTAAAGAGAGCTAAAGGGGAGGGGACTCGGGACTTTTGCATACCCTCGAGGCCTATACTTTAGTTTATGTAAAGTATCTTTAATGCTCTTTTGAGACGGCCGTTGGCGCCAATAATCCTTCACACATAACGGGTTAGAAAGTCTTTTCATGACGTTTTAAATAATTAAACCAAAGATAAAAACAATTTAATATACAAAATCATGTCGGCCTTCCATCGTTAAGCATCGCTTTTAAAAAAGCGTTGTTATGTAAGGACTTATACCTTCGTCTGATAACAAGAAAGGCTCATTCATACGGGCCTGGGAGCTGACATGAAAACGCTACTGACCGCCGTTATCGCAGGCACGGCTTTGCTCGCTGCTGCCACCAGCCACGCCAACGAACGCCTCTTGATAGGCTCGACCTCAAGTTCGTCCAGCCACTACAGCTATTTCGTCGCCGTCAACCAGATCATCAACAACCAGATCGACGGCATCAGCTCCTCGGTGGCGGAAACCGGCGCCGCGGTGGATAACCTTCGCCGCCTGGGGCGTAACCAGATCGATATGGGGCTGGTGACCACCAATATTGGCTATCAGGCCTACGCCGGCGAGCAGGATTTCGAAGGTCGCCCCGTCGATAACCGCTTGCTGTGGGTGTACACCGTATCGCCGCAAAACGCGGTCATGCGCGAAGATGCCGGCGTCACGTCATTTGGTGAGCTGGACGGCGTTCGCTTCAATCCGGGGATCACCGGCTCCGCCACCGAGAAGACCACCGAGGCCGTCATGGAAACGTTGGGCATCTCGCCGGACTACGTGCGGGGCTCGACCACCGACATCGTCGATGCCATGAAAGATGGTCGCGTGATGGGCTCGGTCAAATCCGGCGTGGGTGATCGTTTGGATGGCTCGACCATGGATATCGCGACCTTTACGCCGATCAGCGTGCTCTCCCTCGACGACGAGCAGGCACAAACGCTGCGCGACGAAATGCCGGACATCGCCATTGTCGACGTGCCCGAAGGCGCCGCTGACGGTATCCCCGGCTACACCACCTGGGCGTTTGGCGTAGCCGTACACGCGCATCCCGATATGGACGAAGAGACCGCTTATCAGATCGTCAAGGCGGTAATGGAGAACCCGGAACCCCAGGTCAACGCGTTCGCCGCCATGCGCGATGCGGACATTGCGCAAATGACCCTGGAAGTCGGCACGGTTCCGCTTCACGCGGGGGCGGCGCGCTATTTCGAAGAACAGGGATTTGATATTCCCGATGCCTTGCAGCCCGTGCAGTAACGGCTAACCAGTGAGGATGTTCATGCGCGATGCTCTTGTTAAAGGATTGGCCCTCTCGCTTGGGGGCTTGATCCTCTTTACCTCCGCCACCGGGCCCTTCGAGAGCCTGGTTCAACGCAGTATCTTTCTCGCGCTGGTCATCCTGCTGGGGCTTGCCGTCTACCCCCTGGGCGATGGCAAGCGCTGGCGCCCGGCGGGGCTTATGATCGATGCGCTACTTGCCATTGGCGTGGTGCTGGCCTGCGGCTACGTGGCGCTCAACCACGAACAGATACTCGTCGAGCTGCCCTGGGCCTCGCCGCGCGACATGGCGCTGACCGGGGTGCTGCTCATCGCCATTCTGGAGCTTTCGCGCCGGGCGATCGGCTGGATATTTCCCCTGTTAGTGGTCGCTGGGCTCGCCTACGCCTGGTTCGGCGCCTATATTCCGGGGCCGCTGGGTCATCGCGGTTTCGATCTTTACTACATGACCGAGACGATCTACCTGGGGGATCTGGGTGTGTGGGGCATGCTGGTCGGCGTGGCCGCCACGACCATTGCCGCGTTCGTCCTCTTTGGCTGTTTGCTGCTGCATACCGGCGGCGGCAATACCTTCATGGATCTGGCGCTGCGCATCAGCGGGCGCTCGCCGGGCGGGGCCGCCAAGGTGGCGACCGTCGCCTCGGGGCTTTTTGGCATGGTGAGCGGCAGCGCCGTAGCCAATGTGGCCACTACGGGTAACTTCACCATTCCGATGATGAAACGCCTCGATTATCCGCGCCCCTTCGCCGCGGGCGTGGAGGCGGTGGCCTCCACCGGTGGGCAGATTGCCCCGCCCATTCTGGGGGCGGCGGCGTTCATCATGTCCGAGATCATCGGTGAGAGTTATCTGCGCATTGCGTTGGCGGCGTTATTGCCGGCGGTGCTTTTCTACCTGGGTGTGTTCTTGACGATTCATCTGGTGGCCAAGCGCCGCGAGCTGAAAGTAGTGCCGGAAGACGAGCTGCCGCCCTGGTCTGATGTACTGCGTATGGAGCGCATCATTCCCATTCTGGCGGCGCTGGGCGGGCTCTTTTACGGGGTGCTGAGCGGGCGCTCCATTCAGATGTCGGCGTTCTACGGCATCCTGATGACGGTGCTGACCTTCGTGCCTTTTGCCTTGATTGCCCGGATGCCGCTCAAAGAGATCGCCGGCAAGCTGCTGGGCGGGCTGGTCGATGCGGGCAAGGGCATGGTGATCATCGGTGTACTGCTTGCCGGCGCGCAGATTCTGGTGGCCATGATCGGCATGACCGGTATCGGCGTCACGCTTGCCAGCTTGATCGTCAACGTGGGGGGCGAGTCGCTCTTTCTCGTGGCGCTGATCGTGGGCGGAGTGTGCTTGATTCTGGGGATGGGGATTCCCACCACCGCCGCCTACGTGCTGGTGGCCTCGGTGCTGGCGCCGGCCTTGACCACCGTCGGTGTCGAGCCGCTCATCGCGCATCTGTTCGTTTTCTACTTCGCCACGCTTTCGGTCATCACGCCGCCGGTGTGTATCGCGGTATTCGTCGCCTCGGGCATTGCCGGGACCAACTGGCTGCCCGCGGCGGTCGAAGCGGTGCGCCTGGCCGCCGCGATCTACGTCATTCCCTTTTTGCTGCTGATCTACCCGGCGCTGGCGGGGTTTGGCTCGGCCTGGGATATCGTTTTGGCGAGCTCTCAGGGCGTGGTCTTCGTGGTGGCCTTTGCCGCGCTCATGTCCCGCGTGGCGATGACCGGCCACCGCGTGGTCGATGCGCTGGCACTTGCACTGGTGATCGGCCTTGCGCTGATACCCGGGTGGCTGACCACGCTCAGTGCGCTGGTGATCATCGTGGCGCTGTTCCTGCGTCGGCGCCGGTTGCTGGCGTCCGACACTGCATCTGCGGCGCCAACACCGCCGGCCTCGGCTGTTTAAGGAGCACATCATGAGTTTTCTACTGGGAAGTGGCGCAGGGTTCTCGGGTGATCGTACCGATGCCGCCGAAGCGGTGGTAGCGGAGCTGATCAAGCGCCAACAGCCGGCGGCGCTGGCTTTTGAAACCCTGGGCGAGCGCACGCTGGCGGCGGCGCACCGGGCCATGCGTGAAGACCCGGCCCAGGGGTTCGAGCCTTTGATCGAGGAGTTCTTGCCACCGGTTCTGCGTGACTGCGCCGAGCACGGTATCAAGATACTGGGCAACTTCGGTGCGGCGAACCCCAAAGGGGCGTGCGAGCTGGTCCGCCGCCTGGCAGTGGAGGCGGGCTGTCCGGATATCGCGATTGCCCAGGTGTACGGCGACGACATTCGTGATCGGCTGCACGCGCTCGACCTGACTCAGTGGGAGGCCGAACGCCAAACGCTGCCCGAACAGAGCGCGCTCATTTCCGCGAACGTCTACCTGGGCGCCAGGGCACTGGTGGAGGCGCTGTCGCTGGAGGCGGACATCGTCGTGACCGGGCGCGTTGCGGACCCGGCGCTTTTCCTGGCACCGCTAATGCACCATTTCAAATGGCGCTGGGACGACTGGGACCGGCTGGCCTGCGGCATGATGGCCGGCCACCTGGCCGAGTGCGGCGCCCAGGTCAGCGGCGGCTACTTTGCCGACCCAGGCGTCAAGGAGGTGCCCGGGCTTGCCACGGTGGGTTACCCCATCATCGAGGTGGAAGAAGATGGCCGCCTGCTGATCACCAAGCCCGAGGGCAGCGGCGGCTGCGTCACCGAGCAGACCGTCAAGGAACAACTGCTTTACGAAGTCCACGACCCGGCGAATTACTTGACCCCGGACGTGGTGGTCGATCTTTCCAACGCCACGGTTCGTCAGGTCGGCCCGGATCGGGTGGCGGTCAGCGGCATTCGCGGCAAGCCCGCCCCGGAGCGCTTGAAAACCACCGTGTGCTACGAAGGCGGCTGGCAGGGCGAAGCCGAGATCTCCTACGCCGGGCCCAATGCGCTGGGCAGGGCCCAGCTGGCCGCCCAAACCTTGCGCGAGCGCCTGGCGTTTCGCGCGCCGGCGGAGCTTCGTACCCGCTTCGACATCATCGGCCTTACGAGCGTGTTCGACAGCGACGACGGCGCCTTGCAGCGGCTGGCGGCCCCCGCCTCTTCAAGTGGCGACTACCGCCTTCGCTTGGCCGCGGAGCACGCCGAACGGCGCTGGGTGGCCCGCGCCACCCAGGAGCTTCTGGCGCTTTATTGCGCCGGCCCAGCGGGGGGTGGCGGCGTCCGGCGCCAGTTCCAGCGCCGTGTATTCACCGCCTCTTATCTGGTCAAACGTAGCGATATCCACGACTACGCCGAGCTGTTTCAATCTTACCATCAAGAAGGTGTCGCCCATGCTGCAAGCTGACCAGACGACCCCGGCGCAACGCCTCGACACCGTGCCCCTTCACCAACTGGCGCACGCCCGGGCCGGGGACAAGGGCGACCGGCTCAACATCGCGCTTTTTGCCTACCAGTCGGCGGATTACGCGCGGCTGGTCGAGGCGCTTACCGAGGAGCGGGTGCTCGCGCTCTTTGCCCATCGCGGCGCCAGCCGTGTCCAGCGCTACTTGCTGCCGAATTTGGCGGGTATGAATTTCGTCATCGACGATGTGCTTCAGGGCGGCGTCAACGGCGCCTTGAACCTCGATGGCCACGGTAAGACGCTCTCTTATCTGCTGCTGGGGGTGGAGCTTTAGCGCTAACCGGGTACTCCGTATGGCCCTGACGGCGAGAAGCCCCTGGCGAGGTGATGCCGGTGGTTTTAAAGCGCCAGGCGCCTGGCGCCCAGCGGCTTAACGCCCGGGCCCCCAGGCCCTGGCCGGTAAAAGTCCTGGGCTTTTAGCGGAAAATCCTCCAGGATAACGCCTTTTTTTCATGGACAGGATGAAAAAGCATGGCGTCTTCTGATCAACCGCGCGCGCAGTGGTTAGGCCGTTGGGGCTTTATGCTCGCCGCGACCGGCTCGGCGGTCGGGCTTGGCAATATCTGGAAGTTCCCCTACATGACCGGCGAATACGGCGGTGGTGTTTTCGTGCTGGTCTATCTGGTCTGTATTTTGGCGGTCGGTGTGCCGGTGATGATGGCCGAGATCGCCTTTGGGCGGCGCGGCCAGGGGAGCCCCGTCGATGCCTTTCGCCGGGTGGTGAACGAGTCCGGGCGCTCGTCGTTCTGGTCGCTTTTTGGCTGGATGTCCATGCTGTGCGGCTTCATGATCCTGTCGTTTTACGTGGTCGTCGCGGGCTGGTCGTTCTCGTATCTCTGGAAAACGCTCTCCGGCGGGTTGAACGGGGAAAGCGTCGAGGCGCTGGCAGCAGTGTTCGACGCCAACAATGAAAACCCATGGAACCTTGGCTTTTGGAGCACGCTGGTAACGATTGCCACCATGGTGATCGTCGGTAACGGGGTTCAGCAAGGCATCGAGAAGAGCGTGCGCTGGATGATGCCGGGGCTGGTGATCATGCTGCTGATATTGATCGGGTTTGGCGCCTTTTCTGGCGGCTTTAATGAGGCCTTCGCGTTTTTGTTCTCGTTCAACGCCGGCAGCCTCTCCAGCGACGCGATGCTGGCGGCGCTTGGCCACGCGTTCTTCACGCTCTCGCTGGCCGCCGGCGCCATTTTGACCTACGGCAGCTATCTGCCCAAAACCGCCTCCATCAGCCGCACGACGTTGAGCGTGGCGCTGGCGGACACTGTCGTGGCCCTCATGGCGGGGCTTGCCATCTTCCCGGTGATTTTTGCCAACGGTATGGACCCGGCCGGTGGGCCGGGGCTGATTTTCATGAGCCTGCCCATCGCCTTTCAAGCAATGCCATTGGGGACGCTGTTCGGGGCGCTATTTTTCATGATGCTTTCCATGGCCGCGCTCACCTCGTCGATCTCGATGGTGGAGGCCACCATTTCCTGGCTTTGCGATAACAAGGGCTTTTCGCGCTTATCGGCGGCGGTGAGTACCGGTATTGTGCTTTGGCTGATCAGCACCGCGGCGATGCTCTCGTTCAACCTGGGCGCGGACTGGACGCTGGCGGGAAAGACGTTCTTCGACTGGCTGGACTACCTGACTTCGCGCTGGATGATGCCGCTGGGCGGGTTGGGCACCGTGCTCATTGCGGGCTTCTTACTCAAAAATACCGTCATGCGCGAAGAGCTTGGTTTGAACCCGCGCCTCTACGCGCTGTGGCTTTTGATGGCGCGCTACGTAAGCCCGCTGGGCATACTCGTGATCTTTGCCGACCAGCTAGCGCTTTATAGCGTGACGTTCACCCAGCACTGGCCGTGGCTGCTGGCCATTTTGCTGGTGATGATCGTTCTGGGCGAGCTTTTAAGCCCGCGGCTTCGCCAAGCGCTTAAAGCGCCCTGATGGGTTACTGGTCGAGCTGCTGTTCGTCGATGAACGCCCGGGTCAGCGGCGTTTGGCAGTGGGCGAATACTTCCTGCAGAAACTTTTTGCGCGCGCCGCGATAGCCACCGCTTAAAAGCACCGTTTGAGTCAGGCTTTCCAGCAGCGGCGTGCGCTGCTGCTCATCGAGCGCGGCGTACTCGCGAAGCGCGGTGGGCCAGTCCACCTCCAGCGAATCGGGCTTATCCGGTAGCGTCGCCAGCAGGCGCGACAGGTCCAGTACCAGGTTGGGGTGGGGGTGCTGGTTGCGCATGATCATCTCGCCCACGCCCTGGGCCAGTAGCTTGCGCGTTTGTTCCGGCGCGTCGTCAAGGCGCTCCATGATGCGCTCGATTTGGCGCGGGCCGCAGGCGAGCAGGTAGGCGTCTTCGGTGACCCGCGCGGCGATCCAGGCGTTCCACACCGCGTAGAGCGGCGCCATCAGCATGGGCAGCAACCCGCGCAGCGTTAAGCGCCCCAGCAGGCGGCGCATGACCATACGCAGCAAAAAGCTGCTCATGCTGACCTTGAGCCGATAAAGCAGCATGCGCAGGGTCAGTTTCCAGCCGTGCAGGTAGGCGTGCGGGTCGACCCCGTAAATCAGACTCCCCGGGCTTGGGTACTCCAGCGCCACGCGCGCTACCCCCTGGAGGGTCAGCTCGACCGTTGGCGGCTGGGGCGACTCGCTGCTGTAGTTCAAACCGGCAAAGTAGCTCACCCGTGCTACGCCGCGCAGCGCGTTCCAGTAGAGAAAGCCGATTTCCAGTAGCGTTACGAAGCCGGCAAACACCATGTAGGCGGCCCAGTAGGGCAGCTGTTCGCGAAACGATAAAGACGCCCAATCGCTGACCAACACCTGGCGCATCCACCACTCGGAGCCGCCAATCAGCGTGCCCGAAATAATCCCCGCCATGGCCGCCCACAGGATCACCCAGCGCCGGCTTTTCTTGACCGCGGCCCGGTCGGGCTTGGCAAGCGCGGTATGGCGGGTGAGACGGCGGCCGATGTGGCGGCTCGCCCAGCGCTGCATGATATCCGGGGAGGGGGCAAATTCTTGGTCGGGGCGGGTAAGCGGCATGGTCACCAAATAGACTTTGTATTTGCCCTACAGGGTAGCGGCTACTTTCGCGTAGTACACGCTTTGATTGCACCCGGATGGGTGCCCGCGCGCATCAATTCGTCCCAGCGGGTGGTAAAGCGGTTCGAGCGGTGGGCGCAGCGTAAATGCCAGGCGGCTTTTTCCGGGGCGGCGCCAAAGCCGATCTTGCCCTGGCCCATGCGCTGATTGATATCGTCCATGGTGGCCATCAGCTCGGGGTGGTGCTGATGGCGCGGGGGCTGATGCAAAAGCGAGAGCTGATACTGCTCGGCATCGACCAGGTCCAAAAGCATCACACCTGCTTTCATGAAGCGATGGTTCGGGCGATATATTTGCTCGAGGCCTTCGCGCACGGCGCTAAGTATTACTCGCGTATCGTCGCTTGGCGAGGCCAGCGCAATCATCGCGTGGGGGAAGTACTGCGGCTGGTCCTGGCGGTGGCGATTGGTGCTGAGAAAAATCATCACCGCCCGCGCCAGGCTTCGCTGCTCACGGAGTTTCTCGGCGCTGCGCTGGGCGTGGCGGCTGAGCGCGTGGTGAAGGTCCGCTTTAACGCCGGTCGGTCGGCCGAACGAGCGCGAGGTCATGATGCGCTGGCGCGGCTCGTTCACCGCGTTCATTTCAAGACACGGCGTGCCGCGAAGCTCCAGCGCAGTACGCGCCAGCACCACGGAAAAGCGCCGCCGTAGATCGTGATGGTCGCACTCGCGAAGCTCCCAGGCGGTGCGGATCTGGTTGACCGCCAGCCGCTCGGCCAGCCGTCGGCCAATGCCCCACACCGCGCTTACCGGGGTCTGCTTTAAAAGCGCGGCGCTCTCCTGGGAGTCGGCGTGCAGCAGGCACACGCCCTGGTAGTGGGCGCGCTTTTTGGCGTAGTGGTTGGCCAGTTTGGCAAGCGTATGGGTGGGGGCGAGCCCCACGCAGACGGGGAGCCCCAAATGGCGGCGAATGCGCCGACGCAGCGCCTCACCAATGGCCTGGCACTGCGCCGGGCTCAACCCGTCGAGATAGACGAACATTTCGTCGATGGAGTAGGGCGCCACCGCCGGGCAGGCGTCGCGCAAGAGCTGGCAGAGCCTTCCCGACATATCCCCGTAAAGCTCGTAGTTGGACGATTTCAGGTGGATACGCCCCTGGCGGCGCAGCGTTTCGAGCTTGAAAGCGGGCACGCCCATGGGGATATCCATGGCTTTCATCTCTTCCGAGCGGGCGATGATGCAGCCGTCGTTATTGGACATCACGCCGACGGGCCGGCCCTCCAGGTCGGGCTGAAAGACGCGCTCGCAGCTAACGTAGAAGTTGTTGGCATCGACCAGGCCGATCATGGCATGTACTCGTGGATGACCGCGCGCACCACGCCCCAAAGCTGGCAGTCGCTGCCTTCCAGAGGCAGCGGCGGGTAGCGCGGGTGGGCAGAGCACAGGTGCGGCGTGCCGCCATGCAGCGCGTAGCGCTTGATCAGCACTTCGTCGTCGAACATGGCCACCAGAATATGGCCAAGGCGCGGCTGGATGCTGCGGTCCACGACCAGCAGGTCGTTATCGAAAATGCCCCAGCCCTCCATGCTGTCGCCGGTGGCGGTCAGGTAAAACGTCTGCGTCGGATTCTTGATCAGCCGCGTGTTCAAATCCAGCGTGCGCTGCTCGTAATCCTGGGCGGGGGAGGGAAAGCCGCTAAACCCGGCACGCGCGTACAGGCCGGGAAACGCCAGCGGTTGAAAGGTTAACGGCCAGGCTGTCGCAACGTGGGCGGGTTGAGACGGCATCGTGACGTCCTCGAGAATAAAGTAATGTATGTATATACAGTATTTGTTTTCGAGGAGAAAAATGCAAGTGTCACGGTTTGCGCTTTCTCAGCGGGCGAGCCAAAGCCCCACGACGATGGCGCTGATCACGGCGATAAAAAACACGGTATTGCGAACGCGGGTATCACGGCGAGGTTTCATAACGGTACTCATTAGGCAGGAATTTTTTAAAAAAGGGGCGCTTGAAGCGGTCCAGGCGCTGGGCCTGGCATGGTAACGTTTACGCTATAAAGCGTCATCAAGGTAAATGCGTATGAATACGACGAGGCACTGCTCATGAACGACGCCGCAAGGCCACTTTCACTGGCCGGTGGCCGCCTGGCGGGGCTTACCTGGGGGCGGCCCGACGCGCCGGCTTGGCTTGCCTTGCACGGCTGGCTGGACAACGCCGCAAGCTTCACACGGCTGGCGCCGCTTCTGGTTCGCGCCCTCGATATCCGCATCGTGGCGATCGATTTTCGCGGCCACGGCCACTCCGCACACGGCCCGGCGAACGCCGACTACGCCCTGTGGGATTATACCTTCGACGTGCTCGACGTCCTGGACGAACTCGGGCTCGAGCGCGCCACGCTGCTGGCCCACTCCATGGGCGCGGCGGTGAGCTGCGTGTTGGCCGCCGCCCTCCCCGAGCGGGTAGAGAAACTTCTGCTGATCGACGGGCTGGGCGCGCTCAACACCGAGGCCCGCGAGAGCACCGAGCAGCTACGTAAAGGGCTGTTGGCTTACCGGCGCCCGGTCTCCAGGCCGCCGCGCTACGCCGATATCGAAGGCGCGGTGGCCGCCCGGGTGGCCGGTGGCGTTACCTCGGTGACCCGCGCCACTATCTACCCGGTGGTCGAGCGCAACACCCAGGCAAACGTCGAGGGCGCTATCGAGATGCGCACCGACAGCCGCCTGCTCAAACCGTCGCTGGTGCGCTTCACCCCGGAGCAGGTGCTGGCGCTGCTGGCCGGTATACAGTCCCCGGTCCTATTAATCGAGGGAGACAAAGGCATTTTGGCCGCGCGGCGCTGGTCGGAGAAGGCCCGCCAGGCGGTGAGGCACTTGACGCGCCAGATAGTGGCGGGTGGCCACCACCTGCACCTGGAGCCCGAAGCCGTGGAAATGGTCGCCAGTGTGATAGGTGAATATTGCGAGCGCGAAGCCGGCAAGCACGGGCAGTGATGAGCAGGCTCGAAAGGAGTGTGAAACCTTCGAGCGGCGCATACCAGAAGTGGCTGTCAGCCGCGTTTACGGCCCACGCTTTCTAAGCAGTACGTACACCGCGCCGGTGCCGCCATCACCCTCCACGGCGGAGCAAAATGCCAGTACCCCCGGCCATTCTCTGAGCCAGGCGTTGGTATGGCTTTTAAGAACGGGGAAGTCCGCCGTGGCGCCCCAGGCCTTGCCGTGCACCACCAGTACGCAGTGAAGTTTTTGGTCAGCGGCGTCGCGAAGAAAACTCTCGAGCTCCAGGCGGGCCTCTTCCAGGGTATAGCCGTGCAGATCGAGCCCCGCCTGCCAAGCGGTTTGGCCGCGCTTTAGCTGGCTAAACGTGCGGTAGGGCAGATCGGGAATGGTGAATTCCAGGTATTCCGACGGCCGCACTGGTTCTACGCGGCCGTCGGAGGTGCGCCCGGTCGCGGTCTGATCGCCGCCTTTGACTGCCGCCTGGCGCCGGGCGGCCTGGGCGTCTTTTTCGCGCTTGGGTTTGCCCGGGTCCGCCTGATTGCTAATGAGGCGCCGCACGCCCGCCTCCTGAAGCGCCTGGCGAAAGGCGCTGATATCTTCATCGTTGGGCGAGTGGCGGCGTCGCGACATGGGGGGCTCACAAAAATAGCGGGGTGAAAAGTGGCTTGAAAACGCACAGTATAGCGGCCCTAACGGCGCTGTGAACCGGGCGGCGTCGAAGGTACAATTATTTAACGATTTTTACACAGCGGCGTTTACCAAGCGACGTTTTTAAAACCCCGCGGCGGTAAGGCTTTACGCCGCCGCGCGCTCAGCCAGGAGCCCTTGTGACCACGCACCTCAATGCCGAGACCTCTCCCTCGACGCTTACTCTGCCGGAGTCGGCGTTAACCAGCGACTTGATCACGCTGCGCGATTATCTGCGCTGGGCGACCAGCGAATTTTACGTGGCGGGTCTTCACTACGGTCACGGCACCGACGCCCCCTGGGATGAAGCAGTTGCGCTATGTTTGGGGGCGCTGCACCTGCCCTGGAACGTCGACCCCGGTGTGCAGGACGCACGGCTTTTGCCCATCGAGCGCCAGCGTATCATCGAGCTTGTGCGCAGGCGCGTCGAGACGCGTGCGCCGCTTCCGTATCTGCTGGGCGAGGCGTTTTTCGCAGGTTTTCCTTTTGATGTGGACGAGCGCGTGTTGATTCCCCGCTCGCCCATTGCCGAGTTGATCCTGGATGGCTTCGGCGCCTGGTTCGATGAAGAGCCCCCCGAGCACGTGCTCGATCTGTGCACCGGTTCCGGCTGTATCGGTATCGCCACGGCGCTTACGCTGCCCACCTGCCACGTCACGCTTGCCGATATCAGCCAGGACGCGCTGGCGGTGGCGCGCCAAAATATCACCCGTCACGACGTGGGCGGCCGGGTGCGCGCCGTAGAGTCCGACGTGTTCGATGGCTTGGAAGGTCAGCGTTTCGATTTGATCGTCTCCAACCCGCCCTACGTCGATGCCCAGGACCTGGCCACCATGCCGGCGGAGTTTAGCCACGAGCCCGCGCTTGCCCTGGGCGCCGGCGCTGACGGGCTGGATATCGTGCGGCGCATTCTGCGCCAGGCACGGGGTTACTTGAGCGACGACGGCTGGCTGATCGTCGAAGTCGGTAATTCTGATCGTCACGTCGAAGAGGCCTTTCCCGAGGTTGGCTTCATGTGGCTCGAATTCGAGCATGGCGGCCAAGGCGTTTTTGCCATCAGCGCCGCTGAACTCGACGCCCATGCGGCGTCATTTGCGTAAGGAATCGTCTCCATGTCTGGCAATACGTTTGGCAAACTCTTCAGCGTGACCACCTTCGGCGAGAGTCACGGACCGGCGCTGGGCGCCATCGTGGATGGCTGCCCACCAGGGATCGAGATCAACGAGCAGGATCTTCAAGCCGAGCTCGACCGTCGCCGGCCGGGAAGCTCGCGCCATACCACCCAGCGCAAGGAGCCGGACGAGGTACGCATTCTCTCCGGCGTGTTCGAGGGTAAAACCACCGGTACCTCGATAGGGCTTTTGATCGAGAACACCGACCAGCGCTCGAAAGACTACTCCAGGATCAAGGATCAGTTTCGTCCCGCCCACGCGGATTACACCTACCATCACAAGTACGGCCACCGTGACTACCGTGGCGGCGGGCGCTCCAGCGCCCGGGAAACCGCCATGCGCGTCGCCGCCGGCGCCATCGCCAAAAAGGTGTTGGCCGCCCAGGGCATTCAGGTGCGCGGCTACATGAGCCAGCTAGGCCCGCTCAAGATCGAGTTCAAAGGCTGGGAGGCGGTGGAGCAAAACGCCTTTTTCTGCCCGGACGCCGCGCGCGTGGCCGAGCTCGAGGCATTCATGGACCAACTGCGGCGCGACCAGGACTCCATCGGCGCGGAGATTACCCTGGTCGCGGAGGGCGTGCCGGTCGGCCTTGGCGAGCCGGTGTTCGACCGGCTGGACGCGGAGCTTGCCCATGGGCTGATGAGTATCAACGCCGTGAAAGGCGTCGAGGTTGGCGCGGGTTTTCAAAGCGTGGCTCAGCGCGGAAGCCAACACCGCGACGAGTTGACCCCGGAAGGTTTTCTCTCCAACCAGGCCGGCGGCATCCTGGGCGGTATTTCGAGCGGCCAGCCGATCATTGCCCGCATCGCGCTCAAGCCGACCTCGAGTATCACCACGCCCGGGCGCTCGATCGATGTTCACGGCGAGCCGGTCGAGGTGATCACCAAGGGGCGTCACGACCCCTGTGTCGGTATTCGTGCCACGCCCATTGGGGAAGCGATGATGGCGATCACGCTGCTGGATCACCTGCTAAGACACCGTGGCCAGAACGGTGATGTCAGCGTGACCACGCCCCGCTTGAGCTGACAAAGTTTGTCGACGTTTGCGCTGCTACACTTGAACGCAGCGCAAGCATCGCTTGCCACCGCCATCCTCTTCACCACCGTATAACAACAGCGCGTCATACGAGCAAAGGGAGCCGTCCATGAAAATCAACGTTGAGTTCGACCTTACGCCGGAGGAGTTTCGCCAGTCGCTGGGCCTGCCGGATGTGGAAGCTTTTCAGCAGCATTTGCTCGACAGCATTCAGCGCCAGATGGAGTCCGGGGTGGAAGGCTACGACCCGATGAGCCTGATGCGTCCTTTCCTGCAACAACCCATGATGCAGCAAGGGCTCTCCCAGGGGCTTGCCCACTTTGGCACCTACCAGCAGATGATGCTGGACATGCTCAAGCAGGCGGGCAGTGCCGCCGGCGGTGAGCCGGCCAAGGATGACGCCGAGCAGACGCAAGCGCAGGGCAAGGAGCAAAAGCCGCGCGCCAGCGCCTCGTCCCGCTCGCGTGGCAAAGAGTAATTCGGAACGGCGTTGCCAAACGTGGCGCCAGTCACTACGCTTTTGGTAGCGCCGAAGGGTGGTTTCGGGGTACAAAAGAGACGTGCCGTCTTTTCAAAAGCGGATGTTTGGACGGTATCAGGCCTTATGGAACGGCGCTTGCTGGGCGATGGGTCAACGAGTATGCAAGCCTCTCTTCGCGCAGCATAACGTGTATAAAAAAAGCGATGTAGAACCTCTCTACATACATTGATGTGACCTCATTGCCTTGAAAGGAGCCAGGACCATGCAGGACAAAATGTTTGATGCCTTCAACAGTCAGACCCGCCAGATGTTCGAGCCGATGCGTAAAATGAACTCGCTGATGCTCGACAACATGCAGAAGCTGACCCACTACCAGCTCGAAGCGATGCAGCGCTACTCTCAGATGGGCTCTGATCGCGTGCGCCGCGCAACCGACGTAAGCGATGCCGAGAGCATGCGCGACTTCGGCGCCCAGCAGGCCGAGATGATGAAAGAGCTTTCCGAGCAGATGCAGGAAGACGCGCGCGCCATGGGCGAAATGAGCATGACGTTCAAGTCCGAAATGGAGAAGCTCTTCAGCGATGCTGGCCGCCAGATGGGCGAGCAGGTCAACGCCGCCGGCAGCCAAATGCGCGAGCAGGCAAACGAAGCCGGGCGCAAAATGAACGAGCAGGCGAGCAACGTCGCCAAGGGTGGCGACCCCAGCGGCCAGGCCAGCAGCGAATCTACTCGCAAGAAGTAATCGGTAATGCTCACGGCGCCTTCGGGCGCCGTCTTTTTTAGCCGTTGGGTAAAGAGGTAAAAGCGCCTCGGCAACAGCGCGTCGCCGAAGCGCAGGGAGGCAACGTATGCAGTCAGCGTGGAACACGGCGCCGCAAGGTCTGAGCCAGGCCGAAATGGCCGCCTGGAAAAGCGTGCTGGAGGAAGTGGGCGAGCAGTACCAGGCTCTGATGGAAGAACTGCTTGGCAAGATGGCGCCCAGCGAAGCCGCCGATTCCGTTTACGGCGATATGCGTCAGAGCTTCGAGGCGGCCGCCCAGTCGCTGATGGGCGACCCGACCCTTTTGTGGGAAACCCAGGCGCGGCTAATGCAGGATCAGTGGCTTTTATGGCAGCAGGGTATGCGCAGCCTTGCCGGCGAGACGGTGACGCCACTGATCAAACCCGCTCAGGGGGATCGCCGCTTCAAGGACGACGCCTGGACCAGCGAGCCGTTCTATCTTTCCCTGATGCAGCAGTACCTGCTCTTTTCGCAAACCGTGGACGAGCTGATCGGCAAGCTGGACGGGCTCGAAGGAACGAGCAAGCGTCACCTCACCTTTTACGCCCGCCAGCTGGTCAGCGCCATGTCGCCTTCCAACTTTATTTCCACCAACCCGGAAGTCGTGCGGCGCACGATGGAAACCAAAGGGCAAAACCTGGTAGACGGGCTGACCCGCCTGCGCGAGGACCTGGCCAACTCCGCCGAGGGCATCAACGTACGCATGACCGACCGCCAGGCATTCGGTATCGGCGACAACATCGCCGTCACGCCAGGCTCGGTGGTGTTTGAAAACGAGCTGATCCAGCTGATCCAGTACACGCCTACCACGGAGCAGGTTTTCAAAACGCCGCTTTTGATCCTGCCGCCCTGGATCAACAAGTACTACATTCTGGATCTGCGCGAGGACAACTCGCTGGTGAAGTGGCTGGTGGACCAGGGCCACAGCGTCTTTTTGATTTCCTGGCGAAACCCCGGCCCCGAACAGCACGACGTCACCTGGGCAGATTACATGCAGATGGGGCCGATCAGCGCGATGGAGGCGATCGAAAAAGCCTGCGGCGAGAAGTCGGTCAACCTGATGAGCTACTGCGTGGGCGGCACGCTGGCGGCCTCGACCGTGGCGTACCTCAACAGCACGCGCCGTGGGCGTAAGGTGAAATCCGTCACCTACATGGCCACGCTGCAGGATTTTCGCGACCCGGGGGATATCGGCGTTTTCTTGAGCGAGTCCGTCGTGCAGGGGATCGAACAGTCCATGCAGTTAAAAGGGTATCTGGACGGTCGCTCCATGGCCTACACCTTCAATTTGCTGCGGGAAAACGATCTGTTTTGGTCGTTTTTCATCAACAACTACTTGAAGGGCGACGTACCCGCTGCGTTCGACCTGCTTTACTGGAACACCGACGGCACCAACCTGCCCGCCGCGACCCACGGCTGGTATTTGCGCCACATGTATCTGGAAAACCGCCTGGTCGAGCCCGGCGGCATCGAACTCGATGGCGTGAAGATCGACCTTCGCAAGGTCTCCACGCCGAGCTATTTCGTCTCCGCCAAAGAGGATCACATCGCCAAGTGGAACAGTACCTACCATGGGGCGCTTTTGCCCAAGGGGCCGGTCACCTTCGTGCTGGGCGGCTCTGGCCATATTGCCGGCATCGTGAACCCGCCGCACAAGAACAAGTACGGCTACTGGACCAACGATACCTTGCCTGCTGAGCCCGAGGCCTGGCTCGAGGGCGCCCAGCACCACGAGGGTTCCTGGTGGCCGCACTGGCAGGCGTGGATGACCCAAAATGGCTATGCCGATGCACAAAAAAAGGTGGCCGCGCGCGTACCGGGAGAGGGTGGGCTGAGCGTGGTCGAACCTGCCCCCGGGCGCTACGTACGCCAATCCATTCCCGAGGTGCTTGGCGAGACGCCGGATGTAGAGTGATCAGCGCCACGCACTATAAAGCACGGCGCACCGGGCTTTTTTAGGCTCGCGCGCTCAGGCAAATTGTCGCATCGGGAGGGCGGCGCTTCTAAAGGGCGTAGGGTAATAGCGTATAATGAGTGTTTGCGGCACCGCGCTTAAACGCCGCTGACTCAAGCCGAACGCTTGCTCAGGAGATCATGCATGCTCGATACACTCAAATTCGTACAGCGGAGCGTCGTTCCCGTCCTGCTGGGCGCCGCCGTTTTGCTGGGAGCGGTCAGCGCTCAGGCAAGCACTATCAATGTGTCCAACCCACGCCTGAGCCTGGTGCCGGGGGATACGCCCGGTGCTGGCTACTTTGACATCGCCAACGACGGCGACACCGCCATTACGCTCATCGGCGCCGAAAGCGATGCCTTTGAAAAGGTCGAGATGCACGAAAGCACCGAGCACGACGGCATGGCGCACATGCACGCCATCGAAGATATCGAGATCGCGCCAAGCGAAACGTTCAGCTTTGCACCGCGCGGCCATCACCTGATGTTCATGCAGCGCGTCGACGCGCTACAAGAGGGTGACGAGGTCGAGGTAACGCTCGAGTTCGAAGAAGAGCGTCTGCCGGTCACCTTCGACGTGGTGTCCCCCGCGTCGCTTTAACGTGCGGCGAAAATACCCGATCTTGAATACCCTGGGTAGAGAATAGTGAGTATGCAAAAAGTGCTATGGCCGCTGCTGGCAGCGGCTTTATTGGTGGGCTGTAGTGACGAGACCTTTCGCACCACCGACATCGAAGAGATCATGCCGCCGCTCGAGTTCGACCTGACCAACGACGACGGTCAGGCGGCGAGTGCCGAGGAGTACCGCGGGAAAACCACCCTGGTCTACTTTGGCTACACCCAGTGCCCGGACGTGTGTCCACTGACGCTAGCGCGTTTTGCGGCGATCCTCGACCGGCTCGACGAGCAAGAGCGCGACGACGTACAAATGCTGCTGATTTCGGTCGACCCGAACCGCGACACGCCCGAGGTGCTCAAACGCTACACCGACGCCTTCGGCCCGGAATTTACCGGTTTGACCGGCGATAAGCAGGAGATCGACGCGCTAACCAACCGCTACCGCATCTCTTACACCTTCGAAGAGCCCAACGAGCGCGGCGACTATATCGTCAATCATTCGAGCGCCGTGTTTGCCTTCAACGAAGAAGGCGAGCCACGCTTTCTGGTGCGCGACCCGCACTCCGACCAGGACGTGCTCGCCGACCTTCGCCGCGTAATTGCAGAGGGATAGGTCAAAAGATAGTTCACAAGAGTGCTGGAAAGCCAGGCACAAAAAAGCGCCCCGCAGGGCGCTTTTTTAATAGTTACTTTTGGGCACTCTTTTGGACGTTCGGCATCTCAATGACGCCGCCTCAACGGGCTAGCTTAGCAGACCGACGAAAGGCCGCAGTTGGACGTATAAAGGCGTGAATTGACGTCCAGCGTCAGGCGCTCGTTGGTGGTGTCGTAGAAAAACGATGCGTAGCCATTCTCGGACTGCGCCGTTTTATAGAGCCCGCAGACGCCGTAGCCGTACTGGATTTCCTGCAGTTGTGAAAGCTCTACCGGAAGCTCGGTGTTAAGCTCCGCGGCAATCGCCGACTGGATCTGTTGATCCACTTTGCCGGCCGAGAGTGCCTGGCTGCCAAAGATAGCCGCCCCCACGATCGCCATGAAAGCGAGGGGAAGGACAATCAGCAGTAGGAAGGGGCGAGATTTAAGCATGAACTCATTATGCCACCGCCCCCTTTTCAGTCAAGCGAGCGCTTTGGGCCATAATGACGCACCCGCCGGCGTTTGAAAGCCGTCTTTAAAGCCGTCTTTAAAGCAGTGTCTTGCGCCGCTCTGTGCGCGCGCGTACAAGCCCTGCCATGCTCATCAGCGCGGCCAGTATCCAGATCGGCAGGCTGCCCATTCGAGTAAACGGCGTTTGCCCCTGCATGGCGTAGAAATCACCGGTCAGCGAGGTGGTCTCGAACTGCGGAGCGCGGTCCACCACGTTGCCCCGGGCGTCGATGATCGCGGTGATACCGTTGCTGGTGGCGCGCAGCACATAGCGGCCGTTCTCCAGCGCGCGCAGGCGCGCCATCTGCAGGTGCTGATGCGGGCCGATCGAGGCGCCAAACCAGGTGTCGTTGGAGACCGTCACGATCACGTCGCTTTCAAGCGCCCGGCTAGCGACCAGCTGTGGATAAATAATTTCGTAGCAGATCGCGTTGCCGATACGCAGGCCGCCGGCTTCCATTGGCGCCTGAACCGATTCGCCTTTGGCGAAGCTCGACATGGGCAGGTCGAAAAAGTCGATCGCCCCGCGTAAAAGGCTTTCGAGCGGCAGATACTCACCAAAGGGCACCAGGTGCTCTTTTTGGTAGCTGCCGGAGACGTTGCCCACGCCGACCATGCTGTTGAAGTAACGGTTCTGCTCGTCGAGCTGAACGATACCGGTCATCAGCGCGGTGTCTTCGGGCAGATCCGCCTGGAGGCGCTCGAGCACGGGGCGCGCCTGGTACTCGAACATCGGCACCGCGGTTTCGGGCCAGATGATCAGGTCCGCTTCACCGCTGACGGTTTGGGTCAGCTCCGTGTAGATATCCGCAGCGGCGCGCTGGCCCTCCGGCGTCCACTTGATCAGCTGCGAAAGATTACCCTGCAAAAGCGCCACACGGGTCGGCTGGCTGGCCTGAGTGGTCCAAAGCTGGGGGAGTGCCAGGGGGATCAGCCAAATGGCCGCCAGAGGTAGCGCCATCCAGAAGTGTCGGCGCAGCACCATAACGCCTAACGTGCCGCTAAGTGCGACCAGCAGCGAAAGAAGATACACCCCGCCCAGCGGCGCCCAGTTGGCAAGCGGTGAGTCCACATGAGACGAGCCCAATAAAAGCCAGGGAAAGCCGGTGAACAGGTAGGTGCGCAGTACCTCGCCCAGCACCCAGATACCCGCAAAGCTCAAAAACGTCAGGCGCTCGCCGGCAAAGCGGCGAAACACCCAGAACGCCAGCGCGTAGAAAAGCGCCAGTACGCCCACGAACAGGCCGGTCAAAAGCACTGCCAGCGGCACGCTGGTATAGCCGTAGTCGTGAATCGACACGTACACCCAAGAGGCGCCGGTGGCAAAGAGCCCAATCCCAAACGCCCAGCCCTTGAGCGCGGCCTGGCCTGGGGTAAGGTGGTGGATACCTGCAAAGAGCAGGCCCACCGCGACCGGGCCCAGCCACCAAAGCTCGAAAGGAGAGGCCGTTAGCGTGGTGAAGCCGCCCGCGACCAGGGCGGCGAACAGTTGAAAAGCGAACCGGGACGTAAAGCCCATAGCGATATCCTGTGAGCGAAGTAAAAGCCAACGATGTAAAAGCGCCGGGTTAGTCGGTTTGTGTCGCGGTAACGGTTTCGCTGCTGTCGTGGTAGGCCTCGAGCAGGCGAATGCGGCGGTTATCGGCGTTCAAAACGATAAAGTGCCAGCCGCCCAGGCTTGTGTGCTCGCCGCGCCCGGGCAGGTGGCCGAACTGCTGCATGACCAAACCGCCCACGGTGTCGAACTCGTCATCGGAAAAGTCGGTATCGAAGCGCTCGTTGAAGTCCTCGATGGGGGTGAGGGCGCGGATGGCGAAGTGGCCGTTGTCGAGTCGGCGAATGGCGTCCTCTTCGTCGGTATCGTGCTCGTCTTCGATATTACCCACGATCTGCTCGAGAATATCTTCGATGGTGACGATGCCCGCGGTGCCGCCATACTCATCCACCACCACGGCCATGTGGTTGTGGGTATCGCGAAATTCCTTTAGCAGGCTGTTCAAGCGCTTGGACTCGGGGATGAACATCGCCGGGCGCAGCACGTCCTCCAGCAAAAACGCATCCCGGCGCTCCTGGGACTGCGACAGCAATGGCAGCAGGTCCTTGACCAAAAGAATGCCCTTGATGTCATCGAGGTTTTCGCCGATCACCGGGTAGCGCGAGTGGCCGGTTTCCTGAATCAGCGGCAGGTAGCCGTCGCTGGTTTGGTCGATGGCGATTGCCGAGACCTGGGAGCGGGGTATGAGGATTTCGCGTACCTGCTGGTCGCTGATCTCGAGGGCGCCTTCGATGATCATGATGGCGTCCTGATCGAGCTTCAGTTTGCCGGCGGTGTGACGCAAAAAGGTGAGCAGCTCATCACGAGAGCTGGGTTCGTCGGATTCACCAGTGAGGGCGCCAAAGAGTTTCTCGAGCCAGGATTTTTGATTGGACGTGCTCGATGGGTCTTCGCTCATTGCGTCGGATCTCTTGGTTACGGACTAGTTCGTGACGGACAGGTGTATCGGGATACGTCTGGAAAATAAACGTTATACGCAGTACGGGTCGGGGATATCAAGGCCTGCAAGCAGCCGGCGCTCCAACGCTTCCATGACCTGGGCGTCGTCGTCGTCGATATGATCGTACCCAAGCAGGTGCAGCGTGCCGTGAATCACCATGTGCGCGTAGTGGTGGTCGAGGGTTTTTTGCTGCTCGAGCGCCTCGTTGACGACGACATCGTGGCAAATCACCAGATCACCCAGTAAAGGAAGCTCGAGCCCGGGCGGACACTCGAAAGGAAACGAGAGCACGTTGGTGGGTTTGTCCTTGCCCCGGTAGTCGCGATTCAGCGCCTGGCTCTCCTGGGGCTCGGCCAGGCGGATCGTCAACTCGCGGCGGGGGTCATCCGGATGGTGAGAAAACACACAGCCCACCCATTGGGTGAGCTGTTCGAGCGTAGGGATCTCTTTAGCCTCGACCGCCACCTGGCGGTCGATCACGATATCGGTCATCGCGAGCTGTCTCCGCCCGCTGAGTGATGATCGCGCGAGGCCAGGCGTGCTTCACGCTCTTGCTGGCGCACCTCGCGCTGGGCGCGCTCCTGGACTTCCTGCTCGGACTCGAACGCATCGTAGGCTTCGATGATGCGCTGCACCAGGGGGTGGCGTACCACGTCCTTCGCGGCAAAATGCGTCACGCCTATCCCGGGGGTGTCCTTCAATACATCCAGCACCTGGATGAGACCGGAGCGCTGGCCCTTGGGTAGATCCACCTGGGTGACGTCCCCGGTGATCACCGCCGTCGAACCAAAGCCGATCCGGGTCAGGAACATCTTCATCTGCTCCGGCGTGGTGTTCTGGCTCTCATCCAAAATGATATAGGCGTTGTTGAGCGTACGCCCGCGCATGTAGGCAAGCGGGGCGATCTCGATCACCTGACGCTCGATCAGCTTGGCGACCTGCTCGAAGCCGATCATCTCGTAAAGCGCGTCGTAAAGCGGGCGCAGGTAGGGGTCGATCTTCTGAGCCAGGTCGCCGGGTAGAAAGCCGAGTTTCTCGCCGGCCTCGACCGCCGGGCGCACCAGCAGAATACGGCGTACTTCCTGGTTGTTGAGCGCCTCGACCGCCGCGGCTACGGCCAGGTAGGTCTTGCCGGTACCCGCCGGGCCGATACCGAAGTTGATATCGTGTTCACGTACGCTTGTGACGTAGCGCTGCTGATTCAAGCCCCGAGGCTTGATCATGGTGCGCGGCGTGCGCATGATCACTTCGCTACTGCCGTCTTCGTTTTCTTCGTCCTCGTCCAACGACTCGAGCCCCGACTCTTGCAGGAACAAGTGCACCGTGTCCGGCGAGAGCTCGCTGGACGCGGCTTCGCGGTACAGGTGCTCCAGCACGTTGGACGCGGCCTTGATACGGTTCGCCGGCCCGGCCAACTGAAAGATATTGCCACGGTTTCTCAGCGTGACGTCCAGCCGGTCTTCGATGAGCTTCAAGTGCTCATCGCGCTGCCCGCAAAGGCTAGCGAGCCGCTGCGGGTCATTGGGTTCAAGACTTAGAGTGATGATACGGTTGGCCTGAGATGATGGCTGGCTCAAAAGTTGTGGACCCGTTCGTTGATGTGTGTAAACCAGAGCTTACTGCCCAGGGCTTGCTTTGAGCAATTACCTGGGCTAAATACGCGTCAAAAACGCTGGGGGGAGGTGAGCTCGCCGCGCAGCGAGTTGGGCAGTGCTTCGGTGATTTCGACATCGACGAAGTAGCCAATGAAGTCCGCCGGGTTGGCCGCGCGGAAGTTCACTACGCGATTATTCTCGGTGCGCCCGGAGAGCTGGCCCGGGTCCTTCGGCGAGAAGCCGGTGACCAGGATGCGCTGGGTCGAACCCACCATGCGGCGGCTGATCTGCGCGGCCTGCTGAAGGATACGGTCCTGCAAAATCGCCAGGCGCTGCTTTTTCACGCTCTCCGGCGTTTCGTCCTCGAGGCCGGAGGCCGGGGTGCCCGGGCGCGCCGAATAAACGAAGCTGAAGGAGTGATCGAAGCCGATCTGATGGATCAGATCCATGGTGTCTTCGAAATCCTGCTCGGTCTCGCCGGGAAAGCCAATGATGAAATCCGAGGAGAAGCTGATATCCGGGCGGTTGGCGCGGATGCGCTCCATCTTGTCGATGTAGGCCTGGCGGGTGTGGCCGCGCTTCATCGCGGAAAGGATATTGTCCGAGCCCGACTGAACCGGTAAGTGCAGGTGGCTGACAAGCTCCGGGATCTCGGCGTAGGCTTCTACCAGGCTGTCGGTGAATTCCACCGGGTGCGAGGTGGTAAAGCGCACGCGGTCGATGCCTTCCACCGCCGCCACGCAGGCGATCAGCTCGGCAAGGTCGATCTCTTCACCCAGCTGGTTTTCGCCGCGGTAAGCGTTGACGTTCTGGCCCAGCAGGTTGATCTCGCGCACGCCCTGGTCGGCCAGGTGAATGACTTCGTCCATCACCGGCTCGAACGGGCGGGATACCTCTTCCCCTCGCGTGTAGGGCACCACGCAGAAGGTACAGTACTTCGAGCAGCCTTCCATGATGGAAACGAAGGCCGTCGCGCCGTCGGAGCTTGGTTTGGGCAGGTGGTCGAACTTCTCGATTTCCGGGAAGGTGACATCGACCGCGGCGATCTGGTTGGCAGACGCCGACGCGCCGCTGCGCGCATCCATCATGGCCGGTACCCGGTGAAGCGTTTGCGGGCCAAAGATCATATCCACAAAGGGCGCGCGCTTTTGAATCGCATCGCCTTCCTGGCTTGCCACGCAGCCGCCCACACCGATCACCAGATCCGGGTTGGCGTCCTTGAGCTTTTTCCAGCGCCCCAGCTGGTGAAACACCTTCTCCTGCGCCTTTTCGCGAATGGAGCAGGTGTTCAGCAGGATCACGTCGGCCTCTTTCTCGTTATCGGTGAGTTCCATCTGGTGGGATTCGCCGAGTAGGTCCGCCATACGAGAGGAGTCGTATTCGTTCATCTGGCAGCCGTGCGTTTTGATGAAGAGCTTCTTCGCCATCGGTACCTGTCGTCTATGGATCGTCGTCAGACGAAAATGAATGGAGTATCTACGGGCCGCGCTCGAGGCGCGCCGGTGCATTAGGAGTGGGGCCATTATACGGATACATCAAACCAGCGGCTAGCGCTCAAAAATAATCGATGCTTGACCCAAACGATTCTATGCGTATACTACGCACCGTGTTTGAGCAGTTCCTCGATAGCTCAGTTGGTAGAGCAAATGACTGTTAATCATTGGGTCACAGGTTCGAGTCCTGTTCGAGGAGCCAATACATTGCGTGTTGGTTCTTGTTCAAATACAATAGCTTAAGGTTGTTCCTCGATAGCTCAGTTGGTAGAGCAAATGACTGTTAATCATTGGGTCACAGGTTCGAGTCCTGTTCGAGGAGCCAAGCTATTCCCGATTTTATTATCTGTTTCGCATAGTCGTTTCAGGTAAGCATGATTCCTCGATAGCTCAGTTGGTAGAGCAAATGACTGTTAATCATTGGGTCACAGGTTCGAGTCCTGTTCGAGGAGCCATCTAAAACGACTTGGTCGTTTATTATCCCCCCTTTGTTTGATCATCAAATCGTTTCTTCTTTGACGTCACTTTGTTGCGTCTTTTTCGCGTTGCTGTCTTTTCTTTATTTCATCCATACTCTTGAGTCTGCTTGGGCCGATCCTTACCCAGGGCAGATAACGCTGTGTATGGCATTTACGCTGGCGCTAAAAAAGCCACTCACCGTGTGGTGAGTGGCTTTGTAGAACAGCGCTGCTTGCGCTTAGCGCTGGGCCATGCGCTGGGCGTTTTTAAGGTGGGTGTAGTCGAGCATTACTTCGGCGGCTTCGAGCACGTGAGCGCGGTCGACGGGCATTTCTTCGTCGTCCTCTTCGTCTTCCTCGATGGGCGCGCCGTTTTCGGAGTTGTCCAGACGGGCATCCATCCACTCCTCGAGCTCGGGGAGGTCAAGCGCTCGGCGGCGCTGGTTTTCGAGCGAAAGCTGCTCGCCTTCCTGGGCTTCCAGCTCGCGCTGGCGCTGCTCCCGGTTCAGGCTGACGCTGGTGTGCTGCTCGCGAAGTTGGCGGGCAAGCGTCGACTGGCGCTCCAGATACAGGAAGTTCGGGTTCTGCTGAGCGCGCTGCTGGTGCTGGGTCGTCAGGGCGTCGATAAAGTCTTCCGGGTTGCCGTAGCGGCGGTACTGAACGTTTTGTACCGTATCCCAGGCCAGGGCGTTATCCAGGCTGCTTTCGCCGATGCGCTCCGGGTCGATCAGGCTGGGGAAGGTAATGTCCGGCTCGACGCCGCGGTTTTGCGTGCTCTCGCCAGAGATCCGGTAGAACTTGGCGCGGGTCAGCTTGATCTGGCCGTGGCTTAAGTCGTTGAGCGTTTGGACGGTGCCCTTGCCAAAGGTCGAGGCGCCGACCACCAGGCCGCGCCCGTAGTCCTGAATCGCGCCGGCGAAGATTTCCGAGGCAGAGGCGGAGAGGCGGTTGGTCAATACGGTCAGGGGGCCGTCATAGAGTGTGCCGGCGTCGGTGTCGCCGTAGAGCTGGATACGCCCCTGGGCGTCGCGTACCTGAACGGTAGGGCCGCGATCGATGAAGAGCCCGATCAGCGAGTTGGCTTCCTGCAAGGCGCCGCCGCCGTTGTTGCGCAGGTCCAGCACGATACCCTCGACGTTTTGTTCCTTGAGCGATTCGATTTCCTGGGCCACGTCGCGGGTGGTGCTGCGATACTCTTCTTCGCCGGCCTGCCAGGCGTCGAAATCGACGTAGAAGGTGGGCACATCGATCACCCCGATCAGGTGGGGCTCGCCGTCGCGCTCGACTTCGATGACTTCGCCATGCGCTGCCTGGTCTTCGAGACTGACCGTGTCGCGGGTGATCTCCACTATTTGCGAGCGGGTCATGTCCACGGCCTGGGCGGGCACCACGTCCAGGCGTACGACGGAGCCCTTGGGACCGCGGATCAAGTCGACGACGTTGTCCAAACGCATGCCGACCACGTTGACCATTTCGCCGTCTTCCTGGCCTACCGCGGTGATGCGGTCGGCGGGCTCCAGCACGCCGGCGCGTTCGGCCGGGCCGCCGGGCACCAGGCTCGAAACCTTGACGTATTCGCCGTCGGCCTGGAGCAGGGCGCCGATGCCTTCCAGGGAAAGGCTCATTTGGATGTCGAAGGATTCGCTTTGGCGCGGCGAGAGGTAGCCGGTATGCGGGTCGATCGTGCTGGAGATGGCCGCCATCAGAATGCCGAATACGTCTTCGTCTTCGGTTTGACGCAGCCGGGTCAGCTGACCTTCGTAGCGCTGGCGCAGATTCTCTTCGATCTGCTCATCGTCCTGGTCGCTGAGGGCGAGTGTCAGCGCATCGTTTTCCAAGCGCTTGCGCCACAATTCGTCCAGCTCGCTTTCGCGTGTCGGCCAAGCGGCCTCTTCGCGGTCGATCTCAAGGCGCTCGTTGCTTTCGAAATCGAACGACAGACCTTCATCCAGACGCTCTAAAAGCCACTCGAGGCGCTCGGTATGGCGCTCGTTCAAGCGATTGTACAGCGCGAAGGCGTCGTCAAGCTCGCCTTCGAACAGCACCTGGTCCATGTCGTCTTCTAAATGGCGGTAGGGTTCGATATCGCGACTTAGAAGATAGCTACGCTGGTTATCCAGAATATCCAAATAGCGTTGGAAAGCTTCCTGGGACCACTGCGCATCGAAATCGATGTTCGCGTAGTGGCCGTAGCGCAGTGCATCCCCAATCTCCACTGCCGCTTGGCGTTGTTCGTCGGTCGGTTCGATTTGCGCAAGTGCCGGGCTGGTCACTACCAGCATCACGGCAACGGCGACCGAGCGCGAAAGCGTTGCAAACAAGCTCATCAGTCAGGCTCTCCCGGAATTTATAGTCATACACGCTCCCTAGACATTCAGCCAGCCCATGAGTTGCGTAGGCCGAAAGAGCATTGTAGCAGGTCATTTACTCTGTGATACTCACTCATTTTCTGATAAGGGGCAATCATTTGAACGCGGTCGATAACACGCCGGTCGAGGCGCAACGCCTGACGCGGCTATGCGATTTTTTGGCGCAATCGCCCACACCCTGGCACGCTACCCAGGCAATGGTCGAGCGGCTGGAGCAAAACGGTTTTACGCGTCTGGACGAGCGGGCCGATTGGCAGTTAAAAGCGGGGCAGCGCTACTTCGTGACCCGCAACGACTCCTCGCTCATCGCTTTTCAACTGCCCGCAAAAGGGCTCGATGAAAAGGGGCTCGAGAGCCTGCGCATGATCGGTGCTCACACCGACAGCCCCGGGCTCAGGTTGAAGCCCGAGGCGACCCAGCGTTCGGCGGGTTGGCTTCAGCTGGGTGTCCAGGTCTACGGCGGCGTACTGCTGGCGCCCTGGTTCGACCGCGACCTGGGGCTGGCCGGGCGCGTGCATATCCGTCACGCGGATGGAAAGCTTGAGAGCGTGCTGCTCAACGTCGCCGACCCGGTGGCCATGATCCCGAGTCTTGCGATCCACCTGGACCGCGACGTCAACGGCGGCCGCCCCATCAACCCCCAAACCCAGATGGCGCCGGTGTTGATGCAAAGCGAGGACGCCACGCTCGATTCGCTTTTGCTTCAGTGGTTGAACGAGGAGCACGGCCTCGAGGGTGTCGAGGTGGTGGATTTCGAGCTGGGCTTTTACGATCTGCAGCCGCCTTCGCTGGTAGGCGTGGGCAAAGAGCTGGTAGCCAGCGCCCGGTTGGATAACCTGCTTTCGTGCTTTATCGGGTTGGAAGCGCTACTAACGTGCGATGGCGAGCAGGGCGCGCTGTTCGTGGCCAACGACCACGAGGAAGTGGGCAGCGCGAGCGCCTGCGGCGCCCAGGGGCCGTTTTTGGGCGATGTGCTCAAGCGCATCAATGGCCAGATCGGTAAAGGAGGTGAGGAGGCGCTGATTCAGCTGATTCAGTCCTCGCTGATGATCTCCTGTGACAACGCCCATGCGCTGCACCCGAACTTTCGCGACAAGCACGACGAGCGCCACGGCCCGGCTATCAACGCCGGCCCGGTGATCAAGGTCAACGCCAGCCAGCGCTACGCCACCAACAGCGTAACCGGTGCGCTGTTTCGCGACGTGTGCCGCGAGGCGAACGTGCCGGTGCAGTCCTTCGTGACCCGCGCGGACATGGGCTGTGGCAGTACCATCGGGCCGATAACGGCCACCGAGGTGGGCGTGCCGACCATCGACGTGGGCGTCCCCCAGTGGGCGATGCACTCGATTCGCGAAACCGCGGGCACCCGGGACGTAACGTACCTGGTTCAAGCGCTCGTGGCGTTTTTGAATCGTCCGGTGCTCTGAGCCGCTTGCTGACAAACGCGCACAAAAAAGCCCGCTAACCAAGTTAGCGGGCTTTTTCTAAAAGCTGGTGGCTACACCCTGATTTGAACAGGGGACCCCATCATTATGAGTGATGTGCTCTAACCAGCTGAGCTATGTAGCCGTTCAACGGGGGCGAATATTACAAAGCGCGCCGCCACCCGTCAAGTGCTTGCTGCTTCAATCGTCAAAAAAAGCCTAATCGCGGCGAATCAGCGGTTTATACGCTTAGACGTTGAAACGGAAGTGAATCACGTCGCCATCCTTGACGATGTACTCCTTGCCTTCCAAACGCCACTTACCCGCGTCCTTGGCGCCTTGCTCGCCGCCCAAACTGACGAAGTCTTCATAAGCGATGACCTCGGCGCGAATGAAGCCTTTCTGGAAGTCGGTGTGGATGACGCCGGCGCCTTCCGGGGCGGTGGCGCCTTCCTTGACGGTCCAGGCGCGTACTTCCTTCACCCCGGCGGTGAAGTAGGTTTGCAGGCCCAGCAGAGCGTAGCCGGCGCGAATCACGCGGTCGAGCCCCGGCTCTTCCATGCCCATCTCGGCCAGGAACATGCTGCGCTCCTCGTCGTCGAGCTCGGCGATCTCGGCCTCGATCTGGTTGCACACCGGCACCACCACCGCGCCTTCTTCGGCGGCGATTTCGTTGACGATATCCAGATACGGGTTGTTCTCGAAGCCGTCCTCGTTGACGTTGGCGATGTACATGGTCGGCTTCAGGGTCAAAAAGCCGAAGCTTTTCACCTGGTGCTTTTCGTCATCGCTTAGATCGAAGCTTCGAAGCGGCATGCCTTCGGCCAGGTGCGGCTGGATCTTGTCCAGAATCGCCTTGGTGGCCGAGGCGTCCTTGTCGCCGCCTTTCACCGAGCGCACCAGCCGTTGGCTGGCTTTCTCGACGGTGTCGAGATCCGCCAGGGCCAGCTCCAGGTTGATGGTTTCGATATCCGCGCGCGGGTCCACCTGGTTGGAGACGTGAATCACGTTGTCGTTATCGAAACAGCGCACCACGTGGGCGATCGCCTGGGTTTCGCGAATATTGGCCAAAAACTTGTTGCCCAAACCTTCGCCCTTGGATGCACCCGCCACCAGGCCTGCAATGTCCACGAACTCCATGGTCGTGGGCAGCACTTTCTGAGGCTTGACGATCTCGGCGAGCTTGTCGAGCCTTGGGTCGGGCATCGGCACGATCCCGACGTTGGGCTCGATCGTGCAAAACGGGAAGTTTTCCGCATCGATGCCGGATTTGGTGAGCGCGTTGAAGAGCGTGGATTTGCCTACGTTGGGTAGGCCAACGATACCGCAGTTAAAACCCATAGTAATGTCCTGACCTGGGCGCGCTTGATAAAGCCGCCTTGAAATGGAAGCGTCTGGCTATTTTACGCTATGTAGTTGGTTCATGGCTTTAGCCCAGTCGCCTTTGAGCGCAAGGGGCAGGGTGGCCTGGCACTCATCGAGGGAGCGCTCGATGGCTTCGAGCTCTACCTTGCCGGGGCGGCCAAGCACGAAATTGGTGACCTGGCGGGCCTCGCCGGGGTGGCCAATACCGATGCGCAGCCGATGAAAGTCTTTTTGGTTGCCCAGGGCGCTGATGATGTCGCGAAGGCCGTTGTGGCCGCCGTGGCCGCCACCGGTTTTGTAGCGCGACTGGCCGGGCGGCAGGTCCAGCTCGTCGTGGGCGACGAGCAGGTTGTCCGGGGCGAGCTTGAAAAACTGGGCCATGGCCGCGACGGCGGCGCCGCTTCGGTTCATGAAGGTGGTGGGGTTTAGAAGGTGCAGTTCATGGTCGCCAATACGCGCCTTGGCGTAGAGTCCCAGAAACTTTTTTTCCGGGCGAAGCTCGGTATGGGCGCTGCGAGCGAGGGCGTCTACCAGCCAAAAGCCCGCGTTATGACGCGTGGCGTCGTACTCGGGCCCGGGGTTGCCAAGCCCAATGATCGCCATTACCTGGCTCATGTTCCCACCTCCATCGCTTAACAAGATGTTCTCGGCCGAAAGCCTGTTATCTGACAAAAAAAATCAAGCGCCGAGGCGCTTGATTTTAGCATTCATGGGCCATGCGGGCATGGCCCAATCTGCATGGTTAAGACGACGTCGACGCTTACTCGGCGCTGTCTTCGCCTTCGCCTTCACCTTCTTCGCCTTCTTCCTCTTCGACACGGTCCTTGATAGCGGTGATGCTAAGAACGGCGTTGTCGTGATCTTCACCGTAGGCCAGGTCGACAGAGGTGACGCCGGCCGGCAGGTTCAAGTCGGACAGGTGCAGGGTAGTGCCCAGCTCAACGTTCGAGATGTCCACTTCCAGGTAGTCCGGCAGATCCTTCGGCAAGCAGCTGATGGCTACTTCGTTGGCCATGACGTGCAGTTCGCCGCCCTGGTCTTTGATGCCGACACACTTCTCTTCGCCAGTCACGTGCAGCGGCACGTTCATGGTGATTTCGTGAGTGGCGTCAACGCGCATGAAGTCGGCGTGAGTCAGAAGCGGCTTGTAGGGGTGACGCTGAAGGTCACGCACGACAACCTGCTCTTCTTTACCGTCGATGACCAGAGTGATCACTGAGGAGAAGAAGGATTCGTCTTCGATCGCCTTGTAGAACGCGGTTTTTTCAACAGCGATAGACGCCGGTGCTTTCTCGCCACCGTAGATGACGGCGGGAACTTGCTGGTTCGCACGACGCAGGCGGCGGCTCGCACCTTTCCCCAGGTCGTTACGAATGTCGGCTTTCAGAGTAAAATCGGACATGTTGGTGCCTCATGGTTTAAGTAAGAAAGCCCCGCCGACCGCGACCAGGCGACGACGCTTTCAAGGCCCCAGAAGGGGGCTTTATCGTCAGGCAGTTCCGCTATTAGTGGAACATCGCGCTGACAGATTCTTCGTTGCTGACCCGGCGGATCGCTTCCGCAATCAGGCCTGCAACGCTCAACTGGCGAATTTTTCCGCTACGACGAGCATGCTCGGCCAGCGGAATAGTGTCGGCCACGACCACTTCATCCAGTACAGAGTTTGTGATGTTGTCGATGGCAGGGCCAGACAAAATCGGGTGTGTTGCGTAAGCGACCACGCGGGCGGCGCCGCGGTCCTTGAGCGCTTCACCGGCTTTACACAGGGTGCCGGCGGTGTCGATCATGTCGTCGACCACCACGCAGGTGCGCCCTTCGATTTCACCAATGATGTGCATCACCTGGGCCTGGTTGGCCTGAGGGCGGCGCTTGTCGATGATGGCAAGATCGGCGTTGAGCTGTTTGGCGATGGCCCGGGCGCGCACTACGCCGCCCACGTCCGGGGACACCACGACCAGGTCGTCGTAGTTTTGACGCTCGATATCGTCGAGCAGAATCGGCGAGCCGTAGACGTTGTCCACCGGCACATCGAAAAAGCCCTGAATCTGGTCGGCGTGCAGGTCCATCGTCATCACGCGGTCGACCCCGGCCTTGACCATCATGTCGGCCACTACCTTGGCCGAGATGGGCACACGGGCAGAGCGCACGCGGCGATCCTGACGGGCGTAGCCAAAGTAGGGGAGTACCGCGGTAATACGCGTCGCCGAAGCGCGGCGCAGCGCGTCAACCATCAGGATCAGTTCCATCAGGTTGTCATTGGTCGGAGCGCAGGTTGACTGAAGAATGAATACATCCTTGCCCCGCACGTTCTCATTGATCTCGACGGCAATCTCGCCGTCGCTGAACTGACCCACCGTGGCGTTGCCCATACGGCTGTCGAGGCTTTCAGCCACTTTACGAGCGAGTTCGGGATTGGCATTCCCGGTGAAAACCATCAATTTTGACACGCGCGGCCACCTTTGCAGTGTTGGGGATCAGGGGAGAAAACGATAGATCATGGTTAGGTTGGCTGGGGTACCAGGATTCGAACCTGGGAATGCCGCTACCAAAAAGCGGTGCCTTACCACTTGGCGATACCCCAACGATGACCTAATGTGATGACCGGGCGCTTTCAGCCGCCCAGCGCATCGTGTAGAGGAGAGGTGTTTAGCCCACGAGCCACCCATGCCTGATAGCGCTGACCCGCCTTGTCGGCGACGGCTTTCGCGGCGTGCTCTGTTTCGAATGTTGCAAACAAACAAGCGCCGGTGCCGGTCACGCGGCTTGGCGCGTACTGACCAAGCCACTCTAGCGCGCAAGCGATCGGCGGATAGCGTTTTTTGACCGTTGCTTCACAGTCGTTACGCCACGTGGCCGCTCCCCCCTGCAGTGCGCGCGCCATAGTAATGGGGCGGCTTGCGCGTGTCAATTCCGGGTCTTGAAAGATCAGGGGGGTCGAGACACTCACGCCGGGGTGAAGGACCACGAACCAGGGGGTATCCAGGTCGACGGGCGTGAGCTCTTCACCCACGCCCTCGGCCCAGGCGCTGTGGCCGTGAACGAATACTGGCACGTCCGCGCCCAGCGAAAGGCCGATTCGGGCAAGCTCGGTGGGGGTGAGGCCAAGGTTCCAGAGCCGGTTGAGTCCGACCAGTGTGGTGGCGGCGTTAGAGCTTCCGCCACCGAGCCCGCCGCCCAGGGGGAGGCGCTTGGTGAGCGAAAGGTCCACCCCCAGCTTCGGACTTTGGCGGTACGCGACGAGTTTACGCGCCGCGCGCACGATCAGGTTGTCGTCGAAGCTGACCCCCTCGACGGCGCCCTCCAGCGTGATGGCGCCGTCATCGCGCAGGCCAAGCGTCAGCTCGTCGCACACATCGATAAACTGAAACAGTGTTTGCAGGGTATGGTAGCCATCTTCCCGGCGGCCGGTTATGTGCAGCATGCGGTTGAGCTTCGCCGGGGCTAAAAGCGTCAGGTGTTCACCGGCGATATCGTTACTCACGGGGCTTACTCCTCGTCATCCCGGGGGCGCCACTGGTTGACCACCAGCGTGATGCGTACTTCATCGACGCTCATGACCAGCCGGCGCGGTAGCCACATGTCGTCCACTTCTTCCCAGTCGCGGTAGTCGATTTCCCAGCCGTCCTGTTCAAGGTGGCTTGGAAAGCCCAGCGCGTCGGTTTCGAGCTGGTAGCTCGAGTCATCGCCTGGCAGGCCACGCACCCAGTCGGGCATGGCGCGAACCGGCAGCGACCAACCCAACTGTTCCTCCATGAGCGCTTCCGGCGTTTCGGCTTCGAAACGGCCTTCGCCGGTGGTCAGCGAAAAGCGGCCTTCGCGGCCTTCCAGCACGCTGCGACCGCCGCCGAAGGGGCCGCTGATCAACATGCGAAAATAAAACGGGGTCTGGTTCCAGTCCAGGTTGGCGCTGGTGTTCTCCTGGGGGGTGCGCAGTCCGGCCTTGCCGACCAGCGTCCAGCTATCGAAGGCTTCCACCTCGGCCTGCTGGCGCTCCCACTGGCCCGCCTGGCGGCCGCTTTCATCCAGGGGCGCCTGGGTGGCGCACCCGGCCAGTAACAAAAGCGCCGCGCCGGTTAGAAGGGCACGGGCGGGCCGGGGGCAGGCGTGGCCCAGCGAGATAGTCGAGCGGGTGGTCAGCATAGCGAAACTCCATATCGGTGGTGCGTCTTGAATCGTTCAAGAAAATTCGTTAACGAGGCTCTGTCTAAAAAGACCCTGTCTAAAAAGGCCTTACAAAAGAAGCCGTATAGAAGCCGTATAAAAGGGGGCACATAAACCCGAGTGTTCAGGGCGCGCCGAGTTCCGGGTGGCGCTCGAGCAGTTCAAGAATCGCGGGGTGCTCGCCATTGCGGGTCTGAAAGCGGCGCACCAGGGTTTGGGCTTCATCAATGCGCCCCAGGGCATGCAGTACCTCGGCCAGGTGCGCGGCCACTTCCTGGTCGGGCATCTGGGCGTAGGCGCTTTCGAGCCAGTCCAGGGCGTTGGCTGGCTCGCCCATCTTGAAATAGACCCAGCCCATACTGTCCAGAATCGCCGGGTTATCCGGCTCCAGCTGGTAGGCGCGCTCGATCAGCTCGCGGGCCTCATTGAGGCGCTCGGGCAAATCGGCGTCGGCCAGCGTGTAGCCCAAGGCGTTGAGCGCGGCGGCGTTTTCCGGTTCGGCGCGAATGACCTGGCGCAAATCGCGCTCCATGGCTTCGAGGCCGCCGCGCTCGAAGGCGCGCATCGCCCTCAAATAGCGCAGGCCGGTATCCGTCGGGGTGCGTGCGACTTCACGGTCCAGCAAGGCATCCGCCTCATCGGCCAGGTTTTCGGCGTCGAGTAGCTGAACTTCCAGCAGCACCAGGTCGTTGAAGTAGGCGTCAAAGCGCATCCGCTCGATGCGCAAAAACGCCTGGGCATCGAGCAGTCGATCCGCATCGATCAGCATCTGGGCGGCGGTAGCGCGGGCGGCGAGAAACTCATTGCCCTCGTGTACCTGACGGTAGTAGATCAAGGCGTTATCGATGTCGCCCTGGGATTGCGTGATGGCGCCCAGCAGGTAGTAGGCCAGATCGGGAATGTTCTGCTCGCCGATCAGTGGCTGTAAAAGACGGTAGGCGGGCTCCTCGTGGCCCTCTTCCAGATAGAGCTGGGCCAGGGCGACGCGAAGCTCGTGGCCGCCGCCGTGGCGTTCGAGCAGCGCATCGGTCTGCTCTTCGGCGGCGGCGATGTCGTTAAGACGAATATTGGCTTGCGCGAGCATCAGGATAAAGCGGACGTCATCCGGGGCGAGCAGTAACCCCTGTTGCGCGGCGTAGCGTGCCCTTGTGTGATCGCCGGTTTCGAGTGCAAGCTGCGCCCTGGCAAGCCATAAGGCATCGGATTCCGGGGCCTGTTGGGCTACCTGATCCAGGCGCGTTTGGGCCTGGTGGGTATTGCCAAGCGCCGCTTCGATCAACGCGGTACCCAGCAGCACGTCCGTTTGCGCTTCGAGTTCCGCCTCGGTGGGGCTGAGCCGGGCGCTATCGTCCAGGTAATCGCGAAGCGGGCGGATCAACAGCCCAAGCGGCGCCTCTTCGGCCACGGCGAGCTGGGCAAAGGAGGTGATGTCGCCGTTGCCCCCTGCCGAGACGATCGCTAGCCGCTGTTCCAGGCTATCCAGCCAGTCGCCGCGGGAAAGCGAAAGTGTGGCCAAAAACTGATTGGGCCCTTGGGCCTCGGGGGCAAGCTCGCGCCAGCGAAGCGCCGAAGATTCCATCAAGGCGGTGTCGTTGCCAAAGCGGGCAGCGAAGGTCGCGCGCTCGGCAAGCGCTGACACCGGGTAGCGCTCGGAGGCCGCCAGGTAGCCGCGGCTTGCGCGGCTGAAGTCGCCGCGCTGACCGGCCATTTCGGCGGTCAATAGCGTACGCAGGCCCTCGGCGTCCAGCCCGCGGGTAATCGGCGGTGCGGTGGCCATGGGGTCGCTTAGGTAGGCGGGTAATCCACCGTCCAGGTTCGAAGGCGTCGCCTGGCAGCCGCTTAACAGCAGCGTGGCCGCCAGGGGCCAGCGGGGTAACCCCCTAAATGTCGCGCGAAAGGGCATGCGTGTCTCAATCCAGTGGCCGAATGGTCAGCATAGCGGCTTGCAGGCCTGCGGCAAAGTGGTGACGCCAGAACCGGGTGGTTTGTGGTAGAATGCTACACCTTGAAAACGATTCGTGTCAGCGCAATTTCAAGTCGAGCTGGCTTGGCTTTCATGCCACATGACTCGTCCGTCAAAGAGTCGAGCATACGTTTATTCACGACCGATCCACTAGCGAAGACGCATAACGCATGACGCTTCTTGCCTTGGGAATAAATCATCGTACGGCCAGCGTGGCGGTACGTGAGCAGGTGGCCTTTACCCCCTCGCAGCTTGAAAGCGCGCTGGGCGAGCTTCGCTGCCTGCCACATGTAAGCGAAGCGGCGGTGCTCTCGACGTGTAACCGGACCGAGCTTTACTGCGTTACCAACGCCGCCGGCGAGCAGGTGGTGCTCGACTGGCTGAGCCGCTTTCATAATCTGCGCGTGGAAGACCTGGCGCGCAGCGCTTACCACTACCTGGACGACGATGCCGCTCGCCACCTGATGCGCGTCGCCGTTGGGCTCGACTCGATGGTGCTGGGCGAGCCGCAGATACTTGGCCAGCTCAAGGACGCCTATCAGCAGGCGCGCAGCGCCAAGGGGCTGGGCGGTGAGCTCGAGCGCCTTTTTCAGCATACCTTTGCCGTGGCTAAACAGGTGCGCACCGAAACCGGTATCGGCAAGAACCCGGTGTCGGTGGCCTACGCCGCGGTGAGCATGGCCAGCCGTATCTTTGACGACTTCAGCCAGGCAAGCGCTTTGTTGATCGGGGCCGGCGAGACCATCGAACTCGTGGCTCGCCATCTCAACGAGGCCGGAGTGCGTGATTTAACGGTCGCCAACCGCACCCGCGAGCGCGCGCTGGGGGTGGCCGCTGGGCTTGGCGGTGAAGCCATCACGCTGCCCGAAATCCCCGCCGCGCTCGAAAAAGCCGATATCGTGATCTCCTCGACCGCCTCGCCGCTGCCGATTCTTGGCAAGGGGATGGTCGAACGCGCGCTCAAAAAGCGCCGCCATCGGCCGGTATTCATGGTGGATATCGCCGTTCCCCGGGATATCGAGCCCGAAGTCGGCGAGCTGGCCGATGTGTTTTTATATACCGTCGATGACCTGGAAGAGGTGATCGAAGAGAACCGCCGCCACCGCCAGGTGGCCGCCGACCAGGCCGAATCGCTGATCCAACACGGCGTCGACAGTTGGGAGCAGGAGCGCCGGCTGCGCGGCGGCGGCGAGCTGATTCGCGACTACCGCCGCCACGGTGAGGCGCTGCGTGACGAAAGCCGCGATCAGGCGCTGGAGCGCCTGGCCAAAGGCGAAGACCCGGCCAAAGTGGTCGAGCGCCTGGCGCACCAGCTGGCCAACCGGTTCATGCACCAGCCGACCCTGGCCCTTCGCGAAGCGGCCTCCCAACAACACCACGAAGTGCTGAGTGCGGCGCCGCGCGTGCTGCTTCCCCCCAAGCCCGCGTTCGAGACACCCGCGCCCTCGGCTAAACGCCAGAAGGATGATACGCCCGCATGAAAGAGACGTTGCGCCAACGCCTGGACAGTTTCGCCGACCGCTTTGAAGAGCTGGCAATGCTGCTATCCGACCCGGAAGTGATCAGCCACCAGCAGCACTTTCGCGATTACTCCCGGGAGTACGCGGAGCTCGAAGACCTGGTCGCTGCTTGGCAGCGCTACCGCGAAGTAGAAGAGAACATCGCCAACGCCGAAACCCTGAGCCACGACAGTGATCCGGAAATGCGCGAGCTGGCCGAAATGGAAATCCAGGACGGCCGCGAGCAGCTTGATAACCTCGATACCGAGCTCAAGCGTCTTTTGGTACCCAAGGACCCGGACGATAACCGTGGCGTGTATCTGGAAGTGCGTGCCGGTACCGGCGGTGACGAAGCGGCGATTTTCGCCGGTGACCTGTTTCGTATGTACTCGCGCTACGCCGAGAAGCGCGGCTGGCGCGTGGAAGTGGTCAGCGCAAGCCACGGGGAGCAGGGCGGCTATAAAGAAGTGATCTCCCGGGTGAAGGGCGACGGCGTCTACGCGCGGCTCAAGTTCGAGTCCGGCGCCCACCGCGTGCAGCGCGTACCCGCCACCGAATCCCAGGGGCGTATCCACACCTCCGCCTGTACGGTGGCGGTGATGCCCGAAGTGGAGGATGTCGGCGATGTCGATATCAACCCCTCTGACTTGCGCGTGGACACCTACCGCTCGAGCGGCGCTGGTGGTCAGCACGTCAACACCACCGACTCGGCGATTCGTATTACCCACCTGCCCACCGGCGTGGTCGTGGAGTGTCAGGAAGAGCGCAGCCAGCATAAAAACCGCGCCAAGGCGATGTCGCTATTGGCCGCAAAACTCAAGCGCAACGCCGTGGATTCTCAGCGCCAGGAGCAGGCCGACGCGCGCCGTTCGCTGGTCGGCTCGGGGGATCGCAGCGAGCGTATCCGCACCTATAACTTCCCCCAGGGGCGGATTACCGACCACCGCATCAACCTGACGCTTTATAAGCTTCTGGATGTCGTCAGCGGCGAGCAGCTCGATGAAGTCGTCGAACCGCTGATTCACGAGTACCAGGCCGAGCAGCTTTCCGCCCTACAGGACGCCTGATGACCTTCGATGCGCTGCTGGGCGCGGCGGCCAGGCGCCTGGCGGCGGCGGGTTCTAGCTCGCCGCGCCTGGATGCGGACGTGTTGATGATCCACGCGACCGGGCAAAGCCGTACCTGGCTGTACACCTGGGGGGATAAAACCTGCCCCCCTTGGCAGCACGCCCGTTTTGACGCCCTCATCGCTGCCCGGGCCCAGGGGCAGCCGGTGGCGTATTTGACCGGCGAGCGTGAATTCTGGGGCTTGAGTCTGGCCACGTCGCGGCACACGCTGATTCCCCGCCCGGACACCGAGACCCTGGTCGAGGCCGCGCTTGCCCGCGCGGGGGCAGGCCAGGGGCAGTTTCTGGACCTGGGGACCGGCACCGGTGCCATCGCGCTGGCCTTTGCAAGCGAACGCCCTGGCTGGCAGGTGGCCGGGCTCGATATCCGCTCGGAGGCCGTCGAGCTTGCCCGGCACAACGCCGCACGGCTGGCGCTTGAGAACGCCACCTTTGCGCAAAGCGACTGGTTCGAGGCGCTCGAAAAGCACAACGACGTGCCCCGCTTTGATATCATCGCCAGCAACCCGCCGTATATCGATGAGCGCGACCCGCACCTGGGCCTGGGCGATGTGCGTTTCGAGCCGCGCTCGGCGCTGGTGGCAAACAACGCGGGCCTGGCCGACCTGATGCATCTGGTGTGCGCCGCCCGGGGCTACTTGAACGCCGAGGGCTGGCTCATGCTGGAGCACGGCTATCGCCAGGCGCTGGAGGTGCGCCAGGCGCTTGTCGAGGCAGGCTATGCAAGCGTTGAAAGCATCGCCGATTTGCACGGGCACGCGCGGGTGACGCTAGGGCAGCTTTGCTAGCACCGATCTATTGCCATGGATGTGTCATGAAGTCTAAAAACAGAACGCTGGACCGCATCGACCTGCGCATTCTGCGCGTGCTTCAGGATAATGCGCGCATCTCCTACGTCGACCTGGCCGCCGAGGTGGGGCTTTCGACCACGCCGTGCCTCGAGCGCGTCAAACGCCTTGAACGTTCCGGCGTCATTCGCGGTTATAAAGCCATGCTGGACCCTCAGGCGCTCAAGGCGAACCTGCTCGTCTTTGTCGAGATCAGTCTGGAGACCCAGTCGCCTGCGGTGTTCGATGAATTCCGCCGCGCGGTGGAGACGCTGCCGCAAATTCAGGAGTGTCACCTGGTGTCCGGGCAGTTCGACTACATTTTAAAGTGCCGGATCCCGGAAATGTCGGCGTACCGGCAGCTGCTGGGCGATGTGGTGCTCACTTTGCCCGGTGTGAAAGAGTCCAAAAGCTACGTCGTCATGGAGGAGGTCAAGGAAAGCTTTAGCTTGTATGTACCCGAATCCAGCGAGTTCGAGGAGCCCTAGCCCATGATGGATGACCAGGCGCTACTGCGCTATAGCCGCCAGATCATGCTCGACGAGATCGATATCGAGGGACAGCAGCGCCTGCTGGGCGCCCACGCGCTGATCATCGGCGCCGGCGGGCTCGGTTCGCCGGTGGCGCTCTACCTGGCGGCGGCGGGGGTGGGGCGTATCACCCTGGCCGACGCCGATGCGGTCGAGCTCTCCAACCTGCAGCGCCAGATCGCCCATCGACACGACAGTATTGGCCAGAACAAGGCCGCCTCGGCCCGGGCGAGTATGCTCGCCGTGAACCCTGGCTGTGAGGTAACCGCGCTCGAGCGCCACCTGGACGAGGCCGAGCTCGAAACGCTTGCCGCATCCGTGGATGTAGTGCTCGACTGCACCGACCGCTTCTCCAGCCGCTACGCGATCAATGCCGCCTGTCAGGCCGCCGGCGTGGCGCTGGTGTCCGGCGCGGCGATTCGCTTTTCCGGACAGCTTGCGGTTTTCGACCCGCGCGATGGCCAAAGCCCCTGCTACGCCTGCCTCTACCCGCCGGATGACAGCGGCGACGAAGCGCTGAGCTGTGCTGAAAGCGGCGTGGTAGCGCCGCTGGTCGGGCTTATCGGCACGTTTCAGGCGCTCGAGGCCGTGAAGCTATTAAGCGGCGCCGGGCAGGTGCACCGCGGGCTCTCCACCTTCGATGGGCTCGCCGGGCGCTGGCGCCACTTTCAGGTGCCGCGGGACCCCGAATGCCCGGTATGCTCTTCTGCCACGACGATCCCCCGTTCTTGACCCAGCGATAACAAAAGGGCACCCCCATGGCGAAATCCGCCGGCTCGAAGAGCTTAAGCCAGGCCAGGCGCGCCCAGCGCGCGCGCAAACAGCAAACCGTCAAACCCGCCTTTCAGGTGCCCTTGCTCGAGGAAACGGCCAGGCCGACTGCGCAAGCGCTCATGCCGCTAAGCGACGCCCTGGCCGCCGCTCGCAAGGCGCTGAACGAGGCGCTCGAAGGTGGCGCCGAGCAAACGCCGGAGGCGCCGCTGCATGTGTTCGTCTCTGTCACCGACGGTACAAGGCGCGCCGCCGTGGTCAACGCCTGCGCGCCGACCCAGGCTACGCTCTGGCAGGCCCTCGAAAACGCGCTCGCCCCGCAATACGCGCTCGACACCCCGGTGCGCTGGCTGCGCCTGGACTGGACCCGGACGCTGACTGCTCATACCTGGGAGAGCCTGGCCGCCGAGCTCAAGCGGCACAAGCGTAACTATTTTCGTCGCGGTATCGCGCTGGACCCTGACGCGAAGATGGCCTTCCTGGAGCAGGAGCTCAATGCCAACGCCATGCTCTATACTGGGAGCAAAGCGCCTCACGCCGAGCTCAACCAGGGCAATTTTCTACGCTATGCCCGCGAGCGCTTTGGCCGCGAGGTTGAAGTAGCCTTCGAGCCGAGCCAGCCGGTGTACACCTTCACGACCGAGGCGCTGCTGGTCGAGCCTGACCAAACGCCCCGCCGCCTTTTGGGCTACACCGGCGGGAAAGAGGGCCGTTCTACCGGCCGGCGCCTGGTCGAACCCCTAACCCCGGACACGACCGGCGCGCTGATCGAAGACGCCAGCCAGTTTCTCGCCGCCCAGGTCGAGCCGAACGGGCGCTTTATTTACGGCCTTCATCCCTGTTTCGATCGGCTTGTCGCCGGGTACAACACGCTGCGCCACGCCAGCAGTATTTACAGCATGCTCGAGGCCTGGGAAGTCACCCAAAGCGAGTCGCTCAAGCACGCCATCGACCGGGCGCTGGAGTACCTCACTACAAAGCTTTTGCAGCGCTTCGAGCATTTGGGCGAGCGCGTTACGTATTTGCTGGAGGAGAACGGCGAGATCAAGCTGGGGGGCAGCGGGGTGACGCTGCTGGCGCTTTCAAAATACACCGAGCTTACCGGCGATGAGCGCTACCTGGCGCTAATGGAAGAAGTGGCGCTGGGGATTCGCCAATTGCAGCTCGAAAATGGCGGCTTTAGCCACGTGCTCAACGCAGCCGATCTAAGCGTGAAAGATGCTTTTAGAATCATCTACTACGACGGTGAGGCCGCGTTCGGCCTCATGCGCCTGTACGGCTTGACCCGGGACGCGCGCTGGCTTGCGGTGGTCGAGCGCGCCTTCGAGTACTTTATCGACCAGGAGCATTGGAAAGCCCACGACCACTGGCTTAGCTACTGCGTCAACGAGCTGACCCTTTACCGCCCAGAAGAGCGCTACTACCGCTTCGGGCTACAAAACGTGGCCGGCTATCTGGACTTCGTGGAAGGGCGGATCACCACCTTCCCCACGCTTTTAGAGCTGATGATGGCGGCGCACAAGATGATTACGCGCCTGCAAAAAATACCTGAACATCATCATCTTTTAGCGCTGATCGACCTTGGGCACTTCTATCGGGCCCTCGAAAAACGCGCCCACTATCTGCTCAACGGCCACTTCTGGCCGGAGTACGCGATGTACTTCAAGAATCCGCAGCGCATCGTGGGCAGTTTCTTTATACGCCACCACAGCTTTCGCGTGCGTATCGACGATGTCGAGCACTACCTCTCCGGGTTCGTGGCGTATTTGCTGCACTATTTAAGCGGCGATTTTACCGCCCTGGAGAAAGGCCGGCCGGCCGAGAAAGAAGTGAATACCCGCCCGCCAGCCCCTTTCCCGCAGGCGGATAGCCCTTCTTTTATCAGTGAAGGTAACTGGACGGTTCAAAACATCGCGGCGGCTACGCAAGGGCGCTGGATTAAAAAGCCGGACGCTGCGAACTGGCGCGCGACCGGGCTGAGTTTTCATGCGACGACGATGGCGCCTGGCCATATCGTGGTGGTAAAAGCAGAGCAAGGTGCCCGGGGTGTGCCTGTTGCCTGGCTGGATAAACTGCCCTACAAGCCCCAACTTTTGATCGTTCAGGCACCGGTTGATAGGTCTGTACTCGATCGGCATGGGGTTCCCATTTACGAAGTAAGCGATACCTCCCAGGCCATTTTGGACCTGGGCAACTTCGCCCGGCAAAAACTCGCGGGCAAGGTGGTTGGCGTTACGGGAAGCGCGGGTAAGACGACCGCTATCAACATGCTTCACCAGCTGCTTTCGCTTTGGGGAGAGACCGGCGCCACCCGCCATAGCGCCAACCTTCCCTATGGCATCGCCTGGACACTGGCTTCCGTTCCCTGGCAGGCGCGCTTTCACGTCATCGAGATGGCCATTGGGCGTATGCGCCAGAACTCCGCGCTGGCGCGGCCGGATATAGCCGTGTTTCTCAATGCGGGGCCGGCTCACCTCGAATACCACGGAACAGTCGAGCAGGTAGCGCTTCGTAAAAGCCGTATATTTGAAGCAATGCGCCCTGGTGGCCAGGCGATCATCAATCGCGATATGGCGCAGTGGCCGGCGGTCCAGGCCGCTGCTCGCAAGCATGCACAGAGTATCATTTCCTTTGGCTGCCACCCCGAGGCAACGATTCGCTGGGTCAATCCCGATGATTTAAAAAAGCTCGAGATTACCTATTTGGACGAGCGGGTCAGTATCGACATGGCCGGGCGCGGCAGCCACTGGGCGATGAATATACTGGCGACCCTTGGTGTGCTGTTGGCGCTGGGGTTATCGCCCCGTGAAGCGCTCCCTTTCGTTGGGCGAGTACTGCCGCCTCGAGGACGAGGCAGTCAGCGCCAGATTGCGTGGCAAGGCGGTGAGCTCTGCCTGCTAAACGACGCTTACAACGCAAACCCTCTCTCCATGAACGCCATGCTCTCCCAGGCAAGAAGTGTCGAGGCCCGGCGTAAGCATCTGGTGCTTGCGGATATGCTCGAACTGGGCGCGGATAGCCTCGCTTTGCACCAGGCGCTGGTAGCGCCGATCATAGCCAGTGGCGCCGAGTCGGTATGGCTACTGGGCGAGCAAATGCAGACCCTATTACCTTACCTGAAAGGACACATCGAACGGGTGCAAGGCTTTGCGACCCGGCAGGCCCTTGTCGACGCGCTGGTGGCATCGCTCGAGCCTGGAGACTGGGTCGCTTTCAAGGGGTCCAACAAATTTGGCCTGAGCGATATCGCTCAAACCCTGGGAGAGGAACAGGTACCATAAAAAAAGCCCGCAGGGAGCGCGGGCTGACGTCACGGTCTTTACGTCAAAAGGGAAAAGAGGAGGGGGCCTGGCCCCCTCGCGACTTAATTGCGGATCAGATAATCGAAAGCGCCCAGTGACGCCTTGGCGCCTTCGCCCATGGCGATGACGATCTGCTTGTAGGGCACGGTGGTGGCGTCGCCCGCGGCGAATACGCCGGGCACGGAGGTCATGCCGTGGGCATCGACGATGATCTCGCCGTGGGGCGTCATCTCGACCTCTGAGCCCTTGAGCCACTCGGTGTTCGGGACCAGGCCGATCTGTACGAAGATGCCTTCCAGCTTGAGGTTTTTGACCTCGTCGGTGTTGCGATCCTTATAGGTCAAACCGCTAACGCGGCTGCCGTCGCCGGTCACCTCGGTGGACTGAGCGTTCAGGATGATATCGACGTTGGGCAGACTCTTTAGCTTTTTCTGCAGTACCGCGTCGGCGCGCATTTCGCCCATGAACTCGACCAGCGTCACATGGCCCACGATACCGGCCAGGTCGATGGCTGCTTCGACACCGGAGTTGCCGCCGCCGATGACCGCCACGCGCTTGCCTTTAAAGAGCGGACCGTCGCAGTGGGGGCAGTAGGCCACGCCCTTGTTGCGGTACTCCTGCTCGCCGGGCACGTTCATTTCGCGCCAGCGCGCGCCAGTGGCCAGCACCAGGGTTTTACTCTTGAGCGTCGCGCCGGACTCAAACGTTACTTCGTGTAGCCCGCCTTCGACTTCGGCCGCCTTGAGAGCGCTTGCCCTTTGAAGGTTCATGACGTCGACTTCGTAGTCGTTGACGTGCTGCTCGAGCGCCGCAACGAGCTTGGGGCCTTCGGTGTAGGAGACCGAGACGAAGTTCTCGATACCCAGGGTGTCGACGACCTGGCCGCCAAAGCGATCACCGGCGATACCGGTGTTGATGCCTTTGCGCGCCGAGTAGATCGCCGCTGAAGCACCGGCCGGGCCGCCACCGATGATCAGTGAGTCGAAGGCGGCCTTCTCGCTGAGTTTTTTCGCATCGCGCTCGGCAGCCCCCGTGTCCACCTTGGCCAGGATCTGCTCCAGGGTCATACGGCCCTGATCGAAAGGCTTGCCGTTCAAGTAGATGCTCGGCACCGACATGATCTCGCGCTCTTCGACTTCGTCCTGGAACAGCGCGCCGTCGATCGCCACGTGGCGCACGTTCGGGTTGAAGATCGCCATCAGGTTGAGTGCCTGCACCACGTCCGGGCAGTTCTGGCAGGAAAGCGAGTAGTAGGTCTCGAAAAGCATTTCGCCGTCGAGCGCCTTGATTTGGTCCAGTACGTCCTGGGAGGCCTTGGGCGGATGGCCGCCGACCTGCAGAAGAGCGAGCACCAGTGAGGTGAACTCATGGCCCATGGGAATACCGGCGAATACCACGCCGGACTCTTCACCCGGGCGGTTGATCGCAAACGACGGCGTACGTGCGTCCTGGCCATCGGTTTTCAGGGTAATCTGGTTGCTCAGGCTTTTGATGTCTTCCAAAAGGCCCAGCAGTTCTTTTGACTTGTCACCGTCATCGAGGGACGCAACGAGCTCGAGCGGTTGAGTCACTTTTTCCAGGTAAGCTTTCAACTGACTTTTTAAATTGTCGTCCAACATGACAGCGGTTTCCTCGCAATCGGCGTGAATATGTCTCGACCGGCTCGAACATGCCAATGACTGGCTGAGCGCGGGAGAAGTGCGCAGGGTTAAAACGTACTTGAGGCGTTTCAAGGATTTGAAACGAGGCACCCGGGCAGTGCCCGGGTGCGGGGCCGATTCGTTACCCTTTATAAAAGCGGGTAGCGCGAATCAGCAAGCGGCATTAGATCTTGCCGACAAGGTCCAGCGACGGCGCGAGGGTCTCTTCGCCTTCTTTCCACTTCGCCGGGCACACTTCGTTCGGGTTTTCACGAACGTACTGAGCCGCTTTGACCTTACGCAGCAACTCTTCAGCGTTACGGCCGATGTTGCCGGCGTTGATCTCGACGATTTGAACCTTACCGTCCGGGTCGATCACGAAGGTACCGCGCTCGGCCAGGCCGTCTTCTTCGATCAGTACTTCGAAGTTACGCGAAATTTTCAGCGTCGGATCCGCGATCATCGGGTACTGGAGCTTGCCGATGGTTTCGGAGCTGTCGTGCCACGCCTTGTGGGTAAAGTGGGTGTCGGTGGAAACGCTGTAGATCTCGACGCCCAGCTTCTTGAACTCTTCGTAGTTGTCGGCCAGATCACCAAGCTCGGTCGGGCATACGAAGGTGAAATCGGCCGGGTAGAAGAAGAAGATGGACCACTGGCCTTTCAGGTCGGCCTCTGTAACGTCAATGAATTCACCATTGAGGTAAGCGGTTGCCTTGAACGGTTTTACTTCGGCGTTGATCATGGACATTAGAAACGTCTCCGTATCGGATGGATGGTGACTTGAAAATGTAGGTGTCATACTAACGGCGAATGCTTGATAGCTAAAATTGAGAAAAGAAATTCGATCAATAGTTATTAGCTATTTGCGTCGTTTCGTCTCCAATGCGTGAGCGATACCAAGCTAACGCGTAGGGCAAACGCCGTCATGGAAGGTAGGTGGGGCCGGTGACGCCTTAATGCAACAATTTTTTGGCCAGCCCTTGCGATAGGGGACATAGCCGCGCAGAATTCGCAGCTTCCAAAAAATTGCCTGGCGGTTTTTAAGTGCTAATTTGAGTGTTGACGCCCAATTATGGGGTCAGCCACAAGCGCTCAATCAACGCCGCATTCAGGGCAGGCGAGGGCGGCGGTACCCGGGCGGGTTCATTATTACTAATAGCGAGTACGAGGAGCAACTTGATGGGGAACATTCACAAACTCTCATTGGCCGTTACGGCTATCTCTTGTGTCGTAGCGGCTCAAGCCCATGCTGAAGAAGTAAGGGTTTATAACTGGTCCGATTATATCGCCCCGGAAACGCTCGAGAAGTTTACCGAACGCACCAGCATCGACATCACCTACGATGTCTACGACAGTAACGAAACCCTGGACGCCGCGCTGTTGGCCGGCCGCTCCGGCTACGACGTGGTCGTTCCCTCCTCGCACTTTTTCGCACGCCAGCGCCAGGCCGGCGTGTACCAGCCGCTCGATAAAGACGCGCTGCCCAATCTCGAGAACTTGAACGCCGATCTCATGGCGAACCTCGACGCCGTCGACCCGGAAAGCGGCTACATGGTCCCTTATATGTGGGGCACCAACGGAATCGGCTACAACGTCGACCGCGTGCGGGAGATCCTGGGTGACGACGCGCCGACGGATAGCTGGGCGCTGCTGTTCGACCCCGAGATCACCGGCGCGCTCAAGGATGCCGGCTGCGGCATTTCGATGCTGGATACCGGCGAAGAGATGCTGCCGGCGGCCATGGCCTACCTGGGGCTCGACCCGATCTCTGATGACACCGACAACCTGGACGCCGCCGGCGAGCTGATTGGCACCGTGCGCGACGACATCACCTATTTCCACTCCTCGCGCTACATTGCCGATCTGGCCAATGGTGATATCTGCGTGGCGGCGGGCTACTCCGGCGACGTCTTCCAGGCTGCCGAGCGCGCCGAGGAAGCGGGCCGCAACTTCGAAATCGGCTACGCCATTCCCAAAGAGGGCGCCGCGCTTTGGTTCGATGTCATGGCAATCCCCGCCGACGCGCCGAACGTGGAAAATGCTCACGCCTTCATCGACTTCATTCTCGACCCGGAAATCGCCGCCGAGATCACCGATTACGTCAGCTACGCCAACCCCAATGCCGCAGCAGACGCCTACCTGGACGAAGCGATTCTCAATGATCCGGCGATCTATCCAGAAGCCGAGGTCATGGAAAACCTGTACGTGGCCCGCGATATGCCCCAGGCGTTTCAGCGCGCCCGCACGCGTATCTGGAACCGCGTTAAATCCGGCCGTTAATTAGCGCCTACCGAGCGGCGGGCAGGGTTTTCCTGCCCGCTCTTTATCGTTTGGTGCCTGGCTTGCCAGGCCTCTGCATGGGAGTGGCGAATGGTCACTACGCCTTTGTCGAATGACCCTTCATCTTCTTCTGACGCGGCGCGCGCGCCGGGCAAAACGCCTCGCTTTGCCGAAGATATCGTACTGGAGGTCAAGCGTCTGAGTAAGCGCTTCGACGACGCACTGGCGGTCGACGACGTCAATCTGCAGGTCAAGCGTGGCGAGATTTTCGCGCTGTTGGGCGGCTCCGGTTCGGGTAAATCAACGCTTTTGCGCATGCTGGCGGGCTTCGAGACGCCCTCGGAGGGCAGCATTCTGCTCGGCGGTGAGGACATCACCGCGACCCCGCCGCATAAACGCTCGATCAATATGATGTTTCAGTCCTACGCGCTGTTTCCGCATATGAACGTCGCGCAGAACATTGCGTTTGGTTTGAAGCAGGACAAACTCTCCAAAGCGGATATCGATGCCCGAGTGACGCAGATGTTGAAGCTCGTGCATATGGAGCGCTTTGCCAAGCGCAAGCCCCACCAGCTCTCTGGCGGCCAGCGCCAGCGGGTGGCGCTGGCGCGTTCGCTTGCCAAGCGTCCCAGGCTTTTGCTGCTCGATGAGCCCATGGGCGCACTCGATAAAAAGCTGCGCACCGAGATGCAGCTCGAAGTGGTCGAGATCATCGAACAGGTCGGCGTGACCTGCATCATGGTCACCCACGACCAAGAAGAGGCGATGACCATGGCCGACCGGGTGGCGATCATGGCCGATGGCTGGATCGAACAGGTTGGTTCACCCGTGGATATCTATGAAAGCCCGGCGAGTCGCATGGTGGCGGAGTTCGTGGGCACGGTGAACGTTTTTGAGGGCGAAATCGTCAAGGACGCCGCCGATCACTGCACCATCGAATCCCCGGCGCTTTCGCGGCCGATCTACATCGACCACGGCATTACCACCCAGGCCGTGGACCGTCGCGTGTGGGCGGCGATTCGCCCGGAGAAGATTTGGCTGAGCCGCGAAAAGCCCGAGGGTGAGTACAACTGGGAGGCGGGCAAGGTCGATGATATCGCCTATTTGGGCGGCTACTCGCTCTACTACGTACGCACGTCCTCCGGGCAAATGATCAAAGCGAGCATGGCCAATACCGAGCGCCGCGGCGACCGACCCACCTGGGAAGACAGCGTTTACGTGTACTGGGAAGATCACAGCGCCATCGTGCTCAACCGTTAACGCGTGGCTTTAGGAGAGCGCCTTTGATGAAGCCGTTTGAGTTCGCGACACGCTTGAAGCGCCTGCAGCTTGGCCGTCGCGCGGTCATTGCGATGCCGCTTGTGTGGTTGACGCTGTTCTTTTTGCTGCCCTTCGCGCTGGTGCTGAAAATCAGCCTGGCCGAGTCGATGGTGGCCATTCCGCCTTACGGCCCGCTATTGGAGTACACCGACCAGACGCTGCACGTGTTCCTCAACCTGGGCAACTATCTGTTCTTGTTGTCCGACTCGCTGTACATCGCGGCGTACTGGGGGTCGATCAAAACGGCGTTCATCTCGACGGTGGCGTGTTTGCTGCTGGGCTACCCGATGGCCTACGCCATGGCGCGGGCGCCAAAACACTGGCAGCTGGTGTTGCTGTTGCTGGTCATGCTGCCCTCCTGGACCTCGTTTTTGATTCGGGTCTACGCCTGGATGGGTATTCTGAGCAACAGCGGGCTGATTAATAACTTCTTGATCGGCATGGGGATCATCGAGTCGCCGCTGCGCATGATGAACACCCAGTTCGCCGTGGTCATCGGCATCGTCTATGCCTACCTGCCGTTCATGGTGCTGCCGCTTTACGCCCACCTGACCCGGCTCGATAATTCGCTGCTGGAGGCGGCGGCGGATCTGGGCTCGCGCAAGCTCAACACCTTTTTCAAGGTGACGCTGCCGCTCTCCATGGGCGGGATCATCGCGGGCTCCATGCTGGTCTTCATCCCCGCCGTGGGCGAGTTCGTGATCCCGGAGCTTTTGGGCGGGCCGGATACGCTGATGATCGGCAAGGTGCTCTGGGAGGAGTTCTTCCTCAACCGCGATTGGCCGGTCGCCTCGGCGCTTGCCATGGTGATGCTGCTATTGCTGCTCATCCCCATCGTCTGGTTTCACCGTTACCAGTCCCGGGAGCTTGAAGAATGAGCCTGAAACCGCGCTGGCCTTCGTTTACGACCGTCATGTTGATCGTCGGGCTCGTGTTTCTCTACCTGCCGATGCTGGTGCTGGTGGTTTACTCCTTCAACGCCTCGCGGCTGGTCACCGTATGGGCCGGGTTTTCCACCCAGTGGTACGGCGCGCTGTTTCGCGATCGTCAGATTCTCGCCGCCGTGTGGACCAGTCTCGAAATCGCCTTTTTCGCCGCCAGCATGGCGGTGTGTCTGGGCACCGTGGCGGCGTTCGTAATGACCCGCTACGCGCGCTTTCGCGGCAAGACCGCGCTTTCGAGCATGGTGACCGCACCGCTGGTCATGCCCGAGGTGATCACCGGGCTTTCGCTTTTGCTGCTGTTCGTGCAGATGGCGCAGTTGATTGGCTGGCCGGCGGATCGCGGCATGGCAACGATCTGGATTGCGCATACGACGTTCTGTAGCGCCTACGTGGCGGTAGTGGTGGCCGCCAGGCTTCGCGAAATGGATCGCTCCATCGAAGAGGCGGCGATGGATTTGGGCTCGCCGCCGCTGAAAACCTTTTTCTTCATCACCCTGCCGGTGATCTCCCCGGCGCTGTTGGCCGGGTGGCTGTTGGCCTTTACGCTGTCGCTGGATGACCTGGTGATCGCCAGTTTCGTCTCCGGGCCCGGGGCGAATACGCTGCCGATGGTGGTGTTCTCATCGGTGCGGTTGGGGGTTTCGCCCAAGATCAACGCCCTGGCGACGCTGATTATCCTGATCGTCTCGCTGGCAACGCTGGCGGCCTGGTTTGTGATGCGTCGAAGCGAAAAGCGCCGCCGGGCGCTGCTGCAGCGGGCCCACCAAGGCGAGTAGTCTAGAGCACGTCGTCGTCGCGGCCGGTGGTGATCGCTTCGATGTCGCCGGTCATGGGGGAGAGCAGCACCTGCACCTGAATCGGCGCGCAGCAGCGGTGACAGTCCTCCCAGGTGGTGTGGCTTCCTTGGGAGGTGTCGATGATGAAAGTGAGCGGCGTGGCGCAGTAGGGGCAGTCGAAATCGTGCTCGATGAGCGCGTCTTCGTCCATGGCGAACTCCTTGTTTAAAATGCTATGGCAATGATAGGCCAAAGGATCGATCAGGTAGGGTCGATCAATCAGGGCCGCTCAAGTGTAGCAGAGCCCGGGGGGCGCGCCGCAGGCGTGAATCAGGTAGGATGGTGTGCGGTTTTTTCGATCAATCAAGTGAGAGAACGATGATGAAACGTTACATGGCAGTTGCGGCCGCACTGGCCCTCCCGATGGTTGCTCTGGCCGATACCCCGAACGTCGAGCCGGGCGAGTGGGAATTCGTCAGCGTCACCCGCATTAGCGGCGAGATGGATATTCCCGATCAAACCGAAACCGAGCGTCAATGCATTACCCAGGAAGAGCTCGATAGCGCCGAGTTCGGCCTGATCGAAGAAGAGCAGGGCTGCGAGCTGATTAGCCAGGACATGAACGCCGACGGCATCTCTTACAGCATGGCGTGCAGCGCCGATGGCGGCCAGGCCACCATCGACGGCGAAATGAGCTTCATGGGCGAGCAGATCGACGGCACGGTCACCATCCTGACCGAGTCACCCATGGGTGAGCTGACCATGGACACCGTGATCGAAGGCGAGCGCGTTGGCGACTGCTAAAACGCTGCCCGGTCAAAAAAGGCGCCTGCGGGCGCCTTTTTTGTGGCCGGGGAAAAGGCTTTAAAGGCGCTTAACGGCTTTCATCGCCTGCCGCCATCTCCGCCTCCAAACGGCGTTTGACCGCGTTGGGCGAGCCGGTGTGACGGGCGAGCAGGTCATAGGCCACCGGCACGACCAACAGCGTAAAGATCGTGGCCGCGCCGACTCCGGCCATGACCACGGTGCCGATCACCAGGCGTGATTCCGCGCCCGGGCCGCTCGAGAGAATCAGCGGTACCGCGCCTGCCATGGTGGTGATCGCGGTCATCAAAATGGGGCGCAGCCGGGTCACCGAGGCCTCGATGAGTGCCTCGCGAAACGCCACCCCCTCGTCGCGCAGCTGGTTGGCGAACTCGACGATCAAAATACCGTTCTTCGCCGCCAGGCCGATCAACAGTACAAGCCCCACCTGGCTGTAGATGTTCAGCGACTGGCCGCTGAGCAAAAGCGCCAGCAGCGCACCACTCATGGCAAGCGGCACGGTCAGCATGATCACGAAGGGGTGGATCAGGCTCTCGAACTGCGCCGCCAGCACCAGAAAGACCACCACCGCGCCCAAAATCAGCAAAAAGGCCGTTGCGCCGCTCGCCTCCAAAAAATCTCGCGAGGGGCCGGCCAGGTTGGTCTGGGCGGCCTCGGGCAGCAGCTCATCGGCGCTTTGCTGTAGGTACTCGAGCGCCTCGCCCAGGGTATAGCCGTCCGCCAGGTTCGCCTCGAGGGTGATCGAGCGGACACGGTCGAAGCGATTCAGCGTGCTGGCGCCGGCGAAGTCGGAAAGCGTCACCAGACTCGAGAGCGGAATCAGCGCGCCGCCTCGCGCAGATCGTACCTGAATGTTATCCAGCGCCCGCGGGCTATTCTGGCGCGCGCGGTCGCCTTCGACGATCACATCGTACTCCTCGCCGTCGTCAACATAGCGGGTCACGTTGCGCCCGCCCAGCAGTACCTCCAGCGTGCGGCCGATCTCGCTGACCGTCACGCCAAGCGCGGCGGCCCGGTTGTAGTCGATCTCTACGCGAAGCTGCGGCTGGGTTTCATCGTAGTTGCTCTCGAGTGCGGTCAGGCGCGGGTTGTCGCGCCGGACGTGGTCGATCAGCACGTCGCGCCAGCGGGCGATCTCTTCATAGGAGCCACCGCCAAGCACGAACTGAACCGGTTTTTGAGTGCGCTGGCCAAATCCCTGACGCATCACCGGAAACGCCTGCACGCCGGGCAGGGTAGAGAGCGTGGCGCGCACGCCGTCCATGACCTCCCAGGCGCTGCGCCGCTCGCCCCAGCTCGCCATGTCGATAATCAAAAAACCGCTGTTGAAGTTTTCGATATTGCCAAAGCCGCGCGGCGCGCGGACCACCACGCGTTCGAACTCGCCGCTGTCCAGAAAGGGGTCGAGACGCGCCTCGACCTCGTCCATATAGTCCATCATGTACTCGAACGTGGCGCCCTCGGGGCCGTTGACCAGCACGATGAAGTTGCCCCGATCCTCCTGGGGGGTGTACTCGCTGGGCAAATGCGCCGCCAGCCAGCCGGTAGCGGCGATCAGCAGCGCGAACAGTGCGACCACCAGCCAGCGCAGGCGAAGCGTCGTTTCCAGCACGCGCCGATAAAGGCGCTGGGTGAGGTTCAAAAGCCACTGCACCGCACGCCCCACGCGGCTATCGTGCATACCGGGTTTGAGAATTTTCGAGGCCATCATGGGGGTAAGCGTGAGCGCCAGCAGCGTGGAGAACACCACCGCGGCGGCCATGGTCAAGGCGAACTCGGAAAATAGCCGCCCGATATCGCCCTGCAGCATACTCAGCGGAACGAACACCGCCACCAACACAAGCGTCGTGGCGATGACCGCAAAGCCGATCTGGCGAGTACCGCGGTACGCCGCCACCAAAGGCGTTTCGCCGTACTCGAACATGCGCCGGTTGATGTTTTCGAGCACGACGATGGCGTCATCGACGATCAGGCCAATGGCCAGCACCAGTGCCAGCAGCGTCAACAGGTTGATCGAGAAGTTCATCGCCGCAAGCGCGGTGAAGGCGCCAATCACCGCAATGGGTACCGTGACCGCGGGTACCAGGGTGGTGCGCAGATTCCCCAAAAAAAGAAAGATGACGATTACCACTAGGCCCATGGCGATAAACAGCGTCGAGACCACCTGGTCGATGGCGCCGGAGACGAACAGTGAAGCGTCGTAGTTGAGGGAGAGCTCCATACCTTCGGGCAGCGTTTGCTGGAGGCGCTCCATTTCGTCCTGCACGGCCTCGGAAAGGGCCAGCACGTTGGCGGTGGACTGCATGATGATTCCAAGCCCGACCATGGGCACGCCGTTGGCGCGAAACACCGAACGGTCTTCGACCGAGCCCACTTCGACCCGGGCGACATCGGCCAGGCGCACCAGATAACCACTTTCGCCCTGGGCGAGGGCCAGGCGTTTGAAGTCATCGGCGGTCGCGAAGGCTCTAGGCAGGCGGACGATGAACTGACGGTCCGCGGACTCGATCGAGCCCGCCGGAAGCTCGACGTTCTCGGCGCGCAGGGCGTCTTCGATATCGCCGACGGTCAGGCCCCGGGCGGCCAGGGCGTTGCGGTCGAGCCAGACACGCATGGCGTAATCGCGACCGCCGCCCAGGCGCACTCGGGCAACCCCGGGCTGCACCGAGAGGCTGTCCGCCAGGTAGCGGTTGGCGTAGTCGGTAAGCTCGGTGATCGAGTAGTTCGCCCCGGAGAGACTTAGCCAGACGACGATCTCTTCGCTGCTGTCGGCCTTGGTGACCTCCGGATTGTCGGCGTCGTCCGGCAGGTTGCGCAGCGCCCCGGAGATGCGGTCGCGAATATCGTTGGCCGCCGCGTCGATATCCATGGTGATCGCGAACTCGATCTCGATGCGCGACCGGCCGTCTTCACTTCGCGAGGTAATCAGCTCGATCCCTTCGACGCCGGCAATGCGATCCTCGAGAATTTGAGTAATGCGCGTTTCCACCACATTGGCCGAGGCGCCGGGGTAGCGGGTGTCGATACTCACGATCGGCGGGTCGACGGTAGGATACTCCTGCAGCGGCAGTCGGTTGAGCGCCAGTACGCCAAAGGCGATGATCAGCGCGGCGATCACCATGGCAAGGACCGGGCGCTGAACCGAGATATCCGATAGGCGCATTAGCGATCCGCCTCCAGCAGCGTACGAATGCTGGTCTCGTTGTCGACGACGCCGAGCAGGCGCACTTCGAGCCCGTCCCGGGCGAGCTGGAGACCGTGCACGACGATCAAATCATCGGCGTTTAAACCCTCCAGAATCTCCACCTCGCCGTAGCGGCGCTCGCCAATCATGACCTGGCGCTGCTCCAGCCGGTCACCGTCATCCGTCTGGTGAATCAGCATCACGTAGTGGCGGTCGCCGCTGGGCTCGAGCGCCGCCTCGGGGATCACGACGGCCTCGCGCAGGCGCTGGCGAACGGTGACTTCCATGAGCATGCCGGGGCGCAGGCGCAGGTCCGGGTTTTCCAGACGCGCCCGGACCTCGACACTGCGGGTGGCCGGGTCGATGCGCGTGCCGATACTGGCGATCTCGCCGCTGAACACGTCGTCGGGGTAGGCCGCGGTGGTGGCGCTAAGCGTAAGCCCCGTTGAGAGGCGCCCAAGAAACACCTCGGGCACGCTGAAATCGAGCTTCATGATATCGAGCTTGTCGAGGGTGACGAGCTCCGTCCCCGGGGTGACCAGTGCGCCAACACTGATAGTACGCAAGCCGACCCGACCGCTGAACGGGGCGTGCAGGCGGTAGTTGGTCAGCTGCGCTTCGATGGCCTGGGCCTGGGCGCGGGCCTGATCGAGCTGAGCCTGGTTGTCTTCGACATCCGCGCGGGCGGCCAGGTTACGGTTTTGCAACTGGGTGGCCCGGGTCAGGGCGTTACCGCGCTCGGCGCTCAGCGCCTGGGCGGCGCGTAAAAGTGCCTGTTCTTCGGTATCGTCCAGGCGGATCAAAAGCCGCCCGCGCTCGACCTGCTCGCCGTCCTCGAAATTGATCTCGGCCACGGTGTCGGTGATCGTTGCCGAAAGCGTCACGCTTTCGTCGGCGCTCAGCGTTCCCAGCGCCTCGAGCGGGTCCGACCAGGTGCTCGCTTGGGCATGGCTTCCAATGACGCTTGGCAGCGGCTGGGCAAACGCCAAGGGGGCGTGGACAATCAGCAACAGACCGGTCAGAAGTAGTCCCGTTAGCCATGATCCGGGCGGGCGTTTTAAAACATGCATGAAATTCTCGGTCATTGGCCGTCTCGAGGGGGGCGGGCGAAAAGCGCAGGGTCATTCAAGGCGGCGTTTAATGCAACGTCGTCGGCGGTTTCAAGTGTCATTACCCCTTAAAGAAAATAACCGCTTTATAGCTGATAGAATAGTCGGCTTTCTGTTTGTTCGAGGTTACCGGGTATGGTGTTTGATGTCGTGATCATTGGCGCGGGTGCTGCGGGGTTGATGTGCGCAGCCCAGGCGGGCTACGCGGGCCAACGCGTGCTGGTGCTCGACCACGCCAATAAAGCGGGCAAGAAGATTCTCATGTCCGGCGGCGGGCGCTGTAACTTTACCAACCTGGACACCGCGCCTGGCCATTTTTATTCGCAAAACCCCTATTTTTGTATTTCGGCGCTGAAGCGCTACCGCCCTGAGCACTTCGTCGAGCTCGTCGAGCGTCACGGCCTCGAGTACGTGGAAAAGGCCCCGGGCCAGCTTTTTTGCGCCGACTCTGCCAAGGAGATGGTGCGTTTACTGCTGACCGAGTGCGAATGGGCTGGCGCCGAGGTATCGCTCAATACTCAAATCACAAGCGTCGAGCGCGCCGGTGAAGGGATGCGTCTTGAAACGTCCCGCGGGCGAATCGATGCGGGTGCGTTGGTCGTGGCGACCGGCGGGCTTTCGATTCCCACACTCGGCGCGAGCGGCTTTGGTTACGATATCGCCCGCCAGTTCGGCCTGGAGGTGCTGCCCACGCGGCCAGGGCTCGTGCCGCTGACCTTGAGCGATACCTGGAAAGAGCGCGCCAGCGCGCTGTCCGGGCTGAGCGTGCCGGTAGCGGTAACCTCACAAGATCACCGCTTCGAAGAGCCGCTGCTGTTTACCCATCGGGGCCTTTCGGGGCCGTCGATCCTGCAAATATCCAGCGTTTGGGAGCCTGGCGAGGCGCTCGAGATCGACCTGCTGCCCGGGGAGCAGGCCAGCGCGCTTTTGCTGGAGGCGCGCGGTGCGACCCCTAAACGACTGCTCTCTACCTGGCTTGGCGAGCGCTTACCCAAGCGCCTTGCTCAGGCGATGATCGAGTGGTACCCCGAGGCGCAGAGCCAAAAGCCGCTGGCGCAGTATTCCAACGAAGCGCTACAAGAGTGGGCCGAGCGCATCAACCACTGGACGCTCAAACCTTCCGGCACCGAAGGCTGGCGCACCGCCGAGGTCACCATGGGTGGGGTCAGCACTGAGGCCATCTCGTCGAAAACCTTCGAGGTGAAAGACCTTCCACAGCTGCGCTTTATCGGCGAGGTACTGGACGTGACGGGAAGGCTCGGGGGGTACAATTTTCAGTGGGCCTGGGCGAGCGGGGTGGCCTGCGCCCAAGCGCTTTGATGCGCTTTCAAATAAAAAACGTGCGCCAAAGCGCACGTTTTATTAGCCGAGATACAAGTTCGAAGGCCGGGCTTAGGTCGCGATTTTGGCAAGCAACTTGAACTTGCGAAACAGCATATAGCCCGCCAGCGCCTTGCGACCTGCCGCCATCACGCCGCCGGGGTGGCGCATGAGCCGCCAGGCTGCGATACCACCGACTGCATAGAGCGGAAGGCGAAAGCTTTTCAGGCTGTTCTCGAGCGGGGATGCCGCGTTCAAAAGAAAGTCGCTGTCGACCAGAATATCGACGCGCTGCTGTTCGAGCTCGGCCAGAAGCGCCGCCTTGCGCTCAGCGCGGCTCGGCTTAGCGTTGGTCGTCTGGTTGGTCATGTTGATTGGCCTCCAGTAGCGCTCGATCCGCCGACAGCTGCTTAAGCGTCTCTTTTAAAAGCGTATGGCTTTTTGCCTGCCGTATGGCAATCAGTGCAAACAGCAGGCTCAAAAAGATGAGCACGCCGGCACTAAAGACAATCGCCGTAATGCGGTAGGTATCCCAAAACAGAATAATGACCAGCGCGGTAAGCGTGGCCACTCCCAGCAGCAACAGCAGAAGGCTTGCACCCGCCAGTAAAAAAAGAACCAGTATGCGCGCGCGTTCCTCTTCGAGCTCTAAAACCGCCAAACGCAGGCGGGTTTCACTATTGGCAACCAGTGAACCTATCAGGCGTTTGGCGGCAGAGAATACGCGTTGGGTTGGACCCAAGGCCATTAGCGACGACCGAGCAGCAGTCCAGCTACCAGACCCGCAGCGGCGCCAATGCCCATGCTGGTCCAGGGGTTGTCGCGTACGTAACGGTCGCAGCAATCAACCTGATTGGAGAGGGATTCGCGAGTATCGTCGTAAAGGTTCTCACCAGCGGTTTCAAGACGCGAGCGGGTCTCTTTCAAGCGGCGCTCGGCGCGTTCACGCAGGCCGCGCATTTCACCACTGGCATCCTTGGAGGTCGCATTGACCAGCTCTTCGACGGTTTCGCTCAGGTAGCGAAGGTCGTTTTTTAGTTGATCGGCACGTGTGGAGCTGTCTGAATTACGCTTGGCCATGATGTCTTCCTTTGACGAGTTAATGAAACGCTGACTACTGTCAGCATAGCAGCCATTATCGAATAGACAACCTCGCCGCTTTATCGGTTCAGGCCAGTGGCGCTGAACAGCGGGTTGAGGCTGAAACCGAGACTCAGGCGGTGTACGCGGTTGTCGTAGTCGATCATGCTTTCGCCGTACCCGTAGTAGTACTGCAGGTGCGCACGAAGATTGGTGAACGCCGGCCAGCTATAGTCCACCTGCGCGCCGTAGTGGTCGGCGGAAGGGTTGCCGCGTAGCTGGGTCGCTAATTCGTGGTTGCCATCCAGGCGTTTGGCCAAGCGAATGTCGCCGTAGCCCATGTAGCGGTCGATGTCCGGGTTGTCGTCACTACCTTCGGATTCCGGCACGCGCCAGTGAGGGGCCAGGGTAAGTGCCCAGTCGCCGCGCTGGAACGTGCTCTCCAGATAGACCCGGTTCCAGCTACGCGACAGCGGGTCGGAGCGCCCGTTGGACTGGTGGTTGAACGACACCCGGTTGCGCGTGTTGACCCAGCCGAGCGCACTCCACGCATTGTCGAAATCGATGAAGATTTCCGGCTCGTAGTTGGTTTCCCTAAACGGGGAGGAGGCATCGGTATTATACGCCTGCCACCAGCTGCGCTGGGTGTAACCGAAATAGACGTCACCCACGTCGCCGAACAGGTCCTCGACCAGGTTGAACTTGGCGCTGAACTGGAACTTGACCTCGATATCGTCGGGGCCGTTTTCATCGGTGATCTCGCGAAATCTCGGGGCGTCGGTGCTGCCGTTATAACTCACCGGGAAAATATAGTTCGTACGGTGCGTGGTGATCGCGAACGGGTTACGGGTGGATTCCTGCTCGAGCTGGCGGCGCTCGTTCAAGTCTTCGAGGGCGACTTCTTCGGGCAGCGGTTCAGGCTCGAGCCCGGCGGCGCTATCCGCCGATGCCTCTATTTGTTGTAGCTGCTGGTGCAGCTGATAAAGCTCGGTATTTAACGCGCGAATACGAGCCTCGATCTCTTCTTGTGTTTCTGCCAGGGCGCTATTGGCGAGCGGGGCCGTACCCGCAAACACGAAAAGAGCTGCTAATAACCGGTGTCGGGTGACCATGAGTGAGGCTCGCGATATGGGAAAAGAGAGTTAACAGGGCTTTCTATACAGCCTTGGCGTTTAAGTCAACTACTCGTGATTGCGAAAGTGGTGATTACCCAGGACAATGCCCCCTTGACCGCCCTCCGGGCGGGGCGATTATGTCAGCGAGGCATGCATAACGTGGTGAAATGCGCGGTAAGAGTATGGGTATTTTGCGGCGCGCTACTGGCGCTTTTACTCCTCGCGGGGGCGCCGAGCGCGATGGCCGTCGAGGTGGAGGGCGTGCCTGCCCGAGAAGAGCTCGACGAGCGGCTGAGTGCGATCGAAGAGGCCGAAGGCGAGCCGAGCGAGCAGCAACAAAGTGAGATTCAGGCGCTCGAGGCGGCGCTGGAGGCCTACGAACGGTTGGGCGCGATGGAAGAGCGCCTGGCCACGCTCGAACAGCGTATGGAGGAGTCGCCGTCGGCGCTTCTTCGCCTGGAGCGTGAGCTCAACGAGGCCGAGCAGGCCAGTCAGCAGCTCAACGCCGGTGATCTAAGCGATATGGCGCTTTCGAATCTGGAGAGCCGCCAGGCCGATGCGGTGGTCGCGCTGCAGCAATTGCAAGGCCAGTTGGCGGATGCCAACTCGCAACTACTGGCGGCGCAAACGCTGCCCGAGCGTGCCCAGCAGGCCATTTCCAATGCGATCCAGCGTAGCGAGCGGTTGCGCCGGGAAGTGGACGACCGCGAAGCCCTGCTTGCCGACCGCCAGCTTTCGGCGCAAAACGATGCCAACCTGATCCAGCTCCGCCTGAATCGTACGGTGGCCGAGCGTGAAATGAGCCTCAATCAGCGCGAGCTCAGCGCCAATAGCCGCCTGCGCGAGCTGGCCCAGCGCCGCCGCGATTTGCTCTCGCTGCAAATCGACGAACAGGAGCAACAGCTCAACTTGCTCCAGGGCGTGATCGACCGCCAGCGCCGGCTACAGTCGGAGCAGGCCATTGCCGACGCCGCCCGGGAAGACCCGCTGGTGGCCGAAGGTCACCCGGTGGTACTACGTGCCCAGCAGGTCAATCAGGAGCTGAGTCTGGAACTTTTGCGCGCCACCGACCGCTCCAACGGTATCGTCCGCGAAAATATCGAAGCCCAACGCCAACTCGACCACGTCCGCCAGCTCCAGAGAAGCCTCAACGAGCAGCTTGACGCCATTCGCGGCAGCCAGCTTCTGTCGCGCATTCTGGTCGAGCAGCGCCAGTCCCTGCCCGTGATCGCGCCGCGCCACGACCTGCAGGATGAAATCGCCGATCTACGTCTGAAACAGTTCGATCTGGTGCGCCAGCGCGACCAGCTTCGCCAGGGCGAGCGGCTAGCCAATCAGCGCTTGGAAGAGGCCGGGGTCGAAGTGACAGCGGGGCTGGTCGATTCGCTCTCGCGGCTCTACCAGTCGCGCCGCGAGCTCGTCGACCAGCTCGAGCAGACCTACGGCGGGCTTTTGAGCGCGGCCATCGAGCTTCAGCTCAATCAGCAGCAGCTTCTGGAGATTTCTCGTAACCTGCGCACCACCATCGACGAGCAGCTTTTTTGGGTGGCCAGCAGCCGCCCGCTGGATGTCGCCTGGCTTAGGCAGTTGCCGCAGAATCTGCGTATCGAATGGCGCGAAGGCGAGTGGCGAAACCTGTTGCCGACCCGCTGGGAAGGCCTCTCCTGGGAGGTGCTGGCCGGGGCGCCGCTCGTTTTGATCAGCCTGTTGCTGATGGGCCTTCGAGCGCGCATCAAGGCGGGGCTCACGCGCATCCATTCGCAAATCGGCCGGCTCAAAAGCGACACCCAGGGACATACGCCCCGGGCGGTTTTACTCAATGCGCTGCTGGCGATCCCCGGGCCGCTGGTCTTGGCCGGGGTGGGGGTCGGGCTAAGGACCGGTGAAGGGCCGGCCTCGCAGAGTCTGGCGCTGGCGTTTTTACAGCTGTCGCTTAGCTGGGGGGCGATTGCCTGGGGGCGGCGGCTGCTGGTGCCCGACGGCGTGGCCGAGCGCCACTTCACCTGGTCGGCGGGTTACGGCGCCAAGCTGCGCCAGCTCCTTGGCGGGCTCGGAATTGCGCTGTCGCTGGTGGTGGTGATCGCCACGCTTTCCGCGCCCATGCAAACGCCGCTCGCCCAGCGCCCGCTGGCGCTGGGGCTTTTCTTCGTGTCGCTTGGCGCCATGAGCTGGTGGCTGGCGAAATTGATTCTCGCCCACGTGCCGTTTTTCGGCGTGCGGCTTTTCAGGCTGCTGCTGGGCCTGGGGATCGCCGCCGTGCCGCTGGTGCTGTTTAGCCTGGTCGCCTGGGGGTTCGAATACACCGCCCTTCGCCTGGTGGGGCGTTTTGCCATGACGCTCTATATTCTGGGGCTTTGGATCATCGTCGAGGCCACGGTGGTGCGAAGCCTTGCCGTGGCGGCCCGGCGACTTGCCTACCGCCGGGCGCTGGCAAGGCGCCGGGCCCAGGTACAGGAGGGCGCCGAAGGCGGGCTCGAAGTGGTCGAGGAGCCGCCGCTGGATATGCAGCAGATCAATAGCCAGTCGCTACGGCTTTCCAAACTGATTCTTTTGATCGGCTTTACCACGCTTTTATACCTGGTGTGGTCGGATCTGCTCACCGTGCTGGGCTACCTGGACCAGGTCTCGATCTGGGACGCGGAAGACGGCGATCTGGTCGGCAATACGCTCTCGATCAGCGATGTGTTCACGGCGCTTTTGGTCGTGGCGGTGACGATCATCATGGCCAGCAACCTGCCGGGACTTTTGGAAGTCTCGGTACTGTCGCGGCTTTCGCTCAAGCAGGGCAGCGCCTATGCGATCACCTCGCTTTTGTCCTACACCATCGTGGGGACCGGCGTGGTCATGGCGCTGGCGACCCTCGGCGTTTCCTGGGACAAGCTTCAGTGGTTGGTGGCCGCGCTCAGCGTGGGGTTGGGCTTTGGCCTTCAGGAGATATTCGCCAACTTCATCTCGGGGTTGATCATCTTGTTCGAGCGACCGATTCGTATTGGCGACACCATCACCCTTGGCAACCTGCACGGCACCGTGAGCCGGATACGTATTCGCGCCACGACGGTCACGGATTTCGACCGTAAAGAGATCATCATCCCCAATAAAACCTTCGTGACCGACCAGCTGATCAACTGGTCGCTGTCGGATAACGTCACCCGGGTGGTACTCACATTCGGGGTGTCCCACGGTTCGGATCTCGAGCGCGTCCATACCCTGCTGCGCCAGGCCGCCGACGAGAATGCCCGGGTGCTGGTCGACCCGGAGCCCCAGGTGTTCTGTGTCAGCTACGGACCGCACAGCCTCAACTTCGAACTGCGCATCTTCGTCAACGACCTGGTGGATCGTCTGTTCGCCGCCGACGAGGTGAACTGCCGGGTAGATGCGCTCTTGCGCGAGGCGGGTATTCGCGTGGCCTTCGAGCAGATGGACGTTTGGCTGCACCGCGACGAGTCCGAGCCGGTCAAGGTGCAGTCCGCACAGCAGTTGCCACCGGCCTCGCTAAGCTAACTCAGGCCCGGGTGGCGAGCAGCAAAAATTCCCGATTGCCGTCACCCCCGGTAATCGGGCTCTCCTGCCAGTGGGTCACCTTCATATCGTGCTCACCACAGCAATCAAGCACACGTGTTTTGACCTCGGCAAAGCGGCTGGCGTCGTGTACCACGCCCCGCTTGTCGAGCGCTTTGGGGTCGAGCTCGAACTGCGGCTTCACCAGTGACAAAAGCCGCCCGCCAGGCGGGAGTAGCGCGGCGAGCTCGGGAATGATCAGCGTTTGGGAAATAAACGAGACGTCCATTACCGCGATATCCGGCGGGTGCTGTTCGAGAGCGCCTAAAAGCGCCTCACAGCGGCTCATGGCCCGCGCGTTCAGCCCCTCCAGGCAGGTGACCCGGCTATCTTCGCGAAGAAGCGCGGCGAGTTGGCCGTGGCCGACTTCCACGCCGATCACGTGGCGGGCGCCAAAGCGCAGGGCGCAATCGGTGAAGCCACCGGTTGACTGACCAATATCGAGCGCGTTGAGCCCGTCCAGGCGCATATCCAGCGCGTGCAGCACGCCTTCGAGCTTCAAGCCGGCCCGGGAGACGAAGCGCTCCTCCGGGTCGTCGCTGATGAGAAACGTAGTGTCCGACGGCCATTTCTCCGAGGCCCGGGTAAGGGGCGTGCCGTCTTCAAGGCGTACGCGGCCGTTGCGAATGAGGCGCTGGGCGCGAGTACGGGAGCTGGCAAGCCCCAGGCTTGCCAGTAGTTGGTCGAGTCGTGTCATGTCGAAAGCGTTAACAGGGTGAGTGGGGCGGGTGGCTTGCCTGAAGTTCGATGGCGGGCAGGCGCGCGGCCCCCCAGCTGCGGTGCAGGTAGCCTTCCACGCGTTCGAGCTCGTCGCGGGGTACCGTCGCCGGCTCGCCGCGCTCCAGCGGGTCGTGGTGATAAATATAAAGCCGGGAGGTGAACTGATCGAAGGGCAGCGAAGCCTCGCCGAAGCGCTCGCCAAAACCGGCGGTGCTGACCTTGACGCCATCGCCCCAATCCTGGCCGCTGTCGTTATTGGGGTTGAAAAAATAGACGCGCATGGTGTCCGTCGGGTCGAGGGAGGTGCGCAGAATGGTGATGGCGTGCCAGCCGATGAAGCGCCCGGCGCTGTCGGTGACGGCGATGCCCGCGGGCTGCGGGTGAATCAGCGGCTGGTTGCCGTTATAAAACGGATGATAGCTGGCGTAAAAGTGGCGGATGAAGGCGTCCACGTCGCAAAGCTTGCCGCTTTGGACATCGACGTTGATACGAAAGCCACGCCCGGACCACCAGCCGTGAAACTCCGGGTTGACCCAGCGGTGCGGGTCGCCTTCGCGGCCAATACAGCGCCGCCCCATTTCGGCGTAGATACGGTCCAGATGCGGCACCACGATCAGCGAGACCGGATCGAGGTCCATGGGAAGCGCCGTGGCCACCCCGGATACGCTCTCTTTCGAGGAGATCGGCTGGCCTTCGAAGTGCATGATGATCTCGTCGTCCCGGGTCGCCCAGGCGACCATTTGCAGCAGGTAGTCCGGGTCGTTGTAGGCCCACATCGAAAGCGCGCGAGCGGATTGGCAGGTCGGGTTGTTACCCTGGCCCACCCCCAGCGGCAGCCCCAGCAAACAGAGCACGCCCTCCATGAGCCGGGCGTTCGGGCTGACCGTATCGCCATAGGTGTTGGTCAGCCGCGCCCTGGCCCAGTCGGAAATCGCTAGATTGAGCTGGCGCCACATGGCGGGCGCCACCGGGGGCTGGTAGAGAATGCCGCGCTCGAGCAACAGCGCCAGGCCGTACACCGCCTGGGCGGTGGCAGGGTGGACGCTTTCTCGAATCAAGCCGTGCACCAGCTCGCGATAGCACAGCATACAGTCGCGCCCGGTCGTCGAGAGGCCCAGCGCCTCGCCCAGCAGGTGGTCGCTCTCATCCAGACAAAAGCGTAGCAGCACCGCGTGGTAAGGCGACACCAGGCCGGTGTCGTGCATGGCGCGGGCGCAGCCGGTGGATTCGGCCTGGAGTGCGGTGGTATCCATCCCCTCGAGGCGGCGCTGGTAAATCTCGACCCCCGGGTCTTCGCGGCAGGCCTGGGTAGGCCCGAAAAGCGAGCTGACCAGCCGGTCGGCCCCCTGGCCGCTGGCGCCCAGGTCGATGTCCGGGTTGGCCTGGCATAGCGCGATCTGGGTGATCATCTGCTTGATGCCGTCGACCTGGACCGGACGCTGCTTCAGGATACGCCAGATCTCCTCGATCAGTTGATCGAGGATGTGTTCAAAGCCGATGCGCTGAGCCAGGTATTGGAAAAGCGTGCGGGAGAGCGTGGCAAGCCGGCCTTGCGTTTCGCGCTCGGCCTCGCTTGCCGCGCTGAATAAAAGGGTCAGGTTGAGCGCCATCACCTGGGTCAGATAGTGGTGCGCCTGCTCCTGAGTAATCAGGGTGTGACGGTACTCGCCCTTGGCCACGGCCAGCAGACGAAGCTCGCTGAGTGCCTCGATCACCACGGTATTAGGATCGGCGCTTTTGAGGGCGAACGTGGCAAGTGTGGGCTGCAAGTACTGGGGCGTTTCCCAGTCAGAGCCTTGAAAAACCGCAGCGGATTCAAAATCCGCTGTACGGCTTTCGATTGCCTGGCAACCACCGTCTTGCATGAGGACACGGCGAGCCGTGTCCAGTACGCGAGGCAGTTTTTCGGGCCGGCTGAACGCGGGGGCCTCTTTTAGCCTGTGTAGCGCGTCATCCAGTTTTTCCAAAAGCCCGACGAGCTTCGGCGGTTCTGCTTCATTGGCGGTCGTCACAACGGCTCCTTTTCCCGGCAAGGGCGGGGATTATACATAGAAGTCGAGGTCTTCCTGATGTTTTAGCAGATCGCGCAGGGTATGGGCGTCGTCGCCCTTGAAGTAAATCAGGCCCCAGTGGGTACCGAACGCGGTGCGCTTGGTGACCGTTTCCTCGAGCGGCGTGGTCAGTTCGTGGGACTCGAAGTAGGGGTGATCCTCGGTCTCTTCGGGAATTTCCAGACGGCTGACCACGCGGCGGCGCGGATAAACGCCGAAGCAGCCGGCGAAGCCATTGGCATCGACCACCTCTTTGGGGAAGAACGCGGCGACCTCCTCCGGAGTGCTTTTCGGGTCGAACACCAGCATCGAAGCCTGATAGGCGTTGAAACCGTACACCCGCTCCAAAAGCTCGAACACCTTGAACCCCGGCGGACGGTAGGCCACTTCGCCAAAGTACATTTCACCGTCGCTGGTGACGAAGTACTCGGGATGGATCAAGCCGAACTCGATATCGAAGGTCTTGATGAGCTTTTCGATCTGGGCGGTGATCTGTGCGCGGTACTTTTCGAGCTCTGGCGATGCGGGCACGAAGACCGAGTAGCCCAGGGTCACGTATTCGGAAATGTTCAAAAAGGCGATTTTACCGTTATGAATCCACGCTTCGACGGCGAATTCCCAGCCATCGAGGTGCGATTCCATCAAGACCGGAAACTCTTCTTCCGGGATGAGATCGACTTCGTCCGGGGTGCGAATGACGCGGTGGCCCAAACAGCCGGCCTTGTCGAAGGCTTTCAAGTGAATCGGGTCGTTGGGGTCGCCGTCGAGCTTGAGCAGCGTCTGGTTGACGCGCTTCAAAAAGCGAATGACGTCGTCTTTATCGTGGGCCTCTTCGAAGATGCCCACGCGGATGCCGCCGAGCTGCGCGCGGCGTTTCATCAGCGCTTTATCGCGTAAAAGCAGCGACTGGCCGTAAAGGCGGGGGTTATCCAACAGCACCGAGTTGATGGCGCCGGCCCACTCGACGGTCTCTTCGAACAGCGGAATGGCGACATCCACGCCTTTGTCCTTCAGGGTTTCGGCGATTTCCAGCGACCGGTCGTTGAGGCGCTCGAAATTCCACGGCACGTGGGGGATGTTGTGCTGCTGGCAGTACTCTTTGGCCCAATCGGGGGCAACCACGATATAGCGGCGGTCGAATTTTTCCGCTGCTTCGATGGCATTAAGGCTCCAACCAAGTAGGGCGATATAACCCTTATTTGAATCCTTTTCCATACTGGTAACTCCTTTGGGGTGAAAAAATACCTGCGCTGACACGACCATACACCACTTGGCTACCCGGAACAGGGCGGCTTGATTACGTGCATCAACGGTACAAAAGCGTTAAACGTGCACGCGGCAGTAAAAGGCAGGCACATGAATATGGTAGTCTAGGTTCGGAGTTTTAACCTTTAAACGGCAAGAGGATAGGGCCAGGATGGCGACCAGGCCGGTCTACCGAGTAGTCGTTCACCAGCAGGGTGAAGTGTGGGATTTATACGTCAGAGAGATCTTTCAAAGCGAACTCTGGGGGTTTATTGAAGTCGAGGAGTTTGTCTTTGACGATGCTTCACGGATGGTAGTGGATCCCGGCGCGGAGAAACTACAGCGCACCTTCGAGGGCGTGAAGCGCAGCTACCTGCCGCTCAATGCCATCGTGCGTATCGACGAAGTCGAGCGCGAGGGCCCGCTGAAGGTCGTCAAAAGCGATACTCGGGTCGCTGAGTTTACGCGTCCTTTCCCGCTGCCTCCCCGCGGCGAAGGGTGAGTATAAAGCCCCGCCCTCGTTCAAGCGGCTGCTATTGGCGTATGTATTTACGATCAGGATTTGATGTCATGCAAGTAAAAAAGTCTCGTTTATTGGGGTGTCTGGCCACCACCGGTTTTTTGTTGAGTACCGTAAGCCCCCAGGTGCTGGCGCAAACCGAGGGTCAGGCGTGGGTGAGTGAAGAGCTGAGCACGTTCGTGCGCAGCGGCCCGACGGACGGCTATCGGATCGTCGGAACGTTGAACGCCGGCGAGCAGGTGGAGGTACTGGAAGAGAGCGGCAGCTACACGCGCGTACGCGGCAACGGTGGCGATGCCGTTTGGGTGCTGAGCGAAGAGCTACAGCAAACCCAAAGCGCCCGTGAACAACTGCCCGAGCTCGAAGAGCAGGTAGAGGAGTTGGCCGACGAACTCGAAGGCATCAACGACACCTGGGAGGAGCGCGTCGCCTCGATGCGCGATACCCTGGAGGTTCGCGAACAGCGCATTGCCGAGCTCGAAGCGCGCAACAGCGAGCTCGATAGCGAAGCCGATCACTCCCGCCAGCAGGTGCGTGCGCTACAGGCCCGCCTGGACACTCAGGAGGAGGATCTTTTGATGCGCTACTTCATGTACGGCGGTGGCGTGGCGGGTGCGGGACTGCTGGTCGGCCTGATCGTGCCGCATCTGCCGCGCCGGCGTAAAAAACGCGACCGCTGGTTTTAAGAGGCCTTGATGGAAAACGCGTGGCGCAAGCGCTGGCAAGAAGGGCGTATCGGCTTTCATCAAGCCTCGACCCACCCGGCACTCATCGAGCACTGGCCGGCCCTTGGCATTGCCAGAGACGCCAAAGTGCTAGTGCCGCTTTGTGGTAAAAGTCTGGACATGCGCTGGCTGGCCGATCAGGGCCATCCGGTGCTGGGCGTGGAGCTTGCCCCGGAGGCGGTCGCGCAGTTTTTAAGCGATTCCCCGGCCGGGGTGTCGCGCTACGAACAGGCCGGGTTCGAGGTGGCCCGTCAGGGCAGTATCGAGCTCTGGTGTGGCGACTTTTTCCATCTGCACATTCGCCAGACGTTCGAACTCGGCGCTTTCTACGATCGCGCCGCGCTGATCGCCCTGGCCCCGGCGGCGCGCCAGCGCTACGCCTTTCATCTTGCCCAACTGATTCCGCCCGGGGCGCGTGGGCTACTGGTGAGCGTCACTCACGAAAAAGAGGGCCAAGGGCCGCCGTTTAGCGTGCCGGAAGACGAGGTGCGAAAGCTATTGATGCCTAACTTCGCGCTGGAACTTCTGGGGAGGGGCGCCGCCGATGCGCGCGGAATGAGCGAGCAGGTGTGGGCGCTCAAGCGGCGCGGGCCAGTGTGACCCGCGCTTTCATGCTTAGCGCGCCAAAAGCCTGGCAAGCTCCGGGTCGCTGAACGCCCGGTTCAGGCCGTCGCTCAACAGGTCGTTGATCATGCGCGTGTTGGTCGCTTCACCGGGTTTGATGGCATAGCCCTGGGTGCGCCGCGAGGTGTAGGTACCCGTGTACGTCGTGCCGCGGTTTTGCGCAATGGCGCGAAACACCGCTTCGATACGCGCCTCGTCCACCAGGGGCTGTCCGCTATCGCCCTGGCCGTAGTGCAGGCTGGCAAGCTCGAGGGTCAGGCTAGGGCCGCCCTGGGCGGGGCTGGTGGTCGGGTTGAAGCCCATTTCCTGAACCGCTCGCTCCGCCTCGGCTTGCAGCCGTGGAATCACTTCGTGGCTATTCACGGTGATCTGAGCCGTGGACATGCTGCCCCCGGCGCGGGTGCCGATCACTTCGCTTTCCCGGGCATCCACCGCGGCCACGCTGACCTGTTGACCCGAACCCACCTGGGGCACCTCGGCGGTGCGCTCCGGGCTGAGCTGAAGATATTGAGGGCTTGCGCAACCGACAAGCAGTACGCCGGCAACCAGCGCTGTGGACAGCGATAAAAAATGACGCCGAAGCATGGTGTTTCTCCGCGATGGCTAAAAGGTGAGTATAGCGTGCGCTGGGGCGCCGGGTACATTCAAACGCCGACGTTTGCGCAAGGCGCTAACAAGAGGACGTTCATGAAACGCAATGAGCTTTTTTCCGTCGCCGAGCCTGCCAATCTACTCCCCCGGGACGGCGAAGCGTTTTACCAGGGCCCGGTGCTCAGCGAAGCGGAGGCCACGCTTTATCTGGCGCGCTGCGTGGAGGAGCTGGACTGGGCCCAGGAGCGGTTGGTGATGTTCGGCCGCGAGATCGTTACAAAGCGCAAGGTTGCTTGGTATGCGGATGCGCCCACCGCCTACACCTACTCCGGCCAAACCAAGGCGGCCAGGCCCTGGCCTGCGTTATTGCTGGCGCTGAAAGCGCAGGTGGAGGCCGAAAGCGGGGCGCATTTCAACTCGTGTCTTTGTAATCTTTACCACTCCGGTGACGAGGGCATGGGGTGGCACAGCGATGACGAGAAAGAGCTCGCCCCGGAAGGTGTGATCGCTTCGCTCACCCTGGGCGGGCAGCGGCGCTTTTCGTTCAAGCATAAGGCAAGCAAGGAGAGGGTGTCGCTCGAGCTGGCTCACGGGAGCCTTTTGATCATGCAGGGCACGACCCAAACCCACTGGTGGCACAGCCTGCCCAAAACCAAAAAAAGCCAGGAGATGCGGGTCAACCTGACCTTTCGACAAATGCAAAACGCCGCTCGATGAGCGGCGTTTTTGGTTAGTCCGAATGCGCCTGCTGTGTTTGGGGGGCATCATCGGCAAAGCGGTGCCAGCGGCGAGGGTGAGCGTAGAGGCGCTGGCCGCGGTGGATGTTTAGCCGCTCGAAATCCGCGTGGCGCACCGTGACAAGCCAGGGGGCGGCCAGCCAGTCGGCCTCGAGCTCCACGCGCACCTCGGCGCCGACCAGCGAGAACGCGGTGATCGTCACCGGCAGGTGAACGCCTTGCTCGAAGGTTTCGCTCAAGCGAACTTCGTGGGGGCGCAGCAAAAGCTCCTCGTCACCGTCGGGGAGATCGACCCGCAAATGCGCGTCGCCGCAGGTGAGTACGCCGCCTCGCACGCGTCCTTCCAAATGGTTGACGTCGCCCAGAAACTCGAACACGAAGCGGTTTTTAGGCGCCCGGTAGAGCGCCTCGGGTGTGTCGATTTGCTCGATACGCCCGTTGCTCATCACCACTACCCGGTCCGAAAGCTCCAGCGCCTCCTCCTGGTCGTGGGTCACGAATACGCTGGTGAAGTTGAGCTCTTCGTGCAGGCGGCGCAGCCAGCGGCGCAGGTCCTGGCGGACCTTCGCGTCCAGTGCGCCGAAGGGTTCGTCGAGCAGCAGTACGTCGGGTTCGACCGCCAGAGCGCGGGCCAGCGATACGCGCTGCTGTTGGCCGCCGGAGAGCTGAGCGGGCAGCCGGTTGGCGAACTGCTCGAGCTTGACCATTTCCAAAAGCCTAAAGACCCGCGCGCGAATCTCGCCTTTGGAAGGGCGCTGGCTGCGCGGCATGACGGTCAGCCCGAAGGCGATGTTGTCGTAAACGCTCATATGGCGAAAAAGCGCGTAGTCCTGAAAGACGAACCCGATGCGCCGGTCGCGCACGTGAACGTGGGTGACGTCGCGTTCGCCGAACATGATTTTGCCCGCACTCGGCGAGCGGTCGGCGTTTTCGAGCCCGGCGATGATACGCAGTAGCGTGGTTTTACCCGACCCCGAAGGCCCCAAAAGGCCCACCAGCTCGCCGTCATGAATGTCGAGGTCGATCGGTTCGAGCGCCTGGGTCTCGCCGAAATGCTTGGCAATATTGTGCAGTTGAATGCTCATGAGAAAGCCTCCCGGCGGGTAGCGCGCCACTGCAAAGCGGCCTTGGCGGCAAGCGTGAGTAGCGCGATCAACGCAAGCAGCGCCGCGCTCGAAAACGCCCCGACCGCGTTGTAATCCTGGTAAAGCTGCTCGAGGTGAAGCGGCAAGGTATTGGTCTGGCCCCGAATGGCACCCGAGACCACCGACACCGCGCCGAATTCGCCCACCGCCCGGGCATTGGTCAGAATGACGCCGTACAAAAGCGCCCAGCGGATGTTGGGTAGCGTGATTCGCCGAAAGACGGTAAAGCCCGAGGCGCCCAGGGTTACCGCGGCTTCCTCTTCCCGCGAGCCCTGGGCCTGCATCAGCGGAATCAGCTCCCGGGCAACGAAGGGGCAGGTGACGAACACCGTGACCATCAAGATACCCGGCCAGGCGAACATCAGTTGAATATCATAACCGTCCAGAAAGCGTCCGATCCAGCCGCCCCGCCCGTACAGCAGCAGGTAGACAAGCCCTGCCACCACCGGCGATACCGCAAAGGGAATATCGATCAGCGTTTGCAGAATCCGCCGGCCCGGAAAGGTGAACCGGGTCACCAGCCACGCCAGCGCCACGCCGAACACCAAACAGATGGGGATGGTCATGAGCGCGATGACGAGCGTCAGACCAATGGCGTGGAGAGTGTAGACATTGCTGACGTTTTGCCAGAACACCGCCACGCCCTGGGAGAACGCCTGGGCGAAAATGGCCACCAGGGGCAGCAGTAAAAAAAGCGCCGACAGCAACACCGCAGCACTAATCAACGAGCGCCGAACGGCCGGCGCGTCACCTACGCGGCGCATTAGCCATTTCCTCCGTGCAGGCGGCGCACAAAGCGCCCCTGCCAAACGTTAATGGCCAGCAGTAGCGCAAGCGAGGTGAACAGCACGATCGAAGCGATCGCCGAGGCCCCGGCATAGTCGTACTCCTGAAGCCGAACAAAGATCATCAACGCGGTGATTTCGGTCTCGTAAGGCATGTTGCCGGCGATGAAGATGATCGCCCCGAACTCACCCAGCGAGCGCACGAAGGCAAGCCCGGTGCCGGTGACCAGGGCCGGCCACAGGTGCGGCATGATCACCCTGCGAAAGGCGACGCTGTCGGTCGCGCCCAGCGCCATCGCTGCCTCGTCGATCTCGGCGGGCAAATCCTCGAGCACCGGCTGCACCGTGCGCACCACGAAGGGGATACTGGTAAACGCCATGGCCAGCGCAATGCCCACCCAGGTGTACGCCACTTGAAGACCGAGGGGCTCGAGCAGCCGGCCCATCCAGCCGTTGCTGGCGTAGAGCGTGGCAAGCGTTATCCCCGCCACTGCGGTGGGCAGGGCGAAGGGCAGATCCATCAGCGCGTCCAAAAGGCGCTTGCCGGGAAACTCGTAGCGCACCAATACCCAGGCCAGCAGCAGCCCGAAGAGCGCATTCACCAACGCGGCCACCGCCGCTGCGCCCAGGGTGACCGCGTAGCTTGCGACCACGCGGCCCTCGGTAATGATCGCCCAGTATTGGGCCAGGCTAAGCCCGGCCAATTGGCCGAATAGGCCAGTGATCGGCAGCAGCAGTACCAGCGAGATAAACAGTACGCTGATCCCCATGGACAGCCCGAAACCCGGCAGCACGCGCGTGCTGCCGGATGACCGAAAGGTTAACTGACGCATATTTGACCGTTAGCGACGCTGAAGCTGGTCGAGCATGCCGCCGCTTTCGAAGTGCGTCTCCATGATGTCGTCCCAGCTGCCGAACACGTCGTCGACGTTGAAAAGCTCGGTTTCCGGAAAGTCATCGGAAAATTCCTCCAGAACGGTTTCATCGTGTACCCGGTAGTTGAAGCCGGCCAGCGTACGCTGAGCCTCTTCGGTGTACAGGTACTCAAGGTAGCCTTCGGCCAGATCGGTATTGCCGTTACGCTCGGCGTTTTCGGACACGACCGCGACCGGGAATTCGGCCAGTACGCTCATCGGCGGTACGATGACTTCGTAATCGTCGCTGCCGTATTCACGGCGGATGTTGTTGACCTCGGACTCGAAGCTGATCAGCACGTCACCGATGCCGCGCTCGATGAAGCTGGTGGTCGCCCCTCGGCCGCCGGTGTCGAACACCGCGACGTTGGCGAGCAGCGTGCGCATGAAGTCCTGAATCTGCTCTTCGTCGCCGTCGAACTCACGGTCGGCAAAGCCCCAGGCCGCCAGGTAAGTGTAGCGCGCGTTACCCGAGGTTTTCGGGTTGGGGAAGACCAGCTCGACGTCCTCTTGTACCAGGTCGTCCCAGCTCTCGATGCCCTTGGGGTTGTCCTTGCGCACCAAAAAAGCGGTGGTGGAGTAGTAGGGCGAGGCGTTGTTCTCGAGCGCGCTCTGCCAGTCTTCGTCGACCAGACCCGCATCGGCGAGTACGTCGACATCGGTCACCTGGTTGAACGTCACGACATCGGCGCGCAGGCCCTGCATGATGGCCCGCGCCTGGGCGGAAGAGCCGCCGTGAGACTGGCTGACGCTCACTTCTTCGTCGTGCTCCTCTTGCCACCACTCGACGAAGTCCGGGTTGATCGCCACGAACAGCTCCCGGGCGATGTCATAAGAAGAGTTCAAGAGCTCGCGCTCCTGGGCCATGGCGGTGCCGGTAGCGCCGGCGGCGGCGCTACCCAGGGCAACGGCCAGCACGGTACGGCTAAAGGGCGCGGATAAAACAGAAGCTAAACGCATCGAATCTTCCTTATCGAAGGTGGGCGATAGTTCGAACGTCAGGCGGGTTATGCTTCAAAACGCTCAGAGCGTTCTTGCCATAGACGTTTTCGCGATAAGACAAGGTTAGTCCTTGGTTTAAGGAATTACAATTGCGTTTAATATTCAATTAAAGAATATGAATGTTCCCGATCCCTTTGTAGCGCTTACCCCTGAGCTTTAGCACGCGCTCTGTTACCATATGCGCTTTATCCGGCGCCTCTTGAAGGCGCAAAGCCGCCTTGCTTCAGGAGCGTTTCATGACCGCGTCCCAAGAATTTTTAATCGCCCCTTCGATTCTATCCGCCAACTTTGCCCGCCTGGGCGAAGAGGTCGACAACGTGCTGGCCTCGGGCGCGGATATCGTCCACTTCGACGTGATGGACAATCATTACGTGCCCAACCTCACCATCGGCCCGATGGTGTGCAAGGCGCTTCGCGCGCACGGCGTGACCGCGCCGATCGACGTTCACCTGATGGTCAAGCCGGTGGATCGCATGATCAGCGATTTCATCGAGGCCGGGGCGAGTTACATCACCTTTCACCCCGAGGCGTCCGAGCATATCGACCGTTCGCTACAGCTGATTCGCGATGGCGGCTGCAAGGCCGGGCTGGTCTTCAACCCGGCCACGCCGCTATCGCATCTGGATTACGTGATGGACAAGATCGACATGGTGCTGTTGATGAGCGTCAATCCAGGTTTTGGCGGCCAGTCGTTCATTCCCGGTACGCTCGACAAGCTACGCGAGGCCCGCGCGCGCATCGACGCCGCAGACCACCCTATCAAGCTGGAGGTGGACGGCGGCGTCAAGGTCGATAACATCGGCGAGATCGCCGCTGCCGGGGCGGATACCTTCGTGGCGGGCTCGGCGATCTTCAGCGCCCACCGCGCACAAGACCCCCACGGCTACGACTCGGTCATCCAAGCGCTGCGCGGCCAACTGCCCGCGCGCTAAACTGCCTGTGCGCTAAACTGCCCCGTGCGCTAAAGAGGAGGTTCGGGCTCAGTGAAGCTTCATTTTGGGCTTAAGGTAGCGGTTTAGCTTATCCACCACCCAGGTGAGCCCGGTTTTGGGCACACCGTGAATCGATACCTGGTGCATACGGTAGAGCGAGGCGTAGGCGTTGCGCGCCATCCAGCCTTCGAGGAACAGCCCGCGGGAGGCGCCGCCGCGCATCAGGTTACCGACCGCATCGTAGCGGGCAAGCGACACCAGCGAGCCGTTATCGCGGTATTTGAACGGCTTCAAGGACTTGCCCGCCAATGCCCTGTCGAGGTTGTCCGCCAGCACGCCCGCCTGCTGGCGCACCGCCTGCGCTCTCGGGGGCACCGTCGAGTCGTCGCCCTGGGGGCAGCTTGCGCAGTCGCCCATGGCGAAAATGCACGCGTCGTCCACGCTCTGCATGGTCTGCTCGACGCACACCTGGTTTTTCTTGTTCACCGTCAGGCCAAGCTCGGTCAGAAAGTCCGGCGCCTTGATGCCCGCGGCCCAAACGTTGAGATCGGTTTCGATCACCTCGCCATCCTTGGTGACGAGCTGGTACTCCTGAGCCTCTTCGATGGCGGTGTCCACGTGAATGTTCACACCCAGGGTTTCGAGCTCCTTGTGAACGGTCTGGCTGACCCGCTCGGATAGGGCAGGGAGCACCCGGGGCGCGGCTTCGATCAGATGGACGCTGATCTGATTGTCGTCCACGTGGGTCACATCATAGGCGTTGAGCAGGCGGGTGATATCCAAAAGCTCCGCGGCAAGTTCGACGCCGGTCGCGCCGCCGCCCACGATCCCCACGCTCAGCGTGGTGTTCTTTCTAAGCCGTGGGTCGGTATAGCGCAGGAACGTGTTGATCATGTCACGCTGAAACGCCTTGGCCTGGTCCGGCGAGTCGATGAAGTGGCAGTACTCGGCCACGCCCTTCGTGCCGAAGTCGTTGGACACGCTGCCCAACGAGAGCACCAGGTAGTCGTAGGTGAGGGTGCGTTCGGGCAGCACCTCTTCGCCGTCTTCGTCCAGGATGGGCGCAAGATCGAGGGTTTTGCTTTCGCGGTCGAGCCCGGATAGCGAGCCGCGCTGGTAGCGGTAGCCATGGGCGCTGGAGTGGCCACGAAAGTCGACCTCATCCATGGTGGAGTTCAAAACACCGGTCGCCATCTCGTGCAAAAGCGGCTTCCATACGTGGGTGGCGTTGCGGTCCAGCAACACGATCTCGGCACGCTTTTTCTTGCCAAGCGTTCGTCCCAGGCGCGTCGCCAGGGCCAGGCCCCCCGCGCCACCGCCGACAATCACAATCCTTGGTATGGCCATTGATGTCTCCTTGGCAAACGTATCCCTCGCAAACGGATTTCTTGCAGATTCGTTGCATGCAAACTCATTGCGAAAAGGCTGGCTCTAGCATAGAGGGTTCTGATGAATCTGACGAATGCCTGGCTTGCAACATCCGTCATTTCAGAGAGAAAAATCTTAACGTCGTTTGATAAACGCGCCATCCTTGGGTCGGCAACATTCATCCTTTAACGAGCATCAGGGAAGTCGACCAATGCACGCGATTTTAACGGACAAACAGCTTATCGCCTTCGACCTGGACGGCACGTTGATCGATTCCGTGCCGGATCTTGCGGTGGGCGTACAAAAGGCCCTGGAAGAGGTGGGCTTGGTAGCGCCAGACGAGGGGCAGGTACGCGATTGGGTCGGCAACGGCGCTTTGGTGCTGGTCGAGCGCGCGCTTACCTGGGCGCTTGACGAGCCGCCGGAATCGACGCTTTTGCATACCGCCTTCAATGCCTTTATGCGCCATTACGGCAATGCGCCTTACGCGCGCACTACCCTGTATGACGACGCGTTCGAGGCGCTGACTGCGCTCAAAGAGGCCGGGTTTGTACTGGTATTGATCACCAACAAGCCCGAGAGCTTTATCGCGCCTATTTTGAGCCACTTCGGGCTTTTCGAGCATTTCGCCCTCTGTATCGGCGGCGATACGCTGGCCGAAAAAAAGCCGCATCCGTTGCCGCTTCTACACGCCGCCAACACCCTGGGCGTAAAGGCCGGCGCCTGCGTGATGGTGGGGGACTCCAAACACGATATCGAAGCGGGTAAGGCGGCGGGCTTTACGAGCGTGGCACTGCCCTACGGCTATAACCACGGTGAGCCGATCGAGGCGAGCCGCCCGGATTTGTGTATCGAAACCCTTGCCGCCCTTATCGATTAGGGGGGCTTTATTCGGGGCGGGCGCCGCCCAGCGCCTTGTGAAGCAGCTCGGCGTTGTAACCCAGCATCGCCGGGTAATTATAAGCGGGGCCGTCCGAATCGCCGAGCGTATCGACGTAGAGCGGGCCGGCCAACGCAATGTTGCTCTCGCGGGAAAGCGCGTCCATGTGGATATAAGGCGTGGTGCTCTCGAAAAACAGCGCCGGCGGGCGGGTTTCGCTCAGCCGCTCGCTCATCGCAGCCATGTCGAAGGCGCTGCCTAGCCGTTCGTTGTTGCTTCCCCAGATAGCGGCGTACTCGAAGCCGAACGCCCGGGCGAAATAGCCCATACCGGCTTCGCTGGTAAACAGCACCCGGTTGGTTTGCGGAATACCTTCCAAACGCTCGCGAAGGCGCTCGCTCAACAGCGTCAGCGACTCCCGGGCTTGTTCGGCGCGGGCGCCGAACGCCGCCGTTTTCTCCGGGTAGTGCTCGCTAAGCGTTTGCGCGATGACATCGATGTAGGCGATGGCGCCGGCCGGGTCCATCCACATGTGCGGGTCGACACTGCCTGCGTACTGGCCCGCCTGGACGGGGAGGCCCTCGAAATCGGCGCGCTCGGCCACCGCCTTCAGGCGAAGCCTTTGGTCGGCCATCGCCTCGACGTGTCTAAGCCAGGGCTCGAGGCCGTAGCCGTTGTAAAAGACGATATCCGCCTCTTCGATCGCCAGTACGTTGGGCGGGGTCAGCTCCCAGCGATGCACGTCCTGGCCGGGAGGCACGATGGTCACAACGCTGATATCGTCGCCGGCGATACGGCGCACCAGATCGCCGATCACTGAAAACGAGGCAATCACCTTGAACGAGGGGGCGGCCTTGGCGGGCAGGGTCATCAACATTAGACCGGCCACCAGCAGGCACCCCAGGAGTGCTCGTTGCTTCATTACATGTATCCCTTGATAAAAAAACGGCCGATCATAGTGATTGCGCTAACGGGTTACCAGTTCCTTTCGCGATGCTATCGATTTTCTTGACGTAAAAGGGCGGGCAAAGCGTGCCATGATCGTGCCGCTGCCCCTGCACCCCGTCGTCCGGTTAGGGTATCATCGTTTTTAACCGATTGATTAGTTGGATGGGGTAAGTGTGGCGACAGCGCAGCACAAACAGCGTGTACTCATGATCGATAACTACGATAGCTTCACGTACAACATCGTTCAGTACCTGAGTGAGCTTGGCGCCGAGGTGATCACCTATCGCCACGACGCGATCACCCTCGAGGCGATCCGCGCGCTTGAGCCGTCACATCTGATGATTTCGCCAGGCCCTTGCACGCCCAACGAGGCGGGCATTTCGCTTGCGGCTATCGAGCACTTCGCCGGCCAGCTGCCGATTTTAGGGGTGTGTTTGGGCCATCAGGCGATTGGCCAGGCCTTCGGCGCGCGCGTGGTGAGAGCGCCGCGCGTGATGCACGGCAAGACCTCGCGTATCGAGCATACCGGCCAGGGTGTTTTTCACGCGCTCGACTCGCCTTTGGAAGTGACTCGCTATCATTCGCTAGTAATCGAGCGCGAAAGCCTGCCCGACTGCTTCGAGGTCACGGCCTGGACGACGAAGGCGGACGAGACGCCGGGGCTGATCATGGGGTTTCGCCACAAGACCCTTGATCTCGAAGGGGTGCAGTTTCATCCTGAGTCGATTCTGACCCGCCAGGGCCACGCGCTCCTGGCCAACTTTTTACAGCGTACCTGATCGCTACACATTCACGTTTAGAGGCTTGTCTGCTCATGCAAATGCGAGACGCCATCAACGCGGTCATGCGCCGCGAAGATCTATCTTTTGACGCCATGCGCACGCTGATGCACCAGATCATGACCGGCGAAGCCTCGGACGCGCAGATCGGGGGCTTGCTGGTTGGGCTCTCCATGAAGGGGGAGAGCGCTACCGAGATCAGCGCCGCCGCCCAGGTGATGCGCGATCTGATGCACCCGGTCATGCTCAGCGCCGAGAACGTGGTGGATATCGTCGGCACCGGCGGCGACGGGGCGAATCTTTTCAACGTGTCCACCGCCTCGAGCTTCGTGGCCGCCGCCGCCGGGGCGCACGTCGCCAAGCACGGCAACCGCAGCGTTTCGTCCTCTTCGGGAAGCGCGGATCTTTTCGATATCGCCGGCATCTATTTGGACTTGTCACCGCAGCAGGTGGCGCGCTGTATCGAGCAGGTTGGGGTGGGGTTCATGTTCGCGCCCAATCATCACCCGGCGATGCGCTACGCGATCGGCCCGCGCCGCGAAATGGGCGTGCGTACGCTGTTCAACATTCTGGGCCCGTTGACCAACCCCGCCAGCGCCCCCAACCAGGTGTTGGGCGTCTATGCGCCAGAGCTCGTTGCGCTAATGGCCGAGGCGCTCAGAAAACTGGGGAGTCGCCACGCCCTGGTGGTGCACTCCGAAGACGGCCTCGACGAGATCTCGCTGGCCGCGCCTACCCGGGTGGCCGAGCTAAAAGACGGCGCTATTCACGAGTACACGATCACCCCGGAAGAGCTCGGTATCGAGCGCCAAAGCCTGGCCTCTTTGAAAGCGGCCACTGCCGAGGATAGCCTGCGTTTGGTCAAGGCTGCCCTGGTGGGCGACGGCCCGGAGGCGGATATCGTCGCGCTCAACGCCGGCGCGGCGCTTTACTGCTCGGGTGTCGCGGACACCTTGAAAGAAGGGGTTATCGTTGCCCAGGACGCCCAGGCCTCCAAACTGCCGCTCGAAAAGCTCAAGGAGCTTTCACACTTCACCAGCGTGTTTAAAGGGTAATGTTATGAACCACCAGGCCACGCCGACCATTTTGACGCGTATTCTCGAGCGCAAAGACCAGGAAGTCGCCACGCGCCAAAAGGCGGTTTTAGAAGCGGATTTGCTCGCGCTTGCCGAAAAGCAGAGCGCGCCGCGCGGTTTTATCGACGCCCTGGACCGGCGTATCGCGGCAGGCGAGGCGGCGGTGATCGCCGAGGTGAAAAAGGCCTCGCCCTCGCGCGGGGTCATACGCGAGGCGTTTGATCCCGCCGCGATTGCCCAAAGCTATGAGGCGGGCGGGGCGGCGTGTTTGTCCGTGCTCACCGACGCCGACTTCTTCCAGGGCCACGAGGACGACCTGATCGCGGCGCGTCAGGCCTGTACGCTTCCGGTGATTCGCAAGGACTTCATCACCCACGCCTACCAGGTCACCGAGGCCCGCGCCATCGGCGCCGACTGCATCCTGCTGATCGTGGCAGCCCTCGATGATGCGACGCTCAAGGCGCTGCACCAAAAGGCCGGCGAGCTTGGCATGGACGTGCTGGTCGAGGTACACAGCGCCGAGGAGCTGACCCGGGCGCTGGCGCTGGATTTAAAGCTGGTGGGTATCAACAACCGTAACCTGCACACCTTCGAGACCGATCTCGATACGACGCTGTCGCTTTTAGCGCGCGTGCCCCAGGGCGTCACGGTAATCACCGAGTCCGGTATCCTGGATCGGGATCACGTGGCCAAAATGCGCGACAACAAGGTCAACGGCTTTCTGGTCGGCGAGGCCTTTATGCGTCAGGACGACCCGGGCCTCGCGCTTAACCAGCTTTTCTTTTAAAGGCCATTTTGAGGCTACTTTCGCCATCCTTGGCGAAAGACCCTCGCTCCGTACCCTGCACGTATCGAGGACCTGGCGTCGCTCATCAAGCCGGCCCGGCGCTTTTCAGGCAGTTTAAAAGTGCCTGCAGCGGGTGCTCAAGCGCTTGGCTGGAATAGCGTTTGACCTGGCTGCGACACGAGTAGCCCGTCGCCAAAAGCCTGCCCGTGTTCTCTTCGGCCTCGACCTGGGGCTGCCAGGACTGGGCGTAGATGGTCTTGGAGATTTCGACGTTGCGGGTTTCGTGGCCGTAGGTGCCGGACATTCCGCAGCAGCCCGTCGCCATCAAATCGAGCTTCAACCCAAAGGCGGCGAATACCTGCTGCCAGGCTTTGGGGCTGCCCGGGGCGTTGGTCTTTTCGGTGCAGTGGGAAAGAAGCTTGAAGCCCGGGTCCTTCATCGCGGCCTTGAAGGGGGCCAGGGTGTGGGTTTGGGTGGCGAGCCACTCCTGAAGCATCAATACCTGGGGCACGGCGTCCGGGCCGAGGGCTTTGACGTACTCCTGGCGGTAGGTCAGCGTCATTGCCGGGTCGATGCCGACGAAGGGAATGTCGAACTCCGCAAGGGCGCGCAGGCGCTTGGCCTGTTTCTCGGCGGTGCGCTCGAAGGCGCCTAGAAACCCCTGCACCTGCAGGGGTTTACCGTTGGCGCTAAACGGCAGCACGAACACGCGAAACTCCAGCCGAGCCAGAAGCTCCACCACGTCCAGCACCAGGTCCGCTTCCATGTGGGTCGTGAAGGCGTCCTGAACCAGGATGACGCTTTTCGCCCGCTGGCGTTCGGTCAATAGTGCCAGGGCGGTCGGCGTTGCGTTGGCCACCCCCCAGGCGCGCAGCTGTTTTTTCACGCTGGCCCGCGAAAGCGTCGGGGTGTCACTCATGCCGATGGTGCGGCGCATAAAGCGCTCCATCCAGCGCTTTTCGATCACCGCGTTATAAAGCGGCGTCATTTTGGCAAGCCAGGGCAGGGTGAACTCGGTGGCGCCGATCACGTAGTCGCGCACCGGGCGCAGGTAGCGGCCGTGGTAGACCTCGAGAAACTGCGAGCGAAACTGCGGCACGTTGACCTTCACCGGGCACTGCCCCGCGCAGGACTTGCACGCCAGGCACCCGGCCATGGCGTCGTACACCTGGTGGGAGAAATCATGGTGCTGCTCGCGGCTGAACGTGTTGGCAACACGTTTGGGCAGGCTCTTGATAAAGCCCAGGCGACCCTCGGCCTTTTTCTTGCGCGACTCTTCGACCACATCGATGCCCGCCCGGGACTGCAGACGCAGCCACTCGCGTACCAGGCTCGCCCGGCCCTTGGGCGAGTGAATCCGGTCGCGGGTCGCCTTCCAGGAGGGGCACATCGGGTCATCGACATCGTAGTTGTAGCAGGCGCCGTTGCCGTTGCAGTAGACGGCGGCGTCATACGCCTGCCAGGCACGCTCGTCGATGGTGCGATCGAGCTCGCCGCGAAGCGCCACGCCGTCGATGGCTAAAAGATCCGGGTCGCGGTCGACGGCGATCAGCGCGCTCTCTTTCAGGGGCGTGGCGATCTTGCCCGGGTTGAGCTGGTTGTGCGGGTCGAAGGCGGCCTTGATCTTTTGCAGGCTAGGGTAGAGCTCGCCGAAGAATTTGGGCGAGTACTCCGAGCGCATTCCCTTGCCGTGCTCACCCCAAAAAAGACCGCCGTACTTTTGGGTCAGCGCGGCGACCTCATCGGAAAGCTTGCGAATCAGCGCTTGCTGGGCCGGGTCTTTCATGTCCAGCGCCGGGCGTACGTGCAGCACGCCGGCGTCCACGTGGCCGAACATGCCGTAGTCGAGGCCGTGGGCGTCCAAAAGCGCGCGAAACTCGCCGATATACTCCGCCAGGTGCTCCGGCGGCACCGCGGTGTCCTCGACAAAAGGCAGCGGGCGCTTCTCGCCCTGGACGTTACCGAGTAGCCCCACCGAGCGCTTGCGCATGCCGTACACCGTGGCGGTCTGCGCGCGGCCCAGCGCCTGAGTGTAGCCCAAGCGGGTAACCGTCGCGTCACCGGCCAGGTGCTCGCAAAACGTCGCTACGCGCTCTTTAAGGCGCGTTTCATCGTCGTCGCTGAACTCGATCAGGTTGATGCCGCCAACCGGAGTATCGCTTTCGGGGAAGAACTCGGCCACGCTGTCCCAAACGAAATCCTCCATGGCAAGCTTTAGCACCGTGTCGTCGATGGTCTCGATCGAAGTGGGGCGAGCGGTACTTGCCATCAACGCCTTGGCGTCGCGCAGTGCCTCCATGAAACCTGGGTAGCGCACGTTGACCAGGGTGGTATGCGGGGGGATCGGTAGCACGTTGAGCACCGCTTCGCTCACGAAGCCAAGCGAGCCTTCGCCGCCGCAGAGGAGGCTATTCAGGTTGAGCTGGCCCCGGGCATCGCGCAGGTGGGCCAGGTCATAGCCGGTCAGGCAGCGGTTGAGCGGCGGGAAGGTGGCGTCGATCAGTTCGCGCTGCCCGTCGATGATTTCGACAGCGGCGCGGTGAACGCGCCCCAGCACGCCGGGGTCTTGTAGGGCGTTTGCCTCGTCGTCGGCGCTTAGCGGCTGGCTATGCAAGTGCGCGCCGCCCAGCAATACGGTGTCGAGTTCCAGCACATGGTCGCGGGTTTTGCCGTAGACGCAGCTACCCTGGCCGCTGGCATCGGTGGCGATCATACCGCCCAAGGTGGCCCGGTTGGAGGTCGAAAGCTCCGGCGCGAAGAAGAGCCCGTGAGGCTTCAGCGCCGCGTTGAGCTGATCTTTCACGACGCCGGCCTGAACCCGCACCTGGCGGTTCTCCAGGTCGATATCGAGAATGCGATTCATATGGCGCGAGACATCCACCACCAGCCCATCGGTCAGCGATTGGCCGTTGGTGCCGGTGCCGCCGCCGCGCGGGGTCAGGGCGATATCCCGGTAGGGCATCTCGAACGCGAGCTTGGTCAGGCGCTCCAGATCCTCGGCGTGCCTGGGGTACACCGCGGCCTGGGGCAGACGCTGATAGATCGAGTTGTCCGTGGCCAGCACCGTGCGGTTGGCGTAGTCCGGGGTTATCTCGCCTTCGAAGCCCCGGGCGCGTAGCGCTTCCAGAAAGCGAAGGTAGGGCGCGGCGGGTTTGGCAAGCGGCGTCTTTCGCGAATCGAGCGATGCAATCATAGTGGGTCAAACCGTCACTGCGGGGCGGGTAAAAGAGGCGCTCTACTTTACCGCAGCCAGGGCGTCACTGCATCTTCTACCCCGATGCGAATAGGGGGTGGGAATAGGGGCTGAGGACTGGGGCTGGGTCAGGTGGGCTACGAACGTCACGAATCCAGGTACGTCGCTACCTGCCACCCGCTTTGCCCATAGCCCCCCGAGGCGCTTTTGCCTACAATAGGTGCCTTTGTCACCGGCGCTTTTCGCCGTGTTTATTTGATTGTTGCCAAGGAGTCCTCATGCTCGATCCGAAACTGCTGCGCGGAGATCTGGATGCGCTGGCGCAAAAGCTGGCCCGCCGGGGTTTTCAACTGGATAAAGAGGGGCTTCAGGCGCTGGAGTCGCGCCGCCGCGAGCTGCAGACCCAGACCGAGCAGTTGCAAAACGAGCGTAATACCCGCTCCAAGGCGATCGGTAAGGCGAAGGCCAGCGGTGAGGACATCCAGCCGCTGCTGGACGAGGTGAGTGATCTCGGCGAGCGCCTGGAAAATGCCAAGCAGGAGCTTGCCAACGTGCAGGCGCAGTGGGACGACGCGATCAGCGGTATTCCCAACGTGCCCCACGAAAGCGTCCCGGAAGGTAAAAACGAAGACGACAACGTCGAGCTTCACCGCTGGGGCACGCCGCGTACGTTCGATTTCGAAGTGCTCGATCATGTCGATCTGGGCAAGAAGTCCGGCTATCTCGACTTTGACCTGGCATCGAAACTGACCGGCGCGCGCTTTGCGGTCATGCGCGGCCCCATCGCGCGCCTGCACCGGGCGCTGGCGCAGTTCATGCTGGATACCCAGACTCTTAAGCACGGCTACGAAGAGTGCTACGTGCCCTACATGGTCAACCGCGACTCCCTCATGGGAACCGGGCAACTGCCGAAATTCGGCGAGGATTTGTTCAAGCTCGACGACGAGCGTGAATATCACCTGATTCCGACCTCGGAAGTGCCGTTGACCAACTTCGTGCGCGACGAGATCGTTGACCAGGCCGTGCTTCCCATGAAGCTAACCGCCCACACGCCGTGCTTTCGTAGTGAAGCGGGCTCCCACGGGCGCGATACCCGGGGCATGATCCGCCAGCATCAGTTCGACAAGGTCGAAATGGTCCAGATCGTCGACCCCGAAACGAGCTACGAAGCCCTCGATGAAATGCGCGGCCACGCCGAGGCGATTTTGCAGGCCCTCGAGTTACCGTACCGGGTGGTAACGCTGTGTACCGGGGATATGAGCGTTAGTGCGGCGAAAACCTATGACCTGGAAGTCTGGCTGCCAAGCCAGGAGACGTTCCGCGAGATCTCTTCGGTCTCCAATTGCGAGGATTTCCAGGCGCGGCGTATGCAGGCGCGTTTCAGAAAGCCGGATACGAAAAAGCCCCAGCTGCTGCATACCCTGAACGGTTCGGGATTGGCAGTGGGGCGCTGCCTGCTGGCGGTCATGGAGAATCACCAGCAGGCGGATGGCTCGGTGGTTATTCCTGAGCCGTTGCGTGCGTATCTGGGCGGTCTGGAGCGTCTTGCCCTGTAAGTGCCCATTCGACGCTTACGCCAGCGTCGATGCGAATGATACCCGGGCGGTAGTCGGCGCTACTTTCCTCGTTTGACCGACTATCCGCCTGCATGGCCATCATGCGTGGCTGAAAGACCGGGGACTGGGTTTCGGCAATATGCTGCACCTCGCCAAGCTCGGTCCCCAGCGTCTGGGCCATCAGCTCGGCTTTGCGCTGGGCTTTTTCCAACGCGCTCACCAGCGCTTCGTCGGTGGCGGCGTCGCGGTCCTGAAGGTCGAATTGAACGCCGTCGAGAGCATTCACGCCGGCCTCCATCAGCGCCTCCAGTACGTCGTTGAGCTGGTCGAGGTCATCGAGCTCGACGTTGAAAGGGCGCTCGATACGGGTACGCATCATCGGCGCCTCGCCGCTGTCGCTTTGGGGCTGGCTCATCTGTTCCTGGTAGACGTTCAAAGAGCCTGCGCTAATGGCGCGCTTATCCAGGCCTGCTTCTTCCATGGCCTCGATCAGTTGGCTTGCGCGCTCTTCAAGGCGCTGACGGGCTTCTCTAAGCGCGCCGCTGTCGCTGTCTTCCAGAGACGAGACTGCCGGCGTGTTTTCCCAAAGACGCGCGGAGAGCGCCGCCTTGTCGGGCTCCACCTCCACAAAGGATTGGGCCTGAACGCTGAGCCCAGGCGCGGGCTGGACAGGCTGGACGGCCATGGCGCTGGGAGCGCACAGCAGCGCCGTAACGGCGGCGGCGCCCAGCAGTTGGTAGCGAATCTTCATCAGCGAGCGGGCGTAAGGGTTTAAAATCATTGAACGGTTCCTGTTTAAAACGCTGGATGGAAGTAGCCAAGGGAAATGGCTAATGAACGCACCGGGCGGGCGGTCTTCTACGCGCTTTGTCGGCGCAACGTGTGCAAGGACACCGTTTGGAAGATCGCTTTAACAATAAGTTCACTGCTTAAGAGTAGTCGTAAAACAGTTGCTTATTATGTGCACGTTTGTGCAATGCGGGATCAGCAGCCATTATGTAGTGATAAAATGTCAAGGATTGAGCCATGCAGAAGTTGTCGGATAAGGATTATCGCAGTATTCCCCTGAATGCCACGATGGCCATCGCGGCGCTGGTCGTGATCGTCGCGGGGATGAAGCTGGGCGCAGACCTGCTGGTGCCGCTACTTTTGGCGATCTTCATCGCCGTCGTGTGTACCTCGCCGGTGCATTGGCTGCATCGCCACGGCGTGAGTATGCGCATGGCGGCGTTCATCACGATCCTGGTGCTCGTGGCCTTTCTACTTTTGATCGGCGTTTTGGTGGTCAATAGCTTCAGCACCTTCGTCGAGGCGCTGCCGGATATCGAAGCGCGCCTTTACGAGCACTACTGGAACCTGCTCAATAGTCTCGCGGCCAAGGGCTTTGCCGTCGACCCGGATCAGCTGAGCGATGCCTTCGCGATGGACGACGAGGGCTCCTGGGTGGCCATGCTGGTCAGCGAAGTGGGCGCGATCGTCATGCAGGGCAGTATCATCTCGCTGCTGGTCGTCTTCATGCTTTTCGAGACACTCAACTTTCGCTCCAAGGTTGCGCGGGCGCTCGAAAACCCGGCGCCGAGTCTTAAGCGTTTTAGCGAGTTCAGCCTGACCCTCAAGCGTTACCTGGCCGTCAAAACCGTGATTAGCCTGGCGACCGGGGTGCTCGTATGGCTTTCGTGTCTGATGATCGGGGTGGAGTTTCCGCTGCTCTGGGGGGTGCTCGCCTTTGGGCTGAACTTCATTCCCAATATTGGCTCGGCGCTTGCCGCGGTGCCGCCGGTTTTGTTGCTGCTGGTCGATCAGGATGGCGGCGTACTGTCGGCGCTGCTGCTCGCCTCCGCCTATCTTGTCATCAACTTCGTAATGGGGAATTTGATCGAACCGCGGGTAATGGGCCAGGCGCTGGGGCTTTCCACGTTCGTGGCGTTTTTATCGCTGGTGGTATGGGGCTGGATTTTCGGCCCCGCCGGCATGTTGCTTTCGGTGGTGCTCACCATGACGCTCAAGATAGCCCTGGATAGCCACCCGCAAACGCGCTGGATGGCGCATCTGCTCGGCCCGGGCAGGCGCCAGCTAAGAAGGAGCACCAATAAAGGGGGAGATGCACGAACGCCGCCGGTCGAGCGCGAAGAAACCTCCGCCGAGTCCGAAGATACCTCCGTCGAGACCGAAGAAAGCAAACCTTCTTGAGCGGCGTGGGCTAACATCAGAGGAGCGAGCAAAGAAAAAGGCTACCGTTAGGTAGCCTTTTATCATCGATGCGCAAAAAGCCAAGTTTAGGCGTTTTGGTCGATAAACTGCGTCAGCTGTGATTTGGACTGCGCGCCGACCAGCGAAGCAACCTTGGCGCCGGATTTGAACAGCATGACCGTCGGCACGCCGCGCACGCCCTGTTCGGCGGCAATTTCCGGCGCGTCATCGACGTTGACGCTGACCACTTTCAAGCCTTCACCACGCTCTTCGGCCACTTCGTCTACCACCGGCGCCATGACTTTACACGGGCCGCACCAGGGGGCCCAGAATTTCAGCAGCACCGGCTGTTCGGCGTTAAGGACTTCCTGCTCGAAATTAGCGTTGGTGACATCCACATTAGTAGCCATTTACATCTCCCGATTACGTTGCTCTTACGATTTCGTTGCCTTCAATGAGCAACGGCTATCACGCCATATAATAGCGCATATTCATCGCGCCAGGTGGCCCGATGGTAGCGCTCGTAACCGGGCCTGGCAAATTTGCGCCGCGGATCGATCACAAACCCCTTTAAAATTAGTGGGTGCCTCGCTTTTCCATTTCTTATACTATAAGTGAATTATGGATCAATTTTTTATTCGCATTTATGCACCCGGCGTTTTGCTTTAGCTTGCTCCGGTTTGCGTGTGCAATAAATTGAGGATTGGGGCGCGGCAGATGGCCTCCTCGAGACGAAAGGTAAGGATATGAAGCTACAGCAACTTCGCTATATATGGGAAGTGAACCGGCACAATCTCAACGTATCGGCCACGGCCCAAAGCCTTTTTACGTCTCAGCCGGGCATCTCCAAGCAGATTCGTCTTTTGGAAGACGAGCTGGGGGTCGAGATATTCGCGCGCAGCGGCAAACACTTGACCCGGGTAACGCCGGCCGGGGAGTCGATTATCGAGCTTGCCGGGCAGGTTTTGAAGCTGACCGAAAACATCAAGCAGGTCGCCCAGGAGCACAGCGACGAGCGCCGCGGAAGCCTTGCGATCGCAACGACCCACACCCAGGCGCGCTACGCGCTGCCGCCGGTGATTAGCGCCTTTACTCAAAAGTATCCGGAAGTGGCGCTGCACATGCAGCAGGGCACCCCCAAGCAAATCGCGCAGATGGTGAGCGAAGGCCAGGCCGATTTCGCCATTGCCACCGAGTCGTTGGAGCTTTTTACCGATCTGGTTTTGCTGCCCTGTTATCGCTGGAACCGCTGCGTGCTGGTGCCCAAAGAGCACCCGCTGGCCTCCTTGGAAGCCCCGTTGACTCTCGAGGCGCTGGCCGAGCATCCCATCGTCACCTACGTGTTCGGCTTTACCGGGCGCTCCCAGCTCGACGACGCCTTCAAGGCGCATGGCCTGACACCCAACGTGGTGCTCACCGCCGCCGATGCCGACGTGATCAAGACCTACGTGCGCCTGGGGATGGGCGTGGGGATCGTAGCGCACATGGCCTTCGACGAAGCGCTGGACAGCGACATGGTCGTGCTGGATGCAAGCCACCTGTTTGCAAGCTCGACGACCAAGATCGGCATTCGCCGTGGTACCTTCATGCGCGGCTACATGTACGATTTTTTGGCCCGCTTTGCCCCGCACCTCACCCGCGAGCGAGTCGACGAAGCACTGCTGGTGGGCCCGCGCAACGAGCAGGCGCTGTTCGAAAGTATCGAGCTGCCCGAGTATTGACGGCTCTGCGCCGCTGTCATCAGCGGCGCAGAGCGCCGGGTAGCGGCGTCAAAGGGCAGGTTAGTGCTGCAGGTGAAGCCCGCACTCGCGCTTTTCTTCTACCTTAGTGGGGTCGAAGTAGTCGAAGTTATTGGGCAAGTCGAACCTTTGCAGGTAGGTGTACATATCCTTGGCGCTCCAGTGAAGCAGCGGGGCGACCTTCAAAAGGCCGTCGCTATTGCGGCTCAAGGGCTGCATTTTGGCGCGCTCCGGGGTGTCCTCGGCGCGCAGTGCGGTGAACCATACGTCCGGGCGCATCTCGCTTAGCGCCCGCTCGAAGGGCTCGATTTTCACTTCCTGGGTAAAGGTGTCGTGGCGCGGGTCATCGATGCCCGGCAATTCGCCTTCGAGCGCCTCGCGATGGGCGCGGGTACGTTTGGGCAAAAAGCTAACGACATTGAGATCCAGCTTCTTGATGATTTCGTCGGCGCACTGGTAGGTCGCCGGGGTGTTGTAGCCGCTGTCCATCCAGACGATCGGGATATCCGGGCGAACCCGGGTCACCATGTGCAGAATCACCGCTTCGAAAGGGCGAAAGTTGGTGGTGCAAATAGGCTGCACGCCCTGGCCGAACGCCCACTCGATGAGGGTTTGAGGGTCGTTGGCATAATCACGATTGATGGCGTCCAACGTCAGGGTTTCAATCTTTGACGACATAAGGCCTCCCGCTTGGCCAGAAATTTGCAGCCTAGGCTACCAAACAGCACCGCTGACGCCCCAATACCGTTTTGTTTGGCTTTTATATTGCTTTTGGCTTTAAAAACCAGCGGGCTTATTCCAACGAAGCGATCAAGTGACAAATCTTGTCGAGGGTTTCGGTGTACTCCTCCAAAGCCTCGGAGTCCGCTACCAAACCGCCGCCGCCCCACACGTGAAGCTTGTCTTGATCCGCCACCATGGTGCGGATAGCGATCGAGGTATCCATATTCCCGCGTACATCGATGTAGCCCAGACTCCCGCAGTAAACGCTGCGCTGGCAGGGCTCGAGTTCGTCGATGATTTCCATCGCGCGAAACTTGGGCGCGCCGGTGATCGAGCCGCCGGGGAAAGCCGCCGCCAGCAGTGAAAGCGGGGAGTGGCTCGCCCCCAGCGTGCCCTGAATGACGCTCACCAGGTGGTGTACGTTAGGGTAGCTCTCCAGCGAGCAAAGTTGGGGCACGTGAATGCTGCCCGGGCGGCACACCCGCCCGAGATCGTTGCGCAAAAGATCCACGATCATCACGTTCTCGGCGCGGTCCTTCACGCTTTTCAAAAGCGCCTCGGCCAGGGCGGCGTCCTCGGCCGGGGTTTTGCCGCGGGGCCGGGTGCCCTTGATCGGGCGGGTTTCGACCTCGCCGTCGCACACCTTGATAAAACGCTCCGGTGAAATCGAGAGCACGGCCTTGCCGCCCCAGGCCATATAAGCCGCAAACGGGGTCGGGGTGGCGCTGCGCAGGCGAAGGTAGGCCTGCCAGGCATCGCCTTCGAAAGGTGCGCGTAGCCGCTGGGCCAGGTTGATTTGATAGCAGTCGCCGGCCTGAATGTAGCGCTGCACCGCCTCGAAGCGGCGGGTGTAGGCGCTCTGGTCGAGCTCGGCTTCGAACGCGCCGGTGAGCTTGAAGTCCGCTACTGGCGTCGGTGCTGCATCCAGCCACGCAAGCACGGCGCCGCGGCGCGCCTCGTTCGCCACCAGCCACGCTTTTTCTTCCTCGTGATCCAGGGTGATGCACCAATCATAAAGGCCTACGCGCGCGGCGGGCAGCGTCGTGGCGCTCGGGTGGCGGCTGGGTATGCCCTGCAGGGCGCGGCCGAACTCGTAACTCCAGTAGCCGGCCAGCCCGCCCAAAAACGGTAAGTCGGTTTGCATCGCGGGGGCGGGCAGCTGGGCTAAAAGCCACTCTTTCAGCGCGAAAGGGTCGTCGCGCAGCGCAGCCGGCGGCGTGAGCGTGGCGGATTCGAACTGCAAGGCGCCGCTCGAGTCCACTTCGAGGGTGGCGATAGGGTCGCTGACCAGAATATCGAAGCGGCCGCTGGTGGCCTTGGGGCGGCCGCTATCCAACAGCATCGCGCCGGGGCGCTCTTTTAGGCGCGCGAAAAGTGCCAGTGGATCCTGCGCGTAGGGGAGAGCGGTTAGGGTAAGCGCCGTGCTCATGAATCAATGCCTTGCCGGTTGGGCCGATCATTCTAGTGAGCGCGCGCCGCTGAGGGAAGCAACGCGTGACTTCCCTTTCCACGCTTTTAATACGCGACACGCCAGGACGCGTTTTAATGGATTGTAGACATTCGTCGGCAGCGATGAACCCGGTTATAGCCCTGGTGCGATAAAAGGCGCCAAAAGGTGCGGTTGACGCTCAAGAAGGCGCGGGCTAAAGTGCCTTCATACTCTTTATTGTCGACAATTAGCCATGACCGTAATAACCAATGCCGTCCAAACGCGCGCCGAGCACCTCCTCGACCCGGCCACGCCGGAAGTGCGCACCCTGGCCGAGCGGGTGTTTCACCAGTTGCAAAGCGCCATCGTGCGCGGTGAGCTGGCCCCGGGTAGCAAGATTACCGAGCCCGGGCTTTCCAAGACCTACGGTATCTCCCGCGGGCCGCTACGCGAGGCGATGCGGCGCCTGGAGAGCCACCGCCTGATCGAGCGGGTGCCCCACGTGGGCGCGCGGGTGGTCAAGCTTTCCATGAAGGAGCTTCTGGAGCTTTTCGACGTGCGCGAGGCATTGGAGAGCATGGCGGCGCGTCTGGCCGCCGAGCACATGGGCGCCGAGGAAATTCAGGGGCTACGCGACGTGCTGGCGGTACACGAAGGCCAAGCGGATTTAAAGCGCGGTGAAGCGTACTACCAGCGCGAGGGCGATCTGGATTTCCACTACCGCATCGTGCAGGGCAGCCACAACAAGATGCTCATGAATCTCTTGTGCGACGACCTTTACTACCTGGTGCGCCTCTACCGCACCCAATTCAGCGCCAGCGGCGCCAGGCCCCAACGCGCCTTCGTGGAGCACCACCGTATCGTCGATGCCATCGAAGCAGGCGATGCCGAGCTTGCCGAGCTTCTGATGCGCCGCCACGTCAGCGCATCGCGGGAAAACGTCGCCGACCGCTACGCCGCTATCCTGGAAACCCCTTAGCGCTGGACGCTACCCCTAACAATACCGATTTCAAGGAGCCCCCATGCCGACTCACGCATCCAAAACGCTCACCCCCGGCGCACGCTTCAAGCATGCCCTCGAGCGTCAAACACCGCTCCCCATTCTGGGCACCATCAACGCCTATACCGCCCTGATGGCCGAGCGCGTGGGCCACCAGGCAATCTATCTCTCCGGCGGCGGGGTGGCGAATGCCTCTTTCGGGCTGCCGGATCTGGGCATGACCACCATGAACGACGTGGTCGAAGACGCTCACCGCATCTGCGGCGCCACGGATTTACCGCTTCTGGTGGATATCGATACCGGCTGGGGTGGGGCGTTCAATATTGCGCGTACGGTCAAGGAGATGCAGCGCGCCGGGGTGGCCGCGGTACACATCGAGGATCAGGTCGCCCAAAAGCGCTGCGGTCACCGGCCCAACAAGGCGATCGTCTCCCAGGGCGAGATGGTCGATCGCATCAAGGCGGCGGCGGACGCCCGGCGCGACCCGGACTTTTACCTGATCGCGCGCACCGACGCCTTTCAAAAAGAGGGCCTGGACGCCGCCATCGAACGGGCCAATGCCTGTATCGAGGCCGGCGCGGACGCCATCTTTGCCGAGGCCGTGCACACCCTGGACGACTACCGCGCGTTTTGTCAGCGCGTGGACGCGCCGATTCTGGCTAATATCACCGAGTTCGGCGCCACGCCCCTGTTTACTCAAGCTGAGCTTGGCGAGGTGGGGTGCGCGATGGTGCTTTACCCGCTTTCCGCGTTTCGCGCCATGAACGCCGCGGCGCTCAACGTCTACCAAAGCATTCTGGAAAACGGTCACCAGAAAGCGGTGGTGGATACCATGCAGACCCGGGACGAGCTTTACGACTTTTTGAACTACCACGATTTCGAGCAGAAGCTCGATGCGCTCTTCGATGAGCAGGGCGAGCGCTGAGAGCGCCGCCGCACTATAAAAAAGACTCGAAAACAATAATTTCGAAAACAAAGGAGACACACCATGGCTGACAAGACGCTGGCAGGCGCGGGACTTCGTGGCCAAAGCGCGGGCAGCACCGCGCTTTGTACCGTGGGCAAAACCGGTTCGGGACTTACCTATCGGGGCTTCGACATCAAGGAGCTGGCCGAGAAGGCCCGATTCGAAGAGGTCGCCTACCTGTTACTGAAAGGCAAGCTGCCCAATCAGTCCGAGCTCGATCTCTACATCGAGCAGCTGAAAGGCATGCGGGGCTTGCCCGAGGCGCTCAAAACGGTGCTCGAGGAGATCCCTAAAGACGCTCATCCGATGGACGTCATGCGCACCGGCACCTCGATGCTGGGTAATCTGGAGACCGAGGAGAGCTTCGACGAGCAGCAGGACGTCGCCGACCGGCTTTTAGCGGTGCTGCCCTCGATCATCTGCTACTGGTACCGCTTCAGCCACGACGGCGTGCGCATCGACACCGAAACCGACGATAGCTCGGTGGGCGGGCACTTTCTGAACATGCTGCGCGGCGCGCCCGCCTCCGAGCTCCATGCTCGGGTCATGAACGTCTCCTTGATTCTCTACGCCGAGCACGAGTTCAACGCCTCGACCTTTACCGCCCGGGTCTGCGCCTCGACCCTTTCGGACATGCACTCCTGCGTGACCGGGGCGATCGGTTCATTGAGAGGCCCGCTTCACGGTGGGGCCAACGAGGCGGCCATGGCGATGATCCAGGACTGGGCATCTCCCGAGGAAGCCGAGCGCGAAATGCTCGGCAAGCTCGAGCGCAAGGAGAAGGTCATGGGCTTTGGCCACGCTATCTACCGCGAGTCGGACCCGCGCAACGACATCATCAAGCAGTGGTCGAAAAAGCTTGCCGAGGACGTGGGCGATACCAGGCTCTACAAAGTCTCCGAGCGCTGTGAGGAGGTGATGTGGCGGGAGAAAAAGCTTTTCTGCAACGCGGATTTCTTCCACGCCAGCGCCTATCACTTCATGGATATTCCCACCAAGCTCTTCACCCCGATTTTCGTGATGTCCAGGCTGACCGGCTGGGCGGCCCACGTGTTCGAGCAGCGCGCCAATAACCGCATCATCCGGCCCAGCGCCGACTATACCGGCCCGGAGAAGAGCGAGTGGGTGCCGATCGAAGAGCGCGAGTAGGAGGCAGTGATGAATACCGAGTACCGTAAAACCTTGCCCGGCGCCTCGATGGAAGGCGAGCCGGTGGACTTTTTCGACGCCCGTGAGGCGGTGGAGGCAATCAAGCCCGGCGCCTACGCGGGGCTGCCGTTTACCTCGCGGGTGCTCGCCGAGCAGCTGGTGCGCCGCTGCGAGCCGGGGCTACTAACGGATGCGCTCAACCAGCTCATCGAGCGCCGCCGGGATCTCGACTTTCCCTGGTACCCGGCGCGAGTGGTGTGCCACGACATTCTGGGCCAGACCGCACTGGTCGACCTGGCCGGGCTCAGGGATGCCATCGCCGAGCGCGGCGGCGACCCGGCTCAGGTGAACCCGGTGGTGCCCACCCAGTTGATCGTCGATCACTCGCTGGCGGTGGAGCACAACGGCGACGACGACCAGGCCTTTGGCAAGAACCGCGCCATCGAAGACCGGCGTAACGACGACCGCTTTCACTTCATCAACTGGACCAAGCTCGCCTTCGAGAACGTCGATGTGATCCCGCCGGGCAACGGCATCATGCACCAGATCAATCTGGAGAAGATGTCGCCGGTGGTGCAGTGCCGCCCGGACGACATCGGCGCGCGCGTCGCCTTTCCGGATACCTGCGTGGGCACCGATAGCCACACACCGATGGTCGACGCCCTCGGGGTGATCTCGGTCGGCGTGGGCGGGCTCGAAGCGGAAAGCGTGATGCTGGGGCGCGCCTCGATGATGCGCCTGCCGGATATCGTCGGCGTCGAGCTAACGGGCAAACTCGGCCCGGGCATTACCGGCACCGACATGGTGCTGGCGATTACCGAGTTTCTGCGCCAGGCGCGGGTGGTGGGAGCGTATCTCGAGTTTTACGGGGAGGGGGCGGATGCGCTCAGCGTCGGCGACCGGGCGACGATCTCCAACATGACCCCGGAATACGGCGCCAGTGCCGCCATGTTCTACATCGACGGTCAAACCATCGATTATCTGAAACTCACCGGACGCGACGACGAGCAGGTCGCGCTGGTCGAAACCTATGCTAAACACACCGGTCTCTGGGCGGATGATTTAAAAACCGCCGAGTACGAGCGGGTACTGACCTTCGATTTATCCAGCGTGGCGCGTACCCTGGCCGGGCCGTCGAACCCTCACGCGCACCTGCCGACCTCCGAGCTTGCAAGCCGCGGTATCGCGGTGGGCTACAAGGCGACTCAGGAAGACGAGCTCGCCGGCAGAATGCCGGATGGCGCGGTGATCATCGCCGCGATCACCAGCTGCACCAATACTTCCAACCCGCGCAACATGGTCGCGGCGGGGCTGATTGCGCGTAACGCCAACCGGCTGGGGCTACTGCGCAAGCCCTGGGTGAAGTCCTCGCTGGCGCCGGGCTCGAAAACCGTGAAGATGTACCTGGACGATGCCGGGCTGATGGACGAGCTCGAGACGCTGGGCTTTGGCGTAGTGGGCTACGCCTGCACGACCTGTAACGGCATGTCCGGATCACTAGACCCGAAGATTCAACAAGAGATCGTCGAGCGGGATTTGTACGCCACGGCGGTGCTCTCGGGCAACCGTAACTTTGACGGGCGCATTCACCCCCACGCCAAGCAGGCGTTTCTGGCCTCGCCGCCGCTGGTGGTGGCCTACGCCATTGCCGGTACCATCCGCTTCGATATCGAAAAGGACGTGCTCGGCGTCGACGACGAGGGCCACCCGGTGACGCTCAAGGATATCTGGCCGGAGGACAGCGAGATCGACGCCATCGTGGCGTCCGCGGTCAAGCCCGAGCAGTTTCGCCAGACTTACATTCCGATGTTCGATCTGGACAAGAGCGAGAAGGCGCTCGTCGCGCCGCTTTACGAGTGGCGCCCGCAAAGCACCTACATTCGCCGCCCGCCCTACTGGGAGGGGAACATGGCCCGGGCGCGGGCGCTCAAGGGCCTGCGCCCGCTGGCGATCCTGCCGGACAACATCACCACCGACCACCTGTCGCCGTCGAACGCCATTTTGCCGGACAGCGCCGCCGGCGAATACCTGCTGCACATGGGCCTGCCCGAGGAGGACTTCAACTCCTACGCCACCCACCGCGGCGATCATCTGACCGCCCAGCGGGCGACCTTCGCCAACCCCAAGCTCTACAACGAGATGGCCCTCGATGACCAGGGCCACGTGCGCCAGGGCTCACTTGCGCGCCTTGAGCCCGAGGGCAAAGTGGTGCGCATGTGGGAGGCGATCGAAGCCTACATGGCGCGCAAGCAGCCCTTGATCATCATCGCCGGCAACGACTACGGCCAGGGCTCATCAAGAGACTGGGCGGCCAAGGGCGTGGCCCTTGCCGGTGTGGAAGCCATCGTCGCCGAGGGCTTCGAGCGCATTCACCGCACCAACCTGGTGGGCATGGGCGTGATGCCGCTGCAGTTCGAGCCCGGCACCACGCGCAAGACCCTGGCGCTGGACGGCACCGAGATGTATGACGTGGAGGGCGAGGCCACCCCCGGCGCTACCTTGACGCTGGTGATCCATCGCGCCGGCGCTACCGAGCGCGTACCGGTGATCTGCCGGCTCGACACCGCCGAAGAGGTCACTATCTACGCCGCCGGCGGCGTGCTGCAGCGCTTCGCCCAGGACTTTCTGGAGGCCACCCCGGCCTAGCGCGCAGTATTTTGCCCATCCCTTCACTCACGCCCGGCAAGCCCAGGCGTTTCAGGAGCCAAGCCATGGCGACGAGCCCGCAAATCGAGATTCCCGCCACCTACATGCGTGGCGGTACCAGCAAGGGTGTGTTTTTCACGCTCAATGATCTTCCCCTGGCGGCGCAAACCCCTGGCGCCGTGCGCGATGCGCTGCTGCTTCGCCTGATGGGAAGCCCCGACCCTTTCGAGAAGCAGATCGATGGTATGGGCGGGGCGACGTCGAGCACCAGCAAGGCGGTGATTCTCTCCAAAAGCGAATCACCGGAGCACGACGTGGATTACCTGTTCGGTCAGGTCTCCATCGACCGGCCGTTCGTGGACTGGAGCGGCAACTGTGGCAACCTTTCCGCGGCGGTGGGCCCCTTCGCGATTCGCGCAGGCCTGGTCGAGGCTTCAAAAATCCCGGATAACGGCGTGGCCGAGGTACGCATCTGGCAGGCGAACATCGCCAAGACCATTATCGCAAAGGTGCCCATCACCCAGGGCCAGGTGCAGGAAACCGGCGACTTCGAGCTCGACGGCGTGACCTTTCCTGCCGCCGAGATTCCGATCGCTTTCGTCGACCCCGCCGACGGCGAAGGCGCGATCTTCCCGACGGGCAATGTGGTCGATGAGTTGGACGTGCCGGGCGTTGGTACGCTAAAAGCGACCATGATCAATGCGGGGATCCCGACCATATTCGTCAATGCCGACGAGGTGGGGTACACCGGCGTCGAGCTTCAGGAGGCGATCAATGGTGACCCCGCCGCGCTTGCCCTGTTCGAAGCCATCCGCACCCACGGGGCGGTGAAAATGGAGCTTGCGAGCACGGTCGAGCAGGCGGGGGCCCGCCAGCACACGCCCAAGGTCGCCTTCGTCGCTCCGGCGGCGCGCTACAGCGCCTCGAGCGGCAAGGAGGTCAGCGCCGAGGAGATCGACCTGGTCGTGCGTGCGCTTTCCATGGGCAAGCTTCACCATGCCATGATGGGCACCGCGGCGGTGGCGATTGCCTCGGCGGCGGCCATTGAAGGAACGCTGGTCAATATAGCCGCCGGGGGTGGCGAGATCGAGGCGGTCACCTTTGGTCATCCGTCCGGTGTGCTACACGTGGGCGCTAAAGCAAGTCTCGTCGAGGGCCGCTGGCAGATCGACCAGGCCCTGATGAGTCGCAGCGCACGGGTGTTGATGAAAGGGACGGTCTTCGTGCCGGGGGATTTTTAAGTGCCGCCGCCCTGATCACCGGGCAGGCGGGCAGGGCGGCGGGCTTTTTTTCAGGCGTTACGCTCTTTCAGGTGTCACTCTTCGAAGACGATCTGATCTTCCATCGAGCTGACGGTGGCCTCGCCAATGCCGCTGACACGGGTTAAATCATCAGCGTTTTCGAAACTGCCATTGGCGTCGCGCTCCTCGATGATCGCCTCCGCACGGCTGGGCCCCACCCCAGGAAGCTCGGCCAGCAGCTCCTCATCGGCCGTGTTGACGTTGATCGGCGCCACCGATTGGGCAAACGCGCCGCCGCTCAAGCTCAAGCCGAGTGCGGCCGCCGCCACTAACCCTTTTAGTATCCGCTGCATAATGAGCCCCTCTAATGGTGTTTGAATCGTGTGCGTGTTTTGCCAGAGACGACCTCTAAGGTCGCTTTGGTCTTAATTAACTTAGTGGTTGGAAGCGGACGCCGCTGTCATCCATGTATGACGCTGTGTGTAGGATTTTCCCCTGAAGGTCTGTTGAAATCGCTTACAAAAAGCGCGTCGCAAGGCTGATATACTGGTGCGGTTCAAACAAGGAGCGCGCCCGTGGCAACCGATTCTCCCCTTATTATCGCTCTCGACTACCCTTCGCTTGACCAGGCCCTGTGCATGGCGGACCAGCTCGACCCTGCCCGCTGCCGGGTCAAGGTGGGTAAAGAGCTTTTTACCCGTAGCGGCCCCGCGGTGCTCGAGGCGCTGCACGGCCGCGGCTTCGAGGTCTTTCTCGATCTCAAGTTTCACGATATTCCCAATACCGTAGCCGCGGCGGTGCAGGCCGCCGCCGAACAGGGCGTGTGGATGGTCAACGTCCATGCCAGCGGCGGCCAGTCGATGATGCGGGCGGCGGCGGATCGCCTGAAAGCGAACGGCCTCGAGACCCACCTGATTGCCGTGACCGTACTCACCAGCATGCAAAGCGATGAGCTCTTGGATATTGGCGTAATGGGGGGGCTCGACGAGCAGGTAATGCGCCTGGCGGGGCTGGCTCAGAAGAGTGGTCTGGCCGGGGTGGTCTGTTCGGCCCACGAAGCCAAGGCGATCAAAAAGGCCTGTGGCGACGCGTATTTGAAGGTCACGCCGGGTATTCGCCCGCGCTTTGCCGCGGCCAACGATCAGCAGCGCATCATGACGCCTCGTGAGGCGCTCGAGGCGGGCAGCACCCACTTGGTGGTAGGGCGTCCGGTCACGCAAGCCGAGTCACCGATGGACGCGCTCGACGCGATAGAGGCGGAAATCAGCTAGCTCTCGGGCCTGCTATTCGCCTTCGATGCCGGTGATCGGCTTGATGGTGCCCCAGCGCCGGCAGCTAGGGCATTGCCACACCAGGTTTTCGCTGGTGAGGCCGCAGTGGCGACAGCGGTGGCGCGGGCGGCCCTCCAGCAGGGCGCCGGTGTGGTGCTTTAGCAGTAAAAGCCGCGTGTCCGGCTTGGTCTTGCCGCTTAGCCGTTCGCTTTGCAGGTACAGATCGATCAGGTAGTCGAGCCCACCCAGGCTTGGCGCTTCGCGTAGCCACTCGCCGGTACGTTCGATGGCGCTGTCCACACCATCGCGGTGGTGGACGAGTTCGCCCAGCGCAATGATCACACTGGTGTAGGGCGCCTGGCCCAGAAGCTTATAGAGGTAGCTTTCAAAGCCCTGGGGGTTATCCGAGCGCTCGAAAGCGTGCTTGAGCGCCGATAGCATGGTCGGAATGTGGTCCACGTCCTGCGCCGGGATTCGGTCGAGCCAGTCGATCGCGCGCTGATAGTGACCATTTTCCATGTCGAGCTCGGCGTACAAAAGCGTGGCCCGTACGCAGTGCTCGTCCATCTGCAGCGCTTTTTTCAAATGTCTGCGCGCAAGCTGGCGGCTCGACTGTGCCTTCTCCTCGACGGCGAGTTCGCAAAGCCAGTGGGCCGCCGCCCGGCGAAGACCGGGTTGCTGCTTGAGAATCGGCTGGACGTTATCCAGGGCCTGCTGCCATTCGCGTTCGCGGTCGAGCAGATCGAGCAACAGGCGCTTGGCGCTTAGCCGGTAGGTGTCGTTGGATGTCTGGCCGAGCAGCGTCTTTAAAAGCCGCTGGGCGCGGTCGTGAACGCCCAGGGCGATGAAATCCTGGGCGAGCTCGAGCTGAATGTGTTCGTTGGTGGACACGGAGAGCGCTGGGCGGGCGAGCAGGTTCTGGTGAATGCTGACGGCCTTGTCGGCCTCGCCCCGGGCGCGAAAGAGCTTACCCAAGGCGATATGCGTCTCGACGGTTTCGCTATTGACGTCCAGCGCATTGATGAAGGTATTGATGGCCTCGTCGGGCTGCTCGTTGAGAAGATAGTTGAGCCCAACGAAATACTCCTTGGAGAGCGCAGGCGACCGATTTGCCGGGCGGGCTGGCACTTGTTTGGCGCGATAGCGCACGCCCAGCCCAAAGCCGATAGCGACGGCTGCAAGCAGTGTGCAAAGCAGCGCGACATCCTGCATTTACACCACTTCCTTGAACTCCTGGGTCCGCAGGCGATCGAGCTCTTTTTGCTGCTGCTTGTTGTGGCGCTCGCTGCGGGCCAAACGCGCCTTCAAGCGGATGTAAACACCCAGCATCGCCAGCATCCCCAGAATGACGCCCAGGGTGAGCGTGGCAAGAAGCCATACCGATAGCGATACCGGCGGAAGCTCTGTCCAGATCAGGTTCAGGGCAATCGTCTGCTGGTTGTTGACGGCGAACAAAATGCCGACCAGCAGCACCACCAGTAAAATAATGGCCAGTAAAAGCCCTTTGATCCAACGCATGAGAATTTCCTAATCTGTGACGTGCATGGTGGGTCTATTGTGTATGAGTCGGGGCACGGCGTCATCCCTGAAGTGTTTCAGCGTTTTAGCCGGTGCGTGAACGCGCGTTTAGTAGCCCAGTGCCCGGCTGGCATCCACCTGCTCGCGAAGCTCTTTCCCGGGTTTGAAGTGGGGGACATACTTGCCCTCCAGGTCCACCGGGTCGCCGGTTTTGGGGTTGCGGCCCATGCGCGGCTCGCGGTAGTGCAGCGAAAAGCTGCCAAAGCCGCGGATTTCGACCCGTCCACCACTTGAGAGGGCGTCTGTCATGTCATCCAAAATAATACGAACCGCCGTTTCGACTTCCTTGGCGGATAGCTCCGGTTGACGCATCGCGATTTGTTCGATTAATTCAGATTTGGTCATCGGTTGGCTCCCTGCAAACGTTAAAGGTCGTAAAAGCTTACGGCCTGAATAACATCCATCTCAGCATACTGCGCATTGTGTTATAAAACAATTTAGATAAAACAAGGTACTAGGTCGAATAACAGCATAGGCGAAGCGGGGCGCTGGCGCGACCCTACAGCTCAGGTATACTGACTTTTCATTTTCGAATTCGTAGAGGTCCACGTTGAGCGACGATACATCCCCGGAGGCCATTCTCCGTAAACGGCTTTACTGGCATTCACGCCGCGGCATGTGGGAGCTGGATCTATTGCTTATTCCTTTCCTCGAAAACCGCTTCGACTCGCTCTCTGCAGAAGATCGGTCGACCTACCAGCGCCTGATCGAAGAAGAGGATCAGGACCTATTCGTTTGGCTGATGCATCGCGAGTGGCCAGCCGACCCTGACCTTCGCCGCCTGGTTCAAATGATCGTCGAGCATGCCGAAACCACCGATAACAGTGCCTATCGCACGCTCTAACTACCCGGCCCTGATTCATTCGGCGCTGGCGGCGGGGCTTTTAGGCGTAAGCCTCGCTTTCGCTTCGCCGCTTTGGGTGCTTTGCGCTTTGCCGGTCATGCTTTTTTTGATCGCCCATCATGCCCGCCGCCAGCCGGCGGGTACGCTTTACATCCAGCCGCTTGACGATGCGCTCTACGCGCGCTGGGTGCTCGCCAGTGGTGATCTCGACGACCAGCAGCCGCTTCGCTGCCACTACCTGGGACCATGGCTTTTGGGGCTGGAGGTGGGCGGGGAGCGGCTCTGGCTCTGGCCGGATAGTCTGCGGGGCGAAAACCATCGGGCGCTGCGTCGGCTACTGCATCGCCCGGGCCGTTAAGGCGTGAGGCAAAAGTAGCGCAGCACAAAGCGCTTGGCGATAGGGTCTAAAGCGTTACGAGAGGATGATACACAAAGAAGCCCGGCAAAGTGGCCGTGAGCGTATCGGGAAACGAGAGAAAAGGTGGTGCCCGGAGCCGGACTTGAACCGGCACGGGGTTGCCCCCGAGAGATTTTAAGTCTCTTGCGTCTACCGATTTCGCCATCCGGGCGTATAACAGCGTCTACGATGGAGGATATCGCGACGCTGTCATGGGATATGGAGGCTGGAGTCGGAATCGAACCGGCGTACACGGAGTTGCAGTCCGCTGCATAACCACTCTGCCATCCAGCCTTGGAGTCGATGGAGCGGTAAAAGAGATTCGATCGGACTGGCGCACCAGCTTTCGACCCACTGCTTAAACCTGCTATCCAAAATGGAGCGGGAAAAGAGATTCGAACTCTCGACCCTCGCCTTGGCAAGGCGATGCTCTACCACTGAGCTATTCCCGCTCGACTCGAGGGCGAATTATACGCACTGACGCAGACTTGTCAATCGAAGAAATGCTCAATACGTACAATAAGATACTGCATTTACCGAGCCTGGGCGTGGGCCGCTGTGTAGGCCACGCCTTGGGCTATTACATCGAACGGCTCAGGTGCGGCCAAGCCGCGTGTAGATACTGGAGCATCGACCAGAGCGTTAAGATCGCCGCGGCGTAAAGGATGGCCACACCGACCATGGCGATGTCGTGTCCCGGTGGGAACACCAGTAGTACCAAAAGTGCCACCATCTGCAGGGTGGTTTTGAGCTTGCCGATCCAGGAAACCGCGACCATGCCGCGCTTGCCCATCTCCGCCATCCACTCGCGCAGCGCCGAAATGACGATTTCGCGCCCGATAATCACCAGCGCCGGCAGGGTCAAAAGGGCGCTGTCGAAGCGTTCGATGAGCAAGGCCAGCGCCACCGCGACCATCAGCTTATCCGCCACCGGGTCGAGGAAGGCGCCGAACGGGGTCGACTGATTCCAGAGTCTGGCCAAGTAGCCATCCAGCCAGTCGGTGACCGACGCCAGGGCGAACAGCCCCGCCGCCAGCGGCATGCTCCAGCCATAGGGCAGGTAGAAGAGCACCACCAAAAGGGGGATGAAAACGATTCTTGCCAGAGTCAATATGTTAGGTATATTCATCGCAGGGCGCGATCCTTGCCGGAGAATCAGGGAATCAAACGTATGTAGGCGCTATTCTATCCGCCTTGAGGCGCGGCATCCATGCCGGTGTCGGATTATCCGTTTAGCGCCTGATAGATAGTCGCCGCCATGGCCGCGCTGATCCCCGGTACTCGGGCAAGCTCATCCTTGCTTGCTTTCTGAATGCCCTGCAATCCACCAAAAAAGCGCAGCAGCTCGCGGCGGCGTTTGGGGCCCACGCCGGGTATGTCCTGCAAGGTGGATGTGCGCCGGGCCTTGTCGCGCTGAGCACGGTGGCCGGCAATCGCAAAGCGGTGCGATTCGTCGCGAATGTGCTGAATCAGATGCAGGGCGGGCGAGGCCGGGTCCATCGGGAGCGGATTGTCGCTGCTCTCCAGAAACAGCGTCTCGAGCCCGGCCTTGCGTGTCGTGCCCTTCGCTACACCGAGCAAAATGATGCCGTCGACCCCGAGCTCGCCGATAACGCCCCGGGCCATATTGAGCTGCCCCTTACCGCCATCGACGATCAAAATATCCGGTGCGACGGCTTCGCCGCTTTTGACCCGCTTCAAGCGCCTCGTCAGTGCCTGCTGCATGGCGGCGTAGTCGTCGCCGGCGGCCACACCTTCGATACGAAAATGGCGGTAGTCGCTTTTGCGCGGGCCCTGCTGGTCGAATACCACGCACGACGCCACCGTTGCCTCGCCCTGGCTGTGGCTGATGTCGAAGCACTCCAGCCGCTCGGGCGCTTTCTCCAGGTCCAGCGCTTTCTGCAGCGCCTCGAAACGTGCCATGAGCTGCGTCTTGTTGGCGAGCTGGGAGGCCAGCTGCTGCTCGGCGTTGGTCATCGCCAGTTTTTGCCATTGGGCACGGTGGCCGCGTACCTGGTGGGCTACGCGTACTCGCTTGCCGGCCTGCTGGCTCAGCGCGTCGGCAATCAGCTGGCTATCGTCCAGGGCGTGGCTGGTGATGACCTCGGCGGGCACGTTATGCGGCTGGCCGAAATAGTATTGGCTGACGACCTCGGTCAGGAGCATCTCATCGGTTAGTTCCAGGTCGTTTTTGGGCGTGTGATGGCGGGCGCCTAAAAGCCGCCCATCGCGAATGCTCATGACCGAAATACCCTGGGCGCCTGGGCGGTGAGCAAGCGCGAAAATATCCGCGTCGCCGCTTTCGTTATCCACGAACTGACGCTGCTGAAGCTGTCTGAGCTTGACGATCTGATCGCGCAGGCGCCCGGCTTCTTCGAAGTCGAGCGCTTGGCTTGCGGCTTCCATTTGATCGCTGAGCGTTTGGGTGACGTGCTCGCTTTTCCCCTCCAAACACATCACGGCGTGCTCGACGTCGCGCTGATACTCTTGTTGAGAAATATAGTCGACGCAGGGGGCGCTGCAGCGGTCGATCTGGTACTGAAGGCAGGGCCGACTGCGGTTGGCGAACACGCTGTCTTCGCAGTTGCGGATGCGAAAGATTTTTTGCATCAGCGTCAGGCTTTCCTTCACCGCGCCGCTACTCGGGTACGGGCCCAGGTAGCGGCCGTCACCCCGACGCTGACGTGCGCGCTTGTACTCGAGGGCAGGATAAGGATGGCGGTCGGTAACGAAAACGAAGGGGTAGGACTTGTCGTCGCGCAGCAGGATGTTATAGGGCGGACGCAGTTCCTTGATCAGGGTTTGCTCGAGCAGCAGCGCTTCGGTTTCGGTGCGGGTGACGGTCACTTGCACGTCGGCAATGCGCGCCACCATCGCCTGGGTCTTGGCGTTGAGTTGGCCGCGGAAATAACTCGACAGGCGCGCCTTGAGACGCTTCGCCTTGCCGACGTAAAGCGTGTTTTGCTGGTCATCGAGCATCCGGTAAACACCCGGGGAGGTGCTTACCGAGCTTAAAAATTGCTTGGCATCGAAAGTCATAGAGCGCTTAGAAGTGCTGGGGCAGGAGCTGGATGGTAGGCCTATCCCTGGCGCGCGTCAAAGCCCTCCACCAGCCCGTAGCGCAGCGCTAAATGGGTAAGCTCGACGTCGCTGGCCACTTCCAGCTTTTCGAACAGCCTGTAGCGGTAGGTGTTGACCGTTTTGGGGCTCAGGTGGAGGCGGTCGGAGATGTCCTGCACGCGCTGACAGTTGACGATCATCAGCGCGATCTGAAGCTCCCGGGGCGAGAGGTTTTGAAACGGGCTGTCTTCTTCGGTGAAGTGGGCCAGCGCCAGGCGCTGGGCGATCTCCTGGCTTACGTAGCGCCCACCGCTATCGATTTGACGGATGGCCTCGATCATCTCCGTGGCGTCGGCCCCCTTGCTTAAAAAGCCTGACGCGCCGGCCTCCAGCATACGCCTTAACGTGCTGTCTTCTACGTAGGCGGTCAGAATCAGTACGCGCACGTTTTTCATGGTGCGACAGATGCGCCGGGTTGCCTCGAGCCCGCCAATGCCGGGCATACGGATATCCATGAGCACCAGGTCCGGCTTCAGCTTGCGACAAAGCGAGACAGCGCTTTCGCCATCGTCGGCTTCGCCCGCAATATGAATATCGCACTCTTCGTCCAGCAAGTGCGCGATACTGCTCCTCACCAGGTGGTGGTCATCAGCGATGAGTACGTTAATCACGAGGGTGCTCCTGATACAATGCGCTTAAAACCTGGTATCGGCTTTGCCGTAGAGTGCCATAGCTTGTATTGAAGGAAAATTAGTATTTACTGTTCAATAAAGCGTCTTGACTTGGGTCTGGATCTGCTCTAATATTCGCCGCGCACTTGGAAGCAATTGCATCGATCCAGTCGCTATATAAGCGCTGGTTTGATAAGGGGCCTTAGCTCAGCTGGGAGAGCGCAACACTGGCAGTGTTGAGGTCAGCGGTTCGATCCCGCTAGGCTCCACCAAATTTCCAAAAGCCTCGTTTTTCAACGAGGCTTTTTTGTGCCTGTCGTTTGGCTTTATACAAAAGCGCCCGGCACCCGGCCGGGCGCGGCGCTCAGGTAATTTTACCCAGTAGTAAAAACTCCATTAGCGCTTTTTGCGCGTGCAGGCGGTTACCGGCTTCCTGCCAGACCACGGCGCGCGGGTCGTCGAGTAGGGTTTCGCTGATCTCCTCGCCGCGGTGGGCGGGCAGGCAGTGCAAAAACAGCGCATCCGCTTTGGCATTATCGAGCATTGCCTCGGTCACCTGGAAGCCGGCGAAGTCCGCTTCGCGCTTGGCTTGCTCCTCTTCCTGGCCCATCGAGGCCCAGACGTCGGTAGTGATCAGGTCCACGCCGCGGGTCGCCTCGACCGGGTCGTGGAAAAGCGTCACCCGATCTCCGGCGGCCTCTAGAATGTCGGCGCGAGGCTCGTAGCCCTTCGGGCAGCAAACGTGCAGGTTGAAGTCGAACTGGCGCGCGGCGTTGATCCACGAGTGGCACATGTTGTTGCCATCCCCCACCCAAACCGCCGTGCGGCCTTCGACGCTGCCGCGATGCTCGATCCAGGTCATGACGTCAGCCAACAGCTGGCAGGGGTGGTAGTCGTCGCTGAGCGCGTTGATCACCGGCACGGTGCTGGCCGCTGCGAAGGTTTCGATGCCTGCGTGGGAAAAGGTACGAATCATGACCGCATCGACCATTTCCGATAGCACGCGAGCGGTATCTTCGATCGGCTCGCCGCGACCGAGCTGGCTGTCCCGGGGGGAAAGAAACAGCGCATGGCCGCCGAACTGGGTCATGCCCGTCTCGAAAGAGACCCGGGTACGGGTGGAGGATTTTTCGAAAATCATCGCAAGCGTTCGGTTTTTGAACGGTGTGTAGATCGGCCCCTGGGCTTTTAGCTCGGTTTTGATCAAAATGGCGCGCTGCATCAAGTAGGCGAGCTCATCTTGGCTTAAGTCCATCAGGGTAAGAAAATGGCGGGTCGCCATGGTACGTCTCTCCACGTAAATACCCCATCCTAGCGAGGGCGCAGGGGATGCGCAACGCCATCGGCATGGGTAGAATAGGGGGATTGGTAAAGCCGAGTAGTTTACTCAGGTATCGCCATTATGTTGCGGTAGGGTTAAACAGATACTTTGAGTCGCGTAAACTAGCGCCGACCGCGCCACCGATCGAAGGAGTACGTCATGAGCACTACGGTTGAGAATATTCAGCGTCAAATCGGCGAAAACCCGATTCTTATCTACATGAAAGGCACGCCTCAGCTGCCGCAATGCGGGTTTTCGGCCCAAACCGTTCAGGCACTGATGAGCTGCGGCGAGCGCTTTGCTTTCGTCAACGTGCTGGACAACCCGGATATTCGCAGCGAGCTGCCCAAGGTTGCCAACTGGCCGACCTTTCCTCAGCTTTGGGTCGAAGGCGAGCTGGTGGGCGGCTGCGATATCGTGATGGAAATGCACCAAAGCGGCGAGCTCGAAAAGCTCATCAAGGATGCCGGTCAGCGCGCCACCGCCAACGAGGGCAGCGACGCCCCGAGCGAGTAACGCGTGCCAAGCGGCTGGCGGGCTCTCATTCAGCCGCTAGCATGGCGTTTTGCCATCGCTTGACGTTACTCGATGTGTGTTCATCCGGCGCCAGGCCGCGCCGGATGAGTTAGCCCGCCCAAGGAAGTAATGCTCAATGAGCTATCAGGTTCTGGCCCGCAAATGGCGCCCGCGTACATTTCACGAGCTGGTGGGGCAGACCCATGTTCAGCGTGCGCTGGTCAACGCCCTCGACCAGGGGCGCCTTCACCACGCCTATCTGTTTACCGGTACCCGCGGGGTCGGTAAGACCACCCTGGCGCGTATACTCGCCAAGTGCCTGAACTGCACCGCGGGCGGTGACGGCGACGAGGGCATTACCTCCACGCCTTGTGGTGCGTGCGATAGCTGCCGCGCCATCGACGAGGGGCGCTTTGTCGACCTGATCGAAGTCGACGCCGCCTCGCGCACCAAGGTGGAAGACACCCGCGAGCTTCTCGACAACGTTCAGTACGCGCCGACGCAGGGACGCTACAAGGTGTATCTCATCGATGAGGTGCACATGCTCTCGACCAGCAGTTTCAACGCGCTGCTGAAAACGCTGGAAGAGCCGCCGCCCCACGTCAAGTTCCTGCTCGCCACCACCGACCCGCAGAAGCTGCCGCCCACGGTGCTCTCGCGCTGTTTGCAGTTCACCTTGAAGCACATGCCGCCGGAGCGGGTGGTCGAGCATCTGACGTTCGTGCTGGGACAAGAGGGCGTCGAGTTCGAAGAGAGCGCCCTGTGGCTTTTGGGTAAGGCCGCTGAAGGCTCGATGCGCGATGCCATGAGCCTGACCGACCAGGCGATCGCCTTCGGCCAGGGGACGGTGCGCCACGCCGACGTAGCGGCGATGCTCGGCACCCTCGACCATCGCCATATCATGGCGCTGGCCCAGGCACTGGCGGATGTCGACGTTCAGGCGCTGCTGGCACAAGTCGCCATGCTTGCGGAGCAGGGGCCGGACTTCGCCGCGGTGCTCGACGAGCTGAGCGCTATTTTGCACCGCCTGGCGGTCGCCCAGATGGTCCCCGGTGCCGTGGACAACAGCCACGGCGATCGTGACACTATTCTCACGCTTGCCAAGCGTTTCACCGCCGAGGATATCCAGCTCTACTACCAGATCGGTATTCAGGGCCGCGGTGATATGGAACACGCCCCGGACTTGCGCAGCGCGCTGGAAATGACGCTTCTGCGTATGCTGGCGTTTCGCCCTCAGGGCGTTCCCAAGCCGCCGCGTACGCCGCTGCCGCTGCGCGCCGAGCCCGCCGGCGAGCACGCCCCTGCGCTTCAAAACGAGCAAGCCAGCGCCTCGCCAGAAGCGGTCGAGCCAAAAAAGCCTGAGCCTGCACCGGCGCCCGAGGCGCCTTCGCCCGCGCCGGTGCAGGAAACGCCGATGCAGGCCACTCAAAAGAGCGAGCCTGCCGATCAGGCGCCGCCGCCCTGGGCGATGGACGAACCGGCCCCCTACGGCGACACCCCCGAGACCGCTTTCGAGGCGCAAGCCGCGCAGCGGGCAGAAGAACCCGTGCAAGAGGGCGCGCCGAACGAGCCGGCTTCGGAGGCGCCCGAGTTCGACTATCCGGATGCGCCAGAGCCAGAACCAGAGCACGCGCCGGAACCAGAGCACCAGGACGACGTTACTCCCGAGCCCGTTGAGGCTCCCGCTGGCCAGCCCGCACCCGCGGCATCCGAGGCGCCGCTCGATGCCGATACCCGGCTCGACCACGCCCGCTGGCTGAACCTTTTCGATACGCTGGGCCTTGGCGGGCTTACGCGTAATCTGGCCGCCCACTGCCAGTTGGCCAGTGACGACGGGCAGACCATTACATTGCAGCTTGACCCTAGTCAGTCGGCGATGCAGGCGGATGTCCACCAAACCCGCATCGAAAAAGCGCTGGGCGAGCAGGGGCTCAAGCGCCGGGTCAGCTTCGAGGTGGCCGAGCTCGACAGTGGCGTGGAAACCGCGCGGGATCAGACGCTTCGCTTTCAGCGCGAGCGGCACAAAGAGGCCGTTGATCTATTGCAACGCGACCCCAATATACAGAAATTACAGCAAGCCTTCGGGGCAACGCTTAACGAATCCAGCGTCAAGCCAAAAACCCCGGAGTCGCCATGACAGCCGGACGGTTACGGCTTACGCTTATGCTGGTAACGCACTGATCTATTATCCAGGGAGAGAACGCCATGATGAAAGGTGGAATGGGCAACTTGATGAAGCAAGCCCAGGAAATGCAGGAAAAAATGCAGAAGGTCCAGGAAGAGGCGGCCAAGGCCGAAGTGTTCGGTGAAGCCGGCGCGGGCATGGTCAAGGTGACCATGAACGGTCGTCACGATGTCAGCGATGTCACCATCGACCCAAGCGTTCTGGAAGAAGACAAGGAGCTGCTCGAAGACCTGCTGGCCGCGGCGGTCAATGACGCCGTGCGCAAGGTTGAAGCTCACTCCAAGGCGCAAATGGAAGAGGCCACTGCCGGTCTTAACCTGCCGCCCGGCTTCAAGATGCCGTTTTAAGCGATGCGTTTTTCCCCGCTGATCGAGCAGCTCATCGAAGCATTTCGCGTGCTGCCAGGCGTTGGGCCCAAAACGGCCCAGCGCATGGCCATGCATTTGCTTGAGCGTGAGCGCGAGGGCGGTAAGCATTTGGCCGGGGTGATCGAGCGCGCCATCGACGAGGTCGGTTACTGCCAGCAGTGCCGCACCTTGACCGAGGCCGAGGTCTGCGCGCTGTGTGAAAGCCGCCGGCGCGACGATTCACTGCTTTGTGTGGTGGAGTCACCCGCCGACCAGCTCGCCATCGAAGAGGCCGGCGGCTTTCACGGGCGCTATTTTGTGCTTCACGGTCATCTCTCGCCGCTGGACGGCGTGGGTCCGGAGGCCATCGGCCTGGGGCTGCTCGAAAGCCGTGTCAGCGAAGGTCTCATCAAGGAGATCGTGCTGGCGACCAACCCGACCGTCGAAGGCGAGGCGACCGCGCACTATATTGCCTCGCAGCTGGCCCAGTACGGCGTCGCTTTCTCGCGCCTTGCTTACGGGGTGCCCATGGGCGGCGAGCTCGAATATGTGGACGGCGGCACCTTGAGCCGCGCGTTCAACGGCCGTTTGCCGTTCGGGCTCGAGTAACACCGCCCGCCGGATTTTGTACCACTGTCACTACCGTAGCCTTCAGGCTGCGGCCCCCACAGGGAAGCCTACCGTGTCCGCTATAAGTAACCCGTCCTATCGATGGATTGAGACCGCCGATCAGCTCGATGCCGCCTGTCAGGAGGTCGAAGCTGCCAGCGTGATCGCCCTGGATACGGAGTTTTTCCGCGAAAACACCTTTTTTCCGATCCCGGCGCTGATCCAGTTCGCCGCCGGTGAGCTTGCGTATCTGATCGACCCGGTCACCACACCCTGCACGCCGGCCTTCAAAGCGCTGTTGCAAAACGATGCGGTCAAGCTGCTCCACGCTTGCAGCGAAGACCTCGAAATATTCCAGCTGTGGGCGGGCGTAATGCCGGCGCCGTTGGTGGATACCCAGATCGCCCAGGCGCTTTTGGGTGAGGTGCCCGCCATGGGGTATCAAAAGCTCGTCGAGTTTTGGGTCGGAGAAACCCTGCCCAAGGAAGAGACGCGCTCAAACTGGCTGACCCGGCCGCTAACGACCGGCCAGTGCGAGTACGCCGCGCTCGACGTCATCTATTTGCTCGAGGTGTGGGCGCTGCAGGCCGAAAAGCTCGAGCGCCTCGGCCGTCGGGCGTGGCTTTTCGAGGAGTGCGCCGCCCAGCTCGATCAGGCCGAGCGCAGCAGCGAGAGCGATGCGCTCTGGTACACCCGCCAGCGCCAGCTTTGGCGGCTTGCGCCACGCCAGCTCGAGGCGTACCGGCTGATGACGACCTGGCGCGAAGGTGAAACCCGGCGGCGCGATCTTCCGCGCAACTGGTTGGCCAGCGACAAGCTGCTGTTTGCCATCGCCGAGGTTATGCCCAAAAACCGCTTCGAACTGGCTGCTATCGAGGGCGTCAAGCCGACGCTGGTCAAAAAAGAGGGCGATACGCTGCTGGAGCTGGTCAAAAATGCCCAGCACTGCCCGGAGACGTCGCTGCTCGAGCGCTGGCCCGACCCGGCAGAGGCGGGCTTCAAGCGTCGTTTCAAGGCGCTCAAGAAAGTGCTCAACGCCCAGGCGGCGGCGCTGGAAATTGCGCCTGAAGTGTTGATGCGCCGCCGGGATATCGAAGCGCTGGTCATGCAGCACCAGGCCAACGAGGCGCTCGCGCTGCCCGGCGGCTGGCGCGGCGAGCGCTTGAACGACGACCTGCGTTTGGCCCTGGAGGAGTCGGCATGAGCGATAAATTGCTGTGCGAGATTTTCAAAAGTTCGCGCAAGGAAGAGATGTATCTCTACGTGGACAAGCGCCAGGGCCTCGAGCCGGTGCCCGAGGCGCTGCTTGCCACCTTCGGCAAGCCCGTGGCGGTGTTGACCATGATCCTGACCGCCGATAAAAAGCTCGCCCGGGTTGATACTCAGGATGTCATCGCGGCGATCGAGGAGCAGGGCTTTTACCTGCAAATGCCGCCGGCCAAGGAAGAGTATCTGTTGGACGTTCACCGGGCCCACGTTGACCGCTTTTCATGAACTTTCTTGCCCATGCCTGGCTTGCCCGGCAGGGGGAAGATGGCTTCTTGCTGGGTAACGTGATTGCCGACGGCGTCAAGGGTAGCGACCTGTCCGGCTGGCCGGATGCTGTGGCCGCGGGCGTTCGCCACCACCGCCGGGTCGATGCCTTCGTGGATAGCCATGACGTCATCAAGCGCGCTAAACAGCGCGCCCCCGCGGGTCAGCGCCGCGTGGCCGGCATCGCGCTGGATATCCTGTGGGATCACTTTCTGGCGCGGGCGCTGATCGGCACGCCGGAATTCGACGCGCTGCTCGAGCGCTTGTATGCGCTTTTGGCGCGGGAGCCCGCGCCGAACCGGCTGGCGCTCATGATGCCGTCACTGATCGAGCACGACTGGCTGCGCGGCTACGCTGACTTCGGCTTTACCTGCCGGGCGATTGCCGGGCTTGGGCGCAGGCTTTCCGGCCCGAACCGGCTGGCGGAGATAACGCCCTGGCTTGCGCGCGACTATCGCTGGCTGGAAGACCATTTTCACCCCCTCTGGAACGATTGCGCCGCCAGGCTGACCAGTGCCGGTTAGCTTTGCGTGAGCGCCTGGACCAGGCCGGGGAAGGACGACGAGACGAGGGTGCTATGCGCGAACGCTTCTGGGAACGATACGCGCTCGAAGAGCTTACCGATGACGAGTGGGAGGCTCTTTGCGACGGGTGCGGGCAGTGCTGTCTGCTGAAATTTCACGACGACGATACCCAGGAGCTGGCCGTGCTCAACGTAGCGTGCCGCCTGCTGGATACGCACAGCTGCCAGTGCAGCGATTACGAGAACCGCTTCGATACGGTGCCCGACTGTACGCAACTGACCCCGGCGCTGGTTCGCGAGTTCACCTGGCTGCCTGCTACCTGCGGCTACCGCCGGGTGGCGGAGGGGCGAAAGCTAGCCGGTTGGCATCCGCTTTTGAGTAACGACGCGGAACGGGTGCACCGTAAGGGCGTAAGCGTACGCAGCTTTGCGGTATCCGAGCTCGACGTGCCCGAGCGCGAATGGGACGAACACATCATTGCCGTACTGCCCATTCACTAGCGTTTTAAAGCGAGGGGCTTAGCGCTTTAGCGCAACCAGTAGGGCCGCCAGGCGGCTGGTAAACGATAGGCGCGCCGGGGCGGTCTTTTCAGACCGAGTGGCCTGACGGGCCGGGGTATCCCAAATGGTAAGAAATTGTTCCTGATGTTTCATGGAGCTCTCCTGGCGCCGGGGCGCGTGGTGTTCTCGACCTAACCGAATGTTGGCGCTATTCATGTTAGACGTTGGTCTATACAACTAACGGCTAGTATGGCGCAACCGGTTTTTTATGGAAAGCTTTTTCACAAAATAAAAAAGCACCCGCGGTCGCCCGGCGGGTGCTTTTTTTGCGCCTAATGGCTTCAGGCCTGGGCTTTCAGCGCGTTAATCGGCAAGCCCCATTGCCCAAAGGATGAAGGCGTCCTGGCGGGCGCTATCTTTCCAGGCCTTGAAGCGCCCGGAAGCGCCGCCGTGGCCGCTGTCCATGTCGGTGTACAGTAATACCGGGGCGCTGCCTGTTTGCACGCGGCTGACCTGGGCGTAAAACTTGGCCGGTTCCCAGTAGCTCACTCGGGTATCGAACCAGCTCCCCTCGACCCAAAGCGCCGGATAGGCTTGCTCGGTGATGTTATCCACCGGCGAGTAGTCGCGTATGCGGGCCTCGACCTCGGGCTCGGCCGGGTTGCCCCATTCGCTGTACTCGGCGGTGGTCAGCGGAAGATCCGGGTTTTGCATGGTGCGCAGCACGTCGAGAAACGGCACATCCAGCACCGCGGCGCAGAATGCCTCGGGGGCGCGGTTGATGCACGTACCCACCAGCAGGCCACCCGCGCTGGCCCCATACGCCACGACTTTGTCGTCAAGGCTTAGCCCTTCATCGACCAGCGCCTGGCGGGCGGCCAAAAAGTCGTCAAAGCTGTGCTCCTTTTGTGCCATCTTGCCGTCGAGATACCAGGGCTCGCCGCGCTCGCCGCCGCCGCGTACGTGGGCCACCGCAAAGGCAACGCCGCGCTCCAGAAGCGACAGCCTGGCGATCGAGAACCAGGGGTCCAGCGGCTCGCCGTAGGCGCCGTAGCCATAGAGCAGCGTGGGTAGCGGCTGACCGATCAAATCCGCGCGGGCAACGATGGACACCGGCACCCGCTCGCCGTCCGCGCTGGTGGCCCAGATGCGTTTGCTGGCCAGCGCCTCGGGCCGGAGCGCGCCATGCACCGGCAGGGTTTTCAAAAGCGTTCGCTCGCCGCTTTCAAGGTCCAGGGTGTACCAGCTGGCCGGTCGGGTAAACGACTCTTCGCGCAGGCGCAGGATTTGCGTATCGAAGTGCGGGGAGTCCTCCAGTAATTGCGAGCAGGGTGTCTCCGGCAGCGCGATGAGCTCATCGGTGGTGATCGTGTCATCGCCTTCGAGCACCAGGCGCCTAAGCCGGGTTTGCGCCTCTTGATGGCTGCGCTCGGCGACCATGAGCCCCCAGGCAAAAGCGTCCACGCCCTCCAGGGTTTGCTCCTCCTGGTGGGGGATCAACGTTTGCCACTCGGCGTCTTCCTCCCACGCGGCCTCGGCCAGTACGTCCAGGGCGAAGTGAGGGCCGGCCTGGTTTTGCAGCCGGTAAAACGCCCCGGGGCGGTGGTCGATACTGACTTCGACCCCTTTGCTGCGCCGGTGCAAAACCCGCGGCGCCGTGGCCGGGGCATCGGCGGGAATCGCCAGAATCTCGGTGGTGTCCTTGGCGGCGGTCTCGATGAAAAGCCAGGTCCTGGAGCGGGTTTTACCGATCCCCAACCAGAACTCGGCGTCGTCTTCGCGCATCACAAGCGTTGCCGGAGGATCGAGCGCCGGGCGGGCGAAGCTCACGTCGCAGCGCCATAGGCTGTCCGGGCGCTGGGTGGCGTCGAAGCGGGTGAAAAACAGCGTCGCGCTTTGAGGCGTTTGGTCTTCGGCCCAACAAAGGTCCGGACCGATGTCGCTGGCAAGCTTGCGCGGTTCGCCGTTGGGCAGCGCCTTGAGCCACAGCGTGTAGCGCTCGTCGCCCTGGGTGTCCTCGCTCCAGGCAAGCCACTGCTCATCCGGGGTGAGCGCCATGTCGCCGATATCGAAAAAGGCGTGCTCGCCGGCGCGGGCGACCAGGTCAAAAAAGCACTCCGGTGCGCCAGGGTCATCGATCGGCGCGCGCCACCAGCGAGGGTAGTCGTCGTGCTCGCCGGTTTCGCTCCAGATCGTAAACACGTCGAGGGTCGTGCCAAGACTTTTCACCGCCAGCTCGCGCCGCGCCAGGTGGCTTTGATAAAGCGACTCGGCAAGCGGAGCAAGGGGCGCGAACCAGCGGGCGTGCTCCTCGTTGGCGTCGGTTAGAAAAGCGCTGACGTCGGGGGAATCGCGCTCTTCCAACCAGTGCCAATCCGGGTCATCGGCGCGATAATGGCGCTTTTGAGGCGACTCTTTGGGCATGCCGGGCTGTGCTTTCATAAATTGACAGGTACCATAACGGGAAATTAACCGCGGGTGCGTCCACCCACACGAGGGTATTATGCTGTTTACAAGCTCAATGTCACTGCTCTGGCTGAGTTATTACGGGGTTTCGCTGGTCGTACTCGTGGCGGTCTACTTTGCGCTAGCGTTTTTACCACGCCTGCCAAGGCTGGTGCTGACCTGGTGCGTGGCCGGGGCGATGTGGATGCCGGCGCGCTTTAGCCTGCCGCTGATCGAAGAAAACGAGTTCTACACCGGCTGGGCGCCATCGGCGATGGTCTCGGCGGTCGGCTTTTTGGAGCGCAGCGCCTCGGCCATGTGGGCCGGGCTTGTGTGGCTGCTCGTCGGTATCGCGTTAGGCGCGTGTGTGGGCGTGGCCCTTTGGTGGCTGCGCCGCCCGGTCGAACGCGCCCCGGCCAAGCGTACACCGGATGATAAACGCCCGCCGAATGGCGGTAAGCGCCAGCCCACCGCCAAACGTGGCGCCGCCAAGCCCCGCGGTGGCAACGACGAGCCCCGCCGCCGCGAGCCGGTCATCAACTAAAAGGCTCCATCAGGCAAAGGAGAGCCCCATGTGCGAGCTTTTGGGCATGAGCGCCAACGTGCCAACGGATATCTGCTTTAGCTTTTCCGGCTTTCTTCATCGCGGCGGGGGCACCGGCCCCCACCGCGATGGCTGGGGCATCGCCTTTTACGAGCAGGGCGGGTACCGCGAATTTCGCGACCCGCACCCCTCGGTCGACTCGCCCATCGCGCGGCTGATTTGCGACTACCCGATCAAATCCAACGTGGTGATCAGCCATATACGCCAGGCAAATGTCGGCGGGGTGCGTTTGAACAACACCCACCCGTTTACCCGGGAAATGTGGGGGCGGCCCTGGTGCTACGCCCACAACGGGCAACTAAGCGGTTGGCAAACACTGCCGCTGGATGTCTACACCCCGGTGGGCAGTACCGACAGCGAGCACGCTTTTTGCTGGATTTTGGGCGAGCTGCGTCGCGCTTTTCCCTCGCCGCCAGCTTCTTATGAGCCGGTCGGCGCGCTGCTCCATACGCTGTGTGAAAAACTGCGGGGGCTTGGGGTGTTCAACCTGCTGCTGTCTGATGGCGAGTCGCTTTACTGCTACTGTTCGACCAAACTTTCTCATATCACCCGCCAGGCACCGTTCGGCGAAGCCGAGCTTGCCGATGCCGACATGACGGTGAACTTCAGCGAGCATACCACGGCGTTCGATGTGGTCTCGGTGATCGCCACTGCGCCGCTTACCCACAACGAGAAGTGGACGGCCATGGTGCCGGGCGAGCTTTTAGTGTGGCAGTCGGGAAGTATAAAAGCGCAATACACACCCTCGTGAGGCGAGCGATCTACGCTATATAGGCCGATAACCAAAACGTTCGTTAGGCTCTGTCTGAAAAGTGCCTGCGCTCGACAATACGGCGTTAAAAATTGGCTCAAAATACTCATTTACACATGTAAACTCCGTTTTTTCGCCAATTTTTGCCTTGTCTTGTCTTCGCTTGTCGACTTTTCAGACAGACCCTAGCGCCCCGGGATGGCGGGCTCAGCCTGTATTGAAGGTATCCCGTTGAAACAGCAGTTTCAAGCAGGCGTTTTACAGCGTTACCCCCCTCGTATATCGTAAGCGTTTAGCCTCATCTCAACGATCGCCAAAATAATAAGGTCGGTCCACTTATCGACACGGATAGCGGAGATTGCCCCATGAGCGAACACGCCGATGCTCCTATGCTGCATGGCCCAGCGCTTGAAGGGTTGGATCAATACGATTCGATCACTGACGTTTTTGAAACCGCGGTAGAGCGCTACAGCGACAACCCGGCGTTTAGCTGCATGGGCCAAACCCTGAGCTTTGCCGAGCTGGATACTTACTCGAAGCAATTTGCCGCCTGGCTTCAAAACGACACCGATCTCGAGCCTGGCGATCGCATCGCCATTCAACTGCCCAACGTGCTGCAGTTCCCGGTGGCCGTGTTCGGCGCGCTACGGGCGGGGATGGTGGTGGTCAATACCAACCCGCTCTACACCGAGCGTGAAATGGCCCACCAGTTCAAGGACGCCGGGGCCAAAGCCATCGTCATTCTTGCCAACATGGCGCACAAGCTCGACAAGGTGTTGGAGAAAACCGATATCTCCCACGTGGTGGTCACCGAGCTTGCCGATCTTCACGGCGCGCCTAAGCGCTGGGTGATCAACGCGGTGGTCAAGTACGTCAAGAAGATGGTACCCACCTACCGCCTGCCGGGCGCGATCGGGTTTCGCCAGGTGATGAAGGCCGGCGCCAACCGTGAGTTTACCCCGGTCAAGCGCACTGCGGACGACGTGGCCGCGCTGCAGTACACCGGCGGCACCACCGGCCAGCCCAAAGGCGCGATGCTCACCCACACCAACCTGATCGCCAATATGCTCCAGGCGCGCATGGCGATCGGTACACACCTGGAAAACGGCAAGGAGCTGGTGATCGCGCCGCTGCCGGTCTATCACATCTACACCTTTACGGTGAACTGCCTGTTTTTGATGGAAACCGGTAACCACTCGGTGCTGATCACCAATCCGCGGGATCTGCCCGCTTTCGTCAAGGAGCTCAAAAAGCTCAAATTCACCAGCTTTATCGGGCTCAATACGCTATTTAACGCGCTTTGCCAGCGTGATGACTTCCGCGCGCTCGATTTCTCCCGGCTGAAGCTGACCATTTCCGGCGGCATGGCGCTGACCAAAGCCGCGGCCAAGCGGTGGGAAGAGGTGACCGGCTGCCCGGTGGCGGAAGGCTACGGGCTGACCGAAACCTCGCCGGTGGTGAGTTTCAACCCCACCGACGCCATCCAGTTGGGGACCATCGGCAAACCCGTGGCCGGCACCTCGGTCAAGGTGGTCGATGCCGACGGCCACGACGTAGCGCTTGGTGAGCCCGGCGAGCTTTGTATCAAGGGCCCGCAGGTCATGAAAGGCTACTGGCAGCGCGACGACGAAACCCAAAAGTCGATTGATGCGGGCGGCTGGTTCCATTCCGGCGATATCGCCGTGCTCCAGGACGATGGCTATATCCGCATCGTCGATCGTAAAAAGGACATGATCCTGGTGTCGGGCTTCAACGTTTATCCCAACGAGGTCGAAGACGTGGTCGCGACCCACCCGGATATCGTCGAGTCCGCGGTAGTGGGCGTGCCGGACGAGAATGCCGGCGAGGCGATCAAACTCTTCGTGGTCTCCAAAAACAGCGACCTGGACGCCCAAACGCTGCGCGCCTGGTGCAAAAAAGAGCTCACCGCTTACAAGGTGCCCAAGTACATCGAGTTTCGCGACGAGCTGCCCAAGACCAACGTGGGCAAGGTATTGCGGCGCGAGCTGCGCGACGAGGAAACCTCCAGCGAAGGCGAGCAGGAGAAAGCCTGAGGGTAAGCCAAAAGGGCAGGGCGCCCGTCCGGGTTAGCCCTCCCATAACCGAAAGCGCTATACTGTTCGGCCCGCTTTTTTGGCGGGCCGAATTTTTATTTTTTGGATGGAATCTGAGCCTAACGTGAGCACTGAGACGCACTCCTTGACCGATGCCCAACAGGTGACGCAGCTCGAGCGAGCGCTTGACGAGGTAACCCTTCGCGACAGCCACCGCCTGGCACGGCGTCTTGGCGGTCTCAAGCGTCGTCTGCGTGACAACAAGCCGATCGGCCGCGGCCTCGACGAGGTCAGCCGCGAGGTCGACAAGGCCAAGCGGCTGGCGGCCAGCCGCGCCGCCACGCCGGTATCCATCAGCTATCCGCCGGGGCTTCCCGTGGTCGAGCGCCGCGAGGACATCCTCGAGGCCATTCGGGATCACCAGGTGGTCGTGGTGGCCGGCGAAACCGGCTCGGGCAAAACGACCCAGCTGCCCAAGATATGCCTGGAACTTGGGCGTGGGCGCCGCGGCCAGATTGGCCATACCCAGCCGCGCCGGCTGGCCGCGCGCAGCGTGGCCACGCGGATTTCAGAGGAGCTCGACGTTAGCCTGGGCGAGCAGGTGGGCTATCAGGTGCGCTTTACCGATCAAAGCGCGCCCAACACCCTGGTCAAGCTCATGACCGACGGTATTTTGCTGGCCGAATCCCAGCACGACCCGATGCTCTGGCGCTACGACACCATCATCATCGACGAGGCGCACGAACGCAGCCTCAATATCGATTTTCTGCTCGGCTACTTGAAACGCCTGCTGCCCAAGCGTCCGGATTTGAAGGTGATCATCACCTCGGCGACTATCGACGTCGAGCGCTTTGCCGCGCACTTTGCAACCGACGACACGCCGGCCCCGGTGGTCGAGGTCTCCGGGCGCGCCTTCGACGTGGATGTGCTTTACCGCCCCCTGGTGCGAAGCGACGACGACGAAGAGGACCGCACGCTACAAGAAGGCATCGTGGGCGCGATTGAAGAGATCGAAACTTTAGAGCGCGAGAAGGGGTGGCTGCACGGCCCGCGAGACGTGCTGATCTTTTTGCCCGGTGAGCGTGAGATTCGCGAAACCGCGGACACGCTGCGCCGTGCGGACTTCAAGGGCACCGAAATTCTGCCGCTCTACGCCCGGCTCTCCAACGAGGAGCAGAACCGGGTGTTCGCTCCGCACCGCGGCCGGCGCATCGTGCTGGCCACCAACGTCGCGGAAACCTCGCTGACCGTGCCCGGCATTCGTTACGTGGTCGACCCGGGCCTTGTACGCATTAGCCGGTATAGCTACCGGGCGAAGATCCAGCGCCTGCCCATCGAGCCGATCAGCCAGGCAAGCGCCAACCAGCGCAAGGGTCGCTGCGGGCGTATCGCCGAGGGCGTGTGCATTCGCCTTTACGACGAAGAGGACTTTCTGTCGCGCCCGGCGTTCACCGACCCGGAAATCCAGCGTACCAATCTCGCCTCGGTCATCCTCTCGATGCTGTCGTTGAAGCTTGGCAACATCGAGGCCTTTCCCTTCGTCGACCCGCCGGATAGCCGCTTCGTCAAGGACGGCTTTAGGCTTTTGTTCGAGCTCGGCGCGGTGGATCAAAAAGAGCAGATCAGCGAACTGGGGCGCAAGCTCGCTCGGCTGCCCATCGACCCGCGGCTTGCGCGCATGGTGCTTGAGGGTGCCGAGCGACAAAGCCTTCGCGATGTGCTGGTGGTGGTCTCGGCGCTGGCGATACAAGACCCCCGGGAGCGCCCGGCGGACAAACGCCAGGCCGCAGACCAGGCCCATCAGCGCTGGCACGACCCGGATTCCGACTTCGTCGCACTCTTGAACTTGTGGCACGGCATCGAAAACGCTCGCGGATCGCTTTCGAACAGCCAAATGCGCCGCTGGTGTCGCGAGCACTACGTCAATTATCTGCGCATGCGCGAGTGGCACGACACCTTCCGCCAGCTTAGGCAGCTCTTGCGCGATATGGACATCGAAGTGCCCGGGCCTTTGCCGGCCAATGAAGACGAAAGCGAGGAAGAGGCCCGCCAGGCGCGGCGCAAAACCTCCGGCAAGCTGCACCAGGCGCTGCTCTCCGGGCTTTTATCGAATTTGGGTAACCTTACGGAAAATCGCGAGTACCTGGGCGCGCGCAACCGCAAGTTCTTCATTCACCCGGGCTCCGGACTTGCGAAAAAAACGCCCAAGTGGGTCATGGCGTTCGAGCTGGTCGAAACCACCAAACTCTACGCCCGCACGGTGGCGAAAATCGATCCGGCCTGGATCGAGCCCCAGGCCGAGCACCTGGTCAAACGAAGCTACAGCGAGCCCCACTGGGAAATGAAGCGCGCCCAGGTCGTGGCCTTCGAGCAGGTGACGCTGTTTGGCCTGCCCATCGTCGCCCGCCGGCGGGTCAATTTTGGCGCCATCGACCCCAAGGAGTCCCGGGATATTTTCATTCGCCGGGCGCTGGTCGAGGGGGATTTTCAGACCAAAGGCGCGTTCTTCGCCCACAACCGGGCGCTGGTCGACGAGGTCGAGGCGCTCGAGGACCGCGCCCGCCGCCGCGATATTCTGGTCGATGAAGAAACGCTTTACGCCTTTTACGACGAACGCATTCCAGGCGATGTCGTCAACGGCAAGGGCTTCGAGCACTGGCGCAAGCAGGCCGAGCGCGAGGCCCCGGATCTTTTAAAGTTCGATATCGAAACGCTCAAGGCGCGGGAGGCCGAGGACGTCACCCGTGCCCAATATCCGGATTACCTGACGCTTGGCGGCGTTGCCTACCCGGTGAGCTATCACTTCGAGCCCCAGGCCGAGGACGACGGCGTTACGCTCACCGTGCCCGCCGCCATGCTTTCGCAGCTGCCGGTCAGCGCTTTGGAGTGGTTGGTGCCCGGGCTTTTGCGCGAAAAATGCATCGCGCTTTTGAAATCGCTGCCCAAGAGCATTCGCCGCCAGGTGGTGCCGATTCCGGACTGGGTCGACGCCGCGTTACACGTGCTGACGCCCAACGAGCGCCCGCTGACCGAGGCGCTGGGCGAGTTTTTACGTCGGCGCACCGGTACCCGGGTCCATCCGGACGACTGGCGGCTGGACCAGCTCGAGGCGCACCTGGTGATGAACGTGCGCGTGGTCGACCACGCCGGTCACCAGCTTGGCCAAGGGCGCGATGTGCGTGCGCTGGAAAAACGCTTCGAGCAGGCGGCAAGCCTGGGCGCCCAGGCGTTGGCCAAAGAGGCAAGCCAGGCGCCAACGCTCGATGCGCTGCCCGAGGCGCCGCTCCCGGCCTCGAAAGTCACCACCCAGGCCGGTATTCGCGTGGAAGCCTACCCGGCATTGACTCATGAAGGTGAAGCGTTCAAGGTCGCGCTATTCGATCACCCGGCGAAGGCAGAGGCCGCCCACCGCGAGGGCGTGGCACGGCTGGCCATTACCCAGTGTCCGGATCAGGTCAAGGCGATCAAAGCGTTACCGGCGCTCGAAAAGTGCGCGCTGCTGTTTACCAACGTGGGCAGCAAGCAGGCGTTCATAGCCGATGTGTTGCTGGCGGTATTTACCCAGGTGGTCGCGACGGCGCCGCTGCCGCGCTCGGCGGGGGAACTCGACGCGCGGCTAGCGCAGGTAGACACCGCCCTGGTCGATCACGCCAAGGCGCTTTTAAGCGATGTCGAGGCGGCGTTAAAAGGCCATCTGGAGCTTGCCAAGCAGCTCAAGGGGAATTTGAACTTCGCCCTGGCGCTGGTTTACAGCGATGTGCGCGCACAGATGCAGCGTTTGGTCTATCCTGGCTTCATCCGTGATGCGGGCGAGTGGCTTTCGGAGTACCCTCGTTATTTCGAAGCCGCGCTGATTCGTCTTGAAAAAGCCGCGCGGGAGCGCGGGCGCGACCAGATGATGATGAAGGACGTTCAGGCGCTGGAGGCGCGCTTCGACGCCCGGCGCGAAAGCGAGCGCCGCGGCCAGGTCGAAGACCCGGCGCTGGTCGCCTTCGGCTGGTGGATTCAGGAGCTTCGTGTGTCGCTTTTTGCCCAACAGTTGGGCACTAAAATGCCCGTCTCGGTCAAGCGCCTTGAAAAGCACTGGGAAGAAATCACGCGCCTTTGAGGCGCTTAGCCATACGTGCCGCTCAAGGCCGCTAAAGGAGAGTACACATGAATGACGTGGTGATTACCGGTACGGGGCTTTATACGCCGGAACACGCCATCGACAACGAAGCCCTGGTGGCGGCGTTCAATACCTACGTTGACGATCACAACGCACGCTTTACCGATGAGATTCAGTCCGGTAGCCGCGCACCGCTCGCCTACTCGAGCAGCGAGTTCATCGAGAAGGCCTCGGGCATCAAAAGCCGTTACGTGCTGAACGCCGAGGGCATTCTGGACCCCGAGCGCATGCGTCCGAATCTTCCCGAGCGGGCCAACGACGAGCCCTCGATTCAGTGCGAGATGGCAGTATCTGCCGCTCGTCAGGCGCTCGAAATGGCCCGGGTCGCCCCCGAGGACATTGAACTGGTCATCGTTGCCTGCTCGAATCTGGAGCGCGCCTACCCGGCGGTAGCGGTGGAGGTGCAGCAGGCGCTGGGAACCTCGGGCTACGGGTTCGACATGAACGTGGCGTGTAGTTCCGCCACCTTTGCGATCGAAACCGCGGCGAACGCCATCGCCGCCCAAAGCGTCAAGCGGGCGCTGGTGATCAGCCCGGAAATCTGCTCGGCGCACCTGAATTTTACCGACCGCGACAGCCACTTCATCTTTGGCGACGCGTGCACGGCGGTGGTGCTCGAGCAAAGCGAACTCGCCGTGGCCGAACAGCGCTTCGAGATACTCGGCACGCGCCTGGTGACCCAGTTCTCCAACGCCATTCGTAACAACTCAGGCTTTTTGAATCGCGTTACCGACAGCGACCCGATGGGACTGGACAAACTGTTCGTCCAGGAAGGGCGGCGCGTGTTCAGGGAAGTATGCCCGATGGTCGCCAAGCTCATCGTCTCGCACCTACAAGCGCTCGAACTCTCCGGTGACGACGTCAAACGGATGTGGCTCCACCAGGCCAATCAGCACATGAACGACCTGATCGCCCGCAAGGTACTCGGGTTCGAGCCAGACGAAAGCCAGGCGCCGATCATTCTCGATCGCTACGCTAATACAAGCTCTGCCGGCTCCATCATCGCGTTTCATCTGCATCGCGAGGATCTGGTGGCCGGCGATATCGGGCTGATCTGCTCCTTTGGAGCGGGTTACAGCGCCGGGAACGTCGTGCTGCGCTGCCAGTAAGGCGCGGCGTCGTCCATCAAAAGGACATACCTAAAACGAGGGAATCATCATGCCAGGGTTATTAGCCGCGTCTAAAGGCAAGGCGCTTAAAGGAGTGTTGCCGGTCATGCTGCTGACGCTGGGTATGTCAGGCTGCGCGAGTACCGGCACGTCGCAGCCGGCGAACCCGGACGATCCCTGGGAGGGCTTCAACCGCCGGGTATTCGCCTTCAACGACGTGTTGGATCGCTACGCGCTGAAGCCGGTCGCCTCCGGGTATCGCACCGTGACGCCGGACCCGGTGCAGACCGGCGTGGGTAACTTCTTCTCGAATTTGGGCGAGATCCGCACCGCGCTCAACAGTATCTTGCAGGGCAAGCCCGCCAACGCCGGCCTTGCCACCTCACGCTTTTTGATCAATTCGACGGTGGGTATCGCGGGGCTTCTCGATTACGCCACGCATATGGAAATTACCGCCGACGAGGAAGATTTCGGCCAGACACTGGCCGTGTGGGGCTGGCAAGATTCCCGCTACCTGGTGCTGCCGCTTTTGGGTCCGAGCACCCTGCGTGACTCCACCGGCTTGCCGGCGGATCTGGCCGCTTACCCGAACACCTACGTCGAGGACGACGCGGTGCGTATCAGCCTTGCGGCACTGAATATCGTCGATACTCGCGCCGGGTTGCTGGATCAGGAGTCGCTGATCAGCGGCGACCGTTATCAGTTCATTCGTGATGCCTACCTTCAGCGCCGCCAGTTTTTGATCAACGACGGGGAGTTGGGCGACGACCCCTTTGCGATGGATAGTTTCGAGTTCGATGATGCAGACTTTGACGATGCCGATTTTGGTGACGACGATTTCGCCGATTGAGACTTGATATGGATTCTTCCAAATATCTGATCGCGGTCATCGATGTGCCCGGCGCCGAGCGCGATGCGCTGACCCGTGCAATTACCTGCCACGATATGGCGGTGCTGGCCGCGGACGATATCGAACGCTTACCGGCGGACACCGCGCTGGTGGTTGCTCGGGCCGGCGTGGTGCCGCGGGATCAGTGGGCGCTTTTGGCGGCGCGGGTGCCCACGCTGGTGGTCAGCGACTCCCGGGAGGACGCCGAGCTTTTCCAGGCGGTGGATAGCGGATTGCTGGATCACGTCGTGGACCCTTTGCGTCACAGCGAACTGCTGCGGCGCATGATCCGCAAAGCGGTCGAGCTACAGGCGCTGGCCCGCGAGCGCGAACGTGACCGTCGAAGGCTCGAGGAGCTCAACGAGAGTCTGGAAACGCATCTGGCGCTTTTGCGCATGGACCAGCAAAGCGGCGGACACATTCAACGGCGCTTGCTGCCGGTACACCCGAAGATCATCAACGGAGCGCGCTTTGACTACTGGTTCGCGCCGTCACTTTATTTATCCGGTGATTTTCTCGACTACCAACGCTACAACGAGCGCTTCAGCGCCTTCTATTTCGCCGACGTTTCCGGCCACGGCGCCTCATCGGCGTTCGTGACGGTGCTGCTTAAGTACTTGTTTAATCGCTGGCTCAACGAGTGGGACGGGCAAAACCCCGAGCACCTGGCCGCCAGGTCGCTTGCCGCACTCAACCGTGAGCTTCAGGATACCGACATCGGCAAGCACGCGACCCTTTTCGTCGGGGTGATTGACCGGGAGACAAAGACCCTTCACTATTCGCTCGGCGCACAGCTGCCGATGCCGCTTTTGGTGGCCGGCAACCGCCTGGTGCGCCTTGAGGGCGAAGGGATGCCGGTAGGGCTTTTCCCCGACATCGAGTATCCGTCGCTCGCCTGCGAACTCCCGTCTGACTTTCGCCTGTGGCTCTGTTCGGACGGCGTATTGGAATGCTTGCCGGGTAAAACGCTCGACACGCGGCTCACGGAACTTGAGCAATTAATAAGTGAGAGTGGCACACTTGAGCAGTTGCGCGACCGGCTCGTTCAGACCAACGCCCTGTTGATGGAAGGGGAGGCGGCAGATGAACAGGGCCAGGACCGCGACGCTTTACCCGACGACCTGACAATCATGATGGTGAGCGGATTTGGTCATGCTGATTGAGGAAGGCCGTATCAAAGCGGCGTTCGATTCCGGTGTTTTTATCTTGAAGCTCTGTGGCGACGTGCGTCTTACGCTCTGTGCCACGCTCGACGTTCAGGCGCAGCGCCTGGCGGACACACCGGGACTCGAGGCGGTGATGATCGACCTGCGCGAGGCGACCAACGTCGACTCTAGCGCGCTGGGTTTTTTGGCCAAGGTGGCGATGGCGGTGAAAGGGCGCCTCGATCACTTACCGACGATCATCGCCAACAACCCGGATATCCAGAAAATGCTCGACGTGATGGGCTTCAACCGCTTTTTCACGTTGATCGACGCGCCCCTGCAGCCAGGCCTGGAAGCCTCCCTGACCGAGCTTCCCGAAATCCCCTCGGACGAAGAGGGCTTGCGCGACCGGATCCTCGAAGCGCACCGTATTCTGATGCACATGAACGAGCATAACCGCGAGCAGTTCCAGCCGCTGGTCGAGATGCTCGAGTCTCAGGACTCGCCGGTTCACTAGGCGCGTACCAGTAAGACTTTAAAAAAAGCCCCGGTCGCTCATCGAGCGGCCGGGGCTTTTAGCGTTAAGCGAGTGCGTTCATTGTTGACGAAGCTCCGCCAAAAGCGCTTCGAGTTTTTTCTGGTCGGCCATGAACTTGCGAATTCCTTCGGCAAGCTTGTCGTGGGTCATCTCATCCACGTTCGTTTCCCAGCGAAAGTCCGCCTCGCTAAGCGGTGGCTTGGCCTCGCTGCTGGCGCTTTGCGGCGTAAGCTTGCGGGTAAGCTCGCCGTGTTGTTCATCGAGCTCGTTCAAAAGCGCCGGTGAAATGGTCAGGCGATCGCACCCGGCCAGCGACTTGATTTCGTCGACGTTACGAAAGCTTGCGCCCATCACGATGGTGGCGTAGCCCTGGGCCTTGTAGTACTCATAGATGCGCTTGACCGAGGCCACGCCCGGGTCGTTGTCGCCGCTGAAGTCGCCGTCCGGGGTTTGCGCCTTGTGCCAGTCCAGAATCCGCCCCACGAAGGGCGAGATCAGCGTGGCACCGGCGTCGGCGCAGGCCTGGGCCTGGGCGAAGCCGAACAAAAGCGTCAGGTTGGTGCGTATGCCGTCGCGTTCGAGCTGGCGGGCGGCCTGGATGCCTTCCCAGGTCGAGGCGGTCTTGATCAGAATGCGCTCCGCCGGTACCCCCTGGCGTGCGTAGCGCTCGATCAGCGAGTGGGCCTTGGCAATGGTCGCGTCGCGATCAAACGAGAGTCGCGAGCTCACCTCGGTGGAGACGTAGCCCGGCACCAGTTCACTGATCTCGCAGCCGATATCCACCGCGACCCGGTCCACCGCCTCGTCGATATCGGCGCTTTCTTTAGCGATCGCGGCCAGCCGCGCGCGACGGTCCTCCTGCTGCGCGGCCTGCAGGATCAGCGAAGGGTTGGTCGTGGCGTCTTGTGGACGAAAGCGGCGGATCGTTTCCAGATCGCCGGTGTCCGCCACCACCTTGGTCATCTCTTTTAGCTGCGCCAGTAAGCTATTACTCATGAGGCCTCCTTTTTGTATTGAATGACCTCTACTCTAGCAAGGCTTCCGGGCTGTGGATATTATCCTGACGGGATACGCGGTGCGCCGGGTCGTGCTGCCAGGTATAGGCGGGCGGTGCGGCGGCGTCGATTTTGAAGCGGTTGGCCGCCTCGCGAAGCTGCTCGGCGATTTTCTCGAGCGCCATGGCGTCCCGGGCGCTGCTTTCTACCTGGTCGCCGTTGGCCTGGTTGACCCGGGTCTGCTCTGCAAGCGTGGCGTTCAGCGTTTCGATATGGCGGTGCTGCTCTTCGGCCGCCTTGGCGATATGCGCCATCAAGTCGTTGGTCTTCTCGGTGGTCTCGGCGATGCCGCGCATGGTGTCGCTTGCCTGGCTTGAAAGCGAGTGGCCGTGCTGCACCTGGCGGTTGGAGTCGTTCAGCAGCGTTTTGATCTGCGCCGCGGCGTCGGCGCTGCGGGTGGCTAGCGTGCGTACTTCTGCGGCGACCACGGCGAACCCTTTGCCCTCGGTGCCGGCCCGGGCCGCCTCGACCGAGGCATTCAGCGCGAGAATGTTGGTTTGAAAGGCGATGGCATCGATCGTACTGACGATGCCGTCCACTTGCCTGGCGCTTTCATGAATACGCTCCATGGTCGCCAGAAAATCGTCCATCACCACACTCCCCTGGGCCGTTTGATCATTGGCGGTGGTGGTGAGCGTGGCGGCTTCGGTGGCGTAGGCGGCGGTAGAAGCGGTATGCGTGGTGAGCTCTTCCAGGTTGTTCGTGGTGGTTCGGTGAAACGCGTGCTGCGCCTTGGTGCGAACGGTTAGATCCTCGTTGCCCAGGGCCAGGCGCTGGGCGCTTTCGAACATCGCGCTGCTCTGTTCGTGCAGATTGGCGATGGTATCGGTAAAGGCGCAGCGCATGGTGTCGAGCTCGCTATAGAGCTGGCCGATCTCATTGCGCCCGGGGCTTGCTATTTCGGTGGCCAGGTCGCCCTGGGCCAGCCTGCGAAAGTGGGTCACCAGCGATTTGATCGGGCGCAGGCAGTAGCGCTGGCCGATATAGGCGATGAGGGTCAATAGCGCCACCGCCGCCGCGATGCCGGCGATCAGCCCCTGGCCGATCATGTGGGCACGTGCCTGGGCGCGAGCGAGCAGGGTCGTGCCTTGCTGATCCGCCCGCTGGTAAAACGCCCGAGCTTGCCCGGTAAACGCCTGACTCAGTGTTAGCGCCTCGGCGGTTAGTTGGCGGTAGCCGGCCCGGTCACCGGCGCGCACCGCGTCGAGCTGGCGGCTCATGGCAGTGATCAGGGCGCTGGCGCCGGCTTCGATGTCGGCGCGCCCGGGCTCGCCGTCAGTCGCCAAAAGAAACGCCGCCAGGGCGCTTGTCATTTCGTCGAGTTCGCGTTCCACGGCTTCCAACGCTTCCAATGGGTCGCCAAGCGATGGGCGCAGTTGGCGCTCCAGCGCCCGGTCCAGGCGGTGCAGGCCTTCAAGGCCTGCGATGTGCAGCCGGTTGAGCGACGAGGCCTGCTGTACGTTGACGCGCTCAAGTAGCGTTAAATCCTGCTGACTCTGTTGTATGACGCTCCAGGTGAGCAGCGCAAAGGCCAGGATGCACAGCGTCATCAGCGAAAGCGCCGCGGCGGCCAGCGTGCGCAGTGAAACATGTTGAAGCGATTGGAACGTCATGGTGCCCTCGGGTCACACGTAGCTAGAGTTGCCCCAAGGTTAAGCGTCATTTGTTGCAGTTTTTCGACTTTCACCTCTTAAAAGGCAGCGGTGTTGTATCATGGCCAGGCTCAATGGCCACTTACAGGCCCTGAACGACACCGCAATCGATTCGACAAAAGAGATAATCATGCAACTCAGTTCCCGTCGAGTGGCGCTACTGGTCGCCGCCAATACCGCGCTGGCCCCTTTTGCCATCGATGCGTATCTACCCGCTATCGGTATGCTGGCCGACGACATCGGCGCCAGTATTCACCGCACCGAGCTCTCCATCAGCGTTTTTCTGCTGGGGTTTGCCATCGGCCAGCTCTGCTTTGGACCGCTTTCCGACCGGGTAGGGCGCAAGCCGGTACTGCTGGGTGGACTGGTCGTGTTCATGCTGGCAAGTCTTATGATCACCACCGCGGATAGCCTGTCTTCGCTTTTGACCTGGCGCTTTATTCAGGCCCTGGGGGGTGGGGCCTGCGTGGTCAACTCCGCCGCCATCGTGCGCGACTGCTTTAGCGGGCGGGAGGCGGCGAAGGTGATGTCGACCATGGCGATGATCATGATGCTCGCTCCGTTGGTGGCCCCCGCGGTGGGCAGCCTGCTTTTGCACATAGCGGGCTGGTGGCTGATCTTCGTGTTTCTGGCGGTCTACGCCGGGTTTTTGCTTTGGCTTTTGGGCAGCAAACTGCCTGAAACCCGGGACATGTCGCTGCCCGCCGCCTCGCCGCGCCAGGTGCTCGGCAACTACGCAAGCGTTTTACGCCACCGCGAGGGCATGGGCTATATCTGCGCCGTCGCCGCTTCGTTTGCCGGACTTTTTGCGTTCGTCACCGCCTCGCCGTTTCTTTATCTGGAGTATTTCGCACTGTCGCCGGGTATCTATCCTTTGGTGTTCGGGGTGAATGTGGTGGTGATCGCGCTCTCCAATCGGGTCAATATTCACCTTTTGCGCTACCGCACGCCCCAGCAGAACCTGCGTTTGGGGCTGGCCGTGCAGCTCGTCGCAGCCACCGGGCTCGTGCTGGCTACCGCTTTGGGCCAGGCCTCGCTGTTCGTGGTAGTGCCCTTGATCATGATGTTCACCGGTATGATCGGGCTGATTACGCCGAATGCGATCTCATCGCTTCTGGATCACTTCGGCCATATGAGTGCTACCGCCACCGCGCTTTTGGGCGGTATTCAGTTCAGCTGCGGAGCGCTTGCCGGCATCATGGTAGGGCTTTTCGAGGTCGAGCATTTATGGCCCATGGTGTTGACCATGCTCTCGGTGGCGCTGATGGGTAACGTGGGCGTGCGGCTGCTGACGCCGAAGCCGGTTAAAAGTGGTCTCGAATGAGCGGTAAGGTGGCGCAAAAAATTACCCGTTCGCGTGCTGCTGTCATATAACTGCAACCAAAGCGCGGCAGACTCCTCGGTGTTGAAGGCCTTAAGGCCACTGCTTCCAGCCTTACGCTGGATTTCACACCCAAGGGGAACGCGACGATGAATGTAACCAAGAAGACGCTAAGTGTTGCCGTAGTAGCCGCTCTGGGCGCCGGCGTATCCACCGCCGCCCTGGCCCGCGATACCATTCAAATTGCGGGCTCTTCGACCGTACTGCCGTTCGCCAGTATCGTCGCGGAAGAGTTCGGCAACACTTACTCCCAGTTTGAAACGCCGGTCGTTGGCTCCGGCGGCTCGAGCGGCGGCCTGCGTCAGTTCTGCCAGGGCGTGGGTGAAAACACCATCGATATCGCCAATGCCTCGCGGCCCATTCGTTCAAGCGAAGTCGAAAGCTGTGGTGAAAACGGCGTCAACGAAATTCTTGAAGTGAAATTCGGCTACGACGGTATCGTATTCGCTTCGCGCCTCGACCAAAACGAGTTCGAGCTGACGCCTGAGTTCGTCTTCAAGGCCGCCGCCGCGCAGATTTCCCAGGACGGCGAGCTGGTCGACAACCCCTACACCAACTGGTCCGACATCGACGATAGCCTGCCGGATCAGGAAATCACTCTGGTCATTCCGGCCTCTAACCACGGCACCCGCGAAGTGTTCGAAGAGCGCGTGCTTCACGCCGGCTGCGAAACCGTTGCCGAAGTGGAAGAAGACGCTTGTAACAACCTGCGCGGTGACGGGCGTATCGTCGAAATCGCCGGCGACTACACCGAAACCCTGGCGCGCCTCGACGCCCAGGAGAACGCCGTGGGCGTCTTCGGTCTGAGCTTCTACGACCAGAACCGCGACCGCTTGCAAGTCGCGACCATGGACGGCATCGAGCCGAGCCTCGAAACCATCGGTTCCGGCGAGTACCCGGTATCACGTCCGCTGTTCTTCTACGTGAAAGGCGAGCACCTGGACGTTATCCCGGGTCTGGCCGAGTACACCGAGTTCTTCCTCAACGACATGACCTCTGGCTACGGAAGCCCGCTGGAAGACGCTGGCCTGATCCCGATGGACGAAGACGAGCGTGCTGAAGCGCTCGAGCAGTTCGAGTCGCGTACCGTGGTAAGCGCCGAGTAATCCTGCGCCTGATTACATTGGTGAATTAAGTAACAGATCGCGCCGGCATCAACCTGGTTGATGCCGGCGTTTAAACGTAGAAAGTAAAAGGCGAAGACATAATGAGCAATCTTGCCTTGATCGCCACGCTTCTCATGCTGATGGCCTTGGCATATCACCTGGGATTGACGCGCAGCCGCGCGGTGGCGTCCAGCCACGATGTGCGATTGCACTCACGCCCGGGGTATTACGGCACGCTGGTCGCACTCTGGTGCGGTCTTCCCGCACTGGTCATTTTTCTATTGTGGTCGTTTTTTGCACCCCAACTGATCGATATGCTGGTGACCCAGCAGCTGCCAACGGATTTAGTGGCTTCCTTGAGCGATAGGGAGCAGCAGACATTGATGCGCCGTATTACCGCGCTTGCCGAAGGCCGCGGTGTATCCGGTGGGGGAAGCCCCGAAGAAGTAGCCGCAGCAGCCCATATGTCGCGGCTGACTACCCTCGAAAACATTGCGCTGGTCGCCGTGATGGCGGTGCTCGCCGTGGCGGGGCTGGTGTTTGCGCGCCGGCGCATTTCGCCGACCTGGCGGGCCCGTAACCAGGTCGAGCGCGTCATTACCATTGCCCTGGCCGCGAGCTCGGCCGTCGCCATTTGTACCACCATCGGCATCGTCCTTTCGATGTTGGGTGAGGCGCTGCGCTTTTTCAGTTTCATTCACCCGGCGGACTTCTTTTTTGGCACCGTCTGGAACCCGCGTTTTAGCACCGCGGGCTCGAGCGGGCAGGGCGAGTTCGGCCTGTTACCGCTTCTTTGGGGCACGCTCATGGTCAGCGCCATCGCGCTGTTGGTGGCGATCCCCGTCGGGTTGATGACCGCGATTTATATGGCCGAGTACGCCTCGCCCTGGCTCAGAAGCATCGCCAAGCCGGTCATCGAGATTTTGGCGGGTATTCCGACGATCGTGTACGGCTTTTTCGCGCTGACCGTTATCGGCCCGTTTCTTTCGATGCTCGGCGATTTCGTAGGGATCAATATTCGCACCACCAGCGCCATGACCGCGGGTATCGCCATGGGCATCATGATCATCCCGTTCGTCTCGTCGCTTTCCGACGACATCATCACCCAGGTGCCCAAGTCGCTGCGCGATGGCGCGCTGGGCCTTGGCGCGACCAAGTCGGAAACCATTCGTCAGGTGGTGTTGCCCGCGGCGCTCCCTGGCATCGTTGGGGCGTTTTTGCTGGCGGCTAGCCGAGCGATCGGTGAAACCATGATCGTGGTGCTGGCGGCGGGTAACAATCCGGTGTTGCACGCCAACCCGTTCGAGGCGGTGTCGACCATTACCGTGACGATCGTCAATCAGCTGACCGGTGATATGGATTTTGCCAGCCCGCAATCGCTGGTCGCCTTCGCGCTCGGCTTGACGCTTTTTGTGATCACACTGGGTTTGAACGTCATCGCACTGGTCGTGGTGCGCAAATATCGCCAGCAATACGAGTAAGTGACCATGTCTATATCGATTGAACAGCGCCGACAGCATCGGCTTGAGACGATTGAGAAGTCGCTTTCGAAACGCCACCGTAAGGAAAACGTGTTTCGGCGCATGGGGCTGGCGGCGGTATTGGCGGGCCTTGCGTTGGTCACTATTCTGTTCGCCAGTATTTTGACCAAGGGGATTCCCGCTTTTTGGCAGGCAACGCTTTATACCGAGATCTATTTCGATCCCGACGTGATCGATCTTCCCCCTCAGCCCGAGCGCCAAAGCGATGAGACGCTTTTCGAGTTCGAAGAGCGTACGACCCAGTGGATGACCCAGGCGACGCTCATCAACTGGCAGTCGTTGATCGATGCCTCGCTGGAGCAGGCGCTAGGCGAGGAGGTCGAGTCGAGCCAGCTACGCAACCTGCGCGCGCTGGTCGCCTCCGGTGAGCGTTACGCCCTGCGCGACCGCTTTATCGAGGACCCATCGCTTCTGGGCGAGACCGTTACGCTCAAGATGTTGGCCGGCGCCAATGTGGATGTGTGGGTGAAGGGCAATATCGACCGCGACCTGCCGGATGCTCGCCAGCAGCTTACTGCGCAAACCCGTACGTGGATCGATCGGCTTCAGGAAGAAGACGTGCTGCGCCAGTCGTTCAGTACCTCGCTTTTCATGAATACCGACTCACGCAGCTCGCTGGCCTCGGCGGGCCTGGCCGGGGCCTTCATGGGGTCGCTGTTCATGATGATGGTGGTGATTTCGCTGTCGGTGCCGATCGGCGTGTCGAGCGCGATCTACCTCGAGGAATTTGCGCCCAAAAATCGTCTGACCGATCTCATCGAGATCAACATCAACAACCTGGCGGCGGTGCCCTCGATCGTGTTCGGCCTTCTCGGTGCCTCGATCTTCATCGGCTACCTGCGTCTGCCGCTTTCGGCGCCGCTGGTGGGGGGGCTGGTGCTCACGCTGATGACGCTGCCGACGATCATTATTGCCACCCGCGCTTCGCTGCGCTCGATTCCGCCCTCGATTCGCCAGGCCGCACTCGGTATCGGCGCGTCCCGCGTGCAGACGGTGTTTCATCACGTGTTGCCGCTGGCGCTGCCGGGTATTTTGACCGGCTCCATTCTTGGGGTGGCCCAGGCGCTGGGTGAAACCGCGCCGCTTTTGCTGATCGGGATGAATGCATTCGTGGCCAACGTGCCAGGCTCGCCCATGGATCAGTCCACCGCGCTGCCGGTACAGATTTATCTATGGCAGGGCAATGAGCTGCGCAACTTCTTTGAAGCGCGGACCTCGGCTGCCATTATTGTGTTATTGGGCCTGATGCTCAGCTTGAACGGGCTGGCCATTTGGCTGCGTAAAAAATTAGAGACGAGGTGGTAAGTGGATACTTCTACGCACTCCCCAAAGCAAGCCCCTATCAGCAATGTCAGCGTAGGTAGCGGCGAAAACCGCGTCAGCAAGGCCACGGACAAGGTGAAGTTCAAGGCAGAGGGCGTCAATGTCTTTTACGGCGACGCCCAAGCGATCAACGGTATCGACCTGGATATTTACGAGAACGAAGTGCTGGCGTTCATTGGCCCTTCGGGCTGCGGTAAATCGACGTTTCTGCGCTGCTTGAACCGCATGAACGACACCATCGATATTTGCCGGGTCGAGGGCAAAATCACCCTGGATGACAAGGATATCTACGCCCCTGAGCGCGACGTGGTACTGCTGCGCGCCCAGGTCGGTATCGTCTTTCAAAAACCCAACCCGTTTCCCAAGTCGATCTACGAAAACATCGCTTATGGGCCGCGCCTGCACGGGCTTGCCAGTCGCAAGGCCGAGCTCGACGATATCGTGGAAAACAGCCTGCGCCGGGCGGGGCTCTGGGACGAGGTCAAGGACCGTTTGGATAAGCCCGGTACCGGCCTTTCCGGCGGCCAGCAGCAGCGTTTGTGCATCGCCCGTACCGTGGCGGTCAGCCCGGACGTCATTTTGATGGACGAGCCCTGCTCGGCGTTGGACCCGATTGCGACCGCCAAGGTGGAGCAGCTCATCGACGAACTCAGCGAGAGCTACACCATCGTGATGGTAACCCACAACATGCAGCAGGCCGCCCGCGTGGCCGACCGCACGGCGTTTTTCCACATGGGCGATTTGGCCGAGGTCGACACCACCGACAACATCTTCACCAACCCCCAGGACCAGCGCACCCACGACTACATCACCGGGCGCTTCGGCTAACGAAAACCGGGTAAGCCCTTAAAGGGGGTCGCTACATAAAAAGGCACGTGTTTAACAGCACGTGCCTTTTTGCATGGGCCGAGGTTAGTCGATGAGCTCTACCGCCACCGCCGTGGCTTCGCCGCCGCCGATACACAGGCTCGCCACGCCGCGCTTGCCGCCGGTGGTGCGCAGGGCGTGGATGAGTGTGGCGATGATGCGCGAGCCCGTCGAGCCCACCGGGTGGCCCTGGGCGCAGGCGCCGCCGAAGATATTGACCTTACCGTGATCCAGCCCCAAATCGTCGATCGCCATCAGCGTGACCACCGCGAAGGCTTCGTTGATCTCGAAAAGATCCACGTCACCGACACCCCAGCCGACCTTTTTTAGCAGTTTTTCGATGGCGCCGACCGGGGCAATGGTGAATTCGCTGGGGTGGCGCGAGTGGGTGGCGTGGCCGAGCATGCGGGCCAGTGGCGTGACGCCGAGCCTTGAAGCCGCTTGCTGGCTCGACATGATCAGCGCCGAGGCACCGTCAGAAATGGAACTGGCGTTCGCCGCGGTGATGGTACCGTCCTTGGCAAAGGCGGGGCGCAGCGTTCTGATCTTTTCCAGGTTGGCCTGGAAGGGCTGCTCGTCCTGATCGACCATGCTTTCGCCCTGGCGGGTGGTGACTGCCACCGGCGCCATTTCGGCGCTCAGCGAGCCGTCCTCGTTAGCCTTCATAGCCCGCTCCAGCGAGGCGATCGCGAAGTCGTCCAGGCGCTCGCGAGTGTAGCCGCGTTCAGAGGCGACCTCCTGGGCGAACACGCCCATCAGCTTCCCGGTTTCTGCATCCTCGAGACCATCGTAAAACATGTGGTCCTTGAGCTCGCCGTGGCCCAGCCGGTAGCCGCTGCGCGCTTTGGTGAGTAGGTGCGGGGCGTTGGACATCGATTCCATCCCGCCGGCCAGCATCACCTCTGCGGTGCCCGCCTTGATGAGATCATGAGAGAACATCGCCGCCTTCATGCCCGAGCCGCAAAGCTTGTTGATGGTGGTGGCGCCTATCGAATCGGGAATGCCTGCCTGGCGCATCGCCTGGCGGGCCGGGCCCTGTTTGACCCCGGCGGGGAGCACGCAGCCAAGTATGCCTTCCTCGATGGTATCCGGGCTGAGCCCGGCGCGCTCGATAGCCGCGCGAATGGCAACGGCGGCAAGCGCCGGGGCACTCATGCTCGCAAGGCTGCCGGACATGGCGCCCATGGGCGTCCGGGTGGCGGATAAAAAGACAACGTCGGTGGCGCTACTCATGAACAACTCCTGGTGATCTCGTTGTGGTTATTGGGTCAGCGCTTGCATGACTAGCATGAATGTAATGAATGCTAACGCGTGCCGCAACAAGTTGACGTGCACGGAAGCCCCAGTTTCATTGCCCACCCGACCAACGTCGTAGCGATTTAGACGCAAGTGCGCTTGCACCGGTCGGCAAATACTCTTAGCGTTGGTTCAAGGCAGGTTTCCGTTAACGTCAACCTGTGCTCGCCGTACAGGTGCGGGTCTGCCCAAAATGCTCATGCCAATAACAAAAGAGAGCCATCATGACGGTTTCTTCCTCGCTCCCTACCTACGCCGGTTATCTCGAGGGCTTTTCGCCAGATGATACGGCCGCACGCCTGGACACCCACCAGGACGGTAAGCTCAACGCTTTTGACGTGTGCTGCGCGCGCCACCTGCGCGACGGCCGAGGTGAGTCGCTTGCTCTGGTACACGAAGATACTCACGCAGAGATTCATACGCTCACCTACCGCGAGCTCGACGCGCAAAGTGCGCGTCTTGCCGGTTGGCTGAACGAGCAAGGGTTTCAAGTGGGGGATCGTATCGCTTGTATGCTGCCGCGCTCGGCGGCACTGCTGGTGGCGGTGTTGGCGACCTGGCGCATCGGCGCGGTGTATCAGCCGCTTTTTACCGCCTTCGGGTCGGACGCGGTGGATTACCGGCTGACGCGTGCCGATTCAAGGCTGGTGATTACCGATCACGCCAATCGGCACAAATTTGAAGGGGGGCGTCACTGTCCGCCGGTGCTGGCCGTCGGCGGGCCGAGCGACCGGCACGCCAGTGATTTCGACTGGCAGGCCGCGCTCGCGCATACGCCGATAACGAGCGAGCCGCCGCGCCTCGACCCGAGCGCGCCGTTTTTGCAGATGTTTACCTCGGGCACCGTCGGCAAGCCCAAGGGTGTGGCGATACCGCTCAAGGCAATGACGGCATTCGCCCTCTATATGGAGCTTGCCGTCGATCTCAAGCGCGAAGACCGGTTCTGGAACATGGCCGACCCGGGCTGGGCCTATGGTCTTTACTATGCGATCACCGGGCCGCTGCTGTTGGGCGCCACCACGCACTTTTGCGAAGCCGGGTTTAGCGCCGAAGGCGCACTTGCGTTCATGAAGCGCCACGAGATCGACAATTTTGCCGCCGCGCCGACCGCCTACCGGCTCATGAAAGCCTCCGGGCTTTTCGACGATGCCCACCAAACGCTCGGTCTACGCGCGGCAAGTTCCGCCGGGGAGCCGCTCAATATCGAGGTCGTCAACTGGGTGGAAAAGTCCCTCGGCTGCGCGGTGATGGACCACTACGGCCAGACCGAAACCGGCATGACCTGCAACTGCCACCACGCGCTCGATCATCCCAAACACGTGGGCGGGATGGGCGTGCCGCTGCCGGGCTACCGCCTGGCCATTCTCGATGCCGAGTACAACGAACTACCTGCGGGTGAACCCGGCGTGCTCGCGGTGGACATCGCGAACTCACCGGTCCATTTCTTTTCGGGCTACACCTGGCAGGAAAAGGATCCGTTCGTTAACGGCTACTACCTGACCGGCGACGTGGTGGTTCGAAGCGAAGACGGCACCTTCCAGTTCGCCGGCCGCGATGACGACATCATTACCACCGCGGGCTATCGGGTGGGGCCCACCGATGTCGAGAACAGCGTGATGATTCACCCGGGCGTGGCCGAGTGCGCAGCAGTGGGCAAGTTCGATGAAATCCGCGGCGAGATCATCAAGGCGTTCGTGGTGCTGCGCGAAGGCTTCGAGCCAAGCGATGCCTTGGCCGAGGACATTAAAAGCCTGGTACGTGAGCGGCTCTCGACCCACGCCTTTCCGCGCGAAATTGCTTTTGTCGATGAGTTGCCCAAAACCCACAGCGGTAAAATTCAGCGCTTCAAACTGCGCGCCGAGGTGCCCACCCCGGCGCCTGGTGATTCAAACAACATGAAGACAGGACACTGATGTGGAGATAAAAGAGCGCACGTTTTTAATTACCGGGGCCGCCTCGGGGCTGGGTGCGGCGACGGCCGAGCGGCTGGCAGGCCTTGGCGCCCGGGTGGTGCTTTGCGATGTGAGCGAGCGCGTTTTCGACCAGGCCAAAGCCCTTGGTGAGTGTGCCAGCGCCATGACGGCCGACATCACCTCGAGTGAGCAAATGGGCGAGGTCATGGAAGCCGCCGTTGCCATGGGCGGTGAGCCAGGCCTTGCCGGGGTCGTTCACTGCGCGGGGGTGGTTAGCGTGGCCAAACTGGTGGACCGGGAGGGCGTTCCGGCGGATCTCGACGCCTACGCCAAAACCGTTCAGATCAACCTGATTGGCACCTTTAACGTCATGCGCCTGGCCGCCGCGGCCATGGCAAAAAACGCTCCCTTTGATAGCGGCGAGCGCGGCGTCATCATCAATACCGCCTCCGTTGCCGCCTTCGATGGCCAGGTAGGGCAGTGTGCCTATAGCGCCTCCAAGGCCGGTGTGGTCGGCATGAGCCTGCCCGCCGCCCGAGAGCTATCGCGCCACGCCATTCGCGTCATGGCCATCGCCCCGGGGGTCTTCGAGACGCCGATGATGAGCGAGATCCCCACCCAGGCTCACGACGCATTGGTGGCCACCGTACCGTTTCCCAAGCGGTTGGGCCGGGCCGCCGAGTTTGCCCTGCTGGCCGAGCAGATCATTACCAACCCGATGCTTAACGGCGAGGTGATTCGTCTGGATGGTGGTATTCGTATGCAGTGAGCAACGCTTTACGGGTCCGGGGGCGCCGATGTCTCTCGCTTGCTGTCCGCGGATATCTCTCCGCGGGCTTTTTGCGTGCTCCACCCTGGACCATTTTGCCCGCTTTGAGCCTCTGTTCGACTAAAGGATAGCCTTGTTGCCAGCGCCTGGTTCAAGCTGTGCTTGACTCGCTCGCATGGCCGCGCTAATTTCAAACGACTGTTTGAAAGCCGTGCTTGTGAGCGGGCTTTCAGTCCCGGTTGAGGAGACCTGCAATGCCTAGTTATCAAGCGCCCCTGCGTGATTTGCGTTTCGTGATGGACGAAATGCTCGATTACCCTGCCCACTACGCTGCGATCGGCAAAGGCGACGACGCCTCGCCGGACGTGGTGAGCGCCATTCTCGAAGAGGGCGGGCGTTTCGCGCGCGAGGTGTTGCTGCCGCTCAATCAAAGTGGCGACAGCGAAGGCTGCCAGCGCCTCGATAACGGCGATGTCAAAGCGCCCAAGGGTTTCAAGGAGGCGTATCAGCACTACGTCGAGGGTGGCTGGCCAAGCCTTGCCGCCGAACCCGAGCATGGCGGCCAAGGGCTTCCGCAGTCGATTGCGATGGCGCTGTCGGAAATGATCTGTGCCAGCAACCTGGCCTGGGGCATGTATCCGGGGCTTTCCCACGGCGCCGCCGACGCGCTGCGCCACCACGGCACCGATGAGCAAAAGGCGACCTACCTCACCAAGCTGGTGGAAGGTGTTTGGACCGGCACCATGTGCCTGACCGAATCCCACTGCGGCACCGATCTTGGCCTTATCAAGACCCGCGCCGTGCCCACTGAAGACAACGCCTATACCATTACGGGCACCAAGATCTTTATCTCTGCCGGCGAGCATGACCTGGCCGAAAACATCGTTCACCTGGTGCTGGCAAAGCTTCCGGACGCCCCGGAAGGCTCGAAAGGTATTTCGCTGTTCGTCGTGCCCAAGTTCATGCCCGACGCCGACGGCAACCCCGGCGAGCGCAACGGCGTGGTATGCGGCTCCCTCGAACACAAGATGGGCATTCACGGCAACGCTACCTGCGTCATGAACTTCGACGGTGCCACCGGCTATCTGGTCGGGCCGCCCAACAAGGGCCTGGCGTGCATGTTCACCATGATGAACGCCGCGCGCCTGGGCGTGGGTATCCAGGGGCTCGGGCTGATCGAGGCGAGCTTTCAAAATTCGCTGACCTACGCTCGCGACCGCCTGCAAATGCGCGGGCTTTCCGGCAAGCAAGCGCCGGAGAAACCCGCCGACCCGATTATCGTGCACCCGGACGTGCGCCGTATGCTGTTGACCCAAAAGGCGTTCGCCGAAGGCGGGCGGATGCTGGTGCTTTACGCTGCCCAGTTGCTGGACAGCGTCGAGCACGGCAAACCCGGTGAAGAGCGCGAGCGCGCCGATACGTTGCTGGGTCTTTTGACCCCGATCGTTAAAGCGTTTTTGACCGAGGTCGGTTTTGAGAGCACCAACGAAGGCGTACAGATTTATGGTGGCCACGGCTTCATCAAAGAGTGGGGGATGGAGCAACTGGTGCGCGATGCGCGGATCACGCGCCTCTATGAAGGCACCACCGGTATCCAGGCGCTGGACCTTTTGGGTCGCAAGGTGTTGATGAGCCAGGGCGAGTCGCTGAAGGTGTTTACTAAAGAAATCCACAAATTCTGCAAGACCGAAGCCGACAACCCCGTGCTCGGTGCCTTTATCGAGCCGCTTGCCAAACTCAACGCCGAGTGGGGAGAGCTCACCATGGGCGTAGGCATGAAGGCGATGCAGGACCGTGAAGAGGTGGGCGCCGCCAGCGTGGATTATTTGATGTACTCGGGCTATGTCGCACTCGCCTATCTCTTCGCCCGGGCGGTGAAGAGCGCGACCCCCCACCTCGAGGGAGACGACAAGGCTTTCTATCAGGCCAAGATCAACACCGCACATTTTTACTATCAGCGGCTTTTGCCGCGTACCCGCGCCCACGCTCAGGCTATCCAGTCCGGCGCTTCTAGTCTGATGGCTATTTCGAGTGATGATTTTGGGCTCGGATTCGAGATCTAATTAAAGCCACTTGATAAGTGTCGTGAGACGGCAGGGTAGGGCGTTTAAAGCTCGTCGTGCCGGGGCGTTTTATCGCCCCGGCGCTTTTGATTTAAAGGTGTCGTTTGTGGCTTTCAGTTAAAGCTGCGCCTTTCTTGAAAAAGCCCTTGCGTTCAAGCCGTTGAGGTCGTAAAGTACGCATCCGCTGCCGGGGACGCAAGGCGTTGCCAGCGGTGGATGAGAGTGAAAACTCTCGGTTTGTCAGGAAGTTAGCGGTTTTTTGTTCGCTCGCTTCACTCGCCAAAATCGGCGGTTGACAAACTTCAGGAAATGCGTAGAATACGCCTTCCTCGCTACGGCAACCGGCTCAGGTCATCGAGTCAAGTATCAGTCGAAGCGAAACCGCTCTTTAACAATTTGATCAGGTAATTCATGTGGGCGTTTGCCGATGAGGGTGACAAGTCACCTTATATCAAGGCAAGCGCACAAGAAGAATTTTCGAATTCTTCAAATTCGTTTGAACCTTGAGCCAGGATTGATTCGCCTCTGTTGCTTTCGAGCGACAGGCAAGAATCACAATGATTTTAAACTGAAGAGTTTGATCATGGCTCAGATTGAACGCTGGCGGCAGGCTTAACACATGCAAGTCGAGCGGTAACAGGTCCAGCTTGCTGGACGCTGACGAGCGGCGGACGGGTGAGTAACGCATAGGAATCTACCCGGTAGTGGGGGATAACCTGGGGAAACCCAGGCTAATACCGCATACGTCCTACGGGAGAAAGGGGGCTTTGGCTCCCGCTATCGGATGAGCCTATGTCGGATTAGCTGGTTGGTGAGGTAACGGCTCACCAAGGCAACGATCCGTAGCTGGTCTGAGAGGATGATCAGCCACATCGGGACTGAGACACGGCCCGAACTCCTACGGGAGGCAGCAGTGGGGAATATTGGACAATGGGCGCAAGCCTGATCCAGCCATGCCGCGTGTGTGAAGAAGGCTTTCGGGTTGTAAAGCACTTTCAGCGAGGAAGAACGCCTGGCGGTTAATACCCGCCAGGAAAGACATCACTCGCAGAAGAAGCACCGGCTAACTCCGTGCCAGCAGCCGCGGTAATACGGAGGGTGCAAGCGTTAATCGGAATTACTGGGCGTAAAGCGCGCGTAGGTGGCATGACAAGCCGGTTGTGAAAGCCCCGGGCTCAACCTGGGAACGGCATCCGGAACTGTCACGCTAGAGTGCAGGAGAGGAAGGTGGAATTCCCGGTGTAGCGGTGAAATGCGTAGAGATCGGGAGGAATACCAGTGGCGAAGGCGGCCTTCTGGACTGACACTGACACTGAGGTGCGAAAGCGTGGGTAGCAAACAGGATTAGATACCCTGGTAGTCCACGCCGTAAACGATGTCGACCAGCCGTTGGGTGCCTTGTGCACTTTGTGGCGAAGTTAACGCGATAAGTCGACCGCCTGGGGAGTACGGCCGCAAGGTTAAAACTCAAATGAATTGACGGGGGCCCGCACAAGCGGTGGAGCATGTGGTTTAATTCGATGCAACGCGAAGAACCTTACCTACCCTTGACATCCTGCGAACCCGGAAGAGATTCCGGGGTGCCTTCGGGAACGCAGAGACAGGTGCTGCATGGCTGTCGTCAGCTCGTGTTGTGAAATGTTGGGTTAAGTCCCGTAACGAGCGCAACCCTTGTCCCTATTTGCCAGCACGTAATGGTGGGAACTCTAGGGAGACTGCCGGTGACAAACCGGAGGAAGGTGGGGACGACGTCAAGTCATCATGGCCCTTACGGGTAGGGCTACACACGTGCTACAATGGCCGGTACAAAGGGCTGCGAACTCGCGAGAGTAAGCGAATCCCATAAAGCCGGTCTCAGTCCGGATCGGAGTCTGCAACTCGACTCCGTGAAGTCGGAATCGCTAGTAATCGTGGATCAGAATGCCACGGTGAATACGTTCCCGGGCCTTGTACACACCGCCCGTCACACCATGGGAGTGGACTGCACCAGAAGTGGTTAGCCTAACTTTGGAGGGCGATCACCACGGTGTGGTTCATGACTGGGGTGAAGTCGTAACAAGGTAGCCGTAGGGGAACCTGCGGCTGGATCACCTCCTTAAACGATGCGTCATCCTCCCGGCAAGCGCTCACAATGAATTACCTGATCAAGTAGCTGTTGAATGAGCAGTGATAAGTCAATCGCCTTCGGCGATGCCTTATCACTGCTTATGGCAGTCGCTCTTTAACAATGTATATCATGCTGACAGTATCGAATGACGATACGAAGACAAAAGCCCCCGGGCTTGCGTGTTCGTGGCGTGATCTCGATACGCAATTGTTTTGTGATACGTTTCAAGCGTATCCGGCAATCGTTGTCATTGCGGGATCCAGACTCCTTCGGGTTATAGGGTCAAGCAATGAAGCGCACACGGTGGATGCCTAGGCAGTCAGAGGCGATGAAAGACGTTGTAGCCTGCGATAAGGTTCGGTGAGGTGGCAAACAACCTGTGACCCGGACATCTCTGAATGGGGAAACCCACTGACCACAAGGTCAGTATCGTATCCTGAATACATAGGGATGCGAGGCGAACCGGGGGAACTGAAACATCTAAGTACCCCGAGGAAAAGAAATCAACCGAGATTCCCCCAGTAGCGGCGAGCGAACGGGGACCAGCCCTTAAGCATGTGAATGGCTAGACGAACGGATTGGGAAGTCCGGCCGTAGCGGGTGATAGCCCCGTAGTCGAAAGTCTGATCATGTGAAATCGAGTAGGTCGGGGCACGAGAAACCCTGATTGAAGACGGGGGGACCATCCTCCAAGGCTAAATACTCCTGACTGACCGATAGTGAACCAGTACCGTGAGGGAAAGGCGAAAAGAACCCCGGCGAGGGGAGTGAAATAGATCCTGAAACCGTGTGCGTACAAGCAGTAGGAGCCCACTTGTTGGGTGACTGCGTACCTTTTGTATAATGGGTCAGCGACTTATATTCAGTGGCGAGCTTAACCGATAGGGGAGGCGTAGCGAAAGCGAGTCTTAACTGGGCGACCAGTCGCTGGATATAGACCCGAAACCGGGCGATCTATCCATGAGCAGGGTGAAGGTTGAGTAACATCAACTGGAGGCCCGAACCAGGATCTGTTGAAAAAGATTTGGATGACTTGTGGATCGGAGTGAAAGGCTAATCAAGCCCGGAGATAGCTGGTTCTCCTCGAAAGCTATTTAGGTAGCGCCTCACGTATCACCACCGGGGGTAGAGCACTGTTTCGGCTAGGGGGCCATCCCGGCTTACCAACCCGAGGCAAACTCCGAATACCGGTGAGTGCAGCGTGGGAGACACACGGCGGGTGCTAACGTCCGTCGTGAAAAGGGCAACAACCCGGACCGTCAGCTAAGGTCCCCAAATCCTGGTTAAGTGGGAAACGATGTGGGAAGGCTCAGACAGCTAGGAGGTTGGCTTAGAAGCAGCCATCCTTTAAAGAAAGCGTAATAGCTCACTAGTCGAGTCGGCCTGCGCGGAAGATGTAACGGGGCTCAAACCAGGTACCGAAGCTACGGGTTCATCCTCTGGATGAGCGGTAGAGGAGCGTCGTGTAAGCCGATGAAGGTGGATCGAGAGGTCTGCTGGAGGTATCACGAGTGCGAATGCTGACATGAGTAACGATAAGGGGAGTGAAAAACTCCCCCGCCGGAAGACCAAGGTTTTCTGTTCGATGCTAATCAGAGCAGAGTGAGTCGGCCCCTAAGGCGAGGCCGAAAGGCGTAGTCGATGGGAAACGGGCTAATATTCCCGTACCGGATGTCATTGCGATGGGGGGACGGAGAAGGCTAGGTGAGCCAGGCGTTGGTTGTCCTGGTGAAAGCGAGTAGGCCTGGGTCTCAGGTAAATCCGGGACCCTTTAAAGCCGAGACGCGAGACGAACGGATTACGATCCGGAAGTCACTGATGCCACGCTTCCAGGAAAAGCCTCTAAGCTTCAGATGACATGCGACCGTACCCCAAACCGACACAGGTGGTCAGGGTGAGAATCCCAAGGCGCTTGAGAGAACTCGGGTGAAGGAACTAGGCAAAATGGTGCCGTAACTTCGGGAGAAGGCACGCCGGATTAGGGTGAGAGGACTTGCTCCTTTAGCCCGAACCGGTCGAAGATACCAGGTGGCTGCAACTGTTTAGTAAAAACACAGCACTCTGCTAACGCGCAAGCGGACGTATAGGGTGTGACGCCTGCCCGGTGCCGGAAGGTTAAGTGATGGTGTTAGCCGCAAGGCGAAGCTCTTGATCGAAGCCCCGGTAAACGGCGGCCGTAACTATAACGGTCCTAAGGTAGCGAAATTCCTTGTCGGGTAAGTTCCGACCTGCACGAATGGCGTAATGATGGCCACGCTGTCTCCACCCGAGACTCAGTGAAATTGAAATCGCCGTGAAGATGCGGTGTACCCGCGGCTAGACGGAAAGACCCCGTGAACCTTTACTATAGCTTCACACTGGATACTGATGTTGCCTGTGTAGGATAGCTGGGAGGCTTTGAACTCCGGACGCCAGTTCGGAGGGAGCCAACCTTGAAATACCAGCCTGGCATCATTGGTGTTCTCACTCGGGTCCGTTATCCGGATCGAGGACAGTGTGTGGTGGGTAGTTTGACTGGGGCGGTCTCCTCCCAAAGAGTAACGGAGGAGCACGAAGGTACCCTCAGCACGGTCGGACATCGTGCAATGAGTGCAAGAGCATAAGGGTGCTTGACTGCGAGACAGACACGTCGAGCAGGTGCGAAAGCAGGTTCTAGTGATCCGGTGGTTCTGTATGGAAGGGCCATCGCTCAACGGATAAAAGGTACTCCGGGGATAACAGGCTGATACCGCCCAAGAGTTCACATCGACGGCGGTGTTTGGCACCTCGATGTCGGCTCATCACATCCTGGGGCTGAAGTCGGTCCCAAGGGTATGGCTGTTCGCCATTTAAAGTGGTACGCGAGCTGGGTTTAGAACGTCGTGAGACAGTTCGGTCCCTATCTGCCGTGGGCGTTGGATGTTTGAGAAGGGCTGCTCCTAGTACGAGAGGACCGGAGTGGACGCACCTCTGGTGTTCCGGTTGTCACGCCAGTGGCATTGCCGGGTAGCTATGTGCGGACGGGATAACCGCTGAAAGCATCTAAGCGGGAAGCCCCCTTCAAGATGAGACATCCCCGAGGCCTCGAGCCTCCTGAAGGGCCCAGCGAGACCAGCTGGTTGATAGGCACGGTGTGGACGCGCTGCAAGGCGTTGAGCTAACGTGTACTAATGGCCCGTGAGGCTTGACCCTATAACACCCAAGGGGTCTGGCCCGCAGTGACAACGACGCTCGAAAGAGCACCGGATACGCAAAAAAGAAACGATCACAAAACGTCAGCCGATATACATTGAAAGTTACGCCTGACGACCATGGCTTGCGTGAACCACCCGATCCCTTGCCGAACTCGGAAGTGAAACCGCAACGCGCCGATGGTAGTGTGGGGTCTCCCCATGCGAGAGTAGGTTATCGTCAGGCACCTCTTCGAAAAAGCCCCGAGCACTCTGTGTTCGGGGCTTTTTTATGCGTGCAGGAAATGTTCCCGTGCCGCCGCCACCCCGGCGGCGCGGTGCGCCGCATCGCTGGCTGAAGCCTGCTCCTACAAAGACAGTGGCACAACAAGGCCTCGGCGCCACCGCGCCCTTGTAGGAGCCCAATTTCATTGGGCGATGGCGGCGTCAGCCGCCCGGGGTTGAAGCGAGCACAGTGCCCGCCATCCACCCCGGCGGCGCGGTGCGCCGCATCGCTGGCTGAAGCCTGCTCCTACAAAACGGGGGGCACAACCGGGACATCGGAGCCTTCGCGCTCCCGGCACCGTGCCCGACATCCGTTTCGGCGCCCGTGTCGGCACGGGCGCCGTTTGGGACGATAAATGATATGATGCGCGCACGATGACGCGACCGTTAAATGGAGTAACCGTGAGTGAAATAGCGCCCACAACGTGGCTGGTGTACTGCCGCCCAGGCTTTGAGCCCGACGCGCTGGCGGAGTTGCAGTATCACGCGGCTCAGAGTGGCGTTGCCTGTACGCCAACGCTGGGGGAGGGGTGGGTGAGTCTGACGCGTATTGACGAAGAGCCGGTCAATGCGCTGCATCGTGAGGCCCACTTTGAAAAGCTCATTTTCGCGCGCCAAAGCCTGGCCGCGTTGCCACCGCTGACGCTTTCAAAAGACGACCGGCTTACCCCGATTCTCGAGCAGGTCAAGCTAAGCCGCTGGAGCTTCGAGGAGATCTGGCACGAAACGCCGGATACCAATGACGGCAAGGCGCTGGCCGGGCTGATCAAGGCGTTGACCAAGCCGTTGGAAAGCCTTTTGAAAAAACGCGGCGCGCTGCGGCGTAAGGCCGGTGGTCGGCGACTGCATATTTTCTGGACCGACGGTGGCCGAGCGCAGCTCGGTATCAGCTTTCCAGGCAATCGCAGCGAGCTCAAAAACGGTATTAGAAGGTTGCGCTCTCCGTCGCGGGCGCCGAGCCGCTCGACGCTCAAGCTCGAAGAGGCCTGGCACGAGTTCATACCCCGGGAGGAGTGGGATGAGCGCTTGGCCGAGCACATGCAGGCCGCCGACCTGGGCGCGGCTCCAGGCGGTTGGACCTGGCAGCTAGTGCAGCGGGGCATGTACGTATACGCGATCGACAACGGCCCGATGGACAAGGCGTTGATGCAAAGCGGCCAGGTCGACCACTTAAAAGAGGATGGCTTTATCTGGGCGCCGGATAGGCGGCTGGACTGGCTGGTGTGCGATATCGTCGACAAACCGGTTCGCGTGCTGACCATGGTCGAGCGCTGGCTGACACAGAAGTGGTGCCGCGAGGCGATCTTCAACCTCAAGCTGCCCATGAAAAAGCGCTGGGATGAAGTGGTACGCTGTTTGAGCAGGCTGGAGGAGTCGCTTGCAAAAGCCGGCGTACGCGCGCAAATTCGCTGTCGCCACCTTTATCACGACCGGGAGGAAGTCACGGTACACGTAAGGCTTTTATCCTGACGCCTTTGAACCGGGCCGAAATCAGGAAACCGACTCGAAAATCTGCACGGTTTCATCCTCGGTAAGAAGGGGTAAAATACGCGCCATGGCGTCTGCCCGCGCTTCGCTTTGATGCCACTCGTTCCAGGCACGTAGATCCCGCCATTTGGTGATCATCAAGCGGCGGTCCGGTTGGCCGATTTTAACGAGGGTTTCGCCACCGACGAAGCCGCGTACGCCGAGCGAGACGCGCATCGCTTGGCGGGCGGCCTGCTCGTACTCCTCCTCCAGGCCGGGCATGATGCGTCGTTCGATGATAACTTTAACCATGTGCCTACTTCCTTGCCGAGACCAGAAATGACCGATACCACGCCAGCGTTTGACGCTACCCTGGATACTACAGGCCTCTACTGCCCCGAGCCCATTATGCTTATGCATAACAAGGTAAGGGATATGGAACCGGGACAAACCCTAGAGGTGATTGCCACGGATCCCGCGACCACCCGAGATGTGCCCAAGTTCTGCCAGTTTTTGGGCCACGAGCTGCTAACTTCCCAAGAGCACGAAGGCGAGTATCGCTACTTTATACGCCTGGCGTGAGCGGCCAGGCGCCAGGGATGTGAACGCCCTTTAATAGGGCTCGTCGCCGGGGACGACCATCATCGCCAGTGCCTCGAGCGTGGCCGGATCCTCTTCGAGAATTCGGTTGGCGATATGGCGCTGGAAGAAGTAAACGGTTTGATGTCGGGTGTGGGCGTCGTAAAGGCACTTGTCGCCTAAAATGATCGGCGTCATTTGCGCCTGCTCTTCATCGGCAAGCAGCGCCTCTACGCCTCCATTGCTATATAGACGCCAGCCGTACACCGGCTTCATGTGCCAGGGGGCGTCGGGGTGGTTCATGCACAGGGCATGAGTGCCCAGGGTGTCGGGGATTTGCTGGATCAGCGCCACTTCTTTGGAGGCTTCGTACTCGAAGTACTCCGCCGCCGCGGTAAGCTCGGTATGTTTGTGCTCCGGCGGCGTGTCGAAAATCTCTTCGGTTTCCGGATCGCGATAGCCGATAAAGTGGCCGTTTTCCTGGCTATTGAGCTCGTTACAAGCGCTTAGCGTGTCCATCCACGGGACAAGGCCCACGACGTTGCCGTCATCGCGCAGCCCCCAGGCCAGAATAGGCAGGCCGTAAAAGGTGTCGGGACTCGCAGCGAGCTGGTAAACCATTTCGAGACCGTCAAGCTCCGGGGCGAGACGGATCACGCACTTGCGCGCCTGATGACGTTGGCGCGCGGTTTCCAGGTCGATGACCTGGGCAGAGTGGGTTGAATGGGGTGTACCCATAGTATCCCTCCTGGTGCTGCGTGGTCACGACGTTGATAGGCACTGCCTACCGCGTAACTAAACCAATAGCACAGGTTGGGCGTTAATTTAAGAGGGCTCAGCCGATTTTTAGTCAACGGCTGACTCAGAGGGGCAGACGGGGTAAACGCTGCGCAGGGCCAGGTGTTCCAGCCGGGCGATTTGAAACCGCGGCCAAGGGGCATTGGGGCTTTCGAGCGAGAGCCAGCGTTGCTGATACGCGGCGACGGCTTGGGGCGGCGTTACATCGTGCGCGTCGATGAGGGTGTTGATTGCGCCAAGCCAGTGCTGGCTGGCCCTTGCAGCTCGATCCAGCCAGGCCTGATCCCAGGGGGGCAGGCAGTGGCCTCTCCCGACGTTTTCGGCCAGTAAGCGGTTGGCCTCGGTCAGGCGCTGGCTACCCAGCTGCAGCGTGCGAAGCACCTCGGCGGTCAGCGGGCGCTCTTGCAGCGTTTTTAGATGGTTCTCGAGGGTGGCGGAGTCGGCTTGCCACTCGAGGCTATAAGTGTTCTCCACCATCGTCGTGAGATAGCCAAGCGCCTCGAACGCTTGGGTCATATCCGGCAGCGCGCGAAGCTCTAATGGCTGGCTCGCGCGGGAGAAGCTTTTCTCCCACTCCTCGGAATCAAACAGCGCATTCCAGCCGACGGAGGGGAGCTGGGCCGTCTTGAGCTCGGTCAGCGTTTTCAGACGGGTCTGGTCGGCCTCGCTGAGCGAATCGGTGACCCCGTTACCGGCGCAGCGCTCGAGGCGCTGCCAAAGCTCACGCTCGTAAAGCCAGTGCTGACTGGGCGGCGCGACACGGCCCAATTGATTGTTGCGCGCCGCGACAAGGGAGGTGATATCGCACTCGCGCAGCGCATAGACGTTGAGCATGCTTTCGCGCACATCAATAATATCGATCAGCCGCTCGCGCTGGGCCACGAACGCGCCAATGTTATCCGGGTCCCGGCGCTCGATGGGTTCAGCGTCGAGGGCGCGCGTAAGCGTGCGGTGGTAATCCACCCAGGCCGGGTCGTCGGCGCTGCCACAGCCTGCCAGAAAGCTCGTCAAGAGCCCCGTTGCCAGGGCCACTAGAGTGCGCTTCATACTCCCCCTTAACGACTGATCCATTTCAAGCGCCAGCCTAGCAGTAGGGCGGCGGTGCTGAGTCCGGCGATCAGGCCGATCCAGTAGCCGTGAACGCCGAGCGGTTCGGTGAGCGCAAAAAGCCCATGGGTGCCCAGCCAATGGCCCCCACCTAGTCCCACGATCCAGTAAGAGAGCACGGTGATCACCATCACGATACGGGTATCCTTGTAGCCGCGCAGCGCCCCCGCCAGGTTCACCTGCAGCGAATCCGATAGCTGAAATATGACCGCCAGCGACACGATGGTCAGCGTCAGTGCCTGAATCTCGGGGTTGGACGTGTAAAGCGCGATGACCGGTTTAGCGGTGACCCACAAAAATGCGCTATTCATGGCGGCGATGATCACGCTGATCGCAATGCCGTTCCAGGCGACGTGGCGGGCATGGTCCGGCCGCGCCTGGCCCAGCGTATTGCCCACGCGCACGGTGAGCGCCATGCTCAGCGATAGCGGTAGCATGAACAGCAGCGACGTATAGCTCAGCGCGATCTGGTGCGCGCCGACGGTAACCTCGCCCAGGCTTGCGATAAACAGGGCAATCAGCGTGAAAAGCGTCACTTCGACGAAAATGGCCACGCCGATCGGCATGCCGACCACGATTAGCTCGCGAATCCCCGGCCAACCGGGGGGGTAGATACGCTGCCAAAGCGAAACGTTTTGGTAACTACGACTGCGCGTCGTGTAGTAGGCCATGGAAAGTGCCATACACCACATGGAAAGGGCCGTGGCGATACCGCAACCAAGCGCCCCCAGCGCTGGAAGCCCGCTAATGGGCGCGGGAAGCCAAGGCCCGAACATGCTCACCAGGCCCTCGCCACCATAGATCAGCACGTAGTTGCTGGGCACGTTGATCGAAAGCCCCACCAGGCTAATCCAGAGCGCCGGGCGCGTATGGTTCATGCCGTCCGAGAAGGCCCTAAGCGCCTGAAAGAGGGCGATGCCCGGCATCCCGAAGGCCACCGCCCCCAAATAGCGGCTGGACTCGAGGGCGACATCCGTGGGCACGTCCATACGCTCGAAAATGGGCAGGGTGATGGTGCGCAGCAAAAACGCCGCCACTAGCCCCAGCGCCAGCGCGACCCAGAGCGCCTGATGCACGGCCTTGGGAATGTCGGCGTCGCGCTGGCCGCCCAGCAGGTGCGCAACGATCGGCGTCAGCCCCATTAGCGTGCCGGTCATGAAGAGCATCAGCGGGGTCCAGAGGCTCGAGCCGACCGAAACGGCGGCAAGCGAGGTGGCGCTGAAGCGCCCGGTCATCATGGTATCGACGACGCCAATAGCGGCCTGGGCAAGCTGCGCGCCTACGATGGGCAGAGCCAGCACGATCAGCACGCGTGTTTCAGGCCAATAGGTGGATTTGATACGATACAAGGCGGCGCCCACGATAAGGCTCCTCTAGGGTGAGGGGGTCATGAAAGGGCGCTAGCGTAGCAAATTCCGCTGAAATTTGCGCCTGAAGAAGGCGTTTAAAACACCGGCTGCGGCGGCGCCAGTATTACGTTTACCTGCCTCTTTTAACCATGAAAGCGAAGCGATAGTGACAAAGACTCTTGAGCGTTGGACGCTTGCGGATATGACGGCGCTGTTCGATGGCGTGTTCGCATCCACCTACCACACCCGGCTGATCAAGGGCGGTGACGAGCCACTGTATCTACCGGCAAGCGCTACCACACCGTACCACCAGATCATTTTTGCCCATGGCTTTTTCGCCAGCGCCCTGCACGAAATCAGTCACTGGTGTATCGCCGGCGAGAAACGCCGCCAGCTAGAGGACTATGGCTATTGGTATCTACCCGACGGGCGCGACACCGACCAGCAAGCGGCCTTCGAAAAGGCCGAAATCGCTCCCCAGGCGCTGGAGTATCTGCTTACCCGTGCCTGCGGACGAACGTTCAACGTAAGCGTCGATAACCTGGGTGGTGAGGCGGAAGTCGACCGTCAAGCGTTCGAAGCAAAGGTGTTGGCCCGCGCCGCGCGCTATGAAGAGGAGTGTCTGCCAAAGCGCGCCAACGCTTTCCGCCATGCCCTTACGCGCTTTTACCAACACGGCGCGTCGATCCCCGGCGCCATCGAAGCGGGTATCGAGGCGCTCGATTAGTCTTCGTCGCGCTCGTTAAGGCGCTGGTGCATAGCGAGCATCACCTCGACTTCATGCTCGGCGCGCATGGGTTCGAGGCCCCGGTCACTAAAGGTGTCGGTGCGCAGGCGATGCCACTCGCCGTTGGTCAGCCGGTCGTAGAGCACATGCGCCGGGGCGAGCTCGACAAAGGGGTCGAGCCCGTAGGTATCGAAAAGCCGGGCAAGCGCGGCCTCGTCTTCGCCGTTGTCGCTTGTATAGAGCGTGGACGAGAAGTGGTCGGTCTCGAGCTCGCGGATAACGTCCAAGGGGCTTACGCCCAGGCTTTCGAGTTCTTCGATGCTGTAAGCGCCGGAGACGTTGGAATCTTCGTCGATCCAGCTGTCGTCGGGCTGAATCAGCGTCTGCTTGATGCGCCCATCTTTTAGCGACCAGGCAATGGCTAGCGGCAGGCCATCTTCTTCGCCGGTTTCGATGGCGATAAATCCAGGTAAATCGGCCACTTTTACGTCTCCTTCGGGGCGCTGTCGAGGTTGAAAAAGCGCTGGGCGGTACGGGTGGTTTCGAGAGCGAGGGTGTCTTCGTCGACGCTATGCCAGTGGGCGATCTCTTTGGCGATCCAGGGCAGCAGCGCCGGCTCGTGGCGGCGGCCTTTAAGCTTGGCCGGCAGGTTACGCGGCAAAAGGTACGGGCAGTCGGTCTCGATCATCAGCCGGTTGAGCGGAATGTCTTTCACCAGCGCTCGAAGGTGATGGCCGCGGCGCTCGTCGCAGATCCAGCCGGTCAGGCCGATGTGCAGGTCGAGATCCAGATAGCCGTAAAGCGTTGCCGCCTCACCGGTAAAGCAGTGGATCACCGCTTGGCTGATATCGTCGCGCCAGGCCTTGAGGATCTCGCGCATGCGCGGGCCGGCGTCGCGTTCATGAAGAAATAGCGGCAGGCCGCTTTCCGCGGCGAGCCCTAGTTGGGCCTCGAACGCCTTCTCCTGGGCCTGGGGCGTGGAGAAATTGCGGTTGAAATCCAGCCCACACTCACCGACCGCGACGACGGCGCGCTCTTTGTGCAGCGCCGCCATTTGCCGAGCAATGTCCTGATTCCAGCGGCTGGCATCGTGAGGATGGACACCGGCGGTGGCGTACAGGCCGGGAAAGCGCTCGGCCAGGGCAATCGCCTGCTCGGCGTGGGCCACATCGGTGCCGGTGACGATCAGGGTGGTCACGTTGGCGGCGCGGGCGCGGCTGATCACCGCCTCCAGGTCGCGCTCGAAGCTTTCGTGGGTGAGGTTGGCTCCGATATCCACCAGCGCCTCGCGAGGGCGAAACTCGAGCGCCTCGGGCAATAACGACTCCGCATGGGTGGCTGTCAAACCAGACTCCTCTTTGCTCATGGGGTGATCTAATCAAAAGGCGGGCAATGGCGCATTGTAACGTTTTAACGGCGAAGGCGGCTAATACCAAAGGGGAGGGCGAGATGCATTGCGTCAACATCGGCGGCCATCGACACTAGTGTCGACAATCCGACGTTTGACAATACCCTATAATGGAATGCGCCGATGACCACGATCACGCCTAAAATCCTTCCGTCGACTCCCTCGGCCAGCACTCCTTCGCTACTGATCAAGTCGCTTCTCGAAGCCGGGGTACGCATGGCCGGGGACAACCAGATCGTCTACCGCGATCAGGGGCGTCACGATTACCGCCGCTTTAGTGAGCGCGTTCATCAGCTGGCTCATATGCTCAAGGCCCAGGGCGTCGAGGCGGGCGACGTGGTGGCGGTGCTGGACTGGGACAGCCACCGCTACCTGGAGTGCTTTTTCGCCATTCCCATGATCGGCGCGGTACTGCATACCGTGAATATCCGCCTGGCGCCGGAGCAGATTCGCTACACCATGGAGCACGCCGAAGATGTCTTCGTCATTGTTCACGAAGATTTCGTACCCCTGCTGGAGCCGCTGGCCGACAAGCTCGAGAAGGTGCGCGGCTACGTGCTCTGCCAGGAGACATCGCGAGAGATGAAGACCACGTTGAACCTCGCCGGCGAGTTCGAAGCACTGATCGCCGAAAAACCTGGTCACTACGATTTTCCGGATTTCGATGAAAACGCCGTGGCTACGCTCTTTTACACCACCGGGACAACGGGCAATCCCAAGGGCGTCTTTTTTACCCACCGCCAGCTGGTACTGCACACCCTGAACGAGGCAAGCCTGTTTCAGGCATCGGGTGTCGAGCTTCTCAGCCGGGACAAGGTGTACATGCCGATCACCCCGATGTTTCACGTTCACGCCTGGGGCGTGCCCTATACCGCGACCCTGTTGGGCGCCACCCAGGTCTACCCGGGGCGCTACGAGCCCGAGATGCTGGTCCGGTTATTGGTGGAAGAGAAGGTCGATTTCTCCCACTGCGTGCCGACGCTTCTCAATATGGTCGTCAGCGCCGAGGAGGTCGCCTCACAAAAGGTGGATCTAAGCGGCTGGAAAGTACTGGTCGGCGGCAGCGCCTTGACCCAGCGCCTGGCAGCGCGGGCTTGGGATTTGGGTATCGATACGCGAAGCGCCTACGGCATGTCGGAAACCTGCCCGCTATTGACCGTCGACGTTTTGCCGCGTCACGTCGAACGAGCCTCATTCGAAACCCAGCTGCCCTGGCGCTGCAAGGCGGGCCTGCCCACGCCCTTTGTCAGCATTCAGGTCGTTGATACCGATGGCAATCCACTGCCTCAGGATGGCAAAAGCGTGGGCGAAGTGCGGGTCAAGGCGCCCTGGTTGACTCAAGGCTACTACAAGGAAGAAGAGCGCAGCGAAGCACTCTGGCGGGATGGCTGGCTCTACACCGGCGACGTTGGCTCGCTGGACGAAGCCGGATTTCTGTCGATTAGCGACCGTATCAAGGATGTCATCAAGACCGGCGGCGAGTGGCTTTCATCGCTGGATCTTGAAAACCATATCAGCCAGAGCCCGGAGGTCGCGGAAGTGGCGGTCATCGGGGTGAACGATGACAAGTGGGGCGAGCGCCCTGCGGCCTGGATCGTACCGCGGGATGTCGATAATCCGCCCACGCCCGCCTCGCTCAAGGCCTTTTTAACGCCGCTGGTCGAGCAGGGCAAACTCAATCGTTGGGCCATCCCGGAAGAGGTGCATGTCGTTGACGAAATTCCCAAGACCAGCGTCGGAAAACTGGACAAAAAGCGTATTCGCAGCGCGCTCTAAAGGGCGCTCTTAACATGCGGTGATTCGATTTCCCCGTTCGCCAGGGCCATGCGTTACACTGTGCGCCACACGACGATGGAGGATACTGCGTGACCCTGTTACGACTTGAACAGCTGCAACTGGCCTATGGCACACAAACCCTGCTGGACCGCGCCGAGCTTACGGTAGAGAAGGGCGAGCGGCTGGCACTGGTGGGTCGCAACGGCACCGGTAAGTCGACGCTTTTAAAGCTGGTGGCCGGCGATATCCAGGCGGATGACGGTACGGTTTGGCGCGCCCCGGGCTTGAAAGTGGGCGTGCTCGCCCAGGAGCTGCCGGAATCTTCCGGTATGACGATTTTCGATGTGGTCGCCATGGGCCTGCCCGAAGCCGGCGAGCTGCTCTCGGAGTATCATCAGCTGATCAACTCGGCGGACCCGGACATGAACCGGATGGCCAAACTGCAAACGCGCATCGAGGAGATCGACGGCTGGTCGTTTCACCAACGTATCGATGTAGTGCTCACCCGCCTGGGGCTACCGCCAGAGGCGGAGATGAATGCGCTCTCCGGCGGTTGGCGCCGGCGGGTGGCGCTCGCCCGGGCGCTGGTCTCCGAGCCGGATCTACTGCTGTTGGACGAGCCCACCAACCATTTGGACCTGGACACCATTGCTTGGCTCGAGGAGCAGCTGCTCGCCTTCAACGGCGCGGTACTGCTGATCAGCCACGACCGGGCGTTCTTGTCCAAACTGGCGACCAACATTCTGGAGCTCGACCGGGGCAAGCTCGGCCGCTACCCGGGCAAGTACGAAGAGTACCAAGCGCGCAAGCAGCACGAGCTGGAAGTGGAGGCGCGCGAGCACGCCGAGTTCGACAAAAAGCTCGCCCAAGAAGAGGTGTGGATTCGCCAGGGCGTCAAGGCACGACGTACCCGTAACGAAGGCCGTGTGCGCGCGTTGGAAGCCATGCGTAGTGAGCGCAGCCAGCGTCGCGAGCGCCAGGGCAGCGCGAACCTTTCTGTGGACAGCGGCGAGCGTACCGGCAAGCGCGTGGTCGAGCTCAAGGGCGTGACCCAGCGCTTTGGCGCCGACACCATTCTCGATGACCTGAACCTCGAGATCATGCGCGGCGATCGTATCGGCTTTTTGGGCCGCAACGGCGCGGGCAAGACGACACTTTTGAAAATCCTGCTGGGCGAGCTCGAGCCGACCGAGGGCAGCGTTCAACTGGGCACCAACCTCAAAGTCGCTTACTTCGATCAGCTGCGCGCCGGGCTCGAGCTCGAAAAAACCGTTTACGACAACGTGGCCCAGGGCAGCGACCGGGTCAGCGTTGGCGGGCGCGACCGCCATGTAATGAGCTACCTGCAGGATTTCCTGTTCACCCCGGACCGGGTGCGCCAGCCAGTGAAGGCGCTCTCTGGCGGTGAGTCCAACCGGCTGCTACTGGCCAAGCTCTTCACCCAGCCGGCCAACGTGCTGGTGCTCGATGAGCCGACCAACGACCTGGATATGGAAACCCTGGAGCTTTTGGAAGAGTTGCTGCTCGATTTCGACGGCACGCTCCTGCTGGTTTCCCACGACCGAACCTTCATGGATCACGTGGTGACCAGCATGTTCGCCTTCGAGGGCGAAGGCGTGGTACGGGAATACGTGGGGGGTTATACCGACTGGATCCGCCAGGGCGGCAAGCTCCCCCCGGCGCCCTGGGAAGGCGCGGCGCGTCAGCATACCGAGCCGACCAGCAAAGAGACGCCAAAAGACAGCGAAAAGCCAAAAAGCGAGCCTCCCAAAAAGCAGGCCAAGCTCTCTTACAAGCTACAGCGCGAGCTGGATAGCCTACCCGGCGAGATCGAAAAGCTGGAAAGCGAGGTGGCGGCGCTGGAGCAAACCGTGGGAGATCCTGGGTTTTATCAAAAACCCGCTACCGAGGTGACCGCGAAGCTCCAGGAAATGGAGGGCGTTCAGGCGCGCCTGGAAAGTGCCATGGAACGCTGGATGGAACTCGAGGCGATGGCCAACGGCTAAGCGGTTCAGGCGAAGGCAGGGCGCCCGAAAGGGCGCCCGATTGCTTACTCGTCGGTCTGTTCGCCTTTGTGGCCTACGCGCACTGCGAGCACGTCGCAGGGCGCACCGTGCAGCACCCCGGTCGAGGTGGAACCGAGCAGCAGGGCAAAACCGTGGCGCCCATGGGAGCCCACGACGATCAAATCGACCCCGTGGTCGCCCGCGAAGCGGTGAATTTCCGTATCCGGCATACCCACGACCACGTGCTGGTCTTCCGGCTGGACGTGGGGCATCGCGATCTCGGCGAGGCGCTTTTTGGCGTGATCGTCCAGTTGATCCTGAATGCTGGTCAGATCCATGGGAATATCGCCGCCGTAGGCGAACCCCAACGGCTCCAGGGTGTGCATGATCGAGATTTTGGCGTGCTCGTTACGCTGAGATACGGCAATCGCGCGCTCGAGCACCTTGTGGGAATCCTTGGTCAAATCGACCGCGACCAGAATATGGTGATAGCTCATGGCCCATCTCCTTCGCAATAAGCAACAAAGGGCACCTTTGTTGGGTAATGTTTACTTTAAGCGCTGCGCCAAGGCTTAACAACGATCTGAATCAAGGTTTTTTAACGCACACAGCGACGCCGGGTTAAAGCGTTTGCAGGAGAATGGCCGAATGGCATGGTTAATCGTGGTGGCGGTTTTGATGTTTATTGTCTCGCCGGTCATGTGGCTAAAGCCCAGCCCGCGTCAAAAACGCCAGGTCAAGCTAAGGGCCTATGCCCGCCAGCAGAAAGTGGGCGTTAAAATGGCCTCCCCACCGCTGCACGGATTCAAAGGGACCATGCCCGCTTATCGCTGGGCTTACGCGCAAAACGCGCCGGGGCCGGATTTCGTGTTGTTGCGGGAAAGTCATGCAAGCGAAGCGCTGGACACGTTTCACGCCGGCTGGCGCTGGCGCATTGCGCCTCTTAGGCCGCTACCCGAAGAGGCCGAGGCCGCGCTAAAAGCGTTGCTGGAGCGTCTGCCCAAGGACGCTTTGGTGATCGAGTCCAACGCGCAGACGCTCACGCTCTGGTGGTGGGAGTCTCAGGACGCCGCGCGTTTTGAAAGCTATCTGACGGCGTTTAGGGCGATCACTCACTCGCTTGGCGGCCAGGCCGACCATTTGGCTTTATCGAGCCACGGCCGCTAGGTCGTTAGCTCTGTCTTTAAGACCCGCCTTTAAGCTCTCTGTCTTTAAGCCCCGCCTCTACACCCCGGGGCCTTCCTGGTCCCGGGCCTGAATGGCCAGTGCGTTGGCCTCGATGATCGCCAGCCCCTCATTGAGCTTTTCGACTTCCTCGTCGCTCAACCCTTCGAAAATCTCTTCTCGCGCCTGTTTGGCAACGTTATCGATTTTTTCGAGTAGCGGCATCGCCTCTGGCGTCAGGTAGATGCGCTTGCTGCGGCGATCGTTATCGCAGGCGCGGCGCTCGATCAGCCCCTGGGATTCCAACTGTCCCAGGGTACGCACCAGCGACGGCGCCTCGACCCCGATGACCTTGGCCAGATCGCACTGGGGGTGGCCTTCGCCCAGGCGCCACAAGTGATAAAGGGTGACCCAGCGGGTCTGGGTCAGGCCAAGCGGCGCCAGTCTTCGATCCAGAATAGAGCGCCATAGGTGCGGTAAACGCGCAATTCGAAAACCAATTGATGAAGCCATAAGTCGCTGCCCATAAGTGTGTTAAGTAAATTGTCATAACCTGGAACGCTGAATGCAAGCACCTGGCGCAATACTACTTCGCCTCGTCCTCCGGGCCTTCGCTACGCCCGGGGATAAAACGCCCTAAATTCAACCGGCTTAGCCCGCTTGCACGTATTCGACCGTCGGCCAGACTCGCCTGGTCGGGTTCTTCGGCCACGACGAAACGGATCAATCCCAATCGCTGGCCGCCCGCGGTCATGATATCGATTCGCCAGTTGCCGGTGGGCTCGACGGGGAAGTTGAGCTTGTGGCTCCAGGCCCGGTACCCTTGCTCGCGCCCGCCGCTGATATCGAGCTCGACGCTATCCATTCGTTGGCCGTTGTGATGCCAGACGTGGTGGATGGTTTCGCTCAACCCCCGAGGGGCGCGAATGGCGGTGTAAACGTAGAGCCCGTTACCGGCAAGGGCGTCGGGCGTTAGCGCCATCTCCCCTAAAGGGCTTCGCTGCTGGATATCGAAATCGGGCGAGAGCGCGCTGCTGGTCATCCATAGCGTGGCCGGTGGCACCCACACCCGGCCCAGCCAGCCGGCAAAGGCCAGCGTCAGCAGCAGCGATAAAAACAGGCACCAGCGCAGAAGCGAGCGCTTTTTCACCAGATGCCAAAAGCTTGGCAGCGCGATCAGCACGGTCAACCCCAGGGCGAGCACCAGGCTCTGCCCGGTGGTCAGGTGTAGCATGATCGGCAGTATCACCAGCACGACCAAAAAAACGCACTGGGCGTGGAATAGAAAGTAGAGACTTCGCGAGTGGCCGGCTAACTTGTAGTAGAGCGGGTCGACGATCGAGAGAACCGCCATCGCCACGACCAGCAGCGCAAAAAGCAGTTGGCCGCTGTTCCACACCGTGGTAATCAAAATGAAGGGCAGGGTGAAAAAAAGCGTTTCCTGGTGAATCATCTGGGCAATGAAGGTGGTCACCATGCGCGGCAGTCCTTCTTGGCCGCGCTTTCTCAGCACGCGGGAAAGCACGCTTTCCGAGAGCATCAATGCCCAAGCGAACAAAAGTCCAAGCGCCAGTGCCGCACCTAGCCACTGCTGGCGGTCCACCAGAAAGAAACTGCCAAGGCCCGCGGCAAAAGCAATCGGCGGCCAGAGAAACGTCCAGGGCTTGACGAGCACAACGATACGTTCAGCGCGCCTTTGTAAAGCGGCCACGCGGGAAGGGGTTAAAAAAGCGCCCATGGAGGTCAACTCAAATGGTAAACGTCTATAATCTCCGGGTTTGCAACGAAAGTCGATAGTGCTTCGCTGACCCTTGCGCTGCAAGGCCCGGACTCTTGAACATCGCTTTATATGCGCAGTCACAGCGTCATACCCGCCTTTGGAAGGCTTGACGTTACATGGCAACTCAACCAAGCTTAAGCGATCAAACGACCGTATGAAATACGCGGCAGGCCGCCTGCGGGGTAGCCTGCCCGAATCTGTAGAGCCCGTACCTGTGGAGATAGCGCGGATGATCTATCAAGGCAACGCCATCACGGTGGAGCGTCGTGACACCCAAGGTGGCAATAGCATCGCAGTGCTCACTTTCGATTTGAAAGATGAGTCCATCAACAAGCTTTCGAGCGCCGTCATTGCACAACTGGGTGAGGCGGTCAGCGCGATCGAGTCCGAAACCGGCTTGAAAGGGTTGATGATCAAAAGCGCCAAGGACGTCTTCATCGTCGGGGCGGATATCACCGAGTTCCATTCGCTGTTCGACAAGGGCGAAGAGTATCTGGTCGAGATGAACCAGAAGGTTCACACGATTTTTAACGCCATCGAAGACCTGCCGTTTCCCACCGTGGCCGCGATCAACGGCCTGGCGCTGGGCGGCGGGTGCGAAGTGCTCCTGACCTGCGATTTTCGCGTCATGAGTGAGAAGGGCAAGATGGGGCTTCCCGAAACCAAACTGGGCATTTTGCCGGGTTGGGGTGGCTGTGTGCGCCTACCGCGCATCATCGGCGCGGATAACGCCATCGAGTGGATCGCCGGCGGCACCGAAAACCGCCCCGAGGCCGCCCTCAAAATGGGCGCCGTCGACGCCGTGGTCGCTCATGATCAGCTCGACGCCGCCGCTCTCGATATGCTCGATCGCGCCAGCACCGGCGAGCTCGATTACCAAAGCCGCCGCGACGAGAAAAAAGGCCCGCTTAAGCTCAACGCCATCGAGCAGATGATGGCGTTCGAGACTGCCAAGGGGTATGTGGCCGGCAAGGCGGGCCCGCACTATCCCGCGCCGATCGAGGCCATCAAGGTGATCCAGAAAGGCGCCGGCGAAGAGCGCGACCGTGCCCAGGCCATTGAAGCCAAGGCGTTTGGCAAGCTCGCCATGAGTCCGGTGGCGTTCAACCTGGTGGGGCTGTTCCTGAACGACCAGGTCGTCAAGAAAAAGGCCGGTCAGTACGAGAAGAAGGCCCAGCCGGTCAAGCAGACCGCGGTACTGGGGGCAGGCATTATGGGCGGCGGCATCGCCTACCAGAGCGCCTCCAAGGGCACGCCGATCATCATGAAAGACATCAAGCCGGAAGCGATCGAGCTTGGTTTGAAAGAGGCGCGCAAGCTTTTCGGCAAGCAGGTCGAGCGTAAAAAGTTCACCACTGAAGAGATGGCCGAGAAGCTCACCAACATTCGCCCCACGCTCTCCTATGGGGATTTCGAGAACGTCGATCTCGTCGTCGAGGCGGTGGTCGAGAACCCGAAGGTGAAAGAAGGCGTGCTCACCGAGGTCGAAAAGAACGTCGGTGAGAACACCATTTTGACCTCGAATACCTCGACGATCTCCATCAACCGCTTGGCGCAGAACCTGCAACGCCCACAAAACTTCTGCGGCATGCACTTTTTCAACCCGGTGCATCGCATGCCCCTGGTCGAAGTCATTCGCGGTGAGAAAACCTCGGATGAAGCCGTCGCCGCTACCGTGGCCTATGCCCGCGCCATGGGCAAAACGCCGATCGTGGTCAACGATTGCCCCGGCTTTTTGGTCAACCGCGTGCTCTTTCCCTACTTCGGCGGTTTCAGCTTTTTGGTCGAGCAGGGCGCGGACTTCCAGCACGTCGACAAGGTCATGGAGAAGTTCGGCTGGCCGATGGGGCCTGCGTACCTGCTGGACGTGGTCGGCATGGACACCGCAGTGCACGCCAACGACGTCATGGCGGAAGGCTTCCCGGACCGTATGGCCCGCGAAAGCAAGACCGCGATTCAGGTGATGTATGAAAACGACCGCCTGGGCCAGAAAAACGACAAGGGCTTCTACGCCTACGAGGAAGACAAAAAGGGCAAGCCCAAGAAGGTCAGCGACGACCAAGCCTACGCCCTGATCAAGGAAGTAGCTGGCGAGCAAAAAGAGTTCTCCGATGACGACATCATCGCACGCATGATGACGCCGCTTTGCCTTGAAACCGTGCGCTGCCTGGAAGACGGCATCGTCGACTCGCCCGCCGAGGCGGACATGGCGCTGATCTACGGCATCGGCTTCCCTCCCTTCCGCGGTGGGGCGCTGCGCTACATCGACGCCATGGGCGTGGACAAATTCGTCGCCCAGGCCGAAGAGCTCGCAGCCGAGCTCGGCCCGCTTTACGCGCCGACCGAAAAGCTCAAGCAGATGGCGCAAAACGGCGAGTTTTTCTATCAGGGCAAGGCCTAAGTCACCGCGTACAGGAGCATTGTAATGAGTTTGAATCCGAGAGATATCGTGGTGGTCGACGGTGTTCGTACTGCCATGGCCAAGGCCAAGAACGGCGCTTTTCGCAACGTCCGCGCCGAGAACCTTTCTGCGGCGGTGATGCAGGCGCTGTTCGAGCGACACCCCAACATGGACCCTTCTGAGGTCGACGACGTGATCTGGGGCTGCGTCAACCAGACCCTCGAGCAGTCGATGAACATTGCGCGTAACGCGGCGATCATGACCGGTATCCCGCGCACCGTGCCGGCGCAGACCGTCAACCGTCTGTGCGGCTCGTCGATGACCGCGCTGCATATCGCCGCGGCCAACATCAAGGCCAACATGGGCGACATGTACATCATCGGTGGCGTGGAGCACATGGAACACGTACCCATGGCCCACGGCGTCGACGTCAACCCGGCGGCCAGCAAGTACGCCGCCAAAGCCGCCATGATGATGGGCCTGACCGCCGAGCTTTTGGGCAAGATGCACGGCGTCACCCGCGAAGAGCAGGACGCCTTCGGCGTGCGCTCGCACCAACGCGCCAAGGCCGCCAACGAGAACGGCTATTTCGACAACGAAATCATCGGCGTCGAAGGCCACGACAGCGAAGGGCGCCTGGTTAACTTCAAACATGACGAAGTCGTGCGCGGCGACGCGAGCATGGAGTCGATGGCCGGGCTCAAGCCGGTGTTCGATCCGCGCAACGGCACCGTCACCGCCGGTACGTCCTCGGCGCTGTCGGTGGGGGCTTCCGCCATGGCGGTAATGAGCTACGAGCGCGCTCAGGCGCTGGGCCTCGAGCCGATCGCCCGGGTGCTTTCCACCGGTGTGGCGGGCTGCGATGCGTCCATCATGGGCTACGGCCCGGTACCGGCGTCCAAAAAGGCGCTGAAAGCGGCAGGGCTTTCCGCAAGCGACATCGAAACCGTGGAGCTCAACGAGGCGTTCGCCGCCCAGGGCATTCCAGTGTTGAAGGATCTGGGCTTTTTGGACGACCTGGACAAGAAGGTCAACCTGAACGGCGGCGCCATCGCCCTGGGCCACCCGCTGGGCTGCTCCGGCTCGCGCATCTGCACCACGCTTTTGAACGTGATGCGCCAGCAAGACACGACGCTGGGCCTGGCCACCATGTGTATCGGCATGGGCCAGGGCGTGGCGACGGTGTTCGAACGACTCAAGTAAGCGCTCAATCAATCGAAAACGGCACCCAGTAGGGTGCCGTTTTTTTGTTGGGTTTGAGTCCGGCGGTGAGCAGTATCGGGGACCCCTGCGCGGGGCGCTATAAATACCTCCCTGTACGCTACTTTCGCCATCCCTGGCGAAAAAACCCCGCTTAGGGGGTAATGCCGATCAGTTAAGCTTGGCTATCACCTGTGGGACGGAGCTTTAGCTCGCGACGGGTGGCTTGGCCAGGGCGCCTGACGGCGCCATTCGCCGAATTGTCGGACCACCGCTGAAGCGGGCTCCACAACAACGAAATCTTGCATCCATCCCTTGTAGGAGCAGGCTTCAGCCAGCGATGCAGCGCAACGCGCTGCCGGGGTTGGTGATGATGGCAACCAAAAGTGCCGTCGCCACCGAAGGGCGGCTATCGCCGCCATCGCCCAATGGAATTGGGCTCCTACAATGGAGTCGTGCCCCATCCCTCGTAAGAGCAGGCTTTAGCCAGCGGCGCAGCGCAACGCGCTGCTACAATAGATTTACCGCTCGTTGTGGGTAGGCAAAAGCCTTAACTGATCGGCATTACGCTTAGGGGGGGGGCGATACCCCAGCGCGAGCTAAAAAAGCCCGTTATCCAGCCCCGCGGCCATATAAAGACCGAGCTCCCGGGTTTGCTCGATAAACGCCTCTTGCCATTCGCCCTTCAGGATCAGCGGGTCCTGAACGAAGCGCCATCCCAGCCCCTTGCAGATACTTTCGACTGCTCGGCGGGTGCCTGTTCCGTCGAGGCCCGCGCGTACGTAGAGTGCGCAGGGCAGGCCGCGTTTGTAATCGCTTATGCCATAGTAGCTGCGGTCGAAAAAATCCTTTAACGCGCCGCTCATATAGCCCAGGTTTTCCGGGGTGCCCAGAAGGATGGCGTCGCAGACGTTGACGTCGTCGGCGCCGGCCTCGAAGGGCGATTTCACTACGCACTCCACCGCGTCGATGGCGCTATCGCGGGCGCCTTTAGCCGCCGCATCAAGAAGGGCCTGGGTATTGGGGGAGGGCGCGTGGGCGACGATCAGTAAACGCTTCATCGGCATGAACCTTTCATATTGCGTGTGCCGGGGGACGTGCCACACTGAGGGGCAGTCACTCAAGAGAGCCTATATGTCCTCTGCCCGCAAGATCAACGTCTATTACGACGGCCAATGCCCCCTTTGCCGCCGGGAGCGGCGCCGGTTCGAGCGCCTCGCCGGGAAGCGCGGGCGTGATGTCGTCTGGTGTGACGTTGCCGAATACGAGCAGACGCTCGCAAAGCACGGCATCGCCCGGGAGACCGCGCTTCGCTCGCTGCATATCGAACTCGAGGATGGGCGCATCATCGAAGGCATCGACGCTTACCGGCTGCTCATGAAACGTATTCCCTGGCTCTCGCCCGGGGCGTATATTATCGGCCTGCCCGGCATCAAGCAGGGCCTGCGCCGCTACTACGACCATTGGGTCGAGAAGCGGTTGAAGCGTCAGGGGCGCTGGTCTTAGCCGCCGGCGTACGGCAAGTGAAGGCGGCCGATTTCGAGCGGTCGCCCAACGGATAACGGCATAGGGAATCGTGATGAACAAGGGAAACTGTTGGGCTTTACCGGGCGTGGTGGCACTAACGTTACTCATCGCTGGCTGCGCGGGGCGAACCCCGCCGCCCGTCGCGCCACCGCAAAGCGAGCCCGCGCCCACGCCGGCAACACCGGCCTACGTTGCCACGCCCCGCTATGGCACGACGGATGTCTACTGGACGCCCCCACTGATCACAAGCCCCGAAGAGAAAGCCGCCTATTACGTTAGCCGCCTTGCCGATCAGCGGTTTGTCGCACCCGGCGCCAGCGGTGTACGCTACGTCGCCGCCGAGCAGCTTGGCGAGATCGGCCTGCCCGCCGTACCGCTGCTGTTTGCTCGGCTGGATACAAACGATGCGTTCGAGCTGATGCTGGCGCTTTACGCTCTCGAGTTGGCCACCCAGGACCCGCTGATAACGAGCCGGACCCAGGGCGATTATATCGAGCTTACCGGCGCGTTGAATCCGCAAACCAACGCCGAGAACGTAGTCAAGGCCCGCCAGTGGCAGCAGCGCCATCCCGGCGCGCTTGAACCCTATTAACCCGGTAGCCGGCGAAGATGTTTGCCGCCGGGCCGTCATTCTCAGTCATAGTTGCAACGAAGGAGCCGATCATGGCGTTTGCACTCTCTTCGATGAAAGTAACCAGTTCCGCATTTGCCGACCATCAGCCGGTTCCCGCGCAGTATACCGGTGAAGGCGACGACCTCTCACCGCCGCTCGCCTGGCAGGATGCACCGGAAGGCACCCGCGGGTACGCGGTGGTCTGTCACGACCCGGACGCGCCGCTGGTCAAAAACGGTGCCTACGGCTTCGTACACTGGCTGGTCTACAACCTGCCCGACGATATCACCGAGCTCTCGGAAGATGCCACGGTGGGAACGTTCGGTAATAACGACTTCGACAAGCCTGGCTACGCGGGCCCCATGCCCCCGGAAAATCACGGCAAGCACCTTTATTATTTCTGGGTGCTGGCGCTGGATCGTCAAACGTCGCTGCCGGAAGGTCTGACACTGGGCGAGCTGCTCAAGGAAGTCGAGCCGCACCTTCTGGGCATGAACCGCCTGGTGGGCACCTATCAGCGCTAAGCCTGCTTAAGGCTGGTGAAAATCGCCTAATCGGTGTAGGCTCCATCGCTTTATTTGTCCGCGATGGAGCCTTCGATGAGCGATCTGCCCAGCTGTCCCGCCTGTAATTCCGCTTTTACCTACGATGATGGCCTACAGTTCGTCTGCCCCGAGTGCGGCAACGAGTGGTCAAAAGAGGGCGAGGTAGCCGCGGAGGCCGAAAACGTCATTCGCGACGCCAACGGCAACCCGCTGGTCGATGGCGACAACGTCACGGTCATCAAGGACCTGAAGGTCAAGGGCAGCTCGACGGTGGTCAAGGTCGGTACCCGAGTGAAAAATATCCGTTTGGTCGACGGCGACCACGATATCGATTGTAAGGTCGACGGTATCGGCCCTATGAAGCTGAAGTCGCAATTCGTCAAAAAAGCCTGATTGCACCTTGAAGCCCGCCGCTAACCCGGCGGGCTTTTTCGTGGCCGTCCAATAGTATCTATAAATGAGAATGATTGGCTTTTATGATTCAAAAAGCGTCGATCATGCAAAGAAATAGCGCTTTTTGCTCAATCATGGTGTCCGGGGCTTCACATCATTTTCATACAGGACTAAAATGGTCCTCAATTGAAAGCGACACCCACCGGGAGTCCCCATGCTCAAGCTTTCTCGGCTAACCGACTACGCGGCGGTGGTCATGGCGCAAATTGCCCGCTATCCCGAAGTGTCCCACGCGGGCGCGGATCTGGCTCAGGTCGTCAATTTGCCCCACCCAACGGTCAGCAAGACGCTCAAAATGCTGGTCAAGGCGGGTCTTTTGACCTCGCAGCGTGGTGCCCAGGGCGGCTACCAGCTGGCGCGGCCCGCATCGAAAATTACCGTGGCGGATATTATTACCGCGATCGAAGGGCCGGTGGCGATGACCGAGTGCAGCCACGCCGAAGGCGAGTGTGAGCTGGCCGCCACCTGCGGCGTCGCGGACAACTGGCAGCGCGTTTCCATGGCGCTGCGCACCCTATTGGAAAGCGTCACGCTTTCGCACCTGGCGGACACCACGCCGATCAAGCTGCCTATACAGCTACCGATTCAAACGATCAGCCTGTCGGCGGCGTCTGCTTAGCAGGCTCGCAAAGGCGCTAACTTTATGGACGGCGAGCAGGCTCGCCACCCAATTGCCTGGAGGGTACGACCATGGCTACCGAAGAAATGGAACAGTTGGTTCGTCGTGAATACAAGGACGGCTTTGTCACCGACATTGAAAGCGATACGCTGCCACCTGGCCTAGACGAAAACACCATCGCCTTTATCTCCAAGAAGAAGGGCGAGCCGGAGTGGATGCTCGAGTGGCGTTTGGACGCCTATCGCCAGTGGCTAAAAATGGAAGAGCCCTCTTGGGCGCATCTGGACTACCCGCCGATCGACTACCAGGAAATCTCCTACTTCAGCGCGCCCAAGCGCCCGGAAGACATGCCGCAGAGCCTTGACGAAGTCGACCCCAAGCTTCTGGAAACCTACGAAAAGCTCGGCATTCCGCTCCACGAGCGCGCCGCCCTTGCCGGTGTCGCCGTCGATGCGGTGTTCGACTCGGTGTCGGTGGCCACGACCTTCAAAAAGGAGCTGGCCGAGGCGGGCGTGATTTTTTGCTCGATTTCCGAGGCGATTCGCGACTATCCGGAACTGATCAAACAGTATCTGGGCACCGTGGTGCCGAAGGCGGACAACTACTTCGCCGCGCTCAACTCGGCGGTGTTCACCGACGGCTCCTTCGTATTCGTACCGGAAGGCGTGACCTGCCCGATGGAGCTTTCGACGTACTTTCGTATCAACGCGGCCAATACCGGCCAGTTCGAGCGTACGCTGATCGTCTGCGAAAGCCGCGCCGAGGTTTCTTATCTCGAAGGCTGCACCGCGCCGATGCGCGACGAGAACCAGCTCCACGCCGCGGTGGTCGAGCTGGTGGCACTCGATGACGCCTACATCAAGTACTCCACGGTGCAGAACTGGTACCCGGGCGATGAAAACGGCGTTGGCGGCATCTACAACTTCGTCACCAAGCGCGGCGAGTGTCGCGGCGACCGTGCGCGCATCAGCTGGACCCAGGTCGAAACCGGCTCGGCGATCACCTGGAAGTACCCGTCCTGCGTGCTGCGCGGCAAGGATAGCATCGGTGAGTTCTACTCCGTGGCCGTGACCAACGGGCGCCAGCAGGCGGACACCGGCACCAAGATGATCCATATCGGCGAAGGCACGCGCTCCTATATCGTCGCCAAGGGTATTTCCGCCGGGCGCAGCGATCAGTCCTACCGTGGCCTTGTGAAGATCGGACCTAGAGCGAAGGGCGCGCGTAACTTCACCCAGTGTGACTCGCTTCTTATCGGCGACACCTGCGGCGCGCACACCTTCCCCTACCAGGAAATCGGCAACAGCACCGCCAAGATCGAGCACGAGGCGACGACCTCCAAGATCGGCGAAGACCAGCTGTTCTACTGCCAGAGCCGGGGTATCAGCGAAGAAGATGCGGTCAGCATGATCGTCAACGGTTTCTGCAAGGACGTTTTCCAGGAGCTCCCCATGGAGTTCGCCGTCGAAGCCGAAGCGCTTTTGAACGTGACCCTGGAAGGCGCGGTCGGCTAAGCGCCTGCGCCACCATTTACTGTCAAGCGTCGCCGCGGCGACCCGCAAGATTTTGAAGGGCTAATACTATGTTGGAAGTTAACGATTTACACGTCACCGTCGAAGGCAACGAAATCCTCAAGGGCCTGACGCTGACCATCAACGCCGGCGAAGTCCACGCCATCATGGGCCCTAACGGCGCGGGCAAATCGACCCTTTCCGCTGTCATTGCGGGTAAGGATGGCTACGAAGTCACCCAGGGCAGTATCACGTTCGAAGGCAAGGACGTGCTCGAGATGGAGATCGAAGAGCGCGCCCAGGCGGGTCTGCTGCTCGGCTTCCAATACCCGGTCGAGATTCCGGGGGTGAAGAACATCTACCTTCTGAAATCGGCGCTCAACGCCCAACGTGCGGCCCGCGGTGAAGGCGAAATGCCGGCCCCGGAATTCATGAAGCTGATCAAAGAGAAGCTTGGTTTCATGAAAATGGACGCAAGCTTTTTGCAGCGCGCGGTCAACGAAGGCTTTTCCGGCGGCGAGAAAAAGCGCAACGAGATCCTGCAGATGCTCGTGCTGCAGCCCAAGCTTGCCATGCTCGACGAAATCGACTCAGGGCTCGATATCGACGCCATGAAGGTCGTGGCCGACGGCGTGAACAGCCTGCGCGCTCAGGAGCGCGCCATTTTGCTGGTGACGCACTACCAGCGCCTGCTCGACTACATCGTGCCGGATAAAGTGCACGTACTGGTCGATGGCCGCATCGTTAAAACCGGCGATGCCGAACTTGCCAAAGAGCTTGAGGCGAACGGGTACGAAGGTATCGAGGAGTCCGTGGCATGAGCGACACCCAAACGTTTTTGGACACCCTGAAAACGCGCAGCACGCACTACAGCGGCGAGCCGAGCTGGATCGCCGCGCGCCGCCAGGCGGGTGCCGCGCGCTTCGAGGCGGTGGGCTTTCCTACCCGCCGTGACGAAGAGTGGAAATACACCGACGTGCGCGCCATCGCCCAGTCGAACTTCGCTTTGGCCGACACCGCCGAGTTCTCCCAGGCCCAGGCGGCGGCGCTGACGTTACCAATCGAAGCGTATCGGTTGAGCTTCGTCGACGGTGTTTTTTCCAAAGCGCTTTCTGACGTCGACTCGCTGCCGGAAGGCGTGCAGGTAATCACGCTCTCCAAAGCGCTCGAAGAGAATCACGAAGCGGTCGGCGGCCCCCTGGGTCGGCTGACCAGCGTCGACTTTTCCGCCTTTGCAGCACTCAACACCGCCTTTATGGAAGAGGGCGCGGTGGTGCGCATCGCCCCTAATACCGTGGTGGAAAAGCCGATCATACTGCAGTTTCTCTCCCGCGAGGGCGAGGCGGTAATGAGCCACCCGCGCATTCTGGTCGAGGCCGGTGGGCGTAGTGAGGCGACCGTCATCGAGCATTACGCTGGTGAGGCGAATGCCACCAACTTCACCAACGTGGTCGCCGAGCTGATGCTCGACCGTGGCGCCATCCTGAACCACTACAAGCTTCAGGAAGCACCGCTGGGGGATTTCCACGTCGCCAGCATTCACGTCGAGCAGAGCCGCGACAGCGTCTACACCTCGTATAATCTGAACCTGGGTGGGGCGCTGGCGCGTAACGACATCATCGCTGATCTCAACGGCGAAAACGCCTATACCAACCTGTACGGACTGTTCTTCGGCCAGGGTCGCCAGCACGTGGACAACCACACCAAGGTGAACCACAACGCGCCGCTGACGTTCTCCAACGAGAACTACAAGGGCATCCTCGGCGATCGCGCCCACGGCGTGTTCAACGGCCGGGTTTACGTCAAACGTGACAGCCAGAAGATCGAAGGCTTTCAGAGCAACCAGAACCTGCTGCTCTCGGACCGCGCGCACATCGACGCCAAGCCCGAACTCGAAATCTATGCCGATGACGTCAAGTGCTCCCACGGCACGACCACCGGCCAGCTCGATGAAGAGGCGGTCTACGCGCTGCGTACCCGGGGTATCGACGAAGCCACCGCGCGTGGACTTTTGACCCTGGCCTTCGCCGGCGAAGTGCTCGAGCAGGTCACCCTCGATGCGATTGCCGAGCGGGTCGAACTGGCCGTGGCCGGCAAGCTACCCGAGCGCTTCAACCTGGCGGGTCTGGTTGAAATTGCCGCCGCGCTTAACGAGTAAGCGTTTAACCAGTGAGAGGAGCGAGCCATGTTCGACACCGCGATTGAGACGCGCTCGGCGTTTGATGCGCTTTTTGATGTGAAGGCGCTGCGCGAACAGTTCCCGGTACTGCACCGGGAAGTTCACGGCAAGCCCCTGGTGTATCTGGATAACGCCGCGACGAGCCAGACGCCTCAACGAGTGATCGACGTGTTCGACGATTACTATTCGCGGTTCAATGCCAACATTCACCGTGGCCTGCATACGCTGGCCGATGAAGCGACCGCGGCCTTCGAGGGCACCCGCGCCAGGGTCAAGGCGTTTTTGAACGCCGAAGACACGCGCCAGATCATCTTCACCCGAGGCACCACCGAGGCGATCAACCTGGTGGCGCAGAGCTGGGGCCGCCAAAACCTCGCCAAGGGTGACGAAGTGTTGATCTCGATGCTGGAGCACCACTCCAACATCGTGCCCTGGCAGATGCTGGCCGCCGAGCGAGGGTTTACCCTGAAGGTGATTCCGGTAGACGCGGATGGGGCGCTCGATATGGACGCCTACCAGGCGCTTTTGAGCGAGCGCACGAAACTGGTCGCGGTGAACCACGTCTCCAACGCCCTGGGGACCATCAACCCGGTGAAGGAGCTGGCGCACCTGGCGCACCAGCACGGCGCCTTGATCCTGGTCGATGGCGCCCAGGCCGCCCCCCATCAGCCGATCGATGTTCAGGATCTGGACGCGGATTTCTACGCGTTCTCCGGCCATAAAGTGTACGGGCCCACCGGGGCCGGCGCGCTTTACGGCAAGAAGGCGCTATTGGATGCCATGCCGCCCTGGCAGGGGGGCGGCGAGATGATCAAGACCGTCTCCTTCGACGCGGGTACTGTGTTTGCCGAGACCCCGCACAAGTTCGAGGCGGGCACTCCGGCGATTGCCGAGGTCATCGCCATGGGGCAGGCGCTCGAGTGGGTCGAGGGCGTCGGTGTGAGCAAGATCGGCCAGTGGGAAGCCACGCTTTTGGATCACGCCACCCAAGGCGTTAGCGAGATCGACGGGCTCAGGATCATCGGTACCGCGCCGCACAAGGCCGGGGTATTGTCCTTCGTGGTCGACGGCGCCCACTCCCAGGATATCGGGCTTTTGATCGACCAGTTGGGTGTGGCCATTCGTACCGGCCACCACTGCGCCCAGCCGCTTTTACACCATTTTGGTGTCGAAGCCACGTGTCGTGCGTCGTTTGCCGCGTATAATACGCTGGAAGAGATCGACATTTTCGTCGCCGCGCTTAAACGGGTCATTGGAATGGTGAGATAGCGTTTATGGATATCGAGCAGGTGGCAAGTCTCACCCGCGGCCAGCAACTGCCGCTTCAGCGCGACGTCGAGGCGATCGCGATTCCGTTTGGTAGCACAGAAACGCTGGCCGAGGACAGCGTGGTCAGCATCATGCAGGCCAAGGGCAGTACCGTCAGCGTGGGCTTCGAGGGGCGCCTTTATCTGATCGAAGGCCGTCACCTGGACGCGCTGGGGCTCGAGTCGCTACCTACCCCGACGCTTCCCGAGTCCGCCAGCGAAGCGGATATCGAGGCCTTCGTGTGGGAGCAGCTCAGGACCTGTTTTGATCCGGAAATCCCGGTCAACATCGTCGATTTGGGCCTGGTGTACGGCTGTCGAATCGACCAGCTGATCAGCGGCGAGCGCATGGTGACGATTCGCATGACATTGACCGCACCTGGCTGCGGTATGGGCGATGTGATCGCCGCCGACGCGCGCAACAAGATTCTAGGCGCGCCGCAGATCGGCAAGGTACATACGGAAATCGTGTTTAGCCCGCCCTGGAGTCGGGACATGATGAGTGACGAGGCCAAGCTTGAGCTCGGCATGTTCTAACCCGGCCGAGGCGCTGGATGTTTAGTATTTTGATTCGGGCGATTCGATGGGTATTGGTGTCGCTGGTGGCCTTTGCGCTGCTGGCGGCATTGGTGTTTTTAGCCGGTAATGTTTGGGTGCTGGCAAGCACCGCCCGCTTTATCGACCGGCCTTTGGAGCAGTGCCGGCCCGATGAGGTCGCCATCGTATTCGGCACCTCCCACTGGACCCGCAGCGGGCTGCGAAACCCGCACTTCCACGCGCGTATGCGGACCTCCGCCGAGCTAATCGAGCGGGCGATGGTGAACCATCTGCTGCTCTCCGGCGATAACCGCACCCAGGCGTATAACGAGCCCCGCGCCATGTGGCGCGAGCTGCACCGCCGCGGCGTAGCCTCTACCCGCATGACGCTGGACTTTGCCGGTTTCAGCACCTACGACACCCTGGTGCGCGCCCGCGATGTGTTCGAGCTCGACCAGGCGCTGCTGGTGACCCAGAGCTGGCACCTTCCGCGCGCCATTTATATCGGCCGCTCCCTGGGGATGGACGTGACCGGTTGCGTGGCCGAGCAGCAGCCGGCGGCGGGCGAGTGGCGCTTGCACCTGCGTGAAGTGGCGGCGCGGGTGGCAACGCTTGGGGATCTCTATCTCTGGGGGCGCGAGCCCTATTTTCTCGGGCCGACCGAGCCGATCGAGACCCAACGGGATGCGCCTGCTTCAAATGCCGTCTTACCGCTCATTTACCATCTTCCCGCCGAGCTGATGCCGGTCTCGCCGTCGCCACTTGGCGAGGGCAGCGAATAGCGGCGGCGCTAGCGCTTGGCGCGCTGTTTTTGCAGGTTATAGAGTTCGCGGATCAGCTGACGGCATGCCTTCATGGCCTCATCGATCACTGGTTCGATTGCTTCGGGCAGCGGATGAGTAAACAGCGTCGAGAGCGCCTGCATCAGCACGCGCTCCTGCTCCAGAAGCTCGTTGATCAGCACCTGGCTGTCGTTACCCACAAAGCTTTTCAAGCGACTCCAGAGCCACAGGAAATCGTCACGCTCGACGTCGGCGTCCCGGGGGAGCATTTTAAGCTGGCTACGCGCCAAAGACTGCAAGGAACGCATCTGCTTGAGTCGGGCGGCGTAGTAGGGCTTCAAAGCGTCGCGCAGCGAGGGGCGCAGGCGCTCAAGGTTATCCTGGAAATAGTCAATACTGTCGGCCAGCGCTTCGAGCACGCTGTCCATCGCCACCTGGCGATTATCAAGAAACATGAGCGTCTACCTCCTTCGGTGACGCAAATTGTGGCGGGGGCGGCCGGGTTTTGCCACCCCTCAAACGGATTATTTTTAGCGCGGGGCCCAGGGCCTCGACCCCTAGCCTTTAGGCTTGGGGGGCGCTTTGCGCGGCGGCGTCGCGTTTTTCTCGATGTGCTCGATGATCATGCCGGCAATGTCCTTGCCCGTGGCGGTTTCGATCCCCTGCAGGCCGGGGGACGAGTTGACTTCCATGATCACCGGGCCGTGGTTGGCGCGCAGAAGGTCTACGCCGGCCACGTGAAGGCCCATCGCCTTGGCGGCGCGAATCGCCGTCGAGCGCTCTTCCGGGGTGATACGAATGACGCTGGCCGTACCGCCCCGGTGCAGATTGGAGCGAAACTCGCCTTCCGCGGCTTGGCGCTTCATGGTGGCCACGACCTTATCGCCGATGACAAAGCAGCGGATATCCGCGCCCCTGGCCTCTTTGATGTACTCCTGAACCATGATATTGGCTTTCATGCCCATGAAGGCCTGAATCACCGACTCCGCAGCCTGGTTGGTCTCGGCCAGTACCACGCCGATGCCCTGGGTGCCCTCGAGCAGTTTGATCACCAGCGGCGCACCTTTGACCATGGTGATCAAATCGGGGATGTCGTCCGGCGAGTGGGCGAAGCCGGTGATCGGCAGGCCCAGCCCCTTGCGTGAGAGCAGCTGCAGCGAGCGCAGCTTGTCCCGGGAGCGGGTGATCGCCACCGAGTCGTTGATCACGTAGGTGCCCATCATCTCGAACTGGCGCAGTACCGCACAGCCGTAGAAGGTGACCGACGCACCGATACGCGGAATGACCGCGTCGAAGCGTTCGATCTCGGCACCCTTGTAGTGAATCGACGGGTGGTGGGCGGCGATGCTCATGTAGCAGCGCAGCGTGTCGACGACGCGGGCGGAGTGGCCGCGCGCTTCGGCGGCTTCGACCAGGCGGCGGGTCGAGTAGAGATTGCGATTACGCGAAAGCAGAGCAATATGCATAGGGTACTCCGGATCAGGATAGGTACGTTTGCAGGTTCAGGGTTCGCCGTGCAAAAAGGCAGCGCCTGGGGCGACCAGCAGGCGCCGCATGGCCCGACGGCCCAGCAGCATGGGGTGGCGCATATTGCTTCGGTCGGTCAGCGTGAGCTCGACGGTAAAGTCGAGATCGCCAAGCAAAACGGGGGTGCGAATCACGTAGCGCCATTCGCTGTGCCCGTTGGAGCTGGTCACGCGCCGCCGGTCGTGCAGGTGAAGCTTATAGCGGTGCCCCGGGGTGTTGGGGCCGCTACTATGGGTAATGAAGCTGATCCAGAGTTGGCCTTCGGCGTCCTCTTCGGTGGCGATCTCTTCGGCATGAAGCGCCGAGGTGCGCGCGCCGGTATCGGCTTTACAGCAAAGATGAAGCCCAAGCTCAGGAAGCGTCACCATTTCCCGACGCCCGATGACGGCTTTGGCCTGATAGGGTAGTTCCTTCACGGCTGCTCCTTAACACGTGCCCGAGGGCCGCGATCCAAGCCGGGCGTTGAGCGACCCAACGCCTCGGTATCTATACGAAAATCTCTGTCTGTTCTTAACGTTAGTGGCGAGAGGTGATATTCGCCAGCCGCGATTGAATGGCGCTGTCTGCCGGGGCGTCGCGCAGCGTCATCACGACCAAAAGTCTTAGCCTGGGGATCAGCGCGATATCGCGCACCGCAGCGGTAAAATTAGTATTGGGGTGTTCAGCCAGGCGCTCTAGAAAGAGCGGCAAGCGCTCGGCGTCTTCAAGCCATGCCCAACCGCGCCCGGCGATGGCGGCCAGTAGATCCGGCCCGCAGGCGGCGCTATCTTCGAGCAGCGCCTTGTACCATTCGCCCACGCCTTGGCTTTCGCTACCGCCCACTGCTCGCACGCAGGCGCACAGGGTTTCGATGTCGCCTGCGTTGGCCGCCTGCTCGCCTTTAGCGGCCAGCGCCTTGACCAGTGCGTCGTCGGGCGCGCAGTGCTCAAGGCAAAGGCACAGCGCACGAATGACTTCGTCTTCCAGGCGCTGCTCGCTGATGGCCCGTGCCAGAAGGTGGCGGGATTCGCTGTCGCTTCGCACAGTGTAGTCGGCAATGCCCTGTAGACCTAACGCTTGCCAATCAATTGTTTGCTGACCGCTCAAGTAGGCTTCTACGGGCTCCAGGTGTTGGCTCGCGGCAAATCCCAGTGCACAGCGTGCTTGGGCGTTGAGCACCGCCTGAAAGGGCAGGCTCGGGGTGAACGCGAGCGGGTTATCCTTCATGAAATGCTCGCCGCTCGGGTCCTCTTGGCCGAGGGTGCTTACGTTGCGCCCCAGCGTTTCCACGAGCCGGTTCAAAAAGCCATCGCGAGAGGCGGGAGAGAGCAAGCCTTGCTCGTCGAGCGGTAGTGCCAAAAACCAGATCGCGGGTTCGACCATATCGCCGATGCGAAACACGACGCCAATGCGCGCCTGGCCTTGCCAGGGCTCCGGCCAGGGCGTTTCGCCGCGTTCGAAGCTCGCCAATGTTTGCCTGGCGCAGGGCGCTACGCGCCGGCCCATATGGTAAAACGATACGTCGGCACCGCTTCGCTCAAAGAACTCGTCGAGTGTATAGAGTGCTTGCATTTATTCCTTCCCTTGCGCAGGCCTGCACTCTACCTCGACCGGCGCGCAGTGTCAGCCCGAGTTTACCGGTTAAAAATTAAGCAACATTGCCAGAGGCCCATGGGGGGTGGCTCTGCGTCACCTTTCCATAGTTTATCCACAGTCTCTTGCAGGTTTTCTGTGAATCTGTGAGTAACTCGATTGGTGCGGCGCAGGGCGCTCGGGTCATGGCAAGTTGTCCCCATAAAAGGGATAATGCGCTATCCATGCACCGACTCCCCAGGAGCTTATGAGCGTTCATCAGTCGCTACACCAGGCGCTGCGTGAGCTCGAAGCCGCGATGAAAGCGGCCGAGCTTTGGCGTATGCCCACCCCCGATGCGAAGGCCTTTGAAAGCCAACAGCCTTTTTGCGTCGATACCATGTCGCTGGCCCAGTGGCTGCGCTTCGTGTTTATTCCCAAGCTCGATACGATGATCGAGGCCAAGGCGGCGATGCCTGCCAAGTGCGAGGTTGCCCCGGCGGTCGCCGCTTATTTGCAGCAGGAAAAAACCCGCGCCAGCGACCAGTTGCTGGTGGTTCGAGCCGTCGAACGTGTGGATAAACTGGTCACCGAAGGCTGATCTTGAAGATGCGGCATGTAAAAGGCCCGGGCTCGCAAGAGCACCGGGCCTTTTTATGCATACATGTTATATGCACCAAGCGGCGGTTTAGAAACGGTAGCCAATACCGGCCATGACCACCACCGGGTCGATCTCGACGCTGCCCGCGGCGCTTCCTGCAACGGTTGCGTCGCTGTCGATATCCAGATACCAGACCGCGGCGTTCAGCGACCAGTGGTCGTCGACCAGCAGGTCGATGCCTGCCTGACCCGCCGCGCCCCAGGTGTTGTCCAGGTCCAGGCTAACGCCGTCGATATCGACCTGCTCACTGGAGAAACGGGTGTAGTTGACCCCGGCGCCTACGTAGGGCTGAACCGGTGACTCCGTGCCGCCCAGCGGGTAGTACTGAAGCGTCAGCGTCGGGGGCAGGTGCTTGGTAGAGGCGATGTTGTCGCCGTTCAAGCGGATATCATGCTTGAAGGGCAGCGCGGCGAGTAGCTCCACGCCAAACTTGTCGTGAAAGCGATACCCCAGGGTGAAAGCGAAATCTGACTTGTCTTCGACATCGACCTTGAGATCGCCAAGGGCGGTGTCCAGCGTACCGTTGCCGCTTTTGGGCGATACTTTGGCGATACCGGCGCGGGTGAAGAAGTCACCCTGGCCATAAGCGAAAGCCTGACCGCTGGCGGCGAAAGTGGCCGCCGCGAGGCCAGCGGTGACGAGAGTAGTAAAAGTGAGACGACCCATGGCGCTGCTCCTTGTGGATAACGTGACGCTCGGCTTTGAGAAAGTAACCTTGAAACCGTTAGCAGAGCGTATCGCGTTGGCGCGGGCGGGTTTTTGACTCAGCGCAAGAGTATTGAAAACGCGCATAAAAAAGGCCACCCGAAGGTGGCCTTGGAACGATCAGGCAACGTTTACCGGTCGATATGACGGTATTCACCGGCATCCGCGGTCATGCTGCTCACCACCATGATGGCGATGAACGAGGCAATGAAGCCGGGAATGATCTCGTAAATGCCGGGACCACCCAAAAATTCGCCGTTAAAGCCCAGGCTGATCCAGAGCATGACGGTGAGCGCACCGACCACCATGCCGGCAATGGCACCGGCGCCGTTGGTGCGCGACCACATCAGCGAAAGCAAAATCAACGGGCCGAACGCCGCGCCGAAACCGGCCCAGGCGTTACTGACGAGCCCCAACACCTGGGATTCCGGATTGGAGGCGATGATGGCGGCTACGATCCCCACCAGGGCCACGCTTATACGGCCCACGGTGACGGTCTGCTTCTCCGAGGCGTTGCGGTTCAAAAACAGCCGGTAGAAGTCCTCGGTCAGCGACGACGAGGCGACCAGCAGCTGGCTGGAGATGGTACTCATCACCGCCGCCAATAGCGCGGCATACAAAAAGCCGGTAATCAGCGGGTGGAACAAAAGCTCCGAGAGGATGATGAAGATCGTCTCGGGGTTTTCGACCTCCAGGCCATTACGGATCGCGAAGGCGCGGCCGAAAATACCCAGTGAAACGGCCCCGATCATGGAGACCAGCATCCAGCTCATGCCGATATTGCGCGCGATGGGCACGTCCTTGAGGCTGCGAATCGCCATGAAGCGTACGATGATGTGCGGCTGACCGAAGTAGCCAAGCCCCCAGGTCACCGCCGAAAGCCAACCAATGAAGGTCAGACCGTCGGTCCAGGAGAGCAAAGTGGGGTCCACCTCGTTCAGGGTTTGCGAGGCCTGGGTGAAGCCGCCGCCGCCTTCGCCGAAAAGTACCACCGCCGGCATGATGATCAGTGCCAGCATCATGATGCAGCCCTGAACGAAGTCGGTCAGGCTGACCGCCAAAAAGCCGCCGACCACGGTATAGACCAGCACCACGCCGAGGGTAATAATGATGCCGGTGCCGTAGTCGCTGAACCCGCCAAACTCGATGACTCCAGCGAAAGCGCTTTCGAAAAGCCGCCCGCCCGCGACCAAACCGGACGCCGTGTACACCGCAAAGAAGATCACGATGACGATGGCCGACACGGTTCTTAGCGACAATGCCCGGGTGGGAAAGCGGTTGGCCAGAAAGGCCGGAATGGTAATGGCGTTGCCGTAATGCACCGTCTGTTCACGCAGGCGCGGGGCGACCAGCAGCCAGTTGAAAAAGGCCCCGACTAGCAGGCCGATACCGATCCAGGCCGACGCCAACCCGGACACGAACATGGCCCCGGGCAGGCCCAACAGTAGCCAGCCGCTCATGTCCGAGGCGCCGGCGGAAAGGGCGGCCACCTTGGGACTCAAGGTTCGCCCGCCCAGTACGTAATCCTCCGAGGTGGAGGTCGAGGTGCGCATGGCATAGACCCCTATGCCGACCATCAGCGCAAAGTACGCGAAAAGACTGATCCAAACGCCAGTATCCATAGAATTTCCCCTGTTGATCCAATCGGAAGGCTCCGACACTGCTCGTTATTGTTAGCAACACGTTGATGTAAGTTGACGTCACCCCCCCCAAAAAAAAGAGGGGGGATGAGCGCCAGGGTTTCGAGCCCGTCGTTCGAAGAAGCCGGGTGCTTATTCGTCGCCCAGGGCGAGCAGCGAGGCGTTGCCGCCCAGTGCCGCCGTGTTGTTGGTCACGGTTTTTTCCGTCACGAAGCGCTGCAGGTAGTGTGGGCCACCTGCCTTGGGCCCGGTGCCGGAAAAACCCTGCCCGCCAAAGGGCTGTACGCCGACCACGGCGCCAATGATATTACGATTGATGTACACATTGCCCACCCGAATTTTCTTCGCGATCTCCGTGGCGAAGGATTCGTTACGGCTATGCACGCCAAAAGTGAGCCCGTAGCCCCGCGCGTTGATCGTCTCGATCACCTTGTCGATGTCCCGGGCCTTGTAGCGCACGATGTGCAGCACCGGGCCGAACTGCTCGCGGGTGAGCGCATCGATGCTGTCGATGACGAAGGCGACCGGCGCCACGAAGGTGCCGTGTTGCGTGTGCTCGGCGGCCATGGGCGTCTCGGCGACCAGGCGATTTTCGTCTTTGAGCTTCTGGATGTGTTCCATCAAGCCGCTACGGGCGTCCTCATCGATCACCGGGCCAACATCAGTACCCAGCTCCCGCGGGTCGCCTATCCTTAGCTCGCTCATCGCGCCCTTGAGAATCTCGATCACCCGGTCGGCGACATCGTCTTGCAGGTAGAGCACTCTCAGCGCCGAACAGCGCTGGCCGGCGCTTTGAAAGGCCGACTGGATCACATCGACCACGACCTGCTCGGGCAGGGCGGTGGAATCCACGATCATCGCGTTCAGCCCGCCGGTTTCGGCAATCAGGGTCGGCAGCGGGGCGTTTTCCCGCGCGGCCAGAGAGCGGTTGATCGACTGCGCGGTGTCCGTGCCGCCGGTAAACACCACGCCGGTCACGCGCGGGTCCGAGGTCAGCACGCTGCCCACGGTAGGGCCGTCGCCGGGCAGCAGTTGGACCACATCGCGAGGCATGCCGGCTTCATAAAGCAGCTCGATCACGCGGTGGGCGATAATCGAGGTCTGCTCGGCGGGCTTGGCCAATACCGTGTTGCCCGCCACGGCTGTGGCGACGATCTGGCCGCAGAAGATCGCCACCGGGAAGTTCCAGGGGCTGATAGCGGCGAATACGCCCTTACCGCCCATGATCAAACGGTTGGATTCGCCGGTCGGCCCGGGCAGTTCGATCACATCGCCAAACGACTCTTCGGCACGCATCGCGTAGTAGCGGCAGAAGTCCACCGCCTCCTTGATCTCGTCGACGCCGTCGGTTAGAAGCTTGCCGCCCTCACGGCAACAAAGCGTCATGAGCTCCGGCATGTGCGCTTCCATGAGATCCGCCAGGCGGCGCAGAATCGCGGCGCGCTCGGCCACCGGCGTGTCATCCCAGCGGGGGAAGGCCGCCCAGGCGGCGTCGAGCGCTTTCGTGGCCTGTTCGCTAGTGGTCCACTGAACCGTGCCCACGCTCAGGTTGTGATCAAACGGCGCGGCGACCTTGTGCGTATTGGCCGCGTCGTCTTCGATGTCGAAGGCCAGCAGCGGCTTGACCGGGTACTGGGTCTCCATAAAGGCGGCCATGTTCTCCATCAGCGGTTCGAAATGGCTGCGGATATTCAGGTTCACGCCCCGAGAGTTCTTGCGCTTGGGCCCGTAAATGTCCCGCGGCGCGGGAATACGCGTATTGGTCAGGGTGTTGTACTGCTTCAGCGTTTCGACCGGGTGCTGGCAAAGCCACTCCACCGGCACGTCCGGGTCGACCAATTGGTGAACGAAGGACGAGTTGGCGCCGTTTTCGAGCAGGCGGCGCACAAGGTAGGGGAGCAAGTCCTTGTGTGCGCCGACCGGCGCGTAGATGCGACAGTAAGTGCCCTCGGGGGCGCGCTTCAAGGCGGCCTCGTAAAGGGCCTCGCCCATGCCGTGCAGGCGCTGGAATTCGAAGGGTCGGCTGGCGCTGTTGGCAAGCTCGACGATGGTGGTCACGGTATGCGCGTTATGGGTGGCGAACTGCGGGAAAATGCGCCCGCGAGTGTCCTCGGAAAGCAGGAACTGCGCGCAGGCCAGATACGCCACGTCGGTACATGCCTTGCGGGTATACACCGGGTAGCCGTCTACGCCGAGCTGCTGGGACTCCTTGATTTCGCTGTCCCAATAGGCGCCCTTGACCAGGCGAAGCGGAATCTCGTCGCCTTGCTGGTCGGCCAGCCGGTTGATGTAGTAAAGCACCGGCAGCGCGCGCTTGGAGTAAGCCTGCACCACCAGGCCGAAGTGGCCCCAGCCCTTGGCGGCGCTGCTCTCGAATACGGCGCGGAAAACCTCGAGTGAAAGCTCGAGACGGTCGACCTCTTCGGCATCGATGGTCACCGCGACGTCCAGCTCCCGGGCCCGTGTGACGAGCGCGATGACGCTATCGACGAGCTCGGCGAGCACCTGCTCGCGGCGGCCGAATTCGTAGCGGGGGTGAAGGGCGGAAAGCTTGATCGAGACCGATGGCTTGGGCGTGCGCTCGTTCAAACGCTGTGACGTCTTGCCGACCTGCTCGATGGCTTTGGCGTAGTCGTCGAAGTAGCGCTTGGCGTCGTCACGGGTGCGCGCCGCCTCGCCCAGCATGTCGTAGGAGTAGGTGTAGCCCTTGTTGAAAAGCGGCTTCGAGCGCTTGAGCGCCTCGTCGATATCACGCCCCAACACGAACTGCTTGCCCATGATCTTCATCGCCTCGAACATGGCGCGGCGAATCACCGGCTCGCCCATCCGATTGACCATGCGGTTGATGAAGTTTGCGGGTTGGCCTTCGCGCGGCTCGTCGAGCTTGAGCACCCGGCCGGTCATCAAAAGGCCCCAGGTGGAGGCGTTGACCATCCAGGATTCGCTTTTGCCGACGTGGGACTGCCAGTCCGCCGGGCCCAGTTTGTCTTCGATCAGCGCGTCCGCCGTCGCTTTATCGGGGATGCGCAGCATCGCCTCGGCCAGGCACATCAGCATCAGGCCTTCGTGGGTGTCCAGGCTGTACTGCTGCAAAAGCTCGTCGATGGTATCGACGGCGGTATCCATCTTGCGCACGTCGCGCACAAGCTCGGCGGTCTTTTCGCCAATGCGGTCGAAGTCCTCGCGCCCGGCGTCGAGCACCTTGATCAGTTCAGCCACGTAGGCGTCTTCATCGACGATATAGTGGTCGCTGACGGTTTTCAAAAGCGCATCGAGATCGGTTTGCCAGACGTTGGAGTCGCGCATTTTTTTGGCGTTGAGCATTGTGGCCCCCGTGTTCCAAGAGAACGAAAGATGGCACGGCGCGTGCCTGATAGCGCTCGAATGTAGAGCGCCTAACGAATGGGTGTATGTCGGTATCGCGGTAAAACGTGTCAATTTCGCGGTAAGCGCGGCTTTTTGTCACTTTCCACACGTTACTTAAAGGTGAACTCGCCCGGTGCCGCCTCGATCCCCCGCGGCGGTGTCGAACCCTAGCGCGTTTTCACGCACCTGCCTGAACGCGCGGGGTGATTGCCCGTAGCGGCGCCGGAAGGCGTGAGAGAGCGCGCTTTGGTTGGCAAAGCCGGTTTGCACCGCGATATCGGTCAGCGGCAGGCGGCTTTGAGCAATCAGCTCGCGCGCCGCGCTCAGCCGCTTACGCCGCACGTACTGCCAGGGGGAAAGCCCGGTCTGGGCGCGAAAGCGCGAGGAGAAGTGCGCCTCGCTAAGGCAGGCCAGGCGGGCAAGATCCGCAACGCGCAGCTCGTCGGCCAGGCGGATGGCGATATAGCGGTCGATGGGTTCCAGGTCGAGCTGGCGCTTGGGCGAGGGCAGCGGCGAGGAGAGGCGTGCTTTCAAGGCGCCCAGCAGGGTCGCGGCTAGCCGGTCGGGCTGGTGGTCGGCGCCGCCGTGCTCGAAGCCCAGGCGCAGCTCGCTCTCGACGAAGCTCAGGTAGTGGCGCAGCGAGCCATCGAGGGCGAAAAAGCGCGGCGCATCGAAAAGCGCGATCAGCTCGCGATGCTCGCCGGTCAACGCCGGGGCGTTCTCCGGTAGATCGAAAATGAGCTGGCGGTTGTAGCCGTGGCCGGAATAGTAGTGCTCGTGGTTAGCCGGGACGATACAGCCGGAGAACGCGTTGACCCGGCCCCCCAGCCCTTCGATTTCGAAGTCCGATGCGCCGCACAGCGTAATCACGATCTGGTGGAAGTCGTGGGCGTGATGCTTGACCGCGCTCTCCAGAGGAATCTGGCGGATGGTGCTCAGCATGGGCGGCTCCTCTTAAAAGGCGCTTTGAACGCCTTACTGCTGGCGAAGCGCCGTGTGCGCAGCCAAATGGTCGCGCAGCGCTTTTAGCTCTTGCTGGCCGGCCTGGTTGAGTAGCGGCTTGCCCTGGGCGATTTGCCAGCGACGCCCGTATTGATCCATCAGCTGTGACGCCCGGCGGCGTACGCCGTCCAGGTACTCGTCGTGGCGAATCGGGTAGCCGATCATGGCGTTCCACTCGGTCTCGCTGACCTTGCTTTCGAGCGCCTTGTCAAAAAGGGCCAGCAGGTGCTTGGGCTCGGTGCGATAGCGCGGTGTGCTCGTCGTCATCAAAATGACCAGCACCGAGCCGATCACCAGTAGACAAACACCAAGCACCAGTAAATACAGCGCCATGTTGTGCTCCTTGCCCGCTCTATGCGTTTGGCTATTACCTGCCTAAAAGCAGAAAAAATAGCGAAAACGTCGTTCGATTGAGAACTTTTTGCCAATTTAGTGTCAGAGAATGTACAGGCAACACGCGATAGCAGTCGCTAGAAGTGTTGCACTGGCTTCTTTTTCGATCCCTTGCTTCCGCTGCCTTCTGGCAGCGGTTTTTTTTGGCTTGCCTATACTACTGATATTTCTACCGGGCTGCACTGAACGCGCGGCCCGGTTTGACTCTTGGGTCAGTGCCCGCATGATAAAGGGCCTCACGTACCACTATAGCGTTTAAGCGTTCAGGGTAAACCTGGGCGTTTAAACTCGAGGAGCCGTTTATGGATGCCCGCGAATATTTGAACCGTAAAGGCGTTGGCGCGGAGCGCGAGCCCGACCGGCCCAATACGCTCGAAGAAAAAGCCTGGGCCCGCGCCCGGGGTTCCGGCGACGCGCGGCCAAAATCCGGCACGCCCCACGACTGGGAAGACTGGGAGCGCTACCACGATGAGCTGGCTGACGACGCCGGTACCCTCGAGCAGAAAATCGATAAAGAGGCGCATCGCAAAGCACTCGAGCGCGAGCGCCGCCAGGCGCAGGAGCAAAACGACCCCGTCGAGCAGTTTAGCCCCGACGCCGCCTCTCAGCCGGCCCCGGTCGAGCACTTTACTCCCGATACGCCCCAGCCCGCTGCACAACCCGCGCCGGAGCAGCCGCCAAAGCCCAACAACCTGGCGGTCACCCCCCAGGCGGGCGAGCCCGCCGCGCTCAAGGCCGCTTACGCGGCGCTGGCGGTGTTGTTACCGCCGCTGGGCGTCGGGTTGACCGGGGCAGGGGGCAAGCGAGTATTCATTGCGCTGGTGCTGACGCTGTTGGGTTGGGTGCCTGGCGCCCTTTACGCGCTCGTGTGGGTGCTTCGCCGTTAACCTTGTTTTAGTTAAAGGTTTACCTTCGCGGGGATCTTCGTATAATCCAGTCAACTTTTAAATCCAAAGAGGTTGACTATGGGTTATCTGGTGGGGGTTACCGCGCTCTGGGCGTTTTCGTTTTCGCTGATCGGCGTTTATATCGCGGGGCAGGTGGATAACTACTTCGCGGTGCTGGTGCGCATTACGCTCGCGCTTTTAGTGTTCTTGCCGTTTTTACGCCCGGGGTTGTTGAAAAAGCGCGATATCGCCGCGCTTATGGCACTGGGGGCGGTTCAACTCGGTATCATGTACCTTTTCGTATACCACGCCTACCTGGTGCTGTCGGTGCCGGAGGTGGTGCTGTTCACCATCTTCACGCCGGTTTACATCGCGCTGCTCGACGATCTGATGTTCAAGCGCTTTACCCCGATCTATCTGGTCACCGCGGTACTCGCGGTCATCGGCGCGGCGGTGATCCGTTTCGACGGCGTGAACAGCGGCTTCTGGCTCGGCTTTCTGGTCGTGCAGGGGGCGAATCTCTGCTTCGCCATCGGTCAGGTGGGGTATCGTCGGCTGGCCGCGGGTTACGCCGATGATTTGGCCTGGCACAACGTGTTCGGCTGGTTCTTCGTCGGCGCGCTGATCATCGCGCTGCCCGCGTTCTTGCTGATGGGCGATGCCCAGGCGCTGCCCACTACGTCCACCCAGTGGGGCGTGCTGGCCCTGCTTGGGCTGCTCTCCTCGGGGGTGGGCTACTTCGCCTGGAACCAGGGCGCCACCCAGGTCGATGCGGGAACTCTGGCGGTAATGAACAACGTGCTGGTGCCCGCGGGGCTTTTGGTCAACGTGGTGATTTGGAACCGGGACGCGGACCTTGGTCGCCTGGCGCTCGGCGGATCGATCATCCTGGCCTCGCTTTGGCTCAACCAGTGGTGGCTCAAGCGCCGCCCGCGCAGCGTTTCCAGGCCTTTACTGCACCGTTAAGCGGCGGGCGGATTTGCCCGCGTGCCAGGGGAGCTTCATAATGGGCGACTGACAACAGTGAGAGCCGCCCATGCCCGCTACGCCACCCTCTACGTCCGCCACGCCCAGCACCGCGAGTGACCGGCCGTTCAAAACGATCGGCTTGATCGGTCGGCTGGGTAGCGACAAGGTCATCGACTCGCTCACCCGGCTGGTCGAGTACCTGACCGGCCACGACTATCATGTGCTGGTCGAAGACCGCACTGCGACCATGATCCCCTATCATGGCCAGCCCGAAACCAGCCGCCGAATGCTCGGCGAGCTTTGCGATCTGGTGATCGTGGTGGGCGGCGACGGCAGTCTTCTTGGCGCGGCGCGTACGCTTTGCCAAAGCGGCACGCTTATCCTGGGCGTCAACCGCGGGCGGCTGGGGTTTTTGACCGATATCTCACCGGATGAACTCGAGACCCGAGTGGGGGAAGTACTGGCGGGGGAGTTCGAGGTCGAACAGCGCTTTTTACTCGACGCCGTGCTTTATCGCGACGGCGTAGCGGTAGGGCATGGCGATGCGCTCAACGAGGTAGTGGTGCACCCGGGTAAAGCGGTGCGCATGATCGAGTTCGAGCTTTTCGTCGACGGCCAGTTCGTCTATAGCCAACGAAGCGATGGACTGATCGTCGCCACACCCACCGGCTCGACCGCCTACGCGCTCTCCGGGGGTGGGCCGATCATGCATCCCAAGCTCGATGTCATCACCCTGGTGCCCATGTTTCCCCATACGCTTTCCAGCCGGCCGATCGTGATCGACGCGGCCAGTGAAATCCGTATTCATATCGGCGAAACCAACCACTCCTACCCGCACGTCAGCTGCGACGGCCAGACCCGCGCGGTGGCCAAGGCCGGCGACGTATTAGTGATTACCCGCAAGCCTGCTCGCGTCCAGCTGGTTCATCCGCTAGGGCACAACTACTACGACATTCTGCGCAGCAAGCTGGGCTGGAGCCACCGGCTGGGGGATTGATGAGTAACGGTTTTGATTTGATCGGCGACGTACACGGCTGCGGCGCTACGCTGGCCGCGCTGCTCGAAAAGCTTGGCTATAAAAAGCGCGAGGGTGTTTATTGCCACCCCACGCGCAAGGTGATCTTTCTGGGCGACCTGATCGACCGGGGCCCGCGCATCCGCTTGGCCGTGCAGATCGCGCGGCGCATGGTCGACGAGGGCCAGGCGTACATCGTAATGGGCAATCACGAACATCACGCCCTGGCCTACACGCAACCGGCGCCGGAAGGCAGCGGCCGGCGCTGGCTCAGAGAGCACTCGCCGCGCCACAACCGCATCATCGCCGACACCCTGGATCAGTACCGCGACCATACCAATGAATGGGAAGATACGCTCGCCTGGTTCAAGACCCTGCCGCTGTTTTTGGAAATGGACGGCTTTCGCGTGGTTCACGCCTGCTGGGATGCGCCGTTGATCGAGGCACTCAAGGCGCGCTCGCCCAACGCCTGCCTGGATGATCGAATGCTCGAGGAGTCCGCGGACCCCTCCACCGAGGCGTTTCAGATCGTCGACCGGCTGACCCGCGGACCGAATATTTCCCTGCCCGAAGGGGTCGCCATTCACTCCGGCGACGGCTTCACGCGCAAGAATTTTCGCGCCCACTTCTGGGCGGCCGACCCCCAACAGTGGGGCGACGTCGTGTTCCAGCCGGACAACCTGCCGGACCACCTGGAGACCCGCCCGCTCAGCGAGCAAGAGCACGCGGGGTTGAGCTATTACGGCCCGGACGAGCCGGTGCTGTTTATCGGCCACTACTGGTGCGAGGGCATTCCGGCGCTGCCGGCGCGCAATATCGCCTGCCTGGACTACAGCGCCGTAAAGTACGGGCGGTTAGTGGCCTACCGGTTCGATGGCGAGCGGGAATTAAGCGCCGACCGCTTCGTATGGGTGGACGTCGACCGGGAAGAGAACCGCCCCGTTTTAATGCGTTAGGCGCCGCTTTTTAATTCACGTTATTCACGGATACATAGAGAAACATCTTTTTTTGAAAAAATTGCTGAACTAACCCCGCTGCCGGCTATCAGAGTAAGTGTTCCCTTGAATGATCCCTTGCTTTAAGCCGGCGGCCCCCTCCGCCGGTTTTTTTATGCCTGTATAAAAGTCACCGCGCAGAGCAGACAGCCCCAATCGACCGTTTCACCCCGAGGGAGGTGTTATGCACCCTGTTATGCTGTTACCCGCTGGCACCGATACCCGCGAGCTGCGCAAAGCGCTTTGGCACTACCGCATTGGCCACCGGATCACCGAAGAGGCCGACGGCCTGGCGCTTTGGGTGGCCGACCCCCGCCAAAAAGACGAGCTGACCGCGCTTGTGCGCCGCTGGCAGCAGGGCGAACCCCTGGTGGTCGGGCCGCGCCCCCAAAGTGGCCAGGCCACCCAGGGCTTGAACCTTTTGCGCCGGCTGCCCGTTACCGCCCTCATCATCGGGCTAAGCCTGCTGGTGTTTCTACTGATGAACACCCTGGGTGATGGGGTACTGACCGGGCTCACCATCGTGCCCGTGGGCGTGGTCAATAACGCCCTGGTGGCCTCGGGGCTTGGCGAGACGTTGGCCGCCGGCCAGTTATGGCGGCTTTTGACCCCGGTGTTTTTGCACTTCAGCCTGATGCATCTAATTTTCAACTTGATGTGGGTATGGTACTTCGGCCGCCAGGTCGAGCTTTTACAGGGCAGCAAAACCATGCTGGTGCTGCTTTTAGTGGCGGGTGTCGGCTCGAACCTGGCCCAGTACGCCACCGGCACGGCGCTTTTTGGCGGCATGTCCGGCGTGGTGTACGCGCTGCTGGGCCACGTCTGGCTACTCTCGCGCAAACGCCCGCAAAGCGGTTTTTTCGTGCCCCACATGCTGGTCGTGTTCATGCTCGGCTGGATGGTGTTCACCATGACCTCGTTTGCCGGCTATTTGGGCTTTGGCAACGTGGCCAATGAAGCGCACCTGGGCGGGCTACTCGTGGGGCTGGCGACAGGCTGGTACTATTGCGCCAAACGCCCCAAATCGATGCGTTAACGTTTACCAAGACTGGAGCCCTTTATGAGTGATATGAGCTTTGAGCGCATGATCGGTCAGATGACCCCGAGCATTTATGAAAGCCTGAAGCAGGCGGTGGCGCTGCGTAAATGGCCGGACGGGCGCTTTCTAACCGCCGAGCAGACCGAGCTCTGTCTGGAGGCGGTGATTCGCTTCGAGATCGAGAACAACGTACCGGAAGAGAATCGGGTGGGCTATCTGGAGCGGCGCACCTGCGGGGCCGGGGCAACCGGCGCCGGCGTTTCACCGGAAATGGCGGGCCTTGGCCGGGACGCTTCGAGTGACTGATCTGCTGGCCACCGAAGTACCCGGTATGGGCGGCAACCTCGTCAAAATGGCCGCCACGCTGTCGCCGGAACACCGCGTGGAATACCAGCTACGCGCCGGCGGCCAGCATCTAGCGCTCAACGCGTATATTGGTAAGCACTTGCGCCTCACCTGGCAGGGCCAAATCGACTGCACCCACTGCGGGCGCAAAACCAACAAGAGCTTCGCCCAGGGCTACTGCTATCCGTGCTTCAAACGCCTGGCGCAGTGCGATACCTGCATCATGAAGCCGGAGACCTGCCACTACTTCCAGGGCACCTGCCGGGAGCCCGAGTGGGGCGAGGCGCACTGCTTCACCCCACATATCGTGTATTTGGCCAACTCCTCCGGGCTCAAGGTGGGGATCACCCGCAAGACTAATATGCCGACTCGCTGGATCGACCAGGGGGCGATTCAGGCGTTGCCCATTTTGGAAGTCGCCACCCGCCAGCAGTCCGGGCTGGTGGAAGTGCTTTTCAAGGAGCACGTCTCGGATCGCACCAACTGGCGCGCCATGCTCAAGGGCGAGGTTGCCGAGCTCAATCTTTTGCATGAGCGCGACCGGCTTTTCGAGGCCGTCGAAGAGGGCTTGGCCGCGCTACGCGCGGAATATGGCGATGAGGCGATCAAGGCCCTCGACGAAACCCCGCTGGATATTCACTACCCGGTCGACGTTTTTCCGCAAAAAATCGCCTCGCACAACCTCGACAAGACCCCGGTGGTCGAAGGCGTGCTTCACGGCGTCAAAGGTCAGTACCTGATACTCGACACCGGCGTAATTAATTTACGCAAATTCACGGGTTACCGCGTCAGCGTTGACTGGCCAGGCTAGCCAGCTCGCCAGGAGTTGGCTAAGGTAAGGGGAGTCTTCACGTGCCCGACCGGCCCTTGAGAGGCGGGGGGCGTGAACGCTGGTAGCGACGTCACCGTCAGGGTGAAGCGCTTTGCTGGCTTGGCCCTTTTTAGGGACCCGGTTCATTTCCAACGTTTGCGTGCTTTTGTATTCAAAAGCGCTTTTTTGCATTGCAAGGACGCCGTGATGCCCTGGTTAAAACTCTTACACATTGCTGCCTTGGTCATTTGGTGCGGCTCGCTTTTGTATCTTCCGGCGCTTCTCAACCAGGCACTGGTGCTGCGTAAAGATGCCGGGTTCGCCCAGGGCACGCCGCCAATGCCGCGCTTTTTCTATAACACCGTTGCCACCCCCGCGGCGCTTTTAGCGATCGGCTCGGGGACGCTGCTGTTTTTAGTGCACGGTTTGATGGGCGGCTGGCTGATCTTGAAGCTGGGCGCGGTGGTCATGATGGTTGCCGCCCACGGCGCCTTTGGCTGGCTGATTCTGCGCCTGGAGATGGGCGTTTACAGCGGCGTTAAAATGGCAACGCTGGCAGGGCTTTTGCTCAGCGTGCTGGGAATCGTGGGCGTACTGGGGTTCGTGCTGGCCAAGCCCCTGGCGTGGGGCTAGCCTTTCTGCGCGGCGGCCTGCATTAAGGGCCACACGGTGGTTTACTCTTCGACATCGACGCCCACGGCGTGTTCGTAAACGAGTTGCCCGCCGAGCCAGCCGGCAAGCGCAATCAAACCGCCGGTAACCAGCGACACCGCCAGCCCCCAAGGCAGAATGGCTTCCGGGGAGTTGAGGCGCAAAAGCCAGTTTAGCGAGGCAAGCGACAGCATCACGACCGCGACGATGGCGTGGCTCCAGCCGGTAATCAGGCGGCGGATACGCGCCACCGACACCAGGTCGATGATACCGGCAATCGAGGCGATCCAGCCGCCGAAGGCCCCCACACCGGCAAGCCAAAGGCCGGTACGCGCCCAGAAAGGATCGCCGGTATACCAGTAAGCCAGATCATTGGCGACCAGCGCCATCAAGGCCGCCACCGGAAAATGGATCATGACAGGATGGAGCGGATGCCCGGCTAACGAGGCGCGGCTTCTTATCGAACGTTGAGGGGTGGATGCCATGGACACTTCCTGTGGGCAGACAAAGGGAATGAGTATATGAGGGAACGTAACGGCGCGACGCCCCAAGGACGTATTCAACGCGTATCCCGGCGGTGGGTCAACCTGGCCCCGTTAACGCTAGCGTTGGTAGCGCTATCATTGTTGACGGGCTGCGCCGGGGATCACTCCATTTTGAATCCTGCGGGCCCGGCGGCGCGGGATATTCTTTTGATCTGGTGGGTCATGCTCGGGTTCGCTACCGTCGTACTGGTGGCCGTGACCGCACTTTGGCTCTACACCTTTACCGCGCGGGACGTGACCCGCACCCCGGCCCAGGAGCGGCGTATCGGCCGGCGCTGGATCATCGGCGGTGGCATCATCCTGCCGGTAGTGACGGTCATCGCGCTTTTGATGTTTGGCGTACCGACCGGCAAGCGGCTTTTGCCGCTGCCGCTGGACGAGCCGCCGGAAGTCATCGAAGTAGTGGGGCACCAGTGGTGGTGGGAAGTGCGCTACCCAGGCGCCGAGGGCGGCGAAGTCGTGACCTCCAATCAATTGGTCATGCCCGCCGGCGAGCCGGTGGATTTTCACGTGACCGCCGCGGATGTCATCCACGGCTTCTGGATTCCCAGACTTGGCGGCAAGATCGATATGCTCCCGGGCCGGGTCAACCGTATCCGCCTGGAGGCCGACGAGCCGGGCGTGTTCGGCGCGCAGTGCGCCGAGCTTTGCGGTGTGGGCCATGCTCATATGCATCTTCACGTCGAAGCGCTGCCCCGGGACGAGTACGAGGCTTGGCTTGCGGCGCGCCAGGAAGAAGCACTGGCCGAGCTTGCTGTCAGTGACGCCGCTTTCGCCGAGGCCCGGGAAAACTTCACTACTTTCTGCTCGAGCTGCCACCAGGTGGCGGGCATGAGCGTGAGTAATATCGGGCCCAACCTTTCTGACCTGGGCGGTCGAGCAATGCTCGGCGCCGGCGCCATGGCGATGGAAGAGGGCGCGGTCTATCAGTGGCTGAGAAATCACCAAACGTTAAAGCCTGGAAACAAGATGCCGCGACACGACGATCTGGATAACGACACGCTCGAAGACCTGGGTGCCTGGCTGGAGACTTTAACCCCATGACAACGATTAATCGTCAAGCGACGCCTCAGGACCCGCAAGACCCTCGCTCGCTGCACGAGGACCTGCACGAGATTTGGGGTAATCCTCGGGGCATCAAGGCGTTGACCATCGTCAACCACACCACCCTGGGTCTGCGTTTCATGATCACGGGTATGGCGTTTTTCCTGCTCGGCGGCATTTTGTCGATGCTGATACGCACGCAGCTCGCCACGCCCGACCAGAACTTCATGACGCCGGATATCTACAGCCAGGTCACCACCATGCACGGCACGGTGATGATGTTCCTGTTTGCGATTCCCGTGCTCGAGGGCCTGGCGATCTACATGATCCCCAAGATGATCGGCGCCCGGGACCTGGTATGCCCGCGGCTGACCTCGCTGGGTTATTTTTGCTATCTGTTCGGCGGCATCATCCTGGCCTCGAGCCTGGTGATCGAAATGGCCCCCGACGCCGGCTGGTTCATGTACACGCCGCTTTCGAGCAGTGAGTACTCGCCGGGGCTGGGGTCGGATTTCTGGCTTCTGGGCATTACGTTCGTCGAGATCTCGGCGCTTTCGGCCGGTGTCGAAATCGTCGTTTCGATTCTGCGCACCCGGACCCAAGGCATGGCGCTTCACAAGATGCCTCTGTTTGCCTGGTACATTCTGGCCATGGCGCTAATGATCGTGGTCGGTTTCCCGCCGCTGATTCTAGGCAGTATCCTGCTCGAGCTCGAACGCGCCGTGGGCATGCCGTTTTTCGAGGTGGCCGGCGGCGGCGACCCGCTTTTGTGGCAACACCTTTTCTGGCTTTTCGGCCATCCGGAGGTGTACATCATTTTCCTGCCCGCGGCCGGGATTATTTCGACCCTGATTCCGGTCTTCGCCGGCCGGCCGATCGTGGGCTACGGCTGGGTGGTGTTCGCGATCATCGTCACCGGCTTCATTAGTTTTGGCTTGTGGGTTCACCACATGTTCACGGTGGGAATACCCCAGCTCGCCCAGGCGTTTTTCTCGGCGGCGAGTATGCTGGTGGCGGTGCCCACCGCGATTCAGGTATTCGTCTGGTTGGCCACGCTGTGGCTGGGCAAACCCAAATTCAAGCTGCCCATGCTCTGGGTGTTGGGCTTTTTGATCATTTTCGTCTGCGGTGGTTTGACCGGGGTAATGCTCGCGCTGGTGCCGTTCAACTGGCAGGTGCACGATACCCACTTCGTGGTCGCGCACATGCACTACGTACTGGTCGGCGGCATGCTTTTCCCGCTGATGGCCGGGTTCTACTACTGGTTGCCGCTTTTCTCCGGGCGCATGCCGTCGGAAACCATCGGCCGCTGGGGCTTCTGGCTGACGTTCTTGGGCTTCAACGGCACCTTCCTGATCATGCACTGGACCGGGCTTTTGGGTATGCCGCGGCGTATCTATACCTACGAAGGGGGTAATGGCTGGGAGATCTTCAACCTGCTTTCTTCCGTGGCAAGCTTCGTGATGTCGGCGGGTATCGCCATGGTGCTGATTGATATCGCGCTGCACTTTCGTTTCGGCAAGCCCGCCAAGCACAACCCCTGGGGCGCCGATACGCTGGAGTGGGCCAATACGCTGCCGCCCAGCGCCTATAACTTCGTCAGCCTGCCCAACATCGAAACGCGCCACCCGCTTTGGGACAACCCGAACCTGCCGCAGACCATGGCGGAGGGCAAACACGGCCTGGCGATTGCCTCCCATGGGCGCCGCGAAATGTGGGGCAGCGACTCGATTACCGGCAAGGTGCGCGAAATCGTTCACCTGCCCGGTAACTCCTGGTGGCCGTTTCTCGCCGCGTTGGCGCTGGCCGTCGTGTGTATCAGTCTGCTAACGCGGGTATACGCGCTCGCCGCGGTGTTCGTGATCGTTGCCAGCGTGTTTTTGCTGCGCTGGGCCTGGGAGAACGGTGCCCATCCCAAGGCCGCCCCGGACGCGGAGGTCAACGAAGGCGATCCGCCGCTGCACTCGCGCACCATGAGCGGCCCGGGCGTTTGGGCCATGGCAACGTTTTCGATCGCCAATGGCTCGTTTTTCCTCTCTTATCTGTTTGGCTGGTTCTATCTATGGACCGTCTCGCCGGAGTGGCGCATGCCGGAGGTTTCGCCGCTTTCGCTGGTAGTACTGGTGGGCGCTGGGCTGGCGCTCACTTTGGGGGCCGGGGTGATGGAGAAGCTGGTTCGCGGGCTTCGCCGCCAGCGCGATAAGGGCTTGATGAGCGGTTTCTATTTAAGCGCGCTGCTGGGCGCGGTTCAGGTAGGGCTGATCATATGGTCACTGTTCACCGCCGGGCTTGCCCCGACCGAAACGAGCCACGATGCGATAATGCTGGTCGGGCTCGTTTACGCGCTGTTCCACGGTGGCCTGGCGATGATCTTGTCCGCCATGCAAGGGCTTCGCGTCCACTATGGTTACGTGGGCCGTCATGCGCCCTTCGAGCCCGCGGTGGTGGTGCAGCTCTGGCGCTACAACGTGGTGACGTTCTGGGTACTGGTCGGCGCACTTGGCGTGCTGCCCCGGGTCATTGGAGGCTAATTGAATGCAAACCGCTTTTCGACGACTTCACCTGACCCATCCCGCCCACCTGGTGGTTGGCTTGACGCTCTGGAGTATCTGGTTCGTCGCGGTGTATGGCGGCCTTTCGGTTGCCTGCGCCGTGGCGCCGCCGGCGCCGGACCAGGGGGCGATGACCGGGCTCAACCTGGGGCTGGGGCTTTTCAGCGTGCTGACCACACTTGCCCTGCTATGGCTGACCTGGGCGGGCTGGCAGGTGGGCAAAGAGCACACCGGGCGGCCGCGGTTTCACGCCCTGGTCTCCGCCGGGCTTTATCTGTTCTCCGCGTTCGGGGTGGTCTTTGCCGGCATGCCGATCATCGGCGTGCCGCCCTGCTTGTAAGCCTTGCTGGGCCATCGACACCATGAGCCGCGACCTACCCGGCGCTGAAACCACCGCGCTTTATAGCCTTCACGGCATGTGGTGCACCAGCTGTGCGCTGGCCGTCGAGGGGGTGCTAAAGCGCGCTACCGGTATCTCGGCGGCCAGCGTTCACTACCCAACAGCCACGGTGTGGGTAAAAGGCGAGGCGGGCGCCGCGGCGCTCTCGACACTGGCCCCGAAAGTCGCGCGCATCGGCTATCGGTTAAGCGAACTCGAGGCGGTGCAGGACGCCGCCGAGCGCCTCGAAAAAGAGAGCCGCTACCTAAGCCTTCGCCTGATGGTGGCGGCGGTATTCGGCATGTGGACGATGCTCGCCTCTATCCTGATCTACGCAGGCGCGGTGCCGGTGGGGCGGGTCGAAACCGTCATGGCCTGGGTCTCCGGCGCCTTTGCGCTGCCCGTGGTGTTTTATTCGGGGATCCCTTTCTACCGCGCGGGCTTTCGTACGCTGCTTGCAAGGCGCCCGGGCATGGACGTACTGGTAAGCCTGGGCGTGCTGGGCGCGGTGGCCGTGTCGGGCTGGCTTCTTTGGCGCGGCGCGATCGACGTGTACTTCGATACCGCCGTCATGCTGATCGCGCTTTTGCTGGTGGGGCGCCTTGCCGAAACCCTTTGCCGCCAGCGCGGGCTAAAGGCCTTCGACGCTCTGGCGCTTCCCGAAGGCGGCGTGACCCTTGACCGGGACGGCGGCCCCCAAACCTTTGCGCTCAACGAGGCGAGCCCCGGCGACACCCTGCTTTTAGCGCGCGGCGACACCTTGCTGTTGGACGCCACTTTAAAAGCGCCTGGCTGGTTCGATACCGCCACGCTCTCCGGGGAAAGCGTGCCGCGCTACTTTTACAGCGGCCAGCACGTGTACGCGGGTTATCGCTACCTGGCTGGTGGCGCTAAAGATCACACTATAGCGCTTTGCGTCACCGCCGCCGCCGGTGAGCGGCGCGTGGATCGTTTGTGCGAGCAAATGCGGCTTTTACAAACCCAAAAGGGCGAGCTTCATAAGCTCGCCGACCGTTTCGCCGCTTGGCTGAGCCCGGCGGCGCTGCTGCTTGCGCTGATGACCCTGCCAGCGGCGGCTATTCTGGGCGCCGGTTGGGAAGACGCGGTGGTCCGCGCGCTTTCGGTACTGGTCGTCGCTTGCCCCTGTGCGGTGGGGCTTGCCGTACCCCTGGCAACGCTTGCCGGCAGTGGCCAGGCCATGCAAAGCGGGGTTGCGATAAGAGACCCCGCCGCCTTCGAGGTGCTGGCTCAAGTGCGCGCTGTCGCTTTCGATAAAACCGGCACGCTCACGGCCAATAAGCATCGCGTGGTACACGTCGCCCTTCGTGAAGCCTCTTTTCCCCAGGATTTTTACTCAAAGCTGACCGCGAGCGCGCGCCAAAGCGAGCACCCGTTAAGCCTTGGGCTTTTACGCTGGGCAAGTGGGTTCGAACGTCAGGATACCGACCATGGCACCAGCGCGATTGCCCGTGTAGAAGAGTCCGCCGGCGCCGGGCGCACCGTCGAGTTCGAAAGCGGCGAGCACTGGCGGCTGGGCAGCGCCGCCTGGCTTGGCGAACAAGGCGTGGCGCTGGCGGACAGCGCCACCCATCCCGATTACGCCTTCGCCTCCCAGGTCGTACTGGCCGACCGGGCGGGCTGGTTGGCTACTTTTTACCTGGCCGACCCGGCGGTCGAAGACGCAAAAGAAAGCCTGGAGGAGTTGCATCGTCTGGGGTATCTGACCGCGCTGATCAGCGGCGACCGCCAGGGGGCGGTGGGCTGGCTGGGCAAGGAGGTGGGCTTCGCCCCGAACGCTTGCTACGCCCAGCGCTCGCCGGAGGCGAAAGCCCAGCTATTGGCCGGGCTCGCCTCACCGGTTGTTTACGTAGGCGACGGCGTCAACGATACGCTCAGCCTGGCCGCCGCCGGGGTAGGGGTCGCGCCCATGCAGGCAAGCGAGGCCGCCCGCGAGGGCGCCGCGGCCCAACTTTTGACGCCGGGCATCGGCGGGGTGGTGCGCCTGCTCGCCATTGCCAAACGCACTCGCCGGGTGATGCTTCAAAACCTGGCGTTCTCGGCGCTTTATAACACCCTGGCGCTAGGGCTGGTGGTTATCATGGCGATACCACCGTTGGCGGCGGTGCTTGCCATGGCGGCAAGCTCTTTAAGCGTCACGCTCAATGCCGCCCGCCTGGCCTGGGCCGAGCCCGAAGAGGCGCCGCCACCGTCGCCAGACGCTACAGGTAACCCAGCACCTGGCCCAGCCGCTCGGCATTCGCCTTGACCCAGCGCGCATCGATAGGGCCCCAGGTCTCGATCACGTAACGGCCGATATTGTGGCGCTCGCCCTCGAGGTTGTGAAACACGCAGCGAATATCCAGCTCGCCCAGGGATGCGATGGTGTCCTGGGCGGTACGCCGCGGCATGCCGGTGGCGCTGATCAGTTCGGGCACGCTGCCCGCGCCTTCGCTGATCAGGTGGGCGGTATACAGGCGGCGGTAAAAACTGAGCTGGGTCTTGCTGGGCGTGTCGGTCATGAAGGTCTGCCAGTGGAAGTCGCTGAAAAGATAAGGTGAATATACAGAGCATGCCTATAAAGCGCAGGAATATACAGCCCATGAGCATGGCTAGCCTACCGAGGGAGCGAACGTAACAGCATGACCCGTATTATATCTTTCGTTGAGGATCAGCTTCTTTGGTTGGTCGTGGTCGCCGCCGCCCTGGGCCTGTTGGTGCCCGAAACCGGGCTTTTACTCGAACCTGCTATCGGGGTCTTGCTGGCGCTTTTGATGTTTATCATCAGCCTGACCTTCGATGCCCACGACGTGCGAAAGGTGATGCGCAAACCCTCGCGGCCGTTATTGGCGCTAGGGCTCGTCTATGGGCCGATGTCGCTTGTCGGATGGCTGACCGGGCGGCTCTTTTTCGGAAGCGGCCCCCTGGCGGCGGGGCAGATGCTGCTGGGCACCTTGCCAACGGATGTGTCATCGCCGTTATTGGTGCTCATGGCGCGGGGTAACGTGGCGCTGGCGGCCGTGTTCAACGCCATTAATACCGCGCTTTCGCCGTTCATCGTGCCCGTTTTGTTTTTGTGGCTAACGGGCATTCAGTTAGAGGTTCCTCTAGGGGCGATCATCGTCGAGCTGGTGTTGATCGTTTTACTACCCACGGTATTAGGGGTCACCTTGCGCACGATGTTCACGGGCTTTTTAGCGCGTTTCGATGCCACCTATGCAGGCCTTGGCTCCAGCGTCTACCTGTTGATACTGCTGGCCGTGGTCGGGCCCAACGCCGAGACCATCATCGGTTACGGCGCGTACGCTTTCGTGATCGCGGGCGCGGCGCTTTGTCTGAACCTTTCGGGCTACCTGGTCGGCATGGCCTCGCGGCTGGTCACGCGTGACCGCAAGGAGATCATCACCTACCTGTTCACCGTCAGCAAAAAGGAATTCAGCATTGCCGCGGCGTTCGTGGCGGCCTCCGGTTTGCCCTCGGAAGTCGCGATTCCCGCTGCCTTCTTTGCGGTGATTCAGATGATCACCTCACCCATCGCGGCCAAAATACTGGCGCGGGACTGAAAACCTCTTCAAAAAGACGGGGAAATAATCAACTCAGAAGGACGCTGGTCACTTTATTGTCATTGGTTGTCGGTCATGCTGGGTAAAGCTTAGTCAGAGAGCGATGGCGCTTTACTTCCTACTGAGGGTAAGACGATGACCGAAGCGACGACAAGCGTAGCCGATCATACTACGCGCGACGATGAAGAAAGCACTGCGCGGGGCGGGCGAGCCACGCATTGGCTAACGCTGCTGTTGCTGATTTATTGCCTTATTTGCGCGGTTTCGGTGATCGGCGACGGTTTCAGCACCGCCACGGGTGGCCAGGCCGAGCAGCTTTTCGAGTTCGCCACCAATCCCTTGGTCGGGCTCATGGTCGGTATCGTGGCCACCTCGTTGATTCAGTCCTCCTCGACGGTAACCTCCATTATCGTGGCCATGGTGGCCGGCGGCTTGCCGGTGGCGATCGCCGTGCCCATGGTCATGGGCGCCAATATCGGCACTACCATGACCAATACGTTGGTGAGCTTGGGGCACGTGCGCAATAAAGACGAGTTTCGCCGCGCTTTCGCCGCCGCCACGGTGCACGACTTTTTCAACTTTCTGGCGGTGGCGATTCTACTGCCGCTGGAAATACTCTTTAGCCCGCTGGAGCGTATAGCGCTGCAAGTAGCCGAGCTTTTCTACGGCGATGCCAATCTCTCCATGGACAACGCGGACCTGTTGGGTTTTGCCACCGACCCCGTCACCGGCTCGGTAGAGAGCCTGGTCTCGGGGTTGCCTACCATACTGGGTGGCATCGTCATGATCGCGATCGGCATTACGGCCATCTTTTTATCCATTCGCTACATTGGCAAACTGCTCAAGAAACTGATGGTGGGTCGTGCCAAGCGCATCATGAATAATGCCATCGGGCGTGGCCCGGTAACCGGGGTCATCTCCGGCACGCTGGTGACCATTCTGGTACAGTCCTCGTCGACTACGACCAGCTTGATGGTCCCGCTGGCGGGCTCCGGCACCTTTACGTTAAGGCAGATCTACCCCTTCACCCTGGGCGGGAACGTCGGTACCACCTTTACCGCTTTGCTGGCTGCAACCGCCGTGAGTGGCGAGCACGCTATGCTGGCGTTGGAAATCGCCCTGGTTCACCTCTTCTTCAACCTCTTTGCCATCCTCATCATTGGCGGCCTGCCGTTTTTACGCCTGCTGCCCGTCAAGGGGGCCCGGCGGCTCGGCGACCTGGCCGCCGAGCGTAAAACATTGGCGGCCGCCTGGGTGCTGGGTGCTTTCGTTGCGCTGCCCGCAGCGCTCATTGCCATCACGACGATGTTAGGATAACGCCATGAGTTTCGAACAACACTTGGAAGGCACGTCAACCGCCGAGCTCAAGGCCATGTTGAACGACTCCGCCGAACTGATAGAAGAGATCAGAAACGAACTCGCCGCCCGCGAGGACCAGCACCGCGAGATCGAGTCGATGGATACGCTCATTCACGAGGCCCGGCCCAGGCTCCAGGAAATTCGCGGCTTTTTTGCACTGGTGCTCAGCGAGCTACGCGAACGCCGCGGCGAGCGCTGATATTCAGCGCATGTAAGGCCCTTCTGAAGTTTCGCCATCACCGAGATGATCTTCTTGTCGGTGGTGGCGACTCAGGGCGCGGGTGATCGCCCCCGGTTTTCGATGATGTAGCGGCAGACAAACTGGCAAAGACGACACGGCGTCCTTGTCACCAGGATGTCACGTTGATGGTGCAGACTAAAGCGTTTAGGGTCTGTCTGAAAAGTCGACGAGCGAAGACAAGACAAGGCAAAAATTGGCGAAAAACGGAGTTTACATGTGTAAATGAGTATTTTGATCGGACTCGCGCGCGAGCCAATTTTTAACGCCGTATTGTCGAGCGCAGGCACTTTTCAGACAGAGCCTAGCGCTTTGATGCGTATAAGCCGCTGGAGCGTCTCGCCATGGTAGAGACGGCCAAGCGCCGGGCAGAGAGTAACGTCATGTACCATCAACAAAAAATACGACGCGGCCAGCTGGGGCAATGGCTGGCGCTTGCGCTACTCGTTTATTTTCTGATTTGTGCGGTATCCATCGTCGGCGAGGGTTTCCAACTGACCCTGGGCGATCAAGCCGAACAGCTCTTCGCCTTTGCCACCAACCCCTTCGTGGGGTTGATGATCGGCATTATCACGACGGCGCTGATTCAATCCTCCTCCACGGTCACCTCTGTGATTGTCGGTATGGTCGCCGGCGGGCTGCCCGTGGCCCTGGCGGTGCCCATGATCATGGGCGCCAATGTGGGCACCACCTTGACCAGCACCCTGGTAAGCCTTGGCCATGTGAAAGACGATAACGCGTTTCGCCGCGCCTTTGCCGCCGCGACGATGCACGACTTTTTCAACCTGTTAGCGGTTGCCATCCTGCTGCCCATCGAGATTCTATTCAGCCCGCTGGAGCGCCTGGCCGAACGCGTGGCGGTGCTCTTTTACGGCGATGCAGACCTTTCCCTCGAGCGCGTCAATTTCGTCGGTCAGGCGACCGATCCGGTCGCGGATTTTGTGGCGAGTGCGCTTTCGCGTCTTCCGGAGGTGGCGTTGGGCGCCGCCCTGATCCTTGTGGGGGTCGCGATGATCTTTCTTACCATTCGCTACATCGGCAAGCTGTTATCAAGGCTGATGGTCGGGCGCGCCCGGCAGATCATGCTCAGCGCCATTGGGCGCGGCTCGATCACCGGCGTTATGTCCGGCGCGCTGGTGACGATACTGGTGCAGTCTTCGTCGACGACCACCAGCCTGACGGTGCCCATGGCCGGCTCCGGTGCGTTTACCCTACGCCAAATTTATCCCTTCACGATTGGCAGTAACCTGGGGACCACCATGACCGCGCTGCTCACAGCGACGGCCATCAGTGGCCCCACGGCGCTGCTAGCGTTGGAAATCGCGCTGGTGCACCTGCTGTTCAACGTGTTTGCCGTGCTGATTATCGGTGGAATACCGTTTTTACGCCTGCTGCCGGTCAAAGGTGCCCAGTGGCTGGGCCGGGCCAGCGTCGAACGCAAAGAGGTCGCCGGTGTGTGGGTACTGGGCGTTTTTATCGCGCTGCCCGCCTTGTTGATTGCCATTACCGTCATAGCCGGATAACGCCCTGAAGAGCGCGACGAGCGGCGAACGCGCAAACGTTACTCCGGACCGGCCGGGTCGAATAGATCGCCCTGAGCGCGGGGCGCTCTGAAATCCCGGGTATTGAGACCCTGCTCGGCCCGGGGCTGCATACCCCACTGGCGGCTGGCGCGCTTGAAACGCTGGTCGATCATATCGACGAACACCCCTTCGCCGCGAAAACGCTTGCCAAACGCCGCCTCGTTGGTTTTGCCGCCACGGCACTGGCGAATCAGGCTCATTACCTTGTCGGCGCGCTCGGGGTAGTGGGTGGTCAGCCACTGTTCGAACAGCGGCGCGACCTCACGGGGCAAGCGCAACAGCATCCAGTTTGCCGTGCGCGCGCCAGAGCGGCTCGCGGCCTCGATTAGCCGCTCGATCTCGTGATCGGTAAGCCCGGGAATCACCGGCGAGACCAGCACACCCACCGGGATACCCGCCGTGTTGAGCTCGCGGATCACCTTCAGCCGCGCCTGGGGCGAGGCCGCGCGAGGCTCCAGCGTGCGCTTTAAATTCGCATCCAGGCTGGTCAGGCTGACCAGCACGCGCACCAGGCGGTGCTCGGCCATTTGCGCTAAAAGCTCGATATCGCGCAGAACGAGTGTGCCTTTGGTCACCAGCATGACCGGATGGCGGCATTGGTATAAAAGCTCTAAAAGGCGCCGGGTGGTTTGGTGTTTCGCCTCGATGGGCTGGTAGCAATCGGTATTGCCCGACAGGTTGATAGGGCGGCAGGTATAGCCCGGGTGGCTGAGCTCCTCTTTCAAACGCTCGACCATGCCCGTGCGGGCAATCAGTTTCGTCTCGAAATCGAGCCCTGGTGACATATCCCAATAGGCGTGAGAAGGGCGGGCAAAGCAGTAGATGCAGCCATGCTCGCAGCCGCGGTACGGGTTCAAGGAGCGATCAAAGGAGAGATCCGGCGAGCTGTTCCAGGCAAGCGCGCTTTTACTCGGCTCTTCGCGTATTTCGGTGGCAAGCGAGGTGGGCGCCTCTTCCTGCCACCAGCCATCGGACTCGTATTCGCTTTGCGAGAGCGCGAAGCGGTTATGGGGGTCGAAGGTGGCGCCTCGGCCTTTAAAAGGCGCCTTGCCTTGGGGCGTAAGAGGTTGCGCCATTGCCACATCCTTATAGTGTATATAAATACAGTATATAACGATGCCTCTACAGCGCAAGTGCCATCCTTAACTGCGTAATTTTATAAAAGTAGTGGCCAATATTTACCAAACTGTCATTAGTGGCTTTTAGGTTAATTAGCGGGATCACAGCCAGTCGGGAAAGTTATAGGCAAACGTTCAAACGCAGTGCGTTGACCGTCGTCATTAGTGGTATATCGCCGGGGCGTTTTAGTATGTTTTAGAACACATCGAAGAACCGTATCATGGGAATTTTTTAAGGAGCATTCGATGCACGCTTTCTCCGTTCTCCTGATACGTGTTCTTGCCATCTATCTGGTGGTTTCTCCGCTCTACACTTTAGCTTTCTCGCTTCAAAACATCTTTACGGCAGAGTTGGAGTCCCCGTGGCTCCCCGTGATGGTGACAAGCCTGGTGGTACCTCTTTTGATCGGTGCGGTACTCTGGCTGAAGGCGCCGACCATTGCGCAAAAAATACACCAAAGCGATACCCAGGCAGATGCATCCGTTGACGAAGCAGGGCTTGTTCGCGCGGGCAGCTTCTTGATCGGCGTCTATCTGTTCGTTCAGCAAGTCGGCAATGTAATATCGCGCTGGGAGTGGGGCGGAGGCGTCACCTACGCCTCTTTGGCCGTTTTAATACTTAGCCTGGCCCTGATGTTGGGCTCGAGCTTCTTGCAAAAGCTCTTTTACCGCTTCAAACACTTCTAGCGCTAAGCGAACTTGACATGCGAGGGCGACGCTATTTCGGTAACATACCGTGTAACGTCTTTTCCGTGAAGGCGAGGGGCTCGCTGTATTGGATGTAACTGCCGTATCAAGTCAGGTCACCGCCGTTTGAGCCCGCGGCGTCAAGTCACCGCTATCTGTTGAAGAGGTTTAAGATGAGAACACCCCACGACGTGCTGAATGAGTGGATGCAAGCGATCAACGACGCCGATGTAGAAGCGCTGCTCGCCCTCTACGATGACAACGCCGTACTGATCCCGACCTTCTCGAACCGAATCGCCAATAACAGCGAAAAACACCGCGACTATTTCGAGCGCCTCGGCGCCCGCCCGGGTTTGAGCATCACCCTGCACGAAAAAACCCTGATCATTCAGGAAATGTCCGAGACGCTCTGCTCGCTGACCGGCCTTTACAACTGGCGCTTCGAGGTCGAAGGCGAGCTCTTGAACTTCGAGGCACGCTTTAGCTACGTGGTCGACCTTTCCAAGGAAGCGCCCATTCTTCATCACCACTCCTCGCAAATCCCCCGCATGCTGTAAGACGGGTTCACATCCTACGGGGCGCCCGGCGCTTCGTAGGATCAAGCCAGGCCGGGCCCTCCGTTTAGCCGCTTTTGGCCCGGCCGCCAGGCTTAACAAGGAGCGCCACGCCATGCACGCCTTACCCGCTTTACTCATCATCGACATGCAGCGCGGCATGCAAGACCCCGCAGTGGGGGAGCGCAACAACCCCCAAGCGGAAGCCAATATCCAGCGCCTGCTGGGGGGTTGGCGCAAAGCCGGAGCGCCCATCGTGCATGTCCGTCATATTTCCCGCTCACCGGATTCACCGTTCTGGCCCGGCCAGCCCGGCGTCGAGTTTCAGCCAGCGCTCGAGCCACTAGCCAGCGAGCACGTGGTCGAAAAGAATGTGCCGGACGCCTTCATCCACTCGGGGCTCGAGCGCTGGCTACGCGTTCGCGATATTGGCCGGCTGGTCGTGGTGGGCGTGAGTACCAGTAACTCGGTCGAAGCCACCGCCCGCACGGCGGGTAATCTGGGTTTCGCCGTACAGGTAGTCGCGGATGCCACGTTTAGCTTCTCCAAACGCGACTACGCCGGCACCCCGCGCACCGCAGAAGAAGTTCACGCCATGTCGCTTGCGAATCTGGAAGGCGAGTATGCGGTTATTAAAAGCGTCGAGGATATTTTGAAAGAGGCTGAAGACGCAGGCGCTGATAAGAGCGCACCGCCAGTTTACGAGTAGCCCGCGCTACACTTTTATATCGATACTGAGGGTTATGGCGCTGCTCGCTTCGCTTGGCACGTTCTAGATGGATGAAAGCGCTGATGGCCCTGTGCCAGCATGTTTGGATATGGCAAATTATACTTGGTGGCACATACGTGAATTTTGGGTATTCAGGCAAAATTTGCTTTCGATAGAATCTATAGGGTAGTTTTGATCAAGGTGGTTACATAACTTCAATGAACGCGCTGGCAGGTTCATTGAGGTTATGAAGCTGGTTATATAATCACTGTTACGTGAACCTAAAAACCGTTCGGTTTTTTTTATTTTAAAATTTAATCTAATGGATGAAAATATTAATGAAGTTTAAAGTTATTCCACATGGTAAACGCGTGCCGACTAAAGGCGTTAATCAGGCATATTTACAGGTAGATCGCTGGAATGACTTTTCATTCGTCACAATGTTTTATCTATCAGTGCATGACCAAGAAGGAAGTTTCCATAACATCGGGAACATCAAGATAGGATTCAAGGGGCAAGATATCTCAGTTTCAACACGCCAGAAATTAGAGGATGAGTTTATCGAGCTCGATGGTGATTTTTTTTCAGTTGGCGAAAGTTTAGATTTCTACAAAGAATTATCTAATTTACCTAAAAATTTGAAAGAAAAACTACTTTCTTCTTTAAATGATATTGTTTTCGATCCAAAAATAATTGATGGTGTTCAAGAGGAGGAGGTTTTTAAAGTCTCTCTTTTGAGAGATGCCAGCTTAACATCTATTAAAGGTCAGTTTTACAGGGTTCTTTACGGAAAGGCTGAGTTGACAAACTTTAATTTCGCATTTGAACGATCAAGATGTGGAGCTATGGCATCTATTAGATTAGATTTCGATGTAATAGAGAGCTCGACACCAAGTACAAATATTCATGCTTTAATTGGAAGGAATGGATCTGGCAAAACGACAATTTTAAACGGAATGATCCAAGCAATCACGAATCCTGATGATACGATTGGCCAGTTTATCGATACTAAATATAGAATAGAAAGACCGATAGAAAGCGACTATTTTAGTAGCTTGATATCTGTGTCTTTTAGCGCTTTTGATCCTTTTGATCCTCCTGAAGAGCAACCTGATCCAAGTAAAGGTACATGTTATTTTTATGTGGGTTTAAAAAATGGAGACAAACAAGGTAACCTAAGAACAATACCTGAGCTTAGGGCCGACTTTGTTCATAATTTAGTTGATTGCTTCAGAAAAAAAGATAAGTTGTTTCTGTGGCGTGAAGCTATTAAGAAATTAGGATCGGATGAAAACTTTGAATCTGTAGGATTGAGTGAGTTGGAGGATGTTTACAAGCAATTGAGGTTGAAAAAAAAGCCGGAACAGGTGGATAGTGAAGAGTTTCGGAGTTTATTACTTTTTGAAATTAATGGTTATTTGAAAAGTTTAAGCTCAGGTCATTCTGTTGTTTTGTTTACAATTACTAAGATAGTTTCAGTTATAGAAGAAAAAACGCTTGTTTTGATCGATGAGCCAGAAAGTCATCTTCACCCACCATTATTATCAGCGTTTGTAAGGACGCTTAGTGAGCTGCTTTTTGATCTAAATGGTGTCGCTATAATTGCTACACATTCCCCTGTTCTTTTACAGGAAGTACCAAAATCATGTGTTTGGAAGATTAATCGAGTAGGTGATACTTTAAAGCCTTATAGACCAGAAGTAGAAACTTTTGGTGAAAATGTAGGAGTGTTAACAAGGGAGGTTTTCGGTTTAGAAGTGGTAATGTCGGGCTACCATAATTTGATGTCAAAAGCTGTAGATTCAGGGAGGTCATACGAAAATATTATCAATGATTACGAAAATAAAATAGGTCTAGAAGCTCGATCCATTCTAAAAGCAATGATAATTCATCGCGATAAAGGGTTAGAGCATTGAGAAAATTAGACTACCCTTTATATGATTTTGAAGATGTGCTGAACGCTTGTGCTTCAGGTATGGGGCAGGTAAATGTGAGGAATGATTTTCGATCTACTATTCCGCTTTTTATTGATCTAGGCTTGCAATACGAGCAGTTGCTGGAAAATGGAGAGTTACATAATTTTCCTAAAATTGAAAATCTTAAAAGAAAAACGGTCGTTATACCTCCATTAACCAAAGGAAAGTTGGTTAATTTGTACGAAAATAATCTTCGGAATAAAGAAAAGCCAGCAAGAAGAATATATGAATCGCTATTAGCATCTGCAAACGAAAAATGTCCTTTCTGTGGAGATATTGGGCACCCTAAAAATCTAGATCACTTTTTGCCTTTGGCCCATTATCCTCAGTTCTCTGTACTGCCAGTGAATTTGATACCGGCTTGTCGTGATTGCAATATGGGAGAGAAAGGGGACGACTTTGCCGATCAAGCCGAAGATCAGATAATACATCCTTTTTTAGACAAAGAAATATTTTATAATCAGCAATGGGTGTTCGCACGATATATCAATGATGGTGGTGGAGTAGTAGAATATTATGTTCAACCGCCTGCTGAGTGGCAGGAAGTTGATAAATCCAGAGTTAGTAAACACTTTCATGATTTTGACTTAGGCCGCAGATATGGTATCGAAGCGGGTAAACACCTAAGCGAACTGATTGATCAAAGAAATTCATTCTACAATGTAATGGGCAGAAAAGTTCCATTGGAGGAGTTAACAGAAGATCTAGTTGATGTTCTATTTGCTCCTCTAATTGAAGGGGGGACATTTGCTAATCATTGGAAGAAAGTGATGTATGGAGCGTTGTCAACGTCACAAGAGTTTTTGGTACCCTAGGAAATAGCAAATAATTTATTTATTGTACTTAACAACTCAAATGATGCGTATGCAGTATGATTTCACCCGTGTTTAAAACGTTATTCTTAAAATTCAGAAATAGCCCGTGAGAAAAATAATCATTTTTGGCAACTCAGGTTCCGGGAAGTCTACGTTAGCTCAACATCTGCGGGATCAAGGGCTCGCCCATCTCGATTTAGATGTTTTAGCGTGGCTTCCCTCGAACCCGCCCGAAAGGCGAGCAGTAAATCAGGCGGATGAGCACATTCAGTCTTTCATTCGCGAACATGATGAGTGGGTGGTAGAAGGCTGTTACGCGGATTTGCTCGAACGGGTAGCGCCGTTCGCAAGCGAGGCGGTTTTTATGAATCTGCCGGTTCACCTGTGTCAGGCAAATGCCAGAAACAGACCCTGGGAGCCGCACAAGTACACATCCAAACAAGCACAGGATGATAATTTACCGATGCTGCTCGATTGGATTGCCGGATACAGGGAAAGGGATGGCGCTCTTTCATACCGTGCCCACAAGGCGCTTTTCGAAAGCTTTCAAGGCAAAAAGAGTGAGCTCACCTGCAACGCGAAAAGATATAACCCACCGTCCGTGAGCTAAGCTGAAAGCCCATGTTTAGGCTCTGTCTGAAAAGTGCCTGCGCTCGACAATACGGCGTTAAAAATTGGCTCGCGCGCGAGTCCGATCAAAATACTCATTTACACATGTAAACTCCGTTTTTTCACCAATTTTTGCCTTGTCTTGTCTTCGCTCGTCGACTTTTCAGACAGACCCTAGCCGAGTGTTAAATATCCATGATCGATCACGATAAATTCCAAGCGTTGGTTAAACAGCTTTATGCCACGGTCGAAGAATTGCAGGCCATGTTTCCGGGTAGGCATTTTACGCCGGACGGTCATATGGTGGGCAGTTTAGGTGAGTGCCTTGTGGCCGATGCCTACAATCTTCAGTTGCGGGCGGCCTCCAACAAAGGCCATGACGCGGTCACCGAAACCGGTTTGGAAGTGGAGATCAAGGCCACGCAATCCAACTCGGTTGGATTTCGGAGCCAGCCGAAGCATGCGATTATCATCAAGATTTTGCGGGATGGTACATTCGAGGAAATCTACAACGGGCCAGGCGCGCTTGTTTGGGTGCAGTTTCAAGGTAAACGGTTACCGAGTAACGGCCAGTTTCAAGTTTCTCTCAACAAACTCCGCCAACTCGATCAGTTTGTGGCTCCAGCCGATCGCGTGCTTCAAGCCATTTAATACCTCGGGTAGTACGCGAGCGAAAGCGGCAGGCAGATAGCTTACCGCTGGGGGAGAGGCTTCGTCTTGAAGTACTAAACCTTAATATCGATACTGCCAGTAGCAGCGCTAGCGTCGACCGTTGGTGTTGGCAGTAGCTGGCCCAAGGTTGAGTAGAGTGCGTTGGTCTCTGCCTTGGCGAGCGAGCCATCCACCTTGTCCATATCTTTTTCGGCTTGCTTTAACTCGCGGCGCGCTTCTTTATCTTCCAGGCGCAGGTAGATCTTCAGCTCGCTCATCGCTTCCTGAAACTCTTTTTTTGCATCGGTCAGGATAGAGCGCAGCGCGTGTTCGCTGGCGCTAATGCTCGGGGTGCGTTCAGTGGGCTGGGTGGTCGAAGGTGCCAGGGTATTTTGCGCTAAAACATCGCCAGGCGCCTGAGATTGCTCACTGCGCTCTTGCTCTTCAGTGTTTTCCTCGTCGTTTGGGGTCTCCTGAGCGAGATCTGCCTCGGCGCTTTCAAGCGTGGCGTTGGCGGATTTCATATCGCTTTCGGCGCTGGCCGCCTCACTTTCCACGTTTTCGGCGGATGGTACCGGGGCAGCGCCGTTAGCCCCCTGGGCTGCGTTGACCGTGGGTGCAATTGACGGGCCCGCGGCGCTTCCGCCACCGCCGCCACTGCCTAGCTGGCGCGCTGCAGCGCCAAGTTCCCGCGCGATGCTTTTAAGCTCGCTGGCCATGGATTTAAGCTGCTCGGGCGAGGCGAAGCGCATCATCGCCTTGAGCGTTTCCAGCCGCTGCTTTAAAAAGCCCACCTTTTGCGAGGCGTTCTGCATCGCCGACTCTTTAGGGCTGGGCAGCGATGCCAGCGCTTCAAACGCCTCTTTCTGCTTTTTAAGGCGTTTGCTCTGCGCGTCGTCGCTCGTGGCGGCGGGGGCCATTAAAGGCGCTTTATGGGCCACTTGCGGCTTTGGGCCGGTCGCCGGTTCACGGCGGTTAGCCGTGGTGAAAAGGTTGGAGAATCCGATTTTCATGAGCGGTTCCTGATTGTTATTAGCCTAACTATCGGCCGTTTCATAAAAAGCTTAAATTTGGGCGGGTGCTTTGTCGAACCAGCCTTTGCAGGCCACTATCGAGAAACGCTAAAGTAGCTTTTTCCAAAAATGAGTAAAGCGTATGGCTAAGCGCGTTAAATCTCGAAAAATAGCGGCGTTGAACATTGCTGGAAGCCTCGCTATCGCAGGCGCGACGACTTATATGTTGTTCGTTGGTTTTAATGTAGTGGGCCTGGCGATTGTAGGGGTAGCCCTCATGAGTGTTGCGATTCCCGTTGCCGCCACTGGTGATAGCCTCCTCGAAATTTTACTGGGCCTTCTCGAAGCGTTATTTGAGGGGATAATGGCTGCGTTAGAGGGCATTTTTAATGCGATATGCGCATTGTTTAGCTGGTGACTCGCATGAATAAGTGGCAGCGAAGAGTAGGGGGCACTCTGGCGGTAGCGGGTGGGGGCATTGGTGCCGTCTCGGTTTTTACACTATTGTTTAACGGCCTTAATATATTCAACTGGCTGTTTTTCTTTCTCTTTTTAGCGCTATATAGCGGGGGCATAGTGTGTGGCATTAAGCTAATCGAGGGCCATGCCAATGCCGAAAAAGCAAACTTCCTGTTTTGGCTGTGCCAGGTTCCGCTGGTGTTCTCTCCCGTCGCCGGGTATTTCTTTGCCTCCGGCCTTTATTTCACCGTGTGGTTCACGCCGGGAACGCTCGATATGGGCACCGAATTCTTCGTAGGCAGCGTTTTTAGATACTCTCTGTTTGAGTCGCATCAACCCCTCACGCTTGGCGTTAACCTGGTGGCGATCGCGATGAGCGTTTGGTTCTTCATTAAAATGCCCGGAAAAACCCGGCAGGCCAATGCACCTGAACAGTAAACATTTGGTTAAATGATTGATAAAAACGCCCAGACTATTGGCTGGGCGTTTTTATATAGGTTCTGCAAATGGCGTTAACGAGAGCTAGCGTTTCTTGCTGCCCGCCACTTTGTTGCTTTCAGTTCGGCCACTTTCCTCTGCACTGCCCCCCGGAAAATGCTCCCGCACCAGCTCCAAAAGCCCCTGGGTCGAGGCATCAAAATCTGCCGCGTTGGTATCAATGCGCTCACTGATTTCACCGGCAATACGCTTGCCAAGCTGTACGCCCCACTGGTCGAACGAGTTGATGTTCCAGATCACGCCCTGAACGAACACCTTGTGCTCGTAAAGCGCGATGAGCGCGCCGAGGTTTTTCGGCGTGAGCTCGTCGAGCAGCAGGGTGCTGGAGGGGCGGTTGCCCGGGCAGCTGTAGGGGTCCTGGCTGAGCTCTCGGGCGTCCCCCTGGCTGCCTTCCATGAAGGCGTTGGCCTGGGCCAGCATGTTGGTGATCAGGGCGAAGTGGTGCTCCTCCATGCCGGATTCGGGCTTGAGTGAAGCGATGAAGTCGATGGGCACGTAGCGCGTACCCTGATGGAGTAGTTGGAAAAAAGCATGTTGGCCGTTGGAGCCCGTTTGGCCCCAGACGATCGGCCCGGTTTTGTAATTCACCGGATGGCCGAAGATATCCACCGACTTGCCGTTGGACTCCATATCCAGCTGCTGCAGAAACGAAGGTAACTGATTGAGCGCCTGATCGTAGGGCACGATGGCCTGGGTTTCGGCGCCGATGAAGTTGATGTACCAGATGCCGATCAGCGCCATGAGTACCGGCATATTTTGCGCAAGCGGCGCCTCGATGAAGTGGCGGTCCATCTCGTGGGCGCCTTCCAAAAGCTCGATGAAGCCCTCGAAGCCGATGGAGAGCGCAATCGGCAGGCCGATCGACGACCACATGGAGTAGCGCCCGCCCACCCAGGCCCAAAACTCGAACACGTTCTCTTCGCGAATGCCGAACTCCATGGCTGCTTTGCGGTTTGTGGAGGCAGCGATGAAGTGCGCGCCCACGTCCGCATCTTCGCCGGCGTTTTCCAGAAACCAGCGCCGCGCGGTCTTGGCGTTCAGGAGTGTTTCCTGGGTCGAGAAGGTCTTGGTCGAGACGATGAACAGCGTGGTGGCCGGGTCGAGCCGCGAGAGCACTTTTTGGATGTGGGTGCCATCGACGTTGGAGACGAAGTGGAAGTGCATCTCCGGGTGGCGGTATTTCAGAAGCGCGCGTACCGCCATATTCGGGCCCAGGTCCGAGCCGCCGATGCCGATGTTCACCACGTCCTTGATGGCCTTGCCGTTGTAGCCTTTCCACTCGCCGCTGCGTACCGCCTCGGAAAAGCGTTTGATCTGCTCCCGGGTGCGGGTGATTTCCGGCATCACGTCTTCGCCGTCGACATACACCGGCTCGTCGCCTGGGTTTCGCAGGGCGGTGTGCAGCACCGGGCGGTTTTCGGTCACGTTGATGATATCGCCGGAGAACATCTGCGCGCGGCGCTGCACCAGGGCGGAGTGATCGGCCAGCTCGATCAGCTTGGCCAGCACTTCGTCGGAGACGTGGTGCTTGGAGTAGTCCAGAAACAGCCCGCCGACTCTCAAGCTCATTTTCTCGAAGCGCTGCGTATCTTTAGCGAAGTAGTCGCGAATGCGGTCGTTATGGGTTTTATCGCGCAGGCGCTCCAGGGCCTGCCAGGTGACGCTGCGGGTGAGCTGAAACATAAAGCGGGGATTCCTTTGGGGTGAGGCGGGTAGCAGGCAAATGCTGGCCTTTATTGTTGTGTAAAAAATACTACATCAATGGCGGTTATTGGCAGTTTGGCGCCAAAAAAAAGCGCCTTTAACGTAATAAAACACGTTTTGGGCGCTTTTCGTTTCAGGTGGGCGGGGGCGTTAGCTTGCCACGGCCACTTGTGCGGCGCCGCGCTTGAGGAAAGCGTAGCTCACCCCGGTAATCAGCGAGCCCGCCACGATGGCGCCCAGATACAAAAGCGCCGGGGTGATCGCACCCGGGATCAGCAGCACGAAGATACCGCCGTGGGGCGCCATGAGCTTGGCGCCGACCAGCATGGAGAGCGCGCCGGTAACCGCGCCGCCGGCGATACAGCAGGGAATGACGCGCAGCGGATCCTTGGCCGCAAACGGAATCGCGCCTTCGCTGATAAAGCAAAGCCCCAGCACGAAAGACGCCTTACCCGCCTCGCGCTCGGCGGCGGCGTACTTGTAGCGCGCCAGAAAGCTTGCGATACCCATACCGATAGGCGGCACCATGCCCGCGGCCATCACCGCCGCCATCGGCCCATAGGTGTTCGAGGCGATTAGACCCACCCCAAACGTGTAGGCGGCCTTGTTGATCGGCCCGCCCAGGTCGACGCACATCATCGTGCCGAGCAGAAGCCCCAGAATGACCGCGTTGGTGGAATCCAGCGACTCGAGGTAGTTCTCGAGCGCGCCCAGAAGAGTGGCGACCGGCTCGCCGATGACGTACACCATCACTAGCCCGGTCACCAAACTCGCCACGAAAGGAATGATCAAAATGGGCTTGAGCGACTCGACGCTCGAGGGCAGCTTCACGCCGCGGGTGACGGCCAGCGCCACGTAACCCGCCAGAAAGCCCGCGAGAATGCCGCCGATGAACCCGGAGCCGATATCCGCGGCGAGCATGCCGCCGATCAACCCTGGCGCGATGCCCGGCCGGTCGGCGATGGAGTAGGCGATGTAGCCCGCCAGTACCGGTACGATCAGCCCCATGGCGCTGCCGCCGATTTGCATCAGCGCGGCGGCAAGCGTGCCCGGCTCCTCGAACGCCTCGATGCCGAAAACGAACGACAGCGCGATGATCAGCCCGCCCGCCACCACCATGGGCAGCATGAACGACACCCCGGTCAGCAGGTGCTTGTAAACGCCTTTTTCCTTGAGGCTTTTGCTGTCACCGGTGGGCTTTGCACTGGCGCTGTCTTCTACCACGGCCTGGGAGAGCGCGTTTTCGACGGTGAGCTGCGGTTTTTTCAGCGCCGTACCGGTCGAGGTGCGATAGACCCGCTTGCCCGCGAAGCGGGTCGGGTCGACCTCGATATCGCAGGCGAGAATCACCACGTCGGCGTCATGAATTTCCGCCTCGGTCAGCTTGTCCTGGGCGCCCACGGACCCCTGGGTTTCCACGCGAATGGCGTGGCCCAGCGCGCGGCCGGCCTCGCTCAATGCCTCGGCGGCCATGAAGGTATGCGCCACGCCGGTGGGGCAGGCGGTGACGGCGACGATTCGGTGCACGCCTTCGGCACTAGCCGCCGCTGGCGCCTCAAGGCTCTCTTCGGCCGGGGTATAGAGCGGCGCTTCACGCTTGGCGGTGGTCAAAAAGTCTTCCGGCGCCGGCAGCGCCTGCGCAATGCTGCCGTGATAGAGGCGCTTGCCGGCGAAGCGGCCGGGGTCGGGCACGTGGGGCGCGGTGACCACGATCAGATCGGCGTGCTGTATCTGCTCGGCGCTGGCGGGTATGAGCGGGGCCAGCTCGCTGTGCATCTCGACGTGCACTTGCCAGCCCAAACGTTTGGCGGCCTGCTCGAGCCGCCGGGCGGCCAAAAAGGTCGTCGCCATGCCGCTGGGGCAGGCGGTAATTAGAATGATGTTCATTGAAAAGCTCCCTCGACGTGGCCGGTTTCCAGGCGCTGTACGTGAGTCTCTAGTTCCAGGTTTGAAAAGTCGCTGGCCCTGGCATCGCCAACGCCTGGGTGGCGCACCGATTCACAGGAGAGGGCGGTTGCAAAGCGCAACGTGGCCTGGGCGTCTTGTCCGCTCAGCAGGCCGTGCAGCATGCCCGCCAGGAAGGTGTCGCCAGCCCCTACGGTGTTGACCGCTCGAACCCGCGGCGGCGTGGCCTGCCAGGCGCCTTCGGCGTTGACCCAGAGTACGCCGTCGGCGCCGGCGGAAAGCAGGGCCTGGTCGATCCCGGCCCGGTGCAGGCGCTGGGTTGCCTGCTGGCGGCTCGCCAGGCTATCCAGCGGGCCTTGTGCCCACTCGGCAAGCTCGATTTCGTTGGGCTTGACCGCCGCCGGGGCGATCGCGATGGCACGCTTTAGCGCCTCGCCGCTGGTATCGACCCAAAGCGGCACCCCGGTATTTTTGAGTCTTTCGAGCAAGGCACTGAAGCGGTCCACATCAAGCCCGGGCGGCAGGCTCCCGGCGACCACGATCGCCTCGACCGGGGTGTGGGCCAGTGTCTCTTCAACGCCACGCAGCAGCGCCTCCAGGGTGGCGGCGTCCACCGCGATCCCCGGACCGTTGATATCCGTCACTCGGCCGCTTCGTTCGGCAAGCTTGGCGTTGATGCGGGTCTCGCCGGGTACGCGCAAAAACGCGTCCGTAACGCCAAGCTGCTCGAAGGCGCGCTTGAAGGGGCCGTCGTTATCAACCCCCAGAAAGCCGCTCACGATAACCTCGTGGCCGAGCCCTGCCAGCACGCGGGCCACGTTGACGCCCTTGCCGGCGGCTTCGAGCTGGGCGTGGTGGGGGCGGTTGACCGCCCCCAGGGCCAGCTCATCGAGGGCGAAGGCGAGATCCAGCGCCGGGTTGAGTGTGAGTGTCAGAATGCGGGCCATTAGCGGGCCTCCAGGGCGTCGCGTACTGCGTCAGAGGTGGCCTGAGCAAGGGCCAGGCGGGCGCTGGCCTGCGCATCTGCCAAGTCGAACTCGCGCAGGCGCGCTTTCACCAGCGCCACCTGGCGGGCACTGACCGAGAGCTCGTCGACGCCCAGGCCGACCAGCACCGGCACGGCGGCGGCGTCGGAGGCGAGCTCGCCGCATACGCCGACCCATTTGCCTTTGGCGTGGGCGGCCTCGACGGTCATCTGAATCAGGCGCAGCACCGCCGGGTGCAGGCCGTCGGCCTGGGCGGAAAGCACCGGGTGGCCGCGGTCGATCGCCAGGGTGTACTGGGTCAAATCGTTGGTGCCGATCGAGAAGAAGTCGACCTCGTTGGCCAGTGTGGGGGCGAGCAGGGCGCTGGAGGGAATCTCGATCATCACCCCGAGCTGCACGTCCGTTGCCCGCTCCGTGGTGGGAATCTCGGCGAGCAGCCGGTCGTAAATCGCTTTGGCGGCGCGGAACTCGGCCACGTCCTTGACCATGGGGAGCATGATACGCAGCGGCCGCGCGTTGCCCTGGGCGTCCGGGGCGGCGGCCATTAAAAGCGCCTTAAGTTGGGTTTCCAGCACCTGTGGCTCGGTCAGTGCCAGGCGAATGCCGCGCAGCCCCAGAAACGGGTTGTCCTCTTGGGGTACCGGCCAGTAGGGCAGGGGTTTGTCGCCGCCGACGTCCAGGGTGCGGGCCACCAGCGGGCGCCCGGCAAGCGCCTCGAGGGCCTGGCGGTATTCGGCGGTTTGGGTGGCCAAATCCGGGGCGCTCGAATGGGCCATGAACAGAAACTCGGTACGTAAAAGCCCTACGCCCTCGGCGCCGCGCTCCACCGCATCTTCGGCGTGCAGCGTATTGCCCAGGTTGGCCGCAACCTCGACCGGGTGACCGTCGCGAGTTTGGGCGGGCTCGAAGCGCCGCTCCCAGGCGTACGCTTCCCGGCTTTGCAGGTCGAGCAGTTGCTGCTCGGCGCGGCTCAGGCGCTCCTCGCTTGGCGAGGGCGTAATGCGGCCGCGCTCGCCGTCGAGAATCATCATGCAGGCGTTATTAAGGCCCATTACCGCCTTGCCGGCGCCGACCACCGCCGGAATGCCCAAGGCTCGCGCCAGAATCGCGCTGTGGGCCGTGGCGCCGCCGCGCTCGGTCAAAAGCCCCTTGACCCGGGACGTATCGAGCCGCGCCACATCCGACGGGCCGATGTCCTCGGTGACCAGAATGTAGGGGTGATTAGGCGGTTCGGGGAGCTCCACATTGCACAAAACGCTGAGTACCCGGCGGCCCACATCACGCAGGTCCGCGGCGCGCTCGGCCAATAGCCGGTCAGCCAGCATTTCCTGGGCGTGGGCGGCGGTGTCGATCGCCTCCCACCAGCCGGCCTCCGCCGAGCGGCCCTCGCGAATGGCGTCTTTCGCGGCGTGGTGAAGCTCCGGGTCGTCGAGCATCTCTTCGTGCATGGAGAGAATATCCGCCACGTCGCCGCCGGCGGCGTGGCGCACCAGCGCGCTTAGCTGCGCTTTGCCCTCCTGCACCGCCTCCTTCAGCCGGGATAGCTCCCGCTCGGGGTCTGCCGCTTGCTCCGGGTAGTCGAATTGCGGGGCGCGCATGACGAACACCGGCGCGATCGCAAGCCCCGGGGAGGCGGCCACACCGGTATGCGGCATGTCGGCCTCGAGGGCCATGACCGGTTGTTCCTCATGCTCGGCAGGGGCGGGCGGCTCGAAACCGCCGTCGAAGGGCGCGACTTTTTCGCCAAGCCCGCCTTCGATGGCCTGGGCCAGCGCTTCGAGCGCTTGCTCGGCGCCTTCACCTTCGCCGGAGAGCGTCAGCCACTGCCCGCGCCGGGCGCCCAGGCCAATCACCTTGGTCAAGCTCGCCGCGGAGACGCTGGTCGGACTGCCTTCCTCCAGGCGCACGTTGAGCGCCACGCTCTGGGCACGGGCCACCTGCACCAGCTGCTTGGCCGGGCGGGCATGCAGGCCGTGGGGGTTGAGCACGCGCACGCGACGGGTCGGGGTGGCGGCGTTTTCACCGGCGAGTAGCGCCAATGCCCTGGCGGTGTCGGCGTCGGCAAGGGTTTGGCTCGCTACGCTCTCGAGCAGCGCATCGACTTGCTTTAAAAGCGGCAGGTGGTAGTCGCTCATGGCGGCCAAACAGAAAAGCGCCTGCACCGGGTGGCCCGCTTCCTCGAGCGCGGTATCCGCCGGGGTGGCCAGCGCAAGCGCAGGCGTTAGCGCCCCGCCCGAGTGGCTAACGAGCCAGTAGCCATCGCCCAGCCATACCGGGGCCTGGTCGGCCACGGCGGCGATGAAGGTGTTATCCACGCAGCCGCTTTGATAGAGCCTGGCCGCCGCGGCCAGCGCCAGTTCCTGGGCGCTTTGGGCGGGAAACTTCAGGCACAGCGTCTCTTTACCCAACCGCGGTGCCGGGACCTCTTTGGCCAGCAGGCGGGCGACGTCCTCGGCGGAGGTCGCCCTGGCCAGCGCCTCGGCCACGCCATCCCGGTCCAGCACATGGGTGAGCTGGCGCAAAATATCCAGGTGCTCGTCGTTTTGCGCGGCGATGGTCACCAGTACGTGAACACGGTTGCCGTCGTGCCACTCGAGCCCTTCGGGGAACTGCAGCACGCGCACGCCGGTTTGCTGAACGTGCTGACGACTTTGCGGCGTGCCATGGGGTATGGCGATGGCGTTGCCCAGGTACGTGGACGACTGGGCTTCGCGAGCGTGCAGCCCGTCACGGTATTCCGGCGCGGTCAGCCCCGCTTCGTTCAGCGCGCCGGCGGCGGCGTCCAGCGCGGTTTGCCAGCTATCCGCCCGGCAACCCAGCAGGATATCGTCAGGGCCAAGTGTGAGCATGCAGTTCTCCTGTAAAGCGCGTCCGGCGTGAACTCGAAAGCGGCGCGAAGGCGGGGTCACAACGCGCATTAAAATCGTGAAACCCTTGGTGATGCTATGCTGAAACGATTCACCTCAGGGCACAAGGGGTGTGTTTGTAGACGTTGGTAGGGGCTTAGTCAAGGCGCTGGTACACTAAAGCGCTCAATGTGAGGACACGACATGACACTTGCCGATATCGCCCGGCTCGCCGGCGTCTCGCGAACCACCGCCAGCTACGTGATCAACGGCCAGGCGGAAAAGCGCCGTATTAGCGCCGCGACCATCGAAAAAGTAATGAGCGTGGTACGGGCGCACCGCTATCACGTCGACCCCCAAGCGGCGGCGCTGCGCCGTGGCGCCAGCCGGCTGATCGGGCTGATCGTGCCGGACCTGGAGAACGTAAGCTACGCCCGCCTTGCCAAGCGCCTGGAGCGGGGCGCACGGGAGAAGGGGTACCAGCTTTTGGTGGCAAGCTCTGACGACAACGCCGAAAGCGAATGCGCGCTGGCGCTGGCGCTGCGTGCCCAGCGCTGCGAGGTGCTGATTACCGCGAGCTGTTTGAGTCAAAGCGACCCGTTCTATACCGAGCTTGCCAACGAGGGCGTTCGCATCGTAGGGGTCGACCGGGGACTTTCCCCCGCGCGCTTTGCAAGCGTGGTGAGCGATGACTTCGCGGCGGCACAGGCGCTAACGCAATCGGTGATCGGCACTGCTACGCGGCGCCTTGTCTGGATCGATGCGATGCCCGGGCTTTCGATCAGCCGCGACCGTCGGGCCGGGTTCGAAACTGCCCTGTACGAGCGCGGTGTAGAAGGGCGGACGCTTTGCGCCAACCGCTACGAGCGCGGCGAGGGCGCCCGGCTAATGGCCGAGCTCGAAAGCGAGATGGGCGAAGTGGATGCCATCGTCACCGCCTCTTACACGCTGATGGAAGGGGTGTTCGATCACTTTCTCGGCCGTGGGGGGCTTCCTCAAGCGCTCAAACTGGCCACCTTTGGCGATCACCGGCTTTTGGACTTTTTGCCCCAGCCGATCAACACCGTCTCCCAGGATTACGAGGGTATGGCCCAGTGCACGCTTGCCTGCGCGCTGGACGCCATCGAAGGCCGCGTCCAACCCGGTCAAAAAGTGGTGGCGCGCCAGTTGCGCGTCCGCGAGGGCCAATACGCAAGCGCCTAAAACGCCCGGCACTGTCGGTAGCGCCAGGGCGTTCTAGGGCGTGCGGGCCTCGGCCCAGGCCTGGGCATCCGGGATGTTCATGACGTATTCCGCGTCGATATAGTGCGACGAGAGCATGAAATCCGCGCTGGCTGCGTTGCAGGCCACCGGGACGTTCCAAAGCGCGGCCAAACGCAGCAGCGCTTTGACATCCGGGTCGTGGGGCTGGGGGGCGAAGGGGTCCCAAAAAAAGATCAGGATATCCAGGCGCTGCTCGGCGATGCGCGCGCCAATCTGCTGATCACCGCCCAAGGGCCCGCTCATCAACCCTTCGACCTCGAGCCCCAGCGCGCTCTTTAGCCGCCCGGCGGTGGTGCCGGTGCCAAGCAACGTATGTGCGCCAAGCGTTTGTTGCCAGCGCGCCGCCCACTCCAAAAGCTCGCTTTTTTTACCATCGTGAGCAATCAGCGCAATCCGCTTTTTGGTAGCAAGCGTCCGCGTGGCCTGGCGGGGTGGGCGGGCATCGTTCATGGCGTGTTCTCTTGTTATGGGGCTTATCGATAGCGCCTTGCGGGCGCGCTGGCTCGTTTATTCGGCGTCCACCGCCAACACTTTCAGGGTATTGGTGCCGCCGTGGGCGTTCATGTGATCGCCCCGGGTGAGAATGACATGTTCCCCCGGGCCCGCCAATCCGTGCGCCTTGAGAAGTTCGACGGCTTTCTGATTGACCTCGGTGGCGGCCATGCCGGTGGTGTCGAAGGGAATCGAGACCACGCCGCGGTAAAGCGCCATGCGCCGCTGGGCAATCGGGCTGTGGGCAAGCCCCACGATCGGAAGCCCGGAGCGAATGCGCGAGGCGATCAAGGGGGTATAGCCGGTCGAGGTCATACAGGCGATGGCGCGCACACCGGTCAAGTGGTTGGCGGCGTACATGGCCGACAGCGCAATGGTTTCATCGATACGCTCGAACCCTTCGTGAATCCGGTGGCCCGAGGACTGCGCGATCCGTTCGCGCTCGGCGCCCAGGCAGACCCGGTCCATGGCTTCGATGGTTTCTACCGGGTAGTCGCCGGCGGCGGTTTCTGCCGAGAGCATCACCGCGTCGGTGGCGTCCAGCACCGCGTTGGCCACGTCGAACACCTCGGCCCTTGTGGGCAAGGGCGATTCGATCATCGACTCCATCATTTGCGTTGCGGTGATCACTGCCCGGTTGTGCGAGCGGGCATGCTTGATGATGCGCTTTTGCGTACCGATCAGCGCTTCGTCGCCGATCTCCACGCCCAAATCACCCCGGGCGACCATGACCGCCTCGCTGGCGTCGATGATACCGTCGAGGGTTTCATCGGTGGCGACCGCCTCGGCGCGCTCGAGCTTGGCGACCAGGCCGATCTCCTTACCCGCCTCGCCCAGAAGCTGGCGAGCTTCCTGCATGTCCGCGGCACTTCGCGGAAACGACACCGCCAGGTAGTCCACGCCGATCTCGACCGCGGTCTTGAGATCTTCCCGGTCCTTGTCGGTCAGCGCCGGGGCGGAGAGCCCGCCGCCCTGTTTGTTGATGCCCTTGTTGTTGGAGAGCTTGCCGCCCACGTGTACGAGGGTGTGTACCTCCTGGCCCTGGATTTTGGTGACATCCAGCACCACGCGGCCATCGTCGAGCAGTAACCGATCACCGGGGGCGACGTCGTCGATCAGTGCCTTGTAATCGCAGCCCACCCGCTCGGCGCTGCCGCTCTGGCTATCCAACGCCATGTCCAAAATGAATGCGTCACCAACCTTTAGGTTCACCGGGCCGTCGGCGAAGCGGGCGATGCGAATCTTCGGGCCCTGCAAATCGCCAAGCGCGGCAACGCTGCGGTTCAGGCGTGCGGCGATCTCGCGTACCGCCTCTAAACGGCGCTGGTGATCCTCTTTGGAGCCATGGGAGAAGTTGAGCCGCACCACGTCGACCCCCGCCTCGAGCATTTTTTTGAGCACCCCGGGGCGGTCGCTGGCCGGTCCCAGCGTTGCCACGATTTTGGTGCGGCGCAGGGGCGTGTAGGACACATTGCTGCTCATGGGGCGTCTCCTTTATCGACTAAATAGCATTGCGGTTGGCAAACGGGTGTCGGACCACAATTAATGATTGGACCAAGATAGCGTTTTTATAGTAATTTTACTACATATTAGGCTTAAGGCCGCTTGGGAGCGCCCTAACTGGCCTTTAATTGATTTAAATACGTTTTTTTACCTCTTTTTTGTAATTTTTTTACTGGTTTTCTGTTTTTGTAACACGTTTTGTAATAGCGTTTTACGACAGTTAGCAACGACTTCACTACCAGCCAAACGAGGTGCCCTGTGAGCATTAAGATTGCGATTAATGGCTTTGGCCGCATCGGCCGTAACGTACTGCGCGCGCTTTATGAAAACGGCTACCGCGACCGCTTCGAAGTCGTGGCCATCAACGACCTGGGTGAAGCGTCACTCAACGCCCACCTGCTGCGCCACGATACGGTTCACGGCCACTTTCCCTTCGCCGTCGAACACGACGACGAGAGCATTACCGTGGACGGCGACCGCATTGCGATCTCCTCCGAGCGCGACCCGGCCAACCTTCCCTGGAAAGCGCTGGGCGTCGACCTGGTCATGGAGTGCACGGGCCTTTTCTCCAAGCGCGACGCCGCCGCCAAGCACATCGAAGCCGGCGCCGGGCGCGTGTTGATCTCCGCGCCGAGCCCGGACGCGGATGCCACGATCGTGTTTGGGGTGAACGACGATATCCTGACCGCCGAGCACAAGGTGGTCTCCAACGCCTCTTGCACGACCAACTGCCTGGCGCCGGTGGCCAAGGCGTTGAACGACGCCGTTGGTATCGAAAACGGCCTGATGACCACCGTTCACGCCTACACCAACGACCAGAATCTATCGGATGTGTACCACTCGGACCCCTACCGGGCGCGCAGTGCCACGCACTCCATGATTCCGACCAAAACCGGGGCCGCCGCCGCCGTGGGTCTGGTGCTGCCCGAGCTCGACGGCAAGTTCGACGGCCTGGCCGTGCGCGTGCCGGTGATCAACGTATCCCTGGTGGATCTGACCTTCACCGCCTCGCGCGACACCACCAAGGAAGAGATCAACGAAGCGGTGCAAAAAGCCGCGGCGAATTCCAAAGTACTGGCCGTCAACGAGCAGCCGCTGGTCTCGATCGACTTCAACCACGATGCGAACTCCTCGACCTTTGACGCCAACCACACCCGTGTCAACGGCCGCTTGGTCAAGATCATGGCCTGGTACGACAACGAGTGGGGCTTCTCCAACCGTATGCTGGACACCGCACTCGCCATGCAAAAAGCCGCGCAGTAACGCTTAAGCGCAAGGCCTGTGTTGTAAAATAGGCCGGTTTGTAAAAAAGGCCGGTTTGTAAAAAAGGGCGGGGCGCCATTGGCGCCTCGCCCTTTTTTCGTTCATGTACGACCTGGTCGCCTGAGCGCGGGATGCCGGTTAAAGCGTGATCCGGTAGCGCGCAAAGCCGTTGTCGCCATCCCCCGCGGGTTCGATTTGCGTGGTCTGCGCCACGTCGGCCAGGTAGTGCTCTGCCCCGGGTCCGGTTTCGAACAGCGCCGTGGTACCGGGCATCGGTTTGAATGCCCAGTTGAAGTCCGCCGCCGGGTCGACCGTTCCCTGCTCGACGATATAGCGCACGATGATGTCGCGGTTGGTGTCCGGGCCCACGAAAATGACCGCCTCCGAGTCGACACCCGGGAAGTTGCCGCCACCCCCGGCCCGGTAGTTGTTGGTGGCCACGACGAACATTTGCGCCGGGTCGATCGGCGCGCCTTCGAATTCCAGGTCGACGATGCGGTGGGCCTCGGGGTGGGCAAGCTCGCCCTCTGCGGTGTAGCGGGCAGGCTGTGCCAGGTCGATGCGATAACTCACGCCATCGATCACGTCGAAGTTGTACGACGGGAAGCGCGTATCAAGAAGCGGCGCGTCCTCGGCGCCTTCATTGACCTGATGGAACATGCCCGCCGACATCTCGAGCCACTCGCGCACCTGGGCGCCGCTGACCGCTACGGCGCGAATGGTGTTGGGGTAAAGATACAAATCCGCCACGTGCTTGATGGCGATGTCTCCCGCCGGTACGTCGGTGTAGTAGTCGGGGCCGCCTCGTCCGCCGGTTTTGAAGGGGGCCGCGGCGGAAAGCACCGGCAGCCCCGCGTACTCGCCGCCCTTGAGCATCTCTTCGATGTACCAGATCTGGGCATTGGCGACGAGCTGCACCGAGGGGTCGTCGGCGACCAGCGCAAAGTAGGAGTGGAGCGGGGCCGCGCTGCGCCCGACCGGCGTGCGTACGTAGTCGAGGGTGGCCTGGTGGTCGTCGCTCACCGCGCTAGTCACTGCTGCGCTTGAGGACACGTTAGGTATCACGTCGCGGTCTTCGTCGCGGTGATAGATCGGGCGCGCCTCAGTGGTGAAGTCGACGATTCGCCAGCGCCCGCCGTCGCGTTCGAGCAGTAAATCGATCAGCCCCATGTGCGAACCCCAAAACCCCGCCATGACCGCCGGCTTGCCCATCAGCGTTCCCCGCGCCGGGTCGACCCCGGCGATGCCCTCGAAATCATTGGGGCCGGGAAAGACCAGATGCTGATGGCCGGTGAAAAGGGCATCGATACCATCGACCCCGGCAAGATACAGCGCAGCGTTTTCCATCCGCTCGGTTTGGCCCGCGCCTTCGATGCCGGAGTGGGCGAGTGCCACGATGATATCCGCACCTTCCTCTTTCATTACCGGCACCCAGGCCTGGGCCGCCTCGACGATGTCCCGGGTATTGGCGCGGCCTTCGAGGTGCTTTTCGTCCCACGTCATGACCTGGGGCGGCACGAAGCCAATGAAGCCGACCTTGACGCTGCTGCTCTGGCCAGCGCCATCGGTGATCGTTTTCTCCTTGATCAGGTAGGGGCGCAGGAAAAGATCGTCGTTGCGCGGGTTGGCCGCCAGCGCGCCCTTGGTCAGGTTGGCGCAAACAAAAGGAAAGTTGGCGCCGTTCAACACCTTGAACATGAAGTCCAAGCCGTAGTTGAACTCGTGATTGCCCAGGGTTGCGATGTCGTAGCCCAACACGTTCATCGCGTTGATGACCGGGTGATGGTCGCCTTCGCGCATGCCGCGCTCATAGGCGATGTAGTCGCCCATCGGGTTGCCCTGAAGAAAATCGCCGTTATCGATCAGCATCGCATTGGTGGACTCCGCGCGCACCGCGTCGATGAGCGACGCGGTGCGCGCCAGGCCCATGGTGTCGTTGGGCCGGTCGGCGTAGTAATCATAAGGCAGCACGTTGACGTGGATGTCGGTGGTTTCCATCAGCCGAAGGTGCGCCTGGCGGGGCGAGGCGTGCGCTGCAAAGGGGTGTAGCAGGATCAGCGACGACGACGCGGCCAAACCGCCCAAAAACGTACGCCGCGAAAGGGCATAAGGGTCGATACTCGAAGACATACGGGGCTCCCAAGGCAGTGAGTAGTAGTAGCCGCCTTTAACCTACGGCGTTGATATGACATCTATTGGACGGCGATAGGGCTTTTAACGATTAAGCCGCTGTTTTGACTATAAAAGAGAACACGACAAAAGGGGTAGAGCGGGGCGCGCTAAAATTTTTTTAAAAAAAGTGCATCCAAAACGAAGGCTCGCGTGTATCCCTTATACAGCCGCACAGAATCACGCGGTTGATAATAACCTTTAAGGAGACTGAAATGAGTATTCAACATCTAACGCGTGCTACTTTAGCTACTGCCCTGATTGCATCCTTCAGTCACGCTGCTCTGGCGGATACGCCAGAGGACGTCCAGGTACCGGACGGCCACACCGTCGCACTCGAAACCGTCGGTGTAGGCGCGATCAAATACATGTGTGAAACCAACGATTCCGGCGACGTCGCGTGGGTATTCAAGGGCCCGAGCGCGGCGCTCAACGACGGCGAAGGCGCCCAGGTCGGCAGCTATTACGGCCCGCCCGCCACTTGGGAGGCGATGGACGGCTCCAAAGTGACCGGTACCCAGCTTGCTACCGCCGATAACGGCGACGCCAACATTCCGCTTCAGCTGGTCGAAGCCAATCCGGCTGAAGGCGAAGGCGCCATGACCGACGTAAGCTACATTCAGCGTCTGAACACCGAAGGCGGTGTAGCGCCGGATATGGCCTGCGATAGCGACCACGAAGGCGCCACGGCCATCGTCACTTATCAGGCCGACTACATCTTTTGGACCGCCGAATAAGTTCAACCCTGCCCGTTATCGGGGCAGGGGTTTTTCTGCCTCATTAAAATTAAGGGCTCGTTTCGCGGGCCCTTACTCGTTATGCTCTATCTCAGCGCACAAGGGAGTGAACCGGCGCGTTACGAGGGAGCAAAAGCGTGGCTGAAAAAAACCATGAATTCGACTATGCCGACACGTTAGTGCGCTGCGCCCGCGGTGAGCACGACGCACTTCATTCGCTATACCGTGAGGAAGGGTCGCGCATCCTCGGCGTGGTGTATCGAATCGTCAAGGACCGTGGCATGGCGGAAGATATCGTGCATGACGCTTTTTTGAATATCTGGCAGCGCGCCGCTACCTTCGACCCCGAAAAAGGCACCGCCCGCACCTGGATTTTCAGCATTGCCCGCCATCTGGCACTCAACGCCATTCGTCAGCGCGAAAGAGTGACGGACGACGCCTTCGATGCGGACAGTGTTGAGCAAGAAGATACCCGACGCCCGGAAGGGCAGACCCTGGACGCCTTCGACTGGCAAACCGGCCAGCGAATGGATGAATGTTTAAAAGAGCTTGAAGCCGAACGTCGCAACTGCGTGCTTCAAGCCTACGTCGATGGCTTGAGCCATGCAGAAATCGCCGCACATACGGGCGCGCCGCTGGGCACCGTCAAAGCCTGGATCAAGCGAAGCCTGGTGCGCCTACGGGAGTGTCTGGCATGACAGCGCCCAACGACCAGGATGACAAGCAGGCGGTGGCGGGTGAGTACGTTCTGGGCACGCTCTCGTTTGACGAGCGCCAGGCGTTCGAAGCACGCCTTGAAAACGACCCGGAACTGCAGCAAATCGTGCGCGACTGGGAGGAGCGCTTCTTCCCCTACAACGCGCTCACCGAGGCGCTAACCCCCAGCGAATTGCTATGGCCGCGCATTCAGCGAAGCCTGAATGCGCGCCGCGGGGCGTCTACTACCGTGACGAAGACGCAACCGGAGCTCTGGCAGCGTGTGGCGCTGTGGCGCGCGGCGACGGGGGCGGGGGTGGCCGCGGCGGTATTAATGGCGGCGCTTCTGCTGTTAAAGCCTGCAGGCACGGCCACGCCGGAGTACATGGTGGTGCTGCTCGCCCCACAGAATCAATCCGCCGGCTGGGTGGTGCAGGCCGCCAACCGGCGCCAGATCGAGCTGATCCCGTTGGGCGCTTTCGAGGTGCCCGAGGGCAAGGCGCTGGAGTTTTGGACCAAGGCCGACGACTGGCAGGCGCCGGTGTCGCTTGGCCTGGTCGAACCCGGCGAGCCGATACGCCTGGACCTGGACCAGCTGCCTCCGCTCGAGGACAATCAGCTTTTCGAGCTGACCATGGAAGACGCCACCGGCTCGCCCACGGGGCTACCTACCGGGCCCATCGAGTACATCGGTCGCGCGGTGGAAATCTAGCGCAGTCACTGTCGGCCAACGCCTAGAAAAAGCTCAAGCCGACCTGGAACATCCGCTCGACGTCGCGAATCCGGCGCTTGTCGATCACGAACAAAATCACGTGATCGCCGCTTTCCACCACCGCGTCACCGTGGGCGATGATGACTTCCTTGCCGCGCACCATCGCCCCGATGGTGGTGCCCTCGGGCAGGTCGATATCGCGCACCGCCCGGCCGACCACCTTGGAAGACTGCTTGTCGCCGTGGGCGATCGCCTCGATTGCTTCCGCCGCACCCCGGCGCAGGGAGTGCACGTTGACGATGTCGCCCCGGCGCACGTGGGTCAAAAGGCTCCCGATCGTTGCCTGCTGGGGCGAGATCGCGATGTCGATCTCGCCGCCCTGCACCAAATCCACATAGGCGGCGTTGTTGATCAGCGTAAGTACCTTCTTGGCCCCCAGCCGTTTGGCCAAAAGCGACGACATGATGTTGACCTCGTCGTCGTTGGTCAACGCGCAGAAGATATCGCAATCCTCGATGTTCTCCTCTTCCAGAAGGCGCTTGCTGGTGGCGCTGCCGTGCAGCACCACGGTGCGATCCAGGCGCTCGGAAAGCGTGGTGCAGCGCTCAAGGCTGTGTTCGATGATCTTGACCTGGTGGTTGTGCTCCAGGTGCTCGGCCAGGCGCTCGCCGATATTGCCGCCGCCGGCGATCACCACCCGGCGGAAACCGCGCTCGACCCGGCGAAGCTCGCTCATGACCGCGCGAATATCGCGCCTCGCGGCGAGAAAGAACACTTCGTCGTCGGCCTCGATGATCGTATCGCCGCGCGGGATGATCGGCCGGTTGCGCCGGTAGATCGCCGCAACCCGGGTATCCACGTTGGGCATATGGCGACCCAGAAACGCCAGGTCCTGGCCCACCAGCGGGCCGCCGTAAAACGCCTTGACCGCGACGAGCTGCACCAGGCCGCCGGCGAACTCCAGCACCTGAAGGGCGCCGGGGTGCTCGATCAAACGGCGCACGTGGTCGGTCACCACCTGCTCGGGGCTGATCAGGACATCGATGGGGATCGCGTCGTTGGCGAATAGCCCCTTGCGGGTGAGATAGGGCGTGGCGCGTACGCGGGCAATTTTGGTCGGCGTGCGAAACAGCGTGTGCGCGACCTGGCAGGCGATCATGTTGACTTCGTCGGAGTTGGTCACCGCGATCAGCATGTCGGCGTCTTCGCAGCCTGCCTGGCGCAGCACGATCGGGTAGGAACCAGCGCCGGTCACGGTACGGATATCGAGCTTGGTATGCAGCTCGCGTAGCTTGGCCGTGTCCGTATCCACCACGGTGATATCGTTCTCTTCGTGGGCGAGGTGTTCGGCCAGTGTTCCGCCGACCTGGCCGGCGCCAAGAATGATGATTTTCATGGCAGTAAGCCCATTCGAGTCACAAGAGGTCTGATAGTCACCTATCTATGGGGAAGCTGTCGATAGCGGTTGCCTCTCAAGGCTGCTTAAAACGCCCAGATGGGCGTTTTTTTTACGCCTTTTTAACGCCGGAAGCCGCAAACCGGCATCGAATTTTTACGCCGTCTCTTTCTATTCTCGATAGGCCAATCACAGGAGGCGTATCGATGAATACCGTATTGCTGATCATTGCCACATTGACGGCCGCGTATCTGTTCTACGCATTAATGTGCCCCGAGCGTTTCTAGGAGATCGCCATGAACGACATGATCGCCATTTACGCGCTGGTGGCACTGCTCGGCGTGCCGTTGGGGCTCTACATGGGCCAAGCGCTTAAGAGCAAGCGAACCCGGATGGATGCGCTGTTCGCCGTCATTGAAACACCTATCTACCGCCTGGCGGATATTGATAGCCAGCAGTGCATGACCTGGCGCGTCTATGCGCTGGCGATCATGAAGCTGCACGTGGGGCTGATACTGATGGCCTGGCTGGTCTTCATGTTCCAGGGCGTGCTGCCGCTAAACCCGGATGGCATCGCTGGCATGCCCTGGGATACCGCGCTGCATACGGCGGTCTCGTTTGCCACCAACACCAACCAGCAGCATTACTCAGGCCAGGCCCAGCTTTCACATTTGAGCCAGACGCTGGCGATCGTGACGCTTCAGTTTCTCACCCCGGCCACGGGGCTTGCGGTGCTGGTAGCGATCGCGCGCACGCTGCTGGCCACCCGAGGCGCCGAAGCGTTGAAAGGGGTGGGCAATTACTACCAGGACCTGACCCGCAGCGTGGTCCGCGTGCTGCTTCCTTTGGCCGTCGTGGTGGCGCTGCTGCTTACCTGGCAGGGTGTGCCGGCAAGCTATCAGCCAGCCCCTGAGATCCAAATGATGGACGCCCAGGTTGACGATGTGCAGTCGATTCCCTTGGGGCCGGTGGCCTCCATGGTGGCCATCAAGCAGCTGGGAACCAACGGCGGTGGCTGGTACGGGCCCAACTCCAGCGTGCCGCTTGAGAACCCTACGCCGCTTGCCAACGTGATCGAAACCGCCTCATTGACGCTGATTCCGGTGGCGCTGCTGCTGGCCATTGCCGTGATCAGCGGTCGACGGCGGCTCATGCTGGGGATCGGAGTGGTGATGCTGGCGTTCTCGCTCGTCTCCACCTCGGTGGTGGTCTACTCCGAACGCATGCCCAACGCCGCCCTGGTGGAGCTTTCCCAACCCGGGGCCAATCTTGAGGGCAAGGAGCTGCGTTTCGGCACGGACCTGTCCGCGCTTTGGGCAAGCTGGACGACCCAGACCTCCAACGGCTCGGTCAACGCCATGCACGATAGCTTCAACCCCTTGGGCGGCATGATGCTGCTGATGGACATGTTCGTGAACGTCACCTTCGGTGGCGTGGGCGTGGGGCTGATCGGTTTCGTGCTCTACCTGATGCTGGCCGCCTTCGTGGGCTCGCTGATGGTCGGGCGAGCACCGGAGCTTTTTGGCAAGCCCCTGGAAACCCGCGAGATGCGCTGGATTTCACTGGCAATTCTGGCCCAGCCGCTGGTCATTTTGGGGCTCTCGGCGCTCACGGTCGCCATGCCGGGCGCCGCGCAGACCTCGAATCCCGGCTTTCATGGCCTGTCCCAGGTGCTTTACGAATTCACCTCGGCCTTTGCCAACAACGGCTCCGGCTTCGAAGGGCTGGGCGACGATACGCCCTGGTGGAATCTGGCCTGTGTCGTCGCTCTGCTGGTGGGCCGTTTTCTGCCCATGCTGGTGCCGTTGGCCGTGGCCGGGTGGCTGGCCGGCAAGCGCACCGCCCCCGCCGGGCGCGGGTCGCTGCCCATGGATAGCGCCGCTTTCCTGGGGCTGACCGCCGGGGTGATCGTGATTGTCAATTTGCTGGGTTTTTTGCCGGCGCTGGTACTGGGTCCCATTGCCGAAGCCGTCGCGCAGGGCTTCTAGGAGAAACGAGATGTCAGATATACCGTTAGCCAACAAGCCGCGTCGCTCGCCGCTTAACGCTCAGGTGGTGACCGGGGCAATCAAGGGCCTGGCGCCGCGCCTTTTGGCACGTAATCCGGTCATGGCGGTGGTCGCCATCGGCACCGTGGTGTGCTTCGCGCTGACCCCCGTTGCCTTTGCGCAAGGGGAAAACGGTGGCTTTGCTCTGGGCATTGCGCTGCTGCTGCTGGCCACGGTGCTGTTCGCCACCGGCGCGGAGTCGCTGGCGGAATCCCGTGGCAAGGCGCACGCCGGGGCACTGCGCAAGACCAAGTCAGAGCTTTCGGCGAAAAAGCTTGAGGCCGACGGCGCCCTTCGAAGTGTCACCGCAGAGTCGTTGCGCAAGGGCGATCGCATCATCGTGGTCGCGGGCGAACTGATCCCGGCCGATGGCGATATCGTCGAAGGCGCGGCGTCGATCAACGAATCGGCGGTGACCGGCGAGTCCGCGCCGGTGCTGCGTGAAGCCGGTACCGATAACAGCGGCGTTAGCGCGGGCACCCAGGTGCTGTCGGATCAACTGGTCATCGAGGTGAGTGCCAACCCCGGTGAGTCGCTGCTCGATCGCATGATTGCTCTGGTGGAAAGCGCCAACCGCCAGAAGACGCCTTCGGAGCTTGCGCTCTCGGTGCTGCTGGCGATGCTCACCCTGGTGTTTCTGATCGTGGTGGTCACTCTGGTTCCCATGGCCGCCTTCGTCGGTGTAGAAACCTCGCCGGTCATGCTGGTGGCACTGCTGGTGTGTCTGATACCGACCACCATCGGCGGATTGCTGCCGGCTATCGGCATTGCCGGCATGGAGCGCGCCCTGCGCGCCAATCTGGTAGCCAAGTCCGGCAAGGCCGTGGAGATCGCCGGCAGTATCGACACGCTGCTGCTGGACAAGACCGGCACCATCACCCTGGGGGATCGACGCGCTACGGAGTTTGCCCCCTGTTGGCAGGTATCACGCCAGCGCCTTCGCGATGTGGCGTTTCTTACGTCGCTGGAAGACCCGACCCCGGAAGGGCGCTCGATTGTCGCTCTAGCCACCGAACAGGGCGTGGATCGCACGCTCAGTGACGAGGCCGAGGGCGCCACGTTCGAGGCGTTCAGCGCCGAAACTCGGCTGTCAGGGGTGGATCTGACAAGCGGGCGTGCGCTTCGCAAGGGCGCACCCAACGCCATCGCCGCCTGGGTCAAGGCGCAGGGCGGCGAGATCCCCGGCGACTACGAGCAGGTCATCGAGCGTATCTCCCGAGATGGCGCAACGCCCATCGCCGTGGCTGAAGGCAAGCAGCTGCTGGGCGTGGTGGCGCTGTCGGATGTGATCAAAAGCGGTATCGCGCAGAAATTCGCCGAGCTGCGCGCCATGGGCATCAAAACCATCATGATCACCGGCGACAACCCGATCACCGCCTCGGCCATTGCCGCCACCGCCGGGGTGGACGACTACATTGCCGAGGCCACCCCGGAGCGCAAACTGGCATTGATTCGCGAAGAGCAGGCCAGCGGTCGTCTGGTGGCCATGGTAGGGGACGGCACCAACGACGCCCCCGCGCTTGCCCAGGCGGATCTTGGTCTGGCGATGAATTCTGGCACCCAGGCCGCTCGTGAAGCCGCCAACATGGTGGATCTGGACTCCGACCCTGGCAAGCTGATCCACGCAGTGGAAATCGGCAAGCAGCTGCTGGTGACCCGGGGAGCGCTGACCACGTTTTCGCTGGCCAACGATGTGGCCAAGTACTTCGTCATTTTGCCGGCGCTGTTTGCCGCCAGCCTTCCAGCGCTTGGCGTGCTGGACGTGATGCACCTGCATTCCCCCACCACGGCGGTGCTGGCGGCGGTGGCATTCAACGCCTTGATCATACCCGCGCTGATTCCTTTCGCCCTGCGCGGGGTATCCGTCAAGGCGGCCTCGGCCACCGAGCTTTTACGCCGTAACCTGCTGATCTATGGGCTGGGCGGGCTGCTGCTGCCGTTTCCCGCCATCAAGCTACTGGACATGCTGATCGCTCTATTCCTTTAGGAGAACTTCCATGAATAATGCCGTGAACGTCGCGCAAAAAGCGTCACCCGTGGCCAGTGAAGAAACCTGTCAGGTGCCTACCTCCTGGAGTAGCGCGCTGCGCTTCATGGCCGTCATGGCCGTGCTTCTGGGGCTTGCCTATCCGCTGGCCACCACCGCCGTCGGCGGCTGGCTGTTCCCCGAGCAGGCGGGAGGCAGCCTGATGCGCGACGCCGAGGGGCGGGTCATCGGCTCGCGTCTTGTCGGTCAGACCTTTGTCGGTGATGCGTACTTTATTGGCCGCCCGTCCGCCGCGGACAACGATGCCGGTGGGGCCGCCGGTTCGAACCTGGCGCCGGACAACGCAGCGCTGCGCGCGCGGGCCGAGGCGGATGCCAACGCCATTGCCCAACGGGAAGGCGTGAGTGTCGATCAAATCCCAATCGATCTGATCACCGCCTCCGGCTCAGGGATTGACCCGCATATCTCGCCAGCGGCCGCCCGACTTCAGGTGGCAAGGGTGGCGCAGGCGCGCCAAATCGACGAAGCTAGCGTGACCGCGCTGCTCGCGTCGGCCCTTGAAAATACCGGCTGGCTGGGCGCGCCCGTAGTCAACGTGCTGCGCCTGAACGCAGGCCTTGATGAGCGCTACCCCATCGCCGCGGGTAGTGACTTGTCGGCAACCACCGACGATACCCCGAACAACACCGTGGAGTGACACAATGTATTCAGCGGATCAGCGGCCCGATCCCGATGCATTACTCAAAGCCGCGCGCCGGGAGGCGCGCGGCTGCTTGCGTGTCTTTCTAGGCGCCGCGCCTGGGGTTGGCAAGACCTACACCATGCTGCGCACCGCCCGCGAGCGACAAGAGGAGGGCGAGGACATCGTGATCGGCGTGGTCGAGTCCCATGGCCGCGGCGACACCGAAGCGCTTTGTGAGGGCCTGGCGCGGATTGCGCTGGCGCCTTTGCAGCATCACGGTCGCACCTTTCACGAGTTCGATATCGACGCCGCCCTGGCGCGCCGCCCCGGTATCTTGCTGGTGGATGAGCTTGCCCATCGCAATATTCCCGGCAGCCGCCACGCCAGACGCTATCAGGATATCGAGGAGCTTTTGGCGGCGGGCATCGACGTATGGACCACGGTCAATGTCCAGCACCTGGAGAGCCTCAATGATGACGTCGCCCGAATTACCGGGATCCGGATGCGTGAAACCGTGCCCGATGCACTGCTTGAGCGCGCCCGGGACGTGTCGCTGGTCGATCTGACCCCGGTGGAGCTTCTCGAGCGCTTGAAGCGCGGCAAGGTCTACATCCCGGAGCAGGCCCGCGCCGCCATGGAGGGCTATTTCAGTGAGTCGAACCTCCACGCGCTTCGCGAGCTTGCCATCCAGACCATGGCCGAGCGGGTCGATGCCGATGTCAAGGTCGCCATGGACGCCGGAGGGCGTGCCGGGCCCTGGCCGGTCAGGCCGCACCTGGTGGTAGTGGTCAACGGTAATGAGAACGATATCGCGCTGGTGCGCGCGTCCCACCGCATGGCCGAACGGCGCTTGGCCGTCTGGCGCGCGGTGTATGTCTACAAGGGCGCCGACAGCGCCGAGCAGCAGCTGGCCATCGAGCGCACCTTCAGCCTGGTGGCCCGGTTAGGCGGTGATTCGCTGCGCCTACAAGGGCAAAGCCAGTCGGCGGAAGTTATCAATTACGCCCGTACCATCAACGCCACCACCATCGTGGTGGGGCGCGGAGCGGGGCGCCGCTGGTGGTCGCGCCCGCTAGCCACGCGGCTGATGGCTCAGGGCGAGGCGTTCGATATCGTCGTGGTGGCCCAGGGAAGCCGCCGAGGCCACCGGGCGCCACGCCGGGTTGCCCTGCGGTTGCGCCCTTCAATGTTCATTGCCACCGGCGTCGGCGTCATGGCCTCTTTGGGCGTGGCGCTGGTGCTGGAACCCTGGTTGGAGCTTGCCAACTTGTCGCTGGTGTTTCTGGCCGCCGTGCTGTTCAGCGCCGTCTGGGCAGGTACCACCATGGCCATGCTCAGCGCCGTGGCCGGATTTCTGGTGTTCAACTTCTTCTTTACCCAGCCGCGGCTGACCTTTGCGATGGTCGAGCGCGGACAGCTATTGACCGTGGTGCTGTTCTTTCTGGTGGCGCTGGTGGTGGGGCAACTGGCCGGGCGCGGGCGCCAGCGCCTGCTGGCTCTGCGGGCGAGCCGCGACCAGACCCAACTACTGCTGCGCTACGCCGAACAGCTTTCCATGGCGACCGACAGCGCCGGCGTTGCCCGGGTGGGCGTCGATACGCTGGTGAGTTGCTTTAAGGTGCCCACGATGTTCATTGAAAGCGCCGAGAGCGCCAGCGAAGTGCGCGTTAAGCACGCGGTGCCCGCCGCCGAGCACCTCGATATCACTGCCCGGCAGGCAGCGGTATGGAGCTGGCAGCACCACAAGCCCAGCGGGCGTGACACGCAGACCCTTAGTCATCAGGCTTGGCGGCTGACGCCGTTGACGGTGCAGGGGCAGACCCTGGGCATGCTCGCCCTCAAACTGGCGGAGAACCCCAAGGCCCTAAGCCATGAGCAGGAAGCACTGATGGACACGCTGCTGCGCCAGCTGAGCATGGCGCTGGAGCGCACCCGGCTGGTCGCCGAGCTGAGTGCCACGCGGGTTTCGGAGGAGAACGAGCGGCTGCGCTCGGCGCTACTCTCGTCGGTGTCTCACGACCTGCGCACCCCGCTTGCCTCGATTATCGGCGCCACCAGCTCGTTGATCGAACTCAAGCCCCAGCTGAGCGACAGTGACCAGCGTGAGCTGCTGGACGGGATTCTCTCCGAGAGCGAACGGCTCAACCGCTATATCCAGAACCTGCTGGACATGACGCGCCTGGGCCACGGTACGCTGAAAATCGAGCGCGACTGGGTTTCCTTCGATGACATAATCAACGCAGCGCTCAAGCGCCTGGAACATGCCATGAAGCACGTGACGGTGCGCCGGTCGTGGCTTGGGTCGCTGCCGCTTTTGTACGTTCACCCGGCGCTGGTCGAGCAAGCGCTGGTCAACGTGCTGGACAACGCCCAGCGGTTTTCACCGCCGGGCGGGGAGCTTTACATCAAGGCCCACCTGCGCGAAGGCAAACCGACCACGCTGGTCATCACCATCGAAGATCAGGGCCCGGGTATCTCCCTGGAGCTGCGCGAGCAGGTATTCGATATGTTCTACAGTGGTGGCGACGGCGATCGCAGCGCTCACGGTAGTGGCCTGGGATTGGCCATCTGTCGGGGCATGATTGGCGCCCATGGCGGCACCATCAGCGCCGACACCGCAGAGAACGGCCAAGGCACCGCCATCATTATCACCCTGCCACTGGAAGACACCGAGTCAAGGAGAGCCGATGAAAAGTGACGCCAGCGGACGTATCCTGATCGTCGACGACGAACCCCAGATCCGGCGCTTTCTGCGTATCAGCCTGGCCTCCCAGGGCTACGCCGTGCTGGAAGCGGAAAACGGCGAGCAGGCGCTGGGTGCGGTGTATACCCAGGCACCGGACGTAGTACTGCTTGACCTGGGCTTGCCCGACATGGACGGCCACGAGGTTCTGCGCGGTATTCGCGAGCACAGCAGCGTACCGGTGATCGTGGTCTCGGTGCGCGACCGGGAAGACGAGAAGGTGAGCGCCCTGGACGTGGGAGCCAACGACTACGTGACCAAGCCGTTCGGCATTCAGGAACTTCTGGCTCGTATTCGCGCCGTGCAGCGTCAGGCCCACCGGGCGAAGGGCGAAGACGCCGCCAGTGGCTATACCACGGGCCACGGGCTTGATATCGACCTGACGCTTCGCCGGGTCACGCTGAACCACGCGCCGGTGCACCTCACTCGTAAGGAGTTTGCCGTCGTGGCGCGCCTTTGCCGCCATGCCGGTCGCGTCGTGACCCAGACCCAACTGCTCAAGGAGGTATGGGGCCCGACCCACGTGGACGATACGCACTATCTGCGCATCGTCATCAGCCGGCTGCGACAAAAGCTCGGCGACGACCCCCAGGCCCCGGCGCTTTTGCAGACCGAGGCCGGAGTGGGGTATCGGCTACTGGTGGAGCCCGCGCCGACGCATTGACGTTAGTGGCGCCAGAACATCGGTGTCATCAGCACCACGACGGTGAGTATCTCAAGGCGGCCCAGCAGCATGCCCAGGCATAAAAGCCATTTGGCCGCGTTCGGTAAGGTATAGAAGTTGCCCGCCGGGCCAATCACATCACCAAGGCCCGGGCCCACGTTGGCCACCGCCGTAGCGGCCCCGGTGACGGAGGTGACCAAATCAAGGCCGAGGGTGGATAGCAAAAGCGCCAGCACCGCGATCGTGATCAAGAAGAAAAACGAGAACGCCACCACGCTTCGCGAGATGTCGCTGGTCACCGGCTGCTGATTATAGCGCGTGGTAAACACACCGTTGGCGTGAATCAAATACCGGAGCTGGTTGCGCAGCATCAGCAGGGCGATCTGAAACCGGAACATTTTCATGCCCCCGCTGGTCGAGCCGCTGCAGCCGCCCATAAAGGTCAGATAGAAAAACGCGGTGACCGGCAGCGTTCCCCAAAGCGTGTAGTCGTCCGAGGCGTAGCCGGTGGTCGTCACCACTGAGATCACGTTGAACGTGACATGGGTGAGCGAGGCAAACCAGGGGTCGCCGTGAACAATGCGCCAAAGGCTCAACAGCACAATGGTCGCCAGCAGCAGTTTTAAAAGCCCGCGTACCTGATGATCGTGCCAAAGCGCGCCGGGGGCGCCGGCTAAAAAGCGGATATACAGCACGAAGGGCAGCGCACCGCACAACATAAAAAAGCTTGCCAGCCACAAAAGCCAGGGCATGTGCGCGTAGGCGCCGAAGGAGGCATCGGAATTGGCAAAGCCGCCGGTGGCAAGCGAGGTCATGGCGTGGACGACGGCGTCGATGGGCGCCATGCCGCCAAACCAGTAGCTTGCCATGGCCAGAAACGTCAGGCCCACGTAAATACTCAGCGTAGCCTTGGCGATGCCGCCAGTGCGCGGCATGACCTTCTCCGACCAGTCCGAGGACTCGGTATGAAAAAGGCGCATGCCGCCGACTTTCAAAAAGGGCAGAATCGCGATGCCCATGACGATGATGCCAATGCCGCCCAGCCACTGCATGAGGCCGCGCCAAAGCTTGAGGCCATCGGATAAGTGCTCGATGCCCACCATCACCGTGGAGCCGGTGGTGGTAATCGCCGAGACCGACTCGAAGATAGCGTTGGTCACGCTCATTTGCGGGGCGCCCAATATGAGCGGAAGGCTTGCAAAGGCGCTCACGCTGACCCAGCTGGCCACGGTTAGCACAAACATCTGCCAGGGTTTAAGCTCGATAGGGATGCCCCGGGTGGCCGCCAGGCCAAGGCCCGCGGGTAGGGTGACGAGCAGCACCGCCAGCAGGAAGGCGTGGGCGTCCGGGTCGTTTTCCCAAAGCAGTACGCAAAGCGGCAGCAGCATGAACAGCGCCAAAATCATCCAGATCACCGCGAGAATTCTGATGACCGGCCCCCATTGGCGGCTAACGTCGCGCTGCTTCAATACGCTTATCGTGGCAGGGAGCATGGTCGTCTCGTCTTGTGGTGCAGGATGCGCTTATCTCATCATGGGCTGGTATAAAAAATCCGTAAAAAGTCGCGGTTCTTTTTTACCCTGAGCGTTGCCATACGGTGCCACGCGCGGTATTCAGGGGTGGCGGGTAAAAAATTTTCGTTAGGTAGTAAAATTACATAATTTATTGCGTATCATGGCCGCCATCGGATAGATTTTAGGTAATTCAACAACGTTGAGCGGCCTCTGGATTCAAGGAGTCACGATGAGCCAGCCCCAATCCCCTTTAGGCGATCCGAACCATGCGATCGACCTGGCGCTTTTTGGTGCGCTGGGAGACCTTGCCACGCGCAAGCTCTTTTTAGCCCTTTATCATCTGGACCGCGAAGGGCTGATGCCCGAGGCCACGCGTATTCTGGGGCTTGCCCGGCAAGAGCACGACACCGACGGCTTTCGCGAGCTGGTTTTGGAGGCGCTTCAAAAACGTCTCAAGGACGACGAGCAGGACCCGCAAAGCCTCGAGCGCTTTCTGAACCGGCTCGAATACCTGCAGCTCGATTTCAAAAGCGTGGAAGGTTATAGCGCGATCAAGGCCTGGCGCGAAGGCGCGAACCGCCCCATGGTGGTGTATCTCTCCGTGGCGGCGCGTATCTATGGCGATATCTGCCATAACCTTTCAGAGAGCGAAAGTCTCGACGACGACACCCGCGTGGTGGTGGAAAAGCCCATCGGCTACGACCTGGCGTCCTCCAAAGAGGTCAACGATGCCATCGGCGCGGTGTTCCCGGAAGAGCGCGTCTACCGTATCGATCACTACCTGGGTAAGGAGACGGTGCAGAACCTGATTGCGCTGCGCTTTGCTAATCCGCTGTTCGGCACCCAGTGGAATCAAAACCACATTTCGCATGTGGAGATCACCGTGGCCGAAAAGGTCGGCATCGAAGGGCGCTGGGGCTACTTCGACGATGCCGGCCAGCTCCGCGACATGGTGCAAAACCACCTGCTCCAGCTTTTATGCCTGATCGCCATGGACCCGCCGTCGAATCTGGACGCCGACGCCATCCGCGATGAAAAAGTAAAAGTGCTCAAGGCGCTCAAACCCTTCACCGGCGAGGCGCTGGGGCGCGACGTGGTACGCGGGCAATATATCGGCGGCACCAGCGACGGCCAGTCGGTGCCGGGCTACCTGGACGAAGAGGGCGCCAATACCGACAGCCACACCGAAACCTTCGTTGCCATGAAAACCGAAGTGAGCAACTGGCGCTGGGCCGGCGTGCCGTTCTACCTGCGCACCGGCAAACGCATGCCGGAGAAACTCTCGCAAATCGTCATTCACTTTCGCCAGCAGCCGCACTACATTTTCGACCCGGACCAGCGCGACATCGCCTCCAACAAGCTGATCATTCGCCTGCAGCCGGAAGAGGGCATCGCGCTACAAGTGCTGACCAAGGACAGCGGCCTGGATAAAGGCATGCGCCTGCGCCAGGGCCCGCTGCACCTGGATTTCAACAGCGCCTTTCCGAAGTCGCGTATTCCGGATGCCTACGAGCGGCTGCTGCTGGAAGTCATGAAAGGCCAGCAGTATCTGTTCGTGCGCCGGGATGAAGTCGAGTTCGCCTGGCGCTGGTGTGATCAACTGATCGACGGCTGGAAAACCCGCGAAACGCCGCCCCGGCGCTACCCCGCTGGTTCCTGGGGGCCGGTGGCATCCATTGCCATGATTACCCAGGATGGCCGCAGCTGGTACGAGGACTACTAGGATGAGCAACGTACGCAACGCCCTTGCCGAGCAACTGGCCGAAGCGGTTTTTCAGGCGCTCGAAAGCGACCTGGCCCAGCAGGAAAAGGTGCTGCTGGTCGTATCCGGCGGCTCCACCCCGGTGCCTTTCTTCAAAGCACTGGCGGCCAAACCGCTGCCCTGGCAGCGCGTACAGGTGACGCTTGCCGACGAGCGCTGGGTCGACGCCCAAAGCAGTGACAGCAACGCCAAACTCGTGCGCGAAAACCTGCTGGTGGGGGAGGCGGCCAACGCCGACTTCATCCCTTTGACCGCTAGCGCCGAGACACCGGAGCAGGGCGTGGAAGACGTCGCGCGGCGTACCGAAGCGCTTGCCTGGCCGGCAAGCGTGGTCATTCTGGGAATGGGCAGCGACGGACACACCGCCTCGCTTTTCCCGGATAGCCCGGAGCTTGGCCTGGCGCTTGCCACCGACGAGGCTCTGCTGGCCGTACGCACGCCAAGCCAGCCCCAGCCGCGCATCACGTTCAGCGCGAACCGCCTGCACCAGGCGCGCCGCCACTTTCTGCATATTACCGGCGAGGACAAGCGCGCCGTACTCGGCCGCGCCCTGGGCGGCGACGATGTTCGCACGCTCCCTATCCGCGCCTTCTTGAGCTGCCCCCTGGCCATTTATTGGGCCCCTTAGGGTTTTTTACTTAAGCGCCCCCATCAGTTAACTGGAGAAACACCACAATGACGATCGATAAACAGCTCCCCTCCAGCCGCACCGCAGAACTCGACAGTATTTGCTTGAAAGCCGAAGTCATACCGGTCATCACCATCGACCGGCTGGAAGACGCCGTACCCATGGGCCGCGCGCTGATCGAAGGCGGTATCAATGTGCTGGAAGTGACGCTACGCACCGACTGCGCGCTTGAGGCCATCAAGCGCATGAAGAAAGAGCTGACCGGCGCCAGCATCGGCGTGGGTACCGTGCTCACCCCCGCCCAGTACCGCCAGGCCGAAGAGGTCGGTGCCGATTTCGTCGTCACCCCCGGCACCACCGAGGCGCTCTACCGCTATGGCGTCGAAAGCCCGGTGCCCATGCTGCCCGGCGTTTCCACCGTGTCCGAACTAATGACCGGCTGGCAGTACGGCTACCGGCGCTTCAAGTTCTTCCCCGCGGAATCCAGCGGCGGCTCCAAAGCGATCAAGGCGATCGGCGGGCCGCTGGGGGATGCACGTTTCTGCCCGACCGGCGGCATCACCCTGGATAACGCAGACGAGTATTTGAAGCTGCCTAACGTTATGTGCGTGGGCGGCAGCTGGCTGACGCCCAAGGCCATGGTCGACGCCGAAGATTGGGACGGCATCAAAAAGCTCGCCCAGGAAGCCGCGGAGCGCTTCCACCACTAAGCGTTCGCCAGTTAAAAAGACCCTCAAGCCCAGGCCGCTCGTTGGCCTGGGCTTTTTGTGGGCACGGGGGCTGAAAAAGCGGGTAATAGTGCCTAGCGTGCTACTACCAAAGGTGGATTACCCAGCCGGGGCGCGGCGATTAAAATGAGCGTTTTAATTGTCTGACATATCCGCGCGCTATCGAGGCGCGTGCAACCCGGAGGCGAGCATGCACCTGCTGACCCTGGCGTCCTTCCTGTTTTTTACAGGTTTGGTCGCGCTTGTTACCTGGCGGATTACCCGCCGCGACGATCACTCCAGCACCAGCGGCTATTTTCTGGCCGGGCGTAGCCTGACCTTCCCGCTGATTGCCGGTTCGCTGTTGATGACCAACCTCTCCACCGAGCAGATGGTCGGCCTCAACGGGTCGGCTTTCGCCGACGGCCTGAGCGTCATGGCCTGGGAAGTGGTGGCGGTCATCGCCCTGGTGGCGCTGGCGCTGTTCTTCTTGCCGCGCTTTTTGAAAAGCGGTATCGCCACGCTTCCTCAGCTTTTGGAGATTCGCTTCGATAAAACCACCCAGCTGATCACCAACGTGATCTTTTTGATCGCCTACGCGGTGATTTTGCTACCGATCATTCTCTACTCCGGTGCCATCGGTTTGCAGGGTATGCTCGACCTTCAAGGGTTGACCGGTATCGACTCCTCGACGACGCTCTTGTGGCTCACCGTATGGATCGTCGGCATCATCGGCGCGATTTACGCCCTGTTTGGGGGCTTGCGTACCGTCGCGGTGTCGGACACGCTGAACGGCGCGGGGCTTTTGATCGGCGGCTTCGTCATCGTCTACTTCGGCCTGCAGGCGGTCAGCGACGGCACCGGGGTGATGGAAGGCTGGAGCATCCTCAAGGATTCCAACCCGGAGCAGTTCAACTCCATCGGCGGCGACGAGCAGCAGGTGCCGTTTTTCACGCTGTTCACCGGCGTTTTCCTGATCAATCTTTTCTACTGGAGCACCAACCAGCAGATCATCCAGCGCACCTTCGCCGCCAAGAACCTGGCGGAAGGCCAAAAAGGCGTGCTGCTCACCGGCTTTTTCAAACTGCTCGGCCCGCTGTATCTCGTGCTGCCCGGCATCATCGCCTACCACCTTTACTTCGATGACGGCGTGCGCGCCGACGAGGCCTACGGCCACCTGGTCTTCAACGTGTTGCCGCCGTACCTTACGGGCTTTTTCGCCGCGGTGATGGTCGGCGCGATCCTCTCGTCGTTCAACTCGGCATTGAACAGTACCACCACGATCTTCAGCCTGGGCATCTACAAGGGCGTACTGAATCCGGACGCGAATGAAGAGCAGGTGGTGAAATCCGGCAAGGTATTCGGCTGGATCATGGCGATACTCACCATGATCATCGCGCCGCTGCTCGCAGGCCAGGAGAGCCTGTTCGGCTATCTGCAGAAGATGAACGCCATCTACTTCATCCCGATTCTGGCGGTGGTCATCGTCGGGCTTCTCACCAAGCGTGTACCGCCCATGGCCGCCAAGATCGCGCTGGTCGGCGGCTGCTTGATGATCTCTGCGGGCTACTTCGTGCCGCCGTTCACGCTGCTGCCCGAAGTGATGCACGAGTTCCACTTCGTCGCGCTGGTGTTTGCGCTGCTGGTGGTCATGATGCTGGTCATCGGCAAGCTGCGCCCCCGGGAAACCGACTGGGTACAGCAGGATACGGGAGATGTCGACCTGACCCCCTGGAAAGGCGCGGTGCCCGTCGGCGCGGTGCTGGTGATCCTGGTGATCGTGATGTACATAAGCTTTGCCGGGGGGTAACTGTAGCGCTATTCACCTCTCTTGAACGCTTGAATCGCCCGGTGCAATCCACCGGGCTTTTTTATTGCCGTCCAGCTGAGCCCAGGCAACAAAGTGACATCTTGCCTTTTCATTGGATCGAAAACCGAATACAGTCGAGTTTTGATCAATGAGGCGGTGTTTAATCATGCTTAAAGATAAAGTAGTGCTAGTCACCGGCGGCGCAGGCGCCGGCATCGGTCGCGCGGTCGCCAAGCAGGTTCTCGCTGAAGGCGGTAAAGTGGTACTGACGGATCTTCGCCACGAAGCGCTCGAGCAGGTCGCCAAAGAGCTCGACGCGCCTGAATCCGTTATATACATGGCGGCGGATGCATCTTCTCTCGACAGCATGAATGCCATCGTCGCCAAGGCCACAGAGACGTTCGGTGGACTGGATGCGGTCATTGCCTGTGCGGGAACGGTGCAGGTAGGTAATGCGCTCGAACTTTCAGAGGATGCATGGCGTCTTGAAATGACCGCTAACCTGGATACCGCGTTTATTACGGCGAAGGCCGCCATGCCCGCGCTCATCGAGCGTAAAGGCAAGTTCGTCATCATGTCGTCGCTGGCCGGTCTTCAAGCGATGCCATCGACCTGCGGTTACGTCACGGCAAAGCATGCCTTGATTGGTCTGATGCGCTCGCTGGCCGTCGATTTTGGTCCTCAGGGCGTATGCACCAACGCCATTTGCCCGGGTTGGATTCGCACGCCCATGGCAGACGAGGAGATGCAGCCAGTCATGGAGCGGGAGAGTCTTTCGCTCGAGGGCGCCTACGAACTCGTTACTTCGGATACGCCGCTCCAGCGCGCAGGAGACCCCTCGGAAGTCGCTGATCTATGCTGCTTTTTGGCGTCGGATCGTGCCTCGCTGATCAACGGATCGGTCTTTAGCATCGACGGCGGTGCAACGGCTACTTGCCTGCAGACGTTGAAGCTTTAAATCCTGTGTTTCGGCCGCGCTTTGCGCGGCCAGATTTTCTAAAGGGCAGGTAGGCTTGGGCTATGCGTGTTTAGCGAGGGCGCAGGGCAGGTGCTGCTTCATGTAGCCAACGGTGCCATGGCATGCTTCGGTGATCATGGACCGGGTAAGCACTCGCTCTTCGAGTAGGCTGAGTGTGAAGAACAAATCGGCAATCTGCATGCCGCGGAAAAAGCGTTCGCTCAGTTGGGGCGCATCGGGGATTACAAATTGTTCTCGTAGTCGGTTCAGGACAACGTTTCCCAGCCGGAAGTCGGCAGCGCGGCCTGCCTGGCGAATGGAGAACGGGGCGTTGCCGTTCCACATGAGTTGTCGTCGGCTGGTCGATTGGTCGACCCAGGTGGCGCCGATCTGAATGCACTGCGAAAGCACGTCCGACCACTCGTTCGCGTTTTGAAGCTCGCAGGTGGCTATCACGTTTTCCAGCTGCTGTGACAAACAGACATAAAGATCGCCGTACAGGTCGTTAATATCTTTGTAGAAATGATACGCCGACGCTTTGGGTATACTCGCCGCTTCGGCGACTTGGCTCAAGGTGAGTGTATCCATGGCCTGATCGTTCAAAAGCGACTCGGCCGTTTTTAATAGCCGCTGCCGTCTTATCCTGCCTCGCTCCTGGGTATTGCCTGCTTTGGTTTGCAAAACTACCTCGCCTTATCGTCGTTTCTGCTTTTGGCCCATTTTCGACGCTTTTGGCGATTCTGCAACATTGGCTAAGCTAATTGGATGGGCGGCTCACCGAGCCCGGCGATATCTGGCTTCCCTTCGAATAGCGAACCTGCCTTTGGCGTGGCGGCAAGTTCGGCGTCACTCAGTCCCTCGCGGGCGGTGGTGATATAGAGCGTTTTAAGCGCCGCACCGCCGAAGGCGGGGCAGGAGGGCTGGTCGACGGGAAGGGTGATGTGGGCGACGATTTGGCCGCGCTTGTCCAGGCGCACGACCTTGCCCGCGCCCCAAAGCGCAAGCCACATCAGGCCTTCTTCGTCGATCACTGCGCCGTCCGGGTTGCCATCAAGCTGAGAGAAATCCGCGAAAGGCACCGGGGCGCCGATGGGAAAGCCTTGCTCATCCAGCGCCCAGCGCACCACCACGCCGGTGGGCGTGTCGGCGAAGTAGGCCGTATCGCCTTCCGGCGAAAAACAGATCGCGTTGGGGATCGTCAAGTCGGTGCGAAGGGTGTGGAGCTTGCCGCGGTGCAGGCGGTAGAGGCTGCCCGCACCGGGTTCGGCGTTTTTGCCCATGGTGGAAAGCCAAAGGCTGCCGTGGCGGTCGACCCGGGCGTCGTTGCTGCGGGTCACCGGGTTGTCCGCTTCGAAATCGCAAAACGGCGTTTGGGTCCTGGAGGCCGGGTCGAACAGCGTCAGGCGGTTTTCGCCGACCAGCAGTAGCCGGGCGTCTTCGGTCGGCGCGGCGCAGGAGACCATGCGTTCCAGAGCCACGCTTTCGTGGATGGCCGTTTCGGGCTCCAGCCAGTGAAGCGTGTGGCCGAGGATATCGCACCAGTAAAGACGCCCGCTTGCCGCCTGCCACTGAGGGCCTTCGCCCAGCTCGCAGCGGCAGTCGACGGCAAGCCTGGCCGGGATCGAATCAACCATGCTCACCTCCTGCCGCTTGCCAGGCGCTGACTAGCGCGGCGGCCTGGCGGGCCACCTGATCAGCGCTCTGTTCGGGTTTGTAGAGTGCACTGCCCAGGCCCGCGCCATCGATGCCCCCAAGGCGCCACTCCCCGAAGTTCTCCTCGCCGATGCCGCCCACCGCGTACAGCAGCGTGCCCGGGGGCAGCACCGCGCACACCGCTTTCATACCCGCGATGCCGACCTGCACGGCGGGGAAGAGCTTCAAGCCGGTGGCGCCGGCGTCCAAGGCGTCGAACGCCTCAGACGGGGTGACGATGCCCGGCCAGCTCTGCATTTCGAGCCGGGCGGTTTCTTCGATGACCGCCGGGCGGCAGTTGGGCGAAACGATCAAGCGCCCGCCGGCGGCGTGCACATCCCGCACCTGTTGGGGGGTGAGCACCGTGCCTGCGCCGATCAGCGCCTGGTCGCCGAAATGCTCGGCCAGGTACGCGATGCTGGCAAGCGGCTTTGGCGAGTTCAGCGGCACCTCGATGCGGGTGATACCCGCGTCGATCAACGCCTGGGCGATAGGGCCCACTTCGGCGGGGGTTACGCCGCGTAAAATGCCGATCAAGGGCAGCGTCATGGCAATCTCCTGTTCAAGCGGTCAGCGAGCGGCGGGCCAGGCTCAGGCCCTTGATCACCGCGGTGTCGCCGTCGAAAATCTGGTAAGGGCGCTCGATGGCATCGAGCGCCAGGCCGTAGCGCCGAGTCAGCGCCTGGCCGCCGATCAAGGTGACGCTTTCTCCCTCTCGCGTAAGCGCCGCCGCCCCGGCAAGCTCGAGCCCGATCACAAGCCCGGATAGCCTGGCGGCGAGCACGCTTTTACGCCGCACGCCCTGGGGCAGCGATGAATCGAGCAGGTCCTGGGCGCGCAACCTGAAAAGCTGGCTGCTAAAGCGCGCCGGAGTTTGGAAGCTTTCGCGCACCGCGTTCTGGAAGGCAGCGTTCGAGGTCTTATCGTTTTCGTCCTCGCCAATGGAGTGGCGCAGGACCGACTGGCGCGCCAGCAGCTCATAAAGCTCGCCGGTGAGAAACGTCGCGAAGCGGGTCAGCGCGCCGTTTTCCAGCCGCGCCCATTTGGCGTGGGTGCCGGGCAGGCAGGCCAGGCCATCGAACCCGGGGGTGTCGGCGACAAGACCGGCAAGCTGGGTCTCCTCGCCGCGCATTACATCGAACCCTTCGCTCGTTTGGCGCTGGCTTACCCCGGGTAATAAGTGAACCCGGAGCGCTTGGTTATCGAGCGGTGGGTGAACCGCCCCTTGGCTTAGCCGGTCAAGCGCTGCGGGTAGGGCCAGGTACGCTGCCTCCCGCCAGCCCTGGCGGGCGCCGGCCATGCCGCACACCAGAACATCCACCTTTTTTTCGGCAAGCCAAGGCGTGACCAGGCGATAAAGCTCGCTTTCGTATTCGTTACTTGAAAGGGCGAGCATGCCCTTGTCGCTCTTGTCCTGGGCGATCACCTGGTCGTTTTGGTCCATCGCCCAGACGCGTAGATTGGATGAGCCCCAGTCCGCGGCGATCCAGTCGAGTCGTTGGCGAACATGCTGAATATCGTCTTTCACGCAAACCTCCTGGTCTTCGCTCACCACTCGGCAATGGAGCCATCTTCGTGGTGCCACACCGGGTTGCGCCAGCGGTGGCCGGTTTGGGCGCGCTCTTCGACGAAGGCTTCGTTGATCTCCACGCCGAGCCCCGGCCCTTGGGGGATGGCGCAGAAGCCGTCCTCGATGGAAAGCGCACTTTTATCCACCAGGTAGTCGAGCACGTCGTTGCCCTGATTGTAGTGAATGCCCATGCTCTGCTCCTGGATGAAGGCGTTGTGACTCACCGCATCCAGCTGGAGCGAGGCGGCCAGCGTGAGCGGGCCGAGCGGGCAGTGCGGGGCGAGTGCCACGTCGTAGGCCGAGGCGAGGGCGGCGATCTTGAGACCCTCGCTGATGCCGCCGCAGTGGGAGATATCCGGCTGGACGATATCGATCATGCCGTCCTGTAACAGGTCGCGAAACTGAAAGCGGGTGTGCAGCCGCTCGCCGGTGGCCAAAGGGTAGCCTAGCCCGCCGGCGATCTCTTTCAGGCAGGGCAGGTGCTCCGGGGCGACCGGCTCTTCGACGAACATCGGGTGGAAGGGCTCGAGCTCGCGCAAAAGTGCCTTGGCCATGGGGCGATGCACCCGGCCGTGGAAGTCGATGCCGATGCCGACATCCGGCCCGACCGCCTCGCGGGCCTCGGAAACGCGCGCCACCGCCTCGTCGATCTTTTTGTGCGAGTCGACGATCTGCATCTCCGGGGTGCCGTTCATTTTGAACGCGGTAAAGCCCTTGTCGACCAGCGCGCGAGCTCCGGCGCCGACATCAGCAGGGCGGTCGCCGCCGGTCCAGGCGTACATACGCATTTTGTCGCGCACCGCGCCGCCCAGCAATTGGTGAACCGGCACGCCCAGGTCGCGGCCTTTCAAATCCCAAAGCGCCTGGTCGATACCGGCGATGGCGCTCATCAGAATCGGCCCACCGCGGTAGAAGCCCGCGCGGTAAAGCGTGTTCCAAAGGTGCTCGATGCGGTGCGGGTCTTCACCGATCAGGTAGTCGGAAAGCTCATGCACGGCGGCCTCGACGGTAGCGGCGCGCCCCTCGATCACCGGCTCCCCCCAGCCGTACACGCCTTCGTCGGTTTCGATTTTTAAAAACAGCCAGCGGGGCGGTACCTGCCAGGTTTTAAGCCGGGTGATCTTCATACTGTGCTCCTTTAAAAAACGGTTGGGGGCTCATGGCCCGAGGCTAATCGGCCAGGCCCAGGTCCTGGGCCGTGCGCTCAAGCACTTGGTGCGCCGCGGCGCTGGCCGCCTCGGCGTCACCGGCCTTTATGGCCTCGAACAGCCGCGCGTGGCGCTTTAAGCTGTCGTTAAGCGTGGTCAGCTGGTGTTGAGAGCCTTGCACCAGCGCCATGATGCAGGGACGCAGCAGGTGGCCCATTTGCCGCCACACCAGGTTGTGGCTGGCGTTATAAATGGCGTCGTGAAACTGCACGTCGAACTCGGCGTGGCGGGCGCGGTCTTCCTGCGCGCTCTGCTGCATGCCTTCAAAGGCCTGGGTGAGGCGGTGAATATCCTCAGGCCCCGCCTTTTGGGCGGCAAGCGCCGAAACGACCGGCTCCGCCGAGAGGCGAAAAGCATAAATGGCGCGAATCAGCTGCGGGTCGAGCCGGGTCAGCCCGGTCATCCACGCGCTCATCGCGGGGTCGAGAAGGTGCCACTCGTCGATGGCGCGAACCACGCTCCCGCGCCCGGCGGTGCGGGTCAAAAGGCCGGTGGCGGTCAGCCGGGCCAGGGCGGTACGCACCTGGTTGCGGCTAATGGCAAAGTGCTTTGCGATATCGAGCTCTTTGGGAAACGTCTCGCCGGGCTGCCAATGCCCGCTCAAAAGCGCCTGGGCAAGCAGTCTTGCCAAGTCGTCGGCGTCGCCGGAGTGCGCGGGTAGGGCGTCAAGCGGCATTAAAAAAGCTCCTTCACAACGCGAAATAGGCCGTTGTGAAGGAGCTTATTAAATGTCTGACATTAAGACAAGCCGACGTTGGTCTAGTCCAAACCCTCTATATCCTGGCGGGTCGGTAGGGCGGCGTAGGCACCAGGGCGGGTCACCGCGTGGGCACCACAGCGACAGGCCAGGCGCACGGCGCGCTCAAGAAAGTCCGCGCTTTCGAGTATTTTGAGGGAGGCGGGCTCGTCGCTCATCGCCTGGCTCACGCAGGCCATAAAGCCCCCCATGAAGGCGTCGCCGCCGGCGGTGGTATCCACCGCTTTGACGCGGGGCGGGGTGATGCGCTGCGCGAGCGTCGCCGTTTTAAGGCGCACGTCGTTGGGCCCGTCGGTGATCAGTATGGCCTTGGCACCCGCGTTCAAACGCTCGGCAAGCCAGGCCTCTTCGCTGTCAGCGCCGCGCAGGTAGTCGAGCTCTTCCTGGGATACCTTGATCAGGGCCGCCAGCTCCAAAAGCGCGGTGACGCGGTGGGGCGAGGCGCTGCCCTCGGGCCACAGATTGTGGCGCAAATTGGCGTCCACGCTGACCAGCGCACCCGCCTTTTGGGCCATGCGCGTTAGCGCAAGCGTCGTATCGAAGATGCCTTCCTCGGTCAGGCTGTTGCTGCATACGTGCCAGATGAGCGGTGCCGAAAAAGTGTTCTGGGGCAGGTGCGCGGTTCGGTAGAGAAGGTCCGCCGCCGGCGGGCGGTAGAAATCGAAGGTGCGCTCACCGTGCGCGTCGCGGGAAACGAACGCCAGTGCGGTGCGCGCCTGCTGGGTAAACACCACGCCCTGGGTATCGACGCCGTGGCGCCGGAGTTCATCGACGAGAAAGCGCCCGAAGCGGTCGTCGCCCACCATGCCCAAAAACCGGCTGGGCACGCCCAGCCTGGCGCAGGCCACCGCCACGTTGGCCGGCGCCCCGCCGGCGTAGGGCGTGAAGGTTTCCGGGCCGGCTTCATCGCCCAGCCGGCTCGAGAGCATATCGACCAGGGCCTCGCCAAAGGTAACGACCGGGGTCATGCACACCTCCTTTTGCGCGTGCTCGCGCTCATTGTTTTGTATACGCCAGTTTTCTGCGAACCCGTTTTTTACGAATGGGTTTTGTTCGAGCCAAAAAGCTTGCCCGAAGGGCTAGAATACCTCTTCGTTATGTAGCGCCTCCGCTGCGCCTAAAAGCCCCGTCCAGGGGTGGGTGACCACCTGAATGGGAATGTCGGCGTTGTAGGCCTGCATGCGGCCCTTGTCGTTGAAGCTTTGGGCAAGCGCGCTGTGCGGCAACCAGTCCAGAAGCCTGGGCAAGATGCCACCGCAGAGATACACCCCACCCCGTGCGCCCAGGGTTAGCGTGGCGTCACCGCACACGTCGCCGAGTATTTTCAAAAAGCGCAAAAGCGCCGTGCGCGCAAGTTCGTCGCCCTCGTCGGCGCCCAGGCTGATCTCCGCCGGCGTCTCGAAACGCGGCGTGGCGTCGTTCATTTCACAGTACGCCAGGTAAAGCTCGAAAAGACCCTGGCCGCAGAGCACGCGCTCGACGCTGACGCGACCGTGGCGCTTTTGGAAAAACCGTAAAAGCGCGAGTTCGTGCTCGTCCACCGGGGCGAAGCTTACGTGGCCGCCCTCAGTGGGTAGCGGAATCCAGGCGTGGCGGCCGGGAAACACCCCGGCCACGCCAAGCCCGGTGCCGGGGCCGATGATCAGCCGTGCGGCGTGGGGCTGGGCATGGCCAGCCTGCACCTCGAAAAGGTGGCTTTCATCCACGTGGGGCACGCCCAGCGCCTGGGCGGTGAAATCGTTGATGACCTTGAAAACGTCCAGCCCCAGCGCGGCTTTCACCGCGCTTTTCTGAAAGTCCCAGGGGTTGTTGGTCATCTTGACCCGCTCGTTGTGGACCGGGCAGGCAAAGGCCAGGCACGCCTCGCGCGGGGCGAGCTCCTCCACCGCGCCGACCAGCTTGAGGTAGTCTTTGATCGCCTCGATGGGCCCGGCGTAGTCGGCGCAGGGCAGGTTATGCATGTCGTAAGGCGCGGTATCACCGGGGATCACCAGCGCAAAGCGGGCGTTGGTGCCGCCGATATCGCCGATCAAGGCCGGTCGCATCAGGCGTCTTCCTGGGAAATCTGGTTTTGTTGGCGCGCCAAGTCCTCGGCCTCGAAACCGCCGAACACGCCGGCGCCTTCTTCACCGCGCATCGCCAGGTGGCGAAAGCCGCCAAAGAGCTCCCGGCCCATGCCCACGTGGTACTCGTCCAGGTCGGCGTGGGCCAGGCCGCGCTTGGCCCATTCCGCCGGGTCCACTTTGGCTTCGAGCACGCCGGTGTTGGCATCCAGAAAAACCACGTCGCCGTCGCGCAGTTTGGCCAGCGGCCCGCCGTCCAGCGCTTCCGGGCTGATGTGGATCGCCGCGGGCACCTTGCCCGAGGCGCCGGACATGCGCCCGTCGGTCACCAGCGCGACCTTGAAGCCGCGGTCCTGCAATACGCCAAGGAAAGGCGTGAGCTTGTGAAGCTCCGGCATACCGTTGGCCTTGGGGCCCTGGAAGCGCACCACGACCACCACGTCGCGGTCGAGCTCACCGGCTTCGAACGCGCCTTTCATCTGGTTCTGGTCATCGAAAATACGCACCGGCGCCTCCAGCACCCGGTGCTCCTCGGTCACCGCGGAAATCTTGATCACCCCGCGGCCCAGGTTGCCGTCCAGCACGGTCAAGCCGCCGGTGGGCGCGAAAGGCGTGGCCACCGGGCGCAGCACGTTTTCGTCCAGGCTTGCATCCACGCCTTCGCGCCAAACCAGCTTGCCATCTTCCAGGAAGGGCTCCTGGGTGTAGGCGGTCAGGTCCGTGCCGAAAACGGTGGGGATGTCGCCGTGAATGAGGCCCGCGCCGAGCAGCTCGCGGAACAGATAGCTCATGCCACCGGCGGCCTGGAAGTGGTTGATGTCCGCTTGGCCGTTGGGATAAACCTGCATCAAACTCGGCGTGACCGCGGAAAGCTCGGTAAAGTCATCCCAGGTGAGCGTGATGCCCGCGGCGGCGGCCATGGCGATCAGGTGCATGGTGTGATTGGTCGAACCGCCGGAGACCAATAGCCCGACCACCGCGTTGACGATGGCACGCTCGTCGATCTGCTGATAGAACGGGCGGTACGCGCCGCCGGGTTCGGTGTTGCGAATCGCCTGCTCGGTGGCAAAGCGGGTCAGCGCCTCGCGCATCTCGGTGCCCGGGTTCACAAACGACGTGCCGGGCAGGTGCAGGCCCATCACTTCCATCATCAATTGGTTGGAGTTGGCGGTGCCGTAGAAGGTGCAGGTGCCGGGGCTGTGGTAGGACTCGGACTCGGCCTCCAGAAGCTCCGCGCGGCCCACCTTGCCTTCGGCGAAGAGCTGGCGGACCCGGGCTTTTTCCTTATTGGGCAGGCCCGATGGCATCGGCCCGGCGGGCACGAACATCGCCGGCAGGTGGCCAAAGCGCGCCGCCGCGATGAAAAGCCCGGGTACGATCTTGTCGCACACGCCCAGATAAAGCGCAGCGTCGAACATGTTGTGGGAAAGCCCCACGGCGGTGGCCATGGCGATTACATCCCGGGAGAAAAGCGAAAGCTCCATGCCCGGTTGGCCCTGGGTCACGCCGTCGCACATCGCCGGTACGCCGCCGGCGAACTGGGCGGTGGAGCCCATGGCCCGGGCCGCGCCGCGAATCGTTTCCGGAAAGGTTTCGAAGGGCTGGTGCGCCGAGAGCATGTCGTTGTAGGCCGAGATAATGCCCAGATTGGCGCTGTTCATCAGCTTCAGCGAGTCTTTCTCACCCGGGCTGCAGGCGGCAAAGCCGTGGGCCAGGTTACCGCAGGAGAGTTCGCCGCGGTGCACGCCGCGACGGTGCTGGTCGGCCATGCGCTGCTCGTACAGTGCCCGGCGCTCTTTGGAGCGCTCGGCAATGCGTTGGGTCACCTTGGCGACGGTGGCGTTTAAGGTGGCAGGCGTTGAACTCGGCATAAAAGCCTCCGCAGGGTAGAAACGGTCTTGGGGAACTGTCGTTATTTTACATTTTTAGCATCTATATGAGCGATGTTTCGCCAATAAAAAACCAAATCGGTTGTTTTATTACCTTGATCCGGTGGTTCAGTCCTTCTGCCCCAGCTCTTCTCGCCAGGTGTGGCGCGGCTCGAAACCGACCAGGCGGCGCGCTTTTTCGATGCTGTAGAAGGTCTCAAATTCCCCCATTTCGCGCTCGATGGCAACGCCTGCATAGTAGCGCTCGACCACCTGGGCATTGGTCAGACCGACGGACAGGTCGCTATTGGCCACGTTGAAGACCTCATACCCCAGGCCATCGACTTTCAAACAGCAGTCGACCATTTGGCCCAGGTCACGGGCGTCGATGTAGGCGAATATGTTGCGCCGGCGCAGGCCCGGGTCGTCCAGGTAGGCGGGAAAGTTCTCGCGGTACTCGTGGGGTTCGATGACGTTATTGATGCGCAGGCCGTAAATGTCGATGTTCGAGCGCGCCTGGAACGAGCGCGCCGTGGCCTCGTTGACCACCTTGCTCATGGCGTAGCTGTCTTCGGGAACGGTAGGGTGCGCTTCGTCGACGGGCAGGTAGTCGGGTTTGCGCTCGCCATCGGCAAAGCAAATGCCGTAGGTGGTTTCGCTCGATGCGAAGATGACCTTGGGAATGCCCAGCTTGGTGGCAGCATCGAGCATGTTATAGGTGCTTAGCGTATTGATCCGGTAGGTCTCGTTATCCGGCCGGTGCAAAATGGCCGGTATGGCGGCAAAATGCACGATGGCGTCATAGCGCGGCACGCCCGTGCCGGGTTCCAGCTCATTGGCGTTGGCGTAAGCCTGGCAGGCGTTGAAGACCTGGCCTGCATCGGTGAGATCGGTGATCAGGGTGTCGACGCCGGGCACGTCTGATTTGACCCAATCCAGGTTGGTCACCTGGTGGCCCTGGTCGCGTAGATAAGCGGTTACATGACGCCCCGCCTTGCCGCTGCCTCCAGTGAATAAAAGACGCATGGTGAGTTCTCCGATTGTTGTAATGGGTCGCGAACGCTTTTTTGCACCGTTTCAATGGCAGCGTGCCCGCCGGCCCCTGGAGTGGGCAGGCGGGCACGCTGGGCGCTTGTTTTTATCTCAAGTCATCTCAAGAGGTCGAGGTGTTTTTCTCGTCCACCTCGTCGCGTTTGATGCCAAAGAACAGCGCGTACAGCGTGGGTACGGCGATCAGCGTCAGTATAGACGCGAACAAGAGCCCGCCCATGATCGTGATCGCCATGCTGTTGAAAAAGGCGTCCCACAAAAGCGGAATCATGCCCAAAATGGTGGTGCCGGCGGCCAAAAAGACCGGCCGCAAACGGCTGATGCTGGCATCCACGAGGGCTGTGAAGCGGGCCTTGCCTTCACCGATCTGACCGTCGATCTCGTCGACCAGCACGATGGCGTTTTTCATCAGCATGCCCGAAAGGCTCAACATGCCCAAAAGCGCGGTGAACGAGAAGGGCAGGCCGGTCACGAGCAGCCCGATGACCACGCCGCACACCGACATCGGCACCACCAGCCAAACGATCAGTGGCTGTCTGAGCTTGCCAAATAGCAGAATCGAGGTGAGCACCATGATCAGAAAGCTCATCGGCAGCTGCTGACCCAATGACGCCTGGGCGTCGCCGGAGTCCTCGTGTTCGCCGCCCCACTCGAGGGTGTAGCCCGGCGGAAGCGCGATGTCTTCGATCTCGGCGCGCACGGCGTCAAACGCCTGGGCGGCGGTGTAGCCCTTGTCCGGCTCGGCGCCCACGGTCAGCGTGCGCACCCGGTTACGCCGCTCGATCAGCGCTTCTTCACTGCGTATCTCGAAGTCGTCGACCACCTGGGAGAGGGGCACGAAACGCTGCTGCGCCTGGCTATAGATCTGACGATCGCTAAGTAGCGCCACGTCGTCGCGCTCCGCCGCGGGGGCGCGGGCGGTAATCGGTATCAGGTGTTCGCCTTCGCGGTAGGTGCCGGCGCGAACGCCGGAGGAAGCGAACTGCAGCGTCTGGGCGATATCTTCGCGGGTGACGCCGGCGATGCGCGCGCGTTCTTCGTTGATGAGGGGCGCGACAATGAGCTCCTGCTGGCGCCAGTCGATACGCTCGTCGATTAAAAGCGGGTTGGCGGCCATGCGCTTTCTTGCCTCGTCGCCGAGCTTGCGCAGTACCTGGGGCGAGGGCCCGGCAAAGCGCGCTTCGATATCCGCGCCGTCGCCCGGGCCGAACTGCAGCCGCTGGGTGCGCACCTGGGCGTTGGGGAAGCGCTCGTTGAGCTCCTTGTAGAACTGACGGTCCAGCCCGTCGATGGGGTCGAGCTCATTGGTGCGAATGATGAACTGGGCGTAGCCGGTATTGGGCTGCTCCGGCGAGTAGGTGAGCATGAAGCGCGTCGCGCCGCGGCCCACGAAGCTTGCCACCGAGACCACGTCCTCCTGCTCGAGAATGTAGGCTTCGATCTCTTCGACATCGCGCAGGGTGGCGCGAATGTCCGCGCCCTGGGGCAGTTCGTAATTGATGAAGAACAGCGGCGTGCTGGAATCCGGGAAAAACGACTGGGGCACCAGCGTGAAGCCCCACATGCAGACCCCGGTAATCACCACCAGCGCGGAGACGGTAATGATGCGCACCTTGAGCGCGGCGAGCAGCAGCGTGCGATAGGTGCCGTAGACGATACCGCGGGGCTTATCGTCGTCCTGGTCATTCTGTTGGCTATCGCCGTTCTCGTCGCTTGCTTCTTCGCGCTGCTGGCTCTGCTGGGACTCTTCGTCGCTTGCTTCGTCCGCGTCGTCCTCTTCGCCTTTTTTGCGCAGCAGGTAGTAGCCGAATAGCGGGGTCGCGGTCAGCGCGAGCACCCAGCTCAGCATCAGCGATACTAAAATGACGATGAAAAGCGAGAACATGAATTCGCCGGTCACATCGCTTGAAAGGCCGATGCCCGCAAACGCCATGATGCCGATCAGCGTGGCGCCGAAAAGCGGCATCTGGGCGCGTTTGGCGGCGTCGCTTGCCGCGCGCTTGGCCTTCATGCCGCCCTTAATGTTGGTGACCATCCCTTCGGCGACCACGATGGAGTTATCCACCAGCATGCCCATGGCGATGATCAACGCGCCCAGCGATATGCGCTCCATCTCGATGTTGAAAAGGCCCATCACGAACAGCGTACCCAGCACCGTGAACAGCAGCGTACTGCCCACCACGACGCCGATCTTCCAGCCCATGACCAGACACAGCACGCCGATGACGATACCCACGGACATGGCCAGGTTGATCAAAAAGTCGTTGATCGCCTCGTTCACTACGTTGTGCTGCTCGTAAAGCGGGTGCAGCTCGACCCCCAGCGGAATGCGGGTCTGAAGCTCCTCCATGCGTGCCTCGACCGCCTCGCCGATTTCGATGATGTTTTCCGTGGCGATACCGGCGATGCCTAAGGTGAAGGCGGGCTTGCCGTTGTAGTGCACCACGTGATCCGGGATCTCCGTGGGCTGGCGGTAGATCGTCGCGATGTCCGCCAGCGCCACCTGCTCGGTGGTGCCGGGGCGGCCGATACGAATCGACTCCAAAAGCGTGGTGCTGTCGATACTGGAGCGCGCCACCAGGCGCACCTGGCGGTCGCCCACTCTGAGCGTGCCGGCGTCCTCCACGGCGTTTTCGGTTTGAATGGTGTCGATGACCTGATCGATCGTGACGCCCAGGGTGGTCAGGCGCTCGTTGGAGATATCGATATAGATCGTCTCTTCGCGCTCGCCGGCGGAACTGACCCGGGCGACCCCGGGTACGGCGAGCAGCTCCCGCTGCAAAAACGTCGAGATATCGCGAATCTCACGGGTCGAGAAGCCTTCGGCGGTGACCGCATAAAAAAGCCCGTACACCTCGCCGAAATCGTCGTTGACCTGGGACTGGAGCGCCCCCTGGGGCAGGTCGGCCTGGGCGTCGTTCACTTTGCTTCGCAGCTCGTCCCAGATTTGCGGAAGCTGGTCGCTGCCGTAGGTGTCCTGAATCTCGACCTGGATTTCCGAGCGGTTGGGCAGCGATTTGGAGTCGAGTACGTCGAGCTGCTCCATCTCCTGGATGGCACGCTCCAGGCGCTCGGTGACTTCCTCTTCGACCTCTTCGGCGGTGGCGCCGGGGTAGGGCGTGTTGATGATCGCGTAGGGAATGGTGAACGACGGGTCTTCGAGCTTGCCGACGGTGTTGAAACCCCAGATGCCGCCCAGTACGCAGATGACAACCAAAAGCCAGGTGTTGATCGGTTTTTCGATCGAGCGCTTTGCAATATCCATGACGCCCCCTTAAAGCGCGTTTTCGAGGGGTTTGACGCGCATGCCCTCGCTCAAGAGGTGCGCGCCGGTGGCGACCACGCGGGTGCCTTCTTCCAGGCCCGCAACGATCATCACCTGGTCGTCGACGATCTCGCCGACGCTAACGGTTTGGGGGCTTACCTCGCCTTCGTCGGCGTCGAACACCCACACGCGAAACGCGCCTTCTTCGTCGCTGTCCAGGGCGCTGCTGGGCAACACGATCAGCGGGCTTTCGATCTGCGCGTCGGGCTGGATGTAGACCGTGGCGGTGGTGCCGGGCAGGGCGATGAGGCCATCACCCACCGGGGCGTACTCGACCTCGTAGGTCTGGGCGACTTCGTCGGGCTCGGTCACGTGTTCGCGGTACTCGAGCACAATGCGCTGACCCGGGAGCGTGGCGATTTCCGCCTCGGCGCTGAACGCACGGCCGTTCTCCAGGTGCTGCATCAGCGCCTGGGGTACGTTGAAGCGAATGCGCAGCTCCGAGATATCCTGAATACGCACGATTTCGGTGTTGGGCGGCACGGTGGTGTAGTTCTCGACCAGGCGACGCGCGATCAGCGCATCGAAGGGCGCGTGGATCGTGGTGTAGGCGAGTTCCTGGCGAGCGGTATCGCGCTGGGTTTCGGCGCGCTCGGCCTCGGCCACGGCGGCGTCTAGCGCCGCCTGGGACGCCGCGCCTTGACTGCGTAAGGTGCGCTGGCGATCCAGATTACGCCGGGCCTGCTCGAAATCCGCCTCGGCGGCGCGCAGCTGCAGCACGTAATCGGTTTGGTCGAGCTTTGCGATCAGCTCGCCTTCGGGAATGATGGCCCCCTGAACCGCGGGGAATTCCTGTAGCCGGCCGCCGACCTGGAAGGCGTAGTCGACCGTACTGCGCGCATCGACCCGGCCCACGAAGCGCCGTCCGGGGTAGACGGACTGCTGCTTCGCTTCCACCAGTTTGACGACCTGGGCGGGGCGCTGTTGGGGTTCTTCGTCGTCACCGCAGCCGGTTAGTACCAAAAGCGTAATGAACAAAGCTATCCATGAAAAAACCGGCCTCATTGCGTCGCGTCTCCCTGCGGGCAGTAGCATTTTAAAACGGGGTGGTATTACGTCAGGCACCTACTATAGTGGGTGCCTGAAAAAACGCGAACAGTCGTTTTAATTTTTAAGCCCTCGAGAAGCCAGATTTTCATGGCCGGTCCGCGCAAGTAAGTGATTAAAAAAGCAAGGAGAATCGATGAAGAAGGGAGTCTTTAAGCGCCACTGGCTGAGCGCGGTGGGGCTGGCGCTTTTAACCGGCTGCGCGGTGGGGCCCGAGTACGAGCGCCCGGAGATCGCGCTGCCCGATACCTGGCCCGAGCAAATCACTCTGAGCCAAACCGAGCGCGGTGAGTGGCGCGACTGGTGGCGCCAGTTCGACGACCCGGCGCTCAACGCCCTGGTCGAGCGTGCCACCGAGGACAACCTGGAGCTCGCCGTGCAGTTGGCGCGCATTCAGCAGGCCCGGGCAGAGCTCGGCTTTGCCGACGCGGATCGCTTTCCCACCGTGGGCTATCAGCTCGAGGCCAACCGGGAGCGCATGCCGGGGGCCTCGATCCCCATCGACATCGACCCGGTGCAGGATCTTTTGACCTCGGTCAACAACGAGTTCTCGCTGGCGGCAAGCCTCGAGTACGAGCTGGATCTGTGGGGCCGGCTCGAGCGCCAGCGCGAGGCGGCGCTGGCCTCACTGGGCGAAAACCTGTTCGCCCGGGACGCCGCGGAGATCGGCGTGATCGCCGATGTCGTCACCACCTATTTCGATTTGAAAAACGCCCAGTACCAGCGCGATATTCTCGAAGAGACCGAGGCGACCTACGAAGAGACCTACCGGCTACAGAAGCTGCGCTTCGATCTGGGCGATATCAGCGAGCTTGCCTTTCGCCAGGCCGAGGCCGAGTGGCGCAGCGTGCGCACCGAGCTCCCCCAGGTCAACCAGCAGGTAGAAACGCTGAAAGGGGCGCTGGCCACATTGGTGGGGCTTACGCCGGCGGAGCTGATGGGGGAGCTCGACTACGGCAACACCCGCCTGGTCGAGATCGCCGAACCCCAGCGGTTGCCGCAGCTGTTGCCTTCGGAACTTCTACAGCGCCGCCCGGACATCCGCTCCGCCGAGGCGACGCTGATTGCCGCCAACGCCCAGGTGGGCGTCGCCGAGGCGGCCAGGCTTCCGTCGATCAACCTGACCGCTTCGCTTGCAAGCGTTGCCGCAGACTCGAGCGACCTGTTCACCGACAACGCCCGCGCCTGGGGGCTGGGCGCCTCGGTGGTCGGCCCGATTCTGGATTTCGGCCGCACCCGGGCCAACGTGGAAGTGGCAGAGTCCCAGGTCGAGCAGGCCGACGCCCAGTACCGGCTCACCGTGCAGACCGCCTTCGTCGAGGTGCGCGACGCGCTCAATAGCTACCGGTTCTCCGAGCAGCGCATCGAGGCCGCGGACGAGGAGCTCGCCGCGGTATCGCGGGCCCGCGACCTGGCGGTGCTGATGTACGACCAGGGCCAAACCAGCATGCTCGAGCGCCTGGACGCCGAGCGCTCGCTGCTCTCCGCCAGGCTCGACCGCTCGGCGGTGCAGAGCGAGCGCTTGACCGCCGTGGCCACGCTCTTCAAGGCATTGGGCGGTGGCTGGGAGAGCCAGCCCCGCTGATATCCGGGGCGCAGAGGCAAAGCCAGCGCGGCCAGGCTTTGGTATCATGGGTGTCACTCGCGACGGGTCTGCTTCTGGCAGGCCCGTTTCTCGTGGCCGGCGGTTTTTTCCGGCCCGATTTTAAAACCTTGACCCACCCCGTTCGCGCCGGAGCCCGCCATGGACACCCTGATTTCCCGCATTCAGCCCATTGACGCCGGCATGGAGCGCCAGGCCAGGGCCTATCTGGACTCACTCACCAAACCCCCGGGCAGTCTTGGGCGGCTGGAAGACCTGGCTGTCACGCTGTGCCAAATCAGCGCCACGCTCACCCCCGATGTGACCCCGCCCGGGGTGATCGTCTTCGCCGCGGACCACGGCGTGGCCGCCGAGGGCGTCTCCGCGTTTCCCCAGGATGTGACCGCGCAAATGGTCGCCAACTTCGCCAGCGGCGGGGCGGCGGTCAACGTATTTGCCCGCCAGATCGACGCACGGCTGGAAGTGGTCGATGTGGGCGTGGCAAGCGATATCGAAGCGCCCGGGGTGGTCGCTGCCAAAGTGCGCCGCGGCACGCGCAACTTCGCTCGGGAAAATGCGATGACCGGGGAAGAAGTGGAAAGTGCGATGCAGGCGGGCGCGGACGCCGTTGCGCGCGCCCAAAGGGCCGGCTGTAAAAGCCTGATACTCGGCGAAATGGGGATCGCCAATACCACTGCCAGTAGCGCGGTGCTGGCGGCGCTTTTGAACCATCCGGTGTCCGCGCTGGTAGGGGCGGGCACCGGCCTGGCCCAGGATCGTCTCGCGCACAAGGTGGGCGTGATCGAGCGCGCCCTGAACGAGCGCACCTATAGCGAGGCGCCGCTTTCGGTGCTGGCCGCTCTAGGCGGGCTGGAGCTTGCCGCCATGGCCGGGGCCTATCTTGGCGCCGCCGCCAACCGCTTGCCGGTGGTGGTCGATGGCTTCATCGCGACCGTGGCGGCGCTGGTGGCGGTACGGGTGTGCCCCGCGGTGCGCGATTATCTGGTTTTCGGCCACCGCTCCGCGGAGCCTGGCCACACCCTGGCGCTCGAAGCGCTGGAGGCCACGCCGCTGCTCGAACTCGACATGCGCCTGGGCGAGGGCAGCGGCGCCGCGCTTGCCTTTCCGCTATTGACCGCCGCCTGCGCCATGATGGGTGAGATGGCCACGTTTGCAAACGCCGGCGTTGCAAGCGAGTGACGGTTTGGCTGGTGCTTTGGGCGGTCGCGGTCGATTTGGCCGTGGGCGACCCTCGGCGGCTGCCGCACCCGGTGGTGGGCATGGGCCGGGTGATCGATTTTCTGGAAGCGCGGCTTAATCGCGGCGGCGCCCTTGCCCGGCGCTTCAAAGGCGGGCTTTTAACACTGGTCGTGGTGGGCGGGGTGTTGGGCCTGGCGACGCTGCTTCTCGATCTGTTGAGCAGGGTGCACCCCTGGCTTGGCCTGGCCGCCGAGCTTTGGCTGCTCGCCACGACCTTTGCGATCAAGGGCCTGGCCGAGGCAGGGCGGATGATTGCCGCGCCGCTCGCCCGGGGCGATTTACCCGGCGCCCGCCAGGCACTGGCCAGGGTGGTGGGCCGCGACACCCAACAGCTGGATGAGGCCGAGATCGCCCGCGGCGCGGTGGAAACCGTGGCCGAGAACAGCGTCGACGGGATCACCTCGCCGCTTTTTTTCGCCCTCATCGGCGGCGCGCCGCTGGCGCTTGCTTACAAGGCGGTCAATACGCTGGATTCCATGGTGGGGTACAAAAACGCCCGCTTCGCGGATTTCGGCTTCGCCTCGGCGAAGCTTGACGACATCGCCAACTGGCTACCCGCGCGGCTGACTGCGGTCTGCCTGTGGGCGGCGGGGGCGCTTTTAGCGGCCAGCGGTAAAGAAACCCTCTTCGTGGCCGATGCCTTTACCCATACCCGGCGCCAAGCGCCGCGCCACCCAAGCCCCAACGCCGGCTGGCCCGAGGCGATGGTCGCCTGGCTCATGGGGGTGCGCCTTGGCGGGGTCAACTATTACCAGGGTGTGGTTTCCCATCGTGCAACGCTGGGGCCGGGGAGGGTCACGCTCGGCGCCCGGCATATCGCCGTGACGATTCGCCTGATGCATTTGGCCTGGGGGCTTTTTTTGTTGATGATGATCATCTGTGGTTGGGCGGGAGGGGCGCTCGAAACGCTCGCTTCGGCGGCTGGTGCGGTGACCCTGCGCCTGGGGGCCGAATGATCGCGTTCATAAGCGGCGGGGCGCGCTCGGGAAAGTCCCGGCTGGCCGAAAGCCTCACGCTAAAAGCCGCTAAGGGGCACTGCTACTACGTGGCAACGGCGCGGGTGAGTGATGCCGAGATGGCCGAGCGCGTAGTGCATCACCGGGCCCGGCGCGACAGCCGTTGGGTCACCCTCGAAGCCCCGGTTGATCTTGACCAGGCGCTGGCACGTATTCCGGCCCACCAGGCCGTGCTGGTAGACTGCCTGACGCTCTGGGCCAGCCAGCTCCTGTTCAGCGCAGGGCTTTCCGAGGAGGAAGGCGTCCGGCGCCTCGAGGCGTTCGTGCAACGAGCCCGCGCCCGGCGCCTGCACCTGGTCGTGGTCTCCAACGACATCAACGAGGCGCTGCTGCCGGAGGACCCGGTGGTCTGGCGCTTTGTAAGCTTTCTGCAGCGCCTGCACCGTTTGCTGGCCCAGGAAGCCGACTCGGTGGTCGAGGTCGTCGCCGGGCGCGGCGTCGAGTGGAAACCCGCAAATACCGATTAGAAGAGTCACCGCCTTGAAAAACGCCCTGTTCGGCGCCGTGCTGGCGTTTCAGTTTTTGACCCGCGTGCCGCTGCCCATCGAGTGCCCATGGAACGCCGCCACCCGGCGCTGGGCACTGCGAACCTACCCGGTGGTGGGGCTTTTTATCGGCGCCGTGCTCGTGCTCGTCGCGCATTTTTTGGAGTACGTTGCGATGCCCGCGCCGCTTGGCGCGCTGGCGCTTTTGAGCCTGTGGGTTGCGCTGAGCGGCGCCCTGCATCTCGATGGCGCGATGGACCTGGCCGATGCGCTGGGCAGTAACCAGCCGCTGGCGCGGCGCTTCGAAATCATGAAAGACCCCCAGGTAGGCAGCTTCGGGCTGCTGGCGCTTTTTTTCCTGCTGGCCTGGAAGGCGGTGCTTTTATGGGCGCTGCTCGTCTACCAGGCGCCGCTCGTTTGGCTTTTGATCATTCCGGCGCTGGGCCGCTTTGCGGGCGCGGCGTTTCTGGTGCTAAGCCCCTGCGCTCATCAAGCGGGGCTTGCCTACAGTTTCAAGCGCTCGCTTACCGCGCAAGACGCCGTGCTTGCGCTGGTGCCGCTACTGGTAGTGGCGCTTTTTTACCCGGCGCTGGTCCTGTGGCTCATGGCGGCGCTTTTGTTTACCGCGCTTTACCGGGCGGGTGTTCTGCGTGCCTTCAGGGGCATCAATGGGGATATGGCCGGCGCTTTGATAGAAGGAGTTGAACTGTGGCTTTTGATGGTGATGTGGAGCTGGTGGTGGTTCGCCACGGGATAACGGCCTGGAATCTGGAGCGGCGTTACCAGGGCCAGCGCGATATTCCGTTGTTGTTGCCCGATGCGAAAGAGGGCCTCGACACGCTGCGCGAAGCGCTGGCAGGGGAGGCGTTCGACGCCATTTACGTGAGTGACCTGACCCGCTGCCGACAAACCTTCGAGTGGATCAAGCCCGAAGCCTGTGTAGCGCCGGTCCATGACGAGCCCCGGCTTCGTGAGCTCGACTTCGGCAACTACGAGGGCAAGGTGTACGACGAACTCAAAAACGACCCGGGCTATCGCGCCTGGATTGATAGCGTAGGAGAGCTTAGAATCCCCGGCGGCGAATCCGCGGGTGATCTGCGTCACCGCTTGGACGCCTGGCTCGAGGACGTGGCCCAAAGCGCCCGCCAGTGCGGCCATCAGCGCATACTGGCGGTCACCCACGGCGGGGTGATTCGCGAACTAAGACGGCGTTTCGAGTCCGTGCCTTTCTGGGAGGCCACGGTGCTCCAGGCCACTGGCCGGCGCCTGACACTCAAGTATCACGCTCAGCAAGAGGGGTGGCAATGCAGCTTTTCATCGGCGGTGCCCGCGCTGGAAAACGAGACGCCGTAAAAGCGCGCTTTGAAAACGCCGCCTGGTGGACCCTCGCCCCGGGCCAGCGCCTGGCGGACTGCCACTCGATACTGGTGCCCAACAAACCACTGGTGATCAACGGCTTTTTAAACTGGGTGGCGCGCCACGGCGAATACGAGGCGGATAACGACCGCCTGCGCGCTCAATGGCGTGAGGATATCGATTTTCTATGCCAGGCCGCTGCGGCCCGCAACGCGACCATCGTATTGATTTTAAACGAAGTAGGCCGAGGCCTGGTGCCCATGGCTCAGGACGACCGCCGCCTGCGCGATTTGAACGGCTGGCTGAGCCAGGACGCGGCGAAGCGCGCCGAGCGCGTGTGGTACGTGCGCCACGGCCTGACCCAGCGCCTCGCCGAGGTCGATTGACCTTGTCAGGGCAACTTGCTAGTTTACGCTCACCTTTGGGTGCTGGCCTGCGCGCCAGTTAAACGGGAAGCTGGTGCCCAATCCAGCGCTGCCCCCGCAACGGTAATCGAGTCAAGAACGGCCAATACGCCACTGTGTCGCATTCGACATGGGAAGGCCGCCGTTCGAAAAGGGTGCTGTTAACGTACTCCTTTTGCTCGTCAGCCCGGAGACCGGCCCAAACGTCACGGTTTTACTACCATTTCTGCCGAGTCGCGGAGGGCGTGCTCAGGGCTGATACGCGGCACTCGACCCCGCTATTTCCCCTTGCCAGTTCTCCGCGCGGCCATAAAAAACGGCTGTGCGGGTGAGCACGGCTCGAGGGGCTTTTCATGACATACGCGCGACCTACCGGGCTTGCCGCCTTGACGCTTGCCGCTCTGCCGCTGGCCGCTTTCGCCCAGCCAGGGCCTTCAGCGAACACGACAGCGCCCGAGCGAACCCTCGATCCGGTCGTCGTGACCGCCGCACTCGCCCCGCGCACCGCCCACCAAAGTCTTTCCTCGGTTACCGTGCTCGATGAAGCCACCTTTCGCCGCCAGGACCCGGTCAGCGTCACCGATCTTTTACGCGGCCAGCCCGGCGTCGACGTCTCCAGCAACGGCAGCTTCGGCAAAAATTCGAGCGTGTTCATTCGCGGCACCGGAAGCGCCCAGAACGTCTTGTTGATCGACGGTATCCGCCTGCGCTCCGCCACCAGCGGCGGGGCGGCGTGGTCGAATCTCGACCCGCGCATGTTCGAGCGCGCCGAGGTCGTGCGCGGCCCCAGGGGCAGCCTTTACGGGGCGGATGCCATCGGCGGCGTGGTGCAGCTATTCACCCACCAGGGCGATGAACAAGGCCCGCAGCCGCGGCTCTCCTTCGGCGGCGGCTCTTTCGGCACCGCGCGGGCCAGCGCCGGTATCAGCGGCCAGGAAGGCGGCACGCGTTACAGCTTCGCCGCCAGCCACTTCAATACCGACGGCGAGCCGGTGCGCCGCGGTGGCGACGACAAAGGCTTTGACAACACCTCCGCGCTCGCCCGGGTCTCGCACACTTTTGATAACGGCGCGGAGACCGGCGTACTGGCGCTGCGCGCCAGGGGCAACAACGAGTACGACGAGGGCGAGGACGACTTCGTGCAACAAGTGGCCGCCGTCTACGGTGAGGTGCCGGTGATGGATGCCTGGCGCTCGCGGGTCACGCTCTCCGAGGCCCGGGACGAAAGCGACAACATCGATGAGTTCGGCGACTCCACCTTCGACACCAAAATCCGCACCGCGCGCTGGGAGAATACCTTCACCGCCGGCGCCCATGAGTTCATCGCCGGGGCCGAGTACAGCGAAGACAAGATCGACAGCACCGTCGATTACGACGAAACCAGCCGGGACAACAAGGCGGCGTTCAGCCAGGCGCTTTTCGACTTCGCCCCGTTCACCCTGCAGGCCAGCGCCCGTTTCGACAGCAACGAAAGCTACGGCGACGAGGTGACCGGAAGCGTAGGCCTGGGCTTCGATGTCGACGCCCACCACACCCTGCGTGCCAATTATGGTACCGCCTTCAACGCGCCGACCTATAACCAGCTTTACTACCCGGACTTCGGCAACCCGGACCTCGAATCGGAAACATCCGAGACCGTCGAACTCGGCGCGCGGGGCCAGTACGCAAGCCTCTTTTGGGACGCCGCGCTCTACCAGACCGATATCGACAACCTGATCGCCGGCCAGGGCGAGCAGTTCAACGTGCCCACCTCGCGCGTTCGCGGCGTCGAGCTATCGAGCGGTGTAGAAATCGATGCCTGGACCTTAGCCGCCGCACTCACCTACACCGACCCGGAGAACCGCGCCACCGGCAACCGGCTGCAAAACCGCGCCACGCAAAGCCTGCGTTTGGATGTGGACCGCGCGCTGGGCGAGTACTCCCTGGGCGGTTCCTGGGTGGCGCAGAATCACCGCTACCGCGACGGGGCCAACGACGACCGCCTGGCGGGTTACGGCCTTGTGAACCTGCGCGCCGGCTGGGAGTTCGCGCCCCTGTGGAGCGCCCGGGTGACGCTGGAGAACGCCCTGGATCAGGATTACGTCACCACGCGCTCCTTCGATGGCGCCGACTACATCAACGCCGGCCGTGCGGCGTTTTTGAGCGTCAACTTTGGTCAATAAGTGGCTTCTGGGCCTGGCAGCGGCGCTCTTTATAAGCGCCACCGCCCAAGCCGAGGTGTGCGCCCAGGACGATCTCGACCGCGAGGTGTGTTTGAGCGCCCCGTCCGAGCGCATCGCCGCGCTTTCGCCGGGGGCGACGGAGCTCGTTTACGCCGCCGGGGCCGGCGAGCAGGTGGTAGCGGTGGTGTCATTTAGTGACTACCCGCCCGAGGCGCAAGCGGTAGCGTCCGTTGGCAGCCACACGCGTCTTGATCTTGAGGCGCTGGTGGCGCTCGAACCGGACCTGGTGATTGGCTGGGTGACCGGCAACCCCGCCGAGCAGCTCGACACGGTAGAGGCGCTGGGTATGGCGGTATTTTATATCGAGCCGCGCAGTGTAGAGGGGGTCGCCAGCGCCATCGAGCGTCTCGCCGCGCTTTCCGGCACCGATGCCGAGGGCGAGCGAATCGCCCAGCGCTTTCGCGACGAAATGGCGGCGCTGGAAGCGCAGTACGCCAACCAGCGCCCGGTCGATACCTTCTACCAGGTGTGGGACGCGCCGCTGATGAGCGTGAACGACGAGCACCTGATCGGCCAGGTGATTCGCCTGTGCGGCGGTCGCAACGTGTTTGGAAGCCAGGGCCGGCTGGTGCCGCGCCTGGACGACGAGGCGGTACTCGCCGCTGACCCGGCGGTGATCGTCGCCGGCGGCATGGGCGAGGAGAACCGCCACTGGCTGACCCACTGGGAGCAGTACCCGATTCTCGAGGCGGTCGCCCATGACCGGCTCTATTTCGTGCCGCCTTCGCTGATTCAGCGGCCCACGCCGCGCCTGGCTGAAGGCGCGCGTCTTTTATGCGAGCACCTGGCCACCGCCCGCACCGAGGCGGCGCCTTGAACGTAAGCCACTTGAAAGCCTGGCCCGCTGCGCTGGTTGGCCTGGCCGTGCTGGCGCTGGGGCTGGCGCTCGTCAGCGGCAGCGCATCAGTAGGAGTGGGCGAGCTTTTAAAGGTTTTAACCGGCGGGGGCGAGGCGCTCTCGCGCACCCTGGTGCTGGATTTACGCCTGCCCCGGGCGTTCTCCGCCTTCGCGGTCGGCGGGCTGTTGGCCGTTGCCGGGGCGCTGATGCAGGTGCTTTTACGCAACCCCCTGGCGGATCCTTACGTGCTGGGGCTTTCCGGCGGGGCGAGCATCGGGGCGCTTGGCGCGATGCTCGCGGGTATCAGCGGCTTGCTGGTCACCGGCTCCGCGTTTGTCGGCGCGCTGGTCTCGACGCTTTTGGTATTTGGCCTGGCCCAGGGGCGCGGCGGCTGGACCCCGGCGCGGCTTTTGCTGACCGGCGTGGTCGTCGCCTCGGGCTGGGGCGCGGTAATTACCCTGATGCTTGCGATGAGCCCGGCCGAGCGCCTGCCGGGCATGCTCTACTGGCTGATGGGCGACCTCGCCTACGCGCGAACGTTCTGGCCGCCGCTTGCGGTGTTGCTGGCTACCTGCGTGCTTTTATGGCCGCTGGGCAGAAGCCTGAACGTGCTGGCCCGCGGCCCGCACCAGGCCGCCGCTTTAGGTGTGGCGGTGCGCCCACTGGAGTGGGGCATTTACGTACTGGCAAGCCTGCTGACGGCGGTGGCGGTAACCACCGCGGGCAGCATCGGCTTTGTGGGCCTGGTGGTGCCGCACATGCTGCGCCTGGGGCTGGGCAACGACCAGCGCCGGATTCTACCCGCCTGCGCCCTGGCCGGCGGCACGCTGCTGGTACTGGCGGATACGCTCGCGCGCACGCTGATCGCCCCGGAGCAGCTGCCTGTTGGTGTGATCACCGCGCTTTTAGGCGTGCCGACTTTTTTGCTGCTGCTCTACCGGAGCCGCCCATGAGTACGCTAAGCGCGAAGGGGCTGGTGCTCGAGATTCCGGGCCGGGTAACCGGCCAGCCCATCGAGGTGAGCGTGGCACCCGGCCAGGTGTGGGGCGTGCTCGGGCCTAATGGGGCGGGCAAAACCACGCTCTTGCATACACTCGCCGGGCTGAACGCGCCGCGGGCGGGCCACGTCGAGCTCGACGGCGCGCCGCTTGGCTCGTTCAAGCGCCGCCATATCGCCAGGCGGCTGGGGCTGGTGTTTCAGGAGCGCATGGATGGCTTTCCCGCCACGGTACAAGAGAGCGTGATGATGGGCCGCCACCCGTACCTGTCACTTTGGCAGCGCGAGCGTCATGAGGATATCGAGCGCCTGAAGGCGGCGCTGGCCCAGCTCGATTTGAGCGCGCTCGAAAAGCGCTTGATCACCACGCTCTCCGGCGGGGAGCGCCAGCGGGTGGCGCTGGCCACGGTGCTGACCCAAAACCCGGCGGTGTGGCTTCTGGACGAGCCCACCAACCACCTGGACCTTCACCATCAGAGCGCGGTCATGGCGCTGTTGACCGAGCAGGCCCAAGCGGGGAAGGCGGTGATGATGTGCCTGCACGATCTCAACCTGGCCACCCGCTGGTGCAGCCATTTACTCCTTTTATACCCGGATGGCGAGGTCAGCGCCGGGCCGCGCAATGAGGTACTTAAGCTCGACGCCCTGGAGCGGCTCTACCGCCAGCGGCTAAGCGTAGCCGAGATCGACGGCGCGCCGGTCTACATGCCGCGGGTGACCCCCACCCAAAATGCCGGGAGGCCCTTGTGACGACGTTTCCCTTTGCCGCCGTCGTGGGTCATGAAGCGCTCAAGACCGCGCTGATCCTCAATACCATCAACCCGCGCATTGGCGGGGTGCTGATCAGCGGCCCGAGGGGCAGCGCCAAATCGACCCTGGCCCGGGCGCTGGCCGCGCTGCTGCCCAAAAGCGCCGCCGGTGAAGCGGCGTTCGTCACGCTCCCCCTGGGCGCCAGTGAAGAGCGCCTGACGGGCAGTCTCGACGTCAACCGCGTGCTGGCCGACGGCCAGGTCCACTTTCAGGAAGGGCTTTTGGCCCGTGCCCACGGCGGCATTTTGTACGTCGATGAGGTCAATTTATTGGCGGACACCCTGGTCGACCTGCTGCTCGATGTCGCCGCCAGCGGCACCAACGTCGTCGAGCGCGACGGCGTCAGCCACTCCCACGCGGCGCGCTTTAGCCTGGTCGGCACCATGAACCCGGAGGAGGGCGAGCTCAGGCCGCAGTTGCTGGACCGCTTTGGCCTGAGCGTGGTGCAGCCAAGCGAGACGAGCGTTGCCGAGCGCATCGCCATCGTGCGCCAGCGCGAAGCGTTTGACCGTGACCCTGAAGGTTTTGCCGAGCGCTTTTTACAAGAGCAGCGTGCACTGATCGAGCGCGTGGCCCGCGCCCAGCAAAGGCTTGATAGCGTCATCACACCGGACGCCGCCTATGAGCAGATCGCCAAACGCTGCGCGGCGGCAGGGGTCGAGGGCCTGCGCGCCGACGTCACCTGGCACCGCGCCGCCCAGGCCCACGCCGCCTGGCGCGAGGCAGCCAAGGTCGAACAAAGGGATATCGACGCCGTCGCCGCCTGGGTGCTCGACCACCGCCGCACCGTCCCGGAGGACGAAAGCCCGGATTCAAACGACGACGGCGAATCGAATAACGGCGAAAGCGGCGGCTCGGGGAACCAGCCGAACAGCCGCTCGGGCAACACGCCGCCGCCAACGTCCAACCGTGGTGAGGCGGCGGGCGCAGGTGCGGGCCAGGGCGCTAGCGATAATGCAGGCTCAGACGATTCAGGCCAGTGGGGCGCCATGGCGCCGGTCAAACAGCAAACCGCGGCGAATGAGGCGGGCCCAATGATACCGCAAGCGCCCTTACGCGCCCCGGTCAACAACGCCTTGAACGACCCGATGGAAGGCGGCGCGCGCAAGGGCCGCCAATGGGGCCGCGGCGCGTTCAAGCGCGCCCCGGCGGCCACACCACGGCTCGACCCGTTCGCGACCATCGTCGCCAACCGCGGCGTACGCCCCTGGCAAACGCTTTGCTACCGCCCGGCGCGCGCTGGCCAGCCGCGCCTTCACCTGGTGCTGCTGGATACCTCGGGCTCCACGCTGTCTTCAACCCCAGGCGGGCGGCTTTTAAGCCGCGCCAAGGGCTTTGTCGAGGCGCTAACCCGCCAGGCGTATCGGGGCCGCGAGCAGCTCGCCGTATTCGGCTTTGGCAACGACACCATCACGGCGTTACTTGCCCGCCAGCGCGCGCCCAAAAGCCTTTTGGTGAAACTCGACGACGCCGCGAGCGGCGGTGGCACCCCGCTTCGCTGGGCGGTGGAGCAGGCCGGGCGCCTGGTGCGCCAGTGGCAGCGCCGCGAGCCCGGCCTGCACGTTTTGACCTACCTGATTACCGATGGCCGCACCCGCGACTCCCTGGCGGGGTTAAAGCCACTGGGCGACTGCCTGGTGCTGGACACCGAACAAGCCAGGGTCAAGCGCGGCCAGGGCGAGCGGCTCGCCCGCGAGCTGGGCGCGCGCTATCAACCCCTCCCTTTTCAGGAGACCCCATGAGCATCGAGCGCCACCAAAACCGCATGCAGCGCAAAAAGGAAGTGGTCGACGAGCGCATTAGCCAGGCCACCGAAGAGCGCGGCGTGCTGATCCTTTTAAAGGGCAACGGCAAGGGCAAGAGTAGCTCCGCTTTGGGCACACTTGCTCGCTCGCTGGGCCACGGCCAACAAGGCGCGGTGATTCAGTTCATCAAGGGGCGCCGGGAAACCGGCGAGTACCTGTTTTTTCGCGACCACCCGCGTCTTGAATGGCACATCATGGGCCAGGGCTTTACCTGGGAGACTCAGGATCGCGCGCGGGATGTAAAAGCCGCCCAGGCCGCTTGGCACGTCGCGAAGGGGCTTTTGGAGAATCCGGACGTCGATATCATCGTGCTCGATGAAATGAGCTACATGTTCAAGTATGGCTACCTGGACGTGGCGCCGGTGGTCGAGGCGTTACAAAGCCGCCCGGCGCACCAGAACGTGATCATTACCGGGCGCACCATGGCAACGCCCTTACAAGAGATCGCCGATACCATCAGTGTCGTTCAGGACGAGCGCCACGCCTTCCGAGCCGGTGTGAAGGCCCAAAAGGGGATCGAATACTGATGCGTACCGCTCGTTGCCCCGCGCTCTTTATCGCCGCACCGTCATCCGGGCAGGGCAAAACCACCGTGACCGCCGCACTTGCCCGTCTTGTACGCAACCAGGGCAAGGTCGTGCGGGTATTCAAGACCGGCCCGGATTATCTTGACCCGCAAATTCTCGCCCAGGCCAGCGGCGCGCCGGTGGACCAGCTCGATTTGTGGATGGCCGGCGTTTCTTATTGCCGCCAGCGCTTTTATGAAGCCGCGGTCGATGCGGATTTGATCCTCGTCGAAGGCGCCATGGGCCTTTTTGACGGCGAACCTTCAAGCGCTGACTTGGCCGCGCTTTTTAACATTCCGCTGGCCGTGGTGATGGACGTCAAGGGTATGGCGCAAACCGCCGCCGCGGTGATGGCGGGGCTGGCGGGCTTTCGCGACGACATCAACATCGCCGGGCTGATCGCCAATAGCTGCGCCACCGCCCGCCACCGCGAACTCATCGAAGGCGCGCTTCCCGCGCACATTCCGCTGCTGGCCAACATCGCCCGGGACCCCGCGCTTGCGCTTCCCGAGCGCCACCTGGGGCTGGTGCAGGCGGATGAGATCCGCGAGGAGCTCGAAGCGCGTTTCGAGGCCGGCGCTGCGGCGATGAAAGCCGCCGGGTTTTTGGAGGCGCTAAGCGCCCTCGAACCGGTAAGCTTCGCGGCGCCACAAGACGCGCCGCCCACGCTTGGCCCGGTGCTTGCCGGCCGCACCATAGGGGTCGCCCGGGACGCCGCGTTCAGCTTTATCTATCAGGCGAACCTGGACGTTTTAACGCAGATGGGCGCGACGCTACGCTTTTTCTCGCCCATGGCTGATCAAGCGCTACCGGCGTGCGACGCTTTATGGCTGCCCGGCGGCTACCCGGAGCTTCACGCCGCCGCGCTTTCGGACAACCACGCCATGAAAGCGGCGATTCGCGGGTTTTTCGAGGCGGATAAACCGATTCTTGCCGAGTGCGGGGGGCTTTTATATAGCCTCGAAACGCTGACCGACTACGACGAGGCGCGCCACAGCCTGCTTGGTTTGCTACCTGGCCACGGTGCGATGCGCGGGCGGCGCGGCTGCCAGGGGATGCAAACCGCGGCCCTGCCGGAAGGCGACATTCGCGGCCACGCCCACCACCGCTCCATGGCCGAAGGCACCCCAAAACCGGTGGCTTATGGGCGCCGCCAGCGCCACCCGGCCCCCGGCGAGGCGATTTACCGCGCACGCCGACTGACGGCGACCTACCTGCACCTGTTTTTCCCGAATAACCCCGAGGCCGTGGCCGCGCTTTTTTCCGCGCGCCTTACGGCCAGTGAACCGCTATCCCGCGAGGCCTTGAATGCCAACTCCTAACGTACAGCTGAGCAAAATTCCCGCCACCGTCGTCACCGGCTTTCTGGGCAGCGGCAAGACCACGCTTTTGGCCAGCATCCTGCGCCGCATGACCGGCAAGCGCATCGCCGTGATCGTCAATGAGTTCGGCGAGCAGGATATCGACTCCGACCTTCTGCGCAGCTGCGCGCTCGACTGCGAACCCGGAGCCGAAGGCGCCGCACTTGAGGGGGATGACGACGGTATCTACGAGCTCGCCAACGGCTGCATCTGCTGCACCGTGGAGGAAGAGTTTCTGCCGGTGATGAAAAAGCTCGTCGAGCGGCGCGACCGGATCGACCATATCCTGATCGAAACCAGCGGCCTGGCGCTACCCAAGCCCCTGGTGCAGGCGTTCAACTGGCCGGAAGTGCGCCAGCACTGCACCGTGGATGCGATCATTACCGTACTCGATGGGCCGGCCGTCGCCGCCGGGCGCTTCGCCCACGATGAAGCGCGCGTGGCCGCCCAGCGCCTCGCGGACGATAGCCTCGACCACGACCCCAGCCTGCAGGAGCTTTTGGATGACCAGCTAAGCGCCGCGGATCTGGTGCTGGTGAGCAAAACCGACCTGCTAAGCGAGGACGAAAAATTGCGCGTCGAAGCGCTGATCGCCGCCAAGGTGCCCCAGTCGGTCAAGACGCTGTTCATCGACCCCACGCTTGCCGACAACGTCGCGCAGCTGGAGGCGCTGATGGGCATCGGTGCGGCAAGCGAGGAGGGGATCGACGCGATCACCAACCACCACGACAAGCACCACGCCGAGGGCGCCCACCACGACCATGCCCACGATCATTTCGACTCCTGCGTTATTAACCTGGGCGAAGTCGACGCCACCGCCCTGGATGCCGCGCTCCAAACCCTTTTGAACACCCAGCAAATTTACCGCGCCAAGGGCTTTGCCGCGGTGCCGGGCAAGCCGATGCGCCGCGTAGTGCAGGCGGTGGGCAAGCGCCTGGACGGCTATTTCGACCGCCTATGGGCGCAAGACGAGCCGCGCCAGACCCAGCTGGTGTTCATCGGCCACGACCTTGACCGCGAGGCGATCGAAAAGGCCCTGGCCGATAGCGAGATGACGGCCAGCGCCTGATGCATCTATTTGCCGCCAAGCCCGGGGGCTTTGTCGACGATGAAGGCATCGTCGATTTACAGCAAAGCCCTTCTGAGGTCGTGATTCTCTCCGCCGCCGATAGCAACCTGTCGGCGTTGGCCCAGGCCGCTGATCGGCTGGGCGAGGCCTACCCGAGCCTGCGCCTGGCCAACTGGATGAACCTGGCCAAGCCCGCGGCGTTCGACCTTTACGAGCACAAGGTGCTGGAGCACGCCAAAGTGGTCGTGGTCTCGCTTTTGGGCGGCAAGGGTTACTGGCAGTACGGCTTCGAGCGTTTGCTTGCCTGGCAGGCCGCGGGCACTGAGCGAGCGCTCATCGTCGTGCCCGGCTGCGACGCGCCGGACGATGCGCTGCTGCGCGAGTCGAGCGTGGGCTTTGATGACGCCTACCGGGTCTGGCGTTTTCTTCGCGAAGGCGGCGTGGACAACGCCGAGCAGCTTCTACGCTTTATCGCCGCGAACTGTATGCCGCAAAGCCTTGAAAATTTTAGTTGGCGGGAGCCGCGGGTCGTTCCGCCGGCGGTGATCTACGCACCGCAAGGCGCTAAGGCCTCGGGCAGCCTTCACGAGTGGCGCAAAACCCGCGGCGGCGGCCCGACCTGCCTTCTGGTGTTTTATCGAAGCCACCTGCAGGGCGGCAATACCGGCGTGGTCGACGGTATGCTTGAAGCCCTTGAAGCCGAGGGGCTTTCGCCGCTGGCGGTGGCGGTAGCCTCTCTCAAAGAGCGCGCCTGTATCGAGTTCGTCAATCACCTGATCGAGGCGACCGGCGCGGGGCTTTTGATCAACACCACGAGCTTCTCGGTCAACCGCAACAGCGACGAGGCGGACACCGAGTCCGTCACGGTCGCCCCCGACGCGAGCCTGTTTACCGGCCAGCCCGTGGTGCTGCAGGCGATGCTTGCCAGCAGCACTGTTGAGGACTGGGCGGCATCGAGCGCCGGGCTTCGCGCCCGGGACGTGGCGATGCAGATCGTGCTTCCGGAAATGGACGGCCGGGTGCTTACCCGGGCCGTGGGCTTCAAGGCCGAGGCCCATTTCAATGAGCGCTGCCAGCTTTCGATCACCCATCACGGCGTCAATCGTGAGCGCGCCGCTTTCGTGGCCCAACTCGCCCGGCGCACCCTGGCGCTTCGCGAAACGCCCAACGCCCAAAAGCGCGTGGCGCTGATCATGGCCAACTACCCCAACCGGGACGGGCGCATCGGCAACGGCGTGGGGCTCGACACCCCGGCCTCGACGCTCAATATTTTGACCGCCCTTCAGCAAGCGGGCTACCCGGTGGCGGACCTTCCCGAAAGCGGCGACGCATTAATTGGCCTGCTTCAGGGCTCGATCACCAACGATCACGCGGGGCTAGATCGCGGCTGCTGGCAGAGCATCGGCGTGGACGCGTACCTGGCCTGGTTCGAGACCCTGCCCGAAAGTCTTCGCGCGGCGGTGACCACGCGCTGGGGCGCCCCACAAGACGACCCCAAGTACCGCCAGGGGCGGCTAATGATTGCCGGCGTGCGCTTGGGCGAAACCTTCGTCGGCATTCAGCCCGAGCGCGACTTCGCGGACGACTTGACCCAGTCCTACCACGATATGGAGCTGGCGCCACCGCACAGCTACCTGGCCTTCTATTTGTGGCTGCGCGAGCACTACGGGGTAGAAGCGGTGGTTCACGTGGGCAAGCACGGAAGCCTTGAGTGGCTGCCGGGCAAGAGCACGGCGTTAAGCGGTGAGTGCTGGCCGGAAATAGCCCTGGGGCCGCTGCCGCACTTTTATCCGTTCATCGTCAACGACCCGGGCGAGGGCGCCCAGGCCAAACGGCGAAGCCAGGCGGTGATTATCGATCACCTGATGCCGCCGCTGGCCCGCGCCGAGCTATACGGCCCCATGGCCGAATTGGAGGCGCTGACGGACGAGTACTACCAAGCGCTGGACATGGACCCCCGGCGCGAGGCGCTGATTCGCAGCCAAATTCTTAAGCACCTGCGCGATTCCGGCATCGACCAGGAACTCGCCCAAGGTGGTGACTGCGGCGGCGAGTGCGACGCTGAGCTGCTAAGCGAATTGGACACGTTTTTGTGCGATATCAAGGAGAGCCAGATTCGCCACGGCCTGCACGTGCTGGGCACCAACCCGCCGCTTGAGAAGCGCGCGGGCACGCTGGTCGCGCTTTTGCGCCTGCCCCGCGGCAACGTCGTGACCCGACGTAGCCTGTTGCAGAACCTGGCCGATGATTTAAACCTCGAGATTGACCCGCTGGCCGCCGGCAGCGAGGCCTGGACGGGCCCGACGCCTGCGGTGCTGAAGGCGCTGCTGACAAGCCCCTGGCGCAGCGGCGCGGATACCCGCGAGCGCCTGGAGCTTCTGGCCGAGCAGCTGGTCAGCGCCTACGTGCTACAAGACGACTGCCTGGAGGCGCTTTCGCGCGACTACCCGGCCACCGCCGAGCAGCTCGCCTTTGGCCGCACGCTTTGGGCCACATTACAGCGCGGCGTGACGATGGAGCTTGGCTCGCTAATCGCGGGCCTTGAAGGGCGCTTCGTACCCGCCGGGCCGAGCGGCGCGCCAAGCCGCGGGCGCCTCGATACCCTGCCCACCGGGCGCAACTTCTTCAGCGTGGACAACCGCTCGATCCCCTCTCCTGCGGCCTGGCAGTTGGGCGAGAAATCCGCCCAGGCGTTCGTGGAGCGCTACCTGCAGGACCACGGCGACTACCCGCGAAGGCTCGGGCTTTCGATTTGGGGCACCGCCACCATGCGCACCGGCGGCGACGATATCGCCCAAGCCTTTGCGCTGATGGGCGTGCGGCCCAAGTGGTCGCTGGGTTCCCAGCGGGTGATCGATTTCGAGGTCATCCCCGCGATGCTTTTAAACCGGCCCCGGGTCGATGTCACGCTGCGGGTTTCCGGTTTTTTCCGCGATGCGTTCCCCAACGTGCTTCGCCTGTTCGACGCCGCGGTGCAGGCGGTGGCCGACTACAACGAGCCCGGCAACAGCAACACGATTCGCCAGGCCGTGCGCGCCCGCACCGCGGAGCTAAAAGCCCAAGGGCTGGACGAGGAGCAGGCAAGCGAGCAAGCGCGCTACCGCATATTTGGCAGCAAGCCCGGCGAGTACGGCGCGGGGCTGAACCGGCTGATCGAAAACCGCAGTTGGGAAAGCGCGGGTGACTTGGCCGAGGCGTACCTGAGCACCGGCGCCTACGCCTACGGCCAGTTCGAAAACTCGGGTACTCGGGCCCGCGGGGCGTTTGAACAGCAGGTGAAGGGGCTGGACGCGGTGATGCACAACCAGGATAACCGCGAACACGATATTCTCGATTCCAACAGCTACTACGCCTTTCAAGGGGGCCTGGCCAACGCCAGCCGCGCGCTCAGCGGAAAACAACCGACGATCTACCATGCCGACCACGCCAACCCGGCGAGGCCCACCATTCGCACCTTGAAAGAGGAGCTCGCCAAGGTGATTCGCTCCCGGGTGCTGAATCCCAAGTGGATCGAGGCGATGCGTGAACACAGCTACAAGGGCGCGTTTGAAATGGCCGCGACGATCGATTACCTGTTCGCCTATGACGCCACTACGGATTTGATCGCCGACTACCAGTACGCCCAGGTGAGCCAGGCGCTGGTGCTGGATGAAACCAACCAGCAGTTTCTGCGTGAGCATAACCCGGCTGCCCTTGACGAGATGGCCGAACGGCTGATGGAAGCCGTCCAGCGCGGCATGTGGCAGGCGCCCGGCGAGCAGGCTGAAAAACTGGGTGAGCTACTGCTGGAAATGGACGAAGCCAAAGAACGGGGCGGGCGGTGAACCGCGTGCCGCAAATAAAGGGCTGGTGCCCCGGCGCCTGGCGGCCCATGGCCACCGGCGACGGCCTATTGGTGCGCGTGCGCGCCCCGCTTGGCGAGCTAACCCGGTTTCAAGCGCTGGCGCTTTGCGAGGCGGCGGAGATTTACGGCAGCGGGCTGGTCGAGCTGACCAACCGCGCCAACCTGCAACTGCGCGGGGTAAGCGAAGCCACCTGGCCGCCGCTGATGGATTTTCTAATCGAGCACGGCCTGGTAAGCCAAACCCCGGACGCCGAGCGCGTACCGCCCATGATGCTGGCCCCCGGCGGTCAAGAAGGTGACGACACTCGCCGCGCGGCGCGCCTTCTAAGCGCCCGGGGCCATGGGTTCCCCGCGCTTCCCGCCAAGGTGGGTGTCGCGGTCGACCTGGGGCCCGCGCCGGTACTTCAGGAAAGCCCTGCGGATTTTCGCATCGAGCGGGATGACAACGGCGCGCCGCTGGTGCGCTGCGAAGGCCGCGCCAAGGGGACGCTCGCGCCGAGCATCGAGGCCGCCGTGGAACTGGTGATTGAGCTTTCGCACTGGTTCCTAGAAAGCGGCGGGCGTGAGGCCAAACGCATGGCCCGCCACTGCGCGGCGCTGCCGGTGTGGGCGCCCCAAAACGCTTGCCCGGCAGGCGCAGGAGAAAAGCTGCCCTTGGGCGATCACCCTTTGGGCGCCGTGGTGGGCCTCGCCCTTGGCCGGGTAAGCGCCCGGGAGCTTCGCGCGCTGATTACGCCCCTCGCTGAGTGCGCTGTGCAAGTCACGCCCTGGCGGCGGCTGCTGATCACCGGCGCGGCGTTTGCGCAGCTGCCCGTATTAGAGAATGTCATTGTCCGCGATGACGACCCGCGCCTTCTAATTGATGCCTGCCCCGGCGCGCCGTACTGCGCCCAGGCAAGCGTCGAAACCCAAGCCTTAGCCCGCCGCCTGACCGGCATTAAAGCAGAAAGCGTGCATATTTCCGGCTGCGCCAAGGGCTGCGCGCGCAAGCACCCGGCGGCGGTGTGCCTGGTGGGGCGCGACGGGCGGTTCGATTTAATAATCAACGAGCGCGCCGACGCAGAGCCGGCGGCGCGCGGGCTCGATGAGCCTGACGTATTGAACACTTTGGAGAAGCTGGGTGCCTTACACCTATGAAACCCACGGCCCGGCGATCTACCGGGCGTCGTTTTCGATCATCCGCCGCGAAGCCGAGCTTGGCCGCTTCAGCGCAGAGGAAGAGGTCGTTGCCGTGCGCATGATTCACGCCGCGGGCCTGGTCGAACTGGCCGCGCATATCCACTTCCAACCGGGCGCGGTGAACAAGGCCCGCGCCGCGCTGGAGGCCGGCGCACCGATTCTTTGTGACGCGCGCATGGTATCGGAAGGCATCACCCGCACGCGCCTGCCCGCCAACAACGAGGTGATCTGCACGCTGCACGATGAGCGCACGCCAGTACTCGCCAAGGAGATGGCCAACACCCGCTCGGCGGCCGCGCTGGAACTTTGGCGGCCACATTTGGAAGGCGCGGTGGTGGCCATCGGCAACGCACCCACGGCGCTTTTTCATCTGCTCAATATGCTGGAAGACCCGAGCTGCCCGCGCCCGGCGGCGGTGATCGGCTGCCCAGTGGGGTTTGTCGGCGCGGCGGAGTCCAAGGAGGCGCTTTGGCAAACCCCGGAGATCCCCGGTTGCATCGTGCGCGGGCGCCTGGGTGGTAGCGCGGTCACGGTGGCCGCGATCAACGCCCTGGCGGATCGCATCGAATGACTCAAGGGAGCATCACCGGCGTCGGCCTGGGGCCGGGCTGTCAGGATTTGATGAGCGTGCGCGCCGACCGGCTGATTCGCGGCGCCACCCATATTGCCTACTTCCACAAGAAGGGCAAAAAGGGCCACGCGCGCAGCATCGTGGAGGGGTTGCTGGCCCCCCACGTAGTCGAGCTGGCCATGGAGTACCCGGTCACCACCGAGATCCCCTTTGACGACCCGCGCTACAACGCGCTGTTGGCGACCTTCTACGAGCAAAGCGTGGCCCAGTTGATCGAGATGAGTAACGCCGGGTGCGACGTGGTGGTGCTCTGTGAAGGCGACCCGTTCTTTTACGGCTCGTTCATGCATCTCTATACGCGGCTCTCAAACCGCGTGCCGGTCGATGTGGTGCCGGGCATTACCGGGATGTCCGCCGCTTGGACGGCCACCGGCCAACCCATCACCTGGGGCGACGACGTGCTGACCGTGGCGATGGCCACGCTCCCGGAAGACGCGCTTTCCGAGCGTATCGCGCAAACCGATGCGCTGGTGGTAATGAAAATCGGCCGGCATCTTGGCAAGCTGCGTCGGGCGCTCAAAAGCGCGGGCCGCGAGGAGCACGCCTGGCTGATCGAATACGCCGCCATGGAGAACCAGCGCGTGGTGCCTTTAGCGGATGCCGGCGACAAAGTGCCGTACTTCTCGATCGTGCTGATTCACGGAAGCGGGAGGCGCCCATGAGCGGCTGGGTCAAGATCGTCGGGCTGGGGCCGGGGGCGGAGGCGATGATTACACCTGAAGTCACCGCCGCCCTTAAAGAGGCCACGGACGTGGTGGGCTACGTGCCCTACGTGAACCGCGTGGCCCCGCGCGCGGGCCTGACTCGCCACGGCTCGGACAACCGCGAGGAGATTCGCCGCGCCGACCACGCCCTGCAAATGGCATTGGAAGGGCGGCGCGTGGCGGTGGTTTCTTCCGGCGACCCCGGCGTGTTCGCCATGGCCGCGGCGGTTTTTGAGGCGCTGGAGGCCGGCAACCCCGCTTGGCGCGCGCTCGATATTCAGGTGCTGCCGGGTATTTCCGCCATGCTGGCGGCGAGTGCCCGCGCCGGGGCGCCGCTGGGCCACGACTTCTGCTGCATCAATTTATCCGACAATTTAAAGCCCTGGGCGCTGATCGAAAAACGCCTGCGCCTGGCCGCCCAGGCGGATTTCGCCATGGCGTTTTATAACCCGCGCTCGAAATCGCGCCCCGTCGGGTTCGAGCGCACGTTAGCGGTGCTGCGTGAGGAGTGCGAGCCCGAGCGCGTGATCATCTTCGCCCGGGCGGTTTCCACGCCCGAGGAGTCGATTCGCGTGGTTACACTTCGTGAGGCCAACCCGGAGATGGCGGATATGCGCACCCTGGTGATCGTCGGCTCCAGGCAAACGCGCTTGATCGAGCGAAGCGGCGCGCCGCTGGTTTATACGCCGCGATCGGCCGAGTAGCCGAGCCAGGCCAGCACGTCGTCCACCGCGTGCGCCTCTAAACGTGGCGGCAGGTGAGGGCGCTCGATCAAGGTAGCGGGCAGCTGCAGCTGGCGAGCGGCGGCGAGCTTGGCCGCCGCCCCGGTGCCGCCGGCGTTTTTGCACACGATGAGCTCGATGCGCTGGATTTGCAGCAGCGCCAGGTCGCCTTCCAAAGTAAACGGGCCGCGCTCAATAAGCACGGTGTGGTGGGCAAGCGGCGGTGGGCATTCGGGTTCATCGACCAGGCGCAGCACGTAGTGGTGCTGGGGCTGGGCGCTGAAGGCCGCCAGGTGCTGGCGGCCAATAGCCAGCAGCACGCGCTGGGGCGGCCCTGAAAGCGAGCTTACGGCGGCATCAAGGCTTGCCACGCGCTGCCAGTGGTCGCCTTCGGCCTCTTGCCAGGCGGGGCGGGTCAGGGCGATGAGCGGCGTATCGCACAGTTTGGCGGCCTCAACCGCGTGGTGGCTCATCTGCGCGGCGAACGGGTGGGTGGCATCCACCAGGTGGGTAATGCCTTCGCGTTGGATAAACGCGTAAAGCCCCGCCACGCCGCCAAAGCCGCCCACGCGGGTGGGCAGCGGCTGGGGCTTGGGGTGCTTGACCCGCCCGGCGTAGCTAAAAACGGCGCGAATGCCGCGCGCGGCCAAGGCACGGGCCAGGGCGCTGGCCTCGCCGGTGCCCCCCAGAATCAAAACCTTATTCATGATGTCAGGACGGTGTTCATGGCAGTAACTCAAAGCGCTTGGCTCACCCTTATCGGCTGGGGCGAGAGTGGCACAGCGGGGCTCACCGCGGCAAGCCGGGCAAAGCTTGACGCCGCCGAGGTGGTGTTTGGCGCCCGCCGCCACCTGCGCCTGCTACCGCAGCTCGATGGTGAAGTGCGCGAGTGGCCGGTGCCGTTTGCCGATGGCGTTCCGGCGCTTCTGGCCGAGCGCGGCCGCCGGGTGGTCATGCTGGTCTCCAACGACCCGTTCTGGTTTGGCGCGGGCACTTCGCTTACCCGCCACCTGGCACCCAACGAGTGGCAGGCGCTGCCCGCACCCTCGACCTTCAGCCTGGCCGCAGCGCGCCTTGGCTGGGGCCTTGAGCGCTGCACCTGCCTGGGCTTGCATGCCACGCCGCTCACGCGCATTCGCCGCCACCTTCAGCCCGGCCAGCGCCTTATCGTGCTGTTAAGAGACGCCGCCGCAGTGGCCGAGCTTGCCGCGCTAATAACACGCCTTGACTTTGCGGATTCCCGGCTCACCGTGCTGGAAGCGCTTGGGGGCGATTTAGAGCGCGTGCGCCTTTGTAATGTGAACAGCGTGCCCGATGACATCGTCCACCCCGTGGCGGTCGCGCTCGAGGTCGCGGGGCCGGGCCCGGCGCTGCCGCTCACGCCCGGTTTGGCGGACACCTTCTTCGAGCACGACGGCCAGATCACCAAGCAGGCGGCGCGCGCGCTCACGCTGGCCGCGCTGGCGCCGCGCCCGGGTGAGCGGCTGTGGGATATCGGCGCCGGTTCCGGGTCGATTGCCATCGAGTGGCTGCTGGCGCACCCGGAGAACCAGGCCATTGGCTTCGAGCAGCACCCGGCGCGCGCCGCGCGGGCGCGCCGAAACGCCGTGAACCTGGGCGTCGACTGGCTGGAGGTGAAAGAGGGCAAAGCACCGGAGGTATTGAACCAGGCGCCGCTACCCGACGCGGTATTCATCGGCGGCGGGCTAACCCAGGCGCTGCTGGAGGCGCTTTGGGAGCGGTTGCCGCAAGGCACCCGCGTGGTGGCCAATGCCGTGACGCTGGAGTCCGAGGCGCTGCTGGCCCACTGGCAAGCGCAGAATGGGGGCGAATTAATGCGCATCGAACTTTCAAGTGCCGCGCCCATTGGCACCCGCCGGGGCTGGAAGGCGAACTACCCGCTCGTTCAGTGGCGAGTGGTGCGCTAGGTGGCGGGCCAACACGCGCCTCGTGTGGCGGGCTTCGGCTTTCAAAGCGCAGCTACTCTTGACTCGCTTGGTCAGGTGCTTGATCAACTCATCGAGCGCTTCGGCCCGGTGCAGGCCCTGGCCGCAACACACAGCAAGCAGGCGCTGGTGCAGGCGCTTGGCCGCAAGCGTCTGCTTTCGGTACACGTCGTGGCCGACGCTGAGCTGCCCGTTGCCGCCACGCTCACCCAATCCGCGCCCAGCTTAAAGGCCTGGGGCACGGGCAGCGTGGCGGAAGCCGTGGCGCTGCTTGCCGCCGGGCCCGGCGCGCGCCTTTTAGGCCCCCGGCTTGTGTCAGACGACAGACGGGCCACCGCGGCGCTGGCGCAAGCGGTGGTTCTACAACGCCCAGGAGTTACCCCATGACCGTCCATTTCATAGGCGCGGGCCCCGGCGCACCGGACCTACTCACGCTGCGCGGGCGCGACTTGATCGCCGCCTGCCCGGTGTGCCTGTATGCAGGTTCACTGGTGCCCGAAGAAATCCTCGCCCACTGCCCACCGGGCGCGCGCATCGTCAACACCGCGCCGCTCTCGCTTGACGACATCTTGGCCGAGATCCAGCGCGCCCAAGCGCAGGGCCAGGACGTTGCCCGGCTGCACTCGGGGGATCTCTCGGTGTGGTCCGCCATGGGCGAGCAGCTACGCCGCCTGCGCGCACTCGATATTCCCTATAGCGTAACCCCCGGCGTGCCCGCGTTCGCCGCCGCCGCCGCGACCCTGGGCCAGGAGCTGACACTGCCCGGCGTGGCGCAGTCCGTCGTGCTGACCCGCACGCCGGGCCGGGCAAGCGCGATGCCCGAGGGTGAAACCCTTAAAAACTTTGCCCGCAGCGGCGCGACGCTGGCGATTCACCTTTCCGTGCATAACCTGGCCGAGGTAGTCGCGCAGCTGACGCCGTATTACGGCCCTGAGTGCCCAGTGGCGATTGTCTGGCGGGCCAGCTGGCCGGACGAGCGGGTACTGCGCGGGCGCCTTGCCAACATTGAAGCGCAAATGGGCGACGCCCTACAGCGCACCGGCCTGATACTCGTTGGCCCGGTTCTGGAAAACGACGATTTTCAGGAGAGTAGCCTGTACGCCGTGGGGTATGACCGCCGCTTTCGCCCGCAGTCCGCGGACTCGCCGTTTGTAAGCGGCGAGGGCGAACCGTGATCTCGCTCTCGCTGATCGGCATAGGCACCGGCAACCCGGACCACGTGACGCTAGCTGCCGTGCGCGCACTGAACAAGGCTGATACGGTGTTTCTCCCACGTAAGGGTGACGCCAAGGCAGATTTGATCGACCTGCGCCGCCTGCTCTGCGACGAGCTGCTGGAAAGTACGAGTGCAACAAAAATCATCGAGTTCGACCTGCCCACCCGCGACGGCCAGGCGCCGTATATTGGCGCGGTAAACGACTGGCACGCCGCGATTGCCGCCGTATGGGCAAAGCTTTTAGACAAGCACCTGCCCCGCGGCGGCCAGGCCGCCATGCTGGTATGGGGCGACCCCTCGCTTTATGACAGCAGCCTGCGCATCGCCAAGCGCTTGCTGGACGGTGGGCGCGAAGTAGCCGTCAACGTCGTGCCCGGCATCACCAGCCTGCAGGTGCTCACCGCCGAGCACAAAATCCCCCTTAACGCCCTGGCCGCTTCCATCCACATCACCACCGGCCGCCGCCTGCGCGAGTACGGCTGGCCCGAAGGCGCCGCCACGGTCGCCGTCATGCTCGACAGCGGCGGGGCGTTCAACGCGATAGACCAGCAAGAGACTTACATCTGGTGGGGCGCGTACCTGGGAATGGAGAAACAGTGCCTGATAGAAGGGCGCCTTTTAGAGGTAAGCGAACAAATCATCGAACGCCGCGCCGAACTGCGAGAAACCCACGGCTGGATTATGGATATCTACCTTCTAGCTCGAGAGCCGCTTTTATAAGCCGGTAGGAATGTGGAAGGTTTTTCCATAAAATAACAGGCAACTCATTTCACATTAAGGAGAACGCCATGAGCTTCTACGTCTACCTATCCGGCGAGATTCACACCGACTGGCGCGACGAGATCCAACGCGGCGCCGAAGCCGCCGGCCTGGACATCGTCTTCACCGCCCCGGTCACCGATCACGACGCCAGTGACGCCGCCGGTGACCACTTGGGCAAGCCCGAAAACGGCTTCTGGCGCGATCACCAGTCATCGAAAGTCAACGCCATCCGCACCCGCACAATGATCGAACAGGCCGATTTAGTCGTGGTGCGCTTCGGCGACAAGTACAAGCAGTGGAACGCCGCGTTCGATGCGGGCTACTGCTCAGCACTCGCCAAGCCCTACATCACCCTGCACGCTGAAGACATCATCCACCCGCTGAAAGAAGTGGATGCCGGGGCACAGGCTTGGTGTATGACCACTGAGCAGGTCGTGGAAACCCTCAAGTACGTTCTCAAAGCGTAATCAAGCCCCAAAACACCTGCAGGCCCACCGAGCAGGTGCCAAAACTTTCAACGAGCCACAGCAGTTGGAAGCATTGGTAGGAGCACGCTTCAGCGCGCGAAGGGCAGCGCCAGCTGCCCCGATACCGCCACAGCCCTCACTTCCGTCGTAAAATTACCTCAAGCTCATTCCCTGTCATCCCCCCAAAGCATCATCTATTAGCATTTCATGCAGGCCTACGAACTATTGCTGACCGCAGTCATTAAATTACCACGTGACCTAAGATAAATTTGCGAATAGAGTGTGATTGAAACGAGCAAAACGAGCGCGCACGCGAATAATGAATATGCTGCCCAAAATTTTTGAGAAAATATATAAAACAGCCGGTTACGATTACTTTTGTAGGCTGTATAACATCAATGAATGTGCTGGCGCGTTTATTGATGTTATGCAGATAGCTATATAATCACTGTTATGAGTCCTGCTAGATTGGAGCACAAAAGGAAAATATATGGAGTTAGAGGATCTAAGTCCTACAACATTTGAAAATTTAATCTTTGATTTAGCGTGCGCTTCTGGCTTGGTTAATCCAAAGTGGAGAACACCAGGAAGTGACGAAGGGAGAGATATTGAAGGTGAATTTTTCATTAGTGATCTATCGGGATTCTATCAGAAGCAAGTTTGGTATATAGAGTGCAAGCGATATACCGGTAGCGTACCGTGGCCTCAAATATGGGAGAAAATTTCATATGCTGAAAATCATGATGCCGACATCCTCCTGCTAGCGAACTCATCTACGATTACACCGCAAGCGCAGAACCAAGTGGTTAGATGGAACGAGTCAAGAAAAAAGCCCACAATACGAATTTGGAATAAGGTCGATATTCAAGAAAAACTAACTGTAAGAAAAGAGATTTCAGTTAAATATGGCCTTTCTCTTAGCAGCATGCAGAATGTTATTGATTCGATGTTGCCGCTTGTAAAGTTGATGACAAAAGTTAATCACTCGTTATTCTCAACTGAAAAATCAAATCCAAAGTATCAATGGAAGCTCGATCTAGCACACTCATTGACTGAATTGCTAGACTCAAGAGTTAGTGAAATTGAGTGCGATGGGAAAGTGCATTGGAAGTACTTTGATAAATCCTGTGATGTTTATGAGTGGTTGGAAATAGATGACTCGGCATCGTTAGATAAAATCGATTCACCTTCTTTTAGGGCCTTTGTCTGCTACTTGAAGCTATGCTTTGATATTGATCATCTGGTGATTGCTTCCGGTGAAAAGGGCGCACGTATTACTCTGGAGGTTTTTTTGGAGTCATATCAAATCATTGATTTAAGGACGGTTTCTGCATGGTCTAACTTTCAGTTTTTTATTGTAGGAAATAGTTTGCATATAGAGGAGGTGGAAAATTGAAGCGAGAGATGGAAGATTTAACGCTATTTTTAATTTCTAATATTACTCACCAAGCAATTAATCCGCTTAATGGAGTTATTGGTACTCTTGACAATGTCGTTAAGGGTGATGTTCCTGAGCATAAAGTTGAACAGCGTCTAAAAAGTGCAAGAGCACAATTAGAGTACACGGTCTCTCTTATAAGAAATTTATCGTATTTTGCCGAATATGCGACTGAAAAAATTGACGAAAAGAAACCCGGGTCATCGAAAAAATGTATTGTTCCAGAAGTGATTATTCAGGCAGCCCAGTTTTTTCAAGAGCAAGGGAAGCATAATGGAATTCATATTGAGCTTAAAAATAAAGCTGTACAGAATTGCGTGCCCGGTGATCCTGACTTGCTCCGCCAAGTATTCATGAATATGTTTGACAATGCGGTCAAGTATGGAAGGAAAGATACAAAAGTTGTAGTTGAAAACTGGATACAAAGGAAAACAGGGCAATTAATAATTACAATAGAAGGTGAAAGCACACCATTTGATAAAGATGATGATATTTTTAGTTTGGGTGCACGGGGTCAAGAGGCACAGCGTAAAACATCTTCAGGCTCCGGTCTTGGGCTTCATATATGTAAGCTGATTGTAGAAAATGTCTTTGGCGGAAATATAAAAGGCAATTCAACCTCGACAGGTAAGGCTATGTTTGAAATTCGATTGCCAAATGCATATGAGGAAGACCAATGAGCAAAGTAAACGACACAGTACTTATCTTAGATGATGAGCCATTATTCCTTGATTGGCTGGAGGACTATATAGAGTCTCGGGGGTTTAAAACTAAATTTGTTACGAACATACCGGATGCTATCAAAGAGATTTCAAAAACCGAATATATGGCTCTTTTGGTTGACTTGAACGTTCCCTCGTCAGCTGACCTTGATGAGGAGATAGCAAAAAAAGATTCGTTGTATCGTGAATACAGAGGGTTGTATGTTGCAAATGAAGCTAGAAACAAGGGATATCCGGGTAGAAATGTAGTCATCTATTCTGTCCATGCGGATGAAAAATTATTGCCTATATGTCAGCGCTTGGGTATTGATCATATAGCGAAAGGAAGGCCGCATCTACTTAAACAAAAATTGGAGAATGTATTTTCTCGGTCCCGGAATGACTCATAACAAGCGCAAGCACGCGGAGCAATTTTCCACTGCGCTCCAAATTGCCCGGTGTTGCGGGCGTTATGCTTACTAAAAACTGATTCGAGGGACAGATGACAGAAGAAGTCCATAGCACGATTAGGCCTTTAGTTAATGCTTTTTTAAAAGAGTTAATGACTAATTACTTGGGCCCTCTATATCACTATGTAAAAGAAAGCCCAGAACTTATAAAAACTGTCCCAGGTTTTCTATTAGGTTACGAAAAACTAATCGTGTATATCGGTAGAACTCATATAGCTGTGGAGTATATCGGCTCGGAGGTGCTAGAGGAGCTTAAAGCCGAGGGGAAAGCTGAAATTCAATACCACGAGTACTCAACCAAGGACTGCAATCTTTTTGAAAAAATAATTGGCTTTGAATATGACTCAACGACGCGCATCTCGATGCCATTACCACCCGTAAGTGTTGACCTACTCCTCCCTACCAATAGAGGGTTGGATAAGCTGACTGAGCTAAAGTGGAACTTTGCAGCACAGAACAGTATTATGGGCTTTAATACCCCTAGTCCTGAACCATCCCATGGCCAATTTACTAGGATAATTAATGGTTTGTTTTTTGATGCAGGTGAGTCAGGGCTAAAATCTCGGCATATCAAATGGTTGGATTTTTTTCCAATTCACTTTGATGGAAGTGATGAAGCGACAGACACCATTTCTTTTAGCTTAAAAAAAATGAAAAAGTTGGTTGCCCATGATGCACACTATCAGTACCCACTTCCTGATGATTACAAGTTTATTCAACTACCGAAAATCAACCGATTCATAGAAATCTGGGGGAGCGGAGAAAGTACAGAAACGGACATCACATACCATTTAGCAAAAAAAGAAAACGAATTCATCCTCACCATGAAGTTTGGAGCGAAAGAAATATATTCTGAGCTGACTTGCAAGTGGCAGAGCGAAGAGAGAAAAGATATAAGACCAGACTTTTTTGTCGTTCAACCTAATGGCTACGCAGATATTGTTGAGTTCAAGTTACCACATATTGACAAAAGCTTTATTGTTGGCTGAAATAATCGAGAAACATTTTCTGCCTGGCTAAACTCGTATATTGCCCAGGCGCGAGTCTATTCAACATATTTTGATGACCCAAACAATAGAAAATGGTTTGAAGAAAAATATGGCTTCAAGGTTCATAAACCAAGAAGGTGGCTTGTAGTAGGCCGAAGAAACGATTTTGATAGCGACATCTGGCGGGAAATAATTTCCGATTACAAAGACATAGAAATATTAACTTTTGATGATCTAATTGATGGTGTTGTTGTTCAATTCTATAAATAGTAATTTCTTAGCGTACGGCATAACAAACGCAGTCACAGCGATGGCTTTTCCTTTCCGGCTTCGCCTTCACTACCAAGCCACGCGTGCTGCGGATGTTATATCAAATATCGAGTAAGGATTAATGAATAAAGACCAGATCGAGTTTAATAAAACTCTGACTAAGAATAGGAAAGAAGCTGCGGTAAAGTTATGCCTATGGAGAGATGATGGGAATAGCGAATGTTCTAATAAAATTATCGCTGCACATTCTATCCAGCGTGGAAAAATTTTATCTTCCATTGCTGAGTCAGGACGTGTCTATTATTTGGGGCTAGAACCAAGTGATGATATGATAGGATTAGAGCCGGTTTTCAAAAAAGAGGGAATTAAGAAGTTTAGTACATTTAGCGGGTTCTGTGGTGAGCATGACAAGAAAATATTTCAGCCTATTGAAGATAAACCTTTTGATGGTAAAAATGAGCAGATGAATATTTATGCCTATCGGGCCGCTACAAAAGAACTTCATGCCAATCTTGAATCTTGTCAGCTAATGAAAAACTTGCTGGGTGATAAATTGAAAGAAAATGATTTTCCCCCACATTTTAAGGCAACGCTCCCGGCTATCCTTGAGGGAAAAATAGTTGTTCCTGACTTCATTAAAGAAGGAATGATTGAAAGCTATAAGAATGAACAATTGAGAACCAGGCTAAAAATGTAGAGCTGAATATTTCAGAGCTTGGTCTTCTATCCAATCATTTAAAGAGCGTAATACAAAAAGAATGTAATTCCGAGATTGAACACAAATATTATCAATTTAGTTCAGAATATCCTATAGCTTGTTGCTCCAACTTTATCCCGTATTTCGATCATGATGGAAATAAAATCCTAGATCAGAAAGTAATAATCAGGCTATCTCATAACGAAACTAAAGCTATTGCAGATTCAAAAAGTGTTTCGCTAAATATTTTCCCTGAGAATGGATGTACTCATGTAGTATTTTCTTTTTCAAAGAAAAATGCCGAATTCAAGAGTGCAATCGGGAAGCTACTCGACAGCGATATAGATTATATAAAAGTTGGGCTATCAAACATGATTTTCAATCATGTAGAGAACATTGCGTTAAATCCTACCTATGTAGAAGATAAATTTGATATTCATGAACATGATTCCATAAAACAAGCTTTTGCGAACAATATTGTCGAAACCGACTTGTATACAAAGGTTGGAGTAAATCTATTTAGGCAATGATATAACGAGCGCATGTTGTCGGACTGGTTTTCCGCTGCGCTCCAAACCAGCCGCAAATGCGGGCGTTAGAGCTGATCGTAATGCCCACCAATCGCGAACACATATATGAATGTGTCGTCGAATCGGTATATGAGCCTGTCTTTCTGTGAGATGCGCCGTGACCATAGGCCTGACAAATTGTGTTTCAGCGGTTCAGGCTTGCCTATTCCAGTGGATGGGTCGTCGGAGCGGAGCATTTCTTTCAGCAATTTGCAGAGCGCTTTGTGCAGCTTTATGTCTTTCTCTCGCATCGTTTCATAGGCTTCCCAAGTGCTGCCCTCAAATACCAGTGATCTCATTCAGCTGCTCATCATTCGGGGTGTATCCTTGGCCACGGCTGTGAGTATCGAGAGAGGTCGCAATCTGCTGCATCAGGTCTCGGTTTTGAAGAACATGCAGGGTTTCCTGTTCTCTTTCCCAGTCTTCAGCACTTATAATGACGAAAGCCTGTCCGGCGCGACGTGTCACCTTGAGAGGTTCATGGTTGTTAACAACTTGTTCTACAAGACTTTTCAGGTTGTCTCTGAACTTGTTTACACTGATGATATCCATAATTCCACCATTACGTACGGAAGCTCCGTACAACTGTATCGCAATAGCCCTGATAAGACTAGTCACGGCTACGCCTACTACATTGCGGCTTTGCCTCCATTTTGTTTGCTCAGAAGGCATCGCATCCTGCCATGACCGGTAGTGCTATAAGATCTATATCATTTCCAAAGCACTGCCATTATTTCAACATTCAAACTATCCAGGCGATCCAGCGATCTTATGACGAGAAAAACATTAGGCTTAAAGGTAAAAAGGCAAGTAGACGCCGAGCCCGCTGTCGAAGCAGAAGACCCATTCCCCGATGAACCCGAAAAACGCTTTCTAAACGGCGTCGCCATCCATCCTTCCCCGCGCATTGGTTTAGAGGCTGGTTCCAGCCAGCGCAGCGTGCGGGCGATGGATTTGATCACGCCCATCGGCATGGGCCAACGCGGCTTGATCGTCGCACCCCCAGGCTCTGGCAAAACGACGATGCTCAAGCATATCTGCCAGGCCGTGGCCGAGGCACACCCAAACATCAAGCTGTATGCCTTGCTGATTGATGAGCGCCCGGAAGAAGTGACGGACTTCAAGCGCAGCGTCACGGCAGAAGTGCATGCCTCGTCATCAGACGAAACCTACACCCACCACGTGCGCATGGCCGACCAGCTCTTGGCTAATGCGCGCAAGCAAGCGGGCGAAGGCCACGATGTAATGATCGTGATCGACTCATTAACCAGGCTTTCGCGCGTGCATAACGCCGAGCAGCGGGGCAATGGCCGCACGATGTCCGGCGGGCTGGATAGCCGGGCGATGGAAATTCCGCGTAAGCTGTTTGGCGCGGCGCGAAAGATCGAAAACGGTGGATCGCTCACCATTCTGGCCACTGTGCTGGTGGATACGGGCAGCCGGATGGATCAGGTGATTTTCGAGGAGTTCAAGGGCACGGGTAATATGGAGCTGGTGTTATCCCGCGACGTGGCCAGCCAGCGGATTTTCCCGGCGATCGATATTGCCAAAAGCAGTACCCGCCGGGAAGAGCTGTTGATCGATGCAAAAGATATTGAAAAAGTACGTACGCTGCGTCGCGCGTTGACCCAGCTTAAGCCAGTCGAGGGCGCGCAGAAGCTGCTTACGCTGTTGGAGAAATACCCCACCAACGCCGAGCTATTGGATGCATTTGTCCCTGTTTGATTTTAAAAGAGGGCGCTGACCGCCACAGGGCTTACCCGGCTTTTGCCAAAGCGGCTTTTATAGCAAAATATCGAGTAGAGAAGCTCACCGTTTATACGTTCAAGCGGTGAGCTTCCTGGTCACGCGTTAGCGTTTGCTTTTTTTAACGTGGTTCAAGTTGGAAGCAGGAACGGCTTTGTTAACAGGAAAGCCTTCGATTTCCCTGCGCTCGATCACCGCATTCAAGCGCCGCTCGATAGCGCACAGGTTCTTGAAGTCGCTGATGTCGACCAGCGAGATGGCTTCACCCGAGGCGCTCGCCCGGCCGGTGCGGCCAATGCGGTGGATGTAGTCTTCGGGCTGAAACGGTAAATCGTAGTTCACCACGCGGCTCAGCTCATCGATATCCAACCCCCGTGCGGCCACGCCGGTGGCGACCAGGTACTTGAGCTCGCCGGATTTGAACTGCGCCAACACGCTTTCGCGCATCGCCTGGCTTCGCCCGCCGTGAATGGAATCCGCCTTGATGCCACGTTTTTCCAGCTGGGCTACAAGCTTGGCCGCGCTGTGTTTTTTCTCGACGAAAATCAGCGCCTGATCCCACGCGTTCTCGTTGATCAAATGGCTCAGCAGAGCAGACTTGGTGTCCTTATCGACCGTGATGAGCCACTGCTTGATATTCGCGGCGGCGCGGACATTGGGCGTAATGGAGATATCCGCCGCCAGGTCGGTCATCTTGCTGTCGCTAAAGCCGTAGGCCAGCGCGCGCACGTCACCGCTCATGGTGGCGGAAAACAGCAGGTTCTGACGGTTTTCCGGCAGGCGGACGATGATCTTGTGAATGTCATCGACAAAGCCCATGTCGACCATTCGGTCCGCTTCGTCCAGCACCAGCGCTTCGAGTTCATCGAAGTGCACCGCACGCTGGTGGGCCAAATCCAACAGCCGGCCAGGTGTGGCGACCAGAATATCGACCCCTTCGATCAAGCGCTCTTTTTGCGGGGCGGTATCCACGCCGCCGTACACGGCCATCGACGTTAAATCCAGGTGTTTGGCGTATTGCGCCACGTTGGCTTCGACCTGAATCGCAAGCTCTCGGGTGGGCACCAAAATCAACGCACGTACACGTTTGCCGCGCAGCGGTCCCGCGTTGCTGAACCGTTCAAGCAGCGGCAGCACGAAAGCGCCGGTTTTGCCGGTGCCGGTCTGCGCAGTGGCGATCAGGTCTTTACCCGAGAGAATGGCGGGAATCGCTTGTTCCTGAATAGGCGTGGGCGTTTGGTAACCGAGTTCGGTAATCGCTTGAACCAGCGGGCTGGATAAGCCGAGTTTTGCAAAGGGCATGGGAAGCTCTGACGATGTGTCGTAAAGGGGGGCGAAAATAAAAAAGTGGTGCAGTATAACGGAAAAGCCGCTATTCGATATTCAAAGTGTGAAAGGGTAACCTGATTGAAACCAGGCCGCTGATTTACTGGGGGCAGGCTTCATCTTGTTTAGGCAGGTCATCCTTGATGGCCTCTATTTTCAGGCGCCTGTTAGCTAGACACTTTTTCAGTCTGTGGTTTTCAGTTCCAGGTAGCGCCAATGGCCGGCTTTTCGTTATCGCGTGGTTTTTTCCTGGTGAGGCCTTGGCACGCCAGGATTAGCTGAAACGCACATGGAACTGACGGTATTAATGGTGGGGGATAGGATATTGGACGAGTTGGCCGATGGTTTTTTAAAAACGGTGCTCCGCTTGTTCGGCGTCGTGGTGCGCACGCTGATTTGGCTAATCTGGGAGCTGTTTTTTCTGACGCTGGCCTGGTATATCGGTTGGTCGATATGTCGAGCGCTCACGCTTAATCACTTTCCCCGGCAATTCATCACGGATGAGGATGAAGCGTCCGATTTGGTGCATACCACGGTATCGTTGGTGGGTCTGCTGGCGTTATTAGGGGCAGCCATCGTGATCGCCAAGCTGGTCGGCTCTGGCTGATCAAGCTGGTAGAAAAGGGCGGCAGGCGGGTACAAGAAACTGACGGGGAGCGAGAGTGCAACAAAACGAGTATGTTCTGGGTGGCCAGTACGAAGTGATCACTATCCCCCATGAAATGCGTATGTCGCTCTGGGTCTACTCGCCGGTCGTGGTGGAATGCGCCACGCAGAAGGCCGTGCTCGATCTCTCGGGCAGCCGGTGGGATCTGCGCCGGGTCACCGAGGGGAACGGGCGAATCATCATGGTGCTTGCGCGCTACCCGGAGGGCGACCGGGAGTACCTCATCGAGGTGGACCCGGCCAACGCGACCGCTGTCGTTGAAGGCGCTGCGCATCCACTCGCTGATATCGAAACCGCTTTAAACGCTATCGCCTAGCGTTTGTGCCCTTCATTACCAGCCACAGGCATCACGCACCGGGCCAATCATCGTTTCGATACCTTCGACATTGAAGTCCATCGCGATGGGCTCGCCCTCGACCGGGATGATGGTCATGCTCAGCGTTTGCGTACCGAACAGGCTTTCAATGAAGGCAGTGGCGTTTTCACTTTCCCAGAAGCCTACCGCGTGGCCGTTATCGATGGCTTCCATCGCGTAGCTCTCGGGTTCGTCGTCGTCCAGCTGTAGCGTAACGTCGTCGTATTCGTAGGTACCGCTTTCGTCCTGATCGAACAGGTTGAAGTAGGCAACGGTAGTGTCCTCGAAGCAGCGAAAAACGACCGTGGGCACCGCGAGCCCGGTAGCATGGGTTTTGAGCACGACGAAGTGTAAATCCAGCTCGTCGTCATGGTGCTCTTCCGTTTCCCATTGCGACGTGGCGGGGGCGTCTTGGGCCAGGCCCATACCGGGTAAAAGGAGGAACATGGCCAGCAGCAGTGTCTTGTCGATGTTCATTCTCTATCCTTTGAATACTTTTTTGCGAACCTGGGTCTTTCACCGCTCGTGCGAGACAAACGATAGCATGATAAGCGCCGAGGGGGCTGTTGCGTTCGAAAAACGCGCCATGGCGTATAGTCATCCGAACCCATTTAATGACAAGGTTATGTGAGGTAGCGGCACACCAGGTTTAACCCTCGCCAAAATGACGCGCCGCACGTGCTATTCAGCCGTGGGTGCGGCGTTAGCTTGAAAAGGAGGCATGAATGTCGCAAGCGCTGTTCTCACCCGTCATCGAAACCGAGCGCTTAACGCTGAAGCCTTTGGTCGCTGAGGATGCCGATAGCCTGCTGGAGATTCTCTCCGACCCCGAGGTGATGCGGTACTGGAATACACCACCCTGGTCCTCACGTCAGCACGCGCTTGATTTTATCGATGACGCGAATGCTTCGAGGCAACGCGAAAAGTTAATCACCCTGGGCGTGTATATGAAGGCGACAAGCGTGCTGGTGGGGAAGTGTATGCTATTTGATTGCCACAAGACCTCCAAAAGGGCCGAGATCGGTTTTGGATTGGGCCGTTCCTACTGGGGAAAAGGGTATATCAACGAGGCGGCACAAGCGCTGATTCATTACGGATTCGAGACCCTGGGGCTTCGCCGCATTGAAGCGGAAATCGATCCAGCCAATCAGGCTTCAGCGAAAGCGTTGGAGAAGCTTGGCTTCTCGAGAGAAGGCCTTTTAAGGCAGCGTTGGGAAATCAATGGGCGCGTCTCGGATTCGGCCCTGTATGGAAGGCTGGCGAGTGATTGCCCAGCTTAGATGACACAGCACCAATACTTTAACCCGAGTTTCAGGCAAGCTTTATATCGGTCATCACCCTTTAATCTGGCGTCGAATTTACAGTGATACGAAATTTTCTGGAAAGTGACTTTGAGCAAGTAAGCGAGATTTATTCATTGGCGAAGCTCGATGAACTTCGCTTCGAGGAGCAGACATTCGAGCTTCTGCCCCTGCGCGATGACGAAACGCGCCTTCAAGCGCTAATGGAGTCCGAAATTTTTGTTTATGAAGACAATGGCCTTCTCGGCTATGGCGCCCTTTATCAGAACGTGATTCGCTCGCTTTTTGTTCACCCGCTTTTTCGAGGAAAGGGAATTGGTAGCACATTGTTTCATCATTTGGTGAGCCGGGTTGAAACGCCCGCCACGCTGTACGTAGCGAAGAGCAATCTGCCGGCAATATCCATGTATCAAAAACAGGGCTTTGAGGTTACTCGAGAGTTTGAGACGTCCTATAACGGAAAAGCCGTTTTAGCTAATGAGATGGTACGCGAAAGCGATAAGGGATAACGAACGGCTAATACTCGAAGCGTTGTACTTGCTCGAAGCGGAAAGCGCGCTGCGCCTCTATGAATCACCCAAATATCAAGGTTCGAACCAATGATCACTTGCCACGTGAAGTACGTAATCGATCCCAAAAAGGTCAATGAATTCGAAAAGTACGCCAGAATGTGGATCCCGCTGGTCGAGAAATTTGGCGGCCAACACAACGGTTATTACTTGCCGGCGGAAGGGGCCAATAACATCGCGCTGGCCCTGTTCACCTTCGAAAGCCTGGCGGCTTACGAGCAGTATCGGATCGACTCGCTGAATGATCCTGAGTGCATTAAGGCGTTCGAGTTTGCCGAGCAAGTCGATTGCATCGTTAGCTACGAGCGCAGCTTTTTCAGGCCCGTACTGGGGTAGTGGCTAGACGCTTTTCTCTCCCGGCAGGTTTTGAAAAGTGAATAAGTAACCACGGCGAAGTGAGGACGGCCTCACCGCTCGATTTTCGTTAGGGGACGGCCCCAACGTTTGAGAGACGTGCATGAGTTGGATCATTCTGTTTTTCGCAGGGCTTTTGGAAGTGGGCTGGGCCATTGGGTTGAAGTACTCCGAGGGCTTTACGAAGCTTTGGCCCACCGTATGGACGCTGTTCTCGCTGGTGGTGAGTTTTCTACTGCTGGGCCTGGCGCTTAAAACCCTGCCCGTGGGCACCGCCTACGCCATCTGGGTGGGTATCGGGGCGGTGGGCACGGCGCTGCTGGGTATCTTCTTGTTCGGTGAGCCTACCGGCACGCTTAAGCTGGTGAGTTTGACGCTGATCGTGGCCGGTCTTGTCGGGCTCAAGCTTTCCAGTGCCTAAAAGAGGGGTACGAACGAGCGCGGGAAAGGCGACTCAATCGCTACCGTGCTCCAGCGCCTCTGCGTCGATTTCCTGGTAAGCCTGTTCGGAAGAGTCGTGATGATTTTCGGATTCAAACGTCTTCAGTAGCGACCATTGATAAAACGGGGTGCCGGGGTGTTGGCTGAACTGGCGCACGCCGTAAATCTCGAACGTAAAAGGCCCGGGCCCGAACAAATCCGCGTCCTCGGTGTGTTTCTTGGCCACCACCAGGAAAACCTCGCCGCCGGACTCGAAAAGGCGATTATCCCGCACCGTAATCGCGCCGGAGAAAATCCGATGGTCGAGCCAGGTGAACGTATCGCGATCCGCTGCCGGCATGATGCCAAGCTCATCGTTGGGCAGGCGAATGAAGAAGGTGAGCGTATGGTTGCTATAGGACATGTTCCTGTCATATACCGACGCAATGACGTAATCCGGGCGGCCGTTTTGGTTGAGGTCGATACGGTTGACGTCCTCGCTTAATTCGATCTGCGAAAAGGCCAGGGCAGGCGTGCTGAAAAGCGCCGCCAGCAGGCAAAGCAGCCGTTTAATCATTGGCCGCTCTGATCAGTCGAAAACCGATATCGGGCATGCCAAATCCCGGTGAATGCACGTCGCAGCCGGATAACACGTCTTTTACGGCTTGCTCAAAACTGCCACCGCAAACGTAATACATGGGCACTCCTTGGGCGTAGTGATTTCTTTCGTCGATCCACTCCGCCGCGTTACCGCTCATATCGAAAAGCCCCAGCGCATTGGAGTGCAGGGAGGCTACGGGCAGTGTGCCCGAGCCGGAACCGTCTTGCGTGGGGAAATTGGCGACTGCTTCCGGTTGTGGGCTACCGGCATGCGGGTAGCCGTAGGAGCCGTCCGCGAGCCCTTCATGAGCGCCTCTTGCAGCGACATGCCACTCGACCATATCCGGTAAACGGTAGCCCGATGCTTCAGGCGCTCTTTTTATGGCGGAGCTGTCGTCGCTTTCCGGCATCGCTTTTAGCGGCTCCCCCTCAAAGGTGAGGTAGTAGGGAGATAGCCCCTGGTGCTCGCTCAACGCGTTGGCAAACATCATGGCGTCCCACCAGGTAACATTCACGGCGGGGTGGTGGCCTTCATCCTGATCATCCGGCCGGCAGCCGCCAGGGGTGGCGCCATTGCAGGCATCACCTAATGCGTAACCGTGTTGGAGGGCCCAGGGCTGCACTTGCTTATAGAGCGGGTACGGCACTTCCGTTTTCATTATCCAGAAGGAGGCGGTGGAAAGATTGGCGTTGTCTGTGTAGTTTTCATCGCCAAATACCGTGCCGACGTAGAAGCTACCACCATTGACTTTAGCCTCGTCCGGTAAGTGAAGGCTATTCTGTGCAAGCGCCGGTGTGCTCAAAAGAAAGCACAAAATCCCCATGGCATTTTTCAAACCCGTGTCCTCGAAATCAGTACCGCTTAGCCATTTTTAAACATCTTTTTTGAGCCAGTTATCCTATTGATTGATGTTTTTCTTTACAAGAAATGGCTAATACGTTTTCTCACGACAGGCCAATCCGAAGACCACCTGATCTTTTCAACGTGCGCTGTTGGCTTATCAATTATCCCGAGCTACCGCGCCTATGAAAATGACGGACGCCGGTTTTTGCGTTTTCGGGTGAACGGGCTCGCGCATTTCGAGTAATTGAAACCCACTGGCGGAAAACAGACTTACCCAGCTTTCCAGCGTTCTAAAGTACCAGGGCGCCGGGTCGCTAAAATCGGCGCCGAAACCCGCCCAGGAGCCTTCACGCCAGCCATCGGCGTAGGGCGTCACATCGACTGCCACGGGGTGCAGCGTTTGTACGATGAAAACGCCCCCGGGATTCAGAAGCGCGGGGGCGGCGCGCAACAGTGCATCGACCGATTCCTTACCCAGCAACGAGAAATTGCAGACAACCGCATCGAAGCGCTCCTCGATCGCGCCCGCCGCAATCGCTTCATAGGATGAAACATGAAAGTGCCCATTACCCGCGGCCTGGGCCTTCTCGATGAGCGCGGGCACGACATCGACCCCCACCCGGTGCGCTACGTGGGGCGCGAGTTCATGTACGAGCCACCCCTCACCGCACCCGATATCGAGCACGGATTCGGGCGACCGGCTTAGAACGGCCTCGACGACGGCCTGGTCGGTGACCAGCTTACGGCTTTCGATATGCCCATTGCGTATTACATCGGTCCAGGGTGAGGCGTTCTTCTCCCAGGAATCGACGATTTTTTCATCACTAAAAGGGTTCATTGAGCCATCCATAGGGCGTGGTGTAGATGTATCGAGTGTATCAATAAAAAGATTAGGGCAATTAATTCGACTTGGCTCGCGCGGCCGCGCGCTCCAAAAGCACCGGCCCGCTGCCTACTTCGGCCAGTTCATCCTCCGGGTTGTAAAGCGGGCAGTTGGTCATACTCAGACATCCACACCCGATGCAGCTGCTCAGGCTGTTGCGCAGCGTTTGCAGGTACGCGATGCGGCCATCCAGCATGCGCTGCCAGCGCTCGGAAAGTTGCTGCCAGTCTTCAACCGTGGGCGTGCGGCCATTGGGGAGCGACTCAAAGGCCTGCTTGATCTCCTCCAGGCTCACGCCGACTTTCTGTGCGGCCTTGATAACTGAAATGCGCCTGAGTACTTCGGGCTTGTAGCGGCGCTGGTTGCCCGCGTTACGCCAACTTTGAATCAGCCCTTGCTGTTCGTAGAAGTGCAGGGCACTCACGTTAATGCCGCAGCGCTTGGCGACCTTGCCGACGCTCCAGGTTGCTTCTGCCATGCTTGCCCCCGGTGTTCTCTTTGTTCAAAAAAAAGCTTTACCTCAACTTAGGTTGAGGTTTTAACCTTTTACCCGAACCCACGCAAGGAGAAACACCATGTATCTTGAACACGTTAATTTGGTGGTCGCGAATATGGACGCCACGTTGGATTTTTACCGCGCTGCTTTTCCTCATTGGCGCATACGCGATGAAGGGCAGGGCGAATGGTACGGCAAGCCACGCAAGTGGGTGCATTTTGGCGACGACCACCACTACCTAGCGCTGAGCGACCACGGAGAAGGTAAGAACCGGGCGCTTGAAGGCCACAGCGTGGGGCTTGCTCATTTTGCCTACGTGACCGAACACCTGGATGCCTTGGTCGCACGGTTGAATAACGCGGGGTACCCCGTTGCCAAACCGGGGGCTACCGAGCCATTTCGTAAAAACGCTTACTTCGTCGACCCGGCCGGGTTCGAAGTAGAGTTCGTCGAGTATCTCAGCGATATTCCCGCCGAGCGCAATTTAAACCGCGACGCTCTTTAATAGGCTGAACCGGGTATTTAACAGAGCCTTGAACGAGCCGTATGTATGATCTTTCGATTGCCTATGAAAGGCGCTTCAAGAAGGGCGCGCCGTTTAGAAGCGGCAGCGCCTAGGGTCTGTCTGAAAAGTCGACGAGCGAAGACAAGACAAGGCAAAAATTGGCGAAAAAACGGAGTTTACATGTGTAAATGAGTATTTTGAGCCAATTTTTAACGCCGTATTGTCGAGCGCAGGCACTTTTCAGACAGAGCCTAACCAATAGAGAACAACCATGCCTAAATTAACGCTAGAAGGATTTATCACCGTGCCGGCAGCCGAGCTTGAAGCTTTCAAGGAAGCGCTTGTCACGCATAAAACGCTAACGCTTGCGGAGCCGGGGTGCCTAATCTTCGAGGTCATTCAGGATCAATCCGACCCTTGTCGTTTTAAGGTGTTCGAGGCGTTTATCGACCGCGCCGCGTTTGATTACCACCAGCGCCGCGTGGCCACCTCCGATTGGGGAAAGCAGACGCGCAATGCCGTGCGCCATTATGAGATAGTTGAATAGGAGAGTATTCATTAGTTTATAAGCGCTTGAAGCGTAATTCGGGTGAAGGGTATGTGGATCTGTGAAACAAATAGGCTGGTAATACGGACATTGTCCTTAAGCGATACAGAGGAGCTGACCAAAATTTTGAGCGATCCTGCCGTCATGGAATACTCGATTCGTGGCGTTTGCGATGAGGTCATGACGCGCCGCTTTATCGAGTGGTGTCTAGAAAGTTACGAGATGCACGGAATCGGGCCTTGGGCGTTAATTGAAAAGGATACGAATAGGCTGATCGGCTTTTGCGGCGTTGGCCCGGAAGAGGTCAATGGTGTCGAGGAAATTAGCCTTGGGTATCGGCTCGCTACGCAGTATTGGAATAGAGGCTTTGCATCCGAGGCTGCCAAAGCAGTGTTAGCTTACGCCTTTGAAATGAAGTCGCTCCCCTCGGTAGTAACGCTGATCGAACCCGAACATGGGGCATCGCAAAAGGTCGCCTTTAAGGTAGGTTTTACGCATTACGAGCTGCATGAATTTCACGGACGTGAAGTGAGAATGTACCGGCAGACGTTGGCGCAGTGGTATCCAAGCAGGGCTGCCAGCAGTTGAATGGTTAAAACGGCATCCAGGTAGGAAGTATGTTTATGAGAACTTTAGATGGCGTTTTTTATCCAGTGAATGCCGGAAGCACGCAAATGCTGGACAAGCATTAAGATTAATTACGATAAAGATAGGTGTTAGGTATTTCTTAAAGATCCGAACCGCTCTTCGAGGAAGTCTGCATGGCACAATATTTCGCCGATACCGGCGTTGGCGAACGCTACGATCAATACCGCCCGAAAGTTCATTCTGCGCTCTTCGACATCATGAAGCGGCATTTGCCCGTCGAGAACTTTAGTCGAGTCGTGGACGTTGCGTGCGGTACGGGCGACTCCACTTTGGCTTTGCTGGATATTGGTAAAGACGTCTTGGGGATCGACTCTTCTGAGGAGATGCTGGCCATAGCGAAGCGCCGTGGCCTGACCGTGAGGAAAGCGGATTACACCGAGCTACCCCAACATGGCCGTTTCGATCTCATCTCGACGTGTATGGCATTTCACTGGTTCGATGGTCCCCGGGCCTTGGATGCCTATAAAGCTGCCTCTAACCTTGGGGCCGTGTGGATTATCTATAATTTTGCCTTCGCGGGCCACTCCACGTCCGCTCGGTTCAACGAATGGTTCCAGGGGGAGTATTTGAAGCGCTACCCCTCACCGCCGCGGGTTCGATACGAGGACATGAAGCTGGCAGACGACCAACAACTTTCCCTGCTGGCGAGTGAGAATGGCTGGCTGCCGATCTCATTTACGCTCGAATCACTGATCGGTTATCTCACTACGCAATCGAATATCGAAGAGGCCGTACGACGGGGCAGGGCGTTGGATTCAATAGTGGCTGAATTACGCGAAGGCCTTTCTAATATCGATCTTAGCGGCGTATTTCAATACGCTTACTCTTACGAAATACTGCAGTACGAGGCTCGATGATAAAAAACACTTCGTAGCGTTGCTGAGTATCAAGCCCCCCGAGGTGAAACGTGCACTATCTGGAAGTAGGCGCTGGTGAAATGCCTATCGAGCTATTGCTTGAAGCGGACCCCTCCGAGCAGGTTATTGCCTCCTACCTGCGCGAAGCCTGGTGTTTTGCCGCGAAGCGTGATGGAAAGGTTCTGGGCGCGTGTGTTGCTAAACCGATCGGTGCCGGCATTGCCGAGATATTCAATATCGCGATCTATCCGCCATTTCAGCAGCAAGGTGTGGGTTCTGGCCTGCTGCGCTACGTGCTGGACGCGTTAAAAAGCAAAAAGATGCAGCGGGTGGAGTTAAGCACAGGCACCTTTGGGTACCAACTTACCTATTATCAGCGCCAGGGGTTTCGCGTGGACAGGGTAATGAAAAACCATTTTCTGCAACATTACTCGGAGCCTATTTTCGAGAAGGGCATACAGCACCGGGATGCGCTGCGGCTTTATTTGACGCTCGATTGAAGGCATTCCTGACGTCGTAAACCTGATCTTTTAAGGTTTGAGGGGACTTTTAAATGCCCAATACCGTGCCGGTGCCACTGAATAGGGCCCGCCATCAGGGGCAATTATCGTGTTACAAAAGGAGAGAGCGTTGTTGATTAGCGAGTCCATCGAGTTAAGGCTGCTTGGCATGGAACACCGGGATGAGGTGTTCGAGCTGGTCGATCAAAACCGGGCGCATTTGCGCGCGTGGCTGCCCTGGATCGATGCCAATCAGTCGCCAGCGAACACCGAAGCTTTTTTAACGTCGGTTATCAAGCAGTACGAGGCGGGCAAGGGCCCGCAGTACGGCGTTTTTTATAATGGGTCGGCCTGCGGCGTATGCGGCTTTCATCCCTTCGATACGACGAACCGCCGGGCGGGTATCGGATACTGGATGAGCGAGAGCTATACAGGCAAGGGCATCATGACCCTGGCCGTCAAAGCACTGGTCGAGGCTGGTTTTTGCGAACACGGCTTGAACCGCATCGAAATTGCCTGCGCGACGGAAAACGTCAAAAGCCGGGCCATTGCCGAGCGGCTGGCGTTCACGTTCGAGGGCGTCCTGCGCGAGCGTGAGTATCTCTACGGCCACTATGTCGACCACGCCATTTATTCAATGCTGGCCCGCGAGTTCGCTACTAACGATAAGCGTTAACCCGACTGGACGTCATGAAAAGGAAGTGTCTGTGAAGGTTACCTGCCACTGTGGAAATGTCGAAATCACCGCCGCTCACTTTCCGGAAGAGATCGGCCAGTGTAACTGTTCGATTTGCCGCCGGTATGCGGCGCTCTGGGCTTACTATTCACCCAACCTGGTCACGATAAACTGTCGCCATTCAAAGACGGTGTTCTATAGCTGGGGGGATAAAGAAGCCGAATTTCATTGGTGTACGACGTGCGGTTGTACTACTCATTACCAAACCACGGAGCGGTGTGATGAACCCACCGTCGCCATCAATATGCGCCTCGCCGATGAGGCCAGCGTTGCTGAAATACCGGTCAGGAACATCAACGGCGCCGCGTCCTGAACGACTGTGCTACGGCGTATGCGACCTACTGGCGACCGCCCATCAATGCCCAAATGCCTCCACCGCGAAGTCGATGAAGCTGCGCAGTTTGGGCGAGCGGTAGTGGTCCTGATGATAGAGAAGATGCATCGGGCGCTGGGGCAGCGAGTAATCTGCCAACAAAGGGATTAGCCGCCCGGCGCGGATATCCTCGCTGATCTGCACGTTGGGCAGCATCGCAATGCCGATGCCCGCCAGCGCGGCCTGGCGCAGCCCCTCGGCGTGATTTACTTCGATACGGCTTAAAAACTCCACGGTGACTTCTTCTTCAGGGCCGTGGAACTGCCACTTTTTTTCGGCCCACTGCCACTCGGTGCCCGGCGGGTAGGCAAACGCCAGGCAGTCGTGGTGGGCCAGCTCACATGGCGTTTGCGGTGCGCCCCGGCGTTGCAGGTACGTGGGTGAGGCGCAAAGGGTAAGGCCGTACTTCATCAGCGGGCGGGCGACCAGGGTGTCGGAGGTCTCCAGCGTGCCCAGGCGAAACGCTGCGTCGAAGCGCTCTTCGACCAGGTCGATCACCCGGTCGGTAAGCGCCACATCCAGCTTGATCTCCGGGTAGCGCGCCATAAAGGGGGCTAGCCTTGGCATCAAACACTCTGCGCCGAAGGTGGGCGGCGCGGTGATCTTGAGTGTTCCTTTGGGTATGGCCTGGCTGGCTTCGGCCTGGCGTTCGGAATCCGCGACCAGCGCGAGGATGTCCACGCAGCGCTGATAGTAAACCGCGCCAAACTCGGTGAGGCTCTGACGCCGGGTGGTGCGCCGCAGCAGGCTAACGCCCAAGCGCTTTTCGAGCGCGCGCAGGTGGTTGCCGACCATGGTCGTGGACAAGCCGCAACGATCACCCGCCGCGGTCATGCTGCCGCTCTCTACCACGGCCACGAAGACCTCCATCGAGTGGTAAAGATCCATTATCAAGCCTCGCTTTATAGTGCTTCCAATCTGGCTGTGTTTTTCCAGCCCTGCTTCTGGATGATACTGCGTCAATGCCGCTAACCGCCAGGAGTGATCATGGAACAGCCCCCGTTATCGAATCGCCCGCAAACCCCACAGCGCGAGGATTATGCGCGTTACATGACGCCCAACTACGCCCCCCAAGAGGTCATGCTTACCCACGGGCAGGGCAGCCGCCTGTGGGACCAGGCGGGGCGAGAGTACATCGATTTTGCCGGCGGCGTGGCCGTGAGCGGCCTGGGGCACTGCCACCCGGCACTGGTTGCGGCGCTACAAGCCCAGGCGCGCCGGGTCTGGCATCTCTCTAACGTTTACACCAATGAGCCGGCGCTGGCGCTGGCCCGCGCGCTTACCCAGCGCACCTTCGCCGATAAGGTCTTTTTCTGCTCCTCCGGTAATGAAGCCAACGAAGCGGCGCTGAAGCTTGCCAGGCGCTACGCCTACGACCACTTCGGCCCCCAAAAGAACACGATCATCGCCTTCAAGCAGGCCTTTCACGGCCGCTCGCTATTTACCGTAACGGCAGGTGGTCAACCCGCGTATACCGAAGGCTTTGGCCCGCTACCGCAAGGCGTGGTACACGGCGAATTCAACGATCTGGAAAGCGTACGCGCGCTGATCGACGATGCCACCTGCGCGGTGATAATCGAACCGGTACAGGGGGAGAGCGGCGTCGTTCCCGCCTGGCAGGATTTTCTCGAAGGCTTGCGCGCACTATGCAATCAGCACCAGGCGCTACTGATCTTCGATGAGGTGCAAACGGGCATGGGGCGCACGGGCTCGCTTTACGCTTACATGCACCACCACGTGGTGCCGGATATTCTTACCAGTGCCAAGGCATTGGGGGGCGGCTTTCCCATTGCCGCCATGCTGACCACAAGCTCTATTGCGGCGTCCTTCGCGGTGGGCACCCACGGCTCGACCTATGGCGGCAACCCGCTTGCCTGCGCCGTGGCCATGGCGGCACTGGAGACGATCGACACGCCAGAGGTTTTGAGCGGCGTCGAAGCGCGCCATCAACTCATGATCGAGCAACTCGAGGCGATCAACCAACAGTACCCCGTATTCAAGGAGATTCGCGGTGAAGGGCTGCTGATTGGCGCCGAGTTGAGTGAGGTGTATCAGGGCCGCGCGGAGTCGCTCATGCCACTACTGATAAGAGAGGGGCTGATCGCCCAGATGGCCGGGGCCATGGTGCTGCGGTTGACGCCATCGCTCATCATCCCCGAAGCGGATATCCAGGAGGGAATGCGGCGGTTGAAGCGCGCGATCAGCATACTGGCACGTCTTTCTGCCACATAGACCGCCGGCCAAGAGAAAGAGGGCAATGGAGGAGCTGTCACGGTGCTTTCATGGCGCAATCACGTGGCCCATTGGCGACAATCCGGCGCTCGTCTTCGACGAGGCATAAGCGGAAAAGCCTCGACCCTTTGGTTGGCGCGCGCCTTGCCTGAGGAGTATTCAAGGCGTCATAGTCCGGTACGATGCTGCGAGATTTGCCGATCAATGCGCGGCACTTTAATGACGCGCCAAAGGGAAAATCATGAGCCTGGAAATAACAATAATCGTATTGCTGGCGGCCTTCTTCAACGCCAGTTGGAACGCCATCGTCAAGGTCAGCGGCGACCGAATCGCCGTCATGGCGGTCATCACGCTGCTGGGAAGTTTAATATCGCTGTTGGCGCCGCCGTTCGTGGCGCTGCCAGACTCCGCCAGTTGGCCGCTTCTGGCCACTGCTATCTTGCTGCATACCGCGTATCACTTCAGTTTGCCCTTGGCGTATCAGTATGGCGATTTCGGGCAGGTTTACCCCATTGCCCGCGGTTCGGCCCCGCTGCTGGTCACATTAGGCGCCGCCATTTTTGCCGCGGAGGTGCTTAGTTTCATTCCCTTGTTGGGGGTCGTCTGTTTGGCGGTGGGGGTCATTGCGCTGGCTTTCGAGAAAGCCACTGGCATTACGCAAAACCCGCGCGCAATATTCTTGGCGCTGGGAACGGGGGCGTTCATTGCCTCCTACACGCTAGTGGGCGGGCTGGGCGCGCGGCAGGCCGGCTCAATAATGGGGTTTGCCGTTTGCCTTACCATCGGTAACGGCGTGCTGACCTTTTTGATTGCTTCCCTCTGGAAACTCAACGCCATCAAACGGGTAGTGCGGGAGAACCTGCTGCCCGCCACCGTGGGCGGCGGCCTGCAGGTGGGGGCGTATTGGATCGTTATCTGGGCCATGGCTTACGCCCCGCTGGGAATGGTCTCGGCCTTGCGTGAGACCAGCGTGTTGTTCGCCGCGCTGATCTCGACCTTTATTTTGAAGGAGGGCTTTGGTGTCTGGCGGTTCGTGTCGTCCTCGTTGATTACGCTTGGCGTGGTGTTGACCCGCTACAAGCCCTGAGCGCCTGGTGGGCGTCACACACTGGCAAGCTGCCTTTGTTAAACTACTCGTCCGCTTGGGTTTACCGGACATCATACTCATGAACACGACAACGCAAGGCCCGGATGGAAAGCGTCGCTGCGGGTGGTGCGCTACGGCGCCGGAGTTCGATGCCTATCACGACCACGAGTGGGGCTTTCCGGTCGCGGGTGACCAGCGCCTGTTCGAGAAAATAAGCCTCGAGGCGTTTCAGGCCGGGCTTAGCTGGCGCACCATTTTGGTCAAGCGCGAGAATTTTCGCGCCGCCTTTGCCGGGTTCGATTTTTACCAGGTGGCGGCTTTCGATGAGGGCGATGTCGAGCACCTGCTCGAGGACGCCGGCATCGTTCGCCATCGCGGCAAGATCGAGGCGGTGATCAACAATGCCCGGCGCGCCAGCGAGTTGGTCGAAGAGGAAGGGTCGCTGGCGGCGTACTTCTGGCGCTTCGAGCCTCGGGAGGAGGACGTGGCCGCGCCGCAAAGCGTCTCCTCCTCACCGACGTCCATCGCACTCTCGAAAGATCTGAAGAAACGCGGCTGGAAGTTCGTCGGCCCTACCACGGTGTTCGCTTTCATGCAGGCCATGGGCCTGATTAACGATCACGCAGAAGCGTGCTTTCTGCGCCCGCGCATCAATGAGGCGCGCCGGGCGTTTACCCGGCCTGCCTGATGCGTTACGACCCCGTTATTCGCTGGCGTAGTAGCGCTAATGCCGGAGCTTCAGCATCAGAATGCACTGCAGCTTTTCCAAGTTCTTGACCAACTTAACGGTTTCGTAAAGAGAACAGCTTGCTTTGAAAAACTCTGTACCAAAGAGCATTTTAGTAAGCACAAGAGCCAATAACAATGCTCAAAAACTGTATAGAAGCGCGCTGGGCGCTGAAGGGGTGGCGACCATTTCGAATCTTTATTCGGCTGATGAAGTTTTGATGGTGGCTCGAGATATAGACTGACTACGAATGAATAAAGCTATATCAAGGATCGTTTGAGTCGAATATATAAGGAACAGAACAATGATCACGGGTCTAAACCATATCACTCTGGCTGTCAGCGACCTCGAGCGCTCGCTCCACTTTTATACCCATGTGCTGGGGCTCACCGGTCACGTGAAGTGGGACAATGGCGCTTACCTTTCGGCAGGGGATCTATGGCTGTGTCTTTCTTGCGATACCCCTTGTGCGAAAGAGGACTACACCCATATCGCGTTCGATATCGAAAAGGCCGATTTCGAGGCCTTTTACACCCGGCTCGAAGCGCTGAATGTACGTCAATGGAAAGAGAACACCAGCGAAGGAGCGTCTATCTATATACTGGACCCGGACGGACACAAACTGGAAATTCACGCGGGTGGTTTGGCAAGCCGGTTGGCATCACTTAATTCGAAACCTTACAGCGGGCTCGTTTGGCTTTAAACTGGCCGCGTAAAGGTGTAGCGTCACGCGCAAACACGCCGGCGGCAGGTTCCGATTTTTATTCAAGAGACGTTTTGACGTAATGATTAACACCAAAATCTACAAGGCCGTGTATGAGCTGGCCGAGAAGCTGATGAAAGCGGCGCACAAGGACGACCGCGAAAGCTTCGATGTGCTGTACGCCGAGCTCGAAGCCATCTGTATCGATAACGAATACACCGAGAAAGACCACCCGGAGCAATGGGAAACGCTGGCCGACTTTAGCGAAGAGCTGGACGAAGCGCTGGTGCTGTACCAAAAAGCGCTGGATAAAGCCGTCGCTATACCCTCCCAGGACCATATCGCTTCGATCGGTTTCTCGATGGCAACGCTTCAGGTAGAGCGGGACGACATCGACGACGCCATTAAAAGCCTGCGCCAGGCTAAAGCTGGCGCAGCCAACATTCAAGATGATGAACTGAAAGCAGAGATCGACGCGCTGCTGACCTCGCTCACTACTCGTTAGGACCCCCACGTTGACCAATAACGATATTTTACGCCGCATCCGTTACACCTTCGATTTGAAAGACACCGCCATCGTGGCCATTTTCAAGCTGGCCGATGTGGACGTTGCTTTAGAGCAGGTAACGGCCTGGTTGAAAAAGGACGACGACGAGGCCTTTGAGACGATGAAGGACAAGGATCTGGCGGCGTTTTTGAACGGCTTTATCAGCTACAAGCGCGGCAAGCGTGAAGGTCCGGCGCCCACGCCGGAAGCCAAGCTCAATAACAACAAGGTATTCCAGAAGCTGCGTATCGCCTTGAACATGCAGGCCGACGATATTATCGCGGTGTTCGAGCGCGAGGACCTGCCGTTAAGCCACCATGAGCTGAGCGCGTTTTTCCGTAAGCCCGGCCACAAGAATTACCGTGAGTGTAAGGATCAAATGCTGCGTAATTTTCTGATGGGCCTGCAGAACCAGTACCGCCCGGCCCAGGAAAACGGCGCTGCGAAGGCGTGAACCCATCGCAGCGCCGCGTTTAAACGAAGCGTTTTAAATTAAAAAGGCCCCTTGGGGGCCTTTTTGCTACGCGGGGCGCGGTTTAGAATTCGAAACCGAAGTTGGTGAGAAACGCCGTATTCCAGCCGTTGTCGACCGGCGAGCCGAAGTAATCCAACCCGTTTTTGTTGCTCACGATATCGAACCAGGCAAAGAAGGGGCCGGCGGTCATTTGTACCCCCAAGTCGTTGACCATGGGGTTTTGTTGATCGCCGAAGCCGCCATTGATGGCGCTGTAGTCGCCGGAGGGGTCGATGACGCTGAAGTCGTTGAAGAAGAACAGGTTATCGACCGGGCCCCAATCCACTTCCAGGTTGTAGCCCACGCTTGCCGAGTAGATCTCACCCTTGGCGGGGATTAGGTAGTTGAAGTTGAAGGCGCCGATTTGCAGGGCGTTATCGGAAATACCCGATTCACTTTCCGCCGGGTTCTTGGCGTTGTACTCGTAGGTCGTGGCCTGAGCGAGCGTGCGCCAGTTGCCATAGCTTCCGTCTACGCCCAGGGCGGCGGACCAGTTATCGCCGCTGCGCTCGGTGTTGCGGTTATAAAGCTGGCCGCCCTTGGCGGACACGTTCACTTGTGTAGCGTAGTCGGTGTCGTAACCAAAGGTGTAGCCTACTCGCGCGGCGACTTGGTTCTCTTCGCTGTTACCCTGCGCGCTGTCGCCCACGGCGTTGGCGCCGTAGTGCTCGTTGTCGTTACTCAAGCTGTCGCTTTTGAAAAAGGCCAGCGACGTATCCCAGGCCCCAGCAGAGCGGTCCCACTTGATACCGGCGTTCTGGTTATCGTTGAAACCCGCCAGGTACCCCAGGTTGCCATAGTAGCCCAGGTAGCCGTAATCCATGTTGCCGAAGGGCGTTTGCACCAGACCCAGCTGAATGGAATCTTCCTCGGTGGGGTTATAGCCGACCCAGCCGTGCTGCAGAAAGTGGTAGTCGTCGTAGAAGCGGTAGGCCAGGGAATAATCGATATTGCCGGTTTCGCCTTCTACGGTGAAAACGAGCTTGCCGAAGTCGAGATCGCCAACGGTATCCTTGCTCTGGTCGTCCCAGTCGTTCGCGCTGCCGCTGAACTCTACCAGTCCGCCGAATTCGACCTGCTGCATCTCTTCGAGTGTGCTTTGGTTTTCCTGGGCCAGTTCCTGTCCGTCCCGGGAGGAGGAGCCTTCGGCGCCCGTGTCACCGGATGAGCTTTGCTCCGTATAGCCCTGGCTTGAAGAGCCACGATTCGATGAGCCCTGGTTCGCGTTCTGACTCGTATAGTCCTGGTTGGAATCGCCTTGGGAGGTCGTGCCTGACTGAGCGGTGCTGGAGGCGGCGGTACCTTGCTGGCTTTCCAACCGTTCGAGGCGCTGCTGCATCTGGTTGAGCTGTGAGCGCAGCTCTTCGATGGTTTGCTGGTCACTGGTTTGCGCTGCCGCGCTCGAGATCATGGCTGCGGAAACGCTAAGCCCAAGTGCCAGCTTGTTGAACTGGCATACGCGTAGGTATGACATGAAGTTTTCCTTGCTAGTGTCGTTTTATATGCCTTTTTAATTATTAAAAGCCGGCTGGGTTAAATACCGACCCGAAAAGAGATCGGTATGGAAGGCAGGGTGAGACGCGTGCCCAGCCATTACCCTAGTACAATCGCGCACTAAAGCAACTGCCTACCGGTAAGCCTCGGGCCGACAGGGGCTATAACCGGCACAACCGGGTATTGAGGGGTGGCGTTAAAGTCGGAGGGCGATTGACCGATATAACGTATGGATAGCAAAGCAAACGTTTTTCAACCACTGCGAGCCCTACATGCCCACCACGCTGCGTGCCCTAGTGGCCGCCCTCGTTTTTTCCGTACTTCCCGCCAGCGCCCACGCGGACGCCGCTGAAACAGCGGTGATGGCTTGGCTTCAAAGTATCGATAACGGTGAATTCGAAAAAGCCTGGGACAGCGCCTCACCGCTTTTACAGCGCCCGCTTTCGCCCAGCATGCTCGAGCGTACCATCGAGCTTGCCCGCCAGGACGTAGGCGAGATGAAGTCCCGCCGCCGCCTGCGCGTGATCAGCGAGACCTCGATGCCCGGCGCCCCGCGGGGGGACTACAAGATCTTTACCTTCCAGACCAACTTCGCCAACCGGCTGCTCACCGAAACCGTTACCCCGCATTTCGAAGACGGCGCCTGGCGCGTCAGCGGCTATTACGTTCAATAGAGATCAGGTTCAATAGAGACCAGGTTCAATAAATACCAGGTTCAATAGAAACCGGATCAATAGCGGCAGCGATCAGGCTTTATCGCGCCGTTTAGGCCGTCTGGTATCGTCGGTCAGGCTTTGATACAGACGAATATCGCGTTGCCCGAGGTGGTGTTCCAGGGCGTAATGGCCGCGTAGTCGTGCTCGAAAACCTGCACGGTGAAGTAGGGTGTCAGCAGCGCCGTGAGTTCGGCGAAACTGACGGCGACCATGGCGTGTTCATCGTCCCAGCGCTCAACGCCGCTTCCCCGACTTTTTTCGATACTCAGCTTGAGTGATTGCTTTTCGCCACTGCCCGAGTAGTGCCAGCCCGAACGAAACGCAAACTCGTCATCCCCCTTGCGCACCTTATGTCTGACCAGAAGCGCATTGTCGATCTTTTCCCTGTCCACGGCGTTGAAACAAAACATGCCGCCGCTTTCAAGCGCGCGGTAGGCGCTTTGGATACACGCCTTGAGCCGCGCGATACCGTCGCTGTAGTGAACCGAGTAGAGAAAGCAGGTGATTAGGTCCTGGGGTTCGCTAACGCTGAAATCCCCCATGTCCTGGCAGCTGAACTGCGCCTCGGGGCAGCGGGCGGCGGCCAGTGCCAGCATGGGTGGGTTGATATCCAGGCCGCTGCTTGCAAAGCCTGCATCCAGAAAGTGGCGCACGTGCGGGCCGGTGCCGCAGGCCAGGTCCAGATGCCGGCGACCACCGTTACCCAGCACATGATGAAGGCGCTGCACGCCGCGGCTCTGCCCCGGGTAGTCGATGTCCTCGCACATCAAATCGTAATAGTGAGAAAGGTCGGTATAAAGTGCGTTGACGGACATGGCAGGGCGGCGCTCGTAAGGGGGTGGCGCATGGTAAACGAGCGCTCTGAATTTTAGAAGCGATGCCGTGGCTCCTTTAAAAGGCCACGGGCAGTTTACAAAGAGGCCGTCATGTCAGGAACGAACTGCATACTAATGGCCACCCGGTTCCAGCTATTCATTGCAAGAATGACGGCGGTCAGCTCCATAAGATCGCGCTCACCAAACGCATCCAGCGCTTGCTGATAGGTGGGGTCATCCACCCGCTGTTGATTGACCAGCGTCAAAGCATCAGCCCATGCCAGAGCGGCGCGCTCCTGGACATTGAAGCAGGGCGCTTCACGCCAGCCAGGCAGAACGTCGAGACGCCTTTGATGCTCGCCACTCTCGCGTGCTTGTTCGGCATGCTTATGTTGGCAAAAACAGCACTGGTTTAGCTGGGAAACGCGTAGCTCGACTAGGTGCACGATCATGGGTGTCACTGCACTATTCGAGCTTGTATTGGCCAGTGCGGCCAGGTGTTTGGGGATACGCGGATTGAGCGTGTAAACCGCTTGCTGGGAGAGGCGTGTCTTCATGGTGCAGGCCCGTGTCGTTTAAGAAAGGCCTTAATTTAAAGCGGCGGGCCGGCTACGCCTTGTAACTTTGCGACAATTTGCGCTGGCGGTATACGCTTGGGGTTTCCAGGGCGAATTTTTTGAAGGCGTGGGTAAAATGGGCCTGATCATGGAAGCCACAGCCAAGCGCTATATCGGCCAGTGGCCTTTTGGTTTCGATTAATGCGTGACGCGCGCGGTGAAGGCGGGCGAAGTTAACCAACTGGCTGGGAGAAGCCCCCACTTCGCGTTTGAGTTTGCGCTCCAGCGTGCGCCGGGTGAAGCCCAAGTAGGCACCTAACTGGTCAGGCAAAAGCTTTGACGTACTGAGCGTATCGACGAGCAGAGGCAGGCGACTTTGTATGTTCGACGCGCCATTCAAAAGCCCCAATAACCAGCTTTCCAGCAGGTTCATACCTGCTGGGCTATCTAGTGGGTAAAGCGAATCGATGATGGGCATTAGGCTCGCCAACCACGCCGGTTGAGTGGCGCTTTCAAGCCGATGATAAAAATCGACATGGGCGTCAGCAGCCAATCCCATCAGGCAGTGCATACCTGCGGGTTTGAAGCGCACTCCCATACGCGCAGTGGACGCGTCCAGCGTTTCCACCAGGGTGTGTTTGTTGAAACAGAGCGTAATATCGGGTTGGGCCTTATCAAGGTGAATGGTAAGGCTTGCCCCACCATCGGGATAAAGTTTCTCGATACGGGAAGCTCCCGCGTCGCCCCCGCCCAGCGACCACAAACACTGCACCCAGCGTCTTAGCCGGTAATGGGGTGGGCGCTGCTGAAAATTTAGCGGCAACGCGCTGTCTGGCAGAATAATCGCATCCATATCCTCTACCTGCATCAGAACAACCGATTGCCTCTTACGCTTTATCAAACCTCGCGTACGTCAAAAACGTAACGCCCCAGGACGAATCCCGCAATTTATCGGTGTCATTTTGTGTGTCGGCTATGCTTAGCCGGGTGAGTCATGCAAGCCACAACGCCACCGAGAAAAGGAGCGATCATGGAAGAGCCCGTTTACTGGTACGCCGTTGCCACGGTACTGCTGTTCGTGAAAATGTGGGCGACGGGTCTCTACCAGGGATTTCATCGCATCACCAAAATGACCTTTAAAACGCCGGAAGATGCGCGCATGGCGGGCAAGGAGCCTGCCCAGGAGGAGCTGCCCCAGGTACAGCAGGCGAGCAAAGCCTGGTCGAACGACCTTGAAAACATCCCTATTTTCCTGGGGCTGGGCGTGGCCTACGTGATGGTGGGGGCGGCGCCCGGGCTTGCCGTGTGGCTGTTCATGATTTTTACCGCTGCGCGCTACTGCCACACGCTTTGTTACCTGGCCGCGTTTCAGCCCTGGCGCACCATCGCCTATGGCGTGGGCATGCTGTGCATGGTGGTGATGTGTGTTCAGATCGTACTCGCGCTGCCCTGATCGAAATCGGCCATATCCGGTTGAACGCGGCGCCATACGCTGGGCGGGTGCTTTTCCTCTTGGGACCAACGTCGGCGCAGCTGGCGCTCGTCGCCAAAGCCCGTCTCTTCGGCAATGCGAGCGAGACTCCATGGGGTTTCGATCATTAGCGCCCTGGCCCGTTGCAGGCGCAGGCCGCTAATGTAGTCGCCGACCTGCAGGCCGGTGAGATGTTTGAACTGACGCCGGAAGTGGCGCTCGCTCATGGCCGCTTGTGCGGCCAGCGCTTCGCTGCGCCAGGGGTGGGCGGGTGCCGCGCAAATGGCGTCTTGTACCCGATGAATCCGCTCGTCCACGTGGTTGCGCCCCTCGAGCCAGGCACCCAACTGGGGTTCCTGGCCGCTGCGGCGAAGATACAGCACCATCTCCCGAGCCACCGCCAGTGCCAGCCCATGGCCCCCTACGCGGGTGAGCCAGTGCAGCATGGTGTCGATCCCCGTGGAAATGCCTGCGCTGGTCAGGTAGCGGCCATCTTCGCTAAAAATGCAGTCGCCCTGAACGCGGGCCCTGGGCGCTTTGGCGCGCAGTTGCTCGAGTAGCGTGTGGTGGGTGGTGCAGCGCCGCCCATCGAGCAGCCCGGCATCCGCCAATAGCAGTGTCCCGGAGCACACCGTCATCAGCGTATCCGCGCAGGCGGCGTTGGCCGTTAGCCAGCCGATGCACGCCCGCTGGGCCTCAACGTCCAGGTGGCGGCGGTACTGGCCTGGAATCAGCAGCAGGTGCTGGTGGGGGAGTTCATCCGGTAGCGGCGCTATGCCGGAAAGCGTTAGCGGCCCCAGCCACTCAAGGGCGGCGCTGGGGCCGATATAGCTAACGTCGATGTCCAGCCCCAAGCGGCTGGCGCACTGCAATACCTGAAGCGGGCCCACCAGATCCAGCGGCACCTGTCCTGGCATCATCAATACCGCCACCCGCAGGGTGTTGCCCCTTGGGGTGGGCGGCTGGCTTGGCTGGGGGCTATTGGTCACGCGCGTCTCGCCACTCGTCGATCAAATCCTGGGTGTCGATAATACGCGCAAAGCGGTCTTCCAGCACGAGCTCCGTGCGCGCCTTGATATCCTCGGCGGGCCAGGTGACGCCCTGGCGCGTCATGGGAAACGTAAGCGTGGCATCGCTTACAAAATCGACCTCGAAGCCGAGATCCGAGGCCACGCGTGCGGTGGTTTCGCAGCACTGTTCGCTGCGGATGCCGCTGATGGCCAGGCGTGAAATAGACCGCTCGCGTAGCCAGCGCTCGAGCCCCGTATCGCTGAACGCGTTATGTACGCGCTTGTGAAACGTGGCGGCAGCGGCGTCATCGAACCCTTCAAGCGGACGAATCAGGCCGTTTACGGGGTCGAACGGCCCTTGGCTTGCCGGTGCTTCGTGAAAAATTCGCACCATGGGTAGGCCGTGTTGTTGGGCGGCGTCGAGCAGGGCGCGCTGGTGGGGCCGCCAGGTGTCGGCAAGGGCCTCGACCCAGTACGCTTTGGCGGGAAAAGAGGCCTGAACGTCGATCATCAGCAGGGCGGTCGTCGGGTGTGTCATGGTGAGCCTCGTGGGTCATGGAGGCTATAGCGTAAGGGGAGGGCGCAAGACCCGCGACACATCCGCGGCCACGAAGCGGACAGATTCGGACATTGTGGAATGGACGCTAAAAAAGTCGTTTTCGGGTCGACAACGCTTGGCAAGGGCTTAGGATAAAAGGCTCGAATTTAGCCAACCTGCCCGAGTGAGCGACCATGACCGCCATTGCTGCAACCCCCAAGCCCCCGTATTACGCCGTGGTATTTACCTCGATACGCACGGATGACGAACAAGGTTACGCTGAGATGGCCGCGCGAATGGTGGAGCTTGCCGCCGAGCAGCCGGGGTTTTTGGGCGTGGAGTCGGCGCGGGAGGAGGTCGGGGTGACGGTGTCTTATTGGGCAGACATCGAGTCGATCAAGGCGTGGAAGGCGCACGCCGAGCATCAGGAGGCGCAGCGATTGGGGCATGCAAAGTGGTATGCGCAGTTTAAAACGCGCATCGCCAAAGTGGAGCGGGACTACGCGGGGTGATCGGTTAGCCCGACGGGCGCGAGGATGAAGCCGCCGGGTTCTTTACAGTAGGCGACTCGCCAGCGTCTGCATCAGCAGCCCAAGCGCCAGCAACAAAACGCCGGCCACGATGCTGGTTTTTACCGCGTGGCGCTGCCACATGCGCTCTACTTCATGACCAAAGCGGTAAACGAGCCAGGCGATGCCGTAGTAACGAAAGCCCCGGGCCAAAACCGCCGCCAGCCCGAAAAGCAGAATAGGGTAGCCGGAAAGCCCGGCGGTGATCATGGCCACCTGAAAGGGGACCGGCAGAATGCCGATGGCCAGAATCGCCGCGAACCCGTACTGGCCAAAAAACGTCTGAAACGCCTGGTAGCTTTGCTCGACCCCCATGAAGCCGATCAGCCAGGTACCCACGGACTGAAACAGCAGCATGCCCACCCCGTAACCCACCAGCGAGCCGAGCAGGCAGCCAAACGTCACCACGGTTGCCATGGCCCAAATGCGCGCCCGGTTGGACGCCATCAGCGGTATGATGATGAGCTCCAGCGGCACCGGCAAAATGATCGTCTCGAGAAACGAGAGCGTGCCCAGCAGCCAAAGCATGTACCGGGAGTGATTGAGACGCTCGAGCCACTGCTTTTGACCCGCCGAGAGAAGCTTCATGGCCTACATCGCCGGGTCGATGCGGCGGTAGAGCGATGCCAGTACGCTGTAGGCCCCGAAGGCAAAAAGCCCGAGCGCGACAAACGCCAAAAGCCACTGCCCGTACGCCTGGGTGCGTAGCGTGCTGAATACTTCCTCGGTGCCGCCCGCCTCGCTTGGGTTGACGTTATAGGCCGCAATCAGAAAAAAACTGCCCACGATGATAAAAACGACGCCGCGAGTCACCAACCCGAAACGACATACCGGGTAGGCCCACTGTTGGGTGGCGGTGGACATGCTGAAGTGCTTGTCGAACTTGGCCTTGTAGCCTTTCAAGGCGTGAGCGATACCGGCGCCGATAATGGCAAGGCCCATCGCGCCGACGATCCAGCGGCCCAGCGGCTGCTGAAATAGCCAGATCACCGCGTCCTGCGAGCCGCCGGAATCGCCGGAGGACGAGGCGCCCAGGCGAAAAATCAGGCTGGCCGCGTAAAAGGCCAGCAATGTATGGGTAACGGCGCTGACCAAAAGCCCCGCGCGAATCGCGATACCCTTGGCGGCGGTGCCGTGGCGGTCGGCGTCCTTGAGGGCCTGTATGGAGCGCCACATGGCGTAGCCGAGCAGGCCAAGGGCGATGATGGCCAGCAGGACTTTACCAAAAGGCGCGCTCAGCACGCTTTCCAGTGCCCCTCGGCTCCCTTCGGTTTGCCCGCCCTGGCCGAACGCGGCCATGGCAGCAAGACCCCCGACCAGCAAGTACACGACACCCCGCGAGGCGTAGCCCATACGGGCGTATAACTGGATCGCGTCTTTATGGTCGGGCGTATTGGGAGATGATGGGGTCACGTAGTCCTCCTGACGAAAGGGTATGGCGCTACCGTCCAGTATGAGCCAACGCCAAAATAGGCGCTTGAAACGGTACTGTGTAAAGTAGGCGATGATACGCAAAAGACCTAGCGTCTGCGGAGTTTATTAACGTTCGAGCTGTGAGGAAAACCTGGTGGTGAACGCATCGACGGCGCCGGTGTTCTGGCGCGACCCACGCATGCCCTATGTAGAGCTGCGCTGTATTGGCGATGCACGACAAGTCGCGTACGCCCTACATAGCCACGATCACTGGTCGTTGGGCGCGGTGACCCGCGGCAACAGCCATTTTCAGTACCGAGCATCTCGGTACGCGATTGGCGCCGGTGATCTGGTGTTGATGAACCCGCACTGGGTGCATGCCTGCAACCCCATGGTCGAGAAACCCTGGTCGTACCTGATGCTCTACGTCGATACGCAGTGGGTCACCGACTTGCGCTATCAAGCAGGGCTCTTGGCCACGCCGCAGTGGCAGGATATCGCAGCCCCGAGGATTTCCAATGCAGCGCTTTATCAGCGTTACCGACATATGGCCGCGTGTTTATTGGATGGGCGGGTGAGTGTTGCCGACAAGCAGCGCGCATTGATCACTTGCCTGCTGACGGTGTTTCATCATCTGAAGGAACCTCCCACTCAAGCGAATTTGAAAGCGCCGTCGGCCCTTCGGTCGCTGGCTGGCTACCTGGATGAAAATGCTCAGAAGGCGCTCTCGCTTGCGCACCTGTGCGACTATTCCGGCTTGAGCGATGGACACTTGATTCGGGCATTTAAAAAGCATTTTGATATGACGCCCCACGCCTATGTGATCAACCGACGCATTCAACTGGGTCAGCAAAAGCTCAAGGAGGGCCGCTCTATCGCCGAGACAGCGCTGACCCTGGGCTTTAACGACCAGCCGCATTTTCAACGAACCTTCAAGCGGCTGGTGGCGGCCACCCCGCACCAGTATCGAAAGGCCTCAGTCGAGCAGGATAAAAACGCAGCTAATCGCTAGTAGCAGGGCCAGCAAACGGTTGAGCGAGGCCAGTATCCAGGGTGTTTGAACGTAGCGCTTCAAGAAAGCCCCGGCGGCTACCCAGCAGGCCAGGGATAGCCAGCAAACGGGCAGATAGATCGCTGCAAAGAGCAAAATCTGATGGAGCTCGCCGCCGCTGGTGTAGGCACTAATACCGGAAGCGGAAGCCAGCCAAGCCTTGGGGTTGAGCCACTGCATGGCGGCGCCGGTCATAAATCCCGGCGCTTTGGTCGGGGTCCTGGCCGGTAGCCGGCCGTTATCGAGTGCGAGTTTAACGCTCAGGTAAAGCAAAAACGCCACCCCGGCATAGCGCAGAAGCGCGGCAAGCGGTGGCCAGGATGTAAGCAGCGAATAGAGCCCCGCGCCGATACCCAAAAAGAGCGTGATAAAACCAAGCGTTGCCCCGGTGACAAAGACCAGCCCCTTGGCGGGCGGGTAGTGTGTGCCGCTACTCAAACAGACCAGGTTGACCGGCCCTGGGGAAATGGACGCGGCCAGGGCAAATGCCGACATCGGCAGCAGCAGTGATACGCTCATCGTGACTCTCTTCGGGTTTGTGAAAGGCAGGGTTCAGTGTGCCCGTCGAGTGCTATCGCGTATTGCAAAAAATTGATGCCCGGCGCGCAGGATTCGGGTCGCCGCTTTGGGCTTGCACGCTTAAGCTTGAAAAAAACCGAGGACGAGGCGATGGACGACTACGCGCGTATCGAAAAGGCGATGGCCTACATGGTGGATAACGTTACCCGCCAACCAGACCTGGCCACGGTGGCCGGGCACGTGCATTTAAGCCCCAGCCACTTTCAGCGGCTTTTTACTCGTTATGCCGGGGTATCGCCCAAGCGCTTTTTACAGGCACTGACCCTCGAGCGTGCCAAGCGCATCATGACCGCCACCGAACCGCTTTTGGACGCCGCCCACGCGGTCGGCTTGAGCGGCGGCTCGCGCCTTTATGATCACTTCGTCACCCTCGAGGCCGTTACACCCGGCGAATACAAGCGCCAGGGCGAGGGGCTCACCATCGAGTACGGCCTGCACCCAAGCCCGTTTGGCGAGGTGCTGGTGGCCATTACCCGGCGGGGAATCTGCCGCATGGGCTTTACCGGCGCGGTCAGCGCAAACGAGCAATTGGCAACGCTACGTGCCCAGTGGCCCGGCAGCGCGCTGGTCGAATCCGCGGAGGCCACCCGGTACGCCGTAGAGGGGCTTTTTGATTGCCGCCCAGGCGAGGCCGGGCTTGCGCTACACGTGGCGGGCACTAACTTTCAAATTGCGGTATGGCGGGCGCTGCTCGCGATCCCCGAGGGGCGGCTGGCAAGCTACGGGCAGCTTGCCCTGGCGCTTGGCAAGCCCGGTGCCTCGCGGGCGGTGGGCAGCGCCGTCGGGGCTAACCCGGTGGCGCTTTGGATACCCTGCCACCGGGTCATTCAGCAAAGCGGGGCGCTGGGCGGTTACCGCTGGGGCGTGGCGCGAAAACAGATGGTGCAGGCCTGGGAGAGCAGCCAGTCACATCTTGAAGCGCGCGAACAGGGCCTGGCGCTGATAGAGTGACCCATGAACCAACACAAGGAGCGCACCATGGAGATCAAGGCACTGCAGGCGGATATCACGACCCTCGAGGTGGATGCGATCGTCAACGCCGCGAATCAGTCGCTTCTGGGCGGCGGCGGCGTGGACGGCGCCATTCATCGCGCCGCCGGGCGCGAACTGGTCGAGGCGTGTCGTAAGCTCAACGGCTGCGCCACCGGCGATGCCAAGCTGACCGAGGGGTTCAACCTGCCGGCGCGCTATGTGATCCACGCGGTAGGCCCGGTGTGGCACGGCGGCGAGCGTGGCGAAGCGGACAAACTCGCCGGCTGTTACCGGCGCGCGCTCGAACTGGCCGAGTCCGTCGATGCGCGCTCCATCGCCTTTCCCAGCATCAGCACCGGCGTTTACCGCTTCCCCATCGAGCAGGCCGCCGGGGTCGCCGTCGCCACGGTGAAAGAAGCGCTGAAAGCGGGCTCTTCGGTCGAGTCGGTCACGTTTTGCTGCTTCTCTGCGGATGATCTGGCGGTGTACGAGGCCGCGCTAGGGGCTTGAGCGCCTTGCCCGGTCAGTGCCCGAAGACCGACCACTCGGTACGCTGAACGAATAGCTCCAGCGCCCGGGTGCCAAGCAGGCTGTTGCCGAACTCATCGAGGCCCGGCGACCACACCGCCAGGGCGCCGCGGCCCGGGGCGATGGCGAGAATGCCGCCGCCCACGCCGCTTTTACCCGGCAAGCCCACGCGGAACGCGAACTCGCCGGAGGCGTCGTAGTGGCCGCACATCATCATCAGCGAGTTGATACGCCGCGCCCGCTGGGGTGACACCACGCGAATATTGCGTGGCCGGTTGACGCCGTCGGAGGCGAGGAAAAGCCCTGCCCGGGCGAGCTGCTCGCAGCTCATGGCGATGGCGCACTGGTGGAAATAGGTGCCCAGCACCTTGTCGACGTCATGGCGCAGCCGCCCAAAGGCTTTCATGAAGTGGGCAAGTGACGCATTGCGATCCTTATGCGCCATCTCCGAGGCGGCGACCTGGTGATCGAAGAAGATGCTAGCGTCGTCGGCAAGATAGCGCACGAAGTTGAGGATCTCGGCCAGCGACACCTTGGGTTCGTGGCCCATCATGATGGCATCGACCACCGCAATCGCCCCGGCGTTGATGAACGGGTTGCGCGGCTTGCCGCCTTCGTGTTCGAGCTGAACGATGGAGTTGAACGGGTCGCCCGACGGCTCGCGGCCCACGTTGACCCACAGGCCGTCGCCGAGCTTGCCCAGCGCCATTGTCAGCGTGAAAAGCTTGGAAATGCTTTGAATCGAGAAGGGGGTCGAGGCGCTTCCTGCCGAGAACGTTTCGCCCTCCACGGTGGCCAGGCTGATGCCGAACTGATGCGGGTCCACGCCGGCAAGCTGGGGAATGTAGTCGGCGACCTGGCCTCGCTCGGTCTCGAGGGCAAGTTGTTCGGCAATGTCGTTTAAAAGCGATTGCATAAAGCGGCGGTCGTTTGTCGTGAAAGGCTGGCAACCCTAGCGGAAAAAGCGGCCCTTGTCCTTCGATCTTGCGCTTTGATGGCTTTGCCGGTGCTGGGCGTTGCGCCGCCTGGCGTCCAGCGCTAGAGTTCGCCTTTTTGTGTGAGGCGCCGCGATGGCCACGTTGATGATTCAAGGGACCACCTCGGATGCGGGTAAAAGCACCGTCGTGGCCGGGCTTTGCCGTGTGCTGAAGCGCCGCGGCTTTTCCGTGGCGCCGTTCAAACCCCAAAACATGGCGCTCAATAGCGCGGTCACGGTCGACGGTGGCGAGATTGGCCGCTCCACGGCGCTTCAGGCCCAGGCCGCGGGGGTGGCGCCCCATAGCGACATGAACCCGGTACTTTTAAAGCCCGAGAGCGAGCGCGGCGCCCAGGTGATTCTGCGTGGCCAGGTTCACGGCCATATGCAGGCGCTGGATTACCACGCCTTTAAGCAGGTGGCCAGGCAGAGCGTGATGGCCGCCTGGCAGGATTTGAGCGCCCGCTTCGATGTCATCATCGCCGAAGGCGCGGGCAGCCCGGCCGAGATCAACCTGCGTCAAGGCGATATCGCCAACATGGGCTTTGCCGAAGCCGCCGATTGCCCGGTGCTGCTGGTAGGGGATATCGACCGCGGCGGGGTTTTCGCCCAGCTGGTGGGCACCCTCGAGCTTTTGAGCGAGAGCGAACGCGCCCGCACCCAGGGGTTCATCGTCAACCGTTTTCGCGGCGATATCGCGCTTTTGAACCCCGGGCTTGCGTGGCTCGAGGCGCGCACGGCCAAGCCGGTATGGGGGACGCTGCCGTTCGTGCCCGGGCTGCTGCTGGACGCCGAGGACAGCATCGGGAAGGTCAACGCCGAGAAACACGCCCAAACGCTCAATATCGTGGTGCCGCGCCTGCCACGTATCAGTAACCATACCGATTTCGACGCCCTGCGCCTGCACCCCCAGGTCTCGCTTGCGTTTATTGGCGAAGGCCAGCCGATCCCGCCGGCGGACGTCATTCTCCTGCCTGGCAGTAAAAGCACGTTAAGTGATTTGGCCTGGCTTAAACGCCACGGCTGGGCGCAGGCGATTGCGCGTCATTTGCGCTACGGCGGACGGGTGCTGGGTATCTGCGGCGGTTTTCAAATGCTCGGCCAGTGGGTCGAAGACCCGGAGGGGCTGGAGGGCGAAGCGGGGCGAGCAAAGGGGCTTGGCCTGCTCGAACTCACCACACGCATGGTCAAGGGCAAGCAGCTTCGCAATGTAGCAGGTGTCATGATGGCGGAAGGGGCAAGTGTGACGGGTTACGAAATCCATAACGGGGTCAGCAGCGGTGCGGCACTCGACCAGCCGCTGTTCGATTTGGGAACCCACCGAGACGGCGCGGTAAGTGACGATGGCCAGGTGCTTGGTACCTACCTGCACGGCGTGTTCGATAGCGGTGACACCTGCCAGGCGCTGCTTAAGCGCTTGGGGCTCAGTGAACCGGTCGTCGTCGATTACCGGGCCCACCGCGAGCGCGAACTGGAGCGCCTGGCGGACACTCTAGAAGCCCATTTGGATATCAAGCGCATCACCGCGCTACTCGGCGCCAGGCCCCCAGCCACGGGCAGTGACTGAGGGCGTTTCTGACCAAGAGGTGTTACTCGGTGCCGGTGTCCGCGTCGGGCTGGGTCGGCGCAGCGTCGCTTGCGGGGCGCTGGCGGCTCGCCATCAGGGTGATTTCGACGTTGCTGCCGCCGCAAAGGCGGCTGGCCTCGGTGCAGGTGCGCGCCGGATAGCGGCCGGCTTCGAAAAATTCGGCGTAAACGCTGTTCATTTTCTGAATCTCGCCCAGATCCGTGAGGTGGATATCGACGCGGACCACGTCGCCCCAGCTAAGCTCTTCCTGGCGCAGCATCCGCTCTAGCTCGCGCATGACGCGGTGGGTCTCCTTGCTCACATCCCCCAGCACCGGTTCTTCTTCGGCGATGTCGGCGATGGTCAAACCGGAAATGAACACGTAGTGGTCGTCGACGACCATGTGGCTACCGGGAAAATCGGGCTTGGGCAGGGTTGGGTCGTTGATGAACTGTGGCATGGGCTCTCCTTGGCGGCCTGGATGAATCTTTGACGTTAGATGTATCACGTCATGGGACCAGCCTGGCACATTAGGGTTCAATCCGCTTAACCCGCTGGCACCCTACGCCTTAATGCTCTAGGCTTGCGGGCTTTGATGCCCGCGGGCCCTTTAAAACAGGTGCAACGAGAGAGCTTAATGAAGGTCGTTCAGATTAAAGACCCTAACGTGCGCAGCGCGTGCCTGGCAACGTTGTGCGCCAAGGTGTATGGGCAAAGTGCGGGGTTGACGCCGCTGGTGGTATTTACCGGCACTCAGAACGTGCTGTTCGAGCAGGAAGCGGCGAGGCTGGTGGGCGGTGTTGGCGCTGATGGCGAGCTATTGGCGCTTGCGCTTTTGGTATTGGATGAGAAAGGCGAGGGCATGACGCTAAGCCTTGTCTGGGAGCAGACGGAAGGCGCGAAGGCGCGACTGATCAGCGAGTTGAGCTTGAACGTGCCGCTCAAGGTAGCCGCCGATGACCCGGGCCAGGTGCCTTTCTACCAGGGGTGTGGCATCAAGCGCTGGTTCGAGGGGGAAAACGGCGAGCAAATTGGCCTTAATGCCCGCCACCCGGCCGAAAGTCTCGAGGCGGTATCGCCGACCTTGACACTGGATCACGCGCTCATTCTGCGCCGCTTCAAACACGACCCCAAGGCCTTTGAACGTGCCAAGCAGGCCTTTCTGGAAGGGCTCGAGAACGTGCCCAAAACGCTTTGACGCCGTCTACCCATTGATGGCGACCCAGGTTAGCGTGCCAGTTCGCGCATGGCCTGCTCCAGCCCTTCGACGGTCATCGGGTACATGCGCCCCTCGGTGATTTCTTGAACCAGCTGGGTGGAGTAGGTGTACTCCCAGGCGCGCGGCGGCGCAGGGTTTAGCCAAACGAGCTTGGGGAAATGCGCGGTCAAACGCTCGAGCCACACCCCGCCTGGCTCTTCGTTGAAGTGCTCGACGCTGCCGCCGGGGTGGGTGATCTCATAAGGCGACATGGCTGCATCGCCCACCACGACCACCTGGTAGTCCGCCCCATAGGTGCGCAAAAGCTCTTCGGTGGGCAGGCGCTCGCTCGCCCGGCGGGCGTTGTTCTTCCACACGCCTTCGTACACGCAGTTGTGGAAGTAGTAGTACTCCAGCTGCTTGAACTCCGAACGCGCCGCCGAAAAGAGCTCTTCGCAAACGCGGATGTGGTCATCCATCGAACCGCCCACGTCCAAAAACAGCAGCACTTTAACGCTATTGTGTCGCTCTGGTCGCATCTGCACGTTGAGCAGCCCCGCATCCCGTGCGGTTTCGCGAATAGTCCCGGTAATGTCGAACTCCGAGCGCGCGCCCTGACGGGCGAACTTGCGCAGCCGCCGGAGCGCCATTTTGATGTTGCGGGTGCCAAGCGCCAGGCTGTCGTCGTAGTCGCGAAAGCGGCGCTCGTCCCACACCTTGGTGGCGCGACGATGGCGCGAGCCGTCCTGACCGATGCGGATACCCTCGGGGTTGTAGCCGTTGGCGCCAAACGGGCTGGTACCGCCGGTACCGATCCACTTGTTGCCGCCGGCGTGGCGCTCTTTTTGCTCCTCGAGACGCTTTTTGAAGGTCTCGATCAGCGCCTCGAGTCCGCCCAGCGATTCGATTTTGGCTTTCTCTTCATCGCTTAGCTGACGCTCGAACTCGCGGCGCAGCCACTCGTCGGGTATCAGCGCCTCGACGCCGGCGTCCACATTCTCAAGACCCTCGAACCAGGCGGCGAAGGCGCGATCAAAGCGGTCGAAGTAGCGCTCGTCCTTGACCATGACCGTGCGCGCGGCGTGGTAAAAGGCATCGATATCGGCGAACACTACGCCGCGCTCGGCCACCGCGTGTAGATCCAGAAGCTCGCGAAGCGACACCGGCACACCGGCGCGCTTTAACGTTTCGAACAGGCCGATGAACATGGCTTAGCGCCCCGTGCCTTTTTGGCGGCGGAGCATGAAGGCCAGCCGCTCGAGAAGATGGGTGTCCTGCTCGTTTTTAACCAGCGCCCCGGCCATCGGCGGCAGCGCCTTGGCCGGGTCGCGGTTATAAAGCGCTTCCTGGGAGAGTTCGTCGCTCATTAAAAGTTTCAGCCAGTCGACCAACTCCGAGGTCGAGGGTTTTTTCTTGAGCCCCGGCGCATCGCGCAGCTCGAAAAAGACGTTGAGCGCCTCGGACACGAGCCTGGGGGCGATATCGGGGAAGTGCACATCGACGATGGCCTGGAGCGTGGCGCGGTCGGGGAAATCGATATAGTGGAAAAAGCAGCGGCGTAGAAAGGCGTCCGGCAGCTCCTTTTCATTGTTCGAGGTGATGATGATGATGGGGCGGTGCTCGGCGCGAATGGTCTCGCCGGTCTCGTAAACGTGGAACTCCATACGATCCAGCTCTTGGAGCAGGTCGTTGGGGAATTCGATATCCGCTTTGTCGATCTCGTCGATCAAAAGCACCACGCGCTCATCGGCGCTAAACGCCTCCCAAAGTTTGCCCGGGCGAATGTAGTTGGCCACGTTCTCCACGCCCTCTATGCCCAACTGAGAGTCGCGCAGGCGGCTGACCGCGTCATATTCGTAAAGCCCCTGGGCGGCCTTGGTGCTGGACTTGATATGCCAGGTGATCAGCCTGGTGGAGAGCGAGCGGGCCAGCTCCTCGGCCAGTAGCGTCTTGCCCGTGCCCGGTTCACCCTTGATCAGAAGCGGGCGTTGTAGCATGACCGCAGCGTTGACCGCCTGCTTGAGCGCGTCGGTTGCGATGTAAGAAGAGGTTGAATCGAACGCCATGGAGGCTCCTTTAAGAAAGTTCGTTCAAATGCGTTAAGGGCAGTTTACGTCAGCCACGAAGCGGCTACCACGGGTTAGCCGCCCGGAAAGCAGCAATGCTTTGTAAATTAAGCAGAAAGTAGCGCTTGGCTATGACTTTAGTGCTGCTTAATGAAGCGAGAAGGGCTTTTTTTGCGCGCTGTTGGTGCAGTGCTGGACGCGCTAAGGCGGCTGGCTGAAAGTTTTATCAGGCTTGTTTTTTTAAATGCATGATTTTTATGTTTTTTATGAATATTGGCACGTACCTCGCAATATATTAGCCAAGAAGCAGCTGAACAGAGTCACCGCGTAAACGACTCTCCCTTTACTGCTACGCCGCCCGAGCCGGGCGGCACACTGAGTGAGCTGGCGTGCTCCACCTGGGCCCCCTTCGGGGGGCCTTTTTTTTGTGCTTAAAAAAGCAGTCGTCATGTAAAAATATTATAAATATGTTCTACGCTTTATTTGGAAACAGTGTTCGATTGGTATATATTGTATAAGTAAGCCGGTCGAACCGGCGCCAATCCCTGGCAAAAGATAAAGGATGACTCTTATGAACAGCGTTAAAACGATTTCTGCCGCCGTGATTTCCGCCAGCGTCTTGATGGCGAGCCAAGCGGCTTTCGCAAGCCAGAACGAGGCGGGCGACATCTTCGTTCGCGGTGGTTTCGCGCAAACGGATACCGGTTCCAGCAACGGTAACGTGGCCGGTGATTCCCTGAACGTGCAAAGTGAAAATGGCTTCACCTTCGGTGCGGGCTACCTGTTCACGCCTAACGTCGGCCTCGAGCTCAACAGCTCCGAAAAATTCGAGCACACCTTGAACACTGGCTCGGCGGGTAATATCGGCTCGATCGATCGTCTACCGGTCAACCTGCTGGTCAACTACTACCCGCTGGGTGGTTTTGACTCTCCCGTACAGCCCTATGTAGGCGCGGGCCTTAACTACACGCGTTTCTCTGGCGAGCCCAGCGACGTTAGCGTCAAGCACAGCTACGGCGCCATCGGCCAGGCCGGTGTCGATCTGGCCGTCACCGACAACGTCATGCTCAACGGTTACGTAAGCTACTCGGATGTGGACTCCGACATTCGTGTCGGCGGCGAGACCGTTGGTGAAGTCGATATGAACCCTGTTACCGTTGGTGGCGGCGTTACCTACCGCTTCTAAGCCTTCGGGTGAACAGCGCTAGATAAGCACCTAGACGCTCGGCAAACGCCGGGCGTTTTTGTGTATGCCCGGTTTGCCACGACGCCGGTCACGGTTAAAGGAGTGCCGACATGCCCGCACAGTCTGTTGATACCCCCTCAGCTGATACCTACTTCGTTGATACCCACTGTCACTTCGATTTTCCCCCGTTTGTCGGGAACGAAACCCGGAGCCTGGCGTTGGCACGAGACGCCGGGGTGGAAAAGATCATTGCGGTAGGTGTCTCAGCGCAGCGCTTCGACGGCGTCATGGCGCTGGCCGAGCGTTTCGAGCCGGTGTATGCCGCGCTCGGCATTCACCCCATGGCGGTAAAGGAGGTGCAAGAGGGCGATCTCGAGCAGCTCGAGGCGTGGCTTCAACAAAAGCCCGACAAGCTGGTGGCGATCGGAGAAATCGGCCTGGATCTTTTTATCGATGACCCCCAGTTCGAAAAACAGGAGGCGGTGCTGACGGCTCAACTGCGCCTGGCCCGCCAGTTCGATTTGCCCGTGATACTTCACTCCCGGCGCACCCACGACAAACTCGCGATGCATTTAAGGCGCCTCGAGCTTCCCAGAGCCGGCGTGGTGCACGGCTTTGCCGGCAGCGAGCAGCAGGCGCGAGCCTTTATCGAGGCGGGGTACTTCATTGGGGTGGGCGGTACCATGACCTACGAGCGCGCCACCAAAACCCGCCGCACCCTGTCTCGCCTGCCGCTCTCTTCGCTTTTGCTGGAAACGGACTCGCCGGATATGCCCGTGCAAGGGTTCCAGGGCGAGCCCAACCGCCCCGAGCGTATTCGCCACGTTTGGCAGAGCCTTTGTGAGATCCGCGATGAGTCGCCGTCAGACATTGCGGACACCCTTCGCGACAATAGCCGCCGTCTGTTTCGTATCTGAGCGCCGGCGCCTTTGCGCGGCCGCCGGAGCAGCGCGCCGGTGTTTAAAAGCGCCCCTCAAAGGCGCAACGCTTTAAAGCGTCAGGTTCTCGAAGCTCGATTCGGTGACCGCTACGTTATCCTCGATACGAATCCCGCCGCAGGGCAGCAGTGACGCCACCAGCGGCCAGTTGATGGCAACGTCCTGCGCCTTGAGCGGGTCCAGCAGCATGGGGATGAAGTAGAGCCCGGGCTCGATGGTCACGACCATGCCGGGTTTGAGCGTGCGCGTCAGGCGCAGTGCCGGGTGCTCCTTCGGGGCGGGCATCGGGGTGCCGTCGGCGGCATTGAGCCCGCCGACATCGTGCACCTGCAGGCCCAGCGAATGCCCCAACCCGTGGGGGCAGAACGCGCGCGTCACCCCCAGGCGCACGGCGCTTTCGGCGGTGTCCTTGTAAAGATCGAAGCTCACCAGAATATCCGCCAGGCGTTTGTGCATCTTTTCGTGCAGCGCCAGGTATTCGACTCCCGGCCCGATGCTTTTGACCAGTTCGTTTTTCAACCCGTGCATGGCGACCACCAGCGCACCGAAGGTTTCCGGGGCATCCGGGCCGACGTGGGTGCGGGTGATATCCGCACAGTAACCCCGGAAGCGATGCCCGGCATCCACCAGCAGGCTATGGCGCAGTTGGGGCGGCGCTAAATCGTAGTGCTGGTAGTGGAGCACCCCGGCGTGGTCGTTGAGGCCGATGATGTTTTGATAGGGCACTGCGGATTCGCGCTGACGGCTTGCGCCGAGATACGCCAACTGAATGTCGAGTTCGCTGCTGGCGCCGATGAATGCAGCCTTGGCGGCCTGGTGGCCGGCCAGGGCCAGCCGGTTGGCCTCGCGTAGGCAAGCAAGTTCGTAGTCGGTTTTATAAAGGCGGTTTTCGTCCAGCGCGTGGACTAGCGCCTTGGGCATCACCTGGCCTTCAAGCGCCTGGCGTTGGCCCTCGTCCAGGCGCTCGATGTCACCGATCACCGCGGCATTTTTGGAAAGCGTGGGAGTGGGGCGCTCGCGGCAAAGCGTGATGTCGAACGCCTCGACCCAGGGCTCTTCGGGAAGCGCGGTGGTCAGGTGCCAGAAGTCGCTCGGAGCAAAAAGAAGCAGTTTGGGCTTTTTGCCCGGCTCGATCACCACCCAGCTGTGCTGGGCATCGCTTAGCCCTACCCAGTGCATGAAGTGACCGTAAGCCTGGAAGGCGGGGGCGTGATCGTCGGCGAAGAAATTATCGGTGTGGCCGCTGTAAATCGCGACGCTATCGAAGGCAGTGCGTTGTAACAGGTCGGCGTAAGTGCGCTCGAGATGCGCCAAGTGTGCTTTTTGAAGTAACAAGAGTGTGTCAGACATAACGATCCTTTTAAACGCGTAGCGAGGGCAGCTCGCTCCAGAGCCTTTCGAGCTCGGCGTGGTGCTTTTTCTGATGACGATACAGGCGAAGCTCCATCGTTACATCCCACTGGGTGCTGCCGGCGCGCATCAGTGTGCCGCTTTCAAGCTCGGTGGCGACGTTGCGCTCGGGTAGCCAGGCCATGCCGTAACCCAGCAGCACCAGCTCCTTGATATTCGCGGCAAACAGGTTTTCGCTCTGGGCGGTCAAATAGCTGCTCTGAGAGAGCCGAGCCAGGTGCGCTTTCACCGCCGCGCCCAAAAGCCCGCGTTTGGGGTAGGCCAGCCAGCGCACGGGCTGTGCGGAGGTACCAGGCAGTTGGGCGGCGGGCTCGCCCGCCGGGTTCAGCGCGGTTACCGGAATCAGCCGCTCCTTGCCGATTACCCGGTAGATGCAACCGCTGGTGTCGATATCCAGATCGCAGCGCCCGGTGGGCCAGTAGCAGATCGCCAGATCGCACTCGGCCCGGGCCAGCGCCTGAAAGTAGTCGCCGGCCACCCAACCCGTCGCCCTTAGGTAGGGCTGAATGCGGTCCTGCCAGCCAATGTCGGAAAGCCATCGGGGCAGAAACTGGGGCAGCAGGCTTTGGGGGGTGGCCACCATGATCCGCCGCTGCTGACCGGCGCTGATTTCCTGAACCCGGTCGCGGGTCAGGCGCACTCGGTCGGTGATTTGCTCGCAGAGGGTCAAAAACTCCTCCCCGGCCGGTGTGAGTGACAGCGGCAGGGTTTGGCGGTTGATCAGCGTTGCGCCCATTTCCTCTTCGAGTAGCTTGATTCGCCGTGAAAAGGTGGGCTGGGTCACGTGCTGCTCGTCCGCCGCGCGGGAGAAGTGCCGGGTCCTGGCCAGGGCGATAAAATCTTCTAGCCAGCGAATTTCCATGCCTTACTCCGTGATAATGAAGGAGCGGCGCTAATCCGGTGGCTCGACATTATAATCGGCCTTCTTCAACGCCGTGACAGGCCACCCGCGTGCCGTCGTCCTGGGTTCGTAGTACGGGAATCTCCTGCTTACAACGCGCGTTGGCATAGGGGCAGCGGCCGTGGAACACGCAGCCGCTGGGTAAGTTCACCGGGGTCGGCACCTCGCCGGAAAGGCGAATGTGCTGGGGCCGGTCATCCTGCAAGCGCGGGATCGCCGATAACAGCGCCTGAGTATAGGGGTGGCGGGGCTTGTCGAAAAGCGTACCGGTGGTGGCTATTTCGCACACCGTCCCCAGGTACATGACCGCGACCCGGGTACCGAAGTGCTCGACCACGGCCAGATCGTGGGTGATGAACAGATACGTCAGGTTACGCTCGTGCTGGGCGTCCATCAAAAGATTCAGCACCTGGGCTTGAATTGAGACGTCCAGCGCCGAGATCGGCTCGTCGGCGACGATGAACTCCGGGTCTACCGCCAAAGCGCGAGCAATGGCGATACGCTGGCGCTGACCGCCGGAGAATTCGTGGCCAAAGCGCTTGCCCCAGTCCGGGTCGATGCCCACCGACTGCATCACCGACTGTACCTTGTCGGCCACCGCGTCACGGCCCCACTCTGGATGGTGAAAGCGCAGCGGCTCTTCCAGGGTTTGCTGGATGGTCATCCGCGGGTTGAGCGACGCGTAGGGGTTTTGAAAGATCATCTGCATGCGCTTGCGATACGGCAGCAGCTGGCGGGAACTCAAGTCGTCGATACGCTGACCGTCGAAATGAATTTCCCCCTCGGAAGGGCTCAAAAGCCCCATGACGGTGCGCGCCACGGTGGATTTGCCGCAGCCGGACTCGCCGACCACGCAAAGGGCTTCGCCGCGCTTGATATCCAGGTTCACGCCGTTGATGGCGTGAACGTACTCCTGATGGCGGACCAGCCGGCCCTTTTTAAAGCGCAGCTGATCGAGAAAATCGCCGGACAGCGAGAAGCGTTTTTTCAGGTCGCGAATTTGTAAAAGCGATTCGGGGCTTGGCTCGTTGACGCCAGGGGTGCTGGACGTCTCGAGCTCACGAGCCGGGATCACGTTGGCCTCGGCACTCATGGGGTTTCCTCCTTCGCGCGGCGGTCTTCGAGCATTTCGGCCACCATGTGGCAGGCGACGCGGCAGTTGCCGGTATCGACAAAGCCTGGCACCTGTTCGGTACACGCCGTCCGGGGTTCGCCATTTTGGCGGACCCGGAAGTCGCAGCGCGGATGAAACGCGCAGCCGCTGGGCAGATTGGAAAGCGACGGCATGCTGCCGGGAATCTGGTTGAGCTTCTCGCCGGGCGTGGCCATTTGCGGCAGGGCGTTGATCAGCCCCTGGGTGTACGGGTGCTGCGGGTCGTTGATGATCTCCCGGGTTGGGCCCTGCTCGATGACCCGGCCGGCGTACATGACCAGCATCCGCTGGGTGACCTGGCTGACCACCCCCAGATCGTGGGTGATCAGGATCAAACCGACGTTGTGCTGCTCGCAAAGATCCAGCAATAGCGCCATGATTTCCGCCTGGATGGTGACATCGAGGGCGGTGGTGGGCTCGTCGGCAATGATGATGTCCGGGTCGAGCAGCAGGGCGATGGCGATGATGATGCGCTGGCGCATACCGCCAGAAAGCTCGTGCGGGTACTGGTCCAGGCGCTTCTCCGGCGAGGGAATCTGCACTTGCTGGAGCTTGTCCAGCGCAATGGCGCGGGCGGCCTTGCTGGAAATACGCCGGTGCGCTTTCAAACACTCGACCATCTGCTCGCCGATGGAAAGCACCGGGTTGAGCGTCATCATCGGGTCCTGGAAAATCATCGAGATACGGTTGCCGCGTACTTTGCGCAAGCCGCGCTCGGACATCTTGTTGAGCGTTTGACCCTCGAACGCGACGCTGCCGCCGGCGATGAAGCCGGGTTTGGAGATGAGGTTCAAAAGCGAAAACGCGGCCACCGACTTGCCGGCGCCGGACTCACCGACGATCCCTAGGCGTTCGCCGCGGTCCAGGGTGAAGTTGATGTCGCGCAGGGCGTGCACTTCGCCCTGGCGCAGCGCAAAACGAACATCGAGCTGTGAAACTTCAAGTAGTGCCATGGTGTGTCACCCCTTGTAGAGCCGGGGGTTCATGACATCGCGAAGCCAATCACCCAGCAAATTGATAGAGAGCACCAGCACGACCAGTACCGCACCGGGGATCAGCGTAATCCACCAGGAGCCCGACTGAATATAGTCGAACCCGGCCTTGATCAGTGAACCAAGCGATGGGTGGGTTTCCGGCATCCCAAGGCCCAGAAACGAAAGCGCGGCCTCGGAGATGATCGCGTTGGCGATCTGTACGGTGGAGATGACGAAAATCGGCGACAGCGTATTGGGCAGCACGTGGCGAAACATGATGCGTTTGCTGCGAAGGCCCATGACCCGGGCGGCGTCGACGTACTCTTTGCTTCGCTCGGCCAGCACCGAGGCGCGCACGGTACGCGCGTACTGAGGCCACTCGGCAAGTCCAATGATCAGAATCAGCATGAGCACCGCGTACTGGCTGTAAAAAGCGCTGCCCATGGTGGCCTTGACCACCGCACCCACCACGATCGCGACCATCAGGGTGGAAAACGAAAGCTGGATATCGGCCAGGCGCATCAGAATCGCATCGACGCGCCCGCCCAGGTAGCCCGCCATCAGGCCAAAGGTGACGCCGATCAGCGCCTGTAGCAGCACGGCGCCAAAGCCGATCAAAAGCGAGACGCGGGTGCCGTAGAGGATGATCGACCAAAGATCGCGCCCCTGGGCGTCGGTGCCCAGGCTGTAGCGATCGTCGGCACCGTCGATCCAGAAGGGCGGAAGCTCGGAGTCGAGGATGTTGATCTGGCGTAGATCGTAGGGGTCGGTCGGGGCCAAAAGCGGTGCCGAAAAGGCCGCGACCACCAAACAGATGAAAATGAACAGGCACAGTTGAGCGGTGCGGTCACGCTTGAAGCTGTACCACAGATAGGAGTCGCGCAGGCGCTCCCAGCGGCTTGGGGCGGTCGTGGTGGTCATGCGGGCTTACCTGTCAGTTTTACGGTGGGGTTAACGAAGCCGTAGATCAAATCCACGATCGTGTTCGTCACCACGAATATGACGCCGACGATCATCAGGTAGCTGACGATCAGCGGAATGTCGGCCCGGTTGATTGCTTCCAGGAACATCAGTCCCATGCCGGGCCATTGGAAAACGGTTTCGGTCAGGATGGTGTAGGCCACCATGGTGCCGATCTGCACGCCGCCCACGGTGATGACCGGCAGCATGGTATTTTTCAGCGCGTGAACGAAGTAGATGCGCCGCATGGAAATACCCTTGGCGCGGGCGTACTTCACATACTCCGACTGCAATACTTCCATCATTTCCGCGCGAATCAGGCGGACGAACAGCGGCAGCATAATGGAGGCCAGCGAGATCGCGGGCAGCACCAGGTGTTGGATACCGCTCCAGGTGAGTAAGTTGGTGTCCCAGTGGCCGGCGACATGGACCAGGTCGTAGCCGCGCCCGAAGGAGGGCATGTTGCCCGAGGTGGAAAGCAGGCCGTTGAGCCATGCCCCCCAGCCGGTGGCCTGGGGAAAGAGGGTCACGGTCATGCCGATCGAAAATATCTGGATCAACACGATCGCGGTCAAAAATACCGGGACCGAGATGCCGATAATCGAGGCGCCCATAAAAAAGCGCGAGACCGGCGAGCGCGGCTTGATGGCGCTGTATACCCCAATGGGGACCGAGAACACCACGATGATGAGCGTTGCCGCAAAGACCAGCTCGAGGGTGGCGGGCAGGTGGCGGGCAATGACCTCGAGCGCGGGTTCGCGATAGAAGTAGGATTGGCCGAAATCGCCCTGCACGGCGTTGGTGGCAAACCGCGCGTACTGCACCAGGAAGGGGTCGTTGAGCCCCATCCGCTCGCGCAGCGCCTCGCGCTCGCTTTCCGGAACGGACTGGCCCACCAGCTGTTGTACCGGGTCACCCAGGTTATCCTGGATGGCGAAGGCCAATACACTGATGACAAACATCACCAATACCGCGTGCATCAGCCGCTTGATTAAAAAAGCAATCATGGCGTACGCCACCTATGTAATCGTTGGTCAGGGGAGCAAAAGGGTGATTCGCAGCCGCAGCGGGCAGCCACGTAAAATGCTTCGCCCTCTCGGTCGAGAGAGCGAAGCATCCTTGCCTGCGGGTCGTGCTGGGAACTAGCGGCTACGAAACGCGCAAGTATTAGCGGTCGATCACCAGGTCGCCCAGGTACGGGAAGTCGATCGCGTTCACGACCGGCTCGATATCGATACCTTCGGCGGCGGCGTAGGCCAGGTTCTGCCAGTGAAGCGTGATATAGCCGACGTCTTCGTAAAGCATGGCTTCGGCTTCCTGGAGCATCTCGGCGCGTTTTTCCAGATCGGTTTCGCTATCCGCTTCGGTGACCAGCGCGTCGATCTCTTCGTTGCAGTAACTGCCGTAGTTGTATTGACCGGCACCGGTCTCTTCATCCGGGCAGAAAGTGAGGTACTGGAAGAGGTTGGCGGTATCTTCGGTATCGGAGTGCCAGCCGACCATCGCGATATCGGAGGTGCGCTCGTCGTACTCCGGCCAGTACTGGGCCAGCGGCATGGTGCGCAGGTTCACGGTGATATTGATTTGCGACAGCATGTTGGCGACCGCCTGAGCGATCTGGGCATCGTTCACGTAGCGGTTGTTAGGCGCGATCATTTCAACGGTGAAGCCGTCTTCGAAGCCCGCCTCGTTCATCAGCTCCTGGGCCCGTTCGATATCGTAGCGCGGTACCAGATTCGGGTTGAAACCGACGTAGCCTTCCGCGGAGAGCTGACCGGCCGGGGTGGCGAAGCCGCGCATCAAGCGATCAGCGATGCCTTCCTGGTTGATGGCCAGGTCGACGGCTTGGCGAACGCGTACGTCCTGGAAGGCTTCGACACGCTCTTCGTTGAGCTGGAAACCGATGATACGCGTGCCGGGCACCTCGATGAGGTCAACGCCCTGGGCGTCGCGTACACGGTCCAGGTCGTTGGGCGGCACGGCGTCGATGAAGTCGACCCCGCCGGAAAGCAGCGCGGCGACGCGAGAAGCGTTTTCGGAAATCGGCGTCAACACGATTTCACTGACGTTACCCTCGCTTTCGGTGTCCCAGTAGTCATCGAAACGCGCGAAGTCGACCCGTACGCCCTGGCGGCGGCTAGTGACCTCGAAGGGACCGGTACCGGAGACGTTGCGTGAGGCAAAGGAGTTGCCTGCTTTCACGATCTCGGCTTTATCGTCGCCACCATCGGTATCACCGGTATAAAACTGGCTATCCATCGGGAAGATGTAGGTGGCGAGGTTGAGCATCAACGGGTAAGGCTCGGTGGTGGTGATCTCGACGGTATAGTCGTCCACGGCCTCGACGCTTGCGATCGGCTCGAAGATCGCGCGGTAGTCCGGGCTCTGCTGCAAACGCTCGATGGTCCACACCACGTCCTGGGCGGTCAATTCGTTACCAGAGTGGAAGGTCACGCCTTCACGTAGCGTCATGCGCAGGTGGGTTTCGTCGACCTGTTCCCATTCGGTTGCCAAGCGCGGCTCGAACTCGAAATCCTTGGTCCAGCGTACCAGCGGGTCGAAAACGAGGTGAGAAAAGCGCAGCATGCCGCCGGAGAGCTGTTCGTGGATATCCAGGGTTTCCGGGTCCGCGGCGTAGCCGATACGCAGCGTTTCAGCGCTTGCGGTGAGAGGAAGTAGGGCAGTACCCGCCAAAGCCGCGCCGATAACGGACGCGAGGATCGTTTTTTTAAGCTTCATGAATTGTTCCCGTTAGACATTAGTTATTGTTCAACTTTGTTGGCGCCTATTCCACTAGGCGCCAACAAAGTAGACACGGTCAGCCCGTAAGCCATCTTAATAACATAGAGATTGCCCGTGGCCAGGCACAATCGAAAAAATGACACGCTTCATTCATCTACTGAATGAGTCGGCGCAAAGCCGCGTGGTGCCTTATTCATGAAATAAAACTAACGTATGATTCAAAGCGATGATGTATAAGGGAATGGCGATGAAGACGCGTCCCAAAACGCCGCTAAAGCCGCCGGGCCAAGCGCCAACATGTTGGGGCGCGCTTGCGCCCGTGTCGTGGCTGGGTGTCGTGGTGGAGTATCGCGGCCGGGGCGAAGTAGTCTCGGCGGTCAGCGCTTTCCCGCGAAGAGGTTAGCCAAAGCGCTGGTGAAGCCAGCGGTTGATATCATCGGACTCATAAAGCCACTCGGTCTCGCCGTCGTCCCGCGCGATTTTAAGACACGGCACCTTGGTCCGGCCCCCGCCCTGCAATAGCGCCTCCTTGTTGGCGGCGTCGTGCTGGGCATCCCGGGTTTCGATGTTGAGATTCAGTCGGGCGATCTCCTTGCGCACCTTGATACAAAAAGGACAGGTGCGGAACTGATAAAGCGCCAGGTTCTCGCAGGCCTTGTCGGCCTCGGCCTGCGCCTCGGGTGTGCGCTCCATCCCCTTGGGCGTGGAGAGCTTCTCCGAGGCCAGCATGAAAGGAGACATCACCAAACGGACGCCGCGAAAGAAGGTGCGAATCACGCTACGCATCAGGTACTCCATAAGCGGGGGCTGCGCCGCTTGAAAAGGGTGGGTCGATTGAGTGGCTGCATCCTGCAACAAAGCGGGCGCGTTGTCACATTCAGGCCACGAAATTGGCGGGCGAAGATGAGCCTGTCTTCAAGGCGTGCTAGTCTCAGCGACTGATTTTTTACGCTTTTTTGGAATCGCTCGGCCAAGCGGTGTCGCCAAGGGGAGGGGGTAAAACCCATGCGTCTGCATATTATCGGTATCTGTGGCACTTTTATGGGCAGCCTTGCGCTGTTGGCCCGCGAGCTTGGCCATCAGGTCAGCGGCTCGGATGCCAACGTCTACCCGCCGATGAGCACTCAGCTCGAAAACGCCGGCATCACGCTTAAAAACGCCTACCGGGCCGATAACCTCGGCGAGGACATCGACCTGGTCGTGGTGGGTAACGCGCTGTCCCGGGGTAATCCGGAAGTCGAGGCGCTGCTCGATTTGAACCTGCGCTACACCTCCGGTGCGCAGTGGCTTGCCGATTACGTGCTGCCCGGTCGCCAGGTGATCGCGATCGCCGGCACTCACGGTAAAACCACTACGGCTAGCCTTCTGGCCTGGCTTTTGGAGAGCGCCGGGCTCACACCGGGGTTTTTGATCGGCGGGGTGCCGCGCAATTTCGGGGTTTCCGCCCGGCTGGGAGCGCAAGAAGCGCCCTTTGTCGTCGAAGCCGACGAGTACGACACGGCGTTTTTCGACAAGCGCTCCAAGTTCGTCCACTACCGCCCGCATATCGCCGTGCTCAATAACCTGGAGTTCGACCACGCCGATATTTTTCCGGACCTGGCGGCGATCGAGCGCCAGTTTCATCACCTGGTGCGCACCGTGCCGAGCAAGGGCCTGTTGCTCACCGCCGACGATCAAAGCGCTTTGACGCGGGTGCTCGATATGGGCGCCTGGTCACCGATCGCGTATTTTGGAAATGACCCGGCAAGCCCCTGGCGCTATCAGTTGGAACAGCCGGACGCCAGCCGCTTTCGGGTGATTCACGAGCCGGGCGAGACCGCCGAGGACGCCGTAGTGGAGTGGGGGCTGACCGGCGAGTACAACGCGCGTAACGCCCTCGCCGCGCTCGCCTCTGCTCATCGGCTGGGCGTGGATTTGGCGCGGGCGTGCGCGGCGCTTTCACGCTTTCAAACGCCGCGGCGCCGCCAGGAAGTGCGCGGCGACATAAACGGCATACAGGTGATCGACGACTTTGCCCATCACCCCACCGCCATCGCCGCTACGCTGAAGGGGCTGCGCGCCGCAACCCCCAACGGGCGGCTTTTGGCCGTGATCGAGCCGCGCTCCAATACCATGCGCCTTGGGGCGCTTGCCGAGCGGTTGAAAGGCTCTGTCGAAGATGCCGACGCCGCCTTTTGGTTCGAACCCAAGGGGCTCGATTGGTCGATGGCCACGTTGGTGGACGACCAAAAGCCTGGCGGGCTGTATCACGATATCGACGCGCTGGTTGAGGCGGTGGTGGCCCGGGCGCTGCCCCAGGACCGTATCGTGGTCATGTCCAACGGCGGTTTCGACGGCGTTCACGAGCGTCTTTTACGCGCACTGGCTGACAAGGGGGTTTGAATGGACGAGCGTGATAGCACGACGGGGTTCAAGGCCCCGGTGAGCGTGGCGCTGACCGGCGCCTCCGGCGCCCAGTACGGGCTGCGCCTTATCGAGGTACTGGTAGGCGCTGGCTGTGAGGTGTGGGTGATGATCTCCAAGGCCGCCCACATGGTCATCGCCACGGAAACCGATGTGGACCTGCCCGCCAAGCCCGAGCGCTTGCAGGAAGCCCTGACGGCGCTAAGCGGCGCGAAGCCGGGCCAGATTCGCTGCTTCGGGCGTGAAGACTGGATGGCCCCGGTCGCCTCGGGCTCCGGCGCGCCTTCTAGAATGGTGATCTGTCCGTGCTCTACCGGCACGCTTTCGGCGGTGGCCACCGGGGCGAGCAATAACCTGATCGAGCGCGCCGCGGATGTCGCTCTCAAGGAGCGCCGTACCCTGGTCATGGTGCCCCGCGAAACGCCGTTCTCGGCGATTCATTTGGAGCACATGCTGACGCTGAGTCGGCTGGGCGCGGTCATTTTGCCCGCCGCCCCCGGCTTTTATCACAAGCCAACCTCGATCGACGACCTGGTCGACTTTATCGTGGCGCGCATTCTCAATCAGTTGGGTATCGCCCATTCTCTGGTGCCCCGCTGGGGCGAACAACCCGCTGGCTCATAACCCGTTCAATAGTAAGGAACTTCGCGAATGCTCTCCTGGGCGACACTCTCCGTTTTCATCCCCACTTTTTTGTTCGTCTCGCTCACGCCGGGTATGTGCATGACCCTGGCGATGGTGCTGGGTATGACCCAGGGGGTCAAACGCACTCTTTGGATGATGATAGGAGAGCTTGCCGGCGTCGGCCTGGTGGCCGCAGCGGCCGGGGCGGGCGTGGCGGCGCTGATGCTCAAACAGCCGGCGCTATTTACGGTGTTCAAGTGGGCCGGCGGGGCGTACCTGGTGTACCTGGGCGTGATGATGTGGCGCTCGCGTGGGCGCATGGCAATTCCCGATACCCTCGATACGGGCCTGCCCGCCGGGCGCCTGCAACTGGCGACTCAAGGGTTCGTGACTGCGATCGCCAACCCCAAAGGCTGGGCGTTTTTCGTTGCCCTGTTGCCGCCGTTTTTGGATAGCTCCCGGGGGCTTGCGCAGCAGCTCACCGCGCTGATCGCGGTGATTCTCGTCATCGAATTTGCCAGCATGCTGATCTACGCCACGGGCGGTAAAACCCTGCGTCGTACGCTGGGTAAAAGCGGTAACGTGCGCCTTATGAACCGTATCGCCGGCACCTTGATGATTGGGGTGGGGCTTTGGCTCGCGCTGGGCTAGGCGCGCCTTAAACCGGGGGCAAAAAGCCGACCCGTAGGCCCATTAGCACCACGGTTGCGCCCACCAGCAGCGTCACTGGGCAGGGCGGCAGCGCCGGGCGAGCACGGCGCTGCCAGGAAAGCCTGACCAGCGCGCACACGATGAGCCCCAGAAGTGCACCGCCGATTAAATCGCTTAGCCAGTGCACGCCGAGCAAAAGCCGTGAAAGGGCCATGGGCACCACCAGTAAAATGGCGGCCCAGTAAATCCACAGCCGATACTGACGCGAGCACTCGGCGGCCACGAACGCCGCGGCCAGGCCGATCACCACCACAAAACCCGAGGTGTGGGCGCTTGGGTAGGAGAGCGAGCCGGTCAGGTAGTCCGGCGTATCGGGCCGAGCGCGGCCGAAGGCGGCTTTTCCGGCGGTATTGAGAAGCGCTACCCCGCCCAGTGCTACGGCCCAGTGGCTCAGTACGTCGATGCGTTTATGCAGCAAAAGCCAAAGCGCCCAGGGCGTCATCAGCACCACGATACCGAGCTTATCGCCCAGCTTGGCAAGAAATACGCTGACGCTTAGAAGTGGCGCGGTATGCAGCCATTCGAACAGCCGCTGGGCCTGCAGGTCCAGCGCAAGCGGGCCATTGCTTTGTAGTATGTAAAGCGTCCAGCCGCTAAAAGCGGCCAGCGCGATGATCAGCAGCAGTAGCGAGGCCAGCGGCACTTCGCCGGAATGGCTCATGGCAAGCCAGGGTCGGCGGATAAACGGCACCCGGCGCACCAGGCGCGCCGTCATCAAATAGAGCCGGCCGTGGCGGCCTACCTGAGCGCGACCCCAGGAGAACACCACGATCAGCGCGACGATAATCGCGGCGATAGCAAAAACCGCGGTTTCGATATTGGACGGTAGTTCCAGGTAGCGCTGCCAGGTATGGCCCAGCAAATACCCTGGCAGCACGTAGGCCGGAGCCCATATCGCCGCAGAGCTTACGTTGGCCCACAAGAACGTGCGTGGGCGCATGTGCATCATGCCTGCCACCAGCGGAATGATCGGCCGTACCGGCCCGACGAAGCGTCCGATGAAGACCGAATAGATGCCGTAGCGCTCGAAAAAGCGCGCCCCGCGGCCCAGCCATTCCGGGTGCTGCGACAAGGGCCATCGCTTTGTCACCTGCTCATGGTGGTCATAGCCCAGCTTGAAACTCACCCCATCGCCAATCACGGCACCCAGAAAAGCGGCCAGCAGTAGCCAAATGACATCGACTCCCTGATGGCCCGCCATGGACGCCGCGGCGGTCACCAGTACCACCCCGGGCACCAAAAGCCCCACCACGGCCAGGGACTCGAGCGCGGAAATCAGAAAAATCATCAACAGCAGGGTTAACGGCGAGAGAGAAAGGTCCAGCAACTGCTCAGCTAGGTGCACAAATGACTCCATTCAATGTTGGTGGCGCGCCAAAGCGAGACCGTCAAGCGCCGGGCAGCGTTCTCGAGACGTACTCGAGGCGCCGGACGTAAGGGGCGAAGCGTTCGCTTTGCTGCGGTAAGCATACCCCGATACGTGCTTCGAGCGGGCCGGTTTCGATCAAGACCCGCCGGGAGAGCGCCCGATAAAGACGCTCGCGCACCAGAAGTGCGCCGCTTTCGCTGGTGTCCGGCAATACCAGCCAAAAGCTTGCGCTACCGGCCCGGCCCAGCAAGTCGTGGTCGCGGCAGCGGCTATTGACCTCGCTACAAAACGCCCCGAGCAGCGCTTTTTTGGTGCGTACGCCAAACTGCTCCTCGGCCATGTCCAGCTGGGGCAGGTGAAGCACCAGCACGGCGAGGCGTTTGTCGAGCAGTAGCGCGCGCTGAAACTCGTTGCCCAAGCGCTCCTTCAAGGTGTCGATATGGTAGGCGTTGCACTCGCTGTCGTTGGGGTCGGACGCCTTTAACAGGGCGTGGCGCCTGGCGAGCTCCCAGGGGGGCAGCGCGAACAGCAAAACGAGGGCGAGGTACTCGAAGGGAAACGGGAAAAACGCCTCGCCGGCAGGGGGGAGCAGCCACCAAAGCGGTATATAAAGCAGGTTGAGGAGCATCGCACTCCAGTGGGGCAAGAGCACGAACGCGGCGGCGATGGGCAGGCCAAGCCACAGCATGGAGTGCGTGAGCCCGAAATAGAGCGCCGAGGAGACGCTGATATAGGCACTTATTAGCAAAATGGCCCGGGGGCCGTAGGGCGAAAAGGCCTGGCCGTAGTGCAGCAGCAGCGCGGCCAGAAGCAGTAGCGTCACGAACATCGGCACGACCAGCTCGCGGTAGTAGCCCATGGCATAAAGCCAGGCGGTATAAAGCGCGGTGATCAAAAGACAGATCGCGTAGGTCAGTGTCATGAGCGCCTTGGGATGTAAGCACCGAATCATGTGCGGGTCTCCTCGAAGGCAGAGTGTTGGCTGAGTGAGTATTGACTGAGCGAGTCGAGCGTTACGGTGGTGGTGTCGAGCTGAGCGAGCGGCAGATGATGGTAGACCGCGCTACTGGAGAGCGCCTTGCAAAGCCCGTGGCGGCGCCTGGCGCCCGCGTCGCGGTCGTGGCACAAAAGCAGCACCGCCAGGCAAGAGCCGTTCAAGTGGTAGACATTTTCGAAACCGTGGATGAGCTCGCAAAGCCGCTGGGCCGACGACCATAGCTTTTTGCGTTTGACGTGAATGATCAACACTTCGGCGTAAATGTTCTCGCGCTCGGCGCGAATCTGCTCGCGGCTCAGGTCCTTCAAAAGCTGCTCGCCTGCCCACAGGTTTAACCCGGGGATCAGGCGCAGCCGCTGGCGTATGGTGCCGTTGACGTTGATCAGCCAGCGGCTTTGAGCAAACGCCAGAAGTGAAAGCCCGCAAAGCGCTAAAAGCAGCATCACGGCCTGGGGCCTGGGGGTGCTGGGCGCAATCAGCAGCCAGCTAATCAGCGCGCCGGCCACGTTGCAAAACGTCATGCGCCGGCTTTGCGGCAACATGAAAAGCGCCGTCCAGACCCAAATGAGCATGCTGTGGCGCGCCGGGGCAGCGGCAATCAGGCATAACAGCAGCCCACTGGTGAAAAGCTGCCAGCAAACGTCGCGAGAGCGGCGAAGGGTAAAATCCAAAAGCAGCGCGGTTAACGCAAGCCAGAGCGCACTTGCCCAAAGCGCGGTGGCGGCTATTGCCGGGGCGCTTACGCTCCAGCAGGCAAGCGCTGCGGCGGCCATCAGTAAGTTGATTCTCAAAAAGTGTATCTTGTACTTGTTTTCCATAAAGGCGAACTATTGACCGATTTGAGAACATCTTTCGCGCGGTGATAAGCGGCGTTTAAAACGCATTATAACGTTTAGTTTATCTATTGGGGGGTGTTAATGTTACCGGATGTGGCGGTCGTCATTTTGTGGTGCCCTTTAACGCCCCGGTCACCGTATTACGAGCCGCCATCTTCATGATTTTAATGCCTGTGGACACCACCCGGAGGGAGCATGAGCGTTGCCAGCGCCGACCAACGAAACGACTTGCCCACGTTAGCCACAAGCGACGTGCCCGCTTATATGCAACACGTCGGACAAAACGCCCGGGCTGCAGCAAGAGTGCTGCGTAGCGCCGATACCGGTATCAAGCAGCGCGCCCTTGGCGCGATTGCAAGCGAACTCGATAACGCCCGCGCTGCGCTGATCGAGGCCAATGCGGAGGACCTGGCGCGGGGGCGGCAAAACGGCCTGGAGCCGGCGCTGCTGGATCGGCTGGCGCTGGACGAGGCGCGCATCGACGCCATGATCGAAGGGCTCGACCAGGTGGCCGCCTTGCCCGACCCGGTGGGGGAGATCAGCGCGATGAACTATCGGCCAAGCGGCATTCAGGTCGGCAAGATGCGGGTACCGCTCGGTGTGATCGGGATCATTTATGAGTCCCGCCCCAACGTGACCATCGAGGCGGCGAGCCTGTGTTTGAAATCCGGTAACGCCTGCATTCTGCGCGGCGGCTCCGAGGCCCACGCTTCCAATACCGCGCTCAACGCCTGTATTCAGGCGGGGCTTGCAAGTGTTGGCTTACCCTTGAACGCGGTGCAGGTGGTGGCGACCACCGACCGTGCCGCGGTGGGCGAGCTGATCAGCATGCCTGAGTTCGTCGACGTGATCATTCCGCGGGGCGGGAAATCGCTGATCGCGCGGATCTCGGCGGATGCGAAGGTACCGGTCATCAAGCACCTCGACGGCGTTTGTCACGTCTACATCGATGCCACCGCCGACCCCGCCAAGGCGCTGGCCATCGCGGTCAATGCCAAGACCCAGCGTTATGGAACCTGCAATACCATGGAGACGCTGCTGGTCGACGCCGCGGTGGCCGATATTTTGCTGCCAGAGCTTGCCCGCGCGTTTTCCGAGCACCAGGTCGAGCTGCGCGGCTGTGAACGCACCCGCGCGCTGCTGCCCCAGGCGCTCGAGGCTCAACCGTCGGATTGGGAGGCCGAGTATCTCGCGCCGATTTTGGCCATCAAGGTGGTGGACGGCGTCGACGAGGCCATCGCCCATATCGAGCGCTATAGCTCGCAGCACACCGATGCGATCGTGACCGAGGACTATACGCTTGCCCGGCGCTTCATGGCCGAGGTGGACTCGAGCTCCGTGGTGGTGAACGCCTCGACCCGCTTCGCCGACGGCTTCGAGTACGGCCTGGGCGCCGAGATCGGTATTTCCACCGACAAGCTTCACGCCCGCGGCCCGGTGGGTCTCGAAGGCCTGACGACGCAGAAATATATCGTGTTGGGCGAGGGTCAGGTTCGCCAATGAGCCAGGCAGTGCTCAAGGTGGCCATGCTGGGTGGCACCTTCGATCCGGTGCATGTCGGTCATCTGCGAAGCGCGGTGGAAGTGCGCGAGGCGCTGACACTTGACCGACTCCACATGATTGCCGCGCCCCGGCCGCCGCTTCGCGACACCCCCCAGGTCACTGCCGAAGAGCGCTTTGCGCTGCTCGAGGCCGGGGTCGGCGATACACCCGGTTTGATCGCCGACGACCGAGAACTCAAGCGGGATGGGCCGTCTTACAGCGTCGATACCCTCAAAGAGCTGCGCCAGGAGTACGGCCCCCAGGCGCGGCTGGTCATGGTGATCGGCTATGATACCTTCCTGCGCCTGGCCGAGTGGCAAAACCCCGAAGCGCTTTTTGAACTGGCCCATTTGGCGGTGATCGCGCGGCCGGGCTATCAAGCGCGGTGGCCCACGCCGCTTACGGAACTGGTGAGCCATCGCGAAGTCGATACGGTGGCAAGCCTAATGGCCCACCCCCAGGGGCGGTTTTTATCGCTTAGCCTGGAGTCGCGCATGGCGGTATCGGCCACGGCCATCCGTACGCGCCTGAGCGAGGGGAAAAGCGTGCGCTACCTGCTGCCCGAGGCAGTTGAAGCACGTATTTTTGCCCGTCGGCTCTATCAAAGTCGCTAATAGCGCTGGTAGTCGGTAAAGAAGCCGTTACAATGGCCCGCTATTTAGTGACCATCACATGAGGTTGTTTAGGGAGTCATGCAAATCGATACACTGAAAAACCTGGCGATTGACGCGCTAGAAGAGCTCAAGGCCCGCGATATTACGCAACTCGATGTGTCGCAGTTGACCCAGGTCACCGACCTGATGCTGATTGCCAGCGGCACCTCGACACGCCACGTATCGGCGCTTGCCCAAAACGTCGTCGAAAAAGCCAAGGCCGAGGGCTTGAAGCCCCAGGGCGTAGAAGGCGGCGATAACGCCGACTGGGTACTGGTCGACCTGGGCGATGTGCTGGTGCATGTCATGTTGCCCGAGGCGCGCGCGCTTTACGACCTGGAGCGGCTCTGGGCGGATCTACCCAGCGACAGCGATGATATGATCAACGAAACGCTGCAAAAGTCCGATCAGCGCATCACGATGTCGTGATGGCGAGCCTCGATTCATGAAGGTAAGGCTTCTGGCGGTCGGCACGAAAATGCCTGGCTGGGTGGAAGAGGGCGTGGACACTTACCGTAAGCGTCTGCCGCGCGAGTTTGCCCTCGAGGTCGAAGAAATTGCGCTTGGCGCCCGGGGCAAGAATGCCGATATCGCCAAGGCGCGGGCACTCGAAGGCCAGCGCATCCGCGAAAAGCTGCGCGGCGATGAGCTCATCGTCGCCCTCGAAGTGAACGGCAAGCGTATTACCACCGAACAGTTAGCCCGGGAAGTGGGCGAGTGGCGCATGGACGGGCGGGACATCGTCCTGCTGGTCGGCGGCCCGGATGGTTTGGAACCCTCGGTTTCCGCGCTGGCGCACAAAACCTGGTCGCTTTCCGGATTGACGCTACCGCACCCGCTGGTGCGGGTTCTGCTCGCCGAGCAACTCTACCGGGCGTGGACGCTGTTTATCGGTCACCCTTACCACCGCTAGGCGCATCCCTGGCCGCTCGCCAGGGTCGCCCCGCGCCATATCCAGGAACAGTCTGTTGCTATGCGCAAGCGCCGAGACACGCTAAAAAACGCCGAGCAGGAGCTACGTATTTTCCGGGTACGAGCGCTTCTAGCGATCGTGTTCGTCATGATTTTGACCGGACTTTTGACCAGCCGGCTCGCCTATTTGCAAATCACCCAGCACGAGCTTTACACCACGCGCTCGGAGAAAAACCGCGTGCGGGTCGAACCGCTGCCGCCCAACCGCGGGCTGATCTTCGATCGCAACGGCGTACTGCTGGCGGAAAATCGGCCGACCTATAACCTGACGCTGGTGCGCGAGCGGGTGGACGACCTGGACGAGACGTTGGCGCTTTTGGTGGATCTGCTGGCGCTTCCCGAAGAAGAGATCGAGGCGTTCAACGTGCGCTCCCGCCAGCGCCAGCGCCCCTTCCAGCCGGCGCTCTTGATGAGCGATCTCAGCGAAAACCAGATCGCCCGACTGGCCGTCAACCGCCACCGCCTGCCCGGGGTAGAGGTCGAGGCGCAGCTTCTGCGCTACTACCCCGATGCCGAGATCATGTCCCACGCCTTGGGTTATGTTGGGCGGATCAACGTAGAAGAGCTCAAGGAGCTCGATAGCGGGCGCTACGCCGGCACCCACTTCATCGGTAAAACCGGGGTGGAGCGCTTCTACGAAGAGGAGCTTCACGGCGAGGCGGGCTTTCGCAAGGTCGAAACCAACGCCCGGGGCCGGGTGCTCAGAGAGCTCGGCCGGACCGACCCGGTGCCTGGCCAGAACGTGACGCTGACCCTGGACAAGGGACTGCAAACGCTTGCCCACGAACTCATGGATGGCCGACGCGGCTCGATCGTCGCCATCATGCCCGGTACCGGTGAAATTCTGGCCATGGTGTCGACGCCGGGATTCGACTCCAACCAGTTCGTGACCGGTATCGATGTCGCCTCTTACCGGGCGCTTCAGGACGATATCGACCTGCCGCTTTTCAACCGCGCCATTCGGGGCCACTACCCGGCGGGCTCCACGGTCAAGCCGTTTTTGGCGCTTGCCGGCCTCGTCACGGGCTCCATTACGCCGGACACCACGATCAACGACCCGGGTTATTATCAGTTGCCCAACGACTCGCGGCGTTACCGTAACTGGCTGCGCTGGGGCCACGGGCGGGTGAATATGGAGCGCGCGCTTGCGGTCTCCAACAATACCTACTTCTATTCGCTGGCCCACGATATGGGCATCGACAATATTCACGAGCAAATGAGCAACTTCGGCTTCGGCCAGCGCGTTGCCCACGACGTTCAGGGTGAAAGCACCGGTCTTTTGCCCTCCAGGGATTGGAAGCGCGCCCGCTTCAATCAGCCCTGGTACCCGGGGGAGACGTTATCCGTCGGCATCGGTCAGGGCTACTGGCAAATCACCCCGCTGCAGCTTGCCAGCGCCACCGCGACGCTTGCCAACCGGGGCCACTGGGTCAAACCACACCTGGCCCGCACGATTGGCGGCGAGCCGCTGGCCATGCCGCTACCGAATACCCTCGAGGATATCCAGCTGGACAACGACGGCTGGTGGGACCGGGTATTCAGCGGCATGGAAAAAGTACTTAGCGGCAGCGAAGGTACTGCCCGGCGTACCGGCGTGGGGCTCGAGTATCGCATGGGCGGCAAATCCGGTACCGCCCAGGTGTTCTCGCTAGGCCAGGACCAGCGCTACAACGCCAATGAGCTCGAAGAGCGCCTGCGCGACCACGCGCTGTTCATGGCCTTCGCGCCGATCGACGATCCGCAAATCGCGGTCTCGGTGATCGTCGAAAACGCGGGCGGCGGCAGTACCCACGCCGCTCACCTGGCCCGTGCCATGACCGACGCCTGGCTCTTGCGCGACGACGCCCCGGAGGCGGAAGAGGTGCTCGATGAGATGGAAAACGAAAGTGCCAACGTGGAGGGCAACTGATGACGGCCTGGCCGCTGCCGCGTAGTTTCCGCCGTCACCCGGTCCGCCCACCGGATAGCGGTATCGCGCGGCGCAAGAGTATTTGGGAGCGGCTACACATCGACCCCTGGCTTTTGGGCATGCTGCTGCTGCTGATGGCCGGGGGGTTGCTGGTGCTGTATAGCGCCTCGGGCCAGCGCATCGAAGTCGTCATCGGCCAGGCGTCGCGCTTTGGGGTGGCGCTGGCGGGGATGTTCATTCTCGCCCAGCTAAGCCCGACCACGTTTTTGCGTTGGGCGCCACTGGCGTACGGCATTGGGCTTGCCATGCTGCTGGCGGTGGAGATCGCCGGTGATATCGGCATGGGCGCCAAGCGTTGGCTGGAAATTCCCGGGGTCATTCGCTTTCAGCCCTCGGAAATGATGAAGCTGGCCGTACCGCTGATGGTGGCCACCTATTTGAACCGCTGCCAGCTGCCGCCGCGGATTCGCGATATCGCGGTGTGCGCGGTAATCATCGGCGTACCGGTGGTGCTGACCGCTATTCAACCCGATCTAGGTACCTCGCTTTTGATTGCCAGCGCCGCCGTTTTGGTGGTGCTGTTGGCCGGACTCTCCTGGCGGCTGATTGCCTTCATCGCCGGGCTTGCCGGGGCGGCGCTGCCGCTTTTGTGGATGAACATGCACAACTACCAGCGCCAGCGCGTGCTGACCTTTCTCGATCCGGACAGCGACCCGCTGGGCTCGGGCTGGAATATCATCCAGTCCACCACGGCGATCGGCAGCGGCGGCGTATGGGGTAAGGGTTGGCTCGAAGGGACCCAGTCACAGCTCGAGTTTTTGCCCGAGCGCCACACCGATTTCATCATTGCGGTGCTGGGCGAGGAGTTCGGGCTGGTCGGCATGCTGGTGCTGCTCGCGCTCTACACCCTGATCATCAGCCGCGGTTTGTGGCTTGCGGCCGGCTCCCAGGACACGTTCGGCCGGCTGTTTGCCGGCAGCATCATTCTTACATTCTTCATCTACGTGTTCGTCAACGTAGGCATGGTCAGCGGCATTTTGCCCGTGGTGGGTGTCCCACTGCCGCTGGTCAGCTACGGAGGTACGTCGAGCGTGACCTTGCTGGCCGGCTTCGGTATTCTCATGTCGATACACGCCCACCGGCGGCTGCTGTCGCGCTAGACTCGCGGCGCGATTCGTTTACAAAGGAGTGGTGGTAATGGGCAGGACCCGAAACAGCGTCAGCGGCTTTGTGTTGATGATGACCCTTGCCGGCCTCAATCCGGCGCTGGCAAGCGAGGGCAAAAGCGCCTTCGCCCCGGACGAGCACCCCGAGACCCGGCAACTGCTCGAAGAGCTCAGCGCCCAGGGCATCCCCGAGGCCTGGCTGCGAGAAGCCTTCGACACGGCCGAGTACCGCCAGAACGTGCTGGATGCGATGGAAGGCGCCGCGGAGCGCCGCCTGCGTTGGTACGAGTACCGCGATATTTTCATTAGCGACGAGCGTATCGCCCAGGGCGCCGACTTCATAAAGGCCCATCAGGATGCCTTCGAGCGCGCCGAGCAAACCTATGGCGTGCCTGCAGAAATCATCGCCGCGATCATCGGCGTGGAAACCTATTACGGGCGCTATAAAGGCGATCACCGCGTGCTGGATTCGCTAGCCACGCTCGCCTTTCATCACCCCACGCGCGGCGCGTTCTTTCGCGGCGAGCTGGCCGCCTTTTTGGATATCACCTATGAGCAGCAGGTCGCCCCGGAGAGCGTTTATGGCTCCTATGCCGGCGCAATGGGATATCCGCAGTTCATTCCCACCAGCTACGATGCCTACGCGGTCGACTTCGATGGTGATGGCCGCCGTGATTTATGGGAAAATCCCGTCGATGCGATTGGCAGCGTCGCCCACTATTTCGCCGAGCACCGCTGGCAGCCGGGTGCGCCGGTCTACCACGAAGCCCAGGCAAGCGGCGATACGCTGGACACGCTTACGTTCAACCAGACCAGCACGCCGGTGACCACCGCCGCCGAGGCCGCCGAGGCCGGGCTAGTGCCCGCCGATACCGAGCTCGAGGCGTCCCGCGATGTAGTGCCGTTAAAACTCGAGCTTGCCAATGGCGATACCCGCTACGGCCTTGGCGAATACAATTTTTATGTCATTACCCGCTACAACCATAGCCACCTCTACGCGATGGCCGTGGTGGAGCTTGCACAGGCCATTGCGCACACGCTTGAGGGGCAAGGATGAGGTCACTGTTTAAGAAGCCGCGCCTGGTCGGAGGTGTCACTCTGCTGGCGCTATTGACCGGCTGTGCCAGCCAAAGCGCGCCGCCGGCGGTCAATCCCGATCATCCGCCTCGAGAAGCCGCGCCGGCCCCCGCAAGCCAGGCGTCCAGTTCGGGCGCTGCAAAAAGCGGCGAGCGCTACGCCATGACCGGGGATGCCTACCCGCTCGAGCCACCGGACGTCAGCGAAGTGCCCGACGCCCAGCCGCGTATCGAGGAGCCGTCCCGGGCGGGCAACCGTTCGACCTACGAGGTGTGGGGCGAGACCTACAACGTGCTGCCAAGCGCTTCAGGCTATGCCAAGCAGGGCAATGCCTCCTGGTACGGTGAGAAATTTCACGGCTACGCGACCTCCAACGGCGAAATTTACGACATGTATAAAATGTCGGCGGCGCACCGTTCGCTGCCACTGCCGACGTTTGCGCGCGTCACCAGTTTGAATAGCGGCGAGTCGGTCATCGTGCGCGTCAACGACCGTGGCCCGTTCCACAGTGACCGCGAGATCGATCTTTCCTACGCGGCGGCGGCGCGGCTGGGTATTCTGGATAACGGGACCGGCCCGGTGCGCGTCGAGGCGATCGACCCGCAGCAGTGGCTGGCCAGCCGCGGCGGTGCTTCCGCCCCCGCTCAGCCCGCCGCTCCCGCAAAGGCGCCGCCGCGCGCCCAGCCAGCGCCTCAGCCCCAGTCGCAGCCTCCATCTCAGCCAGCGCCCGCAGCGGCGCCCCAGAACGGCGGCGAAGAGATATTTTTGCAGATCGCCGCGCTCGGCAGCGAAGAGAGCGCCCGCGCGCTTCAACAGCGCCTGGGCGATGAGCTTTTACACTCGGTGCGCGTGCAAAGCGATGCCGGTGTGTATCGGGTGCAGGTCGGGCCCATGTCACCCGGCCAGGAGCAGCAGGCTCGCTCAGCGCTTGGTCAGGCGGGCTTCCCGCAGGTGTTTGTTGTGAGATAATCGGATTACCCTGGTTTTAACGTTTTTTGACGCTCTTTATGCAAGTGAGAAGTGAGTAATGACTATTTTTAATGCGTTTCGCCGTACCGCCCGGCTCTGTTTGTTTGCAACGGTGACCGCAGTGGCGCTACCCGCCACGGCCCAGGTAATTCCTCAACCGCAAACCATCATTCCCGCCGCCCCGCAGCTGGCGGCCAGCTCCTGGATTTTGATGGATGCCAATAGCGGGCGCATACTCGTCGAGCACAACGCCGACGAGCGTTTGCCGCCGGCCAGTATCACCAAGCTGATGACCGCTTACCTGGTCGAACGCGAGCTGGATCGGGGCACTATCAACATGGAGGATATGGTCAACATCAGCGAGAACGCCTGGCGTACCGGCGGCTCCAAGATGTTTATCGAGGTCGGCGACCGGGTCTCCGTCAACGACCTGCTCCACGGTATCATCATCGTGTCGGGTAACGATGCAAGCGTTGCCATGGCCGAGCACCTGGCCGGCGGTGAGGCGCCGTTCGCCGACCTGATGAACCAGCACGCCGACCGCCTGGGCATGGTCAACACCCATTTCGAAAACGCCACGGGCTTGCCCCACGAGAATCACTACTCCTCGGCGCACGATTTGGCGCGGCTTTCGCAGCACATCATCAACGACTACCCCGAGCACTACGAGATCTACTCTCAGCGTAATTTTGCCTTCGGTGGCATCGATCAGCCCAACCGTAACCGGCTTCTCTGGCGCGACCCGACCGTGGATGGCCTGAAAACCGGCTGGACGACCGAGGCGGGTTACTGTCTGGTGTCGTCGGCCAAGCGCGACGACATGCGCTTGATTTCGGTGGTCATGGGCACCCACTCCGAAGAAGCCCGCGCCCAGGAAACCCAGAAACTGCTGAGCTACGGTTTCCGCTTTTACGAAACCATGAAGCTCTACGAGCGCGGCGCGGTGCTGGCCACTCCACGCGTATGGGGTGGCGAAGCCAACGAGCTACGCGTTGGCGTAGACGACGAGGTCTTCATGACGTTGCCGCGTAACCGTAACGAAGAGCTGCGTGCGCGCCTCAACCTGCATCAGGATCTTCAGGCGCCGATCGCCGTGGGCGACGAAGTCGGCACCCTCGAGGTTTATCTGGGTGACGAGATGATGGGCGAGCGCCAGCTGACCGCTCTCGAAGCCGTCGAAGAGGGTGGGCTGTTCAAGCGTCTATTCGATCAGGTGCGGCGCTTTTTCAGTGGCTTGATCGCAAGCTTCACTGACTGATCGAATCGTCTAAAATGGATGTCATGCGCGCGCCTGGCCTTGCCCGGCGCGCGTCCTCTATTGGGTAAACAAGGTTGGACTATGAAAAAGGATGCGAATAACGGGTTTCGCGATTTAAGAATGCCAAGCGCCAGCGAGCCCCCCAAAATTACTTTTCCCTGTGACTACCCCATCAAGGTGGTGGGCGACGCCGCGGACGACTTCGCGGCGAGCGTGTGTCAGATTCTGGTGAAGTACGATCCCGCTTTCGATGCTACCGCCATTAAAGTGGTGCCCAGCCGCAATGGCCGCTTCCAGTCGGTGCGTTTGACGTTTCAAGCCACCGGCGAGCAACAGTTGGCAACGCTTTTCGAAGAGCTCAAGGCGACCGGCCGCGTACATATGGTCGTTTAATGGCAGGCGAGCCTATCGAGTTCTACGCCCTGGGAAGGCAGCCCTACGCCCCCGTATGGCAGGCCATGCGCCACCTGACCGATACCCGCGATGAACACACCGCGGATCAGTTTTGGTGGGTCGAGCACGACCCGGTGTTTACCCAGGGACAGGCAGGCAAGCCCGAGCACCTGTTGATGCCAGGCGACATCCCGGTGGTGCAAACCGATCGCGGCGGGCAGGTGACCTACCACGGCCCGGGCCAGGTCGTGCTTTACCCGCTTCTGGACGTGCGCCGGGCGAAGCTTGGCGTGCGCGAGCTGGTCAGCGCGCTGGAAAACGCGGTGATCGCGGTGCTGGGGGAGTACGGCGTGAGCGCCCGCGCCCGCCCGGATGCGCCAGGGGTCTACGTACCAACGCCGATGGGGGAGGCAAAGATTGCCTCCCTGGGGCTACGTATCCGCCGCGGGGCGAGCTATCACGGCGTTGCGTTGAACGTCAGCGCCGATCTCGCGCCGTTTGTGCGCATCAACCCTTGCGGCTATGCGGGTATGGCCGTTACCCGGCTTGCCGATCTTGTGAAGCTCCAGGCGCCTGAGGCAGTGGGCGAGCAGCTTGCTCGGGCGTTGGCTTGCGAGCTCGGGCGCACGTTGGGGCCTGCCCAGCGCAAAACGTTTTAGCGCGGCGGCTTGCCAGGCGGCGCCCAAAAAAAGCGCCTGACCGTTATCGGTCAGGCGCTTTTTTTATGGGTTGGCGTTAACGGGCGGGGCTTTAGCCGACGTTCAGGGCGGGGATGCGGTTTTCATCCTCCTGCTGGCCGGGTACCGCGGCCGGCGAGGCCAGTCCCAGGTTGTTCTTCTCGAATACCTTGTCGGCGCGATAGCTCGAGCGTACCAGCGGTCCGGAAGGCACTTCCATAAAGCCTTTTTCCAGACCCAGCACGCGGTAGCGGTCGAACTCTTCCGGGGTGACCCAGCGCTCGACGGGCAGGTGGTTTTTCGTCGGGCGCAGGTACTGGCCCAGCGTCACGATATCCACCCCGATTTCGCGCAGGTCATCGAAGGTTTGCAGAATCTCCTCCTCGGTTTCGCCAAGACCCAGCATCAGGCTCGTTTTGGTGATCACGTCCGGGCGATGCTTTTTGGCATGGGCCAGTACGTCGAGGGTTTTACGGTAGCCCGCCCGCGGATCGCGCACCCGCGAGGTCAGCCGCTCGACGGTTTCCACGTTCTGGGCGAATACCTCGAGCCCTGAATCGACGACGCGCTCGATCGCCGCGGGTTCGGCGTCGAAATCCGGCGTCAGCGCTTCGACCACCACTTCGGGTGTACGCGCCTTGATGGCCTGAATGCAGCTGGCGTAGTGGCCAGCGCCGCCATCATCGAGATCGTCACGGTCGACGGACGTCAGCACGATATAGCGAAGCGCCATCAGCTCGACGGACTTGGCGGTGTTTTCAGGTTCTTCCTTGTCGAGCCAGCCCTGGGGGTTGCCGGTATCCACCGCGCAGAAACGACACGCCCGGGTGCATACCGAGCCCATCAGCATGATCGTGGCGGTTCCGTTGCTCCAGCATTCGCCCATGTTGGGGCAGTGAGACTCCGCGCATACCGTACTCAAGCGGTGCTCAGCGACGTTTTTCTTGACGGCTTCGAAGCGCTCGCCGGCGGGAATCTGCGCGCGCAGCCACTTGGGCTTGCGCTCCAGCGAAGGCGCCTGGGGCTCTTCCTTTCGCTGCTTCATGCCGTCCTTGATCGCCGAGGTGCCGTGCTCGTTACGATATTTTTCGCCGCTGGACACACGCTGTGTGGGGGTGTTGCTCATAAAAAAGAGCCTCTCTACTGTGCAACGGGCTACATCAAAAAGCGCGTTAGGAAAAGGGCGAGGCGCCCGGTGGGCTGGGCCCGCGGCGCTTCTCCAATGGGCACTCTTTAAAATGCGGTCTCTACGCGCTAGACACGACGTAGGTAGTACTCGTTAATGTAACATATTTAGCAAAGTGCAAAATAGCACGATAGCCCCCAGGCGCGGGGCTCAAGGGGGAGTGGTGAGCGGCAGGCACGCGACATCATGGCCGGGCAGCGCCGTGGCCGGGGCCTGGAAGTAGCGGCGGTACTCTTTCAAACGCTCCTTGGTGAAACGCAAGAAGAGCTCGGCTACCGGCGACAGGAACTGCTCCCGGCGATGGACGGCACACCACGCCCGGCGGATTGGAAAGGCGGGGAGGTCCAGACTTGCAAGTAGCTGATGCTCGAGCTCGAGCTGTACCGCCAGGCGCGGCAATACCGCCACGCCCAGGCGCGCCATGACGCCCTGTTTGATCGCCTCGTTGGAACCCAGCTCGATACGGTGGGCAAGGCCCACTTCCTGGCTTGCGGCCAACTGCTCGAAGGCGTTGCGCACGCCGGAGCCGGGTTCGCGCATCAATATGTAGTGGCGGGCAAAGTCGCCAAGGGTCGGCGCTTGCATGGTCAAAAGCGAGTGGCCGGGCCACACCACCGGGATGAGCTCGTTTTCGAGCAGCGGGGTCACCGAAAGGCCGTCGTTGTCGGGCACCATGGCCATGATCACCAGGTCGTCGCGCTGCTCGGCCAGCCGCTCCAGTGCCTGGCTCCGGTTACACACTTTCAAGCGCACCGTTACCTCCGGGTACTGGGCGCGAAAGCGGGCGAGCAGGTAAGGCACCACGTACTGGGCCGACGAGACGGCGGCCAGATTGAGCTCGCCTTTGATAGTGCCGTTCAGGTCGGACAGGTTCATCGAGAGCTTCGCAAGCTGGCCGATGATTTCGCGGGCGGATACCGCCAGCGTGTCGGCGGCGGGCAGCGCATAAAGCGTTTTGCCGGCGTACTTGAAAAGCGGCTCGTCCACGGCTTGTTCGAGCTGGCGGATCTGTGCGCTCACGGCGGGCTGGGTCAAACCGAGTTGCTCGGCGGCGCGGGAGTAGGAGCGCTTTTGGTAGACCGCTTGAAAGACCTGGAGCTGGCGGAACGTCAGGCGGTTGAGAAGGCTCTTGGGTGTCATGTAAGCCCCTCAATACATCGGTTCGAGCCGCCGGGCGGGCGGCAGGCGGCTTGATGAAAAATGGCAAGATCCTGGGGTGATGCTACCACCGATGCACCGGTGGCGTCTTTATCGACGGCTTTGCGGGTTTGGTCTAGACTATATTGCATTGCAGCATCATGATGTGTGTATGGATGAGCGTCTTGCATCGATCCATCAGGAGAATCCATGAATTTTCTCGCTAATCCCTTGCTCTCGGGCCGCTGGTTGAACGGCGCCTCCGAGTCCCGCCAAAGCGCCTCCGCCTTCCCGGGCCAGGAGGCGCTGGTCAGCATGATGGACCCCTTCGGTTTTGGCCGTGCCGCCGCCAGTTACTGGCGCGACAGCGTCGAGCGCAACATTCTCTACTGGGATGTCATGCGCGAGCGAGGCAACCAATACCTCGAGCACATGGAGCAGACCAAGCCCAACGTGCTGGGGTTCAAAACCGAGGTGCTGGTGGATGGTCGCACCCTGGCCCGTCCCACCAACTACGAACTTCTGCGGGTATTACCGCCGGAGGGCAGCCTGGTCGACCCCAAAAAACGTCCGTTCGTGGTGGTCGACCCGCGCGCCGGCCACGGCCCCGGCATTGGTGGTTTCAAGCCCGATAGCGAGCTCGGGGTAGCACTCAAGGCGGGGCATCCCTGCTATTTCATCGGCTTTTTGCCCTACCCGGAGCCTGGTCAAACCGTCGAAGACGTGGTCGAAGCGGAAGTCGCCTTTTTGCGCCATGTGATTTCGCTGCATCCGGCTATCACCGAAAAACCCATGGTGGTGGGTAACTGCCAGGCTGGTTGGCAGTTGATGATGGCAGCCGCCCTGGAGCCCGACGTGTTCGGGCCGATCCTGATTGCCGGCGCGCCGCTTTCCTACTGGGCCGGCGAGCGCGGCAAGGCGCCCATGCGCTATACCGGCGGCATGGCTGGCGGCAGTTGGGTGACCGCACTGACCAGCGACCTGGGCAATGGCCAGTTCGATGGTGCCTGGTTGGTGCAAAATTTCGAGCGTCTGAACCCGGCCAATACCTATTGGAAAAAGCAGTATCACCTTTATGCCAACGTGGATACCGAGTCCACGCGCTATCTGGAGTTCGAACGGTGGTGGGGCGGTCACGTGATACTCGGCGGCGACGAAATACAGTACATCGTCGATAACCTGTTCGTCGGCAACCGCCTGTCTACGGCGCAGTTGGTGACCAGCGACGGTCGTCGGATCGACCTTCGTAATCTGCGCTCGCCGGTCGTGGTGTTCTGTTCCCGCGGCGACGATATTACCCCACCGCCTCAGGCGCTGGGGTGGATACGCGATCTTTACGAGGGCACGGACGATATCGTCGCCAACGAGCAGACGATCATGTACTGCATGCACGATACTACCGGCCACCTGGGGATTTTTGTCTCCGGCAGCGTTTCGCGCAAGGAGCACTCCGAGTTCACGGCGAACATGGACTATATCGATGTCATGCCGCCCGGGCTTTACGAGACGACGATCACGCATGCCAGCGAGCGCAAGGATGCCGAGCTGATAGAGCGCGATTACCTGCTCGAGTTCACGCCGCGCAACTTCGAAGAGCTCGACAAGGAAGTGCAGCACCGCCCCGAGGATGACCGGCGCTTTGCAGCCGTCGCGCGGGTTTCCGAGATCAACCTGGGCTTTTATCGGCTTTGCCTGCAGCCGTTCATTCGCGCGGCGGTCACGCCGGAATCGGCGCGCTTCATGCGTAAAATGCATCCGATTCGCCTGGGGTACCGGCTCATGTCGGATCGCAATCCGATGACGGTGTGGCTGCCCAAAATGGCCGACGCAGTGCGCCAGAATCGCGCCGAGGTCAGCGAGGACAATATCTTCAAGACCTTCGAGTCGTTCGCCTCGAATCAAATTGTCGATAGCCTGAATACCTTCCGCGATATTCGCGATGGCGCCACCGAAAAAATGTTCATGGCTTTCTACGGCCAGCCCCAGCTTCAAGCGGCGGTTGGGCTTCATGGCGACGCCCACGTGCACCGCCGCCGGCCGGGGGCCGAACCCGAGCATCTTCGCTACATCGAAAGCCGTAAGGCGGCGCTTCGCGAGAAGATCGTCGAAGGCGGCCCGCTGGAAGCCACCATTCGCTCGGTCATCTACGTGCTGGGCGGCGCACCGGCCTCGGATGAGCGTAACTTCAAACGCCTGCGCGCCTCCCGCGCCGAGCTCGAATCGCAAACGACGCTTTGCGAGTTCAAGCGCTTGGTGCGCGAGCAGTTCTTCATTTTAAAGCTCGACCGCGAGCAGGCGCTCGACTCGCTCCCGGGCCTTCTGGAAGGTGAGAGCAACGCAGCGCTTGATGAGCACATCCAGCACATGACCCAGGTATTCGCCGCCAGCGGCGAGCTAAGCGAGCAGGGCGCAAAACGCTTTGACCAGATCAAGGCGCTTTTCGACAAAGCGCGGCGCAGCGAAGAGGTCGCCCCTGCGCAGAGCGCGCCCCCGGCCGTCGAAAGCACCGATGAAGAAAAGCCGAGCGCCCAGGCAAGTTTTGATCAGCCAGGCAGTGCTAGTGAAGCGACGTCGGAAAACGCAAATCCGGCCAGTGCAAGTGGCGCTAACGCTAAAAGCGGTGCGGCAAAACGTACCTCGGGCGCGCGCGGCAAGCCGCGTAACAAACGCTAACGCCAAACTTCGATATAGCCTTTTTGACGTTGTCGTTATCACGCCCCCGGCCTGGCCGGGGGCGTTTTTTTGTCCCGGCAGTGGGTGTTTTCGGGCCGAGCGGGTGATCGGGTCGTGGGTTATTTCATCGCAAAATTTGCAAACGCCGCGCTACACCCCTATTTAGTAAAGTGCGCTTGCTTGTTACAGAGCCACTGGCGCTTGAGAAAGGGCTGGGGTAGGGTAGGCGCATTTTTCACACCGCCACCACGTTTTCAAACGCGGTACGTATTCAGAGCTGGTCTTGAGAGCTGGTCTTGAGAGCTTAAGCAACAGGAAGTGGAGCACTATGGGCAAGTCACTGGTCATCGTCGAGTCGCCTGCCAAAGCGAAGACGATCAATAAGTATCTCGGCGACGATTTCATCGTCAAGTCGAGCGTGGGCCATATACGTGACCTGCCGACCAGCGGCTCGGGTAAGGCCGCCTCGGATCCCAAGGAGCGCGCGCGCCAGGCCGCGGCGACCCGCAAACTCTCGCCGGACGAGAAAGCGGTTTATAAAAAGCGTAAGGCGCACGACCAGCTTATTCGGCGCATGGGAATCGACCCGGACAACGGTTGGGCGGCGCAGTACGAAGTGCTGCCGGGTAAGGAAAAAGTCGTTGCCGAGCTCAAAAAGCTCGCCGAGAAGGCCGACGCCGTTTACCTTGCGACGGATTTGGACCGCGAAGGGGAGGCGATTGCCTGGCACCTGCGCGAGACCATCGGCGGTGACGATGCCCGCTATAAGCGCGTGGTGTTCAACGAGATCACCAAAAACGCCATTCAGGACGCCTTCAAGGCGCCGGGGGCGCTGAATATCCCTCGCGTGGAAGCGCAGCAGGCGCGGCGTTTTCTCGACCGGGTGGTGGGCTTTATGCTTTCACCGCTGCTGTGGGCGAAAATCGCCCGCGGGCTTTCCGCCGGACGGGTGCAGTCCGTGGCGGTGCGTCTGATCGTCGAGCGCGAGCGCGATATCCGGGCGTTCATTCCCGAAGAATTTTGGGACGTTCACGCCGACCTGGTCTCCCCGGACGGCGAGGGGGTGCGCTTTGCGCTTGCCCGTCAGGACGGCCAGGCGTTTCGCCCCACCTCGGAAGACGAAACGCTGTCGCGGATCGCGGCGCTGCGCGATGCATCGCTTTCGATCACCAACCGCGAAGACAAACCGACCAGCTCCAAGCCTTCGGCGCCGTTCATTACCTCTACGCTGCAGCAGGCGGCGAGCGGCCGGCTGGGCTTTTCGGTGAAAAAGACCATGACCATGGCCCAGCGTCTTTATGAAGCGGGCTATATCACCTACATGCGTACCGACTCCACCAACCTCTCGAAGGACGCGGTCGAGAGCGCCCGCGACTATATCTCGAGTGAATTCGGTAAGGCGTACCTGCCAGAGGCGCCGGTGCGCTATTCGAGCAAGGAGAGCGCTCAGGAGGCCCACGAGGCGATCCGCCCGTCCAGCGTCGAGCGTAAAGCGAGCGACCTGGCCGGTATGGAGCGCGACGCCGAGCGCCTTTACGAGCTTATCTGGCGCCAGTTTTTGGCCTGCCAAATGGTACCCGCGGAGTATCTCTCTAGTACGCTGAGCGTGGAGGTGGGCGGCTATGACCTGCGCGCCAAAGGGCGCGTGCTGAAGTTCGACGGTTATACCCGGGTCATCAAACCCGCCGGCAAGAACGACGATCAGCGCCTGCCGGACCTGCCCGTCGGTACCGCAATGACCCTCGAGCAGCTCGATCCGCAGCAGCACTTCACCAAGCCGCCGGCCCGCTATACCGAAGCGAGCCTGGTCAAGGAGCTCGAGAAGCAGGGCATTGGGCGCCCCTCGACCTACGCGGCGATCATCTCGACCATTCAGGATCGCGGCTACGTCAAACTCGAAAGCCGGCGCTTCTACGCCGAGAAGCTCGGCGACATCGTCACCGAGCGTCTCAAAGAGTCGTTCCCGGATTTGATGGACTACTCCTTCACCGCGCGGATGGAGGATAGCCTGGACGAAGTCGCCGACGGCGAGCGCAACTGGCAGGCGCTGCTGGATAGCTTCTACGGCGAATTTCGCGAAGAACTGGGCAAGGCCGAAAGCGACGAGGGCATGCGCCCCAATCAGCCCGTGCCGACCAATATCGAATGCCCGGCCTGCGGGCGTGACATGCAGATTCGTACCGCCTCGACCGGGGTGTTTTTGGGCTGCAGTGGTTATAACCTGCCGCCCAAGGAGCGCTGCAAGACGACCATCGACCTGATTCCCGGCGACGAGGTGGTCGCCGACGACGCCGGCGAAGAGGCGGAAACCGACGCGCTGCGTGCCAAGCGCCGCTGCGACAAGTGCGGTACGGCGATGGACAGTTACCTGATCGATGAGACGCGCAAGCTGCATATCTGCGGCGAAAGCCCGGACTGCACCGGCTTTGCGGTCGAGCAAGGCAAGTTCAAGATCAAGGGCTACGAAGGTCCGGTCATCGAGTGCGACAAGTGCGGCAGTGAGATGCAGCTCAAGTCCGGGCGTTTCGGCAAGTACTTCGGCTGTACCAACAGCGACTGCAGCAATACCCGCAAGCTTTTGAAAAGTGGCGAGGTGGCGCCGCCGAAAATGGACCCGATCCCGATGCCGGAGCTCGCCTGCCAAAAGGTGGAGGACCACTACGTGCTGCGCGATGGGGCGAGCGGGCTGTTTTTAGCCGCCAGCAAGTTCCCCAAAAACCGCGAAACGCGCCCGCCTCTGGTCAAGGAGTTAAAAGCGCACAAGGACGAGCTGCCGGAGAAGTACCACTTCATTCTCAAGGCGCCAAGCGAAGACCCGGATGGCCGTCCCGCGCAGATCCGCTACTCGCGCAAAAATAAAGAGCAGTACGTCATGACCGACGAAGGCGGTAAGGCGACCGGCTGGAAGGCGACTTTCGAGGCCGGCAAGTGGCACGTGGAGGACAAGCGCAAGTGAGTGCCCGCACCCGCACCAATCAGCTCCTTTACCAGACCGAGCTTTTGATCGAGACGCCGGTAGCGGCGGGGGAGCAGGCCATTGTCCGTCAGATGGCCATCGAAGAGGGCGCGCTTGCCCTGTTCGAGCTCGCCCTGAATTCCTTTCTGGCCGAGGTGACCGAGCACGCGCGTTTGGATACGCGCCGTTGGCAGACGCTGCTGGCCGCCGACGGACCCCAGGTCGCCGAGCTGACCCGGCTTCGCGATTTGGCGGCCCAGCCCGATAGCTGGCTTCACTGGCTGATCAGCCAGCTCATGAAGCTCCAAAGCGACGAGGGCGCCGCCAGGCGCCCGGTAAGCAACCCGTCGATGATTGCCCTTGATGGGGAGGTATCGCTTGCGCGCGCACTGCATGCCAATGTACAGGCGGCCAAACGGGAAATGGCCGGGCTGCGCGAAACCAGCCAGGAGTGGTAGCGTCTCAAGATACCCACAACGGGAACTCTGTTTTGGCCAGGTGCTCTGAAAAGACGTTAACCGAGTGGTGACTACTCGGGTCTATGGTCGAGGAGAAACGATGCAAACGCGCTATAACCAGGTAAAGGATCTACTAACGTGGGCCCAGGATTTTCACGGGCGTATGGCCAAGCAGTACAGCGACGGCGCCGCCCGCACTGATAACGAGCGCCTTGCCATGGCGTTGACCTATCTGGCCTCCCGCGAGGTCAAAATGCGCAGCGGGCTCGAGGCCATTTTTCACGATGGAAGTGATCACCGTGAAGTCCTCGAGCTCTGGTTCGATGAGACGAGTGATTTCCCGCGTCCGCCCAAGCTCGAGGCGCTTTACGAGCGCGGCTTCGCCGCTTCCATCGATGAAGCCATCGAAACCGCCTCCGAAGCCCATGAGCTTCTTCGCGCACTTTACGAGCATCGCGCCGAGTGCGCGAAGATCGAGCCGGAGGAGGCATTTTTCAACTCGCTGGCCCAGGGGCATGAAGCCGAAGTGCGTAAACTGGTCACCAGCATGCGTGAGTTCGAGGATATCTAGCGCCTCTTCGTTTGAAGCAACGGCGCAAGCGATGGCTTTTTAACGCTCGGGCGCTGACACAGGGCGTGGCAATAAGGTATAAACGTTCCAGGCTATTCATACCCGTTGGTCGGTTGCCCCGGCCTGTACCGAGAGCTGCCCCATGTCTGTAAACCGCCGCCGCTTTTTAGCACTTGCCATGGGCTTGCCTGCCGTGGCCAGCGCTAACGTCTCCGCGCCTGCCAGCACTCTTCCCTCAAGCGACATCATCGAGACGCTTTTGAATCGGGCGGCGGTGCCGCGCCACAGTACCGAGCTCTGGGTGCTGATCGACGATAAAGAGGGGGTGCTGAGCATTTTTCGCGGAAGCGCCCTGATCGAGCGTTTTACGCCGATCTCGCGGGGGACCGGCGGCGCGAGAACTCAGCGCGTGCGGGGCGACAGCACCACGCCACTGGGCGAGTTCCGGGTTTATCGTTTTAATCACGAAAGCCGCTGGCGCATCTTCATCGGAATCGATTATCCTACGCCCCCGCATGCTCGCATGGCGCTGGAGCAGGGTATTTACTCCCAGGCCGATTACGAGGCCTATTTCGATGAATACCGCCGCTACGGCTACCCACCGCAAAACACCGCGCTTGGGGGGGCTATCGGGATACACGGTATCGGGTCGTCCGACCCGCAGATTCACGGGCGGTTTCACTGGACCCAAGGGTGCATTGCAGTAAACAACGAGCAAATTGAGCGCATTGCGTCGCTCGTAGATGTTGGCACCCGCGTCGTGATCCGCTAATATGGGCGTAGTCCCTAAGGAAGTTCGAGGTTTTAAAGAGGTGGCTATAGACAAGCGTTGTGGACTAATATAAAACAGCGTTTGACTTCGGCAACATGACATAAGTTATTGGCGCCAGTCACCGAAATGAACCTGCATCGCAGGTAGACAAAATTAAGCTTACCTTCTAGCCTTATTTTTTGTCATACCTTCAACGTAGTACCCAAGGAAGACTCAAGGAGAACATTATGACTCTTAAGACTGCTCTGAAAATGACCGCTGCTGCTGCTTCTCTGGCCGTTCTGGCTGGTTGTGCCTCTACCAGCGCTCTGGAAGAAGTTCGCATGACTGCCGAGTCCGCCCAGGCTGACGCTGCAGAAGCTCGCAGCATGGCTTCACAAGCTCTGAACACTGCTAACCAGGCTCAGCGCGACGCGCAAGCTGCCCTGCAGATGACCGAGCAGAACCGTGAAGAAATGAGCCGTCAGTTCCAGCGCTCCATGCAGAAGTAATTCTGCATGGACCACTGAGCAGCTTTTAGGCTCAGCGGTCTGCGTAAGATGTAAAAAAACCCCGCCTCGTGCGGGGTTTTTTATTGCCTGCCGTTTGGCGCCTGGTGTCGACCGAGCGGGTACGAAAAAGGCTACCGCTCGTCAAAGCGATAGCCTCTTTGGGCCTCGAGCGGCCAGGCTTGCCTTTATCGCGTGCGATTAAGCGTCGCTGTCGCGCTCACTGATGGCGCTAAGCTCTACTTCCTCGAACAGCCCGCTGCGCTGGGAAGGTGCCTGCTCGGCGGGGGATTCGGCTTCCGGTGCCGGCGCCTGCGGGCCATACAGCGCGACGAAGCGCCCGTTGGGGGACTCGACCGCGCGCTTGACCTGGGCATAGTCGACCTGGACGTCGTCCTCGGTGAGCGACTCGACGCGCTCGATGGCGTTCAAAAGCGGCTCGAAATCACCCACGTTCTCTTCAAGCTGCGGGTAAGACTGCACGAACAGCGTGCCATCGGCGCCCCAGCCTGCCTTGAACGGTGCGTCCATCAGGTTGACCTGGGTACCGCTGGGTACGCGCTCGTAAAGCGACTCGATATCTTCCGGGTACATGCGAATGCAGCCGCGGCTGGCGCGCATACCGACGCCTTCCGGGCGGTTGGTGCCGTGAATCAGGTAGCTGGGCATGGCCAACAAAATGGCGTGACGGCCAAGCGGGTTGTCCGGGCCTGCCGGTACGACCGACGGCGCGGGCTCGCCACGCGCGGCGGCTTCGGCCCGCATGGAAGAGGGCGGCGACCAGGCCGGGTCTTTTACCTTCACCGTGGTACGCGTCATGCCCACCGGCGTTGCGAACTCTTCGCGGCCTACGCTGACCGGATAGGTTTCGACGACGCCCGGGTTATCCGCCGGGTAGTAGTAAAGGCGCAGTTCCGAAAGGTTCACCACGACGCCTTCCCGCGGGGCCGGGGGAAGAATGTACTGGGCGGGAATGATCACTTCGGTGCCTTCGCCGGGTACCCAGAGACTTACGTCCGGGTTGGCCATGCGAATCTCTTCGTAGCCGATATTATGGCGTCTGGCGATATCGAGCAGCGTCTCTTCCGGGTCCTGCACCGTTACGGTGTAGTACTGGCCAACGATGTCGCCTTCTTCCGGCAAGCGAAAATGCCCGCGGGGTAGTTCGCGCTGTGCCGACACCTGGTCTGCGCTGGCAAGCGCATCGCTTTCAAGCGTGGGTGTGGCAATGGGGGCCTGGTCGTCGGTCTGCTGAGCAAGGACCGGGCCGTTCAGGCTGGCAGCTAACAGTACCGCCAGGCTGGTGGGGCCCCAAAGTTTATAAGTACGTCGTGTCGTCATGGTCGTTCCTGATGAGTTGTTCCACCGCGAGGTCGGGTTTCGATGCGAACCAATCCGTTGGTATATACGGCTTAGGTCTAGTTTGCCCCAAGCGTTACGCCGCCGCTACTTTTTGATTGAGAAGCCCCAGCAGGTTTTCAACGGCTTCAAAACGCTGCTCGGTTTTTTCCATTTCGAATTCAAACCTTAACGTGTCCGATCCGTCCAAACGGTAGCGTTCCGGCGAGGTCTGAATCAGTTTTACCAGCGTCAGCGGGTCGACCTGGGTGTCGTTGGTAAAGAGTACGCGTCCGCGGCTTTCACCGGCTTCGATACGCGCGATCCCCAGGGGCTCGGCTCGGTGGCGCAATTGGGTTTGGCGTATCAGGTTTTTGAGCGCATCCGGCAGCAGGCCAAAGCGGTCGATGAGTTCTACCTGAAGTTCCTTGAGCTCGCTGTCACTTTGCGTATTGGCAATGCGCTTATACATCACCAGGCGCTGCTGTACATCATGAATATAGTCGTTGGGGATCAAAGCGGGTAGGTTCAGGCTGATTTCGAGCCCGCTATTGAACGGCGCATCGATATTAGGCGTTTTACCGGCCCGAATGGCCTTCACCGCCCGGTCGAGCATTTCCATATAGAGCGAATAGCCGATCGTCTCCATCTGCCCGCTTTGTTCGTCGCCCAAAAGCTCGCCGGCCCCGCGGATTTCCATGTCGTGGCTGGCAAGCGTGAAGCCGGCGCCCAAATCGTCCGAGGCGCTGATGGCTTCCAGGCGTTTGACCGCATCGCGGGTCATTGCCTTGGGCGGCGGGGTCAGTAAGTATGCGTAGGCCTGGTGGTGGCTACGCCCCACGCGCCCGCGCAACTGGTGCAGCTGGGCCAGGCCGAACTTATCCGCCCGCTCGATCAAAATCGTGTTGGCGCTGGGCACGTCGATCCCGGTTTCGATGATCGTCGAGCAGACCAGTACGTTGAAGCGCCGGTGGTAAAAATCCGACATGACCCGCTCGAGGCTTCTTTCCGGCAGTTGGCCGTGGGCCACGCCTACGCGGGCCTCGGGGACGAGCTCGCGGATTTGCTCGGCGGTATTTTCGATGGTTTTGACTTCGTTGTGCAAAACGTAAACCTGGCCGCCGCGCAGAATCTCGCGCAGGAGGGCTTCCTTGATCAGGCTTTCGTTGCGCTGTTGAACGAAGGTCTTGACCGATAGCCGCCGGGCCGGGGGCGTGGCGATGATCGAAAGATCGCGAATGCCGCTCATCGCCATATTGAGTGTGCGGGGAATCGGCGTGGCGGTAAGCGTCAAAATGTCGATCTCGGCGCGCAGGGTTTTGAGCTTCTCCTTTTGCGCCACGCCGAAGCGGTGCTCCTCGTCGATGATCAGAAGGCCCATTTTGGGTAGCTCGACGCTCTTGGAGAGCAGCTTGTGCGTGCCGATGACGATATCCGATTGCCCCTCCTTGATGCTTTCGAGGGTTTTGGTCATCTCCTTGCCGCCGGTAAAGCGCGAAATCAGGCTGATATTGACCGCGGTGTCGGCGAAGCGGTCGCGAAAGTTCTCGAAGTGCTGGCGGGCGAGCAGGGTGGTGGGCACCAGCACCACGACCTGGCGGCCGGACTGCACCGCCAAAAACGCCGCGCGCATCGCGACTTCGGTCTTGCCAAAGCCGACATCGCCGCACACGACGCGGTCCATCGGCTGTGGCGAAATCATGTCGCCGATCACCGCTTCGATGGCGTTTTTCTGATCCGGTGTTTCCTCGAAAGGGAAGCTGGCCGCAAAGCGGCTATATTCTTCGTCCGGCGTTTCGTACACCGTGCCCTGCTGGGCTTCGCGGCGAGCGTAGATATCCAGAAGCTCGGCGGCGGTATCGCGAATTTTCTCGGCGGCCTTGCGCCGCGCTTTCTCCCACTGGTCCGAGCCGAGCTTGTGAAGTGGCGCGTGCTCGTCGTCGGCGCCGTTATAGCGCGAAATGAGGTGCAGGCTATCCACCGGCACGTAGAGCTTGGCCCCGCCGTCATATTCGAGTGCTAAAAACTCGTTGGCCTGGCCGCCGGCTTCCAGCGCCTCGAGCCCCAGGTAGCGGCCTACACCGTGGGCCTGGTGGACCACCGGCGCGCCTTCCTTGAGCTCGGAGAGATGGCGCACCGCCAGCTCGTTGTCGTCGGTGGCTTTCTCCTGGCGGCGGCTTTGACGTACCACGTCGCCGAAGAGTTCGGTTTCGCTGATCACCGCCACGTTGGGCTCGGTCAGCCAAAGGCCGCTACCGACCTGACTTTCGGTAATCGCCGCGCGCTCGCCGCCCTGCAAAAAGGCGCTGAAGCTCTCTACGTGGGGCAGTTTCAAATGAAGCGGTGCCAGCAATTCCTCGAGCGCCTCGCGGCGTCCGCGGGACTCTGCCACGAACAGTACGCGGGTGTCCGGGTGCTGCTCGAGAAACTCCAGCAGGCTGGCGAATGGCTCTTTCGCCCGGGCGTTGACGGCAAGCGTAGGCAGCTCGTGCGCCTTGGGGGTGTGCGCATGGCGGTTGGCGTCTTCTTCGCTAACCAGTTCCAGGCGCGGGCGCTCTTTGATCGCCGAGAATATCTCGTTGACCGGGATGAAGGCGCGGTGGGGCGGCAATAGTGGCCGAGTCGGGTCGACCCCCAGGTTTTCAAAGCGCGACTCGATCGAGCGCCAATGTTGCTCGGCGGCCTCGAACACACCAGGCAGTAGTGCGACCCGTGTGTCGGGGGTGACGTGTTCGAAAAGCGAGGCCGTCTCGTCGAAAAACAGCGGCAAATACTGCTCGAGCCCCGGCGAGGGGATCGCCTTGAGCGCATCGTTATAAAGCGCGCACTGGCGCGGGTCGACGTCGAACAGCGTTTCGAACTGCTCGCGAAAGCAGGCGATGGCGCTGCGGCTTAGCGAATATTCGTGAGCGGGCAGCAGCTCGATTTTGTCGACTTTGTCGGTGGAGCGCTGATTGGCCGGATCGAAGTGGCGCAGGGTGTCGATCTCGTCGTCGAACAGGTCGATACGAATCGGCTCATCCATGCCCATGGCAAACAGGTCGATCAGCGCACCGCGCATGGCGTATTCGCCGGGTTCGTACACCGTTTCGACCGCCCGGTAACCGGCACGGGAGAGCGATTCGCGAAAGCTTTCGCGCTCAAGCGTCGTGCCGGCCTCGAGGGTCATGACGCGTCCGGCGATGTAATCCACCGGCGGCAGGCGCTGCATGAGCGTATTGATCGGTACCAGCACGATGCCCTTGACGCCGTCCTGGAGTAACTTGAGCGTGCGCAAACGGGCGGAGACGATATCCTGGTGCGGCGAGAAGCTGTCGTAGGGCAGCGTTTCCCAGTCGGGAAAAGGCAGTACCGGCACCTGGCTATAAAACGCCAGGTCCTGTTCCAGGCGCTGGGCGCTGGCCGTACTGGGGGTCACCACCAGTAAGGGGGCCGCATTGGCTATTTGGGCAAGCGCAAGCGCCGTCGCACTGCCCGGCGGCGCCGTCAGATAGAGCGTGTCGCGTGCCCCTTGGGGGCTGGGTGGGTCGAGCAGAGAAAAAGAGGGCATAGTCAGAGTATCTTGCGCTTGAACAAAGGAGCAATCATACACCATCCGCCGCACCAGTTAGAGAGCTGTGCCCAACCCTGTTTTGCGCGTGTAGTCAAATGGGCATTTGTGTAATACCCCTACACGGCGTGCGACTATCCTTTGATTGCGGCCTTATCGTAACCCCCGGATAATACGCGCAGATTACCTCGCACCATGTTTTCCATCCATCAAGTAAAACCATGCAAAGGGGCCGCACGTGAGTCAGTCAACGCTCGAGAACGTTTTTCAACAGTGGCAAGGCGACGAAGCGCTTGCCGAGCAGATGATTCCGCTGGTCGGTGTGCTTTATCGTCAGAACAACGTGGTGGCCACCATGTTCGGGCGCTCGCTGATCAAACGCTCGGTCATCCGCATTCTGAAAGATCACCGTTTCGTGCGCAAAATCGAAGGCACCGAGCTTTCGGTCCGGGACACCTTTCCGATCGTGAAAGCGATGGCCACGTTGAACCTGGCCCCGGCGCACGTGGATATCGGCAAACTCGCGGTCGCCTTCAAACATCAGGGCGGCGATGATCTCGACGGTTTTCTAAAACGCGAGCTTGGCGAGATCATCGACGGCTATGAGCCGGGCGCAAGCACCGGTGAGCCCAAGGACGTGGTGCTTTACGGTTTTGGGCGTATCGGCCGCCTGCTGGCCCGCGTGCTGGTGGAAAAAGCCGGTGGCGGCAATCTGTTGCGGCTACGCGCTATCGTGGTGCGCGGGCGTGGCGATATCGCCAAGGACCTGGAGAAACGCGCAAGCCTTCTACGCCGCGACTCGGTTCATGGCCCCTTCGATGGCTCGATCTCCATCGACACCGAGGCGCGCACGCTCACGGTCAACGGCAACGTGGTGCAGGTCATCTACGCCGACTCGCCCAGTGAGGTCGACTACACCCACTACGGCATCCATAACGCCGTGGTAGTGGATAACACCGGTATCTGGCGCGACGAAGCCGGCCTTGGCCAGCATCTCGAGTGCAAGGGGGCGGCGAAGGCGCTTTTGACCGCGCCGGGCAAAGGCGATATCAAAAATATCGTTTATGGCATCAATCACGAGGCAATCGGTGAAAACGATCGTATCGTCTCGGCGGCGTCGTGTACCACCAACGCGATCGTCCCTGTACTCAAGGCACTTAACGACGAGTATGGCGTCAAGACCGGCCACGTCGAAACCGTGCACGCCTACACCAACGATCAAAACCTGATCGACAACTACCATAAGGGCGACCGGCGCGGGCGAAGTGCGGCGCTCAATATGGTGCTGACGGAAACCGGCGCGGCAAAGGCGGTGACCAAGGCGCTGCCGGAGCTCGACGGCAAGCTGACCGGCAACGCCATTCGCGTGCCGACCCCCAACGTCTCGATGGCGATCTTGAATCTGACGCTGGAAAAAGAGACCGACGTCGCCGCGCTCAATGACTACCTGCGCCGCATGTCGATCGATTCCCGCTACCAAAAACAGATCGACTTCGTGGATTCGCCGGAAGTGGTCTCCTCGGATTTCGTCGGCAACCGCCATGCGGGCATCGTCGATGCCAAGGCAACGATTGCCAATGGTCACCACGCGGTGGTCTACCTGTGGTACGACAACGAGTTCGGCTACAGCTGCCAGGTGATTCGCATTTTGCAGCACATGTCTAACGTTGCGTTTTTGAAGCTGCCAAGCGCCTGAAGGCGCGTTTCGCGGGCACTCGACGCCTCGTTCAGCCAACGCCACCGCAAGGTGGCGTTTTTTTATGTCGTTAAATAAAGCGAAAAGTATATGTATATAGCACTTTAGGAGACGGTCGGGGTTGTGGTCATTGGCCGCGCTTATCTTTATAATACGGTAGATTTTTCGGGGTGGTTCAAGCGTGCTTGGGCCTGACTGGTAACAATCTGCAGAGCAAATAACAATTCATCCAGCAGAAAATAAGCATTCGAACCCCTACCTTCGTATATCCGATCCATCAACTGGGCGAGACTATGATCGAAGTCAAAAAAGGCCTGGATCTTCCCATCACGGGAGCGCCTGAGGCGCGTATCGACGATGCGCGGCCTGTGCGCCATGTGGCAATTCTGGGGACTGACTACGTTGGCATGAAGCCAACCATGGAAGTTCAGGAAGGGGACAAGGTCAAACTGGGCCAGCTACTTTTCACCGACAAGAAAACGGAAGGCGTGCGTTTTACAGCGCCGGCCGGCGGTGAGGTAGTCGCTATTAACCGTGGCGAAAAACGACGTTTACTTTCCGTCGTCATTAAAGTCGATGAGAATGAAGAAGCCATGGCGTTTGCCTCTCACGAGCGCGACGCATTGGCAACGCTTGACCGTCAGATGGTCGTCGACCAGTTGGTGGAGACCGGCCTTTGGACCGCGCTGCGGACCCGGCCCTTCTCGCGCACACCGGCGCTGGATAGCACGCCTTCCGATATCTTCGTCACCGCCGTGGATACCCATCCGCTCAGCGCTGACCCTGCTCAGATCATCAACGAAAATTCCCAGGCATTCGAAGACGGCCTCAAGGTGCTAACCCGCCTGACCGAGGGCAACGTTTTTCTGTGCACGGGTGAAAATGCCTCTATCCCCGGTGGGGATGTCAGCGGCGTCAAGAGCGAAAGCTTCAAGGGGCCGCACCCGGCGGGGCTGGTCGGCACGCATATTCACTACCTTTCGCCGGTCGCCCTGCATAAAAGCGTGTGGCATATCGGCTATCAGGACGTGATCGCTTTCGGCAAGCTATTCGTGGAAGGCAAGCTCGACGTCACGCGTATCGTCGCACTCGGCGGCCCGCGGGCCGAGAAGCCGCGCCTGCTGCGTACCCGCATTGGCGCCAGCACCGACGAGCTCTTCGAGGGCGAAGTGATCGAGCCGCACGGCACCCGCGTCATTTCCGGTTCGGTGTTTTCAGGCTTTTCCGCCGAAGGCAAACTGACCTATCTTGGCCGCTTTCACAACCAGGTCAGCCTGTTGGAAGAGGGTAACAAGCGCACCTTCCTGGGCTGGCTCTCGCCGGGGAAAAACCGCCATTCGGTCATGGGTATCTACCTTTCCGGGTTCAAGGGATTGAATAACTTTGCGCCGACCACCTCCACTAATGGCTCCGAGCGGGCGATGGTGCCGGTGGGCAACTATGAGCGGGTTATGCCGCTGGATGTGATGCCGACGCAGCTACTGCGTTCGCTGATCGTGGGAGATATCGAGTCTGCCATGGACCTGGGGTGCCTGGAGCTGGATGAAGAAGATCTAGCGCTTTGCACCTACGCTTGTCCTGGCAAGTACGAGTACGGCCCCATCCTGCGTGACAATCTCACCATGATCGAGAAAGAGGCCTGATATGGGTATTCGACAAACGCTCGACACGCTCGAGCCGCACTTCCACAAGGGCGGCAAATACGAGAAGTTCTACCCGCTCTACGAGGCGGTCGACACGATCTTTTACTCGCCCCCCAGCGTTGCCAAAACCACTGCCCACATTCGCGACGGTATCGATCTCAAGCGGATGATGATCACCGTATGGCTTTGCACCTTCCCGGCGATGTTCTTTGGCATGTGGAACGCCGGCTGGCAGACCAACGTGGCGGTCGATTCGGGCTACGCGGCCCTCGAAGGCTGGCGTGAAACGCTGTTTTTGCTGATGTCAGCGGGTCACGACCCCGGTAGCCTGTGGTCCAACTTCGCGCTCGGCGCGGTGTACTTCCTGCCGATCTACCTGGTCACCTTCGCCGTGGGCGGGTTCTGGGAAGTGCTGTTCGCCATCAAGCGGGGCCACGAGGTCAATGAAGGCTTCTTCGTAACCTCGGTGCTCTATGCGCTGATCCTGCCGGCGACCATTCCGCTTTGGCAGGTGGCATTGGGCATTACCTTCGGTGTAGTGATCGGTAAAGAGATCTTCGGGGGTACCGGCAAGAACTTCCTGAATCCGGCGCTGACCGGCCGGGCGTTTTTGTACTTTGCCTACCCGGCGCAAATCTCCGGCGACGCCGTCTGGGTGGCCGCGGATGGCTACACCGGCGCAACGGCGCTGTCCGTCGCTTTCCAGGACGGCATGGATACACTCGCCAACACCTTTAGCTGGACGGATGCTTTCTTCGGTTTCGTGCCAGGCTCGGTGGGTGAAGTGTCGACGCTTGCTATACTGGTGGGCGCGGCGGTGCTGCTTTGGACGCGTATCGCTTCCTGGCGGATCATGCTCGGGGTCTTCCTGGGTATGGTGGCGACCAGTGCGCTGTTCAATCTGATCGGCTCCGAGACCAACCCGATGTTTGCGATGCCCTGGTACTGGCACCTGGTGATCGGCGGCTTTGCCTTCGGTATGGTGTTCATGGCCACCGACCCGGTATCCGCGTCGATGACCAACCAGGGGCGTCTGGTCTTTGGTGCATTGATCGGTGTGATGACCGTATTGATCCGCGTGGTGAACCCGGCTTTCCCGGAAGGCATCATGCTGGCGATACTGTTTGCGAACCTGTTTGCGCCCTTGATTGACTACTTCTTCGTCCAGGCCAATATCAAACGCCGTACCAAGCGTATCGGCGCACCGGCCGAGGAGACTGCCTAATGGCACAAGGTAACAACTCCATCAAGAAAATTCTGATCGTAGCGTTCTCGCTATGTATCGTTTGCTCGGTGATTGTCTCTACCGCGGCCGTGGCGCTGCGCCCTGCGCAGCAGCTCAACCAGGAGCTCGACCGCAAGACCAATATTCTGAACGTGGCCAGGCTCTATGAGCCCGGCATGGATGTCGAGCAGGCGTTCAGCGAGCAGATCACCGGTCGCGTCGTCGAGCTTGAAACCGGCGACTATACCGATGAGTTCGATGCGGACGAGTACGATGGCTTCGAAGCGGCGCGGGACCCGGCGACCGGTCGTACGCTGTCTGGCGATCGCGACATCGCGGGTCTGTCCCGTGTCGAGAACTACTCGACCGTCTACCTGGTAGGCGACCCGGAAGACCCGGAACAGATCGTTCTGCCGATTCGCGGACAGGGTCTTTGGGGCCGTATGCGCGGCTTTCTGGCGGTAGAAGGTGACGGCAATACCATTGTCAGTATCACCTACTACGAGCACAGCGAAACGCCTGGGCTGGGTGGCGAAGTGAACAACCCGCGCTGGCAGGCTCAGTGGGAAGGTAAAGAGATCTACGATGAAGAGGGCGACCTCTCACCGGCGATTCACCTGACCAAGGGCGGCGCCAGCAGCGAGTACGAGGTGGATGCACTTTCCGGTGCCACGCTTACCAGTAACGGCGTTACCAATATGCTCCAGTTCTGGCTCAGCGAGGAAGGCTTTGGGCCGTACCTGGCCAAGTTCCGGGGTGACACCGAGCCGGAAGACGCCGCAGACACCGACACCGACTTCAACGACGTTGAGGGGGCTTGATCATGGCGGATGTAAATGCAAAGGGCGTGTTGACCGCGCCCATATTCCAGAATAACCCCATTGCGCTACAAATTCTGGGGATCTGTTCGGCGCTGGCGGTAACCACCAGCATGGGTGTATCGCTGGTCATGGCGCTAGCGGTTATCTTCGTAACATCGTTTTCGAATCTGTTCGTATCATTGATACGTAACCACATTCCCTCGGCGATTCGTATCATCGTGCAGATGACCATCATCGCATCGTTGGTTATCGTGGTGGATCAGATTCTGAAAGCCTACGCCTACGAAATGTCCAAGCAGCTGTCGGTTTTCGTTGGCTTGATCATCACCAACTGTATCGTCATGGGCCGCGCCGAAGGCTTCGCCATGTCCAACTCGCCGGGCATGTCGTTTCTGGACGGTGTCGGTAACGGTTTGGGCTACGGTTTCGTACTGCTGGTCGTGGGTTTCTTCCGCGAACTTCTCGGCGCGGGCAGCTTGTTCGGTTACACCATTTTGCCGACCGTTCAGGATGGCGGCTGGTACATTACCAACGGCTTGCTGCTGCTGCCGCCTTCCGCGTTCTTCATCATCGGCCTTTTGATCTGGGTGCTGCGCTCGCTCAACCCGGAGCAGGTCGAAGAGAACGAGTTCAAGATGAAGGAAAACACCAAGCCGAAGGAGGCCGTGTAACATGGAACACTATTTAAGCCTTTTCGTTGCTTCGGTCTTTGTCGAGAACATGGCGCTGGCCTTCTTTTTGGGCATGTGTACGTTTTTGGCGGTGTCCAAAAAGGTTTCATCGGCCATCGGCTTGGGTATCGCGGTCATCGTGGTACTCACCGTCACGGTGCCGGTGAACAACCTGGTGTACACCTATCTGCTGCAGGAAGGTGCGCTGACCTGGACGGGCATCGATGGGGCTGAAAACATCGATCTATCGTTTTTGGGTCTGCTTTCTTACATCGGCGTTATTGCGGCACTCGTGCAGATCATGGAAATGTTCCTCGATAAGTACGTGCCGTCGCTTTACAACGCGCTGGGCGTTTTCCTGCCGCTGATTACCGTTAACTGCGCGATCCTGGGTGGCGTACTGTTCATGGTGGAGCGTAACTACAACTTTGGCGAAGCCGTGGTGTATGGCTTTGGTGCCGGTACGGGCTGGGCGCTGGCGATTGCCGCCCTGGCCGGTATCCGCGAGAAGCTAAAGTACAGCGACGTACCGGGTGGCTTGCAGGGCCTTGGCATCACGTTCATCACCGTTGGCTTGATGTCTCTGGGCTTTATGTCCTTTTCGGGCATTCAGCTTTAATCGGCCGGTTTTCTCGGCGGCGGTTCGTCGCCGAGGTAGAAAACCCTCAGCAATAGGAAACCGACATGGTTGATACATCTGTCATCTTGCTCGGTGTTGTCATGTTCACGGTCATCGTCATTAGTTTGACGGCGATCATTCTGGCAGCGCGCAGCAAGCTCGTGAGTAGCGGGGACGTGACGATCGAAGTCAATGACGACCCCGAGAACACCCTGACCACCCAGGCTGGCGGCAAGCTGTTGAACACCCTGGCGGCCAACGGTATTTTCCTTTCCTCCGCCTGTGGTGGCGGCGGCTCCTGCGCGCAGTGTAAATGCCGCGTAGAAGAGGGCGGCGGCTCGATTCTGCCGACCGAAGAGTCGCACTTCACCATGCGCGAGAAAAAGGAAGGCTGGCGTCTTTCTTGCCAGGTGCCCGTCAAGCAGGACATGAAGATCGAAGTGCCTGAAGAGGTATTCGGCGTCAAGAAATGGGAGTGCGAAGTCACCGCCAACCCCAACGTCGCGACCTTCATCAAGGAGCTCAACCTCAAGCTTCCTGAAGGCGAAGAAGTGGCCTTCCGCGCTGGTGGCTACGTGCAGCTCGTCGCACCGCCCTACGATATCAAGTTCTCGGACTTCGATATCGAAGAGGAGTACCGCGGTGATTGGGAAACCTTCAATTTGTTCGACGTTTCCCACAAGAACAACGAAGAAGTAATTCGCGCTTACTCCATGGCGAACTACCCGGAAGAGAAGGGGCTTCTCAAGTTCAACATCCGTATCGCCACGCCGCCGCCCAAGTCCGACCATCCGCCGGGCTTGATGTCGACCTACGTCTTCAGCTTGAAAGAGGGCGACAAGGTCGACGTAATGGGGCCCTTCGGTGAATTCTTCGCCAAGGATACCGATGCCGAGATGATCTTCGTCGGCGGTGGTGCGGGCATGGCGCCGATGCGCAGCCACATTTTCGATCAGCTCAAGCGTTTGAAAACCGATCGTAAGATCTCGTTCTGGTACGGTGCGCGCTCCTGGCGCGAGACGTTCTACAACGAAGATTACGATCAGCTGGCCGAAGAGTTTCCGAACTTCGAGTGGCACCTGGCGCTTTCCGACCCGCTCCCGGAAGATAACTGGGAAGGGGCGACCGGCTTTATCCATAACGTGCTCTATGAAGAGTACTTGAAGGATCACCCGGCGCCGGAGGATTGCGAGTACTACATGTGCGGTCCGCCCATGATGAACGCCTCCGTTATCAAGCTGTTGTTGGATATGGGCGTCGAGCCTGAAAACATCATGCTGGATGACTTCGGCGGTTAAGGGTTTATCCCACGCTCAGCGGGGCTAGCTTGATGCTAGCCCCGTTCGTTTTACCCCATGGCCGTACTGCCTGATTATATCGCCCGCTCCAGGGTATAATGACCAAGGTATAATGACGCAGTACACCCATCAAAGCGGGTGTGTTAACCCGAATGACGGCACTTTCAGGGCCTATTGCTGTCCCGAGAAAGACAACGTCAGAGGAGGCTTATATGGCTATTTGGTTACTGGTTTTGGGTTTCATGGCGCTCATCATGACCGCCATGGCGGTAGGTGTCTTGATGGGGCGCAAGCCGATCGCCGGTTCCTGCGGCGGGCTCAATCAGATCGGCATGAAAGACGGCTGCGATATCTGCGGTGGTAAAGACAAGGTATGCGAAGAAGAGAACCGCAAGCGGGGCGGCGCGCGCCGGGTAAGCGATGAAAGCCGGGGTGCGGATCTCGGCTACAACGCTACCCGCCGTTAAGCGCCACGCCAGCGACGGTGTAAGTGAGGTAAGCGCGCGTACGTTTCGTACGCGCGATCATGGGATCGAGGAGACGCAGACGGTATGGCGGTTCATAATTACGATGTCGTAGTGATTGGTACGGGCCCGGCCGGCGAGAGCGCGGCCATCAACGCGGCCAAGAACGATCAGCGCGTGGCTATCATCGAAAAGCAACCCCAAGTGGGCGGCAACTGCACCCACTGGGGTACGATTCCCTCCAAGGCGCTGCGCCACCAGGTCAAGCAAATCCTGGCGTTCAATACCAACCGCATGTTTCGCGATATCGGCGAGCCCCGGATGTTCTCCTATCCCCGGGTCATGGAGCGCTCCCGCGATACCATCGACCAGCAGGTCGAGATGCGTACGACCTTTTACGCGCGTAACCGTATCGACCTGTTTCACGGCACCGCCCATTTCAAGGATGAGCACACGCTGCTGGTCCGCGACCGCCAGGAAGGCGTCGAGGAGCTGGTGGCTAAAAGAGTCGTCATTGCGACCGGGTCACGCCCCTATCGCCCCGGCGATATCGACTTCCGTCACCCGCGTATCTACTGCTCCGATACGATTTTGAGCATGGCGCACACTCCGCGCACGATGGTGATATTTGGCGCCGGCGTTATCGGCTGCGAGTATGCCTCGATTTTCTCCGGGCTGGGCATCAAGGTCGATTTGGTCAATAGCCGCGACAGTCTACTGTCGTTTCTCGATGACGAGATCAGCGACGCGCTCTCCTATCATCTGCGCAAGCACGGCGTGTTGATTCGCCATAACGAAGAGTACGACCGGGTAGAGGGCGATGAGTCCGGCGTGGTCGTCTACTTGAAATCCGGCAAGAAGATTCGCGCCGACGCCTTTTTGTGGGCAAACGGCCGCACCGGCAATACCGATACCCTGGGGCTCGAGAATATCGGCCTGAAGGCTAACGGCCGTGGCCAGCTAAGCGTGGACGACCACTACCGCACCGAGCTTCCCCATATTTACGCGGCGGGAGACGTCATCGGTTGGCCGAGCCTGGCCAGCGCCGCTTACGATCAGGGCCTGAACTCCTGTAACGAGCTGCTGGACAAGGACTACCGGTTCGTGACCGACATCCCGACCGGCATCTACACGATTCCCGAGATCAGCTCTTTTGGCCCCAACGAGCGCGAGCTGACCGAGGCGAAAGTGCCTTACGAGGTGGGCAAGGCGTTTTTCAAGGATACCGCTCGGGCGCAAATTACCGGCGATACGGTGGGCATGCTAAAAATTCTTTTCCATCAGGATACGCTGGAGATTCTCGGCATCCACTGCTTTGGCGACCAGGCGTCGGAAATTCTGCATATCGGCCAGGCCATCATGCAGCAAGAGGGCGAGGCCAATACGCTGCGCTATTTCGTGAGCACCACGTTCAACTACCCGACAATGGCCGAGGCCTACCGGGTAGCGGCGCAAAATGGCTTGAACCGCGTTTTCTAGGCGCAGGTTGCCATGCAAGCGAAAAAGGGCCCAACGGGCCCTTTTTTAATGCCAGCCGATCAATCGCCCAATAGCGCCTCGGCACGGCTTTGCCAGGGCCCTTCGAGGGCGGCGGCCCGGCTTAGCGCCTGGCGGGAGGCCTCTGAATCCCCCTGGTTGGCACGCAGCAACCCCAGGTTGAGCCAGGCCGCGCCCAGGTTAGGGTCGCTTTGCGTCGCCGCCTCAAAAGCGCGCTGTGCGGCGGCCGGCTCCTGATTGGCAAAGAGCGCATTACCGAGGGCGAACTGGCCCAGCGCATTGGCGGGGTGGCGCTCGACGAGTGCCTGCCAACTGCTGAGGGCGGCAACCGGGCCGTGTAGCCCCTCGTAAGCACTAATGGCCTCTACCGCGCCGCGCGCCGATACGTTGGCGGCAAGCTCCCCCGGCGCCTTGACCACGAACCCCCAGCGCTCGCTGCGCGCCCAGGTCGCATCGAAGCGGCTAAACGCCATCGTGTGCCGCTCGATTTCACCGCTTCTTAGAATCAAGCGCTGCTCGGGCAGGTCATAGCCGATCGCCACCGCGTAGTGCCAAAGCGGGTAGATCGGCAGTGACAGGTTTTGCATCACCACCACCGGCTCGCCGGCCGCCAGGTGGGCAAGTAGTGCGTCCATGGTGGGGCGGATCGGGTAGGCGATCAGCTCATGGCGGCGAACCGTGGCCAGCATTTCCGGCTGCAGGCTGCCTTCTCGCCCCGGCACGTACACCTGGGGAATGAGCTTCTTCAGGCTGACGTCTTTGCCCTGGTACGCGAGCACCATGGCAAGACTCGCCGGGCCGCACTGGTACTCGCTTTGCGCGAAGAAGGGGACGCTTGCAAGCTCGGCCTGGGGGGCAATGCTTTGATAGGTACTTTCGAGTAGAACCGGGCTGCGCGCGCAGCCGCAAAGCCAAAGCGCGAGCATGAAAACGCCCGCAAGGCGGGCGTAGTGAAGAAGAGGGCGCATCGGTGCGATTAGCGAGTAAACGGATAGACGTCGGTCAGGCCGAGAATATCGGTAATCAGCAGGATGATGAACACGGCAAAGAGGGTGCCGACCACGCCGCTGGCGCCGGCGGGCAGCTCGTCCAGGCGCTCGGCCATTTGCTGGGCTTCGCTGTCGCTCAGGGCGGCCACGCGTGCCTGAACGTCGCTCGGGTCGACGCCCTGGCCGACAAGCGCTTGCTGAACATCGGCGCGGGCCAGCAGGTCGTTGATACGCTGACGATCACTACCGGCCTGGTCGCTGGCGAGCATCGACTGAGTCGACACCATACCGGTCGAGGCACTGTTGCTCGACGCCATCACCGGCAGGCTGGTAACGACCAGCGCCAGAATCAACAGAGCGGAAAGGGAGGCACGCAGGGTTTTCATCGTCTTCATCCTTGGACAAATGCGCAGAGCGCTTTTTAAGTAGGTAATGAGTAATAGGTAATGAGTCGCCTGGACCACCTTAAGGGCGGCCATTCAAGCCTTTGCTAACGGGCTACACGCCAATTCGGTAGGTCCATGCGGTTTCGGTTAGTATACCTTTCGCGCCGGACATCGTCATCGCCAAATCGTGCAGGCCGGGCCAGAGCGGCACGCTGGACGCGCCCTTGACCGACAGATCCAGGCGCTGCGCCATGAGCAACAGCTTGTGCAGCCGCTTCATCGGCAGGCGGCTGATCGCCTTTTGGTACGCCGGGCGACGCTTATCGAAAATCATCGGCTTTTGGGTCTTGCAGGCGTGTTCGAAGCTCTGGCCCTGATCGAGATGTTGATGCAGCGACAAGAGCGTACGCAGCTCGCGGGTCAGCGCCCAAAGCACGATGGGCGCCTCGACCCCTTCGCTTTTGAGCCCGGAGACGATTTTCGAGACCCGCTGGGGCTCGCCTTTCAAGCAGGCATCCGCCAAGTTGAACACGTCAAAGCGCGAGCTGTCCTCGACACCCACGGCGATGCTTTCGACGTTGAGCCGCGTGCCCTGGGGGTGAATCAGCGCAAGTTTTTGAAGCTCCTGGTCGGCGGCGAGCAGATTACCCTCGGTACGCTCGCCCAGAAGCCTGGCCGCGTCCAAATCGATCTGCACGCCGTAGAGCCCAGCGCGGTCGCGTAGCCAGTAACCCAGCCGCGAAGCATCCACCGGCCATACCGGCACGAAGAGCCCGTGTTTATCCAGGCTCTTGAACCAGGCGCTTTTTTGCTGCTTGGCGTCGAGCTTGCCCATGCTGATCAAGAGCACATCGTCGCTGGCGTCCATCTGCTCGGCGTACTGGGCAAGCGCCTTACTGCCTTCCTGGCCGAGCTTTTGATTGCCTAAACGCAGTTCCAAAAGCTTGTTGGTGGCAAATAGCGACAGGTTGCTCGCCGTCTCCAGAAGCCGCCCCCAGGCGAAATTGGGCTCGACATCGAGCACTTCGCGCTCCTCGATACCGGCCTGGCGCGCGGCTTGGCGCACCGCGTCGCAAGCATCGCGGTGCTGCAAGGGCTCTTCACCGGCAACGATCACGACCCGGGGCAGCTTTTTGGCAAGCTGGCCCGGCAGTTGGTCGGCGAACACCTTCACGGCGGCGTCTCTAGCGTGGCGAGGCGCTCGATGATGCGCTTGGCGAGCTGACGGTTCAGCGTTTGATTCGCTTCATCCAACAGCGTTTCGCGGTTCAAGAGGTCGTCGTCGTTGACGCGGATACGCGTTGCGGTATCGACCACGGCATTGTTGAGCGCGTAGGCGCTGGTGTCGCGCTGCTGCACCGAGAGTGAGACGCGCATGGTCAGCTCGTGGTCGCGGTTGGCGCGTCCTTCGCTTCCCAGTGCGCGGTTTTCGACCCTGGGCGTGCCCAGGGTCACCCGCCAGGGCGCGCCAGGGGTTACGTTGGTCCCCATGCGGGTAAGCTGGCTTTCGAGCTCGCGGGCAAGCGGAGTAGCCGTCTCACCTTCGATCGTGAGCGCCGGAAGCGTGGGGAGCGAGTCCGCCCCCCGCAGTTGAAAACCGCAGCCGGCCAGTGTGGCCGCCGTAATGGCGGCGGCCCCCAGCGCCAGCAAGCGCCGGCGCGTTAATCTCATCGTGCTCATCCGCTCACCACGATATTGACCAGCTTGCCGGGTACCACGATGACCTTGCGCACGGTTTGGCCTTCGAGGTGGCGCTGTACGTTGTCGTTCTCCATGGCGAGTTTCTCCACGGAGGCCTTGTCGGCGCTCGCCGGTACCTCGATGCGCGCGCGCAGTTTGCCGTTGACCTGTACCACCAGTTCCAGACTATCCCGGGTCAAGGCCGACTCGTCCACGGCAGGCCAGCGCGCTTCGATGGCAGGCTCCTGATGGCCAAGCGCTTGCCAAAGCGAGTGGCAAAGGTGCGGGGTGATCGGTGCCAAAATCAGTACGCTGGCTTCCAACGCCTCCCGCGCCACGGCCAGGCCCTGGGGCGAGCTATCGTCGAATTTACCCACCGCGTTGGAAAGCTCCATCACGGCGGCGATAGCAGTGTTGAAGGTGGTCCGACGACCGATATCGTCACCGGCTTTCTTGATCGTTTCATGCGTCTTGCGGCGCAGTGTCTTTTGATGCTCGTCGAGGGCCTCGACGGAAAGCGCCTCGGGTGTACCGGCTTCCAGATGCTCGCTGACCTGGCGCCAGAGTCGCTTCAAGAAGCGGTGTGCGCCTTCCACGCCGGAATCCGACCACTCCAGGGACTGCTCCGGCGGGGCGGCGAACATCATGAACAACCGTACGGTGTCCGCGCCGAACTTGTCGATCATCGACTGCGGGTCGACGCCGTTGTTTTTCGACTTGGACATCTTCTCGATGCCGCCCATTTCCACCGGCTCGCCGTCGCTCATCAACACGGCGCTGATCGGGCGGCCCTTTTCATCGCGGGTCACTTCCACATCCGCTGGGTTGAACCACTGCTTGCCACCGTTATCCATGGGCCGATAGAAGGTTTCGGCGATCACCATGCCCTGAGTGAGAAGCTGCTGGAACGGCTCATCCGATTCGACCAGGCCGAAATCGCGCATCAGCTTGTGGAAGAAGCGGGCGTAGAGCAGGTGCAAAATGGCGTGTTCGATCCCGCCGATGTAAAGATCCACCGGCAGCCAGTAGTTAGCGCGCTCGTCGAGCATCGCATCATGGTTGTCCGCGCAGCAAAAGCGCGCGAAGTACCAGGAAGACTCCATGAAGGTGTCAAAGGTATCGGTTTCGCGGGTCCAGCCATCGCCCAGATCGGAAAATGCCGGCATCTTCTTGAGCGGCGAACCCGAGGCATCCACGGTGACTTCCATGGGAAGTTCAACCGGCAGCTCGTCATCGGTCAGCGGCACTGTCTGGCCTTCGGGGCCGTACTTCACCGGAATCGGCGCGCCCCAGTAGCGCTGGCGGGCCACGCCCCAGTCGCGAATGCGGTAGTTGGTCTTGGTCTCGCCGCGGCCGAGCTCGGAAATTTTGGCGGCGATGGCATCAAAAGCCGCCTCAAACTCGAGACCATCGAAGTCACCTGAGTTGATCAGCGTGCCGTGCTCAACAAAGGCCGCCTGGCTGAGATCCGGCGTATTGCCGTTTTCATCGGCAATGACGGGTTTGATCTCGACACCGTACTTGGTGGCGAACTCCCAGTCGCGCTGGTCGTGAGCGGGCACGGCCATGACCGCGCCGGTGCCGAACTCCATGAGCACGAAGTTGGCAACGAACACCGGCACGCGCTCACCGCTAAGCGGATGTACGGCGCTATGGCCGGTGGCCATCCCCAGCTTCTCCTTGGTGGCCATCTCGGCTTCCGAGGTGCCGCCCTTGGCGCACTCCTCGCAAAAGGCCGCAAGCTCTGGGTTATGCGCGGCGGCTTCTTTCGCCAGCGGGTGGCCGGCGGCCACGGCCACATAGGTCACGCCCATCAGCGTATCCGGGCGGGTGGTGTAGACCGAAAGCGGCTCACACGCGGCGCCGTCCGCGGCTTCGATATCAAAGCTGAGCTCGACGCCTTTTGACTTGCCGATCCAGTTGCGCTGCATGGTCTTGACCTGCTCGGGCCACTCGACCTTGTCCAGATCAGCCAGCAATTCGTCGGCGTAGTCGGTGATCTTAAGAAACCACAGCGGAATCTCTTTGCGCTCGACTAACGCGCCGGAGCGCCAGCCGCGGCCTTCGATGACCTGCTCGTTGGCCAGCACCGTCTGGTCCACCGGGTCCCAGTTCACCGTGGACATCTTCTTGTAGACCAGGCCCTTTTCGACGAGTTTGGTGAAGAACCACTGCTCCCAGCGGTAATAGCTCGTATCGCAGGTGGCGAATTCGCGGCTCCAGTCGTAGGCGAAGCCCAGTGCCTTGAGCTGGGTGCGCATGTAATCGATATTTTGGTAGGTCCACTCGCCGGGTGGCACCTGGTTTTGAATAGCGGCGTTTTCCGCCGGCATGCCGAAGGCGTCCCAGCCCATGGGCTGCATGACGTTTTTGCCCTGCATACGATGAAAACGCGAAACCACATCGCCAATGGTGTAGTTACGCACGTGACCCATGTGGAGCTTACCGCTAGGGTAGGGGAACATGGAAAGGCAATAGAACTTTTCGCGATTGGCGTCTTCTACGGCTTTGAAGCACTGATTCTTGTCCCAGTACTGTTGGGCGTCACGTTCGATCTCGCGAGGGCTATAGTGTGCATCCATCGGTTTTTCAATGCCTTGGCGTAATTCGCCCCACAAGGGCGCAGTATGAATGATAATGGCGGCTGTCAGATTAGTAGTGCCGATTGTATCCTATGCTGGTGTAACCTTGAACGGTTAGCCGGTGATAGCCCTTCAAGCAAGGACCGCGTGGTACTGAAACAGGAGAGTAACCATGGAACGAGATAACGACCACCGTTTACGCGAAGGCTACGAGCGCCTGCTCGAGCGTATGAAAGATGGTACCGGTGAACTCACCTGGACGAATCTGCAAAGGGATCTGGACGACGCCGTCGCCTTTGAAGCCGAGTTCGAGGAGTACACCAAGGACGAACTGGCGCTTCTGCGCGCCTGGGTCGAACGCGATTTGCGCGACATGCGTCACTACATGTCGGATACCGGCAAACAGGTGGCGCAGTGGCTGGGTATCGATGTCGATGGGGTTTCGCGGCGCGTGGTCGAGTCGCTTTTATCCATCGCCGATCGCAGCGTGGTCGAGCGCGAGCGATTCGAAGACGATTTAGAGGCGGCCCGGGCCGACTACTGCGAAGGCGAGCTGGCAGCCCCTGGCCTCATGGCCTGCGTGCATTGCGACGCCCAGGTCATGCTTAGCGGCGTTGCGCGGCTGGAGCCCTGCCATGAATGCGGCCATCGCTACTTCTACCGCTTCCCCAACAAGATCATCGAAACCTGAGTTCACGAACCGGATTTCGACGATTCAAGCGCTAAACTGCCCGATGCCTGCGATCGCGCCCAGCGAGAGCAGGCTCATGATGGCGGCGTAGGCCAGGTTATCGCGCATCATCTGATAGCCGCTCACCCCGTAGCGCCCCTGTAGCGAAAGATTGATCCCCGAAAGCGGCCCGACGCTGGTGCCCACCGCCCAACTACTCAGGGCGACAAAGGCGAACAGCGTCTGCTCGCTGGCAGAAAGATTCAGTATCGAGGCCAGCACCGACACCCCAATGATCGGATGAAGTCCCGCCAGGGCGCTCAATAAGATCGCGACATAGCTGATCATCGCCTGGCCGGTGGCGAAGCGCTCGAACAGTGTCCACTCATCCCCCGCCGCGGCGTTGACCAGCGTGGAAAGACCAACGGTCAAAAGCCCGGCGGCCAGAAACAGGGATATTTCCCCGCGCATGGCGGGCAACCGGTTGAAGGTGTGCTGGCGAATTCGCTTTGCCGTGAAAACGGGGCCCTCGCGTAGATTGACCGCGAGCGCCACGCCGGGCAGTAAAAAGGTAATGATACTCACGATCGAAAGCGACGGGGTGAGCCAAAAGTGAAAGAGCATCACCCCAAACGCCATGCCCAGCGGCATGAAGAGACTACGCGGTGAGAGCGAAAAGCCGTCGACGCCGCTCAAATCGAAGCGGCGGCGAAGCTCCAGCGTCGTAATTAGCCCGGACAGCATGGCGATGGGAAAGCCCACCAGGGCGATTTGGCTGTACTGAACCTCGGGCGCCAGTGCGATCACCACCCCCATGGACGCAAAAAACGGCGACCATAAAGCAGCGCTCGAGAGTCCGCGGTTGAGTGCTAAAAACTGCGGTGTGGTGAGTGGACTTCGCCGCGCGATACGGTCGCCCACCATGAACACGGTGGAAAGATTCAAAATCGTGCCCAGAAAGTGCACCCCAAGCCAGGTGCGCAGTACACCGCCGCTGCCGGTCAGTCGCTTACCCGCCGCGGGTTTGTTGCCTTGCCGGCCGACCAGCGAGATAAAGCTCACCCCGATCAGCATCGCGACCACGAACACGTTACCTTCCAGCACGTGCGGCCAATCCACATCAGCGCCGTATAGGAACCGCGCCGCCAAAAGCATCAGCCCGCCAATCCCGATCAGCGCCGCCGCCTGCACCCGCGAGCGCTTGGGAATGTCTTTCCAAAGCAGGACGACCGCCGCCCAAAGCAGATAACTCACAAGCTGGGTCGAGGTGATGAAGGGCGTAAACCCGATAATCTGCAAAAAAAGCCCAAGCAAGGCGAGCGTGCCCGCCAGGCGCCGCCGAGAGGTCGTTTGATCCATACGTGATCCTTTAACTTCGAAGGATTAGGCTAATCGGGAAAGCGCCTAAAGGCCAGCAGAAGGGCGGCGGCGCGCTTCTAGAGTCGAAACGGCCATGTGGCGCGAGTAAGCGATTAGCGCACCCGAGGCCTGGATAGATGCTCTTGGAAGAAATAGGTTCGGTTGTTCCAGTAACTTAGCGCCGATAGCTTTCGCGGGCGGCTCGCAAGCGCATTAACCGCGCTAAGACCAATCCATCAAATCCCTTGGAAGAGAGAGCTTGGGCTAATAAACGAGCTTTACCCGCAATCTTTCAATTGATAAAAATTATTAAATGATATTGATGATCGAATGGATATTAAGATAGGTTATTGACATTATGAACCTGGTTGATACTGGGTTTGTTTCAGAATAATCAGATGACAGAGAGAGACCATGGCGAATCGCGCTTATTTGTATAGCTGCAGTGGCATACCAGGCGAAGATGAAAAAGTGTCAATCACGGGCGTGTCAGAATGGAATTACGACATCCCACTACTTTTCAAACTGTTGGTTTCGAGCCAGCCGCGAGTTTGTGATTCGATGATTTTCGACCCTGAAGACGCTGAGGAAGAGCTGGACGACGGGGAGCTTGATGAGAAAGAGGAAAAGATTGCCTTATTGGGTGATTTTGAAGGGGGGCTTGCCAATCTCGAACAGTTTCTGAGCCGTATTGAGCGAGAGGATGTATCCAATGCTATTGAGGAAGCACGTCAGTTTCTTGCCTCGGATACGGTCAAAAATCGCTATTTTCTACTCGAGTGCGCCGAGGTTTTCTGGATGGATGATGAGAATGCGGAAATCCAGAATCAACGCTTACTCGAAGAGGTCAAAAACATCGTTGTTACCAGCAAGGCAGTGGCGACAGAACTTCATGAGCGTAGTGCTGGTGGAGTAATGAGCCGGCTTATTTCGCTGTTCAAGCCTGCGCCATACCGGCAATCATATAACGATGTCCTTGCCCTGGGCTTCGGTAACTGGTCGAACACTCTGTTTTATACTCGCGATGAATAACCGAAATAGGTAGGTCAGTTTGATTGATCAGTCTATCGAAGTGAAGAAGTTCAGGGCAATATATCGGTACTCCTTTGACGAGGAGTATTTCTATTTGTACTGGAAAAAAGGGCAAAATTTAGTAGAGGACCAGTACCCGCTGGCCGAGATGTCTCCGGTATTCGAGCGTTGGCGAGGTTATCCTCATTTTGTCGGGGAAGGGCTCTTGAAGGCGCTGATCTGTTTATCGGTATCCACGGTAATACTATGGCTTACCTCGACATTTTGGATTGCGATCATCGGCATTTTTATATTCATCCTTTCACTATCGCTTGTTTACGATCAAATTGGATTTTTAACACCCGTAACGGCTTCTATTTTGAGCTATGAAGATAAAAGCGGCAGTGTACTTATGTTTCATGGCAAAAAAACTGATGAGTGGGGAAGTTTCAAAAGGCAGCTTTCGAACGCTATCGCCGCTACCAAACGAGACGTCGAGACACGTTCTATAGCGCTCGTATCACCTTAAAGTTGCACGCTATAGAAGACGGTGCGTTTGACCATCGTTGTGACTGTTTGCAGCGACCAAACCGCTTTTGGTGTTCTGGTTTTTGTGCAGGATATAGGCAAGAGGTCATAGAGTATGGATTTTTCATGGTTGGTGTGTGACGCAGCGCATTTTGCGCAAATGAAAAAGGACCTGGTGGCGCAGGAGACGAACGACCCAGAGGATCCCGACTTGATTGCCATCGTCACGCCTGAAAAAAAGCTTTTTGTCTTTGAGTACGGCGGAAAACGTGCCTCGCTCTTCTTTCAGGTTAAAGAGCGCCGCTACCTTTCCGCAAAACGCGACGTACTTTTCTGTGAGGCAGAGGAGCGCGCGCATTTTTCAGACATATCTTTTTGGAAAGACGGACTTAACGAGTGGGGTGTTTGCCATATAGGCGATGAGGGCGTTACCCATCTCGAGGAAACCGGGAAGCCGCCGGGAAACTACGCCGTTATCAAGAAAACGCTGTTGGGAATGCAGCGCCAGCAGGAGCGTGACGATGAAGTCATCGACCACCTTTACTCCCTGGCGCTGCTGCAAGCCAAAGACCTCACGGGTTATGGCGCCGAGGAAGAAATGCCTCAAGGGGAAATTTATAAATGGGATTGTCGGCCCCGTCCCAACGCCCTGGTACGTTTTCTCGGTTACCTGATGGGACGGTATTGATGTTGGGTGTCTACTAAACATTTCTTTTCGATTATGACTTGGGTCATGGTAATGCCGTATTTGAAGAGGAGGAGGTAAACAGCGCCTCTTAGTGCTCTATAGTGCAAACCTCGAAACGTATATTCATACCCGCGTTCTAAAAGGACACCTGCTTAAGGCTGCTGAATGAAATAAGCGCCGACTAAATACCTATGGCTACCCCATTCGGTTAATCGAGAGCGAGGCTTCCCATGAATCAACCCAACAGACCCGTTAACCTTCACAAGGCCTACCACGCCCACGTCTACTTCGACGAAAAGACGGTCGTGTTCGCCACCAAGCTCTGCGCCGATGCTGGCGAAATATTTGGCCTCAAGGTTGGCCGCGTGCACCAAAAGTGCGTCGGGCCGCACACCAAGTGGAGCTGCCAGATCGTGTTTGGTCAGAAAAGCTTCGAGCAGTTCATTGCCTGGTTGGATACGAACAGAAAGGGCCTTAGCGTATTGATCCACGCCCTAACGGGTAACACACTCATGGATCACACGACCTACGCCTACTGGCTCGGTGAGCCGGTGGCGCTGGATCTGAACGGATTGTAGTCGCCAGGGCTGAAGCCAGGCGCCGTCTTGAAAGCTGCTTAAGGGGCGCATGGGTGAAGCGCTAAAGGCCTGCGGTAAGTAGTAAACGTTTTAAGCAGTAATGAGAGCCGTACATGGATATCGAGTCGAAAATCACGTTTTTGAAAGAGATAGAACCCTTCAAAACCTGTGAAAGAGAGTGCCATACGACGCAAATCGGAAGAGCCGAGAGCGATGCGGAGCACTCCTAGCATCTTGCGATGTTTTTAATGCTGGTTGAAAACGAACTGGAAGACGTCGATTTTCCCAAAATGCTCAAGATGGCGATGCTTCATGATCTTCCCGAACTATACGCCGGGGACACCAACCCTTATCGAAGCGATACGCGCCATAAAGAAGTGCACGAAAAAGCGGCGGCGAACAAGCTTTTTTCCAAACTGCCCGAGCACACGGCCCACTCTTTTGCCGCACTTTTCGATGAGTACACGGCGCAGCAAACCCGCGAGGCACAATTGGTAAAGTCCGCCGATAAGCTGATGCCGCTCATTCAAAACCTGTGCACCAGCGAACAGCGCTCGGCCTACAGAGACAGCGGCGTCGAGTATGCGGAGGCCGTCAATTATCTGGAAGCGTTTTTTTCGGATGGGGTGTTCAAAGAGTACTATCGGCGTTTGCTGTCACAAGCCCGGGCGCGCGGGGTATTTTATACCCCCGAACCAGCGACTCGGCTGAGTTAAAAAACGGTCGACGCCGTTGGGCGACACCCAACGACGGTGCTATTTTCGCTCGGCGCTTGCATGAGGGGGCTAGATGACCAACGAGGCCAGACTGATGGCGTGGCTGGGTCAAGACCGCTTGCGTATGCAGGCGCTTCGGGTGGCGGCTGGTTTGGGACTGCGCCATTGGTGTCTGGCCGCCGGGTTTGTGCGCAACCTGGCCTGGGATAAAGCACACGGCTTCGGTAGCGCCACGCCGCTCAACGACATCGATTTGATCTATTTTGACCCCCAGGATACCTGCCCCGAGAAGGACCGCGCCCTCGAGTTGCAACTTAACCGGCGCATGGCACTGCCCTGGTCGGTGAAAAACCAGGCGCGGATGCATACCCGCAACGGTGATGCGCCCTACGGCTCATGTGAAGACGCCATGCGCCACTGGGTGGAGGTAGAAACCGCGGTGGGGGCGCTACTCGATGAGCGCGGAAGGATTCGGCTGGTCGCGCCCTTTGGCGTGGCGGCGCTTTTCGAACTGACCATTACCCTCAACCCGGCGCGGCCTAAACCCCAGGCGCTCGAAAAACGGATAATCGAAAAAGGCTGGCAAATAAGCTGGCCCAAACTGGTAGTGCAGGGGTTGCCGGTGCCACCGGATGCCAAGGACGTCTAAGGGATGAGGTTGCCTTCCGGCTTGGAGGCGTGGGGTATTCCATTCAAAAGCTCCAGGGGCTGGTTAGGAGCGTGCTCTTCGAGTAGGGGCGTTGGGGGCGTAGGTTCGCCACGTTTGAGTACGCTGGTATAGAGGTAGCGGTTGTAGATCGCCCATAGGTGAAAGGTTAGAAAGGTGGTGATAAAGCCCGCCACCAGCATTTTCAGCATGGTAGAGCCGTAAAGCTGGTCGATGATCGCCTCCTCGAGCATATAAAACCCGTGAAGCCGTGACAGCACCACCAGCCACAGCGCAAGCGTGGCCGTTGCCATGACCGCGTCTCGGGTGCGGTACTGCCAGCACTTTTGGCAGGGGTTATCGATGATGACGGGTATCAGTTTGTTCATTGAACGCTTCTCCTCTGTCGGGGCTTTGCCAGGTAGCCAGGCGGCCTTGTTGACGTCTCATCGCCTTGGGAAAAGCGACGATGACGGTCATCAGGTTCAGTATCCAGTACGCAAAGGGGTACCAAATGCTCCAGTAAACGCACTTGAGAATCTCCCGGTCGTAGCGGCTGTCGATATAAAAACTCACCGAAAACTGAATGAAGCTAATGAAGATCAAAAGGCTGCTGAAGTAAGAGAGCACACTGGCGGTGACGGGCCAGGTCGTGGGTGAAAGCGCCTTGGCGACTAGCCACGCGATGATTAGTAAAAGCACCGAGTAACACCACACGACGCTGACAACGTACTCAAGCATCAGTATCCAAAAGCGTCGGTTTTTCCAGCGCATGGTTTGTGTGAAGTAACGTAGAAAGACCTCGCCGCCGCCCTGGGCCCAGCGCAGGCGCTGCTTGAAAAGCCCGCGCAGGGTTTCCGGCATCAGTACCCAACACATGGCGCGCGGCTCGTAGCGCACCTGGCCGCCGTCGAGCTGCAGTCGCCAGCTGATATCGATATCCTCGGTGATCATGTCGGTGTTCCAGCCCCCGATTCTCTCGATCGCATCGCGGCGGAACGCACAGATCACCCCGGAAATAGTGAACACCATTCCATAGATACGCTGGGCACGTTTGATCAGGCCGATAATCGCAGAGAACTCGCCGGTCTGAATCTTGCCGATCGCCGTCGAACGAGTGCGCACCCGGGGGTTACCGGTCACGCCGCTGACTTTTGGGCTATTGAGAAAGTGGCTGACCATGAAGCCCACGGCGTCGTAATCGAGAATGGCGTCACCGTCGATACCGACGATGATGTCGCCGGTGGCGCAGGCCAGGCCGTGATTCATGGCGCTGGCCTTGCCCTGGTTGGGCTGGTTCAGTACCGTCAGTTTGGGATACTGCGCGGTTGACGCCTGAAGGCGAGCGAGGGTGTCGTCCTGGCTTCCGTCGTTGATCGCGACCACGTCCATATGGGGGTAGTTTTGCCGGAACAGGTGATGCAGCGTTTCGTCTACATTCAGACCTTCGTTGTAGCAGGGCAGTAGTACCGTCACCTTCGGCGCCGTGCTCTCGAACTGAAAGGTGGTGAAGGCTGGCTGCTTGCGCTCCCAGTGCAGGTAGAAATAGACCCCGCCACATATCCAGATAGTGGCCATCACGCTTGGGTAGCCCAACGTAAACACCGCCAATGCGTCGAGCAGGTTCATGGCACGGCTCTAAAGCGTAGTCCATTGGAAAAGTGTGGCCTGATGACGTCGATATCCGGATGGTTTCGATGAAAATCGTCCGGGTAGTAGCCGATATTGACGATGCCCTGCGCGCGTAGAATCCGGACCCATTCGGCGATCTCTTCGCTGGGAATCGGCGTCTGGGTGCGCCAGTCCTGGGTTTGTAGCTCGAATACCAGCTGTTTTGCGCTGACCTCTCTAAGTGAGCGGCGGGCGAGTTCGGTGAGCCAGGCGTTGGGGTGCTCGGCCTCTTCCATGTAGGGCATCGCCATGACCGCCACGTAGTCGTAATCACGGGCGAAGCCGGCAAGGCTTTGGGAGAACCACTGTTGGCTCTCGGGCTCCATCACCGTCATCGCATAGAGGTTGCGCGAACTGGTAAACGCCTTGTTATCCGACTGACGATAGTGATTGGCCGAGGCCAGCAGCTCTTGAGTGAAATCTCCCAGGTACTGTTCCTTGAAGGCGGTCCAGCGCGTTATGACACCGTCTTGCTGCAAGGCGCCAATATCTCGGGGCAGGCCTGCGCGGGCGTACGCATCGAGCGCGTCGGGGCCTGTATCCTCATGATCGGTCAAGAAGGCGTCGTCGTGAAACAGCACGCCGTCGAACTTGGTCATGCGGCCCAAGTCCTGGTAGATTTCGTTGATAATACGGCGGTTATCCAAATTGAATGGCGAGAGCCTGCGGTAATGTTTCGGCGACTCACCGCCGGTGCGGTCGTTGATGACGTAACGATGCCCCTCGCCCAGGTCGAAAGCGAGCACCGGCATCCAGGCGTACACTTTTACGTTGGCGCGTTTTTTAAGCTGCCAGGCCACCCGGTTGAAAAGGTCGGCGCGCATCGGCAGATGGCGGTTGGGGAAGTAGAGCGCCTGGGCCACGCCATCGGCGTCCGGGTCGGCAAACGCCTGCAGATACACGGTGCTGACGCCGTAGCTGTAGATACGCTGTACCAGCCGGTCGAGGTTTTGCTCCTGCTGAACCGGGTCGGGGTCATACACGTAGTCCAGATCCACGTGCACGATGCGCAGCGCCTCGATTTCCCAGGTGCGGTTGGCCAGTATCTCGTTAAAAGTCTCGAGGCTGGTCTCCTGATCGATCAAGTAGCGGTTGATACTCTCGAGCGGGTCGTCAAGCCGATTAGGGGCGCTCGTCAGGCTGAAGCTGTAGCGCATGCCAACCTCGGCGGCCATCTCGAGCGTGGCCTGGCTGTACGCACCGTAGGGCCAGACCATCATCAGCGGTTCGCGCCCGAGATACTCTTCGAACTGCGCGTGGGTGCGGGCCATGTCGCCACGAATGCGCTCGAGATAAGCGGCTTCACTCTCATAGCCGGTGCCGGCGTGCCAGGTGCTGGTAACCGCCGCACCCTGTTCGTTGCCCATGGGGTTACCCGGCACGCCGTGGTGAAGATCAAAAGAGTGAGAGGCAATCTCCACCAGCGGCGAGGCGTCGAGTTCCTGCACTTGGGCCCAGCTTAGAAACCGATCCCGCGGCAGCGTGATACTGCCGTAGGGCACCTGGCCGCCGGCAGGCACGTCGAGCCAGCTGCCCACGACGGCCTGCACGGCGGGGAAGTCGTAGAGTTTCAAAAGCGGAAAAACGATATCGTAAAAGCTTTGGTAGCCGTCATCGAAGGTGAGCAGTACGGCTTTTTCCGGCAGCGGCGCGCGTCCTTGCCTGGCGTCGATAATTTGCTGAAAGCTTACCGGCTGGTAGCCTTCGGCTTCGATCAGGTTGAAGTGTTCGACCAGCCGGGTGCGTGTGATAGTTTGCGAATAGAGCGGCAGATTCGGCGTCACCTGATGGTCGACCACGTCGTGGTAGCTGATGACGACGAAGTCGTCCGGTGCCCGCTGAGCCTGGACCTGAACGCTTAAAAGCAGCAACACCATACCGGTCACGATTGTTCGCCAGTGCATCACAAAAATCTCCATACAAAGCCCGCGGTGAAGGTGTTGTCGTATTCGGGGAGGCCGTCGTAGACCGCGCGTTCGCGGGTGATGCCGTACTCGAGGCTGAAGGCCGGGGCGAGTTCGAAGCGGTGGCCGTAGCCGATCGACCAGGTGTTTTCGTCATCGAACGACTTTTGCCAGTAACGTCCGGAGCCCAGCGAAACCGTTTGTATGAAGCTCTGGCGGTAATCCAGCGGCATTTCGTAGTTCACCGACACGACGCCGGCCAGGCTTGCGTCGCGCTCGGGATTGAAGTAGCTCGCCGCCACTTCGTCGTTTTGTGAGGCGCCGGCCTGAATCTCGCCGTTCACCTGCCAGCGATCCAGATGGTAGAAGGTTTCACTCCAATAGCCGTAGATTGATCGGCGCAGGTTGCCATCATCGAAATCCACCGCTGCCACCCCGAATGCGCCGGCTCCGCGCTCGTCGCGGCGAAGCGTCAATTCGCCGTGGTAGCGGTCGGCACTCACGTCATCCACCAACGCGCGAAGGGGTGTCTCCTTCGTGTTGAGTTCGGCGCCTACCGTGGTCGTTATATGATCCGTTGGCGCGTAACGGAGCTCTGCCTGGGCGAGAAAGTCGCTACCAAGCTGAGCGCCATGACCCGCCGAGAGCACCAGCGTTGTAGGGTGCAGGTTCAGCTCGTAGCCCGCGATGGTGTAACCGGCGCGCAGATCCTGTTCATCGAACTCGCCGTACTGGTTGACTTGCTGAACGAACGGGCGCGAACCGTTGGCATTGCGTGGCCCGTCCAGGCGTACATCCGAGCGCCACTCTTTCGAGGCCTGGGTGCTGACGCCTTCGCCGCTACTGCGGGTAACGGTGGCGCTTAACTGGGGCGCCCGCGCTTCGCGCCACTCCCGGGCCAGTTCGTCCCGGGAGGCGCTGGGGCGTGTTTCGACGATCTGCTTGGCGATCTCGGTCGTCGTACCTTCCCACTGGCCGCGCTGCAGGCGCGATAACAGCTCACCGTGCTCGACCTGGTAGCGTTGATCCGGGGGAAGCATGGTCTCGGCCCGCTGATAAGAGGCTTCGGCCTGACGGGGCCAGCCTCTAGCACGCTCGAGATCGCCACGAGTAATCCATAGGTAGGGCTCGCCCGGGGCCTGGGCCTGGTAGCTCGCCAAGCGCTCACTCGCTTGGTCCATTTGCCCGCGCCAGGCGGTCAGTAGAACATCGAGCATCAGGATTTTTTGATACTGGGTATTGGTGATTTGCGTCGTGCGGGTGAAGTCCCAGCGATACTCCGGCTCCTGGCTCAGCCAGTTCTGCAGCAATTGGTCGGCGTCCTTGAAGCGCTGGGCATCGGTATAGCTGTAGAAAAGCCCCTCGTTGAGCGGGTCTTCCGGCGTGATGGCCATGCTCGGGTTGCGCGCAATGAGCTCACGATAAAGCCTCGTGGCGTCATCCGGTCGACCAAGCCCGGTAAGCGCTAGCGCCCGGGCACGCAGCACGTAGTCCGGAAGGGTGCCGTGCTGGGTGGTGAGCCGTGTGGAGAGTGCTTCGGCTTCGCTGAAGCGGCGAAGCTCGGTAAGAGCCACGACCCGGTCGTATTCGGCCAGGCGCTCAAGTTCCTGGGGCGTATCGGCGTTGGCTATCACCGTATCCAGCTGTGCCAACCCGCTTGCGGTACGGCGGGGCTCATCGGTATGAATGCCTAAGCGAACATCCGTTACCGCCTCGTAGTAGGTAAGCCAAAGCCGGTCGCTGGCGTTGAAGGTATCCGGGTTTTGCTGCATGAGCGCGCGGGCGGCGCTGCTGGCGCCCAGCCCCACCGCGAGCCGGTAAACCGCCTGAAGCTCGCTTGTATTGGCCGGGTCGAGCTCTACAAGCGCTTGGCGTGCGGCGAGTTCCTGGGTGGCGTTTTGCGTGCGCGAGGCAAGATATCCTTGCGCCTCTAGCCCCTGAGGTGTCGTGCCCGCTACCTGGGTGTAGCGATCCAGGGCAATCTCGGCGAGCGTATACTGCTGCATATCGGTATAGATCAGCGCCTGGCCCAAAAACCCCTGGCCATTTTGCGGGTGGCGGTGAGCCAGCGCCTGGAAAAACGCCAGCGCTTCATCAAAGGCCTCGACGCGACGCGCCGCGCCGCCCAGGTTCTCCAGCTCGTTGGGCCGGTACTGCTCGACAGGGCAGCGGGCGCAGACATCGAGTGCTTCCTGGTAGCGCTCGGCGCGTAAGAGCAGCGCGATCAGGTCTGCGCGGACTGCCTCATCGCGGGTTTGAGCGTAAAGCGTTTCAAGGCCCTGGATCGGTGCGGCCAGCTCGCCTTCCCGCGCCTCGAGCACCCATGCCTCGCGGGTGAGATCCGTGGTGCGCTGATCATGAGTGGTTTGGCCATGAGCGGCCCCCGCCATCAAGCTTGCGAGCAGGCCAAGTGGCCAAAAGCGGCAAAGACGGCTGGGCATGGTGACATTCCTGCGCAAAGCGAAAGGCGTGACACTTATGTAATAAAGTGTAACTTTGAGTGTATAGAAGTATACAAAGCGCCGAATCAGGCTAATGGCTGAATGTGGTAATGAGGCAATGCTACCCGGGGAGCGGCAAGCTCATTCACCTAAAGGAGTGGCATGACATGGGGTTTCCCATGCTGATAAGGACCGATTGCTTTTGAATCAATAGCTTTTGATGAGCGCCTCGATCATGCGGCTGGCGGCGTTTGAAAGCGTGCGGTTGGTGTGCACCAGGTAGCCTAGCGGGCGCTCGATACGCGGTGTTTGAACATTTAGCTCCACGATGGTGTCGTCGAGCATTTTTTCGGGTAGCAGACTCCAGCCCAGCCCCACGCTGCACATCATCTTGAGCGTTTCGAGATAGTTGGTCGCCATGCTTACGTGAAGCGTGAGCCCGGCATTTTCGAAGCGCTTTTGAATCAACGCATGGGTGAAGGTTCTGGACCCGGGCATTACGCAGTTGTGATTGCACAGCGTCTCGAGCGTGATGGGCACGGAGGAGCGGCGAAGGGGGTGGTCCGGCGCGCAAACGAAGCAGAGCCGGTCGCGCCAAAGCTCGACGGTTTCCAGCTGCTCAAACGGCGCCGGGGCCAGGGTGACGACGGCGATCTCGAGCGTGCCGTCCAGTACGTTCTGATAGGCAAGCTCCGAATCCAGAAAGTGCAGATCCAGCGCTACCTCCGGATGCTGCTCGGTGTAGTGTTTGAGCACCGGCGGTAGGCGGTGAAGACCGATGTGATGGCTGGTGCCCAGGGTCAACGTGCCGCCCACCTGGCCGGAAAGGTTCGCCAGCGCCCGGCGGCTATCTTCTACGGCCTGCAAAATACGCAGCGCTCTGGGGCGCAAAAGATGCCCCGCTTCGGTGAGCGCGATACGCCGGCCTATGCGGTCGAAAAGCCGGGTGCCGACCTGGGCTTCGAGCGTCGCGATACGCTTGCTGACCGCCGGCTGGGTCAGATGGAGCTGCTCGGCGGCGCGGGAAAAGCTTCGCGACTCGGCAACGGCGATAAAGGCCTGGAGGCTCTGCGTATCCATGTATGTTCTCGCTATTCCTTTTTGGAATCCAATCCATAAATAACATGAATTGCTTTTATGCGCGAGGCGCGCAACACTGGCTTCACTAGGGTCTGTCTGAAAAGTCGACGAGCGAAGACAAGACAAGGCAAAAATTGACGAAAAAACGGAGTTTACATGTGTAAATGAGTATTTTGATCGGACTCGCGCGCGAGCCAATTTTTAACGCCGTATTGTCGAGCGCAGGCGCTTTTCAGACAGAGCCTAAAACCGCCCCAAGAGGCGGGCAATGCGAAAACGCCGGACCGAACCAGCAGGGCACCGCCCGGGAGAGCACAATGTCAGGTCACACCGAGACGTCAGGCCAAACCCTTTACGATAAACTCTGGAATCAACACCTGGTGAAGCAGCGCGATGACGGCACGGCGCTCATCTATATCGACCGCCAACTGCTCCACGAGGTGACCTCGCCCCAGGCGTTCGAAGGCCTGCGCTTGGCCAAGCGTAAGCCCTGGCGCCTCGACGCCAATTTGGCTACACCGGATCACAACGTGCCCACCACGCTCAAGGAGCGCGCCGCGGGCAACAGCGGTATCGAAGACCCGGTCTCGCTGATCCAGGTACAAACCCTGGACGACAACTGCGGCGAGTACGGCATCGAAGAGTTCAAGATCAACGACCCGCGCCAGGGCATCGTCCACGTAGTGGGCCCGGAGCAGGGCGCCACGCTTCCGGGTATGACCGTGGTATGCGGCGACTCCCACACCGCCACCCACGGCGCTTTCGCAGCCCTGGCCCACGGTATCGGTACCTCAGAAGTCGAGCACGTGCTGGCCACCCAGTGTCTGCTGGCGCAAAAAATGAAGAACATGCAGGTGCGCGTCGAAGGCGAGTTGGGCCTGGGTGTGACCGCCAAGGACGTGGTGCTGGCGATCATCGGCGAGATCGGCACCGCCGGCGGCACCGGCTACGCCATCGAGTTCGCCGGCAGCGCCATTGGTTCGCTCTCCATGGAAGGGCGCATGACGGTCTGCAATATGGCCATCGAAGCCGGTGCCCGGGTCGGGCTCATTGGCGTGGACGACACCACCATCGACTATCTTGGCAAGCGTCCTTTCGCGCCCACCGCCGAGCAGTGGGAGGCCGCCGTGGCCGACTGGCGCGAGCTGGTCTCCGACGCGGACGCCGAATTCGACAAGGTCGTCACCCTTCAGGCGGAAGAGATCGAACCCCAGGTGAGCTGGGGCACCAGCCCCGAGATGGTCACCGGTATTACCGGCCAGGTGCCGGACCCGATGGCCGCCGTGGATGACACGGTACAGCGCAGCCATACCCGGGCGTTGGAGTACATGGGCCTGCAGGCGAATCAAAAGATCACCGATATCAAACTCGACAAGGTGTTCATCGGCTCCTGCACCAATTCACGCATCGAAGACTTACGCGAAGCCGCCAAGGTCGCCAAGGGCAAGAAGGTGGCGGATTCGATCAAGCTCGCCATGGTGGTGCCGGGCTCGGGGCTCGTGAAGCGCCAGGCCGAGGCGGAAGGCCTCGACAAGATATTTACCGCGGCGGGCTTCGAGTGGCGCGAGCCGGGCTGCTCGATGTGTCTGGCGATGAACGCCGACAAGCTCGGTGCCGGCGAGCACTGCGCCTCGACGTCCAACCGTAACTTCGAAGGCCGCCAGGGCTACGGCGGGCGCACCCACCTGGTAAGCCCGGCCATGGCCGCCGCCGCCGCGATTGCCGGGCATTTTGTCGATGTCCGTACATTGCCCGCCAACGATGAAAGCCACGCCCAGGAGGCCTAAGCCATGAAAAAGTTCGAACGTCTCGAAGGCCTGGCGGCGCCGCTGGATCGCGCCAACGTCGATACCGACCTGATCATCCCGAAGCAGTTCTTGAAATCCATCAAGCGTACCGGCTTTGGCGTGAACCTGTTCGACGAGCTTCGCTACCTGGATGAAGGCCAGCCGGGCCAGGACTGCTCCGAGCGCCCGCTCAACGAAGGGTTCGTTTTGAACCAGCCCCGCTACCAGGGCGCCCAGGTGCTGCTGGCGCGGCGTAACTTCGGCTGCGGCAGCTCCCGGGAGCACGCCCCCTGGGCGCTCGAGGACTTCGGTTTTCGGGTGGTGATTGCGCCAAGCTTTGCCGATATCTTCTACAACAACGCCTTCAAGAACGGCATTTTGCTGATCACGTTGGCGGAAGAGCAGGTAGAGCAGTTATTCCAGGAGGTCGAAGCGATTGAGGGCTACCGCTTGGATATCGACCTGAAAGGCCAGCGCGTGACCACCCCCGGCGGCGACAGCTTCGCCTTCGAGGTCGATGCGTTTCGCAAGCACTGCCTGCTCGAAGGCCTGGACGATATCGGCATCACCCTGAAAGACGAGGACGCCATTCGCGCCTTCGAGCAAAAGCACAAGGCCGCTCGCCCCTGGCTTTTCCGCCAGTCCGCTTGAGATTTACCGCTTCGTTTGTTGAGGAAACCGCATGACCCAGAAAGTTTTACTGCTGCCCGGTGACGGTATCGGCCCGGAAATTGCCGCCCAGGCGGCACGGCTGCTAAAAGCCTGTCAGGAGGCGGGGCTCGATATCGACGTCGAAGAGGCGCTGGTCGGCGGCTCGGCTTATGACGTTCACGGCGAGCCGCTGCCGGCTGAAACGCTCGAGAAAGCCAAAGCCGCCAGCGCCATTTTGCTCGGCGCGGTGGGCGGGCCGAAATGGGACAAGATCGAGGATCTCTCCAAGCGTCCGGAAAAGGGGCTTTTGGGATTGCGCAAGCATCTGGGGCTTTTCGGTAACCTGCGCCCGGCGCTTTTGTACCCGCAGCTGGCCAGCGCCTCGAGTTTGAAGCCTGAACTGGTCGCCGGGCTCGATATCATGATCGTGCGCGAGCTCACCGGCGGCATTTATTTTGGCGAGCCGCGGGGTATCGAAGAGCGCGACGGCGAACGCGTGGGCTTCAATACCTACGTTTACTCGGAAAGCGAGATCGAGCGTATCGGCCGCGTGGCGTTCGAGATGGCCCAAAAGCGGGGCAAGAAACTCTGTTCGGTCGATAAAGCCAACGTGCTGGAAGTCACCATCCTGTGGCGCGAGGTGATGGAGCGGCTGGCGCCGGAGTATCCGGATGTCGAGCTCTCGCACATGTACGTGGATAACGCGGCCATGCAGCTGGTGCGTGCGCCCAAGCAGTTCGACGTGGTCGTGACCGGCAACATGTTCGGCGACATCCTTTCCGATGCCGCGGCCATGTTGACCGGCTCCATCGGCATGTTGCCCTCGGCGTCGCTCAACGAATCCGGCCAGGGCATGTACGAGCCCTGCCACGGCAGCGCCCCGGACATCGCCGGACAAAACATCGCCAACCCCTTGGCGATGATGCTGTCGGTGGCCATGATGCTGCGCTACTCGCTCAACGAGCCCCGCCTTGCCGCGCGCATCGAAACCGCCGTGGGCGACGTGCTCGACCAGGGGCTGCGCACGGCGGATATCGCCCAAAGCGGCGAGCCGAGCACCTCGACGGTCGAGATGGGCGACGCCGTGCTCGCGGCGTTTGCCCGGCTTGGCTAAAGCGGGCAGGCCTCGAGGTTAGAAACGTTTAACGAGATCGGCCGCCTTACGCAGCGGCCGATCTCTTTTGTTATAGTGGTGTTGAGAAGACTTTAATCTACTGGAGGACGTTACATGTTGAAGGTCGGTTTTGTAGGCTGGCGGGGGATGGTGGGCTCGGTTCTAATGAACCGTATGCAGGAAGATGGTGATTTCAACGGCATCGAGCCGGTGTTTTTCACCACTTCTCAGGTCGGCCAGCCCGGACCCGACATCGGCGTCGATGTGCCGGCACTAAAAGACGCCTTTGACCTGGCGGCGCTCAAGGCGCTGGACGTCATCATTACCTGCCAGGGCGGCGACTACACCAAGAAGGTCTACAAGGATCTGCGTAGCGACGGCTGGAACGGCTACTGGATCGACGCGGCCAGCACCCTGCGCATGGAAGACGAGACCACCATCGTGCTCGACCCGGTCAACCGCCGCGTGATCGACGAGCAGCTCACCAAGGGCACGAAAACCTTCTGCGGCGGCAACTGCACCGTAAGCCTGATGCTGATGGGGCTTGGCGGCCTGTTCGAGGCTGGCATGATCGAGTGGATGACCTCGATGACCTACCAGGCGGCCTCGGGCTCTGGCGCCAAGCACATGCGCGAGCTCTTGAACCAGATGGGCGATCTGCGCCAAAGCGTGGCGGCTGACCTCGACGATCCGGCCAGCGCGATTCTGGATATCGACCGCCAGGTCACCGCCAAAATGCGCGGCAGTGATTTCCCGACCGAGAACTTCGCCGCGCCCTTGGCCGGAAGCCTCATCCCCTGGATCGACAGCAAGCTCGACAGCGGCCAGAGCCGCGAAGAGTGGAAGGGCTTCGTCGAGACCAACAAGATTCTGGGACTGGGCGATAACCCGATCCCCATCGACGGTCTTTGCGTGCGTATCGGCGCGATGCGCTCGCACAGCCAGGCGTTCACCATCAAGCTCAAGCAGGACGTGCCGCTCGATGAGATCGAGGATCGCATCGCCAAGCACAACGAGTGGGTCAAGCTGATCCCCAATGATAAAGACGCCACCATCGCGGGGCTTACGCCCACGGCCGCCACCGGCACCCTGGATGTACCGGTGGGGCGGCTTAGAAAGCTCAACATGGGCGGCGAATACCTGTCGGCGTTCAGCGTAGGCGACCAGCTTCTGTGGGGCGCAGCGGAGCCGCTCAAGCGTATGCTGAAGATTCTGCGCGAGCGGTAAGCTCGATAAGGTTTAACGCCTGAAAAAGGGAAGCCCCAGTGGCTTCCCTTTTTATTTGCATACCTTAAAAATCGCTAAACTTCCCAAGGAAGGTTTAACTCGCCAGGTTATAGTAATAAAGAATGATGAGTGGGGCCCGTCACTCAGGGCTCGTGGGTAATCAAAGGCAAGGGGCCTTGATGAATAAAACGCTAGCCACCAGTGTTTGGCTCGTTCTTGCAACGCTGAGCCCGGCCGCGCTTGCCTTGGGCCTGGGCCATGCGACAACGCTTTCACCGCTTCAAGCGCCGCTCGATGCCACGGTGGTTCTGCTTGAAAGCGATGGTTACCGCGTGGAGGATATTCGGGCAAGCGTGGCCGAGCCTTCTGCATTCAGCGCGCTGGGGCTCGAGTGGTCGCCGCTGCTGTCCAATCTACAGGTGACGCCAGCGCGCCAAAACGGGCGCACTTTTTTGCGCCTGAGTAGCCCCCAGGCGGTGAGCGCGCCCTGGCTCGACGTGCTGATTACCCTCGATACCCCCACCGGGCGCCAAACTCAAGCGGTCACGCTGCTGTTCGACCCGGTGGATTACCTGCCCGGCCAACCAGGCGCTGGGGTTGCGGACGTGCGTCAAACCGCTGCGCCGGCCCCGGCGCCATCGCGGCCGGCCCCGCCAGCAAGCGCCCAGCCGGATGCCACCCATACCACCGTTCAGCCCGGCGACACGCTTTGGGATATCGCCCTGAGAACCCGCGCTCCTGGCGTCGACGTTCAGCAGATGATCGCCGCGCTGGCAGAGGCCAACCCGGCCGCATTCGCCGGGGAAAGCATCGACTCGCTCCGCGTTGGCCAGCGCCTGCGCCTGCCTTCCCGGGAAGAGGCGCTAGGACGAAGCCCGCAGCAGGCAGCCCGGGCCGTGAGCGCGCGCAGCGGCGAATCGCCGGAGCGCGGCGCTGCTTCGCCCGAGCCTCAAAATCAAGCCGTCGCGCAAGCGCCGGCCGCGCCTCGGGCCGCTGAGCCAAGCGGTGGCGAGAGTAACGAGCAAGATAGCGCCCGGGAGCCTTCGCCACCGGCCGGCGAACAGGCCGACGTCGAAGCCGCGGTGTTGGATGCGTTAATGGCCTCGCTCAGTCTCGAGGCGGCGCTCGCCGCCGGTGAGGCGGAAACGCCCGCGACCCCGCTGCTGGCCGATAGCGGCGCCGCGCCTACGGCGGTTGTAAGCCAGGCGCTGGCGCCATTTTCGCCGCTTCCCACCGCCGAAGCCGCACCCAATGGCGGCGAGTATCAGGCGCTTTTGGATGAACAGGCCCGCCAAGCAGCAGAAATCGACACACTGAGAGAGGAGGTGGCGGCGCTGCGCCAAACCCTTGGCGATGTACAAACGCTCGCGCTGGCTCAAACCGGCCCCGTCTCGGCCAGTGCGCAGCCAAGCGCCCCGGCGCCTGGCGTCTGGGCATCGCTTCGCGAGCGCTGGGTGTGGCTTGCGGGTATTGCGCTTTTGCTGCTGCTGGCGTCCATGGTGATCAGTCGTAAGCGTCGCGAAAGCCAGTGGGAGGCTGCGCCTCTACCGGTTGCGCCGGTAGCGCCCGCGGCATCCGCTGCACCGCCGAGCCACACCGTGCCGGCCGCTGCCGCTTCATCGTCCATCGCAACACCGCCTGTTGATGAAACACCTGAGCCACAGATGCCAGAAAGCCCCGGGCCGCAAACCCTGGCGGTCGAACGCCGCGCCCTGGCCGAACAAGACCTGATGGAACCCACGCCCGCGCCCTGGGCGCCAAACGACGCGCCAGGCGAGCCAGACGAACCTGAGTCTGCCGGGGCGTTCAGCGAGGCGTTAGAGCCTGGCGAACAAGATGAACCGGCGCTGGCGCCGAAAGCCCCGGCTAGTTCGTCGAATCACCTGATCGATTACCCGCCGGCGCGCGCGACTGCACCCGAAGACACTGACGCAAAGCCGCTTTCCCAGGACGTTGGCGCGACCGAGCCGCCATCTTCTACTGAGCCGCAGTGGGAAATCGAGGAGGTAGCATTTAAGCCGCGACGCCGGGATAATAGCTAACCCTTTTTCCAACACGGCGTGGCTAATGACGCTTTTTTACCACTTTGATGAAACCACGCCGCTCACCGGGCGGCTGGCCTTGGGTATCGAGTACGACGGCACGCGCTTTAGCGGCTTTCAGCGCTTGAAGCACGCCGCCTCCGTGCAGGGGGCCGTCGAGCAGGCGCTGGCGAAGGTGGCTGGGGCGCCGGTGCAAATTCACGCAAGCGGGCGCACCGACTCCGGTGTACACGCTACCCGTCAGGTCGTCCACTTCGACCCGCCCGCCCAGCGCAGCGAAAAAGCCTGGATCTTCGGCGCCAACACCAATCTGCCCAAGGATGTCGCCATTCGCTGGGTCAAACCGGTATCCGATGACTTTCACTCCCGGCTGGGGGCGCTTGGGCGGCGCTATCGCTATCTCTTCTTGAACCAGCCAAGCCGGCCGGTGCTGGAGCGCAACAACGTAACCTGGTGTCGCGACCCCCTGGATGCAGGCGCCATGCACCGCGCCGCCCAGGCGCTGGTGGGCGAGCACGATTTCTCAAGCTTTCGCGCGGCGGGGTGCCAGTCCAAAACCCCCTGGCGGCAGATGCACTTTTGCGAAGTGCATCGCTACGGGCAACTGGTGGTCATCGATATCCAGGGTAACGCCTTCTTGCATCACATGATTCGCAATATCGCCGGGGCGCTGGCAAGTGTAGGGCGCGGTGCGCAAAACGAAGGCTATATCGAGGCGCTGCTGGCCAAAAAAAGCCGTCGCGAAGGCGATGTGACGGCGCCGGCCTGCGGCCTTCACTTCGTCGACTCGATTTACGACGAGCGTTTTGCGCTCCCCCAGGAGCCGCTCGGGCCGAACCTGCTCGCCTTTACCGGCGAGTGGACCGGCGACCGGGTGCTGCCGGACAACCCGCGCATCGCCGCTAGGCGCAAGCTCACGTTTGCCGATAGCCCCAAAGCGACGGCAAAGGGCTCTTCAACGCCTTGAGCGCCGCGGTCTTATCATTAGCGTCCCCCATTTTTTAAAGCCGAGGAGCGTCATGCGCACGCGCATCAAGTTTTGTGGATTCACCCAGGCCGAGGATATCGAGTGCGCCGTGGCCCTTGGGGTCGACGCGCTCGGCTTCGTCATGTGGCCAGAAAGCAAACGGGCGCTTACGCCACACAAGCTCGAAGAGCTCAGTCGGCGGGTGCCGGCCTTCGTGACCCGGGTGGGGCTTTTCGTCAACCAAAGCGTTGACGACATCGAGCGCTGCCTGCCGTATCTGGATCTTTTGCAGTTTCATGGTGACGAATCGGCGGCATTTTGCGAGCAGTTTGGTGCGCCCTGGATCAAGGCGCTACGCATGCGCGACGGCGTGGATTTGCATCACGCTGCCGGGGAGTATCAAGGGGCGCAGGCGCTGCTGCTCGACGCCTACCGGCCGGGCATTCCAGGCGGTACCGGCGAGACCTTCGATTGGTCTAGAATTCCCGCATCTCTTGCAAAACCTGTTATCCTCGCGGGTGGATTGACCTCCTCCAATGCGGGGGAGGCGGCGGCTCGCGTTGCGCCCTACGCGCTGGATGTTTCCGGCGGGATCGAGGCGTCACCCGGCGTCAAGGACCCGGCCTTGATGAGCGCATTCGTTCGTCAGGTAGCGCTTGCCGACGCCGAAACACCGGATCGAGGCGGCGCCGATTCGTGACGCTACGTTCATTTATTGTTTGCCTGCTCGGGCGATCTTGTGAGGTACCTCTGTGACTGTCTCAGCAACTGGTGACACCGACATCGTAAAGACCCGGTTTAGCGATTTGACCAAAATGCCGGACGCCCGCGGCCATTACGGCCCTTACGGCGGCCGCTTCGTCTCGGAAACCCTGAGCTTCGCGCTGGAAGAGCTGGAGAAGACCTACGCCAGCCTGCGCGACGACCCGGATTTTCAGGCCGAGTTCGATTATGACCTTGCGCATTACGTGGGGCGGCCATCGCCGCTTTATCACGCCAAGCGCTGGTCCGAGCATCTCGGCGGGGCGCAGATATGGCTCAAGCGTGAAGACCTGAATCACACCGGTGCCCACAAGGTCAACAACACCATCGGCCAGGCGCTTCTGGCCAAAAAGACCGGTAAACCCAGGGTGATCGCCGAAACCGGCGCGGGCCAGCACGGCGTGGCCACGGCCACCGTTGCCGCGCGCTTGGGGCTTGAGTGCGATGTCTACATGGGCGCCCAGGACGTGGAGCGCCAAAAGCTCAACGTCTACCGCATGCACTTGCTTGGCGCCCGGGTGATTCCGGTCGAATCCGGCACGCGGACCTTGAAAGACGCCATGAACGAAGCGCTGCGCGACTGGGTCACCAACGTCGACAACACTTTCTATATCATCGGCACCGTGGCGGGGCCGCACCCGTACCCGCAACTGGTGCGCGACTTCAACGCAGTAACCGGACGCGAGGCGCGGCGCCAGTCCCTCGAGCAGATCGGCCGGCTGCCGGACGCGCTTGTGGCCTGCGTGGGGGGCGGCTCCAATGCTATCGGGCTCTTCTACCCGTTCATCGAGGATGACGACGTTACCATGTACGGTGTCGAAGCCGGCGGCGATGGGGTGGAAACCGGTCGTCACGCCGCGCCTTTGGCCTCCAACGCGCCGCGAGGCGTGCTGCACGGTAACCGCACTTACTTGATGTCCGACGAGGCCGGGCAGGTCTCGGACACCCACTCGATCTCCGCCGGGCTCGACTACCCGGGCGTCGGTCCCGAGCATTCGCTTTGGAAGGATGTCGGGCGCGTCAACTACGTGGCCGCCAACGACAAGGAAGTGCTCGAGGCGTTTCGTGAGCTTACCCGCATGGAAGGCATCATGCCGGCGCTGGAGTCCGCTCACGCGCTGGCTCACGCCAAGGTGCTGGCGCCGACCATGCGCACCGACCAGCATATCGTGGTCAACCTCTCGGGCCGGGGTGATAAAGACATCATGACCGTTGCCAATATTGACGGTCTCAAGTTTTAAGGGTCAGCATGAACCGTATCGATCAGCGCTTCGACGAACTTAAACAGCAGGGCCGCAAGGCCTTGATCCCCTACATCACCGCGGGCGACCCCGGCCCCGAGCACACCGTCGGTTTCATGCACGCGTTGGTAGATGCCGGCGCCGACGTGATCGAGCTTGGCGTGCCGTTTTCCGACCCCATGGCCGACGGCCCGGTGATTCAAAAAGCCTGCGAGCGCGCGCTTTTGAAGGGCACCCGGCTGGTGGATCTTCTCGACATGGTCGCGGAATTTCGCCAAACCGATACCATCACGCCAGTGGTGCTGATGGGCTATTTGAACCCGATCGAGCGTATCGGCTACGCCAGTTTTGCCGATAGAGCGGCCAGCGTCGGCGTGGACGGTGTGCTCGTGGTCGATATGCCGCCGGAAGAAGCCGAGGAGTTCGGCCCGCTCTTGAAAGAGCGTGATTTAGCTGCAATTTTTCTGGTTGCACCTACCACTTCCAATGCCCGAGCCGCTACAATATGCGCCCATGGACAGGGGTATCTTTACTACGTGTCGCTCAAAGGCGTGACCGGCGCCGCCACGCTCAATGCCCAGGACGTGGCCGAGCACCTTGCGCCGCTGCGTGAGATGACGAATCTTCCGCTCTGCGTGGGTTTTGGTATTCGCGATGGCGTGACCGCCGCCGAAGTGTCCAAAGTGGCCGACGGGGTCATCGTAGGTAGCGCATTGGTGAACCGTATCGCCGAGAATGCCGATACCCCGGAAGTGATTGCTGGCGAGCTTAAAACCGTGCTGGCCGAAATGCGCACGGCGATGGACGCCTAAGGGTGCCTCCATTGTCTACACTGACTTGATCGACGACACTCATTCGCCTGGCGTGGCCGGGCATTGACGTATACGGAAGCCTTTTTGATATGAGCTGGTTAGATAAAATCGTACCCTCCATGGGGCGTATCCAGCGTAAGGACCGTCGTGCCAGCGTGCCCGACGGTCTTTGGCGTAAATGTCCCAAGTGCGAGGCGGTGCTTTACCTCCCCGAACTTGAGAAACATCAAAGCGTTTGCCCCAAGTGCGAGCATCACTTAAGGCTCACCGCGCGCAAACGCCTCGACTGGTTCCTGGATAAAGAGGGCCGCGAAGAGATCGCCGCCGATCTTGAGCCCGTCGACCGGCTCAAGTTCAGAGACTCCAAGAAGTACAAGGACCGCTTGGCGGCCGCGCAAAAAGAGACCGGTGAGAAAGATGCACTGATCGCTATGCGTGGCGAGCTCGACGGCCTGCCCATCGTGGCCGTCTCTTTCGAGTTCACCTTCATGGGCGGCTCGATGGGCGCTATCGTGGGCGAGAAATTCGTGCGCGCCGCCACGCTCGCGTTCGAACAGCAAATTCCATTGATCTGCTTTGGTGCCTCCGGCGGGGCGCGCATGCAAGAGGCGCTTTTCTCTCTGATGCAGATGGCGAAAACCTCCGCGGCGCTCGAACGGCTCAAGCAGGCGGGTATTCCCTACATTTCGGTGCTGACCGACCCGGTGTTCGGCGGCGTCTCGGCGTCACTTGCGATGCTTGGCGATCTCAATATCGCCGAGCCGAACGCGCTGATCGGTTTTGCCGGCCCGCGGGTCATCGAGCAGACCGTTCGCGAAACGCTGCCGGAAGGCTTCCAGCGCAGCGAATTCCTGCTCGAGCACGGCACCGTGGACATGATCGTTCACCGCCACGAAATGCGCGACCGGGTAGGCGGGATACTGCGTAAGCTGACCCACCAAAGCGCCCGGCCCCAGGTCGAAGCGGTCGAGGATACCAGCGCCCAGGTGAGCGAGCCCCTGGTCGATGAAGAGGCGTTGGCCAACGCTTTCGAAGCCAGCACATCGACGGCTGCCAACGCAGCGAGCGACGAATCCAGCCGCAATGCCTAGCTCTTTAGCCGACTGGCTCGACCATTTGGAAACGCTGCACCCCGTCGGCATCGACATGGGCCTTGACCGGGTGTCCGAAGTGGCGACGCGTATGGGGCTGTTCGAGCGCCCCGTGGCAACCCGCGTGGTCATGGTAGCCGGCACTAATGGCAAGGGCTCGACCCTTGCCATGATGGACGCCATAGCTCGGGCCCACGGCTTTCGAACGGGTACTTACACCTCGCCACACCTGATGCGCTACAACGAGCGGGTGACCATCAACGGCCAACTGGCAAGCGATGCACAGCTCATCGAGGGCTTCGAGCGCGTCGAAAAGGCGCGTACCGAGGCCCCAGCGGTCAGCCTGACCTACTTCGAGGCCGGAACGCTCTGCGCGCTTTGGACGCTTTCGCAGCAGGCGCTGGATCTGGCGTTTCTGGAAGTGGGCCTGGGCGGGCGCCTGGACGCGGTCAACGTGGTCGAGCCGGATGTAAGCGTGGTGACCACGGTCGCGCTTGATCACGCCGACTACCTGGGGTCTGATCTCGAGCAGATCGGGCGCGAAAAGGCCGGTATTTTTCGCCCGCTCAAGCCTGCGGTGCTGGGCAGCCAGTCGCTTCCGGTCAGCGTGGCGGATACCGCCATTGCCATGGCCTCGACCATTTACGCGCTGGGCGTAGGCTTCAAGCATAGCGCCGAGGCCTGGGCGGGTAGCGACCTGACCACCGCCTGGTGCTGGCACGGGTTGACCCGTGACGGCGATACGGTGTCGCTGGATGCGCTGGCGGATCCCGGTCTTCCAATCGACAACGCCGCGACGGCGCTTCAAGCGCTTGCGCTGGTCGGCGTTAGCTTCGATACCGCGCTGGTCAATCAGGCGTTTCGCGCGCTGATCGTGGCCGGACGTATGCAGTGGATCGGCCAGTGGTGTCTGGATGTCGGGCACAATCCTCACGCCGCGCGCTATGTGGCCAGCCGCCTACCCGCGCCTGGCGAAGGCGGGCGTCAATGGGCCTTGATCGGTATGCTCGAGGACAAGGATGCCGACGGCGTGATCGAAGCATTGATGGCCCGGGTGAGCGACTGGGTGTGCGTGAGCCTTGACGGTGAGCGTGGCCGTAGCGCCGATGATCTGGCCCAGCGCATTCGGGCGAAAGGCGGCGTGGTTCAAGGTATGGCCGAGTCGCCGCAAGCGGGGGTCGCGCTTATCGAGGAGCAGCTAAGCAGTAATGATCGTGTGCTTGCCATGGGTTCGTTTAAAACCGTTGCTGCGCTTTTGGAGTGCTCGCTACCGCAAGCCTGATGCTATGCGTATTCGCGAGACTTCCAGGCCTGGCCGGCCCCACGCTTTGAGGAGAGGGATATGAAATACGGTAAAACGGAACGCATTAGCGGAATTGTGATTTTGCTCGCGCTGCTGGCGATTTTCGTGCCCTGGCTAATGAGCGACCCGGCCCCCCGCGAAGAGCGTCCCCAGCCGACGTTCGTCATCGAGCAGCCCAATAACGTCACGCGTCAAAATGTCCCTGCGCCCGAAATGCCCGCCAGTATCGAGGCCATGCCCCAAGGGGGGCAGGCCGAAGACGCGGGGGGCGAGATCATTACCGATCCTATTGGCGCCGACCCCGCCCAGCCGCAGACCGGCCAGGCGACGGCCGAAGCCGAAAGCACATCTTCCCCGGCGCCCGCCGAGGCGGACCCGATCGCCGATTTGGTCGCCTCCAACGCGGCGACGTCCAACACTTCCTCCAATTCGTCTTCCTCCAGTGAGAGCGAAAGTGGCGGGGCACCGGCGACCGCCGAACAGGGCGAGTGGGCGGTTCAAGTGGGGAGTTTCGGTGATGTGAGCAACGCCGAGCGGCTGAGCGATCAGCTCTCGGGCCAGGGGTTTAGCGCGTTTCGCCGTGCCCGGGACAATGACCTGACGTCCGTGTACGTCGGCCCCTACGCCACTGCGGAAGAGGGCGAGTCGGCAATGGCGCTGATCAAACAGCGGGCCAACGTGCAAGGGCTACTGGTCAGGGTACGAGACTGACCATGGCGCTGACTTGGCTCGACGCGGTTTTTCTCGCCGTACTGGCGCTCTCCATGCTGGCCGGTTTCCTGCGCGGATTCATTCGCGAGGCGCTGGGCCTAACGGCTTGGGTCGTGGCGCTGATGGTGGCACGCGTGCTTGCCGACCCGGTCGCCGAACTGTTGTCGGGAATGATCGATAGCTACGATGCGCGCCTGGTGCTTGCCTTCGCGCTGGTGATTTTCGCGGTGATCCTTTTGTGTGGCATCGTGATTCGACTGGTCCACGCCGCCATCGTATGGGCTGGCATGGGCCTTTTGAACCGCTTTGCCGGGGCCGTGTTTGGCCTCGCCCGCGGCGTGGTCGTTTTGCTGATTGCCACGGTGCTGATTACTCTGACACCGTTTTCAGACCTCCAGGCCTGGCAGGAAGCGAGCCTTCGCCCCACCTTTATCGAACTACGAGACTGGGCAGTCAGCCAGCTTAATCAATGGGAGCGCGAGCTACCCCAAGCGCCGGAATCGCTTCGCGATATCAGCCTGCCCGAGTTTCGCTCGAAGGGCGTGATGAACGATTCCTCCAATATTACGTTGCCACCACCGAACGACCGCTAACCAAGCGCGGGACTTCCTGGTGAGCCAGCAGGGCACAGCGTCCTGGATCGATAATGTTCCGGCTTACTCCCGGTAAGCCGCGGCACAAAGAGAGGTAACTGGAATGTGCGGTATTGTGGGCCTTCTGGCCAGGCAGGCGGTGAATCAGGGCATTTACGACGCCTTGACCGTACTTCAGCACCGGGGCCAGGACGCCGCGGGTATGATGACGTGGAGCGAGGGACGCTTTTTACTGCGCAAAAGCAATGGCCTGGTGCGCGATGTCTTTCATACCCGCCATATGGCGCGATTGAAAGGACATCTGGGTATCGGCCACGTACGCTATCCAACGGCGGGCTCCTCGAGCGAAGCCGAGTCGCAGCCTTTCTACGTTAACTCCCCCTACGGCATTGCGCTGGCACATAACGGTAACCTGACCAACTCCGAGCAGTTGAAGCAGGAGCTTTTCTCCACCGATCTTCGCCACATCAATACAAGCTCCGACTCCGAAGTACTGCTTAATGTCTTTGCGCACGAGCTTGGCAAGCAGGGCCTTCACCTCACCGCCGAGGACATTTTCGATGCGGTACGCCGGGTGCATCGCCGCTGTAAAGGCGGTTACGCGGCGGTGGCGATCATCAATGGCTTTGGCATGGTGGCGTTTCGCGACCCCCACGGTATCCGTCCGGTGGTGTTCGGCACCCGCCAGGAGGGCGACAGCCAGGAAGTGATGATCGCCTCCGAGTCGGTGGCGCTGGATGTGGGCGGTTTCGAGCTTGCCCGCGACCTGGCCCCGGGGGAAGCCATATTCGTCGACATGCAGGGTAACTATCACACCCAGGTCTGCGCGGATCAGCCAAAGCTCTACTCGTGCATTTTCGAGCACGTCTATCTTGCCCGCCCGGATTCGCTGCTCGACGGCGCCTACGTGTACGGCACGCGGATGCAGATGGGCCGCAAACTGGGTGATCGTATCCTGAACGAATGGCCGGATCACGATATCGACGTGGTCATCCCGATACCCGATACCTCGCGTACGTCGGCGCTCGAGATGGCCCAGCACCTGGGCGTGACCTACCGCGAAGGGTTCATGAAAAACCGCTATATCGGGCGTACTTTCATCATGCCGGGGCAAACCCAGCGTAAGAAGTCCGTGCGTCAAAAGCTCAACGCGATCGACGTCGAGTTTCGCGGTAAGAACGTGCTGCTGGTGGACGACTCCATCGTGCGCGGCACGACCTGTAAGCAGATCATTCAAATGGCCCGGGATGCCGGTGCTCGCAATGTCTACTTTGCCTCCGCCGCGCCGCCGGTGCGCTATCCCAACGTCTACGGTATCGACATGCCGGTGGCCTCGGAGTTGATCGCCCACGGGCGCACGGAAGCGGAAGTCGGCGAGCTGATCGGCGCTGATCGTATCTTCTATCAGGATCTTGAGGATCTAAAGTCCGCCTGCCGTGAAGTGAACCCGGAAATGGAGGAGTTCGACTGCTCCGTGTTCGACGGCAACTACGTCACCGGCGATATCGACGAGGCGTACCTGGCGGTTCTGGAAGCCAACCGCAACGATTCGGCCAAGGATCAGAGCGCGGGGGACCACGCCCTGGTCGATATGCACAACCAGGACGATGACGACCTGGACGACTAACCCGCCAACGAATGCCAAGAAGGTCTACTCATGCAGGATGACAGTGAACGTCCCCAGTGGTCGCTAGAGACCCTGGCCATTCGTGCCGGCCACCACCGCACGTTCGAGCAAGAGCACGCCGAGCCGATCTTTCCTACGTCGAGCTTCGTCTATGAAAGCGCCGCCGAGGCGGCGCGCAAGTTCGGCGGTAAAGAGGCCGGTAACGTCTACTCACGCTTTACCAACCCGACCGTACACACCTTCGAGCGCCGTTTGGCCGCGCTCGAAGGGGGCGAGCGCTGCGTGGCCACCAGCTCCGGCATGTCGGCGATCCTTTCCACTGCGCTTGCGCTTTTGTCCCAGGGCGATGAGATCGTCGCCTCGCGCTCGCTGTTCGGCTCCACGGTTAGCCTGTTCGACAAATACCTGGGCAAATTCGGGATCACCACGCGCTACGTCGAGCTTTCCGATTTGGCCGCCTGGGAGCGCGCGATCGGCCCGAATACCAAACTGCTGTTTGCCGAAACGCCCTCGAATCCGCTTTCCGAAGTGGCGGATATTGCCGGGCTTGCCGCGCTTGCTAAAAAGCACCAGGTGCTGTTGGCGATCGATAACTGCTTTTTGACCCCGGCGCTTCAGCAGCCCATCGCCCTGGGGGCGGACCTGGTGATTCACTCCGCGACCAAGTATCTCGACGGCCAGGGCCGCGCCATTGGCGGCGCCGTTGTCGGGCGCCACGACCTTTTGGAAGAAGTCTTTGGCGTGGTGCGCACCTGCGGACCCTGCATGAGTCCGTTCAATGCGTGGATTTTCACCAAGGGCCTCGAAACCCTGGCGATACGCATGAAGGCTCACGGCGAAAATGCCCAGGCGCTGGCCGAGTGGCTCGAGCAGCACCCGGCGGTGACGCGCGTCCATTACAGTGGTTTGGAAACCCACCCCCAGCACACGCTCGCCAAAGCGCAGCAGCGCGGCTTTGGCGCGGTGCTTGGCGTCGAGGTCATCAACGGGCAGGAGGGCGCCTGGCAGGTGATCGACGCCACGCAACTGCTGTCGATTACCGGCAACCTGGGGGATGTCAAAACGACCATTACCCACCCGGCGACGACCACCCACGGCAGGCTGAGCGACGAGCAGCGCAGCGCCGCCGGCATTGCGCCGGGGTTGATCCGTATCGCGGTCGGTTTGGAGAGCCAGGAAGATATTCGCCAGGATCTGGCGCGCGGGCTAGACGCACTTGCCCAATAGCAAGCAGTGCCGCTGCGGGTGAATGAGCGCTTTAAACCGAAAAACCCCACCGAGGTGGGGTTTTTTCGTTCAAGGGGAAGCTAAATCTTTATTGGTTGCGCGCAGGCAGGTCGTGCGGGTCATTGAAGTCGTTGTCGCGCGACTCGGTGTTGGACTCGGGATGATTGATCATCTGGCCGCCGGCGCTGTTCTTGATGCGCAGGTTCTCAACGGAGGCGTTGCGGCTCTCGTCGGAGCGCTGCTCGCTCGAGGAGCTCGGTTTTTCAATGGTGTTTTGCTCGGCAGAGCCACGCTCGGCGAAGGCAGAACCGGAAGCGAGTGCAACGGCGATGGCAGCAAAAGTGGTTAGTTTTTTCATGGTGGCGTACTCGTTTTGGTTTATATAAAGCTTTATTAGGCGATCGGTTCGCCGATCTTTCGTAAAACGTGGCGTCATACTAAAGTCGAAAAAAGAAAATAAAAATTGAGAAAAATGCGCTAGACCATTCGATTAATTTAATTATAATCGCTATTTTCATACGCTTTGATTTATGGCTATACAACTTTGGTTGTAAGAGATTGCGAGGGTGCGCCGACCATTTTTTCGATTTGTATACCGCGATTTTTTTAGTTTCGTTAGCCCGTTAACAAATGGTTTTTACGAACGAACTGTCCTGCTTTTTTCAGCGGTAGTTTGAGGTTCAAAGCGCTATGCTCTTTGCCACTTAATCGAATCAAAAAAAATACTTAATCCTCTTTCGGCAAAAGCATGGCCCTTTGGGTCGCAAGAGCAGGGAAAAAAGCATGTGGCGTAATACGCGAAGTGGCTGGGGCCTTATGAGTATCTCGTTTCACTGGCTGAGCGCGCTGACCATCGTGGGTCTTTTTGTACTAGGCTGGTGGATGACAGGCCTTGGCTACTATGACAGCTGGTATAACCAGGGTCCCTGGGTTCACCGCTCGATCGGTATTTTGCTGCTTTTCGTAACCCTGGCGCGTTTGATTTGGCGCGTGTGCCAGCCTACGCCAGACGGAGAGGGTAGCCGGTTCGAGCGTATGGCGGCCCACGTCGGACACATTGGGCTTTATATGCTCTTGCTGCTGGTCATGCTGAGCGGCTATTTGATATCGACGGCGAACGGGCGCGGTATCAGCGTATTTGGCTGGTTCGAAGTGCCCGCTTTTTTGGCCGGCCTCCCCAATCAGGCAAGCCTTGCCGGGGATATCCACTGGTACAGCGCGGTAACGCTCATCGTCATTGCCGCTGGCCACGCCCTGGCCGCGCTCAAGCACCACTGGCTTGGCCGTCACAAAACGCTGGTGCGTATGCTCAACCCGGCCCATAGCCGTCAGCTAACGTAAGCCGGCGCCACCATTTTTCACACCCCGAAGCGGTTTAGCGCTTTGGGTTCTTCCAGGGAAAGCGAGGAGTTTATTCGATGTTTAAAAAGAGCCTTTTAGCAAGCGCCGTTGCCGCCGTAGCGTTGGTTCCGTTGAGCCAGGCCCAGGCCGCTGACTACACCATCGACACAGAAGGCCAGCACGCCTTCGTTCAATTCAAGATCAGCCATCTGGGTATGTCCTACATTCTGGGCAGCTTCGAAGAGTTCTCCGGCGATTTCACCTATGACGAGGACGACCTGGACGCTTCTTCCATCGAGATGGAAGTTCAGATCGACAGCCTCAATACCAATCACGCCGAACGTGATCGTCACATTCTAAGCGAAGACTTTCTGAACGCGAGCGAGCATCCGACCGCTACGTTCACCTCTACCGGGTTCGAGTCCGAAGGTGATAACGAAGGCGTGATCACCGGTGATTTCACCCTGAACGGCGAAACCCACGAACTCGAAATGCCGGTAACGCTGATCGGCCAGGGCGAAGACCCCTGGGGCAACTACCGCGCCGGTTTCGAAGGCACCACCACCATCACGCTAAGCGATTACAACATCGACATGAGTGAATTTGGCGACGCCATGCAGGAACTCGATCTGTACGTCGTATTCGAAGGTATCCGCCAGTAAGCCTGGTATGTTAAAAAGCGCCGCCACCCTCGCCGGGGTGGCGGCGCTTTTTCGTTAGCGGTCACTAAATTCATGTAAGGAGTCCCGACGTGGCAGTTTTAAGTCAGCGCACTTTGGCCATTACTCTCTGGCAGCAAACCTGGCCCATGGCGATCGGGGTACTCGCGCTACTCGGCTTTCAGCTGGTGGACAGCGCCTTTATCGCCCGTTTGGGTACCGCGCCCTTGGCTGCTCAGTCGTTTACGTTTCCGCTCTCTTTTTTGATCATTGGCGTACAGGTGGGCATGGGGATTGCCATCGCGGCGCTGGTCTCCCGGGCGCTAGGGGCCGGTGAAAACCTGCGCGCCAAGCGGCTGGCAAGCCTGGTGCTTCTGGCCGGCGGCGGGGTGATCGGCGTGCTGGTCATCGCGCTGTGGCTTTTTCAGACCCCGATTTTTTCGCTGCTCGGCGCCGATGACACCACGCTTGGCTATATACACACCTACTGGGGACCCCAGCTCTTCTCGGCCTGGCTGGCGGCGATGTTGTATTTTATTTATAGCCTGTTCCGCGCCCACGGCGATACCCGGCTGCCGGGGTCGGTCATGGTGCTGACCAGTGCGATCAACCTGGCACTCGACCCCTTGCTGATCTTTGGGTTCGGCTCTTGGGAGGGATTGGGGCTGCCGGGCGCCGCCTGGGCGAGCGTGGTCGCCTTCGGTGTGGGGCTGCTGGTCACCGGGCGCAAGCTGCTTGGCAACCAGTGGCTCGCTTTCGAGGGGATCTACTCGGAAGCGCGACGCTCCGGCCGCGGCTTTGCCGGTATTGCCGGGCCCGCGATGGTCAGTCAGCTCATGCCGCCCCTGGCCGCCATGCTGGCCATTTCCGCCGTGGCCGGGCTTGGCGAGGTCCAGGTCGCCGCCTGGGGGCTTGCCAGCCGCCTGGAGACCGTGTCGCTGATGGTCATACTCGCCATGACCATGTCGCTGCCGCCCTGGCTTGGGCGCTGTTACGGTGCCGGTGACTGGGGCCAAATTCATCAGTTGATGCGCCTGGCGCTCAAGGTCGCGGTGGTGTGGCAGCTCGTGCTGGGCGGGGTGCTGGCCCTGGCCGCGCCCTGGGTGGCCGCGGCGCTGGCGGGCAGTGTCGAGGTGCGCGAGGCGCTGACGCTGTTGATTCGGTTCATGCTGCCAAGCTACGCGCTGCTTGGGGTGTGCATGCTGGTCGTATCGGCGGGCAACGCGCTGGGTTGGCCGCTTCGTGCGATGCTCTTGTCCAGCGCCCGGCTTTTCTTGTTCTACCTGCCGTGCTTGTGGGTCGGGGCGCTGCTGTTTGGCTGGACCGGGCTTGCCGCCGGCGCGGCGATGGGCAACGTGCTTGCCGGCCTCGCCGCCTGGTACGTGCTGCGCCGTATTTTATCCCGCCCGCATCGCCAGGCGGGGGAGGCGGACGCTGCTAGCGACGCGGCGCCTGTTGAAGCGCGAAGTACATGAACAGCAGCGCCATGGCGAGATAGCCCAAAACGAAATCCGGCGCGGCGTTCAAGGCAAGCTTTGGCGCGTGCATCAGGCCGACGAAGGAGAACCCAGCGGCCACCAGCGCAAACACCGCCGCCTTGCGAAACCGGTGGTCGATGGCGCAGACCGTCATCGCGCCGAGCAAAATGGCCATGAACATCGCGCCTTGGCCCATCCCCACGATGGCGGGTGAGATACCACTAACCACGTCTTCGGCGCCGCGATTGAAGCGGGTCGAGACGTAGTTGGCGAAATAAGGCAGCATGGCAAGCGCCACCGCCGGGTAGTAGCGGGTGTCGTTGGCCTGAAAGGCGGTGGCGATCATCGAGATCCCCACGAACACCAGAATGGGGGCGACGACCGAGACGGGTATGATGGCCGCGAGTGCGGCGATCAGCCCCAGCATGGTCGCCAACGCGTACACCGCGCCGTTGGCGATGCTGTAGCCCCGGCCCGCGCCCATCCACTTGGCGCCCACCGTGGCGATGTAGACCGTGGTCGGAAATACGCCGCCGAATAGCGCGCCGATCATCGTACCTGCGCCGTCCACCGCCTGGCACTCGCGGACATCGTACCTGTCGCCGGCGGCTTCCATCGCCTCGACGTTGTTCATCGTTTCGATCGCGTTATAGAGCGTGATGGGCAGCACGACGGTCAATACCGCCAGCATGGTGCTAAACAAAAGGCCAAGCCCTTCCCACCAGGCGGTATTGGGCAGCAGCGGATAAAAGCCCAGGTGGGTAAAGGCATCGCTGAAGCGCTCGCCGCCGGCATCACCGATCAGGTAGGCCATCGCCGTGCCCAGCACGATGGCGAACAGCGAGGTAGGCAGTTTGAACGGCATACTCACTCGCGCGATCAGCCCGACGATGGTAATGCCCAGTACCAGTAGGCCGATTATTGGCATTTCGAGGGTTTTAAATAGCATCTCACCGGCGATGAAGGTCAGCGCCACCCCGGCCACCGCGCCCAGCATGGCCGCCCGCGGTAAGTGGTGCTGAACGAAACGGCCCACCAGGCTCACCAGCGCTTCGATCGCGCCGCTGATAAAGCAGGCCGCGACCGCCACCTTCCAGGCAAGTTCGGCGTCGCCGGTCAGTTGCTTGGCGGGCAGCAAAACGCCGAAGAGAAAAACGAACATGACCGGCGTCGAGATGCCGTAGGAGAGGGCAGTGACGTCGCTGCGCTGCTCCTTGTGCGCCAGGCGCGCAGCACTCCAGGCGTAGTAGAAGTTACCCACCATGACCGCCACCGCCGCACCGGGCAGCACCTGGCCGTAGACGATCTCGGCGGGAAAGCCCATTCCCAGCATGGTGATCGCAATGATCACGAAGTTGGCGATATTGTTTTGGAAAAGCGCGAAAAACGCGTCGGTATCTGCTTTTTTATACCAGGGGTAGTGAAAGCCGGTGGCCGCCATGAAAAAGCCTCGAGAGTGAATGCAGGCGCTCGAATGATATCGGGCGCTGCTTGACTAATCGGTCAGGTTTATACTGACTGAAACAAAAGCGCCCAGACAAAATGTCTGGGCGCTTGAGGAATACCGGTTTACTCGTTAACGGCGGCGATCGCCTTGGCGAGATAGGGCAGGTTCTCCTGGGAGAACCCGGCCACGTTGGCCCGGCCCGAGCGCACCATGTAGATGCCGAACTCGTCGCGCAGGCGGTCTACCTGCTCCGGCGTCAGGCCCGTATAGGAGAACATGCCGCGCTGCTCGGCCACGCAGGCGTATTTATCGGAAAGCCCGTAGGGCTTGAGTGCCTCGACGAAATCGCGGCGCAGCGTATTGATACGATCGCGCATTTCGGTTAGCTCCTCGTGCCACATCGCCTTGAGTTCGGAATCGAGCAGGATCTCGCTGACAATGGCGCCGCCGTGGGCCGGCGGGTTGGAGTAGTTCTCGCGGGCGACGATAGCGATCTGCGAGCGTACGTTCTCCATTTGCTCGGCGTTTTTAGCCACCATGATCAGCGCGCCGGTACGCTCGCAGTAGATGCCGAAGTTCTTCGAGCAGGAGCTGGTGATCATGACTTCGTCGAGGTTTTCCGCCAGCAGGCGAACCCCGTAGGCATCTTCTTCGAGGCCTTCACCAAACCCCTGGTAGGCGAAGTCGACCAGCGGCAGCAAGTTGCGCTCCTTGAGTACCTCGAGGACTTCCTGCCACTGCGCCTCGGATAGATCGAAGCCGGTCGGGTTGTGACAGCAAGCGTGAAGCACCACGACGTCGCCTTCCGGGATCTTGTTCAGCGCCCCGATCATACCCTCGAAGTCCAACCGGTTGTCCGGGTCGACGTAGGGGTATTTGTGAAGCTCGATACCCGCCGAGGTGAAAATGCCGTGGTGGTTCGGCCAGGTCGGATCGCTTACCCAGATGCCCTTGCCCGGCATTTGGCTGGCGATGAAGTCCGCCGCCAGGCGCAGTGCGCCGGTGCCGCCGGGAGACTGGGTGACGCTGGCCCGATTATCGCTCAGCACGTTCGAGCCTTCACCGAGCACGATCGGCAGTACGGCCTGGGCGTAGGCCGGAGCGCCATGAGAGCCGATGTAGGTCTTGGTGGTTTCGTTATTGAGCAGACGAGCCTCTGCTTCCTTGACGGCGCGCATGACCGGCGTCGTGCCATTGGCATCGCGGTAAACGCCCACGCCCAAGTCCACTTTCTGTGGGTTGGTGTCTTTTTTGAAAGCCTCGATCAGTCCAAGAATGGCATCTCCCGGGACCCGCTCAATATGCTCGAACATTTAAGTGACTACCTCTTTAGCGATGACAAAAAACAGCAGCGCTTCATGATGCCATCGTGCTCGGTGAACTGCCACACCGGCGGCGCGGTAATCGCGAAAAGAGTGAGGTTTTAACGTGTTAGCGCTACTCACCTTGGTCATAAACGGTTTGCAGAGCCAGGCGTACCCTTGGCGGGGTCGGTCGATCGTTGAAGGGCGATTGGCGGGAATTACTGGCGCGAGGCGGGCAAGTTAACTACTTTTTTGAATATAAACAAATTATTCAGGGACGTATTACATGGCAGACGATAACCAGTTGGACCACCAGGACCATGAACAGGAACCCGCGCGCAAGCTCAGCACCGGGGCACTCTTCAAGGACAATCGCGTTCGGGCCATTGCCGGTATCGCCGCCATCGCGGTGGTGTGGGCGATCATGGCGCAGTCCAATGCCGGCACCCACCGCGACCGTATCGACACGCTCGAAAGTGAGCTTGCCGCCACCGAGCAGCAAAATCGCCGCCTAAGCCAGCGGGTCGACGAGATCGAGCAGGCCGAAACCGACCTGAACGCCATGCGTGAAGAAGCGCAGGCACTTCAGCAGCGCCAAACCGAGGCCCAGGCCGAGCTCGAGGAAGCTGAGCAGCAGGTAAGCGAAACCCAGTCGCGCCTCGAGGAGCTGCAAAGCCAGCGCGATACGCTTCAGGAACAAGTGGAAAGCCTCAACGAAGAGCTCGAAAACGCCGAGAGCAATATGCAGTCGCTGCGTGACGAACGCGACGCCGCCGTAGACGAGCGCGATGAAGCCCAGTCGACGCTGGATCAGATCGAGCAGGCGCGGGAAAGTGCCGAAGAGGCGCGTCAGGAAGCCGAAAGCGCCCGCCAGGAAGCCGAAGAACAGCGCCAACAAGCCCTCGATGAACAGAGCGAAGCGCAGGAAGAGCTGGAAGCCCTGGAGTCTCAGGTCAGCGAGGCCAATGAGCGTATAGCAAGCCTGGAAGAGGAAATTGAAAGCGGCCAGCAAGAACTCGAGCAGCTCGAAAGCGATCGCGAAAGCGCTTCTAGTGAGCGCGACGAACTGCAGTCGGAAATCGATTCGCTCAGCGAGCAGCGTGAGCAGGAAGAGCAAAGCCTGACCCAGGTACGCTCGGAAATGGACGATCTCATGGTTGCCCTCGATATGGGGCGCGAAGAGCTTGCCAGTGTCGAAGATGACGTCGAAACCCGCGAAGAGCAGCTACAGCGCTTGGAAAGCCAGTTAAGCGAGTGGCGCAACGAGCTTTCCGCGCTGGATTCGCGCCTGGGTGAAGTAGACGACGCGGCGGAAGACGACGTGCCCAATCTGGCGCCAAACGAAGACGGCCAGCAGAACCAGAACCAGAACCAGAACCAGAACCAGAACGAGCAGAACCGGAGCGAACAGGGTCAGCAGGGCGCCTCCGGCCAGCAAGGCGGTGAAGAAAGCGAGGAAGCCGCCGAGCAGCAAGACGACGAGCAGAGCGCTAGTCAGCAAAACAACTGATCGATGACGGGCTCGTAACAGCGGGTTCGTCCCGTCAGGTCTTGGCGCTATAAAGCGGGTACGGCTAGCGGCCGTATCCGCTTTTTCGTGTTTCGAGTTTATGAACGCGGCCCCAGCGCGTATGATTTAGTCATCGAAACGCTATATGAAGGAGCGTCCAATGGAAGGCATCAAGCATATCGTCGCGGTAGCATCCGGTAAGGGCGGCGTGGGCAAATCGACCGTCACCGTCAACCTGGCGCTGGCGCTTTCCGCCCAGGGCTACCGCGTGGGCGTTCTCGACGCGGATATCTACGGCCCGAGCCAGGCCCAAATGCTCGGCGTCAAAGAGGGTACGCGCCCCGAGCCCGCGGGCGAAAACGCTTTCAAACCCTTGGAGGCCCATGGTCTCAAGGCGATGTCGATGGCCTTTTTGGTCAATAGCCGCGATGCCATGGCGTGGCGTGGCCCGATGGTCGTGGGCGCTTTCCAGCAGATGCTCAACCAGACCCAGTGGGGCGAGCTCGATTTTCTGCTGATCGACATGCCGCCGGGCACGGGTGACATCCAGCTGACGCTTGCCCAGAAAGTGCCGGTATCCGGCGCGGTCATCGTGACGACCCCCCAGGATATCGCGCTGCTCGACGCGCGTAAGGGCATCGAAATGTTTCGTAAGGTCAACGTGCCGGTGGTGGGCGTGGTCGAAAACATGAGCCTTTACACGTGTGAAAAATGCGGCCACGAGGCGGCGGTGTTCGGTACCGGCGGCGGCGAGCGTATTGCCAGCGAGTACAACACCGAGCTGCTAGGCCGTTTGCCGCTGACGCTTTCCATTCGCGAGCACGCTGATTCCGGCGCGCCAAGCGTTGTCGCCGACCCCGAAAGCTCCGAAAGCCAGGCCTTTGCCGATATTGCCCGCCAGGTGGCAGGCACCGTCATGGGAACGCGTCAAGACGGTCCCACGATTTCCTTTAGTGAGTGATAAGCAAGAATGAGTATTCAGTCTGATAAGTGGATTCGCCGCATGGCGCAAAACAACGCCATGATCGAGCCGTTCGAGCCCGGCCAGGTGCGTCATGTCAACGATCAAAAGGTCATCTCTTACGGCACGTCGAGCTACGGCTACGACGTGCGCTGCTCGAACGAGTTCAAGGTGTTCACCAATATCCATTCGGCGATCGTCGACCCCAAGGCGTTCGATGATAAAAGCTTCGTCGATGTGAAGGGCGATGTCTGCATCATTCCGCCGAACTCCTTCGCGCTTGCGCGCACCGTGGAGTACTTTCGTATTCCGCGTAACGTGTTGACGATCTGTCTGGGCAAATCCACCTACGCGCGCTGCGGTATCATCGTCAACGTGACGCCGCTCGAGCCGGAGTGGGAAGGCCACGTGACGCTGGAGTTTTCCAACACCACCAACCTTCCCGCCAAGATCTACGCCCACGAAGGCGTGGCGCAAATGCTCTTTCTCGGCGCCGACGAGGAGTGCGAAACCTCTTACAAGGACCGCGGCGGCAAGTACATGGGCCAGCGCGGGGTTACGCTCCCGCGGACTTGAGCGGTTGGATCAAAAAAAGCGCGCCCTGGGGGCGCGCTTTTTTGTAGGCAGATATTAGCGCTAAACGTCCTCGTCCAGCTCTTCTGCCGCGTCGTCGTGGGAAAGACGCATGCCGTGCGCCGGCAAGGTGTGTCCGTCCATGGCGACCTTGTCGTCCTTGAACTGAAGCCGGCCTTGCAGGAACCACTGTACCGCGATGGGGTAGATCAAGTGCTCCCGGGCGTGCACTTTCTCTTTCAGGCTCTCTTCGCTGTCGCCTTGCTCGACCCGGCACTCGGCCTGCAGCACGACCGGGCCGCCGTCGAGCTCCTCGGTGACGAAGTGCACGCTGCAGCCGTGCTGGGTGACGCCGTCGGCCAGCGCCCGGGCGTGGGTGTTGAGCCCCTGGTAGGCGGGCAGCAGCGACGGATGGATGTTGAGCATCCTGCCCAGGTAGCGCTGTACGAAGCGCGGGGTCAGGATGCGCATAAAGCCCGCCAGCACGATCAGGTCAGGCTCGTGGCGCTCGATCACCTTGATCAGCGCGCCGTCGTAGGCGTCGCGACTTTCGTACTCGCGGTGGGGCAGCGCGACCGCTTCGATCCCCGCTTCGTGGGCCCGCTTAAGCCCGTAAGCGCCGGGTTCGTTGGAGATCACCGCGGCGATCTCGCCGCCCAGCCGATCATGGCTCTGCGCTTCGATGAGTGCGGCCAGGTTGCTACCGCTACCCGAAATCAGCACCACGATACGGCGCTGATCCACCGGTTCCGGCGTCATGTCGTTTAACGTATCACTTGCGTATTCGTCACTGCTCACTGCGTGGTTTCTCCCAAGGCCAGGTTTTCCAGCAACACCGCTTCGGCGTCGCGCTTGACGATATCGCCAATACGGTAAACGGTCTCACCCTGTTTCTGCAGATAGGCCTGCGCTTCGTCGGCCTGGGCGCTGGGCACGACCACCACCATACCGATACCGCAGTTCAGCACCCGGTGCATTTCGGCTTCGCTGACGTTGCCCTTGGCCTGCAGCCAGTTGAAGACGGCCGGGCGCTGCCAGGTGGTGACATCGACCCGCGCAGCCAGGTCATCGGGCAGGACGCGGGGAATGTTCTCGGACAGGCCGCCGCCGGTGATGTGCGAAAGCGCGTGAACGGCAAGGTCGGTATCGCGCAGCAGAGACAAAAGCGGCTTCACGTAGATGCGCGTAGGCGCCATCAACGCATCGCCAAGCGGTACGCCGTCGATGGTTTCATCCAACGAGGCGCCGCTGACCTCGAGGATTTTACGAATCAGCGAGTAGCCGTTGGAGTGCGGGCCGGAGGAGGCCAGGCCCAGCAGCACGTCGCCTTCGCCGACCTTGCTACCGTCGAGGATGTCGGCCTTTTCGGCCACGCCTACGCAAAAGCCGGCCAGGTCGTAGTCGCTGCCTTCGTACATGCCGGGCATTTCTGCGGTTTCTCCGCCGACCAGCGCGCAGCCCGCCTGCTCGCAGCCAGTGCCGATCCCGGTCACCACGTCGGCGGCGATATCGACATCGAGCTTGCCGGTGGCGTAGTAGTCGAGAAACAGAAACGGTTCGGCCCCGGCCACGACCAGGTCGTTGACGCACATGGCCACCAGGTCGATACCGATGGTGTCGTGCTTACCAAGCTCCATTGCCAGCCTGAGCTTGGTGCCTACCCCGTCGGTACCGGTGACCAGCACCGGCTGGTGATAGCCCGCCGGAAGCTCGGCAAGCGCGCCGAAACCACCCAGCCCGCCCATCACTTCCGGGCGTGTCGTGCGCTTGGCTACGTGCTTGATACGTTCAACCAAGGCGTTACCGGCATCGATATCGACCCCGGCATCTTTATAGCTAAGTGAAGGGGAAGCCTGAGAAGGGGTCGTCTTGGTCATGACAGGTCCTTTAGAGCCTATAGCGGTACAGGATAGGATGGCGCGGAGCCGGTGCTGGCAAATAAACGGGCGGATTGTATCATTTGGTACCGCAGGCCGCATTGCCGTGTCGAGTTATGGGCCAAGACACGTTACCTTATTAAGTCAACATGGCCTTTGTGGGCACGCGGCAACGACTTCGGAGGAAAAAATTCCATGCGCAACTCCTGGTGGGGCGCTCTTTGTTTGATACTGCTGGTGGGCCTGGTCTACCTGCTGGACTCCGTTTTGATGCCCTTCATCGCCGGGATGATTCTGGCGTACCTGGTCGACCCTCTCGCCAATCGGCTTCAGCGCTGGGGGATGAAGCGCCCGCTAGCCGTGGCCAGCGTGTTCGTAGTGCTCCTGTTGATCTTCGCCGTGGCGCTTTTGATTTTGATACCGCTGATCGTCTCTCAGCTCAAACAGCTCGGTGAGGCGTTGCCGGGTATCTTTAGCTGGGTAGAGAGCCGGCTAGCCCCGCAGGTGCTGGAATGGACCGGCTACGACGTGCGCGCCGAGCTTGGCAACGTGCAGGCAACGCTTGCCGACAACTGGCGCGACGCCGGCGGCTACCTGGCTCAGGCGCTGGGTCAGATCGGCCGCTCCGGGGCCGCCTTCATCACCTGGGTGACCTACGTGGCGCTGATTCCGGTGGTGACCTTCTATTTGCTGCTCGACTGGGACCGGTTGATCGCCAATATCGCCGACTTGGTACCGCGTCACTGGTTAAGCGATGCGACACGCCTGGCGAAACGCTGCGACGAGGTTTTGTCCGCTTTTTTGCGCGGCCAGCTTTTGGTCATGCTCTGTCTGGGGATCATGTACGCCGTGGGGCTGACGCTGATGGGGCTCAACTTTGGCCTTTTGATCGGCGTGGTATCGGGGCTTGTCAGCATCGTGCCTTTTCTTGGGTTTATCGTGGGGATGGGCGTGGCGCTGGTGGTCGCGTTTTTCCAATTCGATACCTGGTGGGGCCTGGTGGGCGTTTTGGGGGTGTTCAGCGTGGGCCAGGTGGCCGAAAGCATCGTCTTACAGCCCAAGCTTCTGGGCGATAAAATAGGCCTGCATCCGGTGGCGGTGATTTTCGCCGTACTGGCCGGGGGCAGTCTTTTTGGGCTGACTGGCGTACTATTGGCGCTTCCAGCCGCGGCGGTCATCATGGTGCTTTTGCGCGAGGTGATCGAGCGCTACAAGAAAAGCGAGCTTTACAGTGACGTTGATGGCCCGCTTGCCAGAAGGCCGCTTCACCAGCTCGACCATAAAAGGGATAGGGAGAATCCATGAGCAGAGTACCGGCTCAGCTGCCGTTAGGCGTCGGGCTGCGCGATGACGCCACGTTTAGCAACTACTTTGCCTCGAGTGCCAATGCCTCGCTATTAACGTCGCTCACCCGCCAGCTGGAACCGGACGCCGAGCCGTTTCTCTACCTTTGGGGGGCGCCGGGCAGCGGGCGTAGCCATCTGCTACAGGCCGCCTGCCACGCGGCCTCGGATAACGACAAGCGCGCGCTTTATCTACCGCTGGAGGATTTGGGGCACTTTCCACCGCTGATGCTCGAGGATATCGAGCGTCTGGATCTGGTGGCCATCGACGACCTGGAGTGTGTGGTTGGCCGAAAGCGCTGGGAGGAGGCGCTGTTTCACGCGTTCAACCGACTGCGCGACGCGAACAAGGGGTTGATCATTGCCGCGAGCGCCCCGCCGCGCCAGCTCAACGTGGCCCTTTCCGATCTTGCCTCCCGGCTTAGCTTCGGCGTGACGTACCATTTGCCGCCCCTCGACGATGCCGACCGCCTCGAGGCGTTGAAACTGCGCGCCAAGGCGCGGGGGCTCGAGCTCCCCGACGACGTAGCCCGCTATATCCTGCATCGCGGCCCTCGCGAGCTTGGCGAGCTCTGCGCGGCGCTGGATACGCTTGATCAGGCATCGCTTTCTGCCAAACGCAAGCTGACCATCCCCTTCGTCAAATCGGCGCTGGGCTGGTAGCCCCCGGCTTTGTCGAAAACGGCTTTGAGCCGTTTTGCTCCGCGGGCGGCGCGGCGTGCCTTGGCACGTTCTCTTCTGTAAGTTTCTAACGCTTTTGCAAATGTCACGCCGGATGGAGGCGACCTGGCCCGGGTCGTCTTTGTCGCGTTCTATCGGTATGCGCTGACATATTGCGCCCCACCTGGCGGCGCGTTTTATGCGCACAAGCAGGGCTTTATATTGTCGCGAGCCGCTACAGTGACTAGGGTGAAGGGTAGCCGCGCGAAACGCGCGCACATGGGTTGAGCACAAAGGAGACGTTGTATGGAAACACGTATCGAGCGCGATAGCATGGGCGAACTCGAGGTACCGGCGGGCGCCCTTTACGGCGCCCAGACCCAGCGGGCGATCAATAACTTTCCGGTATCGCATACGCCCATGCCCACGGCATTCGTGCACGCGGTCGCACGTATCAAGCTCGCCGCCGCGCGCAGTAACCTCGAACTTGGCCTGTTGGATAACGCACGTGCCCAGGCGATCGAAAAAGCCGCGCAGGCGGTCATCGATGGTGAGCACGACGATCAGTTCCCGATCGATGTCTATCAGACCGGCTCGGGCACCTCGACCAATATGAACGTCAACGAAGTGCTGGCCACTCTTGCATCGAGAGAAGGGGTCGAGGTAACGCCCAATGACCACGTGAACATGGGTCAGTCGAGCAACGACGTGATCCCCAGCGCCATTCACGTGGCCGCCGCCATTGCCGTGAAAGAGTCGCTGCGCCCGGCGCTAGTGGCGCTTCGCGAGACCATCGACCAGCGGGCCGGTGAGTTAAAAGACGTGGTCAAAACCGGGCGTACCCACCTGATGGATGCCATGCCGCTGCGCATGGACCAGGAGCTGGGTGCCTGGTCAAGCCAGGTAGGGCAGGCGATCGAGCGTTTCGACAGCGCCATGGAGCGCCTGCAGAGACTCGCCCAGGGGGGCACCGCGGTCGGTACCGGTATCAACGCCCCGCAAGGTTTTGCCGAAAAAGTGGCCAGCGACCTGAGTCGCCAAACCGGGCTTGCGTTTTCGCCCAACGACAGCTTCTTTGCCAGTCTCTCGGGCCAGGACGCCGCCGTGGAGCTTTCCGGCCAGCTCAAAGGGTTTGCGTGCGTGGTGATGAAGATCGCCAATGACCTGCGCTGGATGAACTCAGGGCCGCTGGCCGGGCTTGGCGAGATCGAGCTCGAGGCGCTGCAGCCGGGCAGCTCGATCATGCCGGGCAAGGTGAATCCGGTGATCCCCGAGTCCGCCGCCCAGGCCGCGGCTCAGGTCATTGGCCTGGACACCGCGATTACCGTGGCCGGCCAAAGTGGCAACTTCCAGCTCAACGTCATGTTGCCGCTGGTGGCCTCGAACCTGTTAAACGCGATCACGCTGATGAGCAATACGGCCGAGCTGCTCGGCAAGCGGGCCATCGCAACCTTCAAGGTGCGCGAAGATCACCTCAAGGAGCCGCTGGCGCGTAATCCCATACTCGTGACGGCGCTGAACAGCACGATTGGCTATAACGCCGCCGCCCAGGTGGCCAAGAAGGCCTATCAGGCCGGTCGGCCGATCATTGACGTGGCCGAAGAGGAGACCGACCTGGACCGCGCCACCCTGGAGCGCCTGCTCGATCCCACCGTGCTAACCCAAGGCGGCGTACCGGAGTAACCCATCGCAAGGCGGATCAGCGCTCCTGCTTTTCCGTCTTGCCCTCGACGATGGTCTCGTCGGCTTCTTCACGCTCCTTTTCGCTTGCCTGTGGCGTTTCTTGCTCGTCTTTTTGCGAAGGGCAGTAGCAAAACGTCGCCAGAATGGGGAAGTGATCCGAGCCAAAGGCATCAAGGCGGCGCATGCCGACCAACGTAAAATGCTCGGTCACGAAGATATGATCCAGCGGCCAGCGTAAAAAGGGGTAGCTTGCGTGGAAAGTGCTGAACATGCCGCGGCCCCGGCGCGGGTCGAGCATGCCACCTACGCGGCAAAACCGGCGAGTGGTATGCGACCAGGCGACGTCGTTGAGATCCCCCGCCACCAGGGTCGGTTCGGGTTTTTCATGGATGCGTTCACCCACCCATAAAAGCTCGGCGTCCCGCCAGAGCGATTTATCGCTTTCGCTGGGGGCGGGTGGGCGCGGGTGTACCGCGTAAAAGCGGATTCTTGCGCCATTTTTTAGCGTCACATAGGTGTGGATCGACGGGATGTCCTCCTGAATCAGCCTTTTGACCTCTGTATCGGTCAGTTCCAGCCGCGAGTAGAGGTGCATGCCGTACAGGTTATCCAGCGGGATCTTGACGCTATAGGGCCACTGCTCGTCCAGTGCGGTGTCGAGCTGTACCTGCCACCACTGGTCGGATTCCAGGGTGAGTACGATATCCGGCTGGTGCGCCTCGATCATTTGAAAGAGCTTGCGCGTATTGTGATTGCTCGTCAGCACGTTCGCGACCAACAGCGTAACGGTTTGCTCCTCCGGCGGGTCGCCGGCGGCGTTGACCTCCACGGGCCAGATTTTCGTCCAGGGCAGAATGTAGCCCACCTGAACGACCAGCGCGCTAAACGAAAAGATACCCGACAGCGACCGCCAGGGCCCTGTGTCGAGAAAAAAGTAGACCACCAGGGCGTTCAAAAGGGCCAGCAGGGCGATCTGGACACGAGGGAATTCGAAGCTGCGAATGAACCACCAGCGAAGCGGTATATGAGGCATTAAAGTGGCAAGAACGAGCGCCACCGCCGTGCCAGCAAACAAGAACTCCAGCAAATCAACCCCCTTAACTCAGGATAAGAAACTCTTTGGGGTAAGCTTAGCTTTGTTGCGAAAGACGTGTCGATGTAAAAGAGAACTTTCTTTTCAACACCCTATGAAAATGTCACGAGGTAAAAAACTGGTTGCAATTACGCTGTGAAGAAGTAGAATACGCCCCGCACTGAAGGACCATAGCTCAGTTGGTTAGAGCGCCACGTTGACATCGTGGAGGTCGGCGGTTCAAATCCGCCTGGTCCTACCATTTTGCGTTAAAGTGCCTGCTTGAAGGACCATAGCTCAGTTGGTTAGAGCGCTACGTTGACATCGTAGAGGTCGGCGGTTCAAATCCGCCTGGTCCTACCAAATTTAAAAACGCCCCGGCCGAAAGGTCGGGGCGTTTTGCGTTGGGTCGCTTAGGTGATCAAGGCTTAAACCGCCGAGGTTTGAGCCGCAAGCGTGGTCTTGCGAATAAAGGTCGCTACCAGCGCCTCGATGCCCGCCTGGTCTTCCTGGCTAAAGCGGTTGAGCTCGGGGCTGTCGATGTCCAGAACGCCCCATGTCGCGCCGTCGACCACGATGGGCACGACCAGCTCCGACTGGGAGGCCGCGTCACAGGCAATGTGATCGGCAACGGCGTGTACGTCGTCTACCCGTTGGGTGGTTTGGGTGCGCGCTGCGGCCCCGCAAACGCCTTTGCTAAAGGGAATCGGGTTGCAGGCGGGGTTGCCCTGGAACGGCCCCAGATGCAGCACCTGGGGCTCGCGTTGAAGGTAAAAGCCGACCCAGTTGAGCGAACCCAGCGACTGCATGATGAACGCGCTGGTTTGGGCGCTGTTGGTCAGCCAGTCTGAGGTGTCCAGCAGGGCGTCGAGCTGGCGGTTCAGTAGGGCGTAGTCTACGTAAGCCATGTCATTTTCCTTATAAACGAGCAGGCCGGCCTTGCGGCCGGCCCTTGTGCATTCAAAGCACGCCAAACGAGGCGTTGGGTAGTTTGCCTTGGAGTTACTCGATCCAGCCCGGCACGGCGCCGCCCTGGAAGAGCTCTTCGGCTTTTTCGATGACTTCGTCGCGCTGGTAGGCGTCGACCATTTGACGAATCTCTTCGCGCTCTTCGTCGCCGCTACGCACCGCAATCAGGTTGACGTAAGGGGACTCGGCGCCTTCTCGCACCAGCGCATCCTCCAGGCTCAGGCCGGCCGGCTGGGCGAAGGTGTTGTTGATGAACGCCATGTCCACGTCCGGCAGTACGCGCGGCAGCTGCGCGGCTTCGATTTCGCGAAAGCGGAAGTTGCGCGGGTTTTCGGCGATGTCGATCGGCGTGGCTTCGAGATTCTCCGGGTCGTTGAGTGTGATCAACCCTTCGTTGTGCATCAGAATCAGCGAACGGCCTTCGTTGGTCGGGTCGTTGGGCAGGGCGATCTGCGCGCCGTCCGGAAGATCGTCGATGCTGTCGAATTTTTCCGAGTAGGCGCCGATCGGGTAAACGAAGGTGTAGCCGGCAACCGTTAGGTCGTAGCCGCGATCGTTGTTCATCGTTTCGAGATAGGGCGCGTGCTGATACGCGTTGGCGTCGAGGCTGCCGTCGGCAAGGGCGGCGTTAGGCGTCACGTAGTCCGTGAACTCGATGATCTCGACGTCCAGGTTGTACTCATCCTTTGCGATGCGTGCGGCGACTTCCATCACCTCGGTTTCCGGGCCGGCCACGGTGCCCATTTTGATGCTGCGGGCTTCCTGGGCGTTGGCCACGTTAACGGCCAGGGCCAAAGCGGTCAGTCCGGTGAGTAGCTGTTTTTTCATGCGAGTTCTCCTGTAAGCGAATCTTGACGATATTATAGCAATAAAAAAGCCGCGCATAATTCTTTCAGGTTATATGGCCGATAGCGATTTTATTCAATGCCCGGCTACTTGCGATCGCTTTTGCGCACCAGATAGTCGCCCAGACTTTGAAAGCCTTGCACCATCACCACCAGAATCACCACCGTCGTCAGCATGATGGTCGGGTTGAAGCGGTTGTAACCGTAGCGAATGCCTAAATCCCCAAGGCCCCCACCGCCGACCGCACCGGCCATGGCCGAATAGCTGACCAGCGTGACCACGGTGATCGTAAGGCCGGTAATGATACCGCCCCGGGCTTCGGGGATCAGTACCTTGCAGATGATCTGCCAAGGGGTGGCGCCCATCGCCTGGGCGGACTCTACAAGCCCCGGAGAGAGCTCGTTGAGCGCCCCTTCGATCAACCTGGCGACGAAGGGGATAGCGGCGATCGTCAGCGGCACCGAGGCGGCGTTGATGCCGATCGAGGTGCCGACCAGCATCCGTGTGAAGGGGATGATCGCCACCATCAAAATGATGAACGGAATCGAGCGGCCGACGTTGGTGACGAGGCTGAGCACGTGGTTGAGCACCGGCATGGCCAGAATCTGACGCGGGCGGGTCACGTAGAGAAGGACGCCCAGCGGCAGGCCAAGCAGCGTCGAGATCGCCCCGGAGATGGCCACCATATAGAGCGTGTCCAGGGTTGCCTGCCAGATAAGATCAAACATCGCGCTGGACATAGCCAAGTACCTCTACCTGTAGTTGATGCGCTTGAAGATAGGTCATCGCCTTTTGGGTCTGCTCGGCGCTACCGAGCAGTTCGGCGATCATCAGCCCCAGGGTGCGCTCCTGAATGGACTCCACCTTGGCCTGCAAAATACTCACGTCGACGTCGCACTCCCGGGCAAGCCTTGAAATCAGCGGCGTCGAAACCGCGTCGCCGGAAAACGTCAGGCGCACCACCGGGTGGCTATCGGGGCTTTGCACGTCGCTTAGCCGCGCGGTGAGCTCCTTGGGCGGGCTTAGCTGCAAGAAGTCGTTGAGAAACTCGCGGCCCAGGGCCGTGGTCGGGGCGGTAAAGAAGTCGCCCACGTCGGCGTCTTCGACCAGCTCGCCGCCGGAAATCAGGCTTACCCGGTGGCAAATCGATTTCACGACCTCCATTTCGTGGGTGATCAGCAAGATGGTGATACCGAGCTTTTGGTTGATATCGCGCAGAAGTTCGAGAATCGAGCTGGTCGTTTGCGGGTCGAGGGCGGAGGTCGCTTCGTCGCACAGCAGCACGTGGGGGTTGCTCGCCAGCGCCCGGGCGATCGCCACGCGCTGCTTCTGCCCGCCAGAGAGCTGGGCCGGGTACATCGTTGCCTTGTCCGCCAGGCCGACCATCTCCAGAAGCGGCGTCACGCGGGTTTTAATCCCGCGGCGCTTCTCGCCCATCAGCTCCAGGGGCAGGGCGACGTTGTCGAAGACCGTGCGGGTGGTCAGCAAGTTGAAGTGCTGAAAGATCATGCCCATGCGATGGCGGGCCTGGTTGAGCTCGCCCCGGCTAAGGTGAGTGATGTCGCGGTTATCGACCAACACGCTACCTTCGCTGGGCCGCTCGAGCAGGTTGACGCAACGGATGAGCGTTGACTTACCCGCGCCGGACAGGCCGATCACGCCGTGAATGGCGCCCCGGGGGACGGTTAAATCGACATTTTTCAGGGCGTGGACCGCGCGGGGGCCGCTGCCGTAGGTTTTACTGACGTTTTTGAGTTCTATCATGGCGTCTGCCTTAACGTGAGGCCAAAGACGTGAAGTGCAGGGGGAGGGGCTTAAAATAAATAAGGCCACCCCTTGGGGTGGCCATCGACGCTGGACACACCCTTTTAGCTGCACTTCACCGCGCTTGGCTGGTGGACGCCCGCAATCCGGGTATAAATCGGCGTCTAAACTATTAGCGGCGAGAGTCTAGAGAGGGCCTGTCGGCTTGTCAATTAAAGCGGCGCTAAAACGCCACCCGCGCCAAATCGAAAGCATTCGACGCACAAAGCAGCGTTTTAGGGCCCGTTAGGCGCTCGAAAAAACGACGACCGTACCCGGCGGGAGCAATAAACCCTACTCGGGCCTTTAGCTTGAAGCGGGTTAAAGGCGATAATGGCGGTTTGCAAAACGTTCAGGCCCGCAGGGCGTTAGGGGGAGTAATGTTTACAGGCATTGTGCAAGGCGTTGGCCGGGTTGTCGAAATCCGTGAGCTCGAAGCGTTTCAAACCCATGTGGTCGAGCTTTCGCCCGCGCTTTGCGAAGGGCTCGAGCTTGGCGCCTCGGTGTCGCATAACGGGGTGTGCTTGACCGTTACCGCCATCGACGGCCACAAGGTAAGCTTTGATCTCATGCGCGAGACGCTGCGATTGACCAATCTTGGTGCATTGAGCGTTGGCGATTGCGTCAATATAGAGCGCGCCGCGCGCTTTGGCGACGAGATCGGCGGCCACGCCATGTCCGGGCACATCATCGCCATGGCGGATGTGGTGGGCATCGACGAGGCGCCCAACAACCGCCGGCTGTGGTTTTCGCTGCCCAAAACCCTGGGGCGCTTCGTTTTCGAGAAGGGCTATGTCGGCGTCGACGGTATCAGTCTCACGGTGGGGGATGTGCGCTCGGCGGGTGAAAACATCGTGTTCAGCGTCAATCTAATTCCCGAAACGCTACAGCGCACGGTGTTGAAAGAGCGCCTGCCCGGCGCCCAGGTCAACATCGAGGTGGACCCGCAAACCCAGGTCATCGTGGAAACCGTCGAGCGGGTGCTGGCGGCGCGCGCTTGAGGCTTTGACCAGTTGGTTAAGTAGTGGCCTGAAAATTGCTGGAGAATCAGAGCGGGGAAGCCCGCACTCATCGGCTGCGCGCCGAAGCTCGCATCGCTTTCGGGCTTTCGGTAGACTGTGCGGCTTTTCTCGCATCACCGGGCGCAGGGAACAAAACGATATGAAAGGTTTGGACAACTACTTCAAGCTCACCGAGCAAAATACCAACGTCAAAACCGAGGTGATCGCGGGCATCACCACTTTTTTGACCATGGCGTACATCATCTTCGTCAACCCGAGCATTTTGTCGGAAGCGGGGATGGACTACGGCGCGGTGTTCGTGGCGACCTGCGTGGCGGCGGCCATTGGCTGTTTCGTCATGGGTCTTTGGGCCAACTACCCCATTGCCCAGGCGCCGGGTATGGGGCTCAACGCCTTCTTCACCTACGGGGTGGTGCTGGGCATGGGCTATACCTGGGAGGCGGCGCTCGGGGCGGTATTTCTTTCGGGTCTTACCTTTTTCCTGCTGAGTATTTTCAAGATTCGCGAATGGATCATCAACGCCATACCCCTTTCGCTGCGCTTGGGCATTGCCGCCGGTATCGGGCTTTTTCTGGCGATGATCGCGCTTAAAAACGCCGGTATCGTGGTTGCCAATCCGGCAACGCTGGTCGCGATGGGCGATCTCTCCGAGCCTTCGGCCATTTACGCGCTGCTCGGCTTTTTCGTGATTACCGCGCTTGCCTACTTAAACGTTACCGGCGCGGTGCTGATCGGCATTCTGGGCGTGACCGTTGCGGCCATGCTTCTGGGGCATAACGAGTACGGCGGGCTGATGTCGATGCCGCCGTCCATCGCGCCGACCTTCATGGCGATGGACCTGGCCGGCGCTTTCGACGTGGCAATGCTCAGCGTCATCTTTGCCTTTTTGTTCGTGGACCTGTTCGACACCTCCGGTACGCTGGTCGGCGTTGCCCATCGCGGTAAGCTTTTGGATAAAGACGGTAAGCTTCCGCGCATTGGCCGCGCCATGATGGCCGACAGCACGGCTTCCATGGCCGGTGCGGTATTGGGTACCTCGACCACCACCAGCTATATCGAATCCACCGCAGGTATCGCATCCGGCGGGCGCACGGGCTTGACCGCCGTGGTCGTGGGTGTGATGTTTTTGATCAGCCTGTTCTTCGCGCCGCTGGCGGGCTCGATTCCGGCCTACGCCACCGCCGGAGCACTTTTGTATGTGGCGGTGCTGATGGCGGGTAGCCTGGCCCATGCCAACTGGGAAGACCCCACCGACGCCGCGCCGGTACTGATCGCCGCGATTGCCATGCCGCTGACGTTCTCGATTGCCGACGGCATCGCGCTGGGCTTTATGAGCTTTGTCGGTATCAAGACGCTCTCCGGGCGCTTCAAGGACCTCAATCCGGCGGTGATCGTTCTGGCGCTGCTGTTTGCGGTGAAATTCGTATTCTTCGGCTAGGCGTTGGCCCGGCTTTGTATTAACCAATGAGAGACGCGATGAGCATTTACGGCGACTACATCAAGTCCGTTATTCGCACGGTTCCCGACTGGCCCGAGCAGGGTGTCAATTTTCGTGACATCACGCCTTTGCTGCAAAACAGCTCAGCCTTTCGTAAACTGATCGATAGCTTCGTACACCGCTATCAGGACATGAATCTGGATGCCATTGCGGCGATCGACGCGCGCGGTTTCATCATCGGCGCACCGCTGGCTTATGAGCTTGGTTGCAGCTTCGTGCCGGTACGTAAAAAGGGCAAGCTTCCGTTCAAAACGGTTAGCGAAACCTACACTCTCGAATACGGCGCCGCGGAAGTGGAGCTTCACTCCGACGCGTTCGAAAAGGGTGACCGGATTTTGCTGATGGACGACTTGATCGCGACCGGTGGCACGATGCTGGCCGCCGCCAACCTGATTCAGCGCTGTGGCGGTCAGGTAGTCGAGACCTCGACGATCGTCGATCTGCCCGAACTCGGCGGCTCTCAAAAGATTCGCGACGCTGGCTTTGGCGTGTTCGCGGTATGTTCATTTAACGAAGACGAGTAACGCCTCCCATGAGCAGCGAACGCTATCACCAGCACTTCACGGTCTCCTGGGACCAGATCCATCGCGACGTTCGGGCCCTTTGCCACCAACTGATCGAGCGCGATTTCAAGGGTATCGTGGCGATCACCCGGGGCGGGTTGATTCCTGCCGCGCTGATCGCCCGCGAGCTCAATATCCGCCTGATCGACACGGTCTGTATCAAAAGCTACGATCATATGGATCAGGGCGGGCTCGATATCATGAAGGGCGTGGACCACGACGGCGAGGGCTGGCTTTTAGTGGACGACCTGGTCGATACCGGTAAAACCGCCCGGGCCGTGCGTGAAATGCTGCCCAATGCCCACTTCGTTACCATTTACGCCAAGCCCGACGGCCGCCCGTTGGTCGATCAGTACCTCACGGAAGTGGGCCAGAACTGCTGGATTCAGTTTCCCTGGGACATGGGCATCGCCTATGTCGAACCGCTCGCCGATCAATTGAAGAAATGATATGACCGACCCTCTACCCAAGGACTGGAGCCAATGGCTCGGCCAGGAGTTCCAGGCGGATTACATGGCCGCGCTAAAAGCGTTTCTGGCCGATGAGAAAGCGGCTAAAAAGGTCATCTATCCGCACTCGTCCAACTGGTTTCGCGCCTTCGAGCTCACGCCTTTGGAGGAGGTGAAAGTCGTCATTCTGGGCCAGGATCCTTACCACGGCCCCGACCAGGCCCACGGGCTCTGCTTTTCGGTCAAGCCCGAGGTTCAGGTGCCGCCGTCGCTGCTCAATATCTATAAAGAGCTTGAAAGCGACGTGGGCTTCACGCGGGTAAATCACGGTTTTTTGGAGCCCTGGGCGAAGCAAGGCGTGCTGCTTTTGAACACCGCCCTGACGGTCGAGAAGGGTAACGCGGCCTCCCACCGGGGCAAGGGGTGGGAGAATTTTACCGATGCGACGATCAAGACGGTCAGCGAACACGCCGGGCCTTGCGTGTTTCTACTCTGGGGCAGCCACGCCCGTCAGAAGAAAGCGCTGATCGATCGAACGCGCCATTTGATTTTGGAATCGCCACACCCGTCGCCGCTTTCCGCGCACCGCGGCTTTCTGGGTAATCGCCACTTCTCCCAGGCGAACCAGTTTCTGGCCGAGCAGGGACGCCCGGTAATCGAATGGCAATTACCCGCCACCCCTTAACCTTGGGGGCGGTTGCGGGTAGAATGGCGCGCAATTTTGCGCTAGCCGAGCGCTTTTAACCCTGCAGTGAGGTAGTTTCATGAGTGTCCACGCCATTGATCATCCGCTTGTTCAGCATAAATTGGGGCTCATGCGGGAAGGCGGTTTGAGCACCAAGAGCTTTCGCGAGCTGGCAGGTGAAGTCGCCAAGCTACTGACCTACGAGGCCACCAAGGATCTCGAGGTCGAAGACCATCAGATCGAAGGGTGGAACGGCGAAGCCATCGCGACGCGGCGTTTGAAAGGCAAAAAGGTGACCGTCGTGCCGATTCTGCGCGCAGGCCTTGGCATGCTCGAAGGAGTCACCGACCTGATTCCCAGCGCCCGGGTCAGCGTCGTCGGACTTTACCGCGATGAAGAGACGCTTCAGCCGGTACCGTACTTTGCCAAGTTCGCCAACGACATCGAAGAGCGTATGGCGATCGTGATCGACCCAATGCTCGCGACCGGTGGCTCGATGGTGGCAACGCTGGATATGCTACGCGAGCGGGGCTGCGACAGCATGAAAGTGATCGTGCTGGTCGCAGCACCCGAAGGCATTGAGCGCGTACAAAAAGACTACCCGGATATCGAGATCTACACCGCGTCCGTCGATGAGCGCCTCGACGAAAACGGCTATATCGTGCCGGGCCTTGGCGATGCCGGCGACAAAATATTCGGCACGCGCTAAGCGCGCTGCCTTGAAATGCCCCTTACGCTTTGCGTCGGGGGCATTTTTTTGGGCGCGAAAAACGCCCCGGTACCCACTCCCCTGACAAGCCTGCCCTGATGGGCGACCCAATGAACGTTAAGGACGCTGCATGAGCACTGAATCATCACAAGAGGGCTGGCCCAAAACGCTGTTGACCGGGGCGCAAATGTTGTTCGTCGCCTTTGGCGCGCTGGTGCTGGTACCGCTATTGACCGGGCTCGACCCAAGCGTTGCGCTGTTTACCGCCGGTGTCGGCACGCTGGTCTTTCACAGCGTGACCAAACAGAGTGTGCCGGTTTTTTTGGCCTCTTCTTTTGCGTTTATCGCGCCTATTCAAGGCTCGATTGCAAGCTTTGGCGTCTCCGCCACGCTTGGTGGGTTGATGGCTGCCGGCATCGTTTATACCGTTATCTCTCAAGTGGTGCGTATCAAAGGCACGGGCTGGCTGAATCGACTGCTGCCGCCGGTAGTGGTGGGGCCGGTCATCATGGTGATTGGTTTGGCGCTGGCGCCGGTGGCGGTGAGTATGGCAACCGGAGAAACCAGCGATCACATCGGCTATGGTCAGGCGATCTTTCTCTCCATGGCGAGCCTGGCGGTCACGCTGGTGCTGGCGGTGTTCGGCCGCGGGCTTTTGCGGCTGGTGCCGATCATGGGCGGGGTCGCTACCGGCTACGCGCTCTCGCTGGTCATGGGGGTAGTGGACTTTACGCCCATTCAACAGGCGCGCTGGCTTTCGGTGCCGGCCTTTAACGCGCCGAGCTTTCACTGGGCGGCGATACTGTTCATGATCCCCGTGGCCATCGCCCCGGCGGTCGAGCACATTGGTGACATGGTGGCGATCGGCTCGGTCACCCGGGAAAACTATCTGGAAAAGCCCGGGCTTCACCGTACGCTGTTGGGCGACGGCCTGGCGACCTGCGTGGCGGCGCTGTTCGGCGGGCCACCCAACACCACCTATTCCGAAGTGACCGGCGCGGTCACGCTGACCAGGGCGTTCAACCCGGTGTACATGATCGTGGCGGCGGTATTGGCCATTTTGCTGGCCTTCATCAGCAAATTGGGCGCGCTTTTGCAGACCATTCCCGGCCCGGTCATGGGGGGTATCATGACATTGCTGTTCGGCTCGATTGCGGTGGTGGGCATGAATACGCTGGTGCGCGCGGGGCAGTCGCTCACCGCGCCGCGCAACCTGGTGGTCGTCTCGCTTATTCTGGTCTTCGGGATTGGCGGTATGCAGTTCGGGGGCGGGCAGTTTACGCTACAGGGCGTTAGTTTGGCCGCGCTCGTCGGTATTGCGCTGAACGCGCTGCTGCCACCGGAAAAAGAGCTTGCCTGAGGCTGGGTCAAAGGAGATCTCCCTGGAAATGATAAAAACGCCTTTTCCCGTGCTCGGCATAGCCGCCTGGAGCTCGACGGGTAAGACCACGCTTTTGACGAAGCTTCTGCCGCGCTTGCGCGAGGCGGGGCTCGATGTAGGGGTGATCAAGCACGCCCACCACAACTTCGACATCGACAAGCCCGGCAAGGATAGCTACCGGCTTCGCGAGGCCGGCGCCGCGCCCATGCTGGTGGCTTCACACCGGCGCTACGCCTTGATGCAGGAGACACCGGGCCAGGACGAGCCGGACCTTGGCCATTTGCTTTCACTGATGACCGCCCACGCGCCGGATCTGGTCATCGTCGAAGGCTTCAAGGATTGGCCGCTGCCCAAATTGATTCTCTATCGCGACGGTATCGGCGACCCGGCTATCCTGCAAAGCGACGGTCTCAAAGCGGTGGCGCTAAAAGGCGAGCCGCCCGAGACGCTGGACGCTTCTATCCCGCGGCTAAACCTTGATAACATCGATGAGATTGCGCGCTGGATCCTTCAATGGTCCCGCGCGTCCCGTGACGACAAAAGGTAACGATATGCAGCTGACCCACCTGAACACCCACGGCGAAGCCAACATGGTGGATATCGCCGATAAAGAGGCGTCGCGCCGGGAAGCGGTGGCGTCGGGGCGCATCGTCATGGCCCCGGCAACGTTAAGGCTTTTGAGCGACGGTGAGCTGCCCAAAGGCGATGTATTGGCCACGGCGCGTATCGCGGGTATCCAGGCCGCTAAACGCACGTCCGATCTGATTCCACTTTGCCATTCGCTGGCGCTTAGCAAGGTGAGCATCGATTTCGATATCGACTGGCAGGAGGGCGCGGTCGATGTACACGCGCTTTGCCGGTTGAATGGGCGCACCGGTGTCGAGATGGAGGCGCTGACGGCGGTCTCGGTGGCGTGCTTGACGCTTTACGACATGTGCAAGGCCGTCGACAAGGAGATGCGCATCGACGCGATTCAGCTCGAGAGCAAGCGCGGCGGCGTACGCGGCGATTATCAACGTAGCGCGGCGCCGATCGTAACCGGAGAAGGCACGCCCGGGGAGGTCAGCGTCGGTGAGCGCTGTACGGTATCGCCCTGCGTGCGGGTCAAGTTCCTGGCCGAGCTTCGTGAGCGGGTCGGGCATAGCGAGGTGTCGTTCTCCCTCGATGCGCTTGAAAGCCGCGATGTAGCCGGGCTCAAAACGGTGCTGGCCGAGAAGGATACGCGTTTTAGCGTATTGAAGGAGCAGCGTACGCTGTGCGCCATCAATCAGGTCATGGCCAACGACACCGCGCCGATCACCGACGGTGACGAGATAGCCTTTTTTCCACCGGTGACCGGGGGCTGAATGAGCGACTCATTGATCAGTGTGGCCATACAGGAGGCGGCGTTTAGCCTCGACGAGGGCTATACCGCGACGCTTGAAAACCGCTTTGACATCGGCGCCGTAGTGACCTTTACCGGGTTGGTGCGTGATTTCAACGAAACCCCCGAGGTGACCGGGCTGACCCTTGAACACTACCCGGGAATGACCGAGCGCGCGCTTTACCAGATTGGCGAAGAGGCGTTGTCACGCTGGGCGCTGCAGAAGGTGGTGATCATCCACCGGGTAGGGCAACTGCACCCAGGGGACCCGATCGTGCGGGTGCTGGTGGCCAGTGCCCACCGGCGAGACGCGTTCAGCGCCTGCGATTTCATCATGGATATTTTAAAGACCCGCGCGCCTTTCTGGAAAAAGGAGCATTCCACCCAGGGCGATTACTGGGTGAAGGAGCGCGCAAGCGACCAGCAGGACGCGGCGCGCTGGTGAGGCGTCAAGGCGCCTCGGTCGCCATGATTTGCAAATGGACTTCCGGCATGTGCTGGCAGTGTTCCCCCAGCCAGTGAACCATGCCGGGGGTAAGCGCCTCGCGAAGCTCGGCCAGGGTGTCGGCGTGTATTTCATCGAGGCGCTCGTCGAGCCAGTCGCTAAAGCTCTCTTCATCGATGGGGCTTGCCCCGCTCGCGTCGAGCATCAAGCGGCCGATACGCTGCCAGCCCGTATCGGTGGCGCATACCGGCAGCGCCAAAAACAGCGTGCCGCGCCGGGCGCTGTTCGACTCTGCCCCAAGGCCTGGGTGAGGCGTCACGCTGTTTTGATCCACCACGTGGGGTAGCTGCGGGTAGCGCGCCTCGACCCGAATGCCTTCGTTGTCCATTGCCAGCATATCGCCGTTGACCGGGGCGAGTGGCGCCTTGATACCGAGCTCTTCGGCCAGCGCCTGGTGGGCCTTTTGATGGACCGCTTCGCCGTGAACTGGCAGCAGCGCCTTGGGCCTTATCCAGCGATAGAGCGTTTTGAGCTCTTGCTGGGCCGGGTGGCCGGTGGCGTGGAGTTCCGGGTGATTGGTTTCGTCAAAAAGCGTCACGCCCAGTTGGGTAAAGCGGCGTTTGAGCTGGGCAATCGGGCGTTCGTTGCCGGGAATGGCCTTGGCGGAGAAAATCACGTTATCGCCCGCTTCCAGGTCCATGAAGGGGTGACGCCCCTGGGCCAGGCGCTGCAGTGCTGCGCGGGGCTCGCCCTGGCTGCCCGTGGCGATCACGACGACTTCATCCGGCGGCAGGTAGCCCAAATCCTGGGGCGGGACCAGCGCCGGGAAGTCGTCCAGATAGCCAAGCCCACGGGCGACACCCACCATACGCTCCATGGAGCGGCCCATCAGGCTCACCCGCCGTCCACTCTGCGCCGCCGCCTGGCCAATCGCCCACACGCGCGCCAGGTTGCTGGCAAAGCAGGAGACCACGACGCGGCCCTTGCACGCCTTTAGCGTTCGGGTGAGCGCTTTTGCGACATCGCCTTCGCTGCCCGCGGTGCCGGGGAGCGGGGCGTTGGTCGAGTCGCCGACGACGAGGTCCAGCGGTGCCAGTGCCTGAAAGTGGGCGGGATTGACGCTTGGGCCGATCAGCGGCGCGGGGTCGAGTTTCCAGTCGCCGGTGTGAAGGACCCGGTAGCCCCCGGCCAGCATCATGATGGCGCAGCTTTCGGGAATCGAGTGCGTCATCAACAGATAGCGAAGCGTGAACGGGCCCTGCTCCAGCGCCTCATTGGGTTCGATCACGTGAATGGCGGCGCTGCTCAAACTGTGTTCGGCAAACTTGTGGCGTAAAAGGCCGGCGGCCAGGGGAGTGGCGTAAATCGGGCACTGCCACTTCGGCCAAAGCCAGGCGACCGCGCCGATATGGTCTTCATGGCCGTGGGTGATGAAGAGCGCCTGGGGGGTGATATCGAGCTCGGCCAGGGTCTGGGTATTGGGCACCTGAAGCGGGGCGCTGGGCAGATCCTGGCGAATCATCATGCCGCAATCAATGGCGATCCAGTGACCGTCATAACCATAAAGCGTCAGGTTCATTCCTATTTCACCACAGCCGCCAAGCGGCAGTATGCGCAAGGGTGGACGGCGGCGGGGACGAAGTTGAACGCGAGATGGATCCATTGATTATGAACAGCCTGAAAAGTAAGGCTTTAACTATACGGTAAGGCGGGGGCGGCTAACAATCATGGCGATGCCAGCCAGGCCCGCTTGCGCTACACTAGCGCCCTTGCTCAGCGCCACGACCCCCTTCATGGCGGACAAGGCCTGGCATTTTTAAAATCGTGTTTATATTGAGTGTATTTATGTCGCATTACTACCGTTTAGTGGTTTCCTGCCCGGACCAAGTGGGCATTGTGGCGCGTGTCTCCAGCTTCATCGCCCAGCATGGCGGCTCCATCACCGAGGCAAGCCAGCATTCGGATCTGCAAACGGGCCGGTTTTTCATGCGTTACGAGATTCTTGCCGATTCCATCGGTATGACCGCCGAGGCGCTCGAAGAGGCGTTCTCGCCGATCGCCAGCGCCTTCGACATGCAGTGGGCGCTGGTGGATACGCAAAAGCGGCGCAACGTGGTGATCATGGTCTCAAAAGAGTCCCACTGCCTGGTCGACCTGCTTTACCGCTGGCAGGCCGGCGAGCTCGACTGCAACATCGTGGGGATCATCTCCAACCACCCGGATATGCGCGCGCTGAGTGAGTGGTACCAGATTCCTTACTTTCACATTGCGGTCGACCCAGGCGACAAGCAGGCCTCGTTCGATGCGGTACAGGCGCAAATCGAGGCGCTCGAGGCGGACTGCATCGTGCTGGCGCGCTACATGCAGATTCTGCCGCCGGCGCTTTGTAGCCGCTACGCGGGCCAGGTCATCAACATCCATCACAGCTTTTTGCCCTCGTTTGCCGGTGCCAAGCCTTACCACCAGGCTTACGCGCGGGGCGTTAAGCTGATCGGTGCGACCTGCCACTACGTGACCGAGGAGCTGGATGCCGGCCCGATCATCGAGCAGGACATTCATCGGGTTAGCCACTGCCATACCCCGACGGATCTGGTGCGCTTTGGCCGCGACGTGGAAAAATCGGTGCTGGCGAGGGGGATTCGCTGGCATCTGGAAGACCGGGTGCTGATCGACGGCAACAAGACCGTCGTCTTTAACTAAAAAAAGCGGGGGGCACTGATGAGTGCCCCCCGCTTTTTATACGACGTTCAAACAGGCGAGTGGCTTAGCCGAGCGCTTGGCCGCTGCCGCCGCGAATCACGCCTACGCCCACACCTTCGATATCGAGCTGCTGGGTGCGCAGGTCGATTTCGATCGGGTCGAAGTCGCTGTTTTCAGCCAGTAGCGTTACCTGATGGCCGTCGCGCTTGAAGCGTTTGACGGTGACTTCGTCTTCAAGGCGTGCCACCACGATCTGGCCGTCGCGTACCCGCTCGGTGCGGTGCACGGCGAGCAGGTCGCCTTCCAGAATGCCGATATCTTTCATCGAAAGCCCGCGCACGCGCAGCAGGTAGTCCGCCTTGGGCGTGAAGTAGTCCGCCGGAAGCGGGCAGTAGCGGTCGATGTGCTCGGCGGCCAGAATCGGGTTGCCCGCAGCGACTTCGCCAATGATGGGCAAGCCGTTTGCCGGCGTTTCGCCGCTTTCGTTGGCAGCCGGCGCCGGCTCACTGGTTTCGGTGCCTTCCTGGTTGGGTAGGCGAATACCCCGGGAAGTGTGGCGAATGATACGAATCGCGCCTTTGCGCTCGAGGGCGCGAAGGTGTTCTTCCGCCGCGTTGGGTGAGCGAAAGCCCAAAGCCTTGGCGATCTCGGCCCGGGTGGGCGGGTAGCCAAGCTCATTCATGGTTTTAACGATAAAGTCAAAAACGTGCTGTTGACGTACTGTAAGAGGACGGGACATGTCTGACTCCAGCGTAAAAGGGTAACTAAAAAGGTGACTCGATATATATGTGTTTAAGTATACAGTATGTTCCTCTGTCCAGTATATGACTCAAGCCACGGATTATAAAGCCGTTCGAGCATCGAGTGAGGGAGTTCACCCTTTCTGGCGATTGAGACTGGCGCGTTAATGGCCTACTATTTTGCGATGTTTTAAACACTCGTTTTTCTGGAGGGCGCCATGGCGCAATCTGATACGGTCACGCGTATCCTGGATACTGCGGAGGTGCTGTTCGCTGAACGCGGCTTTGCCGAGACCTCGCTTCGTAATATCACCAGCAAGGCACGGGTGAATCTGGCCGCCGTGAACTACCACTTCGGTTCCAAGAAAGCGCTGATTCAGGCCGTATTCGCGCGCTATCTCGATCCTTTCAGCCAGCGCTTTCACGAAGCCCTGGACGCGCTGCACGAGCGCTACGGCGAGGAGGACATTCCCCTCGAAGTGCTGCTCGAGGCCATGGCGACCACGGTGCTGACGGTGCCCGCCGAGCGCAATAGCCTCAAGGTTTTCATGCGCCTTTTGGGTTTGGCCTATAGCCAGGCCCAGGGGCATCTGCGCCGCTATATTCAGCAGCAGTACGGCGATGTGTTCACCCGTTTCGTCGAGCTCGTTCGTCGGGCAACGCCGGAGCTTCCCGACGCGGAACGCTTCTGGCGGCTGCACTTCATGCTGGGCACGGTGATCTTCACGCTTTCCGGGCTCGATGCGCTGCGCGATATTGCCGCCAAGGAGTACAACGAGCAGGTTTCGGTGCGCGATCTTGTCCGGCGGCTACGCCCGGTGGTGGTTTCCGCCATGAACGCGCCGCTTCCCCCCGCTTTGGAGGAGCCTGCGTATGCTGACGCCCAATCTGGCTGAGCTTCCTCCCGTCGATGGCCCTTGGGTCGAAGTCGACCTCGCCACCCAGCGCCTGCGCTGCTGGCAGGGCCAAGCGGTGGTACACGAGTGCGCCGTTTCGACCGGTGAAAACGGCGTAGGGCAAAACGAGGGCAGTGGTCAGACGCCCCGTGGCTGGCACTACGTGCGCGCCGCGATTGGCGAAGGCCTGCCGGAAAATGCGGTATTTCGCGGGCGGCGCTTCACCGGCGAAGTCTTTACCCCGGCGCTGGGCGCGCAGAATCCCCAGCGCGACTGGATTCTGACGCGTATTCTCTGGCTTTGCGGGCTCGAGCGCGGCGTTAACCGCGCAGGCCAGACCGACTCCCAGCGCCGCTATATCTATCTGCACGGCACGCCGCCAGACCAGCCCATGGGTATCGCCGCCTCCCACGGCTGCATTCGCCTGCGCAATGACGATTTGCTCGCGGTGTTCGCTTTCGCAGCCCCAGGCACCCCGGTGTGGCTCAACGCCGCGGGGCTTTAACCCCGGATTTTGTTTAAGGCCGCCGATCGACTAGAATTGGCGGCCGTTTTATTGGATGCAAGCCGATGACGCAACCGCCAGGCCCGGTCATGCTCGACCTCGAAGGGCCCGCTATCACGCAAGCTGAAAAAGCCTTGTTGGCCGACCCCGCCGTGGGCGGGGTCATTTTGTTTGCGCGCAACGTAGAAAGTGCCGAGCAGGTCAGCGCGCTTTGCCAAAGCATTCGCCGGCTAAGGCCCGATCTGCTGCTGGGCATCGACCAGGAAGGCGGGCGCGTTCAGCGCATCAAAAAAGGCGTTACGCGGCTTCCCGCGATGGCGCGCATTGGTGAGGTCTACGCCCAAGACGCGGATGCCGGGATACAGCTGGCCATCGATGCCGGCTGGCTGCTGGGCATGGAGATGGCGGCCTGCGGGCTCGATATTAGCTTCGCCCCGGTGCTCGATGTCGAAAGCGGGGTTTCCAGCGTGATCGGCGATCGAAGCTTCAGTCAGGACCCCGAGCACGTCGCCGAGCTCGGCGGACGCTTCATTCAGGGCCTGCACGAAGCGGGTATGGCCGCGGTAGGCAAACACTTTCCCGGCCACGGCGGCATCGAAGCCGACACCCATCATAGCTTTGCCGACGACCCGCGCCCGCTAAGCGAGCTCAAGGCGCGGGATCTGGTGCCTTTCACCCGCCTTGCCGCCCAGCTCGACGGCGTCATGCCCGCCCATGTGGTCTTTAGCGCTTTCGATCAGCGCCCGGCGGGCTTCTCGCCGAACTGGCTCGGAATGCTCAGAGAGTCACTGGGCTTCAAGGGGGCGATCTTCTCCGACGATTTGACCATGGCCGGTGCCCACGTGGCCGGCGGGCCGGTGGAGCGCGCCCGCGCCGCGCTGGCTGCCGGCTGCGACATGCTGCTGGTATGTAATGATCGTGGCGCCGCGCTCGAGGTGGTCGCCCATTGTCAGGGGCTCGAGAGCAAACGCGCCGGCAAGCTTCGCTACGCCCGCGCCCGGCCGGATCTCGCGGCGTTGCCCGCGCTCAAGCGCTGGCGCCGCGCCAATGCACGCCTGAGCGAGCTGGCCGACTAGCCCGCGCCGCCTTAAACACCTTTTTCTCGTTCGAAGCGCCGATGTATCGCCGGCGCTTTTATTTTTTAAACCTTGATCGCTTGATACCGGAGCCCTTCGATGAACAAACTCGATAAAGAAGCCCTTGAATCCCTGGATTCAATGCGCGAGCTGATGGATAACGCCGACTGCCTGATCACCCAGGCGCAGGTCGAGGAAGCTCTCGATCACATGGCCGAAGCCATCACACGGGATTTGGGTGACAAGCTGCCGGTGTTTTATTGCGTGATGAACGGCGGGCTGATCACCACCGGTCATCTGCTGACCCGGCTGGGCTTTCCGCTGGAAGTCGACTACCTGCACGCTACGCGCTACCGCAACGAACTGCGCGGCGGCGAGCTTTTCTGGCGGGTCTCGCCGGAGGTGCCGATGGCCGGGCGCCACGTGGTGATCATCGACGACATCCTCGACGAAGGCTCGACCCTGGCGGCAATTCTGGACTACTGCCAACAGGCCCAGGCGGCGAGCGTCACTACCGCCGTGCTGGTCGATAAACAGCACGACCGCAAGGCGGTGCCGGGGCTCAAGGCCGACTACTGCGGCCTGGAAGTGGCGGATCGTTACGTGTTCGGTTTCGGCATGGACTACAAGGGTTACTGGCGCAACGCCCCTGGTATCTTCGCGCCCAAGGGGCTGTAAGCCTTACCCCTCTTTAGCGGGGCGAAAAACGCCGCGTTAGCCCGGTTTCGGCGATCATGCGCGTGGAGATCTCCTCGATCGAGAAGCGGGTGGTATCGATGAACGGAATGCCAAGCGTGCGGTAAAGCGCGCTTGCCTGCTCGACTTCCTGCACGCATTGGTCGATCGAGCTGTAACGGCTGTTGGGACGGCGCTCGTTGCGAATGGCCGAAAGCCTTCGCGGGTCGATGGTCAGCCCGAAGAGCTTGTGGCGGTGCGGGGCGAGCACCCTGGGCAGTTTCAAACTGCCGTCCTCGTCGAGATCGTCTTCGGTGATCGGGTAGTTGGCCGCGCGGATGCCGAACTGCAGCGCAAGATAAAGCGACGTTGGCGTTTTGCCGCAGCGCGAAACGCCGACCAGAATGACGTCTGCCTGATCGTACTGGTGGGTGCGCGCGCCGTCGTCGTTGTCGAGGGCAAAATGCACCGAGTGGATGCGATCCATGTAGACATCGTCGCTACCAATGGCGTGGGTTCGCCCGACACTATACGAAGAGTGGGTCTCGAGCTCTTGCTCCAGCGGCGCCAAAAAGGTCGAAAACACATCCACTTTGAAGCCCTGGGCCTGGCGAATGACGTCGCGAATTTCCTGATCGACGATGGTGTCGATGATGATCGGGCGCTGGCCGTCGCGGTTGGCGGTGGCGTCGATGATATTGGCGAGCGCCTGGGCTTTTTCGACCGAGTCGATATAGGGCTTGGTGAGCATCGTGATCTCGACGCCGCTGAATTGTGCCAAAAGGCTACGTCCCAAACTCTCGGCGGTGATCCCCGTTCCGTCGGAAATAAAAAATGCCGTACGCTTCATGCTTTTCTCCCGTTGATCACCTCGATGCGTGAAGCGCTATTCTCACCGTTGGGTGTCGCAAGCACAACGGGCCAGGCCGCTATGGAGCGGGCGACTACAGAAAGCGCCTTAATTCTCGCCGTGTTGTAAAAAACCTTCACTGACTTCGCGGTTAGACTAATGGCGAATACGAGGGGGCGGTGATAGGGTGACACGCTCAATGAAATTGACCGACCCGATCTGGCGAGCCCCGGTCTGGCGAGACCCGGTCGGGTGGTTCAACCCGCGGTCGATGATTAAAAGGGGTGTTGCGTGCAAGAGTACATTGTGTGGTTCGATCAACTGGGCATGAACGACGTCGAGCGAGTAGGCGGCAAGAACGCCTCGCTCGGTGAAATGATCTCCAACCTTGCGGGCGCCGGTGTCACCGTGCCCGGCGGCTTTGCCACCACCGCTCACGCCTACCGCGAATTTCTCGCTTTCGAGGGCCTCAACGACCGGATCAACGCGCTGCTGACGCGTTTGGACGTCGACGACGTCAAGGCGCTTGCACAAGCGGGCAGCACCATCCGCCAGTGGATTATCGATACGCCCTTACCGCCCGCTTTCGAGCGCGCCCTGGCAGATGCCTACGCCGACCTGCAACAGCGCCACCCCAACCTGAAAGCCGCCGTACGAAGCTCCGCCACCGCCGAAGACCTGCCGGATGCCTCCTTTGCCGGCCAGCAGGAAACCTTCCTCAACATCGAAGGCTTTGACAACGTCAAGCGCGCCGTGCACGAGGTGTTTGCCTCGTTATTCAACGACCGGGCGATTTCCTATCGCGTGCACCGCGGCTACGCCCACGAGAACGTGGCGCTTTCCGCGGGCGTGCAGAAAATGGTGCGCTCGGAAACCGGCGCCTCCGGGGTCATGTTCACCCTGGACACCGAGTCGGGCTATCGCGATGCGGTGTTCGTCACCGCCTCCTGGGGGCTGGGTGAAACCGTGGTGCAGGGCGCCGTCAACCCGGACGAGTTCTACGTTCACAAACCCACCCTGGAAGCGGGGCGCCCGGCGGTACTGCGCCGCACCCTGGGCTCCAAGCTGATCAAAATGGTCTACGGCGAAAGCGCCAGCGCCGGCAAGTCCGTCGAAACCGTCGACGTACCGCTCTCTGATCGCGGGCGCTTTTGCATCAACGATGAGCAGATCATGGATCTTGCCCGCCAGGCGGTCACCATCGAAAAGCACTACCAGCGACCCATGGATATCGAGTGGGCGCTGGACGGCGACGACGGCAAGCTCTACATCGTCCAGGCGCGCCCGGAAACCGTGGTGTCCCAGCAGGAGGGCGGCAAGCTCGAGCGCTTCCATCTCCGGGAGAAAGGGCGCCGGCTGATCACCGGCCGGGCGATCGGTCAGCGTATCGGCAGCGGTACGGTGAAAATCGTGCTCAGCCCGGATGAGATGCACAAGATCAACGACGGCGACGTGCTGGTCACCGACATGACCGACCCGGATTGGGAGCCGATCATGAAGCGCGCCTCGGCGATCGTCACCAACCGCGGCGGGCGCACCTGCCATGCGGCGATCATCGCGCGTGAGCTGGGTATCCCCGCCGTGGTCGGCTGCGGCGATGCCACGACCCAGCTGCGCGAAGGCATCGACGTCACCGTCTCCTGCTCCGAAGGTGATACCGGCAACGTCTACGAAGGCATTCTCGATTACGAATGCAAGGTTTCAAGCGTCGACGCCATGCCCGAGATTCCGTTCAAGATCATGATGAACGTGGGTAACCCGGATCGCGCCTTCGGCTTCGCCGGTTTGCCCAACGCCGGTGTGGGGCTTGCCCGGCTCGAGTTCATCATCAATCGTATGATCGGCGTGCACCCCAAGGCGCTGCTGGAGTACGACCGCCAAACGCCGGATTTACAGCAGGTGATCGACGCGCGCACCGCGGGTTACGACGACCCGGTCAGCTTCTACGTCGACAAGCTCGTCGAAGGCATCTCGACGCTGGCCGCGGCGTTCTACCCCCAGCGAGTCATCGTGCGGCTTTCGGATTTCAAATCCAACGAGTACGAAAACCTGATCGGCGGTAAGCTTTACGAGCCCGGCGAAGAGAACCCCATGCTGGGTTTCCGGGGCGCCTCGCGCTATGTTTCCGACGCCTTCCGGCCGTGTTTCGAGCTGGAGTGTCGTGCGCTCAAGCGCGTGCGCGACACCATGGGCTTCGAGAACGTCGAGATCATGGTGCCGTTCGTGCGCACGCCAACCGAGGCGCGCGACGTAGTGGAGCTGCTCGCCGCCAACGGGCTGGCGCGCAACCCGGATGACCCGAACGGCCTCAAGGTCATCATGATGTGCGAGCTGCCCGCCAACGCGCTGCTCGCCGATGAGTTCCTCGAGCACTTCGACGGCTTCTCCATCGGCTCCAACGACCTGACGCAGCTTACCCTGGGGCTCGACCGTGACTCCGCCATCGTCGCGCATCTGTTCGACGAGCGTAATGAAGCGGTGAAAAAACTCCTCTCCATGGCGATCCAGGCGTGCAAGGCGCAGGGCAAGTACGTGGGAATCTGCGGGCAGGGCCCGTCGGATCATCCGGACCTTGCCAAGTGGTTGATGGAGCAGGGCATCGACTCGGTATCGCTCAACCCGGACGCGGTGCTGGAGACCTGGTTCATGCTGGCCGGGGAAACCATCGCCTAAGTAGCCTTGCCAATTCAGCGATTAATGCGCCCGGCCATTGTGCCGGGCGCACGCGTTTTATAGGCTAACCTGTCAGGTGAGTAAGCCAACACCTTTTCCCGCTCAAGAAAACGCCGGCTTCGGCCTCGAAACATCTCAGGAGTGATCATGCTGCCACTACGGGCGACGCTGCCCTTGACCGGCTTATTGCTGGTTCCGCTCTACAGCTTTGGCTTTACCTACGAAGCGCCCTCGGTGACCCCGGAAGTGGGCTCGGGCTACGAGGAAAAACCCGGCTGGGCGAACGATAAATTCGCCGTCGCCGCCGCCAACCCGCTGGCCACTGATGCCGGCCGGCAAATTCTTGAAGCCGGCGGTAACGCCATCGACGCGGTCATCGCCGTGCAGATGGTGTTGACGCTGGTCGAGCCGCAATCCAGCGGCATCGGTGGCGGGGCCTTTTTGATGCACTTCGATGGCACCGATATCGACGCCTTCGACGGTCGCGAGACCGCCCCGGCGGCGGCGGACGAGATGCTGTTCATGGAAGATGGCGAGCCGCTGGCATTCATGGACGCGGTGGTGAGCGGGCGCTCGGTCGGCGTACCCGGCACGCTGAAGATGCTCGAAACCGCCCACGCCGCCCACGGCCAGCTCGACTGGGAGACGCTCTTCGTCCCGGCGATTACGTTGGCCGAGGAGGGCTTCGAAGTGAGCCAGCGCCTGCACACAAGCCTTGCCGAAGACCCGGCACTGCGCGATGACCCGCTCGCCGGGGCGTTTTACTACGACGCGCAAGGCGAGGCGTTGGCAGTGGGTGAGACGCTGACCAACCCGGCGCTGGGCGCGCTGCTTCGCCGGATAGCAAGCGAAGGCAGCCGCGCCTTCTACGAAGGCGACGTGGCCCAGGACCTGGTCGAGCGGGTGCAAAATCACCACACCCGCCCGGGGGAAATGAGCCTGGAAGATTTGAGCGGCTATGAAAGCATCACCCGGGAGGCGATCTGCACGCCCTGGCAGCAGTGGGACGTCTGCGGCTTTCCGCCGCCGTCCTCGGGGCACCTGACCGTCATGCAAATTCTGGGCATGCTGGAGTACCAGCCGATGATCGAGGCGCCTTTGGATAACGGCGCGGCGAGCAGCGGCTGGCTGCATCAGTTTTTGGAAGCGTCGCGGCTCGCCTTTGCCGACCGTGGCCGCTATATCGCCGACCCGGACTTCGTCGAGGCGCCAGGGGGCGATTGGTCGCTGATGCTCGCCCCGGAGTACCTGGAAAGCCGCAGCCGTTTGATCGAGGAGACCAGTATGGGCGAGAGCGCCGAGCCTGGTAACCCCGGCGAGTTCGAGGTGAGCTATGCAAGCCAGCCCACCCAGCCCGAGTACGGCACCAGCCACATCAGTATCGTCGATGAAGAGGGCAACGCGGTGGCCATGACCACCACCATCGAGCAGGCGTTTGGCTCGCGCATCATGGCCGATGGCGGCACGGGCCTGGCCGGCGGGTATCTGCTCAATAACGAGATGACCGACTTCTCCTTCGAGCCGGAAATCGACGGTGAGCCGGTGGCCAACCGGGTCGAGCCCGGCAAGCGGCCGCGTTCGAGCATGAGCCCGACATTGGTATTCGACCACGACAACGGCGATTTCGTGGCAAGCCTGGGCTCGCCCGGCGGTGCGGCGATCATTCACTACACCGCACGCACGCTTCTGGCCATGCGGGACTGGGGCCTGAGCGCCCAGGAAGCGCTGAACCTGCCCCACGCAGTCACGCTGGGCGGCGATGTCTGGCTCGAAGAAGGGCGCTTTCCCGAGGCGACCATCGAGTCGCTCACCCAGCGCGGGCATAGCGTCAGCGAGCGCGAGCTGACCAGTGGTCTTCAGGCAATCCGCCGCCTGGAAGACGGCACGCTGTTCGGCGGCGCCGACCCGCGCCGTGAAGGCGTCGTGATGGGCGAGTAGCCCGGCCTTAAGGTCAAGTTACTCGCGCAGCCAGTTGCGCAGTTTCACCAGTATCAGACCGCCATCGCTCAAGGCATGGCGGTCTTCTATTAGCATGCTCAGCCGATCCGGGTAGTCGGTAATGATCGCATCCACGCCTAGATCGATCAGGGTCGACATCCGCGCGCGGTCATTGACCGTCCAGGCGTGTATCTCGTAGCCGTAGCGCCCGGCGAGTTCGATCTCGTGCTGGGTGATGCGGTTATGGCGAAGGCCCAGCGCGTCGAAGCTGCGCCGGTCGAGCGTGCCCGGCAAAATCAGCTGAGCCAGCAGCGTGACACGAAGCGCCGGCGCCTGCTCCTTGATGAAGGTGACGATGCCCGGCGTCGTGGTGGCTACGCGCATATCCATCTGCGCGTGGGGAAAGCCGCATTCGCTCATGCCATCGAGCGCGCTTGGCTGGGTTGCCCAGCAGCGGTAGCGAATGTCCGACTCCGCATCGAGGGCATCCAACACGGCCTGGGCCAGGCGCTGCTCGTCCCGGGGCAACGCTTTCATGTCGATCATCAGCCCCGCCTTGCCACGCACCAGCGCCAGCGTTTCATCGAGCCCGGCGATGGGCTCGTTGACGAAGGCGTCGCCGAACCAACTGCCCACGTCGAAGCCGCTTAGCTCTTCGCGGGTCAGATCATTGAAATCCCGGGGGTCGCCGGTCAGCCGTGTCAGGCTCCGGTCGTGGTACAGAAGCACCGCATCATCAGCGCTTAGTCGCACGTCGAGCTCCACGAAATCCGCCCGGTCCTCGAGCGCCTGACGCACGGCGGCCAGAGTGTTTTCCGGCGCGACCATGGAGCTTCCCCGGTGGGCGATTACCGCCACGTTATCGCGCAACTCGAAACTGTTGAGAATCCACCAGGCTTGTAGCGCGGCAAATACCAGCACGAAGGCCTCGACCGCCCAGGCCAAACGGCCGGGGTTTGCGTTGGTCACCCTGGGCGCCGGATGGGGCTCGCGGCAGGCCAACTGAAGGTAGAGGCACGCCGAAAGCAGGGCATTGGCGGCAATGCCGAGAAAGGTAATGGTCAAGGTGATCAGCACGTAACCGGTAAGATAGGCAAGCATCGCCGGGATCAGTACGGCGCTTCGCTCGGGCAGCCACCACAAAATCGGCGTGACGATCAAATCGAAAAGTAAGGTGACGAGCACCGGAAGCGCCACGATCAGCACCAGCAGTATCAGTACCGCCGCGCCGATCGAGCGCCGCCCGCCCCGGGTGAGCGGCACGCTCTGTCTAAGCGCGGCCAGCGGCGAGCGCTGCTCGACGGCCACCAGCGGTAGGGCGAGCATCCAGCGAAGATAGAGCCAGGCCGCCAGGCTCGCCCATATCAAGACCAACGGCAGCGCGCAGGCAATGAAGTACCAAAGTACCGGCGGGCGAACGCGCTGCAGGTAGTAGAGATCCAGATCGCTGAGAAAGAGATCGAATAGCCAGGTAAGCCCAAGCATGAAGGGGGCGAGCAGTAACAGGTGGGCGCTGACCTGAACGATGACCAGCCCGGCAAGGGCCGGCAGACGCCGGGTACTCAGCCAGAGCGCTTCAAAAGCGAGGCGGTAGTGGTTTTCCCGGGCCCGGGTGGCGACCAGCAGCATGCCGGCCTGCTGCCAGTAAATCAGCAAAAAGGCGAACCAGAGCCCCACCAACAGGGTTAACAAACCAAGCGGGCTAAAAAGCAGCGCGACCAGCGCCTCGGTCGTGATGACCGTGCGGTTGAGCGCTGAAAGCAGGGTTTGCGACACCCAGCCAATGGCGGGCAGCACCAGCGCCGACGCCAGCAGCGTATAGATCAGGTGATAAGCGATCAGCGGTCTTAGGTGGTCTTTCAGCGTTCGATAGAGGGCGTGGCCCAGGGTGGTCAACGGCGGCATAAAAAAGGAGCTTTTGAAGTGAGTGCAGGCGCGGCGTTTGGGTCGCGCCGGACAAGCGGCTTAAGAGAGGGCCAGGGCAGCGTCGGACACGATAATACCGTTGTTATCGGCGTAGAGCCACTGGCCGGGCTGGAGGGTGGTGCCGGCAAAGGTGACCGGGATATCGCGCTGGCCTTCGCCGTTTTTCTCGCTTTTGCGAGGATGGCTGCCCAACGCCTGAACGCCGAGCGAAAGCGTCGCCAGAATATCCACATCGCGCACGCAGCCGAACATCACAACGCCGGCCCAGCCGTTTTTAACGGCCTGCTCGGCTAGCATGTCGCCCAGCATGGCGCAGCGGTAGGAGCCACCGGCATCGACCACCAGTACCGCGCCTTCGCCGGGCTCGGCAACCGCCTCTTTTACCCTGGAATTATCCTCGAAGCATTTGATCGTACGCACCCGCCCGTAAAAGGCCTCGACACCGCCCATATTGACGAAGAGCGGATCGAGAACGGCCACCTGGGGGTTGGCATCGCAAAGGTCCGGGGTCACGATGTTTAAAGCAGGTGTAGCGGTGGTCGACATAAAGTGTTCCTTGAATGGAGGAGGGTGAGCATAAAAAACGCCCCGCCCTCGTAAGAGGAGCGGGGCGTTCGGTCATCGGCTCAGGGCGGCAAATAATTGACCGCCCTGCGATGGTGCGAGCATCGGCGATGGGGTGGTTGCCAAAAGCGGCTTAAGCTTCCTGGGCAACCGGAATCACGTTCGAGGCAATCTTCTGATACTCCTCGATTTCGTGGAAGTTCATGTAACGATAGATCTCGCCGGCCATGGCGTCAAATTCGGCCATGTAGCGCTGATACTCTTCAACGCTTGGCAGGCGGCCTTCGACGGCGGCCACCGCCGCCAGCTCCGCCGAGGCCAGGTACACGTTGGCACCATCGCCCAGGCGGTTCGGGAAGTTACGTGTAGACGTAGACACCACGGTGCTTTTCGCTTCCACGCGGGCCTGGTTACCCATACACAGTGAACATCCCGGCATTTCCATGCGGGCACCTGCGCGACCGTAAATGCCGTAATAGCCTTCTTCGGTCAACTGGTGCTGGTCCATCTTGGTCGGTGGCGCCAGCCACAGGCGGGTCTTCAGGCTGCCCGCAGGCTGTTTTTCGAGCAGTTTACCCGCCGCGCGGAAATGACCGATGTTGGTCATGCACGAGCCGATAAACACCTCGTCGATTTTTTCACCGGCGACATCGGAAAGAAGCCGCGCGTCGTCCGGGTCGTTGGGCGCGCAGAGAACCGGCTCTTTGATCTCGTCGAGGTCGATTTCGATGACTTCGGCGTACTCGGCGTCCTGGTCGGCGCGCATCAGGCTCGGGTTGGCAAGCCAGGCTTCCATGCCTTCGATACGCCGGCTGATGGTACGCTCGTCGCCGTAGCCGTTGGCCATCATCCACTTCAAAAGGGTGATGTTGGACTTCAGGTACTCGGTCACGCTCTCTTCGGATAGCGTGATGGTACAGCCCGCCGCACTACGCTCGGCGGAGGCGTCGGAAAGCTCGAACGCCTGCTCGACGGTCAAATCCTCGAGGCCTTCGATTTCGAGTACGCGGCCGGAGAACGCATTCTTCTTGCCGGACTTGGCCACGGTCAGGAGACCCTGTTTGATACCGTAAAGCGGAATGGCGTGCACCAGGTCGCGAAGCGTGACACCTGGCTGGCGCTTGCCTTTAAAGCGCACCAGCACGGATTCCGGCATATCCAGCGGCATGACGCCAGTGGCGGCGGCAAACGCCACCAGACCCGAGCCCGCGGGGAAGGAGATGCCCATCGGGAAGCGGGTGTGGGAGTCACCGCCGGTGCCGACCGTATCCGGCAGCAACATGCGGTTGAGCCAGCTGTGAATGATGCCGTCGCCCGGGCGCAGTGAAACGCCGCCCCGGTTCATGATGAAGTCGGGCAGGGTGTGGTGCGTGTCGACGTCCACGGGCTTGGGGTAGGCCGAGGTGTGACAAAACGATTGCATGACCAGATCGGCCTGGAAGCCCAGGCACGCCAAATCCTTGAGCTCATCGCGGGTCATCGGGCCGGTGGTGTCCTGGGAGCCCACGGTGGTCATCTTCGGCTCGCAGTACATGCCCGGGCGCACGCCGGGAAGATCGCAGGCCTTGCCGACCATCTTCTGGGCAAGGGTAAAGCCTTTGCCGGTATCCCTGGGCTGCTCGGAGAGACGGAAAACGTCGGAGGCTCCCAGGCCCATGGATTCCCGCGCCTTACCGGTCAAGCCCCGCCCAATGATCAGCGGAATACGGCCACCGGCGCGCACTTCATCAAGCACCAGCTGGGTCTTGAGCTCGAAGGTGGTCAACACCTCATCGGTGCCGTGCTTGCAGACTTTACCTTCATACGGGTAGACGTCGATAACGTCGCCCATCTGGAGCTTGTCGACGTCCATCTCGACGGGCAGCGCGCCGGAGTCTTCCATGGTGTTGAAGAAGATCGGGGCGATCTTGCCGCCAAAGCAGAACCCGCCGGCACGCTTGTTGGGCACGAACGGGATGTCGTCGCCGAAGAACCATAGCACCGAGTTGGTGGCGGACTTGCGCGAGGAGCCGGTACCGACCACATCGCCCACGTAGGCCACGGGGTAGCCTTTGTCCTTGATCTCGTTGATCTGGTCGAGCGGCCCACGCGAGCCCGGGACTTCCGGGTGAATGCCGTCACGCTCGTTTTTGAGCATGGCGTTGGCGTGCAGCGGAATGTCCGGGCGTGACCAGGCATCCGGCGCCGGGGAGAGGTCGTCGGTGTTGGTTTCGCCGGGTACCTTGAATACGGTCAAGGTGATTTTTTCTTCGAGCGCAGGCTTGGAGAGGAACCACTCCGCCTCGGCCCAGGACGCGATGACATCCTTGGCGACGGCGTTGCCGTTTTTGGCGCGCTCTTCGACGTCGTGAAAAGCGTCGAACATCAAAATGGTGTGCTTGAGCTGCTCGCCGGCCTCTTTAGCCAGCTCGTCGTTGTCGAGAAGCTCGACCAGCGAGACGATGTTATAGCCACCCTGCATCGTGCCCAAAAGCTTGACGGCGTGAATCTTGTCGACCAGAGGAGAGCTTGCCTCGCCCTTGGCGATTGCGGTCAAAAAGCCGGCCTTGACGTAGGCGGCTTCGTCGACACCGGGCGGAATGCGGTGGGTGAGAAGCTCGAGTACGTTCTGCTCTTCACCGGCCGGCGGGTTTTTCAAAAGCTCGATTAAAGCCGCGGTCTGCTCGGCGTTCAGGGGCTTGGGTGGTACGCCATCGGCGGCGCGTTCCTCGACATGTTGGCGGTAAGCTTCAAGCACGTTGGGGCCCTCTCATCTTCTTAATGGTGCCGGTCGCATACCCACACGGTATCGAGTATGCGCCATGACACGTGACATACGCTTGACAAACAGCGTCTGGTGGATGGCGTGGATTCTACGGGAAACTGTCGACAATGTTAAGACGACGGCGGGGAGTTTGCGTTTGTTGGCCCTACTCAACGTGGCAAACGTTCGTTTAAACTGAGCGAGGCGCAGAGAAGAGAAGGCCTGCAAGCCCTCGCATAAAAAGCCGTTTGCAATCACCCTGCCATAGACCATTAAATAACAGGGGTGTTATGGGCTTAAGTATCAAAAGCCCACGCGCCGGGGGTGAACGCTCGAACACGCGGCCCCGCGCTTCACCATGAGGGCGTCAAAACGCGTGTTATAGTGCCTTAAGGGTCAGTGAGCCCAGTATAACGGGAGCAGCGCCAGGTTTTGGCGTGTCATCAATGAATAAAGGCGCTTGGTAACCGTATATGTCGATAGAGTTAGCCGTATTGAATCCTGCAGATCATTCCCTTGGTGCGGAGGATCTGCTTCCCCCCAGTCTCAACGCGTTTTTGGCCTGTCAAACACCGGATGCCTGGCTTGGCTGGGCGCTGGCCAACCCGCAAACGCTTTTGATCGACCACGCGCAGTGTGAAAAAAAGGCCGCCTCGACGGCGATGAACCTGCTTTATCGCTACGTCGACCAGCCGCTGCTGCTTAGCAAGATGTCGCAGCTGGCCCGCGAGGAGCTTCTGCATTTCGAGCAGGTGGTCGCCTTGATGGAGCGCCGCGGCGTGGCTTATACGCATCTGAGCGCCTCGCGCTACGCCGAGGGGCTTAGACAACACCTGCGCAGCAACGACCCCGAGCGGCTGATCGACATCCTGATCATCGGCGCGCTGATCGAGGCGCGCAGCTGTGAACGCTTCGCTCGCTTGATTCCCTATCTCGATGAAGAGCTCGCTCGGTTTTACCGTACGCTCGTGAAGTCGGAAGGGCGCCATTTCGAGGACTACCTGCTGCTGGCCCGACAGCAAACTTCCGATGCGATCGACGACCGCATCGCCTTTTTTGTAGCGTGTGAAGCCGAGTTGATTACTTCACCCGATACAGCGTTTCGTTTTCATAGCGGTGTGCCGGCCTGAGTCGAGCACCCGTCCAGGTAGGATGTGTCTCATGCGCGATGCCAAGCAGATCGACAAGCTAACCCTTTTTGGCCACTTCTCCCTTACCCTCGAAGAGGTCGTGCTGACGCATTTCAGCTACGACAAAGTCAAAGCCCTGCTGGTTTATCTGTTGCTGCATCGCCAGCCGGTCAATCGTGCCGCCCTTGCCGAGCTTCTATGGCCGGACCAGGGGCTCTCGTCCGGGCGCACCAACCTGCGCCACGCTCTGCACTGCCTGCGCCAGTCGCTGGGCAGTAGCGCCGACACGGTCCTCAACGTTTCCCGCCAAACCATCGCCTTCAACCTGCCCGCGCATTGGCAGGTCGACCTTCACGAATTACAGGCGTTAATCGAAGGTCCCCAGAACCTGGAAACCCTGGAGGCGGTGCTGGCCTGCTACCAGGGCGACCTGGTCGAGGAACTCCAGCTGACCAACTGTAGCGAATTTCAGCGCTGGCTGGTGCAGGTACGCAACGAGTGGCGCCAGCGGGTCATCCGCTTTGCCGAGCAGGTGCTCAACGCCCAAAAGGAAGTGCCCGACACGGTCATCGAGGAGCTGGTCAGCAGCTTTTCCGGCTACGGGCCGTTTCATGAGCGGCTGGTGCGCCAGTTGGCGGAAAAGAACCAGATGGCCGCCGCCCACGAACAGTACCAAAGCTACCTGCAGCTTTTAGCGCTCTCGGGCCAGCAGCCCGAGCCCGGTTTTTTGCAACTGGCAAGTTACTGGTCCGATGGTCAGCACGACACGCCGGTAGTGACTCCTCAGGGGGCCTACTCGCGGGCGCTGGCGGCGGACAGCAAGCCGCTGCGTGAGGACGAAATCGAGCTTCGCCAGCTTTCGGTCATGGCGATCCGGCTGACCCTGAAAGGCGACTGGCAGGAGCGGGGGACCATGCGCCACTGCCTGAATCTGCAGTTGGAGCTTTTGCGTTGGCTGGAGCAGCAGTGCCACCACCTGGGCGGTTTCTGGCTACCCGGCGCCACCGGCGGGCTGGGGCTTGCCTGCTTTGGAACCCACGGGCCTGCCCACCAGCTGGCCGAGCTGGTCGCGCTGTACGAGCACTGCCGCAAGGCGCTGCCCCAGGAAATTTCACGGCGCTGGAGTATCGATCAAGAGCCGCCGGTTTTCGAGCTCACCGCGGGGCTCAATAGCGGCCAGGTGGTTTACCTGCCCGAGCGCCAACTGGCGGACCCGCTTGGCCAGGTAACGCAACTTTCGCTGGAGCTCATGGGCGCTGCCGAAGGGAGCGAACTTGTGATCTCCCAGCAGGCGAGCCAGCACATGCCGCCGGCGCTCGACCTGCAGCCACGCCTCTCGTCGCGGCTGGTGGCAAGCGATGGCCGGGTGCGCCTGCGCGCGCTGGTGCTGGGCCAGAACGAAGGGGGGCGCGATGCCATGCCGCCCAGTTTGATCGGTCGCGAAACCGCGCTGCGCACGCTGCGCGACGCCCAGGCTAGGGCGGGGATCGGGCTTAGACAAAGCGTACTGGTACGCGGCGGTACCGGGATGGGCAAGTCTGCCCTGATGGTCGGCTTTCGTCAGCTCGAGTTAAGCCGCGACACGGCGGTGTGTTGGCTGCCCACCACGCGACTTTCGGTGCTCGAACCCTACGGCGTGGCCCGCCAGTTGCTTGCCTGGCACGACCAGCAGCCGCCGACGCTCGAGTCGCTGCATACGCTTCAACAGGCGCTTTCGTTTACCGAGCTTGGCAGCGAACGCCAAGAACTGCTCGAACAGGCGCTGGGGGTGCGCGAGATCGAAGACACCGCTCAGCTCACCCAAAACGGCGAAGCCGTGGAGCTGGTCGCCAGGCTCTTGCACTGCCTGATCGAGCGCGAGGCGCAGCGGCGCACGCTGCTTTTGATGATCGACGACCTGCAGTGGCTGGACGAGCCGTCCTTCAAGGTGCTCAGCGGGCTGCAGGCGCGGCTGGCCATCAACACCGCCTTCATGCTGGTGGCAAGCCACCACGGGCGTGAACCGCTGCCGGTCAAGCTGCACTGGGATCAGCAGATCATGCTCGGCAAGCTCGATGCGGGCCAGGCCGGGCGACTCTTGGCCCAGCTGGCCAAACGCTACCAGATTCAGCTAAGCCCGCGGCTTCGCAACCAGATCGTCGAGCGCTGCGACGGCGTACCCCTCTACCTGCAGGAGATCTGTCGGCGGCTCGACATGGACCGTCGTGAAGGGCGCAGCGTACAGTTCAACGAGCTGCCCAAGGGGTTGCTTGGGCTGTTGGCCAGTCGGATCGACCAGCTGGAGCGCGACCGCGAGATCGCCCACGTGGCGGCGGTACTCGGGCGGCGGTTCCAGGTTGACATGCTCATCGAGAGTAGTCAGGTCGACAAGGGGCGTCTTCTCAAGGCGCTCGAGCACATGCGCCAGCTCGAGATCATCGAGCCAGTCGAATCCTCCGGCGTCGAGGCCGACTATCAGTTCAGCCATCAGCTGCTGCACGAAGCGGCGTACCTTTCCTGCCCGAAAGACGTGCGCACCGCGCTTCACCAGCAGGTCGTGACGTTGATCGAAGAGCGCTTCCCGATGTGGATCAGCCGCCGGCCCGGCGACTTTGCCACGCATCTGCGCCGCAGCGGTCACCACGCCCGCGCCGCCCGCTACTTCGAGCTTGCCGCCCGGGAGGCGCTCAAGGTCAGCGCCAACCGCACCGCGCTGCAGATGGCCGACTTCGGGCTTGGCTGTTTGAAGCATGTCGAGGATCGCGCCGAGCGCGAAGTGAGTCTTCTAACCGTCAAGGGTCAGGCCGCCTTCGCCCTGGAAGGGCACGGCTCGCCCATCGCCCACGAGTGCTTCGTGAGCGCCCGGGAGCTTTTGCGCACCAACGGCGACGACACCCCGGAAGACCCGGAAGACCTCGAGCAGATCTTTTTGGTGAAGTGGGGGCTTTGGCTGAGCCGTAGCCAACGCTACGCCCACGCCGATGCCTTTGCGCTGGCCGCGACGCTTTCCGATATCGCCAGGCGCCTCGAGGACCCGCGCTACGCACGGCTTGCCGACTCCGCCGGGGCCCAGTGTGAGTACTGGGCCGGGCGCATTGCTCAGGCGTTCGATCACCTAAACGAAATCGACCCGCTCAATGCCTCGATGATGATCGAGTGGCTGCCGTTCTCGGACCACCCCCAGGTGAGCGCGGCGAGTTTTCAGGGCTGGGCGCTTTGTTTGCGCGGCGACTACCAGCGCGCCGAGCGCCATATCGCTGCGGCGATTCGCCTGGCGGAAAAAATCGGCCACCCGGGCACGCTTGCCATGGCGCTGATGTTCGCCACTGCGCTTTACCGCCAGCTGGGTCACATTCACCTGGCCGCCCGCCACGCCGAACGCGCCGCGGCGATGACCGCAACGCCGGACCTGCAGCTTTGGCAGATATCCGCTCAGGGCGTGTTGGGGTGGCAACAGGCGCTAAGCGGCGACCCGGCGGGGCTTGTGAAGCTCAAGGAAAGTCTGGATCAGATGGCCGAGCTCAATGGGCGCGACCGCTTTCAGCGGCCGGTGCTCTGGTACGCGGATGCATGTATCGAACTTGGAGAGCTAGGCGCCGCCGAAGAGTACCTGGATCAGTGCCTGGTGATTGCCAGGGAGCGGCGCACGCTGTTTCTTCCTGAAATCGCCACTCAGCTGGCGCGGGTGCGCCACCTCCAGGGGCGTCCATTGAGCGAGGTAAGGCCGCTGGCGGAGCTCGCTATCGACCATGCCCGCGAGCAGGGTAACCGGCATCACGAACTGGCCGCGCTCGAGTTTTGGCTAACGCATATTGCGCCGGAGGATAAAAAAACCCGGGAGCTCTTCCGTGAGCGGCTTTCAAACGTGAGCCATAGCGATGCGCCGATACTGGTGCGCTGGGTGAATCTATTGGAGCGGCGTTTACCGCAGCCTGCCGGCATAGAAAGCTAGCGCCGGCCTGGCCTCAGGTGCTCGCCTCGAGCCATGAAAGCGTGGCGAGCGCTTCGTCCCGGTGGCTGCCACATACGTCGCTGTCGAAGACGAACCGCGCGCAAACGTTGGGCCTGCGGGGGTCCTGGAACAGTTTGCACAGGTTGTCGTTATCCAACTGCACGCAGCGCTCGCCCGCGGGTTTGCCCTTGGGCATGCCCGGGATGGGCGAGCTAATGGAGGGCGCGATACAGCACGCCCCGCACCCGGCACGGCAGCCGCCGTTGATCTTGTCGGCCTGCTCCCTGGCAATCAGCGCCGCCATCGCTCAAACGCCCTCGGCGGCCGTGGCGCCCTTGTTGAACCCTTCGAAAGCGTGAACCCGGGTGGGCTCGCCGGTCTCCTGGGCGATCTCGGCGGCGAGCCAGCGGGCGATGTTCTCGACCGTGGTGGGGTAGGGCAGCACCGCACAGCGGCTCACCGGCAACGTGATGCTGAACGCGCCTTCACCGGCTACGTAGCGGCATTCGAGGGTTTTATCATCCTGCCAGGCGATATCGGCGCGCTCGAGCAGGTAGCGCTGGTCGAGCCACGCCGCCCACTGCCGCTCGAGTTCCTGCTGGCGTTCGCCGTGCTGAAATACCGCAAGCCTTGAACGGTGGCCGTGAGCGATGCGCTGGCAGTTGCCGTCGTGGCGCTTGAGGCCGTGGCTATAGCCGTAGGCCGCGCCGTTGATCACTTCATTGGTCAGCGTAAGGGCAACCCGGGCGACGTTTTCCGGGCAGCTTTGGGTAAGCGCCTGGCTTAGCGATTCGGTCAGCGCGTCAAGGGCTACTTCCTCGGTCTCGAGCAATGTAAACGCACTTGCCGGGCCGCGCACCTCAAACGGGTAGGGTGTAGTGGCGCGAACGCACAGGCCTTCCTCGCAGCGGCTAACGCTAACCCCCGGTGCCCTGGTCGGCACCAGCAGGGTGTGGTCGACGCCTGAGTCCAGCGTCTTTTTGATGAAGGGTTTGACCTTGCCGAAATCGAACAGCATGCCGTTTTCGCCAAGCTCACCGTCCAACACCGCATCTACCTGCCAGCTGCAGCCGGTCAGGCCTTTTTCGGGGCACCATACCGATACATCGATATGGCTTAATTGATCGACAAACAGCGCCATTATTCGAACCCTGCGATTTTGTGAGTCTGAAGCGAAAGCCGCCACTGGGGGTTCGCCATGCAGTAGGCGGTGGTGGCTTGAATCCGCGCCTGGTTGTCAAGCGAGCCCCCCTGGTCCATCGGCTGTAAGAAAAAGTGCGTAAAGCCGAGTGACTCGAAGCGCTCCGGCGCCGCCTCCGGCTGGGGGTACACAAGCTTTAGCTCGTCGCCGGTCAGGGCTTTCAGGGCGTTGCCCGCTTTGGGGCTGACGCACAGCCAGTCGATGCCCTCGGGCACGCTGACGGTGCCGTTGGTCTCCACGCCGATTTCGAAGCCGTTCGCTTTCACCGCCTCGATCAATGCCGGGTCGAGCTGCAAAAGCGGTTCGCCGCCGGTAAAGACCACGTAGGGCACGGCGTTTTTTCCAGCCTCGGGCCACCGCCTGGCGATATGCGCGGCAAGCGCCTCTGCGTCGTCGAAGCGCCCACCGCCGTTGCCATCGGTGCCGATAAAATCGGTATCGCAGAAGGTACAGCGCGCGCTTGCCCGGTCCACTTCCCGCCCGGACCACAAGTTGCAGCCGGTAAAGCGGCAAAAGACACTGGCGCGGCCGGCCTGAGCGCCTTCGCCTTGCAGGGTGTAGAACGCCTCTTTAACGTGATACATCGCTTTCTCCCACCGTGGTGCCACCGTTTGCGCTTTCATAGCGAAGCGGGTCGGTCACCCCGTTGGCTTCAAACGCCGCCAAACGCTCGCGGCAGCTGCCGCACTTGCCACAGGCAAGCTCACGGCCTTCGTAACACGTCCAGCTGTCGCGATAGTCGAGGTTCATGGCCAGGCCTTCGCGCAGAATCTCGGCCTTGCTGACGCTCAGGTAAGGCGCGTTCACCTCGATCGGCTCGAAATTGGCGATGGCGGCGACGTGGCGCATGGCATCGACGAATTCCGGGCGGCAGTCGGGGTAGAGCACGTGATCGCCGCCGTGGGCGCCGTAATCCACGCGCGCCGCGCCGATGTTCACCGCCTTGGCAATGGCAAGCGAAAGAAGAATCATATTGCGGTTGGGCACTACGGTGGCTTGCAGATTCTCCTCGGCGTAGTCGGCGTCGGGCATGGTTTGGCTTGAATCCGTCAACGCGGAGTTATCGATCAGCCCATGGATGGCGCGTATATCCACCACCTGGTGGGGAACGCCGAGCTTTTCGCACACCTGGCGGGCGGTGTCGAGCTCGCGGCGGTGGCGCTGGCCGTAATCAAAGGACAGCGCATGCACCTTTAGCCCCTCTTTGAGAGCGCGGTGCAGTACGGTAAAGGAGTCCATGCCGCCGGAGTAGATCACGACGGTGGCGGGGGAGTGTGTACAGGAATCGACAGACATGCTAATACTCGCTGGCCGGAGAATTTATTGAGTGCCTTGAAGGCTAGAGTCCGGGGTCCGGTCCGGAACGCTGCGCAGTTTACGCATTGGCCAGCCACTTGGCTAGCCGCGGGTCTGATTAACGGGTCTGGTTAAAAGGCCGTCGCGTAAAAAAGCGGGCCTGTGGGTCCGCGTAATTGGGCATGTTAAGCTCATTGTTCAAGCTTTAGAGATGCACCCATGGCAACCATAGAACATAGTGAGATTGTCCACGCCGCACCCGAGCGGGTGTTCGAGCTGCTTAAACGCGTGGAAGATTTTGCCGACTACTCCGATATGATCCACTCGATCGATACCCTGGGCGACAACCGCTACCGCTGGCACGTTCGCGCGGTGGGCATGGATTGGGCCTTCGACGTGGAGGTGACCGAAATCGACGCGCCCCGAACGCTTGCCTGGGAGTCCCTGGACGGGGTGAAAAACCAGGGCCGCTACCAGCTCGAAGCGGTGGACGAGGGCACGCGCGTCTCGCTCACGCTCACTTACGATATCCGCAACCGCCTGATGGAGAAAGCCGTCAATCGGGCGGCCAAGCCCATGGTGGGGAAGGTCAGCCGGCAGATTCTCGAGCGCGTCGAAGCGCGACTCAATGGCTAGACGCTGGCACCTTTCCTGGCGCTGGGTGACGCTTTTTGCGCTGCTCATGATGGTGGGCTACGTGTGGCTCTGGTACTCGCCGGATCTAGCCGAACTCAAGCGCTGGGCCGCCGGGATGTCCCACCACCCGGCGGTCATTGTCAGCGTCGTTGCGGCCATGGCGGTCACCCTCGCCATTGGCCTTCCCGGCAGTATCGGCCTTTGGCTGATCGCGCCGTTTTATACGCCGTGGATGGCCACCCCCATGCTGACACTGGGGAGCGTGATAGGGGCGCTGGGCGCCTACCAGCTGGCCGCTCGATTTCATGAGCGCATCAAACCCGGTGGGCTCACCGAAAAAGTGATGCATACCCTCGAGCAGCGCAGCGACATGCTCACCCAGTGCGCGCTTCGTATACTGCCAGGCTTTCCACACTCGGTGATCAATTACGCCGCGGGCCTCAACCGGCTGCCGCTGGGCCCTTATCTTTTGGCGGCAACGCTTGGGCTTTCGGTCAAATGGGGCGTTTACAGCAGCGCCATATACGGCGCCCTCGAAGCGATCGAGGAGGAGAACGCGTTGCAGTTCGATGTACTGCTGCCGCTCGTGGCGCTGGCGCTTTTGCTCTTGATCGGGGCGTGGTACAGGCGCCGCGTGGAAGCGGCGCGCAGGCAGGGGTAAGGCGAATCAGGCGGGCTGGTGCATGGCGGCGTCGAGATGGCCCACCACTTCCGCCCAGTCGGCGTCGTCTGCAATCGCCTCGCGCAGAAACGCCGCCTGACCTTCGTTCCAGCAGGGCGCTTCGGCAATCGGCATGGTGTCGGGCAGCGGGCCGTTTTGCTTGATAAACGTCTCGATCGAGGCGCTATCCGAGTCGAGTCCGAGCTGCTCGAAAAGATCGCTGAATTCGTGTACGGGCTGTTCCATGATGTTGCTCTCCTTGGGTGGTCGTCGATTGGCCGCTTTTATCGAAGCCGGCGGCAGCGGCTGGTAACTGAATCTAGCAAACCTGGTTCATCAAGCCACGTTCATGAACGTTTTTTCATCAACATGGCCCGAATACCCGGCGATGCCATAGTGCCTGGCGATGCCATAGTACCTGGGATGCCATAGTGTCTAGCGATGCCATAGTGCCTAGCGCTCGCCCACCAGCGGGGTCAAAAAGCGTTGGCGGCGGTCCTCTTCCGGCAGTGGCTGGGCCAGCAGGTGCACCAGCTTGGTCAGTGCTGCTTCCGGCGTCATGTCCGCCCCGCTGAGTACGCCGGCCTCGCTTAAACCCGACCCCGCCGCGTAGGTGCTAAAGCGCACGCTGCCCTGGGGGCACACGCTGGTGGCAGCGATCAGCTTGCCCTCGCCGCAGGCCTTTGCCAGCACCTCCAAAAGCGCCGGGTCACCGGGCAAGTTGCCCGCTCCCCAAAGTTGCAAAAGAGCGCCCTTGACGCGCGTATCGCCCAAAAGTGCTTCCAACTGCCAGGCGCTGATACCCGGCCAGAGCGCCAGGCGGATCACTTCCCCCTGGGCCTGGCCTGCATAGCCTGGTAGTTCGAAGCGGGGCGCGCCGCGCTGGGTCGCACCGAGGCCGCGCCCCGGATAGACGATGAAATCGCTGTCCACGCGCTCGCCCAGAAGCGGGTAGCACGGGCTCACAAAGGCACCCGGCGCCTCGCTGTGCTGCTTGACGGCGCGCACCCCCCGCAAAAGCTTACCGGAGAAGTAGATCGCGACTTCTTTGAGCGTATCGCTTGCCCCAAAGCGCAGCGCGCCGTAAAGGTTGTCCAACGCGTCGCTGCCCGGCGCTTCGAGTGGCTGCATGGCACCGGTAAGCACCACCGGTCGGTCAAGTCCCTGTAGCTGGTAGGCAAGGCTTGCCGCGCTGAAGCTTAGCGTATCGGTGCCGTGCAGCACCACGAATCCTTTGTAAGTGCTGAAGCGTTCGCTGATCAGCGTTGCCAGCTGCTGCCAGGTGAGCGGGGTGGCCGCGCTCGAGTCGATCAAGGTGGCCAGGCTTAGCACGTCGAAGGGCGGCAGCGCGCTCTGCTTTGAAACCGGAAGGGTCTCGAAGGCGCGGTGCATACGCTGCTCGAAGGCCCCGCCCGGGGCGAGACCTTCGGCGCCGCGCTCCATGCCGATAGTGCCGCCGGTATAGATGACCAGCAGCCGCTCGCCGAGCTCGGCGCTGTTACGCAGTTGCGGGGCCGCATTCATAAAAACTCCTTACGCTCGCCGGTCGCGTTGTTTTATAACGCAAAGCGTACCGGTCTGGTCGTCCAGCTGTTGGTGACGCCCCGCCAAAAAAGCGAACACGTAGCAAAGGCCGATCAGGGCCAAAAGCAGCCAGGCGATATGGTCGATACGCGCGCCCACCTGGAGCAACAGGCCGACACCGAAAGGCCCAAGCGCTGCGATCGTATAGCCGCCGCCCTGAACGAGCCCGGAGAGCTTACCGGCAAGGCCAGCGTTGGCGGTTCGCAGCACTAGAAGGCTCAGCGCCAGGCTGAAACAGCCGCCCTGACCCACGCCCAATAACGCAGCGCCTGGCCACTGCCAGCTAAGCGGGGCGACCATCAGCATGAAAAGCCCCAGTGCGGTAAACGTGAGCATGGCAAAAAGCGCTGGCCGCTGGTCGCGGCCCAGGCGGGCAAGCCAGGGAGCGCTTAGCGCCGAGCCCAGCTGGCAGATGATCGAGACCGCCATGGTGAACCCGGCCTCGCTTTCGCTATAGCCACGATAGACCAAGAGCGTGGGCAGCCAGCCAAACACGATGTAGGCCATGGAGGATTGAATGCCCATGTAAAGCATCACCTGCCAGGTCAACGGCTGGCGCAAAAGCGCCTTGAGGGATGTTTCCGAAACACTTGAGGTGACCTGCGCAGTCGGCCTGGGGGCAAGCGTCGACCACAGTGAAAGCGTGATGAGCGCTACACCGCCCCAGCTCACCAGGCTCAGCTGCCAGCTTCCCAGCAGGTTGGCCAGCGGCACGGAAAGTCCCGCCCCGAGCGCCCCGCCAAAGCAAAGTGCCATGGTGTAAAGCCCGGTCAAAAGGTCAGCACTTTGAGGGAGCTCGCGCTTGACCAGTCCCGGCAGTAGGGTGCCTGCCAAACCGATGGCAGCACCCGCCAGGGCCGTGCCGACGAACAGGACGCCGGGCAGCGGCCAGGGGCGGATCAAAAGGGCGGTGGTGAGCAGTAAAAGGGCGGCGCTGAGCGCGCGCTCACTGCCGATTCGCCGCGCAATGAGCGGCGCAAGCGGGGCCGCCAGGCCCAGAAAGAGCACCGGCAGCGTGGTCAAAATACCCGCCGCCGCCGGCGTCAAGCCGGCGCTTTCCTGAAGGCGAGTCAAAAGCGGCGCCACCGATGAAAGCGCGGGGCGTAAGTTCAGCCCCACGACAAACATCAGCAGTATGAAACTCAGGGTACGACGGCTAGCCATGGCGGCTACTTGAGGTGCGTACGTAGATCGCCGCGGGCGGTGTCCATTAGGGTGATAAAGTGGTAATCACCCGGTGCTTCGAGGCAGTCGACGCGGGCGTCGGTACGCATGCCCCGGTTCATGTCGAGCCTTTCGAAAATCTCGAGGGTGACCTTGCGCGCCGGCTTGTCGCCCGGGGTGATGATCCCGTCTTCGAGGGTGAAGGACTCAAGCAGCGTGGCGCGAACGCGGGTGCTGTTCTCTTCGCTGAGCACGCGGCGAATAAACAGCCAGCCTTCGCAGACCAGCGCTGATTCTTCGTCGCTTTCGCGCAGAAACAGCGTGCGGTAGCAGGCGCCTTCGGTGGAGGCCTTGTCCGCCATACTGCGATAGGCTTCTACGACCTGTTTTGAGGTTACCTTTGCATCTTCGAGGCGCTGAACCACGCCTTGATGCTCCCGGCTCAGCTGCTCCTGGCGTTGAAAAACCAGCCACTGCCGATAGTCATTGATAAGTTGAGACGACGCCATAATCACTCCCTGAACGTGTGGGCCTAGGCCAAAAAATCATAACCTTCGCACATTGCGCTTTTCGGCGCTAGCGGCGCCCGCCCCGACGCGAGGTGTTACCCGAGTTGCCGCCTTGCTCCTGGCGCCGGCCGGTGGGCTTGCGCTGACCGCGGCGGCCGTTTTCGATCGGCTGGGGCTTGGCGTTGGGGTCGGGTTCGAAGCCGGGCTCGATCTTTTTAGGCAGCGTCTGCTTGATCAGCCGCTCGATGCCGGTCAAAAGTGCATGCTCGTCGACGCAGACCAGCGATACCGCTTCGCCATTGCTGCCCGCCCGGCCGGTACGGCCAATGCGGTGAACGTAGTCTTCAGAAACGTTAGGCAAATCGAAGTTGACCACGAAGGGCAGCTCGTCGATATCAAGCCCCCGGGCGGCGATGTCGGTGGCGACCAGTACCTGGAGATCGCCACTTTTGAATGCGCCCAGTGCCCGGGTGCGCGCGCCCTGGCTTTTGTTGCCGTGGATCGCCATGGCCGGAATGTCTTGCTTGGAAAGCTGTTCGGCCAGGCGGTTGGCGCCGTGTTTGGTGCGCGTGAAGACCAGTACCTGAAACCAGCCGTGCTGGGTGATCAGATGCGCCAGCAGCTCGCGCTTTTTATCGCGATCCACCTGGTAGATGGTCTGAACGATCTTTTCCGCGGTGGTGTTGCGCGGCGCGACTTCGACCAGCGCCGGGTTGTCCAAAAGCTGGTTGGCCAGCGTCTGGATCTCGTTGGAGAAGGTGGCCGAGAAGAGCAGGTTCTGTCGCTTGTTCGGCAACAGCTTCAGGATGCGCTTGATATCGTGAATGAAGCCCATGTCGAGCATACGGTCGGCTTCGTCGAGCACCAGAATCTCGACCTGGGACAAATCCACGTGGCCCTGCTGCTGTAAGTCCATCAGCCGGCCGGGGGTGGCGATCAGCACGTCCAGACCTTCTCTTAGCGCTTGTACCTGGGGGTTCTGGCCGACACCGCCGAAAATGATGTGCGATTTCAACGACAGATACTTGCCGTAATCGGAGACGCTCTCGCCGACCTGGGCGGCCAGCTCGCGGGTGGGGGTGAGCACCAGCGCGCGTACCTGGCGCTTACCCGGGCGCTTGCCGGTGTTCAGCCGCTGCAGCATGGGCAGGGTGAAGCCTGCTGTCTTGCCCGTTCCCGTCTGGGCGCTTGCCAGCAGATCGCGCCCGGCCAGTACCAGGGGAATGGCTTTTAACTGGATGGGGGTCGGCTGGGTATAGCCCTGGGTGCTAATGGCGCGTAGTAAGTCGTCCTGCAGACCAAGTTCCGTAAAGCTCATGCGTTCTCCGCCATTGCACGGCAAGAGCGCGTGTGCGCTGTTACCAGGCTAGGGTTCTAAATTGGTTAAAAACACGCGGGTAAGCCCCGCGCGGCAGCGAAGTTTGCCAGATAGCGCGCTTGGCTGCGAGGGGCTTTTGAGAATGTCGCGATTTAGCGGGCGGCTCGAAACCCTGCGCGCCGGTCGAAAATCCCGGCGCACCAAGGGTGTTGGCCGTTGAGGGAGTTAGAAGTAGCCGCCGGTGCGAAGCTCTTGGGCGATGCCGATGGCGGCCTCATCAAGGCTTTGGCCAAGGGCGCGTACCAGTGCCGGGTAGCCGTCCTGCATGAGCTCGGTCTCGGCGGAGAAACTCTCCATGGCTAAAAGCTGATTGCCCGCACCGCGCAGCTGCCATTGGCCGCTGACCACCGCGTTGCCATCAAAACGCCCCTGGAACTGGTCCACCTCCACCGACAGCGTGACGCCAGTGGCCTGGCCGCCCTCGGCGCGCACCACCCGCACCAGCGGAAGTTCCTGGGAGAGCCGCCCGCGCAGCGCCCGTTCGATCTGGCGACCCAGTTCTTCCGCCCACTGGTGTTCGCGAGCCGCGTTCAAGGTGATGTCATCGAGCTGCATGACGATGCCGTCGACATCGAGATAGTGGGCCAGCCGCGGCGAGCGTATTTGCAGCGTGTGCTCGGTGGGCGTTGCTGGGCTCGTGACCTGGGCGGTCGGCAGCATATAGCGCGCTGGCGGCGACACGCTCGAGGCGCAGCCGCTCAACAGCAACCCAAGACCCAGCAGCGCTAGCATTTTTAGTGTTCCATAACGCATGGCGTCATCCTTTTATCGAGGGGCCCGTGGAATCGGGTCCTGCGTGTCCAGGTTGTCGAAAAGCAGCGCTCGGGGATTTTCGTTGAGCGTGCGCGTCAGCGGCTGTAAATCCCGCATCAGGCGGTTGAGCTGTTCGATGGCCGAACTGAGATCCTGGTAGGCCGGCGAAGAGGGCGATAGACCTTCAAGGGTCGCGCGAAGCTCCTCGAGAGTGGCATTTACGTTGCCGCCGAGTGCCTGGGTGTCCGGATCGCTCAGGATGGCGTTGAGCGAGGCGCTGACCTCGCGGACCTCGTTGAGTACGCTTTCCGACGCCTGCAGGTTGCGATCGAGCCCGGCCAGCAGCGGCTCGACCTCGAGCGCATTGAGTTTGTCCAGCAAGCTGGTGACCTGACCCTGGATTTGTGCAAAGCCGCCCGCCACGGTGGGAAAGACCTTGCGCTCGGAGAACATCTCCAGGGCGTAGTCACCGGCCAGGTCGCGCTGGAAGTTAAGATCGACGAAGAGCGCGCCGGTCAAGAGGTTGCCGTTTTTGAGCGAGGCGCGCAGGCCCAGGTCGAACATACGGTTAAAGCGCGTTTCCCACTCCTCCAGGTCGATATCGTCGCTTTCGATCCCCAAACGCTGTGGCTCGATGCGAATCAGCACCGGGATGGCAAACTGCGAGCGCGCGTTGGGCTGGGGGGCGGTAAAGTTCCAGGGCACTGCGGCGACGCTGCCCAGCCGCACGCCGCGAAACTCGACCGGCGCGCCGCGGGAGAGCCCGCGCACGGTGTCGTCCACCAGTAATACGTACTCGAGGTAGCGATTGAACGTGCCTTCGCGGGCGTCGTCTTCATCGCTATAAAGCGTAAAGCGGGCGTTATTGCTCACCGGCTTGCCCATGGGCACGTCTTCGGGGACGCCAAAGGTGACGCCGCCGCCCAGCAGCGCCTCGATCGACTCGACGTTGACCCGCACGCCGTTGGAGTCGAGGCGAAAATCGATCCCGCTGGCGGTCCAAAAGCGCGTGCTTTCGGTCACCAGCTGGGCGTAGGGCTCTTCGATGAAGACCTGATGTTGCATGGTGCGCGACTCCGGGTCGAAGTTGTTGTCTTCGACCCGGCCAACGGTATAGCCCTGATACGACACCGGGTCGCCGACGCGCAGCGAGTTGCCCAGCTGGCTGACCAGGCTGATCTGAAGTCCCGCTTGACCGGCCACGGCCACCGGCGGCACATCGCTTAGCTCGAACTCCCGGTGGGGCTCATCGGAGCGGCCGGGCTGAAGCTGGATGTAGGCGCCGGAGAGTACCGTGCCCAGCCCGCTAATACCTTCGCGGCCGATACGCGGTTTGACCACCCAAAAGCGGCTATCTTCGCGCAGCATGGCTTCGGCTTCGGGCTGAATGCGCGCGGTCATGACCGCGTGGGAGAGATCGTCCGAAAGCCGTACGCTCTGAACCAGACCGATTTCCACGTTGCGGCTACGAATCAGGGTATTGCCGGCTTCGATCCCTTCGGCGTTGTTGGCGGTCAGCGTAATCAGCGTCCCCCGACTGGTATAGTTGTCGTACACCAGCCAAAGCCCGATCACCAGCGCCACGATAGGCACGATCCATATCGGCGACAGACGCGTTTGACGCGACGCCTTGGCCCGATTCGGGTCATTCTCTTCCGGCGCTGGCGCTTCGTCGTTCGGGGGTAAATCGTCAGCCATCCACTGATTCCTTGGTCGCAATGTTTAACCGGGTCACGCGCTTGAAACGCGCAGCGCGTGGGGGAGAGGTGTCCCATAAAAGGCGCGGGTCGAAGGTCATCGCCGCCAACATGGTCAGGACCACTACCGCACCAAAGGCAAGTGCTGCCGGGCCCGGTGTGATCGACATCAAAGAGCCGGCGCGAATTAGCGCCACCAAAATGGCAACGACGAAGACGTCGACCATCGACCAGCGTCCGATGAATTCCGTCAGCCGATAAAGCCGGGTGCGGCTTTGGGCGTGGAGTTCGCTACTGCGCCGAACGACCAGGCAGAGCCAGGCCAGCGCGAAAAGCTTGCCTACCGGCACGATGACACTGGCAACGAAAATAACGGCTGCCACCGGCCAGGACCCCATCTGAATGAGCTGCACCACCCCGCCTATAATCGTCGAAGGTGAGCTGCTGCCCAGGCTCGTGGTGGTCATAATAGGGTAAAGGTTGGCCGGAATATACATGACGGTGGCGGCGAACAGCAGCGCCCAGGTGCGCTGCAGGCTGTGCGGTACGCGCTTGTGCAGCTTTTCATGGCAGCGCAGGCAGCGCGCCTTGCCCTTGGCCGGCATACGGTTGACCAGCCCACAGGTGGGGCAGCCGGTCACGTTCTGAATGGCGGCGGTCATGCCGGTCTGGGTGCCCTCTGGTGCCAAGGGCTCGCCTTCGAGTGAAAACCACATCCAGTCGGCGTCCAGCGACTGGCTGGTTTTTAGCAGTAAAAGGGCGAAGATGCAGAACGCCCAGAAGGAGATCCCCAGCTGGATTTGGGCAAGCCCGGCGACCTTGATCAGGCTCACCAGGGCGCCAATGATGAAAACGTCCGCCATCATCCAGGGCACGAAGTGGGCAAGCGAGCGGGCGATATCGCGGCTAAAGGGCATGTGGCGCCCGCGCAACAGCCCGTACTGTAGCCAAATCACGCCGAACAAGTAGAGCGCGGGGAGCACCACGATGGTCATGATCACCGCGATGGCAACGACCGGCTGGTGAAATGCGATCAGCGTGGTGGCCGTTTGGGAAAGCTCGATGCGGTTGCTCACGCCGCTAACGTTGAAGCTGACAAAAGGGAACGACACCGCGATGATCAACGCGATCAATGACGCCACGGCCAGGGCCATACTGCGTTGGGCGGGGTAGCGGTGACGCTTGACCAAAACGTGGGAGCAGCGTGGGCAGGTGGCTTTTTCACCGGAACCCAGCGGCGGTAAAGCGCTCACCCAGTCGCACTCATGGCAGGCGCGAAGGCGCCGCCGTCTTGGCGTTTCCGGCGGCTGGGTGTCGACCAGCGGCGGAGAAAGCGGGAGATAGGGCCGTGCCTTGAATCGGGAGTAGCGCAATTCAATAGTCTCAACGTTGCCTGGTGGTCGATTAATACGTTGGGCGGGCAGGGCTGTCAAACGCTTGCGGGCGTATTTGAATCAACGGCGTGCTTGACCCGGCCACCACCTTGGACAACGATGCAGGCGCGTTCGCCTTCTCTAGCCTACCCATATTAAGGAACTGCCATGTTGCTTGCCTGTTTAGCGGTCGTAATCGGATTGGTGCTGCTTATATGGAGCGCCGAAAAATTCATCGATGGCGCCGCCGCGACTTCCCGCTGGCTGGGGCTCTCTCCGCTCTTGATCGGTATGCTGGTAATCGGCTTTGGTACGTCGGCCCCGGAGATGATGGTCTCGGTGCTGGCGGCATTACAGGGTAACCCGGGCCTGGCGGTGGGTAACGCTTATGGCTCGAACATTGCCAATATGGGGCTGGTGCTGGGTTTCGTTGCATTAATGGCGCCGCTGGCGGTGCATTCGAGCGTCATTCGTAAAGAGATGCCGCTGCTGGTGGGGGTCATGCTGCTGACCGGTTATATGTTGTTCGACGGCTGGGTGACGCGTATCGAGGCGGTCATTTTGCTGGTGGCGTTGACGCTATTTATCGGGATAAGTATCTGGCGCTCGCGCGCTCAGCATGCGGACCCTCTCGAGGCGGAGGTGGCCGAGACGCTGGATCAAAAGCCCATGTCCAGGGGCAAGTCGATCGCCTGGACGCTGATCGGGCTGGTGCTGTTGATTGCCAGCTCGCGCATGCTGGTGTGGGGCGCGGTCGAAATAGCGGGCGCGTTCGGCGTGAGCGATTTGATCATTGGCTTGACGGTGGTGGCGGTGGGGACCTCGCTGCCCGAGCTTGCCTCGAGCATCAGTGCGTTGCGGCGCAACGAGCACGATATGGTGCTGGGTAACGTAGTGGGGTCGAATCTATTCAACAGCCTGGCGGTGGTAGGACTCGCTGGCGTGATCGCCCCGATCGAGGCGGGCCGCGAGGTGCTGGTGCGCGATTGGAGCGTCATGAGCTGCATGACGCTCTTGATGGTACTTTTCGCGTTCTCCTGGCGCGGCAGACCCCGGCGTATCAATCGTTTAGAGGGCGGCGTGCTGCTCGCCTCCTTTTTGGGCTACACCGGTTATATGGTCAGTATCGTGGTAATGAGCTGACGAATATCAGCGTAAATTGATGTGTGTCATTGTGACACGCAATAACGCATAGAGAGCGTTTCAGGTGGGCGTTTAAGCCAGTAAGATGGGCCCGTGAGTAAAGATTAGCCAGGTCTTGATAAAAACAACCGCCCCAGGGCACGACCAGGCTGTTATTACCCATGGGCGTCATACTATTCCCCGGTTTCAGGAGAGCGTCATGGAACTCGACCCCTTAATGCTTTCGCGACTACAGTTCGCGTTCATTGTGTGTTTTCACACTATCTTCCCCGTCTTCACGATAGGGTTAGCGTCCTACATTGCACTACTGCACGGCCTGTTCTTCAAAACCGAGAATCCCGCCTGGGACCGCTTGGCACTTTTCTGGACGAAAGTGTTTGCGGTGGTGTTTGCCATGGGCGTGGTGTCGGGCATCGTCATGTCCTTTCAATTCGGTACCAACTGGAGCAACTTCTCGTTTGCGGCGTCCAACTTCATTGGGCCGATGCTGAGCTACGAAGTGGTTACCGCCTTCTTCCTCGAAGCCGCCTTTTTAGGGGTTTTGCTTTTTGGGCGCGGCAAGGTGCCGGAAGGCGTCCATCTGTTCTCGGCGGCCATGGTGGCGTTGGGTACCTTCATCTCTGCGTTCTGGATTCTTTCCGCCAACAGCTGGATGCAAACGCCCGCCGGGGTCGAGCTGATCGATAACCGCTTCTACGTCACGTCCTGGACCGAAGCGATTTTCAATCCCTCCTTCCCGTATCGCTTTTTCCATATGGCCATGGCGTCCTTCATTACGGGTGGTTTCGTGGTAGCGGGCATCAGTGCCTGGTTTTTGCTGCGCGGTCGCGACGTACCGGCCAATCGCCGGGCGCTCTCCATGTGCCTATGGATGCTGCTCTTTCTGGCCCCCGCTCAGGCGGTGATTGGTGATTACCACGGCCTCAATACGCTCGAGTACCAGCCCACTAAAGTGGCTGCCATGGAAGGACACTGGGAAACCACCTCCAACGTGCCGCTTTTATTGTTCGCCCTGCCGGATCAGGACGCGCAAGAGAACCGCTTCGCGCTGGGGATCCCTAATCTGGCGAGCCTCATCCTGACCCACTCCCTTGATGGTGAGATCCCGGGCATCAGCGAAGTACCGCCGGAAGAGCAGCCGCCGGTCGCGCTGGTGTTCTGGTCGTTTCGTGTGATGGTGGCAATCGGCCTTTTGATGATCGCTGTAGCACTTGCGGGATTGCTGCTACGTCGTGGTGGCCGTATATATGAAAACAAAGCGTTTCTTAAAACGCTGGTGAGTATGATTTCACTGCCGTTCATTGCCGTGCTGGCCGGGTGGATCGTGACCGAATCCGGCCGGGCACCGTGGCTGGTCTACGGCATGATGACCCAAGCCCAGGGGTTGACGCCGTCGCTGACTGGCTGGATGGCGCTCGCTACGCTGATTGGCTACGTGCTGGTGTACGCGGTGGTGTTTTACGCCGGCCTTTACTACCTCACTCGCGTGGTGCGTAACGGTATGCTGCCCAACGCGGCTCAGGCCGAGGTCGACCCCGACGCCAACCGTCCCAAACGTCCGCTTTCCGCCGCACACACTCCGTTTGACGACGACGTCGAGCCGGTAAGGAGCTAGTCATGGAAATGTTCGATTTATCTATCATCTGGGCCGGCATTATTGGTTTCGGCGTGATCATGTACGTACTGATGGATGGTTTCGATCTCGGGGTGGGGATTCTCTTTCCCTTCGCCCCGGACGAAGATTCCCGTGACGTGATGATGAACTCGGTCGCCCCGGTGTGGGACGGCAACGAAACCTGGCTCGTGCTGGGCGGGGCCGGGCTTCTCGGCGCCTTCCCGCTGGTCTACTCGGTCTTTTTGCCCGCGCTCTATATTGGTGTATTCCTGCTGTTGGCCGGGCTGATCTTTCGCGGTATCGCCTTCGAGTTTCGCTTCAAATCGCGGCGTAATCGCAGTTGGTGGAATTGGTCGTTCGCTGGCGGGTCGATGCTCGCCTCGTTTGCCCAGGGGGCCGTCGTGGGTGCCTACATTCAGGGCTTCCCGGTAGAAGACTTCGTCTATGTCGGTGGTGCGTTCGACTGGTTGACGCCGTTCTCCGTGCTGACCGGGCTTGGCCTGATGGCCGGCTACGCGCTGCTGGGGGCGACCTGGATGATCATGAAAACCGAAGGCTATATCCAGGCATGGGCGTATAAAATCACCCCGATACTGCTCGTTGCGGTACTGGCCGTGTTCGCGATCATCAGCGTCTGGACGCCGTTTATCGACAACATGGTGTGGGAGCGTTGGTTTGGTTCCTTGCGCTTTATCTGGATCTTCCCGGTGCTGGCGCTGCTGTGTGCGTTCGCCGTCTTCAGAAGCGTTCAGAACAAGAGCGAAGGGGTGCCGTTCGTCGCCACCGTCGGCATCTACATCTTTACCTATCTGGGCCTGATCTTTAGCAAGTGGCCGATCATCGTGCCGCCCAACTATACGCTTTGGGACGCCGCCTCGGCGCCGGAATCCCAGCTGTTCCTGCTCATCGGTGTGCTCTTCGTGATCCCCGTCGTGCTGGCCTATACTGCCTGGACCTACTGGGTGTTCCGCGGCAAGGTACGCGTTGGCGAGGGGTACCACTAAGCCTATGAGGGGTAATAACCAAAACCCTGAGCTGGTAACGCCGCGCCACTTTCTTAAAACGCTAGCCCAACAAGAACGAAAAAGGCTAGCGGGTGCGGCGGCCTGCGGGGTGTTGGCCGGGACCAGTACCGCCATCTTGCTGGTGGGGCTGGCCTGGCTGGTCGATCAAATCCTTTTGCAGAACCGGCCACTGGCCTCGCTTGGCGAGGCCTTTTTAGCGCTTATGGGGCTGGTCGTTCTGCGCGCACTTTTTCAATGGGGTCAGGAAGTATTGGGGCTCGAGGCAAGCCTTCGGATTCGCCAGCGGGTTAGAAAAGAGCTGATGGCGAAGCTTTCAAGCCTCGGTCCCTTGTGGCTGACCCGTCACCAAAGCGGGGCGCTTGCCACCCAGGTGGTCGAGCACGTCGACGCGCTGGAAGGCTACTTTGCCCGCTTTCATCCCCAACTTCGTATCGTGCTGCTGGTGCCGCTGATTATAGCTTGCATCGTTGGCGCGCTCGATTACCTGGTCGTCATTTTCCTGTTGCTTTCCGCGCCGCTCATTCCGGTTTTCATGGCGCTGGTGGGGATGAGTGCGGAACGCTTGAACCGCGAGCAGTTCGGCGCGGTCTCGAGGCTCTCGGCCCACTTCGTGGACCGGGTACGGGGCATGAGCACACTGCAGCTTTTTGGGCGCACGGCGAAAGCGCGCCGCGACGTGTGGTATGCCACCGACGAGTACCGCCGTTTGAGCATGAAAACATTGCGTCTTGCGTTTCTCTCTTCGGCGGTACTCGAGTTCTTTGCTTCTGTGGCGATTGCAGTGGTGGCCATGTACGTCGGCTTTGGCCTGCTTGGTTACATCGATTACGGCCCGGCGGCCTCGTTAACGCTTTTCTCCGGGTTGGGTGTGCTGTTGCTGGCGCCGGAGTTTTTTCAGCCGCTGCGCACGCTTTCCCAACACTACCACGACCGCGCGGCGGCGCTGGCGGCGGCGGAAAGCCTGGTATTCATCCTGAACGAGCCCGACTGGCTGGCAGTGCCCGGCAATACCCCACAAAGCGCCCAGGCGCTTTGCGAACTCGCTGATGTCAGCGTGGGTTATAGCCAGGGCGAGCCCATTCTGAGTCAGGTGTCGCTGGCGCTTGCCCCGGGCGACGTCGTTGCCCTCACCGGGGCCTCGGGCAGCGGCAAGTCATCGCTTTTAGCGCTTTTAGCGGGCTTCATGCCCCCCCGTGAAGGCGAGCTTCGCTGCGCGCAGGGGCTAACGGTTGCCTGGCTGGATCAAAGCCCCTGCTTGCTGCAGGGAAGCCTTGCGGAGAATCTGAGGCTGGCCAATCCGGGCGCAAGCGAAAACGATCTATTCGATGCGCTGACGCGTGCAGGGCTCAAGGAGCTTCTGGCTGCGCTTCCCGAAGGGCTCGATACCCCGCTTGGCGAGCGCGGCGTAGGGCTCTCCGGCGGGCAGGCCCAGCGCCTGGCCCTGGCGCGTGTCTATTTGAGCCCAGCGCCGCTGGTGCTGCTCGACGAGCCGACCGCCAATTTGGATAACGCGACCGAGGCGCTGGTGATTGAAGCGCTCCAGTCCTGGGCAAAAGCAGGGCGCACGCTGGTCATCGCCACCCATCACCAGCAGGTCATGTCGATCGCAACCCGCCATTTTCACTGTGAAAGCGCCCATGTGCGGGAGGTAGCTTTATGAAAGACCTTTATCAGGCGTTCCGCCCTTGGCTTTTTTTGCTGACGCGCCGCCGCCGACCCTTTTTCGTGGGCGCGCTGCTGCTGCTGGTGACGCTGCTGGCTGGGCTTGCGCTTTTAGGGCTTTCGGGCTGGTTCATCACCGCCTGCGCGCTGGCCGGTCTTGCGCTGGCGGCTGGGCTGCCGACGACGCTCGATATCTACGTCCCCGGGGGCGGGATCCGTTTTTTTGCACTGCTACGCACCGTCGCCCGCTATATCGAGCGGCTATATAACCATAATACGGTGCTGACCCTTTTGGCCGATCTGCGCCACAAGGTGTTTGGTTATCTGACTCATATGGATGCCCCCACCCTGGGCCGCCGCCGGGCGAGCGATTGGCTTACCCGCCTCACCGCAGATATCGACACCCTGGATAATTTCTATCTGCGTCTTTTGATACCGCCCTTCGTGGCGCTTGCGGCGATTATCGTCGTGTCGCTATTTACGGCTCTTTGGCTGCCCGGGCTTGCGGTCGTGGTTGGGCTGACGCTCGGCGCGCTCTGGATCGTGCTCACCCTGGGTTTTGCCTGGCTGGGGTTTCGTCAAAGCTATCAGCAGGTGCGCGATCAGGGGGCGCTGCGCAACCTGGTGCTCGATCAAATCCAGGCGCGCGCGGAGCTTACAAGCTATCAAACCAATGATTGGCACCAGCAAAAAATCGATGCACTCGAGGCGCGGGCCGCCACCAATCAGCGGCTTTTAGCGCTGAAGGCGGCGTTGGGTAATGCGCTGATCCTTCTGGTCACCGGGGCGCTTTTAGTCGGCGTGATGTGGTTTGTAAGTCAGCCGGATATTCAGCAAGCGGTCAGCGCTCCTATCGCGGTGATGATACTGCTGCTCGTTTTGGGCAGTAGCGAGATATTCACCGCGTTGCCTTCCTCTTTCATCAAGCTGGGGGCAAGCTATGCAAGTGTCCAGCGTCTGAATCAGCTCACGCCTTCTCAGACCGAGGACGCGGAGCGTGCCTCATCCGTACTACCCGCCGACCAAACGGGCTACGCGATCGCCCTCGAGCAGGTAAGTTACTGCTACCCGGGCATGCTGGAGCCGGCCCTGGAGGGCGTATCCTTTGACATTCCCGCCGGCGCGCGCATCGCGATTACCGGCGTGTCCGGGGCGGGTAAGTCGACGCTTGCTCATCTGCTTCTCGGGCGTATCGCCCCGAGTAAAGGCAGCGTGAGCGTTGCAGGCCAGGCTGCTGACGCGCTGGCTTTTGAGGAGCGCGCTCAGCGCTTCGCGTTTCTGTCCCAGCAGGTCGACCTTTTCGACGCCACCCTTGCCGAGAACCTGCGCCTAGCCGATGAGTCCGCCGATGACCAGGCGCTTTGGCAGGTGTTGGCGCGTGTTGGTCTGGAAGACTGGGCTCGTAGCCAGCCCAATGGGTTACAAACGCCGGTAGGCGAGAAGGGGCGTCAACTTTCGGGCGGCCAGGCGCGCCGGGTGGCACTGGCTAGGCTTTTTCTTCGCGACCCGCAAGTGGTGCTGCTGGATGAGCCGTTTGCCGGTGTCGACAGCGAGACCGCCCGCCATCTTGCTGACTCCCTCGACCAGTGGCTTACTGGGCGAACGGCCATCTACTTTATTCACCAGGTCGATGATGTATCGCTGTTACCCGGGCTCACGTATAGTTATTCGCTTCGCCACGGCCAGCTCATAAGTGGCCAGCGCATGGCGGCGTGTTAGCAATAGGGGAATGTAATGCAAGAGTTTTTACGCCAACTGCCCAAGACAGAGCTCCACTTACATATCGAGGGCTCTATCGAGCCGGAGCTGATGTTCGCGCTTGCCAAGCGCAACGGCATCGCGCTCGATTACGCCACTATCGATGATGTCAAAGCAGCGTATCGGTTCGAAAATTTGCAGGGGTTTTTGGATCTCTATTACCAGGGCATGAACGTACTGCGCACCCAGCAGGACTTTTATGATCTAGCGCTCGACTACTTCAAGCGTGCCCGGGGTGAAGGCGTCGTGCATATCGACATGCACTTCGACCCCCAGGCGCACCTGAGCCGGGGCGTAACCCTCGATGTCGTTATGGGTGGGCTGCTTCAGGCCAAACAGGAAGCCGAGGCGTCGCTGGATCTTTCCGTCGGGATGATCATGGCGTTTCTTCGCGACCGTTCGGCCGACGAAGCGTTGGACGTGTTTGAGAAGGCCGCCCCTTACTGGAAAGAGCTCGACGCCGTTGGACTCGACAGCGCGGAGTACGACAACCCGCCTGGCCAGTTCAAAGCGGTTTTTGATCGCGCCCGGGAAGAGGGCATCCGCTGCGTTGCCCACGCGGGGGAGGAGGGCCCAGCGGAATACATTCGTCAGGCCCTCGATGAGCTCAAGATCGTTCGCGTGGACCACGGTGTTCGCTGCCTGGAAGACAGGGATCTGGTCGAGCGCCTTCGCCGTGAGCAAACGGTGCTGACGGTCTGTCCGCTCTCCAACGTGAGCTTGAAGGTGGTCGATCAGCTTCATCAGCATCCGCTGCCCAAATTGCTCGAAGAGGGCTTGAAGGTAACGATCAGCTCGGACGACCCGGCCTATTTTGGTGGTGGCCTGCTTGCCAACCATATGGCCTGTCTGGACGCGTTTGGCTGGAGCAAGGCAACGTTTCATCAGCTAAACCGTAACGCCCTCGAAGAAGCCTTCATGAACGAGGAGCGCCGGCAAGTGTTACTCGCACGTCTGGACCAGGCAATTAATTGAGAAAAGCACACGCCAAAGGGTTGACGTATAACCATAAGTGAGTAGAATACGCCCCACATCGAACGGGCAGCGTCCTTCGGTAGCTCTTTAACAATTTGATCAGGTAATTCATGTGGGCGTTTGCCGATGAGGGTGGCTAGTCACCAAATATCAAGGCAAGCGCACAAGAAGAATTTTCGAATTCTTCAAATTCGTTTGAACCTTGAGCCAGGATTGATTCGCCTCTGTTGCTTTCGAGCGGCAGGCAAGAATCACAATGATTTTAAACTGAAGAGTTTGATCATGGCTCAGATTGAACGCTGGCGGCAGGCTTAACACATGCAAGTCGAGCGGTAACAGGTCCAGCTTGCTGGACGCTGACGAGCGGCGGACGGGTGAGTAATGCATAGGAATCTACCCGGTAGTGGGGGATAACCTGGGGAAACCCAGGCTAATACCGCATACGTCCTACGGGAGAAAGGGGGCTTCGGCTCCCGCTATCGGATGAGCCTATGTCGGATTAGCTGGTTGGTGAGGTAACGGCTCACCAAGGCAACGATCCGTAGCTGGTCTGAGAGGATGATCAGCCACATCGGGACTGAGACACGGCCCGAACTCCTACGGGAGGCAGCAGTGGGGAATATTGGACAATGGGCGCAAGCCTGATCCAGCCATGCCGCGTGTGTGAAGAAGGCTTTCGGGTTGTAAAGCACTTTCAGCGAGGAAGAACGCCTGGCGGTTAATACCCGCCAGGAAAGACATCACTCGCAGAAGAAGCACCGGCTAACTCCGTGCCAGCAGCCGCGGTAATACGGAGGGTGCAAGCGTTAATCGGAATTACTGGGCGTAAAGCGCGCGTAGGTGGCATGACAAGCCGGTTGTGAAAGCCCCGGGCTCAACCTGGGAACGGCATCCGGAACTGTCACGCTAGAGTGCAGGAGAGGAAGGTGGAATTCCCGGTGTAGCGGTGAAATGCGTAGAGATCGGGAGGAATACCAGTGGCGAAGGCGGCCTTCTGGACTGACACTGACACTGAGGTGCGAAAGCGTGGGTAGCAAACAGGATTAGATACCCTGGTAGTCCACGCCGTAAACGATGTCGACCAGCCGTTGGGTGCCTTGTGCACTTTGTGGCGAAGTTAACGCGATAAGTCGACCGCCTGGGGAGTACGGCCGCAAGGTTAAAACTCAAATGAATTGACGGGGGCCCGCACAAGCGGTGGAGCATGTGGTTTAATTCGATGCAACGCGAAGAACCTTACCTACCCTTGACATCCTGCGAACCCGGAAGAGATTCCGGGGTGCCTTCGGGAACGCAGAGACAGGTGCTGCATGGCTGTCGTCAGCTCGTGTTGTGAAATGTTGGGTTAAGTCCCGTAACGAGCGCAACCCTTGTCCCTATTTGCCAGCACGTAATGGTGGGAACTCTAGGGAGACTGCCGGTGACAAACCGGAGGAAGGTGGGGACGACGTCAAGTCATCATGGCCCTTACGGGTAGGGCTACACACGTGCTACAATGGCCGGTACAAAGGGCTGCGAACTCGCGAGAGTAAGCGAATCCCGGAAAGCCGGTCTCAGTCCGGATCGGAGTCTGCAACTCGACTCCGTGAAGTCGGAATCGCTAGTAATCGTGGATCAGAATGCCACGGTGAATACGTTCCCGGGCCTTGTACACACCGCCCGTCACACCATGGGAGTGGACTGCACCAGAAGTGGTTAGCCTAACTTTGGAGGGCGATCACCACGGTGTGGTTCATGACTGGGGTGAAGTCGTAACAAGGTAGCCGTAGGGGAACCTGCGGCTGGATCACCTCCTTAAACGATGCGTCATCCTCCCGGCAAGCGCTCACAATGAATTACCTGATCAAGTGATAGAGCAAACGGTTGATGCACGATCCCCTCTTGGGTCTGTAGCTCAGTTGGTTAGAGCGCACCCCTGATAAGGGTGAGGTCGGCAGTTCGAGTCTGCCCAGACCCACCAAATTCCCGTGATACTGCGTTAAAATGCTCCTCGTATAGCAGGCTATACGTCGTCGCATTTTGCCTTGTCTCACAGAAATTTATAACAAGAGGTGAGGTTGTGAAAACGATGGGGCCATAGCTCAGCTGGGAGAGCGCCTGCCTTGCACGCAGGAGGTCAGCGGTTCGATCCCGCTTGGCTCCACCATTATCTCCACTGCCGTTTGTTTGTTTCGTGACCATTGATAAGTCGCACGTTGTACGTCGCCTTATCACTGTTCATTGAACAGTCGCTCTTTAACAATGTATATCATGCTGACAGTATCGAATGACGATACGAAGACAAAAGCCCCCGGGCTTGCGTGTTCGTGGCGTGATCTCGATACGCAATTGTTTTGTGATACGTTTCAAGCGTATCCGGCAATCGTTGTCATTGCGGGATCCAGACTCCTTCGGGTTATAGGGTCAAGCAATGAAGCGCACACGGTGGATGCCTAGGCAGTCAGAGGCGATGAAAGACGTTGTAGCCTGCGATAAGGTTCGGTGAGGTGGCAAACAACCTGTGACCCGGACATCTCTGAATGGGGAAACCCACTGACCACAAGGTCAGTATCGTATCCTGAATACATAGGGATACGAGGCGAACCGGGGGAACTGAAACATCTAAGTACCCCGAGGAAAAGAAATCAACCGAGATTCCCCCAGTAGCGGCGAGCGAACGGGGACCAGCCCTTAAGCATGTGAATGGCTAGACGAACGGATTGGGAAGTCCGGCCGTAGCGGGTGATAGCCCCGTAGTCGAAAGTCTGATCATGTGAAATCGAGTAGGTCGGGGCACGAGAAACCCTGATTGAAGACGGGGGGACCATCCTCCAAGGCTAAATACTCCTGACTGACCGATAGTGAACCAGTACCGTGAGGGAAAGGCGAAAAGAACCCCGGCGAGGGGAGTGAAATAGATCCTGAAACCGTGTGCGTACAAGCAGTAGGAGCCCACTTGTTGGGTGACTGCGTACCTTTTGTATAATGGGTCAGCGACTTATATTCAGTGGCGAGCTTAACCGATAGGGGAGGCGTAGCGAAAGCGAGTCTTAACTGGGCGACCAGTCGCTGGATATAGACCCGAAACCGGGCGATCTATCCATGAGCAGGGTGAAGGTTGAGTAACATCAACTGGAGGCCCGAACCAGGATCTGTTGAAAAAGATTTGGATGACTTGTGGATCGGAGTGAAAGGCTAATCAAGCCCGGAGATAGCTGGTTCTCCTCGAAAGCTATTTAGGTAGCGCCTCACGTATCACCACCGGGGGTAGAGCACTGTTTCGGCTAGGGGGCCATCCCGGCTTACCAACCCGAGGCAAACTCCGAATACCGGTGAGTGCAGCGTGGGAGACACACGGCGGGTGCTAACGTCCGTCGTGAAAAGGGCAACAACCCGGACCGTCAGCTAAGGTCCCCAAATCCTGGTTAAGTGGGAAACGATGTGGGAAGGCTCAGACAGCTAGGAGGTTGGCTTAGAAGCAGCCATCCTTTAAAGAAAGCGTAATAGCTCACTAGTCGAGTCGGCCTGCGCGGAAGATGTAACGGGGCTCAAACCAGGTACCGAAGCTACGGGTTCATCCTCTGGATGAGCGGTAGAGGAGCGTCGTGTAAGCCGATGAAGGTGGATCGAGAGGTCTGCTGGAGGTATCACGAGTGCGAATGCTGACATGAGTAACGATAAGGGGAGTGAAAAACTCCCCCGCCGGAAGACCAAGGTTTTCTGTTCGATGCTAATCAGAGCAGAGTGAGTCGGCCCCTAAGGCGAGGCCGAAAGGCGTAGTCGATGGGAAACGGGCTAATATTCCCGTACCGGATGTCATTGCGATGGGGGGACGGAGAAGGCTAGGTGAGCCAGGCGTTGGTTGTCCTGGTGAAAGCGAGTAGGCCTGGGTCTCAGGTAAATCCGGGACCCTTTAAAGCCGAGACGCGAGACGAACGGATTACGATCCGGAAGTCACTGATGCCACGCTTCCAGGAAAAGCCTCTAAGCTTCAGATGACATGCGACCGTACCCCAAACCGACACAGGTGGTCAGGGTGAGAATCCCAAGGCGCTTGAGAGAACTCGGGTGAAGGAACTAGGCAAAATGGTGCCGTAACTTCGGGAGAAGGCACGCCGGATTAGGGTGAGAGGACTTGCTCCTTTAGCCCGAACCGGTCGAAGATACCAGGTGGCTGCAACTGTTTAGTAAAAACACAGCACTCTGCTAACGCGCAAGCGGACGTATAGGGTGTGACGCCTGCCCGGTGCCGGAAGGTTAAGTGATGGTGTTAGCCGCAAGGCGAAGCTCTTGATCGAAGCCCCGGTAAACGGCGGCCGTAACTATAACGGTCCTAAGGTAGCGAAATTCCTTGTCGGGTAAGTTCCGACCTGCACGAATGGCGTAATGATGGCCACGCTGTCTCCACCCGAGACTCAGTGAAATTGAAATCGCCGTGAAGATGCGGTGTACCCGCGGCTAGACGGAAAGACCCCGTGAACCTTTACTATAGCTTCACACTGGATACTGATGTTGCCTGTGTAGGATAGCTGGGAGGCTTTGAACTCCGGACGCCAGTTCGGAGGGAGCCAACCTTGAAATACCAGCCTGGCATCATTGGTGTTCTCACTCGGGTCCGTTATCCGGATCGAGGACAGTGTGTGGTGGGTAGTTTGACTGGGGCGGTCTCCTCCCAAAGAGTAACGGAGGAGCACGAAGGTACCCTCAGCACGGTCGGACATCGTGCAATGAGTGCAAGAGCATAAGGGTGCTTGACTGCGAGACAGACACGTCGAGCAGGTGCGAAAGCAGGTTCTAGTGATCCGGTGGTTCTGTATGGAAGGGCCATCGCTCAACGGATAAAAGGTACTCCGGGGATAACAGGCTGATACCGCCCAAGAGTTCACATCGACGGCGGTGTTTGGCACCTCGATGTCGGCTCATCACATCCTGGGGCTGAAGTCGGTCCCAAGGGTATGGCTGTTCGCCATTTAAAGTGGTACGCGAGCTGGGTTTAGAACGTCGTGAGACAGTTCGGTCCCTATCTGCCGTGGGCGTTGGATGTTTGAGAAGGGCTGCTCCTAGTACGAGAGGACCGGAGTGGACGCACCTCTGGTGTTCCGGTTGTCACGCCAGTGGCATTGCCGGGTAGCTATGTGCGGACGGGATAACCGCTGAAAGCATCTAAGCGGGAAGCCCCCTTCAAGATGAGACATCCCCGAGGCCTCGAGCCTCCTGAAGGGCCCAGCGAGACCAGCTGGTTGATAGGCACGGTGTGGACGCGCTGCAAGGCGTTGAGCTAACGTGTACTAATGGCCCGTGAGGCTTGACCCTATAACACCCAAGGGGTCTGGTCCTGCAGTGACAACGACGCTCGACAGAGCACCGGATACGCAAAAAAGAAACGATCACAAGACAGTCAGCCGATATACATTGAAAGTTACGCCTGACGACCATGGCTTGCGTGAACCACCCGATCCCTTGCCGAACTCGGAAGTGAAACCGCAACGCGCCGATGGTAGTGTGGGGTCTCCCCATGCGAGAGTAGGTTATCGTCAGGCACCTCTTCGAAAAAGCCCCGAGCACTCTGTGTTCGGGGCTTTTTTTATGTGTGCAGGAAATGTTCCCGTGCCGCCGCCACCCAAGCGGCGCGGTGCGCCGCATCGCTGGCTGAAGCCTGCTCCTGCAAAAACGGGGGGCACACAAGGGCCTCGGTGCCACCGTACCCTTGTAGGAGCCCGATTCATCGGTGGTCCGACACCTCGGCGATGGCGGCGCCCAGCCGCCCGGGGTTGGCTTCGCCACCGTGCCGGCCGCTACCCCGGCGGCGCGGTGCGCCGCAGCTCTGGCTGAAGCCTGCTCCTACAAAAGCAGGGGCACACAAATAGCCTCGGTGCCACCGCGGCCTTGTAGGAGCCCAATTTCATTGGGCGATGGCGGCGCCCGCCGCCCGGGGTGGAATCCGCCACCATGCCCGGGATCCACTCCGGCGCTGTGAAGCCTGCTCCTACACTACGTTTTTACCAAGCTTCACGGGCGTGCTGGCAGCGACCGTTCGACCAGGTTTCAAAAATAGCGCGGTCATCACCTAGCATCATTAGCGCGAACAGGCGCTCGCCAAGGGTCGTGCACCGCTTTATGCGCCGCGTTAAAAGCGGGGTGGCGGCTGGGTCGATCACCACAAAATCTGCTTCCATGGAAGGCTTGAGCTGGCCGATCACGTGATCGAGCGAAAGCGTTTTAGCGTTACCGTGCGTCAGCCCGTAAAAACCCTGCCAGGCAGTGAGTGGCTGGTCGACAAGCTGGCCCACCTGATAGGCACTTTTCAATGTCGCAAAACCGGTCAGGTCCGTACCGGCGCCGATGTCGCTTGCGTAGGTAAACGCCATGCCGATTTTGTCTGCAGCGTCTCGATCGAAAAGCCCGCTACCTAAAAAAAGATTGGAACTCGGGCAAAAGGCGATGCTGGCACCCTGCGCTGCCAAGCGCTGTCGCATGCTGTCATTGAGATGTACGCCGTGGGCGAAGGTGCTTTTAGGACCGACCAACCCGGCCTGCTCGTAAACGGCCAGGTAATCCTTACTACCGGGAAAGAGTTCCGCCACCCATTCGAGCTCGCCGCTGTTTTCAGCCAAATGTGTTTGTAGCCAAAGTGTAGGGTCGTTACGTAACAGTGCGCCGGCCGCATCCATTTGCGCCTGGGTCGAGGTCGGCGCAAAGCGGGGTGTGACGCTATAGCCAAGTCGGTCTTGACCGTGCCAATCGGCGATCAGCCGCTCGGTGTCCGCCACGCCACGAGCGCCATCCAGTAGTTGCTGTGGCGCATTGCGATCCATCATCACCTTGCCCGCGAGCATACGCAGCCCGCGCTTCTGGCAGGCACTAAAAAAGGCGTCGACCGAGGGTGGGTGGCTCGAGCCAAACACCTGAGCCGTCGTCGTTCCGGCACGCAGCATTTCATTTAAAAATGCCTGGGAAAGCGCCTCGGCGTGCGCGGGGTCTTGAAAGCGGCACTCTTCAGGAAAGGTGTATTCGTTCAACCAGTCCAGCAGCTGACGCCCATAAGAGGCCATGATATCCAGCTGCACGTAGTGCACGTGGCTATCGATAAAGCCGGGCATGATGAGCTTGTCGGAATAATCGAGAATGTTCGCCTCGGAGGGGAGGCGGGCGGTCAGCTCGTCGAAACGGCCGACGGCGTGGATATGGCCGCCCTTGAGCCATAAAAGACCGTCCTCGAAATGTTCGACGCTGCCTGGGGCGGGTTTATCGCCATGGCCCGGGTTGTCAGCGAAACTTAAAATTTCGGCGCGTATTAAAGTATCGTTAGTCGTCATATCATTTATAGGGTGGGGAGTCTTTGAAAAGCGGTTTCAATGTGGTGCTCTCGAGACCGCGTATGGAAGTGGGTTGCTCGCAGTCGGTAAGCCAGAGCAGCTCCGTCACGGCGCTTAGCGCAATTGCGTAAGGCGCCTTGTTGTAAAGTTTGGTGCCGTTGAACGCACCAATGGGGCTTCTTACCCGTTCGATCTGCGCAGTACTATGCCCTGCACGCTCAAGTCGGCCTTTAAAGCTGGCCCACTTGCTTTCTGAGCCGATCAGGCCGATCGAAGCGGCATCTTCTCGCTCAATGAGCGCTTCGATGAGCGCGTAATCCTCATCGTGGCTGTGTGTGACTACGATGGCGTGACAGTGGGGTGGAAGCGCCTGAATAGCGTGAACAGGGTTGTCGATTAACGTCTGATTCAAACGTGGCGTGCCCGTGTCTCGAGACAAAGTATCCGGGCGGCTGTCAAACCAGTAGCGCTGCCAGGGAAGTGGATGGGTGAGCTCGACGATATGCCGGCCAATATGGCCCGCGCCGAATACCGCAAGGTGCGTTTTGGCGCCCGCGAATACTTCCAGCATGATATTGACGAAGCCTCCGCAGCACTGTCCACTTCGCCCCCCCAGCGAGAACGCTTCGAGATGAAACCCGGTCTCCCAGTCGCGCAGGTAGCGCCGCGCCGCCTCGATGGTTTGCCACTCGAAAGTCCCGCCGCCCAGCGTATCGACCACACCTTCCAGCGTAATGACCATGCGCGCGCCGGGCTCACGAGGAGTCGAGCCCATGGCGGTGACCTGGGTGGCTAGCACATGGGGCAGGGCGTTTCGCTGGCAGTAATCCAGCGCGGCGTGCCAGGTGGAGAGCGTGGCCTCCTTCATAGCGCTTTTGGCCTGATGGCTTGGGCGGCCAGCATTACCCGCTCGGGGGTGGCCGGGGTGTCCAGCGCCGGTGAACACCGGTATTGGGTCAAGCTTGAAAGCGCGTCACGAAGCGCTGACCAGATGCTGATACCCAGCATGAAAGGGGGCTCGCCCACCGCTTTGGAGCGGTAAAGGCTTGCCATCGAGTTGGGGTGGCCTTCCATCAGCGCCACGTTGAACACCGGCGGCAGGTCGCCGTAGGTGGGGATCTTGTAGGTGGCCGCGCTGCTGCTCATGAGGGCGCCCTTGTCACTCCACTTGAGTTCCTCACTGGTGAGCCAGCCCATTGCCTGGATAAAACCACCTTCGATCTGACCGATATCGATGGCGGGATTCAGCGCATCGCCCACGTCGTGCAGAATATCGACCCGATCCACCTGGTATTCACCGCTAAGTGTGTCGACGCTCACCTCCGATACCGCCGCGCCGAAAGCGAAGTAGTAAAACGGGCGTCCTTGACCTGTGGCCCGGTCGTAGTGAATCAGGGGGGTGGCGTAAAAGCCTTTTTCCGAAAGCGATACCCGGTTTAGGTAAGCCGTTTGCACGAGCTCGCCCCAGCCAAGACGGTACTCACTTTCGCCAGTGCCGGCAATCAGCATTCCGTCTTCCAGGCGCATACCTTCACGGTCGAGCCCGCCTTCGAAATGCCCGGCGGCAAAATCGAACAGCCGCTCGCGCAGCTTGCTGGCCGCGTCTCTTGCCGCCATGCCGTTCAAGTCAGCGCCACTGGAGGCCGCGGTAGGCGAGGTGTTGGGCACTTTGTCGGTGCGCGTAGCGCTAATACGAACGTTATCCAGATTGAGCCCCAGCTCACGCGCCACGACCTGACAGATCTTGGTATGAAGCCCCTGACCCATCTCGGTGCCGCCGTGATTGATCATCACACTGCCGTCGGTATAGACGTGGAGCAGGGCGCCTGCCTGGTTCAAGTGCTGGGCAGTGAAAGATATGCCGAACTTCACCGGTGTCAGTGCCAGGCCTTTTTTGATGATCGGGCTCGAATCATTGAAGGTTTTTACGCTTTCACGGCGTGCCCAGTAGTCACTGTCGTGTTCGAGAGTTTCGATCAGCGTGTGCAGCAATGCGATCTGATCGACTTTCTGGCCGTAATGAGTGGTATCGAAACCTTCGCGGTAAAGGTTGCGCTTGCGCACGGTGAGCGGGTCGACGTTGATGCGCCGGGCAATATCGTCCATAGCCGCTTCGATGGCCATCATCCCTTGGGGGCCGCCAAAACCACGAAACGCCGTGTTCGAAGCCGTATTGGTCTTGGCACGGTGGCCGGTAACCCGCGCCGCGTTCAGGCAGTAAGCGTTATCGGCGTGGAACATCGCGCGGTCGACGATAGCGTCGGACAGATCCGGCGAGTAGCCGCAGTCGCCAATGAGGTCGATATCGCCGCCTTGAATAACCCCTAGCTCGTCGATGGCCAGGCGGTAGCGATTGTGGAACGGGTGGCGTTTGCCGGTGGCCTGCATATCCGCAGTGCGTGGCAGGCGAAGGCGCACGGCTTTGCCCGTACGCCGGGCAACGATAGCGGCGATACACGCCCAGGGCGATGCCTGGGTCTCCTTGCCGCCAAAGCCGCCCCCCATGCGGCGTACTTCCACGGTCACACTATGAAAGGGGATACCCAGCACCTCGGCCACCAGCTTTTGTGTTTCGCTGGGGTGTTGGTTGGACGTATGCACCACGACACCCTCATCCTCGGTAGGCAGTACCACGCAAGCCTGACCCTCGAGGTAGAAGTGTTCCTGACCGCCGACGAACAGTGCCCCTTCGATAACGTTATCCGCGCGCTCCAACGTTTCGCGCCACTCGCCGCGCTCTTGCACGTGGGTAGGGCGAACCAGCTCGTTGCGCTCGGTGGCCGCGACCGGGTCGAGGCGTGCCGGCTGCTCGTCGATCTCCACCCGGGCAAGCGCCGCCGCCTGGCGCGCCGCCTGATACGATGTGGCCGCTACGGCGAACAGGCACTGACCGGCGTAGCTGATCTCTCGATCGACGAAAATGGGGTCGCCGGGAAAAACCGGGCCAATGTCGGTATGCCCGGGAACATCGGCAAACGTGATGACATCCAGCACGCCGGGCGCGCGGCGCACCGCCTCAAGATCGAGTCGCGTCAGCGTACCAAAAGCCGCAGGCGAAAGCCCCAATGCAACGTGAAGCGCATCGGCCGGGGTCTTCAGATCATCGATATAGCTTGCCTTGCCGGTAACATGCTTGCGGGCGCTTTCGTGATAGCTCGACGAGCCCGCTTGGCGGTGGCCATCGCTTTCCACGGTGTGGCGCGCCAGCGGGCCGGAACCGGTAATATGATCCTTGAGTTCGCGCCGGGCATGGCGGCTTTCGCTGTCGAGCTTAGTGAGCGTACGCATGAAGCATTACCTCCTGATGGGGAGTGCTGAGCGTCACGTAAAGCCGCTCCAGTAAATTCGCCGCCGCCTGCTCGCGATAGTGCTGGCTGCCACGCACATCACTCATGGGTTGGAAGTCCTGTAAAAGCGCGCGTTGCGCCGCTTTGAAGCTTGCCCTGGACACCACCTGGCCTTCGAGCGCGGCTTCGGCATTCGATGCGCGTTTGGACGTAGCCGCCATGCCTCCAAAACCGAGGCGAACATTGGTGAGTACGTCGTCTTCAAGCGTGTAGTGAAACGCCCCCAATACGGCAGAGATATCGTCCTCGCGGCGTTTGGAGAGCTTCCAGACGCGAAGCGAAGCGTTATCATTCAGTGCCGGGATGAAAATTCGGCTAATGACTTCATCCTTTTCCAGAACGGTCTTTTTGTAATCGACAAAAAAGTGCTCGAGTGGGAGTGCGCGAACCCCGCTTGGCCCGGCAAGTTCCAGCCATGCCCCCAGTGCCAGCAGTACCGGCGGTGTATCGCCAATGGGCGAGGCGTTAGCGATATTACCGCCCAGTGTTCCCCGGTTGCGAATCTGGCGTGAGCCCAACCGCTCCAGAAGATGGCCAAAGGCGGGGAAGTGACGTTCGAAAAGTGGCTCGAGCTCGGTATAGGTCACTGCGCTACCCACCCACCAGCCCGAAAGGGATTGATAGCTCGCCTCTTCGATAGTGCGGAGTTCACCTACGCGGGTAACATCGATAAGCTGTTTGAGCGGGCGAAGCTGCTGGGTGGTTTCAAGCCATAAATCCGTGGCACCGGCTACCAGTCTCGCCTCTGGGTAACGTGCGCGTAGCGCTACCAGTTCATCGAGCGACGTCGGCGCTGCAAAAAAGTCGGACGCATTAGCCGCCAGCTCGGCTGGGCCGGATGGGTTTTGGGGCTTGGCGGCGACGTCGAACCAGTCGGGGGATTGCCAAGGGTGCTCCTGCATCTTGAGAGCCGCATCTCGAATAGGCCGGTAGCCGGTACAGCGGCAAAGATTACCCCCCAAGGCCCCTTCGAGCATTGCGTTAGAGTAGGGTGCGTTCGAGGTAGAGCTCTCATGCAGTGTGAACAGTGACATGACGATTCCCGGCGTGCAGAAGCCGCACTGACTGGCGTGGCATTCGATCATGGTTTGCTGGGCGGGGTGTAGCTCATCGCCCGCCTCGAGGCCTTCGACAGTGATGAGAAGCTTGCCCTGTAGCTGGTGGGCCGGGGTTATACAGGCGTTCAGGCTCGAGAAGCCCGCATCAGCGTCATCAGAGTCGCGAATGGCAACGGTGCAGGCGCCGCAGTCGCCAGACGCACAGCCCTCTTTTGTCCCGGTTTGCCCCAGGGTTTCGCGTAAAAGCGTTAAGGTACTCGTGTCCGGCGCCACGTCGCACTGCGTTTGAACGCCATTTAGTACAAACTCAATGGTTGCCATCGGCTCCCCCCATTTTATTCTGACCAATTGGTCAATAGAGTAGAGCCTGGGTTAAAAGATAGCGTTGTGCAAGACTTTGTTGTATGCCTCTATGTGGTGCTAAAACGGCCATTTTTGGGGCGTTTTGGTGCATTTCGACGGTATGCAGCCGACCATAGTGTGTGAAGGAATCATCTTGAAATGAGCAGCCCCTCCTTGAAAGAAAGAAGTAGCCGCGATGGCGTTGAGCAATCCATTCTCGATGCGGCCGAACACGTGTTTGCGCTTCACGGATACCGGGGGGCGAGCCTTCAATCGATTGCCGACCGGGCCGGGTTACCCAAGGCCAACGTGTTGTACTATATGGGCAGCAAGCAGGCGCTTTATTTAAAGCTTCTCGATAAAATGATGCAGCGATGGAACGCGGTACTGGAAGACATTACCCCCCATAGCGACCCCAAAGTGGTGTTGAGTAACTTTATACGCACCAAAATGATGCTAGGGCAGCGCTACCCGGAAGGCTCCCGCCTTTTTGCGTTAGAAATTTTAGCCGGCGCGCCTTTTTTAGAAAGCTACCTGGAAGGGGAGCTTCGCGCGTGGGTCGAAAGTCGAGCCGCCGTAATCCGCCAGTGGTCCGCTATGGGAAAAATGGATGATGTCGACCCGCGATACCTGATTTTTCTGATTTGGTCGTCTACCCAGCACTATACCGAGTACGGCGCCCAGGTGAACGCCATACTGGGGCGCGAGCGGCTAAGCGACGAGGATGTCGCCAGCGTAACGGCATTTTTGGAGCATGTGATTTTAAAGGGGTGCGGCGTGGCCTGACCCTAAGCCGCTGTGCTCAGGTTCGAAGCGCGACCCGGGTGCCAAATTCGAGGCGTTGCTCTGCAGAGACCGTTTGAGTCGGCGCGCCGATCATTTCATCGAATACATCGGCGTGGGTCAGTACGGCCTGGTGAAAGCCCAGCGGGCGCAGCGAGCGGCTGACCCATTGAGGGCCGGTGAAAAGTTGCGTGCTACCCTTTTCATCGATCAGTTCTTTAACGCCTCTGGCGTGATGAAGTCGCACGATATACCAGCCGGTATCCAGTGCGTAGATCTCCACGCGGTACGTATCGAAGGGGGCGCGCTCTTTAGCGAGCGCGCTTAACGTGATCGTGTCGCGTTGCATGAGGTGGCAAGCCTACTCGGGCGGCTCGGCGTCAACGCCTGGCACGCGGTAACGGGCGCCTTCGGCACGCTGCTCTTCAAAGCGCTGGTTCTCGTCTTCCGGTACGACGCCTATAACGGTCTCTTGCGAGCCATCTGGCCAGGTGTAGGTCGTGCAGCCATTCAGGCCCAGCAGCAGCGCCGCGCTGAGCGAGGCCGTTAGTAAGGTACGGCGTTGAAACATCAAACACTCCCTCGATACATTATATTTCGAATAGCAGATTCGATAACACGGGTAGCCCTTCAAAGCGAGGCATCGATGCTATCCTGTGGCCTGCGCTAACGCTGTAAACTATAGCGGATACCTTCGTTAAATATAACGCAATTTATCCCAGGGTAAGAATTCGACGCTGATCCTTGCCGATGCGGGTCAGCGGTCGCGACGCTATAGCGCAGGCCAGAAACCTATGCATTGGCGTATGATCGGCTCGCGCCGTTTCTGCCGAATCAAGCCGCACTGCTTCAAACAGACAGTTCTATTTTAAGCGGTTCTCCTTTTTAAGCGGTTTTACTTTGGCTGGTATTACGAAGGATCGTTAGCAACGCACTATGGGCCGTACGTAGGTAAGGAAACAGTATGCAAGACGCCATGGAAAATCGGTTGCGATGGCTTGGCTATCTCACGTTATTCGGAACGCTTTTGACCGCCTGCGTCATTTTATTGGGTGCCTGGACGCGTTTGGTCGATGCCGGGCTTGGCTGCCCGGACTGGCCCGGCTGCTACGGGCGCTTGCTGGTGCCCAATAGCGAAGACGCCGCGCTGATACATCCTGATGCGCCCCTCGATCCGGCCAAGGCATGGATGGAAATGATTCATCGCTATATGGCTACGCTTTTAGGCGCAGTAGTCGTGAGTATCATCGTGTTTGGGCGCAAACTTCGCCACCTGGAGGGCTACCCCTGGCCGTTGAGTTTAGCGCTACTCGGGGCGATTGCGATTCAAGGTGCTTTTGGCGCCTTTACCGTCACGCTCAAGCTCTGGCCTCAGGTAGTCACGCTGCATCTTTTAGGCGGTCTGGGCGTATTGACGCTTTTTTTATGGCTTCATCTGCGCGTTCGTCACAATGTTCATAAAAGGCGCTTGAAGCGGCGCCCGATCAATGGGCTTTGGGCGGTGGCGGCAACGTTTTTGTTGCTCCAGCTTGCGTTGGGCGGGTGGGTGACCAGCAATTATGCCGGGCTTGCCTGCCAAGGGGTGCCGACGTGTAACGCACAGTGGTGGCCACCGATGGACTTCAGCGAGGCGCTGCACCTAACCCAGACGGTAGGGCCCAACTACCTTCATGGCCAGCTTCATTTCAAGGCGCGCACGGCTATACAGGTCATGCACCGTGGCGGCGCGCTGCTTTTAGGGCTCTCGCTTTTGGCGCTTTGGTGGCGTTATCGCCACATTGCGGCCTTGAAAGGCGTGCTTACGCTCGCGCTCGCCACTTTTATAACCCAAGCCGCATTAGGCGTAGCCAATGTTTTGATGTGGCTGCCACTATGGCTTGCGCTCCTGCACACCGCCGGCGCGGCGCTGCTTTCAGTGAGCGTGTGTCTAGCGTGGTGGCGCTGGCGTCAGCTAAGCGACAGCGAGTACCGACACATCCAGAAAGCCCCTTCGCGTTAGAAATTTCTTCGCGTTGAATAGGGCGTAGATAAAATTGGTTAAATCAACTATATAGGGTGTACAATTATCGCATAGTTATTGGTTAATGCCGGATCAGGGCTTTTCGGGTTTATAAGTAGCATCAGACCCTGTTGGCAAAAACTCATCAAGGAAGCCGCATGAATTCTATTTTAGCGCTAGTATTACTGTTGGTGGGCGCTGCGGTCGTGGTGGGGTTGGGCATTTATGCTTTGACCCTGCGCAAAGAAGTAAAGCGCCGCGAAGCGTTTCGCATTGAAGAAGACCAGCGCGCTCAGCAAAACAGTTTGGAAAACCTGGACTACGTGGCAAGCGCGTTGGTACAGGAACAAGTCGATATTACCGAAGGCTGCTGGCGCTGTAAGGTGCTGCTCGAGATCGTTGATCCGAGTTTGACCGAGCGCGACGAATTCCGGCCCTTCGCCGATGTATATAGCCGCACGCGCCACCTTAAAACGCATTCGGCAAGAAAGCAGCTCTCCCCGCGGGAGCGTATGAGCGAAGATAAAGAGCGCATCGAAGTCGAAAACGAGATGCGCCCGGCAGTATTGAGTGCGGCGAAAGCCGTACTCGAGTGGCGAGCCCAGGGCGGTTCGGCACTGCATTGATATAGCGATCACTTCTCTATAGACGTGCCGGTGAAGTTAGCGTACTTTTCTTGGCGTCGATAATGAGAGTTTTGCTATGCTTGAAATGCCGGTATCGGCAAGAAGTTGATATCACGGCATGGATGCGGTCTAGTCTGCCTTGGTAGGCAGGGGATGATTGGCACACCGACCGGGTTGAAGAGCGTTTCGTTCGTTCGACACCGGTCAAACGAAAAAACGGATGCTCTCGTTATATAAAAAGCATCGGATAAACGTGGTTAAACGACCTCGTTAGCATTGGATCAAGAAGGAGTCTTGCATGAAAAAATCAACGACAGGCTTGCTCATCGGTTCGGCTTTGGTAGTGGGCCTTTCCGGCTGTGCTAGCTCTGCTTCCCAATCGTCTGGCCAGGCAAGCGCAAGCAGCACCGATCGCGACTGGTACCAGCATCCGCTCGTTTGCGGTATCGCAGGCAGTTTGATTGGTGGCGGTATCGGTTACGGCGTCAGCGGTAGCTCCGATGAAGAAAGCGGCGCAGCGACCGGCGCAGCAGTCGGTGGCGCTATCGGCGGTCTGCTTTGTGCTGATCGTACACCCGAGCCGGTTGCACCGCAGTGCCCGACTTACGGTGAAGTACCGGCCGGCGTTGCAACCGATGCTCAGGGTTGCCCGCTGGATTCCGATAACGACGGTGTTCCGGATTACCGCGACCAGTGCCCAGGTACGCCTGCCGGCGTAGAGGTTGACGCTGTAGGTTGCCCGATCGATTCCGATAACGACGGCGTTCCGGATTACCGCGACCAGTGCCCGAACACCCCGGCGGGTGTTGAAGTCAATGCGCTGGGTTGCCCGGAAAGCGTTGTTCTTCAAAACGTTAACTTCGAGTTCGACTCCGCTCAGCTGACCGCTGGCGCGCAGCAAGTACTCAACGGCGTTGCAGAGCGTCTGGTTAACAACCCCGACGTTCGCGTTAGCATCGAAGGTCACACTGACTCTGTAGGTTCTGCAGAGTACAACCGTGAGCTTTCTCAGCGTCGCGCCGAGTCTGTTGCAAGCTACCTCGCCCAGCGTGGCGTACCGGCTAACGACATGCGCTCCATCGGCTACGGCGAAGATCGTCCGGTTGCTACCAACGATACAGACCAGGGCCGCGCGCAAAACCGTCGCGTTGAACTGGACGAGTGGAACTAAGCGACTCGTCATGTAATGGCCCTTTTTGGGCCGTTACTCACTAAAGCCAGCCCCTTGGCGGTTTTAGTCTAAATAAAGCGTCGGCCTCGTGCCGGCGCTTTGCTGTTTAAGACCCAGGTGTCGACCACCGCACTTGCTACCCGCACCAACCCCCGCCAGCTACTTGTTATCTCCCGCACGTTAAAACTTTCAAAAAAGCAGTATCTTTAAAGTTAGCTCTTTGAATGTTAATGATAAATATTGTCATTTGTAGAATTAGTGTTACGCTATGCAGGCGAAGGTAAACGCAAATGGTTCTTATATCTAACAGGTTTTTAGCGCTGCAGTGAACGCTAGCGCTTACCAGTGATGGAGATTTAACGTGCTGAAAAGGCCCTTCTTAAGCTTGCCGGGATGCCTGGGTATCGCTTGGGTGTTGCTAAGCGCTCACGCGGCGGCAAGTGATGAAACCATCGGTCAGGCCGCGCAAGGCGTTGAGGCCCAGCAAACCCAGTCGGCCCTTCAGCAGCAGATCGACCAGGCCGACGAGCAGACGCGCAGCGCCCTCGAGGAGCTCAGAGCCCTGGAGCGTGAAACTCGCACTCTCCAGGCGTCGAACGCATCTGCCAGCGCGCGTTTGGCCGCCGAGGCCGAGCGCCAGCAGCGTTTAAGTAGCGCCCTGGATACGGTCAGCGAGACCCGCGCGGCGCTTCCCATCATAGAGCAGGATATGACCGAGCAGCTCGTCGCGTTTATCGAAAACGATTTACCTTTTTTACACGGCGAGCGCCTGGCGCGAGTGGAAAGCCTTCAGGGCGAGGGCGGTGCCGAGCGCATCGAACAGCTTTTGGAAACCTGGCGCGCCGAGCTCGAGTACGGCCGCACCGTCGACCATTGGCGCGGCCGGCTGACGCTTGACGAGGATTCACCTCGCGAGGTCGACTATTTGCGCGTGGGGCGCATTGGCTATTACTACCTGACGCCGGACGGGCGGGAAGGCGCTGTGTGGGACAGCGAAAGCGGGCAGTGGCAAGCACTGGACGAGCGTGAGCGCCGCGAAGTGCGCAATGGCCTGCGCATCGCCGACGAGCAGCGCACGCCCGAGCTCATCACCCTACCGCTATCGATCACCGCCGAGCAGGAAAGCCAGTCATGATCACATTGCAGCTCAAGCGCCGGCTCACATTGAGCGCTCTTGTCATGGCCGGTTGCCTTCTAGCCGGCCCGATCTTCGCACAATCCAGCCAGGTGACTTCGCTGAGCGAGGCGCGCCAGGCCGCCGAAGCCCGCGACCAGGCGCGGCTGGAGAGTTTTTTAAACGACCAGCAAGCCCTCGATGCGGCGCTCGAAGAAGCTCGCGCCGCTAACGACGAGGCGCAGGCGCAGCGCGACGCACTTCAGGCCCAGCAACAAGAGCAAGCGGAGCAGGCGAGCGAGCTGGCCAGCCGCCAGGGGGAGCAGGGAGAAGAGCTCTCGACTTTGCTGGCGAGCCTTGCGCGCCAAAGCGACGAAGTGCGCAACGAGCTGGGCGAGCAGAGCCTGCTTACCCTGGGCGATGCGGCGCTCCCCCCGCGCCTCGATGGCGTCGAGGTGCTCGAACGCGCCCAGCTCGAAAGGGTCGTCGACAGCCTGGCCACGCTGAGCGCTCAGACCGGGCGCGCCGAACGGCTGACCCTGCCGGTGGCTAACGAGCGTGGCGACATCGAACCGCGCGATATCGTACGCTTGGGTGATTTCGCCGCCTTTACCGAGTCAGCGCTAGTGCGTATGAGCGGTGAGGAGGGCGCGCTCTCGGAAATGCCGCGCACCCCGGCAGAGATTCAGACGACGCTGGGCGAATATCACCGTGGCGAGAGCCGTCAGTTTGCCATCGACCCTTCCCAGGGTAGCGTGCTGGCCGCGCTCACCCAGCGCCCCAGCCTTTGGGAGCGCTTCCAGCAGGGTGGCTACGTGGGCTACGTAGTGGTCGTGCTCGGTGCCATCGGCTTGCTGGTCGCGCTGGCGCAGTACCTCTACCTGTGGGTCGTCAGTGCGCGGGTCAAGCGCCAGCGCCGCTCGCTGGATAATCTCGACCATAACAACCCCCTGGGGCGCGTTCTTTACCGCTTCAAGGATATGGACAAGCACCAAACCCCCGAGGCGCTCGAAGCGCGGCTCGACGAGGCGGTGCTGGCGGAGCTTCCGCGTATCGAGCGCGGTCAGCCCATGGTCAAGTTGCTGGCCGCCATCGCGCCCTTGCTGGGGCTTCTGGGCACCGTAACGGGCATGATCGTCACCTTTCAGGCCATCACCGTTTTCGGTACCGGCGACCCGCAGTTGATGGCCGGCGGTATCAGTCAGGCGCTGGTGACCACGGTGCTGGGCCTTGTCACCGCGGTACCGCTACTGTTTGCGCAAACCGCGCTGGCCAGCCGCAGCCGTTACCTGACCCAGGTCATCGAAGGCGAAGCAAGCGCTACGCTGGCCAATCATTTGGAAGCCCAGTCGGCGCACCATGGCGCGGTGGTGAACTAAATGCCGTTAATTCCACTTTGGCTCGAGCCCGTAGAACGGCTGATCGAAGCGGGCGGGGTCGTGCTGGTCGTGCTCGCGGTAGTGGCGGTCATGGTGTTCGCCATGGCGATCGAGCGCTTTTGGTACTACCGGGTGACCTGGCGTTTGGCGCGCCGCCGGCTTCTCGAGCGCTGGGCCAGTCGCCAGGATCACCGCAGCTGGAGCGCGCGAACCCTGCGCCAGGTCTGGTCCGAGGCGCTGGTGGGCAAGCTTCGCCGGCCGCTGCCTTGGCTAAAGCTTTTGGTGGCGCTTTGTCCGTTGCTCGGGCTTTTAGGCACGGTCACCGGCATGATCACGGTATTCGACAGCCTTTCCTATAGCGATACCCACCAGGCACGCGCCATGGCCGATGGCGTGGCCCGTGCGACGCTGCCGACCCTAACGGGCATGGCCATTGCCGTGGTGGGGCTTTTATTTATTAGCCGTCTTGAGCACGTGATCCGTCGCGAGGACCAGCGTCTTCATGACCGTTTGGCGCGTGCCCTGGAGAATAACGATGCGTAGACGTCATTCGTCAGACAGTGCCGCGGACAGCAACGAGGTCAACCTGACCCCAATGCTCGACGTTGTGTTTATCATGCTGATTTTCTTCATCGTCACCACCAGCTTTATCAACGAAAGCGGTATCGAAATCGACCGTCCTGAATCCAGCGCAGCGAGCTCGCGTCCGGACGCCCAGGTACTGGTCGCGGTCACGCCGGAAGGCGCGGTGTGGGTCGATGGAAGCCCGGTGGATATCCACCGGGTCGGGCAGCAAGTCGCGGGGCTTTTAAGCGCCGACGGCTCGGTCGTGATTCAGGCCGACCGCGACGCCACGACCGGGCTTTTGATCGAGGTCATGGACCGCTTGCAGCAGGCCGGGGTCGAGCAGGTAGCGGTGGCAGCGAGTCGGAGCACGCAATGATTCGTCGTTTGCTTTCGCTCGTGGCCGGTGCGGCGCTGGCGATGGGGCTCTTTTTGTGTCTTGCATTATTGGTGACTCCGCCCGAGCGCCCGCCGGAAGAGCCGGAGATGACCATGAGTATGAACATGGTGGAAGCGCCGGACGTCGCGCCCGAGCAGCAAGCGCCGGCGCCGGCCAAGGCGCCGCCGCAAGAGGCAGCGCCACCGCCCCCGCCGGCACCGGAGCCGGTTGCCGTATCGGATAGCCCGATCACGCTACCCGATACACAGCTTCCCGAGGACCCGGTAGAGCCCGTCGAGCTCGATAGCGAGCTTCCAGAGCTTACGGAAGTCACGCCGGAGCCGACGCCAGCACCGACCCCCGAACCGGAACCGGCGCCGACTCCCGAGCCTACGCCCGCGCCGGCTCCTTCGCCCCAGCCCGCGCCATCACCGGCACCGGCCGAGGCGCCGGCAGAAGCGGCGCCGCCCGCCGAAGCACCGGTCTCCAACGAGCCGGTCAACGTGGGCCAGATAGCCGCGACCAGCAAGACGGATCCGGTGTATCCCAACCGTGCGGTACGCCGGGGGATGGAAGGCTTCGTCGAGGTGCGTTTCGTCGTTCGTCGAGATGGCAGCGTAGATGCGAGCACCATCGAGATCACCAACGCGCAGCCCCGGCGGGTGTTCGAGGATGCCGCCCGGGAGGCCATTGCTGGCTGGCAATTTCCGCCGAGCGAGCAGGTACGCCTTACCACCCAGCGCGTCGAATTTCAGCTGAGGTAGTCATGAAACGTTTAGCGCTTTTGATGTTTAGCGGCTGGGTTGCTTTTGCCCAGGCGAGCGAGCCGTTGCCAGGCGATATCATTCAGGATTTGAACGCGCTGCAAAGCGAGCTCTCGAACGCGGTACAGTCTGATGAAAGCCGCCTGGAAAGTGTCGCTGCCCGGGCTACCCGGCAGGCAGAGCGGCTGCAAGGCGGCAACCGTTCGGATCAGTGGGCAAGCGCGCTTTATTTTCAACTAGCGGCGGGGGCGTTGTCGCGTCAGGGTAACGCTGACGCCGCGGCGGACCAGTTGGCTCGCGCCCGGACACGCAGTAGCGTAAGCGCCGAGCAGGCTAGCCGGTGGCTTCGCGAGGAGGCCACGCTAAGGCGCGCCGCCGGGCAGCGCGTTGAAGCCATCGCGCTCTACGAGCAGTGGCTTTCAAACAACAGCGACCGCCAGATGAGCTGGCAACTGGTGCGCCTGCTGGCTGGGAACGACCAGTGGGACGCCGCCGCCGAGCGCCTGACGCCGCTTTTGGAGCAGCAGGATTCGCTCGATGAGGCGCAGCAGACGCTAACGCTGAACGTACTGCGCCGCGCCGAGCAAGATGGCCAGGCGCTGGGTTGGCTGTTGGACGGCCTTAACGTAGAAAGCAGCGCCGATGAGTGGCGCCAGGCCGCCGGACTTGCCCAGCAGGCCGGGCAGGCGGGTATGGCCGCAGGGCTTTGGGAAATGGCCTGGCAGGTGGGGGCGTTTGAAAGTAACGAGGATTTCAATACGCTCGTCGAGCTGCATATGGCCGGAGGAACACCGGCCAGGGCCGCCGAGCATTTGGAGCAGGCGCTGGAAGCAGGGCGCCTGGCGCGCGACGAGGCCACCCTGCGTCGCCTGGCTCGCGCCTGGGACCAGGCCAAAAACAGCCAAAAAGCGCTGGATGCCTGGCAGGCGCTTGCCAAACAAAGCGGGCAAAGCGAGGACTGGCGCCGCTACGGTCAGCTCGCCTATGCCTGGGGCGATGAAGAACGTGCCGAGCGCGCCTGGCAGCAGGCTCAGGCGCTCGGCGATGAAGAGGCCGGTGAGTGGCTTGCCACGCTGCGCTAGTTAGTTTGCAAGCGTCAGCGAAAAGTCGCTCCAGGTAGGGGCGTGGTCTGAAGGGCGCTCCATGGCGCGCAGTTCGTAGTCGATACCTGCGCCGGTGGCCGTGTCGGCAAGCGCTCTAGTGACCAGAATATAGTCGATACGCAGCCCGCGCTTGGGGTCGCGATCAAACGCCTTGGAGCGGTAATCGAACCAGCTAAAGTGCTCGGCATCCGCCGGGTGGCAGACCCGGTAGCTGTCCTTGAGGCCCCAGGCCTTGATGCCCTCGAGCCACTCGCGCTCGATGGGTTGGAAGCTGGTTTTGCCCTCGCGCAGCCAGCGCTTGCGGTTTTGCTCACCTATGCCGATATCCCGGTCTTCCGGCGAAATGTTAAAATCGCCCATGATGGCCAGACGCTCGTCGGCTTTGTGATGCTTGTCGAGCAAGTGGGCGAGCTGCTGATAAAAGCGCTCCTTGTGCGGAAACTTCACAGGGTGCGAAATACTCTCGCCCTGGGGGAAGTAGCCGTTATAAATCGTGACTGGTTCGCCGTTTTCGTCTTTTAGCGTGACGCCGATCATGCGCCGTTGGGCGTCGTCTTCATCATCAGGGAAACCGTAGGTGACCGACGCCGGCGCTTGGCGGCAGAGAATCGCCACGCCGTAGTGGCCTTTTTGCCCATAGTAAACGACGTGGTAACCCATCGCCTCGACCGCCTGTAGGGGAAACTCGCTATCCTGTACCTTGGTTTCCTGAAGCCCGATCACGTCCGGCGCGAGGGTATCGATAAGCGCCTGCAGTTGATGTAAGCGTGCCCGAATACCGTTGATGTTGAACGAGACCAGGCGCATCAGGTGTCATCCCCCGGCGAGGGCTTGTCCTTACTGTCGGGATGGATCTCGATGGACTGACCCTCTTGCTGGCGGGCCAGCTTGCGCACCGCTTGAAGCTTGCGCTGCTGCTGTTTCTTGGCCACGAACCGGCGCGAAGAAGTGACCTGGTCGGGGTTATCCTTGCGCCACTTTTTATAATCTTTACGCCGGCCGGTACGAATGGTGACTTTATCCGCGAGCGAGCGGGTTTTTTTCTTACGCGTCATGTCGCGCTCCTTCGTTAATTTGGCCGTCATTCTAACAGGCAAGCGGGTAGGGAACACGCCAGGGCGCGCTCTTATTGCGATGCCCTGTGATATACTACGCGCGTCGTGATGCCTAACATCCACCGTAATGGACAGATAGAAAGCCTATGAGCGAGTCGGAACAGACCACAGCATCGGCCCAGAACCGCAAGCCCAAGCGCCGTCGCCGCAAGCCGCGCCGCCGCCAATCCGGCTGGGACCTTCGTCAGTTTCAGGTGCCCGCCGTGGCCGGTAAGTGGCGCTTTCATGACTTCGATTTGCCGCTCCCGCTGATGCGTGCCATTCACGCCCAGGGGTTCGAGTACTGCACACCGATCCAGGCCGAGGCGCTGCGCCAGACGCTATTGGGTGGCGATATCGTTGGCAAGGCACAAACGGGCACCGGCAAGACCGCGGCCTTTTTGATGTCGACCCTTGCCTACTTTTTGGAAGAGCCGGTTCCCGATGGCCAAAAGCCGGGCGCGCCCCGTGCGCTGATCATCGCTCCTACCCGGGAGCTTGCGCTACAGATCGAGAAAGACGCCAAGGCTCTGGCCCGCTTCACCCAGTTGAACGTGGCCAGTGTCGTCGGCGGTATGGATTACCAAAAGCAGCGCGAAAGCCTGACCGGTAACGTCGATATTTTGGTCGCGACCCCGGGTCGGCTGCTGGACTTCCATCAAAAGCGTGATATCGACCTTTCCGAGGTCGAAGTGCTGGTGCTCGATGAAGCCGATCGTATGCTCTCGATGGGGTTCATCCCGGACGTGAAGCGCATCATTCGCTACACGCCCAAAACCGAGCAGCGTCAGACCTTCCTTTTCTCGGCGACCTTTACCGACGATATCCTGAGCCTGGCCAGTCAGTGGACAGAAAAGCCCGCCCATGTCGATATCGAAGTGACCGTCGACAACCAGGCGGATATCGACCAGCGCGTCTATATGGTCTCCGATGACGATAAGCAGCAGCTTTTAATCAAGCTTTTGGAGCAAGAAAGCTTCGAGCGCGTCATGGTATTCGGCAACCGCCGTGACCTGGTGCGCAAGCTCGATTCCGCGCTGAGAAAGGCAGGCGTAAGCGTGGCGATGCTTTCCGGCGATGTGCCGCAAAATCAGCGCATCACTACGCTCGAAGAGTTCCGTGAAGGCAATATCCAGGTGCTGGTAGCCACCGATGTGGCCGGCCGCGGCATCCACATCGAAGATGTGAGCCACGTCATCAACTACACCTTGCCCGAAGACCCGGAAGACTACGTTCACCGCATTGGCCGGACCGGGCGTGCCGGGGCCAAGGGTGTATCGATCAGTTTCGTCGGTGAAGAGGATGCGTTCTCGCTGCCCGAAATCGAGCGCTACATCAACGGCAAGCTACCCTGCGAGCATCCGCCGGAAGGCCTGCTGTAACGGCAATGCTGGATAACGAACTCAAGTCGAGTATCCAGGAGGCGTATCGAAAGGTCGTCGAAAACCTTTCTCTTACGCCGCGCTACGGCCAGCGGCTGATGATTGCCGAAATCGCCCGCACGCTGGGCGATATCGAGGTCGACGACGAGGGCAAGCGTAAAAGCGATCGCCACGTTTGCGTGCTGGAAGCGGGTACCGGTACTGGTAAGACGCTGGCGTATCTGATTTCGGCGCTGCCCGTGGCCAAGGCCCAGGGTAAGCGCCTGATCGTCTCGACGGCCACGGTCGCGCTTCAGGAGCAGGTGCTCAACCAGGACCTGCCGGCACTTGCAAGCCACAGCGGGCTGGCCTTTAAGTATGCCTTGGCCAAGGGGCGCGGGCGCTACGTCTGCGTGGCACGCCTCGACCAGGCCCTGGAGGGCGTCGAACCCAACCCGACGCATTCGCTTTTCGAGCAATCCCTGGCCGAGCAAAGTAGCGATTTTACCGTGCTGGCCACGGATATGGCCGAGGCCTACGGCAGCGGCAAGTGGGAGGGGGACCGGGATAACTGGCCGGTCACCATCGACGACAGCCATTGGCGGCGGTTAACGGTCGATCACCGCCAATGCACTGGGCGCCGCTGCGGCCACTTTGGCGCCTGTGCCTTCTTTCGCTCGCGCCGGGAGCTCGAAAACGCCGACATCATCGTGGCCAACCACGACCTGGTGCTTGCGGATTTGGCGCTCGGCGGTGGCGCTATTTTGCCGGACCCCGCCGAGTGCATCTTCGTGTTCGACGAAGGCCATCACCTGCCGGATAAGGCGCTTTCCCACTTCGCCCACCGCTTCGCCGTCAACGGGTGTTTGCGCTGGCTGAAAACGCTGAAGTCGAGTCTTTCCGAGCTCAATACCGGCCTTGGCGGGCAGCCCACTATTGCTCGACTTTTGGCCGGGTTACCCGAGCTGCTCCACACGTTGGAGCCCGCGCTTGGCGACGTCTTCAGCCTGGGTTATCAATTAGCGGGACGTGAGCGGGGCCTGGGGGATGAGGAGTCCCTTCACCAGTTTCGTTTCGAAAAAGGTGAGCTTCCGGCAGCGCTCAAGGAGCAAGCCGGCCAGCTTCTAACGCTGTTTGCTACCCTGGCGCGAAATCTTGAAAGCATCAGCGATATTCTGCGCGAAACCCTGGATCCGGATAAGCAAACCGGGCTTGAACGGGAGCAGGCCGAAAGCTGGCTGCCGTTGATGGCGCTTTTGCATGGGCGAAGCCTCGAGGCGCACGCCCTTTGGCAAAGCATGAGCGAGCAGGACGCGCCGAACGCACCGCCCAGTGCGCGTTGGATCACGCTGAGCCAACCAACGGGGGAGCCGGAAATCGAGTTTTCGGCAAGCCCGGTATCGGCGGCGCATACGCTGGCCAAGCACCTTTGGGGGCGTTGCCATGGCGCGGTGGTGACCTCCGCCACGCTGACCGCACTTGGACGTTTTGACCGGCTGCAGGAGCGGGCCGGGCTCGCCAATCGCTACCGCTATCAGGCGCTACCCAGCCCCTTCGACTACGCCAATGCAACGCTTCGTGTCCCCCGGGAGGCCACCGACCCGTCGGATCGCGAAGGCCACGAGCGAGCTATCGTCGAGTTTGTCAAAAACCTGGGGGAGCGTGAAGCCGTACTGGTGCTGTTCTCCTCGCGGGCTCAGCTGCGCGCCGTAGCAAAAGCGCTGCCCGCGGCGGTGCGCGAGCGCGTGCTCGCCCAGGATGAGCTGCCCAAGCGTGAATTGATAGAGCGCCACCGCGCCGCGGTGGACCGCCGCGAGGGAAGCATCATTTTCGGGCTGGCAAGCTTTGCCGAAGGAATCGACCTGCCGGGCCACTACCTGACCCACGTGGTCATCACGCGGCTGCCTTTCGCGGTGCCGGACGACCCGGTCGGCGCAACGCTTGCCGAGTGGATCGAAAGCCAGGGAGGGAACCCGTTCATGCGCATCAGCGTGCCGGATGCCTCGATCAAGCTGGTGCAGGCTTGCGGGCGCTTGATTCGTAAAGAGAGCGATGAAGGCGTAATCACGCTGCTGGACAAGCGGGTCATCACGCGCCGCTACGGCCAGGCGCTGCTCGACGCGCTGCCGCCGTTCAAGCGTGAGATAAGCCCCTAAGGCGGCCCAAAAGGAATGGAGATGAGCAGGGGCTGAATCCGGAAAGCCGAAAAGTGAAAGGCTCGAAATGAAACGCCCCGCGGTTTGGCCGCGGGGCGTTTTGATTAGCGCTTGGCGAGCACCGGGGCGAGCTGGTCGTTCATCTTCTTGAAGGCTTCTTCCGTAGTAGCCCAGTCGATGCACGCGTCGGTGACCGAAACGCCGTAGGTGAGCTTGCTCAGGTCATCGGTAAGCTTCTGGTTGCCCCAACCGATGTTCGACTCGACCATGAGGCCGATAATCGACGTATTGCCTTCGAGGATCTGGTTGGTGACGTTTTCCAGTACCAGCGGCTGCAGTGCGGCATCCTTGTTGGAGTTGGCATGGGAGCAGTCGATCATGATATTGGCCGAAAGGTTGGCCTTGGCGAGCTCTTTTTCGGCCAGCGCAACGCTAACGCTATCGTAGTTGGGCTTGCCATTGCCGCCGCGCAGCACCACGTGGCCGTAGGCGTTGCCCCGGGTGCGAATGATCGCCACCTGACCGGCCTGGTTGATCCCCAGGAAGTTGTGCGGGTTGGCGACGGATTCCAGCGCGTTGACCGCTACATCGAGGCTGCCGTCGGTGCCGTTTTTGAAACCGACCGGGCAGGAGAGCCCGGAAGCCATCTCGCGGTGGGTTTGCGACTCGGTGGTGCGCGCCCCGATGGCCGACCAGCTAATGCAGTCCTGAAGGTATTGCGGTGAGATCGGATCCAGTGCTTCGGTGGCCAGTGGCAGGCCAAGTTCGGCAAGATCCACCAGCAGCTTACGCGCGGTGTGCAGGCCCTCGTCGATTTCAAACGAGCCGTTCAAGTGCGGGTCGTTGATCAGTCCCTTCCAGCCCACGGTGGTGCGGGGCTTTTCAAAGTAAACGCGCATGACGATATAGAGCGAGTCGCTGACCTCGTCGGCCAGCGTGCGCAGCTTGCGCGCGTAGTCGAGGGCGGCGTCCACGTCGTGAATCGAGCAGGGGCCGACGACCATCAAAAGGCGCGGGTCGCTGCCATCGAGGATGTTCTGAATGACCCGGCGGCCTTCGACGACGGTTTTTTCGGCTTTCTCGGTCAGCGGAACGGCGCTTTTCAACGCTTCCGGTGTGGTGAGAACGTCCTGAGCCAGGACGTTGAGATTGCTAACCTCTTGATCTGACATGATGCTACCTGTGTGGGGCGGTGGGCAAAAAGTGGGCCCTACTATCGCGCGTTAAGGGAGCAAAAATCAATTGTTACGGAACCATGCTAAAGCACGTAGTGTCTGCCCATGGGTTCTGGGCCGCGCGGCAAGATGCTTGATGCGCCAGGCATAACGCGTAACACTACGCACAGTGGCACCTCGTTTACTCGCACTGGCCGAAGATGATGGTAGGCCTTGCCCCAGGCGATTGGTGTAAGAGGGCGCCGCATACGACTGGCGCAAGCCCTGGTTTCAATAGAGGGCTTCGATAGATAGTTACATGAGGCGGGTGTAAGAAATAGCGATTAGAAAAGGTTACAAGGTATAGCGGTTGCCCAGAGGTGGCCGCTATACCGGTTTATTGCGCCGGACAACGGCGTAGGGTCAAAGCCACCCTTCAAGCGCTTGTCATCGAGCGGCGAGGCAAACTGACTTGTTATCTTCTTTGTTAACGACCGTTTTTACTAAATTTTGCCCAAGGGACGCTATGTTGCATGCTGTTAATGCCCGGTTAGGAGGGCGAAAAGAATCAAGGCTCGGCACGGGGTGTTCGAGCGAGAGGGGCGTGTGAATGGGCACTCGTGAAACAGACCAGCAGCTTGTGGAACGTGCCCAAAAAGGCGATACGCGCGCTTTTGATCTACTGGTTAAAAAATATCAGCATAAAATCATCGGTTTGATTGGCCGCTACGTGCACGACCACGCCGAGGTGCAGGACGTGGCGCAGGAAGCGTTCATCAAGGCGTATCGGGCGCTGGGTAAATTTCGCTCCGAAAGCGCGTTTTATACCTGGATGTACCGTATTGCGATCAATACGGCAAAAAATCATCTGGTCTCTCGCGGGCGCCGCCCGCCGGGCAGCGACATGGATATCGTCGATGCCGAGGTGCTCGACCAAAGTGGGCGGCTGGCGGATAGCGAATCGCCGGAAGCGTCCATTGCCCGCGACCAGCTCGAAGCCGCGGTGTACGAGGCCATCGAAAAGCTGCCCGACGATTTGCGCACCGCCATCACGCTTCGCGAGCTCGATGGTTTGGCTTACGAGGATATTGCTCAGGTCATGCAGTGCCCGGTGGGCACGGTGCGCTCGCGCATATTCCGGGCGCGGGAGGCGGTGGACGAGCATATCCGCCCGCTGGTGAGCACGGCGCGTAACAGCCGCGACGATTAGAAATGGCGCGTTTGAGCGAGGCGTAAATTAGCAGTGATTTGATTTTTTAGTGAACTGTCAGTGGCTAAAGGCGTCATAAGCGTTGACCAGTTTGGCCAGCTTTAAAAGGCAAGTATGATGCGCTGCCGGGTTTTTCAAGCGACTTTGTAAGCAGCTGGCGGTGCACATAAAACTCAAGTTTTGGCCTGTGGAAACGCTCGCGGCCATACACATAAATGTTGGCTTGTGACGTTTTCTAAACACAGCGTGAGGGTGTGAAGTATGAGTTTAAACACACGGGAATCACTTTCGGCGTTAATGGATGGTGAGAGTGACGAGCTTGAACTGCGCCGGGTGTTAAAGTCGTTACCCGAAGAGGCCGGTGCGGCCGATACGTGGCGGCGCTACCACTTGGCACGCAGCATGATGCAGCGCGAGCGCTCGGTCGATGTAAGCGCCGATCTTTCCGCCGATATCATGGCGCGCCTTGAAAGCGAGCCTGCACCATTGCTTGGTGAGCAGGATGTGGAGCAGCAGTCTGTAACGGCCAAGCCCGGCCGAGTCTCTTTTGCCCGGGGTGCAGGTGTGGCAGCGGCTGTCTCGCTCATGGTGATTACCGGCGTACAGTTTTTGAATAGTAACGGTAATCCTTCCGAGCCGCAGGGCGCCACAGACTTGGCCGCCGCGCCTGCCAATAGCGGGGCGCAGGTCCAGCCGGTGAATCTCGCCGCAGGCAACGCCATGCCCGCAACGGACATGCCAATGTTCGAGCCCACCGCCTTTCGTATGAACGGTCAATCCGGTGGTAACGGTTTCATGAACGTTAGCGAGTCCGGTTTTGGCGGTGCTCAGGCGCCCTCGGTTTCGACGGCGGCGCAAACGTTCTCGAACCAGGGCAGTGCCATCGACGCTGATCAGATTCGTCTGCTGCAGTCTTATCTCGAGCAGCACGCCCAGGGCGCCGCGGCGGGTAGTGGCGACAGCTGGATGCCGCTAATGCGCTCATCCTCCGTTGCCGAGCCGCTGGGCCAGCGCTAAACGCGTTCAGACCAATCGGAGTATTCAAGGGTGAACGTGAGCAGCGATAAAGACGTGTGGTTGCAAAAACTTTTGATCAGTTCCGGTGTTATCGCGATGGGCGCGCTTTCTTTTGCCGCCCAGGCAAATGACGAGCCCGCCGGACAAAGTGCTCGCCCATCCTGCGACACGCCCAGGCTAACCCAAGCCCCGGAAGGCATCGAGCAGTGGCTGGTGCGCAGCATGCTGGCCAGTCACTGTTTCGAGTACCAGGCCCGCGCCGTTTCTATCGACAGTATTGGCGTTCGCACACTGGCACTTTCCCACCGTGTCCAGGATGGGGTTCGCCAACAAGTCGTGCAGCACCTGGACGGTCCTTCCATTAGCGTCGAACGGCGCTCCCAGGCAGGGCGGCTTGCCTGGTCGCAGCCGGAACAAGCCGGTTTCGATATCGACTCGACCCCGGAGGCTTGGGCGGAGCACGTCGAGGCCTATTACGACGTTACGCTGGAAAACGAAGAGCGCGTTGCCGGACGTGTTGCCTCGCGGCTGCAGTTCGAGCCCCTCGACGATAATCGCTACGCCCATACCTGGTGGGTGGACGAAGAAACGGGGCTTTTGCTCAAGCACGAGCTAAGCGATGCCCAGGACCGCGTCGTCGAAACCTTCCAAATGACCCAGCTACAGTCGCCGGAACTCTACGACGGCCCGCTAATGGAAGAGGGCGCCCCGGCCAGCGAACAGCCCCCCTGGCAGGTGGGTTGGTTGCCCGAAGGCTTCGTTCCTCAGCCCGCCGAGATCACCAGCGATAACCCGTTAGCCCAGCGCTTTTATAGCGACGGGCTTTCATCGGTTAGCGTCTTTGTCACCGAAGCGGACGATCAAGCCCTCGAGAAAGGGGCTTACAGTTTGGGCGTGTCGGCGGTGGCCATCGAGTTAATCGAGTCTGAGGATACGCGCTGGCAATTGGTCGGCGTTGGCGAACTGCCGGTTGCCCAGGTGCGGCGCATCGTTCAGTCCATCGAGCTTGACGAGTAGTATTTCTTTTGGTGACGTTGGGTGTTTGACGACGTTTGATAAGACGGATTTGCAGGCCTTTGAAACGCGCTTTAAAGCAGGGCATTGGCCTGCTTGTCGGCTCTTCGAGCCAATTCCTTCCCCGGTTAGCAGTTGTTTGATTAGGAGCTTTATCCATGAGGCGCTTGGTTGTTTCCTACTCGCTTTGGCTATGCCTTGCCACGCTATTGGTGTTCGGTCAAAGCGCTTACGCGCAGAACCTTCCCGATTTTACCGAGCTGGTCGAAGATGCCGCCCCGGGCGTCGTCAACATATCGACCAGCCGAACGATTCAGCGAAGCGGTCCCGATATGCGTGGCTTCGGTGGCCAGGATATCCCGGAAATTTTCCGCCATTTCTTTGGTGACAACTTCCCATCGCCCCCGGGCCAGGGCGGGCAAGGCGGTCGCGAGCGTAGCGAAGAGCGCCAGTCCCTGGGGTCGGGGTTCGTGATCAGCGCCGATGGGTTTGTCTTGACCAACGCCCACGTGGTGCAGGATGCCGACGAAATTCTGGTGCGTTTGAACGATCGTCGTGAGCTCGAAGCGGAGCTGATCGGTAGCGACACACAAACCGACGTCGCGCTTTTAAAGATCGACGCCAACAACCTGCCGGTACTCAATCTGGGCAACTCCGATGATCTGCGGGTCGGTGAGTGGGTGGCCGCTATTGGCTCGCCCTTTGGTTTCGATCACTCGGTAACGGCGGGAATCGTCAGCGCCATCAATCGCACGCTCCCCCGCGATGCCTACGTGCCGTTCATCCAAACTGACGTCGCCATCAACCCCGGAAACTCCGGTGGGCCGCTTTTCAACCTCGATGGCGAAGTCATTGGAATCAACTCCCAGATATTTACCCGCAGCGGTGGCTTCATGGGACTGTCGTTTGCGATTCCGATCAACGTCGCCATGAACGTCGCCGATCAACTGCGTGAAGATGGTCACGTCAATCGTGGCTGGCTTGGGGTGATGATTCAGCCGGTTTCCCGGGATTTGGCCGAGTCCTTTGGCATGGACGATGCAATTGGTGCACTCATTGCCGACCTGGACCCCCAGGGCCCAGCCGCCGAGGGTGGCCTGCAGGCCGGCGATGTGATTACCGCCGTCAACGGCGAAGAAGTCGACCGTTCCAGCACGCTGCCGCGTTTGATCGGCCGGGTAGCACCTGGCAGTGACGTAACGCTCACCCTGATGCGCGACGGCGAGCAGGTCGAAGAGACCGTCGAGCTGGGCGACTGGCCCGACGCGGGGCAAGAAGGTAACGCCAATCGCAGCGACGAGCAGGTGCGTTTGGGCGTCAGCGTCGGCGAGGTGGAAGCCGAGCTCAAGGAGCGCCTGAACATTAGCGGCGGCGTGGAAGTGCGCCAGGTTGAGTCAGGCAGCGTGGCCGCCGACGCCGGGCTACTTCCTGGCGATATCCTCGTCAGTGTCGATCATCGCAGCGTTTCCAGCGCCGAGGAGCTCGAAAGCATCGTCGAGGAGCTTCCCAGCGACCGGGCTATTCCCATTCGTCTCTATCGCGAAGGCCGCTCGCTGTTCGTGGCGCTTCGCCTTGAGTAGGCAGTGGTTCAAAGCCCGCGCGTAGCGGATGCGATCAAAACGCCCCGGCCTGTCCGGGGCGTTTTGCCAAGTGGCAACGGTCAGGCGCGTAACGATGTAAACGGGCGTTTGAATGCGCCGCGGGCAAGGGGTGAGATTGGAATGAACATAGCACCCACGTCTTGCTAACGGTACAATGCGAACAAATTTTTAATGCGACTATCTGCGCCGCTTGGTAAATCGTTCAGAGTTGCGACCTCATACCGGATTTAAACGGCTAATGACCCAAGAAAACACCAGTAAAATTAAGCACATACGAAATTTTTCGATTATCGCTCACATCGATCACGGCAAATCCACGCTGTCGGATCGATTGATTCAAACCTGTGAGGGGTTGACCGAGCGCGAGCTCAAAGAGCAGGTGCTCGACTCGATGGACATCGAGCGTGAGCGGGGTATCACCATCAAGGCGCAATCGGTCACGCTCAATTACACCGCCGCGGATGGCCAGGTGTATCAGCTCAATTTCATCGATACGCCGGGCCACGTGGACTTCTCCTATGAAGTATCCCGCTCGCTTTACGCCTGCGAAGGCGCGCTTTTGGTGGTCGACGCCGCCCAGGGCGTCGAGGCGCAGTCGGTGGCCAACTGCTACACCGCCATCGAGCAAGGCCTGGAAGTGCTGCCGGTACTCAACAAAATCGACCTTCCCCAGGCCGACCCGGACCGGGTGGCCCAGGAAGTCGAAGAAATCATCGGCCTGGACGCCACCGACGCCTGCCAGGTATCCGCCAAAAGCGGTATCGGGATCGATGCGCTGTTGGAACGGCTGGTGCGTGACATTCCGCCGCCCAAGGGCGACCCGGACGGCCCGCTTCAGGCGCTGATCATCGACTCCTGGTTCGACAACTACCTCGGCGTGGTTTCTTTGGTGCGCCTTTTCGACGGCACGCTCAAAAAGGGCGACAAGATTCGTATCAAGTCCACCGGGCGTGACTGGAATACCTCGGAAGTGGGGATTTTCACGCCGCTTCGAAAAGAGACCGGCGTGCTGCGCGCCGGCGAGGTGGGCTTCATCGTCGCCGGCATCAAGGAAATTCACGGCGCGCCGGTGGGCGATACGATCACCCATACCAAAACGCCGGACGTTGCGCGCCTGCCGGGCTTTCAGAAGGTGAAGCCCCAGGTCTACGCCGGCATGTTCCCGGTCAGCTCCGACGACTACGAAGACTTCCGTGACGCGCTGGAGAAGCTCGCCCTCAACGATGCCTCGCTGGATTACGAGCCGGAAAATTCCGACGCCCTGGGCTTTGGCTTTCGGGTCGGCTTTCTCGGCACGCTCCACATGGAAATCGTTCAGGAGCGCCTCGAGCGCGAGTACGACCTGGACCTTTTGACCACCGCGCCCACCGTGGTCTACGAGCTCGCCATGAAAAACGGCGACACGCGCTATATCTCCAACCCCTCGAAGCTACCCGACATGGCCGACGTCGAGGAGATGCGCGAGCCTATCGTTCGGGCGAGCATTCTGGTACCCCAGGAGTTCGTGGGTAACGTGATCACCGAGTGCGAGCAGCGCCGCGGTTTCCAGAAGGACATGCAGTTTCTGGGCAGCCAAATCCAGCTCAGCTATGAGCTGCCCATGTCCGAAGTGGTCATGGATTTCTTTGATCGCCTAAAGTCGATCTCCAAGGGCTACGCGTCGCTGGAATACAACTTCGAACGTTTCGAAGAGGCCAAGCTGGTGCGCCTGGACGTGCTGATCAACGGCGACAAGGTCGACGCGCTGGCGGTGATCATTCACCGCGACCATGCCCATTCCCGCGGGCGATTGCTGGTCGAGAAGATGCGCGAGCTGATTCCACGCCAGATGTTCGATGTGGCGATCCAGGCGGCCATTGGGGGGCAGGTCGTGGCGCGCTCGACGGTCAAGGCTCTGCGCAAGAACGTGACCGCCAAATGTTACGGCGGCGACGTGAGTCGTAAGAAAAAGCTATTGGAAAAACAGAAGGCCGGTAAGAAACGGATGAAGCAGGTGGGGCGTGTCGAAATTCCCCAGGATGCCTTCCTTGCTGTGCTCAAGGTCAACGACTAGGAAGACGACACCCTCATGGATTTTTCACTACTACTGGTACTGGCCGTCGTAATTACCGGGGTCATCTATTTACTCGATGCCCTGTGGTTTCGCTCGCGACGCAAAAAGCGGGTGGTCAATGCCGAGCAAGCCGCAGACGATGGGCTGGACCCCGCTACCCGCGAGAAGCTCGAAAAAGAGCCCTGGCCCATCGACTACGCGCGCTCGCTTTTTCCCGTGCTGCTGGTCGTGCTGGTGGTAAGAAGCTTTATTGTCGAGCCCTTTCAAATACCGTCGGGCTCCATGCGGCCCACCCTGGAAGTGGGCGATTTCATTTTGGTCAATAAATTCGCTTACGGGCTGCGCCTGCCGGTCGTCCACGAGCGCTTTGTCGAAATCGGCGAGCCCGAGCGCGGCGAGGTGATGGTGTTTCGCTTTCCCGACGAACCCTCGGTGAATTTCATCAAGCGCGTCGTCGGGCTGCCAGGCGACCGTGTTCGCTACGAAGGCAAGCAGCTTTACATCAACGGCGAGCCGGTGGCCAAGACGCTCGTCGAAGAGGGGCCCAGCGCATCGCCCCAGCAGCTTCTATTAGAAGAGCGGCTGGGACGCATGAGCCACGCCATTTATAACAACCCCCGCGATCCGGGTCCGCAAATGGGTGAAGTGATCGTGCCCGAAGGCGAGTACTTCATGATGGGGGATAACCGGGACCAGTCCAACGATAGCCGCTATTGGGGTTTCGTACCGGAAGAGAACATCGTCGGCCGCGCGTTTGCCGTGTGGATGCACTGGGACGGCGGTTTACCCAGTTTCTCAAGCGTAAGGCGGATCGAATGAGTGGGACCACCCAGGTTAACGTCGAAGACGTAGGAGCATCGTGAGTAATTCCTTGAACGCTTTTTGCCGACGGATCGGCTACACCTTTAGCGATGACATGCTGCTGGAGCTAGCCATGACCCACCGAAGTTATGGTGGGCGTAACAACGAGCGCCTGGAATTTCTGGGCGACTCCATCGTGAACTTCGTCATCGCCGAGGCGCTGTTTCAGCGCTTTCCCCAGGCGCGCGAAGGCCAGCTTTCTCGCCTGCGCGCGCGGCTGGTAAAAGGCCAGACCCTGGCCGAGCTTGCTCGCGAAATGGCTTTTGGCGAGTGTTTGCGTTTGGGGTCCGGCGAGATGAAAAGCGGCGGGCACCGGCGCGAGTCGATTCTGGCCGACGCGGTCGAAGCAGTGATTGGCGCGATCTATCTGGACGCCGGTATGGAGGCGGTGCGCGAGCGCGTAATGGCCTGGTACTCGGACCGTTTGGAAAGTACCTCGCTACAGGACACCCAGAAAGACCCGAAAACTCGTCTGCAGGAGTTTTTGCAGTCGCGTCAGGCGGCGCTTCCACGTTACGAAGTCGTTTCCGTCAAAGGCGAAGCCCACGCTCAGACCTTTACCGTCGAGTGCTATATCGATCTTTTAAACGAGCATACGACCGGTAAGGGCCCCAGCCGGCGCCACGCAGAGCAGCAAGCCGCCGAGCAAGCGCTCACCCATCTTGAAAAAAATCCTGGAGACCACGCGTCATGAGTCAAACCTGCGGCTTTGTGGCCATTGTTGGGCGGCCTAACGTAGGCAAATCGACCCTCATGAATCGCATACTGGGGCAGAAAGTGTCCATCACCTCGCGGCGCCCGCAAACCACGCGCCACCAAGTCATGGGCATCAAAACCGTCGATGAAACCCAGTTCATCTATGTCGACACGCCAGGCATGCACATCATGTCAAAGGATCGCAACAAGGCGATCAATCGCTTCATGAATCAGGCCGCCACCCAGGCACTGCGCGATGTCGACTGTGTGGTCTTCATCATCGACCGTACGCGCTGGTCTGACGAGGACCAGGCGGTGCTTGCGCGCCTCGAGCACGTAAAGGCGCCGGTGATCCTGGCGGTCAACAAGGTAGACCGCCTACAGGACAAGGCCTCGCTTCTGCCCTGGCTTAGTGAAGTCGGCGCGCGGCGCGACTTCGCCGCCGTCATTCCGATATCCGCCAAGCACGGCACCCAAGTGGATACCCTCGAGGAGGAGGTCGCCAAGTACCTGCCCGAGAGCATTCACTTTTTCCCGGACGATCAAATTACCGATCGAAGCCTGCGCTTCATGGCCGCGGAGCTGGTCCGCGAAAAAGTCATGCGCCAATTGGGTGACGAACTGCCGTATCAGATGACCGTGGAGATCGAAGAGTTTCGTGAGACCGAGCGCATCACCCACATCAGCGCGTTGATTTTGGTCGAGCGCCAGGGCCAAAAGGTGATTTTGATCGGTGAGAACGGTGACCGGCTCAAGAGCATCGGCCGCGAGGCACGCCTGGACATGGAGCGCACCCTGGGGACCAAGGTCATGCTCAATCTATGGGTGAAGGTCAAGCGCGGCTGGTCCGATGACGACCGCGCGCTGAAAAGCCTGGGATATGATCTCGATTGAGTGCAGGCGCGATGGCCGAACCCGCCTTTTTGCTCCACCGGCGCGCGTACCGCGAAACGAGCGCCCTGGTGGATCTACTCACGCTCAATCACGGGCGTATCCGGGCGGTGGCCCACGGCGGCCAGCGCCCGGGCTCTAAATCCCGCCAGCGGTTGCAGCCTTTTACGCCGCTGTTCGTGGCCTGGCGTGGCGAGCGTGATCTCAAGCGGCTGACCTTAATGGAGTCGCGCGGGCATACCGCGCTATTGGCCGGGGAGGGGCTTCTGTGTGGGCTTTACGCCAACGAGATCGCCACTCGGCTATTGCCGCTGGAGCTCGCCGCCGAAGAAGTATTCGCCTTCTATAGTGCGCTGCTCGATGCGCTGCCTACCCCGGCGCTGCGCGGGCTGGCGCTGCGTCGCTTCGAGTGGTCGCTGTTGGAGGCGCTCGAAGCCACGCCGCGTTTCGTGACACCGGGGGGCGAGGCGGTGGACCCTCAAGGGCGCTATCGCTTCGATGCGCAAAGCCGCGCCTTCGTGCCCTTCGAGCAGGGCATCGAAGGGCGTGTGCTGCGCTATCTTGACCAGGGCGACTGGGAGCCCGAAGGCCTGGCCGGGGCGCTCAAGAAGGTGATGCGCGCCGCGCTCGCCCCGCACCTGGGCAGCAAGGCGCTGCGCTCGCGGGAGCTGATGCTCGATTTGGCTCGCCGCCGGGCACGGGTTTAACCCGGCTACCTTTCGCCATCGAGCGCCATTGAACGCTTTCAACATTTTGTTAATAGATAGCCGCTCAGCGCGGCTATCGAAACGAACGACCTCGCACTGGAGAGCGCTATGCACCCACCGCGGATTTTACTCGGTGTCAATATCGACCACATTGCCACGCTACGCCAGGCTCGGGGGACGCGCTACCCCGATCCAGTACAGGCTGCACTGCTTGCCGAAGAGGCCGGGGCGGATGGCATCACCGTGCACCTGCGCGAAGACCGCCGCCACATTCAGCCTCGTGACGTGCGCCTGCTTGCCGAGGTGCTCAATACGCGTATGAACCTCGAGATGGCGGTGACCGAGGAGATGCTCGCGCTTGCCGAAGAGCTGCGTCCGGCCCACGTTTGCCTGGTACCGGAAAAGCGCGAAGAGCTGACCACCGAAGGCGGGCTCGACGTGGCGGGAAATTTCGAGCAGGTCCAGGCCGCCTGCCAGCGCCTGGGTGAGGCCGGTTGCGACGTGTCGCTATTCATCGACCCGGAGAGCGCGCAGATCGACGCCGCTCACCGCGCCGGCGCGCCGACCATCGAACTTCATACCGGGGCCTTTGCCGAGGCGGTAATGGGCTCGCAGGCGGCCAATGACGAATACGCGCGCTTGAACGCGGCCGCAGTGCAGGCGGTATCGCTTGGGCTCGTCGTCAACGCCGGCCACGGCCTTCACTACCATAACGCCGAAGCCATCGCGGCGCTGCCCGGCGTCAACGAGCTCAATATTGGCCACGCGATCATCGCGCGGGCGCTGTTCGTGGGCTTGAAAGAGGCGGTCGCCGAAATGAAGCGGCTGATCATTGCCGGCCAGGAGGCCGGGCTGATGGCCGCGCTGGATAGCCACGATCACGAACACGAGCACGCCCATGAGCATGACCACGACCATGAAAACGGCTGCTGCGGACACTAGGCCGTGATTGTCGGTATCGGGTCGGACATCGCTCGGGTCGCGCGCTTTGAAACGGCGATCGAGCGTCACGGCGAACGTTTCGCCGCACGTATTTTGGGCGCGGACGAACACGCTCGCTGGTTGGAAAAAAACCGCCCGGTGGCGTACCTTGCCAAGCGCTTTGCCGCAAAGGAGGCGTTCGTCAAGGCGCTGGGGCTGGGACTTCGCGCCGGTATGCAGTGGCGCGACATCCAGGTGCTCAACGACGCCCTGGGCAAGCCCGCGCTTTCGCTAAGTGGCGAAGCGCAGCGGCTTTTCGAGCAAAGCGGCGCGCAAACGGCACATATCACGTTAAGCGACGAGGCCGAGTATGCGCTGGCGTTCGTGGTGCTGGAGCGCTAGCCCGGCGTGTCGCGATACCTCATGAGCGTATCGATCGCGCTTAAAAACGCCTGCACCGGCGTTGCGAGGGCGGCGCTGCTAGTCGTTTCCTGAGTCGCCGCTAGGTGATCGCGCAGTGCGCTTTCAAGCGCGTCCGCCGCTTCGCCAAGCGCCGGGGTGCCGCAGTAGCGGCACGCGCCATTCAAGGCATGTGCCTCCTCTAAAAGCGCCGCGTCATCTTGTTGGGCGAGCGCTTCTTCAATACGCGTTTTGGCCGCGGGCAGGCTCTCGATCAGACGCATCAGCTGGGTAACGGCCAGCGCCTCGCTGCCCCCGGCCAAACGTTTACCCCGAGCCAGGTCGACCGCGAGCGGCGCTGTTGAATGGTCATCGGCCGGCGCGTGCCCGACGCTTTGCAGCGCCGACTGGCTTGGGTCTTCCAGCGTCATGTCTAAAAAGCGCTCGAATAGCCGGTTCAGCGCGGCCTCGTCGACGGGTTTGACCAGTACGTCGTCAAAGCCCTGGGCTAACCAGCGCTGGCGCTTTGCATCCGGGGCCTGGGCGGTCACCGCGATGATCGGACAGCGTGACCAGGCGCCTTTCAAGCGTCTCAAGGCGTGGGTGGTTTCGACGCCGTCCATGCCTGGCATACGAATATCCATTAGCACCAGATCGAAGGGCGCCGCCTGGGCGTATTCAAGCGCTTGCTTACCGCTAGCCGCCAGGGTGATGTGTATCCGCTCGCTCTCTAAAATGGCCTTGAGCAGCGCCCGGTTGGGGGCGTTATCGTCGACGATGAGTACGTCCAGCGCCTGGCGCTCGGCCGGCGGCTCAACCGCCAGGGGCGGCACCGTGGGCGGGTCGAGCAAATGCGCCAGTGCGTTGATCATTCGCTGGCGGGTAATCGGCTTGCTGACGATATCGCCGCCGTAGGGCATGTGCCAAGTCGTGGTATCCGGCGGCGGGCCGAGGGCGAGTATCAGCGTGGGGCACTTTGCCTGCTCGATCACCGCTTGCCAGTAGGCCTGGCGCTCGTCGATGAAGTCGGCAGGGCCCAAAGCGAGTATCAAAAGCGCTTCGTCACCGGCATCGACAAACGAGACCGGCTGCGCGCCCCAGTTCAAAAGCCAGTTCTCCAGCGCAAAGCGGCTAAGGCGGTGAGGCTCGTGTAGACGCACGGCTTTGTGGTTCAAATCGAGCGGGGGAACTTGCGCTGTCGCGGCATGCGCCTGCAGCGCCAGGGTGAACGTAAAGCACGCGCCCTGGCCCTGGGCGCTTTCCACGCCTATTTCGCCGCCCATGCGCTGGACCAGCTGGCGGCATATACTAAGCCCCAGGCCGCTGCCGCCGTACTCCCGGGAGTGGCTGGGCGATGCCTGGGTAAAGGCGTCGAAAAGCCCTTGCTGCTGCTCGTCGTTCAACCCGATGCCGGTATCGGTCACGCTGATGGCGAGCACGACGTGCTGACCCTCTTGGCGCTCGAGGCTGGCGCGCACGATGATTTCACCTTCGCAGGTAAATTTCAGGGCGTTACTGATCAAATTGTTGAGGACCTGCTGGATTCTCAGCGGGTCACCGCAAAGCGGCGTGGGAATATCGTCGTAGGCAAGCCCCACCAGGTGAAGCTCTTTACGCTGCGCCTCCGGGGCGTTCAGGCCAATCGCTTCGTCCACTACGCTTGCGATATCGAGCTCGCGCTCTTCCAGGGTCAACTGGTCGGCTTCCAGTTTCGAGAAGTCGAGCACGTCGTTGACCAGCACCATGAGGTTTTCGCAGGCACAGTGAACCTGGCCAAGCCACTCCTGTTGGCGCGTATCCAGCGGCGAGCGACTCAGCAGGCGGCAAAACCCGATAATACCGTTGAGCGGGGTGCGGATTTCGTGGCTCATGTTGGCGAGAAATTCCGACTTGGCCGCGTTGGCCTTGAGGGCGCTACGATGGGCCAGGTCGAGCTTGATACTCTGTTCTTCGACGGTTTCTATCGATTCGTAGAGCTCCTGAGTGGCCTGTTCGATCTGGCTTTGCATATCGCGGCTATAGTGCTGAAGATGCTCGCCCAGCACGTTGATGTTTTTTCCCAATTCGTTGAACTCGCTGACCTCGTGCATGGCCAGCGTGCGGCCGTAGTCGCCGTGGGAAAGCCGGTAAAGTGCCTGGTTGGCGCGCTCCAACGGGCGGATGATCGAGCGGCTGATCGAAAGCGCGGCGGAGAGCAGCAAAAGCCCCAGTAAAATGGCGCCAAAGCTTAGGGTAGCGATCAGTTTGTAGCGCTCCAGCGTCAGCGCCCGGGTGTTGACCTCGGCTTCGAGCCAGCGGCCGCTCCCCGAGTCCCCGCCGGTTTCGGGGCCGGCGTAGGCGGTCAGTGGCATCTGCAAACGCCAAACGTCCTGGTCTTGATTGAGACGAGTAGTGCGAGGCACGTTCAAGCGCTGGGCGGCGGGCATCGGGCGGCCAAGCATCAGCACCCGGTTGCCTTGCTCGTCGTAAAGCGATAGCGCGCGCAGGTTTTTGTACTCCATCAACTGGCGCGACAGGCGCTCCAGGCGCGGCTCGTCCCCTTTGGCCATGGCATCGTTCAAGTCCGGCGCGAGTATTTCGCTGGCACTCACCAAACGCTCGGTGAAAACGCGCTGCTGAGTCGTACCGTTTTGAAGCACCAAAAAGACCGCCATGGCGGCGTAAACCAGTAGCGGAATGCCCAGCAGGGCCAGCAGCAAGCGTGTATTCAAGGACATGTAAGAAACTCATTGATTCGATGGGTTGCCTGTCCAGCCACAGGCAGCCCCGATATAATGCCGTATAAAGGTGACGATAAGGAACGCATGATGGACTATCCCACGCTTGAAGATGTAATTGGCAATACCCCGCTGGTGCGTTTGACGCGTATCAGCGCCGGGCGCAACAACACGCTGCTGGCCAAACTCGAGGGCAATAACCCGGCGGGGTCGGTAAAAGATCGCCCGGCGCTTTCGATGCTCGCCGAGGCCGAAGCCCGCGGAGAGATCGCCCCGGGGGATACGCTGATCGAGGCAACCTCGGGCAATACCGGCATTGCGCTGGCCATGGCGGCGGCCATCAAGGGTTATAATATGGTGCTGGTCATGCCCGAAAACGCCTCCAGCGAGCGTAAACAAGCCATGGCCGCTTACGGGGCCACGCTGATTTCGGCCAGCCAAAAGGGCGGCATGGAGGAGGCCCGGGATATCGCCGATGAGATGATCGCCAAGGGTGAAGGCAAGCCGCTCAATCAGTTTGCCAACGCGGACAACCCGCTGGCCCACTACCGAACCACCGGGCCGGAGCTTTGGCAGCAAACCGGTGGCGAGATCACTCACTTCGTAAGCTCCATGGGCACGACCGGCACCATCATGGGCGTATCACGCTATCTAAAAGAGCAAAATAGCGCGATCGAAATCGTCGGCCTGCAGCCGGAAGACGGCGCCAGTATCGCCGGTATTCGCCGCTGGCCCGAGGCGTACCTGCCGGCCATTTTCGAAGCCCCTCGGGTGGATACCGTGTTGGATATCGGCCAGCAAGAGGCGGAAGAGCATATGCGCCGGCTGGCGCGGGAAGAAGGCATTCTGGCCGGGGTCTCCTCCGGGGGAAGCCTTGCCGGGGCGCTGCGCATCGCCGAGCAGGTCGAGAACGCGGTGATCGTCTTCATCGTCTGCGACCGGGGCGACCGTTACCTCTCCACCGGGCTTTATGCGCCCGCGCAGTAGCGCTTGGCTCAATTAAATGTGTAAGGATTCTCTGTTTTTGAAAACCGTTTTGGATAACCATCATGCTGGGTAAAAAGCGGCCACCGCGGCCCAAGTCGGGCCACTCCGGGCTTGCCCGTACGCCACCGGGTGCCCCGACCAAAGGCGCCGAGGGTAACACCTTGATCATCGACCGGCTGGCCCACGACGGGCGCGGTATCGCCCATAGCGCGGCGGGCAAGACCGTGTTCGTCGACAAGGCGCTGCCCGGGGAAGAGGTCGAAGCGGCCGTGCATATCGAGCGTAAGCGCTTTGACGAGGCGCACATAAAGCAGCGCCTTACCAGCGCCGAGAGCCGGGTGGCCCCGCCGTGCCCCTATTACGAGCGGTGCGGCGGGTGTGATCTTCAGCACCTGAATCTGGCCGCCCAGCGCGAACACAAGCGCCAGGTGGTCAAAGAGCTCTTCGCCCGTCAGGGTATCGAGCTTGCCCGTATCGACGCGCTCGACGGCTCTTCAGAGCACTACCGGCGCCGGGCACGGCTCGGCGTGCGGCTGGATTCACAGGATAACGTGCTGCTGGGTTTTCGCGCGGCGGGCAGTCACCGGCTGGTGAGTATCGATCATTGTCATGTGCTCGTCCCCGAGCTTTCCGCGCTGATTGCCCCGCTCAAGGCATTGCTGGAAACCCTCGATGCCCCCAAACAGGTCGGCCATATCGAGCTCATCAAACCGGCCGGCAAGCCGGTCCTGCTGGTCCGCCAGTTAAAGGCCAACGTCCATGACGCCCAGGCGTGGCAAGCCTTCGCCAACGAAAAGGGCATCAATGTAGGCGCCTGGGTAGGCCGCGAAGAGCCGGTGCTCGAGTGGTATGGCGAGCCCCCCACCCTCGAGGACACGCTGAGCCTGCCCGCTGGGTTGAAATCGCCAGATGCGCCCGCGCGCTTGGCGCTGGGCTTCAGCCCCGGCGATTTTTTGCAGGTCAACGCCGAGGTCAACCAGCAAATGATCGACCGGGTGATCGAGTGGCTGACACCGACGCTGGCATCATCAGCCGCGCCACGTGTGCTTGATCTCTTCGCGGGGATCGGTAACTTTAGTTTGCCCTTGGCGGTTGCCGGTGCTCGGGTGCTCGCCGCCGAGGGCAGTGCCGCGATGGTCCAACGTATCGCGACCAACGCCGAGCGGTATCGGCTCGATATCGCCGCCCGGCAGGTGGATTTGAGTCAGCCCGCGCGTCTTGGCGAACTTTTCGACGTGTGCGAGGCGATCGACGCTGTGGTGCTCGACCCGCCCCGGGGCGGCGCCGAGGCCATTTGCCACGCCCTGGGCGAGCGCCGAGTCGCACAGGTGGTCTACATCGCCTGCGACCCGGCGACACTGGCGCGGGATGCGGCCACGCTTTTGCAAAAGGGCTATCGGATCACGGACGTCACCGTCGCGGACATGTTCCCGCATACTGCCCATATCGAGACGCTGGTGCTGTTCGAATACGCAGGCTAAGCCACCGTTGGCGCTTTCCCTAAACGCGGGGGTAAAGCGCCGTTAGTTGAAAGGATGAGTCATTGCCATGGTGAAAGTGCGTGAAGACCAGCCGCTGACGCAAGGCGGCAAGGTGGATATAGAGCAGTGGTTGACGCGCTTGAAAGAGAGCGTGCGCCTGCCGGAACCCGAGCGGCTGGTCGAAGCCTGCGAGCTTGCCGAAGTGCTCGAGCGCCAGGCACCGCAAACGCACCGCGTGTGGCTCTCGCCGGGCACCAATTTTCGCATGGGCCTGGAGATGGCGGATATTCTGGCGGACTTGAAGCTCGACCAGGCCACGCTGGAAGCGGCGGTGCTGTACCGCTCGGTGCGCGAAGGGCTGGTGAGCCTGGAGGCGATTACCAAGCGCTTTGGTGAAGAGGTCGCCACGCTGATCGACGGCGTGCTGCAAATGGCCGCCATTAGCTATCCGTTGGCTTCTCACCAGGCCATGAGCCAGCACAACCAGCAGGAGAACCTGCGTAAGATGCTGGTCAACATGGTCAGCGACGTGCGCGTGGCGCTCATCAAGATCGCCGAGCGCACCTGCGCGCTGCGCCAGGTCAAGGATGCGCCTCGGGACAAATGCCTGCAGGTGGCCCGTGAAGTCGCCGATATCTACGCGCCGCTGGCGCACCGCTTAGGCATCGGTCAGATCAAGTGGGAGCTCGAGGATCTCTCGTTTCGCTACCTTCATGAAAACGACTATAAAACCATCGCCAAATTGTTGGCCGAAAAGCGCCTGGACCGGGACCGCTATATTCAGGACGTGGTTCAAACGCTCGAGTCCTTGATGCGCGCGCAGAATATCAACCGCTTCGATGTCAAAGGTCGCGCCAAGCATATCTACTCGATCTGGCGCAAAATGAAGCGCAAGCACATCGATTTCTCCCAGGTCCACGACGTGCGCGCGGTGCGCATTCTGGTGCCTGCGGTGACCGACTGCTACACCGTGCTGGGTATCGTCCACTCGCGCTGGCACCACGTATCCAACGAGTTCGACGACTATATCGCCAACCCCAAAAAGAACGGCTATCAGTCGCTGCACACCGCGGTCGTAGGCCCGGAAAACAAGGTGCTCGAGATTCAGATCCGCACCTTTAGCATGCACGACGAAGCCGAGCTTGGCGTGTGCGCCCACTGGCGCTACAAGGGCCACGACACCAACGCCAAAAGCGGCAGCTACGAAGAGAAGATCGCCTGGCTTAGGCAGGTGCTCGAGTGGCAGGACGAAGTGGGCGGCTTTGGTGATCTGCGCGAGGGCCTTTTGAGCGATGTCGCCCCGGACCGCATCTACGTCTTCACACCGGATGGCCACGTAATCGATTTACCCCGTGTGGCCACGCCGATCGATTTCGCCTATCGGGTGCATACCGAGATCGGCCATCTCTGCCGCGGCGCGAAAATCAACGGGCGGATCGTACCGCTCAACTACAAGCTGAAAACCGGCCAGCAGGTCGAGATTCTGACCGCCACCAAGGGCGGGCCGAGCCGCGATTGGCTCAATCCGAGTCTTGGCTACGTACGCACCTCCCGCGCGCGGGCCAAGATTCAGGCCTGGTTCAAACACCAGGCGCGGGACCAGAATTTGGAAGAGGGCCGCGCGCTGTTCGAGCGCGAGATGAAGCGCTTGGACGTCGACGGCCTGAACCTTCAAAAGCTCGCTGAAGCGGTCAACTACCAAAATGCCGACGACATGTACGCAGCCCTTGGCGCCGGCGACCTGCGTATTGGCCAGGTGCTCCACCAGGCGCAGCAGCTGTTCGGGGAAAGCGACGATCAGGAGCAGTTGGAAAGGCTTTTGGCCAAGCCGCGCCGCCAGCCCAGCAAGGCCGTTCAAAGCGATATCACGGTGCTGGGGGTGGGGAATCTCAAGACCAGCATGGCGAACTGCTGTAATCCGGTGCCCGGCGAGCCGATCCTCGGTTTCATCACCCAGGGGCGGGGGGTCACCATTCACCGCCAGGAGTGCTCCAACGTGCTGCAACTGCGCATGGAAGAGCCCCAGCGCATCATCGAGGTAGAGTGGGGCGAGCGTGCCCATACCCGCTACCCGGTGGCCATCGAGATCCAGGCTTGGGACCGCTCGGGGCTTCTGCGCGACGTGACCGGCCTACTGGGCAACGAAAAGGTCAACGTGCTGTCGGTCAATACCTTGACCGATACCGACGAGGGCATTGCTCGGCTGCGTATTACCCTGGAAGTCGACGGTCTTGAAACCCTGGGGCGGCTTTTCTCGCGCATCCAACAGCTTCCCAACGTGACCGAAGTGCGCCGGCTGCGCGACGCGGACCCGGAAAAGCCCGCGAAAGGGGGCCTATGATGCGCTATGACCTGAATGATTTGCTCGCCCTGATGCGCGTGCTGCGCGACCCGGATCAAGGCTGCCCCTGGGATATCGAGCAACATTGGCAAAGCATCGTGCCACACACCATCGAAGAGGCCTACGAAGTAGCCGATGTCATCGAGCGTCAGGCGTATGAGGAGCTTCCCGGTGAGCTTGGCGACCTGCTTTTTCAGGTCGTCTACTACGCCCAGTTCGGCGCCGAGGAGCAGCGTTTCGATTTTTACGACGTCGTCGATGTGCTCACCACCAAGATGATTCGCCGCCACCCCCACGTGTTCCCGGAAGGCACGCTGGCCTCGCGCCGCCCGCCCGGTGTCAGCGCCAAAGAGGTCGAACAGCGCCAGGTAAAGAGCCGCTGGGAGTCGCTAAAAGCCGACGAGCGCGCCGGGCGCCCGGCAAGCACCGCCTCGGCGCTGGACGATATTCCGCTGGCGCTGCCTGCGCTCAACCGCGCCAACAAGCTCTCCAAGCGCGCTGCCCGGGTGGGCTTCGACTGGCCGGATACCCGCGGCGTCATCGAAAAAATCCGCGAAGAGCTCGACGAGGTCGAACAGGCCCTCGATGAAAACGATCGCGAGCACGCCCAAGAGGAGGTCGGCGATTTGCTCTTTGCTACGGCGAATTTAGCCCGCGCGTTGGGCTTTGACCCGGAAGCGTGCCTGCGCGGCACCAACGCCAAGTTCGAGCGGCGCTTTCGCTATGTCGAGCGCGCGCTGAGTGCCGAGCAGCGCCCGACAGGTAGCGCCACCCTGGAAGAGATGGAGCACCACTGGCAGGCCGCCAAACGACAAGAGACCGAATAGACGCCATCGTTTGAGAGAAACGGTTTCAGTAAAACGGTTTAAATAAAGCAGCCCATCAAAACAGCTATTTAAAACAGTTCTTCAAAACAGTTCTTCAAAACAGCCCGGGCGAAACGAACCGGGCTTAAAAACAACGAATTCCAAGGAGGTCAGGTATGAGTCATGATTTACACGAGTCCCTGCGGGAGAACGTACGTATTTTGGGCGACAGCCTGGGCCGCACCATTGCCGACGACCTGGGCCAGCCGTTCGTCGATAAAATCGAGACGATCCGCGCCCACGCCAAACAGGGCCGCCAGGGCGATACGCTTCAGCAGCGCGCGCTGATTGAGTATCTGCGCGAGCTGCCCGAGCGCGATCTTCTGCCGGTGACCCGGGCGTTCAACCAGTTTCTCAACCTGGCCAATATTGCCGAGCAGCACTACCGGGCGCGCTTTCGCCGGGTCGAAGACTACAAGCCCGGCATGCAGCCCGCGCTCGGCGAGCTCTTGAACCGTGCTCGCGAGGCCGGCAACTCGCCGCGCTCGCTGGTCGAAACGCTTGCCAACATGCGCGTCGAGCTGGTGCTGACCGCTCATCCCACGGAAGTCATTCGCCGCACGCTGATTCAAAAGTACGACGCCATCGACGACTGCTTGACCGCTATCGAAAGCGCCGATGACTACCCGGAGCGCGGCGAGCGCGCCCGTGGGCGCCTGAACGAGCTGATCAGCCAGGCCTGGCACACGGACGAGATTCGCCACGAGCGCCCCACGCCGGTGGACGAGGCCAAGTGGGGCTTTGCGGTGATCGAGAACTCGCTTTGGCAGGCGGTGCCGGATTTTCACCGCGACCTGGATAACCTGCTGCTGGAGAGTGCCGGCGAGCGCCTGCCGCTGGACGCCGCACCGATCCGCTACGCTTCCTGGATGGGCGGCGACCGTGACGGCAACCCGAACGTCACCGCCCGGGTCACCCGCGAGGTGTTGCTGCTGGGCCGCTGGATGGCCGCGGATCTGTACCTGCGTGATCTGGAGCAGCTCAAGACCGAACTCTCCATGTGGAAGGCCAATAGCGCCCTGAAAGCCGAAGTCGGCGAGGCCACCGAGCCCTACCGCGAGCTTTTGAAACGGCTTCTGACCCGGGTCGAGGCGACCCGAGACTGGGCGAAGGCCGAACTCGACGGGCAGAACTTCGATGGTGGCCCGATCATCGAAACGCGTGATCAGCTCTACGCGCCGCTTTTGGCCTGCTACCGCTCGCTGTGCGATGTGGGCCTGGACACCATCGCCAACGGCGCGCTGCTCGATACCCTGCGCCGGGTGGCGGTGTTCGGCGTCACGCTCACCAAGCTGGATTTGCGCCAGGAAGCGAGCCGCCACGCCCAGCTGATGGAAGAGCTCACGAGCGAACTGGGCCTGGGTCACTATCAGCAGTGGGACGAGTCCGCCCGCCAGGCGTTTTTGCTCGAGGAGCTTGCCTCGAACCGGCCGCTGATTCCAAGGCGTTGGGAGTGCTCGGCGGAGTCCCGCGAGGTGATCGATACCTTCAAGGTGATCGCAAGCGAACACGCCGAAGCGCTGGGCACTTACATCATTTCCATGGCCGCCGAGCCTTCGGACGTGTTGACCGTGGCGCTGCTCATGAAGGAGATCGGCGGGCGGGTGACGCTGCCCATCGCGCCGCTTTTCGAGACGCTCAACGACCTGGATAACGCCGCCGGGGCGATCGACAAACTGCTGGCGCTGCCTGGCTACCGGGCGCTGGTGAAGGACCGCCAGGAGGTGATGATCGGCTACTCGGACTCCGCCAAGGACGCCGGTCAACTCGCGGCTGCCTGGGCGCAGTACCGCGCCCAGGAGTCTTTGGTCGAGGTGTGTAAGCGCCATGGCGTGGATTTGACGCTGTTTCACGGCCGCGGCGGCACCGTAGGCCGTGGCGGCGGCCCGGCCCACGCGGCGATTCTCTCCCAGCCGCCCGGGTCGGTGAACGGAAGCCTGCGCGTGACCGAGCAGGGCGAGATGATCCGTTTCAAGTTTGGTCAGCCGGATATCGCCCTTCGCTCCATGGAGATCTACGCCTGCGCGGTGCTCGAGGCCACGCTCTTGCCGCCGCCGGCCCCGGAACCCAAGTGGCGCGAGGAGATGGACAAGCTGGCGAGCGTCGCCCATGCCGGTTATGTGGGCGTGGTGCGCGAAGACCCGGATTTCGTCCCCTATTTTCGTGCGGTGACCCCGGAAGGGGCGCTCGGTCGGCTGCCGCTGGGTTCACGGCCGACCAAGCGCCGCCAGGACGGCGGCGTGGAAACTTTACGCGCGATTCCCTGGATATTCGCTTGGACCCAGATTCGTTTGATGCTGCCGGCCTGGCTGGGTAGCGGCGAAGCCTTTACCGAACGCCTCGCCCAGCCTGGTGGGCGCGAAGTGCTTCAGGAAATGCGCAACCAGTGGCCATTCTTTGGTACCTACCTGGACATGCTGGAGATGCTGCTGGCGAAGGCGGATGTCGCCATTGCCGCCTACTACGAGCACCGGCTGGTCGACGAGCCCTCGCTCAAGGCGCTGGGCAAAAAGCTCAGAGAGCGTTTCGAGCGTTTGGAAGTCGCCGTGCTGGATATCGCGGGTCAAGAGGCGCTGTTGGAAAACACGCCATTGATCCGCCAGGCGATCGACGTGCGCAATCCCTACATCGACCCGCTTCACGGCTTACAGGCCGAGCTTTTGCAGCGTAACCGGGACGCCGACGGGGCGATCAGCGCCGATCTATCTCGCGCCCTGATGGTGACCATGGCGGGTATCGCCGCGGGGCTGCGCAACACCGGCTAGACGCTAGGCAAAAGCCTTCTTGCCGCCGCCCTCGGGTGGCGGCGTTTCATTTTTAACGCAATTCAGGCGTGCTATGTCGCTTAAAAAATCGACCCGAATCAACAAGTACATCAGCGAGAGCGGGCTTTGCTCGCGCCGTGAGGCCGACCGCTTCGTCGAACAGGGCAACGTATGGCTCAACGGGCGCCGCGCGACGACCGGCGATCAGGTGGTGGCGGGGGATCGGGTCAAGGTCAACGGCCAGGAGATCGAACCCCAGGAGGAAGAGGACCTGGTGCTGATCGCGCTCAACAAGCCGGTGGGCATCGTCAGCACCACCGAGTCGAGCGAAAAGGACAACATCGTCGACTTCGTCCAGCACGGCGTTCGTATCTTTCCCATTGGCCGCCTCGATAAGGACTCCCAGGGGCTGATCTTTCTGACCAACAACGGCGACCTGGTCAATAAGATCCTGCGCGCCAACAACCAGCACGAAAAAGAGTACGTGGTTACGGTGAATAAGCCGGTGACCGATGACTTCATCGAAGGCATGCAAAAGGGCGTGCCGATTCTTGGCCAGGTCACCAAAAAGTGCAAAGTGGAGCGCCTGACCAAATTCAGCTTCAACATTACCCTGGTGCAGGGCCTCAACCGCCAGATTCGCCGCATGTGCGAATACTTTGGGTTCGAGGTCACCGAGCTCGTACGTACGCGGATCATGAACGTCTCGCTCAAGGGGCTGGCCACCGGCGACTGGCGCGATCTGACGCCCAAAGAGATCGATACGCTAAGTGAGTTGATCAAGGACTCCGACCCGACCCCCGATGCGCCCAAAAAGCCGCGCGCGCCCAAGGGCGGGGCGCAAAAGCCCCAAGCCAATAAAGGCGCCGGAGGCGGGCAGGGCGCGGGAAGAAGTGCGGGTAGCAATACGGCGAAAGGTGCCGGCAAGCCTGGCGGTAAAGCAACGCCGCCTGGCAAGCGCAAAGAGGCGAAAGCTGGTGCCCGGGGCGGCAAGCCCCAGGGCGCGGGTAAAGCCGCCGCCGGGGCCAAAGGCAAGCCCGCGGGGCGGGGCAAGCTGGTCAAAGCCGGCGGCGCGGGTAAGGCCAGTACCAAGGGCGCATCCACCGGTAAACCGGCAGGCAAGGCGCCGGGGCGGGGCAAGGCGGGCAAGCCCGGCCCACGGCGCAAGTAAGGCTTACTGGTAAGGGGCGAACAGGAAGTTGCCGATCAGCTCCTTGCCGCCTTCGGTGGCGAAGGATTCCGGGTGGAACTGGATACCGTGAATAGGGTAGTCGCGGTGTTTGACGCCCATCAGCTCGAACTCCCCCGCGGCCTGCCAGCGCGCGCGCTCGGCGAAGCTCTCCGCGCCAAGCCCGCCTACCGTGGCGGTTACGTCCAAACACTCGGGGAGCGAGGCCGCATCCGCAATCAGCGAGTGGTAGCGCATCACCTCGAGCTGGTCCGGCACGCCGTTGAAGACCGAGCGGTGGTTGTGGTTGATCGGGCTGATCTTGCCGTGCATGGGCAGCGGTGCCTTGATCACCTGACCGCCGAATACATGCACGATACCCTGCATCCCCAAACACACGCCCAGCAGCGGCGTGGTCGTGCCGAGTTTTTCGATTACATCAGAGCAGACGCCGAAATAGCGCGGGTCATCCGGTGAGCCGGGGCCGGGGGAAATGATGATGCGGTCCGCCTCGAGCGCTTTCACCTCTTCGAAATCGATCTGGTCGTTGCGCTTGACCAGAATCTCGAAGCGTTCGATGGCGCCCCGGTTTTTCTCGACGCTTAAAATCTCACCAATGAACTGATACAGGTTGTAGGTGAAAGAGTCGTAGTTATCGATGATCAGCACCTTCATGCGGGGCTCTCCGTATCCATAAAGGGGGCCAGGGCTTTGCGCGTGCCGGCGAATTTACGGCGAATTTCCTCGTACTCGTCCTCGGCGTTGGAGTCGAACACGTTGCCGCCACAGGTTTGTACGTACGCGCGCTCGCCGTTGACGAACACGGTACGAATGGGAATCGCGAAGGTGCAGTCGCCGTTGAAGGAGAACTGGCCCACCGCGCCGCCGTAGGGCCCACGCCCGTCGACTTCCAGCTCGTCGATGATTTTCATCGCTTCGATCTTGGGCGCGCCGGTGAGCGTGCCGGCGGGGAAGTTGCTGGCAAGGGCGGTGAACATATCCTCGTTTTGGTCGATGATGCCGACGATCTCGCTGGAGATATGCTGCACGTGGCTAAAGCGCTTGATGTCCATCAGGCTTCGCACCTTGACCGTGCCGAACTGGGCGACCCGGCCGATGTCGTTGCGGTGCAGGTCGACGATCATATTGTGCTCGGCGATCTCCTTGGGGTCGTTCAAAAGCGTGCGGGCAAGCTGAGTGTCTTCCTGCTCGGTCTTGCCCCGGGTGGTCGTGCCGGCCAACGGGAAGGTCTCCATTTCGCCCTGGCGCAGGCGAAAGAGAAGCTCCGGGCTTGCACCGATCAGGCGCTGCTCGCCGAATTTGACGTAGTACATCTGCGGCGACGGGTTGATGCGTCGAAGCTCGCCGTAAAGCGCCAGGGTGTCGCCTTCGACCTTGAAGCGCTTTTTAAAGCCGACCTCACACTGAAAGATCTTGCCGTCGATGATGTCCTGCTTCACTTTAGCGACCGCCCGGGCGTGCTCGGCCTGGCTCATGGTGTCGCCCTGGGCGGTAATTTTCAGCGCCCCCGGGGTCACGTCGTCGGTGTCGATCAGGTTTTGAAGAAACTCGAAGCGGCTATGGTCATAGTAGAAGTAGGTGACCTCGCCGGTCATCTTATCGAGAATCAACCCGTCTTTATAAAGGCCGAAGCGAAAGGTATCGAAGTCCTCGCTTGCCTTGAGGGAGAGCGAGGGCTCGAAATACTGCATGGCGTCGTAGCCAAGATAGCCGGAAAGGCCGCCGGCGTACTTGCGCGAAATAATGTTTTGCGGCATTAGCGAGCGTAAAAGCTCATAAGGGTTGTCGCTTGGGTAGGCGTTGGTCTCGCCGTCCCGGTGCTCGATGGTGAGCGATTGGCCGTTGGCGTAAACCAGGTACTCCGGGTCGAAGCCGATGATGGAGTGGCGCGCCATGTGGCTATCTTCGCCGAGGGATTCGAGCATGTAGCAATTATCGAAAGCGCGTTCGATTTTCTGAAACAGCGCGAAGAAATCGCAGTCGGCGGCAAGCGTCACGTAGTGGGGCTTGCGCGGCAGGCTAAACGGGGTCGGGCCGGCACTCATGGGGTATCCTTGTGGGCAGCGGTAGCGGGTAAAAATGCCTTGGCGCCGCGCGAAACCGTCGCGATGCCAACGCCCAGGGTTTCGGCGATTTTACGGTGCGCCACCCCCTCGTCGAGGAGCTTAAAAATTTGTAGCCGTTTACTGATTTCCTGATATTCTGAAGGCGTTAGCAGGCTATCTAATGCGCTATCCATCGCCTGTGCCGAGTCAACATCGAGCAAGTAGCGCACGAGCTGCGCCCTGTAATCATCTTCCGGTACGTTTTTGGACACGATGAAACCGCCTCATTAATCATTCAATCATTATGTACTAGCGTACTAGTACATAATGATTGAACCCTCATTGTCAAGCCGTGTTCTAAAGCGCGCTTTTTACACACTCCATTACACGTCATCGCGTCAACCCCCATCGAGAGATCAATGACCCAGTACTTCATTCAGGCTTTTATCTATTTATTGGCGGCCGTCATCGCCGTACCGTTGGCCAAGCGTTTCGGGCTGGGCTCGGTACTGGGGTATTTGGTGGCCGGCGTTGCGATCGGCCCAATTCTTGGGCTGGTGGGGCAAGAAACCGATACCATTCAGCACTTCGCCGAGTTCGGCGTGGTGATGATGCTGTTTCTGGTCGGGATGGAGCTCGACCCTAAAAGCCTCTGGGCGATGCGCGTGCGCCTTTTGGGCCTGGGTGGGCTGCAGGTGGTGTTGAGCGCTGCCGCGGCTACCGCCATTGGCGTGTGGTTAGGCGCGGCCTGGCAAACCTCGCTTGCGGTGGGGTTGGTGCTGGCGCTTTCGTCCACGGCGATCGTGTTGCAAACGCTCAATGAGAAGGGCCTTGCCGCCACCGAAGGCGGGCGCAGTGCCTTCTCCATTTTGTTGTTCCAGGATATGGCGGTGATTCCCATCCTGGCGCTTATTCCGCTGCTGGCGATGCCCGGTATCGACTCGAGCGGCGGCCAGGCAAGCCACGAAAGCTTCGATCTCGTCTCGCACCTGCCGGGTTGGGCCCACGCGCTCGTGGTCATCGCCGCGGTGGGAATGGTGATTGGCGCAGGTTACTACCTGATGCCGCTGCTGTTTCGCTACGTGGTGAAGTCCAACCTGCGAGAGATATTCACCGCCAGCGCTCTGATGTTGGTGATCGGTATCGCCGCATTGATGGGGCTGGTCAATCTCTCCCCGGCACTCGGCGCGTTTTTGGCCGGGGTCGTACTGGCCAATAGCGAGTTCAAGCATGAGCTCGAGGCCAATATCGAGCCCTTCAAGGGGCTGCTGCTCGGGCTTTTCTTTATCACCGTGGGGGCGGGTATCAATTTTGAGGTGCTGATCGAGCAGTGGCCGGCGGTTATCCTGCTGGGCCTGGGCGTCATGGCGGTTAAGGGCGCGCTTTTAATAAGCCTGGCCTACGTGTTCCACATTCGTGGCAGTAACGGCTGGCTCTTGACCCTGAGCCTGGCCCAGGCCGGCGAGTTCGGCTTCGTATTGTTAACCTATACCCGCCAAAATAGCGTGATCGGCCAGGAGCTTGCCGAGCTTTTGTCGCTGGTCGTGGCGTTCACCATGTTCTTGACGCCGCTTCTTTTTATCGCTTTCGACAAGCTCGTGGTGCCGCGTTACCTGGAAAGTAAAACCCAGCCCGAGGCCGAAGAGTTCGACGAGCAGTCGCCGGTCATCGTCGCCGGGGCCGGGCGCTTTGGCCAAATCGTTTGCCGGCTTTTAAGGGCCAGCAACGTGCCCTTGGTCGCGCTCGATCTCGAACTCAATCAAATCGAAAACGCCCGGCGTATCAACATCAAAAGCTATTTCGGCGACGCCAGCCGCGGTGATCTGCTGGCGCGGGCGGGGATCGAAAAAGCCCGCCTGTTGGTGGTGGCTATCGACGATCTCGATCGCGCGGTGCACACCGTGGAGCACGTCAAACGCTACTATCCGAACGTATGGGTGCTGGCCCGCGCCTACGACCGGGGCCACGGCTACCGCCTGCGCGAGGCCGGGGCCGATGACGTCGTCAGCGAAACCTATCATTCGGCGCTCGAGCTTGGCAGCCACGCGCTGACGGCCCTGGGCGTTCATCCGCTGCGCGCCAAGCAGATGGCCTGGTCCTTCGTGCAAAACGAAGACGCCCACGACGCCGAACTATTCAACGCCTGGCAGGAAATCGAAGGAGGCCAGCGGTTTAGCCGCCGCTACGGCGAACTCTTCATGCGCCTGGAAGAAGCGCTGAGCCAGGCCATGGACGAGCAGGAAAACGAGCCGCAGAAAGAGGATGTTCCGGTGTGGACAGCGCCGCTGGAAGAGTCGGATTCCAGGGGTCGATAGCAACGAGTTAGTTACGCGAACGAAGGCGATTAAACCGTTCGCGATAAACTTTTTTATGCCAAGAAACGCACTTCGCCGGATATCTAGCGCGAAGTGTTTTTTTGTTCATTGTTTCAAAAGAGGAATGGCGATCATATAAGGAGTCTGTAATAATTAAAATTTAATTAGACTCGGATCGCCTTGCATGTTTAGTCGTTTATCTATCGCTGCAGTAACTCTGAATCTTCTCCTGATTGCCAGCCCGAGCTGGAGCCAGGTCGAGGATAACGCGGCTACTCCTCCTATTGAAAACTCCTCGAGTGTCGATATCGAGCAACTTTTTGCCCAAGCTAAACAGGGTGACGCGTGGTCACAATACGAACTCGGAAGCAGCTACCGTTACGGTACGAATGTCGAACAGAATAGCCGGGAAGCGTTGAAGTGGCTTCGCCTATCGGCCAAGCAGGACCAGCCCGATGCCCAGTTCATGCTGGCGGGTATGTACTATACAGGGCTAGGTGTCGAAAGAAGTTTCAGTAAAGCGGCCGAACTCTATCACTTGGCCGCTGAGCACGAGGTGCCCGATGCTCTCTATAATCTGGGTGTGATGTATCGCGACGGTGAAGGTGTCATACAGGATTATGAGCGAGCTGTTCAATGGTTCGAAGACGCCGCAGCGCTTGGCGTATTGGACGCTTATAGTAACCTGGGGTGGCTTTACTACAACGGCAACGGGGTTGAGCCAAGTGTCAGCGAGGCCTTGAAGCTGTTCACCCAAGCGGCTGAGCTAGGTCATGCGGGGGCCCAATATCAGTTGGGCATCATGTACGATGACGGCGAGGGCACGCCCGTTGACCCAGACGCGGCCACCGACTGGTTCCGCCGCGCTGCCGTACAGAATCACCTCGATGCCCAGTTCGAGTTGGGCTACCGCTATGATATCGGAAGAGGCGTTGCCCAGAATAGCCTTCAGGCACTTGAATGGTACCGCCCGGCAGCCGAACAAGGGCACAGCGTCGCCCAGCTCAATATCGGAATACTTTACCGCGACGGTGCCGAAGGCATCGCACAGGATAGCGAAGCCGCTGCCGAGTGGTTCAGACTCGCAGCGGAACAAGGCGATGGCGATGCGCAGTTTGAGCTCGGGCTGATGGCCGACCTTGCCGCTCATCCTGAAGAGGCCCAGCGCTGGTACCAGCTTGGGGCCGATCAAGGGCATATCGACTCCCAGTACAATCTCGCTGAACTCTACAGCCGCTACCCAGGCCTTGAACAAGATGGACAGACCGCCGAGTACTGGTTCCGTCTGGCTGCCGAGCAAGGCGATAGCGACGCACAGACCACACTGGGCGTGATGTACCAGACCGGCCAAGACGTGCCGCGCAATCGCGTGTTGGCCCTGCAGTGGTTTCATCGTGCGGCCGTCCAAGGCAACGCTATTGCTCAATACAATCTAGGCAGCATGTATGTGCAAGGAGACAGCATCCCGGTGAGCTATGGCGATGCCGTTTACTGGCTCAATCAGGCAGCCCAGCAGGGAAGTAAGAACGCCCAGCTGGTATTAACACTGCTCTATATCGAGTCGTTAGCAGAGGCCGCTCAGCCGTAAACGCCTTTTCTCTTTTATATGAACCAGTCACGAGTAAACACGATGCGCGTAGTCATAGCATGCATTCTTTTTATATTGGGGGCGCTGTTCACCGTCGCGTCTTCTGGTGGTTACGCTAACCGGGAAGGGTTGATTGTTGATGCTGTGTTTTCCGCGCTGGTGATACCCGCCTTTATTGCCCTGTTGTGCTGTCTTCCCAAAGCGGGCAGACACCGAAAGCGCTTTTTTAACGCCTACAATGTGTCACTGCTCATTATCATTGTCTTTCAGGTAAAAGATCTGCCCATTGGCGAAAGCGCGACGCGAGAAACGCCCAAACCTCCCTCGAAATCGCCTGATGCTTTTGCTACTGCGCCGCCAACTGCCACTGACGTTAACACTATTACCAGCGATAACTTCAGCATCAAGATGCCCGATACTTGGGCGCTTGATACCCATGAGGGCAGCTATATCGTTAGGGCTATCAGCTCTTCACAGAACCTGGTGATGTACCTCAACCATGAGCCCGCGGAGCCTTCCTTTACTCTCGATAATTATGCGCGAACCATCGAGCATAAATTTCTGAGCACCCATCCCGATGTCCTTTTCTCCTCGCCCATCGCTCACTGCAGTGCGCAGAACACTGCATGTTTGTATCAGATATTCAATGTCGCCGAAAACGAACCCACTACCTACGTGTGGGCCTCACTCGATGGCCCAGAGGGCCACTATCAGGTCATGGCATCGGTACTGACAAGTGAATGGGAGACCTATGCTGACGAAGTTTTTAATGCCTTGGCATCTTTCGAGCTCCGTTAAACGAATGCCCTGGAAAGACACACTATTCGAGCACTCAAGCCGTGTCCTTATCGCCAATAGGTATTCGCGACACGCTTTGAACGCAAGAAGTAAAGCGTCCAGAGCGTACTCCATAAAACGGCGATCGCGCCTCTATTCAGGCTTTGGCCGACAAAAACATCCCGGGCTTCCGGCGGAAAGTAGACCATGACCGGCGCCAATAAAAACAAGACCAACCCAGGCCCGACCAGCCATATCAGCACAACGACGATATTGCGGGTGATGCGTCTGTCGCTTGCATAAAGAAGCCACACCATCGCGACATTAAAAATGACGATCATCGCTATCGTATAAGGCAAGGTGTTCCAGAACATCATGAACCAGTCGTATTGCTTGGCCATATCTTCAAGGCTTCGATGTAGCTCGAGCATTTTGGATATGCCATAAAAAGGCAATATGATGCAGATACACCATGTATAAAACATCAACCATCCGCCCATTCCCACAGGCTTGTCTGGATAAGGCAACTCTCTTTCCGACATGCTTTACTCACTATTCGATATCCTGGGCCTAAATTAAATTTATTCGATGAAGTTTTCAAGCTTATAAAGTGAACAAGAGAGCTATTGGAGATACTCGCGTCTTTTATTTTCGTGGTTGGTTCAAGCTCAGAATCAAGTCTCTATGTGTCAGCCCAGCTGTTGGCTCAGCGCGTTGGTAATCTCCTCGACCAGCCACCTGGAACGGTAATTGATAGAGCGGTTGGGGTAGATCGCCACGATCTCCAGCGGCGCCGGGGTATGATCCAGCGGGATCTCGTCCAACTCACCGGTGGCGAGGTGCTGTTCGCAGAAGACCCGGGGAATGATGGCGTAGCCGATCCCCTTAATGGCACCGGCGATCAGCATCTGACTGCTGTCGACCTTGTAGCGCGACTCGATGCTTAGGTGAAAAAGTGCGCCATTCTTGCCAATAAAGTGCCAGGGGTTTTGCTCGAGTGCCAATAGGGTCGATATACAAGGCAAACCTGGAAGTTCCTGAACCTTTTCCGGTATGCCATGACTTTTTATAAGCGCTGGCGAGGCGACAACGACACTTTCAAGTTTAACGAGTTTGCGCATGATTAAACTACTGTCTTCGAAGTTGCCTCGATGATAGGCAATCGAGATATCGATATCTCTTCTTACCGGATCCAGTGGGGCCATGCTGGTAATGCATTCGATGGAGACATTGGGATGCACTAGTGCAAATTCGGCCAGTATCTCGTTAAGCCATTTGACACCAAACTCGGAAGGTATCGCCAGCGTGATTTTTCCGGATAAGTAACCTTGTTCTGACTTTATCTCGTTTTCGACCTCATCGAGCTCGGCAATGAGGGAGGCGGCTTTTTGATAAATACTTTTGCCTTCCTCGGTCAAGCGTAGGTGCCGGGTGCTACGAAGTATCAGCTGTTTTCCCAACTGGTTCTCCAACTGGGTGAGCTGCCTGGCCACCGTCGAATTGGGGATGCCCAGCGCCTTCGATGCCGCCGTGATCGACCCTTGATCGGCCACGACGACGAAAATTTTCAGATAATTTAAGTTCATTTCACCAGATCTGGGAAAGTGTTTTTCACAAAGTAATGTTGTGTACTACTAAAGTCAATATTAAGGTTTTTGTATTGCTTTATAGGGCTTTTAAACGCCACCCGCCCGTGTTTTATGTCATTCGAGGTTTTTATGAAAGATACTGTCGAGGTAGATAAAAACGAAACACAGGAATGGCTGGATGCATTAGCATCGGTAGTCGATAGAGAAGGTGAAAATAGAGCCAGGTATCTCTTTAATACTTTGCACTCTTATTCAGAAGCGCAGGGTTTGAATATCGCGCGAACGTTCAATACCGCGCACCGTAACACTATTGATGTCAGCCATCAGCCCGACTACCCGGGTAATCCAGCTATCGAGCGAAAACTTCGTGCTGCGATTCGGTGGAACAGTATCGCCATGGTCGTTCGCGCCAACGCGAAGGACAAAAGCATTGGCGGCCACCTTGCAAGCTACATGTCCAGCAGTACGCTTTACGAGGTGGGGTTCAACCACTTCTTCAAGGGGCCTGGCAAGCACTGCGCGGGCGACCTGGTCTATTTTCAGGGGCATATTTCACCCGGTATTTACGCCAGAAGTTTTCTAGAAGGGCGTTTGAGCGAGAGCCAGTTGGATCACTTTCGTCGGGAAGTCGATGGCGGCGGGCTGCCGTCCTACCCACACCCTTACCTCATGCCGGACTACTGGCAGTTCTCGACGGTGTCGATGGGGCTGGGCCCCATACAAGCGATCTATCAGGCGCGTCTGATGAAGTACCTGCATAACCGAGACCTTAAACCTCTGGGTGAGCGCAAGGTATGGGCTTTTTTGGGTGATGGTGAATGCGATGAGGTCGAGACACTTGGCGCGTTGAACCTGGCAAGCCGCGAGAAGCTCGACAATCTCATCTTCGTGATCAACTGCAATCTGCAGCGCCTGGACGGTCCGGTACGCGGCAACGACCGTGTCATGGAGGAACTCGAAAGCTCGTTTCTGGGTAGCCACTGGAACGTGATCAAGGTCGTTTGGGGTAGCGCCTGGGATGCACTGCTCGAAAAAGATCACGATGGCCGGCTGCAGCGGCTGATGAACGAGACTGTCGACGGCGAGTATCAGAACTTCAAGGCCCAAGGCGGGGCGTATACCCGCGAGCGCTTTTTCGGTAAGGACGCTGAGCTGCTCGAACGGGTCGAGCACCTTTCGGATCAGGACATCGAAAACCTGGCCCGCGGCGGCCACGACCCTTCAAAAATTTACGCCGCCTATCAAAAAGCCGTCAAAAGCACCAACGGCAAGCCTACCGTAATTCTCGCGCATACCGTCAAAGGGTATGGCATGGGCAGCGAACACGGCGAGGCCGACATGGAAGCGCACAACATCAAGACCATGGAGCTTCAAGGGCTCAAGCGCTTGCGTGATCGTTTCGAGATCCCGATCAGCGACGAGCAGCTTCAAAACGGCTCGGTCCCTTATTACCGGTTTGATGACGACTCCCCTGAGATGGCGTACCTGCACGCCCGGCGCAAACTGCTCGGCGGGTATCTGCCCTCACGTAATACCGATTACGAGACACTGGCGATCCCGGCACTCGATGACAAGATGTTTGCGGCTCAGCTCAAGGGCACGGGCGAGCGCAAGATTTCGTCTACGATGGCCTTCGTTCGGGTGTTGACCGGGCTTACCAAGCATAAGGCGCTTGGCGAGCGGGTCGTGCCCATCATCCCTGACGAGGCGCGCACCTTTGGTATGGAAGGCATGTTTCGCCAGCTGGGCATTTACGCCGCAAACGGGCAGCAATACGAGCCCGTCGATGCGGGGCAGATCATGTACTACCGGGAGGATATCAAGGGGCAGATTCTCGAGGAGGGCATTACCGAAGCCGGGGCGATGGCGTCCTGGATGGCGGCGGCCACGTCTCACGCCAACCACGGCAAGATGCTGATCCCGTTTTACATCTACTACGCGATGTTCGGTTTTCAACGTATCGGGGACCTTGCCTGGGCCGCCGGCGACATGCTGACGCGAGGCTTCATGGTCGGCGGCACCGCCGGGCGCACCACCATCAACGGTGAAGGCCTTCAACACCAGGATGGCCATAGCCACCTGATGGCCTCGGCCATTCCCAACTGCCGCACCTATGACCCCACCTACGCCTATGAAATCGCCGTCATCGTTCAGCACGGCTTGAAGGAAATGTACGAACACCACAAGGAGTGTTTCTACTACCTGACGATCATGAACGAAAACTACGCCCACCCGGCCATGCCCGAAGGCGCCCAGGAGGGCATCGTTCGGGGCATGTACCTGCTGCGCGAAGGCGAGGCCGACCCAAAACCCCGCGTTCAGCTATTGGGCTCGGGCACCATACTGCGCGAGGCCGAAGCCGCGCAGGAGTTACTGCTCGATTTTGGCGTAGCCGCGGATGTCTGGAGCGTAACCAGTTTTAACGAACTGCGCCGCGAAGCGCTCGAGTACGACCGGCAGCGTTTCATGAAGCCGAAAGAGTCGCATGCAAAGCCCTGGCTCACGCAGTCGCTCGAAAAACGCTCAGGCCCTGTCATCGCCGCCACGGATTACATGAAGCTTTATGCCGACCAGGTGCGCGCCTGGGTGCCGAGGGATTACTACGTGCTGGGCACCGATGGCTTCGGCCGTTCCGACAGCCGCGAAAAGCTGCGCGCGTTCTTCGAGGTCGACCGCTACCACATTGCCTGGATGGCCCTCGTGGCACTTTGCGAGCAAGGCGACGTCAGCGCCGACATTGTCGTAAAGGCCATGCAGCGCTTTCATATCGACCCTTCCAGGTTATCTCCGCTGGTCAGCTAAGCGGGCGTCATCACTCGCCAAAACGATACTCGAGTAGAGGAAGGAGAAGACCTTGAACAATGACACCACAAAAGCGACCGGCGACCGAGTCCACGCGACGCCTACTGTACGAATGCTGGCGCGTACGCTAGGGGTAGACCTCGCCGAGGTCGCCCCCAGCGGCCCCAAAGAGCGCGTGGTCAAGGAGGATATCAACGCTTTCGTTCGGCAGATCATGAGCGAGCGAAGAGGGAAGGCTGAGTAGGCATTTTGAGGTTGGCGTTAAATGGGCGCGTCGGCGTCGATGCGCCTTTGACTGTCATAAAAGTTGCTGCGGGCTAAGTTCTGATTTTGAGCTCCCTGGTTCTCCAGGGGTATTTTCGTATGCCAGGGTTAACTGGAACGCTCATTGAGCGCTGGATACAAGAAGCACTACCTTGATAGAAACGCCACTGGGACGACAGATCCAAACCAATGACGCGAAGGAGACGACCATCCCCGGCGCCTTCGCTTGCGGTGATGTCGCGCACTCTGTGTCGCTTGCCGTAGCGGATGGGGCCTGGGCCGGCATCCAGCTTCATCGTTCGCTTGTTTGGCCCGACCATTGAGCCACAGCGGCGAATGTTTACCTGGGAAGAATAGATCATGAAACTTTATGAACTAAACTGCGCCCTTTATCCGCGCCGCATCGGTATCTACTTGGCGAAGAAGGAGATTACCGATATCGAGCACGTTGCTCTTGATGCGATGGCCCCTGAAACCGCTTCGCAGTTGAACTCGATCAGCTCCTTCAGAACCGTTCCCGTTCTGGAAACGGAGAAGGGTCATAAAATCCGGGCCTCGATCGCGATCCTTGAATACCTGGAAGAGCAGTATCCAGAGCCCAATCTGATCGGCCAGACGGCGCTCGCGCGTGCGCGGACACGGGAAGCCTGCCGACGAGGCTGCACTGCAATTTGGCATCTGGGCCCACAAAGGCAGTCCGATATTCGCCGGGAGTGAAGAACAGCAAGCCACTGCGGCGCGTTATGCTGCAAAGGCCTATTTGAAGCAATTGGAACGCCTCGACCTTGTCCTCGATGAGACCGGCGGGCCCTTCCTTACCGGGGTGGATATCAGCATCGCAGACTGCATAGCGATGGCGACAGTCCAGTTCGCAGCGGACGGCTATGGCGTTGCACTCCCCGCTAGGCTTGGTCACCTGAGCGAATGGTATGCGCTTATGCCAGAGGCCGTGCGCGGTTTGCCCGGCCTATCCAGAGCCGTTTCTAGAGCGCGCCTACGGACTTCCGAATCATGGGCTCGGTTGGTCACTCGATGATCTAGGATGGAACACCGCTGCTCCGGCCTAAGCCCCATCCAAATATCGCCAAGAGCCGACCACGGCAAACCATTCGGATCAGAGATTGGTGGCGAAGGGTGGCTTTGGGCTCCTTGTCACGCTGTCTTGTCGTTGCCCCCTGCACAACGGGATGTTTACACTATATCGAATCGTTTAACGGGCGCTTTCGAGATGAATGTTTGAATGAGGACTAGTTCACCAGTCGGCATCACGCGAGCGTAACAATCGAAGCATGGCGGCGGGAGTACAACGAAGAAAGACCCAGGAAGGGGCTTCGTGGTCTGACCCCGTCAGCCTATGCCGAGCAACTGTTGTTAAAACACGATAAAGTAACTTCTGACTCTAAACCCGGCTGCTACTGAAGATGGGGTGACGCCGCGCCCACTCTCAATCCGCTTGGGTATACAGCAATAAATGCTGCTCTATAAATGAACCAAAATCAGAAGCTATGTCTCTATCGATCTTTTTTGTAAATAAATTATAGCTGACAACAGGGCACTCATTCTTAGCGTATCGTGAAGTATCCAAACACCAACAAACTTCATCGTCATGGTAGTAGATAACAATTAAATGGGCAGGAAGGTTGTACAATTCTCTGCATTCTTTCGTATCAAAAAGCACTGTCCCACCAAACTCGTTTTCAACGTCTCCATCTTCTATACCAGAAATTTCTGCGCTCACGACACCACCGCCGCCATAAATTTCTAAAAAATTTTTAAATGAACTGGGGAAAGGTGCGCTTAATAAGCGCTCTAGGGTTCTAACTTGATCTCTAGAAGCTGAGCCTAACCAGAAAATCTCATAGCCTGCAGCTTCAACCGCTTTTGCTAACTCATCGTATTCAGCCATCTAAGCCACCTTATTGAAAGTCTTCAGCGCGTTTTTTCCACCATTCACCACGGAACTTATTGTATTGCCTGTTGAGAACCGGGTCATTGCGGAAGCTTCTACCATCCTCAATGAGACCATGAAGTTGTCTGGAAAAATTTTGGTGTGTAGTTGTAGTTAACTCCACCATCGGGCCAGACTCTTGGCCAAGGATGTGATGTAGGTTCATTTGTTTTCCATCTGATCCAATCGGCGCATAACCTTGTCTCATTAGATCAACATTAGTCCAACCATCATTTATTTTCTGGCGAATGCTCCGATGAACACTTCTATCGACAAAGGACGGTGCGCCAGGATCAATATCTGTAAGGTTTTTATATACGCGCCGCCCATCACTACTTACAGTAGCAATGTATTTTTCAGACTGAAGCCCATACTCCGCTATAGAGTTCCCACTGCTTCCCACCGTACCAGAATTTTGCTCTACCCGCAGCCCTTCATCGCTGCTGGAAGAGCGACCAAGATTGGCACTACCCGCCACGTCCTCAGCGCTACTGGCTGCTCTCTCTACGCCTCGTCCTCCTCGTAATAACCTGGCTCCAGGTACAACAGACAGGAGGCCTACCAGTCCTGTGATGGAGGCAGCTAAATACTCTCCTCGAGAGAGGTGTCCCCATACCGCTTGCGTATCTTTTGTAGCGCCATAAGGCGCAAAAAGTACCTCAGCTGACATTTCAACTGTCAGTTTAGCCTCATACTTAATCCGTTCTAGCATCTCATCTGAAATAAGAGGCCCTGGTATCTTATCTATCGCCGTATTGATACTGGATTCGGCTTCATAGAGGCTAAGAACGTCTGCACCGGCGAGGTGATTTTCAGGTAGAGCGTCCAGCACTTCATCATACCGCCACTGCAGCACCTTGCTATCCTGCTTTAGCTGCTCTAACTCTAAGCGCAGCGCGCCTGCCTCGTCTGGCGTCAGTTGATCAAGGGACGTTTTTATCGTCGCATCGATTTCCTGCGCACGCTCATCGATTTCGCGTGCGCGTTCATTGATTTGCTCTATCTCTTGCTGAACCGGGTCCATGGGTTCAGCAGGCGCGCATTCTGGAAGGCTGTTGACCCCTTGAGTATTCGTATATACGTAACCCTGCGCACCGCCAATGCCTGCGGCATTACAGTTGACCAGGCATTGGCTTCCATCGCGCACCGGTGCCAGGCCGTTGATCTTGAGGTTGGGTTGGCCGGTCTGAAAGAGAACGTATCCACTGCCTAAAGAAGTGCCTGATACGAGGCCAGCACCGGCGTTCCCTTCAGTACCACAGCACAGATCCCCCACCCGATAAGTACGTTCCCCCGCTGACACCACGTTCGGCGAATAGCGAACGGGCTCATCAAGCGTCGCCGTGGAATCGAAGCCGATGATCTTGTCTCCCAAACGGCAAAAGTCGGGCTGACTGACCACCACCATCCAGGGTCTCGAGTTACCGATATGACGCGCTTGGCCGTTTCGCGCCTGCCTTTCTGCCGCCGAAGAACCACTGGTGCCTGCCGCGTCGCGCTCGCCCTGATCATCCGACATGGGCACCCCCTCGCTTAGCAGATAGCGGCATTCGCCGAATCCAGACCTTCTTGAGCGGGTCATCCGGTGGGAACAACACGCGCCACGTCAGGGCCAGTTCCTGCTCGTCGAGGTAGATGCTCACCGTATCCAGCGCAAGCGGTGTTAGGCCCCGCTGGCCGCTGGCGTGTTCGGTCAGCGCCTGCACGGCCACGCCGGGCAGCTGGGTGCGGTGCAAAAAGCGAAAGCGGTCGTTTTCGATCACTTCGGTGCTGTTGGGTAAGCAGTTGGTCAATATGAGAGGCTCATTGCCGCGCAGGTAGTCCTGTGTGACCAGGTCTTCGGGGGCGCTGTGATGAAACCGGTAGTCGAAGTCTTCTGGCCAATAGGGGTAGCGCTCGGCTTCCCATGTCTCATCGAACGTGCCCTGGTAACTCACCCGTGGCTCCCACCAGGGGGCGATAGGGCCAAAGCCGATGGGGGCAGGCCGCTCAAAAGGAGAGCGAATCGGCGCGCCCGGTTCGACGAGCTGGGGGGCCGGTAGCTGTGCCACGGCGTCAAGCTGGTCCTTGAGCGGGCGGGCCAGCGCTTTGGAAAAGCGCTTGTAGTCGTCTCGCCCAGGCAGCCACCCTTGGCCCACCGGGTTCTCTGGGTAGTAGAGGGTCCTGTCAGCCGCGCTGGTCGTATCGCTGTCAAACGACGAGACAAAATGGCCGCCAAAGGCATAGCGGTAGTCGAGGGGCACCTCGCGAGTGGGGGCAGGCTCGGTGACACGCCACCCGCCCAGCAGGCGCCATTGAAAATCGCGCGGGCCATACACAAGCATCTGTTTGAATAACGGACCGACGTTCACGCCCACTTTCCAGCCACTGCGGGGCTGCCCCGTGGGGGAGCGGAGGGTGCCATGCATCTGCACCTCGGTGCCCAGCTTGCCAAACAGGACGTCGCGGTCATCGCGAATCCACTGCGCCAACGGGTTGGCGCTATCGCCTGCCAGCTCGGTTTGCCAGCGAATGGGGCGCTGCTGGGGTGTTTGAAAAAGCGGCCAGCCGTCGCCGGTGAAGCGGTAAGTACCGCGCACCGTCAGCACGTCATATTCAAGATCCCCCGGCCCCAGCTTGCGAAACAGTGCATGGGGGAAGGCCGTCGAATTAGTCACATTGGCCATGTCACCACCCCGGGGTATTGCCGTCTTTGACCATGGGGTCGTTCGTCGAATCGCCCTCGGCGTCGTCTTCCTTGCTGTCGGGGGCGGGCTGGGCGGTGCCGGTATTGAGCAGTACGTCGTCGGGGCCGTCGACATGTACCTTGGTGCCCGCCTTGACGTGAATCTCCCCCGCGTCGAGGTAGATCGACTCCTCAGTGAGTACCAGGCGGCTGTTACCCACCTGAAGCGTCAGCTGGTTGCCCGCTTTCAGGGTCACGTTGCGCCCGGCGTTCACGGAGTGGTTGAAGCCGACCTGGGTGCTCTGATTGACGCCCACCACGGTGTTCATCAGGGCGCCCACGTTCAGGCTGTAGCCCAGGCCCACGTTCTCCATGCGCCCCAGGCCGACGTTTTGCAGGTAGGCCTTGCCGACGGTTTCGGTCTTGTTCTTGCCCACTTTGGTCGACCAGTGCTTGCCGATGCGGTCGGTCTCGTTGCCGTCGACGGTTTTCTTGCGGTTCTTGTGGACGGTATGGGTTTCGTTACCGTCGACGGTATGCACCTCGTGGCGATGAACGAGGTGAGTTTCGTCACGGTCGATGTCGGTGGTGCGGTCGCGGAAGACGTGCAGGGTGTTGTCGCGCTTGATCTCTTCGCTACGATCGTTGAGGGTCAGCAGGTCCAGATCCTTCTGGGCGTGCAGCCAGATCTGCTCCTCGTCGGCCTCGTCCTCGAAGCGCAGTTCGTTGAAGCCCTCGGCCTTGTGGCTCTGGGTGCGCAGCACGGTACGGGTCTTGTTGGCCGGCAGCGGGTAGGGCGGAATGTTCGCGGCGTGGTAGGTGTGCCCGGTGACCAGCGGCTGGTCCGGGTCGCCTTCCAGAAACGAGACGATGACTTCGTGGCCGATGCGGGGGATCGCCATGGTGCCGTAGCCGCTACCGGCCCAGCCCTGAGAGACACGCACCCAGCAACTGGCGGTCTCGTTAGGTTCGGCGTAGCGGTCCCAGGGGAATTGCACCTTGACCCGGCCGTGTTCGTCGCAGTGAATCTCTTCGCCTTCCGGGCCCACCACGAAAGCGACCTGGGGACCATCCACCCGCGGTTTGGGGTTGGGCGTGGGCCGCCAGGTCTGCGTTCTAGGCATGATGACCACGTTGTTATGGTAACGCGTCATCTGCTCGCTGGTTTGCTCGGCGGTGGCGCTGCCCCGCGCCATGCCATCTTCCTCGAGCGCCTGGGGCTGCTCACCATGATGTACGACAGAGACGACCTGCCAGTCGTCGTTGAAACTGGCGACATCGTGGTCGGTCAAGGTAAAACAAACGCCTGGCGCGAGTTCCGGTAGATCGCTTTCGGCTTCGGCAGTGGTGGCATCGGCGCGAAGCGCGTCCAGCCGGTGACGCGAGAAGGGTTTGCCCGAGGCATCTTGCTTGTAGCGGCCGGGGTAGTCGAAGTGCTCGTAGTCTCCCCGCTGAGCGTGACCGCCCAGGCCTGACGCCGTTTGCTCGTGCAACTGCGCGTAGCCGGGGGTCTTGAAGCTGTAATCCTTGAGCGCCGCCGAGGCCGGGCGTACCCGGCTCACTTGGCGAAGCTTGCGTAGGTGTCGCTTGGGAGAAGTGCCGCCTGCCCGCGCGTGATAGCTGCGCTCACCGATACTGGTCAGCGTCGTCGTATCGTCGGCGAATACCAGCCGGTGAGCGCCACCCTCCGTATTCTCGAATTCATGAAAATAGAAGCAGCCCTCTTCGGCGGCCAAGCGCTCGACAAAGTCCAGGTCGGTTTCACGGTACTGAACGAGAAACTCTCGTGGCGGTGGAGTGCGCGTCGTGGCAAAGCCGATATCGGTAATACTGCGCTCACCGGCAAGCGTATTGATCGCGCTGTGGGGGTCGGTCTGCTGGAAGATGCGGGAATTCTGGCGCAGCGATAGCCGCCATAGGGCCGGGCGGATCTCGACATGGTAAAAGGTGCGGCGGTGCCCGCTATCGCCCCGGCCAAATTCACTGACGATACCGTGAATGCGCCGCAGTGGTTCGCCATCCTGCCAAATCGTCAAGGTAGCGATTTGGTCAAGGCAGTCGGCAGGGGATAAATCATGAGCGCGGCTGGCGAACTCAACGGCCAGCTCGAAAGGTTGGGAGAGCGTTTCCCGGTGGGTAAAACGTACAACCGCTATATCGCTTGCCCCGGCCAGGGTCAAGGTAAACTGCAGCCCCGTTCTGTCCGCCATGGTGTCACTCTCCTGAACCGTATGTTGCCTATAGGAAAGGCCAGGTTAGCGAGTGAGCGGTAAAAAAACAATTATTATCAGCAACGTAGCGGCAATGGCTTACATCAAAGTAAGAAATGTCTTACAAAAGCTAAGTATCAATCGTTAAAACGGGATATGAATCGAGGCGCTTAGCTGATTCAAATGGCTAAGCGTGGGGGCGTCGATGCGTTCGTATTCCAGTCGGCTGACCAGACGCTTGACGGTCATGGTGGCGCCAAAGCCTTGCAGCATGGCGGTGCCGCTTTCATCGCCTTCGAGCTCGGTTTCGCCACGCCACTCGGTCAGTCCGGATTTCGCGTAAACGCTGAACGCGCCCATGCGAAGGCCCGCCACCAGGGCGCCGCCCAGTGCCAGGGTATCCTGAACGAGCGGGGCGACGCTGGAGGTCGTGAAGACTTCCTCGCTTTCGCGGTAGGCGATTTCCGCGCCGATATCGACGCGCGGTAAGTTGCCCGGGCTGAAGCCGGCCGTGAGCCGAAAGCCCGAGGTGTAGCTGTCGATGCTATTGAGGTTGCTGCCTTCGAGCACCACGCCGTTGCCCAGCGACATCATTTCGCTGTCCGGGGCGGTGTAGGCTTTGGGGAGTACGTCGGTATTCAGGTAGCTGCTTTCGCTTGCAAGGCAGAGCAAGGGAAAAGAGCTGCCGAGAACACTACATAGAAGGGTGCTTGCCAAGCGGTTGGTTGGCATCGTTGTTATCCTTTTATAAAAGCCAAGTCCCCCCAAGCCTAGCAACAAGCGTGGGGCGCGACCACGTTAATTGCGCGATTCATCAAACTTTCAAACGGTTTTTTGCCCATCTCATTGAAACGCTTGCAACCTCCATGAGGGCCGGCCCGCCACTTAACGTGCAAGGCGTAGCCGGCGCTCAGCGAGCGCGGCGTAATTACGAGAGCGTCGCCCGGTCGAGGCCGAGCTCAAACGTCGAGATTTCGCGCATTTTGAATTTCTGAATCTTGCCCGTGACCGTCATGGGGAATTCATCGACGAACTTGAAGTAGCGCGGAATCTTGAAGTGGGTGATTTTATCCTTACAAAATGCGCGTAGCTCTTCACCGGTGATCTCCGCCTGGTGGGGGTCGAGGCGAACCCAGGCGACCAGCTCCTCGCCGTACTTCTCATCCGGCACGCCGGTGACCTGTACATCCAGCACCGCCGGGTGGGTGTAAAGAAACTCCTCGACCTCGCGCGGGTAGACGTTCTCGCCGCCGCGAATCACCATGTCCTTGATACGCCCGACGATTTGCAGATAGCCGTCCTTGTCCATGGTGGCCAAATCACCGGTATGCATCCAGCCGGCGCGGTCGAGGGCATCCGCAGTAGCATTCTCGTTGTTCCAGTACTCGAGCATGACGCTATAGCCGCGAGTGCAGAGCTCGCCGATTTCACCCCGGGCAAGCACGGCACCGCTACCGGGGTCGATGATTTTGCTCTCCAGGTGTGGCTGGGTGCGCCCCACGGTCGAGACACGCTTTTCAATGGTGTCATTGGCGCCAGTCTGCGCCGAGACCGGGCTCGTTTCGGTCATCCCGTAGGCGATCTGCACGCCCTTCATGTTCATCTTCTCGATCACCTGGGTCATCACCGCCGCCGGGCAGATAGAGCCCGCCATGATGCCGGTGCGCAGCCCGGAGAAATCCGTGTTGGGGAAGTCTTCGTGCTCGAGCTCGGCCAGAAACATGGTGGGCACCCCATAAAGCGCGGTGGCGCGCTGCTGGTGAACCGCCTTGAGCACCTGACCGGGCTCGAAGGCCTCGCTTGGGTAAATCATCGTTGCACCGTGGGTCATACAGCCCAGGTTGCCCATCACCATGCCAAAGCAGTGATAAAGCGGCACCGGAATCACCAGCCGGTCTTCACTGGTAAAGCCCATGCTTTCCGCCACGAAGAAGCCGTTGTTGAGGATGTTGTGGTGCGAAAGGGTGGCGCCCTTGGGAAAACCGGTGGTGCCGGAGGTGTACTGAATGTTGATCGGGTCGTCGAACGAGAGCGTTGCCTGAAGTGCTTCGAGCTCGGCCTGGTCGGTTTGAGCCGCCTGCTCCAGCATATCGACCCAGCGCCACATCCCCGCGTGCTGCTCGGTACTTAGGTTGATGACGCACTCGAGCGCGGGCAGCGTAGCGGAGGCAAGCTTGCCCGGGGCGCACTCGCCAAGCTCCGGGGCAAGCTCAAACAGCATGGCGCGGTAGTCGGCGCTTTTGAAACTATCCGCGCAGATCAAAAAGCGCGCGCCGGACTGGTTCAGGGCGTACTCGAGTTCCTGGGTGCGGTAGGCCGGGTTGATGTTGACCAGAATCGCGCCGATCTTGGCGGTGGCGAACTGGGTCAGCGTCCACTGGGCACAGTTAGGCGCCCAAATGCCCACACGGTCGCCGCGCTGTACCCCCAGGGCCAGCAGCGCCCGGGCGCAGCGGGTCACCTCTTCATAAAGCGCTCGGTAGCTCCAGTGGATGTTCTGGTGCAGCACGATCAGCGCATCGTTATCCGGATACTGCGCGGCAATCTGATCGAATTTGTCGCCAATGGTCATGCCTAAAAGTGGCTTATCGGCGGTGCCACTCGAGTAGCTGGGAAGAGGGGGTACGTTGAGCGCCATGGAGTCTCTCCGTCTCTGGTTGTTGTGATCTCTATTTAGTTGACCCTGCTCCGGGCCTGGGCCACTTTGGAGCCGGGCGGGCGGCCGAGTTCTCGGGTAATCCAGACACCGGTGTCGATCACCTCATTCAGATCGATGCCGGTTTCGATGCCTAAGCCTTCGAGCAGATAGAGCACGTCTTCGGTGGCCACGTTGCCGGAAGCCCCCTTGGCATAGGGGCAGCCGCCAAGCCCCCCGGTAGAGGCGTCGATCACACGTACACCTTCCTCCAGCACTGCGTACAGGTTGGCGATCGCCATGCCGTAGGTGTCGTGAAAGTGTGCGGCCAGGTATTCGATGGGCATCTCACGGGCGACCGTTCGAATCATCCGCTTGGCGGCCAGGGGCGTGCCCACGCCGATGGTGTCGCCAAGCGATATTTCAAAGCAGCCCATCGCGTAAAGCGCGCGGGCAACTTCGGCGACTTGCTCCGCGGCGATGGCGCCCTCGTAAGGGCAGCCCAGTACGCAGGAGACGTAGCCGCGCACCCGCACGCCCTCGGCTTTAGCGCGCGTTAGAACCGGGGCGAAGCGTTCGAGCGACTCGCTAATCGAGCAGTTGATGTTTTTTTGCGAAAACGTCTCGGAGGCCGCGGCGAACACCGCGACTTCCTTGACGCCGGCGCTCAGCGCATTCTCGAGCCCCTTGAGATTGGGGGTCAGCGCCGAGTAGGTGACGCCGGGCGCACGCGCGATGCCCAGCATCACCTCCAACGCGTCGCCCATTTGCGGCACCCACCTGGGCGAGACGAAGCTGGCGGCCTCGATGTGTGTAAGCCCGGCACGAGCCAGGCGCTCGATCAGCGCGATTTTGATGTGAGTGGGCACCCGCGCGCCGGGCTCGTTTTGAAGCCCGTCCCGCGGGGCCATTTCGACCAGCCGAACGCGAGCCGGAAGCGTCATGCCGAATCTCCTTCTTCCAGCGGGGCGAAGTCGAGCAACACGTCGCCTTGGCCGACGCTTTCGCCCGGGGCGAAGTGAAACGCCTCGACCTGGCCATTCGCCGGGGCGCTGAGCGTGTGCTCCATTTTCATCGCCTCCATCACCATCAGCGGCATGCCTTTCTCGACCGGCTTGCCGGGCTCGACCAGGTGCGCCACCACCGTGCCGTGCATAGGCGCGGTAAAAGTGGTGGCCACTTCCCGCGCGGCGTGATTCAGCGCATCCAGGCGCTGCCAGGTCAGGCGCGTCTCGCCTTGCGGGTCGACCATCACGAGCGTGTCGCCATCGCGCTGCACCTGAAAGCGGCGCCGGTGGCCGTCGAGCGTGATCGCAACGCTGTCGCCGGTAAGCGTAGCCAGGCTTGCCTTGAAGCGCTGACCCTGCACGCTTAGCTGCCACTCGGGCGCATTCGGTTCGCGGGTGGCCTCGACCACGCTGGCGTCCACCTCCATGCCGGTGGTTGCCAGGGCAATGCGTACTTTATGGGGGGCGTTCAGGCGAAAACCGTCCGCCCGGTCCCAGGGCGTTTGCGCGTCGCGCGTTGCTGCATCGCGCTGGTTTAGCGTATTCAAAGCGATCAGCGCACCGCGCGCGAAAGTCTCGGCGGTGATCGCTTGCTCGGCGAAAAGGTCATTCTCGTGGCGTTCGATGAAGCCGGTATCCAATTCTTGGGCCTTGAAGGCGGGGTGGGTGGCCAGGCGTTGCAGGAATGCGCGGTTGGTCACCACGCCTTGAACGTCCAGCGCGGCCAGCGCCCGGTTGAGTGTGGCAAGGGCCGCCTCGCGGTGGGGGCCGTGAACGATCAGCTTGGCAAGCATCGGGTCATAGTGCATCGAGACCACATCGCCACTTTCCACGCCGCTGTCCAATCGTACCTGGGCGGCGTTGAGATCCGCGCCGTCCAAATCGAGCGTAAAGCGGGTGAGGGTGCCGGTGGCGGGCAGAAACGCCTGGGCCGGGTCTTCGGCGTAAAGGCGCGCCTCGAAACTGTGCCCGCTAATGGTGAGTTCGTTTTGCCCGCACGGTAGCGGCTCACCCATGGCGATACGCAGCTGCCACTCGACCAGATCCTGGCCAGTAATCATTTCGGTGACCGGATGTTCGACCTGCAGCCGGGTGTTCATCTCCATGAAGTAGAAGGCGCCGTTTGAATCGAGCAGAAACTCGACGGTGCCCGCGCCCACGTAGCCGATCTCCTGGGCGGCGCGCACGGCGGCGTTGCCCATCGCCTCGCGAAGCTCGCGGGTCATGCCCGGGGCAGGGGCCTCTTCGAGCACCTTTTGATGGCGGCGCTGCACGCTGCAGTCGCGCTCGAACAGATACACGCCATTGCCCTGAGCGTCGCAAAATACCTGGACTTCCACGTGGCGCGGTTTGACCAGATACTTCTCGATCAGCATACGCGCGTCCCCGAACGACGCCTTCGATTCGCGCCGGCAGCCCTCGAGCGCGGCCTGAAACGCCTCGCCGCTTTCCACTACGCGCATGCCCTTGCCGCCGCCGCCCGCGCTTGCCTTGAGCATTACCGGGTAGCCGATTTTGTCCGCCTCTTCTCGCAGGTAGCGGTCACCCTGGTCATCGCCGTGATAGCCCGGCACCAGCGGCACCTCGGCTTTGGCCATCCGCGCCTTGGCGGCGGCTTTATCGCCCATCGCTTCGATTGCCGACGCCGGCGGGCCGACGAAGACCAGGCCGGCCTCATCGAGTGCGGCGACAAAGGCGCTGTTCTCGGAGAGAAACCCGTAGCCCGGGTGAACGGCGCCGGCGCCGCTCCGCCTGGCCGCGTCGATCACCGCCTCGATGTTCAGGTAGCTTTCCCGGGCGGCGGCGGGGCCAATGTGAATCGCCTCGTCGGCTTCGCGCACGTGGCGGGCGTGGGCGTCGGCGTCGGAGTAGACCGCCACGGTTTTCAATCCCATCCGGCGGGCGGTGCGCATCACCCGGCAGGCGATTTCGCCCCGGTTGGCCACCAGTAGCGTGTCGAACGTGGTAAGAGTTGCGCTCATAAGGACTCCGAGGCTTTATTCTTGTGGTTCATCCAAAGGCTTCCAGGGCGGTGGGCGCTTGTCGAAAAAGCTGGCAAGCCCTTCCTGGCCCTCGCGGCTGACGCGAAGCCCGGCAATGACCTGGCAGGTGGCCTCCCGGGTGGCGTCACTGTCCGGCGCTTGGCCGACCGTCTCGAGCAGCGACTTGGTCGCGCGCTGCGCCTGGGGCGAGCCCGCCAACAGCGTCTGCGTCATCGCCGCCACTGCTTCATCCAGCGCCTCGATCTCGACGACCCGATGAGCCAGCCCTAACGCGAGCGCGGTGGGGGCATCGATTACTTCCGCCGTTAACGCGTAGCGGCGCATCTGCCGGGCGCCGATAGCACGCTGAACGTAAGGACTAATGACCGCCGGCGAGAGGCCGATCTTGACCTCCGACAGACAGAATTTGGCGGCACTCGAGGCCACGACCACATCGCAGCAGGCGGCAAGCCCCACAGCGCCGCCGAACGCCGCACCCTGAACCCGGCAGAGCGTCGGGCAGGGCAGGGTATCGAGGCGGTGCATCAGCTCGGAAAGCCTGCGCGAATCCGCCAGGTTATCCTCCCGGCTGTACTCGACCATGCGCTTCATCCAGTTCAGATCGGCGCCGGCGGAGAAGCTCTTGCCCTCGGAGGCCAGCACCAGCACGCGAACCTCGCCTCGCTCGATTGGGGCGATCAGCGCCTTTAGATGGTCGGTCAGCTCCAAAATCAGGTGATCGTCGAAGGCGTTATGGACCTCGGGTCGCTCAAGGCGAAGGGTGGCCACGTGGCGATCGAACGTCAGTGTCGAATGGCTCATGGCATCACATCCTGAACACGCCAAAGCGCGTCTCTTCGATCTCGGCGTTCATCGCGGCGGCCAAGGAAAGCCCCAGCACGTCGCGGGTTTGCAGCGGGTCGATGACGCCGTCGTCCCAAAGCCGGGCGCTGGCGTAATTCGGGTGGCCCTGGTGCTCGTATTGCGCGCGGGTGGGCGCCTTGAACGCCTCTTCGTCCTCCGCGCTCCACGGGCGCCCGTCGCGCTGGAACTGCTCGCGCTTGACCTGAGCAAGCACGCCGGCGGCCTGCTCGCCGCCCATCACCGAAATGCGCGCGTTGGGCCACATGAACAAGAGATTCGGCTCGAACGCCCGCCCGCACATGCCGTAGTTGCCGGCGCCGAAGCTTCCGCCGATCAGCACGGTGAACTTGGGCACCTTCGCGCAGGCCACGGCGGTGACGAGCTTGGCGCCGTGCTTGGCGATGCCTTCGTGCTCGTATTTGGAGCCGACCATGAAACCGGTGATGTTTTGCAGAAACACCAGCGGAATCTTGCGCTGGGCGCAGAGTTCGATGAAGTGCGCGCCTTTCACCGCGGATTCGGAAAAGAGCACGCCGTTGTTGGCAACGACCCCCACCGGGTGGCCATGGATATGGGCAAACCCGGTGACCAGGGTGTCGCCGTAGTAGCGTTTGAACTCGTCGAAATCCGAGCCGTCAACGATGCGCCCAATCACTTCGCGCACATCGAACGGCTTCTTCAAATCCGTACCCACGATGCCGTAAAGCTCCGCCGGGTCGAGTTTGGGCGGCTCGGGGGCTTTCATGGCAAGCGCACCGCGCTTTTGCCAGTTCAGCCGCGCGATGCAGTTGCGCGCCAGTTGCAGCGCGTGCATGTCGTTTTCGGCGTAATGATCCGCCACGCCGCTTATGCGCGTGTGCACGTCGGCACCGCCCAGGGCTTCGGCGCTGATGCTTTCGCCGGTGGCTGCTTTGACGAGCGGCGGGCCACCCAGAAAGATCGTGCCCTGTTCACGCACGATGATCGACTCGTCCGCCATCGCCGGCACGTAGGCCCCGCCCGCGGTGCAGGAGCCCATGACCACGGCGATCTGGGGAATGCCCTCGGCGGAGAGCGTGGCCTGGTTGTAGAAGATGCGCCCGAAGTGGTCACGGTCCGGGAAGACCTCGTCCTGGCGGGGCAAAAACGCACCGCCGGAATCGACCAGATAGATACAGGGCAGGCGGTGCTTGCGGGCGATCTCCTGGGCGCGCAGGTGCTTTTTGACCGTAAGCGGAAAATAGGTGCCGCCCTTGACCGTGGCGTCGTTAGCGACGATCACGCACTCCACGCCCTTCACCCGGCCGATGCCGGTGACGACCCCCGCCGCGGGCACCTCGGACTCGTAAACCTCGAAGGCGGCCAGCGCCGAGAACTCCAGAAAGGGCGCGCCTTCGTCGACGAGATGGTCGATGCGGTCGCGCACGAAGAGCTTGCCGCGGCTTTCGTGGCGCTCGCGGGCGCTTTGCCCGCCGCCCTCGGCAATAGCGGCGGTTAACTCGCGCAGTTTCGAAACCTCTGCTCGCATCGCCGCTTCGTTGCTTTGGAACAGCTCGCTACGCGTATTGACCTGGGTGTCGATGCTACTCATGGCGCACTCCTCAACGGCTCTCGGTAAAGAGTTCACGGCCGATCAGCATGCGGCGTATTTCACTGGTGCCCGCGCCAATCTCGTAGAGCTTGGCGTCGCGTAAAAGCCGCCCGGTGGGGTATTCGTTGATATAGCCGTTGCCGCCGAGCAGCTGAATGGCATCGAGCGCCACTTGGGTGGCCTTTTCGGCGCAGTAGAGAATTACCCCGGCGGCGTCCTTGCGCGAGGTATGGCCGCGATCGCAGGCCCCGGCGACCGCGTAAAGATACGCCCGGCAGGCGTTGAGCGTGGTGTACATGTCCGCTACCTTGCCCTGCACCAATTGAAACTCGCCGATGGCCTGGTCGAACTGCTTGCGCTCGTGAATATAGGGCACGACCACATCCAGGGCCGCCTGCATGATGCCGATGGGACCGGCGGCCAGCACTGTGCGCTCATAGTCGAGCCCGCTCATCAACACGTTCACGCCCTTGCCGACGTCGCCCAGCACGTTCTCGGCAGGCACTTCGCAGTTCTGAAACACCAGCTCGCAGGTGTTGGAGCCGCGCATACCCAGCTTGTCGAGCTTCTGCGCTGTGGAGAAACCCGGCATGCCTTTCTCGATCAAGAAGGTGGTGATGCCTTTCGAGCCGGCGTCCGGGTCGGTCTTGGCGTAGACCACCAGCACATCCGCGTCCGGGCCGTTGGTGATCCACATTTTGTTGCCATTCAAAACGTAGGTATCGCCTTTTTTCTCGGCGCGAAGCTTCATCGATACCACATCCGAGCCGGCGCCGGGCTCGGACATGGCAAGCGCGCCGATATGCTCGCCGCTGATCAGTTTGGGCAGGTATTGCTCTTTTTGGGCGGGGCTGGCGTTACGCTTGATCTGGTTGACGCAGAGATTGGAGTGCGCGCCGTAAGAGAGCGCAACGGAGGCGCTGGCCCGGGAGATCTCCTCCATGGCGATGCAGTGGGCGAGATACCCCATGCCGCTACCGCCATCCTCTTCCCCCACGGTAATGCCCAGAAGGCCCATGTCGCCGAACTTCTTCCACAAATCGTTGGGGAATTCGTTTTGCTGGTCTATTTCCGCAGCTCGGGGGGCGATCTCGCTGGCGGCGAAGGCGTTCACCTCGCGGCGCAGCATGGTCATGTCCTCATCCAGGCCAAAGTCGAGTTCCGAATAGAGCGAGTGCATGGTCGGTCACCTGCGTTTTGTTGAATTGTTTTTGAGTTTTCCGTGAGCCTTGGCCGCCGATGTCAGGAGGAGGGCTCGGAACGCTTCTTCTCGGCTGGCTTTTGTTCGAGTTCTTCCAGTGCCTGGCGGCAGCGACTTTCGGCGCTTTCGAGCTCGAGCTGCATCATGGTGATGTCTTTTATCTGCTGCTCGAGCGCGGCGCGGCGCTCGCGGATTTTGCTCAGCATCAGTGTGAGCTGCTTTTCGCTTCCGCTGCGGGTTTCGTCCCACAGCTCGAAAAGTTCACGAATCTCGGCAAGCGACAGCCCCAGCCGTTTGCCGCGCAGGGTCAGCTTGAGCCGCACCCGGTCCTGGCTGCTGTAAATACGCGTTTGGCCGCGCCGCGTGGGGCTTAAAAGCTCCTGGTCTTCGTAAAAGCGAATGCTGCGCGTGGTCACATCGAACTCGTTAGCCAATTCGCTGATCGAGTAGGTTCTGCTCATAAAAGGTGTCTCTGACAGGGTGTTTTAAGCCGACTCTTGTATCGAGGCTAAAACAAGTTGACGTTAACGTAAAGAAATAGCCGATTGCGTCCTCATGGTCTTTGCCAGGAAGCGGTGGAGAACGTTGCGCTTGGGCAGGCAAAGCGATAAGTTAACGTATACGTCAATTCAATGGACGTCTAATCAATAACGACAACACGTAAGGCCCGCGCCGCCACAGCGGGGGCATTTGCAGGAGACTCGCCATGGATTTCGAGCTGAGTGACGACCAGGTAGCCTTTGCCGATATGGCCAGGGCCTTTGCCCAGAGGGAGCTGGCGCCGAATGCAGCCCGGTGGGACGCCGAGGCGCTCTTTCCGGTGGATGTGATCAGAAAGGCCGGCGAGCTAGGGTTTTGCGCCCTTTACGCCCCGGAACGCGTAGGCGGGCTTGGCCTTTCCAGGCTGGATGCCAGCATCATCTTCGAGCAGCTTTCGATGGGCTGCACCTCGACCACGGCGTATCTCACCATTCACAACATGGTGACCTGGATGCTGGCGGATTTCGGCAAGGCTCACGTAGTCGAGCAGTGGGGGCCACGGCTTGCCACTGGCGAACTGCTTGGCTCGTATTGTTTGACCGAGCCGGGAGCTGGGTCGGATGCCGCCTCGCTCAAGACCACCGCCAGGCGGGAAGGCGAGGAGTACGTGCTCAGCGGCAGCAAGATGTTTATCTCCGGCGCCGGTAGTACCGACTTTTTGGTGGTCATGGCGCGTACCGGTGGCGAAGGCGCGGCCGGCGTTTCCGCCTTTGCCGTGGACGCCAAAACCGCGGGTATCAGCTACGGGCGTAAAGAAGACAAAATGGGCTGGAACAGCCAACCTACCCGCATGGTGACCTTCGAAGACGTACGCGTACCCGAAAGCCACCTGCTGGGCAGCGAAGGCGAGGGGTTCAAAATCGCCATGAAGGGCCTGGACGGCGGGCGGATCAACATCGCCACCTGCTCGATAGGTACCGCCCAGCAGGCGCTCAACATGGCCTGTGACTACATGCGCGAGCGCAAGCAGTTCGGTAAACGACTGGCGGAGTTTCAGGCCTTGCAGTTTCGCGTGGCCGACATGGTGACCGAGCTGACCGCCGCCCGCCAGCTGGTGCGCATGGCCGCTACCCGGCTGGACGCCGGCCACGCGGATGCGCCCACCTACTGCGCCATGGCCAAGCGTTTCGCGACCGATGTGGGTTTCAAAGTGTGCGACGAGGCGCTACAGCTCTACGGCGGTAACGGCTATATCAAGGAGTACCCGCTGGAACGCTTCGTTCGCGACACGCGAGTGCACCGCATTCTGGAGGGCTCCAACGAGATCATGCGCTTGATTATTTCCCGCCGGGTGTTGGCCGAAGGCGCGGGCGAGCTATAGTGAAGATGACGTTTGACTGAACAAGGATGCTTCAATGAGTAGCGTACTGTTTAACGAGCACGCCACCAAAGACGGCCACACCCTGGCTGAAATCGTGCTCAACGCCGAGCGCTCGCTCAATGCGTTGACCCTGGAAATGATCGAGGCGATCCGCCCGCAACTGGCCACCTGGCTGGATGATCCGAAGGTCGTGGCGGTGCTGCTCACCAGCGCCGGGGATAAAGCCTTCTGCGCCGGCGGCGATGTAGTGAGCCTGTATCAATCGATCACCGGCGAGAAAGACGACCCGGACTTCCCCGAGCGCTTTTTTACCCATGAGTACCAGCTGGATTTCGAGCTGCACACCTACGCCAAACCGATCATTTGCTGGGGCAGTGGTATCGTGATGGGCGGTGGCATGGGACTATTGAGCGGCTGCAGCCATCGCGTAGTGACCGAGACCTCGAGACTCGCCATGCCCGAGGTCACCATCGGCCTTTACCCGGATGTCGGGGCGAGCTGGTTTTTGAACCGCCTGCCCGTGGGCACCGGGCGCTTTCTCGCCATGACCGGAAGCCCCGTGAACGCCCGGGACGCCGTCCACCTGGGGCTGGCCGACCGCTGCATCGCCGCCGATCAGTTCGAGGCGCTGATGAGTTCGCTCACGCTTGCCGACTGGCAAAAAAATGGCACCATCGACGCCCTCGGCGTGGTCAACCGCTCACTACGCGAGTTGGAGCAGGCCTCTACCGCCAGTTTCGCCGAAATGGCCACCCCGGTACTCGATTCGATTCCGCTGATCCGTGAGTTGATGGATCACGACACCACCGAGCAGACCGTGGCCGCCATTCTGGCGGTAGAAAGCGACGACAGCTGGTTTAGCCGTGCCCAGAAAACCCTGGCCCACGGCAGTCCCGTGTCGGTCACGTTGATCGACGAGCAGCTCAAGCGTGCCCGCTATATGTCGTTGGCCGAGGTGTTCCGCTCGGAGCTTTCGCTGTCGGTACAGTGCTGCCGTCACCGGGAGTTTCCCGAAGGGGTACGTGCGCTACTGGTCGACAAGGACGCCAACCCGGCCTGGACCTACCCGGATGCCGCCTCGGTGGAGCAGTTCTTCATCGACGAGCTCTTGGCCTCGCCCTGGGAGGAGAGCCCGCTGGCCTCGCTTCGCTAATAAAGGCGGCTATCGATAAAACCAACAACAAGGACAATCCTGATGACCAGTATCGCCTTTATCGGTTTGGGCAACATGGGAGGCCCGATGGCTGCGAACCTTGCCAAAGCCGGGTTCGATGTTCGCGCCTTCGATGTCAGTGAGCAAGCATTAAAGACCGCCAAAGCCCAGGGGTGTGAAGTCGCGGCCTCGGCGGTGGAGGCCGTGCAAAGCGCCGACGTTATAATCTCCATGCTGCCCGCCGGGCAACACGTTCGCGCGCTGTTCCTGGAGGGCCAGGCGCCGCTTTTCGACGTCATCAAACCCGGAGCGCTGGTGATCGATTCCTCCACCATCGATGCCGGCACCGCCCGCCATGTGGCCGCCGCCGCCGAAGAGAAAGGCATCCATTTTATCGATGCACCGGTTTCCGGCGGCGTAGGGGGCGCCCAGGCCGCAACGCTTACGTTTATCGTGGGCGCAAGCTCAGAGCAGTTCGCCCAGGCAAGGCCCATACTCGATGTCATGGGCAAGAACATTTTTCACGCCGGCGAGCATGGCGCGGGGCAGGTGGCCAAGGCGTGTAACAATATGCTCCTCGCGATCCTGATGGCCGGCACCTGCGAGGCGATCAATATGGGCGTGAAAAACGGCCTCGACCCCGGCGTACTCTCCGAGATCATGAAGCAGAGCTCCGGCGGCAACTGGGCGCTCAACGTCTATAACCCCTACCCGGGGGTGATGGAAAACGCGCCGGCCTCGAAAGGCTACCAGGGTGGTTTTCTGGTGGATTTGATGACCAAGGACTTGGGGCTCGCCATGGACATCAGCCAGCAAAGCGCTGCTCCCGTGCCCATGGGCTCGGCCGCCCGCGCGCTCTTTACCCTGCATAAAGCCCAGGGCCACGGCCGGCTCGATTTCTCCAGCCTGATGACCTTCTACCAAGGCAATGAAACCCCATAACAGGGTAACGAATCCTGCGAGGTGCAACGTAAGGTGCCCGCAAAGGCCAGGCTTGCCACGCTATTCAACGCAAGCCACACTTTCTGTCTTACCATCGATCAACGACAAGGATTGCCATGATTACGCTATGGGGCCGCGATAACTCCACCAACGTTAAAAAAGTACGCTGGGTACTCGAAGAGCAGGGCCTGGACTACGAGCAGATCCAGGCGGGCCTGCAGCACGGTGTCAACGACACGCCACAATACAAGGCGATGAACCCCAACGGCCTTGTGCCGGTTCTAAAAGACGACGCCACCGACAGCGTGCTGTGGGAATCCAATACCATCATGCGGTATCTGGCGGCTCAGTACGGTGAAGGCGCGCTCTGGCTTGAGTCACCGGCCAAGCGCGCCCAGGCCGAGAAGTGGATGGATTGGGCCAATACGCGGCTCTCGCCGAACCATCGCGTCATGCTGATGGGCTACGTGCGCACTCCGCCGGAGGCCCGCGATCTCGAGAAACTCGAAGCCGGCACTGCCGCGTGTGAAGAGCTTTTCCAACTGCTCGATGAAGCGTTGGAAAATCAAACGTGGCTTTCCGGCGAGCAGTTCGGCCTGGCCGATATCGCCGTGGCCCCGTTCGTCTACAACCTCTGGAACTGCGGCCTCACCTGGAATCCACGTACTCACCTCGAGCGCTGGTACCAGGCCCTGACCGAGCGCCCTGCCTTTCAGAAAGTCGTCATGATCCCGGTCAGCTAAACAAAACAGATCGCGCCCCTGGTAACACCGGGGGTGCGTTAATGACTCGCCAGATCTGGGCCGAATGGCAGCGCTCGACAACATGACGGCAGGGCGCCGACAGGCTTTTAAACCCTTGACCACAAGCGGGCAGGAACAAAGACGGTTTCATCAGCATAAAATTAATCAGGAATGATGCAATCAACGCAAATTTGAAGCTAAGCTGGGATTGGCGCTGCGTTACGGGTATCACGTTCTGGTAGAAGTACTCGCCGTCTAACGCCTTTTCTATACGGTAAAATAAAAAGAATAAAGCTCCTGTATTTATTTTCCTTGGTAAGGCTCTTTACAGGCGATCGACATGGCTTTTGTTGGCAATGAACCTCATCACAATGCTTTGAGCTTGCTCGTCAAGGCGGCAGCCTGCTCAGTAGATTGCCCAACCGGGCTCCTGGTAGGCGGTGCAGAGACTGAATGGGGCCTTCTGGCAAGCTACCCAGTCAAGCTCGAACTGGCGTTTAATAGCCAGGTCGAACAGTGGCTGAAATCGAATTTTACCGACAGCCAACCCCTCATCATCGATGACGCGTTAGCTCGATCCCTGCCCGATTTTTTTCAAAAGCTAAGTGGCCCCGGACATGAATTTATAGTTGGCCAAGCGGTAGAGGGCGAAAAGGGGGAAACGATAGGGGTACTGTTGTTAAGCGGTTCTTCGCCACAAAAGCGATTGAGCAATGCACAAGTCTATGCCTTACAAACGCATGCAGCGCTCATTAGCCAAACGCTTCAACGACAAGCCGAGGCGTTTGTTTCGCAGCAAAAAACGTTCATGGAACGCCTTCGTTTATTAGAGTCCGTCGTGGTCAATGCCAAGGATGCGATCCTGATTACAGAGGCCGAGCCCATCGACGAGCCTGGCCCCAGAATCGTCTATTGCAACCCGGCTTTTTTGAATACCACGGGTTATACGTTATCCGAAGTGATTGGGCAGACGCCGAGAATACTTCAATGCGAGCAGACCAGTCGTGACACCCTGGATCTCATTCGAAACGCGCTTTCAAAGTGGCAGTCCATCGAAGTCGAAATTCTCAATACCCGCCGCGACGGCAGCCACTTTTGGGTCGAGTTGAGCATTGTCCCGGTTGCCAACGAGAAAGGCTGGTTCACTCATTGGGTTTCCGTGCAGCGGGATATCAGCGAGCGCAAGAAATCCGAGCATTTGACGTTACAGGCGCTTGCCGACCGGGAAGAAAAGGTCGCATTGGAAAGTCGTTTAAAAGAGCGCGAGCGCATCGAAGCAGAGTTGTCCTACGCCGCTTACCACGATGACTTGACGTCGTTGTATAACCGGTCGTACCTGATGACGCTGTTGGGAGATCTCTTTAGCAATGACGACTACCCCAAAACACCCACCGCTACGGTACTTTTTCTGGATGTCGATAGGTTCAAATTCGTCAATGACAGCCTGGGCCACCGAACAGGCGACATACTGCTCGAAAAGGTCGCACGGCGGCTCGAAAAATGTATTAGAGAAGAGGATGTATTAGCCAGGGTCGGTGGCGATGAGTTTGCCATTCTGCTGGTGGGCGAGGTCCCAACGTCGCTGGCGACCAACCTTGCCCAACGCATTGTCGATCAACTGAGTTTGCCGATCGTGATCGATGGGCACGACCTTTTTACCTCCTGCAGCATCGGTATAGTCACCGCGGATGTGACGCATACCTTGCCAGAGGATCTACTGCGTGATGCTGACATTGCCATGTATGCCGCCAAGAAACATGGCCGGGGGCGGTGGGCCCTGTTCGATGTATCCATGCGCGAGGCGGCCATCGAGGCGCTGGCAATGCAGAATGCGCTAAAGCAGGCCGTGGCGAATAATGAGTTCTCCGTTGTCTATCAGCCTATTTACAGCACCCTTTCAGGGGGTATCTCCGGCGCCGAAGCATTGGTGAGATGGCATCATCCGGTGCTTGGCCGGGTATCGCCGGACCGCTTTATTCCTGTCGCCGAAGATATCGGGGTCATACACGAACTAGGCCGCTGGGTCATGCAAGAAGGGTGTGCTGAACTCAAGCGCTGGAAAACTGCGTTCCCTGGGCTGACATTGCACCTGAACGTGAATGTCTCGGGTATCGAGCTTAGCCGAGCCGGTTACGTCAGCCAGGTAAAGGATATCCTCGCGCAGACCGGTATCGATGCCCGTGATCTTCAAGTCGAAATCACGGAATCCGTTTTTCTCCACCAGCCCGACAAAATAGCCAGCGTGTTGGAGAGCCTTCGAGAGCATGGCGTGCGTATCGCACTGGATGATTTTGGGACCGGATACAGTGCCCTTGGCTACATCGACCGCTATCCGATCGATGCCATCAAAATCGACCAGTCATTCGTATCCCGAATGATGACTTTCCAACGAAGCGAAGCCATCGTTAGAAGTATCTTGTCGTTAGGCCGGGCCTTGAATATCGATATTACGGCCGAAGGTGTCGAGACCGATCCTCAATTACAGTGTTTAAAAGAGATGGAGTGCCCATTTGCTCAAGGCTATTTGCTAAGTCGCCCTGTCGAGGCTGAAGAAATCATGAAACTTTTACAGCTTCAGAACGCCAGGTCGACCTTCTCATCTTAAACATATAAGACGCGGCTGGCCTATCGAACCTGGCAAGGTATAGGGGTATTTGAACGGGGAGACTCGTTCAATTTCCCAATACGTTAGTCTCTTTTTTCTTCGATGCTTTTGCGGCTTTCTTTTCTTTGGCTGTTAAAAGGGGTTTCTTTTTGGTGTCTTTTTTACTGTCTTGGCCTTTGCTCATGATAACTACCTATATGAGTTAATGAATTGACTAATAAAACAGTATTTCAACAATGCTTGAAAGTCGATAGTAGCTTAAAAAGCCGCAATGTACATTGTTATATATTGCTGGCTTTCAAGAAAAGGTAAAACCTTCTTTTTTTAGAGTACGTACTCGAGCCAACGAGCATTTTGCATGGGTGAGCTTTGGACAGTCGGCTGGGTCGGAAGGCCGCAAGCCCGCAACGGCGCGTTGCCCTGCCCCCAGGTGCCATGGGATGCGTCTCTCACGCCGTGATCGACCTCGGCCAGATTTGACGCGCCCAACGCATGCCCGAAACGCTGCCGTCAGCAGCGCCATGTTCAAGTGGCGGCGTGTCAGTTCTTCGCTGGCCGAAACGGAAACTTTCCTCCATATTTACAAGGGGTAAGATCACGAGTTACCGATGTATAGCCGTGGTAACGATAATGAGCGATAGATCGAGTGAGAGGGATGCACCAATGACAGGGAAACATAAATCATCATCGACAGGATTTCTGAGCGATAACCGGGTAAAGGTGCTTTTGGTACTCCTGATGGTGGCGGTCGTCTGGGCCGTCGTGGCGCACTTCATTGCCGACTCGCGAGGAGAGTCGAACGACGCGCTTGAAGCGAGATTGGCCGAAACAGAGCGTGAGCATCAACAGGTTCAGGCTCAGATGTCAGAGGTGGAGGCCGCGGAGCTCGACCTTGCCACCTTGCAGCAGCGAACGAACGCTCTCGAGGCCGAGCAGAGCGAAGCGCAAGCGGCGCTGGCGTCGACGCGAGCGGACATCGCCAATGCCGAAGAAGATTTGAGCGCCTTGCAGGGAGAGCGTGAAAGCCGTGAAGAAGAACTCACGACGCTCGACGAGCAGATCGACGAAAGGCAGCGCCGTCTCGAGGAACTCGAAGAGGCCACTACCGAGCGTGAAAACGAGATCCAGCAGGCAGAAGCTGCCCGGGACGATGCACTTCAATCACGCCAGGAGGCTGAAGAGGCCCGTGAACAGGTCGAATCGGAGCTTGAGGCGTTAAACGCTGAGGTCGAAGAGGCCAATGATCGGCGCGACGCCGTGCTTGAAGAGGTAAGCGCATTGGACAGAACCCGCGAAGCGCTCGTTATCGAAATTAACGCGCTTCGGGTGATGGGCAACGCCGCGCGCTGAACGTCTCTCCCCGTTCATTGAACGGGGAGGTCGCCACACGATAAAGCAAAAGCGTCTGAGGGTGAAAAGTAATCACCCCAGGCGCTACTGCAAGTCGTTGGAAAACCGCTGTACGGCATCGACGACCTGTTTAGCGCCTTCCTGAATCTCCAGAATCACCGTACCCGCTTGGCTTGCCAGTTCCAGTCCTTGTTCGGCTTCTTCCCGGGTGCTGAAAATCTGGCGCATGACATCATGCGAGAGTGTCTGATTCTTCTGAACGACTTGGGTAATCTCCACGGTGGCTGCGCTGGTGCTGGCTGCAAGCTTTCGCACCGCATCGGCCACCACCGCGAACCCGCGCCCCTGCTCGCCGGCCTTGGCGGCTTCGATGGCGGCGTTGATCGCCAGCATGTTCGTTTGTACCGCGATTCCGCCAATGGTTTGTACAATAGCGTTGATCTGTAGGGACTGTTTATCCAGTGCTTCGATGCTATCTGACGCCGTCTGCATTTCCGTGGTGATATGGCGCATGGTTTCGACGGTCTGCTGGATCACGGTCGCGCCTTTATCGGCGCTCTCATCCGTTCGTTGGGATATTTCGAACGCCAGGCTGGCGCCTTCGCGTACCTGGGCTTCCTGCGCCATTTGGTCGGTGATGACGGTGGCGAATTTCACCACCTTGCAAAGGTGGCCTTCCGCGTTGTAAACAGGGTTATAAGTGGCCCTCAGCCACACTTCGCTCCCTCGGCTGTCGATCCGCTTGAAGCGGTCGGCGACATACTCACCGCTGTTGAGTTTATCCCAGAAGGCCGCGTACTCCGGCGAGCCAACTTCTTCTTTGGTGCAGAACATACGGTGGTGCTGGCCGACTATCTGTTCGAGCGAGTACCCCATGGCCTGCAGGAACTGATCGTTGGCGGTGATGATGGTGCCATCGAGCTTGAACTGGATGACCGCGGTGGAGCGGATCAGCGCGGCAATGAACGACTCGCTCTCTTTGGCGCCTTCCACCTTCTGGGTGACGTCGCGGCCGTAACCTTGCACATAAGCGAGCTTACCGCCCGCACCGCGTACCGGTAGCCAGTCGATATTCAGCCAGATCAGGGAGCCATCGGCTCGCAAGTAGCGGTAGTTGTCGTTGACCGGAGCGAGCACCGAGATGGCTTGTTTGAAAGCGCGAAAGCAAGAAAGCTCCGCGACGTAGGAGGGCAAAAAATCCGTCATCGGCCGCCCCAAAACTTGCTCTCGTGGGTAACCAAGGGCATCGACAAACCTCTCGTTCAGACCCGAAATCGAGAGGTCGGCATTCAGCGTGATGGAGAGCATGCCCATTTCCATCTGATCATGTAGCTGGCGAAGCGCAGCCCATCCTCCGCGCGGGTTTTTGGTCTTTTTCTTGAAGAGAAGATTAAACATCAAAGGACTCCAATCAACGATAACAGTAGCTATCGGCAAGTCGAATCGGCTCTTGAATCCGCACGTTAAAAAAGCGTTGTCGAGTAATTTAAGGTTTACAGTCCACCCTATGGCATTCATGCCGGTAGGAGAACGAGATAGCCAACTCTGTCGTGATTGTCGGCTGGAAATGAAGGCAACGGTGAAGCCAGTTCGGTGAATGCTTAACTGGCTGATGACATGGCCTATCACCATTTGCTAATTTACTGAGTAAAATAATCGTTTATAGGGCAGGGCAACCCGATAAGCGTGAACATCGTGGATCGTAAAGGCGGTGTCGACATGAAGCCCATCTCCGCCTTGAGCTGGGTGTGCTGGCAAATGCAGCGGCTACGTGAATTATGCGTACGCAGTCAATTTGAAGTTTCAAATCAGTAATGCCCAACAATCAGGGTGGATTTTATAGGCAGTATTTTTCTGTTAAACGTGCAAGCACGTTTACTGGATCAAATATTGGGCAGTCTGATACCTTTGAGGCTTTTTTCACCGTAGGCAATAGGGTTTAAAAAAAAGGAGTATGTGAGTTGAAGAAAATTGGATTAGTGGGTGGGCTAGGCTGGGTGTCTACACTCGAGTATTACAAACATATAAATGTTTTGACCCATCAAGAATGTGGTGGCCATAAAAGTGCCCACCTTTTAATCGAAAGCCTTGACGAGGGATTGTTCCTCGAAAATCAAAGTAGCGACCCGACAGAAAAGTTGTGCGAGAAAATGATTCTCGACGCTGTAGAAGTACTTGTTTCTGGAGGCGCAGAGGTAGTCGCGTTATGCGCGAATGGGTTGCATCGTTTTATGTGTTCTATAAAAGCCAGGTATGATGTTGAATTGGTGGATATTAGAGATGCAACTGCTAAATCCATTCAAAAAATGGGCTTGGATCGTGTGGGTCTTATGGGCGTACAAAAAACCATGGAAACAGAGTTCTATAAAGGTGCCCTTCAAAACTTTGGCATCGAAGCCATAGTGCCTGAGCAAGCCTCTAGAAACTACGTTCATCAGAAAATCGTATCAGAATTGGTATTAAATGACTTCAGTGAAGCAACAAGGCATGGCTTTTTATCCGTCATAGAAGAATTGATTGCGCAAGAGGCGCAAGGTGTAATTTTGGGTTGTACTGAAATTCCTTTGCTAATAACTGATTCAGAACACAAGGGGGTTCCTTTGTTTTCAACGACGGAAATTCATTGCCGTGAAATAGTGGAAAGAGCACTTAATTAGTATCGTCCTTAAAAGGTTCTAAGGGGGGGGGGCAAAGTGGAGTGCTATAATTATAAATTGACGTGGTGGTGAGGGTGTTTATGCCCGCTTGATCGGTAGCGGGTGGCCGTCCTCGAAGATATCGACTCACGAACGGATTGACCCACAGAGCCGCTCATGCCTGCCATCCCTATTATTATCATCTCCCTGTTCTTCGTTCTCGGCGGCGTCGCGCATTTCGCGCTGACCGATTTTTTCGTGCAGGCCATGCCGGGTTATCTGGGCTATCACCGCGAGCTGGTCTTGATTAGCGGCGCGTTCGAGCTTATGGGCAGCATCGGCATTTTGCTTCCCCGAACCCGGCGGCTGGCAGGGTGGGGGCTAATCGCGTTGATGGTGGCGGTCTTCCCCGCCAATGTACAAATGGCGCTACACCCCGAGCAGTTTCCGGCCATTCCCCTGTGGCTTTTGTATTTTCGCTTGCCGCTGCAGGCGCTGTTCATCGGCTTCGTCTGGTGGGCCATCCGCCGAAAGAGCGCCAATTGAAGGGCGTCTTTTTTCATTGCGTATTTCGAAATATGAATGACCGTTAGGTTATGAGCGCAAATTAAAAGGTCCTGGCATCATCAGACACATGCATTAGGCTGAAAGCATGAGGCATTTCATCGCTTCCAGCCCTTACGCAGCTTTCTGGAACCTTGATCGGCCTCTTCAGGCGGCCCGGGGCCCTCGGGTCGCCCTCCAGCAAAGTGCAATCAGGAGGACATCACCATGGCGACGAAATCGAAAGGTAACGGCGGCGGGAAATCCACTAACGCGAATGCACCGATAAAATCGATCGCTTGCGGGTCGGAACGGCTGCTGATGGCCGCCCTCGAGCGAGGCGGCAATTGTCTGGAAACCGGCCGGTACCTGGTGAGCTACCGCGAGGGGATGCTGGATGAAGGAATCAAGGTGCTGAAGGATCAGCAGTTTCGCGTGGCCGATGCGCGGGATTTCAGTGAACAGGTGGCCAACCTGGAAGAGGCGGGGGATGCGGAAGTGATGGTGTTTCCCGAGCTGGGCGTGGCGCTATTGGGTGGCGATGCTCTAGAGCTGCGGGAGATGCGCAGTGACGACAAGCTGTTCGCCCAGAGCGCCATCGCATCAATCGAACCGGAGTACTTCACGTTTTCGGAAAGCGCCGAGTATCTGCGGGGCTTTCTACGCGCGGCCAATGTCATCGCCGAGGACCTGGGCCAGCTCGACGAACGGGGCAGCCAGCCCTTCGAGCCAAGCGCCGATGAAGTCACTTGGGGGCTGGCACAGTGTCGCGTGCCCCAGAGCGCCTGGACCGGTGCCGGCATCAAGGTGGCGGTGCTCGATACCGGCATCGACCCAGGGCATCCGGATTTTGCGGGCCGTTCGATGTTCGGGCGCTCCTTCGTCGGTGAACCCGTGCAGGATCTTCACGGCCACGGCACGCACTGTATCGGCACCGCCTGCGGGCCCCGCGCGATGAATGGACGTACACCCGCTTATGGTGTGGCCTCGGCCGCCGAGATCTACGCCGGCAAGGTGCTGACCAACTCCGGGGGCAGCGCCGGAGGGAGCGTGCTCTCGGGGATGAACTGGGCGGTCGCCAACCGCTGCGAGGTGATCTCCATGTCGCTGGGCGGTCAAAGCCCGGTGCAAACGGCGTTCACCCGTGCCGGGCAAGCCGCGCTACAGAGTGGCTGCCTGCCCATTGCCGCGTCCGGTAACGAAGGGGCGCGTACCGGCTCCCCGGCCAATTCGCCGACCATCATGTCGGTGGCCTCGCTGGACCCGAACCTCGCTCGTTCCAACTTTTCCAACTTTGGTAAGGTAGAGATTGCCGCCCCGGGGCGGGACGTGTTCTCCGCCTGGCCACGGCCCCAGAATTACCGCACCATCAGCGGCACCAGTATGGCCACGCCCCACGTGGCGGGCTGCGCCGCGCTTTGGGCGCAGTCGGATGCCTCGCTTCGCGGAACCGAGCTATGGCAGCGGCTGGTCGCCTCGGCGCGGCGTTTGTCTGGCTCGGAGGCTTATGTTGGTGCGGGGCTGGTGCAGGCGCCCTGAATGCGGGGATAATGACGGCTACAAGAGCCACGGCGGCCGCGCTCGGCGCGGCCGCTTACGTAGTGCCGGGAGGTCACGATGCAAAAAGTCGAGTTCTGGATCGTTACGCTATCAAGTGAGTATTCGATGAGCGATATGGCGATACATTTGCAAGAACAGGGGCTTCGAATCAAGGAGCAGTTGGACGCAATCGGCTGTATCACCGGCGAGGCGGACAGCGCCGCGGCGGAGCGTATTCGCTGCCTGGAAGGTGTGATCGATATTGCCCCGGATACGCCGCTGAATATCGGCCCGCCGGACGCCGACCAGACCTGGTGAAAATGCCTCGGCCGAGACGTAACCCGCTAGGCTCTGTCTGAAAAGTGCCTGCGCTCGACAATACGGCGTTAAAAATTGGCTCGCGCGCGAGTCCGATCAAAATACTCATTTACACATGTAAACTCCGTTTTTTCGCCAATTTTTGCCTTGTCTTGTCTTCGCTCGTCGACTTTTCAGACAGACCCTGGACTGATGGCACGCCATTTTTGCAGACAGACACGGATGACCGCCATGACCCACGACTGGCTCGCTTTCGCCAAGTCCCTTCGCTCGATTGCCCAGACCGGGCAGACCTACACCACCAACAAGTACGAGCTGGAGCGCTACCGCCAGCTCGAGACGCTGACCAACCAGATGTTTGCCGTATTGGGCGATGTACCCGTCGAGAAGATCGAAAACCTGATCATCCCGGACAAGGGCTACGCCACGCCCAAAGTGGACGTGCGCGGCGCGGTGTTCGATGAAAACGGCCGGGTGCTGCTGGTGCGCGAAATCAAGGATGGCCTTTGGACGCTGCCCGGCGGCTGGGCGGATGTCAACGAAGGCCCGAGCGAAGGTGTGCTCAAGGAGATCTTCGAGGAGTCCGGGCACCGAGCGAGCAACCCGCGCCTTGCCATGCTCAAGGATCGAAGCCTGCACCCCTACGCTTACTACTCGCCGGATCACATCTATAAGCTGTTCTACGTATGCACGTTAGAAGGCGGCGCATTCGTGGCCAATAACGAAACCGACGCGGCGGCGTTTTTCCCTCTCGATGAATTGCCGCCACTTTCCGAAGGGCGCACCTTGCCCACCGATATTCATGAGTGCTGGGCGTTTGCCGAATCCGGCGCGCCGGGGATCTACAGCGACTGATCCACGCGCCCATTCCTGGCGTTGGTCCTAAAGCTTTTCCAATACGTCGAAGTGATCGCACCCGGCGATATCGTTTTGCGTGACCTCTACGCCCGCCGCCTTCAACGCGGCGGCGAAATTCGCGGCCTGCTGATGAAAGGTGGGCGGGTCGTTTTCGGCAACCACCACCTGGCAGGGCGGTAGCCCGCTTAGCGGGCCGAACTGAGGGCTGAGCGCCCGCGCCTGGGCGTGGCTCAGGCCAAGCGCGGCGTTCACGTAGGTATCGACCAGCGGTGTCAGATCAAAAACGCCGCTGACCAGTACCAGCTCATCGATGGGAACGCCGCTGCGGGCGGCCACCCAGTAAGCCAGTTGGGCACCAGCGCTGTGCCCGCCTAGGGTGATCGACCAGGTCCCGCCGCTTTCTGCAAGCCCTCGATACGCGGCCTCCAGGCCTTGAATGCACTGCTCGATCATCGCCTCGATAGTGGCGCCGGGGGCCAGCTCATAGCTGATCGAGGCAAACGCCATGCCCCGGGCCAGGTAACGGCGGGCGAGAAAGTCCGTGGCCGTGTTGTCGAGTTCCTGCCAGTAGCCACCGTGGATGAATACCATCAACGGCCAGGGGCCTTCGCCCTGGGGGAGGAAGAGGTTGAAACATGGCGCAGGGGAATTGCCTGGGCTGATCGTCACCGGGCGGTGATGGGCGGCGAGCTCGCGCCCGGCGACGGCCTGACGGGCGAGGGTGGCTTCGAAATCCCGCGCGAAGTGGCTCGGGGAATAGGCAGTATCCTGGCGTGTCTTACTCATCTCGATCTCTCAGGTAACGGCGCCGCGCACGTGAAACTGCGGGTCCTTGTACTCACCGCTTTCGACCACGTCGCGAAACTGGCCGGCGGCTTGCCATACGTCTTCATAGCTAAGGTAGAGCGGGGTGAAGCCAAAGCGCATCAGGCCGGGCTCGCGGTAGTCGCCGATCACGCCGCGGGCAATGAGCGCCTGCACGATGGCGTAGCCGTTTTCAGTATCGATCAACGAGACCTGGCTGCCCCGGCTTGCGGCCTCGGGGGTAATGTCATCGATGCCGTGGGTCTTAAAAAGATCGCCCAGGCATTCGCGGAACAGATCCGACATCGCGAGGCTTTTTTCGCGCAGAGCCTGCATATCGACCTCATTCCAAAGCGCCAGCGAGGCCTCGAGCGCCGAATAGGCAAGGGCCGAGTGGGTGCCGGTACGAAAGCGCGATATGTCCCCGGCGGGGGTGTAGTCGGTTGCGAACTTGAAGGGCGCTGCGTGACCGTGCCAGCCGGAAAGCGGCTGCCAGCCGCCGTTTTGAACGTCGCTTCTAACGTAAACGAAGGCCGGCGCGCCCGGACCGCCATTCAAGTACTTGTAGGTACAGCCAACCGCGAAGCGCGCACCGGCCTCGTTGAGCTCGACGGGCAAGGCCCCGGCGGAGTGGGCGAGATCCCAGATGACCTCGGCGCCCTGGGCGTGGATGAGCTTCGTCGTAGCGGCCATGTCGCGTAGCTTGCCGGTACGATAGTTCGCCTGACTAAGTACGACCACCGCCACCCCCTCGAGGTGCTCGGCAAGGTCCGCATCTTCGGGTAGAAAGCGGTGCTCGAGGCCACTCACCTGGCAAAAACCCTGGGCGATGTAGCCGTCGGCCGGGAAGTTGCTCTCCTCGGAAAGCACCGCCTGGCGCGTCGCCGGGGCTTGCCTGGTGATATAGCCCAGCAATTTGAAAATATTGAGCGTGATGTTGTCGGTGACGATTACTTCATTTTGGCTGGCGCCGATGACCGGGGCCAGCAGGTTACCCAAGCGCTCCGGGGCGTCGAACCACCCCTGGTTCCAGCCCTTGATCAGCTCGTCGCGCCATTGATCGAGCGTGTCGCCCACGGCTTTTCTGGCCGCCTGGGGCTGGGCGCCCAGCGAGTTACCGTCAAGGTACAGCATGCCCTCGGGTAGGGCGAAGTGCCCCTTGAAGGCGGCCAAGGGGTCGTTGCGGTCGCGCTCTCGTACACTTTGCAGGCTTACACCGTTATAGCTATCACTCATGACACATCTCCTGCTAAATCGAATGGCGCTTCTTTCAAGGCTTTCGCCCCCGGAGTCAGATCGTGGTTCTAACGCTCCAAAGCTCGGGGAAAAACTGCAAATCCAGCGCCTTGACGAGATAATTGACCCCTGCAGTGCCGCCGGTACCGCGCCGGTAGCCGATGATGCGCTCCACGGTTTTCATATGGTTGAAGCGCCAGCGCTGAAAGTTGAATTCTACGTCCACCAGCTTTTCGGCCAGCTCGTAAAGGTCCCAATACTGCTCGCTTTGGCGATAGATCTCGGTCCAGACTTTTTCGACATCCGGGCTCGCCTGGTAGGGCTCGCTCCAGTCACGCTCGATTTTATCCGCCGGTATGGCGAAGCCGCGCCGCGCTAAAAGCTGCAAAACGACATCGTAAATGCTCGGCGCGTGAAGTGCGTCCTGCAGCTTTTGGTAGTGTTGGGGTCTGGCGCGGTGCGCCTCGATCATTTTGGCGTTCTTGTTGCCCAGCAAGAATTCGATTTCACGGTACTGGTAGGACTGAAACCCGGAGCTTTGGCCGAGGCTGTCGCGAAAACTCGCGTAGTCCGCCGGGGTCATGGTGACCAGCACTTCCCAGGCCTTGATCAGTTGCTCTTGAATACGCGCGACGCGGCTGAGCATTTTGAAAGCGGGGGATAGATTGTCCTGAGCGATGTGCGCCGCGGCGCCCTGGGCTTCGTGCAGGCAAAGCTTGATCCAGAGCTCGGACACCTGGTGAATCACGATGAACAACAGTTCGTCGTGCTCATCGGATGCCGGGGTTTGGCAGGCCAGCAGCGCTTCCAGGTCCAGGTACTGGCCGTAGCTTATGTCCTGGTCCCAGTGAATGGCTTCGTTATCGACGGCGTTTTTAGACGTGGTCATGAGGTTGTCGCCTTGGCTGCGGTGAGTGGTTGCGCTTCGGGTTCGCCCAAATCCCAAAAGACCCCCACGGCCATTTTGAGCCCTTGCTCGACGATGGTTTCCAGCAGGTGCTCGTTCGGCGCGTGCTGATTGCAGGAAGGGTAGGAGTGGGGTAGCCATACCGTGGGCAGCGTTAGCACGTCGGCAAAGCAGTGGTTGGGAATGGTGCCGCCCAGGTTGGGAAGAATATGAATGGGCTCGTTCAAGGTCTGCTCGGCGGATTTGGCAACAAAGCCGACCCAGGGGTGGTCGGCGTCCAGGCGCGTGGCGGCGTAACCACCAAGCATTTCGAGGGCCACCTCTTCGAATCCGTGCATGTCCAGGTGCTGGCGTAGACGGGCTTCGATCGCTTTCCAGTCGGTGCCCTTCACAAAGCGCAGTTGTAACACCGCCTCGGCGAGTTCCGGAATCGCGCCTACCGGCTTGTCCGTACGCCCGGCGCTCAGCCCTAAAATCTCCAGCGTGTTAGCGCCGTAAAGGCGCTCGCCGCCGCTGAGCGCGCGTTCACCCCAGCAGGGGTTGATAACGGGGTCGAGGGCGCCGCCGCCGACCGGCAAATGGCGGATCAACTTGCCCACGCCATCGGTAATGGCCGGCGCTTTCATGAAGTCGGCGAGCACTTCGCCCTTTTGTGATACAAGCGTGGCCAGGGCGTTACTCAGCACCACCGCGGGGTTGGTGATGACCCCGCCCCAGTTGCCCGAGTGGCGCCCCCCGTTGCCGGTGTTGAGCGACAGCTTGAACTGGAGCACCCCGCGTGAGCCCAGAAAGAGTGTGGGCATGTCATCGCGAATACGCGGGCCGTCCGAGGCGAGAAAAAGGTCCGACTTGAGCGCGTCACGGAAAAGGCGGCAGGTCTCCTCCAGCCCCGGCGAGCCGATCTCTTCGCTCATCTCGAAGAGTATTTTGACGTTGTAACCAAGCTTGCCTTCCCGCGCCTTGAGGGTTGCTTCAAGTGCGGTCAGGTTGACGCTATGCTGGCCCTTGTTGTCCGCCGAGCCGCGGCCATAAATGTGGCCATCGATGAACGTCAGCGCCCAGGGGTCGATGTCGCTGGACCACTGCGTTTCCTGGCCGTCGGTCACGTCGCCGTGCCCGTAGAGCAGAAGCGTCGAGAGCGACGCATCCTCGATACGCTCGCCGATCAGCAGCGGCGGCATGCCCTCTTGGGGGTTATCGATCACGCGGCAGGTGAAGCCAAGCCCGCTCAAGAAGGGTTCGATCTCGGTATCGAGGTAGCGCTCGAGCATCTTTTTGCACTCGGCGTTCTGGCTCACCGTGCGCATGGCGACCCGCCGCGCCAGGGTTTTGTAAAAGTTGCCGTTCGAGAGCTCTTCCAGGGCCAGCTTGATGGCATCTTGCCGGGTCGAGCGGGCGCTCGTTTTGGCAGTCGGTTGCTCGTTCGAGTACGCAGTCGTCATGGCGGGCCTCGGCTAAAGGGGCAAGTAAGTACGAGAAGCCTAGTGCTTGCTCCGATTTGCCACAATTATTAATATATCAAGTTATGTTTATTTTAATTAGAAACCGCTAGCGCCTTGCCAGGCGTTTTCTCTTGATGGGCGATGACCCAGGAGTGGCCATGCTGGAACTCAACTTACGCTACTTTCAAAGCGTGGCTAAAACCGGCTCGCTTTCCGCGGCGGCGGAGGAGCTGCACGTGGCGGTATCGGCAGTCAGCCGCCAGATCACCAACCTGGAGCAGCGCCTGGAGCTAAAGCTCTTTATCCGCCAGCCCCGGGGGATGGCGCTCACCGAAGCGGGGAAGCTGCTTCAGGCTTACGCGCTGCGTAATCAGTTGGAACTCGAAAGCGTGGTTGACGAGATGCATAGCGCCACCACTCGCCAGCGCCAGACGATTAGCGTGGCCTGTCCGGACGGCATGGCGTGGCACTTTCTGCCCAGCGTGATTGCGCGCTTTATCGGCGAGCATCCCGAGATCGGCTTCGATCTTCAGGTGGTCGAATCCGCGCGCGCCTCGGAGCTGGTCAAGCAAGGCAGCGTGGATATCGCGCTGACTTTTAGCCTGTCGGTGGATATTGGCGTGCAGGTGGTATCGAGTCACAGCGCGGCGATTAGCGCGCTGATGTCGGCCCAACACCCCCTGGCACAGAAGGCTTCGCTCCAGGTAAAGGATTTGCGCGACTACCCGCTGACCATGTCGGTCACAGGCTCGACGGTGCGCCATCTGTTCGACGTCGCGTGCAGCTTGTCCGGCGTCAAGCTGCACCCAAGCGTTGCCTGTAATACCCTGGGCGTCACCTACACGGTGGTTAGCGAACACCCGAGCATGATCGGGCTTTGCAGTGCGGTGTCGGTCAGTGGCCGAACCCAGGAGGAGGGTTTGGTGCTAAGGCCGTTCGAGGAACCCCAGCTTTCACAGCGAAGCCTTCAGGTGCAGGTCATGGCCGAGCGTCAGCTTCCGGAGCACATCGAAACGTTTTTGCAGTGTTTGGAAGAGCAACTGGCAAAGGCGGGGGAAACACCTTCGTCGGGGCTTGGCTGACGAAGGTGTTTCAGGGGAGGCAAGCGCTTGCGTTAAAACGGGCCGTAGTCGATGGCCACGGCCACGCCCACGAAGAGCGCCCCGATCAGGACCCAAAGCGACACCAGCGGCAGTACGAACCTGAACCATTCCACGTAGGAGACGCGGCCGATCGCCAAACACGCCATCAAGGTGCCGGAAAGCGGCGTGACGATATTGGTGACCGCATCGCCCAGCTTGAAGGTGATGAACGTGGCCTGGCGGGTCACTTCGAGCATGTCGCCGATGGGCACCATGATCGGCATCACGATCGCGGCCTGGCCGGTACCCGAGGTAATCAGGCCGTTGAACAACAGGTTGAAGCCATAGAGCAGTTCCATCGCCACGATCTTGTCGTGGCCATGCAGCGAGGTCGCCACGCTATGGACGATGGTATCGATCAACTCGGCCTGTCTGAGTAGCACGATTACTGCCGCGGCCACCCCGACCACCAGCGCGCCGTACAGTACTTCGCCGGCTCCGGCCATCAAACGCTTGATAAAAGCGTTGGGTGAGATTTTTGCGATCACCGCGGTGAGTACGCCCATCATCAGAAAGGTGGCGGAGAGCTGGGGAATGCTCCAGCCGTGATTGAACGCCCCATAAATAAAGAAACCGAAGCCGAATACGAAAAGCGCCAGCACCAGCTTGTGGGTCAACGTAAAGGTGGTGGCTTCGGTCGGCTGCTGCCCATCCTGGGTCTCTTCGATGAACGCCGCGCCCATGACGCTTGCCTTTGGGTCTGCCTTGATGCGCCTGGCATAGCGGCAGATATAGGCGGCGGTCACGCCCAAAAAGACCACGAAGATCGCCCCGCGGTAGAGGACACCGGAAAACAGCGGAAGCTCGGCAATGGTTTGGCCGGTCACCGTCACGGTGGGATCGAAAACGCCAGCGCCAAAGCCTGCGTAGGAACCCAAAAAGATGATCGCCACGCCAACCACGGGGTCGAGGTTCATCGAGCGGGCCAGGTAGAGCCCGATGGGGATGAAAGCGATAGCCAGGTTGGCGCCTACACCCACCGAGGCAAGCGTTGCGAAGGTCGCGCAGAAGATGAAAATCAACACGTTCTGGCGCCCCCTGGCCAGCGCGATCAGCCTATGTATACCCGCGCTGATCGCCCCGGTCGATTCGATCACCTTCAGTACGCCACCCACGATCAGAATCAGAAAGACCAGCGTGGAAGCCGCGACCAGCCCGTTATGCATGGCGGTGAACAGGTCCATCACGTTCAGCGAGTCGGCACTGATATAGCGAAAGCTTTCGGTATCGACCTGGGTCAGGCCGTTTTCGACGGTTCTTTCATAGGTACCGGCCGGCACCACGTAAGAGGCGAGGAGCACCAGCACCATAAAGCCAAACAAAATGATGAACACATCCGGCATGGCGCGTTTTTTCTTGCCCCTGGCGCTTGCCTCGGTCGAACGCAACGTCTCTTTCATCGATCTCTCCGCTTCCAACGTTATGGTTTTAGTGTGCAGGCATGCTTCGGGGGGTTTTTAATTATCACGACACATAAAGGGCAACTACTTGGCATCAGCCCTGCGCAGATCGCCAAAAAAGCCAGCAGGCAAGACGCTAAAAGGGGTAACCCTTTACGTGCGGTTTATCCAAAAGGGCGTTAAGTGGCGGGTAGTTGCGCCGCAGGTTGCCGAAAATCAAGCTACCAGGTAAGCCCAAGGGCGGCAATTGTGTATTTGGCAAGTCTGATTTCTATTTTATGCAAGCCAGATGTCTTAAAACGGCGCCGTTAGCGCTCGCCCCTTCGGGGTGAAACCTCAAAGCGCTTCAGGCGTCTCAAAACACACCTGGCGTTAGGCTCTGTCTGAAAAGTGCCTGCGCTCGACAATACGGCGTTAAAAATTGGCTCGTGCGCGAGTCCGATCAAAATACTCATTTACACATGTAAACTCCGTTTTTTCGCCAATTTTTGCCTTGTCTTGTCTTCGCTCGTCGACTTTTCAGACAGACCCTGGGGCGCTCAACCGTAGGCTATAAAGGCTCGCTATGTCGTCTTCCGTTTATCTTTTACTGGCTGATGCCGTACTCATCGTTCACGTACTGTTCGTTGCGTTCGTGGTGGGCGGCATACTGGTCGTTTACGTCGGGCGTTTGTTGGGCTGGCGCTGGGTGCGCAATCGCAGGTTCCGGCTAGTACACCTGGGCGCGATTGGCTACGTGGTCGTTCAGGCCTGGCTTGGGTACATTTGCCCGCTTACCCGCCTGGAAATGGCGCTGCGCTTTGAAGCGAATCAAGCCACCTACGCGGGCTCCTTTATTCAGCACTGGCTGCAAAGCCTTATTTACTACACTGCGCCGGCCTGGGTCTTTGGGTTGGTGTACTCGGTTTTCGGCGCGCTGGTGCTGGCAAGCTGGTGGGCCGTACCGCCTAAAAGGAAAACCGCCGGCACACGCCAGGATTGTAATAATAATCATTGTTAATTTAAGCTTAACCTTTATTAATACATATGAAAGGACCTGGCTATGGCCGTAAGTTCGAAAACGGTAGGGATTGTCGCAGGCGCGGTCGTCGTGGTGGGGATGGGCGGTTATCTGGGCGCTCAGGCGTTCGTGGGCAGCGAAGTAGAGAAATCGCTTGAGCAGGCCTTTACAAGACTCGATGCCTCGCCCTCCTGGCGCGTCACCGATGTTCACATCGACAAGTCTTTGTTCGATACCCGCGCCACGGCGACGCTCGAGATGGTGGCGTACGAGGGCGTGACCGCCGATGTCGATCTACTGGTCGATCACGGCGTTTTTCAAAGCCCGGTGACCGGCACCATCCTACCCAACGAAGCGCTGTTTAGCGGTGTGATCGACATCGATATGGTGGCCTCACTAAGCGGCGTAGAAGGGCAACTGAGCGCCGATACGCTTGGTCTTCTGCAGGCCGACGGCGAGATCAATGGCGCGGTCATGGATTTATCCTTCAATGACGAGCAGCGCTGGCGCTTCGACCTTCGAAGCGACGACCTCCTGTTGACTGACCCGCCCACAGAGATGACCTACCGACTAATCTCGCCAAGCGCTACGATGGACGCGCGAGAGAGTGAGGAGGGTGTCCTTCGCCAGCGCCTTCACATACCGCGCCTTGAACTACTGACCCAAGGGGTGACGCTTTATATGGCGGATGTCGAGTTCGAGGCGGTCAACGAGCGTATCGATGATACCTCCTTGATGAACCAAAGCGCCTATTTGACGGTGGACGATATGGGCGTCGACGACACCTCCATGGGCCGTTTCTCGCTCAATATGCCCGCGGAAAATCTGGACATGCAGGGTCTGCAGGACTTCTCAAAAGCCTACTTGCCCTTGGAGCAGATGCAGCAGACGCGGGAGGAGGACCCAGGCGCCGTGGACGAAGCGCGCTACCGCGAACACCTGATCGGCGCCATCGAAGGCGGCTATGAGATTTTGAATAAAAGCCCGACCCTGGCCATCGACCCGCTCGAAGCCCATATCGTGCTGCCGGAAATGGGCCTGGATTTCAAACCCCGCCTGACGGCGCAAATACGCTTCGATGGCGAGGGGCTTTCCAAACAGGCGCTTTATAGCGCGGTGTGGGATCGCGATTTGGCGTTGCCGGCGGCGGTAGACGAGGGCGCCGATACGCTAACCGAGGCGCAGGCCCTCGAGCAGCTTTTCGAACGCCTTTACATGAGCGTTAGCGTGAGTACACCCCCTGAAGAGGCCATGATGCTAATCCCCATGCCGTTTAGTTTCATGCTCGACCCGGCGCTCGAGCAGCAGACGCTTACGGTCGAGCGCGGCGAGGTCACCCTCAACGGCGAGACGTTGATGTAGCCAAACGAGCCGGGTTCGTCTCACCGAAGGGCCCGGTGCCAGTACGCTGGCGCCGGGCGTTTGAACGTTTCATTTAACATTTTCAAGGAATGAAAAATGCGTGCTGTTGCCATCGCAAAATATCTGTCGCTGTTGGTGGGCCTGGGCTTGTTGGTAGGGGCTTTTTTCCTTTATCAGAGTTCGGCGGCGTTTCTCGACCAGGCCGCGAGCGCGCAGGGTACGGTCACCGAGCTGATCAGGACTCGCTCTGAGGATTCCGTTACCTACCGCCCGGTGGTCGAGTTTACCGCCGAGGGCGGCGCGCCGGTGGAGTTCGTCTCGCCGGCGGGCAGCAACCCGCCAGGCTATTCCCCGGGGGAGCGTGTCGAGGTGCTGTATGACCCGACCAATCCGGTGGATGCGCGGTTGACCGGCTTTTTCTCGGCTTGGGGGGCCCCGTTGATCCTTGGTGGCCTGGGCGCCGCCTTCTTTTTGAGCGGCCTGGCGATGTTTGTGGTACCGGGCTTCAACGCCCGTAATGACAAGGCCCTCATGGAAACCGGCCTGCGTATCGAGTCCACTTTTCAGGGCGTCGAGCGCAATACCGGGCTTTCCGTTAACGGCAAGAACCCCTACCAGGTGGTGTCTCAATGGCTGAACCCGGCGACCATGCAGGTACACGTGTTCAAAAGCGCCAATATCTGGTTCGACCCCTCCACGTATATCAGCACCGATACCGTGGCGGTATACATCGAGCAGGACAATCCCAAAAACTATTATATGGATTTAAGTTTTTTACCCGCGCTTGCCAAGTAGTGCGATGATGCAATGACCGAGCAGCTCTTTTGGCATGCAAACGTCGCGCTTGGGCGTCGTCTTGCCGCCTCGTTTCAATCGACCAGGACAAGGATCCCTCATGGTAGCCACTCTCATTATCGCGGCGATTATCGCAATCATCGTCTTTTACACCATCAGTGTTTATAACAAGCTCGTCTCGCTGCGCAATCGCTTTCAAAACGGCTTTGCGCAAATCGAAGTACAGCTCAAACGTCGCCACGACCTGATCCCCAACCTGGTAGAAACCGCGAAAGGTTACCTGTCCCACGAACGCGAGACTCTGGAAGCGGTCATCCAGGCGCGCAATTCGGCGGCGTCCGGGCTCCAGGCGGCGGCGGCCAACCCGGGAAGCAAAAAAGCCATGGCCGAGCTTGGCGGCGCGGAAGGGGCGCTTACCCAGGCGATGGGTCGGCTCAACGTGGTGATGGAAGCCTACCCGGACTTGAAAGCCTCCCAGAACATGCAGCAGCTCTCGGAAGAGCTGACCAGTACCGAGAACAAGGTCGCCTTTGCCCGCCAGTCGTTCAACGATGCCGTCATGAGCTACAACACCTACCGCCAAAGCTTCCCGCCGGTCGCGATAGCGCCGATGGTCGGCCACGGCGAGGACGCCGCATTTCTGGAGTTCGAGGACAGCGCGCAGATCCAGTCCGCGCCCGAGGTATCGTTTTAAGGCGTTTTACAAGGATGATGATGCATGGATTTCTTTACGGCGCAGGACGACGCCCGGCGTAAAACCGGGCGGCTGGTCATATTATTGATAGCGGCCGTCATGGCCCTCATCGTCGTTACCACCCTGGTGGTTGCGCTCGTTGTTTATTTCATGGGCGATCAGGGGGCGGGTCAGACCGAGCTGACGGCTAATGGCTTGCTGGCGGCACTCTCACCTGAGCTAGTGGGTATGGTAGCGCTTGGCGTGGTTGCACTGGTGGGCTTTGGCGGGCTGTTCAAGCGCTTTCAACTGCGCCGCGGTGGTGGCCGGGTCGTCGCCGAATCGCTGGGCGGCAGGGAGATCGACCCCGCCACCGAGAACGCCAACGAGCGCCGTATTCTCAACGTGGTCGAAGAGATGGCAATTGCCTCGGGTACGCCGGTACCGCCGGTGTATCTTTTACAAGAGGTGGGTATCAACGCCTTTGCCGCCGGCTTCGATACTCGCGATGCGGTGATCGGGATTACCCAAGGGGCAATCGATCATTTGAGCCGCGACGAGCTTCAGGGCGTAGTGGCCCACGAGTTCAGCCATATCCTGCACGGTGACATGCGTTTGAACATGCGCCTGATCAGCGTGCTGCACGGTGTGCTTTTGATTGGCCTGTTGGGCTATATCCTGCTGCGCAGCACAGCCTTTCGCGGGCGCTCCATGCAGCGTACTAACGACAATAATGGCAAAGCGGCGATTGTTTTAGTGGCCTTGGGCGCGGCGCTCATGGTGATCGGCTACGCGGGCACGTTTTTTGGCAACTGGATCAAGGCGGCAGTGAGCCGCCAGCGCGAGTATCTGGCCGATGCATCTGCGGTGCAGTACACGCGCAACCCACAGGGCATAGGCCACGCGCTGATCAAGATCGGCTCGAGCAGCCGCGGCTCGCGACTCGACACCGCCCAGGCAAGCGAGTATAGCCATATGTTTTTTGGCCAAGGCTTGAAGGCTGGTTTTACGCGCTTGCTGGCCACCCACCCGCCGGTCGAAAAGCGCATCCGGCGCGTAATGCCAGGCTGGAACGGCGCCTTCGATGCGTCGTTGAGCGCGCCCACCGCCGGCGGCGCTACCTCCGGGGAGGCCTCCTCTCAGGCCGCGGGCTTTACAGATACCGGTCCCGCACAAAGCGTTGGTACGGGCATGACCGGCGCTTCGGCCCAGGCGGCCATTACGGCCATGGGCCAGCCGGGGCCGCGCCATATTTCCCAGGCGCGTGCGACCCTCGATGCGCTGCCAGCGCGGATCAAAGCGGCCGCCCAGGACCCCTATGGGGTACGGGCGCTGATGTACGGGTTGTTGCTTAGCCAGCAAAACCAGGTGCGCCAGGCGCAGCTCGAGCTTTTAAAGCAGTCCGCCCAGCCGGATGTCTATCGCGCGGTGATGAGCCACGCCGGTGAGATTCTGACCCTAAGAGACGAGCTTCGCTTGCCGTTGGTGGAGCTTGCGCTGCCCGCACTCAAGAGCCTTTCCGAAAGCCACGCGCAGCGCTTTCGCGAATGTATCAAAGCCCTGGCCGAAGCCGATGGCCAGATTAGCCTGTTCGAGTGGACGCTTTATCACTGGCTGGTTCATCACCTGGGGCTGACCAAAAGCGCAGACGGCCCGGCCAATCGCAGGCTCTCCGATTTACACGACGAGTGCCAAACCTTGCTTGGCGTACTGGCAAGCGCCGGGCAGGATGATACCTCGGCCATCGATGCGGCCCTCAGCGCCGCCGCCCAGGAGCTGCCTTTTGAGCTGGCTTTGAGCGCCAACGTCGATGACCGGCGTGCGCTAAGCCAGTCGGTGAGCCGGCTGCGCCGCTTGAAGCCGCAGCATAAATCGAAGCTCTTGCAGGCCATGGCCCGCTGTATCGAGCACAGTGGCGAGATTCGCCCGGCGGAAGCCGAGCTGTTTCGCGCCACGGCGGACATGTTGGGCGCCCCGGTACCTCCGCTTTTGCAAGAGCGTGAAGCTGAGTAGATGGACGTCGACGAATCGCTGCGTTTGAGCGGGGACCGAGTTCGCTTACCGTTCGCTAAATAATTTATACCGTTATCTTATATCTGTTTTCGAATAGACTTTGGATTTCTTGTTAAGAAAAAAGCCGGTAGACCAGAGTTTTCACTAAGTCGTCTTCTTACGCGTTGCAGTGGTTTTGCGCTTGGTGTAGCGCTTTTTGGGTTTGCCGGCGCTGCGCTTGGCCGGGGTGGCCGCTTCGCCCTGGGCGCTTTGCAAACTTTGTCTTAGTTTGCCCGCATCGCTTTGGCCGAGCAGCCCGCGCAGGTCGTCGACCAGCGCTTGCTGAAAGGCGCCGGCATTGTCCTGGCGTTCGGCAATACCGCTTAGGCGCTGCTCCCAAAGCGCGGTGCGCTCCGGCGTGCTCACTGCACTGGGTAGCGCCGCAATTAGCGCGGTGCCCAGTTTTGTGGCGCGCAGCGCCTTCTGTTTGCGCACCAGATACCCCCGCTGCACCAGGGTTTCGATGATACCCGCCCGGGTGGCCTCGGTGCCCAGGCCGTCGGTGTCGCGAAGCGTGCGGCGCACCTCCACATCTTCCACGTAGCGGCCGATGTTCATCATCGCCTTGATGAGGCTGGCATCCGAAAACGGCTCCGGCGGGCGGGTCTCTTTCTCCTCGACACCTGCGTTCACGACCTGACAGGTTTCGCCCTGGGTAAGCGGCGGTAGCGGCGGGGCGTCTTCTTTAGTGGTGAACAGCGGCTTCCAGCCGGGGTCGAGCACGCTCTGGCCTCGGGCGCGAAAGGCTTCCCCCAGAATCTGAAACTCCGCCTTTACCTCAAAGGTTTTGAGCGGCGGGTAGAACTGGGCCATCACGTTGCGCACTACCAGGCGAAACACCTGGCCCTCGGTTTCCGAGAGCGCGGAGAAGTCCGCCGGTTTGCCGGTAGGCGCGAGCGCGTGGTGGGCGCCGACCTGCTTGTCGTTCCAGGCTTTCGAGCGCAGGCTGAAATCCGCGCCTTCTAGCCATTTCGTGAGGGTTTCATCGTTTTGACAGGCCCCGGTCAGGCTGCGCTTGGCAAGCGGCAAGTGCTCTTCGGGCAGGTAGCGGCAGTCCGAACGCGGGTAGGTAATCAGCGTGTGGCGCTCGTAAAGACGCTGGCACACGTCCAGCACGGCCTGGGCCGAAAGCCCGAAGCGCCGCGCGGCGTCCACTTGAAGCGCCGAGAGCGAGTAGGGCAGCGGCGCGTTCTGGCGCTTTTGCTGCTGGTCGAGTTGGGCAAGCGTGCCCTGAGCGCCGGGGAGCTCGCTCGCCAGGGCGTCGGCGGGGCCGCGCTCGACCAGTCGGCCCTGGTCGTCCAGGGGCTGGCGCTCGGTGGGTACCCACCAGGCGCGCAGTTGACCCTGGGCCACTTTGAGCTCGGCCCAGAGCGGATAAAACGGGTGGGGCTTGAAATCGCGAATGGCGTTGTCGCGGCGAACGATCAAACCCAGTACCGGGGTCTGCACGCGACCCACCGAGAGCACGCCGTCGTGGCCGGCCTGGCGGCCGGTGATCGTCCAGGCGCGGGTCAGGTTGATGCCATAGAGCCAATCGGCCCGAGAGCGCGCCTGGGCGGCCTGATAGAGCGGCTGAAACTCCTGATTGGGGCGCAGCTTGTCGAGGGCGCGCGCCACCGCCGGGCGGTTAAGGTCGCTCACTAAAAGCCTCGAGACCGGGCCTCGGTAGTTCAGATACTCGATCACCTCCTGCACCAGCAGTTGGCCTTCCCGGTCCGGGTCGCCGGCGTGAACCACCTCGCTTGCCTGTTTGATCAGCTTGCGAATCACCGCCAACTGACCGCGTGCCTGGCTGCGCGGCGCCAGTTTCCAACGGCCGGGTACGATGGGTAGCCGGTCCAGGCGCCACTGTTTGTCTGCCGGGTCGTAACTCTCCGGTGGGGCCTGTTCTAAAAGGTGGCCCAGACACCAGGTCACGGTGGTATCGCCGCATACCAGCGCGCCGTCCTGGCGCCGGGCGCTGCCCGGCAGGGCATCGGCAATCGCCCGGGCGAGGCTGGGTTTTTCGGCGATAATCAAGCGCATACGCGAAGGGCCTTCGAGTGATCAGAGCGCTCCATGGTAGCAGAGTCGACCCTTACACTCGAAAGCCCAAAAACGCTTGGGGTGTTATCCACCCCCGCCTGGCGGCGGCGCTAGAACTTGACCTCCATGCCGATACCGAATAGATCGTCCCGGGTTTGGCCGTCGACGTTCACGCGGTCAACGTTGTATTCGGCGTATACCTTGGCCCTGGGGATCGGCTGGTAGGAGACGCCGAACACGTACTCGTCGACACGCCGGCCCTGGTAGGCCAGGTCGTCCTCGGCCTCTTCATTGTTGTAGCCCGCCATGATCAGAAATTTGCCCAGCTCATAAGCGGCGGCCAGCTCATAGAAATGGCTGGAGAACGTCTGATCGTTGGCGGCGTTCATGGTCTTGTAGCCGTTGAGGGCACCGACGTAGAACGGGTCGAAGCGCCAGCCTACGCCCAGCCCCCAGCTGGTCATATCGCCCAGTGTGTCGGTGGTGCCTTGAAAGCTTTGGCGCTCATAGGCGCCGACGAAGTCGATTTCGTTGTCGGTGGTGTAGCGCGCCGAAAAGCTGTATTGGTAGTCGCGATCGCCTACGCTGGTTTCGCGAGGGCGGCGTTCATCCTCGAACACGTAGCTGCCGCGCAAGTCCCAATTGCCGATATCGTAGCCCAACGTCAGCTGGTCATCCTTTTTACTGGCAAAGGGTTTGACGCCGTTGATCTTGTTGTCGTTGGCCGAAGAACCATACAGCTCGAAAATATCCGTAACGTCGATGAGCTGGCTGGTCGAGCTTTTCGTCCGGCCGATGGCCATTTCGAGCTGATCCTGATAGCGAAAGCCAAGCCAGGCGTAGCGAACGTCGATGCCGTCGGTCTTGGCATCGTTTTCGTCCTCGGCGCTAAGCTGCCATTCGAGCTTACCCAAAAGGTCCAGCTCATCGGAAAAGCGGTACTTGAACTGGGGGCCCAGGCGCGCCTTACCGTCGCCGCCAAAATGCAGGCGCCTTGCTGGGTTGTCCTTGTCGTACTTGAAAGCGCCGGCTTCGTATTGCACTTTGCCTCGCAGGTCGACCCGAAGGTCTTCGTCCTGGTAAACGATGGCCGCGTGGGCGCTCTGAAACGCCGCAATGGCAACCAGTAGGGCGGTGAGTGAAGTCTTCATGTTCGTATCCCTTGATGAAATTTGGGCAGCAAGTGGCCGCTCCATTGATCGAAGGATCAAAAGAGGGCTTGGTTATCAGTGTGTTAATTCGTTGGGTTAAGGGCGCTTACTTGTTAAAAATCGTTTTTTAGCGCCTCGATATCGTCTTGTAGGGTGTCGCCCAGGGCGATTCCGCTTTCCTCGACCTTGTCGGCGTAGTACGCCTTGACGCTTTCCCACTCGTAATACGGGTAGGCCGTCGTCGCCACGGGAAACGCGACTTCGCGTTCGTTGTGCAGCATCTTGACCAAAAGCTCGCCGCTATTTTCGTAAAAGATCCACTGAATATTGGCCGCCATGGCCGTGATCGCTTTGCCATCCCAGGTCGTAATAACCCGCGCCGGGTCGTCCTGGCTTTCATCGGCGCCCTCGATTTCAAGGTACGCGGCCAGCGGCATGATCATTTCCGCGTGGGTAAAGTTGAAAATGCCGCTGGCGCTGTCCTCTTCGAGCGCTTCGTCGGTCGAGGTGATCAGCTCCTTGACCATGGGGGCGGCAATTTCCCGAGGCAGGTCGCTCGTGGTGAGCGAGGGCCCTTTGGCGTAGAAGGCGTCCATCAGGTCGAGGTCTTCGTACCAGGCCAGTTGCTCTTCGCTGAAGTACTGCCCGAAGTCGAAAGCCCCTTCGCGGGCGATGTTGGGCGAGATGATGTAGAGCTGGTAAAGATTGTTGGCGGCGTCCGTGGGGGTGGCGAGCTTGACGCGGCCTTTGGCGTCCTCCAGGGCGAATTCGCCCTGCGCCAGCTCCTCGAACAGTTCGTCGTCGATGAATTGCTCGAGAATATCCCGGGCGAAGTCGCGGGTTTCTGACCGCCCGTCGAGGTATGCCTCGAGCACCTGCTGCCATTCACCGCCGCTTTTGTAGTCGCGATACCGGGTCGCCAGGTCATAAGGTCTTAGGTAAGGGTCGCGGCCTTTGGCGTACTGCTCGGCGATGATCGGCGGGGTGGCATCGCCTAGCGCGCTTTGAAGCCCTGCCAGGAAGTGGTCGCGGCTTTGCGGGGTCCGGTCCTTGTAGGTGGCGTGGGCAAGGATTGGGCGGCCCTGTTCGAACAGCGCCGTGAACCGATCGCCCAGGCGCTCGCCTATCCCGTAAAGCTCCTCGCCGCCGAGGATCGAGAGTTCGCCGTAAACGCCTTCTTCTACCGCCATGAGTCGGGCGATTTGCTGGCGGAGTTCGCTTCCAGTGGCGGTGAGTTGGCCGCGCTCGTCGGCCAGGGTGAGCAGATCGAAAAGCGTTTTATCGTACTTGGCGCTGGAAAGGTGGCGCGAGCCGTGTCGGCCCGCGTACTGGATAAACACCGGCTGGTAGCCTTCCGGGGCCGGGGTGAGGTCGGCGGCCACGTAATCGTAGGGCGACTTGGTGCTGAAGTAGGTCGTGGCTTTAGCGTTTTCATCGTTTGCCTGGGCTTGCGCCAGGGCCTGGGTGGCGGCCAGGCCGCAGCAGAGCGCGGCGGCGCCCACGGACCAGTGAGTCAACTGCATGGGAAATCTCCTTTGGCGAGTCAATGACGTTATGTCGTTTTGGGCATACGGATGATGCGTGGCCGTTTTTCAAGGCACAGCGGGGCCCCTTCGCCGCGTCATGGCGAATAAAATCAAGGTGTTGAGTTTTTAAACGGTGGTGGCTAGCCTGGCCGGATGGTGTTACGCCACACCGGTCTTGCGGGTAGCTGGATGGTCTGGCCCGCCACGCGCTCGTCCGCCAACTGCTGGGCCACCGAGGCCGCTATCTCCTCGACCGGATGATGAAACGTGGTCAGCCCATAGCTTTCCCAGCTGGCTTGCTCGATGTTGTCGAAGCCCATCACGCAGACATCGCGCGGAATATCGAGCTTGAAGGTGTGCCGGGCGGTATCCAAAAAGCCGCAGGCGAGTAGGTCGGTGGTGCATAGCACCGCGTCCGGCCGTTTGGCGCGGCCGAGCAGCTGACGGGCGGCTTCCTGGCCGGTGGCGTAGCGGGTGGGGCCTGCGCGCACCGTGGTGACGGCAAGCCCCGCTTCGTCGATGGACCGAATGAACGCCTGCTCCCGGGCGAGCAGGCTGGGGGTGCCGGCGGTCGAGGTGACCAGCCCAAAAGAGCGGCAGCCCGCGCGATAGAACAAATCGAAAGCCTCCTGCATGGCCTCTTCATGGCCCAGGGTGATATGCACCGGGCCATCGAAGACCTGGCCTCGGTTCACCAGCACGACGCGCAGCCCGCTTTGGATACAGGTCTGAACGAGGGATTCGGCCGGTGCGCCGGAGAGCACCACGACGGCGCTCGCCCGGTATTGCAGGGCCTGGTGAAGGGCGCTCTCGACGGCCTGGGCTTCTCCAGAGGTATTGATCAGCATGACCGCCCGGCCAAGCGCCTGAATATGGCGGCTCACCGCCTCCAAAAGGCTCGAGAGAAACGGCGAGCCAAGATGGTTGCCGACCAGGCATACCGGCCGTGAACTCTCCTGGGATAGCCCGCGCGCCAGGTGATTGACGTGGTAATTGAGTTCGGCGGCGGCGGCGAGCACCTTTTGACGCGTCTCGTCGGAAACGCTGGCGCCGTCGGTGAACGTGCGCGATACCGCCGAGCGCGAAACGCCCGCCAAGCGTGCGACTTCTTCCGCGCTAGCAAACTTGCGTGAGCTGCTCATCGGGTGCTCCCTGACGCAACAAAGTGACCTGGTCGGCGGCGATGCGGGCCGCCTCCAGAAGTTCCGGCTTGGGCGTTTCGAACCACTCGTCCGGGTGCAGCTCGCGCTTTTGGCGCACGTGGGCCACCGCGCTTTCGAGCGTAGGGTAGCGGCTGGGCAGCTCCAGGTGCAGGAATAGCGCCACCAGCGTGACCGAGCGGCTGCGTCCTCCGCGGCAGTGAACCAGCACGTTGCCTTTTTCCCGCAGCGGGTACGAGGGCTTGTCCGGCAGGACCTGGTCGAGCGCGGCGCGAACGATGAAATAGCCCGCCAGTATCTGCTCGTGGGGGTTACCGGGGCCATCGATCATGCCGATCTTATAGTAGCGAAACGCGCCGGTGCCGTGCGTTAAACCGCCAGGCGCCGGGGCTGGCCCTGGTTCGACCAGGTTGATGTCGAGGTTGACCGCGCAGTTGATCACGGTCGTAATCCCGCGCTCGTGAAGTAGCGCTGGCTGGCTGGCAGCGTCGCTGTCGCCGATATAGAGCGCGACGTTTCGCCCGGGCAGTTCGGACTCGATCAGGCTCAGGGGCGGGCGCGGGTAGTGGATTTTGGTCATGCGATTTCAGGCTCTTCGAGTTGACTGCAGTGGGTTAGGGAGTCCGCGATACCCGGTGCCGCGGCAAGCACCGGGCCGCCCCGGTCGAGGGTGCCGGCCAAAGAGAGGTACGGCTGGGTTATCCCGCCGGCCTCCTTGACCATGAGAAGCCCCGCCAGGCTGTCCCAGGGGTTCATGTGCTGCTCGAGATAACCGTCGATACGGCCTTCGGCGACCCAGGCCAGCGCCAGGGCGCCGGACGCCCCGCGGCGTATATTGGCGCCCTGGCTCAAAAGCGCTTTTTGCACGCTCAAATAGTCGTGTAGGGAGGTTCGTGTCGACCAGCCCATCTCGATCGTGGCGGCGGTGAACGTATCGGTATCGGCGACGCGAATCGGGTCGCCGTTTTTGTAGGCACCTTGGCCGCGCTGGCTGAAATAAAGCTCCTGGGTGCAGGGGTTGTAAATAGCGCCCAGCTGGGTTTTGCCCTCATCCACGAAGGCGATACACACACAATAATGCGCAATGCCCCGGGCGTAGTTGGCGGTCCCGTCGATCGGATCGACGACCCAGGTCGCGTTACCCGTGAACTCACCGCCCGTTTCTTCGCCCAAAAAACCGTCCTGGGGAAAGCGCTCATAAAGCGCGTCACGAAGCGCTCTTTCGACCAACGTATCGGCTTCGGTCAAAAAGTCCTGGGGCCCCTTGAGCGTATAGCGCCCGGGCGTACGGTTTTCAAACAGGCGGTGTGCCGTAAGACCCGTTTGCTGAATGACCTCTTTGAGAAATTCAGCGCGGGCCTTCAGCGCGTGTGACGAAATGGGCATAGTAGTCCTTGGCATTAACGTTTTGAGCATTGTGTCTTGTTATTGAGCCGCCATTTTTAAGATAGCGTTTTGAAGTTGGCTTCAACGACGATAGTTGAGCATCCAAAGATCCTGCCACTCTTGGCGATTATCCCAGTCGTCGATGGCGGTACTCGGCGAGTAGTCGAATAGCTGTGCCTTGAAGGCGCCGATACCCGAGGGCTCTTGCGCGGGTAAAGCGATATCCGAGCGGGTTGAAATTTTTCCATCCACGGCCTGGGGGGCGATGCCTTCGGCGGTCAGCAGGTAATGAATGAAGAGTTTGGCGGCGTTGGGGCTTTGCGTGCCGCTGGCGATCAGCCCGATCGAAGGGTAGGTCCAGCCGATCCACGGGGTCAGATCCTCGCAGATTCCAAGCTTCATGCCGTTGGCGTTTTCGCGAAACTTGGCGGTACTGGTCAAACCGATAAAGCTGTCTTGCTGGTCCGGGGAGCCTACCGCTTCGGCGGCGTTGGAGTCCGAATCGGTGAGCAGCGGCGCGTTGGCCGCCAGCGCGCTGACCCAGGCCGCAGTGGCACTCTCTTCGCTTTCGTCGAGCGGGTGGCCATAGTGCGCCTCGAACGCCTCGGCCATCGCCTGGTCGCTGTGCTGCGCCATCTGGTTGAACCAGTCCACGTAAGAGGGCTTGCCCAACGGGTCCTGCATGGTGACATGGCGCGCCCACTCCGGGTCGGTCAACGCCCAGACGTTGTCGATAGGGCAGCTCTCGTGTAGCGCGGTGTTATAGGTCCATACGTTGGGCGCCATGACGATCGCCAGCGGGTCGCGGTAGCGCTCGCTGACCGTGTCGGCCATATCGTCGGGAAACCAGTTGAAGGCGAACCCGGTCTCGAGCAGTTGGGCCACGGCCGCCGGGGCATCGGCCAAAATGGCCACGTCGGTTTGGATGTTGTCAGCCTGCGCCTCGCGAATGATCCGCTCCAGCGTATGGGGCGCCTTCGACTTGACGCCTTCGGCTCGAACGCCGTATTTGGCAGAAAAGTTGGCCGCCTGCTCGACGATCTTGCCGGTCGAGTCGTAGACCGTGATGGCCGGCTCCTCGCGCGCGGCGGCGATGAGTTCATCGAGCGAACCTGGCTGTTCGGCAAAGGCAAGCGGCGTCGAAACGAGACTGACGGCCAGGGCGATTCTGGTTAGCGTGCGCATGGCGAATTCCTTTAAACGGCGTGCATGTAAGAGGTGGTGGAGGCGCTGTCGGGCGCCGCGTTGGCTTTTAAAAGATGAGGGCGTTCGAGGCGGCGGCCGTGGTGGTCAAAAAGGTGCAGATGCTGCGCCTGGATATGGCAGTAGGTGGCCTCGCCGGCCTTTACGCCGGGGCGCATTTGGGTCGAAAGGTGTAGCGTTTGGCCTTCCACTTCGAGCTCCAGTATCCAACTGCCGCCGGTGGGCATCACGTTTTGCACCCTGGCCGGCAAGGCACCGGCTTGTCCGGCACCGGCCAGGTGAATGTCTTCCGGGCGTATACCCAGGCTGTGCGTGGGTGGGTCCCCATTGAGCCGGCGGCCCAAACGGGACGCGGCGGCGACCTGGTTGATCGGCGGGTTGCCGATAAACTCGGCCACGAAACGGTTGGCGGGGCGGGCGTAAATATCGTCCGGGCTGCCGACCTGCTGAAGCGTGCCCTTACTCATGACGGCGATGGTGTCCGCCAGGGTCATGGCCTCCCACTGATCGTGGGTGACGAAGACGATGGTGGTGTCGAAGGCCTGATGAAGGCGTTTGAGCTCGGCGCGCATTTCGATGCGCAGCGAAGCGTCAAGGTTGGAAAGCGGCTCATCCAGCAGCAGTACCCTGGGTTTCAATACCATCATACGAGCGAGCGCCACGCGCTGCTGCTGGCCACCGGAGAGCTGGGACGGGTAGCGTTTGGCATAGGCGGCGATGCCGAGCTTTTCCATGACATCGTCGGTGCGGGCGCGCTGCTCGCGCTCGGGCAACTTGCGAAGACGCAGGCCAAAGGCGATGTTTTGCTCGACACTCATGTGCGGCCAAAGCGCGTAGCTTTGAAAGACCAGCCCCAGCTCGCGTTTTTCCGGTGCGACGAAGCATCCCGCCTTGGGCGAGTCGACCAGTTGGCTGCCAATGAAGAGCTGGCCCTGGCTCAGGTGCTCGAGCCCGGCGATCATGCGCAGCAGGGTGGTTTTGCCGCAGCCTGAAGGGCCGAGCAGGCACATGAAGTCACCGTCTTTGATCGTCAGGTCGATCGTGTCGACGGCCATCGTTTGGCCGCCGTACTGCTTGCCAATGGCGTCTAGCGTGATAGTCGGCATGATTAATGCTCCAGGCCCTGGGCCAGGCCCGTTTTGGTTAATTTTTGCGTCAGGATCGTGCCGCCCCAGGCGAGCAGGGCGATCATCAGGACAACGGCGTTGGCGGCCTGGGTGTAGTTGTAATCCACCAGCCGAAGTGAGTAGGTGGTCAGCACCTCGGTGGCCGGTACCGCCAGGATGATGAACAGGCTCACCCCCTTGATGCCGGAGATGAAGGGCAACACGATGCCCACGACCAGCGCCCCTTTTTGGATGGGAACGATGATGCTGACCATGCGCCGCCACCAGGTGGCGCCGGCGATCTGCGCCGCCTCTTCCGGCTCCTTGCCAAGCTGGGTCATGGCGGAAATCCCCGCCCGCGAGGCAAACGGCATTTGATCGGCAATCAGGGCGAGCATGAGAATCAGCGAGGTGCCGTAAAGCGCCGGCACGGGGCCGCGCTGTACCGCAAAGAGCGAAAGCGTGGCGGCGGCGAACGCGATACCCGGCACCAGGTAAGGCATGAAGGTGAGCTGGCGTAAACCGCTGGCAAGCCAGCGCCAGGGCGTGCGCGTCACGACATAGCCCACCAGCAGGCCCAGCAAACCCGCACAGATGGAGGCGCTACCCACGATACGCAGGCTATTGCCGGTGGCCGACCAAAACTCGGGCGTGAGCAGGATGCCGTTTTGCAGCGCGATCGTATCGAGGTCGGTGCCGATCCAGTAATCCAGCGTGAAGTTGGCGGCGTTGAAGCGCCCCGGGATATGCATGACCGTGGAAAGAAAGAGCGTGAGAAGCGGCAAGACGACGCCGATGATAAACAGGAAGGCGGCAAGCAGGGTGGCCGGTAGGCGCCAAACGCCCAGCGGGCGGCGGCGCTGCATGGCGCCTTTGCCCCCCAAAGTGACGAAGCGGCGCGCTTCGCGCATCAGGTATAGATCGATGGTCAGCGTGATACAGCCCAGCACCATGATGGCCCCGGCCAGTACGGAGGCTACGCCGGTTTGGCGCGAGGAAATGGACCGAAAAAGCGACGTCGAGAGCGTATCGAACTGCACCGGCAAGCCCAGAATATAAGGTACGGCGAATTCCCCCAGCGCATCGGCCAGAATCAGCACCATGGCGGACATCAGCGCCGGGCGCATGAGCGGTAAAATGATGCGAAACGCCACAGTGGTGCGGCCAGCGCCCATGATCCGCGCCGAGTCCTCGAGCTGGGAATCGAAGCGGCGCAGGGCGTTTCCAAAAAGCAGTATGACCAGCGGAATATAGTGCAGGGCGAGTATCAAAATCATGGGCACCGCGCCGTAGGCCAGCCAGTCCGGCGAATCATAACCCATGGACTCTACCCAGCCGGGCTGGCCGCCCATCGAACGGTTTTTAAAAAGCGTCGTCCAGGCAAGGGCGAAGGTCCAGGTGGGCAGCATGAAGGGCACGATCAGCGCGGTGGCAAACCAGCGCCGGCCCCAAAGGTCGGTACGGCTCACAACCCAGGCCATGACGCCCCCCACGACCATGGCGATGCTCATGGCGCCAATGGCGACGCCCAGGGTGTTGAGCAGCGGCTGCCAAAACAAGCGGTGGGAAACCGGGGAGGTGAACACGCGTTGAAGATAGTAGAGCGTAAAACTGCCCTGCTCGGTGCCGATGCGCTTGGCGTCGCCAAAGTTGACGTTGACGGCGTCCAGCAAAATCGACAGCACCGGCGCCAGGATCAGATAGCTGAACGTAGCCAATAAGGCCAAACCCAGCAGCGTCGCCGGATTTTTCAAGCTCAGCTGCAACGCTCGGTAACGGGGGAGCGGCGTGTGAATCGACCCGGCCATGAGTAGTCCTCGTAAACGCAATTGACAGCCGACGGCATCGGCCCGATATAAAACGCATTCTAGGAGGCGAACGTGACAGTACGTTTACATTTGCACATACGTGCAAATTTATTTCTTGTAAAATAAATCAATTAAAAACAGACGTTTAATATGTGTATTGGTGTTTGGATTGAACTGATTGAAGAAAAATTTGCACCTAAGTACGACCGGCTTTAATGAATGGAAGGCGTTTTGGTCAGCGCCTTTAAAAAAGCGGCCGGGCGCTGGCGAAGTGCGCTATGAGCTACGCTAGAAGAGGTATCGCGGATGCGGTAACTCTGGTGTCACCCCTTCAAAAAAGGATATGAAGCTATGCGCGATCGCGGAAGAACGCGGCGGTTGATGGGCCTGGGCGCCCGTACCGGCGGGGCGATGCTTAAAACCCGGCTGGGCGGCCAGGCGGACTGGCGCTCGCTCGGGGAGGCGCTGTTCGAAGGGCTTTCCGAGCTCAAGGGCCCGGCGATGAAGATGGCGCAGATGATGTCCCAGTGGGACGACCTGCTGCCGCCGGATTTGGCCGAGGAACTCGCCAGGCTGCAGCGCCAGGCCGAGCCGATGCCCTGGCCGCGCATCCGCGAGGCGCTGGTGCTCCAGTACGGCGATTTGGACGGCCACTTTAGCGAGATCGAAGAGCGGCCCTTCGCCAGTGCCTCCATGGGCCAGGTACATAAAGCGGTGACACTCGACGGCGAGACGGTGGTCTTGAAGGTACAGTATCCCGGCCTTGCCGAGGTGCTGGAGAGTGACCTGGTGCAATTGCGGCGCATCATGCGGCTGGGCCGCTGGTTCAAGGTGCCCCAGGCGCGGCTGGATGCGATGTTCGAGGAGCTCGCCGCGGGGCTACGCGACGAACTCGACTATACCGCCGAGGCGCAGGCGCTGGCCCGCTACCGCGAGCGCTACATAGACGAGCCAAGGCTGGTGATCCCGGAGCCCGTCATGGCGCTTTGCGGCACCCACGTGCTGGCCATGCGCTTCGTCGACGGTACGCCGCTGCGCGAGCTGGAAAGTGCTGATGATGCCACCCGCCAGAAGGTGGCGCAGGTATTGGCGGACTGGATCACCGAAGAGCTTTTCACCCATGGAGAGCTTCACGCCGACCCCCATGCGGGCAACTTCGCCGCCGACGCGCACGGGCGGTTGGTGATCTACGATTTCGGCGCGGTGATCCCCGTGCCCAGGGAGCGCCTTGCGGCAATGATGGCGCTTTTGAAGGCCACGTTGGACCAGGACCCGATGGCGATGGACGAGGCCATGGTGAAGATGGGCGGCCGCCAGGGCCAGGGCGCGCCGCTCACGCTTTATCGCGAAGCGGCGGAAAGCATTACCCCGCTTTTTGAGCCCGGCGAGCAGGACTTTGGCGATGTGCGCGTACACCAGCGCCTGCGCGAACTTTCGCCCAAGGTGTGGGGCGCGATGGACCGACTTCAGCCCCCGGCGGACACGCTGCTGCTTTCCCGCGCGCTCAACGGCCACTACTGGAATCTGGTGCGCCTAAAAGCGCGCTTGGACATGCACGAGCGTACCCGGCCGCTTTTAAACTGGGCTGGCCACGTGCCGCCGTCGACGCCTTAACGCTGCCGTGACGACATGGCGAATGACTCTTGAGGTGTGCGTTTGACGGGAGGCGGTCGAGCCGGCGCTCGACGCACAGTAACAGTCGTTCAACGCCCCGCCAATCCTCCTGCGAGAAGCCCCGTGCTCATGCTAGACTATGGCGCTTTCTAAACAGTGGAGTTGGCAAATGCTGGCGGTATGGGTCGATCAACTGCTGGGATTCGCCTCAGGGGCACTCTCGGCAATCAGGCAGCAAGAACACTATCCGGATTTCATGACCTGGGTTCGGGCGCAGGGTGCTGAGTACTTCAACGGCGATATAGCGACCGCCCAGGCGCTGGCGCCGATTCTTTGGTCGCAAGCACCGCTCGAACGTCTCGAATTCGCAAGCGAGCCGCTGGCCACACCCGGGCGCAACGAGCCCTGCTGGTGCGATTCCGGGCGCAAGTACAAGCAGTGCTGCCAACGGGTGAGTTTTCCCACCGAGATCCCCGACCAGGTAATGTGGATGCTTTCGCTCAAGGAGTGGAAGGGTGCCACGCTCAAGGCCGCCCTCGATAGCCACCACGCCCCGGCCCAGGCGCTTCTCGAAGCCGGGCTGATCGCGGCCGAAAGCGGCCAGAGCGGGCGCGCCATGCAGATTCTCGAGTCGCTTTTCGATGGCAGCGACTGGTCGCGCCTGCCCGACCAGGCCGAGCCGGCCTTCGAGATTCTGCTCGATATCTACCAGGAGCGCGGCTTCACCCGCAAGCGCGCCGACCTGCTTGACGACGTGATGGAGCGCGGGCCGATGTTTCTGCGCGGCGTCGCGCTCGAGCGGCTTTGCTTGATGCACCTGGATAACGACGACCTGGACAGCGCCCGCGGCGCGTTCATCAAGGCGATGCAGGCGCTGCCCGACTCGCCGACGCTTGCGTATATCGAGGCGATGCTGCTGCTTCACGAGGGGCACGAAGAGGAGGCGCGCGAGCGGGCCAACTTCTGGTATCGCCGGCTGGTGCGCCAGGGCGGGCTCGACGAAGAGCAGCTCGAGTTTCTCTCGGCGCTGGCCGATAACCCCGGCGCCACCCTTGCCGACCAGCTTTTGAGCGCCGAAGAGGACCTGGCGACGCCGCTGATCTCGCTACAGTCGCTGTTAGCGGCTCTACCGACCGCGCCGAAGCTCGATCTCAAGGCATCACAAGACGATACGCGCCTTTATTACACCACCACCGCCCGCGAAGAGACCCTCTTTGCCGCCTGGCACGAGCAGTTCCAGGTGTGGGTCGATGACGACGTAGCGCTTGGCTTTCGCGACGACCCTTGGGGCAACGCGGTGGAGTGGATGTCGGCGCTTTGCGCCAACCCGGAGTGGCTGGATTCGCCCCAGGTGATGCAGGATGTCACGCTAGCGCTGACCAGCCGCTTCGGCAGCCTCCCCTGGATGGCGCCGAGCCTTTTGGAGCCACTGGCGGTGCGCCTTTCGCGTTGGCTGGAGCAGGCCCGCGCTGCGGGTAGCGGTAGCCTCTGTTGGGACGACGCTCAAAACGTCATGCTGCTACGCACCGGCCTTGCGCTGGTGGTGGGCATGGAGCGCGGCGCCCGCCAACACTCCCGGGAGCTTGCCGAAGAACTGCTGGCCATCGACCAGGAGGATAGCCTCGGGCTCAAGGAGCTGGTGCTGGACCAGCTCTTGCGCGATGACCGCAACCGCGAAGCGCTGACGCTCACCGAGGAGTGCGAGAAAGACGACGGCTCCCAGGTGCTGGGGCTTTTGATGGGCAGAACCCTGGCACTTTATCGGCTGGCCGAGCACCAGGCCGCCGAAGGCGCGCTGAATCAGGCCGTGGCCCACAACCGCCATGCCCTGGAGCTTCTCTGCGCCGAGAGCCCCAAACCCTCGCTGCCCCACGCGGATGGCCAGGTCGACCCGGGTTCGCGGGCAGAGGCCTGGCAGTACCGCACGCTAATGCGCGATCAGTGGCGCACCACGCCGGGTGCGCTGGACTGGCTTTTAAAGCACCGCTAGCGCGGCGTCTCGAACAGCGTCTTGTCCTTGTTGACCCAGATTGCCAGCAGCACCGCCGGTAGCCCTAAAAGGGTCGCCACCAGGAAAAAGGTGGCGTACCCCTGGGCGCCGACCACCAGCCCGCCAAAGCCGCTCAAAAACTTGCCCGGCAGCGTCATCAGCGACGAGAACAGCGCGTACTGAGTGGCGGTGTAGGCCTTCGAGGTCAAACTCGATAAAAAGGCGATAAAGATGGCGCTGGCCAGGCCGTTGGCCAGGTTGTCGCCGATGATGGTGACGACCAGCATCGGCAGCTGGTCGCCGATCAGCGCGAGCGCGGTGAACAGCAGGTTGGTCACCATCACGAAGGCGGCGCCACCGATCAACAGCGGCTTCACCCCGTAGCGGGCCACTAAAAGCCCGCCCAGCACCCCGCCGGCAATGCTCATGGCGATCCCGAATATATTGGTCACCGCGGCGATCGTCTCGAGCGAAAAGCCCAAATCGATATACAGCGGGTTCGCCATCGAGCCCATGGCCAAATCGCTGATACGAAACACCGCGATGAAGGCCAAAAGCCCCAGCGCCTTGACGCCGAAGCGGCGAAAGAAATCGATGAACGGGCAGACCACCGCGCCGATCGCCCAGGCCACAAGGCGGCGGCGCCACTTGGGCTGGCCGCGGCTTTGGCGAAGATAGGCGCGCACGCTGGGCTCGTGTACCAGCTGAATGGTCAATGAGGCGCGCTTGGGTTCCGGGCGAACCAGCACGGCCAGCACGCCCACGCCCATCAGCGCCGCCATCGCCAGGTACGCTACCTCCCAGGAGTAGTGCGAGGCGACGTAGAGCGCCCCGGCTCCGGCGGCAATCAGCCCGCAGCGGTAACCGATGATGTAGGTCGACGACATGGCCGCCTGTAGATCGTCGCTGGCCGACTCGATCCGGTAGGCGTCCACGGCGATATCCTGGGTCGCCGAACCAAAGGCGACCAGCAGCGCAAACGCCGCCACGAACCCCAGGTTGCCCACCGGGTCGATGCCCGCCATGCCGACAAGCCCGGCGGCGATCGTCACCTGGGCGATGAGCATCCATCCTCGGCGCTGGCCAAAACCCCGCGTCAGCACCGGAAGCGCCAGCCGGTCGACCACCGGCGCCCAGAAAAACTTGATCGAATAGAGAATGCCGATCCAGGAGAAAAAGCCGATGGCCGCCACTTCGACCCCATCGCTTCTAAGCCAGGCCGAAAGGGTAGAAAACACCAGCAAAAAGGGCAGCCCCGCGGAAAACCCCAGAAACAGCATGGTGATCACCGGCGCGCAGAAGTAAACGGCCAGGGCGCTTTTCCAGCTGCGCCTGGGAGTAGGGGATACCATGGTGATAGGACTCCAGAAAAAGCCGTTAACGGTGGCCTTGGGAAAACGCGGCAGGATAAACTGGCCGCCTGAAAGAGCCGATAGCTTACCGGAGAGGAGTTTTCCGTGTCGATTACGTCACACCAGGTCGTCAGTCTGCATTACGTATTGAGCGACGTCCCCAGTCACGGCCAGCCCGAAGTGCTCGATGATTCCCAGGCGCGTCAAAAGCCTTTGGAATACCTTCATGGCCACGAGAACATTTTACCAGGCCTCGAGCGCGCTCTCGAAGGCAAGGCCCCGGGGGATGCGTTCAGCGTCACCCTTGCGCCCGTCGAGGCTTATGGTCTGCGTGACGAGGCGTTGATCAAAACCGTGAGTCAAACCGCTTTTAGCGGCGCCGAGCTCACCCCGGGCAGCCGCTTTCAAACCGAAGGTGAAGCGGGCCCGCAAATCGTGACGGTGCTCGAGGTCGCAGGCGATAAGGTCCGCGTGGACATGAATCATCCGCTAGCCGGGCGCACGCTTGCCTACCAGGTGAAGGTGCTCAGCCTGCGCGAGGCGACCCGGGCCGAGCTTGCCAAGGGCCATCCGCTGCCCCCGGGAACCGAGCATAAAAAAGTCGAAGATCGCAAGGTTCTTTGAGCGGTGCGCTTTAGAAAACCTTAACGGCTCAAAACGTGACCGAGATCACGGTTTTCAAAGCCGATGGCCGTTAAAGTAGTTGAAAGCGTTGGGCACGCAGCGTCTTTATGGTGTCGCTGCATGTGTGCATTTGCTTTGTCAGGGGGAAGGCGTCGAGCCTTCACTTAGCCGGCCGAGGAGGCCGGCTTTTTTTTGCCTATCGATCCGGGGTCTACGCGCAACAGGGCGTATCGAGCTTGGCCCAATGGGGCGTTCGTCGCGGCGAGCTATTGATAGCGCATGATATCGCCATGCATCGGCGCCAACCGGCCGAGCAGGTCGTTGCGCATGCCAAGCGGTACCCGTTGTGCCTGCAGGGCGGCGTCGAGATGCTCGACGAGTCGATTGAAATGGGCGTCGGTGATGCCCATGTTTTGGTGGGCTCGCTCCATGGGCGGGCCCTCGTAACGGCAAGGGCCGCCACTGACCTCGCAAAACTGGCTAGAGAGTGCGTCGGCCAGGTAGTCGATATTGGTATTGGCAAAAAAGCCGACGAGTGCCGGGTCATCGGCGATGCGATAAAGAAAATTCTCGACCACCGCGTCGATCGTGGCTTCACCGCCCATTCGATCATAAAGCGTTTCAGGCGGTGAGCTCGCCGCGCAGCTGGCAAGTGTCAATACACCGGCAAGCGCTCCCGCGGCAAAGAAGCCGGAGTGAGCACGGCGTTGGTTTTTCGAGCGTGTCATCGAGCCCCCTTTAAAAAGCTGCCTGAAGTGAAAGATAGCCGCCGCGCTGGGAGGGCAGGCCGGCGATGCTGCCAAGATCAAGCCAGGCGCCGGTCACCGACACGTGCTTGTTGAAGAAGTAGGCGCTGTAGATGCTTTGCCAGTCATCTTCCTGGGCCACGCTCAGGTTGTCGGGTTTTTGGCGATACTCGGTGCCCAGAACCCATTGCGGGGTGATGAAAAGCCCTACGCTTCCCTCCGCTACCCACTGGCGCCCCCCATCATCGCCGCCAAAACCCAGCAGCCCGCCCTGGTTGGCCTCGGTGTTGCGAAGCGTTGCATTGAGCAAAACGTTACGCCCGGCCACCGCCCCGAACAACAGCTTGCTGGCACTCAAATACCCATCGTTGCCTTGTGTACGGTGGGCGCCTAACGCCGTGGGGGTGCTGCCATCCACGAGGCGCTTGTGCTGAATGCCCGCGCTCCAGATCCCCCAAGGGTGATAGAGCACATTGCCCCATAAGCGCAGCTTGAGGCCATAAATATCCTGCTCCAGCTGGCCGCCATGGGTTTGTAGATCGAGGGTTTGGCGCGCGTAAGAGACCTCGACGCGATCGTAAATATTCGCGCTGGCACCCATGACCGTCAGGCGGTAATCGTCGAGCCATGCCCGGGACGCCGCGGTCGTCACCCCGATTTCCTCGGCGCTCGCCGTACTGGAAAGTACCGCCCAGGGCGATAACCCGCCCCCGGCGGCGCCTTCTATGGCGCTAACGCCCCCGGTGCCGATAATACGGCTACCGGCCCAGGCGTCGGTTACCGGAAGCGCCAGGCTCACCGCCGCAAGGCTTGCAAGCCACCAGGGCGTCTCCAAAAACCGCTTCATCGAAGCCTTTACGCAGGCTAAGGTAGGTGTGATGGCCGATACGGGTAAGTAGTCCATCCAGAAGATTCCTTCAGTATATTAGGCTCTGTCTGAAAAGTGCCTGCGCTCGACAATACGGCGTTAAAAATTGGCTCAAAATACTCATTTACACGTGTAAACTCCGTTTTTTCGCCAATTTTTGCCTTGTCTTGTCTTCGCTCGTCGACTTTTCAGACAGACCCTGGACCGATCAATCGGGCAAGGGGAGCGAGAGCGTCTCGAAATTATCCAGCCACCCCGTCAGCGCCTCGCTTGGCATCGGTTTGGCGATCCAGTAGCCCTGTAAATAGTCGCAGCCGAGCTTGCTCAAAAGCTCGGCACTGGCAAGGTTTTCAACACCCTCGGCGACCAGCCTCAGCCCCAGGCTATGCCCCATTTCGATGGTCGAGCGGACGATAGTGAAATCATCGGCCTGGGTATCCAGGGCGAGCACGAAAGATTTATCGATTTTTAGTTCGTTCACCGGCAGGCGTTTGATTTGGGCAAGCGAAGAGTAGCCGGTCCCATAGTCGTCGATTGCGATCGAGAGCCCCAGGCCGGCGAGTTCGAGCAGCGTTCTGGAGGCGATGTCTACATCCTGCATGACCGCACTTTCGGTCACCTCGACGCTCAACTGCCAAGGGGTGAGCTGGTAGCGCTCCAAAAGCGCCGCGATGCGCTCGCAAAGAAGCGGATCCATGACGTCGCTCGTGGAGAGATTGACCGCCACGGACAAGTGGTAACCGCGCTGTTTCCAGTCGTGCAGTTGCGCACAGACGTGGGAGAGCATCCACTGAGACAGCATGCCGATATGGCCGGAGCGCTCCGCGAGCCCGATGAATTCATCCGGGGGAATGAAGCCAAGCTGGGGGTGTTGCCAGCGCATGAGCGCTTCGCACTGATTGACCCGGCCCGTTTGCGTAGTCGCCTTGGGCTGGTAAGCCATCCAGAGCTCACCGTTGTCGACGGCCCTTTGAAGATCGCGAATCAGGGTGAGCTGGCGCTGGTGCTGCTCGTCCTGGCCCGTTTGATAGCGCTGATGCGTGCAGTGCGTGCGCTTGGCGGTATCGAGCGCGACATCCGCCCGGCGCAACAAAAGCTGGGGGGTGTCGCCATGTTCGGGGTAGTTGACTTCACCCGCACAAAGCGAAGGCACGATAGGCGATTTATCGAGGGTGATCGGGTGACAAAGCGTCTCGAAAAGGGGAGCGCGTCCGCTGGCGCTGCTGCTGGCCTGGCGGTGAATCAACAATAGCTCATCGCCGTCCAGCCGGTAGGCGGTGCTTTCGAAAGCCTTCTGGTTTTGCAGACGCTGGGCCAGGGTGACCAGCACGTTGTCGCCCACCGCGTAGCCGAAGGTGTCCTTGATATCGCGAAAGTTGGCAATCGCCAAACGCATGAGAGTGAAGGCGTTGCCGGCGTCGATGGCCGCGCGGATATCTTCTTCTGCGCTAACCCGGTTGGGAAGGTCGGTCAGCAGGTCGTGGCGCGACTGGTAGTGGAGCACGGCTTCGCGCTTTGCAATCTCGTCTTGCATGGTGAGCAGGGTCACGGCGAGCTGACGGGTCTCGCTACGCTGATTGCCCTGGCCCAAATCGGTGACGCGCTCGCCCTGGCCAATGCGCTTCGCAGCCTGGGCGAGCGCCATGAGAGGTTGGCTCATGCTGCGGGCGCTCCACATGGCCACCAGCGCCGTAAACAAGAGTATCAGCGCCACGATACCCAGCAGTTGCCACCATAGGGAGCGGTAAGCACCCAGCAGCTCGTTGCGTGATAGCTGCAAAAGCACGTGGGTTTGATAGGTGTCGTTGGCGTAGAGGGTACTGGCGTAGGAGAGGTACTCGTCGTCCGGGGTCATTTGGCTGGTGTTGGCGTACTCGCCGTCCCTCAGCTGTTCGCGGCTGCTGCTTGCAAGCTCCATCGCGACGGGCCCCGGGAGCGAGCTTGCCAGTTCGCTGATCCGGTCGCCTTGATAGGTAACGACGTTGATATCGAGGCCGGTCAACGCCTTGACCTCGTTGGTGACCGTTTCGTCGATCAAAAAGCCCATGCCCACCCAGCCGATTTGGTTGGGCGCACGAACCGGTAGCAGGGCGAACTCGTAGGGTTGGCCGTCGATGACCACCACACTGACCGCCGAGCCGTTCAAATTGGCGCGCTCGAAAAGCTTAGGAAAGGGCATTTCGCTGCCTTGCGCGTGATGACTACTCGCCAGAATACGCCCCTCGAGGTCGCTAAGAAGCACCGTATCGGCGTTGGCGCGGGTGCCGTGGTTGGCCAGCACCGAATAAAGCGTTTGATTATCCTGGGTGGACACCGCGCTTTTGAAACCGAAGTCGCCGGCGAGAATGGCAATATTCTGGCTGAGCTGCTCGCCACGAGACGCGAGCAGTTGATTAAAGACGTTGGCGCCCACCTCGAGGCGCTGATGGCCCTTGGCAATGATGTCGTTTTGGGTGGCGCGAAGAAACGCCGCGCCGGTGGCAATCTGCGACACGAGCACGACGGCGAGCAGGACCAGCATCAGGCGTGTGCGAAAGCGCATGGCATCCTCGAGCAGATAGCGCCTGTCGACGCCAGCCGATAACGAATCATCATGACATCAGCTCCCGGTGGCCTGTCTAAAGCGTTCTTGAAGCGGCGAAAGAGAAGGTGCCACGGGGGCGAGCGCGTTGAGCTCGAGGCGAACGTCCAGCGGTGCGTGCTGAGTGATCTCGCCTTCCCACCAGACTTGTTGGCGGTCGTCCAGCTGCGGGTGCCAGACCCGAACGCGGTGTTCCCCCGGGGGTAATTCGGGAAGATCCAACACACCGTCAGCGCCGGTTTTTTGCACGTAGGGCGCCTCGCTTACCACGATGAACGCCTGCATATTGTCGTGAATATTGCAGCCCAGCACGACGATACCCGACTGGTCGAACTCGATGGGCGGCGGCGTTTCCTGCAAGTAGAGGTTGAGTTCGAAGGTCTTGGCCGGTGAAAACGAATAAACGTGGTGGCGCGTCGTATCCTGGTTAGGAAACGAGACGAAGCTGCCCACGGGCACGGCCAGCACTCGGGGCTGAAACGCCGCATTGCGTTGATAGATACGGCCTTCTTCGGTGGGCGTATCCGCCTGATAAGGGGCGTAAACCTCGACCACCGCATCCTCGAGCGGCTGGCCACTTGTATCACTAACCGTAATGACCGCCCCGTAGCTATAAGAGGCCATCGCTAAAAGAGCCAGCACAGCGGCGCGTGCCGAACCTGCAAGGATACGACGGGTGGATAATGCCACGAGGCCCCCGGTTTGAATTGAGAAATAATGAACTTAATAGTGTGTCGCTTGACGTGAAAAGTCATGTTATCCGTTTAACGATAAGCCAACTTAACTAAAAAGAGTACTAGAAAGAAGCGGACCTTGAGGGAGGAGCTGGCAGGTACGTCTAACAGGTACGTATAACGGGGAGGTATCAAAAGGGCGTGAAGCCGCTATGACCGCTAGCGCCAGGCGGACTGCCAGGCGCGCATTACCCGCTCCGGGTACCAGGTTTTGCCCTGGCTTCCGTTATAGCGGGCCAATGCCCGGGTAAAGTCGCCCCCTTCTACGGCCAGGTAGTGGGCCAGAATCGTACAGCCGTAGCGAAGGTTGCGGTCAGGATGGGTCAAGTCGTCCATGGGTAAGCCAAGCTCGGCTACCCAAAAGGGCATGATTTGCATCAGGCCCACGGCGCCAGCGGTGGAGACCGCTTCCTGTTTGAAGGCGCTCTCCACCTCGATCAGCGCAAGCACCAGGCTGGGGGGGAGCCCCGCCAAGTGCGCCTCCAGGTAGAGGCGGGTCAGCAGAGCGTCGCGCTCGGCGGGGTCGGCAATGAACCTGGCAAGCGGCGGGTGCATGCGCGCTCGCCACTGGCGCATCTCGACACTCAACGCGTGCTGCTCGGCGCTGCCCGCGGCCTCGAACGTCGAGCGAAGCGGCGCCTCGGCCACGGCGACAAGCGGCGATAGGGCCAGGCATAGCGCGCTCGCCCCTACCAGGCGCCAAAGCCGCGCCGACACGCTCACAGCCGGTTAGCGGCCGGCGCGTTCGTTTAAAAACGCGGTGATCTGATCCTTGTCCACCATGGTGGCCTCGGCGTCGCGGCGGCCCTTGTACTCGAGTTCGCCGTTATCCAGGCTGCGATCGCCGATCACGATACGGTGCGGCACGCCCATCAGCTCCAGGTCGGCGAACTTGACGCCGGGCCGGGTATCCCGGTCGTCCAATAGGACGTCGTAACCGGCCTCGGTCAGCGACTGGTAGAGCGCCTCGGAGGCTTCGCGCACGCGCTGGGATTTGTGGGCGTTCATGGGGACCAGCGCGACGTTGAACGGGGCGATGGCATCGGGCCAGATGATACCGGCGTCATCGTGGTTCTGCTCGATAGCGGCGGCCACCACGCGGGTGATGCCGATACCGTAGCAGCCCATCCAGGGGTGGATGGTTTTGCCGCTATCCCCCAGCACTTTGGCATCCATGGCCTCGGAGTATTTCTGACCGAGCTGAAAGACATGGCCGACTTCGATGCCGCGCTTGATCGAGAGCGTGCCTTTGCCGTCCGGGGAGGGATCGCCTTCGACCACGTTGCGCAGATCCGCCGTTTGCGGCAGCGCCAGATCACGCTCCCAGTTGATACCGAAGTAGTGCTTGCCTTCGATATTGGCACCGGCGCCGAAGTCGGACATCAGCGCGACGCTGTGATCGATGATTATCGGCATATCGAGCCCCACCGGGCCCAGTGAGCCAAAGCCCGCGCCGGCGGCGGCGCGGATCGCTTCTTCGTCGCCCATGGTCAAAGGGCTTGCCACCTCGGGCAGGTTTTCCGCTTTCACTTCGTTGAGCTCATGATCGCCGCGCACCAGCAGCGCGATCAGCCCGCCTTCAGCGCCGCGTACGATCAGTGTTTTCACGGTTTTTTCGATCGCAAGGCCGTGCTGCTCGACCAAGGCGGCAATGGTCTTGGCGTTGGGCGTGTCGACCAGGTGCATTTGTTGGCTCGGCGCGTCGCGCTTGGCGTCGCTGCCAAGCGGGGCAGCCAGCGCTTCGGCTTTTTCCATGTTCGCCGCGTAGTCGGATTCGTTGGAGAAGACGATATCGTCTTCGCCGGAGCTTGCCAGCACGTGGAACTCGTGAGAGCCGGTTCCGCCGATCGAGCCGTTGTCGGCGATCACCGGGCGGAAATCGAGCCCCAGCCGGGTGAAAATACGCGTGTAGGCGTCGTACATGTGCTGATAGGTTTCGCCGAGCGAGGCTTCATCACTGTGGAAGGAGTAGGCGTCCTTCATGATGAACTCCCGCGAGCGCATGACGCCAAAGCGCGGGCGGATTTCGTCGCGAAACTTGGTTTGAATCTGGTAGAAGCTAACGGGCAACTGCTTGTAACTGGAAATTTCCCGGCGAACGAGGTCGGTAATGACCTCTTCGTGGGTCGGGCCCACGCAGTAGTCGCGCTCGTGGCGGTCCTTGACGCGCAAAAGCTCCGGGCCGTACTGCTCCCAGCGGCCGGACTCCTGCCACAAATCCGCCGGCTGCACCGCGGGCATGAGCACTTCCTGAGCGCCGGCGCGGTCCATCTCTTCGCGCACGATGCGCTCGACCTTGCGCAGCGTGCGCAGCCCCAGCGGCAGCCAGGTATAAAGGCCCGAGGTCAAACGGCGAATCATGCCGGCGCGCAGCATCAATTGGTGACTCACGACCTCCGCATCGGCCGGGGTCTCTTTTAGTGTGGCAATCAGTAGTTGGCTGGCGCGCATGAGCGAGGAACTTCCTTTAGGGTCGGTAATACGTTGAATGATTGCATTGTACGGGCAAGCGGTAAAGGCGGCAAAAATTAAGCGCCGTGCCAAAGCGTTAGCGCAATTATGCTAGACTGGGCCGCTCCAAATGGTATAACCGGTTTATAGCCAGGCCATTTTTTTTCACTTTTTCAGGAAGGGCATCGATGAAACAGCTCGTACACCGTGGTTTGAAAGGCGCCGTCATAGGGGGGCTGATCATTAGCTTGAGCGGTTGCGGGACGCTGTTTCACCCGGAGCGCAAGGGCCAGCTTAGCGGCAACGTAGACCCGGTGGTGGCCATCGCCAACGGCGTTGGGCTGTTGTTTTTCATCCTGCCCGGCGTGATCGCCTACGCAGTGGACTTCTCCAACGGCACGATCTACTTGCCCAGCAATTCGAGCGCCTCTATCGATACCTTCAAGCTCGACGACTCCCAGGATCTGGCTTCGCTCGAGCGAATCCTTTCCGACAAGGCCGGCCAGCCCGTCAACCTGCACGATGAGCTTTTGATCATGGAAGAGGTCGAAAGCCTGGATGAAGCGCTTGCCCTGGTGCGGATGTCCGGCGTCATGGACGACGAGCGCCTGAGCACGCTTTAAAGTGCGCGCCGGGCAAGCTTTAACGTGATCAGCCCGGCCACCAGCCCCCAAAAGGCGCTGCCAATACCCAATAGCGTGATGCCGGAGCCGGTCAGCAAAAAGGTAACGATCGCGGCGTCGCGCTGATCGCTTTGCGCAAACGCGCCGGCAAGCCCCCCACTCAATGTGCCCAGCAGCGCAATTCCGGCAAGTGCGACGACCAGTGCCTGGGGCAGGGCCGTGAAAAGCCCGGTCACCGTCGCCCCGAAAACGCCCATCAGGATATAAAACACGCCCGCCGCCACGCCCGCCGTGTAGCGCCGGCGCATATCTGCGTGGGCGTCCGGGCCGATACACACCGCCGCGCTGATCGCCGCCATGTTCAGCGCAAAGCCGCCAAGCGGTGCCAGCAAGAACGTTGCCGCCCCGGTCCAGCCGATCAGCGCGGAGCTATTGGGCTGATACCCCGCCGCGCGCAGTACCGCCACCCCGGGCAGGTTTTGCGTGGCCATGGTGATGATGAAAAGCGGTATGCCGATGCTGATCAGCGTGGTGGGTGCGAAAGCGGGCGAGGTCCATACCGGTAGCGCCGGGGCAAGCGGGATACCCGCCATATTCACCTGGCCCAGCAAAAGCGCACCGGCAAGCCCCACCAGCAGCACTACCGGTACGGCAAGCGTTGGCCAAAGCCGCCGCCCCGCAAGCCAGGTGACCAGCATGATCAGCGGTAACAGCCACTCGGTTTCCATCACGCCAAATAGCTCGAGCCCGAAGCGCAGCAAAATGCCCGCCAGCAGGGCCTGGGCAATGGCGTTGGGAATATGGCGCATCAGCCGCTCGAAAAGCCCGGTCACACCGCACAGAGTGATCAAAAACGCCGAGAATAGAAACGCGCCGATCGCCTCGTTGATCGGCACGCCAGGCAGGCTGGTCGCCAAAAAGGCCGCCCCAGGCGTGGACCAGGCGGTGAGTAGCGGCATGCGGTAGCGAAGCGAAAGCCCAAGCGAGGTCAATCCCATACCGATACCCAGCGCCCAAAGCCAGGAGCTGATCTGTGCCGCCGTCGCGCCCGCCGCCGCGGCGGCCTGAAAGACGATGGCCGCCGAGCTCGTATAGCTAATGACCACGGCCACCAGCCCCGCGGTAACCGTGGAAAGCGTGGTATCACGCCAAAGTGAGGGGCTAGCAGGAGTAGAATGCTCGGGGGTGGTCATGGCGGGCCTTTAATCGTCGGTATACGTTATAACGCACAAAAACGACGCTACCATTGTGCGCTATAGCGCACAATGGTTGTGGGGCGTTCACCACGCCCGCCTTTGGGGGAATCACCTATCCCGGCGTATGGGAAGGGTTGGGAATGCTTGGAAAGCGCGGCGGGTTATGGAGCATGTAGGCGTGGCACGCGCGCAGCACGCGTACATCGTCGAATTTACCGCCGGCAAGCTGAAAGCCTACGGGTAGCCCTTCGTTGGTAAAGCCGCAGGGCACGGAAGCCGCTGGCTGCTGGCTCAGGTTGAAGGGGTAGCTAAACGAGGCCCACTCTTCCCAATCGCGCATGTCGCTGCCCGGTGGCACTTCGTGGTTGGCCTCGAAGGGGGGAATCGCCACCGCCGGGGTCATCAGCAGATGGTAGTTCTGGTTGAAATATTCGAGGCGCTGAGTGATGTAGGCGCGCTCGTTGAGCGCCCGGAAAAAGTCCAGCCCGCTCCAGCCTTGTGCCTCCTTGGCGTTGGCCACCAGGCCCGGGTCGAGCAGTTCGCGCTGCTTGTCGTCCAGTTGATCCCACTGGTGAAGCGAGGCGGTGAACCAGAGCTTGCGAAAGGTATCGATCGCCGGGCTCAGGCCCGGGTCGACTTCCACCACCTCGGCGCCCAACTCACTCAGCATGTTGGCGGCTTCGCGCACCTTTTCGGCCACTTGAGGGTCGACGTTGACATGGCCCAAATCCGGCGAGAAACCAATACGTAGGCCTTTCAGGCTCTTGTGCAGGTCTTCGCCCCAGCAGTCGGGCTGGCCGCGAGTAGCGTAGGGGTCGTGGTAGTCGTAGCGGCCGATCACGTTGAGCATGCTGACCGCGTCTTCCACCGAACGGGTCAGTGTGCCCAGATGTGAAAGGCTGGGCTCCTTGGCCGGCGGCCACTGAGGCACCCAGCCGTAGGTCGGTTTGAAACCGAAGGTGCCGGTAAAGGCGGCGGGAATGCGAATCGAGCCGCCGGAGTCGCCGCCCTGGTGCAGTACGCCCATGTTGAGGGCCGCAGCCACCGCAGCACCGCCGGACGAGCCGCCGGGTGTGAGCCGCGTGTCCCAGGGGTTGGTGGTGGCGCCGAATACGCGGTTATCGGTCACCGCTTTCCAGCCAAATTCCGGCGTATTGGTTTTGCCCAGAATGATCGCCCCGGCTTCGCGCAGCATACGCGCCGGTGGGGAGTCGGTATCGCACACCTTTTTGGTGGTGGTGAGCGAGCCTTCCCGGCACGGCATGCCCGCCACCTGGGCCAGGTCCTTCATCGACACCGGCACGCCGTCGATGGGGCTCAACGGTTTACCCTGGCCCCAACGCCGGGCCGAGGTCTTGGCGGCGCTTTCGGCGCCCTCGTGGTCCACGTGAACGTAGGCGTTGACCTCGTCATTGAAGCGATCGATACGCTCCAGCGCGGCGCGGGTGGCTTCAAGGGGTGAAGCCTGTTTGTTTTCGAAAAGTTTACGAAGCGAATGGGCATCCATTAAGCCTAAATCGGTCTCGCTCACAACGACTCCTTGTCTGATTCTTCTCCGGGTTTGTACTTTGTCGGCAGTGAAGCCGATATAAGCCTAGCAAGTAATGCCGAGGGCGCAAGACGTCCGGTTTTTCGTTCTTAAACGTGCCCAACCGAGGCGTTTTAAGGGAAAGGTCCTGATGGTTTATCCTGATTATCAATGAATATTAAGGTTATTTAGTGGCTTTGTTATATTAGGTTACTTACAACCCTGGGTTTAAAAGCCAATATGGCCTGGGCGGATAAGGATATTCGTCAGGGAGTATCGAATCAGGAAGATTTCCAGGGAGGCGCGGGCAGGATGCCCGCGATGTTCACACGGACGTCGCAGCAAAGCCCGGCCTTATGGCCGGGCTTCTACGTTATAGCCCTGCGCATTCATTAATGGGGGCAAGGCATCAAATTTCCTTGGCCAGGCATGGCGGGGCTTGATCCAGGTGCAGGTACGTTGCATCGAAGCCGCTAAAGGCTTTCATCCTTTCCCAGTCGCGAATTTTCATGCGTTTGCTTTCCCAGAAAATCAGCTCTTCAGCGCGGAGCTTGCTCACGACGCGGCTGGTATGTACCGGGGTGATGCCCATGGCCTCGCCTATTTGCTGCTGGGTCAGCGGAAGGTAAAACGAATGATCGCTCGTCAAGCCGGCCGCCCAGGAGCGAACCAGTAATTCGCAAAACAAATGGGCCATGCGCTGGTCGGCCCGCCTGCCGGCAATGTTGAAAACCCATTCGCGTAAGGTGGATTCATCGACGAGCATCGACCAGAAAAGAGCGCGCGCAATTCGCGGGTGGTGTTCGTATATTTTTTCGATATTGTGCTTGGGAATAGACGTGAACGTCGAGGGCACCACAGCGCATATGGAGTGATCCATTTGCTTTATGAGGGTGATATGCACATCGCACGCGTCGCCGGGTACCAAAAACGCGAGCGCTTGAAACTTGCCTTCTGCACTCACCTTGTAGCGCGTCGCCCAGCCTTCGAGCAAAATGTTGACTTCGTAGGGTTTGTCTTCTTCTTGTATGAGGTTTTCGGACTTTTTCAGGGTTCGGATGGGGGTTACATAACCTTCGAGTGCGCTGACTTCCTCTTTAGAAAAAGATTGGAAGTTTTCCAGTTTCCTAATGAAGTTCTTGAGCAAAAGACGTATCCCTGAAATATTTACTCATTAAATATCCGCATTTATAAGCCTGAAAAATAGTTTTGTAAAAACAAATATTTATTTAAAAAGTTAACATTGTTGAAGGTTTTCTGAAAATGGTTTTTTATTTTTAAAGATGATACATCGATAGTCAGCTCAAGCTGTTGACAGGCCTCGCCTCGGCTCTTTTTTTTATCGCCTGTCGAGATTAGAAAAATGAACAGGGGTGTAGTAAAAATTCGTCTTGTTACGGTTCAGGCGCCGGCGCGATGCGCCGGGCCCATTCAAAGGAGAGATCGATGACACGCGAATCACCCGCCATTGCCGGTCACGTTGCCAGTACCGTTAAACGGCTACGCAATGCACGGGGGTGGAGCCTGGGTCGAGCTGCCACGCAAACCGGTGTGAGCAAGGCGATGCTGGGGCAAATCGAACGCGGCGAATCGAGCCCGACGGTGTCCACTCTCTGGAAAATCGCCAGCGGGTTTCGGGTATCGTTTTCCACCTTGTTCAATGGCTCGAAGCCCGCCCAGGGCGAGCTTGAGCGTGATAGCGGGGAGTCGGTGTGGGGGCATGATAGTGCGGGCATGCAGGCGCGGCTGCTGTTTCCGTTCGATCCGCTTTTGGGCTTCGAGATGTTCATGATCGAGCTTGCCCCGGGGGCAATGAGCGAATCCGCACCCCACGCAAGCGGGGGCGTCGAGCATATCGTGGTCGTCGAGGGGGAAATGGAGCTGCGCATCGACGAACGCTGGCAGTGTCTGAAAGCCGGCGAGGGGCTGCGGTTTTTCGCCGACCGGCCCCACGTCATGCGCAATAGCGGAGCGGCGAGGCTTCGCTTTCACGACGTCATTCACTACCTGCCCGGCGCGGCTTCGGGCAACTGAGTACGCAGCCAGCGGATCTCTTCCGGCCAGTTTTCTGGCTCGACGGTTTCCAGTATCAGGGGGATATCGTCGGTGCGAGCGTCCTGAATAATGGTCGTGAACGCCTCCAAACCAATGTTGCCCTTGCCCAGGCTATGATGGCGGTCCACTCGGCTTGCGAACTCGCTTTTGGCGTCGTTCAAGTGCATGCCGCGCAGGTAGTCGAACCCCACGATGCTGCCAAGCGCGTCCAGGGTTTGCTCGGTGGCCTTGGCATCGCGCAGATCATAACCGGCGGCGAAGGCGTGGCAGGTATCGATACACACGCCCACGCGGGTTTTGTCCTCGACGTTTTCGATAATCGTGGCCAGGTCCTCGAAGCGCCAGCCCAGGTTGGTGCCCTGGCCTGCCGTATTTTCGATCACCGCGGTTACACCCCGGGTTTGTTCGAGCGCGATATTGACCGACTCGGCGATACGTAAAAGGCAGTCGTGCTCGCTGATCTTTTTCAAAAAGCTGCCCGGGTGAAAGTTCAAAAGCGTCAGCCCCAGCTGTTCGCAGCGCTGCATCTCATCCAAAAACGCCGCCCGGGATTTCTCGAGGCCTTCCGCCTGGGGGTGGCCCAGGTTGATCAAGTAGCTATCGTGGGGAAGAATTTGGTGAGGCCCGAAGCCCTGTGCGTCACAGGCTTTTTTGAATGCCTTAATGGCCTCTTCGGTGAGCGGCTTGCCTTTCCACTGGCGCTGGTTCTTGGTGAACAGCGCAAAGGCGTTGGCGCCGATCTCGACGGCGCGGTGTACGGCCTGGTCCGGCCCGCCGGCGGCACTGACGTGGGCACCGATATACTTCATGACGTTTCCTTACTGGGACGTGGTTTCGCCCATTATGCGTTATCCCGGTGATCCAAAAAACGTTTGAAAAGCGCCGGTTGATCGGTAATCGCGCTCGCAATCCCCCAGGCCCAGCGGGGCTCGAAGGCGCTGGGGTCATTGGGTGTGTAGCAAAGAAGCTGATAGCCGGCCCCGACCATTGCCTCGGCCTGGGGGCGTTTCAGGCGTGACCAGTCCGGGTGGATACTAAACGCCTCGAGCTCTTCGCATACCGCCTGCCACCCCTTGGGGATGCTTGCGAACAGCACACCCAGCGCGAGGGCGTCACTACCGGCGAATTCACGGCAGCGGCGCAGCGCCGCCATATCGAAAGAAGAGACGATAAGCCGCTCGGCGGGAATTTCGTTCAAAAGCGTAGGCATTACCGCGTTGACCAACGCGATCGGGTCGCGGCCCTTATTGACCTTGATTTCCAGGTTGACGCCCATGCCGAGCTCGTTTAAAAGCGCCAGCATTTCATCCAGGGTGGCCATTTTTTCACCGGTGAAGCGGTCGCAAAACCAACTGCCCACGTCCAACCGCTTGGCGGCTTGCAGGCTCAGGCTTGCAAGCCCGCCGCGCCCGTCGGAGCAGCGCCGGACATCGGCGTCGTGCCAGATCACCGGCGTGGCGTCGGCCAGTAGCTGCACATCGAGCTCTACCCAGGTGGTGCCGGCGTTGTAAGCTTCGCGTACGGCGGTCAGGGTGTTTTCCGGGGCGGCAGCAGAGTAGCCGCGGTGGGCGATCAGCGCCGGTAACAAAATGCCTGGATTCGACATGGTGTATCCGTAATAGTGGGGAATAAAAGGCCAGTCTAGCATGGGTGTATGACAGCGCGATGGCTTCGCCAGAAGGCTTGATTTATCGCCTCTGACGCGGTTGGATAATGCAAGGTAGTCGATCGTTTAATCATCCAGGGAATATGGGAGTGTTCGTTTATGGCCAAGCGGATCGAGTTTGCAACCACCGGTGACTCGCAAGTGCTCGAGGTAAAGGATGTCGACCCTAAAGCGCCGGGCAAGGGCGAGGTTCGCATTGCCAACAAGGCCGTGGGGCTCAACTTTATCGATATCTACTTTCGTACCGGGCTTTACCCGGCGCCCTCCATGCCCTCCGGGCTTGGCACGGAAGGGGCCGGCGTGGTGGACGCGGTGGGTGACGGCGTGAGTCATTTGAAAGAGGGCGACCGAGTGGCCTACGCCCAGGGGCCGCTGGGTGCCTACGCCGAGCTTCATGTGCTCCCCGCCGACAAGGTCATCAAACTGCCCGACGGTATCGACTTCGAAACCGCTGCGGCGAGTATGCTCAAAGGTCTGACCGTTCAATACCTGCTGCGCCAAACCCAAAAGCTCGAAGGCGGCGAGACGATTCTTTTTCACGCCGCCGCTGGTGGGGTGGGCTCCATTGCCTGCCAGTGGGCGAAGGCGTTGGGCGTGAAGCTGATCGGCACGGTGAGTTCGAAGGAGAAAGCCGAGCTTGCCAAGGCCAACGGCGCCTGGGCGACGATCAACTACGCCGAGGAGAACGTGGTCGAGCGCGTGCGCGAGCTGACCGATGGTCAGATGTGCGACGTGGTTTACGACTCGGTGGGTAAAGATACCTGGGAGATGTCGCTTGACTGCCTGAAGCCGCGCTCGCTGATGGTGAGCTTTGGCAATGCGTCGGGCCCGGTCGATGGCGTCAATATCGGTATTCTCAACCAAAAGGGCGCGCTGTTCGTGACTCGGCCAAGCCTTAACGGCTATGCCGACACCCGGGAGCGCTTCGAGCAGATGTGCAGCGAATTTTTCGAGATGATCGAAAGCGGCAAGATCAAGATCGACGTGGCCAATCGCTACCCGCTCGAAGAGGCCGGCAAGGCCCAGGATGCGCTGCAAAGCCGTCGAACCACCGGTTCTACCATTCTTCTTCCCTGATCCTGGGTTAGAAATTTTCGAGAACAAAAGCCGCCCTGGGCGGCTTTTGTCGTTTGAACGCGGCGGCTTTGAGGGTTACTGGTCGGTATCTTCGTAGACCCTATCGAAAAAGCGCTGCTCGATGTGGCTTGCATCGACAAAGGGGGCACGCAGGCTCTCGAAATCGCGCTCGGCACCGACCCGGTTGAGCTCGGTACGTAAAAAGTCCACCCAGCGCACGAAATCCTCATCGCTATGAATCACGATCCAGTCGCGGTGTTCGGCGCGTTCGGGCAGCGGCTGCTTGGCGCGCTGGGCCCAGTCGAGATAGAGCCATTCAGCCACCACCAGTACGACCAGAATCAGCGCGTAGTCCTGGGATTGGCAGGCCTTGTCCATAAGCGCAATGAAGGCCTGGGTGGGTTCGGCATGAGGTGGGTTGCGCCACTGCGCCTCGGCGACGCCGAGTGCCTGAAAGGCGTCAATGAAATAGCGGTACTCGCCCCCGGCCACGATGGCTAGCTGGCGCGCGTGGGTGAGCCGCGCCTCGGGGTCATCCGCGGCGCACACCGCCGCGCCCAGTAAACGTACGAAGGTATCGCAAAAACAAAAATCTTGAACCAGGTAGCGCGCGAACGCGGGATCACTGATATCGCCGCTGATCAGTTCATCGACGAAACGATGATTGACCGAGGCGTCCCAGTACGGGGCGGCGGCTTCGCGCAAACGTTGACACAAATCCATATAACGTCCTTTCAGTGGTGGGGGCAATGAGCGCTCGTAAGGGGAGCGCTCATTGCCCGATTGATCGGCTTAAGTGTAAGCGCGGCAATGGGCCCGCGAAAGCCGGTTTTAAAGCGAAGCCGCCATTGGCGCCCCGGGTATGAATACCCTATGGCTTCGCCCGCCAATTAATAAGTTAACTTGCGCCGTGTTTTGGGTTAAAAGATCAATAGATTACATACCACGCGGCAACCGTGCCAGGTGGTAAAAGGAGACGTTGTTCAATGGCGATCGAGTCGCTCGGACTGGCCCCCAGTACGCTCATTTTCATCATCCTGGCACTGACACTGGCGGCGTTCATTTGGGGCCGCTTTCGCTATGACCTGGTCGCGCTGACCGCGCTTTTGAGCTCGGTCATGGTGGGCCTGGTGCCGGCGGATGAGGCTTTTTCAGGTTTTGGCCACCCGGCGGTGATTACCGTCGCCGCGGTGCTGGTATTGAGCCGCGGTTTCGAGCGCTCCGGGGTGGTCGATATCATCGCCCACCAGGTCATGAAGGCCGGTGAGCGCCTGATGCTGCAGCTTTTGGTGCTGGTGGGCACGGTCGTGGTGCTCTCGGGAATCATGAATAACGTCGGCGCTTTAGCGCTACTGTTGCCGGTGGCCATGCGCCTGGCGCGCGAGCACAATACCTCGCCTTCACTTTTGCTGATGCCCTTGGCGTTTGGTTCGCTACTAGGGGGGCTGACGACGCTGATCGGTACGCCGCCCAATATCATCATCGCCGCATACCGGGGCAACATTACCGGCGAAAATTTCAGCATGTTCAGCTTCTCGCCGGTGGGCGTGGCAGTGGCGCTGGCGGGCCTTGCCTTTATCGTACTGCTGGGGTGGCACTTTACCCCCAGGCGTAATAGCCAGGCAGGCTCTGCGGACATGTTCGATACCGCCAACTACCTGGTCGAGCTAAAAGTCGCCGAGGAATCCAAAGCCAACGGGTTAACGCTTCAACAGCTTCGCGACGAGTTGGACGAAACGATCCCGGTGCTTGCCGTAGTGCGCGATGATAGCCGCCTCGCGGGTTACTCGTTTCACGGCGTGCTCAAGCAGGGCGATATTTTATTGCTCGAAGCCGGCCCGGACGAGCTTCAGCTACTGGAGGACAAGGTCGGCTTGAGTGCCGTGGCGGAGCTTGACCAGGACGCGCCGGAGGGGCAAACAAGCCAGGATGAAGAAGAGCTCGACCCGCAGGACGACGAGCCGGTCGACACCGAAGGCCTGCAGCTTGTCGAAGCGGTGGTACGCAATGATTCGATGATGATCAACCGCAGCGTGCGCCAGCTTCGCCTCAACCATCAGTTCGGTCTTCATCTGGTGGCCGTAGCGCGCGATGGCGGCCGTTTGAAGCAACGCCTTCGCGATATCCGCTTTCAAACCGGCGATGTATTGCTGCTCCAGGGCAGCGAAAAGGAGATTGGCTACAGCCTCTCGACGCTTGGCTGTCTGCCGCTTGCCAACCGCGAGCTACACCTGGGCCAGCCGCGTAAGCTTGCCGTGTCGTTGGGAATTTTTGCGCTGGCCATTGCCGCCATGTTGTTTGACCTGCTGCCCGCCGCGGTCGCCATGAGCTCGGCGGCGCTGGTGTCGCTTTTGATCGGCGTGCTGCCGCTTCGAGAAGGCTACCAGGCCATCGACGGGCCGGTGATCATACTGCTGGCCGCCATGCTGCCGGTGGGCGAGGCACTCGAAACCAGTGGCGGGGCGGATATCATCGCCAACTCGCTTTTATATTTTGGCGCCGATTGGCCCGTCGTCATCTCCCTCGTGGGCCTTTTCATCCTGTGTATGCTGCTCTCCAACATCGTCAATAACGCCGCCGCGGCGCTTTTGATGGCGCCGATCGCGGTGAGTTTGGCAAACGGCTTCGACGTCTCTTTGGAACCCTTTTTGATGGCCGTGGCGGTTAGCGCTTCCTGCGCCTTTCTGACGCCCATCGGGCATCAGTCCAATACCCTGGTGCTCGGCCCCGGTGGCTACCGTTTCAGCGACTACTGGAAGCTGGGTCTGCCGCTTTCGATCGTGGTCATGGTCACCGCTATCCCCGTAATTCTGCTAGTGTGGCCTTTATCCGGCTAGACGCCTGCATTTTTGAACCCGTGAACACGGCCAGGCGCGCGATAGCGCGCCTGGCCACCTGTATAAAAGGCTCGGCCCATGAATCAACAGTATCGCCAGGACGCCATTGTCGAACTGGTACGCCAGAACGGCTACGTGAGCATTGAGCAGCTCACCGAACACTTCGCCGTCACCCCGCAAACCGTTCGTCGTGATCTCAATACGCTCTCCGACGAAGGACGTATCCGCCGGGTACACGGTGGCGCCGGGGTGGAGTCGAGTACGGTGAATACCGCTTACAGCACGCGTAAAACCCTCCATCTGGGTGAGAAAGAGCGCATTGCGCAGTGCGTGGCCGCGCACATCCCTGACCACGCGTCGCTTTTCATCAATATCGGTACCAGCAACGAAGTGATCGCCCAGGCGCTTTTGGAGCACAAGGGCCTCGAGATCATCACCAACAATTTGAACGTGGCCGCCATTTTGCAGCGTAAAGAGGATTTCTCGGTGATCATTGCCGGCGGCCAGGTACGCTCGCGCGACGGCGGCATCATCGGCGAGGCGACCATCGACTTCATCAATCAGTTCAAGGTGGATGTCGGCATCATTGGCATTAGCGGTATCGACGAAGACGGTTCGCTCCTCGAGTTCGACTATCAGGAAGTGCGCGTCGCCCAGGCCATTATCGCCAACTCGCGGCGGGTGTACCTGGCGGCGGACTACTCCAAGTTTCACCGTAACCCGGTGGTTCGCCAGGGCAACATCGCCCAGCTCGATGCGCTATTTACCGACCGCCAACCGCCAGAGGCCATCATTAAGCTACTGGGCGAGCACGGTGTCGAGCTGCACGTTGCCTGAAATACGCATCGATTTCCTGAAACGCTATTTCAAATAGTTTTGAAGTAGGGCGTTTAAACGCCGCCTCGAAACGACATTGGCCGATTATATTTAAAAAGTATTGAACGTCGCTGTTGATCCTAAAAAGCCGTCACCCCAGTGGCGGCTTTTTATTCGATTTAATGACGCGTTAACGCACTTTTTTAAAGCATAACGCCAATAAAACGATCGTTTGAAAGTAATCGACATAAATAGCGCTCAGCGAGTGCTGGTGTAGTCGAGTTACAACCCCGGCCCCTGCCAATGATCGATTGTCGGCGTTATCGGCGTCGGCCATAGTCACGTCATGGCTTTGAATAACGCATCCCTCAAAGCCCGGCGCTTGGACTTTATAAGCCAATGCGCCTCATTAGGACACTGCGAGGTCTACCGCCCCGCGGGCGTCGGCGCCTCACCCCAGGCGCTCGAAAACTCTTTTAAACCCGTAAGCGGTAACAACGTCAAGAGGTGGTTTATGAACTGTATCGAATTGAATCAACAAGCCGACCGAATCGCCAGCACGTTCAGCAAGCAAGAGCTTGCCAAACTGGTACTGGCACTTAAAAGCCAGGGCGAGTCACTTCAACAGGCGGTCGAAGTGCTCGACACGATCGATACACGCGCGGGCTACTCGATGGAACAGGCCTGGGAAGAAGTGCTTGCCCAGGACTCTCAACTGATCGTCGAAGACGAAGAGTAGACGTGTCGAAGGCAAAGAGTCGAGTAGCGACCAGCGCGGTAACTAAAAAAGCCCCTTCAAGGGGCTTTTTTATCGAGCGCTTTATGGGACTTTATTGGGTCAACTCCGCCGGCGGGTGGGTCGTGTCCGGGTTGTTGTCGAAGTAGGCATTGAAGCGCGCCTCGGCGTCGTCGCCAAACAGTACCTCGCAGGCCTTTTTGAGGCCTTCGGAGCGCGCCAGTTCGTCGCGGTGGACCACCAGCGACACCTTGGCGCGGCGGCGCAGGAAGTCTTCGAGCTCGGTGATCATTTCATGATCGCGGGCGTACTCGAGCTCGCAGCGGATGTATTCGGTTTTCTCGATGAGGATCTCCGCCTCGGTGGGATCGGCCTTGATCTTGTCGAGCATGGCGAAGGCATCCAAACCGTAGCGGCGCCACAGCCGTGAAGAGAGCTTCTCCGTCGAGGTGGCCGGGGTCAGCTTGTCGAGCTCCATCTCGCTTGCTTGCTGCATGAACGACGCTTTTACATCGTCGCCTGGCTCGCCGTACCAAAGCTTGTTGGGAGCGCTCAGCTCGACCCCGAGCCTGGTTAACTCGTCGGCGATCTCTTCGCCCACGTTCAGGCAATCGGTCAGTTTGCCGCCGAAGATGCTGATGTGGGCGCTCTCTTCGTGGGTGTCGATCACGTGTTTGCGCGAAAGCTGCAGGAAGTCGCGCTCCTCGTCTTTCTCGGCTTTAACCGCCAGCGGGCGTACCCCGCACCGGGTAGAAACCACATCGTCCTGGGTGAGCGGCGTTTTAAGCGTCAAACGCGAGTTGATATTTTCGAGAACGAACTGAATATCTTCCTGGGTGACCTCCGGGTTGGGGTGCTCCATGTGCGTATCCGTGGTCCCGATGCAGGTACGGTTGCCCATTGGAATCACGAAGAACAGCCGCCCGTCGTTGGCGAAAAACGCCAGTACGCGCTTGGTCTCGGTCAGCTGCGGTACGATCAGGTGGATACCCTTGGAGTACATGTGCTGGTGCGAGGTGGTTTGCTTTGTCAGCGCGTTGTGCTCGTCGACCCAGGGGCCGGCGGCGTTGATCAGCACTTTGGAGCGAATTTCGAAGGTGGCGCCATTCATCGCATCGCGGGCTTTCGTGACCCACACGCCGTTTTCACGCTCGGCACCGAGCGACTCCACGTAGTTGACCGCCACGGCGTCGAACTTCATGGCTTGACTTACGAAGTTGAACACGAAGCGGGCGTCGTTATCGTAGAGGTAGGCATCCGAGTACTCGAAGCCGCCTACAGCGCCTTCGGTTTGAATGATCGGCTCTTCCTGTTTGATGTTTTTCGGCGATAAAAGGTTGGGGCGCTTGGTGAAGCCGTTACCCATCAGCCAGTAAAGCCAGGTGCCCGCCCATAGGTAGTACGGGGAATGGCGAAATCCCTTGGTAATGGTCGTGAGAAAGCGAATTTCCTTGACCGTAGACGGGTAGCTTTTAATCAAGTGGTTGCGGCTTTTACAGAGCTTGCGCACCAGCCCGAAGTCGTTGGACTCCATGTACTTGATACCGCCCCACACCAGGTTGGACGAGTGCATGCTGGTGCTGCCGGCGAAATCCCCGCGGTCGATAAGGGCGACTTTCGCGCCTTTCCCCGAAAGGGCAGCGGCGGCGGCCGCACCGTTGATGCCGCCGCCGATAATCAGCGCGTCATACTCTTCATTGGGCAGCTTTTCGAGATTGCGAGTTCGAAGCGTCATAGCGGTTACCGTCAGGTTTAGGCGTGGGGCCGAGGCGTAAAGCCGCGCTTTATTTTCAATAACGAAACTATAGATGATCGATTCCGAACATTCAACGCGTTTAGCCCTGGGTGGGTCACTTCAGTAACACCAGTAAACGAAGCTTCGAAAGTTTTAGATAAGAGCAGCGTACGTCTGGTACGCGACAGCGCGATGACGTGCATAAAAAAAGCCGACCCAGGGGGCCGGCTTTACCGTTTCAGTAGCGTTCGAGCAGCAAGCTTTCTATTTGATGCTGGCCTCTTCGCTAACGGCCGGGGCTGGTTTGGCGGCCGCGTTGTGGTTGATCAGCGTCGACTTGTTGGTCGCGAATTCGTCGTAGGCGAAGTCGTCCACGGTGAGCATCTCCAGCACCTCTTCTTCGAAGATGCGCATGAACTCGGCGTCCTCTTCGCTAACGATACCCGATTCAAGGCCCGCTACGACACGTGCTTCCGGATGAAGCGCGGTTTGCGGTAGCTCGCCTTTGGCGTAGGCCTTGTTGACCGTGCGATAGATCTTCTCGGCGCGCTCGTAGTCCACCAGCAGGGCGTTGTAACGCGCCAAGGGGTTACGCTGTTCGCCGTCGTCCTGATCCCAGGTGTTGTGCAAAAGCTTGGTGCGCAGCGCGCTGTGAGTCGAGACCCGGTGAGCGATATCGCGGGCGAAATCGTCGTGGGGTTTGTCCCAGCGCCGGCCAGCAGGCATCACCACGGCATTGAGCACCTTGCCAAGCGCGCGGTTGGGCAGGTTGTCGAAGATTTCGACGAACGCCTGCTCAGCGCGGTGGAGCAAGAAGCGGCAGCTATAGTGCAAGAGCGCCTCTTCACCTTCGACCTTGTCACCGGCCTGCCACTGCTTGAGCACCATGGAGGCAAGATAAAGGTTGGAGAGCACATCACCCAGGCGCGCCGAGAGCATTTCGCGCTTTTTAAGCGCCGAGCCCAAGCTTGCCATGGCGGCGTCGGCACACAGGCCGAAGCCTGCCGAGAGCCTGGCGATATCCTGGGCGTAGGCGGCGGCGGGGGCGTCAAACGGCACGCCGGGTTTGCCAATGCCGATGCCCAGGGTCAGGGCGCGGGCCGCGTTACCGAAAATGAGCCCGGCGTGTTTGAAGAACGCCGTGTCGAACGCTTTCATGTCGTTGGCGTCCTTGGCGGCCAGTTCTTCGAGTACGTAGGGGTGGCAGCGGATCGCGCCCTGACCAAAGATCATCAGGTTACGCGTCATGATGTTCGCGCCCTCCACGGTGATCGCCACCGGGTTAGCGCTGTAGCCAATGCCTAAGTAGTTGCGCGGGCCAAGCGTGACCGCTTTACCGCCATGCACGTCCATGGCGTGGCTTAGAATCTCACGCTGGAATTCGGTCAGCTGGCTTTTCAAAATCGCCGAGGGGACCGCGGGCTTCTCGCCGTGATCGATCAGGTTAGCGGTCTGGTAGACCGTGGCCTGGGCGATATAACCAAGGGCGGCCATTTTAGCCAGCGGCTCCTGCACGCCTTCCATCTCGGCCACCGGCACGTTGAACTGGCGGCGCACGCGGGTGAAGCCGCCGCTCCAGCCCAGCGCATAGCGCGCGGTGCCGGTAGCGCCAGAAGGCAAGGTGATGCAGCGCCCAATAGACAGGCACTCGACCAGCATGCGCCAACCCTGACCGATCATGTCCTGGCCGCCAATGATGGTGTCCAGCGGTACGAACACATCGTGTCCCTTGATCGGCCCGTTCATGAAGGGGCTGCCGATCGGATGGTGGCGACGGCCGATTTCCATGCCGGCGGTGTCCCGGGGGATCAACGCCAGGGTAATGCCGCGATCTTCTTCGTCACCGAGCAGTTTTTCCGGGTCGAACAGGCGAAACGCCAGGCCGACCACGGTGGCGATCGGTGCCAGGGTGATCCAGCGCTTTTCGAAGTTCAGGCGTACGCCGAGCACTTCCTGGCCATCGATGGTTTGCTTGCAGACCACGCCGGTGTCCGGAAGGGAGGTGGCGTCAGAGCCCGCGCGCGGGCCGGTCAGGCCAAAGCAGGGAATTTCGCGGCCATCGGCCAGGCGCGGCAGGTAGTGATCCTTTTGCTCTTGAGTGCCGTACTTGAGCAGCAGCTCACCCGGGCCGAGCGAGTTGGGCACGCCCACGGTGACCATCAGGGTCTCGTTGGCCGAAAGCTTTTGCAGCGCCATGGACTGCGCCTTGGCCGAGAAGCCTAGACCGCCATACTCTTTCGGGATGATCATCCCGAAGAAGCCCTCTTTTTTCAGGTAATCCCAAAGCTGCTGGGGAAGATCAGCACGCTCGATGGAGATATCCCAGGCATTACACATGCCGGCGGCCTTGGCGCACTGCACGTCGAGAAACGCCTGCTCGTCTTCGCGAAGGCCTTCGTCTTTATAGTTTAACAGCGTGTTCCACTCGGGCTTGCCGGAGAAGAGCTGGCCATCCCAGGCAACGGTACCCGCTTCGAGGGCGGTGCGCTCGGTGGCGGATACTTTCGGCGCGACTTTTTTGAACGTGGCGAAAATGCGCGGTGTCAGCCATAGCCGGCGAAGCGGAGCCAGGCCCGCCGCCGCGACCAGTAGCGCCACGATGATGAGGATAAAGCCGGTGACCGGTGCCTCGAACACCAGACCCACCAGCCCTAATACCGCGAGTACGCCGATGGCCGGGGCCGCACCGGCCTCGCGGCGCATGACCACCAGCAGGCCTATCACGGCCAGCACTATAAGCAGTAGCGTGAGCATGGAATTTCTCCTTTTTGTTTATGCAGAGTCTTCAAGCGTGGTTCGTTCAGGGCTTTTTGTACAAACCTGTTTTTGAAACCGGGGGTTTGGGGCAGCGCCCAGGGTACGTATTTAAACGAATGTTTGAATAGTGGCAGACTAGCGCTGCTTTGCGCAAGTACTACGCCAGTACTGCGCCAGTACTATGTAAGTACTACACGAGCGCTACGCCCGCGGCACTCAAGTACTGCGCCATTACTGCTCGCCTGCCATGAGTCGTGCCGATAACCCAGCGGTGGCTTGGCTTCTTTATAGTGGGCCCGATGGTGGCTGCTTGCTTGATGGCGTGTCGTAGGTAGGTAAGCCAAAGAGGGCCACGCAGGGGAGCCTTGCGGACATCAGCAGGGTAATCGTTGGGCTCGTTGCCTGGCCGGGGCGTTACCGGCCACGAAGTATTCGACGTTTTCCCGCGGCAACGGCGCGCGGCCGCGAATACGGTCGGCGATTTTCTCGGCCAGCATGATCGTCGGCGCGTTGAGATTGCCGGTCGGAATCAGCGGAAAGAGCGAGGCATCGACCACGCGAAGCCCTTCGATACCATGGACCCGGCCTTGACCGTCGGTCACCGCATCGTCCCCTTCGCCCATCCGGCAACTACCGCAGGGGTGGTAGGCGGTTTCGGCGTGCTCCTTGATGAACCGGTCCAGCGCCGCATCGCTTTGCGCGTCTACCCCCGGGGCGACTTCCCGGCCACGGTAGCGGTCGAACGCCGGCTGGGCGATGATCTCGCGGGTCAGTCGAATGGCGTCGCGAAACTCCTCCCAATCCTTCTCTTTTGACATGTAGTTGAACAGGATGCTGGGCGAGGCGGCCGGGTCTTTCGAACGCACCTGGACACGCCCGCGGCTTTGCGAGCGCATCGAGCCGACGTGGGCTTGAAAGCCGTGAGCCTGAACCGCGCTTTTGCCGTTGTAGCTGATGGCAATGGGTAGAAAGTGATACTGCAGGTTGGGCCAGACTTGCTGGTCATTGGAGCGGATGAATCCGCAGGCCTCGAACTGGTTGCTGGCACCGGTGCCGGAGCCTTTAAAGAGCCACTCGGCGCCGATTTTGGGCCGGTTGTACCATTTGAGCGCCGGGTAGAGCGAAATCGGTTCCTTGCATTCGTACTGAATGTACATCTCCAGGTGGTCCTGCAAATTTTTGCCGACGCCGGGCAGCGCGTGAACGACCTGGATATCCAGGGCTTTCAAAAGTGCCGGGTCGCCTACGCCGGAGCGCTGGAGTATCTGTGGCGAGGCGATGGCGCCGCCGCACAATAGTACCTCGCACTTGGCGCGCACGCGTTTCTCTTCGCCTTTTTGCCGATAGCGAACGCCCACGGCGCGCTTGCCTTCGAACGCGATCACATCGGTCAGCGCGTGGGTTTCGATGGTCAGGTTGGCGCGTTTTTTGGCGATATCCAAATAGCCACGGGCGGTAGAGGCGCGCCGCCCTTTGGGCGTGACGAAGCGGTCCATTGGGCCAAAGCCTTCCTGCTGGTAGCCATTGACGTCTTCGGTCTCCGGGTAGCCCGCCTGTTTGGCCGCCTCGATGAAGGTGCGGTAGAGCACGTTATTGCCCGGCCTCGGCGTGGTGATGCTGACCGGGCCGTTGTCACCGTGATAGGGGCTTGCGCCGGTGTCCCGGGTTTCGCACTTTTTGAAGTAGGGCAGACAGCTCAGGTAGTCCCACTCCGCAAGGCCCGGCTCTTTCGCCCAGTGATCGTAATCCAGGGCGTTGCCGCGGATATAGCACATGCCGTTGATCAGCGACGACCCACCCAGGCCCTTGCCCCGACCGCACTCCATGCGCCGGTTATCCATATAGGGCTCCGGGTCGGTCTCGAACGCCCAGTTGTAGCGCTTACCCTGAAGCGGAAACGCGAGGGCGGCCGGCATCTGGGTGCGAAAATCGAGGCGGTAGTCCGGCCCGCCCGCTTCCAGTAGCAGCACACTGACGCCCTCGTCTTCGGTCAAGCGTGTGGCCAGCACGTTGCCCGCCGAGCCCGCGCCGATGATGATGTAGTCAAATTCGCGTTGCCAAGCCATGCATACCTCCCGAGAGTCGAGTAACGAAGCAGGGTTAAAACGTCGTATTCAAAACACCGACTCGAACGGCCCCATCTCGATCTGCACGGATTTGAGCTGGGTATAGTGGTTAAGCGTTTCGACCCCGTTTTCACGGCCGATGCCCGAGGACTTATAGCCGCCGACCGGCATCTGGGAAGGGGAGTCGCCCCAGGTGTTGATCCAGCAAATACCCGCCTGCAGCTGGTGAATCACCCGGTGGGCCTGGCTGAGCCGTTCGCTGAAAACCCCCGCCGCCAGCCCGTAAGCGGTATCGTTGGCACGGCGAATGACCTCGTCTTCGTCATCGAAAGCGAGCACCGACATCACCGGGCCAAATATCTCCTCCTGGACGATGCGCATGTCATCGGTGCAGTCGGTGAAAATGGTCGGCACCGCCCAGGCGCCTTTGGTGAACGGCTCGTGATCCCAGGCGTTGCCGCCCACCAGTACCCGCGCGCCTTCCTGTTTGCCAAGCGCGATGTAGGCGAGCACCTTCTTCTGGTGCTCGAAGCTCACCAACGGGCCGAAGTTGACCGTGGGGGTGAGCGGGTCGCCGGCGCGGATACGCGCGACGCGCTCGAGTAGTTTGGCTTCGAACGCTTTTTTGACCGAGCGCTCGACGAAGACCCGCGTGCCGTTGGTGCATACCTGGCCGCTGGAGTAGAAGTTCGCCATCATCGCAGCGTCGGCGGCGCGATCAAGCTCGGCATCCGCGAAGACGATCAGCGGCGACTTGCCGCCAAGCTCCATGGTGACGTCTTTGAGGGTGGAGCCCCCGGCGGCGGCCATTACCTTCTTGCCGGTCTCGACCTCGCCGGTGAACGAAATTTTGGCGATCCCCGGGTGCTCGGTCAGCATGGCGCCCACGCGACCGTCGCCCTGCACCACGTTGAAAACGCCGTCGGGCAGACCCGCTTCGGTCAAGATTTCGGCCAGTTTGATGGCCGTGAGCGGGGTGATCTCGCTTGGCTTGAAAACCACGGCGTTACCCGCCGCGAGGGCTGGGGCGGCTTTCCAGCAGGCGATTTGGATCGGGTAGTTCCAGGCGCCAATTGCGCCGATAACGCCCAGCGGCTCACGCCGTGTATAAACGAAGGAGCTTTCGCGCAGCGGAATCTGGCTGCCTTCGATCGCCGGGGCCAGGCCCGCGTAGTACTCCAGCGCATCGGCGCCGGTGACGATATCGACGCTCGATGTCTCGCTGATCGGCTTGCCGGTGTTGAGCGTCTCCAGTTCAGCGAGTTCATCGTTACGCTCACGCAGCAGTGCCACCGCGCGCAGTAAAATCCGTGCGCGCTCCATGCCGGTCATGGCCGCCCAGACGCGCTGGCCCATTTGGGCCGCCTCGACAGCGCTATCCACGTCGCTCTGGCTTGCCTGACCAATGGTGGCAAGCGTTGCGCCATCGAACGGGTTAGTGACGCTAAAGACTTCGCCGGAAGAAGCCTCTTTCATACGACCGTTGATATATAGAGGGACGGTTGGATGCACGTTCATGGAAGACTCCTGTGGGTAGGGCGCTATCGAATCAGTGAGGTAGGCCAAGTAAGCGGTCTCGCTGGGCCAGCGCCAGGTCGCGGGCGCTTTCGACGTCGAGCCCATCCGGGGTAAGGGCGCCGCGTAGCCAAAGCCCGTCGATCAAAGCGGCTAGGGTGCGCGCGGCGTTTTGCGCCTGATCCCGGGGCATTGCTTTACGAAACTGGCTGCACAGGTTGGCGTAAAGTCGCCGGTCGTTGACGTTTTGTAGGCGAGCAAGCGCCGGGCGGTGCATGCTGCTGGCCCAAAACGCCAGCCAGGTTTTAGCCGCGGGGCCACTGACCTGAGAGCGGTCGAAGTTGCCTTCGATGATCGCGCCGATATGTGCGCGAGCACTACGCTCAATCAGTGCCCGGCGCCGTTTGGCGACCGCCTGGCTCAGGTCGGTCAAAATCTGGCGCATGGTGGCTTCCAAAAGGCCATCCTTACCGCCGAAGTAGTGGCTGATAATGCCCGCAGATACCCCCGCATGGCGGGCGATACGCAGGATAGTGACCTCGGCGAGACCCACTTCGTCGATCGCGGTCATGGTGGCCTCGATCAGCTGCTGACGGCGTATTGGCTCCATTCCCACTTTGGGCACGATGACCTCCTGGATGACGATTCAGACCGGCGTTTTTAAGGGTGAAGCGCGTGATAGCCCCAGGACTTCGCCTTGAAATCCGCGTTGGGGCATGGTTACCTGAATATCGTGACATTTATTGATTGAACGTTCAATCAATAAAAACGAAGTGACCAACGCCCCCCAACGCTACTACGCTAAGACCCTCACCCATCAGGAGATAAGTCATGAGCTACGCAAACAAGGCTAAATGGAGCGCGCTTGCAGTGCTGACCGCACTGCCCGCCGCCGCGATGGCCGATAACTGCACGACCGTACGTTTTGCCGAAGTGGGGTGGACCGATATTACCGCGACCACCGCCATGGCAAGCGAAGTGCTCGACGCGCTGGGTTATGAGCCCCGGGTCGATACGGTATCGGTGCCGATTGCGTATGCCGGTATGCGTAATAACGACTTCGACGTCTTCCTGGGAAACTGGATGCCCTCCATGGCCTCCATCAGCGACCCTTACGTTGAGGACGGCGACGTGGTGCGCCTGGTGGCGAACCTGGAAGGGGCGAAGTACACCCTGGCCGTTCCGCAGTACGTTTATGACGCCGGAGTGACCTCGGTCGAGGACCTGGCTGAAAACGCCGAGCGGTTCGACTCCCGCATTCACGGCATCGAAGCCGGTAATGACGGTAACGAAATGATCGAGCAGATGATCGAAGACGACGCCTATGGCCTGGGTGAATGGCAGGTCGTCGACTCGAGCGAGGCGGGCATGCTCTCCGAGCTCAACACGCGGGTGCCCAACGAAGAGTGGATGGTATTTTTGGGTTGGGAGCCGCACCCCATGAACACCAACTTCGACATGGCGTACCTTTCTGACGCCGACGACTACTTCGGCCCGAACCTGGGCGGGGCAACGGTGCACACCAATACCCGAGCCGGCTTCATCGAAGATTGCCCCAACGTGGGCGAGCTTTTAGGCAACATGACGTTTACGCTGGAAATGGAAAACCAGTTGATGGCCGAGATCATGGATGAAGGCACGGACCCCCGCGAGGCGGCCCGGGCGTACCTTGCCGAGCACGACGACGTTCTCGAGCAGTGGCTCGAAGGCGTTACCACGCGCGAAGGCGACGAAGCGCTGCCCGCTGTTCGTCAGGCGCTCTAATGTTCTTGCAGGGCAAAAAGCAGAAGTGCCCATGATTTTAAACATTTAGTGTAAAAGGCAGGCCGTTATGGCTTGCCTTTTGTCATCGATGTGGGCATAATCTGCACCCGCTGATGAGGCAAAGGCTACGTAGCTCAGCTGGTTAGAGCACATCACTCATAATGATGGGGTCCCCTGTTCGAATCAGGGCGTAGCCACCACATCGCGCACGATAAAGCTAGCACGCCAAGGCTTTATCGCTATGGTGGCCCCTTAGGTCCTCCCGCAACGCGAAACTGCAAACCCCGCCAGGCCCGGAAGGGAGCAACGGTAGTGGTGGATGCGTGTGCCGGGATGTGGCTTTTGGGGCCGCCTCCATTTCTGACGTTCCCCCCCCCCGTTATCAAGACCTCGATCGCTGGCGCTAGAACGCCCTCGCGACGCTTATCCATGCATTGGCAACGTCTGCCTGTGTGCGATCGGCGAAACGCTTTATGCGATCGCACACAAGGTCATTCATCGAAGCCCAAAACCGTATGGCGTGCCATTTCTAACGATTGGGGGAGTACGTTAACGCCTCATTCGTCAAAGACGGCGTCCAGTTCATTATCGATGGAGGCAAACGCGGCCTCATCCGTTAGCAATTGGCGTAGCGTTTCGACGGCCAGCTGGCCCTCGTCATCGATCAGGTTATTTAGCCATAGCAAGGCCTGCTGCTGATTGGGATTCTCGAAGCCCCGCGCCAAAAGATAGGCTCTGGCCAGAGCGAGGCGAGCAGTGCGGTGTCCCTGGCTTGCTGCCTCATAGAGGTAGCTGGCACCCCGCTCGACATCCTGCTCTATGTTGTCCCCGTTGAGGTATTCACGGCCAAGCGATGCTTGGGCGCCCGCGTGGCCTCGATTGGCGGCGTCCAGCAGTAGCTCATGGCCTTTCGGAACATCCTGGTCGATAGCACCCTGACCCCGCATATAGGCAATACCCAGTTCGGCGCGGGCATAGAGGGCGCCCGCATCACTGGCCTGTCGATACCAGCGCTCGGCAAGCTCAGCATCCTGTTCGACCACGTCACCGTGCTGGTAGGCATCGCCCAGCACGTAGGCGGCGTACGGGTTGCCGGAGGCGGCCGCCTCGTTGAGCAGTTCAAGACCGCGCGGCACATCTTGCTCAGTGTGCCTGCCGGTCAAGTAGGCTTCCCCCAGGTCCTGGCGCGCACCCGCGTGCCCTCGGGATACAGCGGTTTCCAGGTAGTCGATACCGCGCGCGCTTTCGCCCCGATCCAGATACATGCGGCCAAGGGTTGCCCCGGCACCGGCATGGCCTGCCTGATAGGCCCGGTCTAGCCAGCGCTCAGCCTGAGCCTGGTCACGCTCTACGCCATTGCCGTCGAGATAGGCGCGACCAAGGTTGGCCATGGCGCTGGGATGCCCGCTTCGGGCGGCGGCGATGAGCGCCTCGATATCGCCTTCGGCCCCCAGGTCGCGCTGCACGTAGGCGAGGGCGTCGGCGGCGGAGGGGTGGCCTGCCTCCTGCGCCCGGGTCAGCCACCGCCTGGCCTCGTAGAGGTCTCGCCGGACGCCGTTTCCCTCTCGATAGGCACGACCCAGCAATACCATGGCATAGCCATCCCCCTGTTCGCCGGCTCGGGTGATCAGTCGAATGCCCTGGGAGGCATCGCCTGGCAACGCGCCGTCCAGATAGGCTTCACCGAGGAGGGTCATCGCGGTGGTATCGCCGCTCTGGACGGCGCGTGTCAGCAGCTCCTGGCTTTGGCCAGGCCGTGAGGGCAAGACATCGCCGGCCAGGTAGGCCTCACCGAGCAGCCGCATGGCGCCGGTCTGGCCTTGCGCGACCGCCTCCTGGAGTAGCGCCTGGGCGCGTTCGGGGTCTCTTGTCACGCCCCGGCCCGCCAGGTAGGCGGCGCCGAGTTGCTGGGTCGCCCAGGGGTGGCCTAGTTCATGGCCGCGCTCCAGATAGTCCGCGGCGACACCGGGTCGGCTTTCGACTCGCTCGTCATCCATGAACAGTGCCCCTAGCTGGGCCAGGGCCAGCGGGTCGTCATTTTCGGCCGCTTGTTCGAGCAGGTCGATGCCCCGGGAAAGATCGTCAAGGCCTGCCTGGCCTTCGACGAGGGCACGACCGAGAATCACCCGAGCATCGTTGGAGCCCGCCTGGATAGCCTCGCTCAGCCAGCGTTCAGCGCGATCCGGCGCCGGGGGGCGGCCGTCGCTTCCGGGCGTCAACAGTGCCTGACCGAGGTAGGTCATGGCCTCGACGTCACCCTGGCGTGCGGGCTCTTCCAGTAACGAGATACTCAGTCGATATTCGCCGGCGTTGGCCAGCGCCTGCCCGGCCCGGGCCCGGTCCTCAAGATCACCCAGCTGCGCGGCTTGCTGCAACCACAGGATGCCTTGATCGGACTGGTCACTGAGCAGGCCGTCCGAGGAGTAGAGCGATGCCAACCGAAGCATGGCGTCGACATCGCCCTGGCTTGCGTTGGCCTCGAGGCGCATGGCGTAACGCTTGGCGTAATCCATCGACCGAGCGGTATCTTCTTCTAGCCAACCGCCGGGCGCGTACGCCTGGGCCAGCGCCAGCAGCGCCTGTTCCTTGTCTTGTGAAGCCGCTCGTTCGTAAAGCTCGCGGGCCAGTTCCGGGTCCGCTTGGACACCTTCGCCGCCTTCGGACAGCAGGGCGGCAAGGTCGACTTCCGCTGTCCGGTCAAGGTTGGCCTCTTTGGCCTGCCAAAGCAGGTGATAGGCGAGCACGTCGTTACGTGCTACGCCACGACCCTCTCGGTAGAGCTGTGCAAGGTTGAGCGAGGCATGACCGCGGGTCGAGGAAGGCCGGTTGATTGCTTCGCCATAAAGGCGTGCCGCCTCGGTGAAATCCTGTTCGACGCCGAGCCCTTGTTCATAAAGCTTGGCCATTTCATAAAAGGCCGGCGGTACATAGCGAGCCATCAAGGGCTTGAGGTAGGCGATGGCTTCATCGAAGCGGCCCTCTTCGATGCGCTCCTGGGCGAGGTTGATTCTCTCCCAGTCCGAGCCGCCCGTATCGACTTCTGGCGCATTGGAGAACCAGCCGACATAGTGGGCAGGAACCGGGCCTGCATGTTCTCCGACAGGCGCCTTCTCGGTGGTGACGGCGCAGCCAGCGAGCCATGCCGATAAGGTCAGCGCTGCGCTTAGCTGCAGCGTAGGTCTATGAAGTATCCGAGTCGTTTTCCTCGTCATATGCTTCCTGTCGTTTTTGTGTGGCGCGATGACCGCTTAGCTATCCAGGCCGCGAAAGGCGTCGGTATCCTGGCGCTCTTCGTCTCTGCGAATGTGCTGCTGGGCATCGGGGGCCATGAAGTAAAAAGTGACGGGCCCTCCCGCACTGCGACTATAGGTGGGGCGTACGCGGGTAATGAAGCTTTCCATACGTGGATGGTCGAAGTGGGAAAGGTACATCTCCATCCAGGGGAAGTACTGGGGGTCTCGCAGAAAACCGGAGTACTGTTCGCGGGGCGCGTAATCGCCCAATGCTTCCGGGTCGTCGAGGATTTCGAACAGATAATCGACGCCTTCATGAATGGTGCTGTTCTCATACTCCAGATCGAAGATGTCATAGCCCTGGCGATAGACGATCTGCATATTGGGGATGAGGTAGCTAAGTGCGTAGTTCTGGTAGTGAGTAGCGCGTCGTCCGCGGCGCACCTCGAGGGGAAGGGCGCCTTCCTCGGTCATGTCGTGCAGGGCCGAGTAAATAGCGCCAACACCAAAGCGAAACAGGTCGTCGTCTTCGACCAGTACGCCGATCATGGTGGCGTAAAGCGCGCGACGATATAAATGGTTGTTACAGCAACTTTGCTGCGCGACGCCCGGCACGTTGGAGTGCTCCCGGGCCAGGCGTTGCAACCACTGTTCGATCTCGGCCCGTTCCTGCTCGAGGCCATCGATAAAAGGGCGCACGATGGAGTAAGCCAGGCCCGCGGCGAACAGCATCGACTCGGAGGCGAACCAGGCCTGGGGTTGCGCGGGGGCATAGACGAAGTCCGTCATGGCTTCGGCCTCGGCCCAGCGATGCAAGTAATGCACCAGGCATTCGCCGTAGTAAATGTCGCCACTGGCCACGAACGCACCGGCAAGTTCCGATACGCTATCTTCGAAGGCGAATAATGGCCTGGTCGCCACCTCCCATTCGTCAGGACTGGGATAGAAGCCGGGTATCGCGCCCCGGGTCGTGATGGGCTCCGCGTTGGTTTTTTGACGGCAACTGGGGCCCATCGAGAACTCGTCTTTCAACTGGAGCAAAATGGTGCTTTCGGTTTGCTCGAGTAGCGCCATGCGCGCTTCTACGTCAAAGTAGCTGGCGTTGGTATCGGTGACACGGTAGTCAGAAAGGTCAAGGTTTTGCCGCTCCTCGTTAGAGAGCGTCTCGTCCAGGTTCACACTAGCCGATAAAGCGGTGCTGCCCATTGCCACCAGGGCGACGGGCAATGCAAAGAGAAACCGGGCGGGACGTCCTTTTGCTAAGCCAAGAGGCATGATCATTATTGCTCCGAAAGCGTGGCGGCTCGCGCTCAAGATGCTGGGGTATAGAAGCGGAACTCGGCAAAATCCACGTACTGGTCGCGGGGCGTGCGCCAGCCTTCCCCCGTGCCACCAAAGAAAGTAGAAAACATCAAACCATCGATGGTGATAGCCGGGGTGGTACGAAAGACGATGTTGCTTTGTTCAAGCACGGGCTGACCGTCTATCCAGACCCTGGCGACGCCGTTCTCCCGATCCGGGTCGTTAAGCAGGATTTCCTGTTCGATGGTCGCCCAGGACCCGGCCGGGTAGCGCCAGGAGCCGCGACCTACCGATTTTCCCTCGAAACCGACCACGTAAGGGTAGAGCTCGCCCTGGCCCTCTTCGCGCCACATCAAGCGCATGGAGAAGCCGTGCTCGCCATCGACGCTATCGCCGCCGGAGGGGGCGTCACCGCCATAAAGCCCCGGCAGTTTGCCGCCTTTTACGAAATCGAAGTCGGCCGGGAAACGTACCTTGTAGCTCAGGCAAGCGCGCTCGGCGTTTTGAAACGAAGCGGGGTCGCTGTAGAAGCCGGCGCCCCCAAGAGGCTTCTCCCCGGGCGACGAGCTGCCCGCGGGATAGCGGACACGCAGACCTGCTTCATTGAGGCCATTGTCCTCGGAGGCCAGGTACGCAACGTTCTCTTCGGTACCCCAGTGCCGCGTGGTATCGAACGCCTGGCGAATGGCGCTGTAAGCGTCCTCGGTGGGCGCCAGGTGCGGAGCTTCGGCCAGGTGGTAGCGCTGAGAGCAGGGCGCCTCCTGGGGCGTGCTAACGACGGCATTCTCGGCCTGGGCGGCCTGGTTTGCCGAAAACGGCAGCAGCGCCAGCACGCCCACTAGTAGAGGCGTGGGTCGTAACCCGATAAATGGCTTGGAGTATTTACCCTTCAGTGCTGATGGCATCGGTATCGTCCCAGTAGTGGTTGATTTCATCCCGGACCGTGTCGTAGAGGTCGTGGCTTGTCTGTGCAATCCAGTTCACGCCTTGCCATATCGTTTCCGAGGCGTCACTAAGAAGCTGTGTTTCGCTAAAGCGAACGTCGATCGGTTGGCCCACGCTTTCTGGCGGCAAGGGCTCCTCGGGAAATAGCAATACACTGGCCATGTTTTGCTGCTGGCGTACCCAGCTGGGGAAACCGGCCCGGGGCTGAGATTCGATATCAAGGGCGACGTTGCGCACCTGAGCGCGAATCGGTTGAGTGGCATTGGGCAGGGTGACGTAGGCCTGCTGATTGGGCTGGATGCGGCTAATGTCATCCATGTGCACCAGCGCCTCGACCATCACGTCGCCTTCATCGGTACGCACCAGGGTCATGATCGGTTCGCTCTCGTCGATGTAGACGCCGGCGGCACTGCTCAGCGCCCAGGCAACGAGGCAGTTGCAGGGGCTGTATATCTCGTTTCTGGCCTGAACACCCTGGAGGGCGGCGATGCGCGAGCTCTCGTAATCGCGCACCTGCTCGAACTGTTCGATACGCGCCTCGGCGATCGCCGGCGATACCGTATCGAAGCTGGTCGTGTCACCGCTGGCGGGCCTTGCCGAATCCGCCAGGCTGATCTCTTGGGTATCCTCTTCGAGATAGCCTCGCAGGTTCTCGATCAGTTGTTCGTTATAGCTGATGGCGGCTTCTGCGAGAATCAGTTCCGATTCGAGGTCGCGGTCGATCACGTGGGTCAATAGCTGGTCGCGCTCGACCTGGTCACCCGCGTTGAAGTCGTGCTCGCCCAGCACGCCGGGGCTGGGGGCGCGGATATCGATACGCGGTGCCGTCACGGCGGCGAAGCTTGGCTCGATCAGCACGAAATTACGATAAGCGGTTGCAGCCGCTACCAATACCAACAAGCCGATCGCAAGGAATAGCAGAACGTAGCGTCCGATAGGCTTGGGCGGGCGTTTGGCAGGCGCTGTCCTGGCGGCTTGACGCTTGCGAGGCGTCTGCGGATCGTCGCTGACCATTTGGCCTTCGATATTGGGCGCACGGCCACTCAACCAGCTACGAATGATTTGACGTAGCGACTCCTGGTGCTGCGGGTCCATCTCGTTGAACTTGAATCTGACATCGAATCCCTTGCCGTTCTCTCGGGGAGTGGTGTCGATGCATTCGGCTGTGGCTGGCACGATGACGTCAAAGGTGCCCGCCGCCATGATCAGTGACACGTCAACGCGCTCACCAGCTTCAAACGCACGGCTGCTTTGAGCAGAAAAGCCGCCGAGCGAGACATCGTTGCCGTCAAGCTCAATATCGCTATCGGCGAGGGTCACGCGAAACAGGGTCGGAACCCGGATATAGCCTCTTTCGTCGCGCTTCTCATGCTGGAGTGGGTTATCCTGGGTCATACGTTCGTTTTCTTGATGTAAAGGATCATCTTTCATCCGTAGGTGGTTCCTTGCGTCAGGAATGAGTCGTCGACAACTTTCAGGCCGCCTTTTTATAAGAAATAGTCAGTAGGCGCCTGTTGGATCGGATTACCGGGCGTCATTGCCTGCCCCCCATAGCTGATCGATGGCGATATGCATCGAAGTCCGATCCGGAAGCAGCGTGTCGCCGGTCGAGATCACCAGGATGAGGAAAAGCGTGCCATAGAAGAGCCCGTGCAGCGCATGGCCGATGCGTCGCTGTCGGCGCACCGCGACCGGGTCGTCCGGTTCGCCCGCCGAGATGCCCTGGCGCGACCACTGCTGACGATTGAAGCGAAAGCTGACATAGGTCTTGAGGATCGCGCCCCACACCTGGTTGTAATAAATCAGCGGAATCCACAGCCAGCTGAACCGCCCGCGTTGCCACGCCAGAATCGACACGGCAATGCCACGGGTGAACATGATCCAAAGCACATAGGTGAAGAAAAACGAGGGGCGTATGAAAAGCGTGACCAGCAGGACCACCGTGGGGCCCACCAGGGTCGTCCACATGGAGATACGCTGGTCGACCAGGCTCCACCAGGTGAACATTCCCATGGGGCGAGGGCCCAGGGCGATGGCGCGATGGCTGATGCGCAGCATGTTGCCAAACCAGCGCCGCATCAGATCGGTGGATGATGCAAAGAAGCGATGCCGGTTGGGCAACTCCTCGAATCCCGTGACGAAGACATCGGGCACGTAGAGCATCGACCAGCCGTTTTTCAGCAGCCAATACCAAGAGGACTTATCGTCGCCGGACAGGAACTTGAAACTACCGAAGCGCCAGTGATCGACGTGGTCGCTCTCGATTAGCTCGATGAAGTCCGGCTTGGTAGCAAGGTCGGTGCGAAAAACGCTGTAACGACCGGTGAGAACGAGTAGCCGCCGGGACAACGACATCGAACTCATCATCAAATGGCGCTGGGCATAGCGCAGGTCGTACCACTCCCGGGTGACGTCTCCCCCGGTTACCCGGGCACGGTTGTTGGTCGTTAGCGCCCCCAAATCGTTTTGGGCAAGAAAGAAAGAGAGGGTGCGTGACAGGGTGTCGGGCTCGATGAGGATATCGCCGTCCATCGAGATCAAAAGCGACCCCGGCGCTGGCAGGCACCGGGAGATCGCCCGCAGCACCTCGGCCATGGCCGAACGCTTGCCGTCACCCTTTTGAAACATGTAGCGCACGCTGACATTCTGTGGCCAGTCGTTTTCTTCCAGCACGTGCGTGATGATATCCACGTCGGTACGGTCCGAAACGGACGCGAAGATCGTCGTTGGAACCCCGTACTGATGGGCTTCGCGTATCAAGGCATCGTAGACCTGGAAGTTGACGCGCTCGTCGATACGATAAGAGGTACAAAGCACGAAGAGCTCAGGCGGTTTTTCCTGGTTGCCGGCCTCATCGGCGTCGGCACGCAGGTTTGGAAAGACCAGCCGGTTGTACAACAGCGAGCGAACGGCCTGTACCGCCCACCAGGAGTAGCGCCAGATAGCGATCGCTCCAATGATGAAAAAGAAGCTCTCCGACTCGGGCGAGAGGACATCCGCCGGCAATTGGCTAATGGCAAAGATCAGCAGGGCCAAACCGAACAGGAAGGTGGTCAGTTCCGTGATACGGCTGGCCGAGGAATGCTTGGGGCGAGTAGCGAACATTGAAGGCCTCAAGCCGGGACGGCGCGTACGGAGTCACCCCGGCCGATGGCGTAGTAGGCAAGCCCTGCCGCTTTGACGGTAGCGGGATTGAAGAGATTGCGCCCATCGACGACGACGGGTTCGAGCAACGTGTTGCTCAGTTGGGAGAAGTCGACGGTACGAAAGGCTTTCCACTCGGTGCAGATGACCAGTGCATGGGCGCCTTCCAGGGTATCGTCGCGCTGCTCGGCGAGGAGGAGATCATCGCGCTCCCCGTAGAGGCGACGGCACTCGTGGCTGGCCTCCGGGTCGAACGCTTGCACGCGCGCACCAGCGTTCCACAGGGCTTCTATCAAGGTCCTGCTGGGCGCCTCTCGCATGTCATCGGTATTGGGCTTGAAGGCAAGCCCCCACAAGGCGATGGTTTTGCCTGCCAGTTGACCATCCAGGGCCTGAGAGAGTTTGTCGAACAGCGTGCTCTTCTGGCGCGTATTGACCTGTTCCACCGCCTTGATGACATGCGCGGGCTGGCCGATGTCGTCGGCGGTATTGGCAAGCGCTCTGACATCTTTGGGGAAGCAGGAGCCACCGTAGCCACAGCCGGGATAGATGAAACTGTAACCAATGCGCGGGTCGGACCCGATCCCGTTGCGAACCTCTTCGATTTCGGCGCCCAGGTGCTCGGCCAGGTTGGCGACTTCGTTGATGAAGCTTATCTTGGTCGCAAGCAAGGCATTGGCCGCGTACTTTGTCAATTCGGCGCTGCGTACACCCATGAACATCAGCTTGTCGCGCTGGCGGTTGTAAGGGCCGTAACACTCCCGCATGGCGTCCTTGACGCGCTCGGATTCGGTGCCAACGATAATGCGAGAACCGCGGGAGAAGTCCTCGATGGCCGCTCCTTCCTTGAGAAACTCCGGGTTCGAGCAAACGTCGAAATCCAGCGCGAGGCCCCGCTTTTCGAGCTCGGTAGCCACCGCTTGCTCCACCTGGGTGGCGGTCCCTACGGGCACGGTCGATTTGTCGACGATGATCGTGTAGTCATCCATATGCTGGCCGATCGTCTGGGCCACCTTGAGGACGTACTGAAGATCGGCACTGCCATCTTCGTCGGAAGGGGTGCCCACCGCGATGAACTGAAGCGAGCCGAATTTGACCGCTTCTGGCGCATCGGTGGTAAATTTCAACCGGCCAGAGGCTTGATTATCTCGTACCAGGCGCTCCAGCCCCGGTTCGAAAATCGTTAAATTGCCCGCTTCAAGACTGGCCACTGTCTTCTCGTCGACATCGACGCACATAACGTCATGACCGACATCGGCCAGGCAGGCACCCGTTACGAGACCCACATAGCCACAACCGAAAATACTAATTTTCATGTTCCCTGTTACTCCTTGGTAAAGTGTCGTCTTATATTTTTATGTCAAAAGGTTTCGATGAGCATTAGCTTGATTAGCTAAAAAAGCTCATGGTCTTAATGCTGAAATATTTCAATTCAAATAAATTAATGCATTCTTATATTAATAGTTTCGATTAAAAGTTGGCCACTATGGTGGTATTGATTTTTAGTATTTTCAAGGCGTGTCACGAATCCAAATGGAAAGTTGGACAGGTCTACTATCGACTATAAGAGTTACTTTGATAGCTTTGAGTCGATCGAAACGGGGCATGTTTTTAGCGAGGAATCGCGTTGATTAAACGATAGATAGAGGCGGGATTTGTCGTGTTTAAAGCCCGTTATGCCGGGCCTTATGCGGTATTTAGGCCAGATTGATGAGTGTCGAATATATCGGTCGCTCTCTGGCTTTCGTGATATTCAAAATGAGGCCATCGTATTGCCCAATTCTTTGCCAAAGAAAATATTTTTATTTAATCCATGTTATTAAGAAAATAAAGTGTGTAGATCGATCCTTTATCATTAAATAATAAATATACTTTAATATATGTTGTTGATGACTGAGATTGAGGTGCCATTTTGAGAGGAGATATTAATATAAATAATTTTTTAACTTGAGTTATTTGCATGGCTTTTCGATTTAAGTTAAAGCGATATTTTCTAACGTCGCTTTTTCTTTTCTCTATCTTCCTATTCTCGTTCGTGATCTACGCGCCGCTATTTCGTTAAGGTGTCATTGACGTATTTGATTGGGGATCGTCGTGAGGCGGCTTTGCAGGGATTATTAGCCTTGTGATGCGGCGCTATTTTCAAGCTGCCGGGAATCGGCCGGATTGGCCAGGCGCGCCAGGTAAGTCTGCGCGAGCGACCCTACACGACGTCTCGATATATTTGCAGATACTTTATTAAAGGATTAGTATTTGTAAATAATAGTTGAGGTTGGTCATGCAAACAGCACCTGAGTTAGCGAACGACAAAGCCGCCGCCGCGGCCGGTTTGAAGGCCGCGGTCCGCATTCTGGATAAATGGCAGGCAAGCGGAGAGCAAGGCGAGGCGATTCTACGTGTTTCGCATTCGACCTACGCCCGGGCGCGGCGTGGGGAGCTTGCCGAAATCAAGCTCGACAGCGACCAGCTCACCCGCATCAGCTATCTGCTCAATATTCACGCGGCGCTGCGTACCCTGTTTGAAAACCCGGAGAACATCTACGGGTTTGTCTCCATGGCCAATCATAACCCTTACTTTAATGGCCGTACGCCGCTCGAGGTGATCGCAAGTGGCGACTTCGCCGCGCTTTACGAAACGTTCAAGCGCATCGATAGCCTGCGAGGCGCCCAGTGGTAACGGTGGATGCGCTGGCGCAGCGCGTGCCCAATCGGGTCGAAGGCTACCGGCTGATCAATAGCAAATTCCCGCCGATCGCACTTTTCGACGACGTGGCCGATGCGGATGAGTTCGAAGCGCTTTTCAAGCTTCAGGCGCTGACCAATCCCCGCATTCGCAACGAGCTGGGGGATTTGGCGCTGCTACCCACCGAGGAGATTCCCTTCGGGATTCGCGGGTGTTCCTACGCCGCCGGGGCATTTACCCACGTCAATCCGGATGGTTCGCGCTTTAGCGACGGGCATTTTGGCGTGCTTTATATCGCGGATACGTTAGCCACGGCGATCGCCGAGGTCAGCCACCACCAGCAGGCCTATTGGGAGAAAGTGCCCGCGCTTCATTATGAACGCTTCGTGTTTCGAGGACTGCGCTGCACGTTCGATGAGAAAAATTGCCGCGATGGACTCGCCCTTGAACAGGATCATCCGGTTTATGACCCGGACAGCTACCGCGCTTCCCGCGTACTGGGCAGAGAACTTCGTCAGGCCCGGGAACCAGGGCTTCGCTATCGGTCGGTGCGAAATCCCGGGGCGACCTGCTGGGCGCTAATGACCCCACGCTATGTGAAGGGCGTCGTGCAAACCACGCATATCGAGATGGTCTGGAATGGCCGACTGACACAGGTCAACCGGCTTTCGGCACTGGCGGGAAAAGAGAAGTAGGCTAGCGGCGGTGCTGTTCGGTAAAGCGCTGCATAATGGCGAGGGTTTCGTCGCTGACGTGGTGCTCCATACCTTCGGCATCGATGCGGGCGGTGCTGTCGGTCACGCCCAGCGCGCGCAAAAAGTGCAGCACGACATCGTGGCGGCCCCGAGAGGTCTGCGCCATTTTCTTGCCTTCTTCGGTCAAAAAGAGCGAGCGGTAGGGCTGGCTGGTGACAAGGCCCAGCTCGTTGAGACGGCGGATCATTTTTGAAACGGTCGCCTGGCTTACCGCCATGCGATTGGCGATATCCGCTGCCCGCGCTTCACCGCGATGATCGAGCAAGTCGCCAATGAGCTCTACGTAGTCTTCGATCAGCTCGGTTTCATGAGCGTTGCGCACCGTTTCGTACTGGCGAGCGTGTTGCTCGACCGGCGGAAGCGCATCGTTGCTATGGCCGCCCCGTAATGGACGTTGCGGCGTTTGGTCATCACTCATTGGCAAAACTTACTGGCAGTAGATGGAAACAGCGTCATAAAGCTAGCGTATCGCACCGGCGATTGTTAGCCAAGGCTAAATTGTTTACCCGTGGCTTTTACCGGCCAACGCCTGCACCGGCGCATACTAGCATACCCCTAACGCCTCTAGCGCCGTTCGCGGCAGGGCGGCCGCCGCGGTTAGCGCTTGGCTTCACCTGCGGCCAGCGAGTTGATCTGACTCTGTACGCCCAACGCATCTTCTACATCCAGTTGAAAGGCGATCCCGGTGCCCGGCGTTTCATCGAATTCGCCCACCCGGGCAATCGCTTCGAGTATTGCCCGGCTGGCGCTCGCCTCGCTGAGAAAAAGCAGCACATCGCGTTGAGCGGTGATCTCCATACCCAAAAAGCCATGCACCGGATGATGGCCTTCGCCGCGGGCGTTGTTGATCACGGTCGCTCCTGTCGCACCGGCCTCGCGGGCGGCGTTCAATACTCTATCGCTCAGCTCGTCTTCTACTAACGCGACGATCAGTTTGAAGCGCATGGTAATCTCCTTTGCGCGCTGCTATTAACGGTTGCCTAATGGCTTCGAGCGCTTTTGCGTCGATAAAGCCACTGGCTGATCTGGGCGTAGCCCATAACGGTCATGATGGGAAACAGACATGCCAGGGCGATCATGCCAAAGCCGTCCGCCAGCGGGCTGCGCCCGGGAATGGCGCCGGCGATTCCCAGGCCAAGTGCCGTGATGATCGGCACGGTAATGGTCGAGGTCGTCACCCCGCCGGAGTCGAAGGCCAGCGGTATGATGGCGCGCGGCGAGCGCAGTGTTTGCACGATCACCAGACAATAAGCTCCCAGAATGAACCAGTGAAGCGGCAAGCCCATGACGATACGCCAAACCCCGAGCGTAATGCCCATGGCCATCCCCAGGGCGACGGCGATGCGCAGCATCAAGGGGTTGAGCGTGCCGCCGGAAATCTCGCCTGCCTTGAGGGCCACGGCCATGAGCGCGGGTTCGGCAATGGTGGTGCTTGCGCCGATAGCGAAGGCGAACAGGTAGATCCAGTAATAGTCGGACCAGTGGCGCGTAGCCCTTGGCGAAAGCGCGGGTAGAAAGTCCGGGTCGGTCAGCTGGATGGCCATGAGCTCGCCCAGCGGAAACAGCGCGCTTTCCAGCCCTACCAGAAATAGCGCAAGCCCCAGCCACACCATGATGAAGCCCACGGCGACCTGGGCCGGGCGTTTGATGGGTTTGCGGATCACGCCAAACTGGAAGCCAAAAATGATCAAAATGATCGGCGCAATATCGATCGACGTACTCCAGAGGCTTTGCAGTATCGTCATGGCACGCCTCCCGCCGAGATTCCCAGACTTAGAATGCCGAATACCAGCACGAAGATGATGGGCATGATGGAGGCCAGCGCGATCAGTCCAAAGCCATCGAGCATGGGGTTACGCCCCTTGATGCTGGAAGCAAGCCCTACGCCCAGCGCGGTGACCAGCGGCACGGTAATGGTCGAGGTGGTCACCCCGCCGGAGTCGTAGGCGATCCCGATCAGCGCCTCCGGGGCGATCAGCGTAAGCAGCAGTACCAGCACGTAGCCGGTAATGATCAGCGGCGGCAAGCGCCAGCCCTTGATGATGCGTACCACGCCAAGAATCACCGCCACGCCGACCGACACCGCTACCACCAGGCGAAGCGTCAACGCAAAGCTTGCCTGGGCGCCGGGCTCGATCATGGCGCTTTCGGAAAGTACCAGCGCCGCCCGGGCGGCCACGGCGATAAGCGCCGGCTCGGCCACGGTAGAGCCAAACCCGAGGGCAAAGGCAAAAACGATCAGCCAGACGATCGAGCCCTTTTTCACGAAGGCGTGGGCCAGGCTTTCGCCAAGCGGGAAAAGCCCCAACGATAGCCCCTTGATAAAAAGCGTCAGGCCAATCAGTACGCAGAAAACGCCCACCGCGAGATCCGCCAGGGCAATGGTATCCGGCAGCGGCTGGCGAATGACCACGAGCTGAAAAAAGCCCATCACCAGCACGATCGGGGCAAGATCGCGCAGGCTGCTTTTGAGCTGGTGCAAAAGTGAAAGAACGAAAAGCATGAAGTCACATTGGGTAGGGCGCGTCGGGCCATATTACCGTGGACGCGGGTTGCGGGTTTGATATGAAGCAAGCTTTTCGAATCAAGCGTTCTAAAAACTCCCCAATAACGTGCCCAGGGTGATGACGCTGGCCAGTGCCGCGATGGGTAGCACGATAGTGACCATGGCCACGTTGGCGTAGGACTGGCGGTGGGTGAGCCCGCAGATGGCCAAAAGCGTAATGACCGCGCCGGAGTGAGGCAGAGTATCCATGCCACCCGCGGCAATTGTTGCCACCCGGTGCATCAGTTCCGGGTCGATACCGGCCTGCTGCGCCATGGCCAAATACTCGTCGCCCAGGGTTTCCAACGCAATCGAGAGCCCGCCGGAGGAGGAGCCGGTGATACCCGCCAGCACGCTCATGGCAAGCGCCTCGGAAATCAGCGGGTTGTTGGGCGACACGTTCAACACCGCGTCGCGAATGATGGCAAAGCCAGCAAGGCTTGCGATCACCGCGCCGTAACCTACTTCGGACGCCGTGTTGAAAATAGGCAACAGCGAGCCAAATACCCCTTTGTTGACGGTCGCTTTAAGATTGGCCCAGTGGCGCCAGCGGGCCACCATTAGCCAGGCGGAGGCGCTCAAGAGCGCAATCAGGATGGCCCAGAGGCCCGCCTGGTTATCCGCGGTGACGTTCTCGAAGGCGGCGTCGATAAAACTCAAATCCAGGGCGGGAAACACACCGTAGGTAAATAAAGCGTTCAGCCCGATCACCATCACCAGCGGGATCAGCGCAAGCGGCAGTGCCATGGTGGCGAGAGGGGCTTCATCAGCGCTCTCTTCGGCCTCTTTATCGGTATGTACGCCGTAGCCTTCGCCAGCTGCTTTGGCCTTGTGCACGCGCGACTGAATATAGGCGATCCCCAGCCCCAGCATGATGAGCCCGCCGATCACCCCAAGGCCCGGGGCTGCAAAGCTGTTGGTGGCGAAATACGGAATGGGAATGGCGTTCTGGATGGCCGGTGTGCCGGGCAGGGCGGTCATGGTAAAGGTGAACGAGCCAAGTGCGATGGAAGCGGGAATGAGCCGCTTGGGCACGTTGGCCTCGCGGAAAAGCTCGCGGCTGATCGGATAGATCGCAAACGCGACCACGAACAGCGATACGCCGCCGTAGGTCAGTACCGCGCAGGCCATGACCACGGTCAGTACCACGTGTTGGGTGCCCAAACGCTTGACGATACCGTTCGAGATCGAGTGGGCCGCGCCGGAATCCGCCATTAGCTGGCCAAACAGCGCGCCGAGTAAAAAAAGCGGGAAGAACTGGGTGACGTAACCGCCCAGCGCCTGCATGAAGGTGTCGGTGTACACCGGCAGCAAAAAAGCGCCATCGCCGGAAAGCAGCACGGCAAGTGATGCCATGAGCGGCGCCAACAGCAGGACCGAGATGCCCCGATAGGCCAGCAGCATCAACAGTACGAGGGAAACGATAATTGCCAGCATACTCATGGGAGTGCCTTGATCTTTGTTGTTAATAGAGTGGACAAGCGAAAAAGAGTAGGCCCGATGTTGCAAAGCAGCAATGCCTTAGTGACTAAAGTTGTAGCGAGTAACGCCGGGGCCGGGCGCTGAATTTAGCCTGCTAAAAGCCGTGGGCATCTGCTAATATTCGTCACCTTTAGCGCTAGTGCCAACGTCCACAAAACCCTTCAAGGCTTTAGGTAACTCGATGAATGCAGTGATTATTGCAGTGCTCGTCATGGTGGCGCTGTCGCTTTTACGTGTCTCGGTGGTATTCGCCCTGGTGGCGGGCGCCATTGTGGGTGGTTTGGTAGGTGGGCTCTCCCTGGAGGATACCCTGGGCGCGTTCAACGACGGCGTGGGGGGTGGTGCCCAGGTGGCGTTGGCCTACGCCACACTGGGCGCGTTCGCCGTGGCGATTTCCCGCTCCGGGCTTCCCGATATGCTCGCCGAGCGTTTGATTCGGCTTTTGGGCAAGGAGTCCACCGCGGCGCACCAAACCCGGGTCAAGTATATTTTACTGGGCGCTATCCTGATGGTGGCGATCTTCTCGCAAAACGCCATTCCCGTTCATATCGCCTTCATCCCCATTTTGATCCCGCCGCTGCTGGCGCTGATGAACCGCCTTCAGCTCGACCGCCGTGCAATCGCCTGCGCGCTCACCTTTGGCCTGACCGCCCCCTATATGTTGTTACCGGTGGGGTTCGGGGCGATTTTTCTCAACGATATTCTGCTCGCCAATTTGAACAGCGCCGGCGAAGCACTGGGGTTGGAGATCACACGGGCCATGGTCCCCATGGCGATGGCCATTCCCGTGGGCGGCATGGCGGTGGGCCTTTTGGTGGCTCTGTTTTTCAGCTACCGGGGCCAGCGCCGCTACGCCGATAAAGAGGTGGCGGCCAATAGCTCGCAGGTCAGCGCTACACCGGCCACGCCCCATGCGAAGGGGCTTATCATGTCCGGGGTTGCCATCGTCGCTGCACTGGGCTTGCAGCTTTATACCGGCTCGATGATTCTGGGCGGTCTGGTGGGCATTGGTCTTCTCTCGATGGGCGGTATCTTCAAGTGGCGCGAAGCGGACGACCTGTTCACCAGCGGCATGCGCATGATGGCGCTGATAGGCTTTATCATGATTTCCGCAGCGGGTTTTGCCGAGGTAATGAAAGCGACCGGCGATATCGATGCGCTGGTCAGCGGCGCCTTCGAACTTTTCGGCGATAACCGGGGCCTGGCGGCGCTGACCATGCTGCTGGTGGGGCTTTTCATCACCCTGGGGATTGGGTCGTCGTTTTCGACCATACCGATCATTGCCGCGATCTTCGTGCCCCTGGCCGTACAGTTTGGCTTTTCGCCCATGGCCACGGTGGTGCTGGTCGGCACCGCCGCCGCCCTGGGCGATGCAGGCTCACCCGCGTCGGATTCGACCCTTGGCCCAACCTCCGGGCTCAACGTCGACGGCCAGCACGACCACATCTGGGACAGCGTGGTACCCACCTTCATCCACTACAACCTGCCGCTGATCGCCTTTGGCTGGCTCGGCGCGATGTGGTTCTAGGTATCGCTTGCTACTTAAAAAGGCAGCCTCGGCTGCCTTTTTTTATGACGCTTTAGTGCGTTATTCGTTATTCGGAAGGTGGGATTCGAACGCGCTTAGCAATCCGCGTAGTAGCGAAAGCTCCTTGCGACTCGGCTCGGCGCGGGTGAAGAGCATTTGCAGCTGCTCTTCGGTGCGGGCGTGGGGCTGGGTCAGAAAGCCGCTTTGGCGCATCAGGCGGCCCAGATGGTCCTGGAAGTAATCGAGCTGCTCGCGGGTAGGGGGCGTGGCCTCGAGCGGGCGCTGATAGGAAAAGTCGCTTCCGGCTCGTTTGCGCCAGGCCCGGTGAACCTCGTAGGCGAGTATCTGCACGGCCTGGGAGATATTCAGGATACCGTACTCCGGGTTGGCCGGAATGCTCACCTGATGGGTGCATTCGCGAATTTCGTCGTTGGTCAGCCCCGAGCGCTCGCGCCCGAATACCAGCGCCACCGGCGCCTGCTGGGCATTTTGCACCGCGCTTTGGGCCATCTCATCGGGTTCGTCGAAGTGGGGCAGTGGCAGGCTTCTCAGCCGGGCGCTGGCACCGATCACCTGTACGCAGTCGCTGACGGCTTCATTGAGGCCATTCACGACCCGTGCGTTTTCCAGCACGTCCGTGGCGCCGGCGGCCAAACGGGTTGCTTCTTCGCTTGGAAACTCCCGGGGATTGACCAGCACCAGGTCCACAAGACCCATGGTCTTCATGGCCCGCGCCGCGGCACCGATATTACCAGGATGAAAGGTTTGAACGAGCACGATACGAATACGAGAAAGCACGGTAAGAACGACCCAAGTAAAGCCTGAATAAAGCGCGCATGGTAGCACGCTTTGGCCTCAAAAAAGCCGTCTCGCGGCCCCAAACGGCAAGAACCCCGCACAGGGCGGGGTTCTTGTCGACGTCAAACGTCAAAGCAGTGGGGCAAGGCTTACATCATGCCGCCCATGCCACCCATTCCGCCCATGCCACCCATATCCGAGGCAGCTTCTTTCTCGTCCGGGTCGTCGGCGATCATGCACTCGGTGGTGATCATCAGACCCGCCACGGAACCGGCAGACTGCAGCGCGGTACGCGTAACTTTCGCCGGGTCGAGTACGCCCATTTCGAACAGGTCGCCGTACTCGCTGGTTTGCGCGTTATAGCCGAAGTTGCCTTCGCCATCTTTAACGCGGTTGATCACGACCGCCGGCTCTTCACCTGCGTTGGTGATGATTTGGCGCAGCGGCGACTGCATGGCACGCAGCGCCATGTTGATGCCGTGGTTCTGGTCTTCGTTGTCGCCGGTCAGGCCCTGTACCTTGGCCATGACGCGAACCAGGGCGGTACCGCCGCCAGGTACGACGCCTTCTTCGACCGCGGCGCGAGTAGAGTGCAGCGCGTCTTCGACACGTGCTTTCTTCTCTTTCATCTCGACTTCGGTCGCCGCACCCACACGGATGACGGCAACGCCGCCAGCCAGCTTCGCGACACGCTCCTGAAGCTTCTCTTTGTCGTAGTCGGAAGAGGTCTCTTCGATCTGGGCACGAATCTGGTTAACCCGCGCTTCGATGTCGTTTTCCTGACCGGCACCATCGATGATGGTGGTGTTCTCTTTGGACATGGTCATGCGCTTGGCGGTACCCAGATGATCCAGGTTCGCTTGCTCGAGCGTCAGGCCCACTTCTTCAGAGATCACGGTGCCGTTGGTCAGGATCGCGATGTCCTGCAGCATGGACTTACGACGGTCACCAAAGCCAGGCGCCTTGGTCGCGGCGACTTTAACGATACCGCGCATGTTGTTGACGACCAGCGTCGCCAGCGCTTCGCCTTCGATATCTTCAGCGATGATGGCCAGCGGCTTGCCTTGCTTGGCAACGGCTTCGAGTACCGGCAGCAGTTCGCGGATGTTGGAAACTTTCTTGTCGACGAGCAGGATGTAGGGGTCCTCGAGCTCGACGGACATGGTTTCCTGGTTGGTGACGAAGTAGGGCGAGAGGTAGCCACGGTCGAACTGCATACCTTCGACCACTTCCAGCTCGTCTTCGAAACCACGGCCTTCATCGACGGTGATCACGCCTTCTTTACCGACTTTTTCCATCGCTTCAGCGATGATTTCGCCAATGCGCTTGTCGCCGTTGGCAGAGATCGTACCGACCTGAGCGATGGACTTGGTGTCGGTGCAGGGTACGGCCATTGCCTGGATTTCTTTGACGGCGGCGTTGACGGCCTGGTCGATACCGCGCTTGAGATCCATCGGGTTCATGCCGGCGGTCACGCCTTTCAGGCCTTCGGCGACGATCGCCTGGGCCAGAACGGTAGCGGTGGTGGTACCGTCGCCGGCGGCGTCAGAGGTCTTGGAAGCGACTTCCTTGACCATTTGCGCGCCCATGTTTTCGAACTTGTCTTTCAGTTCGATTTCCTTGGCAACGGAAACACCATCTTTGGTGACGGTCGGTGCGCCGAAGGATTTATCGAGTACCACGTTACGGCCTTTCGGGCCCAGCGTGACTTTTACCGCGTTGGCCAGCGTGTCAACGCCACGTGCCATACGTTTGCGGGCATCATCGGAAAACTTGACTTGCTTAGCTGCCATGTTCGTTACTTCCTAAATTGAAAGTGAATAGATGAAAGTAAATAGTCGAGACAGTCGAATTAGCCTTCGACGACCGCCAGGATGTCGGCTTCGCTCATGATCAGCACTTCTTCACCGTCGATCTTTTGCTTCTCGACGCCGAAGCCGTCCTTGAAAATCACGTTATCGCCTACTTTTACGTCCAGGGCGCGCACTTCACCGTTTTCCAGAATGCGACCATTACCGACGGCCAGGATTTCACCACGGGTCGGTTTTTCCTGGGCGTTGCCCGGTAGCACGATGCCGCCAGCGGTTTTCTGTTCTTCTTCCACGCGACGAATTACGACGCGATCGTGCAAGGGACGGATATTCATGCTTTCGTTCTCCTGAGTATCGTCAAAGCCCAACGGGCCGTTTTAAATGAATTCTCGCGGTCTTGCCCCGAGAAGTGAAGGCCTGCTGCCTTCCTGTCGAAGGCAAAAGCCACTGCTTTTGCCGAAGTCTGTGCTGATTCAAAAAGTGGGGGCTTACGCCTGCCTTTCAAGGGCCTGGAGCCAAAAAATTATCCTAAAGACCTCGACTTAAGTCGTGATCGCGGGGGCGGGTCTCACTACCGGCGACCTTCGTCTTCACGGCTAATGAACTCGCCCTCGATGGTGGTGGAGTCGCGTTGGCCGCCGCGCTGATCGTTCCAGCCGGTATGAGGCGGCTCTTGTGGGCGCGGGCCCGACTGATGAAGCGTGGTTTTCAAGCCAAACCAGGTCAGCGCCTTTACCATCAGCTGCCGCGCGTTGGGCAGCAAACAGGCAAGTCCGAGCGCATCGGATAAAAAGCCGGGGGCCATGAGCAGGGCGCCGCCGAAGATCAGCGCCGCCCCGGTGAAGATCTCGGAAGAGGGAATTTCACCCGACTGCATCCGCGCGCGTGCCCGGGCCAGTGTCGAGATACCTTCGCGGCGAATGAGGTGCAGGCCGACAAAGCCGGTGAGCACCACTAAAGCAAGTGTGGTGAGCAGGCCGATATGGCTGCCTACCGAGAAAAGCACGACAAAATCGAGTAGGGTGAAGATCGATATGAAAAGTAATACGGGCATGGCTGCCTCCAGCACTAACGTTAGTACCCTCTATGGTGCCAAAAATTACAATTACAAGCAGCCTCGCGCGCAGTGCGGGCAAAAGCGTCGCGCGCTCAATCATTAATTTTTACCTGGGAACGAGCAATGGACGTAGATCATAAAGTCATCGCGATTACCGGTGGCGCCCGCGGGTTGGGGTTTGCCGCCGCCGAACACCTGGGCGCTCGCGGTGCTCGGCTTGCGTTACTGGATACCCAACCTCAGGCGCTCAGCGAGGCCGTTGCACGCCTGGCCGAGCGCGATATTCAGGCTAACGCGTTTGAGGTGAACGTCGCAGACGAACGCTCGGTCGAGGAGGGGTTTGCGGCGATCAAGCGTACGCTCGGCCCGGTCAGCGGGTGTATCAATAATGCGGGTATTACCGACGACGCGATGCTCGTGAAGGTCAAGGAGGGCAAGGTCGAAAAGCGTATGTCGCTTGACGCCTGGCAGCGGGTGCTCGACGTGAACCTGACCGGGGCGTTTCTTTGCGGGCGTGAAGCTGCCACCCAGATGATCGAGGCGGGCCACGCTGGGGTCATCGTCAATATCTCGAGTATTTCCAAAGCGGGCAACATGGGCCAGAGCAACTACGCTGCCGCCAAGGCGGGGATTCACGCGTTGACCGTCACCTGGGGCAAAGAGCTTGCCCGCCATGGTATTCGTACCGGAACCGTCGCGCCGGGCTTCGTTTCGACGGAAATGACCGCGGCGATGCGCCCGGATATGCGCGAGCGCATCGCGGAAAGTGTGCCACTGAAAGCGCTGGGCGAGCCTTCGCATATCGCCCAGAGCGTGGCGTTCATTTTCGAGAACGACTACTTCACCGCGCGTATCATCGAGTGCGACGGTGGCTTGCGCCTTTAACCCAAGCGTGTCGGCTTAAAAGTAGTCGCGACTGATCTCGCGCTGAAAGTACATTTCCAGGCGCATCGTCATCGCCCAGCGCGGGTCGTAGCTGACATCGCGCTGAAAATGCAGCTCCGGAATCACATCCGCAAACAGAATACCCTTGTGCAGGTCGCGGCGGTAACGGGTTTGCAGGTAGTAATCGGTCATGCGCGGGGTCGAAACGCTCTCGCCTATGGCAATCGCCGAGTAGCGCAGCGCGCTGCGGTCGTTGATGCGGTGGTTGAGCTCGGCCACTTCGCTGTACTCGAGAGTGTCTTCTTCTTCGCGCCACTGCACGGTGCTGATAAAGCGAAGGTGGCGGCGCTCGCTCAGCGCTCGGCCGATATCCCAGCGGGTGCGGGCGTTGTACCCGGAATTGTTGAACCAGGAGAGCCGGTTGAATGACTCGAGCTGCCAGGGGCCATCGCCGATATCCCACAAGCGTTCGCTGGTGAAGCGCACGTAGGGGTCGATGGGCAGGCGCAGCCGGACACCGGCGCCAAACCGGTTGCTCCAGTTTTCACGTTTGTCCCGGCTTTCGAGCCAGTCAAGGCCGAGTATCGAGTTGCTGCGATCGCGCTGGTCGTTATAAAGCCGCCCCGAGCCCTCTTCGGCAAGCGTGCCCTGGCTCTCGTCCGGGTCGCTCTCGATGACCAGGCGCAGGCGCTCTTCGGTAGTGGGTAGATCGATTCGGTAGCGGATGCTGGTATCGCCGTCGACGCCTTCACCTTCCATCCAGTCGATTTCCTGACCCAGGCGCAGGTAGGAGTCGTTTTCAGCGGAGGCGGTGTAGTGGTCGCCCCCGAAAAAAGCGTCCACGTTGCGTGAGGTATTGTCGACCCAGTTACCCACACTGGCGCGAAAGGGCTCTACCCGCTCCGTCGCCCAGTCGGACAAGTCACTCTCTTCCTCTTGTTGTGCATGGGCGGGTAGCGAAAAAGCGACGAACGAGCCCATACAAAGAGAGGCAATAACTAACTTCATGAAAAACGTCCCTGAATGATGATGCGGGCAGGCAGCCGCTAAGTCAGCTGTCTTGCCGGTGTTATGTTGTTTTACGGTGTTATTTCGCCTTGTGCAGTTCGACCTCTTCGGCCCACTTGATCACTTTTTTACGCTGGCGGTAGCTGGTCATGCGTTGGGTATCGATGCCTTGAGGAATAAGCTGGCGGTTCGGCTCGGCGTTGACGTCCAGGTCGAAACAGCGTGAGGCGCCAAAAGGCTTGTCTTCCGGCCCGTAAATGGCGATCACGCGTATTTCCATTTTAAGGTTCGACTGCTCGATGGTTTGCTGATCGATGTTCCAGTACTTTTGAACCTGCTCGATGATCGCGCCAAAGCTTTGAATATGGATATTGTTGCCGGAGGTAAGCGGTCCCTGGTGGGTGCGGTAGCTATCTTCGCCTTCGTCATCGCTTTGCTGCTGGTATTCCACTACGTCGAGCTCATAGGAGTGGCTATCCGTATGCAGGACCGCAATGACATGCTGAAGATAAACCGATTCGGTACTCATGTTGCTCACCAGGCAAAGCGCTTCGGTACCGATACCTTTACCGCGGTTGATGATGATGCGAGGGCGACGCTGGCGGGAGTAACTGTGAAAAAGCAGTTGGGCGTAAAAAAGCCAAACAAAAAGCGTTAAAGAGCTGGTAAGCGCCGAAATTGCCTGCGCATTCTCATCGAGCCATTCCATGGCAGATCCCTTGAATGAAGTCATTTGTAGCGCGCTAATTTAGCCTGGCAGGCGCCAAAAGTCATTAGCCCAGGGTAAGGCGTAATAAAAAGCCGTGCGGATTAGAGGCGACGAGTTGTCAGCCACCAAAAGGTACTTTAGTTTGGAGAGCGAGCAACGGAATTTGAAAGACGAGCAACAAAGGCTGGGCGCCGAAGAAGTGCGTTAAGCCGTCAATTGGCCAAGTCACAATCCGGTCACGCGGGATAATTCAGGGAGTCTAGAAGGAATACTAAGAGGAGGGAAAAACTTAACAAAATCATATTGGTGCGGATGGGGAGACTCGAACTCCCACACCTTACGGCACTAGAACCTAAATCTAGCGTGTCTACCAATTCCACCACATCCGCAGAAGACGAGGCGTATATTATCAATATTTGGCGCTAAGTCAATAAGCTGCCAGAAGAAATTAGTACCGAACAGGTGAGATTGCCATGGGGTTAATGCAGTGGGGCCGGGCAGCCAATGCGGCGTTTAAAAAAGCGCTGCCGGGGTACTGCGCTTTCTGTCTGTCGCCTCAGGCCCGAGTAGAAGGGTGGTGCGACGAATGCTATTCACTGCTTGCGCTTAACACCTGCGCCTGCCCCCGGTGCAAGGAGCCGCTGCCATCTTCTTATGCCGGCACTGAAAACGCGCTTTGCGGCCACTGCCTAATCGAGCCGCCCGCGTTCTCCGCGACCACCGCCGAGTTTCTGTATTTAGCGAGCGTTAAAGAGCTCGTGCGCGATTTTAAGTTCCACGCCTCGCCCCGGGCGGGCATGCTGTTGGTGGAGTTGATGCTGACGCGCCCACCGGCGGCGGTGGGCGATGCGCTCATCGGCGTGCCTATGCACCCGGCTAAAGCGCGCGAGCGCGGCTTCAACCAGGCACACTGGCTTGCCCAGCAGCTCGCCAGGCGTTTGGGGCGGCCCTTGCTCACCGGTGAGTGTGTTAAAAATCTGCCCTCGCAACGCACGCTCAACCGTAAGCAGCGTGCGGCCAACTTAAAAGGCGCCTTCAAGCTTCCCCCAAAGCTTCCGCCCCACGTAACCGTTATCGACGATGTCGTTACGACGGGTGCCACTGGGCACGAGCTGGCGCGCAGGGCGCTAAGCGCCGGCGCGAGCCGGGTCGATCTCTGGGCGCCGGCGCGCACACCGCTGGGAAGTAACTGATAGAATGGACGTTTTGCAGGAGCATGATATTTTCCAAAGTAAGTAAGCGTATCAAGCATCAGTAGCCGATTAAAGTGTTAGATGCTTAAAATCATCTCTATCTCTAGGACATGTTATTAGCAAGTTTCTATCTTTGGGCTTAATTATAATCTCAATGTTCCTTTAAATGTTTTCGAGACCTAAAGCTAAATATTATTTGACTATATAGCTATAAGTTATTTTTAGTTATGCTTCGTTAAAATTTTGATTGAGTTAAGGCATGGGAGGTAGGTGTGACAAGAAAAAAAGAAGATGAATTTACGTCGAAAGTTAAAGATGTACTGAGCCGTAGGGTGTCTCAACGTTGCTCCAACCCCGATTGTCGAGCACCTACTGCTGCTCCAGGCGAAACCGAGTTAAAGGTGAGCAATGTTGGGGTTGCTGCTCATATACATGCAGCCGCACCTGGTGGAGCTCGCTATGACTCAACTATGAATTCAAAGGAAAGAAGCTCTATATCAAATGCAATTTGGCTTTGCTCAACGTGCTCCACTGTTATTGATAGAAATGAGTCTCGATATTCAGCGATTTTGCTCAGAGATTGGAAGAAAACAGCTGAAGACAAAGCGTTTAAAGAGCAAGGAACGCGACTCCCAACTACAGAAGATGCAATACATCAGACAACGATGGCTCTGACAGGGCTACCCAAGAAGATAATTACATCAGCTATATATAATGTTCATAATGCTACAGCAAAAGCTATAGAAGAATCCGATCCAAGGTTTGAAGTGGTTACTCAATTTAAGGATGGAAAAACTGTTTTTGAGTACCACGCTAAGGAGGATGTGTCTTTTAATTTTGAAGTAAAAGGTGAAGAAGGTGTAAAAATATTAAGAAAAATATTTGAAGAAGGACAGGATGCTAGCTTGCCTGCAGAGTATTTTGAAATTAGTGGAGACGGCTTTCCTGGAGGCTCTACGGATGGAATTTCCCAGATAGAAATTAAAAATGACGGTATCGAAGCAATACATAAGATATGGTTAATCGACGTTGACACTAATATAACAGAACAGTTTAATGATGTGCATGGAAAAATCTTTTCTGGCACTAAGGCCATGCGATTTGAAGGTTTTGCCTGCTCAGAAATTTTCTCGCTAAAATATACTCGGCCGATAGCTAATTTTAATAAGGGGTCTGGTTTCGATATTTCGTTGAATTTTTCGAAATGGGATGGAAGAAATATTAAAAATTTACCATATTTTAATAAAATAAAATTTTTTTTCGATAGCCTTTTTAACGGAAACGAACTGCATACATCATTGGAAATACATGGTGATATCGCCTTTAGTGCGAATGCAAAAAACATTAAAGGAATATCTAGATTTAAGTACATTGATAGTTTTCTTATGTACATTGAGAAGGCAAGAGTTATTTCTGAAAGGATGGGGTGTGATATATTTTTTAATGCTGAACATGTTTATAATCAAAAAGAAGCAACAGATGTTTATGATGCAGCTAATATCCTGCTAGGAGAAGGTGCTGTCAATTTAGGAGGTATCAAAGATGGCGCAGAAATTGGTTTTATTCTTGAATGTGATGGAATCGACGCCCAAGATAAATTGAAAATTGGCAGTGTTTTAGATTTGAGAGTAGATGAAAAAGGAGAGGTTTTAAAGATTTTTAGTCAAGAAGTATTAATGCCTTATAAAATAACTTATTTTAAATCAGTGATATTAAAGCCAAAAAGTGACATTTTGAGCGCTAAAAAAGGTGATGAGGTTTTTTTTGAGTGTGTACCAGCTGAAGGTCATAAGACTGAATGTGAATATATATTAAATGATAGGGGTTGATATGAATAATTTAGGGTAGCCTTTTGAAGGTTAAATGGCCTATGAGATGGATTTAGATAAAGAATATTTTTCTTTTATAATGGTAGTGTAGTGGTCAACTAATACCGGACAGTAATTTAAGATTTTCCTCAGCCCTGGCGGGAGAAATGCCACCATTAAAGGAATGAGGTCGCTGCTGGTTGTAGTAACCCATCAGATAGCCACTAACGTCTTTCCTGTCAGTCGTAGTAGTAACCACATTGGACACGAGCTAACGAGGCACCTTTGGGCGAGGCACCTCTGGGAAGTAACTGATAGAATGAGCGATTTGCAGGAGCTGCGTATGGCCCACGCATTTAGCGCGCTTTCCCCGGATGCGGTGATCTCCGCCGCCGAATCCGTTGGCATCTATCCGGCCGCCGAGCCCTTTGCGCTCAATAGCTACGAAAACCGCGTATTGATGTTCCAGGACGATGATCAAAAACGCTGGGTGGTGAAGTTTTACCGCCCCGGGCGCTGGAGCGACGCGGCGATCGAAGAAGAGCACGACTTTCTTGCCGAGTTAGAGGCCGCCCGCGTACCGGTCAGCGCCCCCTGGCGCGATGGCCAGGGCCGCTCGCTTCACACCTACGTGCATGGCGACCAGCCATTTCGCTTTGCACTATTCCCCCAGTGCGTGGGCCAGGCACCGGAGCTCGATAATCCCGTGCATCTTTTCGCGCTGGGCGAGCTATTGGGCCAGTTGCACGAGCAGGCCGCGAAGGGCAGTTTCGAGCACCGCCACACGCTTTGTTTCGAAAAAGACATAAAGGACGCCGAGGCGCGGGTGCTGGCCAGTGGCCGGTTAGGGGGGCACCAGCAAAGAGCCTACTGCCAGGTAATCGATAAAACGCTTGCGGCCCTGGCGCGGCTTGGCGTCGCCAAAACACCCCTGGTACGTACCCACGGCGACTGCCACCTGGGTAATATTCTGGGCCGCGACGAGCGCTTTCACCTGGTCGATTTCGACGATTGCCTGATGGCGCCCGCCATTCAAGACGTGTGGATGTTGCTGCCCACCGGGGAGCCCGATAGCTGGCAAGCCCAGCTGAGTGAAATGATCGAAGGCTACGAGCAGGTTAGGCCCTTTCCCCGCGAGCAGCTTGGCGTGATCGAGTCGCTAAGAGCCTACCGCTTGATTCGCTACACGGCGTGGCTGGTGTCGCGCTGGGAGGACCCGGCTTTTCCCCGGGCGTTTCCCTGGGTGGCCGAAAGCGGCTATTGGGACCAGCACATTCGCCAACTGGAGCAGCAACTGCTTCAACTAAGCGAGCCGCGCTGGCTTGCATGAAAGACGCCCGTTAAAGCGCGGCGCTTGGGTCGGGCAAGGGCAGCGGCGTTTGAATGTCGGGATGTGGATGTTTAACCACGGTTTTTGGTCGGTTTTACCCTGCCACCCAAGCCCCGGGTAGGGTAAAATGCGCGCACTCCATCGCTTTTAACTTTTCGCTTTTAATGATTCAAACGTTCATGGGCCTGGCGGCTTATGGCGTAAAAGCGCCTGAAAGCAGTTTGCCATGGGGCGGCACGCATCCCCGCGCTATCGATGAACCCGCAAGTGTGTTCTAAAGCCCGTGCCGCCCATCAGTTAGGTTGAATGAGGCTCGTCATGACCGATGACATTGCAAAGAACTACCGCGACATTATTACCGCCCTGGGCGAGGACCCGGACCGGGAAGGGCTGCGGGATACACCCACCCGCGCCGCCAAGGCGATGCAGTTTTTGAACGCGGGCTATAAAACCTCGCTCGATGAGATCGTCAACAACGCCGTGTTCGAGTCGCAAACCGACGAGATGGTGCTGGTCAAGGACATCGAACTCTACTCCATGTGCGAACACCACCTGCTGCCGTTTATCGGCAAGTGTCATATTGCCTACCTGCCCGATGGCAAGGTGCTGGGGCTTTCAAAGTTCGCACGTATCGTCGATATGTACGCCCGGCGTATGCAGATCCAGGAGAACCTGACCCGCGAAATCGCTGAAACGGTGCAGGAAGTGACCGGCGCGAAAGGCGTGGGCGTGGTGATCGAGGCGCGCCATCTTTGCATGATGATGCGCGGCGTCGAGAAGCAGAACTCGAGTATGACCACCTCGGTGATGCTGGGTCGCTTTAGAAGCAGCCAGGCAACGCGCCAGGAGTTTTTGACGCTGGTGAACTAAGCGAGGAAATTTCACTACCTGAAAGCAAACATTTGGTCAAACGGGCAGATTCGTCTTAGCATGAAACGATTGAAATGAATCGAACATGGAAATCACCGACGACCTTCGGGTCAGGAGACTGTCATGGAAGCGCTCAAGGAAACCGAACTGTACTGCCCGTTTGCCTATATAGACGGTAGCTGGGTCGCCGCCGACAGCGGCGAGCAGATCAATGTCATCAACCCCGCTACCGGCGAAAGCATGGGCGACATGCCGCGCCTTGGTCGCGCGGAGACCGAGCGGGCGATCGACGCCGCGGACCGCGCGCTGCCCGCCTGGCGTGCGCTGACCGCCCAGGAGCGCTCGGATTTGCTGTTCAAGTGGTATGACCTGATGATGGAGCATCAGCACGACCTGGCCGTACTGATGACCCACGAGCAGGGTAAACCCGTCAAGGAAGCCGAAGGCGAAATCGCCTACGCGGCGAGTTTCATTCGCTGGTTCGCCGAAGAGGCGCGCCGGGTTTACGGGGAAACCATCCCGGCGGCGAAAGCCAGTCAGCGTATCCTGGTGACCAAACAACCCGTGGGCGTGGTCGGGGCGATCACCCCTTGGAACTTCCCGGCGGCGATGATTACCCGCAAGGCCGGGGCGGCGCTGGCCGCAGGCTGCACGATCGTCGTCAAGCCCGCCAGCCAAACGCCGTTTTCCGCTACCGCGCTTGCGCTGTTGGCCGAGCGTGCGGGCATCCCCCGCGGCGTGTTCAACGTCGTGCCGGGCAGCGCTTCCGAGATCGCCAAAGCGCTGACCGACTCGCCCAAGGTGCGCAAGATTACCTTCACCGGCTCAACCGAAGTGGGGCGCGAGCTGATGGCGCAAGCCGCGCAGCACGTGCAGAAAATTTCCCTGGAGCTGGGTGGCAACGCGCCCTTTATCGTCTTCGAAGACGCGGACCTCGACGCCGCCGTCGAAGGTGCCATGGCGGCCAAGTTTCGCAATGCCGGGCAAACCTGTGTGTGCACCAACCGCTTTTTGGTGCAGTCCAGCGTGATTAACGCCTTTTGCGAAAAGCTGGCCGTGGCGATGAATAGCGAGCTGCACGTCGGTGACGGCACCGAGGCCAATGTCAACGTGGGCCCCTTGATCAACGAAGACGCGGTCAAAAAGGTCAGCGAGCACGTTCAGGACGCCGTGGATAACGGCGCCGAGCTGCTGTTGGGGGGCCAGCCGCACCCGCTGGGCGGCAACTTCTTCACGCCGACGCTGATCAACTTCGCCAACGACAAGATGAAGGTCGCCCACGAAGAGACGTTTGGCCCGCTGGCGGCGGTGTTCCCCTTCGATGACGAGGAGACCGCCATCGAGATGGCCAACGATACCCAGTACGGTCTGGCCTCCTACTTCTATTCGAAGGATCTGGCTCGGGTATGGCGTGTCTCCGAGGCGCTGGAGTACGGCATGGTGGGGATCAATACCGGGCTGATCTCCAACGCCGCCGCGCCCTTTGGCGGGGTGAAGGCCTCCGGTCTTGGCCGCGAAGGTGGCCATCAGGGCCTCGAGGAGTACCTGGAGACCAAGTATCTGTGTATGGAGCTTGGCAGCTAATCGATTGATCGATAATGGCTAGTGCAGAAAAGCCCGGGCAAATGCCCGGGCTTTTTAATGGATGAGCCGCTCGGCTAATGGGCGGCGGCTCTTCTCCCGTCGTACTTAGTGGCGGAAATGGCGCATGCCGGTAAAGACCATGGCGATATCGGCCTCGTCGGCGGCGTCGATCACTTCCTGGTCGCGCATGGAGCCACCGGGCTGAATGACCGCGGTGATGCCCGCTTTTGCGGCGGCGTCGATGCCGTCGCGGAAGGGGAAGAAGGCGTCCGAGGCCATGACCGAGCCTGGCACGGTGAGGCCTTCGTCCGAGGCCTTGATGCCGGCGATCTTCGCCGAATAGACGCGGCTCATTTGACCGGCACCCACGCCGATGGTCTGGCCATCCTTGGCGTAGACGATCGCATTGGATTTGACGAACTTGGCGACCCGCCAGGCAAACAGGAGATCACCCAGCTCTTGCTCGGAGGGCGCGCGTTTGCTGACCACGGTGAGCTCGTCCCGGGTGACCGCGCCCTGGTCGAGCTCCTGCACCAACAGACCGCCGTTGACGCGCTTGTAGTCCAGCGCGGCTTTTATGTTTCGGCCCTCTAGGGCAGCGGTTTCCAGCAGGCGCACGTTCTTTTTCTCGGCCACGATGGCGGCGGCTTCGTCGCTGACGCCGGGGGCGATGATCACCTCGACGAACTGGCGCTCCACGATGGCGCGGGCGGTGTCGCCGTCAAGCGCTACGTTGAAGGCGATGATACCGCCAAAGGCGCTGGTCGGGTCGGTGGCGAAGGCCTTGTCGTAGGCTTGCAGGGCCGTGGTGGCGGTGGCCACACCGCAAGGGTTGGCGTGCTTGACGATCACGCACGCCGTTTCATCGAAGGCCTTGACGGCTTCGAACGCCGCGTCGGTATCGGCCACGTTATTATAAGAGAGCGGCTTGCCCTGGCGGATTTTGGCCGTAGCAACGCTTGGTTCACAAACGTTCGGGTCGACGTAGAACGCCGCCTGCTGGTGCGGGTTTTCGCCGTAGCGCATGTCCTGCTTTTTGTTCAGTTGCAGGTTGAAGGTGCGCGCGAAAGTAGCGTCGCTTTCGCTGACCTGGCGCCCGAGGTAGTTGGCGATCGCACCGTCGTAACCGGCGGTGTGCTCGAAAGCCTTGACCGCCAGATCGAAGCGGGTCGCTTCGCTCACGGCGCCATTCTGAGCGGCCATCTCACCCAGCACCCGGGCGTAGTCGCTGGTGTTGACGACGATGGTGGTGTAGGCGTGGTTCTTGGCGCAAGCGCGCACCATGGTCGGGCCGCCGATATCGATGTTTTCGATAGCGTCTTCAAGGGTGCAGTCGTCCTTGGCCACGGTAGCCGCGAAGGGGTAGAGATTCACCACCACCATATCGATGGGGTCGATATCGTTTTCCGCCATGACCGCATCGTCCTGGCCCCGACGCGCCAGAATGCCGCCATGGATTTTGGGATGCAGCGTTTTGACTCGGCCATCCATGATTTCCGGAAAGCCGGTATGCTCGGATACTTCCTGCACTTCGATTCCGTTTTCCTTGAGTAGACGAAACGTACCGCCCGTCGAGAGCAGGGCAACGCCTTGCTCGCTCAGCCCGCGGGCGAAGTCGACGATGCCGGTTTTGTCAGAAACGCTCAGGAGGGCGCGGCGAACAGGAGTGTGGGTGCTATCTGCCATTGGATGCTCGTAAGAGTCAGGGATTAAAAACGACAACGCCCCATTTAAGGGGCGTCACTTTCGATTAGGCTGTACTGCTTAAGCTTCTTGCGCAGTGTGCCTCGGTTGAGTCCCAGCACGTCGGCGGCTCGCGTCTGGTTACCATCGGTGTGGTCCATCACGCAGGCAAGAAGTGGTGCCTCTACTTCGGCCATCACCATGGCATAAAGGTCAGTGGCCTGACTGCCATCGAGATGCTCGAAGTAACGGCGCATCGCGCTTTCAACGGCTTCTCTCAAGGGTTGAGGGCCCGCTTGCGGGTCCGGGCTCTGGGCACCGAGAGAAGTCACTTCGCTATTCATTATAAAACGTTCGTTCATGCAGCATGGCTTCCTTTTGCTAGCAGGTGCGCCGCGGCGTCAGGCGTCATCGCCTCGTTGATCCATTCAAACTGTGCCTGAGGGGTGCTGAGCGCATTGAATTGTTGTTTTAATGACTTGCGTTGGGCCTCGTCGAAGCGCGTGTCCTCGTCGAGATACCAGCCCAGATGTTTGCGCGCAATGCGCGCGCCCATGGTGTCACCGTAAAACGCATGCAGAGCGGCGATGTGCTCGTCGAGCACGATGCGACGCGTGGCCAGCGAAGGTGGTGCAAGGCGTTCACCGTGGGCCAGGTAGTGATTGATCTGTTCGAATATCCAGGGGTTGCCCTGGGCGCCTCGACCTACCATGAGCGCATCCGCCCCGGTGTAATCGAGCACGAAAGCGGCCTTCTCGGGGGTGGTGATATCGCCGTTGGCGATCACTGGAATCGACAGATGAGAGGCGACCTCGGCGATGGTGTCGTACTCGGCACAACCAGTATAGCGCTGTTCCCGGTGTCTTCCATGTATCGCCAATGCCTGGATCCCGGCGGACTCGGCAAGCCTTGCGATGCTCAGCGCGTTGTTGGAGTCCTGACACCAGCCGGTACGGATTTTAAGCGTCACGGGGATATCCACCGCGCGCACCACCGCGTCCAGTATCTCGGCCACCAGCGCTTCGTCGCGCATCAACGCCGAGCCCGCCGCTTTATTGCACACCTTCTTGGCTGGGCAGCCCATATTGATATCGATCACCTGGGCGCCAAGCTCGGCGTTGAGCCGGGCGGCGTTGGCGAGCATCGCGGCGTCACCGCCGGCAATTTGCACCACCCTGGGCGAGGGCTCGCCGGTATGGTCCATGCGCAGCTGAGATTTGCGGGTGCGCCAAAGCGAAGGGTCGGAGGTCACCATTTCGCCCACTACCCAGCCTGCGCCAAGGCGGCGGCAAAGCCTGCGAAACGGCCGGTCGGTCACGCCGGCCATGGGGGCCAGCATTACCGGGCCATGAAGGGGGTAAGGCCCAATGTCAGGAAGCTTAAGGGTCGATAATGTCATGATGATTCAAGCGTTGGGCGAGCGGGTGGGCGCGTTAAAGGGGCGTATGATACGCCTACCCGCTAACCGGGTGAAGGCCCTGCGGCAATTATACCGGCCGCTTGCCGGTCAGGCGCACCCAGCCTTCGCGTACCGCCGGCTCGTCGATGACAAGCCCCTGGGCTTCGTAGGCTTTAATGACCTCGTCGGCCTGGTTGGCCAGAATGCCGGAAAGCGCGATATGGCCGCCCGCGGCCACGTGGCCGGCGATGGTGCCGGCCAGTTCGATCAACGGCCCGGCCAGGATGTTGGCGGTCACGATCGGGTAGTCGCCGCCTTCGAGCTGCTCCGGGTAGTAAAGCGATAGCCGCTCTTTGGCCACCTGATTACGCTCGGCGTTTTCGCGGCTGGCCTGCAGCGCCTGGGGGTCGATGTCGGTGGCATCGGCTCTATCGGCGCCCAGCTTGAGTGCGGCGATGGCAAGAATGCCCGAGCCACAGCCCACATCCAGTACGGTTTTACCCTCGAGACTGCCTTCGACCGCCAGGCCGTCGAGCCACTCGAGACAAAGCGCGGTGGTGGCGTGGGTGCCGGTACCAAACGCCAGGCCCGGGTCGAGGATCAGGTTGACCGCATCAACGTGGGGTGGCGTGTGCCAGCTGGGCACGATCCAGAGACGCTCGCCCATTTGTAGCGGGGCGAAGTCGTCCATCCACTCGCGCTCCCAGTCACGATCCGCCAAGAGCTCGTACTCGATACTCGGGCAGGGTTCGCCGGGCATCTGCTCGGCCCAGGCCGCCTCGATGCGTGAAAGCATCGCGTCGATGCCTTCCAGGTCGTCGTACAGGCCGGTCAAAATGGTGTCTTGCCAGAGGGGGGTAGTGCCCCGGTCGGGCTCGAACACCGGATCGTCCTCGGCGTCTTGCAGGCCGATGGCGGTGGCGCCTTCTTCCAGTAAGAGTTCCTCGAGAAGTTCCGCCTGCTCGGGGGCGACGTGGGCGCGAAGCTGTAGCCAGGGCATGGCACTCTCCGAAAATGATGAACGGGGGAAACGATAACGGGGTGGCCAGGCCACCCCGTCAGACTCGATTGCAAGCGTGGATTAGCTGCTCAGCTTTTTCTCGAGATAGTGAATATTGACGCCGCCCTGGCGGAAGTAGCTATCCCGTACCAGATCTTTTTGCAGGTCGATATTGGTTTTGATCCCTTCGACCAGTAGCTCGTCGAGGGCGTTGCGCATACGCGTCAAAGCGGTCTCGCGGTTGGCGCCCCAGGTGATCAACTTGCCGATCAAGGAGTCGTAGTGCGGCGGCACGCTGTAACCCGTGTATATGTGCGAGTCCATGCGCACGCCAAGCCCACCCGGCGCGTGATAGAGCGTCACCTTGCCCGGCGAGGGCATGAAAGTACGCGCGTCTTCGGCGTTGATCCGGCACTCGAAGGAGTGGCCATTGATCTGCACGTCTTCCTGGCGAATCGACAGCGGCAAACCCGAGGCGATACGCAGCTGCTCCTTGACGATATCGACACCGGTGACCATTTCGGTCACGGGGTGCTCGACCTGGACCCGGGTATTCATCTCGATAAAGAAGAATTCGCCGTCTTCGTAAAGAAACTCGAAGGTGCCGGCGCCACGGTAGTTGATTTCCAGACACGCCTGGCGGCACGCTTCCAGCACTTTGGCGCGGGCGTCCGGGTCGATCCCCGGCGCCGGGGCTTCTTCCAGCACCTTCTGGTGGCGGCGCTGCAAGGAGCAGTCGCGGTCATAAAGGTGGATGGCGTTGCCCTGGCCGTCGGCGAGTACCTGGACTTCCACGTGGCGCGGCTTTTCCAGGAATTTTTCCATGTACACCGTGCCATCGCCGAAAGCGGCGTGGGCTTCGGTGCGGGTCACGGTAATCGCCGAGAGCAGGTGGCCTTCGGTGTGCACCACGCGCATACCGCGGCCACCGCCGCCGGCGGCGGCCTTGATGATGACCGGGTAGCCGATGCGGTTTGCCGTGGCCAGATTGGTGGCGTCGTCGTCACCCAGCGGCCCGTCGGAGCCGGGCACGGTCGGAACGCCGGCTTCTTTCATCGACTCGATGGCGCTGACCTTGTCGCCCATCAGGCGAATGGTCTCGGCGCGGGGCCCAATGAAGGTAAACCCGGAGCGCTCGACCTGTTCGGCGAAGTTGGCGTTTTCGGATAAAAAGCCGTAGCCGGGGTGTATGGCGCTCGAGTCGGTCACTTCGGCGGCGCTGATCAGCGCGGGGATGTTGAGATAGGACTGGCTCGAGGCTGCCGGCCCAATGCATACCGCTTCGTCGGCCAGGCGTACGTGCATAAGGTCCCGGTCGGCCTTGGAGTGCACCGCTACGGTCTTGATCCCTAGCTCTTTACAGGCGCGAAGAATACGCAGGGCAATCTCGCCGCGATTCGCGATAAGTACCTTATCCAGCATGGGAGAATCCACCCGTATTGAAATGAAAGATTAAGCGATGACGATCATGGGCTGATCGAATTCCACCGGCTCTCCGTCTTCCACCAGGATAGCCTCTACCACGCCGTCGCGATCGGCTTCGATCTGGTTCATCATTTTCATGGCTTCGACGATACATACCGTATCGCCTTGCTTGACGGTATCACCTACTTCGACAAAGGCCTTCGCACCCGGCGCCGGGCTACGGTAGAAGGTGCCGACCATAGGCGAGTTGACCGCTTCACCGCGGTAGCTGGTCGCCGGGGCGTCCGGGGCGGTATCGGTGCTGGAGGGCTGAGCCGCGGGTGCCGGTGCCGGCTGGGGGTAGCCCGGGTAGCCGTATTGCGGCATTTGCTGAGGCTGCCAGCTTGCGCCATCCGGGTGACGGCTGATGCGGACCGACTCTTCGCCTTCCTGAATCTCGATTTCGCTGATGTTGGATTCTTCGAGCAGCTCGATGAGTTTTTTAACCTTGCGAATATCCATAACGGGGGCCCTATGCTGGTGAATAATGGTGCGCGTGCCTTGAAACGCACGTTTAAAAGCGCAGTAAACCAAATGGTAAATGAGTCAAAAGGCTGCACGTTAACGAACGATGTCTGCCGGACAGCCTTAAAAGCGCGTATTTGACCGATATGGGGGCGGAGTTTGCCGAAAAACACCCCTATTGTCCAGCGCGGGGGCTTTAAAGCCCTCATGGGCGCAGTAAGCGGCTACTAAGCGCCCCGGTCGTCTTGCTGAAAGCGTTTGAGCGAGGCGAGGTGCTTTGCGAGGGCGTCGGCGCTGATATCGCCCTGAACACGGGCCTGGCGAATCTCTTCACCTGCATCGAAAAACAAAAGGCTCGGCGGGCCGAATAGATCGAATGCCTCCAGCGCCGCCCGGGTTTGCGGTGTGGTCTCGGTGACATCGACCTCGATCAGCGTCAGGTCTTCGAGTTCGCTTACCACGCGCGGGTCCGGGTAGACGTTGCGCTCCATCACCTTGCAGGCGATACACCAGTCCGCGGTGAAGTGCACGAATGCAAGGGTATCACCGCTTTGTTCCAGGGCACTCTGCAGCTCTTCGAGCCCCGCCACCGTAGTGAAAGCGGGCGGCTCGGCCCGCTGGGATGAAGCGGTCGATGAGCCAAAGCCGCCCAGCGGGCGCAGCGGGTCGTGACTGCCTTGAGCGGCGCCGAAGACCAGCGCCACCCCCCAGGCCAGCAGCATCAGGGCAAGGGTCTGACGTGCGCGGGCAAAGCCGTTTGCCGGGTGAGGGGTCAGCGCGCCAAGCGTCAACGCGGTACCGATTGCCAGGCCGGCCCAGAGCAAAAGCGCCATCGCCGGGTCGATTAACCGCTCGATCATCCAGATGGCCACGCCAAAGAGCAGCAGCCCGAAGGCCACTTTGACGCCATTCATCCACGCCCCGGAGCGCGGCAGCAGGGTCGTGCCGAACGTGCCCACCAGTAAGAGCGGCAAACCCATGCCTAGCCCTAAAGCAAACAGCACCGCGCCACCCATCAAGGCGTCGCCCGTGGTCGAGATGAACACTAAAGCGCCGGCCAGCGGCGCGGTCACGCAGGGCGACACCACCAATACCGACAATGCCCCGGCCAGCGCCAGCCCCGCGGGGCCACTTTGCTGAGCGCGGGTTTGCCAGCGCTCTACCTGCTGAGCAAGGCGCGGCGAAAGGCGCAGGTCGAACGCCCCCAGCATGGCCAAGCCGAACAGGCCAAAAAGAATCGCAAAGCCGATCAATACCGGCGCCGACTGTAGCCGTGCCTGCAGGTTGAGCCCCGCGCCGAACAGGCCCATCAGTATGCCGACCACGGCGTAGGTGGCGGCCATGCCCAGCACGTAGCTCGAGGAGAGCACGAAGGCCCGCGGCCGCGTGGGGTTTTGTCCCACGATGATCGACGAGAGTATGGGCAGCATCGGCAATACGCAGGGCGTAAAGGTCAGCCCGATGCCCGCCAACAAAAACAGCCCGAGCGCGACGGGCAGGCTGGTTTCGCTAATCAGCGCGCTGAAGCGCCCATCTTCGCTTTGCGGCGCGCTTAATGAGGCGGCGTCCCCCGCGGTCGTGGCCGCTGGTGCTTCTTCTGCCTCGCTTTGCCAGTCTGCAAAAGCGGCGGGCGGGGACGTTTGGGCGGCCTCCAAGGTAATCTGCTCTGGCGGGTAGCAGAGTCCGGCGTCGGCGCAGCCCTGAAAGCGGAACTCGAGGGAAACCGGGCCGTTTTGAGCGGTGGTAAAGGGCGCTTCGAATACCAGCTGGTCCCTGAAAACGTAGGCTTCGCCCATGAATTCGTCGGTAATCAAGCGGCCCTGGGGAATGACCGGCGCGTCCAGCAGCGCTTGTTCATTGGAGGCCTCGAGGGCGAGCTGATGACGGTAGAGGTAGTAGCCCTCGCTGATATCCACCCCGACGTAAACCCGCTCACCGTCGTGCCAGGCCTGGCTTTGAAACGCCTCGTGTACCGGGAGAAAATCACTTTGGCTGCTATCCGAGAACCACTGGGCCTGGGCTGCCAGCGGTAGAGCCAGTAAACAGGTTAAGAGTAAGCGCTTGATCAATAACACGGCAGGTCCTTGAAAATCGTCCCGCGTAGCATAACGTACCAGAGCGGACGCGCGTAGCGGCTGCGATGACGTGCCGCGCTCGGCGCCTGGCCCGCCTTGAATGCACGGGTTTTCCATGCATTCGTCTTCGATGCCGACTTTTTCAATAAATTCGTTTTCCATACAAAAGGGCCGCCCTTGGGCGGCCCTTTAGCGCGGCAAAAAAAGCGTGGCTTACGCTTTCTGGTAAGCGGACACGGATTTTTCGATGGCTTTGCGCGCGGCGTCTACGCCTTCCCAGGACTCGACCTTCACCCACTTGCCTTTTTCGAGATCCTTGTAGTTCTCGAAGAAGTGCGCGATTTGCTGGCGAAGCAGCTCAGGCAGGTCAGTCACTTCATGGATGTCGTCATAAAGCGTGCTGAGCTTGGGGTGCGGTACGCAAACCAGCTTGGCGTCTTCGCCGGCTTCGTCGGTCATGTTGAGAATGCCCACCGGACGAGCGCGGATGATGCTACCCGGCGCGACGGGGTGCGGCGTCACGACCAGTGCGTCGAGGGGGTCGCCGTCGTCGGCCAGGGTGTGGGGAATGAAGCCGTAGTTGGCCGGGTAGAACATCGGAGTGGCCATGAAGCGGTCAACCAGCAGCGCGCCCATGTCTTTATCGATTTCGTACTTGATCGGGGCGTGGTTAGCCGGAATTTCGATCGCCACATAAATATCGTTGGGCAGATCCTTTCCAGCGGGGATGTGGTCGAAGTTCATTTGGAGTCCTTAGCTTGGCTTTTAACGTACGGAGTCTAAGCGATTGATGTATTGCGCAATTGCGACAAATTATACGAATAAGACCGCAGAATTACCAATTCAACGTCGGCCACGCGCTAAATTTCCCCGGTTTTAACTTGAAATGCAAAAGCGTTATTCGCCTCGAGGCGGCCAGCCGCGTTGACGATCACCGACCATTGGCGGGCATCGCTGTGCTTACGCAACGTGTATGATAACGCCTATCGATAGGGCGCTTGGCGGTTGGCGCCTCTTTTTTTGATATTTCACGCCCGCGGCCAAGGAGGATGAATTGGCGCACGCTCAATTACTGATCAGCTACGGCCAGGCGTTTGTTGCCCCGGACCGGCGAAAGCATCGAAGCTCCATGTCGGTAAGCGTGCCGGACACCCCCTTGCTCAACACCAAGGGCGCCTGCGCGGTGATCAGCGATTCGCTTTCGCGCAATACCATGGCGAAACAGGCGGGGGATTTGAGCGTGCGCGGCTTCATGGCCGACTACTACTCGACGCCGGAGCACTGGGATATCAAAACCTCGGCGACCAGGGTGATGCTCGCTCTCAATAGCTGGTGCTATAGCCAGAGCCAGCACGTCAAAGAGGGCAGCTTCGTCTCGTCCATGTCGGCGATGATTTTCAAAGCCGGTGAGGCCAACCTGTTTCATATGGGGGACACGCTGGTCTTTCGCTTGCGCGGTGCCGAGTTCGAGCAACTCACCCGCGATCACGTCACCGACGTCGGCGGCTACCGCTACCCTTCGCGGGCACTGGGTATGGATGGCAGCCTGGATATCGACTACAGCCTGATCAATCTAAAGCAGGGCGATTTCTTCGTGTTCACCACCCAGGGCGTTCGCGGCACGCTGATGCCCTCGGACTACGTGCGCCTGATTCGCGAAGACGCAAGCGACCTGGACGCCGCCTGCGAGCGGCTCGCCAGTGAAGCCAAGCAGCGCGCCCAGGAACGCGGCTACGGCGGCGACCAGTTCTGCTTTCAGATTCTGCGCATCGACGAGCTGCCCGAGGAGACCGAGGATGACCCGGCGCTCATCTACGGCGACCTGCCCATTCCGCCGGAGCTTTCCCCCGGTCAGCGCCTCGACGGCATGGAAGTCGAACGCGTCCTTTCGCGTAATGCGCAGTCGCGGGTCTATCAGGTGCGCGATATCAACTCCCAGCGGCGTATGGTCATGAAGGCGCCAAGCCCGGAGCTTTCGCTACGCAACGCCTATCTCGAACATTTTCTGCTTCAACAGTGGGTGGTGGAGCGGGTCAACTCGCCCTTCGTGGTCAAGGTGATCGACCCCTCGCGGCCCCGGCGCTACCTTTACTACCTGATGGCGTATATCGAAAGCGAAACGCTGCGCGAGTGGGCGGACCGCCACCCTCAGGCAAGCCTCAAGCAGCGCCTGGACATCGCCAACCAGCTGGGTAAGGCGGTGCAGGCGCTGCACCACCGGGACATCATTCACCAGCAGATCACCCCGGACAACGTTTTGATCGACCAGCACGGCCAGGTCGTACTGGCGGACTTCAGCGCCTGCCACATGCGCGATATGGAGGGGCATCGTAACTCCGGCGAGCTGTTGCGCCAGGTCGGTTTTAACGAGCACACCGCCCCGGAATACGCCCTGGGCGATAGCGTTGGACGGCGAAGCGATCAGTACTCGCTGGCCTCGACGGTCTACTGGCTGCTGACCGGGACGCTTCCCTATAGCCTCACCCCCGACCGGCTGCGCAGCCACACCGACCTGGAATCCCTTAGTTATAAAAGCGCGCGTAGCGCGACGCCGGAAATTACCCCGGCGCTGGACGATGCGCTGCGGCGTGCGCTGGACCCCCAGCGAGCACTGCGTTTTAGAAAGCTATCGGAGCTTTTACACGCGCTGCGCGTATCGCTTGGCCGGGTGCCGGTGCGCGACGAAACCCGCCGCGAGCCACGCCGATTCTGGCAGGGGGTGGCGGGTATTTTGCTGTTGCTCCTCGTGCTCTCCTGGCTGCTGCGATAGTCCGCTGTAGCGGTCACACTGAATAGTCAGCCACTAAAAAGCCGGGACGATGTGAGCATCGCCCCGGCTTTTTTTTACCCGTTAACGCTTAAAGCGAAAAGGCGGGTAGTTTTTGCTCGACCTTGGCAAGCTTCAGCTTGGCGACTTTCGGCAGACCATTTTCGAAGGGCGGGAAATCCTCACCCTGAATCAGCGGCGAAAGATAGTCGCGGCAGGTTTGGGTAATGGCAAAGCCGTTATCGGAGATGAAGTCCCGCGGCATGAACTTCTCCTGGTTGGCGACCTGGGAAAGCGGCGCGGAGATCACGTCCCACTGGTAGGGCGTTTGCGAAATGCGGCGAATGGCCGGCATCATCGCGTTCTTGCCTGCCAGCGCCAGGCTTACCGCTTCGCGGCCTACGGCGTAGGCTTGTTCCACATCGGTTTTCGACGCCAGGTGGCGCGCGGCGCGCTGCAGGTAGTCGGCCACCGCCCAGTGATATTTGTAACCCAGGTCCTGTTTCACCATGCCGGCCAGTGTTGGCGCCACGCCGCCGAGCTGGCGGTGGCCAAAGGCATCGGTGTTGCCCGCATCGGCCAGGAAGGTGCCGTCTTCGTAGCGCGCGCCCTCGGACACCACGATCACGCAGTAGCCGTACTTCTTCACGCTTTCATCGACTCGCGCCATGACGGCTTTACGGTCGAAAGCGATCTCCGGAAAGATCACCAGGTGCGGCGGCTCGCCTTCGCCTTCCCCCGCCAAGCCTCCGGCGGCGGCGATCCAGCCCGCGTGACGGCCCATTACCTCGAGAACGAACACCTTGGTCGAGGTGGCGCACATGGACGCGATATCAAGCGAGGCCTCGCGGGTCGAGGTGGCGATGTACTTGGCCACGCTGCCAAAGCCCGGGCTGTTATCGGTGATTGGCAGGTCGTTATCCACGGTTTTGGGTACGTGGATCGCGGTGAGCGGGTAGCCGAGCTTCTCGGAAAGCTGCGAGACCTTGAGGCAGGTATCGGCGCTGTCGCCGCCGCCGTTATAGAAGAAGTAACGAATATCGTGGGCCTTGAAGACCTCGATCAAGCGCTCGTACTGTTTTCTATGGGTCTCGATGTCCTTGAGCTTGTAGCGACACGAGCCGAAGGCGCCACCCGGGGTGTGCCTAAGGGCGGCGATCGACTCGTCGCTTTCCTGGGAGACATCGATCAAATCTTCGGTGAGGGCACCGATGATGCCGTTATGGCCGGCGTACACTTTGCCAATCTGGTCGGGGGCCTGGCGGCAGGCCTCGATAACGCCACAGGCGCTTGCATTGATGACGGCGGTGACGCCACCGGACTGGGCGTAGAAGGCGTTATGCTGAGCCATGGAAACCTTTTAACTCCTGATTCGGATGGGGTGAGGCGTTGCCGGCTTTTGAAACCGATACCAATCGAGTCATATCGGCCGGAGTTTACCGTAAAGCGGTTTTAACTGCATCACGGGTTACTCCGATGTATCCAGGTCTTGCTCCTGAAGCGCAAGGCGCCAGCCCCCCAGGTCCTTGTAACGGTTGACCATGGCGCAGAACAGCTCGGCGGTGCGCTCGGTGTCGTAGCGCGCCGAGTGGGCAGCCTTGTTGTCGAACTCGATGCCCGCTGCCCGACACGCCCGCGCCAGCACCGTTTGCCCGTAGACGAAACCGGCGAGGGTGGCCGTGTCGAAGCTCGAGAAGGGGTGGAACGGGCTTCGCTTCACGCCGCAGCGGTTGGCGGCGGCGTTCAAGAAACCGTGATCGAAGGCGGCGTTGTGGCCCACCAATATGGCGCGTGAGCAGTTGTGCGCTTTGACCGACTTACGAATCGGTTTGAAAATCTCGCTCAGTGCTTCTTCTTCCGAGAGCGCGACCTGCTGGCGCAGCGGGTCGTCCAGGTTGATACCGGTGAAATCGAGCGCTGATTGCTCGACGTTCGCCCCCTCGAAAGGTTTGATGTGGTAGGCGTAGGTCGCATCCGGCAAGAGGTTGCCGTCGGCGTCCATCGTGAGCGTGACGGCTGCAATCTCGAGAACCGCATCACGTTGGGCGTTGAATCCACCCGTTTCCAAATCGATGACGACCGGTAAATAACTGCGAAAACGTTGGGCCATCAATTCACGGGCTATTGCCTCGCTCATGCAGCTCTCCTTAAAAGCGAGTAGTCGGTAAAGAGTAGCGGCAGGCTACCGCTAACAGTGGCTTGATTCTAGCAGCTTTGAACCGGCGGCGTCGTTGACGGTGTTCCCGAGACTTTGAGAGCGCTATACTCAGGGTTTAACGAATTCGTTAAAGCCCGGGTGTTTAAGAGCGGGCTTTGCTAAACCAAAGGAGTCGAGAATGTCCGATGTCAAAAAGGTTGTGCTGGCCTATTCAGGAGGGCTTGATACATCCGTGATCGTTAAGTGGTTGCAAGAGACCTATAACTGTGAGGTCGTGACCTTCACAGCCGACATCGGTCAAGGTGAAGAAGTCGAGCCCGCCCGCGCCAAGGCCGAGGCGTTAGGTGTTAAAGAGATCTACATCGAAGATCTGCGCGAAGAGTTCGTGCGCGACTACGTCTACCCGATGTTTCGCGCCAACACCATTTATGAAGGCGAGTACCTGCTCGGCACTTCGATCGCCCGCCCGCTGATCGCCAAGCGCTTGATCGAAATCGCCAACGAAACCGGCGCCGATGCGATCTCTCACGGCGCGACCGGTAAGGGTAACGACCAGGTGCGCTTCGAGCTGGGCGGCTACGCGCTCAAGCCTGGCGTCAAGGTCATCGCGCCCTGGCGCGAGTGGGATCTGACCTCGCGTGAGAAATTGATGGCGTATTGCGAAGAGCACAATATTCCGGTCGATTTCTCCAGCAAGAAGAAGAAATCCCCGTACTCCATGGACGCCAACCTGCTGCATATCTCCTACGAAGGCGGCATTCTGGAAGACCCCTGGGCGGAAGCCGAGGAAGACATGTGGCGCTGGAGCGTATCGCCGGAACAGGCGCCGGAAACACCGACCTATATCGAGCTGACTTTCGAGAAGGGCGATATCGTCGCCATCGACGGCCAAGCGCTCAAGCCCCACGAAGTGCTCGAAAAGCTCAATAAAGTCGGCGGCGACAACGGTATCGGCCGTCTGGATATCGTCGAAAACCGCTACGTGGGCATGAAGTCGCGCGGCTGCTATGAAACACCGGGCGGCACCATCATGCTGCGCGCCCACCGCGCCATCGAGTCACTGACTCTGGACCGTGAAGAGGCACACCTGAAAGACCAACTGATGCCCAAGTACGCCGAAGTGATCTATAACGGCTACTGGTGGAGCCCGGAGCGGCGCATGCTGCAGGCCGCCATCGACGAAACCCAAGGCAATGTCTCGGGCGTGGTGCGTTTGAAGCTCTATAAGGGCAATGCCATCGTCGTGGGTCGTCAGTCCGAGCAGTCGCTGTTCGATGAGTCGATCGCTACCTTCGAAGACGATGCCGGCGCTTATGATCAAAAAGACGCGGAAGGCTTTATCAAGCTGAACGCGCTGCGTCTGCGTATCGCCGCAGGCAAAGGACGTAAGCAAAGCTAAACGTTTGGCGGCCAGCGCGGCTGGCCGCTTTTAGCGGCAAGACGTCGTTTTCAGGTAACGGTTCAGGATAGCGCCATGTTTAAAAAACTGCTTTCGATTCTAACGGGCAGCGGCGATCAACCCGCCGCCGGGGTGTCGCCCGCCGAGCCCGTTCAGTACAAGGAGTACGCCATCGTCTCGACGCCGGACCCGCAAAGCGGCCAGTACCGGGTGAGCGGCACTATCAGCAAGGCGTGCGATGATGGTCAAACCCGTGAGCACCGCTTCGAGCGCTCGGACATGCTGCCCGCGCGCCAGGCCTGCGACGACATGATGGTGACCAAGGCCAAGCGCTATATCGACGAGGTTGGCGAGGCGATGTTCGACCCCGACCCGCGCCACGCAAGAGACCCTAACGTTTAGGATTTGGCACTACTGTTTAGAGTGTTATCCACCAGGGACCGGGCTTGTGCAGCGGCTCCCAGCAAAAGAGAGTCCGAAAGCCCGTTCAAGAGGTTGCCACTCTCGGCGGACTCCACATCATTGAGCAGCATCCCCATTGCGCCCTTGCGCTCGACCAGCGCCTCAAAAAACATGGGGCCCAGCGAAATCTCTTTCATCAGCGTGCTTAGATCGATATTCAAAATGATCGGCATGTGCGATAAGAGCCCGAGTATGAACCCTTCTTCGTCGTCCAGTTTTCTTTTGCGCGCGACTTGCTCGCAGGCCAGCGCCTTGGTCAGGCCGTTAATCAGGTTCAGCTTGTTGGCCGGACTATTATTAGCGAGCAGGATAATCGTCACCATCATTCTCAGCTCGTTAATACCCAGAAGCTGAATGCAGCTATTGAGCTTATAAGAGGGCTGCGCGAGCGCATACCATGCCGAGTTGGTGCGCCTTAATACTGCATCGACCATACTCGGGTCCTGAGCAATCAGGGACCGGATTTCCGAAATACTGACATCGGGCTTATAGAGTTTCGCGATGAGCCGCAGCTGATAGGCTTTTGGGGATGAGCGGCGGATGTTGCGCGTTTTTTGGGTGGTCGGGCGCTCGTAAAAATAGCCCTGAAAAAGCGAGACCCCAAGCGCTTTGAAATGCTCGAACTCCTCCTGGGTCTCCACCCGCTCGGCCAAAAGCGTGACATTGTGCGCTTTGAGCGATGCGATCATTTCGTTTGAAATACCGGATGAAATATCCAGTTTGATAATGTCGCAATAAGGCAACAGCGATTCGTGATTTTGGTCCGTCTGGAAGTCGTCGATGGCCAGCGTGTAGCCCTGCGCTTTCAACCCCGCCAGGGCTTGCTTGACTTCCGGCGTGGGCGGCGTGGTTTCAAGAATTTCGAGCACGACTTGATTGGCCGGGAGCGCGTGCAGGTCCGGGTTGAGAAGCCACTGTTCGGAGACATTGATGAACAGTTTGCGCGTGCCGCAAAGCTTGTTTAAGCCTATTTCGTAAATAGCGACGGCGCAGGCCCGGGCGGTTGCCTGTACGTCGTCATCGATATGCGCTTCCCGGTCGTTGAAATGACCACGATAAAGTAGCTCATCGGCGACGTGGTTGAGATGGGCATCGACGATAGGCTGGAGTGCGATCGTATAGCTTTTGGAAGCCACATCGAGTGCGCTGCTTGGCATTAACTTATGGCTCCCAATTATATGGCCTGTGTGGCCGGGAATGTTAGCTTAAACTCTCCCCCCGTGCTAGTTACCCTACAGCGAACGAACCAGCGAATTTGCAAGCAAAGTGGCTTTTAACCCTCGGCTCGAAATTAGAGAACGTCTATAAACTACCGTCCTGGCGGTCCAGGGCGCTCGCCTGGAAAACGAGAAGCTCGGCGAGCGTATGAATGTTGCGCGCTTTTAGCCGAGTAACCATCGAAAGCCAAAGCTCGGCGGTTAGCTGAGCGTCGCCCAGCGCCGTATGGCGGGCGTCCTGGGGGATTGCCAGCGCGTAGCGCTTGGCCTGGGACTCCAGGTCGTGGCCGGATAGCGCGCTGTCCAACGCTTTGGAAATCAACAGTGTATCCAGCACCGGCTGGGTCGGCCTGGCGCCCGCTTGGCTCAGCGCGAGCAGGTCGAACGAGGCATTGTGCGCCAGTAGCACGGCGTTTTGGGTGTAGGCATTAAACGCATCGAGCACCACGCTTGCAGCCGGTGCGTTTCGTACGTCGTCGTCGCGGATGCCGTGAATGGCGGTGCTCGCGGCGGGGATCGGGCGAAAGGGGTTGATGTAGCGGTCGAACACGTCGTTGGCGAGCAGCCGGTTGTTGACGATTCGGCAGGCGCCAAGGCTTAACAGCGTATCGCCGCCGCGAAGGTCGAGCCCCGTCGTTTCGGTGTCGAAGGCCACGATATCGAGCTGCTCCAGGGCGCGCTCGAACGGCGCCGCCGCCGGTGTTTGATCGGCGATGGCGAAGTCATGAAACTCCGGGCGGGGAGACGCAGACGGCCTGGGAGCGCTCTGGCGGCGCGAGCGCTTGAACGATACGCATAGCCTGGCGTGCTTGCCGTCCGCGTCGTTCTCGCTCCAGAGCGTGCTTTGGTGAATGAGCAGGACGTCCTCGACACTGGGCGCCAGGGGCAGCGTCTCGATGACTTCGTTTCGCCAGTTCGTTAGCGTTGTCGCCTCGATGGCAAGCCCCCGCCAGATGAAAGCGAGCCAAACGCCGTCGTGGGTGTTGATCAGCTCGCCTTCGAAGCCGCATCGGGGCAGCTCACCGTGCAGCTTTTTAACCAGCGTATCGAACAGGGCGATGAGCGATGGCTGGTGGCCCTTGAACCAGCCGGGCACGCCGATGGGCGTTATCAGGGGGCGTGCCGGATCCAGCTGTTCGTCCAGCGCCTGCCAGAACGCGTTCGACCAGATCGAGGTCAGCCGCTCGTTGACGAAATCCGGGTCTTGCCACAGCGCTCTCAACTCGCCAAGCGCCGCGGGCGGCGTGGTTTGCTCGATGCCCTGCAGCAGGGTATTGATGTTTTTTCGCACCCCCAGCTCGTTTTGCCAGGCGCGGGTCACATCCTTGAGCGTTACGACGATTTCACCGGTGGAATGGGCAAGCCGGGTTAAGCTAACCGACAGGATGCGCTCGGTTTGGCGCGTTAGCACTTCCCGGGAGAAATCCCCGTTCGAGGCGGGGGCCGCCATCAACGCGTCGAAGCGTGCGCCAAGCGCCGGGTCGGGGATCAGGCTCTTGAGCTCTTTGCCCAGTCCCAGGCAGTAGGGCGAGACGAAAAGCGCCTCCGCCGCCTGATTGAAAAGTAACAGCCGACGGTGCTGGTCGAACACCAGAATGGGCGTGGCCAGGCGCTGTAACAGGTTTTCGAGTTCCCGGCGAACCCGTGCGGTTTCTTGTGCTCCTTCCTGGCGCGCGCTTTGCAGCCGAGCCCGGTCGACGCGCCACTGCTCGGCGATCTGGCTCACGTCCGGCCCCAGGCTTGCAAGCCAGCCGCTCGGGGGTTCGATGGTTTTATCCGGGTGGGCCAGCAGTTTGGCAAGCTCGCCATGAAGGGTGCGCAGCGGCGTCAGCAAAAAGCGCTCGAGCCCATAGCCCACCGTCAAGAGCGTGACCCCGCCGGACAGCGCGCACAGCCACATAAGCGCCCGCGGCAGGGGCGGAAGCACAAGTTGGCTGTCGAGCCAGGCCGCGAACACGGCGCCGCCCAACAGGCTAATACCCCCGAGCAGCAGCCAGAGCCCTACCAGCCGCTGGGGTGTAGGCAGGCCTTTAACCATGGTCAGCGCCCGCGTGGCGGCTGGCGCTCGAAAGCGCTAAACGTAACAAATAAATAGACAAGCGCTGAGTCCTTTGTCGGCGAAGGTGGCTGGGCGCCGGCGTATCGAACCCGGCTGTTGGAAGTTTAAGCTGTTGGAAGTCTATGTAGATACGCGCTATCCGCCTAGGCGACCTTGGTGCAAACAGCCGTTCTCTTTAGTGCTTTGTGGCGCGAAGCGAGTTGATATACTGGCGGGTCTTCAGGGCTTGTCCGAAAAGCCGGCGGTACGGGTATCGTTCAGGCAGGGCCTGGCAAGCGCTTAGCCAACAGGGTTTTAAATGCGGGTACTGTTACTCTCGGCTTACGAGGCGGTTAGCCACCGCTACTGGGCAGACCAGTTGATCGCGCGCTTTGATGATCTGGACTGGACACGGCTTAGCCTGGCGCCACGCCACTTTGCCTGGCGCATTCGCGGTAATCCCATGAGCTGGTGGCTCAAAGAGCACGCCACGCTGAGCCAGTCTTATGATGTGGTGCTGGCCACCTCTGTGGTGGACCTGGCCACATTGGTCGGGCTTTTTCCTCACCTTGGGCGGGCGCGGAAGATCGTTTACTTTCACGAAAACCAGTTTGCCTACCCACCGTCGAGCGCCCAGCAGCATCACGTCGAAGCGATGATGGTCAATCTCTACGCAGCGCTTGGCGCAGATGAAATCGTATTCAACTCGGCCTATAACCGGGACTCGTTCATCGACGGCGCCCGGGCATTTTTGAAAAAGATGCCGGATAACCTGCCCGCCGCCGCGCCGCTGGAGGCGCTTCGACGCCGCGCGTGGGTGTTGCCGGTGCCGATTGCGCCGCTTGAGCAAACCGCCACGGGAGGGTCGCCTTCAAAGCGGATTATCTGGAATCACCGCTGGGAGTATGACAAGAACCCGGACGACTTCTTTAACGTGCTTTTCAAGCTAAGCGAGGCGGGAGTGGCCTTCGAGCTTGCGGTGGTAGGCCAGCGCTTTCGCGACGAGCCGGCCATTTTCGACGAGGCGAAAACGCGCCTAAAAGAGCATATCGTGTGCTGGGGCGCGCTCGAGCTTTCAAAATACCGGCAGCTTTTGGAGCAAGGCGGCATCGTGGTCTCCACGACCTGGCACGAGTTCCAGGGCCTGGCGATCATGGAGGCCGCCCAGCAGGGCGCACGGCCGCTGGTGCCCGACCGGCTCTGCTTTCCCGAGCTCTACCCGCAAGCATACCGCTACGATGGAACGCCCCAGGGGCTTTATGAGCGTTTAAAAACGTGGCTAACCGACCCCGAGCGCCGCCCAAAGCGGCTGGATAGCCACGCCTGGGAGTGGCCCCAGTGGCAGGCGCGCTACCAGGCGCTTTTGTACGGGCCGCCAGCAACGAGCGAGTAGCCGCTCAAAGCTCGACTTTCTCCTTGTACTCGCACAGGTCTTCGATGATGCAGCTGCCGCAGCGCGGTTTGCGCGCCACGCAAGTGTAGCGGCCGTGAAGAATCAGCCAGTGGTGGGCATCCTTCATGAACGGGCGGGGGACGTGGCGCATCAACTTTTGCTCGACCTCGACGACATCCTTGCCCTTGGCGATGCCGGTACGGTTGGAGACCCGGAAAATATGGGTATCCACCGCGATGGTCGGTTCATTGAAGGCGGTATTCAAAATGACGTTGGCGGTCTTGCGGCCTACCCCGGGCAGTGCTTCCAGCGCCTGGCGGGTGCGGGGCACTTCGCCGTCATGTTGCTCTACCAAAAGCGTGCAGGTCTTCATCAGGTTCTGCGCTTTGGTGTTATAGAGCCCGATGGTCTTGATGTGCTCTTTCAAACCCTCGAGGCCGAGGGCGATGATTTGGCCGGGCGTATTGGCGGCGGGAAAGAGCTTCGCCGTGGCCTTGTTCACGCCGACGTCGGTCGACTGGGCCGAGAGCAGCACAGCGGCGAGCAGCTCGAACGGCGTACGCCAGTTGAGCTCGGTGGTGGGGTGGGGGTTGTCGGCCTGGAGCCGGCTAAAGATTTCAAAGCGCTTGTTGGCGTTCATGAGGACGTTTCCGATTCGAGCGCCTGATGGGCCGCATCTACCACCTGCTGGGCCTGGTGCAACTGCTCTTCGACCCGCGCGACGTCGGCGGCCGTTCCCTGGCGCTTGGCGTGGCTTAGCTGCTGGCGCACGTGGCGTAGCGACTGCTCGGCGGCTTTTAGTGCCATGCGTTTTTGATGGCGCCGCGTAGCGCTGCTTTGTGTCTGTGCGGTGGCTGGCTCGCCGGCGTTTGCTTCATTCAGGGTCGCGTCGAGCGCCTCTAGCGCCCGGCGTTGGGTCTCGAGGCTGGCGGCAAGCTCGTCGCGTTTGGCGCTATCCTGCTCGGTTTCAAGCTTACGCTCGAGGCGTTTGAGGGCGGCGGCCTGGCGCGCGCGGTTGGCTCGCAGCGCACTGGGCGAGGCGAGCGAGGCGGTTGGGGTCTCCTTTTTAGGCGCCTCCAACGGTTTGGCGGCGCTACGCTGTGCGCGCCGCTGACGTTTGGCCTCGGCCTGGGCGGCCAGGCGTTGGTTGCGCGCGATGAAGCGCTCGCGCCCTTTGATGGCGCGATGCTCCAGGTAAGCGGTTTGCTCGGCGTCGGTATTCGCGGCCTGCCACTGCGGGTGGGGCACCAGGTCGATGCAGTCTACCGGGCAGGGCGCCACGCAGAGCTCGCAGCCGGTGCACTCGTCCTCGATGACCGTATGCATCTGCTTGGCCGCGCCGACGATCGCATCCACCGGGCAGGCCTGAATGCACTTGGTGCAGCCGATGCACTCATCCTCACGGATGAGCGCAAGCGTGGGTGGCTGGGGCGGTTGCTCCAGCGGCAGCGTGGCCCGGCCGGTGAGTTCGGCCAGCCGGTTTAGGGTCTCGACGCCGCCGGGCGGGCAGCGGTTGATAGCGTCACCCGCTACGATGGCTTCGGCGTAGGGGCGACAGCCGTTATAGCTGCACTTGCCGCACTGGGTTTGCGGAAGCTCGGCGTCGATGGCATCGATGAGCGCACTAGCAGCCACTCAAGTCACCCGTTGGCCCGGCTTGGCACCGCTGTCCGGCGACATTAGATAGATCCCTTCATCGTCGCCGGCGGCCAGTACCATGCCTTCGGACATGCCAAAGCGCATCTTGCGTGGCGCCAGGTTGGCGACCATCACGGTCAGGCGGCCTTCGAGCGCTTCCGGCGAGTAGGCGCTGCGGATGCCGGAAAATACGTTGCGGGTTTCACCGCCCAAATCCAGGGTGAGCTGCAATAGCTTGTCCGCGCCCTTGACGTACTCGGCTTTCGCGATGCGCGCGATGCGCAGGTCGACCTTGGTGAAGTCGTCGAAGCTGATTTCCGCCGCGATGGGGTCGTCAGCAAGCGGCCCCTTGGCGGATTCCTTGAGTTTCTGCTCTTCCACGAGGTCTTCTTTCGAGGCCTCGATCATGGCGTCGATCTTGTCACGCTCGATGCGCGTCATCAGCGGCTTGAATTTCTCGATAGTGTGGCCGGTCAGAAGGGCTCGGCGGCTCTCCCAGTCGAGGGAGTCGACGTTGAGAAAGCGCTGAGCCTCACCGGCCATGGTGGGCACGACCGGCGCCAGATACACCATCAGTTGGCGGAACAAATCGATGCCCACCGAGCAGATGTCCAGTACTTCCTGCTCGCGGCCGTCTTGCTTGGCCAGCGCCCAGGGGGCTTTATCGGCGATGTAGGTATTGGCTTCGTCGGCAAGCTCCATGATCTTGCGCATGGCGCGGCCGAATTCTCGCGCCTCATAATCCCGGGCGATCTCATCCCCTGCGTCAACGAAGCGCTCTACCAGCTGCGGTTCGGCGCAGTGCGCTGAGAGCGTACCGCCGCCGAGCTTCTTCACGAACCCGGCGCAGCGGCTGGCGATATTGACCACCTTGCCGACGAGATCCGAATTGACCCGGGCGGTGAAGTCGTCGAGGTTCAGGTCGAGATCATCGACCCCAGCGCTCAGCTTGGCGGCAAAGTAGTAGCGCAGGTACTCCGGGTTGAGATAATCCGCGTAGGTGGCGGCCTTGATGAAAGTGCCGCGGGATTTCGACATCTTGGCGCCGTCCACGGTCAAAAAGCCGTGGCAGTTCACCGCGGTGGGGGTGCGCAGGTCGGCGCCGTGAAGCATCGCCGGCCAAAAAAGCGCGTGGAAGTAGACGATATCCTTGCCGATGAAGTGATACACCTCGGCGGTGGAGTCCTTCTCCCAGAAGCTGTCGAAGTCGATGCCTTCGCGCTCACAAAGGTTCTTGAAGCTGGCCAGGTAGCCGATCGGCGCGTCGAGCCAAACGTAGAAATACTTGCCCGGCGCGTCGGGAATTTCAAAGCCGAAGTAGGGCGCATCCCGGGAGATATCCCACTCGTTGAAGCCGGACTCGAACCACTCCATTAGCTTGTTGCGAATTTGCGGCTGCACGTGGCCGTCGTTGATCCAGTTCTGCAGAAACTCGCTGAACTCGGGCAGCTTAAAGAAGTAGTGGGTCGAGCTTCTCACCTCGGGCTTGGCGCCGGAGATCGCCGATACCGGATCAATCAGTTCCGCCGGCGTGTAGGTCGCGCCGCATTTTTCGCAGTTATCGCCGTACTGGTCATCGCTATGACACTTGGGGCAGGTCCCCTTGATGAAGCGATCCGCAAGAAAGAGGCCCTTGACCGGGTCGAACATCTGCTCGATATCGCGGGTGGCGATATGGCCCTTGTCGCGCAGGCGCGTGTAGATCTGCTCGCTAAAGTGGCGGTTCTCTGCCGAGTGGGTGGAGTGGTAGTTGTCAAAGCCCACGCCAAAGCGGGCGAAATCCGCCTGGTGATTATTGGAGACCCGCTCGATCAGCGCCTCGGAGGTAATACCTTCCTGCTCGGCGCGCAGCATGATGGCGGTGCCGTGGGCGTCGTCGGCGCACACGTAAAAACAGCGCTGGCCCCGGCTTTTTTGAAAGCGCACCCAGATATCGGTTTGGATATATTCGAGCAGATGACCAAGGTGGATATCACCGTTGGCGTAAGGGAGGGCGCTGGTCACCAAAATATCGCGCGGGGCAGTGTTTGACATGGTTTGGAATACTTCCGATTAGCTTGTAACAAATAAAGTCGGCGAAGGGTGAGTGCACTTCGCCGATAACGTCGTTCGCCAGTGAGGGCCGGGCGCCTCTTGTCAGCGCAAGACCGGCGCTAGTAAAGCGCCTGCTCCTCCTGCACGACTTCCCGCAAAAGCTCTAAAAAGAGTTTGTCCGCTTCGGAGTGCTCGGCGGGGTCTTCGGGGATATGCACGCTGGTCGTGCCGGATACTTCGTTGGCGATGCGCGCCATCGCCGCGGGGCTGGAGCCTTCGGCAAGTTCCCGGCGAGCCACGGCGAGCGACTGCAGTAGGATATCCGGGTCTTGTAGAAGCTTGCGGATAAATCCACGTAGCTCGTTGATTACGCGAGTTTTTTGAATTTCGGATGCCGACATGGTGCGCTCCTTGAGGCTTGGGCTAAAAGCCAAGCCTGAACCAAACAGTGAATGCCTTGACCTTAGCACTTTTTGACAGGCTCGGCATGAGCCGTGCGCGGGCAAGGCGTGGGCCGCGCACGCGTTTTAAAGGCGTAGCCGGCCGGCCTTGTGTTTTACCGGGTTGGCGTACTGGTTGAGCCAATAAGGGCGCAGTTCTTCGGGCACAGAGGCCAGGCGCTCTGCAAAGCGTGCCCGGTCTTCCCGGGTAATGGCCTTGCGCGCCACCAGCTCCGGCGCCTCACCGAGCGCTTCCAGGGCCAGGTAGTGGCTGGGGAATAGCCGGTAGCCGCCGATCACCTGGCGGTCGATCTCGGCGGCGACTTCGTCCGGGGTCGCCATGTCCGCGTCTAGCGGCTGGCCAAAGCGCAGCTGCACGCGGCCCTTGGTACCGGTAATACCCGCCACGATCGAGCGGATATCCTCGAACTCGCTTTTCGCGTAGCTGCCAAGGGTGGCCACGTCATGCAGTTCCTGGGCCTTTTGCACGTCGCAGGGGTCGTACTCGTAGCTGATCGACACCGGCACGAGCTTGAGCTCGGCGATCGCTTCGCCGAAAACGAAATCGCCCGGATCGCTACGACTCGCCATGGTCAACATCTTGATGATGGCCGGGTCGGTACGATCGATGCCGTTTTTGGCCCGTCCTTCGCGCTGGGCCATCCAGATAGAGTGGTTGTCGCCGGTGATCGAGTGGCGAATATAGCCCGAAAGCTTCTGGTAAGCGGCCAGCATCGCCCGCTTGCCTCGCGCGCTGCGCGGCACGATAAAGCTCTTGTTGAGCCGCATCAGGTCGGTGACGTAGGGCTTTTTGAGCAGGTTGTCGCCAATGGCGATGCGCACGGTGTCGCGTCCGGCGGCGTAAAGCGCGTAGTTGACGAAGGCCGGGTCCAGCGAGATATCGCGGTGATTACCGATGAACAGGTAAGCGCTATTCGCGTCGAGCTTCTCGAGCCCGGTGACCTCGAAGGCGTCGGTCGTGGTGCGTATCATGCGCTCCATGTAACCGGCGATACGCATTTGAAAATCGCGAACCGAGGCAACGTTTTCGACCTCGCGGCGCACCGTGCGCCCAGCGATCATGCGCGCAAGCGCCGGCGCCCACTTGGCAAGACGGGGCAGCTTGAACCGGGTTAACGCATCGAGTAGCTCGCTGTCGCGACTCAGCCGCGTGAGCACGTCTTTCACCTCGTGATCCATGTAAGGGCGAATATCCGCCCAGGGATCATCGGACGAGGCGTCGTTGAGAGCGTGATGTTGGTCAGTCATGCGATCCGTTTGTAAGAGTGAGCCAAATCGAGGGTGATACCGCCATTCTAACCCAACGACGCGCGTCAGGCCTGGTCGGTCGTGGCGGGCTCTTTTTGGGCCTCGCCGCCTAGCCATTCGAGTAGCCGGGCGATATCTTCTGAAAGCGACTGCGCCATCAGGATGAAGTCGGTTTCAAGCCGGGCAAGCGCGTCGTCGCCGTCGTCGGCGTGATCCGCTTCCTCGATCAGGGCATCGCCAAAGCGCAGCGACTTGAGCGCCAGGTCGTCGTGTAGCACCAGGTGTAACCGACCTTCGAGGCCGATGGCAAGTTTGCTTGCCTGGCGGCCGCTCTCCAGCAGGTTTTGAATCTCGTCGCTGTCGAGATCGACCTGGCGGGCGCGCAGGACGCCGTCGTCCCCCTTGGCCTTGAGCTCGACCTGATCGCCTAGCTGCATATCCGCCGGGCGGCTCGCGGCGTCGCCAAGCCAGGTCGTCATGGCGCGAATCGGCAGGGTTTGCGAGTTGACCGGGGTCACCTTCAGCGTGCCTAGCGTTTCGCGTAGAAGATCGAGAATCTCCTCGCAGCGAGTGCGCGAGCTTGCGTTGATACCGATCATGTTGCGCCTGGTATCCCACCAAAGATCGACTTTTTGGCTGCGTACGAAGGCACGCGGCATCAACTCCTCGGTGATCTGCTCCTTGAGCGTGGTTTTCTCCTTGCGGGTCACCTTACGCGCCTCGGCGGCCTCGATATCGGCGACTTTCTCGTCGAGCTCTTCCTTGACCACGGAAGCCGGAAGCAGGCGTTCCTGGCGCAGCGCACTCAGCAGGCGGTGACCCTGGATCTCGTGGAGCAGTTGACCACTGCCCAAGCGGCCTGCCGGCGCTGTCCACCCAAGCCTGCGGGCATCGGCGCCGCCCAAAGGCCTGGCGGCGTGGGGCTCGAGTGCGCTCTGAAGCGCGCTGGCATCGAGCTCGAACTCGCCGTGTAGACGATACAAGTGCAGGTGCTTAAACCACATATCACCAATCCTATCCAAAAGGGGGCACATTATGGCGAAACGCTGCCCGTCCTGCCAGCCTCTTGCACTAAAGCGCCTTTATTGCCTACGTTAAATGGCCGGTATTTAAATGTGCGTTTAAAACCCATGTTTGCTCGCTGGCGCTTTTCAAGCGTTGTTTAATTCAATAAGGATTTTTTATGTCGTCTTCGATTACCCGTGTCGATCTTCGCGTACGTGGCTACCACCTGGATGGCTACGGCCACGTCAATAATGCCCGTTATCTCGAGTTCATGGAGGAGGGACGCTGGGCGTTTTTCGACGACCACAAGGACCTGATTCGCGAGCTGCACGAGGCCGGGCGCGCTTTTGTAGTGGTCAATCTCAATATCGATTACAAAAACGCGGCGGTGCAGAACGACGACCTGTCCGTGCTCACCGGGATTACCGAGGTGGGCGAGCGCAGCGCACGCTGCCACCACCGTATCCAACGCGCCGACGGCAAAGTCGTCGCCCAGGCGGATCTTACTTTCGTGCTGCTGGATATAAAATCGAACAAGGCAAGCGCCATAGAAGGCGATGTGTACCAGGTGCTCGACCGGCTCCGGGTCGATAAAGAAGCCTTCGCTTAAGCTTTTCATTCGCAAATGATCCCGGCGCGTTGATGAGTCTACCCTTAACGCGCTCTCTGACTGCCCTTGGTGCTTATGCGGTGGTATGATGGAGGGGTATGTGCGCCCGCCTGTTGATTCTCTAACACGGCGGCATTAAAGCGCTTTCAACTCTCGCAGTGCCAATGCAGTGCAAAGGATCTGACTTTCATGGGTGACATCGCCAGAGAAATCTTGCCCGTCAATATTGAAGACGAGCTAAAGCAGTCGTACCTCGACTACGCGATGAGTGTCATTATCGGCCGCGCGCTTCCCGATGTGCGCGACGGGCTGAAGCCGGTGCATCGCCGCGTGCTCTTCGCCATGCACGAACTGAGCAATGACTGGAACAAACCGTACAAGAAGTCGGCGCGTGTCGTCGGCGATGTCATCGGTAAGTACCATCCCCACGGCGACAGCGCGGTCTACGACACCATCGTTCGTATGGCCCAGCACTTCTCCATGCGCCACGTGCTAGTGGATGGCCAGGGTAACTTTGGTTCGATCGACGGCGACAACGCCGCTGCCATGCGTTACACCGAGGTGCGCATGGCGCGCCTGGCCCACGAACTGCTGGCGGATCTGGAAAAAGATACCGTCGATTGGGTCGATAACTACGACGGCACCGAGCGGATTCCCGAGGTGCTGCCCACCCGCGTACCGAATCTGTTAATCAACGGCTCGTCGGGTATCGCCGTGGGTATGGCGACCAACATTCCGCCGCACAACATGCGCGAAGTGATCGACGGCTGCCTGGCACTGATCGACGACTACACGCTGACCATCGATGATCTGATGCAGTACATCCCGGGGCCGGATTTCCCGACCGCGGGGATCATCAATGGCCGCGCGGGTATTCTGGACGCTTACCGCACCGGTCGCGGACGTATTTATGTGCGCGCGGCGCACACCATCGAGCACCACGACAAGACCGGGCGCGATCACATCATAATCACCGAGCTTCCCTACCAGGTGAACAAGGCGCGGTTGATCGAGAAAATCGCCGAGCTCGTCAAAGAGAAGCGCATCGAAGGGATTGCGGAGCTTCGCGACGAGTCCGACAAGGACGGCCTGCGCGTGGTCATCGAGATCAAACGCGGCGAGTCCGGTGAGGTGGTGGTCAACAACCTCTTCGCCCAGACGCAGCTTCAAAACGTGTTCGGTATCAACATGGTGGCGCTGGAAAATGGCCAGCCGCGCACGCTGAACCTGAAAGAAATGCTGGAGGCGTTCATTCGCCACCGGCGCGAGGTGGTTACCCGGCGCACGCTGTTCGAGCTCAAAAAGGCGCGCGAACGCGGCCATATCCTCGAAGGCCTGACGGTTGCCATCTCGAACATCGACGAAGTCATCGAGCTGATCAAGGCCTCACCCAACGCCGCTGAGGCGAAAGAGAAGCTGCTCGAACAAGTGTGGCAGCCCGGTCAGGTCACCGCGATGCTCGAGCGTGCCGGTGCCCACTCCTGCAAGCCGGAAGACCTCGACGAAAGCTTTGGTCTGAATACCACGGCCACCGAGTACCGTCTCTCGCCGGCCCAGGCCCAGGCCATTCTGGAGCTTCGCCTGCACCGCTTGACGGGTCTCGAAACCGAGAAACTGCTCGACGAGTACCTCTCGATTCTGCAGCGCATTGCGGAGCTGACCGAGATTCTCGCCTCGCCGGAGCGTCTGATGGAAGTCATCCGCGAAGAGCTTCATGCTGTTCGCGACCAGTTCGGCGACGACCGCCGCACCGAGATTCAGGCAAGCCATCTCGATCTTTCCATGGAAGATCTGATCGCCGAAGAGGACATGGTGGTGACCGTGTCGCGTTCGGGCTACGCCAAGACCCAGCCGCTTTCCGACTACCAGGCTCAGCGCCGCGGCGGTCGCGGCAAGTCCGCTACCTCGATGAAGGACGAAGACGTCATCGAGCACCTGCTGGTGGCCTCGACCCACGACACCGTGCTGCTGTTCTCCAACCGCGGCAAGGTTTACTGGCTCAAGGTGTACGAGATGCCCAACGCCAGCCGGGGCTCGCGGGGCAAACCGTTGGTCAACATGCTGCCGCTCGACGAAGGCGAAGCGATCAACGCGATTTTGCCGGTGCGCGATTACAACCCGGACAACTACATCTTGTTCGCCACCGCCAAAGGCACGGTCAAACGCACCAGCCTCGAGCAGTTCTCGCGCCCGCGCAGTGTCGGCCTGATTGCGATCGACCTGGAAGAGGACGACCGCCTCGTCGGCGCGGCGATTACCTCCGGTAGCGATCACGCGATGCTGCTCTCGTCCAACGGCAAAGCGATCCGTTTCGAAGAAGGTAACGTGCGCGCCATGGGCCGTACCGCCCGCGGCGTTCGCGGCATGCGCCTGCTAGGCGACGCGGAAGTGATCAGCCTGATCATTCCCAAGAGCCAGCAGATCGACTCGGAAACCGATAGCGAAACCGAAACCGAAACCGGTGAAGAGGCGGCGGCCCAGGTCGAGCCTCAGGCGGAAGGGCAGATCTACATTCTCACCGCCAGTGAAAAAGGCTACGGCAAGCGTACGCGGCTAGAAGAGTTTCCGCTGCGCGGACGCGGCGGCCAGGGCGTGATCGCCATGCAGACCAGCGAGCGTAACGGCGCGTTAGTGGCCGCCATGCAGATCTACGACTGCGATGAAATGATGCTGATCACCGACCGCGGCACGCTGGTGCGCACCCGTGTCGAAGAGGTCTCGACCACCTCGCGTAACACCCAGGGCGTCATGTTGATTCGTCTGGGTAAAGAGGAGAAGCTGGTCAAAACCGTGCGTGTCGACGAGCCCGCTGAGCTGCCGCTCGAAGAGCCAGGCGAAGAGGGCGAAGCGCCGGAGGAGGCGATCAATAGCGGCGAGGAGGAAAGCGGGCACGATGACACGTCACTATAACTTCTGCGCAGGGCCGGCGGCCCTGCCCACCGCCGTTTTAGAGCGCGCCCAGCAAGAAATGCTCGATTATCAAGGGCGCGGGCTTTCGGTGATGGAGATGAGTCATCGAAGCGATGAGTTCGTTGCCATTGCCCATAAGGCCGAGGCGGATCTACGGGGCCTTTTAGGCATTCCGGATAATTACCGGGTGCTGTTTTTACAGGGTGGCGCAAGCCTGCAGTTCGCCATGCTGCCCATGAATCTATTAGGTCGTGGCGGCAGCGCTAATTTTATCCAGACCGGTATCTGGGGGAAAAAGGCGCTATCGGAAGCCAAACAGCTGGGCTTTGATTGCCATGTGGCGGGCAGCAGCGAAGCGAATGGGCACCTGGAGGTGCCTACGCTCGAGAGCCTTGCCTTGAGTGCTGATGCCGCCTACTTGCACTATACGGCCAACGAAACCATCGGCGGGCTAGAATTCGATTACACCCCCGCGCTCAAACGCCAGGACGGTGCGGACGTGCCACTCGTTTGCGATATGTCCTCGAGCATTCTGTCCGGGCCGCTCGACGTCAGCGACTTCGGTGTCATCTACGCCGGCGCCCAAAAGAACATCGGCCCGGCGGGTTTGACGCTGGTGATCGTGCGCGACGACCTGTTGGGTCGCGCCCAGGCCGTGACCCCCTCGCTGTTTGATTACCAAAAGCTCGCCGAAGCGGAATCCATGGTCAATACGCCGCCGACCTACGCCTGGTATCTCTCGGGGCTCGTCTTCGAGTGGCTTAAAGACGAGGTAGGTGGGCTCGAGGCGATGGATGCGCTCAATCAGCGTAAAGCCGACAAGCTTTACCGCGCCATCGACGAAAGCGACTTCTACTCCAACCCGATCGCCAAGCGCAATCGTTCGCGCATGAACGTGCCGTTCGTGCTGGCCGACGCCGCCCTCGATGGGGTGTTTCTGCGTGAGGCCGAAGCGGCCGGGCTATTGAACCTGAAAGGCCACCGCAGCGTGGGCGGCATGCGCGCAAGTCTCTACAACGCCGTGCCGGAAGCCGCCGTGGACGCGCTCATTGCGTTCATGCACGATTTCGAACAACGAAAGGGCTAGGATTCATGTCAGATACGCCGATCAATTTGGACGAGCTGCGCCAACGCATCGACCAGCTCGATGAGGACATCGTGCGTTTAATCAGCGAGCGTGCCCATTGCGCCCAGCAAGTGGCCAAAGTCAAGCTGGTGGATGACGAGAACGCGGTGTTTTATCGGCCCGAGCGTGAGGCCCAGGTACTGCGCCGCATCATGTCGCTCAATGAAGGCCCGCTCGATGACGAAGAGATGGCGCGGCTTTTCAGAGAGATCATGTCGGCGTGTCTGGCGCTGGAGAAACCCATCAAGGTCGCCTACCTGGGCCCGGAAGGCACCTTCACCCAGCAGGCAGCGCTCAAGCACTTTGGCGACAGCGCCGTCAGTCTGCCCATGGCAGCCATCGACGAAGTTTTTCGCGAGGTCGAGGCGGGCGCGGTGAACTATGGCGTGGTGCCGGTGGAGAACTCCACCGAAGGGGTGGTGAATCACACCCTCGATACCTTTATCGACTCCTCGATCAAGATTTGCGGCGAGGTCGTTCTGCGCATTCATCACCACCTGCTGGTCAGCGAGAATACCCGTCGCGATAAGGTCACGCGTATTTACTCCCACCCGCAATCCTTTGGTCAGTGTCGCAAGTGGCTCGACGCTCACTTTCCTCACGCCGAGCGGGTGCCGGTCGCCTCCAACGCCGAAGCGGCGAAGCTGGTCAAGACCGAGTGGCACAGCGCCGCGATTGCCGGTGATATGGCGGCCAAGCTCTATGGGCTTACGCATATCGCGGAAAAAATCGAGGACCGTCCGGACAACTCGACACGGTTTTTGATCATCGGTAGCGAAGGCGTGCCCAGCTGCGGCGAGGATAAAACCTCGGTGGTCGTGGCCATGCGCAACCAGCCCGGCGCGCTTCACGACCTGCTCGAACCCTTTCATCGTCACGGTATCGACCTTACCCGTATCGAAACACGCCCCTCGCGCACCGGGGCGTGGAACTACGTCTTCTTTATCGATTTCAGAGGCCACTGCGACGAACCCGGCGTTGCCTCTGTGCTCGAGGAAGTCAAACAGCGCGCGCTTGAGCTGCGTGTTTTGGGCTCCTACCCCCAGGGCGTAATGTGATCGATCGGCAATCCTCTTTGAAAAGCCAGGGGGGCTTTCGAGAGCCGCGGTTATTGATCGTCGGGCTTGGCCTGATGGGCGGCTCGCTTGCGGCTGCGCTTAGGCAGCAAGGCTTTGATGGCAAGATTCTGGCCTGCGACCCCAGTGATAGCGAGATTGCGCTGGGCATCGAGATGGGGCTGATCGACGGCGGCGGTCGCCATCTCGAAACGCTGCTGGATAACGTCTCGATGATCGTGCTGGCGGTGCCGGTGCTGGCCATGGAGACGGTGCTGGCAACGCTTAAGGAGGGCTTGTATAGCGCATCTCCCGACGTAGTGATCACCGATGTCGGCAGTACCAAGGGCACGATTCGCGACTGCGTGGTGCGGGTCTTTGGCGAACTGCCTGCTAACGTGGTGCTCGGCCACCCCATCGCCGGGTCCGAGAAAAGCGGCGTGGCGGCGGCCAACCCGACGCTTTTTATCGATCATAAGGTCATCCTGACGCCGGCACCCAACGCCGACCCCGTAGCGCTTTCCAGAGTCGCTGCGCTTTGGCAGACCTGCGGCGCCGAGGTGCTCGAAATGAGTGTCGAGCGCCACGACCAGGTGTTGGCGCGTACCAGCCACCTGCCGCACCTGCTGGCATTTTCCCTGGTGGATACGCTGGCCCGTCAGGACGAGCGGATGGAAATCTTCCGCTACGCCGCCGGTGGCTTTCGCGACTTTACCCGCATCGCCGGCAGTGACCCGGTCATGTGGCGCGATATCTTCATCGCCAATCGCGAAGCGGTGCTGGCCTCCCTCGATGACTTCGAGGCGGGTCTGGCGAGTCTTCGCCGCTCGATCGAGCAGGGCGATAGCGACGCGCTCATTGCCACCTTCGACCGGGCCAGCCACGCGCGGCACTACTTTGGCACCCTACTTAGTAAAACCAGTTATCAGGCGGAATACCATATGCAGTCTCACGCAAATGTTACCTACCGTGTAAAACCCGGTGGCCAGGCCCAGGGCCGGCTGCGGGTGCCCGGCGACAAATCCATGTCCCACCGCTCGATCATGCTGGGGGCGCTGGCCGAGGGCGTGACCGAGGTAAAGGGCTTTTTGGAAGGCGAGGACAGCCTGGCCACGCTGCAGGCGTTTCGCGAAATGGGCGTGGCCATCGAAGGCCCGCACCAGGGGCGCGTGACGATTCACGGCGTGGGGCTTCACGGGCTCAAGGCACCGGCCGGGCCGATTTACGTGGGCAATTCGGGTACCGCCATGCGGCTATTTGCCGGGCTTTTGGCGGGCCAGCAGTTCGATAGCGAGCTCACCGGGGACGAGTCGCTGACCAAACGCCCCATGGGCCGCGTGGCAGAGCCGCTGCGTTTGATGGGCGCGGCGGTTGAAACCGCCGAGGGCGGGCGCCCGCCGCTGGTCATCCGCGGTGGCGCCAAACTGCAGGGCATTCATTACGATATGCCCATGGCCAGTGCCCAGGTCAAATCTTGTTTGCTGCTGGCGGGGCTTTACAGCGAAGGCGAAACCCGCGTGCGCGAACCCGCGCCGACCCGCGATCACACCGAGCGCATGCTCAACGGCTTTGGCTACCCGGTACACCGTGAAGGCGATACTTGCTGGCTGGAAGGCGGGCATGAGCTCACCGCCGGGCCCATCGACGTCCCTTCGGATATTTCGTCGGCCACGTTCTTTTTAGTCGCTGCGGCGATTACCCCAAACTCGGACATTACCCTCGAGCACGTGGGGATGAACCCGACCCGTATTGGTGTCATCAATATCCTGACGCTGATGGGCGCTAATCTCGCGTTTGAAAACGAGCGCGAAGTAGGCGGCGAGCCGGTCGCCGATATTCGCATTCGTTACGCGCCGCTCGAGGGTGTCGATATTCCGGTCGACCAGGTGCCACTCGCCATCGACGAGTTTCCGGCGCTGTTTATCGCCGCGGCCAATGCCAGGGGTACGACCCGGCTGCGCGGCGCCGAGGAGCTTCGCGTCAAGGAGTCCGACCGACTCCAGGCCATGGCCGACGGCCTTGCCATTCTGGGCGTCGAGCACACCGTGGTGGAAGACGGTATCGATATCGTTGGCGGCCAGTTGTCAGCGGACGCATCGCCAAACTACGCCGGCGGCACGGTCGATAGCCTGGGCGATCACCGTATTGCCATGGCGTTTGCCGTAGCGGGTCTGCGCGCCTCGAGCGAGATCGTCATTAACGACTGCGCCAACGTGGCCACGTCGTTTCCGGGCTTCTTGACGCTTTTGGAACGCATCGGCATGAGCGCCGAGGAGGTACGCGAGCCATGATATCGATCCCGGTACTGACTATCGACGGCCCCGGCGGGGCCGGCAAGGGCACGATCAGCAGTCTGCTCGCCGAGCGCCTTGGCTGGCATCTGCTGGACAGCGGCGCGCTTTACCGACTCACCGCCCAGGCGGCGGCCAAACACGACGTGGCGCTGGACGATGAAGACGGCCTCAAGCGCCTGGCAGCAGAACTCGATGTCGCCTTTCCCGTGACAGACGGTACCCCGCGTACACTGTTGGAAGGCGAGGACGTCACGCTCACCATTCGCACCGAGCAGGCCGGCGAGCGGGCTTCACGGGTGGCTTCGCTTCCCGGCGTGCGCCAAGGGCTCCTGGAGCGCCAACGCGACTTTTGTAAAGCGCCGGGCCTGGTAGCCGATGGGCGGGACATGGGAACGGTGGTATTTCCCGATGCGCCTTTAAAGGTGTTTCTAACCGCCAGCGCCGAGGAGCGTGCCCGTCGACGGCATCAGCAGTTGCAGGAAGCCGGCGTGGATGCTAGTCTTTCGAGTCTTTTAAAGGAGATTCAGGTACGCGATGCACGCGACACGCAGCGCAGTGTGGCTCCTCTCAAGCCGGCAGATGATGCCATTACGCTTGATACCACACGCCTGAGTATACCGGAAGTGGTTGATCAGCTAACTCGCTTGCTCGCTGAGAAAGGGCTTGCAAGCGCAAACTGACTCTCCCTTGCGGCGTTTTTGGGAAGGTGTCACGACATGGCAGGGCGGCAATTCATATGATCGTTCATATCAGAGAGCCCGGTCAGGTCTAACCAGCGTTAACACCCCTGAAAGCTGAGTTACATTAGGCCCGTACTCGCTGGTGGTACGGAGAAGGCATTACGCCTCAACAACGTTGATCACGTAGGAAAACCATGAGCGAAAGCTTTGCTGAACTGTTTGAACAGTCTCTTAACGACATCAATATGGAGCCGGGCGCCATCGTCGCGGCCCAGGTTGTCGACATCGACGGTGACTGGGTTACCGTTAACGCTGGTCTGAAATCTGAAGGCCAAATCCCCGCGGCGCAGTTCCGCGATGAAAACGGCGAACTCAACATCGCGATCGGTGATGACGTTCACGTTGCACTGGAAGCCGTAGAAGATGGCTTCGGTGAAACACGTCTGTCTCGTGAAAAAGCCAAGCGTGCAGAAGCCTGGAAGATTCTTGAAGCAGCCTTCGAGAAAGACGAAATCATCAAGGGCGTGATCAACGGTAAAGTTAAAGGCGGCTTTACAGTCGACGTTGACTCTATCCGTGCCTTCTTGCCGGGTTCACTGGTCGATGTTCGTCCGGTTCGCGATACCGCGCACCTGGAAAACAAAGAACTCGATTTCAAAGTCATCAAGCTCGACCCGAAACGCAACAACGTCGTTGTATCGCGTCGCGCCGTGCTTGAAGCCGAAAACAGCGCCGAGCGTGAAGCACTGCTCGCTACGCTGCAGGAAGGCCAGCAAATCAAGGGTATCGTCAAGAACCTGACCGATTACGGCGCCTTCGTTGACCTGGGTGGCGTTGACGGCTTGCTGCACATCACCGATATGGCTTGGAAGCGCATCAAGCATCCGTCCGAAATCGTTGCCGTGGGCGACGAGATCAACGTCAAGGTTCTTAAGTTCGACCGTGAGCGCAACCGCGTATCGCTGGGTCTTAAGCAGCTAGGCGAAGATCCCTGGGTCAACATCAAAGCGCGCTACCCGGAAGGCACCAAAGTACACGCTGTCGTCACTAATCTGACCGACTACGGCTGCTTTGCAGAGCTTGAAGAGGGCGTCGAAGGTCTGGTCCACGTTTCCGAAATGGATTGGACCAACAAAAACATCCATCCGTCCAAAGTCGTGCAAGTGGGCGATGATGTCGACGTCATGGTGTTGGATATCGACGAAGAGCGTCGTCGTATTTCCCTGGGTATCAAGCAGTGCACCGCTAACCCGTGGGAAACCTTCAACGCTGAGTACAACAAGGGCGACCGTGTTTCCGGTACCATCAAGTCGATCACCGACTTCGGTATCTTCATCGGCCTTGAAGGCGGTATCGACGGTCTTGTACACCTGTCCGATATCTCCTGGACCGAGACCGGCGAAGAAGCGGTTCGCAACTTCAAGAAAGGCGACGAAGCCGAAGCCGTCATCCTGTCTATCGACCCCGAGCGTGAGCGTATCTCGCTGGGTATCAAGCAAATGGATTCCGATCCGGTTGCTGAGTACCTCTCGGTCAACGATAAAGGCAGCATGGTAACGGGTCGCGTCGTCGAAGTTGACGCGAAGGAAGCGCACGTAGAACTCGCTACCGACGTTATTGCTATCTTGAAAGCGTCTGAAATTAGCGCTGACCGCGTCGAAGACGCGCGTAACGTGCTAAACGAAGGCGACAGCGTTGAAGCGCGCATCGTTAATGTCGATCGCAAGAGCCGTCAGATCAATCTGTCGATCAAAGCGAAAGACCAGGACGATACACGTCAAAACATGAAGAAACTGCGCGATCAGGACTCTTCTGAAACAGGCGGCGGTGGTGCAACCACTATCGGCGACCTGATCAAGCAGCAGATGGGCGGCCAGGACTAATCGTCCTAGCGTTCATTCAAGAAACGCCGCCTTCGGGCGGCGTTTTTTTTACCTGTAATAACGCGTCTGCTTCAATAAATTACTTTGCCGGTTTCCAGGTTTAAACTTTTAAACTGGTTTGATATAAAAAAACGATTAGTATTTAGCTTAAAATCAACTAGACTATTGTCAATTAGATCAATTAAAGCAATAATGTCGACGCCTCGGGGCAAGTAATTCATGGTTATTAACATTTAACCTTTTACTTGTTCAGTCACAGTTATCAAGGAACCCCCTATGTCACTCCTAAATGAATACATGCAGAAAGAGCAGCAGCTAAAGCAGCTGCAGGAAGATCTACAGCGTCTAGAAGGTGATCAGCGCCTTAAGAGCGAGCTCGAGTTTAAATCAAAGCTTGAAGCATTGATGAACGAGTTCAATAAGCGCCCGGCCGATGTCGTTGCGTTACTGGAACCTTCCAGTGACCAGCGCTCTTCCCAGAAAGCGGCGGCCCCGACCAATCGTCGCAAGCGTCGTCTTAAAGTGTACAAGAACCCGAACACCGGCGATGTCATTGAAACACGTGGCGGAAACCATAAAGGATTACGTGCCTGGAAAGACGAGTACGGCGATGAGACCGTCGAATCCTGGCTCCAGCCGCAAGACAGCTAATTAAGAAAAGCCGGTGCCTTTTGAGGGCACCGGCTTTTTTTGTTCGAGTTAAGCATTGGATGCCACGGGTTCTCTGAAAGCCCTTCAAGCGCAGACGAGCCAGCAAGCGTTTCTCGCAAAGATCCACAGCAGTAGATAGCTGAATCCACTCCAGCGCCTGCTGCGTAAGCACAGACACTTCTGCTATGCTTGAAAAAGGTCTGCCACGCCTTGAGCGCTTTAATAAGCATTTGTGAACGGCCCCAAGAGCTTTGAATCAACGTCTCTTTGCAGTGTTCTGACTTTGTCCTTAGCCCTTTGCCGTATGGTTTGAATGTCGCACGCTTCGTTCAGTGTCAGATAAGTGTGAACGTGACAGCCCCGGCTCGCTTTTTATGCGCTATAGTCGTTGTGCTGAAACGCCAAGATGAACGCTTTTCGCCCCTGCGGGCAGCCCATGTAATCCAGCGAAAAGCCTGGACAAGGTAACGGCGACCTCAGCCTGTGTGGTGCATTAAGTAGCTCATTCTTACCATTTAAAACGACTGCCACTGCCACCATTATAAGACGTAGTAACGCTCACTGAGCCTGTAAGCCGTCATCAAGTATTTTGAGTATCAATTAGCCGATTGGCTCGGCCGATTTAGAGTATTTACTAAAATTAACCTTTGTTAGTAAGCGCGATATTAAGTCGCACCCTCAAGCCAGACTTGCCGCACCATGAAGCTGCACATTTTCTTTTCTTAAGTAAGGTGTAAATGAAAGATCAATGAAATATCAAAAGGACTATAAGCAGGTGGACGAGCGCGACAAACTACGTAAGTTTCGCGAGCTTGACGATGCTTTCGCGCAGGCGTTACGTCAGCTGGAGAATCCAGACAATAGTTTTGATATTCCTACCGGCCCTCCGGTACGTTCGCTTAAAGACCTGGAAGAGCAGGATGAGAAAACCCGGGTCGAACAACGCGAGCAGCTGTTTGGTGAGCGCTTGAAAGCCCTGTGTATCGAAAGCGGATATTCTGAGGAAAGTGTCAAAGCGCTCGTAGAGGCTTTGGTGAAAGGAGGACGCTGGGCTATGGATGAAACACCGTCGGTTACCCAGCCCACGGTCGAACATAGCCTTAGCGGTAGCGATAAACCCGCAGGCTAGGTAGAAACGCCTCACTTTCCAGCTTTTCATCGCGGCGCTTGGCGCGGGTGCGCTGCTCCGGCACCTGAGGCGAGGGCGCCTTGATGTGCGGTAGGCGCGCTTGCTGGGCGGGCACGATCAGTGGCATGGCAATATTATGCGCCAGGCGTGTATGGCCATCCTGAAGTGGCTCGGTAAAGAACAGGTTCGCGCGCAACAATGGTGCCTGGGCTTGCACCCGGGCCAGCGTTTCGCCAGAGGGTATGCCGGCCAGTTTCTGAAGCTGAATGCGTATGTGAGGGGCATCGGTATCGAGTTGCAGCAGTTTTTTCTCCGCCTCTTGAACGCTCAGCTTTTTAATCGAACGCCCGCTCGTATACCAGGCCAGGCGCACCCGGGAGACCGGGGCCGGGGCGATAGGAATATGACGCCAACACTGCTTCAAGTGAAGGCGTGCCATACCGCTTTTGCGCAATACATCATCGACATGGGGATGGCGCTGCGGCAAGCGCTGCCGCGCCTCGCTCAAGGCGCTGGGTGAAAGCGCCTTGATACGCCTTATAAGCTCGCTAATAGCGCTCTTGGCCTGGTTGACCTCGTCGATGGCTTCGAGAAGGTCGTCGCCCGCCGCGATCACGGCGATATAGTTACGCGTTTCGCGCCCGTCCTGGCCTTGCACATGCCACATGTCCATCAGTGCATGGCGAAACCAGCACACCTGCTCGCTTGTTTCTTCGAGTTGCCAGGTGGGCGGCTGGGCTCTTTCATAAAGCTCGGCGGCCTTTTCGATGGCGGCTATCAGCTGATCGAAGCGTGAATCGAGCGCGTAAAAGAGGTGATACGCCGCGGGGGTATCGTTACTCATCGCGCGGCTTCATGAGAGCGGGGCGTCTTTGTCGGCCTGGGCCAGCAGTGTTTCGATATCGGCTTCATCCATGGCCGATTCGCCACCAATGCGGTGGGATTCATCCGCCCAGGCACCAAGGTCGATCAACTGGCAGCGCTTGCTGCAAAACGGCCGATACGCACTTTCCGGCGTCCAGGGTACCTGGGTACCGCATTGGGGGCAGGCTACTTCAAAAGGGGAATCGTTAGCGGGGGACATAAAACTCCTGCACGTTGATGCTCATATAATGTTACTCAAATGCCGGTAGCGCTGGTCGAGAGTGGCGACTTGTTTTTCGAGCTGCTCGCAAGCGCTATCATTATCGACCACATCATCGGCGTTGGCCAAACGCTCTTCCCGAGAAAGCTGCGCGGCCAGGATCGCATTTATCTGCTCTTCGCTTACGTTATCCCGGCGCATGGTACGTTCGCGCTGGGTCTCGATACTCACATCGACCACGAGCGCGCGCGCGACCAATGCCGCCTGTCCGGACTCGAATAGCAGCGGTGAAACCAGCAGTACGTAGGGCGAGTGCCGTTCGAGTGCTTCGAGATGCTCGACCAGACGCGTACGGATACGCGGGTGGGTAAAGGACTCGAGCCATTGACGCTCTGTGGCGTCGTTGAAAATCAGGGCGCGTAGTGCGGCCCGGTCGAGCGTGCCATCACCCTTGAGTATATGGCCGCCAAAGTGCTCGATGATGTCCGCAAGCGCTGGCTCACCGGGCATGACGATTTCCCGGGCGACGTCATCGGCATCGACGAACCCGATACCCCGCGCCTCGAACGCCCTGGCGACGGTCGATTTACCCGAGCCGATACCACCTGTTAAACCAATGATCATAAAACTATCTATCCAGCCCTGGTGGGGCTTGGTTAAAAGCTAAGCGCTGTGTAAAGCACGAACAGTTCGTCACCGGCGAGCAGGCACGTCCAGCCAGCCAGCGCCAAAAAGGGGCCAAAAGGCAGCGGCTTACCGCGCATGTTGGGAATCAGCCACTGGGCGAGCAAGCCTATGACCGCCCCCAGCCCCGCCGACACTACCAGCAAAAGGGGCAAGAACGCCCACCCCAGCCACGCGCCAAGGGCAGCCAGCAGCTTGAAGTCGCCATACCCCATGCCTTCCTTGCCGGTTATCAGCTTAAAGAGCCAGTAAAAACTCCAAAGAACGAGATAACCCGCCATGGCACCGATAACGGCACTTTGCAGCATGAACGGCTGGAACATCAGCTGGTAGATGAGGCCTAGCCAGAGAAGCGGTAGCGTCAGCGCATCGGGCAACAAGAAGGTACGAAAATCGATAACCGCCAGAGCGAGAAGTGTCAAACACGCGGCAAAGATGAACAGCGCGTTGAGCGTAAAACCAAAAAGTGCCAGCACCGCCACGGCCAGTAGCCCCCCGGCGAGTTCCACGAGCGGATACTGCGGGCTGATACGTGTTTGGCAATGCGCGCAGCGCCCCCGGCGCTTTAGCCATCCGACGACGGGCAGGTTATCGTGCCAGGCGATGGCCGCCTCGCAACGTGGGCACATGGAAGCGGGGACGGCGAGATTGAAGCGCGGGGCGGGTTCGAGGGGTAACTCCAAAGACGCCCGCGCCTCTTCGCGCCAGTGGCGCATCAGCATGACCGGAAGGCGGGTAATGACCACGTTCAAAAAACTGCCCAGGCAGAGTCCAACGATAAAAATGGCGCTATATAAAACGGCTGGCGGTAAACCCATGATGCTCCAGGCAAGCGGTTAAAGTGCGGTACCAATTTCGAAGATGGGCAGATACATGGAAACGACGACGCCGCCGACCAAAAGCCCCAGAACGACGATTATAACCGGTTCCATGAGTGAGGTAAGTGTGTCGACCTTGTTTTCCACTTCTTCTTCGTAATAGTCGGCCACTCGGTTCAACATCGCATCCAGGGAGCCTGCTTCTTCGCCAATGCTCACCATTTGCACGGCCAGGGCCGGAAAACGATTGGTCAGGCGCATGGCAAAGTGCAGCTGTTGGCCGGTCGTCACGTCCTCGCGTACCTCGTTGATGGCCTTGATGTAGACCCGGTTGTCAGCCGCCCCGGAGGCGGTTTCCAGCCCCTCGATGAGCGGCACGCCGGAGCTAAAGGTCGTGGCAAGCGTTCGGGTAAAGCGTGACACCGCTGATTTGTGCAGTATGTCCCCTAGCACCGGTAGGCGAAGCAGGAACTGATCGATGGCGTAGGCGACTTTATCCGAACGTCTGGCCGCCGCCTTGAGGAGCACGATTCCCCCTACGATCAGGCCAAGCGTGGGTAGCCAGTAGGCCTGGGCGAGTTCCGAGAAGCGCACGGTCACCTGGGTAAGTACGGGAAGCTCGGCGCCAAAGCCCTGGAACATGCTTTCGAACTCGGGCACGACCATTACCAACAAAATCATCGTCACGACCAGGCCGATGGTCATGACCGCCGCCGGGTACCAAAGCGCCTTTTTCACCCGGCTTTTCAGTGAGGCGACTTTTTCCTTGTAGAGGGCGATGCGTTCGAGCATTTGATCGAGTGCCCCGGCCTGCTCGCCGGCGCTGACCAGGTTCACAAAGAGCCGGTCGAACTGCTTGGGGTGTCGGGCCATCGCCTGGGAAAGGCTGTCGCCGGAGGAGACATCGCGCATGATCTGCTGGGTCAGATCGACCATGGCCGGCTTTTTCATGCTCTCGGAAATGGCCTGGAGCGCCTGAAGAATCGGGATACCTGCGCGCATCATGGTCGCCATTTGCCGGGCAAACAGCATGATGTCGACACTGGAGACGCTGCCGCGGCCGTTCAGGCTGCTGCGCTTTTGAATCTTTTGTGCGGTAACCCGTTGGCGTGCAAGCTGCTCGACGATTTCATCCTTGGTGCGGCCAATCAGCTCGCCCTTCATGACACGATCTTTCGGGCCCTTGCCCTGCCATTTCCAGCGGTGCAAGGGAGCAAGTTTCGTGCGCGCTTTCGCTTTGGCCATCACCCTGGTTACTCCTTGCTGATACGGTTGACTTCTTCAAGGCTGGTGCTGCCATCCAGCACCCGACTCAAGCAGCTTTGATAGAGGCTTGGGTGGTCTTCCTGGCGGGCGAGCTTGTCGATTTCGAGCGCGTTGCCGTCGCGCATGATCAAGGTGCGCATGTCGTCGCTAATCGGCAATACTTCGTAAATGCCCACGCGCCCTTTATAGCCCTGGGTGCACTGCTTGCAGCCCACCGCCTTGTAGATGGTGACGTTATCGAGCTGCGCCTGGCGGAAACCGGCTTTCAAAAGCGCCTCGTGAGGGATATCCGCCGGCGCCTTGCAGTTAGGGCAGAGCCTGCGTGCTAGCCGCTGGGCGATGATCAGCGTGACCGAGCTTGCGATGTTGTACGAGGCAACGCCCATATTGGCCAAGCGCGTCAGGGTTTCCGCCGCCGAGTTGGTGTGCACGGTCGAGAGCACCATGTGCCCGGTCTGCGCCGCCTTGACGGCGATCTCTGCGGTTTCGAGATCGCGAATCTCGCCCACCATGACCACGTCCGGGTCCTGGCGCAAAAACGCGCGCAGGGCGCTGGCAAAATTGAGCCCGATCTTGGGCAGCACGTTGACCTGGTTGATGCCGGAGACCTTGATCTCGACCGGATCCTCGGCGGTACAGATATTGCGCTCGATCTGATTGAGCATATCGATACCGGTGTAGAGCGTTACGGTTTTACCGCTACCGGTGGGGCCGGTCACCAGGATCATGCCCTGGGGGCGTTTGAGGGCGGCTTCGTAATCCTTTTGTTGGCGTGCACTGAAGCCCAGCTGCTCGATACCCAAGCGTATCGAGGAGGGGTCGAGTATCCGCAGCACCAGCTTTTCGCCGTACACGGTAGGAAGCGAGTTGACCCGGAAATCGATCGAGCGCGAGCGGGACAGCTGCAGCTTGATCGCCCCGTCCTGGGGAAGGCGGCGCTCGGAAATATCCAGCCGAGACATGATTTTCAAGCGCGCCGCAATCCGGTCGCGCATGGCAAACGGCGGCTTGGCGATCTCGATGAGCATGCCGTCGATACGAAAACGCACCCGGTACTGGGATTCGTAAGGCTCGAAGTGAATATCCGACGCGCCGCGGCTAATGGCATCCAGCAGCACCTTGTTGACGAACTTGACGACCGGCGCGTCCTCCTTGTTGACGCCGGTACTCTCGAGGGTGACCTCTTCGCCTTCCTCGTCGTGAACGATATTGAGCGCGCCGACAGAGTCGTCCACGCCGTCGAGCTCTTCGAGCAGGCTGCGCTCGTTCTGGGCCACGTACTGAATCAGGTGGCTGCGTATCTGCTCCGCCGGTGCCAGTACGCCCTCGACGCTCAAGTTGGTGGCAAACTGCAGTTCATCAAGCTGGGTGAGCGTGGCCGGGTAAGGCACCGCCACGGTGAGCCGGTGGCCGTGGCGCGCCAGCGGCAGCGCGTTCAGCTTGTTGAGTATCTTGATAGGGTATTCGTTGGCCGGGGGCAGGGCGCTTAGCTTGACCGCCTCGAGATCCACCACCGGCAGCCCGTACTCCCAGGCCGCCGCCAGCACCGCATCGGTCGAATCCACCAGTCCACTTTCTACCACGTGCTGTAGAAACGAAAGATCGAGCTCGGCGGAGGACTCGTCCGCCACCTCGGCTTGAGCCCGGGTCAGCACTTCGTGGGCAACCAGGCGCCTGGCAATACCGCTTAATTTAAGCCCCGTGGCGGGCTCGTCAAAGGCAGAAGAGGTCATAGAATCTCGCAACGCGTGCGTGTGGGCAGCAAGAATACTTAACTGCCATTAAAAACTACTATAATGCACGCTTTGCCGTCATCATAAAGAGGGAATAGCGCTCAAAAAAGGCTTATAAAGCTAGTTGTCAGCTCTTCCCCGCCAGGCTACTGTGATCCCCACATGGGCTAAACATTTTTAGCCCCAAAAAAACGACATATTCAAAGGGACACACCGAATGCAAATTCCAAACGCAACACAGCTAAAACGCTACCACCAGGGCGGCTTTACGCTGATCGAGCTGCTGATCGTTATTGCGATCATCGGTATATTGGCCGCTATTGGAGTGCCGCAGTATGGTAATTATTTAGATCGTTCTGCCAGAACTGCTTGTGTTTCCGAGTTAAGCTCTTTTAGAAGTATTGCTGTAGCTGAAAGCGCTACTACTACTAATGGAGCTGTCTCTGCCGATAATAGTGTAATTACAGATTATAATTTTGAATCATGTAGCATTGATGGAGATGCTGCTAAAGTTACATTGGCTAACAATCTTATCAGCGGTACTCAGCAAAACGTCGATGTAAATCGCACTGGGGTTGATGCTGTACCAGTGGAGAATGGTCAAATAGATGTAACACCTGAAACGCCTGTAACACCTTAAGCGAATTGATACCTGAATATTCAATTTTAGCCGTCTCTTAGGCGGCTTTTTTGTTTACTTAATATAAATATAATATCTTTTATATTAAATGTTATTTTATTTAAGCATGCTGACCTGAGTTTTAAATTCTACCGCATGCTTTCTAATTACTCCGCTAGCGCAATGGTTCGAAATTTTTGGTTATTAATTAATATGTTAGGATCACTTTGATTCATGACAGTGTCACTTCGCAACCCTAGGTTCTGTCTGAAAAGTCGACGAGCGAAGACAAGCTAAGGCAAGGCAGAATTGGCGAAGAAGCGGGGTTTAATGGTCGTAAATGAGTATTATTAGCCAATTTTTAACGCCGTAAGGTCGAGCGTAGATACTTTTCAGACAGAGCCTGGCAGTGAGCATTTAAATACCAATTAGGAAGCAATGATGGCGACTACGTTACAAGCACGCTTGCAAGAGGCCATACGCATTGCCCAAGCAGCAGGCCGAATGATCAAAACAGCGCGAACCGAGCAGCGTTTCGATCAGCGCTTAAAGCAGGGCATCGAGCTGGTCACCGATGTGGACGTGGCGGTGGATACCTTTATCAGCGAAGAGCTTTCCAAACACTTTCCCGGGGAAGCGCAGCTTAGTGAAGAGCTGAGCCCAGAGAAGGGGTTGGAAGCGAGGGAGCCGCTGTGGGTCGTAGATCCAATCGACGGCACGGTGAACTTCGCCCAAGGACTTCGCCATGTGGCGGTTTCCATTGCCTGGCTGGAGCAGGGCGTGGGCAAGGTCGGTGTGGTGCACGCGCCGTTTTTGGATGAAACCTTTACCGCGGTCGAGGGCGGCGGGGCGTTCCTGAACGGTCAGCCCATCGAGCCAAGCAAGGCCAGTGAACTGGCAGCGACCCTGGTCGGAACCGGCTTTCCCTACGACAGGGCTGAGCGCAAAGCGTTAATGCCGCGCCTGGAGGCCGTATTAACGAATTGCCAGGATATCCGCCGTAACGGCGCCGCGGCGCTGGATATCTGCGATATCGCCTGCGGGCGGTTGGACGCCTACTTCGAGACCGTCTCGCCCTGGGATTTTGCGGCGGGCTGGGTCATCGCACGCGAGGCGGGCGCCTCGCTTGGCCGTTTGGTCGAAGTACCCGAGGGGCTCTCGGCGGACCTGTACCCTGAAGAGCTTCTGATCACGGCCCCCGGCGTTTTCAAGGAGATGGCGTCGCTTCTCAAGGGCGTGTCGTAAGCGTTGGGCCAAGCATTTGAAAAGAAAGCCTAAAAAGGACTTTTCATTTGCGCCATTAAACGCTAGTATACGCACCGTCTTGAGGCGATAAGTCAGCGCTTTAAAAGTGCCGATCGCAAAAGACATCGGAGTGTGGCGCAGCTTGGTAGCGCGTTGCAATGGGGTTGCAAAGGTCGCAGGTTCGAATCCTGTCACTCCGACCAAAATACGAAAACCGCCGCTACGGGTTACCCCGAGCGGCGGTTTTTTTATGCCTGATCAAAAACGCTCGTTAATGTCTTTGATATCGTTGGGGCGGCGTTGCGCGCCGCCAGGGCGGGTGCCTGGTTGTTGGCTTGGCCGGCTCGCGGCGTTACCCCGATACTTGTTCCAGGCGTTTTTCGCCTTTTGCCGGTTGGCGGGCTTTCGTAGCCAGTTGAAGAGCGCCAGCAGTATCCACTTACGCATGATGACCTCCAAAGACGCTGATTCCGGGCGAACGTGCTGAATCAAAAAAGCCGCCGCTTAAAGCAAGCGGCGGCCCTTCGCGTTCGGCGGGCTTATTCTTGCTGGGCGCGGTGGTCGGCCAGGGCGGTGGTGACCGCTTCTTCCCATTGGCCGGCGTCGATACCCCAGTGCTCCATCTCCGATTCATCCGGCGCGCCTTCGGCGGCGGCTTCGAGCTCTTCCGGCGAATGGGCCTCGAAGCAGTGTTTGGCGAATGCTTTGGTCGGGCCTTCCTGAAGCTGGTTGATCATTTCCATTGGGTCGTATCCTTTCCTTTTGGGTGCTTAATAGCAGGTATGAGTCAGTATAGTAATTAGCCAGCACTTTGCGCGAGGGTCTGTCTGAAAAGTCGACGAGCGAAGACAAGACAAGGCAAAAATTGGCGAAAAAACGGAGTTTACATGTGTAAATGAGTATTTTGAGCCAATTTTTAACGCCGTATTGTCGAGCGCAGGCACTTTTCAGACAGAGCCTAAATGTTCCACGCGGGCTAGACAAATACCTCGTTGAGAATTTTAACCGCGATACCGGCCAGTAGCAGCATGATCAGCTTATCGAACCACGCAAATGGCAGGCGCTTGCCAAGGGCGGCGCCCAGCGGCATGCCCAGCGCAATCACGGCGAATGCCGCCAGGCTATAGGCGCCAAGCTCGAGGGTTAGAATACCCGTGGCCAGCAGTGCCGGTATTTGGGCCAGCGTAATGGCGCAGAAAAATACCGAGATCGAGCCAATGAACGCGCGTCGCTCGAGTCGCATGGCGTTTAAAAAGGTAATCGAGGCCGGCGCCGACATGCCCGCCGCCCCCTGAAGTATGCCGCCGACTAGCCCCACCGGCAGTACGAGCCGGTCGGCCATCGCCATCGAAAGCGCCATCTTTCCCCTCAGTAGCTTGATCACGAGATAAAGCACGATCGCCCCGGCCACGCCTAATGACAGCGTATCGTGAGAGAGCGCTACCAGCCCCCAGGTACCCAGGACGATGCCCGCGCAGCCTGCCAGCGAGAACACCATCAAAAACCGGATGGGCAGCAGGTGGCGGCGGTGCTGCCAGGCCTGGAGGGCGTTACTGAACAGGTTGGAGGCCACCAGTAGCGCGATGGCCGTCTGAACGTTGTAGAGCATGGTAAACACCGGCACGACGATGACCGGCACGCCGGAGCCGATTGCGCCTTTCACCACTCCGGCTATCAATAGCGTGAATAGCGCGATGATCACGGGTTCATCCTGTATGTCATGCGTTCAAGATCAGTTTTCGAGGACGTAGCAGGGCGTATAGGGCTCGCCGTCGAGTTTCATGCGCCCCTGGGCGACGAAGGAGCTCAAAAGCTCGTCCAGGCGGCGCATGAGCTCCGGCTCGGCGGAGAGCACGAAAGGACCATGGGCCTTGATGGCGCGAATGCCCGGCTCTTTCACGTTACCCGCCACGATGCCGGAAAACGCCCGGCGCAGGTTGGCGGCCAGTTCGTGAGTGGGCTGGTCGCGATGCAGGGCAAGGTTCTTCATCGCTTCGTGGGTCGGCTCGAAGGGGGCCTGGAACTCGCGGGCGATGTTGAGACGCCAGTTGAAATAGAAAGCGTCCTGATGCTCGCGGCGAAATTGAGCGATCTCGTCGATGCCTTCGCGCATGCCCCGGGCAACGGACACCGGGTCGCCGGTAATGATGGTGTAGTAGCGGCGAATCTCCTCACCCAGGGTGTACACCAAAAACTCGTCGATTTTCTCGAAGTAGGCGGCGGAGGCGGCCGGGCCGGTGAAAATGAGCGGGAAGGGCGTGTCGCTGTTTTTCGGGTGTAGCAGAATACCCAGTAGATACAGGATCTCTTCCGCGGTGCCCACACCGCCGGGGAAAATGATGATGCCGTGACCCAGGCGCACGAAGGCCTCGAGGCGCTTTTCGATATCCGGCATGACCACCAGTTCGTTGACGATCGGGTTCGGCGCTTCCGCGGCGATGATACCGGGCTCGGAGATCCCCAAATAACGCCCCCCTTTACGCCGCTGCTTGGCGTGGGCGACATTGGCACCTTTCATGGGGCCCTTCATCGCCCCGGGCCCGCACCCGGTGCAGATATCCATTTCGCGCAGGCCCAGGTGATAGCCCACGTCCTTGGAGTAGTCGTACTCTTCGCGGGAAATCGAGTGCCCGCCCCAGCACACCACCAGGCTCGGGTCGAGCTCGGGCTTTAACGTGCCGGCCTTGCGCAGAATATGGAAAACCGCGTTGGTCGTGCCTTCGCCGGTGGTCAGGTCGAAGCGGTCCTGGCGCTGAATTTCGCTATACACGTAGACGATGTCGCGAAGGATCGACGAAAGATGTTCGCGAATACCGCGAATCATGTGGCCATCGACGAAGGCTTCCGCCGGGGCGTTGGTCAGCTTCAGCCGAATGCCGCGGTCCTGCTGCAGCACTTCGATGTCGAAATCCTTGTAAGCCTCCATGATCGCCAGGCTATCGTCCGAGGGGCGCCCGCAGTTGAGTACCGCCAGCGCGCAGCGGCGAAGCAAGTCGTGAAGCCCGGTTTGAGAGGTGCTTTGCAGGCGATAGACCTCTTGTTGAGAGAGCACCTCGAGGCTGCCTTCAGGGGAAATCGTGCTGGAAATCGTGGGCCGTGGGGCCAGGGCTTGGTTCATTCGTGTAACGTTCTCTGGGTGAATAACAATGACTTGCCCTACTATCACCCAAGCGAATGGCTACGTGCAAGGCGCCTCGGCGTGCCAGATATGCTAATCTTGACCGTTTTGGTGTTCGCGTTTGAAACACCATACGTTACTTTTGCTATGGCGCTCATCATGTTCAATGCCCACTACTTTCGAACCTTTATTACGCTGGTGGAAACCGGTAGCTTTACGCGCACCGCGCGCCGCCTGGAAATGACTCAGCCAGGCGTCAGCCAGCACGTTCGAAAGCTCGAAGGGTATCTTGATAAAACGCTGATCGAGCGCAAGGGAAAAAGCTTTACCCTGACCGAGTCCGGCCGGCGCGCCTACGACTATGCCCTGAAGCTGTTTGCCGAGCACGAGCAATTTCGCCACGCCCTGGACGATGACCTGATCGACAGCGGTGAGTGCCGGATCGCCTCGCCTGGAAGCGTCGGGCTCATGCTCTATCCGTTCATTTTGGGCCAGCAACAAATGCACCCGAACCTTACGGTGAGCTATAGCTTCGCCTTCAATCATGAAATCGTCGGGGACCTGCTGGACGGTCGCTACGATATCGGGATCGCCACCGAGCAGGTCAAAAGCGCCGAAGTCTCCTGCGAGGTATGGCATAAAGAGCCGCTTTGTCTGGTGGTGCCGGCAGACTTTGCCGGCACCACGCTGGCCGAGCTGATGGGGCTTGGTTTTATCAACTATTACGACGGTATCAATCACGCCAACTACCTGCTGCGCGCCAACTTCCCCGACGAGTTTCGCTCCATGAGCCACTTTCGCCATCAGGGCTTTACCAACGAGGTGAGCATGGTGCTCGACGCCGTGGCCCGGGGGCTTGGCTTTACCGTGGTGTCACGGCTGGTGCTCGAAACCTCGCCCTGGCAGCGACAGGTGAGGGCCTTGTCGCTCCCCGTGGCGGTGGATGAGGTGCTTTACGTGCTGACCCGGCGGGATTCGACGCCGCCCAAGCGCTACGAAAAGCTGCTCAACGGCTTCAAACAGCAGCGTCTGCAGGAAATCGCCCAGTAGCGCCAGGCACTGAAACCTATAAAAAAGCCCCGGGATGCTCGTATCCCGGGGCTTTTTTGAGAGTGCGCTAAACGCTTTTTTGGCCTGGGGGCGCTTTAGTTACGGTAGTCATCGATGCTGGGGCAGGAACAAATCAGCTGACGATCGCCCAGCACGTTATCGACCCGGTTGACCGTCGGCCAGTACTTCGCCGCCATCACCGCCTCGGAGGGGAAGGCGCCCAGAGTGCGGTCATAAGGCCGCGCCCATTCGCTGTCGGCCAGATCGCGCTGAGTGTGCGGTGCATTGACCAGCGGATTGTTCTCAAGCGGCCACTCGCCGCTCTCGACGCGTTCGATCTCCTCGCGAATTGCGATCATCGCATCGCAGAAGCGGTCGATCTCGAAAAGCGACTCCGACTCGGTGGGCTCGATCATCAGCGTGCCGGGCACCGGGAACGACATGGTCGGGGCGTGGAAGCCGTAGTCCATGAGGCGCTTGGCGATATCCTCTTCCGAAATACCGGAATTCTGTTTGAGCGGGCGAATATCGATGATGCACTCATGGGCCACGGTGCCGTTTTGCCCGCGGTAGAGAATCGGGTAACTCTCTGCCAGGCGCTTGGCGATGTAATTGGCGTTGAGAATGGCAAATTCGGTGGCTTCACGAAGCCCCCGGGCGCCCATCATCTTGATGTAGGCCCAGGAGATCGGCAGGATCGAGGCGCTGCCGAAGGCCGCCGCGGCCACCGCGCCGCCTTCGGTTTTCACGCCGTTGATCGGGGTGACCACGTGGTTGGCAACGTAAGGCGCCAGGTGCGCTTTCACGCCGATGGGGCCCATGCCCGGGCCGCCGCCACCGTGGGGAATGCAAAACGTCTTGTGCAGGTTCAGGTGCGATACGTCGCCGCCGAAATCGCCGGGGCGGGTAAGCCCGACCTGGGCGTTCATGTTGGCGCCGTCGACGTAGACCTGGCCGCCGTTTTCGTGAACCACCTCGCACACCTTGCGCACGTGGGATTCGAACACCCCGTGGGTCGACGGGTAGGTGATCATTACCGCCGAGAGGCGATCCTTGTGCTGCTCGGCCTTTTGGATCAGGTCGTCGAGGTCGATGTTACCTTGCTTGTCGCACTCGACCACGACCACTTCCATGCTGACCATGGCGGCGGAGGCCGGGTTGGTGCCGTGGGCGGAGCTTGGGATCAAGCAGACGTTGCGGTGGCCTTCACCGTTGGCCGCCTGGTAGCGGCGGATGGCCAGAAGCCCCGCGTATTCACCCTGGGCGCCGGAGTTGGGCTGCATCGAAACGTGATCGTAGCCGGTGATCTCGACCAGAAACGCGGCCAGCTCGTCGATCATCTGATGATAACCCGCGACCTGATCCCGCGGGGCGAAGGGGTGTAGTTGGGCAAAGGCCGGCCAGGAAATCGGCAGCATTTCGCTGGTGGCGTTGAGCTTCATGGTACAAGAGCCCAGCGGAATCATCGCGTGGGCGAGCGACAAATCCTTGTTCTCCAATCGCTTCAAGTAGCGAAGCATTTCGGTTTCGCTACGGTAGCGGTGGAACGTGGGATGCGTCAGGAAGTCGCTTTCGCGGCGGTACGCCTCGGGGATGCCTGAAAGAGCGCTTTCGAACAGCTGGTCTTCGAGCGACGGAATCGATAGGCCGTGCTCGTCGCCCAGGATCACGTCGAACAGCGCCGCCAGGTCGTGAGCGGTGGTGGTCTCGTCCAGGCTTACGCCGATGTCGCCATTGTCGAAGTAGTGCAGGTTGATATCGACGGTCATCGCCCGGCCGTGGATCTTGCCCGCATCCACGCCGGTCAGGCGAAGCGTATCGAACCAGCTTTCACTTTCTAGCGCCACGCCGGCCTGTTTCAGGCCCTGGGCCAGCAGCGAGGTGAGACGGTGAACCCGGGCGGCGATTTTACGCAGGCCCTCGGCGCCGTGATAGGTCGCGTAGAAGCCGGCGATGTTGGCCAAAAGCGCCTGGGCGGTACAGATGTTGGAGGTCGCTTTCTCGCGACGTATGTGTTGTTCGCGGGTCTGCATCGCCATGCGCAGCGCCGTGTTGCCCCGGCTGTCCTGGGAGACGCCGATGATACGCCCGGGAATCGAGCGCTTGAGCTTGTCCGAGGTGGCAAAAAACGCTGCGTGGGGGCCGCCAAAGCCCATGGGCACGCCAAAGCGCTGGGAGTTGCCGACCACGATGTCGACGCCCATCGCGCCCGGCTCTTTCAAGAGCACCAGGCTCAAAAGGTCCGTGGCCACGCAGGTCATGATGCCGCGCTCTTTGGCGGCGCTTACGAGGGGCTCGAGCGCGGTGACGGCTCCGCTTGCGCCGGGGTACTGAAGCAGCGCACCGAACACGTCGTGCTCGGCGAGGGTGTCGGCCGGGCCGGTAATCAGCTCGAAGCCAAAACACTCGGCGCGGGTTTTGACGACGTCGAGGGTTTGCGGGAAAACGTCGTCGGCAACGAAAAAGGCGTTGGACTTGCTCTTCTTGTTGGCGCGTTTGCAAAGCGCCATGGCTTCCGCGGCGGCGGTGGCTTCATCGAGCAGCGACGCGTTGGCAAGCTCCATACCGGTCAGGTCCATCACCACCTGTTGGAAGTTCAGAAGCCCTTCGAGTCGGCCCTGGGAAATTTCCGGCTGGTAAGGCGTGTAGGCGGTGTACCAGCCCGGGTTTTCCAACACGTTACGCTGAATGACCGCGGGCAGGTGGGTGTTGTAATACCCCTGGCCGATGTAGCTTTTGGCGACCTTGTTCTGGCGCGCCAGCTGGCTTAGGTAACCGAGCGCTTCGGCTTCGCTTTGCGGCTCGTCGAGGGCGAGCTCGCGGTCTAGTCGGATATCCCCCGGCACGGTTTGCTCGATCAGGTCCTCGATGCGCTTCATGCCGAGCGCGCTCAGCATGGTCGCGGCATCGCGCTCGTTAGGGCCGTTATGGCGTTTGATAAAAGCATCGTGATCGGCCAGTTCGGCCAAGCGGCGAGTTTGAAAGGACATGAGAAGATTCCAGACGTAATGGGAAGACCGTGCGGGGCAAAACCTAAGCGCCTGCGTAGGCAGGCGCTTGAAAATCACTCGTCGGCCAGCGTTGCCTGATAGGCGTCGGCATCGAGAAGATCGTCGAAGTCCTGGTCGCTGACCCGGACTTTCATGATCCAGCCGCCATCATAAGGCGCTTCGTTGACGGTCTCCGGCGCGTCTTCGAGCGCATCGTTCACCTCGATTACATCGCCATCCACCGGCGCGTAAAGATCCGAGGCGGCCTTGACCGACTCGATCACACCAAACTCTTCACCCTTGGTGAGCGTTTGGCCGATCTCGGGAAGCTCGACGAATACCACGTCGCCAAGTGCTTGCTGAGCGTGGTCGGTGATACCGATCGTGACGGTGCCATCTTCGTGGTCAAGCACCCATTCATGGCTTTTGGCGTAGCGAAGATTCGCAGGAAGATTGCTCATGTCGTATCCCTATTAAACGGTTGTCCAAGCTAAAACATACTAGCGCTTGTTGGGGGCCTTAGCGACCCCTTCAAACGCGCTGGCCGATAGCGCTATGGTACCGTGTTTCTCATAGGAAACAAATTTCTATAGCGTGGCATGAGTAGAGGCCCACTGCGTTTTTGTTTACCTGGAAACGCCATGCTATTTAATAGAATCAACCACTTCGCCCTGATTTTGCCCAGCAAAAGCGTCAAGTCCATGGCAAGCCAACGGGAAAATAGTGTAAAACAGGGTTATCGGCCGTTTAGCCGAGTAACGAACGCTTACGCGCTATACACGCTCCGGAATCGGCGCTTCTAACGTGGCAAAGCATCACCGTCTCGATCCGGGGTTTGCCAGCTATGCTCGAAGGCGGGCCGCCTTTATGGGCGTATCGGATATCGACACCATCACGACACCATAATGACATCGAATAAACATGCATTCCTGAAATGCTCAAGGGTAAGGAGAACGACGTGGAAACGCTAACAACTGTGGTCGAGGCCGTTAACGGGGTCGTGTGGGGGCCGTTAATGCTCATCCTGCTGCTCGGTGTGGGGCTTTATCTTCAGGCGGGCTTGAAGCTCATGCCGATCCGTAAGCTCGGTACCGGCTTCAAACTGATGTGGCAAGGGCGTGATGCCAAGCGCGGCAAGGGAGGCGAGCAAACGACCGACGACGGCGAAATTTCGCCTTTCAACGCGTTGATGACAGCGCTTTCGGCCACCGTAGGCACGGGCAATATCGCCGGTGTGGCCACCGCGATCGCCCTCGGTGGGCCGGGGGCGGTGTTTTGGATGTGGATTACGGCACTGGTCGGCATGGCGACCAAATTCGCCGAAGCGGTGCTCGCCGTTCGCTACCGTGAAACCGATAGCAACGGCTACCACCTGGGCGGGCCGATGTTCTACATCAAAAATGGCCTGGGCAGAAAGTGGCTATGGCTGGGTATCTTGTTTGCCTTCTTTGGCGCGGTGGCGGCCTTCGGCATCGGTAATACCGTGCAGTCGAACTCCGTTGCAGACGCCATGGACGCTACCTTTGGTGTGCCACACTGGCTGACCGGCGTGGTGATCATGGTGTTGGCTGGCGCGGTCATTCTGGGCGGCATCAAGCGTATCGCCAAAGTGGCGGGTAAGCTCGTGCCCATTATGGGGATCGCTTACGTGCTGGCGGGGGTGGTGGTGCTGATCGTCAACGCCGACCAGGTCGGTGAAGCCTTTAGGCTGATTTTCTACTACGCCTTCAACCCCATGGCGGCGGCCGGTGGTTTTGCCGGTGCGGCGGTCATGGCGGCGATCCGTTTTGGTGTGGCGCGCGGTATTTTCTCCAACGAAGCGGGGCTCGGTAGCGCGCCGATCGCCCACGCGGCGGCGCAAACCAAAAACCCGGTCCGCCAGGGGTTGATCGCCATGCTGGGGACGTTTATCGATACGATCGTGGTGTGCACCATCACCGCACTTGTGATCCTGACCTCTTCAGTATGGCTCGAAGGGGAAGAAGGGGCCTCGCTGACGGCGCTTTCTTTCGATGCGGCGCTCCCCGGTTTTGGTAACCAGATCGTGGCGATTGCGCTGGCGGTGTTTGCGTTCACCACGATTCTGGGCTGGTCGTTCTACGGCGAGAAGTGTTTCCAGTTTCTCTTCGGTACGCGCTCGATCATGCTTTACCGGGTGCTGTTCGTGCTGGCGCTGCCGCTTGGCGCGATGGCCCAGTTGGGCTTTATCTGGCTGATGGCGGACACGTTCAATGCGCTCATGGCCATTCCCAACCTGATCGCGCTGGCGCTGCTGTCGCCGGTGGTGTTCAAACTGGCCAAGGACTATTTCGCCGGTAAGGACGTGCTGCCCGGCGAAGCGCTGGATCACGACAAGTAAGGGTTGAACGACGTAACCCCCAATACGAGCCGGGAAGCGACGTTTGCTTGCCGGCTCTTTCGATGGCGAGGACACGACATGACAGAACTCCACAAAACACCGCTTCACGCGCTTCACCAAACACTTGACGCCAAAATGGTGCCTTTCGCCGGTTATGACATGCCGGTGCAGTACCCGCTTGGCGTGAAAAAAGAGCACGAACATACCCGTCGCCAATGCGGGCTTTTCGACGTGTCGCACATGGGCCAGATTTTGGTCTCCGGGCCGGACACCGCCGCGGCGCTGGAGTCGCTGATTCCGGCCGACCTGGAGGGGTTGGCCGAAGGGCGTCAGCGCTACGGGCTTTTCATCAGCACCGATGGCGGGATCATCGACGATTTGATGGTCGTCAACGCGGGAGATCACTTCTACCTGGTGGTCAACGCCGCCTGCAAGGACCAGGACATCGCGCATTTGCGTGCCAACCTGGGGTCGAGCCACGACATCCAGGTGCTCGAGCGTGGCCTGCTGGCCCTGCAAGGGCCCAAAGCGGTGGAGGTAATGCGCAGGCTTTGCCCCGAGGCCTGTGAGCTTACGTTCATGCAGCACGGGCGTTTCACGATTCTGGGTCAAGACGTTTGGGTGAGCCGCAGCGGCTACACCGGTGAGGACGGCTTCGAAATCTCGGTGGCCGCCGAGGCCAGCGAAGCATTCGCCAAAGGGCTTTTAGAGGCGCCGGAAGTCGAAATGATTGGCCTGGGCGCGCGTGACTCGCTGCGTCTTGAAGCCGGGCTCTGCCTCTACGGCCATGATATGGATATGGCGACCACGCCTGTCGAAGCTGGCTTGATCTGGGCGGTGGGCAAGCCGCGCCGCCACGGCGGCGAGCGCGCCGGCGGCTTCCCAGGTGCGGATGTCGTGCTCCATCAGATCGATGCCAAGGACCACACCCGTAAGCGGGTAGGGTTGGTTGCCGAGGGCCGCGCGCCGGTGCGCGAAGGCGCGCGCCTGCTCGACGAGCAGGGCGAAGAGGTCGGCGTGGTAACCTCTGGCGGTTTTGGGCCAAGCGTTGGCAAGCCCATCGCCATGGGCTACGTCACCCGCGAATGGGAGGCACCGGAGAGCGTGGTTTACGCCGAGGTACGCGGTAAAAAGCTGCCCATGACGGTCGTCAAAACGCCTTTCATTACGCCGGGCTACCACCGCGGTTAATAGCGCGGCCTGGCCCCGATATGAAAAGCCCCGACATAAAAAGCCCCGGTGATACCGGGGCTTTTTATGGGCGAGTGAAAAGGGCTTTCAACGACGAACGCGTTAGCGAAGAACCTGACGCGGGTCGATGGGTTTACCGGCCTGGCGCAGGTCGAACAACAGATCATAGCGCTCGGTGGCGCTGCTTTGGCCGACCTCGCAAAGCGGCTCACCGGCGCTTACGTTCTGCCCTGTGCTCACCAGTATGCGCTCGCAAAGCGCGTAGACACTTTGCAGGTTGTCGGCATGATGAACGATCACTACCTCGCCGAGCTGGCGCATGCCGTCGGCGAAGCGTACCTCGCCCGGGGCGACCGACTGCGCCCGGGCACCGGATTGAGTCGCCAGTAGCATGGGCTGGAGCGTGCCACGGCTGTCCGGGCCGAAGCGGCGCACGATCCGGTAATCCTCCAGCGGCCAGGGCCAATTGCGCGCCGATGAGGGCACGCTTGCACTGGGCGTGGGCGCCGCCGACGACGAAGAGCTCGAACCGCTCGAGCTGCTTGAAGAGGCCGTGGCGCGCGAAGCGGAACCCGCGCTAAGCGGCACGCTAATGATCTGACCAACGCGCAGCGCTGTGGGGGAGGTCCCGGCGTTGGCGCTCTGGATACGCCCGCTGGTCGTGCCAAAGTGGCGCGCCACGCCGGAGAACGTATCCCCTGAGCGGATCTGGTAGCGGTAAGGCCCACCGGAGGGCGCACGCTCCTGCTGGGTGGGGATCAAAAGACGCTGACCGACCGCCAAGCGCTGGGCGTTTACCCCGGGGTTGAAGCGCTCGAGACGCTCGATGGGCACGCCCGCCCGCGCCGCGAGCTGGCCCAGCGTATCACCACGGCGCACTTCGACCCATTCGCCGTTGATGGCACTCGAGGCGCTGCTGGTAGGGTTTCGCTGGCTCGATGACGGCGCTGAGCTGGCGCACCCGGCCAATAAGGCCGCCAGCAAGCAAACGCCTACCCAAAGGGCTAGTCGTGGTCGCTCAGCGTTTCCAGCAGCGCGTCTTTTTCCTGCCAGAGTGAGTTGATCCATGCGTGGAAGCGTTCCTTGTGCTGCGGTTGTTGATGATAACGTGCGGTGTGCATCCACTCGGGGATCGCGATCTGTCGCGCCACCAGGTTAACCGATGCCTCCTGGCCGCATAAGAAGTCCCAGAAGTTCGGCGAAGGGTTGGTGTAGCTGATGGTGACGTCTACGATACCATCCAATTGATCGCCGAGAAGCCCTAATACCTGGGCCACGCCACCGGCCTTGGGGCGTAGAAGATGGCGAAAAGGGCTCTGCTGGGCCTCACGTTTAGCCACGCTAAACCGGGTGCCCTCGACAAAGTTGTAGATCGAAATGGGCGCGTGGCGTGCCTGACGGCACACGCGTTCGGTCGAATCCCTGTCAATAGTAGCGAGCTTAGGGTTTTTGGCAATCTGTTCCCGGCTAAAACGGCGCATAAAGGGAAATTCGAGCGCCCAGAAGGCCAGTCCGACGATGGGAATCCAGATGAGCTGATGTTTGAGAAAAAAGCGCGGCATGGGAATACGCCGGTGAAGCGCCATGAACAAAATGAAGATATCGGTCCAGCTGCGATGATTGGAGATGACCAAAAGCCACTGGTTCGGGCTCAGCGAGGCGGGGATATCGATCGATACATCGGGTTTGAGCCAGTGCTTCATCCACCAAAGATTGAGCCCGATCCAATTGAGCGCGACCGCGCAGAGCTTGCCCAAAAGCCACTGTTTCGCGCGTTGGCCCGGCACGACGACCTTCAAAAAGGTGAGCGCGATCAGCGGCACCCCCCACAATAGCGTGCTGAGCGTGAGCATTAAAATGCTCCCTGCTCCCTTGATGACTGGCATACCCTTGACTCCTTCGCGGTTTCATAACCCTGGCCTTGCGCGCTGCGTTGTACACGGCCTTTGAGGTAAATGCTAAAGGATCAAGGCCTTACTTCCCAGTAAATCCCTCTATAAGCACCGTTAGACGCTTGACGCTCCTGGTGGCTCTTTATAAGTTGTTTCTTTGGTTTGATAACAAAAAACACGTCGCCCCTTTGGCGCCAGGCTTTTTAACGACCACCCTGTAGTAGTATTTGGTAAGCAACCATGTAGCAACTTTGGGGCGCAAAACCCTCGAGCCACTCACCCTTTAGCGTGCACGCGCCAAGGCGCGCCGGGCACGAATGACAACAAGCGAGGCTACACATGGCAGGATTCGATAAGCGGGTCGCTTCCTATGAGGAAGCATTGGAAGGCATCGAAAGCGGCATGACCGTTCTGGCCGGTGGGTTCGGCCTTTGCGGCATTCCCGAAAACCTGATCGCCGAGATCAAGCGCCGCGAGGTCAAGAATTTGACGGTGGTATCCAATAACTGCGGCGTGGACGGTTTCGGTCTCGGGCTTTTGTTGGAAAAGCGCCAGATCAGCAAGATTTTTGCGTCTTATGTGGGCGAAAACGCGCTTTTCGAGCGGCAGATGCTCGACGAAGAGATCGAAGTCGTACTGACGCCCCAGGGCACGCTTGCCGAAAAAATGCGCGCCGGCGGTGCGGGAATTCCGGCGTTTTATACCGCGACCGGCTACGGCACGCCGATTGGTGAGGGCAAGGAGGTGCGCGAGTTCGATGGCCGCCACTATATTATGGAAGAGGCGATCGTAGGGGATTTCGCCATCGTCAAAGGATGGAAGGCGGATCGCTACGGCAACGTCATGTACCGCCACACCGCGCAGAATTTCAACCCGATGGCGGCTAGCGCCGGCAAAATTACCGTTGTAGAAGTGGAGGAAATCGTCGAGCCCGGCGAGATGGATCCCAGCCAAATCCACACGCCGGGTATTTATGTCGACCGGATCATCCAGGGCACGTTTGAAAAACGTATCGAAAAGCGCACGGTTCGTAGCTAAGCACCCGGCCAACTTCCACTGACTTCGAGGTAATTACCATGGCGTTAACACGAGAGCAGATGGCCCAGCGCGTGGCCCGTGAACTTCAGGACGGCTTCTACGTGAACCTGGGGATCGGTATCCCCACTTTGGTTGCCAATTACATCCCCGAGGGGATCGACGTGATGCTTCAGTCCGAAAACGGGCTATTGGGTATGGGGCGCTACCCAAGCGAAGAAGAGCTCGACCCGGACATGATCAACGCCGGAAAAGAGACCGTTACCGCCCGAGACGGCGCGGCGATTTTCTCCTCCGCCGAATCCTTTGCCATGATCCGTGGTGGCCACGTGGATTTGACCGTACTGGGCGCCTTCGAGGTGGACCAGCACGGCAACATCGCCTCCTGGATGATTCCCGGTAAGCTCATCAAGGGCATGGGAGGGGCGATGGACCTGGTCGCGGGTGCCGAAAACATCATCTGCACCATGACTCACGCGTCTAAACACGGCGAGTCCAAGCTGCTCGAGAAGTGTGAGCTGCCGTTGACCGGCGCGGGGTGTATCAACCGGGTGCTGACCGACTTGGCGTATCTGGAGATCAAGGACGGCGCGTTCATCTTGAAAGAACGCGCCCCCGGGGTAAGCGTAGAGGAAATTCAGGAGAAAACCGCCGGTAAGCTGATCGTTCCCGACCATGTGCCGGAAATGGAATTCGCTTGATTCAAGCGGTCTTCTCAAATGGCGTGTTCGATCACGCCATTTGGCACCGGGTGTGCGGCGGAAGCAGCTCTTCGCCCAGGGTGGTTGACGCGCTGTTCACCCCTTTTTGGGCCAGCGCCAGTCCACCAAAGCAGAGCCGGTGTTCATCTCCCTGGCTAAACGCTACCTTTTGCGGCATGGCCGGGTAGAAGCGGTGATCCAGGGAGTTCGAGACGGGAAAAATGCCGTTTTGCCGATCACTGGAGCACGCCCACCCGGCATTTTCGAGGGCCTCGTTCAGTGTGGCCAGCGGCTCGCCCAAAACCTGGCAATTGAACCCGGCGTGGTGAAGTCGCGGGCCCATCACCGCAAGCCACGCCGCCACCGGGTGTTCCCGCTCGAGTGCCTGGTAAAGCGCCCAGGAGGGCATCGGCCAGGGTCTTCCCCGGCAAAGCAAATTGTGCCCCTTACAATCCTGGGGGTGGCTTTGCTCTATAAGCTCTAAAAGTGCCTGCCTTGGCGATGTACACAGTGCGCCCAGCTGGAGCTCGGCTAAAATCAACCAGCTACTCTGTGGTGCGCCAAGTAGATGAATGATGAGCCCTTTGTCTGCCAAGGCATACTGGGTAGCACAGACGTAACCCATGCGGTGAAGCTTGTCGGCAAGTCGTGCCGCGCTAAACGGCCCGTGGTTCAGGGTTAAAAGCGTCAGGTATTCGGCTTTGACGTTGGCCGGCCAAATACCCAGGCCGCCAAGGTCCGGGTGCGTATGGATATAATCAAGCCAGAGCTGCTGTTCGAATTCTTCACGTTGCATGGCGCATGTCCTTGCCGCCTTGGGCGGTCTTGTTGGGGAAGGTAGGCCCTGGTCACTATAGGCAGCAAGGTGGCATGCGGGTTCAATTAAAAAGGGGAATAAAAGGGGCAGGGATCAGGCCAGAAGGCCATTTTCACGCACGTAGGCGTCAAACTCGCTATATCCGCCGATATGATCCTGGTCGATAAACACCTGGGGGACGGTATGGATCGGCTTGCCTGCGGTCTTGGCGATGTCCTCTTTGGTGACGCCTTCCGAGGGCATATCGACGTAGCGATAGCCTTCGATCTTATGGGCGCTTTCCAGCTGCTCGGCAAGCTGCTTGGCTCTTACACAAAATGGGCAGCTCATGCGCCCGAAAATGACCACGAACATGGTGACTCCTTGAGGGTGGTGACGTTGGTTTGCCATTGTCGCTCAGGTGGGCTGCGTTGAACAATCTTGGCGCGCTTTCGATCATGTTCGCTCAGGCGTTCTATACTGAGGTTCGTCTAATGAATGCTTGGACTTTTCTTCTTTTAGGAGGTGGGTATGTCGGCAGGTATGGGTAATACGCCCCGGGTCGCGCTGGTCACGGGCACCAGCAGCGGCATTGGTGCAAGCGTGGTCGAACACTTTTGCCAACTGGGCTATCAAGTGCTGGCGGTAGACTTCAACGCCGAGGGTGAGAAAACGGCCAGCCAACAGGGCGCGGCGTTTTTCCAGGCCGACTTGACCGACGCCCAGGCGTGCAAGGACGCGGTGAAAGAGGCGATCAAACGTTTTGGCCGGGTCGATATTCTGGTCAACAACGCCGGCATACAGCACGTTAGCGACATCGAATCGTTTCCCGAGCAGAAGTGGCGCGCCATCATGGATTTGATGGTCACCGCGCCGTTTTTGCTTACCCAGGCCGCGTGGCCCTCCATGCGAGAAAACGGCTGGGGGCGGATCATCAATATCGCCTCGATTCACGCCCACGTGGCCTCGCCGGGCAAGGTCGCCTACGTGACCGCCAAGCACGGGCTGATCGGCATGACCAAAACCGCCGCGCTGGAAGGCGGCGAGCAGGGTATTACCGCCAACGCCGTGTGCCCGGCCTACGTCAAAACCCCGCTGGTGGATAACCAGATCGCCGATCAGGCGAAGCTCAACAAGATGGACGAGCAAGAGGTGATCGAAAAGATCATGCTCAAGGATGCCGCCGTGAAGCGCCTGGTCGAACCCAGCGAGGTCGCTCAACTGGTGAACTACCTGGCTTCCGACGCCGCGGGCGCCATCACCGGCTCGAGTTTCAATATCGACCTTGGCTGGACGGCGCACTGATGCGAACGGCGGCTCTTGGGTGCCTCGATCCTAGCGCTTGACCGGGCGTTTTTGCAGCTTGCGCTGAAGCGTGCGCCGGTGCATACCCAGTGCCCGGGCCGTGGCGGAAATATTGCCGTCGTGCTCTTGCAGCACTTTTTGAATGTGCTCCCAGGTAATCCGGTTGATCGACGGCGGGTTGTCGGCTAGTTCGATGTCCGGGTCGCCGCCTTCGTGCTCGAAGGCGGCGATCACGTCGTCGGCGTCTACAGGTTTACACAGGTAGTGTAGCGCGCCGAGTTTGATCGCCTCGACGGCGGTGGCGATGCTCGAGTAGCCGGTCAGCACCACGACCCGGCAGGTGGGTACGATGGCCAGCAGCTCCGGCAACAGCTTGAGTCCGGAGCTTTGTTCGAGTTTCAAATCGAGGGTCGCCATGGTCGGGGCGAACGCGGCTGCGATCTGCAGCGCCTGTTCGGCGTCGTGGGCTACCTGCACTTCATAGCCCCGGCGGGTCAGCGCGCGGCTCAACACATGGCAAAACACATCGTCGTCGTCCACGATCAAAAGGCGCTGGTCTTGAGTCGGCATGGTCTTCTCGCTGTTTATCGGTGGGCGGCGCTATTTCTCGGGGGCATCGCTTCTGGGCAACGTGACCTCGGTGAGCGTTCCGCCTTCAGGGTGATTATAGAGGCTGACGCCGCCGCCGAATCGGTTGATGGTGGCATGGGTTAAAAATAGCCCAATGCCCATGCCTTTGCTCTTGGTCGAAACGAAGGTGTCGCCGAGCTGGTCGGCAATCGACATGGCGATCCCCGGGCCGTGGTCGCGAATATCGATCACCACGTTCTCTTCGTTCCAGTCCAGACGTACGTTCACCTGCTCCGGGTGGGCGTCGGCGGCATTGTTCAAAAGGTTGGTCAGCGCCTGGTCCAGGGTGGCATCGACCAAAAGCCAGGGGCGGCTCCGCCGGCTTTGAACCTCCAACTGATGGGTGACATCCGGGCGGATGACCAGCCAGCGCTGTAGGACGCTCGAAAGCCACTCTTCGGCATCGAACACTTCGGGCTCTGCCATGCGCCGCCGGTCGGCGTTGGTGACCAGATTCTGAAGGCGGGATTTACATACGTCGACCTGCTGGCGCAAAAGTTTTATATCGGCTTGAAGCGGCGAGTCGGCGGTGGTCTCCGCCTCCATTTCCTTGAGCAGCACCGCCATGGTGGAAAGGGGCGTGCCCAGTTCGTGGGCGGTACCCGCCGCCTGGGTCGCGACGGCCAGTACCTGTTCGTTGCGCAGCGCCGCTTCACGGGTGCGTGAAAGCGCCTTGTCACGACTTCTGAGCGCGTGGGCCATTTTGTAGATGAAAAACGTCACCAGCCCCGCCGAAAGGCCGAAGTTGAGCCACATGCCCAGCACGTGCAGGTTCAAAAGGCTGTCGCTGTCGATATGGCTCAACTGGGCGATAGGGTGGTAGACGACCATCAAGAAGCTGTAACCCGCCATCGCGCAGCCTGCGATGATCCAGGCGTGGCGCCAGGGCAGCGTAGCGGCGGCGATGGTCACCGGCACCAGGTAGTAGGTGATGAACGGGTTGGTCGAGCCGCCGGTAAAGTAGAAAAGTAGCGTCAAGCCGGCAATATCGGCCAGAAGGTGCAAAAGGTACTCGTGATGGCTCACCGCGCGGGGCCTGCCCAGTCGCCACCAGGTAATGATATTCAAAACCCCCATGGCGATGACCACGCTGATGACCGCCGCGACTTCGAGCTCGAAGGCGAGAAACTCCACGCCCACGATGATCGCCAGCAAAAAGCCCGTCCAGGTAATGCCGCGCACGATCGTCAATCGGACCAGGTTGCGGTTGGGGGTGGAGAGTGGAAGCGGCAGGGCGGTTTGCATAGAGAGCTACTTGGTTAGTGCGTTAGCGCGACTGGGCGCGGGAGGTTTTGAAACCGTGAATGATGAACTTGATGAACAGGGTCATCACGTAGGTCAGCCACCCGGCGGTAGCCAGCAAGTTGAAGACCAGTATCTTGGGCGGAAGCCAGGCACGGCCGACCAGTGTTTCCAATAAAATATGGAGCAGCATGGCCAGCAGCAGCGGCAGCGCCAGGGTATGAATCCACATGTCCGTGCGGCGTTTACGCACGTGGTAGCGGCGCAGTAAAACGCGCATGGGCTTGTGCGCCCAGCTAAACAGCAAAAGCGCCCCCACCACGAACAGCATGGCAAGCGTGGGCTCGGTGCTGCCTCGGTGCACGGATGCCGAGATGGACCAGGCAAGCGCTAGCCACATCAGCCCTTCAATGCTGGTGAGTATGTCGGCGTAGCGTCTGACGTTTTGCATAGTCGGCCAAAATCCTTGAGCGGTTATAAAGCCGCCATGATACGACACTTGTAAAGCGCTGTGGACGTTGCGCGCGATTTACCGGCTGGATTTAACCCGTCCGGCGTTCAGGTATACTGACCGAAAGCCCCTTCAAACCCACCGCTGATACAGGATTGACCGTGGACTCTATTACGCTGACCCGCCCCGACGACTGGCACCTTCACTTGCGCGATGACGAGGTGCTGAGCGCGGTCGTCAATCACACCGCCGCGCAAATGGGGCGTGCCATCATCATGCCCAATTTGAAGCCCCCGGTCACCACCACCGATCAAGCGCTCGCCTACCGTGAACGCATCCTGGCGGCGCTGGCGCCTGGCAGTCAGTTCGAGCCGCTGATGACGCTCTACCTCACCGACACCACCACTGCCGGGGAGATCGAAAAGGCGCACCAAAGCGGTGTGGTCAAGGCGGTGAAACTGTACCCGGCCGGGGCGACCACCAACTCGGCCTCCGGCGTTACCGATATCACCCACTGCGATGCGGCCATTGGCGCGATGGCCAGGCTCGGGTTGCCGCTGCTCATTCACGGTGAAGTCACCGATAGCGACATCGATATCTTCGACCGGGAAGCCGCGTTTATCGAGCGCGTGTTGAAGCCACTGCTCGAGCGCCATCCCACGCTCAAGGTGGTGTGCGAACATATCACCACCCAGCAAGCCGCCGAGTTCGTTGCCCAAGGCCCGGATAACCTGGCGGCCACGATCACCGCGCATCATCTGCTGTTCAATCGCAACAAGATGCTCGCCGGCGGCATTCGCCCTCACTACTACTGCCTGCCGATTCTCAAGCGCGAGCAACACCGCCAGGCGCTTTTGCAAGCCGCCACCAGCGGCAGCCCGAAGTTCTTTCTGGGCACGGATAGCGCCCCCCACGAGAAGGGGGACAAGGAGTCGAGCTGTGGCTGTGCGGGGGCCTATACGGCCCCGGCCGCCATCGAGCTATACGCCATCGCCTTCGAAGAGGCGGGGGCGCTTGGCAAGCTCGAGGCGTTTGCCAGCCTGAACGGGCCGCGCTTTTACGGCCTGGCGCCCAATGCCGATACCGTCACCCTCGAGCGCCGCTCGCAGGTGCTACCGGCAAGCTACGCATACGGTGACAACCGCTCGATCGTACCGCTAATGGCCGAGGAGACGCTCGAGTGGTCGCTCAAGGGGTGACGAATCCCCTGGGTTGATTGAACTGAACGGAGCCTTTGGGCTCCGTTTTTCGTTGTAAGGCGCCTCATGGGCCTGCTTGAAGCGCTCGTTGTTGGAAGGCGCCAGATTCTGGTTCGTCCAAGCGGTTGTCTTGCGCGCATATTAATGTTTATATATTGAGATATTTCTATATATAGGTGAATAAGCATGTCCGTTAATCCAGAAACCCTCGCCGCGCCGCTTTTCGAACCCTTCGATCTTGGCTCGCTCAACCTGGCGAATCGTATCGTCATGGCGCCGATGACGCGTAACCAATCGCCGGGTGGCGTACCCACGGAAGAAGTCGCGGCCTACTATAAAAGCCGCGCCGCCGGTGGGGTTGGCCTGATCATCACCGAAGGCACCTATATCGACCATCCCGGCGCCAACGGCTACCCGGCGGTGCCGGCGTTTCATGGCGAACAAGCGCTGGCCGGTTGGCAGCGCGTGGTCGAAGGCGTACACGCCGCTGGCGGTAAAATCGTACCCCAGCTTTGGCACGTAGGTCGCGAGCGCCGTCCGGGGGTCGAGCCCCAAACCAGCGTGCCGGGTTTCGGCCCCATGTCGATCGTCGAAAACGACCTGGAAGTCGTCGAAGCGATGACCGAGGACGACATGCATGACGTCGCCGCCTCTTTTGCCCGGGCGGCGATGGATGCTCAGCGCATCGGCTTTGATGGTATCGAGCTTCACGGCGCCCACGGCTACCTGATCGACCAGTTCCTGTGGCCGGAGAGCAACCAGCGCACCGACAACTACGGCGGCAGCCTCGAAAACCGGCTACGCTTTCCGCGCATGATCGTGCGTGCGGTGCGTGAAGCGGTGGGGCCGGACTTCCCGATCATCTTCCGCTTCTCGCAGTGGAAGCTTTCCGACTACACGGCCATCATTGCCGAAACCCCCGAAGCACTTGGGGAGCTCTTGAAGCCGCTGGCCGATGACGGCGTGGATATATTCCATGCCAGCACCCGCCGGGTGTGGGAGCCGGGCTTTACGGGTAGCGAGAAGACCCTGGCCACCTGGACCCGCGAGCTAACCGGCAAGCCGGTGATCGCCGTGGGTAGCGTAGGGCTCGACCGTACCTTCCGGACTGGCCACTTCACGCGTACCGAGGACCCGACCTCCAAGAGCCGGGTGAACGTGGCCGAGCTTGCCGAGTGGCGTGCCAAGGGGCATTTCGATCTGATCGCCATTGGCCGCGCGCTGCTCTCCGACCCGCAGTGGGCCAACAAGGTAGAGCAGGGCCGCCTGGACGAGCTTTCGGACTTCGATAGCGCCGCCCTCGAGTCCCTGGTCCGTTAAGTCGAGACCAAAGAGCGCCTCGGCAGTATGGCGTTAAACGCGTATACTGATCAGGCTTTCGCCACTGGCCGTGATCATGGATATTAATACCGTTTTAAGCGCGCTGGCGAACCCGGTGCGCCTCGACATACTGACCTGGCTGAAAGAGCCGGAGCGCCATTTTCCGGCTCAGAAAGAGACCGCGCCCCAGGGCGGTGTGTGTGTCAGTCATATTCGCGAAAAGGCCGGTCTTTCGCAGCCGACCATTTCGCTCTATCTTTCGACACTCGCCCGCGCGGGGCTGGTCTCTTCGCAGCGGGTGGGGCAGTGGACCTACTACTGCTACGAACGCGAAGTCGCGGATGCCTTCCTGCATGCGCTGCAAGAGCGGCTATGAAAAAAGCGCCTGCCAACCGGCAGGCGCTTTTTTGTTGGGATAAAACGGCGAGGCCGCCCGGCCGCGCCATTTGATAAAGCCATGGATTTACGGCTTTCGCTGCCCCAGCGTTTGCAGCATCTGGTCGACCATGCGCGAAGAGTGGGCGGCCGCGACTTCCAGAAACTGCTCGAAGGAGAGGTGGTTGTCGCCGGCACCGGGAATATCGGACAGCGCGCGAATCACCACGAAAGGGCAGCCGTAGAGGTAGCAGGTCTGGGCGATGGCCGCCGCTTCCATTTCAACGGCCAGCATGGTGGGAAACTGCGCGCGGGTGGCTGCTACTCGCGCCGGGTCGGCCATGAAGGCGTCGCCGGTGGCGATCAACCCCTCGCGCACATTCACCTCGCCCAGTGTCTCGATGGCCTGTTTGGCGATATCGCCCAGGTGGGTATTGGCGATATACGCCGCCGGCATCCCCGGTACCTGGCCGATTTCATAGCCAAAGACCACCGCGTCGACATCGTGGTGGCGTACCTCGCTCGAGATGATGATATCGCCGATATCCAGATCCTCGGCAAAACCGCCCGCCGACCCCGTATTGATAATCGCATCCGGCTGATAGCGCTCGAGTAGCACCGCCGTGCCCACCGCGGCGTTGACTTTGCCAATGCCGGACTGAAGCACGATCACTTCGAGCCCGTAACGCGTGCCGCTATAGAATACGAAGCCCGCGTGATCGACACGCTCGGCGTTTTCGAGCTGACCTGCCAGCGTTTTAACTTCTTGCGCCATTGCGCCAATAATTCCAATGCGTTGCACCCGGCGTACCCCCTTTCGATTGAATGTAGACGGTTTTGGTTATGTTAAGCGTCGTGAGCCTCGGCGGCTTCGAGGGTGTTCTCGAGCAGCGTGGCCACGGTCATCGGTCCCACGCCGCCGGGTACCGGGGTAATAAAGCTTGCGCGCTCGGCGGCGCTTTCAAAGTCCACGTCGCCAATGAGCTTACCGTCTGCCTGGCGGTTGATGCCCACATCGATCACCACCGCCCCCGGCTTGATCCATTCGCCCTTGACGAGCCCGGGCTTGCCGACGGCTACGATGACCAAATCGGCGCGGCTTACGTGGGCCTCGAGGTTTTGGGTGAAGCGGTGGCAAACGGTCGTCGTGCAGCCGGCCAGCATTAGCTCCATCGACATGGGGCGGCCCACGATATTGGAGGCGCCGACGATCGTGGCATCAAGCCCGCGTACGTCGATACCGCTTTCGCTCAATAGTGTCATCACGCCCTTCGGCGTACAGGGGCGAAGAGCCGGGCTACGTTGCGCCAGCCGGCCCAGGTTGTAGGGGTGAAAACCGTCGACGTCCTTGTCCGGGCGGATACGTTCGAGAATGGGGCGAGCGTCCATATGTTCGGGAAGCGGCAGTTGCACCAGAATGCCGTCGACCCGGGGGTCGTCGTTTAGCTGGTCGACCAGCGCCTCGAGCTCGTCTTGCGTCGTGTCGGCGGGTAGCGCGTGCTGAAAGGACAAAATGCCCGCCTGGTCGCAGGCGCGGTGTTTGTTGTTAACGTACACATGAGAGGCCGGGTCATCGCCAACCACAACCACGGCTAATCCGGGGGCGCGAGCACCGGCCTGTAAACGGGCGGCGGTTTTCTCGGCAACACGATGGCGGACATTAGCGGCGATGGTTTTGCCATCGATGAGTTGGGCGGTCATGTAATGAGGTCCCTATGGAGGTGATGAGCGGGTCAAAAGGCCGATATGAGGTTGGCATACCAGCGAATCGCCAATTTTCGCATGTTGGGCCTGGCAGGCAAAGCGGCCAAGGCCTTAAAGCCTTTAAGTGTTGACTTTAAAATTAAAAATAGTAGTATATGCCTCGCTTGAGACGGGCTAAGCAGTAGCGTCAAAGGTAGTCATCGGGATGTAGCGCAGTCTGGTAGCGCGCCTGCTTTGGGAGCAGGATGTCGGGGGTTCGAATCCCTCCATCCCGACCACGTACCTCGCGCGGAAGGTGGTAACTTGCTTTTCCAGGCGTTGGTTGTGGTCAAGTGCTCATCGGTGTTCGGTATCAGGAATGCTTTATGTGCGCCCATAGCTCAACCGGATAGAGCAACGGCCTTCTAAGCCGTAGGTTGCGGGTTCAAGTCCTGCTGGGCGTGCCATCGAAGTATGGCCGCAGCTGTTAAGCGCAGGCGTTGTGTTTGTTGGTTATCAATGGTGGATGTAGCTCAGTGGTAGAGCCCCGGATTGTGGCTCCGGTGGTCGTGGGTTCGATCCCCATCATCCACCCCATTGATACGAAACACGTAGTAGTAATAAAGCAGTAGCAGTAAAGCAGTAGTAATAAGCTTTCAGGTTGTGGTGGATGTAGCTCAGTGGTAGAGCCCCGGATTGTGGCTCCGGTGGTCGTGGGTTCGATCCCCATCATCCACCCCATTAACCTTTCCCTTCTCGTTTCTTTTCCCTTCTTTTTTTATCGTTCGTTTTTTTCTCTATCGAATTCTTGCTTCAAGCATATTAGATGGCTTGTAGTCTTTTCTGCGTTCTGCGTTCTGCGTTCTGCGTTCTGCGTTCTGCGTTCTGCGTTCTGCGTTCTGCTGCGCTTGAAATCTCCCCTGCGAATCGACGTATCAAAACGTAGCAGGCGATTTTACTGTCGTTTGTTTTTTAGTGGTAAATAATTCTGCTCTTTTGGCTTTTGTCGTAATTCATGCTGTTTATTGCCTACAATACAGTGGTTATCACTATATTAAAGCTTCCTGAGCAGTGGTATTTTTTTCTGATACTTTCAGTCATTTATACCAATAAAGGGGAGCGTTTAAATGGGCCAGCGGCGTATTGCGGTACTCGGAGCAGGCATGGTCGGTGTGAGTATAGCCTGGCACCTGCAAAAGCGGGGCCATCAGGTAACGCTCATCGACCGGCGGGAGCCCGGGCGCGAAACCTCCTACGGTAATGCCGGTATCATTCAGCGCGAAGCCGTTAGGCCTTACGCTTTCCCCCGGGATATGAAAACCATTTTGAGCGTGCTGCCCAACAAGCGGGTCGATATCCGCTACCGCCCCGGCGGTATGCTCAATGCGTTCTCGCCGCTTTTAAGCTACTGGCATCATTCATCGGCCAGGCTTTATAAAAAGATCGTTCCCGAATATGCCTCAATCATCAAGCTCTGCCTCGACGCTCACGGGCCGATGATCGAAGCGGCCAAAGCAAGTCATCTGGTGCGCCGCGAAGGCTGGCTCGAGATTTACCGCACCAAAGCGAAGCTTGCCAAGCGTATCGAGGAAGCCAAGGAGGCGCGCGAGCGGTTCGACGTACGGTTCGACGTTTTGGACCGCGCCGCTCTCGAGCAAAAAGAGCCGGACATCGGTCAAGACATCATCGGTGCCATCCACTGGCTGGACCCCTGGACCGTGGCCGACCCGGGGGCGCTGGTAGAGGCCTATGCGGATTCCTTCGTCGAACTGGGCGGGCGTATCCTGCAGGCGGATATCGAGAGTGTCGAGAAAGACGGGGAAGGCTTCAAGGTAGTGGCGGGGCAGCAAACGCTGACACCGGACGATGTGGTCATGGCGCTGGGCCCCTGGGCGGGCAAATGGGCATCGACGCTTGGCTATGATATTCCCACCTTCGTCAAGCGCGGCTATCACATGCACTACGCCACGAAGCCCGGTGCGAAGCTCAACTACTGGCTGATGGACGCCGAGGTGGGGTATTTGCTGGCGCCAATGAATGCGGGCGTGCGCCTGACCACCGGTGCCGAGCTCGACCGGCTGGAGTCACCGGCCGACGAGCACCAGCTTGGCGCCGCGGAAAAAGTGGCCCAACAGGTTTTTCCGCTAGGCGAGCGCAGCGAAGAGGCGGCCTGGAAGGGCGCCCGGCCGTGCCTGCCGGACATGAAGCCGATTATCGGCCCGGCGCCGCGTCATCAAGGGCTTTGGTTCGCTTTCGGCCATGGCCACCAAGGCTTTACCCTGGGCCCGGCGACGGGCTCGCTATTGGCCGACCTGATGGAAGGCAAGCCCACGGCGATCGATATGGCGCCGTTCCGGGTTGAGCGCTTCTAAATGGATTATAAAACTCATCCTTTACTGGTGAGATCATTGGGCCTTTGCTACGCTTTGACACAGGTTTTACAAATCGTGATTTCAACCCAGCAGTACGCTCAAGGAATCAGGAACTCAACGTGAGGTGAGATTATGGATGTCGCAGCGAGCCATGCCGTTAGCCAAGCGCTTTATATGAATCAGGCGCAAACCGCCGAGCAGGCCCAGATGGAGCTTTTTCGTCAGGCGCTGGATATGCAGTCGCAGCAGGTAACCGAGGTATTGGCCGGTGCCGACCTTCAGGCCCAGCCGGATTTGGCCCGGGAGGGCACGCTCGGCACGCAGGTCAACACCTACGCCTGATGCATTCGAGCCCTTCACTGCAAAGAGTCGCCGCTGGCGGCTCTTTTTTTGTGCTCAACATTTTGTACTTAACAAGGCCTGGCGGCGCTGCTTTTTTAAAGGGCGTGGCACCGGTCCCGCCAGAACGTTACAATCCCGGCCATTGTGACTCACTCAGCCAGAGCCGTTCGGCGCTTTACACATCGCTGAGTATCAATTTATAGAGGCAAGATGAAAGAGACTCAGTTAGCCCAGGAAGCGGAACTACGGCGCACCTTCGCGATCATTTCGCACCCTGATGCGGGCAAGACCACGATCACCGAGAAAATGCTGCTGTTCGGTAACGCCATTCAGATGGCGGGCTCGGTCAAAAGCAAGCGTAACGACCGCCATGCGACCTCCGACTGGATGAAAATGGAGCAGGAGCGCGGTATCTCGGTTACGACCTCGGTGATGCAGTTCCCCTACAACGGGCGCATCGTCAACCTGCTGGACACCCCAGGCCACGAGGATTTCTCCGAAGATACCTACCGTACGCTGACGGCGGTGGATTCCGCCTTGATGGTGATCGACGGCGCCAAGGGTGTCGAGGACCGCACCATCAAGCTGATGGAAGTATGTCGGCTGCGTACCACGCCGATTTTGACCTTCATCAACAAGATGGACCGCGATATTCGCGACCCGATCGAGGTGATGGACGAGGTCGAGACCGTGCTCAACATTCAGTGCGCGCCGATGACCTGGCCGATCGGCATGGGGCGTCACTTCAAGGGGGTGTATCACCTCTATAACGACGTGATTCACCTCTACACCCAGGGCCAGGGTAACCGCATTTCTGAAGACAAGCGCATCGAAGGTCTGGATAACCCGGACGTGGAGGCGCTGTTGGGCGAAGAACAGGCCGAAGAGCTGCGTATGGAGATCGAGCTGGTCCGCGGCGCCTCTCACGAATTCGATCTCGACGCCTACCGGCGCGGTGAGCTCTCGCCGGTCTATTTCGGTACCGCCATGGGTAACTTCGGCGTGCGCGAAATGCTCGACGGCTTCGTCGAGTACGCACCGCCCCCCCAGCGGCGGGACACCGATGCCCGGGAAGTCATCGCCTCGGACGAGCGCTTTTCCGGCTTCGTGTTCAAGATCCAGGCGAACATGGACCCGAACCACCGCGACCGCATCGCGTTTTTGCGGGTGTGCTCGGGCAAATACGAAAAGAACATGAAGATGCGCCACGTGCGTATTGGCAAGGACGTCAAAATCGCCGACGCCTTGACCTTCATGGCCTCCGACCGCTCCCAAGTGGAAGAAGCCTGGCCCGGCGATATCATCGGCCTACATAACCACGGTACGGTGCAAATCGGTGATACCTTCACGGTGGGTGAAGACATGCGCTTCACCGGCATTCCGCACTTTGCCCCGGAGCTTTTCAAGCGCGTACGTCTGAAAGATCCGCTTAGAATGAAGGCGCTACAAAAAGGCTTGCAGCAACTCTCCGAAGAGGGCGCGACCCAGGTCTTCATGCCCATGGACAACAATGACCTGATCCTGGGCGCGGTGGGTACCCTGCAGTTCGACGTGGTCGCCCACCGGCTGAAGGAAGAGTACAAGGTCGACTGTATTTACGAAGGCGTGAACGTGCAAACCGCGCGCTGGGTGTATTGCGAAGATGCCAAGATGCTCGAGGAGTTCAAGCGTAAGGCCAGCACCAATTTGGCCATCGACGGCGGCGGTTATTTGACCTACATTGCCCCGACTCGAGTCAACCTGCAGATGACCCAGGAGCGTTGGCCGGACATTCGCTTCCAGCCCACCCGCGAGCACTAAGCGCGTGTCTCCCAAGCGCCGCTGGCTTAAAAGCCGGCGGCGCTTTGATCGATTCAACCCATAAGGCTTGCCGAAAGCTGCTCCGGGTCCAGGCGTTCGACCGGGTAGGGCAACTCTTCGAGTGTGACCGGCTTATCACTCCAGCTTAGCGCAAGCGGCGTTTCGATCGCTTTGGTGGCCACCACCGCGAGTAACGCCACCTGATGCTGGCCGCTAAAGGCGCTATTCATCACTTCGCCCAGGCTTTTGCCATTTTCATCGGTCAGTGAATCGGTCACGCCGGGCAGTACGTCGCTTTCAAGGCTTGCGCGTACAAGACGCTTTTTCACCTGACCGCGAAAGTGCGCGCGGGCCACCACTTCCTGGCCGGTATAGCAGCCTTTTTTGAAGCTGATACCGCCAAGGGCTTCCCAGTTGATCATCTGGGGCAGGAAGTGGTCTTCCTGGGCTTCGGTCAGCCAGGCAAGGCCGCTTCGAATATCCGCCAGCTGCCAGGCGTTTTGCAGCGTTTCATCCGCTGGCGCTTCGCTTTCATCGTCTTGCAGGCCCAGCACGTAGCGCTCCTCACCCGGCAGACGCAGTATCGAGGCTTTTTCATCGCCGGTGTGCAGGTAGGCGCTCTCGGGCAAGGCAAGCCCCGCTTTTTCTGCCCGCTGCCGGGCTTTTTCCGGTCCTGCGCCGACCAATGTAAGCCCGGTGTTGACGCCAAGTTCGGCCTGGTAGAACACTGCAAACTTTTTGAGATGCTCGGCAAGTTTTTCGACGAGGCTTTCGCTGACCAGCAGTCTAAAGTGGTGCTCGGCGACTCTTAAAAGCTGACCATTGGCGATGATGCGCCCCTTGGGCGTACAAAAGCAGGTGAGTGGGGCGAAGTGGCCGTTCGCCAGGCTCACCTGGGCGCTGGTTTGCCCCTGTAGAAACTTCTCGGCGTTCGCACCTTTGATATCCAGCGCGGCCAGGTGATCCAGGCGTACGTCGCCTTTGAAGGAAGGGGACTGTTCGGTTGCCATACAAGCTCCACTAGCAGGGGGTGTGCGTTCGCTCTAGCGTAACACTGTTGATCTGCAGGTGAGGGCTCGAAGTCGCAATTGCAAGGCAGCGGCGGCGTGCTAGACTTCTCGGGTTGTATCAGTTTTGCATAGGTTAGCGGGCGCCCGGCGCCGGTTTCAAAAGAAGGATGAGTCATGGCTTACCAATCCCTGAACTTCAAGGGTGTACGAAACGCCGATGAAGTGAACAAGATTACGACCGCACTGATGATGCTCGACGGCGTGGAGAGCGCCGAGGTCGGGCGTCATGGCGCGGAGGTCGAAGGGCGTGCAAGCCATCAAACGCTTATCAAGGCGGTCAAGGATCTAAAGCTCAACATCGAGGTCTCCTAATGCATCAGCCCATCACCCTTATCAGCGAGCGCAATAAAACCTTCAGGCAGCGAATCGAGGTCGAGGACGTCGAAGCGCTCTACGCCGACGCGCCCGCGCCGATGGGGGGCGATGGGCAGGACCCGGACCCGCACGACTACTTCGATATGGCGCTGGGCAGCTGTAAAGCCATTACCGTGCAGATGTACGCCAAGCGCAAGGAGTGGCCGCTGGAAGGGATCACGGTGACGGTAGCGCGGGACGAAAGCCAGGAGCGCCAAGGGCAGTACTCCCTCGACGTTCATCTCGAGCTTCACGGTCCTCTCGACGAGGCAATGCGCGCAAAACTTTTGGATATCAGCGAGCGCTGCCCGGTGCAGCGGCTCATGACCCAAGCCACCGTGACCATCAATACGCAGTTGACTTCCCCCGGCCAGCACGCGGGCGAATAACGATTTTTCCAGATTGGAGTAACGATGAGCAGAGAGTTCCGGCTAACGTCGAAGTTCGAACCCGCGGGTGATCAGCCGACCGCCATCAAAGGCTTAATCAGCGGGCTCGAGTCGGGGCTTGCCCATCAGACGCTACTGGGTGTGACCGGGTCGGGCAAGACGTTCACCATGGCCAATATCGTGCAGCAGCTGCAGCGCCCGACTATTGTCATGGCCCCCAACAAGACGCTGGCCGCCCAGCTTTACGGGGAGTTCAAGGCGTTCTTTCCGGATAACGCCGTCGAGTACTTCGTCTCCTACTACGACTATTACCAGCCCGAAGCCTACGTTCCTTCCTCGGATACGTTCATCGAGAAAGACGCCTCGATCAATGACCACATCGAGCAAATGCGCCTTTCCGCCACCAAGGCGTTGCTGGAGCGCCGCGACGCGCTGATCGTGGTATCCGTGTCGGCCATTTACGGTCTGGGTGACCCGGACCAGTATTTGAAGATGCGCCTGCACTTTACCCGGGGCGAGTTGATCGACCAGCGGGCGTTTTTGCGCCGCCTGGCCGAGCTTCAATATACCCGTAATGACATGGACTTTCGCCGGGGTACCTACCGGGTACGCGGCGACGTCATCGATATCTTCCCGGCGGATTCCGACGAGGAGGCGGTACGCGTCGAGCTCTTCGACGACGAGATCGACTCCATCCGCCTGTTCGACCCGCTCACCGGCGATGTGCGCGGCCAAGTACCGCGTATGACGATCTACCCCAAGTCCCATTACGTAACGCCGCGAGAGACGATTCTGGAAGCGATCGAGTCGATCAAGGCCGAGCTCAAGGAGCGCCTGGAGTGGCTTAGAAAGCACGAACGGCTGGTGGAAGCCCAGCGCCTGGAGCAGCGTACGCTCTACGATATCGAGATGATGCTGGAGCTTGGGTACTGCAACGGCATCGAGAACTACTCCCGCTATCTTTCCGGGCGCGACCCGGGCAACGCGCCGCCCACGTTCTTCGACTACCTGCCGGACGATGCACTGCTGTTCATCGACGAGTCCCACGTGAGCGTCCCCCAGGTGGGCGGTATGTACAAAGGCGACCGCTCGCGCAAGGAGACCCTGGTGGAGTACGGCTTCCGGCTGCCTTCGGCGCTGGATAACCGCCCGATGAAGTTCGAGGAGTGGGAATCGATCTCCCCGCAGACGATTTTCGTCTCGGCCACACCGGGTAAGTATGAAGCCGAGCACGCCGGCCAGGTGGTCGAGCAGGTGGTGCGGCCGACGGGGCTTCTCGACCCGGAAATCGAGGTGCGTCCGGCCAGTACCCAGGTGGACGACCTGCTCTCCGAGATCAACAAGCGCACCGCGGTGGGCGAGCGCGTGCTGGTCACCACGCTTACCAAGCGTATGGCAGAGGACCTGACCGAGTATCTGGACGATCACAGCATCCGCGTACGCTACCTGCACTCGGATATCGATACCGTCGAGCGGGTCGAGATCATTCGCGACCTGCGCCTGGGCAAGTTCGATGTACTGGTCGGCATCAACCTGCTGCGCGAGGGCCTGGATATTCCCGAAGTCTCGCTGGTGGCCATTCTCGATGCGGATAAAGAGGGCTTTTTGCGCGCCGAGCGCTCGCTCATTCAAACCATCGGCCGCGCCGCGCGTAATGCCCACGGCAAGGCGATTCTTTACGGCGATCGTATTACCGACTCCATGCGTCGTGCCATGGATGAAACCGAGCGCCGTCGTGCCAAGCAGATGGAGCACAACGAGGAGCACGGCATTACGCCGACTACCGTGACCCGCTCGGTGGCGGACATCATGGAAGCCGGCCAAGCGCCGGGGGCTAAAAAGACCAACGGCCGTCGCGGTTCGGATCGCAAGAAAAGCCAGCCCGTCGAGTACGACATTGCGAGCATGGGCCAGCAGGAGCTTACCGATGCGGTCAGCAAGCTCGAGGACGCGATGTTCGAAGCGGCCCAAAATCTGGAGTTTGAAGAGGCGGCGCGTCTGCGCGACCAGCTCAATCAAATGAAAGAGAAACAGCTGGTGCTAGGGTAGTCGTGCCGGAAGGTCCGGAAATCCGCCGCGCGGCGGACCGTATCGAAAAGCAGATAGGCGGCCGGGTAGTGGAAGAGGCCTGGTTTGCCTTTGACGAGCTCCAGGCCCAGGCCGACTCGCTGGTAGATGTGCGCATCGACGCCGTCGAGACCCGGGGCAAGGCCATGCTGATTCGCTTTGCCAATGGGCGGGTGCTTTATTCGCACAATCAGCTATACGGCGTTTGGAAGCTTCACGCCGCCCACCAACCACCTCAAACCAGGCGCTCGCTGCGCGTACGTTTGATCGCCGAGGGAAGGGCGGCGAGCCTTTATAGCGCGTCGAGTATCGCGCTGCTCGAGCAAGACCGCCTCGACGAACATCCGTTTTTGGCACGCCTGGGCCCGGATCTGCTAAGTCAGAACGTATCCACCGCCGGGGTGGTCGAGCGCCTGGACGATACCCGGTTTTATCGCAGAAGCCTGGGGGCGCTGCTGCTCGACCAGTCCCTGGTGGCGGGGCTTGGTAACTACCTGCGCTCGGAGATCCTGTTCTTTGCCGGGCTCAACCCCAAAACCCGGCCGGTGGATTTAACCGCTGACGCGCGCAAGACGCTGGCGCAGATCATCATCGATACCACCTGGCAAGCCTATCGCCAGGCCGGGGTCACCAACCGCGATGCCTGGATCGAACAGGCCAAAGCCGCCGGCGAAACACGGCGGCAGTGGCGCTTTAGTGTATTCGAGCGCGCCGGGCTCTCTTGCCACCGCTGTGGGGAGGTCATCGAGCGGCAGATGGTTGGCTCGCGTAGGCTTTACTGGTGCCCACACTGCCAGCCGGTTTCATGAATCCAAATTTATACCGTTATCTTGTTGGCTAAGCTAAAAGAATCGCCTTTGGAGTGATGTTGTCACCAAGCAGAGCTGCCGCGAATTATTCGATCGGGTATACTGCGCTTCGCCTAGACGGCTAACGGGATGCCAAAATCCTTTAGAAATAGCCGCTTGAATCGACCTATCAGGAGCCCGTTGTTCATGACCGTGATCAAACAGGACGACGTTATTCAAAGCGTTGCCGATGCCCTCCAGTACATCTCCTATTATCATCCGAAAGACTTTATCGACGCCATGGCGGCCGCCCACGAGCGTGAAGAGAACCCGGCCGCGAAGGATGCCATCGCCCAGATTCTGATCAATTCACGCATGTGTGCGACCGGACATCGGCCGATTTGTCAGGATACCGGCATCGTGACCGTGTTCGTTCACGTCGGCATGAACGTGACTTGGCAGGCGGACATGAGCCTGGATGATATGGTCAATGAAGGCGTTCGCCGGGCCTATCTTTTGCCGGATAACGTGCTGCGCGCCTCGGTGCTGGCCGACCCGGACGGCAAGCGCCAGAACACCAAGGACAACACGCCCGCGATCATCCACCACAAGATCGTTCCCGGCGATAAGGTCGATATCCACGTAGCGGCGAAGGGCGGCGGTAGCGAAGCGAAATCCAAGTTCGCCATGCTGAATCCTTCGGACAGCGTCGTCGATTGGGTGCTCGAGCAGCTGCCCAAAATGGGCGCCGGCTGGTGCCCGCCGGGAATGCTGGGTATCGGGATTGGCGGTACGGCGGAAAAAGCCATGGAGATCGCCAAGGAAGCGCTGCTCGATCCCATCGATATTCAGGACTTGCAGGCGCGCGGTGCAAGCAACCGCGCCGAAGAGCTACGCCTGGAGCTTTTCGACAAGGTCAATAAAACCGGCATCGGCGCCCAGGGATTGGGCGGTTTGACCACGGTGCTCGATATCAAGGTCAAGGATTACCCGACCCACGCGGCCAACAAGCCGGTGGCGATCATTCCCAACTGCGCGGCCACACGCCACGCCCATTTCACCCTCGACGGCTCGGGCCCGGTGGCCTTGAAGGCGCCCAAGCTTGAGGACTGGCCCGAGATCACCCGCGAAATAGGTGACAACGTCAAGCGGGTCAATCTCGACACCGTCACCGCCGAGGAGGTCAAAACCTGGCAGCCCGGCGATACGCTGCTGCTCAACGGCAAGCTGTTGACCGGCCGGGACGCGGCGCATAAGCGTATGACCGACATGATCGCCAAAGGCGAGCCGCTGCCGGTGGATATGAAAGGGCGCTTTATCTATTACGTCGGCCCGGTGGATCCGATCGGCGACGAAGTCGTGGGCCCGGCTGGCCCGACCACCGCGACACGCATGGACAAGTTCACCCGCACGATGCTCGAAGAGACCGGGCTTCTAGGCATGGTGGGCAAGGCCGAGCGTGGCCAGGCGGCGATCGAGGCGATTCGAGACAACCAGGCGGTTTATCTAATGGCGGTGGGTGGCTCGGCTTACCTGGTCGCCCAGGCGATCAAGAAATCCCGCGTGGTAGGCTTCGAAGATCTGGGGATGGAAGCCATCTACGAGTTCGAGGTAGAAGATATGCCGGTCACGGTGGCGGTCGACACGCAAGGCACCTCGGTTCATCAGACCGGCCCGGCTAAATGGAAAGCAATTATTGCCGAAACCGCGTAAACTGGCACAAGCAAATTACCCGTCAGTCAAAAACGAAAGCCCCGTCTCGCGGGGCTTTTGCATATAGGGAATCGTTCAAGGAACTGAGTGTATGGCAGGGAGCGTTTGATGACTTCATGGCTTATCGGTACGGGCATTATGCTCATCCACCTATTGGGCATGGTCTCCGCCGTCATGGCGCTCATGTCGAGTCGAACCTCGCAAGGTGCCGTCGCCTGGATAATGTCGCTTCTAACGTTTCCTTACGTGGCGCTGCCGGCCTACTGGTTTTTTGGCCGCCCGCGGTTTTATGGCTACGTGACGGCTCGCGGCGCCAAGGACAATGTCCTAAGGCGCGTGCTGCGCCGCTACCGTAACAACATGAAGCCGCATATCTCGCTTCCCGCCACGCCGGATATTCAAGCGGTGGAGCAGCTGGCCATGATGCCGCTGACCAAGGGCAACCACGCCGAGCTATTGATCAATGGTGACGCCACCTTCGAGAGCCTGTTCCAGGGAATCGACGACGCTAACGACTACTTGTTGCTGCAATTTTTTATCGTGCGCGATGATCGGCTCGGTCAAAAACTCAAAGAGCACCTGTTAGACGCGGTGGGCCGGGGCGTGCGTATCTACTTTCTTTACGACGAGCTTGGCAGCCGCAAGCTGCGGGATGGCTACTTCAAGGAACTGGCAAGCGAAGGCGTAGAAGTAAGCCCCTTTGGCTCCTCACGCGGGTTCAAGCATCGTTTTCAGCTCAATTTCCGCAATCACCGTAAGATCATGGTCGTCGATGGCAAAAAAGGCTGGGTAGGGGGCTTCAACGTCGGCGTGGAGTATCTAGGGGAGCACCCCCGTCACGGCCCCTGGCGGGACACGCATCTGATGCTTCAAGGCCCCGGCGTACTGGGTCTGCAGGAAGCGTTTTGGGAGGACTGGCACTGGGCGACCGGCGAAGTCATCACACTGAACTGGCACGCCGAAAACCACGCGCAGATGGACCATCAGGTGGTCATCGTGCCCTCGGGCCCGGCGGACAAGCACGATACGGCCAGCCTTTTGATCCAGCAGCTCATTCATAGCGCCAACGACCGGCTTTGGGTGACAAGCCCTTACTTCGTACCGGACCAGGGCGTACAGGATGCGCTGCGTTTAGCGGCCATGCGGGGCGTCGATGTACGCGTCATGATCCCCGAGCGGCCAGACCATCTGCTGGTATTTCTTTCGGCGTTCTCCTTTTTACCGGACATGCTGCGAGCAGGTGTTAAAATATACCGTTATCTTCCCGGGTTCTTACATCAAAAAGTGATGCTAATCGACGATGAAGCCGCCACGGTCGGCACGATCAATCTGGATAACCGTTCTTTTCGGCTTAATTTCGAGATTACCGCCTACGTACCGTCGTCAAGCTTCGCCGCGAGCGTCACGGATATGCTCGAGGAGGATTTTTCCAATTGCCGGCGGGTTACCATCGACGAAATCAATAACCGACCGCTTTGGAAAAAAGTCGTTTCCCGCGCTGCCTATTTAACCGCGCCCATTCAGTAGCTTTAGCGTAGACGCCGACACAAGGAGTTTCGGATGAATCTGGAAACCAAATGGCTCGAGGATTTCGTCGCCCTGGCCAATACGCGAAGCTTTTCGGCCTCGGCGCGACAGCGCCACGTCACCCAGCCCGCTTTTAGCCGCCGCATTCGCGCCCTCGAGCAGGCGCTGGATACGACGCTGGTGGACCGCTCGACCACGCCCATTGGATTGACCGCCGAAGGGCAGCTTTTTCTGGTGACCGCGCGTAACCTGGTAGAACAACTCAACGAGTCCATTAGCCACTTACACGGGCTTTCCATCGCCAACGAGGCATTGGACATCGTCGCGGCGCACTCGCTTGCGCTCAGCTTTTATCCGCCCTGGATCTCGCGGCTGCAAAAAGGGGTAGGCGAGCTGCCTACCCGGTTAATGGCGATGAACGTGGGCGAAGCGATCCACGTACTGCGCGAGGGCAACTGCGACCTGATGCTCGGTTATTACGACCCCTTCGCCACCATGCAGCTCGATACCAAGGTGTTTCCGTCGTTTTCCATCGGCAATGTCAAAATGCTGCCGGTGTCGCTTGCCGATAGCGACGGCCAGCCGCTCTTTACCCTCGACCAGCAAGAGCCGGTCCCGTATTTGGCTTATAGCCAGGGTGCGTTTTTGGGGCGCAGCGTGCATATGGTGCTCAAAAACGACCCGCTGCGCATGAACCTGCGCACGGTTTACGAAACCGCCATGGCCGAAGGGCTAAAAGGGATGGTGCTCCAGGGCGTGGGCGTTGCCTGGATTCCGGACTTCTGCATTCGCGAGGAGCTCAAGAGCAAACGCCTGGTGCGCGCCGGCGACGAAAGCCTCGATATCCCGCTGGAAATTCGCCTTTACCGCTGCTCGCTGGTTCATAAACCCGGTGTCGAGCGGCTTTGGCGGCAGATGATGAAACTCCCGAGGGATTTCCTTCAAGCGTGATCATTTGAAAACGGCTTCACTATAAAGTGCTTGTGAAAAAGGCAGGTATTGCGAAGAAAGCGCGCCAGGCAATAGTTAGGTATCCTGTTATTATTAAAAAGCATCACACAAGTGCGCGCTATAAAGCGCATGACATAAAGTATTTCGCAAGGGAATCAATATGCTAAAACGTACGCTACTGTTCTGGTGGAAAGTAGTGCAGGACGCCATTGCACTCTGGCTCGAGCGCAACGCTTTTAGCTACGCAGGCTCGCTTGCGTTCTATACGCTCTTCTCATTGGCACCAACGATCATTATCGCCGTCACGGTCATTGGCATCGTGCTGGGCGAAGATGCCGCCCAGGGCCAAATCGTCGCCCAGTTGCAGGGCACACTTGGGGTCGATGCAGCATCCGCCATCGAACAAGCCGTCGCCCAGTCGCGTATCGAAGAGTCGGGGCTTCTGCCCACGCTTTTGGGCTTTGGCGCGCTACTGGTCGGCGCAACCACCGTGTTTGCGCAGATGCAGTTTTCGCTGAACACCATCTGGGACGTTACCGCCAAACCTACCTCCAACAGCGCCTTCATCTTTATCAAGACCCGCCTTTTATCGCTGACCGTGGTGCTGTCGATCGGCTTCATTTTACTGGTGTCTCTGGTGCTGGGGGTGGTGATTCGCGGGATGCTGCAAGCGGCCAATTATCTCATGCCGTTTATGAGCTTTTTCACCACTACGCTCGAATCCCTGCTTTCGCTTGCCATGGTCACGCTGTTGTTCGCGACCATCTTCAAGGTGTTGCCGGATGTCGTGCTACGCTGGCGGGACGTACTGATTGGCGGGCTGGTGACGGCGGTACTCTTTACTATCGGGCGCAACCTGATCGCCGTTTATCTGGCCTACACGGCGACGGCGTCGACCTACGGCGCGGCGGGTTCGGTCGTCATGGTACTTTTATGGGTCTATTACAGCTCGCTTATTCTACTGTTTGGCGCTGCGTTTACCCGCTCGCTATTGGCCCGCCGCGGGCGGCCGATCATCCCGCGTAATAGCGCGGTTCGCGTCAAGCATGAGTTCATCAAAGAGCAGGACGACGTTTAAAAAGAGGAGGCCATCGTGGTAACGAAAAACGTTCGCGCTTGGGTAAGCGGCAAGGTACAAGGCGTTCACTACCGGTCGAGTACTCAGCAACAGGCCCGTACCAAAGGGGTAACGGGCTACGCTAAAAATCTGCCCGATGGCCGGGTCGAAGTACTCATGTGCGGCGACGCCGAGGCGGTCACCGCCCTTGGCGAGTGGCTCTGGCAGGGGCCTGCGAACGCACACGTCACCGAGGTCTCCTTCGAAGAGGTCAGCGGCGTGCGCGTGCCCGAAGGGTTTACGACCGCCTAGGCGCTTGCTTTGAAGCGTTCGATATTCTCGGCGGTCAGCTTGACGATGTTCTGGCGGGCCTCCGGGGTGACCCAGGCGTTATGCGGGGTCACGATCAGGTTGAGCGCCTCGTCGCTTGCCAGCGCGTCCAGCAAGGCATGACCACTGCGCGGCGGCTCTTCGGGCAGTACATCGACCCCAAGCCCGCCAATTTGGCCTTCGCGCAGGGCCTTTAGCGCAGCGTGCTCGTCGATAATGACGCCTCGGGCGCAGTTAACCAGCAAAAGCGACGGCTTGGCGTTTTCCAGCCGCTCTTTATTGATCAGGTGTTTCGTTTGCTCGTTGAGCGGGCAGTGCAGGCTGATGACATCGGCGCGGGGCATAAGCTCGTCGAGGCTTGGGCGCTGGTCGTCGGCCTCGCCACCTGGGCGTGCGGCGAACGTCACGTTCATACCAAACGCTTTCGCCAGCCGCGCCACTTCCGAGCCAAGCTCGCCCTGGCCGACCATGACGAGCTCCTTGCCGGCAAGCTGTAGCGTCGGGTAGTCCTGCAGGCAGAAAAACGCGCTCTGCTGCCAGGCGCCTTGGGCGACATCCTGCTGGTAGCGAGGCAGGCGAGCCGCCAGTGTCAATATCAACATCAACGTATGCTGAGACACGCTGGCCGTGCCGTAGGCGGACACGTTTTTCACGGCAATACCATTGGCCTTGGCCGCGTCCATGTCGATGTTGTTAAGGCCGGTCGCCATGACGCAAATAAGCTTGAGCGAGGGCAGCGACTCCAAAAGCTGACGGTCGAGTTTGACCTTGTTGACCAGCACGATCTCGGCGTCTTTCAGGCGCTTTTCGGCCTGCTCCGGGGTGGTTTGGTCGTGGATATCCAGCGTCGAGACGCAGTCACGAATCGCGGTGAAATCGATATGGGGGCCCATGCTTTGTGCATCGAGCATTACCGCGTTGGCCATTTTATTCTCTCCATGTAAACCGAGGGGTGCCAGGCCTTGCCCGGCAGGGGGCACAAAAGGGTATAATGGGCGGCTTTACCAACCGCTGTCTTGGAATTTATTACGACAGGCCACATATTGCCAGGGCCCAAAGTCGTTAGGGTTATCAATGTCCTGTCTACGCTGAGCTTTTCAGGAGCTATCAACATGCCCATCTATGAATACGAGTGCAAGGCCTGCGGTCATCGCATGGAAAAACTACAGAAGATCAGTGCCGACCCGTTGAAGCACTGCCCGGCCTGTCAGCGCGACGATCTCAATCGTCTGGTGTCGGCGGCCGGTTTCCGCTTGGCCGGCGGCGGATGGTATGAAACCGATTTCAAAACCGGTGGCAAGAAAAACCTGGCAGCGGACAACCAGCCCGCCGCAAAGGGTAAAGCCGAAAGCGCTTCGTCTACACCCACCGGTGGCTCTTCCAAAAGCAAGGGTGATGCGGCGTAGCCGCGCCGGTGAAGGCCAGACCCGCGATACCTTTATTGTCACGTAACAGAACAGGATGAAACATGCGCAGCCATTATTGCGGCCAGCTTAACGAAACTCTGGTAGATCAAACGGTCACCGTCTGTGGGTGGGTGCATCGTCGCCGTGACCACGGCGGGGTCATTTTCCTCGATATGCGCGATCGCGACGGCATCGCCCAGTTCGTAGTCGACCCGGATACCGCTGAAGCGTTCGCCAATGCCGACCGTGCCCGTAATGAGTACGTGCTGCGTATTACCGGCCGCGTTCGGCTGCGCCCGGAAGGCACGCAAAACCCGAACATGCCCACCGGCATGATCGAGATTCTGGCGAAAGACGTCGAGGTGCTCAACACCGCTGCCACGCCGCCTTTCCAGCTCGACGAGCACGGCAAGGTCGGCGAAGAAGTGCGCCTCAAGCACCGCTACATCGACCTGCGCCGCCCGGACATGATCGAGAAACTGCGTCTGCGCTCGCGTATCTCGCATACCGTTCGCGCCTATCTGGAAAACGAAGGTTTTCTGGATATCGAGACGCCGATCCTGACCCGCGCAACGCCGGAAGGCGCCCGCGACTACCTGGTGCCTAGCCGCACCCACGCTGGCAGCTTCTTCGCGTTGCCGCAGTCGCCCCAGCTTTTCAAGCAGCTTTTGATGGTGGCGGGCTTCGACCGCTACTACCAGATCGCCAAGTGCTTCCGCGACGAGGACCTGCGCGCCGACCGTCAGCCCGAGTTCACCCAGATCGATATCGAGGCCTCCTTCGTCGAGGAGAACGATATCATGGGCATTACCGAGTCGATGATTCAAAAGCTCTTCAAGGAAGTACTCTCCGTCGAGCTGCCCGAATTCCCGCGCATGAGCTGGCAGGAAGCGATGGACCGATTCGGCTCGGACAAGCCCGATCTACGTATCCCGCTCGAGCTGACCGATGTCGACGACCTGATGAGCCAGGTCGACTTCAAGGTCTTCTCCGGACCGGCCAGCGCCGACGACGGCCGTGTGGCCGCGCTGAAAGTATCCGGCGGCGCCAAGCTTTCGCGTAAAGAAATCGATGAGTACACCAAATTCGTCGGCATTTACGGCGCGAAAGGCTTGGCCTGGATCAAGGTCAACGAGCGCGCCAAGGGTCTGGAAGGTCTTCAGTCGCCCATCGTCAAGTTCATGGAGAACGTGGTCGAAGAGCTTCTGGACCGGGTAGGGGCCGAGGATGGCGATATCATCTTCTTCGGCGCGGACAAGACCAATATCGTCAACGAGGCGATCGGCGCGCTGCGCGTGAAGCTCGGTGCCGATCTGGACCTTTACACCCAATCCTGGGCGCCGCTTTGGGTCGTCGACTTCCCGATGTTCGAAGCCGACGATAACGGTCGTCTGAGCCCGCTTCACCACCCGTTCACGGCGCCGTCCTGCTCGCCGGAAGAGCTCAAGGCCGACCCGGCCAGCGCGCTTTCCCGCGCCTACGACATGGTGCTCAACGGCACCGAGCTCGGCGGCGGCTCGATCCGTATCCACGACCAGACCATGCAGCGCAGCGTGTTCGAGATTCTGGGTATCGGTGAAGAGGAAGCCCAGGAGAAGTTCGGCTTCTTGCTCGACGCGCTCCAGTACGGCGCGCCGCCCCACGGCGGCCTGGCCTTCGGCCTCGATCGTCTGGTGATGCTGATGGCCGATGCGAAAACCATCCGCGAAGTAATCGCCTTCCCGAAAACCCAGAGCGCGGCGTGTTTGATGACCGACGCCCCGGGCGAGGTGAGCCCGGATCAGCTCAAGGACCTCAACATCCGCCTGCGCCAGAAAGCGAAGCCCGAGACCACCACCGGCGAGTAATCCGGTAAAGGTTTCAATGCTACGTTAAGGTAGGCTCAAGCACCGGCGCTCGCGTCGGTGTTTTTGTTTCCAGGCACCGTGCTTCAAGGGAAGTAGGTCAGGAAAAGCACGTCTGGAAGTAGTACGTCTGGAAGTAGTACGTCTGGAAATTGTACGTTAGAAATAGTCCGTCAGGAGAAAGCACATGGACGAACGGCCCAAAGGCCCGACCCGGCGCATCCTGGGGATCGACCCGGGCTCGCGGATTACCGGGTACGGCGTGATCGAACTGGTCAACGCCAAGCCGCACTACGTGGCCAGCGGCTGTATCCGAACCGCTGACGGGGCACTCGAGCAGCGCCTGGCGCAAATCTACGCCGGGCTTGCCGAGGTAGTGGGTCTTCACCGGCCAACCGAGGTTTCGGTGGAGCGTGTCTTCATGGCGAAAAACCCGGATTCCGCCCTGAAACTTGGCCAGGCGCGCGGCGCGGCGTTAGTGTGCATGGCCAATCACGGGCTGGAAATCGCCGAGTACGCCGCCCGCCAAATCAAACAGGCGGTGACCGGCCAGGGCGGGGCGGATAAAGCCCAGGTCCAGCATATGGTCACCGCCATTTTGAATCTTTCGGCCACCCCCCAGGCCGACGCCGCGGATGCGCTGGCCATTGCGCTCAGCCACGCCTACGCAGGCCAGGGGCTAACGGCTTTGCCCGCCCGGGGGGCAAGCCGGCGCTCGAGCGGGCGTTGGCGACTTTAACGGCGCACAGCGCTTAAGGTCGTCGCGCCACCACTGGTCATCTGTACAGAGTCGTCATATAGTAACCCTGTGTAGAGTAACCGTCTGTTTAGTCACTCGCTTTTTTATGTAACCCAAGTTTGATCGGTAACGAGGTAGCCCATGATTGGTCGTTTAAACGGCGCACTGCTGGAAAAACATCCACCCTGGGTGGTCATCGACGTGCACGGCGTTGGCTACGAGTTGGAAGCCTCGATGACAACCCTTGTGGCGCTTCCCGCCCCGGGCGAGACCGTAACGCTCTATACCCACCTGACCATTCGCGACGACGCGCATCTTCTTTACGGCTTCGCCCGAGCGCAGGAGCGTGCGCTCTTTCGGGCGCTGATCAAGGTCAACGGCGTAGGCCCCAAGCTCGCCCTGGCGATTCTCTCGGGCATGGACGAAGACGCCTTCATGCGCTGCGTGCGCGACGACGACAGTAAAGCGCTCACCAAACTGCCCGGCGTGGGCAAGAAAACCGCCGAGCGGCTGATCATCGAAATGCGCGACCGCTTCCCGGAATGGGAGCAGGGCCAGCACGCACCGCTTGCCCTGGAAGGCGCCAACGGCGAGCCCGCACCGCGCAACAACCTGGCCGATGCCGAAGCGGCGCTTACAAGCCTTGGCTATAAGCTGACCGAAGCCGCTAAAATGCTGGCCGATATTGACCCCCATCAGCCCACGGAAGCGCTCATAAAAGCAGCCCTTACCCGGCGCATGGGAGGCTGAATGACAAATTATCGGGTTTTGAACGCAGGCGCTAACGAGTATTTATGCTAGAACACGACCGGCTCATTGCCGCCGCCCCCGAGCAGGGCGAAGTGCGCATCGACCACGCCATTCGCCCCAAAAAACTCCAGGACTATATTGGCCAGCCCCGGGTACGCGAACAGCTGGAGATTTTTATCGGCGCCGCGCGGCTTCGCGAGGAGAGCCTGGACCACACCCTGGTCTTTGGCCCGCCGGGCCTTGGTAAAACCACGCTGGCCAATATCATTGCCACCGAGATGGGCGTCGGGCTCAAGTCTACCTCGGGCCCGGTGCTCGAGCGCGCCGGCGACCTGGCCGCCATGCTCACCAATCTCGAGCCCGGTGATGTGCTGTTCATCGACGAAATCCACCGGCTTTCGCCGGTCGTCGAGGAAGTTCTTTATCCCGCCATGGAAGATTTCCAGCTCGATATCATGATTGGCGAAGGGCCGGCGGCGCGTTCGATCAAGCTGGATTTGCCGCGCTTTACGCTGGTCGGGGCGACCACGCGCGCCGGGCTTTTGACCTCGCCGCTGCGCGACCGCTTCGGTATCGTGCAGCGTTTGGAGTTTTATAACCTGGAAGAGCTGACCGAGATCGTGACCCGCTCGGCCAGGCTTTTGGACGTCGAAACCGACCACGAAGGCGCGATCGAGATCGCTCGGCGCTCCCGGGGCACGCCGCGTATCGCCAATCGACTTTTACGCCGCGTGCGCGACTACGCCGACATCAAGGGTAACGGGGTCGTTAACGCCGCGTTGGCCGACGCCGCGCTCAATATGCTAAACGTGGACCATCACGGCCTGGACCATATGGACCGTCGGCTATTGCTGGCGATGATCGACAAGTTCGACGGCGGCCCGGTCGGGGTGGATTCGCTTTCCGCGGCGATCGGCGAAGAGCGCGATACCATCGAGGACGTCATCGAGCCCTACCTGATTCAGCAGGGGCTCATGATGCGCACGCCGCGTGGGCGCGTGGTGACCCGCCAGGCCTGGCGACACTTCGACCGCGTACCCCACGAGCAGAGTATCGACGTGGAAGGGGAGCGCCGCCCATGAGCTCAACGTTTCGTATGCCGGTGCGTGTCTATATCGAAGACACCGACGCCGGCGGCATCGTCTACTACGTTAACTACTTGAAGTTCATGGAGCGCGCCCGCAGCGAATGGCTAAGAGAATTGGGGCTTGGCCAGCAAACGCTGCTGGACGAAGGCACGCAGCTAGTGGTATACCGCTTGGCTTGTCACTATAGCAAACCGGCCAGACTCGACGACGCGCTAAGCGTAGACGCAACCGTCGACAGTATGGGCCGCTGCCGGATGGTGTTCGAGCAACGCGTATGGCGAAACGAGGAACTCTTGTGCCGCGCCACAGTCGAGATAGCCTGCTTGAACGGCGAAACGCTACGGCCCAAAGCGTGGCCCAGCGAGCTTCGCGCCCAACTCGACGCGTAAGCGGGCCGGGCAGCACTACCTAACGGGTTTCTGGATCCATTCTACAGACCATAACGGCGCGTTTGCGCTAACAGACTGATGAGGGCGACTGTGAACGATAACACCATGTCCATACCCCACCTGATAATGAGTGCCAGCACCGTCGTGCAGCTGGTCATGCTGCTGCTTGTAGTGGGGTCGATCCTCTCATGGGTGGTGATTTTTCAGCGCAGTATCGCTATACGCCGAGCCAAACGGGAGTACAGCGAGTTCGAAGAGTCGTTTTGGTCCGGGGTCGATCTCAACGAACTCTATCGCGACATTCCCGCCGACGAGCCGGGGCATGGCGCCGAGCATATCTTTCATTCCGGCTTTCGCGAATTCAACCGTTTGCTTCCCAAGACCCGTAACGCCGATACCATTCTCGAAGGCGTACAGCGCAGCATGCGCGTTGCCTGGTCCCGGGAAGAAGACCGCCTGACCCAACATCTGACCTTTTTGGCCACCGTGGCCTCGGCAAGCCCCTATATCGGCCTGTTCGGTACGGTCTGGGGCATCATGGGCTCGTTTCAGTCGCTCTCCATGTCGCAGCAGGCAACGCTTGCCACCGTCGCGCCCTGGATCGCCGAAGCGCTGATCGCCACGGCCATGGGCCTGTTCGCTGCCATCCCCGCGGTTATTTTCTACAACCGTCTCTCCAATGACGTTAGCCGGCTACTAGGTAAGTACGAAGACTTTGCCGAAGAGTTCCACGCCATTTTGCATCGCAATCTGCAAGGTCGCGATAGCAGCAAGAGCGTCGGCTAAGGGAGTCCACAATGAACGGACCATTTCATCGCGGCGGTAATAAAAAACCGATGGGGGAGATCAACGTCGTCCCTTTCATCGACGTCATGCTCGTGCTGCTGGTGATCTTCATGATCACCGCTCCCATGCTGACTCAAGGAGTCGAGGTCGACCTGCCCCAGGTAAGCTCCGAACCGCTGGAGAACCAGGACGAGTCGGACCCCATCATTATCTCGGTCAATAGCGAAGGCAGCTATTTCATTACCCTGGGTGAGGACACCACGGCGGTGTCGCTTGATCAGATGTCCGAGCGCGTCGTCGCGATACTCCAGCGTGTACCCAATACGCCGGTCATGGTGCGGGGCGACCGTAACGTACAGTACGGCCAGATCGTGGTGCTGATGAGTACGCTTCAGCGCGCCGGCGTTGCCAACGTAGGGCTACTTTCCGAGCCGCCCCAGGAGGCGCAAGGGTAACGCTTATGGCCCATGACGCTTTTCGTGACCGACAGGACGTCGGCTATACCTTGCCCGCGATACTGGCGATTGCGGTTCACCTCGCGATCCTGGCGTTTAGCTTGATCAGCCTGCCGAGCAGCACCGAGGAGCCGGACACTACCTCGATCGTGCAGGCAACCTTCGTCAGCACCGAGACCTTTACCGACCAGGCGCAGCAGGCGATCGAACAGCAGGCGGCATTAGAGAGTGCCAGCGCCCCGGAGGCGACCGAACCACCGCCGGAACCCGAGCCCGAACCTGCACCGCAAGAGAGTAACGCCGAAGCCGAGGCGCAAGCGCAGGCCGCTGCCGAGGCTGAAGCCCAGGCGGCTGCAGACCGCGCTCGTGCGCTCGAAGAAGCCGAAGCCGAAGCGGCGCGCCGGGAACAGCAGGCCGAAGAACAGGCTCAGGCGCAGGCAGCTCAAGCCCAGGCACGCGAAGAAGAAGCCCAGCGCCTGGCCGAAGAGCGCGCCGCCGAGGAGCAAGCCCGAGAAGAAGCCGAAGCCGAGCAGCAACGCCTGCGCGAAGAGCAGGCTCGCCAGGAACGCGAGGCAGAAGCGGAAGCCGAACGCCAACGCGAAGAAACCGCACGTCGCGAGGCGGAGGCCGAAGCAGAGGCCGAAGCCCAAGCAGAGGCAGAGGCAGAGGCAGAGGCAGAGGCCGAACGCCGGCGTGAGGAAGAGGCGCGTCGCGAAGCCGAGGCCGAAGCACAAGCTGAGCGCGAAGCCCAGGCAGAACGTGAGCGCGAAGAAGCGGCGCAACGCGAACGCGAAGCCCAAGCCGAGCGTGAGGCGCAGGCCCAACGTGAACGGGAAGCAGAGGCCCAGCGTCAGCGCGAAGCCGAAGCTCAGGCAGAGGCCGAAGCCGCCATGCAGCGCCAGCTGGAAGGCGAAGCGGCGGCCGCGGCCAATGCGCAACAAGCCCAGCAGGCAGCCAATAACTTTAGCAACCTCGTGCAGCGTGCCGTCGAGCAGGCCTGGATCATTCCCGGCGGCGCCGGCGACAACCTGCGTGCCACCATAAGCGTGCGTTTGGGGCCGTCAGGGGAGGTGTTAATGGCTAACATAGTTACGTCGAGCGGCAACAGCGCTTTTGATCAGTCGGCCATTCAAGCGGTCGAGCAAGCAGCGCCGTTTCGCGAGCTGCTGCAACTAACCCCGGAACAGCAGCGCATGATTCGATCACAACCGATGAACTTTAACTTCACACCAGGAGGGGTACGTTGATGCAGACATTGAGCAAAGTGTGGCTATTTTGTGTTCTGCTGCTGATCAGCAGCGTCGCAAGTGCCAACCTTACCATCGAAATAACCCGGGGCAGCGACCAGGCCCTCCCCATCGGCGTAGTGCCTTTCGAGGGTGGCGAGGGGTTTCCTGAAGACGTTGCGCAAATCGTTCAGGATGACCTGGAGCGTAGCGGCATGTTCGCGCCGCTCGAGCGCAGCGCAATGTTCGAGAGACCAAGTCAGGCAAGCGATGTGCAGTTCGGCACCTGGCGCTCGCTGGATACCCGCTACCTGGTCGTCGGGCGCGCTCAGCAGTCCGGCAGCGGCTACCAGATCCAGTTCGAGCTGATGGACATTAGCGGCCAGTCGCGCATGATTGGCGAAACCGTCAACGTCGATAGCAACGACCTGCGCGGTGGCGCGCACTACATCAGCGACCAGATTTTTGAAGCGATCACCGATATTCGCGGCGCGTTTTCGACCAAAATTGCCTACGTCACCGCCCAGGGCTTGGGCGACAACATGCAATTCGGACTTTACGTGGCTGACTCTGACGGGCGCCGCAGCCAGCAGGTGCTGACCTCTGATCAGCCGATCATGTCACCGGCCTGGTCGCCGGATGGCACTAAACTGGCCTACGTTTCCTTTGAAACGGAACGCCCGGCGATTTATATTCAAAGTGTGTCCTCCGGGCAGCGGGTTCAGGCAACCTCGTTCGAAGGTATCAACGGTGCACCGGCCTGGTCGCCGGACGGCCGCCGTCTGGCGATGTCGCTTTCCAAGGATGGCCAGCCGGATATCTACGTGCTCGATATCGGCAGTCGTTCGCTCGACCGTGTGACCCAGAGCAATAGCATCGATACTGAACCGGCCTGGTCGCCGGATGGCCGTAACCTGATTTTCACTTCGGATCGCAGCGGCGGCCCGCAGATTTATCAGATGCCGGCCAGTGGCGGCAGCGCCGACCGCGTGACCTACACCGGCAACTACAACGCCCGCGCGCGCTACTCACCCGACGGTGACCAAATCTTTTTGATTCACCGCTCGGACCGTGGGTATCAGGTAGCGCGTCAGGAATTGGATGGTGGCCGTTTGGTCGTATTGAGCGAATCAACGCGGGATGAATCTCCTAGTGTTGCGCCGAACGGGACCATGGTAATCTTCGCTACCCAACAGGGTGGAAGTGGCTTTTTGAGTGCCGTTTCGGCGGATGGCCGCTCGTCATTCAGACTGCCGGCAGCACAGGGTGAAGTACGCGATCCCGCGTGGTCTCCCTTTTTAAATTAAAGTTGAACAACAGAAATAGTTGAACAACACAAAATTCTGTTTTCAGGCAAGGAGTCTGATTATGCAACTTAAGCCATTGGCTCGCTCTCTAGCAGTCGCTTTCTCCATTCTGGCGGTTGCTGGCTGTTCCAGCACCGGCGGCACCCAGGACGGTGACGCTTACGGAAGCCAAAGTGGCAGCACCACGGGTACGGGCACCGGTTCTGGCACGGGCACCAGCGGTACCGGTCAGTACGGTTCGACCAGCGGCTCGGGTACCGGCCAGCAGGCCGATTCACGTATCCCCGAAGTGCGCACCATCTACTTCGATTACGACCGCGATACGATCAAAAGCGAGTACGAATCCGTGGTAATGGGCCATGCGCGCTACCTGCAGTCCAACCCGAACGCGCGCGTCACGCTTCAGGGCCATACCGATGAGCGCGGCACGCGGGAATACAACATGGCACTGGGTGAGCGCCGTGCTCGCGCGGTACAGCGTTTTCTGAACATTCAGGGCGTTTCGCCGTCTCAGATGAGCGTTGTGAGCTACGGTGAAGAGCGTCCGGCGGCCAGCGGCCAGGGCGACAGCGCCTACTCACAAAACCGTCGCGTTGTATTTAGCTACTAGACGTACCGGCGCGCCACGGCGCGCCTGCGTTTTCGGAGTCAACATGAATCACAGTCTCAAACGCTTTTTTGAGAGGCTGTGCGGTGCGGGAGCCATTGCGCTCCCGCTGTCCGTATTGCCCCTTACGGCGCTTGCCCAACAGCCCCTGGTTCAGGATATTTCTTCGGGTTCCAACGGCTTCTATCAGCAAACCCAGCGCCAGGAAGCTTCCGGCGGTAACCTGGTGTTGTTCAACCAGGTCGAGGAGCACCAGCAGGAAATCCAGCAACTGCGCGGCCAGGTCGAAGAGCTTAGGCATCAGCTGGAGCAGCTGCGCCGGCAGTCGCAGCAGCAGTACATCGATATCGAAGACCGCTTGATGAACCTGCAAACGAGCGCACCGGCGCAGGCCTCCGCGCCAGCCTCGGCGCCCGCGGAGCAGGCCGCGCCGCAAGTAGAACCGGAGGCGGCGGAGGCGGTGGTCAACGCCCCCTCCAGCAACGTAAGCGAAGACGCCCAGGCCGACTATCAGGCGGCCTTCGCCCACGTTCAGGCGCGCCGCTTTAACGAAGCGATCGACGCGTTCAACACCTTCGTCGATGCCCATCCGGATACCAGCCTGACGGCCAACGGCTACTACTGGCTTGGCGAACTCTACGCCGCCGAAAACGAACTCGGCGCCTCGGATGAAGCCTTTAGCCGTGTTATCGAAGACTTCGACAACAGTAACAAAGTGCCGGACGCGCTTTATAAGCTGGGTCTGGTCAAGGCCCGCCAGGGCGAGCCCGAGCGCAGTCGCGAGCTACTAGAGCAGGTGCGCGACGACTTTCCGCAAAGCAGCGCCGCCGGGCTTGCCAACGACTTTCTCCGCCAGTCCGCCGGATAATACTCACCTCGAGGTTATGCATGACCTGCAAGATCGACTATCAGCCCCAGCCTGAACTATTGAAGGACCGGGTCATTTTGGTCACCGGTGCCGGCGATGGGATCGGCCGGGTCGCGGCGTTGAGCTACGCCCAGCACGGCGCCACCGTTATTCTGCTGGGCCGCACGCTCGAGAAGCTCGAACGCGTGTACGATGAAATCGAGGCGCAGGGCAGCCCCCAGCCGGCGATTTTTCCGCTCAATATCGAGGGCGCAACCCTCGAAGATTTCGACGATATGGCCAGGCGGTTGGATAAAGAGTTTGGTCGGCTGGACGGCGTTTTACACAACGCCGGGCTTCTGGGAACGATTACGCCTTTCGAAGAGTACGATCCCGAGCTTTGGGAACAGGTGATGCAGGTCAACATCAATGGCCCCATCTGGATGACCCAGGCACTCTTGCCGCTGCTGGATAGCGCCGAGGATGCCTCGCTGATTTTCACGTCCTCTAGCGTGGGCCGTAAAGGCCGGGCGCAGTGGGGCGCTTATAGCGTTTCCAAGTTTGCCACGGAAGGCTTCATGGAGCTTTTGGCCGACGAGTTCCAGGAGCGCGCGCACCTGCGCGTCAATACGCTAAACCCGGGCGCCACGCGCACCGCGATGCGTGAAGGCGCCTACCCCCAGGAAGACCCCACTACGCTGCGTACGCCGGAACAGATCATGCCCACCTACCTTTGGCTGATGGGCCCGGACAGCCGCGGTGTCACGGGGCAAAAAATCGACGCGCAGCCGCCCCGGGCTTAAACTCCGAAAGGGTTCGTTCTCTGCCTGCTAGAACGTGAGAAGGCGCTCGACCAGCGCCTCGCAGGTCTCGAACCAGACATCGGCGGGCCAGGTACGATAGTCGTCCTGCTCGCTGATATACCCATACCCCACCGCAATGGCCGTCATGCCTGCCGCTTTCGCCGCCTCGATATCGCGGCGATGATCGCCCACGTACCAGCACTCTCCTGGGGCGATATTCAGGCGCCGCGCGGCCTCCCAAAGCGGCTCGGGCTTGGGCTTTTTGACACTCAAGTCGTCGGCGCACAAAAGCGCACCCGGCTCCAGCGCCAGCGCCTCGAGTAGCGGCAGCGTGTAGCGGCGCGGCTTATTGGTCACGATCCCCCAGAGTCTTTCGTTGGCGTGCCAGTCGATCAGCCACCGATCCAGCGGGCTAAAGACCTGGCTATGCACCGCTACCGCCTGCTCGTAGGCATCCAGCAGGTACTGGCGGGCGCTGGCGTGGCCGTCGGCATTGGCTTCAAGACCAATGGCCAGCGTCACCAGGGCGCTGCCGCCGTTGGAGACTTCCCGGCGGATCTGATCGAAGGGCAGGGGCGCCAGGCCGTGGTGCTGCCTTAACGCGTTGGTCGCGTTCGCCAGATCCGGGGCGGTATCGACCAGCGTGCCGTCGAGATCAAACAGCACCGCCTTGGGCGCGGGAAGCTCACGCGTGGCGCTAGCGGCGGGCGCATCAAGGGTCGAATACGCCATTTATTGGCTCACTTTGCGGCAGTACATCATGTAGTTGACCGAGACGTCCTGGGCTACCAGCTTGTAGCGGCGGGTAAGCGGATTGTAGGTCAGTCCGGTTTGCTCACGCACCTCGAGTCCCGCCTCACGCGCCCAGCCGGCCATTTCAGAAGGGCGAATGAATTTAGCGTAGTCGTGGGTGCCCCGGGGCAAAAGATTCAGTACGTACTCCGCGCCCACAATCGCAAACGCGTAGGCTTTGGGCGTGCGGTTGATCGTCGAAAAGAAAACGTAACCGCCCGGGCGTACCAGCTTGCAGCATGCACGAATGACCGAGGCCGGGTCCGGGACGTGCTCGAGCATTTCCATGCAGGTGACCACATCGAAGGCGCCCGGCGACTCCTCGGCCAGGCTTTCAACGCTTATATTGCGATAGTCGAGCTCGACGTTATGGTGCTCGGCATGGACCCGGGCAACGCCCAGCGGCGCCTCGCCCAGGTCGATGCCGGTCACCTGAGCGCCGCGGCGCGCCATGGACTCGCTCAAGATGCCGCCGCCGCAGCCCACATCCAGCACTTTCTTCCCGGCAAGCCCGGCCCGGGCGTCGATGAAATCCAGGCGCAGCGGGTTGATCTCGTGCAGCGGCTTGAACTCGCCTTGGTCGTCCCACCACTGGCTGGCAAGTGCTTCAAATTTCGCCACTTCCGCTTGATCGACGTTACCTTTATAGCGATCAGCAGTGCTATCCTGAGAGGTCGCTTGCATGGGGTCACTTCCTTATCGTGTCAGCGCGAGATTTACCGGGCCGCCTAACGGCCAGATCGTTCCAGCGGGTTAGATTAGGCAACAAGGTGGCATCCACCCCCGGGTTTTGTATTATTACATTCTAACCACTCCAGGAGCGAAGCGCATGAAAAGGAACGCGTCATGACTCAAAAAGCCCTGTTTATCCGGCGATTGCGTTGGGAGCGTACCTAATGCGCGTATTACTCCACGGCAGTGAGCTCAGCGCTGCGACGGCGGCTGCGGCGCTGGCCTTCGTAGGCCACCGGGTCGATTGGCTGCTCCACGAAGACTCTCCCTGGGAGGCGGTTTCCGAGCGCGACTGGCTACGCCGCGAGCCCGAGCTCATGGCGCATATCAGCCAGGCGCTCGACCAGGGTACCTTGCGTATCATCGACCAGTTGGACGATGCCGACGCCACGGAGGTGATCTGGCTGGCTCTTTCGCCCAACCAGCGCCAGGCGGCGGACACCTTGATCGACGCGTTAACGTTTCAGGTGCCGCGGGTGGTGCTGGTGAATAACTCCACCTTTCCGGTGGGCGACACCGAGCGGCTGCACGCCTTGATGGGCGAGCAGCATTCGAGCGTGGCCCTCCCGGATACGCTGGAAGAAGGGCGCGCCTGGGAGTCCTTTACGCGCCCCACACGCTGGCTATTGGGCTGCGACGACGCCCAGGGCGAGCAGGTCATCCGCGAACTTCTGCGCGCGTTCAACCGCCGCCGCGACGTTTTCCAGCTCATGCCTCGGCGTGCCGCGGAGCTAACCAAGCTCGCCATTAACGGCATGCTGGCCACGCGCATCAGCTACATGAATGAAATCGCCGGGCTTGCCGATACGTTAGGAGTGGATGTCGAGCACGTGCGCCAGGGTATGGGCGCCGACACGCGCATCGGCTTTGAATACCTGTACCCGGGGTGCGGTTTTGGCGGCCCGAACTTTTCCCGGGACTTGATGCGCCTGGCCGATGTCCAGTCGCAAAGCGGGCGCTACTCGGCGCTTTTAGAGCAGGTCGTCGACATCAACGAGCAGAAAAAAGAGACGCTGTTCAGAAAGCTCTGGACGTTTTTCGAAGGCGAGCTGACCGGCAAAACTGTCGCGATCTGGGGCGCGGCGTTCAAGCCCGGCACCGCGCGCATCGATCACGCGCCGGTCCTTACACTGCTGGAAGCGCTGTTGGCCCAGGGGGTCAAGGTGAAACTCCACGACCCGGCAGCCACCCCGGCGCTTGCAACGCTTTTGGGCGAGCGCGAGGACCTGACGCTTTACACCGGCGACCCTTACCTGGCCTGCGAGGGCGCAGATGCGCTGATGCTGGTCACCGAGTGGAAAATCTATTGGAACCCGGACTGGCATCGCTTAGCCTCGTTGCTCAACGCTAAATTGGTATTGGATGGGCGCAACATTTTCGACCCTGCCTTCGTAGCCAGCTGTGGCCTACGCTATAGAGGGATTGGTCGTCGTGCCGACCCAACGACTCTTTGAGGATATTTCATGTCTGACGCCACCTCGTCCCAACGCATCGTGCCCGATGTGGACCAAAGCTTGAGCGCGCAGCACCTGCGCCACCGCCGCGGGCCAACCATCTGGCCTTTGTGGCTCATGCTGCTGCTAGTGATCGCGCTGCTGGGGGCGCTTGCAGCAGGGCTTTGGTTCGAGCGGGAGCGTCTATCGGGCGAGCTTAGCCGAGTAAGCGGGGAGGTTTCCAACCTGCACGCGCGGCTCGAGTCCGGCGATGTCGACGTCGTCGATACGGTCACCTACATGCAGGCGCAGATGACCACGCTGTTCCAGGAGCAGGAACAGCTTGCCCTGCGGCTGAGCAACACCCGGGAAGAGCTTTACGGTGTACTGACCGACGGCGAAGAGTTGGCCTCGGTCGAGTCGCTGGACGACCTACGCACAGACCTCGATCAGCTTCGCGAGGCCGCCGACCTTAACGACCGCCAGTTGGACGCCATTCGCACCTCGCTTGGCGCTCTGGAGCAGGCGGGAACCGCCGGCCGTCGAAATCTGGTTGAAGAGGTGGCTTACCTCGACCAGAGTACCGCCGAGCGCATCGCAGCACTTGAAGAGCAGCTCGCCCGGGAGCGCACCTCGATTGAGAACCAGTTCAGCCAGTGGCGTAGCGACTTCGACGAACAGGTGGCCGAACTATCACAAAGGCCTCAAAACAATGAAACGGGTATCGATCAACAAGCACTCGATAGCGCGACGGCAGAACTAAGCGAGCGCATTAGCGCATTGGAGAGCGATGTGCGTCAGGTGCGCCAGGCGCAGCTGGCGTTTAGTGCTCAAATGGAAATGCTGCGATAATTCGGCGCGCGACGTACTATATCTCTTACAAGTACTATATCGCTTACACGTACTCTATCGTCTACACGTACTCTATCGCCTCACGCTATTTCGCTGGCCTGGGTTAGGAAAGGACACACATGCAACGATACCGTCAGCGATTGGCCATCCCCGTCGCGCTGTTGGCAGCAACGCCGTTTTTGACGCTTAGCCCCATGGCGCGCGCGGTAGAAGCCGCCATTAGCGGCGTCACCGGGCCGGTACAAGAGAACGTTGACGCTTACCTGCAAAACATCGACGAAGAGCGCTATACCGACGTGCGCCTGGAAGGCGAGATCCGTCAGCGCGCCCAGGAAGCCCTGCGGGTTTTTGGCTACTACGAATCCGAGATCAACGTCGACGTCGATCAAACCCCGGTGAGGGTACGAATCGAGCCGGGCCCGGCGGTACGCATCGACACCCTGTCGATCGATATCCAGGGCGAAGCCAAGGACGACCCGACGTTTCAGGCGGCGCTGGACGCCTTTCCGCTCAGCGAAGGCGACGTGCTCAATCACGCCCCCTGGGACGAACTAAGCTCCGATTTCTCGGGCCTTGCGATCGAGCGCGGCTACTTCGACTGGGGCTTTACCGACCGGCGTATGGAAGTTCGCCCTTACCTTGAAAGCGCGCGACTCTACATGGATTTCGATAGCGGGCCACGCTATCAGTTCGGCAATACCGTCATCGTGGGCAGCCATATCCAGCCCGACCGGCTGCGTCAGATGCGCGGCTTCGAGACCGGCGACCCTTATCTGGCGGAATCCGTGGCTCGTTATAGCCAGCGGCTGGGGGAAACCCGCTGGTTTAGCTCGGTCACCGTGCGCCCACGGCTGCAAACCGCCCAGGAGCTGGTGATTGCACCAAGCGGCGGCGGGTCGCCCTGGTTCGACTCGGCCACCGCCTCCCAGCCCCAGCGCCCGCGGCTTTCCAGCGCGGCGTTCGCGAGTGCACTAAGCCTTGGCCAGCCGGGCAATAACCGCCTGCCGATCGACGTAACCGTCGAGCCTGCCGACCGCCACCAGTTCGAAACCGGTATTGGTTATGCCACCGATGTCGGTCCCAGGCTGCGTTTTGGCTGGCAGCAACCCTGGATCAATAGCCTGGGCCACAGCCTGAACCACGACCTTTACATCTCCGGGTCGGATCAGCGCTTTACCGGGGTGTATAACATCCCCCTGGAAGACCCGATTCGCGACAACTACCGGCTCCAGTACGGGATCCGTAACCGTGACGATAATGACACCCAGTCGATCGAAGGCACCATCGAGTTCGCCCGGCGCTGGGAGTTCGAAAACCGGTGGGTTCAGACACTTTACTTGCGTACCACCTACGAAGACTTTACCCAGGGCGGGCTCTCCGACGAGGTCTGGCTTTACTATCCCGGCATTCAATGGTCACGTACGCGCACCCGGCCCGAGCGATTCCCGCTTTGGGGCGACCGCCAGCAGCTCTCGGTGGAGTACTCGGATACCGCCTGGGGGTCGGACGCTCGCTTTGCCCGCGTGACCGGTGATACCGAGTGGATCCGTACCCTCAATGCGGACAACCGCTTCATAGCGCGACTCAGCGTGGGCGCTACCGAAACCGACGACTTCGACAAAATCCCGCCCTCGCTGCGCTTTTTTGCCGGCGGCGACCGCAGCGTGCGCGGCTACTCCTACGAGAGCCTGGCGCCGCGCAGTGAAGACGGGCTGCTACGCGGGGGCCAGCAAATGCTGAGCTCGACGCTCGAGTACCAGCGCCGGGCGACCGGCAACTGGTGGGGCGCTGCCTTCGTCGATAACGGCAACGCCTTCGACGACTGGGAAGCCGACGACCTGAAAACCGGGGCGGGCCTGGGCGTTCGCTGGGTATCGCCGGTCGGCCCCATTCGTTTTGACGTCGCGCATCCCTTCGACGATGACGACAACGATTACCGCTTACACTTCTCTATCGGCCCCGAGTTCTAGGAGCGCATTTTGGCAGACGTCGCAAAGAAAAAGCCGCGCAGCAAAAAGCGGCTCTCTTCTAGAACCCGCACCCGCTTGGCCATTTGGAGCCTGATCCGGCTTCTAATCCTCGTGCCGCTGTGGCTTTTTGGCCTGGTCGCGCTGATTTTGGGGACGGCGCTTTCTCCCTGGGGCACGGCGCAGATTTTCTCCCAGGCGGAGAAGCGCGGCTATATCAGCTTCGAGTCGCAGTCCGGGGAGCTGCTCGACGAATTCACACTGCAAGGCTTTCGCCTGAACATCGGCGCGACCCGGGTCGCCATCGATGACCTGGAACTTCGCTGGGCGGACGACTGCCTGCTGTCCGGGCGGCTATGTATCGACACGCTGCGCGCCGACGGGGCGGATATCCGTATCGGCGCGAGTGACGATGAAACGCCGCCGCAAGAGAACCAGCAGCCGCTGCGCATTACGCTGCCTTTTCCCATTGAACTTCGCGAACTGGTGCTGAATGACACCGCGGTGACGTTGGGGGATGGCACGCGTATCACGCTGGCGTCATTGACCAGCGCCACCATCGCCGAAGGACAAAGCGTGCGTTTGGCGCCGACCGAGCTAAACCAGCCTCGCGTCTATTTGCCCCCGACCCAAGGCGTGCGGCTCACCCAGAATACCGACACACCGCTCGAGGCCACCGGCATCGACGGGGCGATCGCCGTTCACGCGCCCCGGGATGAACGAGAGGCAACCGAAGACGAAGGCGGCGGGGTGCTGGTGAGCGAACAAGGGCGAACGCAGCTGCCCGATATCACGCTCCCCATCGATGTCATCGTCGAAGAACTCGCCATCAACGACTTCGCCCTCGAAGGCGCCTTCGACTACCAGGTCGAGCGGCTCACGCTCGTGGGCTCGGTGGTCGAACACGATGTCGCGATCGATACCTTCTACGTGCTCACCCCGGACGCCGAAGTCGATCTTGCGGGCACTATCCGCCTGGCGGAAAGCTATCCCCTCGATCTAAACCTGGACACCACGCTTTACCTGCCCGAACGCTTTCCCGAGCTTAGCGGTAATACGCTGTCGCTTTCACTGTCCGGCTCGCTTGCCGAACTAAGCGGCGAGCTCGACACCGAAGGGCTGGTCAATGTCGTACTCGATGCAAGCGTGGACGTACTCGACCCACGCTTTCCCTTCGATGTGCGCCTGCAAACCGAGCAATTGCAGTGGCCACCCACGCCGTCGGCAGACAGCGACGCCGAGCCCTTGACGGTGGAGAACCTGGATCTTCGCGCCAGCGGTAACCTGGAAGCGTTCACAGTGGTGCTCGACGCCGACGGTATCGAGGACACCAGGCTCGAAGCGCGTGTCGATCTTGACGATCCGACGTATCCGTTCGACCTGCGTCTACGAAGCGAGCGGTTCCAATGGCCGCTGATCGGTGCAGACAACGCCGAAACCGACCCTATCGTCGTACAGAATCTGGATCTGCACGCCAACGGCGACCTGGAGGCGTTCACGGTAGTGCTCGACGCCGATGGAATCGAGGATACCCGTCTCGAGGCACGCATCGATATCGAGGAGGCGAACTACCCGTTTACCGCTCGGCTTCAAAGCGAACGGCTACAGTGGCCCCTGATCGCCCCGGAAAACGCCGACACTGCCCCCTGGGTCGTGCAGAATATGGACATGCGTGCCGAGGGTGACATCAACGCTTACACACTAGCGTTGGATGTGGACGGCCAGGGGCCGGAGGTGCCGCTTTTATCGCTGAACGTAGAAGGCAGTGGCGATACCGGCTCTTTTAGCTGGTCATCCCTTGCCCTTCGAATCGATGAAAGCCGGTTGGCAAGCCAGGGGCGGGTCAGTTGGGCCGACGCCATTGCGCTGGATACGCGGATTCGGCTGGATAACTTCGACCCCTCGCACTTCGTCGATGACCTCAACGGCTCGCTCGATGGAGATATCGAACTGGGCGTGCTTCAGCAGGGCAGCCGCTGGCTGATCGACCTGCCCGAACTCTCGATCGGCGGCGAACTCCAGGAGTATCCACTGACGCTGCAAGCCGCGCTGACCGCCAATACGGACCTGGAAGTCGATATCGACGAGCTGCTCTTTACCCAGGGCGAGAACCGTCTTACCGCCCAGGGCCAGGCAAGCCAGCAGGCGCTTTCGCTGGATGCGGACATTGCGCTCACCCAGCTGCAAACCCTGCATCCGGAACTTGCCGGCCGGTTGACCGGCGATATCCAGGCGCGGGGTAGCCTCAACGAGCCACGCCTCAACGCCGCGCTAACCGGTGAGGGCCTGCGCTTTGCCGACAACGCCGTCGAGCGGTTGACGCTCAACGCCGATGTCACCGGTATCGACGACCCGCGTCTGGACGTCGATTTAGCGCTCGACCGGGTAATCGCCGGCGGCCAAACCTTCGAGCGCCTAAACCTGGCCCTGGACGGGCGGCTTTCTCAACATACGCTGGCCTTCGATGCACAAGGCGGCGACGGCGCGATCATGAGCCGCGCCCAGCTGCGCCTGGCAGGGCGCTTCGATCAGGCAGACCAGCGCTACCAGGCGCAAGTAACACCGCTCGAGATCGACTCCGAGGCCGGCAACATCCGCCTCGAGAGCCCGCTCGATGTGCGCTACAACCTGGCCAACGGCCAGGCGCGGCTAACCCCGTTCTGCTTGCGCCGGCTGGAAGGCGGACTGGTCTGTTCCACGGAGACGATCAATGCCTCGGCGGATCAAGGCCAGGCCGCCTTGACCGTGCGCGAAGTTCCCATGGAAATGCTCGAGCCGTTCTTGCCCGACGACTGGCGTCTTGAAGGTGACACGACGGCGGACCTGGGTCTTTCCTGGCGTCAGGGTGGGGCGCGCTGGCAGGCGAATGTCGAACTGTTGAGCGAGCTGGCCATTACCGCGATCAACGACTTTGGCCAGCCGGTTCAGCTGCCGGTCATCGACCTGGACGCCCAGATAGAGGCCAACCAGTCGCTGGCTAACGCAAACGTCGTGCTTTCGCTTTCAGAAGCCGGCCGGCTCGCCCTCGACCTTACCGTTAACGACCCGATCGGCCAGGGCGGGCTCAACGGCGAGCTGCGCGCCAGCAACGTCTCGCTCGAGCCTTACCTACCGATGGTCGCGCAGCTCGACCAGTTACAGGGTGACCTGAACGGCAGCGTTCAAATCGGCGGTACCACGGCTCAGCCGGATCTCCAGGGCACCCTTGCGCTGCGGGGCGTTCGGGCGCGCGGCCCGGATATCCCGCTGGATATCGTGGATGGCGAGCTGGCCCTGCGCTTCGACGGCGGTCAGGGCTCCATCGACGGTTTCGTCGCCGCCGAGCGGGGCCGGCTCAATATCACCGGCGATGCCTACTGGCCCGAGGACGAGCAGTGGCGCATGGGCATCGATCTAAACGCGGTTCAGGAGCCGTTACTGGTGGTGCTTCCCCAGTTCGGCCGTCTGGAGGCCGCGCCGGATATTCGTATTCGCATCAACCCGGAGCTTCTTCAGATACGCGGTAACGTGGACATCCCCTGGGCGCGACTGGAAATCGGCCGACTGCCGGCCTCCGCCATTAGCCCAAGCGGCGATGAAATCATCATTACCGAGCGCCAGGACCGCGAAGCCGAGCGCATTGCCCAGCTTCGAGCCGCCAACGGCGAAGGGCCCAGCAGGACCGACGAACTCGCCCAGACCGGTATCGAGCTCGATATGCTGATCTCTCTGACGCTTGGCAGCGATATGCAGCTAGCGGCCTACGGGCTCGAGTCCGGGCTATCCGGCGGCCTCGAAATCCGTCAGGATAACGGCATCCTGCAACTGTTTGGCGAGGTGAACCTGGTCGACGGGCGTTTCCAGGCCTTTGGCCAAGACCTGCTGATTCGCCGCGGCCAGTTGATCTTTAGCGGCCCGCCGGGCCAACCGGTGCTCGATTTCGAAGCGATTCGTAACCCGGATGTGACCCAGGACGACGTGATCGCCGGGCTTAGAGTCACCGGCACCGCCGACGAGCCCAATGTCGCGATCTTCTCGGAGCCTGCCATGCCGGAAAGCAGCGCGCTCTCCTACGTACTGCGTGGGCGGGCGCCGGATTCTTCCGGTGGCGGCGTCGACAGCGCCTTGACCACTGCGCTCATCGGTATGTCGCTTGGGCGTACCGGTGGCGCAGTCGGCTCGATTGGTGAAGCCTTCGGCATCAACGATCTGGCACTCGACACCACCGGGGCCGGCGACGACAGCCAGGTCGCCCTGAGCGGCCAGCTCACCGACGACCTCCGCATTAGCTACGGCGTGGGAATTTTCTCGCCGATTGCGGAACTAACGCTACGCTATACGCTTTGGCGTAATCTTTACGTACAGGCGGTTACCGGTACGAGTCAGGCGGTGGATCTGATCTACACCTTCTCGCGCCAGGGCTCGCCCAGCATATTCCCACGGCAATAAGAGGTGGCCATGACACTTTTTTCCAGAACTTCGACATCACTGCCAGGCCGTGATCAGCCGCTCGAGACAAGCGATGTTCACGCCGTCAACGGCCAGTCGATCAAGGCGCCGTTTCCCGAAGGGTACGATGAAATCGTGCTGGGTATGGGCTGCTTTTGGGGGGTAGAGCGTCTGTTTTGGCAAACCCCCGGCGTATTCGTCACCGCCGCAGGCTACGCCGGCGGCGAGACGCCAAACCCCACGTACGATGAAACCTGCACCGGGCGCACCGGCCACACCGAGGTCGTGCGCGTGGTTTATGACCCGGCCAAAGTGACACTTGCCACGTTGCTGCAGATCTTCTGGGAAGGGCACGACCCGACCCAGGGCAACCGCCAGGGCAATGATATCGGTAGCCAGTATCGCTCGGCGATCTTCACGACCAGCGAGGCCCAGCTCGAGCAGGCGCGTCAAAGCGCCGAGGCGTTTCAAGCCGCGCTCGACGAACACGGCAAGGGCGAAATCACCACCGAGATTAGGCCGCTGGACACGTTCTACTACGCCGAGGGCTATCATCAGCAGTACCTGGATAAAAACCCGGGAGGCTACTGCGGGCTGAAAGGTACTGGCGTAACCTGCGCCATTGGCTAAGCTGGCTTCATCGTTCGACCGTTAAGGGCTCACCCCCTTCAAACGACGCTTTAACCGCTCGCTCAGACTCCCTTTGAGCGGGCGGCTTTCGTTATACCGTCAAATTTCGTTATACAGTCAAGTAGCAAGGAGTCCCTATGTCAGCGCAGGCTGAGTTCGATTACGACCTGTTGGTCATCGGCGCCGGTTCCGGCGGTGTACGCGCGGCGCGCACCGCCGCCGCCCAGGGTGCCCGGGTGGCGATTGCCGAAGACCGCTACCTGGGCGGCACCTGCGTCAACGTGGGTTGTGTTCCCAAAAAGCTCTACGCCTACGCCTCGCACTTTCGCGATAGCTTCGACGATGCAGCCGGCTACGGCTGGCACTTACCGGTAACGCCCACCTTTGATTGGCCGACGCTTCGCGACAATAAGTCCAGCGAGATCAAGCGGCTCAACGGTATTTACCAGCGCCTGCTCGAAAACGCCGGCGTGACCCTCTATAACGCCCGGGCCTCGGTCGTCGATGCCCATACCGTCTCGCTTGGCTCGGCCAAGGGCGATAGCCTGGTCAGCGCCAAAAAGATCCTGGTGGCCACCGGCGGCTGGCCCTGGGTGCCGGATTTCCCGGGAAGCGAGCATACGATAACCTCCAACGAGGTGTTCGACCTCGACACGTTTCCTCAGCGCTTTCTGGTGCTCGGCGGCGGCTATATCGCCGTTGAATTCGCGAGTATCTTCAACGGGTTGGGCAGCGAGACGCATCTAATCTATCGCCAAGAGCTCTTCTTGCGCGGCTTCGATAACGAAGTGCGCGAATTTACTCGCGACGAGATGAAGAAGAAGGGCGTCAATCTACATTTCTCTGCCAATATCGAGCGTATCGACAAACAAGAGGATGGCCTCAAGGTCAGCCTGACCACCGGCGAGACACTCATCGTCGATACCGTGCTGGCCGCCACCGGGCGCAATGCCAATATCGAAGGCCTGGGCCTCGATAAATTGGGTATCGCGCTCAATGAAAGTGGCAAAATCACGGTCAACGAGCGCTTTGAGACCAACGTGCCATCAGTATTGGCGCTAGGGGATTTGATCGATAGCCCGGAGCTGACCCCGGTCGCCATTGCCGAGGCGATGCAGATTGCCGAGATCCACTTTAGCGACTCGACCCCCGAGCCTTTGGACTACGAGCACGTGCCCACTGCGGTGTTCTGCCATCCCAATATCGGTACCGTAGGGTTGACCGAAGAGGCCGCTCGGGAGCGCTTTGCCCATATCCGCGTGTATCGCACGGATTTCAAACCCATGAAACATACGCTGTCAGGAAGCGACGAGCGCATGCTGATGAAGCTGGTCGTGGACGACGCAAGCGACGTCGTGGTCGGCGCCCATATCGTAGGCGAAGATGCAGGCGAGCTGATCCAGAACGTGGGCATTGCGGTGCGCGCCGGGCTCACCAAGAAGGATTTCGACCGTACCCTGGGGGTTCACCCCACGGGCTCGGAAGAGCTTGTCACCATGCGTACACCGTCGCGCACGTAACGTCCAATACCTCAATGAAACGTCAGTCAATCAAAGCGAGCGAAAGCTCGCTTTTTTTTACCACTTTTTTGAAGTTGGACTAAGCTTTTAACGGCCAGCTCTTATGGGCAACGTCTGCATAATCGCGCCATATATAATTAAAAATTATCAAACAGGGAGAAAAGCATAATATGCATTTTGAGTTATTAATAATTCGCTGTTATAGTAGAGCCCGAATTCGCAACGGCGAAGTAACACCATGAGCATGCCTTCAACATCTTTTACGCCTTCTTTCGACCTTGCCAGACCCACCGTGGCCGATGCGGTAGTGGGGAGCGAGCAGATGCCGCTCTACATTCGCAAGCCCAACGCCGACGACGGCTGGGGTATTTATGAGCTGGTCAAAGCCTGCCCGCCGCTCGATGTGAATTCCGCTTACGCTTACCTTTTGCTGGCGACCCAGTTTCGTGACACCTGCGCGGTCGCCACCAATGAAGAGGGCGAAATCGTGGGTTTCGTCTCGGGTTACGTCAAGGACAACGCCCCGGACACGTTCTTTCTATGGCAGGTGGCAGTGGGTGAAAAAGCCCGCGGTACCGGTCTTGCCCGGCGGCTGATCGAAGCGATCATGTCCCGCGAGGATCTGGGCGCTGTACACCACATGGAAACCACGATCACCCCGGACAATCTGGCGTCCTGGGGGCTTTTCCGGCGCCTGGCCGCACGCTGGCAGGCACCGCTCAATAGCCGTGAATACTTTTCGACCGAGCAGCTCGGTGGCGAACACGACCCGGAAAACCTCGTACGTATCGGGCCGTTTCAAACCGACAATATCGTTTAACTGGAGATCGCTTAGCCGTTACTCGATTGCTCGAGTAAGCCCTTGAAAATTCATTTAGCCGTCTCAAGGTTCTGAGACAGGTCATTCTCTGAAAGGGAGGTCAACATGCAGACCCAAACGCTCGAACGTATGGAATCCAATGTGCGTACCTATTCGCGCTCGTTCCCGGTGGTGTTCACCAAGGCGAAAAATGCGCGTTTGACCGATGAAGAAGGGCGCGAATACATCGATTTCCTCGCCGGTGCCGGTACGCTCAATTACGGTCACAACAATGCCCACCTCAAGGAAGCGATGATCGACTATCTTTCGTCGGATGGCGTGGTGCATGGCCTGGATATGTGGACGGCCGCCAAGCGCGACTACTTCGATACGCTGAACGAGCTGATTTTCAAGCCGCGCGGGCTCGACTACAAAGTACACCTGCCAGGCCCCACGGGCACCAACGCCGTCGAGGCAGCGATCCGCTTGGCCCGCGTTGCCAAGGGCCGCCACAACATCGTGACCTTCACCAACGGCTTTCACGGCGTCACCATGGGCGCGCTTGCCACGACCGGTAACCGCAAATTCCGCGAAGCGACCGGCGGCATCCCCACCCTGGGCGCAAGTTTCTTGCCCTACGATGGCTACATGGGCGAGCACGCCGACACGCTGGATTACTTCGAGAAGCTTCTGGGCGATAAATCCGGTGGGTTGGATATCCCGGCGGCGGTCATCGTCGAAACCGTGCAAGGCGAGGGCGGTATCAACGTGGCGGGCCTCGATTGGCTCAAGCGTTTGGAAAGCATCTGCCAGGCCAACGATATTCTCCTGATCATCGACGATATTCAGGCAGGCTGCGGGCGGACCGGCAAGTTCTTTAGCTTCGAACATGCGGGTATCAAACCCGATATGGTGACGAACTCCAAGTCGCTTTCTGGTTTCGGTCTACCGTTTGCTCACGTATTGATGCGCCCGGAGCTCGACCAGTGGAAACCGGGTCAGTACAACGGTACTTTCCGTGGTTTCAACCTCGCCATGGTCACGGCGACGGCGGCGCTTAAAAAGTACTGGTCCAACGATACCTTCGAGCGTGATGTCCAGCGCAAAGGACGCATCGTCGAAGAGCGCTTCCAGAAGCTGGCCAAGCGCTTGTCTGACAGTGGCATGCCGGCCACCGAGCGCGGCCGCGGACTAATGCGCGGTATTGATGTGGTTTCCGGCGATATTGCCGATGAAATTACCGCCAAGGCGTTCGAGCACGGCCTGATCATCGAAACCAGCGGCCAGGGCGGTGAAGTCGTCAAATGTCTCTGCCCGCTGACCATTAGCGATGAAGACCTCATTGCGGGTCTGGATATTCTCGAAAAATGTGTCGAAGCAGTGATCAACGAAAAAAAGTAACGCGGTAGACCCCGTTAAGCCACGCCCAAGACTGTTACGGTGGCCAAACACGGCCACCTCATAAGGAGCACATCGATGATCGTTCGCAACCTGGAAGAAGCCCGCAAGACAGACCGCCTGGTAACGGCGGAGAACGGTAACTGGGACAGCACGCGCTTGATACTGGCCAGCGACAAGGCCGGCTTCTCGTTTCACATCACCCGTATTTTCCCGGGCACCGAAACCCATATCCATTACAAGAACCACTACGAAGCCGTTTTCTGCTACGAAGGCGAAGGCGAAGTGGAAACCATCGCCGATGGCAAGATCTGGCCGATCAAAGCGGGTGATGTCTACATGCTGGATCAGCACGACGAACACCTGCTGCGCGGCAAGGAAAAAGGCATGACCGTGGCCTGTGTGTTTACACCGCCGCTTACCGGCAAGGAAGTCCATCGTGAAGATGGATCTTACGCGCCGGCAGAAGAGTGATCTGGTAGCGACCGGATCGATACGGCCAACGCAGTCGTTCAAAGGGCAGCCCGATAAGGGCTGTCCTTTTTATTGGCATGCCTTGAAGCGGGCTATTTGGAAAAGAGATAGAAGAAGCTCAACGCTAGACGCCCGTAAAGAAAACCGTGCCCTTTAGTTCGTATAATATATATTATGTTAAATCAGATATCTTGAGTTAATAAAAAACCGCCACCTTATTGGACAAGGCAGCGTACTTATTCATATTATTCCCCCCTCTTGATCGGCAAGGAATTCCCATTTTATGCGCCCAACACTTATCTGGTTGATGGCTACGCCGCTGCTTTTGGCAGGCTGTGCAGTGAACCAGCCAGAGCCAAACGAGCCCCCGCCGCTGAGCCAGGCTTCGTTTGACTCGCGCATTCAGGAGCTCGAATCGACACTCGTTCAGCAGTGCGACACCCGTTCGCTGCAAACCGAGCAGATCAGCCAGCACCAAACCCTGGTCTCCAACATGCACGAAGTGGGCAATCTGTTGCGCGTACTGCAGCGCGACGTGGCGGATATCGAAGCTCGCGGTGAAGAACCCCTGATCGTTCGCGAAGAGTGTGAGATCGAGCAGACTCAAAGCGATAAAACGCTTTTGGGACGCAGTGAATGGGTAGGCTTTCCCATGATCGGTACCTACCTGCAGGCCCGTATCGACTCGGGAGCCAGCACCTCGTCGCTTTCCGCCTCGGATATCACACGGTTCGAGCGCGATGGCGAAAACTGGGTGCGTTTCAAACTGGCGCTCAACGAGGAAGACGTAGCCGTCGAGCAGATACGCGACGAGTGGATCGAAGCACCTATTCAGCGCCGGGTCCGCATCGTTCAAGCCTCCGGTGAAGAGTCGCGCCCGGTCATCTCGCTGCTGTTGACCCTGGGGCCGATTCGCGAAAACGTCGAATTCACGCTAAACGATCGGTCGCATCTGGATTTTCCGGTGCTTTTGGGACGACGCTTCATGATGGATATTGCCACTATCGACGTGGCGCAGTCCTACATTCACGATCGGCCCGAATTTCCCGGCGGCGAGCCTGCAGACCAGGCAGCTGACGATGAAGTAGCTGATGATCAGGACGATACCGAAGAGTAACCGCTCTACCCTGTCGCTTTTCGCTGAAAGGAATCTTCATGTCACGCTTGCCCTTCTATTTGATCGTGGGTTTTTTATTGATTGCGGGGATCGCTGCCAGCGTTCACCGCCACGTCCAGTTCGAAATTCCCTGGGTGCCCGGCGAACAGCGCCAGGTATGGGAAATCGAAGCGGTCATCACCTTCAACGCCCAAAACGGCCCGGTTCAGGTCGACCTTGCGCTGCCTTCCCACCAGGCGGGATACCGCGTACTGACCGAAAACACCGCGTCATCCGGCTATGGGCTTGCCTATAGCGCCGACGAGCTGGGCCGCCAGGCGCAGTGGACGATTCGCAACGCCGCCGGTAGCCAGCAGCTTTACTACTCGGTACAGATGCTGGTATCACCGGATGCCCACGCGCCGATCCAGACTCCGCCGGGGCTTTCGACGCCTACCCCCTGGGAGTCACCCTACGAGTCGGCCGCCGAACAGATCATCGAACGCGCCTGGGCGCGCAGTGCCGATAACGCGACCTTCGCCCGCGAGCTCATCCTGGACATCAACGGCGAACGCCAGGCGGAGAACGCGCGTCTGCTGCTAACCCAGGAAGAGCCTTCGGCGCTTATCGTGCGCCTTTTGAACCAGGCCGGTGTCCAGGCGCGGGAAGTCAGCGGCTTATTGCTCGAAGACGCCCGTCGGCGTCAGTCGCTGTCTAGCTGGATTCAGGTCTTCGACGAGCCCGGTGATCAGTGGGCGATTTTCAACCCGGTTACCGGCGAGCGTGGCCGGCCGGACAACCTGCTGCTGTGGGAAACCGGCGGCCGCGCGGTGCTCGAAGTGCTGGGTGGCACCAACTCCCAGGTCAGCTTCGCGATGTTGACCCACAATCAGCCCGCCTCGGCGGCCGTGCGCAATCACCGCTCGGACAATACGCTGCTGAATTTCTCGATTCACAGCCTGCCGCTGGAAGAGCAGGCACTGTTCCAGACCATTTTGCTGATCCCCATTGGTGCGTTGGTGGTCGTGCTGCTGCGCGTGTTCATCGGCGTTAAAACCTCCGGTACCTTCATGCCGGTACTGATCGCCCTGGCGTTCATCCAGACCACGCTGCTGACCGGTCTCATCGGCTTCTTGCTGATCGTTGCCGTCGGCCTGGTGATTCGTAACTATCTGTCGTATTTGAATTTACTGTTGGTAGCGCGAGTGTCGGCGGTGATCATCACGGTCATCGCCATCATTGCCGCCTTCACCGTACTTGCCTACCGTATGGGGCTTAGTGCCGGGCTTACCGTCACTTTCTTCCCGATGATCATTTTGGCCTGGACGATCGAGCGCATGTCGATTCTCTGGGAAGAGGAAGGCCCCAAGGAAGTATTGATTCAGGGGGGCGGCAGTTTGGTCACCGCGGTACTGGCGTACCTGGCCATGAACAACCCGTGGATTCGCCACATCACCTTCAATTTCCTCGGTGTGCAGCTGATTCTGATGGCGTTCATTTTGCTGCTGGGCAACTACACCGGTTACCGCCTGCTGGAGCTTCGCCGCTTCAAGCCCATTATCGATGACGAGAAGCCGTCATGAACTGGTTAAAGGATTGGACCTGGCCCAAAAACCTGCAGAGCAAGGGCATCATCGGGATGAACCGGCGCAATATCCGCTATATTGGCCGGTACAACTCGCGCAAGCTCTATCCGCTGGTGGACGACAAGCTCCAAACCAAGTTGTTGGCCCAGCGCTATAACATCACCACGCCAGCGCTGATCGGCACGGTAGGCACCCAGTTCGGGGTCAAGCATATCGGTGCGATGCTGACCGGCCACAAAGGCTTCGTCATCAAGCCCGCCAAGGGCAGCGGTGGCAAAGGCATTCTGGTGATCGAGAACGTCGAAGAGAATGCCTTCATCAAACCCAGCGGCGCCCACCTGACGCTGACCGATGTCGAGCGTCACGTGTCCAATATCCTCTCCGGGCTCTATTCGCTGGGTGGCTCGCCGGACGTCGCGGTGATCGAAACGCTGATCAACTTCGACGAGAGCCTGATGGCCTACACCTACGAAGGCGTACCGGATATCCGCGTCATCGTCTTCAAAGGCTACCCGGTCATGGCCATGATGCGCCTGTCTACCGCGGCCTCGGATGGTAAAGCCAACCTTCACCAGGGGGCGGTCGGCGTGGGGCTCAACATTGCCAGTGGCGAGGCGCTTCGTGGCGTGCAGTTCGACCGCCCCTGCTACCGCCACCCGGATACCGGCCATGATTTGGCAAGCCTGGTGGTGCCTCAGTGGGACACCCTTTTGAACCTGGCCGCCGGCTGCTATGAAATGACCGGGCTTGGCTATCTGGGCACCGACATGGTGCTCGACCGAGTACACGGCCCGATGCTTTTGGAGCTCAATGCCCGCCCGGGCCTCGCCATTCAAATGACCAACGGCGAGGGGTTGCGCCGGCGGCTCGATTTGATCGAACGCCAACCTGAAGGTGTGGGCGCCCAGGAGCGCGTAGCCTTTGCCCAGCACCACTTTGCCCGGCAAAGCGAGCTTACCGCCTCCCCTGACACGAAGACGGCGAGCGCGTAAACTAGGCGTGTTACGTTAACCGAGTCGTTGATGATGAAAACCAGTACGCTACTGCAGCAGGCGGAATCACAGTGCATTACGCGGGGAGTGCGTTTTACGCCTATTCGCAAGCGCGTGCTCGAAATGATCGCGGACAACGGCGGCGGCTTGAAAGCCTACGATTTGCTCGACCAACTCTCGAGCGAACACGCCGCGGCCCGCCCACCCACCGTTTACCGGGCGCTGGAGTTTTTGATTACCGAAGGCTTCGTTCACCGTATCGAGTCACAAAACGCCTATATTGCCTGCGCCTGCCCGGAACATACCCACGGCTTCCAACTGCTGATTTGCCGACAATGCGGCCACGTCGAGGAGCTGCACCTGGATGCGGTTAGCGACGAACTGGCAGAGCTTGCAAGCCAAAAGGGCTTCAACGTAGAACGCCAAACCATCGAACTTCAGGGCCTTTGCGCGGCGTGCCGAAAAGAGCAGCGCATCGATTAGCCCTCCCCCGAGTCAAACGGCTCGCGCCTGAATGCATTCACTTAATACGAGTATTTATGTCCCGTTTTGACCAGATCCCGCCCAATGAGCTCTTTAAAGCGATCGAAGCCGCTACGGGCGAAGACACGCTGCCCGAGACGCCAGCGCTTTTGGACGCGGCCAAATTCAATGACGAAGGGCTGATACCGGCCATTGCCCAGCAGCACGACACCAAAGAAGTGTTGATGATGGCCTGGATGAACCGTGAAGCGTTGGAAGAGACGTTAAAAACGACGCGCGTATGCTACTACTCGCGCTCGCGCAAAAAACTCTGGCGCAAGGGTGAAAGCTCCGGCCAGCAGCAAGCGCTGGTGTCCGCCGCCTTCGATTGCGACGGCGACACGCTACTTCTTCAGGTCGATCAAACCGGCCCTGCGTGCCACACCGGGCGTAAAAGCTGCTTTTATATCGCAATCGACGCCCAAAACGCCGCGATCACCAGCGAAGCGCTGATTGACCCGGCCACCCTCTACGCCCAATAACGTGCCCGCTTTACGCGCCCTTAAAATCGCGCTGACCAGGGCGCTGGGGGCGGTCTTGATCGGTTTGGTCAAAGTGTATCAGGTAACGTTGAGCCCCCTGCTCGGCCCGCGCTGCCGCTTTTGGCCAAGCTGCTCTTCCTATACCGTTGAAGCCATAAAGGTTCATGGCCCGTTCAAGGGCGGCTGGATGGCGATCAAACGCATCAGCAAGTGCCACCCCGGCCACCCGGGTGGCATGGACCCGGTTCCTGGCGGGCGAAGCGAAGCCTTGCACGAGGCGGACCAGCGCAACGAAGGTAAAGACGCCTGCGCCGGCCACGACAAGAAGCCGAACGGTAAGAACAAAGCCTAGCCGCTTTGCGCAACCTGATAGATACGCTCGAGCATCGCGTGCAGGCCGTTGCTGCGCGTGGGTGACAAGTGTTTATCCAGCCCCAGGTCCTGAAGAAAGTGCGGCTGGGTCGCGGTGATCTCTGCGGGCGTACGCTCGCTGTAGATGCGCAGCAGCATGCCGATCAAACCCGAGACGATGGCAGCGTCCGAGGTCGCCTTGAACACCAGCTTTTCGCCATCGACCTCGTGGTTCATCCATACGTTCGACTGACACCCCTGGATCTTGTACTGCTCGGTTTGCCATTCGCCAGGAAATTCAGGGAGCTGCTTTCCCATATCGATGATGTACTGATACCGGTCCATCCAGTTATCGAACATCTCAAACTCTTCAACCAGCTCTTGCTGGGCGAGCTCGGGGCCGGGCGTGCTCATGATGCCTCCTTGGACGTCTTGAAAGATAAATCTGGCGAGCATTATAACGCGTCACTACCGCTTTTTGGGGTCGTCGAATGAATGCGGTGGCGCTGCTGCTCATCGTGCCATTCGTCGGCCTCGGTATGCAGGTAGCGGCTGGTGGTTTCAAGGCGGGCGTGGCGGGCACTCTCGGCCAGGTAGCGAAGGCTGATGCCCGACTGCGCCTGATGGGTAATCGAGGTGTGTCTCAGCCAGTGCGGCGTGGCCCGTCGCAACGTATCGACATGGGCCGGTTCGCCCTGCTCTTGCTCGAGCGCCTGGGATGCCTGTAAAAACGCCGTCTTGATCAACCGATAGAGCTGGTTGTCACTGATACTGCGTTTTTTATCCAGTGCACGCAGAAGCGGCGTCGGCTCATCGAAACCGGGCAGCGGTGAAAGGCCGAGCGCAAGGCGCCACTCTTTTAGCGCTTCGAGCATGTCCTTGGGCAGCGGTATACGCGCCCTTTTTTGCCCCTTGCCGGTCACCACCCACCACCAGCGCCCTTCTATCAGGCGAAAGTCCTCCATTTTGGCCTCGCTCATTTCGCTGATACGCGGCGCCAATAAGTAAGCAAAGCTGAAAATGAACCGCCGCCGCGCCTGCTCGAAGCGCGCCCTTGTGCTTGCGCCCTCCTCTGCTTGGTCGATCCAGCCCCAAAGCCACTGCCAAAGCGACTGCTCCAGGTAGCGCTCGACCGACGTCGTCTGATTATTGAGCCGCCGTGATTTATCGCGCATCAAGCGAAACGGGTTATGCGCAACCCACCCCGCCTCGACCAGCCAGCTATAAAGCCCTTGAAGAATGACCAGGCTCTGGCGGCGGCTGGCCGGTGAAAGCCCGGCGCGAAACGGACGCCAGTCCGGGCTGGAGCGCGGCGCGCCGGGCCCGACCCAAAAGGATGCAGGCTGCGGGTTTTCCAGAAACGCCTCGAAGGCGCGAAGCGCCTCGCGATCCAGCTCATTCAAGCGCCTACCGATGCTGTCGAGCCAGAGCAGCAGCCGCTGCGCTTCGCGCCGGTACGCCTTGAAGGTCTGGGGGCTTTCGCGATATTCGGCAAGCCAAAGCCCCACCGCCTCGGCGTCGCTTGCGGCCTCGATGCGCGCGCCGCTAGCAACGCGCTCGACACCTCCTAAAACTTTTTCTAATTCAATATCTTGACTAACCAGCAGCCCGTCATCGCTCACGCCGCCCTCCTGTTTGTTTACCCCTCACCCCGAATTCTGACGAGTAAGCTATAAAAATTCAAGATAATACGTGTAATCTTGAATTTTACAGCCTATTCGTAAATAAAATTACATATTACGTTTTACGTAATTATTGTATTAACCAGCACACTAAGCCAAAATGGCCGCTTCACCGACCATCAGGATCGACACCATGGCGCGTAGCGGCATTCAGTACAGCGACGTTCAGCAGGCAATCGACACGCTGCTGAGCCAGGGCGACAACCCCAGTGTTCAGCGCATTCGCGAGGTGCTGGGTACGGGCAGCTTTACGACCATCAGCGAGCACTTTCGCCAGTGGCGCAGTGAGCGCGAACAAAACCGTGACGTACCGCCGCCCAAGGGCGTACCGGAAGTCGTCGTGAATACGGCGAGTGAGCTGTGGCGCGAGGCCCAGGACGTCGCCAACCAGGCGCTGGTCCACTACCGCGAAGACGCCAGTCGGCAGGTAGACGAAGCCAAGGAAGCCGCGGAGCGCGCCGAGCAGAACGCGCTGGATGCCCAGCAGCGCGAGAAAGCGCTGGCCGAGCACCTGCGTCATACCGAGGCGCGACTTGAAGCACTGAGCCGCGAACTCGCCACGCTCGAGTCGAGCCAGGCCCAGCTGATCGAGCAGGCAACGCGCGCTGAACAGCAGACCGAGCGCGCCCAACACGCCAATGCAGAACTCGAACAGCGTTATCAGGCGCACCAGGAAAGCGCCCAACAAGAGCGCCAGGCAATGCAAAAAAGCTGGGAGCAGCGCCTGGCTCAGGAAGAGGAGCGCAACGAGGCCTCCGAGGGCAAACTGATGGCCCTACTGGATACACTCAGACAAGAGCGCGCTCAGGAAGAGAAAGCGCACCAGAAGCGGCTCGGTCAGCAGGAGCAAAAGCGCACTACGCTCGAAGAGGAGCTTGCGCGCAAGCAGGAAGCTCTTCAGCAGCAGAGCCTGGAGGCGCGCAGCGCTAAAGAACACCTGGCGCAGCTTGAAAAGGATAAACGCGCCTTGAGCGAGGACAATGCCGAGCTCGAGCAACGCCTGCAGCAGAGCCAGCAACAGCTGGAGCAGAGCCGCGCCCAGGCAAGCGATGCCAACGCATGGCAGCGCTCGCTCAACGAACAGATCCAGGCGCTTCATCAGCAGCTAAGCACCCTGCCGCAAACGCTCACCGCGGCGCAAAAGGAGAGTGATACAAAAAAGCCACCTCGCTAGGAGGTGGCTCTGCTTTCTTATCAGGTCAGCGCGGCGCAGGCCGACTTCTCCCGGCGCCCCGTTTGCTCAGGTCTGGGGCTTGGGGGCTTCGTCCTCTGACTCCTCGGGCTGCTCCCAAGAGCCTTCTTCGGTCCAGGGGTCGTTCTCCGGAAACTCTTCGATATTGATCTCCGGGTCGTTGTAATCCGGCTGATAGCGCAAATCGTACTTGGCGGCGCGCACCATCGAGACCATCAACAGCACCGCGATCAACAAAAGCGGCACCCCGCTGACGATACTCGCCGTCTGCAGCGTCTCGAGACCGCCCAGAAACAGCAGCGACATGGGCAAAAACGACAGCGTGAACGCCCAGAACAGGCGATGAAAACGCCCCGGCTCTTCTTCGAGATTCTTCTCCGCCGCCGAGGAGAGAATGTAGGCGATGGAGTCGAAGGTGGTGGCCGTGAAGATCGAAAGCAGTATCACCACCGCCAGCGTCACCAGCCAGGTCAGCGGAAGCTCACCCAGCACCGCGTAGAACGCCGCGTTAGCGGAGCTGTCGTTCATGATCTGAATGACGTCCAGGGCACCGCTTAGCTGTAGGTAGAGGCCGTAATTGCCCAGGATGATGAAAAACAGCGCGCAGCCAAGTGAGCCGAAGAACATGGAACCTGCCACCATGGTCTTGATGCGCCGCCCCTTGGAGATTCGCGCGATGAACAAGCCTACCGTCGGCGCAAAAACGAGCCACCAGGCCCAATAGAACACCGTCCATGTCCGGGTGAAGCCGGTTTCCTCGAAGCCACCTAGTGAGCCAAAGGGCTCGGTCCAGGTCGCCATACGCACCAGGTTACTCAGCATCAAACCAATGGAGTTGAGCCCGGTATCCAGAATGAACACCGTGGGCCCCACGATCAGGATGAACGTCAAGACGCCCAGGCCCAGCCACATGTTGATGTCGGACAAGAGCTCGATTCCGCCCTTGAGCCCGCGCCAGGCACTGATGGCAAAAAGCGCCGTGGTACCGATCAGTACCAGCACCTGACTGGCCGCGTTGGGTGTAAAGTTGAAAAGATTACCCAGCCCTTCGTTGATCAACGGCACCAGAATACCCAGCGAGGTCGCGCCGCCGCCCAGCATGCCGAAGATGAACAGTATATTGATGATATTGCCAAGCCAGCTACGCGCGAGCTTTTCCCCCAGCACCGGGCGAATCGCCTCGCTGATGCGCAGTACCTTGTGCTTGCGCACGTGGAGGAAGTACGCCATGGGCAGCGCCGGCACCAGATAGATCGACCAGGCCACCGGCCCCCAGTGGAACATGCCGTAGGTGGCCGCCCAGGCGGTGGCCTCATCAGAAAATGGCTCGAGTCCGAAGGGCGGATCCTGCAAGTAGTACATCCATTCGACCATGCCCCAGAACACCACCGCCCCGCCGATACCCGCGGCGAACAGCATCGCACCCCAGGAAAGCAAGGAAAACTCTGGCTCGGTATCGATATCGCCGAGCTTGATCTGGCCGATATCGCTGAACACGATATAGAGCATGAACCCGAGCGAGGCGATCCCCATGGTCAAATAGAGCATGCCGAAGGTGCGTGAGACGAACTCCTGGGCCGCCATTACCCAGACCCGGCCCATCTCCGGGAAGATAATGAGCGGAAGCGTCACCAACAGCAAAAGCCCCAAAGAACCGAAAAAGATCGGCTTGTGAATATTGGATAACATCGATGGCTTATTAATGATCCTGTCCCCCGGACGTTCTAGTATCGTTATTGATGATGGGACGTAAGTCGTACCCTCCTATTCAAATATGTCATCAGCCGATGTTTTACAAATTTTTTACGCTGTAAAAGCGTTGATCAAGGGTTAAAAGGCGCTGTTGAGACCAGCCGTTTGCTTAAAAGCCCCCACAAAAAAAGCGCCCCGCGAATGCGGGGCGCCTTTGGGTTTAACGCTTGCTAAGAAGCCCTGGGGCGCTCGTTAGTAGTAGGCGTTGGTCGTATCCGTATGATCGGTCACATCGCGGATGCCGGCAAGCTCGGGGATGCGCTCGACCAGGGTCTTTTCTACCCCGTCTTTCAGGGTCAGATCCACCGCCGCGCAGCCCTGGCAGCCGCCACCGAAGGCAAGTACCGCTACCTTTTGCTCGGTGAGCTCGATTAGCTTGATCTCACCACCGTGAGCGGCAAGCCCCGGGTTGATTTCGCTGTAGAGCACGTAGTTGATACGGTCTTCCAGGGGGCTGTCCGCATTCACCTTGGGCATCTTGGCGTTGGGCGCCTTGATGGTGAGCTGGCCACCCATGCGGTCGGCGTTGAAATCGACCACCGCTTCTTCCAGAAACGCGAGGCTGTTCTTGTCGAGAAACACGTTGATTTTCTCGAGTTCCAGCTTAACATCACTGGGCTCTTCTTCGCCGGGACGGCAATAGGCCAGGCACGTTTCCGCGTAGGGTGTACCGGGCTGGGTAATGAAGATACGCACCGCAATGCCATCCACGTTTTGCTTTTCCAGCAGTTCCGCGAGATAGCCTTGGGCGCTATCGGTAATATCAATGCCGGGCGCTTCGATAGTCGTGGTCATGAGCGATCTGTTCCTCCTGTGGTAGCGGCGAGGCCGCTTCACATGTCATTTGTGTCCATGGTAAGCAAAACCGCCTGCCGACACAATCCCGACTATTTTAGTAAACTATTCCGTCGAACGCATTTCGTTTTGGCTTATAAGCCTGTGAGCACTTCAAAAATGCGGCCAGGCGGCGAGGAAGATTACGCTCTTGACGTTCACGGTGCTGCCCCGCTCTTGACCGTTTGATATGATGAAGCCCCTTTGCGCCAATCCCCTTGATTGCCCTGCTGGAGACTCCCCCTCGCCATGGCTTTACGTGATATGACTGCGTCGCTGACCCAACGCCTCTCCCAACACATCCTGCTGCTGGACGGGGGGATGGGCACCATGTTGCAAAACGCGGAGCTCAGCGAGGCGGAGTTTCGCGGCGAGCGCTTTCGCGACTGGCCGTCGGACCTGAAAGGCAATAACGACCTGCTGGCGCTGACGCAAGCCGAGCTGGTCGCGCGCATTCACCGCGACTATCTCGAGGCCGGCGCAGACATTCTCGAGACCAACACCTTCAACAGCACCCGCCTCTCCCAGGCCGACTACGGCATGGAAGAGTTGGTCGTCGAGCTCAACCGCGAATCCGCGCGGCTTGCGCGTAAGGTCTGTGACGACGTCTTCGATGAGACCGGCGTACCCCGTTTTGTGGCCGGCGTGCTTGGCCCGACCTCGCGCACCGCCTCGCTCTCGCCGGACGTCAACGACCCGGCCAAGCGTAACGTCACCTTCGATGCGCTGTATGAAAACTACTATGAGGCCGCGGCCGCGCTGATCGACGGCGGCGCCGATCTGATCATGATCGAGACGATCTTCGATACGCTCAACGCCAAGGCAGCGATCTACGCGTTAGAGGTGCTGTTCGAGGATCTCGGACGGCGCCTGCCGGTGATGGTCTCGGGCACGATCACCGACGCCTCGGGCCGCACGCTGTCGGGCCAGACCACCGAAGCCTTTTGGAACTCGGTGCGTCACGCCAACCCGTTTTCCGTGGGCCTCAACTGCGCCCTCGGCGCGGAAGAGCTTCGTCCCTACGTCGAGGAGCTCTCCAACAAGGCGGATACCTTCGTCTCCGCTCACCCCAATGCGGGCCTGCCCAACGAGTTCGGCGAGTACGACCAAACCCCGGAAGAGATGGCCGCCATTGTCGGCGAATTCGCCAAAAGCGGGCTGGTCAATATCATCGGCGGTTGCTGCGGCTCGACGCCGGAGCACATCCGCGCCATTGCCGATGCGGTACGCCCCATGGCGCCGCGCCAGGTGCCCAGCCGCGACAGGGCGTGTCGGCTTTCCGGGCTCGAACCGTTCAACATCCAGGCGGATTCGCTGTTCGTCAACGTCGGCGAGCGCACCAACGTGACAGGCTCCGCGCGCTTCAAGCGCTTGATCGTCGAGGAGGACTTCACCACCGCGCTGGAAGTAGCGCTGGAGCAGGTCGAAAACGGTGCTCAGGTGATCGACATCAACATGGACGAAGGGATGCTCGAATCCCAGGAGGCCATGGAGCGGTTTTTGAACCTGATCGCCGGCGAGCCGGACATTGCCCGCGTGCCGATCATGATCGACTCCTCCAAGTGGGAAATCATCGAAACCGGGCTCAAGTGCGTGCAGGGCAAGGCGGTGGTCAACTCGATCTCGCTGAAAGAAGGCGAAGCGATCTTTCGCGAGCAGGCCACCAAGTGCATGCGCTATGGCGCGGCGATCGTCGTCATGGCCTTTGATGAAGAGGGCCAGGCGGACACCTTCGCGCGCAAGACCGAAATCTGCGAGCGGGCTTACCGCCTGCTGGTCGACGATATCGGCTTTCCCGCCGAGGACATCATTTTCGACCCCAACATCTTCGCCATCGCCACGGGGATCGAGGAGCACAACAACTACGCGGTGGACTTCATCGAGGCGTGCCGCTTCATTCGCGACCACCTACCCCACGCCATGATTTCCGGCGGTGTGTCGAACGTGTCGTTCTCGTTTCGGGGTAACAACCCGGTGCGCGAGGCGATCCACTCGGTATTTCTTTATCACGCGATCAAGAACGGCCTCTCCATGGGCATCGTCAACGCTGGCCAGCTCGCGGTCTACGACGACCTACCCGCGGAGCTTCGCGAAGCGGTCGAAGACGTGGTGCTCAACCGCCGCGAGGACGGCACAGAGCGCCTTCTAGATATCGCCGATAATTACAAAGGCGACGGTAGCGGCGCCACCAAGAAAGAAGACCTCGAGTGGCGCAGCCTCCCCGTCAACAAGCGTATCGAGCACGCCCTGGTCAAGGGCATCACCGCCCATATCGAGGACGACACCGAAGAGGCCCGCGCCCAGGCCGAGCGCCCGATCGAGGTGATCGAAGGCCCCCTGATGGACGGTATGAACGTGGTGGGGGATCTCTTCGGCGCGGGCAAGATGTTTCTGCCCCAGGTGGTGAAGTCCGCCCGGGTCATGAAACAGGCGGTGGCGTATCTCATTCCGTATATCGAGGCGGAAAAAAGCGGCGACACCCAGGCCAAGGGCAAGATCGTCATGGCCACGGTAAAAGGCGACGTACACGATATCGGCAAGAACATCGTCGGCGTGGTACTTCAGTGCAACAACTACGAGGTGATCGATCTGGGCGTGATGGTCCCCGCCGAGAAGATCCTCAAGGCCGCCGAAGAGCACAACGCGGACATCATTGGCCTTTCCGGGCTGATCACGCCGTCCCTCGACGAAATGGTGCATGTGGCCAAAGAAATGCAGCGCCGCGGTATGGATCTGCCGCTTTTGATCGGCGGGGCCACTACGTCGAAAGCGCATACCGCGGTGAAGATCGAGCCGCAGTACGCGCACCCGGTGATCTACGTCACCGACGCCTCCCGGGCGGTGGGTGTAGCCGGGCGGCTTTTGACCCCGAGCCTCAAGGGCGACTACGTTCAGAGTATTCGCGATGAGTACGAGGTGGTGCGCGAGCGAAATGCCAAGCGCCGCCCCAAGGCGGCGGATCTCGACTACACTCAGGCGCGCAAACGCCGCTTCAAGACCGACTGGAACGAGACCACGCCGGTCGAGCCGTTAAAGCCCGGCATTACCGTGTTCGAGAACTACGACCTTTCGGAGCTGGTCGAGCGCATCGACTGGACGCCGTTTTTCATGAGCTGGCAGCTGGCGGGCAAGTACCCGAAAATTCTCAACGACGAGGTAGTCGGCGAGGCGGCGCGCAGCCTCTTCGAGGACGCCAGAGCGATGCTCGATAAGCTCCTCACCGAGGGACATATTCACGCCCGCGGCGTGATCGGCCTGTGGCCTGCCAACAGCGTCGACGACGACGTGATCGAAGTCTACGCTGATGAGAGCCGCGAGGAAGTGGTCGAGCGCCTTCACCATATTCGCCAGCAAACCACCAAGGGCCGCGACGGCCTCTGCTATAGCCTGGCGGACTTCATCGCCCCGAAGGAGAGCGGCAAGCACGACTGGATCGGCGGCTTTGCGGTGACCACCGGCCACGGCGTCGACGAACTCTCCAAGGCGTATGAGAAAGCCGGCGACGACTACAACGCGATCATGGTGCAGGCGCTGACCGACCGGCTGGCCGAGGCGTTCGCCGAGCGACTCCATGAGCGGGTACGCAAGGAGTTCTGGGGCTACGACAAGGATGAGGCGCTCGACAACGACGCCTTGATTGCCGAGAAGTACCGCGGCATTCGCCCTGCTCCCGGCTACCCCGCCTGCCCGGACCACACCGAAAAGGCGACGCTGTTCAAGCTTTTGAACGCACCTGAAAACACCGGGCTGGCGCTGACCGAAAACTTCGCCATGTGGCCGGCGGCGGCGGTCTCGGGCTGGTACTTTGCCCACCCGCAGTCGAAGTACTTCTCGACCGGAAAAATCACCCGGGACCAGGTCGAGGCACTCGCCGCACGCAAAGCGATGACCCTCGGTGAGCTCGAGCGCTGGCTATCGCCGGTGCTCTCCTACGAGCCGGGCCAGGAAGAGCAAAAGGCGAGCTAAAAGTAATGCGCCGGTTTTGCATTCCGGCGCCCTTTTAAATAGCCTTTAACGATAAAAAGATAATTATATATTCTTTCATAGAATATACCGATCTGCGTTAAGGTGACGGCAACCTACCGTCCGTCTCGACGTGACCATTTCGCTATGCAGGACCGTGCACATGTACCGTTATGATATTCACGACCAAACGCTCGTCGACGAGCGGGTCGCTCAGTTCCGCGATCAGATGGAGCGTTACCAGGCCGGCCGCTTGGGCGAAGAAGAGTTTCGCCCGCTGCGTCTGCAAAACGGTCTCTATATCCAGCGTCATGCGCCGATGCTGCGCATCGCTATCCCCTACGGCATGCTGGCTGGCAATCAATTGCGGGCGCTTGCCGAGATCACCAGGCGTTATGACCGCGGCTACGGCCACTTCACTACGCGCCAGAACCTGCAGCTCAATTGGCCGGCCATGGAAGACGTGCCGGATATTTTGGGCGAGCTTTCCAAGGTGCAGATGCACGCCATTCAAACCAGCGGCAACTGTATCCGTAACACCACCAGCGACCAGTTCGCCGGTATCGCCAATGACGAAGTCGAAGACCCGCGCCCCTGGTGCGAGCTGATTCGCCAGTGGTCGACGCTGCACCCGGAGTTCGCCTACCTTCCGCGCAAGTTCAAGATTGCGGTGAGCGGCGCAAGCCAGGACCGCGCAGCGATCCAGGTCCACGACATCGGCCTGCGCCTGTGGCGCAACGACGCCGGTGAGCTGCGCGTCAAGGTACTCGCCGGCGGCGGCCTTGGCCGCACGCCGATGATTGCCGAGGTGGTACGCGAGGATCTGCCCTGGCAGCACCTTTTGACGTATCTCGAGGCCTGCGTACGGGTGTACAACCAGTTCGGCCGCCGTGACAACAAGTTCAAGGCGCGCATCAAGATTCTGGTCAAGGCATTGGGAGTCGAGGAGTATCGCCGCCGCGTGGACGAAGAGTGGGCACACCTGAAAGACGGCCCGCAAACCCTGACCCAAAAAGCCGTGGATGAGGCCAAGCGCCACTTCCCCGAACCCGAGCGTCGCGAAGTGGCCGAGGGTGCCACCGACGCGTACAACGCGCTGCGCGAAGAGAACCGCGCCTTTGCGCGCTTTGTGACCAATAACGTAAGCGATCACAAGGTGCCGGGGTACAAGGCGGTCACGCTCTCGCTCAAGCGCCGCGAGCACGCCCCGGGCGACGTAACAGCGGACCAGATGGAAGCGGTGGCGGATCTCGCCGACCGCTATGGCTTCGGTGAAGTGCGGGTCACCCACGAACAGAACCTGGTGCTTTCGGACGTGCCGGTAGACGATATGCAGGCGCTTTGGGAAGAGCTCGAGGCGCTGGGCATGGCCAACCCCACCGTGGGCACGCTCAACGATATCATCTGCTGCCCTGGCGGCGATTACTGCAGTCTGGCCAACGCGGTCTCCATCCCTATCGCCCAGGCCTTGCAAGAGCGCTTCGAGGATCTCGACTTTCTCTACGACCTCGGGCCGCTGGACTTGAACATATCGGGCTGCATGAATGCCTGCGGCCACCACCACGTGGGCCATATCGGCATTCTCGGCGTCGATAAAAAGGGCGAGGAGTACTATCAGGTTTCGATCGGCGGCAACTCCACCGACGATGCCTCGCTTGGCAAGATTCTGGGGCCGTCGTTTTTCCGCGAGGACGTGCCGAACGTGGTCGAAAAAGTGCTCGAGGTGTACGTCGCCGAGCGTCACGAAGACGAGCGCTTTCTGGACACCTATCGCCGCATTGGTATGAAACCCTTCAAGGAGCGCGTTTATGCCCACTGATGCACAAGAAACCGCCCCGGCCCTGGTTCACGTCGACCACCTGATCGTGGGGGGCGAGCTGGCATCGGAAAACGCCTGGTGCGTCTCATACGACGCCGAGGCACTGCCCGACCAATTGCCGGCGTTCGTGCCGCTGGCGCTATGGCGCGAGCACGCAGAAGACGCGGAACTCGCCCCGTTGCTATCAAGCGACACCGAGCTAACCCCGGCGCTGGGTGAAGAGCTTAAAAAGAGCGCGGCGGTCGCGATCGACTTCCCCGCCTTTACCGATGGCCGCGGCTATAGCCTGGCGCGGCTTTTGCGCGAACGCTACGGTTTTGAGGGGGAACTTCGCGCGGTGGGCGACGTGCTGATCGACCAGCTCAACTATATGGAGCGCTGCGGCTTCGACGCCATGGCGCTTCGCGAAGACCAGGAGCCGGACGTGGCCCTGCGCGCGCTAAAAGCGTTCAGCGTGCGCTACCAAAGCGATGTCGAGGTGCGCTCGGCGCTGTTCGAGCGCCGCCTGGCCGCCGCCGAGTAGCGGCCACTTTTGATCTCCCGTGAAAAGGGCAGCCTAATGGCTGCCCTTTTTAGTTTCAGAAAACTTAGCTTTAGAAAGCCTGGTTTCAGAAAAATGTTGCTCTCAGAAAAACCTGCGTGGCCTCCGTTAGCCGCGGCGCTTCTGCTGGCGCTCGCGATTGTTGGATTTGGCACGGTCGCTCTTGCGCAGCATCACCCAGGTGGCGCCCATCCCGCCCTCTGAAGGTTGGGCCGAGACGTAGGCCTGCACTTCCTCGAACTGGCAAAGCCACTTGGCAAGGTAGGAGCGCAGCACGTTGGCGGGGCTGTCGATCTCGCGCCCCCGCCCGTGGATGATCATCACCGAGCGCAGGTCATTGGCGTAGGCGTCTTGAATGAACGGAAAGAGCATTCGGCGGCATTCGGCCAACGGGCGCCTTAACAAGTGAAGCTGGGCCTGCATGGCGTAGCCGCCGTGGCGCAGCTTATCGACGACGCCCTGCTGAATGCCCTCGCGGCGGTACTCGATCGGGTCGATGGGGGGCAGCAAGTCGACGAAATCGTCGGAAAGAAAGTTAGTGTGCTCGATGGCCTCTTCGGCGCGCTCGCGCCGTGCCAACTGCGCCTCCGAGGGGCGCGAGCGCTTGTCTCCCGTTTCTGCCCGCTTCCCCTTCGCTAGAGGTTTCACATCGCCGACAAAAGAGCGAAAATCCATATCATTACGCGCATCTTCACGGACGTCATCACGAAGCGACTGGCTCATGGCGGGCTCCTCCAATAGGGTGCAGTCGATATCCTGGCCGATACCGGGGCGTTTAGCGTCGCTTGCCCCTAACGCGTCAGGCGGCGTTCACTATAAGGATAGAACATGATCGGGATCAAACGAATAGCCGTCGGCGTACTGGTTATGATACTCGCCGCCGCGCTGTGGCTCTGGCTGACCATGCTAAGCCCATGGTTTTACGAGCGCCCGGAGCAGCTGGGCCCCATCGAGCAGCGCAGCCATCAAGTGTTCGTCTACGGTACGCTGCGGCACGCGCCGGTGCGCTGGGTGGTCATGCGCGCCGGCGGCGACCCGGTGCCCGATACGCTGGAGGGCTTCAGCCGGGAAGGCCTCGATATAGCGCCCGGCTCGCAAAGCGAGGTGCCGGGGCTGGTGCTTACCGTCACCCCGGAGGAGCTTTCAAGGCTCGACCGCTACGAGCGCCTGGGCGTTCGCTACCGCCGTGAAGAGCTGGCCCTGGCCAGCGGCGAACTCGCCTGGGTGTACCGTCGCCTGCCCCAGGCCGACGACGAGAACAATACGGCTCTGCTAAGATATAACCAGCCGGCGGCGAACGACGCTTTTTACACCACCGCCGAGACCCTGCCCTTCAAGGAAACGCTATGAGCGATGAAACCCCCTACATTCTGGTTCTTTACTACTCCCGCTCGGGCGCCACACTCGAAATGGCGCGCCAGGTCGCGGCAGGTATCGAGAGCGTGGCGGGTATAAAAGCGCGACTGCGCACGGTGGCGCCGGTCTCGCCTACCTGCGAGGCCGTGGATAGCGAAGTCCCCGAAGAGGGCGCGGTTTACGCGGATCTGGACGATTTACGCCACTGCTGCGGCCTGGCGCTGGGCAGCCCTACCCGGTTTGGCAACATCGCCGCACCGCTCAAGTATTTTCTGGATACCACGAGCAATCTTTGGATGAACGGCGCGTTGATCAATAAACCCGCCACCTGCTTTACGGCATCATCGAGCATGCACGGTGGCCAGGAGAGCACGCTGCTGACCATGCTGATCCCCCTTTTACACCATGGCATGGTGTATGCGGGTATCCCCTACAATGAAACCGAGCTGATCAGTACTCAAACCGGCGGCACGCCTTACGGAGCCAGCCACGTCGCCGGCGCACGCAGCGAACGTCGGGTCGACGAGCACGAGCGCGCACTCTGCATCGCCCAGGGCAAGCGTTTGGCAAAGCTCGCGCTGGCGCTCAACACGATGCGTGCCGAGGCGACGTCATGAGACAGTGGCTCGACGACCTTGAAAACCAGCATGGCCTGACGGCGTTGACCGACAAAATGCGCCGGCTGGTGCTGATTAGCTTTGTCGTGCTGCTGGGACTGGTCATGCTGCGCGGCTTTCTCGTTCAGGGCGACGAATATAATTGGCGTCCAGTGCTGGCCTTCGTGCTGCCGCTGGTGCTTTTTTTACCCTCGATTATCGGCAAGCGCCCCCGCGGCCATGCCTGGCTCGCTTTCGTCAGCTTGCTTTATGTGGCCCAGGGGGTGATGTTCGCCGCCGCCACCGGGCAGATCCTACGCGGGGTTTTGGAAGTCGCCGCCGCACTCGCGCTTTTCGTGGGCTCGCTGGGTTACGCCCGGTTCCGCGCCCGCCAGCAGCGCCAATAGTTCAGGGTTTGCACCTGGCTTGAGGTCAAGCACTTCAGGCCAAACGATACTCATAACCGCTTAAGGGAGCAGCCACCATGACCCGTAATATTGCCGATGTCCGGCGTGACTACGAAGGTAATCATCTGGAAGAGGCCAATACGCCGGATAACCCGTTCGAGCTTTTCAACCAGTGGCTGAACGAAGCCCTCGAAAGCGATGGCGAAGACGCCAATGCCATGACGCTGGCCACGGTAGATAGCCAGGGCCGTCCTCACGCCCGCATCGTGCTGCTCAAGGGGGTCGATGAAGGGCTGGTGTTCTACACCAACTACCACAGCCACAAAGGCAGCGAGCTAAGCAATGTGCCGTTTGCGGCGGCGACCTTCTGGTGGCCTGGCCTTTCGCGTCAGGTGCGCGTAGAGGGGCCGGTCGAGCAGGTGTCGGCCGAGGAGTCCGACGCCTACTTTCAAAGCCGCCCCCGGGGCAGCCAGCTGGGCGCCTGGATTGCGACCCAAAGCGTGGTGATCCCCAACCGCAAGTGGATCGAGGAGCGCCAGGTGCGTTTTGAGCAGGCCTACGACGGCCAGCCGATTTCGCGCCCGGTTCACTGGGGCGGCTATCGAATCCAACCCGAGATGATCGAGTTCTGGCAGGGCCAGCCCAGCCGCCTGCACGACCGGGTCCGTTTCGAGCGCCAAAACGAGGGCCCCTGGAGTCGTTTCCGCCTCGCGCCTTGAAGCCCTTTTTCCGTGAGCACCTATTCCCTATTCATATAGGCAAACACGCCATGAAATGCGACGGCTTTTTTGGGGGCTCGCCGTCGCATTCGTCTCCAGGGAACTACCCTTGCCAGCCAGGCGCAACGGCCCGGCGCTTAATCCGGCAGACTCTCCAGGCGGTGACGCTGCCACTCGCTATCCGGCTCGTTGAGCCGCAGCACCGCATCCACTACCTGCTCCTCCATGTTGTAGCGGCTTTTGAAGCCCAGATGCTTGATCAACGCGCGCATGGGCTGGTTGTCCATCATGATCTTGCCGATCATCTCGATCGTGCCGATACTCTGACAGTAAGCGATCATCTTCTGCATCAATAGCCGGCCGATTCCCAAACCCTGCAGGTCGTCGCGGATGATGATCGAGAACTCGGTGCGAATATTGTCGGCGTCGTTATAAACCCTCACTACCCCCAGCATTTCCTTGGACCCGTCGTCGTGCTGGTGCTCGGCGATGAACGCCATCTGCCGGTCATAGTTGATGTGCGAAAGTATCGATAGATCGCGCTGGGTCAGGTTCGACTTGTTGTGAAAATAGCGAAAGCGGATGCTCTCCTCGGAAAGCCGGGTATGGAAACTGGTGATCAGCGGCGCGTCTTCGGCGCGGATCGGGCGTACCTCGACCTGCCAGCCGTTTTTGAGCGTCACCCATTCGCGCAGCTCCTCCGGGTACGGCATGATCGCAAAGCGGGCCGGTGGGCCCAGATCCATGGCGAAATCCACCGCCAGGATACCATCGCGGTTGAGCAACAATGGGTTGAGCTCCAAACCGCGCAGCTCATTCAAATCCGACGCCATTTGCGAAAGCTTCACTAAAAACTGGCAAAGTCTTTCGATATCGCGCTCGGCTTCAGAGGAGTGCTCGCGGATCAGCGAAGCGACGTGGGTGCGCCCGACCATATCGGCGGCCAAACTCATGTTAAGCGGCGGCAGCGCGACCTGGCGGTCGGCGAGTACGTTCACCTTATAACCGCCGATCCCGAAAACGATCAGCGGGCCGAACACCGGGTCGCGGGTGATACCGGCGCAAACCTGCATGGAGTGCTTGCCGCGCTGCATGGGCTGCAGGCAGTACTCCTGAACGGTGTACTCGGGAAATTTTTCGCGCACCTTGTCGCCCAAGCGGCGAACACCCTCCTCGACCTGCTCCGGCGTTTGCAGATCCTGCAACAGGCCGGCGGAAATTTTATGCGGGTGGCGCCGGTAGCGGTACGGATGACAGTTGCCATCGTGCACCACCTTGAGCGCCTTGGGGCCCTCGAAGTGACCATCGGCTTCATACGCCTCGCTTGGGTGGCGCAAATAAACGCTCGGCGCGGTGGGAATGCCGTAAGCCTGGAGCACCTGCGCCGTTTCCGAGTGGGTCAAGGTGTGGCGGCGCTGCTCTTTTGCCCGGCTGATCAATTCGCGGCACGCAAGGCGGTCAGCGGGCCGGGTATTGAAGGTCAAACTGGGCGGAATTTCGTGCAAAAGCGCCTGCACGCGCTGATAGTCCACCATATGCATGAACGCCTTGACGGCTTTTTCCGGCGAAATATAGGTGGGTATGCCCGCCGCACTGCACGCACTGCGCGCTTTCAAGGCCTCTTTCAGTCCCATCCAGCTGGTCAACAGGTTACGCCGAAAGCGCTTGCGGTTATCGATCAGCGCGCGGGCCGTTTCGACCGACGGCGCCAGGCGCGTCGGCGCGTGCACCACCAGTACCGCGTCGACCCCCGGGTCGGCGGTCACGATCTCGAGCGCCTCGACAAAGCGCGCGGGGGTGGCGTTGCCGCCCAGGTCGACCGGGTTCTCGCCGGGTTTGCTTCTATCCACCTTGCGCTCGGTAAGCTGGGTCTGCGTGGCCTCATTGAAGACGGCAAGCTTGCCGCCGCCACTCACCAGCTTGTCGATCGCGAGCATCGCCGGGCCCAGCCCGTTGGAGACGACCGCCAGACGGTCCCCGCGCAGCGGACGCATGCGTGAAAGCGTCTCGAGCGCATCGAAAAGCTCGTCGGAGTCGTTTACCCGGACCACACCGGCCCGGGCGAAGGCAGCGTCGAAGACGACATCGCGATTGGCAATCCCCGGCGTGGGCGCCATACCGGAGATGTCCGATTCCGGCGTGCGCCCGCTTTTGATCGCCACCACCAGTCGGTTACGCGAGGCGTCGCGCACCGAGGTCATGAAGTGCTGAGCGTCCTTGATGCGCTCCAGGTGAAGCAAAATGGCTTGGGCCGGCGAAAACTGGTTCACGTAGTCGATCAAATCCGGCAAAAGCACGTCCACGCTGTCGCCTACGGTAATCAGGTGGGAAAACCCCACATCGCGCCCCGCCGCCCAGTCGATCATGGCGTTGGCAAGCATCCCGGATTGGCCCAGGTACGCGACCCGCCCGGGTTTGACCGGCTGGCTCGCGTAGGATGCATTGAGCTTTTTGCCCGGTACGATTACCCCCATGCATTCCGGGCCGAGCACGCGAATCCCCGAGGCGCGGGCGGCGTGTAGCATCTGCTCGCGAATCGAGCCCTCGTTTCCTCGCTCACGATCCAGATACGCCCCGCCGGATAGCACCAGCGCCGCCTTCACACCCTTTTGACCCAGCTTCTTGATCAGCTTGGGCGCGCCCTCGACTGGCGAGCAAATCACCGCCAGATCCGGTGCGGCGGGCAAACTGTTGACGCTTGCGAAACACGGCGCGCCGAACACCTGCTTGTAGCCTTTTAAATTCACCGCCCAGAGCGTACCTTTGAACTCGCCCTGCTGAAGGTTGGCCAGCACCAGACCGCCCAGAGACTCCGGTTTTTCCGATGCGCCGAAGACGGCCAGGGTTTTTGGCTCGAAGAAATGGTGTAGAAAACGGGTACTCACAAGCGTATCTCCCTGACCTGTCACCTCGGTGTACGACTTATTATCACTGTCGTGCGGGCACGCCTACCGATTAAGGTAGCGTTACATAGAACGGAGCGCCTGCATGATCACCGCCTACCTTACCCATCCCGACTGCATCTTGCACTATATGGGGCCCGAACATCCGGAGAACCCCGCACGGCTAGAGGCAATACGGGCACGCCTGGCGCTTAGCGGGCTATTGCAGCAAACCATGCAGGCCGAGGCCAAAGAGGCCACCCGGGAGGCGCTCGAGCGCGTGCATTCACCGCGCCACCTAGATGCGCTCGAAAAATGCCTGCCAAGCGAGGGCATTACCGCGCTGGATAGCGACACGCTGATGAACCCGGAATCCCTCAAGGCGGCGCGGGTGGCCGCAGGCGCGGTCATCAAGGGGGTCGACCAGGTTTTCAAGCGCCAAGCGGATAACGTCTTTTGCGCCGTACGCCCGCCGGGCCACCACGCCGAAGCGGCCGAAGCCATGGGCTTTTGCTTTTACAACAGTATCGCCGTGGGAGCGGCGCACGCCAGAGCCCGACACGGCGCCCAACGGGTCGCCATACTCGATTTCGATGTTCACCAGTGCAACGGCACGATCGATATCTTCAAGGGTGACCCTGGCGTGCTGATCTGCACAAGCTATCAGTACCCTTTCTACCCCTGGCGCTACCTACGAAGCGAATGGCACAACGTGGTGAATACCCCCCTCGAAGCGGGAATGCAAAGCGCAGCGTTTAGAGACGCCGTCGAGCGTAGCTGGCTACCCGCGCTACACGCCTTCAAGCCCGATATCGTACTGGTATCCGCCGGCTTCGATGCCCACCAGGACGATCCCATGGGCGAGGTATGCCTGACCGACGAGGACTACTACTGGGTCACGCATCTGGCCATGGAAATCGCTGGCCTCTACGCCGAAAACCGGCTGGTCTCCGTACTCGAAGGTGGCTATAACCCCAAGTCGCTCGCCAGCGGCTGCGAAGCGCACATCAAAGCACTTCTCGGCCTGCCTTTTGAAAGCACACCGGCTACCGGGTAGCCTGGGGCGGGCTGTGATAGCATAGCGGGTCCTAAAATGCATTTACCGGGTATGACGATCCATGACGGCGACTCATGACGAGAACGCGGCGCTTCGTATTGCATCGGGGCGCAAACCCTTCGTAGAGCCGCTTCGCTTGGGCGCACGGCTCAAAGAGATCCGCTTGGCCAATCAATGGACCCTCGAGGATGTCAGCCAGCGCACCGGTCTTGCCCGCTCGACGCTCTCCAAGATAGAGAACGACCAGCTATCGCCCACGTTTACCGCGGTGCAAAAGCTCATGGCCGGGCTCAACATCGACCTTCCCCAACTTTTTACCCCGCCCAAACGCGAGCATTACACCCTGGGGCGGCGGGATTTGACCCGCAGTGGTCAAGGCCAGCACCACCCTACGCCCACCTACGAACACGAACTTTTAGGCCACCACCTGGCGCAAAAGCGCATGATTCCGTTTAAAACCATGGTGCGGGCGCGCAGCTTCGACGAATTCCAGCAGTGGGTGCGCCACGACGGTGAAGAGTTTTTGATGATTCTCGAGGGTGAAATACTGCTGTATAGCGAGTTTTACGCCCCGGTGGCGCTGGGCGAAGGCGACAGCATCTATTTCGATAGTGATATGGGCCACGCGCTCGTATCCACCAGCCCACTGGATGCCATGGTGCTCTCGGTGTGCACCCGGGGCGATCTGGACTGAGTCGAAGCGTTTACAAGCAGTTGGTCGGTTTGGGGAGCCCGGCGATACGCGCCGTGCGCCGCGCCGGACTTTCCGGGAACAGCGACATCAGATAAATCGAGGTCCCCTTCTTTTCACCCAGCGCCTGTTTGGTTGCCTTGACGAGCGCACGCATCGCCGGCGCCATCTCAAAGCGCTGGTAAAAATCACGCACCACGTCGATGATTTCCCAATGAGCCTCACTCAGCGAAAGCCCCTCGTCATGGGCCAAAAGCTCGGCCACCTCGACGCTCCAATCACCTTGATCAATCAGATATCCTTCAGGATCCAATTCAATGGTTTCATTTGAATCAAGATAACGGTATAAATTTTCATTTTTCATATCAGTACCAACTTACACACTGTTCGTGACGCTCGGTCAGCGTTACAAAATCCGTCATTGAGATGATCGCTGCGCCAAGGTTCTCAGCCGATTCCAGTAGCCCTGCGGCTTCCAGGTCGTCGCTCAACAGGTATAGCCGCCCTTTGCACTGCTCGAAACCGGCCCACTGAGGTAACAGGCTTGCCTGCACGGCCTGCTCGATGAGCAGCACCTCATCCTGGTCCCCCACCACCCGGAGCATATTGGCCGCGCTTAGGCTTTCGGGGCGTTTATTTAAAATGTGTAGCATGGTAAAGCCCCATTAGAAGTGAAGAGTCGTCGAGGAGTCTTGATAAAGCGCTGCGAGCGCCTCATCGGAGATCACCCTCGCCGCCGGCACTAGCTGGCTCGGCGCCAGCCCTAATTGCTCAAGGCTACTCTCCGGTACCAAAAGCTCTTCGATATCGTACATCTCGAGCATATCGATGGTCGGCAGCACCGCCTTTTGCCCCGGTGCGCCGGCCTTTTGGCTTTTCACCAGCGCCAGCGCCCCCTGCCCCATGAAAACCAGCTTGACGCTTTGGCCAAAGGCCGCGGCGACCAGCGCTACATCGAGGCCTTCGCGCAAGGCATTGGACTGAAACGGCGCTTGGGTCAGCGCGATCAAACGTACGGCGTCTTCGGTCATCGCTTTTCCTCAGGCAAATGTGATGAAACGGTCGCAGCGCTTTTGCAACACCAACAACTGCCCCAACCCAGTGAGTTCGAACGGTGCCTCCAGGCTATGCTGGGTCAAGCCGTGGCGCTTGGCTTCGGCCTCGTCCAACACACCGCGGCGAAGCGCGGCCGCCACGCACACCTCGAGGGCCGTGCCGTGCTCGTTATTGAGCGCCCGCCAGGCATCCTTGAGGTTTAGTTCATCCTGGGGTGGGCTCATCAGCGTCGACGCGTTGAGCACCCCCTCCTGGTAGAAAAACACCCCGGCCAGGGTATGCCCCTGGCTTATTAGCGCATTGGCAAAACGCAGCGCCGAATGGGCCGCGGGGCTGGTGTAAGGGGCACCGGTAACCAGTAGACCGTACTCCATGGCGCTCTCTCACCTGAGTTATATAAAAGACGCTTACAAAAAAACAGACCCTACCGAAGTAGGGTCTGTTTGGGTAGAGCTTAACGATTAAATCAGTCGCTGCTCATGATGCCTAGAATAGAGAGAAGGCTTACGAACAGGTTGTAGATCGAGACGTAAAGCGTAACCGTCGCCAGAATATAGTTGGTCTCGCCAGCACGGTGCACTATTTCACTGGTTTGATAGAGAATCGCCGCGGATGAGAACAGCACGAAGCCCGCGGACACCATCAGAGAAAGTGCCGGAATCTGGAAGAAGAAACCTGCCACCATGGCAAGGATCAGCACGATGGCGCCCGCCATCAGGAAATTGCTCAGAAAGCTGAAATCCTTTTTGGTGGTAAGCGCGACGGCAGAGAGACCGATGAAGGTCAAACCGGTCATGGCCAGAGCGTTCATGATCAGCGCACCGCCGTTAGGCAGTGTCAAGTAAGCGGAGATGATCGGCCCAAGGGTGAAGCCCATGAAACCGGTGAACGCAAACGTAGCCAAAAGGCCCGCAGCAGAATTGGCGGTTTTATGAACCAAAAACATCAGCCCATAAGCGCCGACGAAGAAAACCAGAATGTTGAGCTGCTGAACGCCAAGCGCGACGGAGGCGCCAGCGGTAACGGCTGAAAACAGCAGCGTCATGGCCAAAAGCGCGTAGGTATTACGCAATACCTTGTTGGCTTTCGCGCTGCTGACCGCTTGTTCGTTATGCGGCCGTACGGTGTGCGAATCGTTGAACGCCATGGTTTTAAGCTCCCTAGTGGTCGTACTAACAACGGACAAGCATGCCGTTACGTAGTTCCCGACGCAAGCCCCTGTGGTTTAAAAAGATCCGCGCATTGGACGATGATTCAACGCGAAGGGCCTGTGCTACCCTTTCAGGTATAACACTCGCCGTTCACAATGCGAGTTAAATCTACTCTTTGCTCCCCCTATTTTTACCGCCAACAAACCAACAGGACGCATTACCATGATGACAAGAGCACGTACCCCGCTAACGTTCACCGCTTTGGCCGCCGCTACGCTGATGAGCAGCCAAGCGTTCGGCTTCGAACCCCGCGGCGAAGACATCAGCTATCAGGTCAACGATGAAAACTTTGAAGGCTATTACGTCGAAGCCCAGGGCGAATCCAAAGGCAGCGTGCTGATCGTGCACGACTGGGATGGCGTGGATGATTACGAGCGTGAGCGCGCTGATATGCTCTCCGAGCAAGGCTTTGATGCCTTCGCGGTGGATCTTTTCGGTGAAGGCAACCGCCCTCAGCAAACCGAAGCCAAACAGGCTGCCACCAATGCGCTGTACGAAGACCGCGAGCGGATGCGCGAACTGACCCTTGCAGGACTTACCCAGGCGCGGGAACAGGGCGCTGCCAGCACTACCGTCATCATGGGCTACTGCTTTGGCGGCATGGTCGCGCTCGAGATGGCCCGCGCCGGTGAGGCCGACGATATCGCCGCCTACACCAGCTTCCACGGCGGCCTGGAGACCCCGGAAGGCCAGTCCTATCAGGCAGAGACGCCGCCCATCTATATTGCCCACGGCGGCGCGGATGAGATGGTGAGTCTCGAAGATGTCGCTACCCTGGCCGGCGAACTCGAAGAGGCGGGTATAACCTACGAGGTCGGCATCTACTCAGGCGCCCCTCATGCCTTTAGCGTCTTTGGTAGCGAGCGCTACGATGAGCGCGCCGACGAGCGCTCCTGGTCGGCCTTCACGGCGTGGCTTGACGAAATGCTCTAATGCCTGGTCGCTTGCGTCGAGTGCAGGGCTAATCGACGCAAGATGTACTACGTTGTTTAAAGCTCCCGTCGCTTGACGGGGGTTCATCCATGGAGAGGATTAAACATGAGCATTTTTATCGTATACCGGGTGGTAAAAGAGGACGCTGCCATCGACGCCCAGCCGGAGTGGTGGATCGTCGATACGCGAGAAGAAGCCGAACGCGACGGCCCGCTGGTGCGCAAGCGCGTGGCAACCAAGCCCGAAGCCGATGAAGTGGTGAAAAAACTGAACGCCGAGCACGAAAAACCGTAACGTTTATTCAGGACTCATCCAAAAGCCCTGCCTGCGCCATCGTGCAGACCGGGCTTTTAGCTCTCGACCTTACGCAAATCGTCGGTGGTGACACCGTCGGGCAACTCATCGGCATCCGCCGGTAGCCATACCGGAGCAAAGTCGCTATCTACTCGGCCATCCTCAAGAGTTTGGCCGGGAATGCGGTACACTATGCACTCGCGTTTTACGTCCCAGGCGTAGATGGGATCCATATGACCTCCGAAGGGCTGCGATTACGGTATGTATGCCTTTTCAAGGCTGATATCATCGAGCTGCATTGTTTTGGTCGAATATTCAGGAGTCAGAGTATGAAATACATGGTTACTTTAGGATTGGTTGCGATGATGCTGATGAGCGCAGGGTGTAGCTCCAACGGCGCCAGCTCATCGCGCTCTGCGGATTGCCGTAAACAGGCCGAAGCCATGGGCGATACCATGCACTACGGTGATTGCCTTCGCGGCACTCGCACGCAGCAGGGCTTTTAATCACGCCCGCCATGAAAAACGGTTCAGCTTATGCTGAACCGTTTTTTTATTACTCCTGGTCTGCCTTTTGAGAGGCGCCCCTGAGGGTCTTTTCCAACGAGGTGTGTTCATTATCCTCGTCTTCTACCAGAAATTCTGAATGTTTATGCCGGGGATTGACATCGGCACCACAAGCGTCGCAGAACTCTGGCTCTTCGCGTGGTCCTTTGGCGACTGATGGGTCAAAGTCCTTGCCGCATTTATCACACTTTTCAAGATGCTTCATATTGTTTCTCCTTGGCTAGCCACCTGTTCTATTGACCATAAAAAGCGCCAATAGGTTCCCTTTTAAAACACATCGCCACTCGCATTTCCAAAGCCATACGCCTCCTTTGGGAAAGCGCGTCTGGTGGATAAACACTTCGTAGTCGCTGGGTTACGTTTTGTTCGAGTTTCACCTCTCTTTATAGATGAGTATATTAAAGTATCTTTTAAATTCAATTTTCTATAGGTAATGGATGCAGTGGCCCAACCATGGCAGGCGCTATCTTGTAAAGCCACGAATATTGCTGCGCCGCTTCTCGAGCACCGGGCTCGTTCTGGGAACGCTATTATTCGCATTGTCACTCACACCGAGCCTGCTCCCTAGGCCCATGCTCGCCCAGGGTGTCGTGTCCGGGCTTTGCTTTAGCGCAGGCTATGCCTTCGGCGTACTGCTGCGAGGGCTTTGGCACTACCTGCGCCTGCCCGAGCCAGACTCACGCACCGAGCACTGGGTCAAGACCCTAGCCGCACTTGCTTGTACGCTAACCGCCGCGCTTTTTCTTTGGCAAGCCTCGAGTTGGCAAAACGGCATACGCGAGCTCATGGGTATGCCACCGGCCAGTGGCACCCGAGGCCTTAGTATCGCCGCCATCGCGCTAATGCTGTTCGCTTTTTTCTATCTTATCTCAAAGGTATTCAAACGCACGTATCGGCTTCTCTCGCGCAAGGTGTTCTTCTTCTTACCCAAACGCCTGGCGGTCGTGCTGGGGAGCGTAGCCTCGATCGCGCTTTTCTGGCTATTGATCGAGGGCGTGGTGCTCTCGTTTGCGCTGCGCGCGGCGGATCGTTTCTATGCTCAGATCGACGAGCTGGTTCAGGACGACCTGGCAGCCCCCACCGGCGCTCACCGTTCGGGGAGCGCGGCATCGCTGATCAGTTGGGAGGCGCTTGGCAGTCGCGGGCGCCGCTTTGTTACCCAGGGGCCCAGCGGTGATGACATCGGCGCGTTTTTAGGCGACGACGCCCAGGACCCGATCCGCGTCTATGTGGGCCTGAATGCGCTGGATACCCCGCAAGCACGCGCCGAGCTCGCCCTGGCCGAGCTTATTCGCACCGGGGCCTTCGAGCGCTCGACCCTGCTGCTGGCCACCCCCACCGGGCGCGGGTGGATAGACCCGGGGGCTCAAAATACCCTGGAGTACTTGATGCGCGGTGATGTGGCGACGGTGGCCGCGCAATACTCTTACCTTCCTAGCCACCTGGCGCTGATTGCCGAGGGCGAATACGGCGTGGAAAGCGCCCGGGCGCTGTTTGTCGAAGTCTACCGCTACTGGAGTGCACTGCCGGCCGACGAGCGCCCGGCGCTGTATCTGTTCGGTTTGAGCCTGGGCGCGCTCAACTCGGACCGCTCCTTCGATTTCTACGATATTATCGAAGACCCGTTCGATGGCGCGCTCTGGGCGGGGCCGCCCTTTCGAAGCGATACCTGGCGAATCACGACCGCTGACCGTGACCCGGGTTCTCCCGCTTGGCAGCCCACTTTTCGCGGCGGCAGCGTCGTACGCTTTATGAATCAGCAGTCCGGCTTCGAAGGCTATTCCCGGGACTGGGGCGATTTTCGTATCGCTTATCTGCAGTACGCCAGTGACCCGATCGTCTTTTTCGACCCCGCGGCTTTCTGGCGCGAACCCGACTGGATGCGCCCGCCGCGCGGCCCGGACGTCTCCCCGGCGCTTCGCTGGTACCCGGTGGTCACCATGCTGCAGCTACTGGCCGATTTGGCCACCGGTGGCGCGCCACCCGGCTACGGCCACGAAATTGCCGCCGAGCACTATATCAACGCTTGGGTGGCACTCACCGAACCAGCAGGGTGGAGCGACGAGGAGCTTGCGCGACTCAAGCGATTTTTTAGCGATGGAAGTATTTGAAACAGCCGCAGAGCCGGCCTGGCCGGCACTTCACTTTAATTACCGCCAGGAAGGCGTATAATGCGCGCCCTTGTGGCGCTTGCGCCGAAACAGAGGGTTCCCTAACCCCTCGTGCTCTTAAAAAGGCCTCTCTCTGATGTTTGCATTGACCGACGCTCAACACCGCCGCTGCTTGACGCTCATGGTGCTTTTCCATATCGCCGTTATTGCGGCCAGCAACTACCTGGTTCAGCTCCCCTTCACCCTGTTCGGCTTTCATACCACCTGGGGCGCCTTCAGCTTTCCGTTCATCTTTCTGGCCACCGACCTGACCGTTCGCCTGTTCGGAAAGGGCCCGGCGCGTTCGATCATTTTACGGGTCATGTTCCCGGCGCTGGCGATCTCCTACGTGGTGTCGGTCATCTTCCCCCAGGGCAGCTTTGCCGGCATCGAGGCGCTGGGCGAGTGGAACGTGTTCGTTGCGCGGATCGCGCTGGCAAGCTTTATGGCTTATTTCCTCGGTCAACTACTGGATGTGCAGGTGTTCGACCGGCTGCGTAAGCTGGCCTGGTGGGTAGCGCCGGTTTTCTCGACGGTGCTTGGCAACCTGGCCGATACCTTCGCGTTTTTCTTCACCGCTTTCTACAATAGCCCGGATCCGTTCATGGCCGCCCACTGGGTCGAAATCGCCGCGGTGGACTATGCCATCAAACTCGCCATTAGCCTGCTGTTTTTCCTGCCGCTTTACGGCCTGCTACTGGCAGCTCTCACGCGCAAGCTAATGGTCTGGACCGGGCAAACCGACACCGCCCCGCGCACCACCTAACGTTGACTACGCCACTACCAAGGAGCCCCCATGAGCCGCGTCCCTACGGTTGACCTTCATTTTATCGATGCCATCGACGAAGGCGCCGATGCAACCAAAACGCCGCTGGTCGTGCTCCATGGCCTGCTGGGCAGCGCGGACAATTGGCGCTCTCACCTGAAGATGTGGCAAAAGACGCGCCGAGTGATCGCGGTGGACCTTCGCAATCATGGTCGCTCCCCCCACGCCGAAGGGATGGACTACGAAACGCTCAGCCGGGACGTGATCGTGCTGCTCGACAAGGAGCACATCGAGCGGGCCCATATACTGGGACACTCCATGGGCGGCAAGGTGGCGATTAGCCTGGCGCGCCTGGCCCCCGAGCGTACGGCCTCGCTCACCGTGGGCGACATTGCCCCGGTACGCTACGCGCATGGCCACGATGACGTGTTCAGCGCCCTCGAGGCGGTACGCAAGGCCAAGCCAACGGACCGGCGCAGCGCCGATGCGGTCATGGCGGAGTACGTCAGCGCCCGCCCTACCCGGCTATTTTTGGCGACCAACCTGGTGCGCAACGACGCGAAAGAGATGGCCCTGCGCGTCGGCCTCGATGAGCTCCGTAGCGGCTACGCTGCCATTATTGAAGCACCCGCCGGCAGCGAGCCTTTTAATGGCCCCACACTCGTGCTGCGCGGCGGGAATTCGCACTACGTGGCCGATGAGATGCTCCCCGCGCTCAAGGCGATATTACCCAAGGCGCGCCTGGTCACGCTAAAAGAGGCCGGTCACTGGCTGCATGCAGACCAACCGGAGGCGTTTCAGGAGGCAGTGAACGCCTTCATCAGCGCCCAGGACGAGGTTTAAAGAGGTTTAAAGCGGCGTAACGGCCAGGCCGTGCTCCTCGGGGCTGCGCAGAAAGCGGTTCAGAATACGGTAGGTATCCACGTCGAACTGAACCGCCTGATGCCCCAGTCGCTTGGCCTTGGCCGGGGTCTCGGCGCTACCCAGGTAGCACCAGTGGTCCACCGCGTGGTAGGCGCAGCGCTTCGTTTGCGCGTTCTTCTCGGCAATCACGATTTTATCCGGCCAAGGCCAGGCACTCACCTTGAACCGCTCGAGCGCGTGCTGGGCGCGCCGGGTATGCGCTTCTAGCGTTTCCTTTTCGCAGCAGGCTCCCGCGCACTTGCCCAACTGGTGCCCAAAGCAGCGCCCCTTGCCCTTTTCGAGCCCCAGCACCTGGGGGCAGAGCTTTTGCTCCTCCACCACGCCTCTCAGCGCCTCTTTGGCCTCGCGGGCATTGCGAAAAAGCCCGAAGCGTTGCCCGGGCTGGGCATTGATGAGTACCGCGCTACCGGCCAGTACCGGAGCGTGTTCGCCCTCGGGCCAGAACCAGGTTTTCAAGGCGCCCTGGCGGCGCAGCTGACGGTTCATGATCGGCATCAGCTCCTTGATCAGTTGCGCTTCACGCAGCTGGGCGCCCAGGTCGCCGGCGGTTTCCTCCCACTCGACATGCTGAATCTGCTGGAGCATGCGCATTGCCTTGTCATCCTGATGGTCGCGCTGAAAGTGCCCTTTCACCCGGTTTTTAAGGTTGATGCTTTTCCCCACGTAGAGCGGCAGCCGGTTATGGCCATAAAAGAGATACACACCAGGGCTTGCGGGCAGCCCGGCCAACACCTCGCTATCCAGGTGGGCAGGCAGGTTCTTGTGCTGCTTTTCCAGGCCGGTCGCGGCCTGCCAGTGATCCACTTCGAAGCGCTGCTGCCAGGTTTGCCACAGCTTCCAGAGCGCCTCGGCGTCGTCTTCGGCGCGGTGCGCCCGGCTCACCTGAATATCGAAACGCGCCAGCAGCGCTTTCAGGTTATGGTGGCGCTCCTCGGGTTCGAGGCGGCGCGAGATGCGCAGGGTACACATGATATCGGGGCGATAATCGAGTCCGGCACGCTTGAAGGCATTGCGTAGAAAGCTGTAATCGAAGCGGGCGTTGTGCGCCACCAGGCAGCTATCGCCCAGCCACTCCCGTAGCGCCTCGGCGACCGTCTCGAAACGCGGGGCATCCGCCACCATAGCGTCGTGGATGCCGGTTAGCTGCGAAATAAAAGCGGGAATACCGGTACCCGGATTGATAAGGCTCACCCAGCGGTCGACCACTTGGCCATCGGCCACTTTCAAGGCGGCAATTTCGGTGATGCGGTCGCGGGTAGCGCGGGTGCCGGTGGTTTCGACGTCGATAAATGTAAGGGCGGGCTCGCTCATGACACTCCGTGGTTGGTTTGCCTTACTCCTGCAGCGTATGCGGGTCCACCGCCAGGCGTGAGACCGGTAGCGTCTCTTCGATAAGGCCACGCTGCTTTAAGTACGCTTCAAAGGCCTGGTAGCGGCGCGTATTGACCGCCGAAGGACTGAGCGAGAGGCGACGAAGAATCCCCTCCCAGCTTGCCTGGTTCACCGTATTATCCAGGATGGGGTGTCGCGCGGCCAAAAGCCCCCAGGCCGCCTCGGGGTTTTCGATCATCCAGTGGGCCGCCTGCTCCACGGCGGTCATAAAGCGCGCCCAGGTAGGGCCTTGCTTGGAAAGCGACTGACTATTGGCTACGATGATCACCCCTTCATGGCGGGGGATATCGAGTTCCTCGTAGCGAATGACCCGGCTTTCGATGCCCTCCGGGGCCAGCTGTTCCGGCAACGCGTAGTAGTAGCCGTCAGCGATCACCTCGGCATCGCCATTGACCACGGCAGCCGCGGCGTCGAAATGGACGTTTTCCGGGGCGGTAAAGCCATCGGTTTGACGAAGCGACTCGGGAATCAACCGCTCGGCCACCACAGCCTCGCCTTCCAGGGTCGAGAAACCATAGTCGAGCCCGGCAAGCGAAGCGATATCGTCGTCATCGGCCCAGGAGCGCGTCACGACCACCGCGTTAAGAGGCGTCTCGATCAACGTGCCCACGCGAATCAACGGCTCACCGGCGTGCACCCGAAGATGCAAAATCGGCTCGCGGGTCAAGGCCAGGTCGACTTCTTCAGCGGCCAACAGCTTGAGCGGAATCGCCGGATCCGCCGGGCTTTGCAGCTCGACCGCCAGCCCCTGCTCCTTGAAATACTCGCGCGCGTCGGCGATCAACAGCGCGGCGTGCTGAGGGCTCAAGTACCAATCCAGAATGACCGACACCTCTTTGAGCGGCGGCGGGTCGAGCGGCGGTGGCAGCGAAAGCGCCGCCGAGGGCACCGGCTCTAGCGCGGCCGCCTCATGGGTCTCGTCCTTTGGTGCGGCGTCTTCGGGTACTGGCGCTTCGCTCTCTTCTCTTTCTTCGCCTGGGTCGACGACCCAAAGGGCGGGCGGTAGAAACACATCGCTCTCAAGGGTCAGCGTCTTTACTTCCGGCGCGGCGTCGCGCGCCTCTTCGTTTGCGCAAACCGCTGAATTTAAAAATACTATACACATCGCACTCGCCAGCAAGAAACGCCTTCGCCGGCGGATAGTCAGGTGCGCCATCACTTCACACTCCCTAGTCGTGAAGGCGGAGTGTAGCGGTTGGCCATCCGCCATGACCAGCCCCTTACTCGCCACAAGGCCCTTAAACGGCGCAGTAAAATAACGGGCGGCGTGTAATAATAGAGCGGCATTGATGTAGAGACGGAGAGACATGGAAGCACTTTATACCTTTTTTTTGATTGGCGGCATTCTCATGACGCTGAGCATTTTGGCGAGCCGGCTTTCATCGATGTTTGGTGTACCGCTTCTGTTGATCTTTCTAGGCCTGGGCATGCTGGCCGGCGAAGAAGGCGTGCTTGGCGTCGTGTTCGACGACTACACCATGGCATTTACCATCGGCCATCTTGCGCTGGCGATGATTTTGCTCGATGGCGGGCTACGCACCCGGCTCAAGACCTTTCGGGTCGGCTTCAAACCGGCGCTCTCGCTTGCCACCGCCGGGGTGTTCATCACCAGCGCTATCGTCGGCGTCATCGCCATGTGGGTGTTCGACCTTACCCTGATTCAGGGGTTATTGGTCGGGGCGATCGTCGGTTCGACCGACGCGGCGGCGGTTTTCTCGATGCTCAGTGGGCGTGGCGTCAACCTCAACGAGCGGGTCAGCGCTACTCTGGAAATCGAGTCCGGCACCAACGACCCGATGGCGATCTTTCTGACCCTAATGCTGGTCGAGCTTTTGGTCGGCGACATGGGCGGCATCACCGACACCCTTATCTTCTTCGTCTCGCAATTCGGTATCGGCTTGATCGTGGGCCTGGGGGGCGGCTGGCTGGCCGCCAAGCTGCTGCGCTGGCTCGACCTGGCCCCCGGGCTTTACGCCATGTTGGCGTTGGCGCTCGGGTTTAGCGTATTCGGGCTGACCAGCGTGCTGGGCGGCAGCGGCTTTTTGGCGATCTACCTGGCGGGGTTGATGATCGGCAATCAGCCCGGGCGCCATCTTAACTTCATTCTTCCCGTCCACGACGGCCTGGCCTGGCTTAGCCAAATCGGGCTGTTTCTGGTGCTGGGTCTTTTGGTTACCCCCAGCCAGCTGATGGAGGTCATACTACCCGCCGGCCTGGTAGCGCTGGCGCTTATCTTCATCGCCCGGCCGCTGGCGGTGCTCATCACCATCAAGCCGTTCTTCCGCTTTCGCTGGCGCGAGGTCTTCTTTATCGCCTGGGTCGGCCTTCGCGGCGCCGTACCTATCGTGCTGGCGATCTTCCCGGTGATCGGCGGGGTCGAGAACGCCTCTCTGTACTTTAACGTCGCCTTCGCGGTGGTTCTGATGTCGCTGCTGATTCAGGGGGGCTCGCTCACCCTGGTCGCCCGTTGGCTCAAAATCGAGGTCCCCGCCGGCACCACGCCCAACCGGCGCGGGCCGCTGGGTATTCTGCCGGAGAACGACTTCGAAATGTTCGTTTACGTGGTCGAGAACCAGGACCTCGAAGACGTCCAGATCCGTCTGCTACGCTTCCCTTCCGGTGCGCTGATCTCGGCGTTGTTTCGTAATCACGTCATGCTTCATCCCAAGGGCAACACACGCCTGAAACTCAACGACGTGATCTGCGTCATCGGCCGTTCGGAAGATCTCGTCTCACTGAACCGGCTGTTCAACGGCGACGCCAAACTCAAGCAGGAGCGCGCGTTCTTCGGTACCTTCATTTTGGAAGGTGGCGCCTACATGCAGGACATCGCCCAGGCCTACGGCCTCACCCTGAGCCCCGGCGAGCAGGAGATGAGCCTGGCCGAGTTCATCTCGCTGCGCGTAGGTGGCCACCCGGTGATCGGTGACGATGTGGACTGGCACGGCATTCACTGGGTCGTCAGCGAAATGCAGGGCGGCAACATCACCCGCGTTGGCCTGCGTCTCTACTAATTTGACCAAAGGCGTTGACTTCCAAGGGAAAGGTGGTAATATACGCACCCATCGGAGGGATGGCAGAGCGGTTGAATGCACCGGTCTTGAAAACCGGCATAGGTTAATAGCCTATCCAGGGTTCGAATCCCTGTCCCTCCGCCAAATCGATTAAAAGCCCCGTTTTTACGGGGCTTTTTTCGTTTCAGCCCTACACTTTTTCTCCCCATCAGCTCTTCGATATTCCCTACCGGTGATTCCAACGTGACGAGAACGTGATCCAATGGCCACGGCGTCCCTTGCCCGGTGTGGCGCAAGGTGGACGCACTTCTCCGTCATATTGATCGTCGAGCGGCCCAGCACGTCCTTTAAGCCCGCCAGCGGGCACCCCCTGAGACACAAGCCAGCTTGCGCATGTGTGTCGCAGGTCGTGAATGCGGAAATCAACAATGCGCGCTTTATCACACGCCTTCTTGAACACCGGGTTCGGGTACACACCTAACGGCTGCCATCACGCTTGTAGTAAACCCAGGTCGATCCCGCGCAATACGTTTGGCTGTACCGGTAGCGGCACCGCATCCTCGTTCAGCGGTATGGTCTGCCGCTTACCTGACTTGGTGTCGTCCGGCTCCAGAGTGATCAACGCGTGCTTCCAGTTCACATGCCGCCATTCGAGTTTGAGCAGTTCGTTTTTTCGGCCGCCGGTGTTCAGTGCCAGCACGATAAAGTCAGCGAGCCGGTCACCCTCCCGACTACTGCGCGCTGCCTCTATCAGTCGGTCGGCCTCTGCTTATAATCCAACGAACACGCCAGGGCGGCTCATTGAGAAAACACCCCTTGGTTGGAGTGGGAAATATCTACTCCATTTCGGTGATGGCGTGGTTGATCATTGCTGACAGAATGCTGAGCTATCGGTTGGCCCTTCCCACTTTCTGACACCATAGGCTTGACCATTGCGCCATTTGGATGATTGCTCAAAGCGGGGATCGGCGATACTGAACGCACTATTGGTGGGCGTGCTTCTCCCTGCCACGGTACCCATCGGCCCATCCCATTGGCTCACACCCATATAGCCACTGCGATACTCAGGGATGATGAGATAGTCGCTCAGGTGCCCATTCTCGACCGCCAACTTATTCAGCGACCGCCAATCGCTACCGGTTTCGACAAACGCCAGGCGTACCTAGGTTTTCCACTGCAGGCGTGGCACCCGGTGCATAGGCCCTGCCAATTCATTACCTGGTAAGGGCATTTCGCCTAGCACATCGTCAACGGCGCGCAATGGGCGGCGCACTGGTTCATAGAGGGATGGCGGCACTTTCTCTGCATGCGTGCGACCAAGAGGAAGCGCTTGCGGGACTGGGACAAGCCGCCAAGCTCGCCACAGTCGTGCGTGGTCTCGGCAACATGGTAGCCATAGTGCTCGAGCATGGCCACGATGTGCTCGAGTAGCGGGCGTCCACGGTTGGCAATGCGTGGCACGTTCTCGAAGATGATTAGCTCGGGCGGGTCATAGGCGAAGACCTCTAGGGTCAGCCACATGCCGCGCAGGGTCAGACGGTTCAATGCTTGGTACTTCGGGGTGGCGCTGCGCGATTGCGACAGCAGCCCACTGAACCCCTTACAAGGGGCGCTCAGGAAAACGATATTGGGCGACTCGACGCCGGCCGCGGCTTGAATGTCGGCGGGCGTGGCCTCTCGCCAGTCAGCGGGCGGTTATGCGTCGTGAAAGGTGCGGTACTGGTTGCGGTCGAACATATCGAGCACGGTGCCCGAAGCGCCGGCCAGGCGTTGGAAGTCGACGATGGCGTTGGCGTCACCTTGACACCTCCGATGCAGCGAAATTGGTTCTCCATGTTGCCAACTCGCGCTTGGCCGCGGTTGAAACCTTTGGCGCCGCCGCCCAGCCCACAAAACAGATGAAAATGTCGTATAGTCGTATGTCTAATAATTTTTAATTCTCGCTGATTTAATTAGGAGGAGGAGCAATGAATAAAATTAGGGGTGTCTTATATTTCTTTGTATGTGCGCTTGGCATTGGAGTCGTTGCATTTTTGATTTACAGCGGTTTTGAAAATGAGCAGGAAACTGCTGTTTTCTATAGCGCTGTAGCAACATCCGCAGCTACAGTTGCCATTGCAATATTAACGATGGTCTTAGCTATCGAAACTTGGAGAATGAGAAATCAACAACATGAGCAAATTAAAAAAGAAGTTATCAATAGCGTCAGACCTTTAGTCGTTGTTGAAATATCAGAAGGGAGAGTTATTAATGATAGAATCATCTTGATTAAAAATATGGGAAAAGGTATCGCTTTTGATGTGGGTTTTGAGGTAACTGGCGAAGGTAATTCACCCGAAGCTGAAGAGAAAATAATAAAAAATATTTCAGATCATGGCTTTATAAAAAGAGGAATGAGGAATCTCGGCATAGGCCAAGTGGTTGATAGTCATGTTTTTATGTTTCCTGAAATAGGTAAAGGAGGTATGGAGGCTTGTATTAATATTAAAGTTTCTTTTAAAGACATATACGGAACAGCTTATGAGAATAAATTCATCTTTGACATGGCTGAGCATGAGAACACTAATAGACTTGGTGGTAAGCCTGAAAATGAGCGCAATGATCATCTTAAGAAGATAGCTGAAACACTAAACAATAAATTAAAATAGTTCAATAAGAAGGGCCGCTTTAAACACTGCTTGTCACCATTATGTGGTTAACCTGTGACATGCGACCTCTAAAAAAAGACCCGAAGGCCCTTTGTGGTTGAGCGCTGCTTTTAGGGCTGGAAAGTACCCAGCAAGCACTCGCTATCTGGCAAGCGATCCGTCACCAGCTTGGCGAACTCGGCGGCAATCTCTTCCTGGGCAGCATCCAGCGCAATAGCGCGCAGCCCAAACGACGGCCAGCCCTTGGTCTTGCTGGAAACGCGCATTGCCAAGGTGCGCTCTGACAGGCCCTCGTAGGTCGTAAGCTTCCAGTAAATAACGGTGGGCAAGCGCTCAGCATTCTTGACGGTGACGTCGGTAGAAGAATACCCAAGGCGCCCTGCTGGCGTCATCGAGCAGCTAGAGGCCGCTCAACGGCAAACCGAAGAGCGGTTATCCCACTTAGAGAATCAAATTTTTCTACTGTATACGACCCCAAAGAGGGCAAAGTGCTAGGTAAAGTCCGTCACTAGCGTGTGCGTATCGAAATCTGACAGGGAGAGCTCTACATAAAGGCGCGGCGACTGATCGGTATAGTCGAACGTTCTGCTGCTACAAACCATCTTGTACTCTTTGCCCGACTTGCCCTCGGCGCGCACTTGGTCGCCCAAGTGAACATCCTCTGCAGGCGGCAGCCCAAGCTTGGGCGCATCCTTTGTAACCAACTCTTGAGCGTCGCCTCTAAAAACGTAGTGAGCATCATAAGACATTGCTGCTACCTCCTTCGCTTGTGGTGTGCCTAGAGCGTATCAGCATACTTAGAGGATGGGCAGACTGAGGGTGATGTAGAGGTCGCTTGTTCTGCCACACACTACCCATCACATTCGGTTCGCGATACCCTGCCTCTAGTGAATTTATCACTGAGGAGCGAAAAGTGGGCATAGAGCCTTTAAAAGCAAGAGAAGAGATATTTGCCGGCATCCAAGGTAAGCGTATTCACGGCGAACCCCTTTACGACACTGACATGCAACGCTTCCTTAAGCAGGCTCAATCTATACCTGAAGCTAATATAGAGCGCGATGCTACTATCAGCTTTGTCTTAAGCTCTTGGAAAAAATTTAGTCGAGCCGAAAAAGCCATTGATAACATGCTGAATAAATGGGGGCGCACACCTGAAGCCTTGTATTGGGCAATGCCCTGCTATGTGCTGGCTATGTGTTATGAAAAATATCTTCGCTGCGCTCAGGAAGCTCTGAGATTAGAACCTCAAAACCATACCTTCGCAAAAATATATGGCCACGCGACAGCTGCTTGTGCGGCGCTCGCTGAGCATAAAGAAGCATTGGAGATTATGAAAAATCTTGAGCTTGATACGGATAACACAGGCCTTCAGGATCTTACAGAAATACTCTCCTACGTCAAAAGCAAGGGTATTGCTGACATTGACTTGGGTCATACCCTTCAAAAGTATATAGATATCGCCAAAAAATTTATAACTAATAATCCTAATATTAGAACCGGAACTCAGATCGAGTTAGTCAAGGACCATGAAACAGGCGAACAAGAGCTTTGGCTTAACGTAATTGCAACGGTTAATGGCAAGATTGCTGCGCAAATCGATTGGGAATTTTCAAAGCAAGATGCAAGCGGGCTGCCTGAAAGCCTCGAAGGAAATGTATTCATTGGCTTGGCCATAGATCTAGATATTCAAACAAGCCAAGTGTTATCCATATGATTCAGCCTAAAGATATATTTGAGGTTTCCTCATCCCTTTTTGAGCAAGAAGGCGAGGCGTTTACAAGAAGTGCTGTTAGTCGTTGCTACTACTCTGCTCTCCATGAAGCAAGGCTACATACAGAAGATGTAGAAATTGAGGGCTCGACAAGCATGGGCTCTCATGTTTTGGTCGAGAAAAAAGTGGCGAAGAAATTTTCTACACAACAAGCACACCTGCTTCGTCGAATGAAGAAAATCCGGAACAGAGCCGATTATGATCTGTGGCGTAACTTCTCTAAAGATAATATGAGCAGAATGTTAGAAAATCATGAGCAGCTTTTGAAAGGATTGGCATTAGAAGGTGACGAGGGTGAAGGATGAGGATATTGGCAGTGTTGGCTGTGGCCTGTGTGCTGATGGGGTGTGGCAAGGCGGCTCCAAGTGAGGCGGAGCTGGGCAGAATTGCGGATGCTTCGGACGACGCTGATGTCTACTCTAATAAGTTTCGACAAGCTGGCCATGAAATCTCAGGAAATAATTGATGCAATGCGCAGTCAAAGAAAAATAACGCCGGCTTCTGGCGCGTTCCAGAGATAGAGCGCGCTCCAGTTTATTTCATATACTGCTCAGAACCAATACATTCAAGTAACCGCTACTACCTCAATGCTGATACTGGCAAGATCTCCCAAGTTAAAGATAACGTTTATTAGATAACCTCCTTTCTCAAAGTTTCGCTTATCACTAACCCCGCCTTGGGAGGGGGGGGGTTATTGCTTGGAGAAAATGATGGCCACCGAAGCCGGAGCGCTTTACCACACGGTCGACGCCCGGATGCAAGGGCTTTTGAAAGCTGAGAAGGACGTTGATAGCTCGTCTCGCCGCATGTCATCCGGTTTTGACGCCGACGGCGGATCGGCGTTTAAGCTGAAGAATATTGTGCCTGCCGTAAGCTCCGCCATGGCGACGCGCATGATCATCAGCTACACCGATGCGTGGACGAAAGCGCAGCTTGTTTTTTTACACGTCGATCAATCGACCAAAAACCTACTCCAGCGGCCCGGTCTGCTCAGCACTACCCACGCGTTTATCAAGCATGGCCGTATGAACATCCTCCAGGCTCGTCGGATCATCGATAGTCGAGGGAACGGTGAAGGGTTTGCCGTCGGCCATGGTGCGCATGAGCTTGCGAAGGATTTTACCCGAGCGTGTTTTGGGCAGCCGGTTGACGATGAGCACCTGTTTGAACGAGGCCACGGGGCCGATGGCGTCACGCACTCGCTGAATGAGTTCGGCCTCCAGCGCTGCTTCATCGCCGTTGAAACCATCCTTGGGAATGACCAGGCCGATCGGTAGCTGGCCTTTTAGCTCGTCGTGTATACCGATGACCGCGCACTCGGCGACCGCCGGGTGGCCGCCCAGCACTCCTTCCATTTCACCGGTCGAAAGCCGGTGGCCCGCTATGTTGATGACGTCGTCGGTGCGCCCCATGATGAAAAGATAACCGTCTTCATCCTGGTAGCCGCCGTCGCCGGTCAGGTAGTAGCCGGGAAACGCTGCCATGTAGGCGCTATGAAAGCGCTGCGGGTCTTGCCAAATGCCGGTCAAACAGCCCGGCGGGAGCGGCTGTTTGATGACCACGCTTCCCTCCTGCATCGGCGCAGCAGAAGCGCCTTCACGGTCGATGATCTCGACATTAAAGCCGGGCACCGGGAACGTGGCGGACCCCGCCTTGCAAAGCGCCAGCTCGATTCCCGCCAGGTTCGCGGCTATGGGCCAGCCGGTTTCGGTTTGCCACCAGTGGTCGATGACCGGCACCTGGAGGATGTCGCTGAGCCAGTGAAAGGTGGGTGGGTCGAGGCGCTCGCCGGCAACGAACACGTACTCGAGGCTTTCGAGCGTATAACGGCTTAACGCGAGCGCCTCCGGGTCCTCTTTTTTGATGGCGCGAAAGGCGGTGGGCGCGGTGAAAAAGGTTTTAACGCGGTACTCGTCGATTATACGCCAAAAACTGCCTGCATCCGGTGTTTTCACCGGTTTGCCCTCGTAAAGCACGCTGGTACACCCGCGCAGAAGCGGTGCGTACACGATATAAGAGTGGCCCACTACCCAGCCCACGTCCGAGGCGGTAAAGCACACCTCCCCCGGGGCCAGGTCGTATATGGCGTCCATGGAGTAGGCAAGCGCCACGGCGTAGCCGCCGGTGTCGCGTACCACGCCCTTGGGCTTACCGGTGGTGCCCGAGGTATACAGGATATAGAGCGGATGCGTCGCACTGACGGGCACGCACTGGGTAAAGGCGCCGCCCTCCTCGATCGCCTGCCAGTCGTACTCGCCTTGGCTCAACTCGGCGCGTAGCGCTTCGCGCTGAAACACGACCAGCGCATCGGGCTTGAAGTGGCTTTGGGCAAGGGCCCGGTCAACGATGGGCTTGTAGGGCAGTACGCTTTCGACCTCGATACCGCAGGAGGCGGCGATCACCACTTTGGGCTCAGCGTCCTCGATGCGAAGCGCCAGCTCGTGGGAAGCGAAGCCACCGAAAACGACCGAGTGAATGGCGCCCAGTCGCGCGCAGGCCAACATCGCAATCACCGCCTCGGGCACCATGGGCATATAGATCACCACCCGATCGCCCTTGGCCACTCCCAAACGTTCCAGCCCGCCGGCAAAGTGCGCAACGCGGTCACGAAGCGTGCGGTAGGTCAGCGTCTGTTTGCTGCCGGTCACCGGCGAATCCCAGTAAAGCGCAGGCTGCTCGCCGCGACCTTCATCCACGTGATGATCGAGGGCAGCGTGGCAGATATTGAGCGTGCCATCCTCGAACCAGCGGGCGTGACGCTGCTCATCGAAAGAGAGAATGGTGTCCGGGAAGTGGTGCCAGGGCACGCGCCTGGCCTGTTCGGCCCAGAACGTCTCGGGGGATTGTACGGAGGACGCGTAGATCGTGGGGTAACGGCGCATGGTGGCTTCTCATTATTATGTCGACGAACGAGGCTATGCGGGCACTTTAACCAGAAAAACCGGCGGGAACCGTTACACTATGGGCTAATGCCCAACCGCTACGCATTTAACCAGCGTTATGGTCGGCGCCTGATGCCACCCTTACCATTGACTCATCGTTAAACGACCGCTTGGACAAGCTTCGCTAAATTAACCAATATTGATCAACAATATTTCAACGTTAGACCGTTTCAGCCATTAAAAAACCCAGACTGCCGCGATTGAATGATCGAACAACTATAAAAATGTTACCTATCGTTTCGGCAAGGAGAAAACCATGTCTACTTCCCCAAGCGCCGCGTCTCGTTTACTCGAACATGAAGGTCAGGCATTGGAAGCAGGTACGCTGTTACTCAAAGCGCTCGCTAACGAGAAACGCCTGCAAATACTGTGTCTGCTAACCGAGAAAGAGCTATCGGTCACCCAGATCAATCACCAGCTGGCCCTGAGCCAATCCGCGCTTTCGCAACACCTGGCCATTTTACGCCGGGATGGCCTGGTGCAAACCCGGCGGTCGTCGCAAACTATTTTTTACTCGCTTAAAAGCGAAAGCGCCAAGGCCGTCCTGTCCGCCCTGGCGCTTCATTACGCGGCTTGAGGCCGCCTCGCGCATCGATCAGCGGCGGTGCCAGCCAGTCGCTTCGATAGCGCCCAGCGCTTTGGTCACTGCCTGCTCCACCCCGGACGATACCGCCACACCCACGCGCCGCCCGATGGTTTTGGGCGGCTCGAGTTTGACGCTAAATACGTCCCCTAGGGCCATACGCTCGACCAGATACGCTTCACTGGTGCCTACGCTGTCCACTAGTTGCTGTTCAAGCGCTTGGCTGCCGTACCAGATTTCGCCAGTGGCGAGACGCTCGATATCCATACCGGGGCGATGGCGACCCACGTACTCCTTGAAGAGCTTATGCGTGTTTTCCAGGTCATCGATGAACTTGGCCCGGCCCTCTTCGGTGTTTTCACCCAGCACGGTCAATGTACGCTTGTAGCGCCCGGCGGTGAGCATCTCGACATCGATATCGTGACGTTTTAGAAGGCGGTGGATATTGGGCACCTGGGCGACCACCCCGATCGAGCCGATGACCGCGAAAGGCGCGGCTTTGATGTGATTCGCGGTACACGCCATCATGTAACCCCCGCTGGCGGCGACCTTGTCGATACATACCGTGGTCAAAAGGCCAGCCTCGCGCAGCCGGTCGAGCTGTGCCGAGGCCAGCCCGTAGGCGTGCACCAGCCCGCCACCGGACTCCAGGCGTACCACCACCTCGTCGTTGGCGCTTGCCACCTCGATGACCGCGGAAACCTCTTGCGCGAACTGTTCCGTACGCGACGCCTTGATATCGCCATTGAAGTCGAGCACCCACACCCGCGCGGCCTGCCCCTCGGCTTTTTTAGCGGACTTCTGGCGCTCTTTCTCCTCACGGCGAAGGTGTTTAACGAGTTTTTTACGCGCGCCCTGGGCGGTCGCACTAACCTTGAGACGCCGGTTGCGCGCGCGGCGCTGCTCGTTCAATGACTCCACGTGAAGCGTCATACGGTGCTCGCCGCCGCGTTTACTACGCAAAAGTATAAAGCCGGCCACCAGTAGCAGCAGGGTCAAAATAACGCTCTGCACGAGGAAAGTGCCTATTTCAGTCATCCAATCACTCAACTGCGCTCTCCTTCGATGTTGAATCCCCGAACCCGGCCACCGCCGAGTGAAGATCAGGGAATCGCTTGCTTGATAAAATCCAATGCTTTAAATAGGCTCTTCGCAAGCTTATGGTTGACTCGCATCTTATCGCGCTCACGTAGCGTTTGCCTTTAAATAAACTCGTCATAGGAAACACTCGATGTCCTCTACCACCTTTGAAAAGCTTGAGTCCCGCTTCGACCCGGAAGCGGCCCGAGGTATGGATGAAGTCTTTCAGTTCCATTTCTCGGACGAGCAGAGCCATTATCTGCACGTGCAAGACGGCACCCTGGGCGTTCACGAGGGTGAGCACGACGACCCCTCCGTCACGATTTCCACCAGCACCGATACGCTGCGCGGCATCATGAACGGCGAAGTCAACGGTATGACCGCCTTCATGACCGGCAAGCTCAAGGCCACCGGTAACGTCATGCTGGCCACCAAATTGACCAGCCTGTTCCCCGGTAAATAAGCGCAATGAGCCAGCGCGCTTTGGCCTCTAGCGGAATTTGGCCAGGTGCGTCTCGATCAGCTCCCGAGAGATAGAGTAGGCCGGCGGCAGCGCCGGCGGTTTACGCGGTGAAAACCAGGCCGCATCGCTGATTTCGACGCCATCGATGTGAATCCGCCGAGTGGTCGCCTCGGCAAAGTAGCCAAGCATCAGCGAATGCGGGAACGGCCACGCCTGGCTCTTGTGGTAGCGAAGATTGTCGATATGCACGCCCACCTCTTCGAACACCTCACGGTGCACCGCTTCTTCGGCGGACTCACCCGGCTCGATAAACCCGGCCAGCGTCGAGTAGCGCCCGGGAGGAAAGCGCGGGCTACGCGCCAGCAGCATCGCCTCGCCCCGAGTAACCAGGGTAATGATGCAGGGCGAGATGCGCGGATAGTTGCGGTGCCCACAGGCATCGCAATGCATGGCGAACTCGGCGCCCAGTCGAGTAGCCTCGGCGCCACAGCGCCCACAGAAGCGGTGATTCTCAAGCCAGGCACTGACCTGTAGCGCCGTCGAAAGCAGGCTGAACCAGCTCTCGGGCAAATGCTCGAGCCAGTGACGCCCTTCCACCCAGTGCGCCTCGGGCGCATCTTCGATCGAGAGCGCTACCGGCTCGTCCTGCCAATAGCAAAGCGGCTGCATGGCCGGTGTCCAGGGCTGAAAAGGCTGCAGCGGCGTTGGCGCACCCTCGGGGGTGTTCACGCCCGGCGCCAGCTGCCCGCGGGCGATACGTACGACCCGCCCCGCCGCCTCGTTTTTGGGAATTTCCCGTTTAAGCATCTTGAGCGGTGCCCTCCGACCAGCGCAGATCATGCGCCTGGCACTTGGCGGCGTGCGCCGCTTCTTCGTCGTCGCTTGGCTGGATCACCCGAAGCTGGCCCGGCGTCAGGGTCAGCCGCTGGACCGAAAGACCTTCGCTTGCCTCGCTTTTCTCCTCGCGCTCGCTGGAACTCTCCGCATCGAGGGTCAGCGCGGTCTGGCCGCCGGTCATCGCCAGGTAGACATCGGCCAGAATCTCGGCGTCCAGCAAGGCGCCGTGAAGCACCCGGTGGCCGTTGTCGATATCGTAGCGCTTGCAAAGCGCATCCAGGCTGTTGCGCTGGCCCGGGTGCATCTGGCGCGCCATGGTCAGCGTATCCAGCACACGGCAGTGCTCGCTCACCGGGCCCAGCGGTTTTTGACGGCGCTTATTGGCCAGGTTCAGCTCGTGGTCGATAAAGCCCACATCGAAAGGCGCGTTATGAATGACCAGCTCCGCGCCCACGATAAAGTCCCAGAACGCGTCGGCGATATCGGCAAAGACCGGCTCGTTGGCGACTTTCGCGTTGTCGATGCCGTGAACGGCGACGACCTCGGCATCGATATGCCGTTCCGGGTTGATGTACTGGTGGTAGGTCCGCCCGGTAAAGCGCCGGTTGATCATCTCGACGGCACCGATTTCAACCATGCGGTGACCATCCCGGGTTTCGATGCCCGTCGTCTCCGTATCGAGAATTATTTGGCGCATGGCGTGCTCCTTTGGTGATCATCGATGGCTTCGTTGGCCAGGGCATCGGCTTTTTCGTTGCCGGGGTGGCCGCTGTGCCCTTTGACCCAGTGCCACTCGACCGTGTGGCGCCTGGTTTCCTCGTGCAGGGTTTTCCAAAGTTCGGCGTTTTTGACCGGCTGTTTGGCCGCGGTTTTCCAACCCCGCTTGACCCAGTTATGGATCCACTGGGTAATGCCCTGGCGCACGTATTGGGAGTCGGTCCAGAGTTCGACCGCACAGGCGGTGTTCAGCGCGCGCAGCGCCATGATGGCGGCCATCAGCTCCATACGGTTGTTGGTGGTTTGCGCTTCAAACCCCTTGAGGGTTTTCTCGTGCGGCCCGCTTGCGAGCACTGCCCCCCAGCCCCCGGGGCCTGGATTTCCTCGGCAGGCGCCGTCGGTGTAGACCACGACTCGGGGCTGACTGTCTTGCTCACTCACGCTGATTTTCCTTTGCAATACGAGATGACGATTTGGCCGGTTCTTCTAAATACGCCCGGTTGCGCGAAGCCCCCAGCGGCAGAGACGACGCCTTGGCAGGCAGCTTGAACTTGACCCGCTCGATGGGGGCGCCGCGCTCGCGCCGGCACGCCTGGATCATGTAGCTTTGCCCGAGTGGCAGGTTGTGGCGCCGCCCCCAGGCCTCCCAGCGCTCGCCGCAGGGGGCGTTGATACGACCACGAAAACAGCAGTAGTCTACGCGCTTCACCTCGAAGTCGACAAACGCCAGCCAATCGCGCAAGCGGTTGACACTATGCCAGTCACCACTGAAGGGAAACGCCGAGTGCCCGCCGTGGCGGCGCTTTAAAAGCCCGCTCAGGCTGAGCGGATTGAAGCCAAATAGCACCAGCACGCCATGGTCGTTGGTGACCCGGGCCGCCTCCTTGAGGGTAAAGTGGGGGTCCGGCAACTGTTCGAGCCAGTGATGGATCACCACGGTGTCCAGGCAGCGGTCGGGCAGCGAAAGGCTGTCCGGCGGGCAGACCAGGGTCGCGGGGGACTCGGCAAGGGCCAAGGTAGGCGCCCAGCGTATACGATGGGGAATACGGGATAGCGACATCAGCGAGCGCCCCATGCTCATCTCCAGGCAGTGCTGGCCGTGGCGATTTTCTACCACGGGGCCCAGGCAGGCGCGCTGCACATCCCAAAGCGAACGCCCGGCCGGGGTTTCCCAATAGACTTGGCTTTGGGCCAGCCGTTTGGCAAGCTCGGGGGCCATCGAGGAATTTGACATGGAACGCGCTTGCCTCCACAGTAGCGACTTTTTTTCGCGGTGCGCGTATTCTTGCACACGCCGTCGCGTAATTTGAACGTTAAAGGATCTCGCCCATGATGAGCGTGACACCGATTCCTGCCCTTAGCGATAACTATATTTGGTTGCTGCGCCAGGATACTAGCCAAAACGTTTGCGTGGTGGACCCCGGTGAAGCAGCCCCGGTCATCGAGCTTTTGGAGCGCGAAGGCCTTAGCCTGGCCACCATTTTGATTACGCATCATCATCACGACCACACCGGCGGGGTGAAAGAGCTCAAAAGGCGCTACGGCTGCCACGTGATCGGCCCGGCGGGCTCGTCCATCGAAAGCCTCGATGAGACGGTAGGCCACGGCGACGAGCTGCGCGTGATGGGTCGGCTTTTCGAAGTCATCGCGACCCCCGGCCACACCCTGGACCATATCAGCTACTTCGCGGCGGGTATCCCGGCATTGCTGTTTTGCGGTGATACGCTCTTTTGTGCCGGCTGCGGGCGGCTTTTCGAAGGCGAGCCGGAGCAGATGCTTGCCTCGCTCGAGGCACTGGCAAAGCTTCCCGAAGATACGCTGGTGTTTGCCGGTCACGAATACACCAGGGCCAACCTGATGTTTGCGCGGCAAGCCGACCCGGATAATGACGCGATCCCCCAGGCGCTGGAGGAGTGCGAGAAAGCACGTGCGATGGATCGCCCCACCCTTCCCAGCAACATCGGGCGCGAGTTAACCATCAACCCCTACTTACGCGTGGCCACCGACAGCGTGCGCCAGGCCGCAGGGGCCCAAGGCCCAAATGGTGACGACCTCGCAACGTTTACGACGTTGCGCGAGTGGAAAAACCGTTTCTAAAGCCTTTACCCAGAAAAGACGCTCTATGACTTATCGCACCATTCGCCAGCGCTTTTTACTAAGCGCTGGCAGCACCGTTATTATGGGCCTTTTAATGGCCACGGCGGCCAACTCCGAAGCCTCCGCCAATCGTTCTGGTGTCTTTACCTCTGCACCCGCGCCCAACACACTGCCAGCGTCCGGGGGTCAGCAAGCACCAGCGTCAAAGCTCGACGCCTACCACGCCCACTTCTGGGATTCCCTGTCCCTCGAACCTCAAAGCGTATGGAAGACACTACGCGACGCGTTTCAGTGGCAGGACAAAGCGCTTACCCCCGATGCCCAGGCACGCGTCGATCAGTGGATCGAGTACTACCGTGCCCGGCCGGAAAACATCGCCGAAATCACGCGCCGCGCTACCCCCTGGCTTGCCTGGATCACCGAACAGGTCAGCGCACGCGATCTACCCGGCGAAATCGCGCTGATCCCTTTCGTGGAGAGCTCCTTCGACCCTAGCGCCAAAAGCCATATGGGCGCGGCGGGGCTTTGGCAATTCATGCCGCGTACCGGCGACGCGCTGGGGCTTGTGCGCAACAGCCGCTACGATGGCCGGCTCGACGTTCTTACCTCGACCCAGGCCGCCCTCGACTACCTGGAGTCCCAGGCAGAGCAGTGGTACGCAGGCGACATGATGCTTTCGCTGGCCGCCTATAACGCCGGCGCCGGCACGGTCAACAAGGCGGTACGCCGGGCCCACGGCCAGGGGCTCGAAGGCAGCTACTGGGATCTCAACTTGCCCTCGGAAACCCTGCAGTACGTACCCAAGCTCAAGGCCATTTCGGCGATCATTCAGGATCCGGAATTTTACGGCGTCGAGCTACCCGAGATTCATGCCTCCCCCGCGTTTGCCAAGGTGCAGCTCGCACAGCCGCTCAGTTTGGCCCAGGCTTCGACCCTTCTGGATGTCAGTCAGCAGCGCCTGGCCGAGCTCAACCCGGGGCTGCTCGCCGCCCAGGCAGGGCCACAAAGCGCGCAAACGCTGCTGGTGCCGGAATCGGCGGACAGCGAGCTCATCGCCGAGCTTTCCCAAAATGGCTCGAGCATGCTCGCCACGACCCAGACCCCAGCGGTTCATCGCGTTGAAAGGGGGGATAGCCTATCCGCTATCGCCGCGCGCTATAATGTCGACCAAAGCGACCTGATACGCTGGAATGCCCTCGAGCGGCCGAATGCTCTGGAGACCGGCCAGCTACTGGCGCTCTCTGCGCGGTAGAGGGCGTCGATTTTCGGTCACGGTTCAACGCGACAACAGGACGTCCTCGATGCGAAGCGGTGTGCGATGTGTCAAAGCTCTTTGCGCCCTACTGCTAACGGCGGCCAGCGCCGCCCCTTTGGCGGCGCTGGCCACTGACGAAAGTGCCGCAATGGCGATTTCCGAGCCGCCTTCGAGTGCGCCGGTCGAAACCGTTCACGGGCTGTCGCTCTACGACACCCCGGCGCTCGATGAAGGCTTTGCTTACTTCCCCCATGTGAACCCTCAGGCGCCCAAGGGCGGCAGTATCATTCATACCGCCGTGGGCTCGAGCTTCGATTCGACCAACCCCTTCATCATTCGCGGCACCCCCGCCACCGGGGTGAGTACGAAGATTTACGACACCCTGATGGCGACCAACCCCAACGAGCCGTTCAGCCTGTACGGCTTATTGGCCGAAGGCGTACGCCTGGACCCGGACCGGGCGTGGATCGAGTTCGACCTTCGCCCAGAGGCGCGCTTTCAAGACGGCGAACCCGTGACCGCCTACGACGTGGTGTTTTCCTTCGATCTGCTACGCGAAGAGGGCAACCCGTTTTTCGCCAGCTACTACGCCGGTGTCTCCCAGGTCATCGCCCAAAGCGAGCACCAGGTGCGTTTCGAGTTCAGCGACACCACCTCGCGAGAACTGCCGTTGATCGTAGCGCAACTGCCGATTCTACCCCGCCACTACTGGGAGCCGCGGGATTTTACGGCGCCGACACTGACCGCTCATCCGGGCTCCGGGCCCTACCGCATCGGCGAGGTGGACCCGGGCCGGCGGATCGTCTTCGAGCGCGACGAAAACTACTGGGGCAAGGATTTGCCGGTTAATATCGGGCGCTACAACATCGACCGGATCGTTTACGACTACTACCGCGACCGGGATATCGCCTGGGAGGCATTCAAGGCGGGGCTCGTCGATTTTCGCGAAGACGCCCGCGCTGCTACCTGGGCGATCGGCTACGACTTCCCCGCCTACCGCGAGGGGTTGATCGAGCGCATCACCGTGCCCGACGTCAACCCGGCGCTCATGCAGGCCTTCGTATTCAACTTGAATAAAGTGAAGTTTCAGGACCCGCGAGTGCGCGAGGCGCTAAGCCTTACCTTCGACTTTGCCTGGCTCAATACCAACATTTTTTACGATAACTACCAGCGTACCGAAAGCTACTTCCAGAATTCGGAAATGGAAGCCGTAGGCCCGCCTTCCGAGGCCGAGCTTGCGCTTTTGGAGCCCCACCGTGAAGAGTTGCTCGCCTCGCATCGCTCCGACCGGCTGTTCACCGAATCGCTGCCCATGGAACAGCCCGCGGCGCTGCGTGAGCGCCTGCGCCGCGCCCTTGGGCTCTTGCAAGAGGCCGGTTACGAAATCGAAGACGGGGAGCTCGTTCACAGCGAAACCGGCCAGCCGCTTCGCCTCGAAGTATTGATGTACGACGCGGCGCTCGAACGCATGGTACAGCCAATGCTTAGAAACATGGCGCGTCTGGGCGTCGACACGTCCATGCGTATCGTCGATATCAACCAGTACCTGAACCGGGTGCGTAACTTCGATTACGATATCGTGACCACCCACTACCCCCAGTCGAACAACCCCGGCAACGAGCAGCGCGACTTCTTCACCAGCGCCGCCGCCGAGGCGCCTCAAAGTCGTAACCGTATGGGGCTTGCCCACCCGGCAGTCGACGATCTGGTCGAGCACATCATTAGCGCCGAGGACCGTGAAGAGCTCGATGTGGCTACCCGGGCGCTCGACCGTGTGCTGCGCTGGGGCTTTTACGCCATACCCCACTACCACTCTGGCGAAACCCGCATCGCCGTGTGGGACAAGTTTGGCTACCCGGAGCCGTTCCCCGCTTACGCCATGGACCTCGACGCCTGGTGGGTGGACCCCGACCGCGAAGCCAGCCTTGAAAGGCGCCGTTAGGGCTTTTTCGATCACCCCAGGAGCGCACCGTGGCCCGCTACACTCTACGCCGACTACTTTTGATGATTCCTACCCTGCTGGGGATCATGCTACTCAACTTCATGATCGTTCAGGCCGCCCCCGGCGGGCCCATCGACCAGATGCTCGCGCGCTTCGAAGGCGCCGACGCCATGGCCAGCACGCGCCTGGACATGGGCGGCGCCGACGTCCAGGTCAATGACGACTCGCGCGGGGCGCGCGGTATCGACCCGCGCTTCATCGAGCAACTCGAGCAGCAGTTCGGCTTCGACAAGCCGGCTCACGAGCGCTTTCTTACCATGATGACGGACTACCTTCGTCTTGATTTCGGCACCAGCTTTTTTCGCGACCGCCCGGTCATCGACCTGATGGTCGAGCGCCTGCCGGTCTCGATTTCACTGGGCCTTTGGGCGACGCTGCTGGTTTATCTGGTGTCGATTCCGCTGGGCATTCGCAAGGCGTTGCATCACGGCTCGCGCTTCGATGTGTGGAGCTCGGGGCTGGTGATCGTCGGCTACGCGATCCCGGGCTTTCTGTTCGCTATCGTGCTGATCGTGATCTTTGCCGGCGGCAGCTACCTGGACTGGTTTCCGCTCAGGGGTCTCACCTCGCCCAACTTCGATGACCTCTCCCTCTGGGGCAAGGTGAAAGATTACTTCTGGCATATCACCTTGCCCGTCGTCGCCGCGGCCATCGGCAGCTTCGCTACGCTCACCATGCTGACCAAAAACAGTTTTTTGGACGAGATTCACAAGCAGTACGTGCTCACCGCCCGCGCCAAGGGCGCGGACGAGCGCCGTATTCTCTATGGCCACGTGTTTCGCAACGCCATGCTGATCATCATTGCCGGGCTGCCATCGGCGGTGATCGGTATCTTCTTTACCGGCGCGCTGCTGATCGAGGTGATTTTCTCCCTCGATGGGCTGGGCCTTTTGGGTTTCGAAGCGGTCATGCAGCGCGACTACCCGGTGATTTTCGGCACGCTTTTTCTGTACACCGTCATCGGGCTGATACTCAAACTGGTCTCTGATTTAACCTACATGTGGGTCGACCCCCGCATCGACTTCGCCACGCGGGAGGCGTAACGATGACCACGCCCTCTTCCCCGCGCTCTTCCCGCCTGTCCCCCATTACCCGGCGGCGCCTCGCGGCGTTCAAAGCCAACCGCCGCGCCCGGCTGTCGCTTTGGGTGTTCGGCGTGCTGTTCATTTTGAGCCTGGCCGCCGAGCTGGTCGCCAACGATAAGCCGCTGGTGCTGAAATATGAAGGCCAGTGGTATGCGCCGCTTTTGGTGGACTACCCGGAAACCGAATTCGGCGGCTTTCTGCCCACGCGCACGGACTACCTCGACCCGTTCATTCAAGGGCAAATCCAGGCGAACGGCTGGGCGCTATGGCCCGTGATCCCGTTCTCTTACCAAACCCTGGATATGCAGATGACCCGGCCGTCTCCAGCGCCGCCGGATCGCCGCCATTGGCTGGGCACCGACGACCAGGGACGCGACGTACTGGCGCGGGTCATCTACGGCTTTCGCCTCTCTGTGGCCTTTGCGCTGGTACTGACCACCGGCTCGATCGTCATGGGGGTGCTGGCCGGCGGCGTACAGGGCTACTTCGGTGGCAAGATAGATTTGATTGGCCAGCGCCTCACCGAGATATGGTCCGGGCTTCCGGTGCTGTTCTTGCTGATCATTCTCGCCAGTTTCGTGCAGCCGGGTTTTTGGTGGCTGTTGGGCATCATGCTGCTTTTCTCCTGGTTGGGACTGGTCGATATCGTACGCGCCGAGTTTCTGCGCGCGCGAAATTTGGAGTACGTGCGCGCGGCAAAAGCCATGGGGCTGCCTTCCAGGTTGATCATGTGGCGCCACGTATTGCCCAACGCCATGGTCGCCACCCTCACCTTCATCCCGTTTCTGTTTACCGGCGCCATCGGCACGCTCACCGCGCTCGATTTTCTCGGCTTTGGCCTGCCCCCGGGCGCACCGTCGCTTGGCGAACTGGCCGCCCAGGGCAAGAACAATCTGCACGCTCCCTGGCTGGGCATCACCGCGTTCATGACGCTGGCGGTCATGCTCTCGCTGCTCGTGTTCATCGGCGAGGGGCTGCGTGACGCCTTCGACCCCCGCCACGTAAGCCATAGCGCCACGCCCGCATCGGGAGCCCAACATGTCTGACCCGCTTTTTTGCCTCGAAAACTTCACCGTGGCCTTCGATGGCCAGCCGGTGGTGGACGGCCTCTCGCTTAGCGTCGGCCGGGGTGAGACGCTGGCGGTCGTGGGTGAATCCGGCTCGGGTAAGTCGGTGTCGGCGCTGGGCGCGCTTGGCCTGCTGCCCGCAAACGCCAGGGTGAGCGGCGGGCGCTGGCTGGAAACGACGGATTTGGCAAAGCAAGGCTCGCGCCAGTGGAACGCCATCCGCGGCAACCGCATCGGCTTCGTGTTCCAGGAGCCCATGACCTCACTGAACCCGCTGCACCGCATCGGCAAACAGCTTGGCGAAACCCTGCGCCTGCATCAGGGCCTTCGGGGCCAGGCCGCCCGGCGCCGCGCGAAGGCGCTTCTCGAGCAGGTCAAACTGCCCCGGGCCGAAGAGCTTTTGGACGTATGGCCGCATCAGCTCTCCGGCGGGCAGCGCCAGCGGGTGATGATCGCCATGGCGATCGCCAACAACCCGGCGCTATTGATCGCCGACGAACCGACCACCGCGCTGGATGTCACCGTACAGCAGGAGATACTCGCCCTACTAAAGGCGCTGCGCGACGAATACGGTATGGGGATGCTGTTCATCAGCCACGACCTGAACCTGGTACGCCGCTTCGCCGACCGGGTTTGCGTGATGAAGGATGGCCGTATCCAGGAGACCGGCACGGTGGTCGACGTATTTGAGCGCCCGCAAAGCGATTACACCAGGGCACTGATCGACGCCGAACCCGCTGGCCGGCCGGCGGCCATCGCCAATACCACGCCGCTTTTAAGCGCGCGCCAGCTCAAGGTAAGCTTCGCCCGCCCCGCTACCGGGCTTTTCCAGCGCAAACGGCCCGCTTTTGAAGCGGTAAAGGCGACAGATCTGAGCATCGCCCCCGGCGAGACGCTGGGCATCGTGGGCGAGTCGGGCTCGGGCAAGACGACGCTCGCCTCGGCCATCCTGCGCCTGGTGCCAAGCCAGGGCGAGATCGCACTGGGCGATACCCGGCTCGACACCCTGAGCGGCAACGCCTTGCGGCGCCAGCGCCGCCGGTTGCAAATGGTATTTCAGGACCCTTACGGGGCGCTGTCACCGCGCATGCCGGTGTTCGATATCGTCAGCGAAGGGCTGCGCTTTCATCACCCCGAGCTTAGCCCGGCAGAGGTCACCGCTCGCGTTCACCAAACCCTCGAGGAGGTGGGCCTGCCCGAGAGCTGCGCGGCCCGCTACCCCCACGAGTTCTCCGGTGGCCAGCGCCAGCGTATCGCGGTGGCCCGAGCCATCATCCTAGAGCCTGAGCTTTTAGTGCTCGACGAGCCCACCTCGGCGCTCGACCGTACGGTGCAAAAGCAGTTGATCACTCTTCTGCGCGAGCTACAGGCCAGGCGCCAGCTAAGCTATCTGTTCATCAGCCACGACCTGGCCGTGGTACGTGCCATGGCCCACCGCGTTATGGTGCTCAAGGAAGGCGAGGTGGTCGAACGCGGCCCCTGCCTCGAGGTGCTCGCCGCGCCACGCCACCCCTACACCCAAGCGCTGATCGAGGCCGCCAAACTCAGCCATTTTACTGAATGAACCTCCTCGCCGCTGCTTAACGAAAAGCACCAAGCCTTGCAGCTTGAGTCTTGTAATAAGATAACGGTATAAAATAGTTACCTCTGGAACAGTTTGAGGTGCAAGTACGCGCGTTTATGAAAACCGGCTATAAAAAAAAGCGCCCGTCAAGGGCGCTTGCTGGGGCATCGTAACGGCCTAGAACCTGGCGGCTTCTTCGGCGGTGAGTTCGCGCCACTCACCGGGGGCCAGGTCCTCGGGAAGCTCGATAGGACCAATGGCGTGACGGTGAAGCGACACCACCCGGTTGCCGAGCGCGCCGAACATGCGCTTTACCTGATGGTAGCGCCCTTCGGTCATGGTCAGCTTCGCTTGAGTGGGGCTGAGTAGCTCGAGCGTGGCCGGCGCGGTGGGCGTTTCGTCATCGTCCAGCAGAACGCCCTCGGCGATTTTCTCTACGGCGCGCTCGGCGGCGGCGCCCTCAAGCGGGTCGGCCAGTTCGGCGATGTACACCTTCGCGCAGCGGTGCTTGGGCGAGGTTACCCGGTGCGACCACTGGCCGTCATCGGTCAGCAGCAAAAGCCCGGTGGTGTCTACATCAAGGCGCCCGACCGGCTGCAGGCGCTCGGCCTTGGGCAGCTCGATCAAATCGACCGCGCGGGGGTAGAGCCCACGCCGGGCGGTACACTCGACCTCGGTCGGCTTATGCAGCATTACGTAGCGAAGCCCCACCAAAGCGAGTTTTTCGCCGTTTAACAGCACCTCGTCTTCGCGGGTGTCGAGCTGGGTCGAGGCCTGCTTGACCGGCGAGCCGTTCAAGGTGACCTCGCCGTTTTTAAGCGCGCGTTTGGCCAGACTGCGGGTAAGCGAGCTGGTTTCGCTGAGAAAACGATCAAGGCGCATTACTACTCCTGATAAAAGTTCGAAACGGTCGGCGTCCTGCCAGGCGGGAAATTTTTCACGAAACCCGTCGAGCTCCGCTTTGTCGAGGGTTCCAGTTTCGATGAAGGACGCGTCCCTGGGCCAGTCGATAAGCGGCTCGCCCTTGTAATCGACCAGCATCGAGTCGCCGCTGTAGGCCATGCCCTTGGCGTCTTCGCCCACCCGGTTCACGCCAATTACGTAAGCCAGGTTCTCGACGGCGCGGGCCTGAAGCAGCGTGCGCCAAGGATTCCGACGCGGGGCGGGCCAATTGGCCACGCATAAAAGCGCATCGTACTCGAAATGCTCGCCTTCGCCGGGCTGCTGGCGTGACCACACCGGAAAGCGCAAATCGTAACAAACGCTCAAAAGGATTTTGAAACCCTTGAGCTCGACGATCTTACGAGACGGGCCCATGGCGTAGCGCTCGTGCTCACCGGCCATGCGAAAAAGATGCCGCTTATCGTAGTGGTGAACCACGCCCTCGGGGGTCGCCCAAATCATGCGGTTGTAATACTCACCCTGATCGACGACCGCCACGCTGCCCGTCACGACACAGCCCCGGGCGCTGGCCTGTGCTTTTAGCCAGGCCACACTTTGGCTCTGCTCCATGGGCTGGGCCATTTCGCGGGAGTTCATGGTGAAGCCGGTGGCGAACATTTCCGGCAGGACAATGAGGTCAGTGTCGCGGCTATCGAGCTCGCCCAGCAGCTCTGCCAGATGGGCATGGTTGGCCGCCGGGTCCTCCCAGCGCAGATCGCACTGAACCAGGCTCGTTCTTAGCTCGGTCATGGTGCTTCTCCTTATCGTCCGGTGTATGTGAAGATTGTGTGATAGATTAACATTTTTCAATAATGAGGCTGCTATGCTTTCCCCGCCTGCTCGCGATCCTGAAGCTGTGAAAGGCGTTACCTTCGGCCTCACCGCCTACGTGCTGTGGGGCTGCTTTCCGCTCTACTTTGCGCTATTCGAGGGCGTGCCTGCCCCGGAAGTCTTGATTCACCGCATTCTGTGGTCCTGCATTTTTCTGGTCGGGGTGATTACGCTGCTCAAGCGCTGGGGGCCGGTGGTGAGTGCTCTGAAAGCGCCGCGACGGCTGGGGCGGGTATTGGTCTGTGCGGTGCTGATCGGGATCAACTGGGGGCTCTATATCTACGCGGTCGAAAGCCGCCAGGTGCTCCAGGCAAGCCTTGGCTATTTCTTGACGCCGCTGGTCAACGTGGCGCTTGGCGTACTGGTGCTGCGTGAAGTGATGGCGCGGCTTCAGGTGGTGGCGGTCGGGCTCGCCAGCATCGCCATTCTGATTCAGTTCTTTATGCTCGGCGAGCTGCCCTGGATCAGCCTGATGCTGGCACTAAGCTTTGGCAGCTACGGGCTTTTTCGCAAGCAGGTGCCGCTCGATGGCCTATCCGGGCTTTTCGTCGAGACATTGGTGCTCTTGCCCCTGGCGCTGTTGGCGCTGACCTGGCTTAGCCTGCAGGGGGAATCGCACTTTCTCGCCGATGCGCCGCTTAGCGTACTGCTCATGACCTGCGGTATAGCCACCACCCTGCCCCTGCTCGCCTTTGCCGGCGCCGCCCGGCGGCTGCGTCTGTCGACGCTCGGCTTTTTGATGTATATCAACCCAAGTATCCAGTTTTTGATCGCGCTCACCATCTTCAACGAGCCACTGGGTACGATTCAGCTCATTACCTTCGTCATCATTTGGCTGGGGCTGGCACTCTACTCATACTCCTCGTGGCAGTCACGCCCGCGTCATGAGGCAAGCTAGTCAGTTCTTCGCTACTCGGGGTGGCGGCGCTCTTTGTGCCGCTGGCCTCCGGGCGCTGTGGCGGGTAGCCCACCCGAAAGCCGCCCCAGTGCTTGCCGTTGATGAAAATAGGCACCGAAAGGTCGTGCATGATTTCGCCCGTGTCGCGCTTGTAGGTTTGCAGCAGCAGCGCCTGGGTATGCGCGCCGCAGCGTTTACCGGTCGGGTCGTCGAAGATGCGTTTGCTGCGACAGTACTTGAGATCGAAGGCGTAGTCGCCGGTCGGCGCGTGGCTCACTGCCGCGTTGTGGGTCGGCACATAGCCCTGGCGGTCGCAGGCAATCGCGTAGCTTACCCCGTGCAAGGCCAGTAGCGGCTCTTGTAACGCCGGCAAGTGTTGGTCGGTAAAGGTATCGAACCCGGTGCGGTAAAGCGCTGGATTGCTCCCCGCCACCTCCTCGTATCGGGTTTGAAAGAGCGCCTCGGCGGTGAGCTCATTTCGAGCGATAGCGCCTTCGAACAGCGCGCCGATTTGATCCGCCGTGTGGCGGGCCAGCGTGAAGACGTCCTGATGGCGCCCTTTCAAGCGCTGCTGGGCGAGTTCGCCGTCCACCTCCTCCGCCGCGGCCATCAAGGCGCGCGCCTGACCGGCCAGGTCGTGCATATTGCGGTTCCCCTCGTCCGCATCCGCTTCCAACTGGCGCAAACTCTCCGCGACCGTCTGGCTATGTCCTTTGGTACTCGCCATCGATTGGGCGACACCGGTGATTTCCTGCTGCACCTGGTCGAACTGCCGGGTAATCAACGCCATGCTCTCGCCAAGCCGGGTCATCCCTTCAGAGCGGTGGCGAACCCGGGCCATCAGGTGCTGCATCGTGCTCACCACCTGTTGGCCGCTTTGGTGCATATCCTTGACGAGCGTCTCGACGCTTTGGGTCGCTGTGGAGGTTTTGAGCGCCAGGCTGCGCACTTCCCCGGCCACGACGGCAAACCCGCGGCCGTGTTCTCCGGCCCGGGCAGCCTCGATCGAGGCGTTGAGGGAGAGCAAATGGGTCTGCTCGGCGATCTCTTCGATCATCGAGGTCACGCTACGCACCCGTTCTATCTTCGCGTTGAGCGCCGCTAGCATCTCGAGCGCCTCGTCCGAGCGCGCCGCTACATCGCTCATGTCGGTGACGATCTCGGTCAGCTCATCCCGGTTTTGGTGCCCCGCATCCCGCGCGCTTTCGGCTAGTGAAGCGACCTGAGCGGCGCTGGTACTGACCTGAACGATGGCGGCGTTGATCGCGCTGGTGCTGGTGGAGGCCTCCCGCGCCATGCGTTCTTGCTGGGCCAGGCGCTGATCCATCAGATCGGCGTAGTGGGAGACTTCCGCCGAGGCGATTGCCGTGCTGCTCGCCCGGCCCATTAGCCGATGCGCCATCGCCTTGAGCGAGGCGTAATCCTTGAGCGGTTTGATTCCCCGGGTACGGGCAAGGCGCTGCTGGTCAGCCAGGTAAACCGTATAAAGCGCCCCGGCGGTCAGCCCCGCTCCGCCAAGCAGTGCGCAAACCAGCGCCAGGTACGCCCAAGGCTCGCCTCGAATCACCAGCGGGATGGATAGCCCCAGTAGCAGCAAAGGCGCGAGAAGCCGGCATAGCCACATAAGCGGTACTCTTTTTTAGTGGATGTTATTTTTTTGTTTCTTTTAAGCAGGCTAACCTTGATGAGCGCCAAGTCGATGAGTTTACCCCCTTGCTGGCAGTAAAGGAGTAACACTTTGGGGGAACATATTGGTTATTTTTTTAGGCCATGCCGCCATGATCGCTATAACGCGTTAATATAACCATAGACCTGAACGCTCGACGGTTTAAAAGATACTTTGACGGCACGGAGCTTATGTTCAAGCGCTATTTCCCCATTTTGACGTGGCTACCCCATTATCATCGACGGCTTTTCAGCGCGGACCTGCTGGCCGGGTTGATCGTCACCATCATGGTGATTCCACAGTCGCTCGCCTACGCGCTGCTCGCCGGGCTCCCCGCCGTCGTCGGGCTCTATGCGAGCATCCTTCCCCAGCTTCTTTATGCCCTGATGGGCACCAGCCGCACCCTGGCGGTCGGGCCGGTGGCGATCATCGCCTTGATGACCGGCGCGGCGCTCTCAAGCGTCGCCGCGCCGGGGTCAGAGACCTACCTGGAGGCGGCGCTGGTGCTTTCGCTACTCTCCGGGTTGATACTAGTGGCCATGGGCGCACTGCGCATGGGATTTTTCAGCAACTTCCTGAGCCATCCGGTCATCTCCGGCTTTTTGACCGCCTCGGGCATTTTGATCGCCGCCAGCCAGTTGGGTAGCCTTCTGGGAATCGAAAGCAGCGGGTTCACGCTGGTCGAGCGCGTGAGAACGCTGTTCCCCCACCTCCCAACGATCAACCCGTATACCGCGGCTATCGGCATCGGCACACTGGTGTTTTTAGTGGCCATGCGCCGCTACGGTAAAAGCGCTTTCACGCGGCTTGGCCTGCCGCTGGGGCTTGCGGATTTGCTGACCAAGGCGGGGCCGGTATTCGCCGTCGTCATCACGACTCTTGCATGCTGGCATTGGGAGCTGGCAGCAAAAGGCGTGGCCGTGGTCGGCGCCATTCCTGGCGGGCTACCCGCGCTGAGCCTGCCGCTTGGCGACGGCGCGCTCTGGAAAGCGCTTTTGATACCGGCGCTGCTGATCAGCCTGGTGGGCTTCGTCGAATCGGTCTCCATGGGCCAGATGCTCGCCGCCAAGCGGCGCCAGCGGATTTCGCCGAATCAGGAATTGATCGGGCTGGGCGCGGCCAACCTGGCCGCAGGGGTCACCAGCGGCATGCCGGTCACCGGCGGGCTTTCGCGTACGGTGATCAATTTCGATGCCGGCGCGCAAACACCGGCTGCCGGGGCCTTTACCGCGCTGGGTATCGCTATCGTCACCCTGGCGTTTACCGGCTGGCTTTTCTATCTGCCCATTGCGACGCTTTCGGCCACCATCACGGTGTCGATTCTGACCCTGGTCGACATCCCCATGCTGCGCCAAACCTGGCGCTATTCGCGAAGCGATTTCGCGGCCATGGCGTTTACGATCTTGCTAACGCTGACCGAAGGTATCGAGGCCGGGATCATTGGCGGCGTGACGCTTTCCATTGCGCTGTTTCTATACCGCACCAGTCGTCCGCACAGCGCGCTGGTGGGCCGGGTACCCGACACCGAGCACTTTCGTAACATCGAGCGCCACGATGTCGAAGCCCCCCAGAATGCCGCCCTGCTACGTATCGATGAAAGTCTCTACTTCGCCAACGCGCGCTACCTCGAAGATACCGTCTACAATTTAGTGGCCAGCCGCCCGGAGATCGAACACGTGGTGCTGATCTGCTCGGCGGTCAACCTGATCGACGCCTCGGCGCTGGAGAGTCTGGACGCCATCAACGCGCGCCTGAAAGATTCCAACGTCAAACTTCATCTATCCGAGGTCAAGGGCCCGGTCATGGACCGGCTCAAACAGAGCGATTTTCTCGAGGCGCTCACCGGTCGCGTTTTTTTGAGTACCTATGCGGCGTGGCGTGAATTTTCCTAGCCACCTTTAAATCTACTCCCCTCGAAAGCCAGGCCATTGCCTTAATGCCGATCAGTTAAGGCTTTTGCCTATCCACAACGAGCGGTAAATCTATTGTAGCAGCGCGTTGCGCTGCGTCGCTGGCTAAAGCCTGCTCTTACGAGGGATGGGGCACGACTCCATTGTAGGAGCCCAATTCCATTGGGCGATGGCGGCGATAGCCGCCCTTCGGTGGCGACGGCACTTTTGGTTGCCATCATCACCAACCCCAGCAGCGCGTTGCGCTGCATCGCTGGCTGAAGCCTGCTCCTACAAGGGATGGATGCAAGATTTCGTTGTTGGGGAGCCCGCTTCAGCGGTGGCCCGACAATTCGGCGAATGGCGCCGTCAGGCGCCTTGGCCAAGCCACCCGTCGCGAGCTAAAGCTCCGTCCCACAGGTGATAGCCAAGCTTAACTGATCGGCATTAGGCCATTGCCTGGCTTTCAAGTCTCTAGTGACCCCATACCCAAGACACTTGATACAACGGCGTTGACATTTGTCTCGCCGCCTATCTACTATCAATTGAAAATTGCAAAACTAAATACCGCATAGCAAAACAAAAAGTAACGAAATGTAATTGTATTCCTACAAGCATAATAACGGAGCCCCTCAATGCGCTTACTCAATCAACGCCTGTTCACCGCTGCCTTACCCTTATCACTGCTGGTCGCGTCCTTGAGCCAAGCCAGTGACAGCGAATCCCCCGACATCGACCTGCCCAGCACTATGGCCTGGACGGCTTATGGCACCAACTCGAGCGGCTACGCCCAAGCCGTGGCGATCGGCAACATGCTGCAAAACGAGTACGGATCATCGGTGCGAGTACTGCCGGGCGAAAACGACGTCTCGAGAATGACGCCGCTGAAACAGGGGCGGGTCGACCTTTGCGCCTGCGGAATCGCAAGCTACTACGGCGCCGAAGGCGTGCTGATGTTCGCCGACCGCGACTGGGGTCCGCAGCCGATTCGAGTGATCACCACCTCTACTGCGTCCTTTGGTTTGTCGCTGGCGGTGGCTGGGGATCTGGACGTCGAAACGCCCGCCGACCTGAAAGGTAAGCGTATCGCCTACATTCGCGGGGACGATGCGCTCAACAAGGGCACCGAGGCGTATCTGGCCTTTGGCGGGCTGACCTGGGACGACGTCGAACGGGTGGACTACCCGGGCTACGCGCGCTCCTTCGACGGCATCATCGCCGGGGACGTGGACGCCTCCTTCACGACGACCGTTACGCCCCCCGCCCAGCAGCTCGCCAGCAGCCCACGGGGCATCAGTTGGCCCGTTCTGGATGCCGATGATGAAGCGGGCTGGGAGCGCATGGCCGCCGTCGCACCCTACTTCCGACCGCACGAAGTGACCGCAGGGGCCGGCGACATCAGCGCCGACAATCCCCTGGCGAGCGCCAGCTATCCCTACCCCATCGTGGTCGCCAACCAGGACCTGGAAGACAACGTGGCTTATGGGCTGATCCGGGCGCTGCAGGAAAACTACGACGACTACAAGGATAACGCACCCGGTGCCAACGGCTATGCACTGGAGTATCAGGATCTGGAGTGGGTAGTACCGTTTCACGATGCGGTCATCGAGTACTACAAGGAAATCGATGTGTGGACCGACGAGATGCAGGCCCATCAAGACCGGCTGGTAGAACGCCAGGACGTGCTATTGCAAGCCTGGGAGACGTTCATGCAGGACGCGCCCAGCGACGATGACGCCTTCACGACCGAGTGGATGAGCGCCCGCGCAAGCGCGTTGAACGACGCTGGTTTCGAGCCGATCTTCGAGTGACATGCCCCGGGGCGGTCTTCGCCGCCCCTGTCGATTGATGGAATCTCCTATGACCACCGATATCCCGCCTGCCGACAACAAGCAGGTAAAAGAGAAGATCAGCCAGATTCGCGAGCTTCCCGGCGTCCTTCGCTGGATACCCGCCACGGTGACGGTCATCCTGATGCTGATGACGCTGGACTACCTGTTCAATACGGGACTTTTGACCTTCGTGACCGGGCTCGAGACCCAATTCTATTACGCCGTGGTGGCGCTACTCCTGCCGCTGGTCTTTCTGCTCTGGCCCTTGAGTAGCCGCCAGCAGGAAAAGCCCATCCCATGGTACGACTACCTGCTGAGCGCCATCACGCTCGCGGTGGGGGGCTATTTCGTCTATAACGCCGTGCCCATCCTCGAGCGCGGCTGGGCCTTTTCCGCCCCGGACGTGGCCATCTACGCAAGCTACGCCTACTGGGTACTGATCATCGAAGCAGCCCGCCGGGCAGGCGGGCTGCCCATTGCCATCATCGCCGGCCTCTTTTCGCTTTATCCGCTGGTGGCCGACATCGTTCCCGGCCCGATTCAGGCCTTTCCTTCTACGCTTGAACAGACCGCCATGTATCACACCATGAGCACCGAAAGCATCATGGGCGTTCCGCTTCAAGCCTTTGCCGGGCTGGTCATCGGCTTTCTGGTCTTCGGCGTGGTGCTGCAGAAAAGCGGCGGTGGCAAGTTTTTCATCAACCTGGCGTTTGCACTACTGGGACATGTCCGCGGCGGGCCGGCCAAGGTGTCGATCTTTTCGAGCGGGCTGATGGGCTCGATGAGCGGCAGCGTAATCAGTAACGTGCTGACCACCGGCGTTCTGTCGATTCCCGCCATGCGGCGCATCGGCATGAGCCGCTCCTTTGCCGGGGGCGTCGAGGCCTGTGCGTCCACCGGCGGGGTCTTGATGCCACCGGTGATGGGCGCCACCGCCTTCGTCATGGCGATGTTTCTGGATATTCCCTACTCCGCCGTGGCCCTGGCCGCCGTCATTCCGTCGATTCTCTATTTTCTGGGTCTGTTCATTCAGATCGACGCTTACGCAGCGCGCAACGACATTCAGGGGCTGCCCGCCGTCGAGCTCCCTTCGCTGAAACAGACTCTCAAGGAGGGCTGGTACTTCATCTTCGTATTCGGCCTGCTGGTCTGGATGCTGCTGGTGATGCAACGCGAAGCCGTTGCGCCCTTCTACGCCACGGCCCTGCTGTTGGTACTCAACCAGCTTTCCAAACACAACCGCTGGGGCTGGTCGGACGTCACCGATACGCTCTCATCGGCGGCCAAGCTTTTCGCCGAGCTGATCGCGATTCTGGCAGGCGTCGGCATGCTGGTGGGCGCGCTTTCCATGACCGGCCTTTCCGGCACCATCGCCAATGACTTCATCAATATCGCCGGGGGCAGCGTACCGCTTCTACTGATAATGGGTGCGGTCACAAGCTTCGTGCTGGGTATCGGCATGACCGTCACCGCGGCCTACATCTTCCTGGCGGTCGCCCTGGCGCCGGCGTTGATCCAGGGCGGCGGTCTGGATCCGATGGCGGTGCACATGTTCATTCTGTACTGGGGCATGCTGAGCTTCATCACCCCGCCGGTGGCCCTCGGTGCCTTTGCCGCGGCCACGGTGGCCGGTGCCCGCCCCATGGCCACTGGCCTTCAGGCCATGCGCCTGGGCAGCGTGATCTACTTCATTCCTTTCCTGTTCGTGCTCAATCCGGCGCTGATCATGCAGGGCGCGCCGCTTCTGATCGTGGCCGTGTTCGTCCAGGCGGTCGTGGGCATCATCTTGTTTGCCTCGGCGATGCAGGGCTATCTCATGGGCGTGGGAAGACTCGGCTACGGTATCGTGCAGGAGAGCGTCATTCGTACGCTGGTGCTGGTGGCAGGGCTTTTACTGGCACTGCCCGGCGGTGGCTTGGTGCCGCTTAGCCAGCTCGAGCTGATGGGTCTAGCGCTGGCCGCGCTGATACCCGGTGTACTGTTGGCGCGCTTTTGTAAGCGACGCCATGGGTCCGCCACCCACGCCGCTTGACCCACAAAACGGACAACGAGAATACAATGCGTAAAACAACAACTCTTTCCCTCGCTATCGGCGCCGTGGCCGCCGGTTTTCTGCTCGCCGGCTCCGCTTCGGCCATGCCGGCGACCCTGAACTGGACCTCCTACGGTACGGGGACCAGCGCCAACGCGCAGATCATGGCCATCAGCCAGCTTTTGCAAAACGAATATGGTACCCAGTCCCGGGTTATTCCTGGCGAAAACGACACCATGCGCATGACCCCGCTCAAGACCGGCCGGGTGGATCTTTGTGCCTGCGGCATCGCCAGCTACTACGGCGCCGAAGGCGTGATGATGTTCGCCCGACCCGACTGGGGACCGCAGCCGATTCGCGTGATTACTACCTCGATGGCGGGCTTTGGGCTCGGTATGGCGGTGGCCGGGGATGTGCAGGTCGACACCCTGGCCGACCTGGAAGGCAAGCGACTGGCCTACCTGCGCGGCGATGACGCCTTGAACAAGGCCGCCGAGGCTTATCTGGCGTTCGCCGGCCTGACCTGGGACGACGTCGAACGAGTGGACTTTCCCGGCTACAACGCCGCCTTCGACGGCATCATCAGCGGCCGTGCCGATGCAGCCATCACCACCACCGTCACCCCCGCCTCACAGCGTCTGGCCGCAAGCCCGAGGGGGCTTCAGTGGCCCGCCCTTCCCGTAGAAGATGAGGCGGGCTGGTCAAGAATGCTCGCGGTCGCGCCCTACTTTCAGCCCCACCAGATCACCTCCGGCGCCGGTATCGATCCGGACTCGCCGCTTGCAAGCGCCAGCTACCCCTACCCGATCGTGGTGAGTAATGCGGATCTCGAGGACACGACCGTTCAGGGGCTGATCACGACGATGGTGGCGTCCTTCGACGACTACAAAAATAATGCGCCCGGCGCCAGCGGCTACGCGCTTGAAAACCAGAACATGACCTGGGTGATCCCGTTTCACGACGCCGTGGTCGACTACTATCGCGAGCGCGGCCTCTGGACCGACGCGATGCAGGCGCACCAGAACGCCCTGGTCGAGCGCCAGACGCTGTTGCTGGAAACCTGGGAGAACTACAAGGCGGATGCCCCGACCCAGGAGCAAGCATTCATCGACGGCTGGATGGCCGAGCGGCGCACGGCCCTGGAAGATGCCGGGTTGGATCCGGTCTTCTGAACCGCATGAGAGCCGAATCGACGCAAATTCCGCAAAGCGAAATCACATTTCGTTTTATTGACTAAGTTCCCCTCTTTAGACATGATCGGGGAAATCATTAGTGAATCTAAACTTTCCCATGCTCAAAAGTGAGTAAGCCATGACCGTCTCGTACCAGCGCCAGGGTGATATCGGCGTTATCGAAATTTCCAACCCGCCCGTCAACGCCTTGGGTCACGCCGTGCGAAGTGGCCTGGTCGACGCGCTCGAGGAAGGCATCGCCGATCCGCAGACCCAGGCTCTGGTGCTGCTGGCAAGCGGACGCACCTTTATCGCGGGGGCGGATATTCGCGAATTCGGCAAGCCCTCTCAGCCCCCGATACTTCCCGAGGTGGTAAACGAACTCGAGGCAAGCCCGAAGCCACTCATCGCCGCCTTGCACGGCACCGCACTTGGCGGCGGGCTGGAAGTGGCGCTTTGCTGTCATTACCGGGTCGCCCTGAAAGGCACGCGCGTCGGCCTGCCGGAGGTCAAGCTTGGCCTTCTACCCGGCGCCGGCGGGACCCAGCGCCTGCCGCGTTTGACCGGCGTGGCGCGGGCGCTGGACATCATCACCAGCGGACGCTTCATAAGCGACGAAGAGGCCCTTGAAGCGGGCATCATCGATGCCGTAAGCGATGCCAAAACGCCGCTGGAAGCTGGACTGACGGCCGCTCAAGAGATCCTGGCCGGCCACGCCAAGGCGCGCATCACCGGCGAGCTGCCCGCCCCGCCACCCGACCCCGAGGCCATTACGGCGACCCGGACGCGCCTTGAGCAGGAGGTACCCGGGCTTTTTTCACCGTTTCGTATCGTCGAGGCCATCGAGGCATGCATAACGTCAGTATCGATTCGAGAGGGTCTCGACCGCGAGCGAGCGCTTTTCATGGAGTGCATGGAATCGCCTCAGCGAGCCGGGCTGATTCACTTGTTCTTCGCCGCGCGCAGCCCGCACCAGGTGCCAGATGTCGAAAACGCCGAATCGTTCAAGCGCCTCGCCTTGATCGGCGAGCACCCGCTGTTCGAGAAGCTTCAGGCGGCCGCGCCGCGGGCCGGGCTCGAGATTGCCGACACCCCGAACGCGGACACCGAGCTTTGCATCCTCGCCCCCGACACCCCGGCTGCCGACTGCCCGGCAGGTGCCCACTGCCTGACGCTACAGACCCTCGGTCACGGCGATGACAGCGCTACGCTGAGCCTGGTGCTTACCGAAAACGGCCCCTTCAACGAGCTGGTCAACCGCGGCGTCGACGCCCTGACTCAACAACGCGTCGCGCTCACGCTGAAAGCGCTGCGCCAGAACGTGGTGGCCACCCGGAAACGAAGCCTTCTGGACACGCTCAGCGCCGCCGCGCAACACGCAGACGACGCCCAGTCGGCGCTCGAAGCCGCAAGCCTTGAGATCGTCGAGCGCGGCGAATGCTACCGGGAAAGCGATATCGACCTGCTGGCCGTGGAGGCGCTGAACTACCCGCGCCATCTAGGCGGGCCGCATCGCCAGGCCACGCTTGGCACAAAGGAATCCTGACCATGAATCTCACTTTCAGCCCCGAAGAACAGGGCTTTCGCAGCGAGGTGCGCGCGTTCCTCGCCGACGCCTTACCCAACGATATTCGCGAGCGCGTGCGCCTGGGGCGCCAGCTGCGCGCCGACGATCACCTGCGCTGGCAGAACATTCTCAGTCAACAGGGCTGGCTTGCTTCCAACTGGCCCGTCGAGCACGGCGGTCCGGGCTGGGGGCCGGTACAGCGCCATATCTTCGACGAGGAGTGCGCCGCCGCTCATGCGCCGACCGTCGTGCCCTTCGGCGTCAACATGGTGGCGCCGGTCATCATGAAGTTCGGCACCCCCGAACAGCAAGAACGCTACCTGCCGCGCATTCTCGACAACCGAGACTGGTGGTGCCAGGGCTACTCGGAGCCCGGCGCCGGCTCGGATCTGGCGAGCCTTAATGCCCGCGCCGTCCGTGAGGGCGATCACTACATCGTCAACGGTCAGAAGACCTGGACCACCCTCGGCCAGCACGCCAACATGCTGTTCTGCCTGGTACGCACCGACCCAGCTGCCAAAAAGCAGGCCGGCATCACTTTTCTGCTGATCGACATGCAGACCCCGGGCATCACGGTGCGCCCGATCGTAACGCTGGACGGTGCCCATGAAGTGAACGAAGTCTTTCTGGATAACGTTCGCGTACCGGTCGAGAACCGTGTGGGCGAAGAGGGTCAAGGCTGGACCTGCGCCAAGTTCCTGCTCACTCATGAGCGCACCGGCATCGCAGGGCTTGGCCACGCCAAACAGGCGCTTCGCCACCTGAAATCACTGGCGAGCCGCGTCGAGCACCGCGGCAAGCCCTTGTTGGAGCTGCCGAGCTTTCGCCAACGCGTGGTCAAGGCCGAACTCGAACTCATGGCGCTGGAAGTGACCAACCTGCGCGTGATCGCCGCCGCCCGCGATGGCGGCGCCCCGGGCGCGGAAAGCTCGCTTCTGAAGGTGCGTGGCTCGGAACTTCGCCAGGAACTCAGCGAGCTGACCCGGCGGGCGCTCGGCCCGGCGGCGGTGGCGTTCTTCCCCGACTTTCTCTATCGCGACGAACCGCTGGACGAGGCGTATGCCCAGAGTGCGGCGGCAAGCGGTCAATATTTCAACCGGCGCAAGCTTTCCATCTACGGCGGCGCCAATGAAATACAAAAAGGCATCGTCGCCAAAACCATTCTCGGCATGTAAGGGGGTCCCATGGATTTTGCTTTGACCGACGAACAACGCATGCTCGAAGAGACATTGACCCGCTTGGTGGCCGATCGCGTCTCTCCGGAGCAGCGGCGCGCCATGCTGGCCAAGCCCTCCGAGGGCGCGCGTACCACCCTCTGGCAGACTTTCGCCGAGCTCGGCCTTCTGCATATGCCCTTCAGCGAAGAGGCGGGCGGGCTTGGCGGTGACGGGACTGACCTGATGATCATCCTTCAGGCGCTGGGCCGGGGGCTTGTGCCAGAACCCTACTTGTTCGCCTTGGTGCTGCCTGGCCAGCTGCTGGCACTGACTGCCAACGGCGAGCAGCAAAACCGCTGGCTTGCGCCGCTGCTCGAAGGCGAGCACCAGTTGGCGCTCGGTTGGCAGGAGGTCGCCGCCCGTTACGACGCGCGGGCAATCACCACCCACGCTCGCCAGATAGATGGCCAGTGGTGTCTTGACGGCCGAAAGGACCTGGTCATGAACCTGGACGCCGCCGCCGCGACACTGGTTACCGCAAAACTTGAAAGCGGCAAGTTGGGGCTGTTCCTGGTGCCCGCGGATACCGCCGGTGCCCACACCTTTACCTATCAGACCATGGACGAGCAGAGCGCCGGGGACCTGACCCTGGATAACGTCATGCTGGCCCCAGCGTACTGCCTGAGCGAAGACGCCGAGAGCGTGCTTGATGAGACGCTCGCAATCGGCCGTGCCGGGCTCTGCGCCCAGGCGATCGGTGCCATGGAGACCGCCTGCGACCAGACGCTTGCCTACCTCAAGGAACGCAAACAGTTCGGTATGCCTCTGGCGACGTTTCAGGCGCTGCAGCACCGCATGGTGGATATGCACCTGCATCTGGAACAGTCCCGCTCCATGGCGATTCTGGCGGCGACCAGCCTTTCACTGTCACCGCTGGATCGCGACGTCAAGATCGCCGCGGCCAAAGCCTATTGCGGCGAGTCAGCACGCTTTATCGCCGAACAGGCCATTCAGCTTCACGGCGCAATGGGGATGACCGAAGAGTGCTATGTAACCGCCTACGCCAGACATCTAGTGATGTTCGATCATTATCTGGGGGATAGCGATCATCATCTTGAAACCGTCAGCGAGCACCTGAGCGCCGCCTGAGGAGCCCCTTTTTATGTCATTAAGCAATTACGAATCTTCACAGTCCCCTTCAGCGTCACCCACCACCAACGCCGTTACCATCAGCGCCGTGGAAGGCGGTGTTGTCGAGGTGGTCATCAATCGGCCGAACGTACGTAATGCTTTGAGTGAGGAGACCGCCCTGGCGCTCAACGATGCGCTGATGAACGTTGCGAAGAACCCGCAGGTGCGCTGCGTTATCCTGCACGGTGAAGGGAGCGCCTTTTGTGCGGGCGCCGATCTTGGCGAGTTCGAGAAATCCAACGCCCAACCGGCGAGCGAGCGCCTGGCCAAGCTCTTTTTGCCTGCCCTCAAAAGCCTGATGGGTATGGAAAAGCCGGTCATTGCCGCGGTCAGCGGGGCGGCCGCCGGTATCGGGGTTTCCTACGTGCTTTCGAGCGATATGGTGATCATGGGCCGTTCGGCTTACCTGAAGCTTGCCTTCATCAATATCGGCCTGATTCCTGATGGCGGTGCCAGCTGGCACCTGGTACGTAAACTGGGCCATGCACAAGCCTTCGAGATGGCCGCACTCGCGACCCCCATCGATGCCGAGCGCTGTCAGGCGCTAGGCCTTGCCAACCGTGTCGTGGAAGACGACGAGGTGGTAGCAAAAGCCCGCTCGCTTGCCGACCAGCTGGTCGGACAACCGGCTCATGCGCTGGCAGCGACCAAACGCGCGCTGCGCGATGGCGCCGGGCTTTCGCTGGATGAAACCATGCAACTCGAGGGCAAACTGCAGGATGAGTGCAAGACCTCCGACGAGTTCAAGGAGCGTCTTGCCGCCTTTCGTCAAAGTCGGCGCAAGTAATTCAGCGCCGTCTGATAATCCTTGTGCAGCGTGGCCACTTCATCGGCCACGCTTTCAAGCGAGTGAATGGCTCCAACCCCCTGCCCGGCCCCCCAGATATCCCGCCACGCCTTTGATTTGCTGCTGCCCCCGGAGCCGTAGCGCATCGCGCTCTTGTCGCCTTCGGGCAGCGCGTTCGGATTCAGCCCCGCCTCCTCGATGCTCTGGCGCAGATAGTTGCCGTGCACGCCGGTAAACAGGTTGGTATAGACGATATCCCCCGCCGCTGCGTCCAGCACCATCTGCTTGTAGGCCGGCTCGGCGTTGGCTTCCCGGGTAGCGATAAAACGGGTTCCCATGTACACCATATCGGCGCCCATCGCCTGGGCCGCGACGATCTGTTCACCCTTGGTGATCGCCCCGGCCAACACCAAGGGGCCGTCGAAAAACGCCCGCACCTCGGCTACGAAGGCGAACGGATTCAGTCGACCGGCGTGGCCGCCGGCGCCCTGGCATACCAGGATCAGGCCATCGACCCCAGCGTCCACGGCTTTTCGGGCGTGGCGCAACGTGGTCACATCGTGAAAGACGCGCCCACCGTAGGCATGCACCTGTTCGACCACCTGGTTCGGCGCGTGCAGGCTGGTAATCACCAGCGGCACCTCGAACTCGGCGCACAGCGCGATATCGTGATCGAGGCGGTCATTGGTGGGATGCACGATCTGGTTGACCGCAAATGGCGCCGCCGGTGCGTCGGGATGGTCTTGATCGTACTGCGCCAGACGCCCGGTAATCTCCTTAAGCCAGACGCGAAGCGTCTCGGCCGGACGGGCATTGAGCGCGGGGAATGCACCGATGATGCCTGCCTGGCACTGGGCAATGACAAGCTCGGGCCCGGAGACGATGAACATGGGAGAGCCGATGATCGGCAGGTTCAATGAATCGGTGAGAGAGTTGAGCATGAGGGGACCTGCTCTATTAGTGTCGAAACGAATGAACGCGATAAATGTAAAAGGCCCCATTCGGGGCCTTTGAAAGCAAAGCCGTTTACAACTTGCTCTCGAGCTCCGGCAGAAGCTCGAATAGATCCCCCACCAGAGCGTAGTCCGCGACCTGGAAGATCGGCGCCTCGTCGTCCTTGTTGATCGCCACGATCACCTTCGAGTCCTTCATCCCCGCTAGGTGCTGAATGGCGCCACTGATGCCCACCGCGATGTACAGATCCGGCGCGACGATCTTGCCGGTCTGGCCCACCTGCATGTCGTTGGGCACGAACCCCGCGTCCACCGCGGCCCGTGAGGCGCCCACCGCTGCGCCCAGCTTGTCGGCAATGCCGTCGAGCAGTTTGAAGTTCTCGCCGTTGCCCATGCCGCGCCCGCCGGAGATCACCACCTTCGCGCCGCCAAGCTCCGGGCGGTCGGACTGCGCGAGCTCTTCCCCGACGAACTGCGACTGAGCGTTCTCGATCACGGTGTCCACCGCTTCGACCGCGGCGGCGTTGTCGCTGCCCACGGCATCAAACGCCGTGGTGCGCACGGTCATCACCTTGAGCGCGTCGTCGCTTTTCACCGTGGCGATGGCGTTACCGGCGTAGATCGGACGCTTGAAGGTATCCGGGCCGTCGACCGCGACGATCTCGGAGAGCTGGCTGACGTCCTTGAGCGCGGCGACGCGCGGTAGCACGTTCTTGCCCGTGGTCGAGGCGCTGGTGAGAATATGGGTGTAATCGTCGGCGAGCTCCACGAGCAGCGCCCCCAACGGCTCGGCGAGCTGGTGAGCGTACACGGCGTTGTCCGCCAAGCGAACCCGGGTGACGCCGTCGAGCTTCGCGGCGTTGTCGGCGGCGGACTGCACGCCCTCGCCGGCCACCAGCACGTCGATGTCGCCGCCGATCGCGCGGGCAGCGGCCACCACGTGGGCGGTGGCGTCAAGCAGATGGCCTTCGTGGACGTCGGCCAGAACCAAAATACTCATAGGGAACTCCTTGTAAACGGGGAAGAGGCGGTTAAAGCACCCTGCTTTTAAAGAACCTTCGCTTCGTTTTTGAGCTTGTCGACCAGCTCATCCACCGAGGCCACTTTCACGCCACCCTTGCGCTCAGCCGGGGTCTCGACCTTCACAAGGCTTACTTTTGATCCCACCTCGACGCCGTAATCCGCCGGGGTTTTCACATCGAGGGGTTTTTTCTTGGCCTTCATGATGTCCGGAAGCTTCGCGTAGCGCGGCTCGTTCAGGCGAAGGTCGGTGGTGACGATCGCCGGAAGCGTGAGCGACAGCGTCTGCAGGCCGCCATCGATCTCGCGGGTGACCGTGACCTGGTCGCCGTCGATGGCGACTTTCGAGGCGAAGGTGGCCTGGGGCAAGTTCGAAAGTGCGGCCAGCATTTGTCCGGTCTGGTTGTTGTCGGTGTCGATCGCCTGCTTGCCGAGAATGACGAGATTCGGCTTTTCTTCGTCGACCACTTTGGCCAGCAGCTTCGCGACCGCCAGCGACTCGACGCGCTCGTCGGTCTCGATCTGGATCGCGCGGTCGGCGCCGAGCGCAAGCGCAGTGCGCAGCTGCTCCTGGGCCGCCTTCGGGCCAATGCTCACGGCGACCACTTCGGTGGCCACGCCCTGCTCCTTTAGGCGTACCGCTTCTTCCACGGCGATTTCGCAAAAAGGGTTCATGGCCATCTTGACGTTGGTCAGATCCACGTCCGAATGATCCGCCTTGACGCGGATCTTGACGTTGTAGTCGATGACGCGTTTTACCGCGACGAGGATTTTCATAGGGGGGCTCCTGCCTGGTTTATCGTTTTGCGGGTAAACGGCGAGAGAATCGCCCGGCCACTAATTCCGCAAAGCAAAACGTTATTTCAATTTATACAATAAACAGTAAAAAAACCCTGCGCAAAGGTCAAGCGCTTCACTGGGTAAACCCGCCCCGTGCAAGTTTCCATACAAGCGTTGTGCCCTAAAACGGGGACCAGCCAAACCAGAACGCGAGCAGCGGCACGGCCACCAGCATGAAACGCCCGTTCCACTGATACCCGATCTGCGCGGTGGAAATACCGGTAAAGCGCGACAGGATCAGCATGGAGGCCGTCATCGGTGACGACATCAGCGCCAATGCCCAACCCACCATCAGCGACGCGGCAATGAGAACGGGGGGCAGGCCGTCGATATTCAAGGTCGGCAATAGCCCCGCCAGCAAAGTCACCGTGACGATAGGATTCACCCCCACCTGAGCCAGCCCCAGCACCGTGAGCATGACCAACACGGTGTTCCAGGTGCCCAAAGGGTCGAGTACCGTTAAAAGCGGCGCCAGCGCCTGAGTGTCCACCAGGCCGATACATAGATGCCCCAGGTACCCCGCCGCCCCGAGCACCACGATCTCGTTGGCACTGGGCGACAGCAGCCAGGGAAGCTTGCGATGCGCGGTTTCAAGGGCGGCGGGCAAACCTGCGTAGCCAAGGCGGCGGCGCTGCCAGGCAAGCCATATCAACGCGCTGCCAGGCGCCCCCAACAGGGCAGCGATGGGCAGACGTACCTCGAGCAGCCAGGCAATCGATACGACCAGCGCGACCACGGCCGTCAACAGCACGCTGAACCACACAAGCGGTTCAAGGGAGGGGGTCGCCAGCGTCTGGTTGGCCGGCGGGTGGGGGCCGGTTAGATAATCCACCACCCAGCCGACCAGAAAGGTCAGGCCCGCGGCGAAGAGAATATAGGGGGCGAGTTCCAGCCAGGTGATCTGAGGGATGCTCGAAAGCACCACGGCGACCCCCATTCCCATGGGAGAAATCAGCGGCGCCAGCGCAAAGCCGCGCAAAAGCGCCAGCATCATGCGTCGCTGGCGTGCCTGACGAACCCATACGCGCCCCTGCGCCGCTTCGAGCGTATTGCTCTTCTCGATCATGGCGGCGAACAGGTTCAACACCCCGATATTCAGGATGATGCCAAACAGCATCGAGCCAAACGAAAGGATCGGGTAGCGCCGACCGGGCGGCTGTAACAGCATGGCCTGGCCGCAGCGGCGTACCAGAGGCGAGCGATAAGCGGGAAGACGCATCATGCCAAGCGCCACCACGAAAGTGGCGAAGAAAGCGAAACGTCCACCGGCCTCGAAGAGCAATTGACCCGGTGATGACGAGTACCCTAGCGCTATCACCGTCACCAGGCCCGCGACGATAAGGAGTCCCTTGGCCATACGGTTCAACTGCCCGGCCAGGGTGGCGAGATAACCGATCAACGCCGCGATAGCGACTGCCTGGGCGCCGCTTGCCACCGCCCCGTCGACCACCAGGTAAATCAGCGTCGGGGCAGTGACCAGCAGCAGCAGTGACACCCGCAAGCGGGCAAGCGTCACTCGCGATGCTCTCTCAAGCGCTCTTTGAGCGTCTCGATGGGGACCCCCTCGGGAGATTCGCTGCCGCGAAGACGTTTGAACGACCCTTCCCCCATGGCGATCAGATTGCCCCGTTCATCGACGACCTCGGCGCTGGCCATGTAGATCTTGCGCCCGCCGCCGCGCAGCACGCCGGTGGCGCGCAGTACGCCCTTCTTCGCCGGCCCCACGAAAGTGGTACTGAGCGAAAGCGTCACGGCGCGCCGAGCATTACCCGCCACGGGGCAGTAGAGCCCGGCCAGACTCAAAGCGTTGTCCAACAGCGAGGAGAGCACTCCGCCGTGCACGTTGCCGCTTCGATTGACGTGTTTTTCCGCGAGGGTCAACTCGACCACGGCGCGTGCATCGCTCCACTCGGTGACACAAAGCCCCAGCAGGTCGTTGAAGCCGCCGGGCTCATCCACCAAGGCTTCGGTCTGAGTATCGTCGGCTCGACGCATCAGTTGCCCTCCTGCTGTGCCATGTCGCGCAGGCGCCCTTTAAGAATCTTGCCGGTCGCGGTCGAAGGTAGCGCTTCCATCAACACGATTTGCGTGGGACGTTTATAGGGCGCCAGACGCTGGGCGATAAACGCCTTGAGTTCGGCCAGGTCGGGTTCGACGCCTTGCTCGCACTGCACGAACGCCACCACCTCTTCATTACCCGCCACCTGACGCCCCACTACGGCGGAAAGCGTAATGGCCGGGTGCTCGTTGATGACCGCCTCGACGTCCGGCGGATAAATATTGAAGCCCGAACGAATGATGAGCTCCTTGCTGCGCCCGACGATATAAAGCTGGTCGTCGTGGTCGACTTTGGCGATATCACCGGTATTGAGCCAGCCATCCTCGGTCAGCGTCCGGCGCGTCGCCTCGGGCTGGCGGAAGTAACCCTTCATGATATTGGGGCCCCGCACCCAAAGCTCCCCCACTTCCTCACCGGGGTTGTCACCGGTCGTACTGCTGCCAAGAGGCTCGAGACGGTACTCGAGAAGCGGCAGCACCCGCCCCACCGTATTGTTGGTATGACGATCGTCGATACGCGTCTGGCTGATGGTCGGGCTGGCTTCGGTCAAACCGTAGCCATTATGCAACGTCAGGTCGAAGACCGACTCGACCCGGCTTTTGGTATCGCTGTCCAGGGGCGAACCACCCGCCGAGATATAAATAAGCGCCGGCGCTTTCAACTCGCACTGCTCACGCTTCAAGTACTCCAGCGCCCGGGCGTACATCGCGGGCACACCCTGAAGCACGCTGATACGCTCTTCCTCGAGGGTCTTTATTAGATGCTCGGCGTCGAAGCGTGGCACCGTGTAAAGGCAGGCTCCGTTATATAGCGAGCCCATGCATACCGAGGAGAGGCCAAAGACGTGAGAAAGCGGAAGAACTCCGTAGACCCGTTGGCCTTCGCTCAAATGGCGCATCCCGCCGGAAATGGAGGCGATGTAGAGGATGCCGCGGTGAGTCAGCATCACGCCCTTGGGCACGCCCGTGGTGCCCGAGGTATAGATCATCGCGGCCACTTGATCGGCACCGCTTGCGCTCACCGGTTCCGGGTCGCTATCGAAAAGGGCCGAAATGGCCAGCCCTCCAAGCCTGGGATGCTGGTAGCGGTCGGCTCCGTGGCGCTCGGCATGGTGCGTTGCATCCACCGAGGCTTCGCAGGTATAGATGACGCGCCGGGGCAGGCAGTTAGCCTGGATCAAATCGATTTCCTGGGCCGAAAGCCTGGAGTTGACGATTGCAACCCAGACGTCCATTTCGCTGGCGGCCAGTAAAAGCACCACCAGCGCCCGGCAGTTTTCGCTTACCGTCATCAGTCGGTCGCCAGGGCGCAGCCCCTGCTGCGCAAGCCATTCGCAGGCCGCGCGTATTTCCTGGCCAAGTTCGGCGTAGCTCCAGCGCACGCTGCCATCGACAATGGCCGGATGGTCGGCGAGGCGTTCGGCGTTTTCCAGAACCCGGGTACTGAGGCGCTCGGGCAGCCGAGCTACCAAATCGCTTGCAAGCGAGCCGAAGATATCCTCATCCGGCGCCTGATAGGGAACCGATAGCGTCATCAGGAGGCCTCCCGCACCATGTTTCGGGCGATGACCAACTGTTGGATCTGCGTGGTGCCTTCGTAGATACGAAATAGACGCACGTCCCGGTAGAAGCGCTCGACGGGATACTCGGACATGTAGCCCGCACCGCCGTGAACCTGTACCGCGCGATCCGCGACGCGCCCCACCATTTCAGCACAGAAGAGCTTGCAGCAGGAAGCCAGGGTCGAGACGTTCTCGCCGTCATCCTTGCGCCGCGCGGCATCCATCACCATGGTCTTGCCGGCGTAGGCTTCGGTCTTGCTATCGGCAAGCATCGCCTGCACCAGTTGATGCTCGGCAAGTGCCGCGCCGAACTGCTTGCGCTCCATGGTGTAGTTGAGCGACTCCTCCACCAGCCGGTCAGCAACGCCCACGCAGACCGCCGAAATATGTAGCCTGCCACGGTCGAGTACCTTCATGGCCGTCTTGAAGCCTTGCCCTTCCTTGCCGCCGATGATGTTCTCGGCGGGCACCCGGCAGTTATCGAAAATGATATCGCAGGTATGTGCGCCCTTTTGGCCCATCTTGCTGTCCGACGGGCCGCGGTGAAGTCCCGGCGTATCGCCTTCGACGATGAACGCCGAGATACCACCGGCGCCCTTGTTGCTCGGATCGGTTCGCGCCATCACGGTGAACAGATCCGCCTCCGGGCCGTTGGTGATATAGCGCTTGGTACCGTTGAGAATGTAATGGTCGCCGTCGCGCACCGCGGTGGTACGCAGGCTCGCGGCGTCAGAACCTGAATCGGGCTCGGTCAGGCAAAAGGAACTCAAGATTTCGCCGGTCGCCAGGCGCGGCACGTATCGGGCTTTCTGCTCTTCGGTGCCGTCGATCAGAATACCCTGGGCGCCAATTCCGTTATTGGTTCCGAAAACCGAGCGAAAAGCCGGCGATGTCTTGCCGATTTCCATGGCGACCAGCGCCTCTTCCTCCATGGTCAGCCCCAGGCCACCGTATTCTTCGGGAATGGAAAGGCCGAAAAGCCCCATTTCCTTCATTTCCGCCAGCAGTTCGGCAGGGACCGCATCGTCCTCGGCCAAACGTGCTTCGTTGGGTATCAAGCGCTCACGGACAAAACGGGAAATGGTATCGACAAGCTGGTTGATCAATTCGGGATCGCGAATCATGACGGCTCCTGGGAGATAGAGAGTGGCGTTTTTGTGATCGTCGAAAACACAGGGGTATTGTTATTGATGCGTGTTTCGAACACGCCTTGGCCGCAAAAGAGAGATGTCACGACCAACTATTTTGCATAGCGAAATTAAAGTCCGCACTTCTTGTCAAGCACTTTTGCATAGCCTAGGATGGCAGTCAATAATTGAAACATGGTTTTGCAATGCAAAATAACACCATGTTCTACCCTTGATTGGCATAGAGGATTTGGCGAATGGCGACGACAACGACACCCCAACCCTTCACCACACTAGGAATCGTCGGAACGGGGGCCATGGGCCGCGGGATCGCTCAGCTGGCGGCTCAGGCAGGCCTTAACGTCAAGCTCTTTGACCTTAAAGAGGACGCCGTACAACAAGCCAGGACGTTCATCGAAGGACTTTGGCAACGCAGCGTGGACAAGCAGCGCATCACCGCCGAGCAGGCCAAGCAATACGGTGATCGGCTGCTCGAAGCCAAGGACCTGCAGGCACTGGCCGCTTGCGATATCGTCGTCGAAGCAATCGTCGAAAAACTCGAAGCCAAACAGTCACTGTTCAGTGAACTCGAAGGCATCGTCGACGCCAAGGCCGTACTGGCCACCAACACCTCCTCGCTTTCGGTCACCGCCATTGCCGCCGGCTGCAAGAAGCCTGAAAGGGTCATCGGGTTTCACTTCTTCAACCCCGTTCCCTTGATGAAAATCGTCGAGGTCATCCCGGGCTTGCGTACCGCCGATGAAACCACGCAGCGCGTGAGCGCCCTGGGAAAGGCCATGGGCCACTTTGCCGCTCACGCGACGGATACACCGGGGTTTCTGGTCAATCACGCCGGGCGCGCCTTCGGTACCGAAGCCCTGCGTATCCTCAACGAAAGCGTGACGGACCCGGCGACCATCGACCGCATCATGGTCGACCAGGGGGGCTTTCGCATGGGGCCATTCACTCTATTGGATCTCACCGGTCTTGACGTCTCCCACGCGGTCATGGAATCCATCTACCATCAGTTCTACGAAGAGCCGCGCTTTCGCCCTTCTCCGCTGACACGTCAGCGCCTCGATGCGGGCCTTTTGGGCCGCAAGACCGGCGAAGGCTTCTACCGCTATGTAGAGGGGCAGCAGCAAATACACGTAGAGCCCGAGATCCCGGCGGCTCAGCCGCGCCCGGTATGGATCAGCCAGGATGATCAGCAAAGCGCTGCGCTGCTCGAGAAGCTAGTACAAGAGGCCGGCTGGACGCTGGAGAGCACCGAGTCGCCTTCTCCGCAAGCCCTGTGTCTGCTCACGCCGCTCGGTGAAGATGCCACCACCTGTGCGTTGCGCCAGGGGCTCGATGCCCGGCGCTGCGTAGCCGTGGACATGCTGGCGGGGCTTGCGAAGCGTCGCACCCTGATGGCCACGCCCATCACCCACACCGACTATGTCGAGGCGGCCTGCAGTCTTCTACATCATGACGGTACGCCGGTCAGCACCGTGGCGGACAGCAATGGCTTCGTTCTTCAGCGCATCACCGCCTGCATCGTCAACGTGGGGGCCGAGATCGCCCAGCAAGGGGTGGCGGACCCGACCACCATCGACCGCGCGGTGGAGCTTGGCCTGGGTTACCCCTTTGGGCCGCTGAAGATGGGCGATCATTACGGTGCGCGGCGAATTCTGCTCATTCTCGATCGCCTACTCGCAGCCACCGGCGACCCCCGCTATCGCCCTAGCCCTTGGCTGCGTCGCCGCGCCGAACTCGACATGCCGCTAACTCAGGTCTGATGACAACGATTCTTTCATGACGGGCTTTTGATAGCGCGCTTTTCAACAACAAGGAGAACACCATGCAAGACGCTTATATCTACGACGGCATTCGCTCCCCTTTCGGCCGACATGGCGGCAGCCTCGCGGCCATTCGCCCGGATGATCTGCTGGGTCTAACGCTCAAGACGCTCGTCGAGCGCAACCCCTTCAAGCCGGAAAGCTACGAGGACGTGCTGGCGGGCTGCACGAACCAGGCCGGCGAAGACTCGCGCAACGTCGCGCGCCACGCGGCGCTTTATGCGGGCCTGCCGATCGAGGTGGCGGGACAGACCGTCAACCGCCTCTGCGGCAGCGGCCTGGCGGCGATGATGGATGCTGCTCGCGCCGCTCGACTGGGCGAAGGCGAGCTGTTTCTAGCCGGCGGTGTGGAGTCGATGTCGCGCGCGCCCTACGTGCTGGGCAAGGCGGAATCCCCGTACGCGCGCAACCAGCCGATGTTTGATACGGTCATCGGTTCGCGCTTCCCCAACCCGTGGATCGGCCGGGAGTACGGCAACCACAGCATGCCCGAAACCGCCGATAACGTTGCGCACGACCTGAATATCAGCCGCGAGCAGGGTGATGCCTTCGCCGCGCGCTCTCAGGCTCGTTACGCCCAGGCCCTGGCCAACGGCTTCTATGATGATGAAATCGTGGGTATCGAGGTCCCTCAGGGGCGTAAACAGCCGCCCCTGCTGGTGGACAAGGACGAACATCCGCGCCCGCAAAGCACCGAAGACAAGCTTGCCAAACTGGGCAGCCTTTTCGAAGGCGGCGTGGTCACCGCCGGCAACGCCTCGGGCCTCAATGATGGCGCCGCAGCGCTGATCGTCGGCTCGAGAGCGGCGGGTGAAAAAGCAGGCATTGCCCCGCGCGCGCGCATCGTCGCCAATGCGGTGGCCGGTGTGCCTCCCCGCGTGATGGGTTTGGGGCCTGTGCCGGCGTCGAAAAAGGCGCTGGAGCGCGCAGGGCTGACTTTAGATCAGATGGACGTCATCGAGATCAACGAAGCCTTTGCCGTACAGGTATTGGGTTGCGTGCAACAGCTCGGGCTTTCGAGTAATGATTCACGACTGAACATGAACGGTGGTGCCATCGCTATCGGTCACCCGCTCGGCGCCTCCGGTGCGCGGCTGGCACTCACCGCGCTACGTCAGCTCGAAGCTATAAAAGGCCGGTATGCGCTGGTCACCATGTGTATCGGTGTGGGTCAAGGCATTGCAACGATCATCGAGCGGCTGGAGCGCTGATACCTGTTCGTTGAAGAGGGGCAACGCCGGGCCTTTATAGATATGTGATAATGGCTCTTTTGCCATCTAACTGGAAGACTGAATGCACCCCACCGAGACTGACGCCTCGACGGCATCCGACAAGGATCGAAACTTCGTGACCGCCTTGGCCCGCGGTTTGGAGCTACTTCGCGCTTTTGGAAACGGTGAAGAATATCTGGGCAATGCCGAACTCTCGAGTCGGACGAGCATTCCTCGGCCGACGGTCTCAAGGCTCACCTACACATTGACTCAGTTGGGCTATCTGCAGCACAACACTCACCTGGAAAAGTATCGGCTTGGGCCGGGGGTGCTGGCGCTCGGCTACCGCTTTCTATCCAATATGGGTATCCGTGAGATCGCCAGGCCCCACCTACAGCAGTTCGCCGATGCAACCGACTGCAACGTAAGCCTGGGGGTCGCCGACCGCCAAGACATGGTGTATCTGGAAACCTGCCACGGTAGCGGTCCCCTGATCATTCGTTTAGATACGGGCTCACGTCTGCCTATAGCAACCTCGGCTATTGGCCGAGCCTGGATATGCGGTCTAACGGCGGCCAAGCGAGAGCAGGTGTTTTTAGAACTCGCCGAACACCATGCAGACGATTGGCCCGCCCTAAAAGCCGGCATTCAGCAAAGCATGGAAGATCATGCCAAGCATGGGTTCTGCTTTTCCGAGCAGGATTGGCAACGCGATATCAGCGCGGTGGCTATGCCCTTGATTTTGGAAGAAGGTGCAGAAGTCATGGCCATCAACTGTGGCGGTGCCAGCGTGCGCCTGGATCATGACCGCTTGATTAATAATCTTGGCCCCCGGCTAAAGGAAGTGGCCGCTCATATTAAACAGGAACTCGCCCCCAAACCTCGCATAATACGCTAGGCTGACTTCTCTTATTGGTCTTTCACTAACGCCCGTTTGAATGCATCATAAACGGCAGGATATCGAAGGCGTACGGGAGCAGGAATGCCAACGGAGTGGATTACACGCGAAGGAGGGACGCTGACGCTACAGGGTGAATGGACCCTCGAGCACTATAGCGCGCTTAAAGCGCGTCTTGCCTCTTACTCGGTCGAAAGTGGGACCGAGGTAACGCTTGGCGGTTTCGAGCGGCTGGACACCGCCGGGGCGGCGCTTTTGATCAACCTGGTCGGGGTCGAGCGCGCCCAATCCATCGATGAGTGGGCAAGCGGGCTTCCCGCCTCGCAGCAGGCGCTCATCCAGCGTATCGCCGAGGCCATGGACGTATCGCTCGACCCGGCTATCGATACCCCCAACCGGTTCACTCGCGCGCTTGAAAGCATTGGCGAGCAGGTCGAGGGCCTTTGGCAGCAGCAGCGCGCCCTGCTCGGGTTTGTCGGCCTGGTGCTGGCGACCCTGCTTCCCGTGCTCATCAACCCCAAACGCTGGCGGGTGACCGCCACAGTGGCCCATATTCAACAAAGCGGCCTGAACGCCGTGCCCATCGTGATTCTGCTGACCTTCATGGTCGGCGCGGTGGTGGCTTTTTTGGGGGCCACGGTGCTGCAGGACTTTGGGGCCACCGTTTATACCATCGACCTGGTCGCCTTCTCCTTTCTACGCGAATTCGGCGTATTGCTGGCCGCCATTTTGCTGGCCGGGCGAACCGCGAGCGCCTTTACCGCCCAACTGGGGGCGATGAAGTCCAACGAGGAGATCGACGCGCTCAAGGCGCTGGGCCTCGACCCAGTCGAGCTCCTGGTGCTGCCACGGGTCATGGCGATGTTGGTCAGCATGCCGATTCTGGCGTTTATCGGCATGCTCAGCGGCTTGCTGGGCGGGGCAATGGTCGCCACCTTGTCGCTTGATATCCCGCTTTCGCAGTTCCTGACGACCTTGCAAAAGGATGTCTCGGTCAACCACTTCCTGGTGGGGCTTGCCAAGGCGCCGGTGTTCGCCTTCGTGATTGCGGTGATTGGCTGCTTGGAGGGTTTCAAGGTGGCCGGTAGCGCGCAGTCCGTGGGCGCGCATACGACCTCGAGCGTCGTGCAATCTATATTTATGGTGATTTTGATCGACGCGCTGGCGGCGCTCTTTTTCATGGAGATGGGCTGGTGAGCCAGTACGATCGAGCCGAAAACAGCGACGAGCCGGTCATCCATGTACGCGGGCTGGTGAACCGCTTTGGCGAGCACGCCGTCCATGAGGATCTCGACCTGACCCTGAAAAAAGGCGAAATTCTGGGTGTGGTCGGCGGCTCGGGCACCGGAAAATCGGTGCTGCTACGTAGCATCGTGGGTCTCAAACGCCCGGACGAAGGCACCATCGAAGTGCTGGGTACCGATCTGGACACGCTCAGCAGCGCCGAACGCAGCCAGGTCGAGCGCCGCTTCGGCGTGCTGTTTCAACAAGGGGCGCTGTTTAGCTCGCTCAACCTGCAGGAGAATATCGCCCTGCCGCTGATCGAGCACGTCGGGCTTGCCCGGGAAGACGCCGAGTATCTGGCGCGCATCAAGCTCTCGCTGGTGGGCCTTTCGCCGGAGGCGGCGATGCAGTCGCCGGAATCGCTTTCCGGCGGCATGATCAAACGCGCTGCCCTGGCCCGGGCGCTGGCGATGGACCCGGACATTCTGTTTCTGGACGAACCCACCGCCGGCCTGGACCCTATCGGCGCCGCCGCCTTCGATCAGTTGATCGTGACCCTTCGCGACGCGCTCGGCTTTAGCGTCTTTCTCGTCACCCACGACCTGGACACGCTCTACGCCGCCTGCGACCGGGTCGCGGTGCTGTCGCAAAAACGCGTGCTGGTGGCAGACACCCTGGAAAACGTCGCCAAAACCGACGACGACTGGGTGCAGGAGTACTTCAACGGCCCTCGTGGCCGCGCCGCCGCCGCTTCATTGGATCAAGAGTAACGCTCATGGAAACCCGCGCGCATCACGTTCTAATCGGTCTTTTTACGCTGCTTACCGGGGCCGGGGCGCTCATTTTCGCGCTCTGGATGAGCCAGGTGGCCGGCGAGCAGGATTATCGCCCCTATCGCATTTTGTTCGAGCGCAGCGTCAGCGGCCTGTCGGTAGGCAGTGTCGTGCAGTACAACGGCATCGAAGTGGGCGACGTCACGGAGCTCTCCCTTGACCCGACCGACCCGCGCCAGGTGATTGCCGACATTCGCGTGTATGAAGATACGCCGGTAAAAACCGACACCCGGGCCAAGCTTTCCTTTGCCAGCATTACCGGCAGCATGTCGGTTCAGCTACACGGCGGCGGGCCCAATAGCCCGCGCCTCGACGCCGAATCCGACGACGCCGCCCCGTTCATCCAGGCCGATCCTTCGCCCATCGCCACGCTCATGGAAGAAGGTGAAGAGATGATCGACAACGTCAATGCGATCCTCGAGAACGTAAACCGGCTGTTCAACGACGATAACCGCGAACAGGCGGGCAACATTCTGACCGATATTGCCGAAATTACTCAAATGATCGCCTCCCAGCGCGAGGCGCTGGACGAGAATATGGCGCTGTTCGGCGATGCGACGCGCCAGGCAACGGCCACCCTCGAGAACATCGAAGTGCTCAGCCAGGAAACCACCCAGCTTGTACGCCAGGATGGCCAACGCGTCTTCGACAGAGCAGCCAGCGCAAGCGACGATGTCGCCCGGGCCGCCCAGCGCATCGAGCAATTGGTCGACGATAACGCCGCGGCACTCGAAAGTACGCTGCGCAGCACTCAGGACGTTGCCCCGGCGCTCTCGGCGCTTCGCTCCACGCTCACCACGCTCGACCGTATCACCCGCGACCTGGAAGAGAACCCCACCGACTTCATTCTAGGCCGCGACCGCGTAGAGGAGTTTCGCCCATGAAGGCCCCGATTACCGCTTTGCTGACGCTTGCCCTGTTGACCGGCTGTTCAGTACTGCCCGATGCCGACCCGGCCACGCTCTACCGCCTGCCCACCCCGGCAAGCCAGGCCCCGGCGAGCAACCCGACGCTTGCAGGCCTGCGCCTCGGCGTCGCCTCGCCGGAAGCCAATCATCTGTTTAGCAGCAACCGCATCGTGGTTTATCCGGACCACAATATCGTCAATGTTTACGAAGGCGCGCGTTGGCACGAAAACGCTCCTGAGCTCGTGCAAACGCGCCTGATCGGCGCGCTACAGCAGAGCACGCTCTTCGAAAGCGTCGGTGTCGACCGGCTGCCTTCGGATCTGCTACTGCTAAGCGAGATTCGCCACTTTCAAAGCGAATACGATCAGACCCCGCCGACGGCGCGCATTCAGCTCGATGTGCAGCTAGCCGATCGCCAGCGCCGCCCGCTCGCCAATCAAAGTTTTACCGCCCAGGCGCGGGCGGCAAGCGTCGACATTCCCGACGTCGTGGACGCCTTCGGATCGGCAAGCGATACGCTCACCGCCGAGCTCGTCGAGTGGCTGGGCGGGCTTTCCGCCCGCACCCTGAACGCTGACGAGGGCAATTGATAACAAGCGGCGAAGCGCTCGGCGGGCTCTAAAGCGCCCGGGGGTTTTTGGGGTAGAAGCGCTCGGGCTGGCGCTCGAGGTGGGAGAAAAACCGCGTATCCTTGTAGGGCATCTTCATGAAACCCGATACCCCCAGCCCCTCGATCAGGCTGACCGCGTCGAGAATCCGATCGAGCAGTGCGCCAAAGGCGCGCTCCTGACTCGGGTCCAGCAGCCGGTAGTAGCTGTGAATCTTGAGATGATGCGGGTGGGCTTCGAAGATGATCATCCCGGTGTGGTGGATTTCGTTGAGCCTTTTGAGTAGCGCCATGATGGTCGCGGGCAGGCTCAAAAGCTCTTCCGGGTCCGGGCCGTCCTCGAAGTAGCTATGCTGGCGGGTGCGGGCCTCCTCCGGCATGGCACTTAGCTCGAACCGGATGCGGGTATAGGGCTGGCGCACGAACGCATCGCTTTCCCGGGCGCGTTCCAGGTGCAGCGTTTGGCGGGCATTGAACAGGCAGCTTTTGAAGACCCCCTGGCGGTGAATGGCCCGGGCCAGGTGCACCATGTTGTTGACTGCCTGGGTGAAGGCGGGTTTTTGCGCCGGGTCGTGTAAATTGAGCGAGGAGTCGATGTAGATGCCCTGGGCTTCCCAACGAATCGCCAAGCCCCCGACCACCGGGTACTTGCCCAACCGGCTGACCGAGGCCAGAAACGCCTTTTCCGTTTCCCCCATCCCCTGCATGAACTGCTTATAGTAGCGGTCGAGCTGCACGTCGTTGACATCATTGAGCGTTTCTTCGGCGTTCACCTCGCGCAAAAACGCCTTGCGCGAGCTGTACACCACGGTGTCGATCTCGGCGTTGGCCGGGCGCACCCAAATCGGCACCAGCGGCGCCGCGACGTCCTCGGGCAAATCGACCATCACCGCCCGGGCCATGGTGGGCATCGCCTTGAGAAAGTAATCCCCGGCCTGGCGTCGCGTTACCGGGTCCGGGTCCAGCATGGCGTCCAGGGTGCGGGCGAATTCCACGGGAAGCCCGAGCGAGCTTGCCGGAATGGCGCGGTGACCAAAGCGACACGACTGCGCCGAGGCAAGCGCGTAGAGCGTGCCCGCCACGCCCTGCTCGTCGAAGCGCGGCGACGAAAGCGCCCCATTTAGCTGCTCCTCGCCAATGAAGTAGACATCACCCAGTCTTGCGTTGGTATGCTGCAGATGATTGGACATCAGCTCCATGACGTTGCTGCCTACCGGCTGAAGGTCGGCGCCTAGCTGGGCGAACACCGACGAGCCCCAGTCGATCAGCGCCACGGTTTCACTGTCGCGATCGAACACCAGATTCGACGGCTTGATATCGCCGTGCACCAGCGGGCGGCCGTGAGGGCCGGTTTCCTTGCGCAGGGCGAGGAGTATATCGGCCAGCTGCGCGGCGAGTCGTACGATCAGCCGCGGCGAAAGACGCCCCTGGCCAAGCGATACCGCTTCGAGATTCAGCCCTGGCGCGCGCTCCATCACCAGAATCGACTGGCCGCGAATACGCTGGTAGGAGATCAGCCGAGGAATGCGCGGATGGGTGATCTGGTCGAGCATGAACGCCTCCTCCTCGAGGCGCTCCTGCAGGTGGGCGGGCAGCGTAATACGCGAGAACTTGAATACGTAGTAGGCCGGGCCATCAAGGGTGTCGGTGCGCCCGGCGAAAACGAAGCCGTAGGCGCCCTTGCCGATCAGCTCGATGGCCTCGAAGCCGAGCTGGCCTAGCTGCGCCTGGCATAGCGCTACCCAGTCCTTGAGCTTGCGCGCATCCTGATGGTTGAGCAGATAAACCGACTGCTCCTCAGGAATATAGAACTGCTGTAGCGCCTGGGGCATCGCGTTATCCGTATAACGACACGTTCAAGGGTTAGCGCAGATGCAAGAGCATCGTCTCCGGCGCCTCGAGAAAGCCCTTCCAGGCGTTGCAAAACCGCGCAATGGTGCCGCCGTCGATAAAGCGATGATCGCCGGCCCAGGTCACCGTCATGAGCGCCCGGCGCTCGAGCTCCCCCTGGGGGTCGAAGCGCGGCAGCCACTGGGTCTTGCCGATGGCCACGATCGCCGCTTCCGGGGCGTTGATGATCGGCGCGGCGTAGGTGCCCCCCAGCGCGCCGATATTCGAGATCGTGATCGTGCCGCCCTTTAGATCGGCCTGGTCGACGCGCCCCTCCCGGGCCGCTTCGGTCAACCGGGCGACTTCCTCGGCAAGCGCTACGAGGGTCAAGCCTTCGACCCCCTTGACGTTGGGCACCATCAGCCCCGCCTTGCCGTCTACCGCCATGCCGATGTTGCACGCATCGAAATAGTGAAGCGTGTCGCCGGCCTCGTTCAACTGGGCGTTGACGATCGGCGTCTGCGCCAGGGCCAGCGCCATCGCTTTCATGAAAAATGGCATCAACGTCAGACGCCCGCCGCTCGCGTCTACCACGGGCTTCAAACGCTCGCGCAGCGCCAGCAGCGCGGTGACATCGATCTCCTCGCCGTAGTGAAAGTGCGGAATCGTGCTGGCCGCGTGCACCATCCGCTTGGCCATCGCCGCGCGCATACCGCGAAGCGGCTCGGTTCGGCTGGCGCCGGGCGTAGCAGGTGCGCTTGCCGGGGCCTCTACGCTCCCCCCTTCAAGGTGCGCCAGCACGTCCTCTTTCAACACCCGCCCCGCCTTGCCGCTACCCGTGATCGCCGCAAGTTGAAGATCGTGCTCGCGCACCAGCCGGCGCACCGCGGGGCTTGCCGGCGTTTTTGCCTGAGCGCTCGAGGCGTTGCCCGCCTGGGCGGCCGAGCGTGGAAGCGGCGCCTCGGTGCCAGCTTTAATATCGGTTTCGCCCTCGGGCGCTTTGTCTTCCCGCACCGGCGTTTCGGACTCATCCTCGCCGGGTTGAGAAGCCGTCTCGTCGTCGGCCTGGTAGGCGTAAAGCGGCGCGTGAACCCGGGCGATTTCGCCTTTTTTTACATGAAGTCTGGTGACTACCCCCGCTTCCGCCGCGGTGATTTCGACCAGCGCCTTGTCGGTCATCACCTCGACGATCGGTTGGTCTTCCTCGATACGCTCGCCCTCTTCGACGCGCCACTCGACCACTTCACACTCAACGATGCCTTCGCCGATATCCGGCAGTACAAAATCGCTCATTGTTATTCCCCCGGCGCTAGAAGTTGACGCTTTCGCGAATCGCTTCAAAAATTTTCAAATGATCCGGCAGATACTCTTTTTCGAGCACCAAGGGGAACGGTGTATCAAGCCCGGTCACCCGACGGATCGGCGATTCGAGGTACAAAAAGCAGCGCTCGGCGATGGTGGCGGCAATCTCGCCGGCAAAGCCACCGGTCAGCGGCGCCTCGTGGCTAACCACCAGCCGCCCGGTCTTGAGCACCGACTCCACCACGGTGTCGATGTCCCAGGGGGAGAGCGTGCGCAGGTCGATGACCTCGCAAGCGATACCTTGTTCTTCGGCAAGCTCGGCGGCCTTGCTGATCACTTCCATTTGCGCGCCCCAGCCCACCAGGGTGATATCGTTGCCCTCGCGGATGATCTCGGCCACGCCAATGGGAAGCTGGTAATCCTCCTCGGGCACCTCGCCGGTCGAGGCGCGGTAAAGGCGCTTGGGTTCCAAAAACAGCACCGGGTCCGGGTCGCGAATCGCGGCCAGCAAAAGCCCTTTGGCCTGGTAGGGATTACGCGGCACCACCACCTTGAGGCCCGGCGTGTGGGTGAAGTAGGCTTCCGGCGACTGGGAGTGGTAGAGTCCACCGCTGATGCCACCGCCGTAGGGGGTGCGAATGGTCAGCCCACCCACGTTGAAAAGATCGCCAGAGCGGTAGCGAAACTTGGCGGTTTCGTTGACGATTTGATCGAAGGCCGGGAAGATGTAGTCGGCGAATTGGATCTCGGCCACCGGCACCGAGCCCTGCGCGGCCAGGCCGTTGGCGAACCCGATAATGCCTTGTTCGACCAGCGGCGTATTGAAGCAGCGCGCCTTGCCGTACTTCTCCTGGAGATGGCTGGTGGCGCGGAATACGCCACCGAACACGCCGACGTCCTCGCCAAAGCAGAGAACCTTGTCGTCCTCGGCCATGGCGGTATCGAGGGCGTTATTGATCGCCTGTAGCAGGTTCATTTTAGCCATGTTTCTGCTCCTGCTCTTGAGCGGCCGCCGAGGGTTCGATCTCCAGATCCAGCGATTTGGCGCCCCTGGGGTAGGCCTCGGGGTAGCGGCGAATGTGGCGCTTGAGCTCGTCGAGCTGGCGTTGAAGCTCTGGGGTGACATCGGCGTAGACATCGGTAATCAGCGAATCGAGCGGCTGGGAGCCGCGCTTTTCGGCGCGTTTCATGGTCTCCAGGACCTCCCGGCGCAGGCGCTCCTCTTCACGGGACTGCTCCTCGTCGCTCCACCACTGGTTTTGAATCAACCACTTTTTAAGCCGCAGTACCGGGTCCTTGAGCCGCCAGGTCTCCTCCTCGTTTTTACCGCGATAACCCGACGGGTCGTCCGAGGAGGAATGCGCCGCTAGGCGATAGGACATGGCTTCGATCAGTACTGGCTTGTTCTGCTCCACCGCAATGCAGCGCGCCTGGCGAGTAGCCTCGAAAACAGCCAGCGCGTCGTTGCCATCGACCCGAATGACGTGCATGCGATAGCCCATCGCCCGAGGCGCGATGCCGTCGGCGGCGAACTGCTCGACCGCTGGGGTAGAAATCGCGTAGCCGTTGTTACGACAAAAAAAGATGACCGGCACCTGATGCACCGAGGCCATGTTGAGCGCGGCGTGAAAGTCCCCTTCCGAGGCCGCGCCTTCACCGAAAAATGTCAGCGTGCAAAGGCCCTCACCGGCGAGCTTTTGGCCGTAGGCGTAGCCCGTGGCCTGGGGAATTTGGGTCGCAAGCGGCGAGGAGATCGTCATGTAATGAAGCTTGCGCGAGCCGTAGTGCACCGGCATCTGGCGACCCTTGCCGTAATCCAGCTCGTTGCCAAAAAGCTGATTCATGAACTCGTCGATGGTGAAGCCACGATACAAAAGCGCGCCCTGCTCGCGGTACTGCGCCATGATCATGTCGGTATCATCCAGCGCCGCGGTGGCGCCGACGATAGCGGCCTCCTCGCCGGTACTCTGCATGTAAAAGCTTAGCCGCCCCTGGCGCTGGGCGGCCATCATGCGCTCGTCCAGAAGCCTTGTGCCCAGCATGGCTTTATATAAGCGCCTGGCGTGCTCGCGGCCGAGCGCCGGAGCGCTCGCGCCCGGGTAGAGCTCGCCTTCCGGGCTTAGCAGGCTAAAGGTCGGGATGGAAAATTCGTCGCCGGTCATGAAGGTCGGCTGATGATCAAAGCGTGTCATGATTATTGTCCTTATTGACCCCTTTTGAGGGTAGTGTTGTCGGTACCGGACGTTTCTGCCAGTGGATTTATCTGGCAGCGCTCGACGCAACACAAGGACAGTAACTCAGCAAAGCAACTTTAGGGATACAACTTAAGGCGGGGGTCCGGCGCCCTGGCAGACGCCGAATCAAACGCAGACGCCTTAGCCTGGCAAGCGCCGGCTCAGCGTCTGTTGGAAAAGATCGAAAAGGCTATCGACGGTCAGCGCCAGCAACGCAATCAAAAGAGCGCCCTGCAGCACGTAGGCCATATTGTTATTGACGATACCGGAGATGATCGGGTCGCCCAGGTTGCTCGCGCCCACCGTGGCGCCCAGCGCCGCCGTGGCGATATTGATGGTGATGGAGGTGCGCACCCCGGCCAAAATCACCGGAGCGGCCAGCGGCAGCTCCACGCGCCAAAGGATCTGGCGCGGCGTCATGCCCATGGCGTACGCCGCCTCTTTGGTGTTGGCATCGACACTTTGAAGCCCGGCCAGGGTATTGCGCACAATCGGCAGCAGCCCGTAAAGCATCAGCGCGACGATGATCGCCGGTGTACCAAAGCCCAGCACCGGTACGGCAAGCGCGAGCACAGCGACCGGCGGAAAGGTCTGGCCCAGGGAAGCCAGCTGCCCGGCCAGGGGAAGAAAATCGCGCCCGCGCGCACGGGTCACGCCGATACCGGCGAGAATACCGATGCACACGGTCACCACGCCCGCTACGCCGACCACCAACAGATGGCGCCCGAGCAGATCCACGAAGCTCGCCCGCGAGTAGATCACTTGACGGGCGCCGGGCTCGACCCAACGGAAAAGAGCCTCGAAATAGGCCATGCCAAACACGCCAAGCGCGAGCAGCAGTGCCCAGCCTAGCGGGATAAGCCAGCGTTTCGACAACGCCGTGCGATGAGCGGCAGACGCGGCGCTATTGACCTGCACGATAGCCTCCCCCGTCGGCGCGGGCCTCTTTGATCAACCGGCGCAGCGAGAGTTCGCCGATGGGCATGTCGTTTGCGTCCACCACGGTGAGCCGGTCACTGTGATCGCGCAGCATCATCGAAAGGCCCTGGCGCAGCGTAAAGTCCGCCGGAATGCGCGAGTGGGCGGGAATCGACGAGCCCAGCGAGGTCATGTGATCCCGTACCCGACTCAAAGCGGCCTGCTTGAGCCCGCGCTCGATGCCGCCTAAAAGTGACTCCACGAACGGGTCATTGGGGTGTTGTAAAAGCGCCAGCGGGCTTCCCTGCTGCACGATATGGCCGTCGCGCATGACCACCAGGTGGTCGGCGAGCTTGAGCGCTTCGTCCATGTCGTGGGTGACGAATACGACGGTCTTGTGCAGCTTGGCTTGCAGTCTTGCCAGCTCGTCCTGGAGCTTTTCCCGAGTGAGTGGATCCAGCGCCCCGAAGGGCTCGTCCATCAGCAAAATATCCGGGTCGGCGGCAAGCGCCCGGGCAACGCCCACCCGCTGGGCCTGCCCGCCGGAGAGCTGATGGGGGTATTTGTCCGCGAACTCGCCCGTGGGCAAACCCAGGATACCCATCAACTCCTCGACCCGAGCGCTCACCTGGTCCGCCGGCCACTTGAGCAGCCGCGGTACCAGGCCGATATTGCGCGCCACGCTCCAGTGGGGAAAAAGCCCGGTGCTTTGAATTACGTAGCCGATGCGCCGCCTCAGCTTGACCGCGTCGAAACTCTCGACGGCTTGGCCGTCCAGCAGAATCTCGCCGTCGCTGTGAGGGATCAACCGGTTGATCATACGAAGGGTGGTCGATTTACCGCACCCGGAGGTGCCCACCAGCGCGCACAACTTACCCGTGGGAATGCTCAAGGAGATAGCGTCGACCGCGGTCGTATCGCCAAAGCGCTTGGAGACGTTTTTAAGCTCGATCATGGCTGTCCTCCGTGACGGGTTATGTCGGCGAGCGCGCCAAGCCCGGCGTCGGCGATCAATGCCATGACGACGATCGGCAGCGCCCCGAGCAGGACCATATCCATGGCCGCCTGCCCCAGGCCCTGAAAGATGAACGTACCAAGCCCCCCGGCGCCGATCAGCGCGGCCACCGCCGTTAGCCCCACCGCCTGCACGGTAGTGATGCGTACGCCTTCCAGCAGCACCGGCAGCGCCAGCGGAAAGCGCACCTGCCAAAACCGCTGGCTCGAGCGCATGCCCATGGCCGTAGCGGCCTCCAGCGTATCCGGGCGCACCGCGCCCAGAGCGATGTAGGTGTTGCGCACGATCGGCAGCAGGCTATAGGCGATCAGCGCGATCAGCGCCGGCGTGTTGCCAATACCGCTCACCCCCAGGTTGCCCAAAAAGGCCACATTGGCCCCCAGCCAGGCAAGCGGGGCCAGCAGCAGACCAAAAAGCGCCAGACTCGGTACGGTTTGAAAAAAATTGAGCAGCGCGAAGCCGACTTTTTGCGCCCGGGCGAAGCGGCGCATCAATAGCGCAAGCGCCAACCCCAGCACGATACTCACGCCGACCGCGCTTGCCACCAGCACGACATGCTGGGTAAGCGCACTGAAAAACGCCCCCTGGCGCGAGCGAAACTCCTGCACCAAGGCAAGCTCGCCCAGCCAATACCGCGCGCAGAGCCACCAGACCACCGCCACGCCCACCAGCAGCGCGGTGGTGGCAAGGCGCTTGATACCCAGGCGCAGACGAAGCTCCACCAGGCAGAGCAACAAGACGAACAGAAGCGTCCAGTACGCCGCACCGATCCCCAGGCGGGCCTGGGCGATGTCCGGGTCGATCAGAAAATGGCCCGCGACCATCAACCCGAAGGGCAGCAGCAACAGCATCAAAACGACCAGCAGCAGCATCGCCTGATAATTGACGCGGTTAGGCTTGAGCGCCAGGGCCCCCAGCGCTACCAGCAGCAGGGTAATGAGTACTGCCCCGGTCCTCCCCAGCGCTTCAATCAGCCCAAACGAGGTGCCGGGCACGATACGGTTGGGAGCGACGCTTACCACGCCCAGTAGCCACACCGCGGCGAGCATGGCACCGACCAGGGCCACCAGAACGATGTTGGGCGCTAACTGGCTACCACGAATGTCGAGAAAAGCCGCCATCCTCCTCGGCATCGATTAATCGCCCAGGCTATCGAGGTAGTCACTGGCGACCTGGTCCGGCGACAAGCCGTTGACCGCTACGTCGGCGTTGAGACGCTGTAACGTCTCGAGGTCCAGCGTCTCGAACACCGCGTCCAGGTGCTCTTCCATGGCCGGGTACGTAGCCAGCACGCTTTCACGCACCACCGGCGCGGGCTGATAGATCGGCTGCACACCCTTGGTGTCCTCGAGCACGACCAGCCCCAGGGCGTTGAGACCGCCGTCGGTGCCGTAGGTCATGGCCGCGTTAACGCCGCTGGTTTGCTGGGCGGCGGCGCGCATGGTCGCCGCGGTGTTACCGCCGGAAAGCACCAGCAGTTGATCGGCTCCCAGCTCGAAACCATACGCCTGCTGGAACGCGGGCAGCGCCTGCTCGGACTCGACGAACTCGGCGCTTCCGGCAAACTTGAAATCGCCGCCCTGCTCCAGGTATTCGGCCAGGTCGTCGAGGGTGACCAGCTCGTTTTCCTCGGCGACATCGCCGCGCACGCTGATCGCCCAGGTATTGTTGGCGCTGGCAGGGCGTAGCCAGACAAGCCCCTGCTCGGCGTCGCGCTCCCGCACGGCCTCATAGGCCTTGTCGGCGTCGTTCCAAACGGGGCTATCGGTCATATCGAAAAAGAACGCACCGTTACCGGTATATTCCGGGTAGAGGTCGATCTCGCCGGCGAGAAGGGCGTTGCGCACCACGCTGGTAGCGCCCAACTGTAGACGGCTCTGGGTGGGGATGCCTTCGCGCTCCAGGGTCTGGATGATCAGCTCGCCCAGCACCGCGCCTTCGGTATCGATTTTAGACGACACGATAACGGGGTCGGCGGCGTGGCTATGGCTTGCAGCGAAGGTAAGGGCCAAGCCGGCCAGTGCGGGTTTTACCATGGAGCGCATTGTCATCATCCTTTATTCAAGTGGCTCATCAAAGCGTTAAGTATAGGTGGCGTGCCGTCAAGCGCCACACCCTGACACTTGCGGATCAAAGGGCCTCGACCATCCAGGTGGTGCCTTCACGGGAGTCCTTGAGCACGATACCGCTGGCGGCGAGCTCATCGCGAATAGCGTCGGCCTGGGCGAAGTTCTTGTTGGCCTTGGCCGCCTGGCGCGCGGCGATCTTCTCTTCGATCTCGGCTTCGCTGATCGCGGCCTGAGCGGTGCCCTTGAGAAAGGCCTGGGGGGGCTGCTGCAAAAGCCCCAGCACCCCGCCCAAACGCACGAGCTCAGAGGCCAAGCGCGGGGCCATCGCAGGCGTTTCGGCTTTCGCGCGGTTGAGCTCGCGGGCCAGATCGAACAGCACCGCCAGCGCCTCGGGCGTATTGAAGTCGTCGTCCATGACGCTTTTGAAGCGGGCGTCGAACTCGCTTGCATCCGCCTCTTCGCTTGCCCCCTTTTCGAGCTCGACGCCGTCGAGCGCGGTATAAAAACGGATCAGCGATTTGCGCGCCTCGATCAGGGAACCCACCGAGTAGTTGATTGCGCTGCGGTAGTGGCTGGCGACCAGCAGATAGCGCACCACCTCCGGGTCGTGCTCGGTCAGCACGTCACGAATGGTGAAGAAGTTGCCCAATGACTTGGACATCTTCTCCTGGTCGACCCGGACGGCACCCGCGTGCATCCAGGTGTTGACGTAGGTCTGGCCGGTGGCCGCCTCACTTTGGGCGATCTCGTTTTCGTGATGGGGAAAGGTCAAATCCGGCCCGCCACCGTGAATGTCGAAGGTGTTGCCCAAACAGCACGTGGACATCGCCGAGCACTCGATGTGCCAGCCCGGGCGGCCGTTACCCCAGGGCGACGCCCAATGGGCCTCGCTGGGTTTGGCGGCTTTCCAGAGTACGAAATCGAGCGGGTCTTCCTTGTGGGTATCGACCTCGACCCGGCTGCCCGCGCGCATGTCGTCGAGCTGGCGGTTATTGAGCTTGCCGTAGCTTTCGAATTTGCGTACCCGGTAATAGACATCACCGTTATCCGCCCGGTAGGCAAAGCCCTTGTCGATCAGCGTCTCGATCATCGCGATGATGTCATCGATGTGGCCGGTAGCCCGCGGCTCGCGGCTCGGCGGGAGTACCCCCAGGCGCGCCTCGTCCTCGTGCATGGCGTCGATCATGCGCTCGGTGAGCGCGCTGATGGATTCACCGTTTTCATCGGCGCGCTTTAAAATCTTATCGTCGATGTCGGTGACGTTGCGCACGTAGTTGACGTCATACCCGCGCGCGCGCAGGTAGCGGCTGATGACATCGAACGCCACCATCACCCGGGCGTGGCCCAGGTGGCAGTAGTCGTAAACCGTCATACCACAGACGTACATGCTGACCCGCCCGGCCTTGAGGGGCGTGAACGCTTCCTTTTGGCGCGTCAGCGTATTGTAGATATACATAAACGCCCCTTAGCCTTTCTTCTGAATTTTCGCCCAGGTATCTTTCAGACCCACGGTGCGGTTGAAGACGAGCTTGTCCGGCGTAGAGAGGTGACGGTCGGCGCAGAAATAACCTACCCGCTCGAACTGAAAGCGCGACTCCGGGGAGGCGTTTGCCAGGCTCGGCTCGCCGATCGCCTGGCAAACGATTAGCGACGCCGGGTTCAGGTGGTCGAGGAAATCGGCGTCCTTGTCCCGGTCGGGCTGCTCGACCATGAAGAGGTTGTCGTACAAACGCACTTCCATGTTCACGCCGTGGACAGCGCTGACCCAGTGGATCACGCCCTTCACTTTGCGATCTTCCGGGTTCTTGCCCAGGGTGTCGAAATCCACCGAGCAGCGCAGCTCGATCACTTCACCGGCGGCGTCCTTGATCACCTCGTCACAGCGGATGACGTAGCTGTTGCGCAGGCGAACCTCTTTACCCGGCGCCAGGCGGAAGAACTTCTTGGGCGCATCCTCCATGAAGTCGTCCTGGTCGATATAAAGCTCGCGGGTCAGCGGCACTTTACGCACGGCCATGTCGTCGCGGGCGGGGTGGCCCGGCACGTCATAGGTCTCTTCGAAGCCTTCCTCGACGTTGGTCAGCACGACCTTCAGCGGTTTCAGTACGCACATGGCCCGCGGTGCGTTGTCTTCCAGGTCCGAGCGGATCGCGTGGGTCAGCATGGCGATATCGACCAGACCACCGTCGGCGCGGGTCACGCCGATCATCTCGCAGAACTTGCGGATCGATGCCGGCGTATAGCCGCGGCGGCGCATACCCGAAATGGTCGGCATACGCGGGTCGTCCCAGCCATCGACGATTTGTTCGTCGACCAGCAGCTTCAACTTACGCTTGGAGGTCAAGGTGTAGTTGAGGTTGAGCCTGGCGAACTCGATCTGGCGCGGCTTGTTGGGCACCGGCAGGTTGTTCAAGAACCACTCGTAAAGCGGGCGGTGATCCTCGAACTCCAGCGTGCAGATCGAGTGGGTCACGCCCTCCAGGGCATCCGACTGACCGTGGGTGAAATCATAGGACGGGTAGATCTTCCAGGCATCGCCGGTTTGGTGGTGGCTTGCATGGCGAATGCGGTAGAGAATCGGGTCGCGCAGGTTGATGTTCGGCGAGGCCATATCGATTTTGGCGCGCAGCACCTTCTCGCTTTCGCCGAACTCGCCCAGGCGCATGCGCTCGAGAAGATCCAGATTCTCTTCGGCGCTGCGTTCACGGTAAGGGCTCGGCCTTCCCGGTTCGGTCAACGTGCCGCGGTACTCGCGAATCTCGTCCGGGTTCAGGTCATCCACGTAGGCCTTGCCTTCACGAATCAGGTGCTGCGCCCAGGCGTAGAGCTGGTCGAAATAGTCGGATGCATAGCGCACCTCGCCGGCCCATTCGAACCCCAGCCATTCGACGTCTTCCTTGATGGCGTCGATATAGGCCTGCTCTTCCTTGGCCGGGTTGGTGTCGTCGAAACGTAAATGGCAGTCGCCCCCCAGGTCCTGGGCCAGCCCGAAGTTCAGACAAATCGATTTTGCATGGCCAATGTGCAGGAAACCGTTGGGCTCCGGCGGGAAACGGGTCACGATCTTGCTGACCTGCCCGCTGTCGATCTCGTCGCTTACCTGGTTGCGAATGAAGTTCGGCGCTTTGGTGGTCTCGTTGCTCATGGCGGTGTTGATAACCTCACAGTGGATGGCGTGCCGGCCGGCTGACGCCTAAGCTTCTAAAACCCGGATGACTAGACCCTAAGCATCTAGAATCCAAGCTAAAAGCCTTAGCGCTTCGCGGCGCCGGGCAAAACCGCTATTATAACGCGACGCCGATGCACAGCGCCAAGGCGAACGCTTTTATTCAATGGGAATTTATTCATGATCGTATTACAGACGAACTTTGGTGACATCACCGTCACGCTCGATTTCGAGAAAGCGCCCAAAACCGCCGCCAACTTCGAGCAGTACGTGCGCGACGGCTTTTATGACGGCACGCTGTTTCACCGCGTGATCGACGGCTTCATGGTCCAGGGTGGTGGCTTCGATCAGGATTTCGAGCAGAAACCGACCCGGGATACGATCGAGAACGAGGCCGATAACGGTCTGGAAAACAAAATCGGAACCCTGGCCATGGCGCGCACCCAGGACCCACACTCGGCTACCGCACAGTTTTTCATCAACGTGGGTAACAACAGCTTCCTGAACCACAGCGGCAAGAACCTGCAAGGCTGGGGCTATGCGGTATTTGGCGAAGTGACCGATGGTATGGACGTGGTCAACACCATCAAGGGCGTCAGCACCACACGCCGCGGTATGCACGCCGACGTGCCCGCGGAAGACGTGATCATCGAGCGCGCCTACGTTAAAGAAGATTGAGCCCGGGAGTCTTATGCGCACTCTGCTGGTAGCCGACACGCACCTAAGCGGCGATACCCCCGAGATCAATCAAGGGTTTTACCGTTACCTCGAACACACTGCCAGGGGCGCGCAGGCGCTCTATATACTGGGCGATCTGTTCGATGCCTGGATTGGCGACGATGTGTTGGATACGCCCCACCCGACCGCCGAGGTCGCTATTGAGGTCATCAAGCGCCTGCGCGCGCTGAGCGATGCGGGTACCGAGGTCTATTTTCAGCACGGCAACCGCGACTTTCTGCTCGGCGAGCGTTTTGTCAACGCTTGCGGGGCCACGCTCTTGCCCGAGGCACTGGAGACCGAGCTGCAGGGCTTACCGCTGGTGTTGCTGCATGGCGATAGCCTTTGCACCCAGGACGAGAGCTATATGGCGTTTCGCGCCCAGTCGCGAAACCCGCAGTGGCAGGCGCAAATTCTCGCCATGCCGTTGCAGGAGCGCCTGGCGCTTGCCAAAAAGCTGCGCCTCGAGTCGGGCAGTGCCAACGCCGGCAAGCATGAAGCCATCATGGATGTCACCCCGGCCGAGGTGACGGCACTGATGAGCCGTTACGGGGTATGCACCATGATTCATGGCCACACCCACCGCCCGATGGTGCACGAGCTCACCGTGGAAGAGGTACCCGCCAAGCGCTTCGTGCTGGGGGACTGGAGCACCGAGCACGGCTGGGACATCGTCATCGAACCCACCGAAGGCGCGCTCGCCGTTCCCGAACTTCGCCAGTTTCCGCTCGCATCACCCCCGCCTGGCGAGTGATTAAGGTATAAAAAAGGTATAAAAAAAGCCGACCCCAAGGGGTCGGCTTTTGCGTAACGCGCTTTTAATCGGCGCTTAGCGATCGATATCGGCGTCGTCTCTGAGCGAGGCGATCAGACCTTCGACGGCGGCCTGGGCGCGCAGCTGCTCGGAGATACGCGCGACGAAATCACTGGCCTCATCCCGCTCTTCGCTGCCGGCGATGACGTCGTCGAGCGCCACGACGCTGACGTTCGAGGGCATCGAAACGCTAGCGTAGCGGCTTTCGCCCTCTGCCGGGCGCGCCATGCGGAATACGCCATCCACCAGCGTTGCCGGTAATGCCGTGGGCCCCTGGCGGGAGACACCCTCTGCCTGCTGCCAGTCAATATCGACTTCTTCGCCGGCTTCGAGCGCGGCAATCAGGCGATCGGCCTCTTCCTGAAGCGCCTGCTGGCGCTGGGAGGCGGCCACGAACCCTTCGATGTCGTCGCGCACCTCTTCGACCGGCAGCAGCGTCGCCTCGCGGTGCTCCGCCACGCGCAGGACCATGCGGCGGTCGTCGTCGAGCTCGATGACCTGGCTGTTGTAGCCGTCTTGCAGCACATCGTCGGTGAACGCTTCGCTCATGACGCCGGGCTCGGAGAGCACGCCGGTGCCGCCGTCTCGGGTAATCCAGTCGGTCTGAAAGAGCGTCAGGCTCAGATCTTCTGCCACGCTTTGCAGGTCATCCGCCGCAAAGCTTTCGTCGATCAGGCGCTGCACCTGGCGGTTGAAGTCATCGCTGACCTCGTTGATCGCCGCCGTGTGCATGAGGGTTTCGCGCTGCTCTTCGAAAGACGGCCCCTCGATCTCGGTCACCTGTAAAACGTGGAAAGCGTCGCTCATTTCGACCGGCTCGGAGGTTTCGCCTTCGGCCAGGTTGAACGCGGCGTCGTCGAAGGCTTCGCCCATGATGCCGGGGGCGATGACGCCAAGGTCGCCACCCTGTTCGGCGCTGGCGGTGTCGTCGGAGTATTCCAGCGCCACGTCCTCGAAGGAGTCGCCCGCCTCGATCGCCGCCAGCGCCTGCTCGGCGCGCGTTTGGGCTTCATCGCGGCTGCGCTCGTCACCGTAGGTAATCATGATGTGCGACACGCGACGGTCGCTGGACTGACTCTGCGCGCGATAGGCCTCGCGCAGCGCTTCGTCGTCCACCTCGACATCGTCGGCCATCTCCTGGCGGTCGATGAGTACGTACTCGACTTGCACCTGTTCCGGGCGCTCGAAACGCTCCGGGTTGGCGTCGTAGTACGCCTGGACATCGTCGTCGGTGACGGTAGGCGCGAAGTCGATATCGCTTTGGTCGAGCATCACGTAGCGGAAGCTGCGCTGCTGATTTTGCAGCGCCAAAAGGCGTTCGCGCTCGTTGGGCAGCACGAAGTCACTCTGGGCGAGGCCCTGCTGGAGGTAGCGGCGCTTGAGATCGCCCTTCAGCTCTTCGCGAAACGCCACCGGCGTGTAGCCGGCCCGGCCAAGCTGGTTACGGAAGATATCCGCATTGAAACGGCCCTGCCCGTCCTGAAACTCAGGCAGGGTGATAATGATCTGATCCAACTGGTCGTCGGAGAGGTAAAAGCCACCCTCATCGGCATACTGACCCAGCAGTTTTTGCGTGATCAACTGGTCGATCACGTCGTTTCTAAGGGCACGCTCCTGCTCTGGTGGCACCTGACCCGAGCGTAGCGCACGCTGCACTTCAAGCTCTACCTGCTGGCGCATGATGGGCTCGCCGTTGACGCTTGCCACCTGGTTTGGGTCGCGGCCGAAGGCGCTGAATAGCGACTCCACGCCAAAAAGCGCCATGGCGGCCACCATGAGCCCAATAATGATTTTAGCGCCCCAGCTACGGGAGCCATTGCGAATACTTTGCAGCATGCTTGCCTCAGATCGTTACGGCCATTGATCGCGCCCAAAAAAGGGGCCTTAAAATAACATGGGCGCATCGCCGTAGCGATGCGCCCATTACGTTACAGCAAACGCGAGCCAATCAGTTGACGGCGTCTTTCAACGCTTTACCCGCTTTGAAATTGGGTACTTTGGCAGCGCTAATCTGAATCGGCTGGCCCGTTTGCGGGTTACGACCGGTGCGCGCAGCGCGCTCTTTAATGGCAAACGTACCAAAGCCTACCAGTGAAACGCTATCGCCTTTTTTGAGGCTATCGGTGACAGACTCGACCATGGCATCCAATGCGCGGGTTGCCGCTGCTTTCGGAATATCTGCAGACGCGGCAATAGCTTCAATCAGCTCGGACTTATTCACACTTCACCCCTTAAATGTTTCGAAAAAATGGCTCTGAACGGCGCGGTCACCGGCAGGTACAAGCTCAAAGCATAGCTGCGTTTTATAGCAATGCCTTGAAATACCTGTCAAGCGACCAACTTTCGAGCGCCGGGCCACCGGGCCCGGACGCCCCTTATCACTAAAAGCCTCTTCGGGCTTTGACGCTTAGTGTGTGCTGGCGACAGTACTGCCGTTAAACGACGGGTCGGCATTTTTGAGCGTTGCCGCCCCGCTGTCCGGCTCATCGGCTAGCGCCACTGCCAGCACATCATCTATCCACTGTACCGGACGAATATCAAGTGCGCCCTTGATGTTATCCGGTACTTCCTTGAGATCGCGGCGGTTTTCCTCAGGAATCAGGACGGTCTTTATACCACCCCGGCGCGCCGCCAGCAATTTCTCCTTCAATCCGCCAATGGGCATGACTTCCCCACGCAGATTGACCTCGCCGGTCATGGCGACATCGCAGCGCACCGGGCGATTGGTGTAGGCGGAGATCATGGCCGTCACCATAGCCACCCCGGCACTCGGGCCGTCCTTCGGGGTCGCGCCTTCCGGCACGTGAATGTGCAGGTCCTCGTTCTCGAACCGCTGTGGGTCGATACCGAACGACGCCGCCCGCGCTTTGACGACGGTATGGGCAGCGCTGACCGACTCTTTCATGACATCGCCAAGCGAGCCGGTCTTGTTGACACGGCCTTTACCCGGCGTCACCACCGATTCGATGTTGAGAATCTCACCCCCGACGGAGGTCCAGGCAAGCCCGGTGACGCGTCCTACCTGGTCTTCCTTTTCGGCCAAACCGTAGCTGTAGCGGCGAACACCGGCGTAGGTCTCGATATGCTCGGCCTTGAGCGTTTGCGGCGGCTCCTTGGCGTCTTTTTTCTTGCTCACCTCGGCTTCAACCCGCTCGCGCAGCACCTTGCGGCACACCTTGGCGATCTGACGCTCGAGCTCGCGCACGCCCGCTTCGCGGGTGTAGTAGCGCACAAGCTCCAGAAGCGCTTCCTCTTCCAGCGCCAGTTCCTCCGGCTTCAAGCCGTTGGCTTTTAGCTGCTTGGGGAGCAGGTAGCGCTTGGCAATCGCCAGCTTCTCGTCCTCGGTGTAACCGGGTAGCCGAATGATCTCCATACGATCCAGCAGCGGACCGGGGATATTCATCGAGTTCGCCGTACAAATGAACAGCGTCTCGGAGAGATCGTAGTCGAGCTCGAGGTAGTGGTCGCTGAAGCTGTTGTTCTGCTCCGGGTCGAGCACTTCCAGAAGCGCCGAGGATGGATCCCCCCGGTGATCCATACCGAGTTTGTCGACTTCGTCGAGCAAAAACAGCGGGTTTTTCACTTCCGCGCGGGTCATGCGCTGCATCAGCTTACCCGGTAGCGAGCCGATATAGGTGCGCCGATGGCCACGAATTTCGGACTCGTCGCGCACGCCACCAAGCGCCAGGCGCACGTACTTACGGTTGGTTGCCCGCGCGATGGACTGGCCAAGCGAGGTTTTACCCACCCCTGGTGGGCCTACCAGGCAAAGCACCGGTCCTTTCATCTTCTTGACCCGCTTTTGTACCGCCAGGTACTCGAGAATACGCGCCTTGACTTCTTCCAGGCCGTAATGGTCCTCGTCGAGCACCTCTTGCGCCTTGACCAGGTCGTGCTTGACCCGGGTGCGCTTTTTCCAGGGCACGGCGATCAGCCAGTCGAGGTAGGAGCGTACCACGGTGGCCTCGGCGGAGTTGGCCGCCATCATCTTGAGCTTGTTGAGCTCCTGAGTGGCTTTCTCAAAGGCCTCCTTGGGCATGCCCGAGTCCTTGATCGCCTGCTCGTACTTCTCGGTCTCGTTGGGCACATCATCGAGCTCACCCATCTCTTTCTGGATGGCCTTCATCTGCTCATTGAGGTAGTACTCGCGCTGGGTCTTCTCCATCTGCTCTTTGACCCGCGAGCGGATACGCTTTTCTACCTGCAGCAGGTCGATTTCGGACTCGATCAGCGCCATCAGGTGCTCGATACGATCGCGCACGCGATCCATCTCGAGAAGCTCCTGCTTGTCGCCGATCTTGAGCGACAAATGCGCGCAGATGGTATCCACGAGCCGGCTCGGGTCCTCGATGCCGGACAGCGAGTTCAAGACCTCGTTGGGCACCTTTTTGGAGAGCTTGACGTACTGCTCGAACTGATTCAGCAGCACGCGAACCAGCGCTTCCTGCTCACGGCTGGTCAGCGGTTCGCTATCCCGCGCCACCAGGTGCGCCTGGGTGTAGCCGGCCTCGTTCTCTTCGATGCTCACGACATCGGCACGGAAGTTACCTTCGATCAATACCTTGACCGTGCCATCGGGAAGCTTCAAAAGCTGCATGATGTCGGCAACGGTACCCATGGCGTAAAGGTCGTCGTTATCCGGCTCGTCCTGAGAGGCTTCACGCTGAGCCACCAACAGGACGCGCTTATCGGCTTCCATGGCCGCTTCGAGGGCATGGATGGATTTTTCCCGGCCCACAAACAGCGGAATCACCATTTGCGGGTAAACTACCACGTCGCGCAGCGGCAACATGGGTAAACACTGTGTCTGATCGGCGTTCTGCTGCATCGCAGACGTTCCTCAAAATCGGATAAGCGCTCGATAAAGCGTTACCACTTATAAGCGCTTAACAAGATGGAAGACGCGGCCTGGTAACGTCAGCCGCTGGATGGCAAGGACCCGGTCATCGGCCCACGGCGCGGCGCGGGCCAGCAGTGCCTGGACAACAACAAGGGGTCGCCTAGGCGACCCCTTGTATTGGCGCAAGCAGTACCTGGATCGAGCGCGGCCTTGTTAGCCGTCGGTCCCGTCAACGCGCGTCTCTTGCTGGTTGGAGTAGATCAATAGCGGCTGGCTTTCGCCTTCGATCACCGACTTATCGATCACCACCTTGCTGACATCCTCGAGCGAGGGAATCTCATACATGGTGTCCAGCAGTACCGATTCAAGAATCGAGCGAAGACCACGGGCACCGGTTTTACGCTCCATCGCCTTGGCGGCAACGGCGCGTAGTGCCTCCTCGCGGAATTCAAGCGTCACGCCTTCCATTTCGAAGAGTTTGGCGTACTGCTTGATCAGCGAGTTCTTGGGCTCGGTCAAAATCTGAATCAGCGCGTCTTCGGTAAGCTCAGTCAGCGTCGCGATTACCGGCAGGCGCCCTACGAACTCGGGGATTAGGCCAAATTTGACCAGATCTTCAGGCTCGACCTCAGAGAGAAGCTCACCCACGCCTTTAGCGCTTTCCTTGGTCTTCACGCTGGCGTTGAAGCCGATACCGCCCTTCTCGGAGCGGTCGCGAATGACCTTTTCAAGCCCTGCGAAAGCACCACCCACGATGAAGAGCATGTTGGCCGTGTTGACCTGCACGAACTCCTGCTGCGGATGCTTACGACCGCCCTGGGGCGGCACGGAGGCCGTGGTGCCTTCGATCAGCTTCAAAAGCGCCTGCTGAACACCCTCGCCGGAGACATCGCGCGTGATCGACGGGTTGTCCGACTTACGCGAGATCTTGTCGATTTCGTCGATGTAGACGATACCGCGCTCGGCTTTCTCGACGTCGTAATCACACTTTTGCAGCAGCTTCTGGATGATGTTTTCGACATCTTCACCCACGTAGCCCGCTTCGGTGAGCGTGGTGGCGTCAGCGATAGTGAACGGTACGTTCAACAGCCGTGCCATGGTTTCGGCCAGCAGCGTCTTACCGCTACCGGTCGGACCAATCAGCAGGATATTGGATTTACCCAGCTCCACATCGCTTTCACGTACTTCGGTCTTGAGACGCTTGTAGTGATTGTACACCGCGACAGATAGCACCATCTTGGCGCGGTCTTGCCCGATAACGTAGTCATCGAGGGTGTAGCGTATTTCGCGAGGCGTAGGCAGACGCTCCTCATCGCTCTCGGCATCGGCTTCGAGAACTTCCTCGCGAATGATGTCGTTACACAGATCGACACACTCATCGCAAATATATACGGACGGGCCGGCAATCAGCTTACGTACTTCGTTTTGGTTTTTGCCACAAAACGAGCAGTAAAGCAGTTTGCCACCTTCGTCCTTGCCTTTGCCGTCGGCCATTGGCGTACCTCTATCACTGCGGCGGCTCTCGCCGCCGGAAAAGCTCGTTGGAAAAGCGGGTATCCGTTTACGCTATCAGGATGTAGGCCGCTTATCCAGCACTGCGTCAATCAGCCCGTACTCTTTGGCCTGATCGGCGCTCATGAAGTTGTCGCGGTCGGTATCGCGCGCCACTTTCTCTAAATCCTGCCCGGTGTGGTGAGCCAGAATCTGATTGAGTTTCTCGCGAATGCCCAGAATTTCACGCGTGTGGATTTCGATATCCGACGCCTGACCCTGGTAGCCACCCAGCGGCTGGTGAATCATGACCCGCGAATTGGGCAGACAAAACCGCTTCTCCGGCGCACCGGCCGTTAGAAGCAGCGCACCCATGCTGGCCGCCTGGCCCACGCACACGGTGGAAACGTCGGGCTTGATGAACTGCATGGTGTCATAGATCGACATGCCTGCGGTTACCGACCCACCGGGTGAGTTGATGTAAAGATGGATATCTTTATCGGGATTTTCGGACTCCAGAAAGAGCATTTGCGCCACGATCAGGTTGGCCGAGTAATCCTCGACGGGCCCGACCAGAAAGATGACGCGCTCTTTTAGAAGACGCGAATAGATATCGTAGGATCTTTCCCCTTTGGCGCTTTGCTCAACCACCATGGGTACGAGACCACCGGCGTTTTGAATATCAAACTCACTCATTGGGTGATTCCTTGCGTCCGGTAAGGGAAAGGCGCGCGCAACACGCGCGCCCCAAACGGTTTAAGCGCTGGCGTTTTCCTCTTCTTCGCCACCCTCGCCCTGCTGCTGTGCCGCGGCCAGCGCCTGCTGGTAGGTCATTTCAACGTCGGTGACGTTGGCCTGTTCCAGAAGCTTATCGACCGCTTTCTCTTCAAGGATAGCGGATTTGACCTGGGTCTTGAGCTCGTCGTTACCCATGTAGTACTCGACCACTTCGGACGGGTCCTGGTACTGCTCGGCAAGCTCTTCCACTTTAGCCTTGATGGCCTCATCGTCGGCGTCCAGCTCGTGGGCCTTGATGACTTCGGCCAGCAGCAGACCCACCTGTACACGGCCCTTGGCCTGCTCTTCGAAGAGCTCGTTGGGCAGCTGGCTGACGTCGAAGTCTTCGCCAAGACCGAACTGCTGCGCGGCCTGGCGCTTCATGCCGTCGGTTTCCTGCTGAACCAGCGCGCTCGGCACGGAGATGTCGTTGGCGTTTTTCAACGCATCCAGCACCTGTTGCTTGACGCGGTTGTCGACCGCCTGGGCGGCTTCACGGGTCATGTTCTTTTTGATTTCGGCGCGGAACTTGCTCTCGTCGCCGTCTTCGACGCCGAAGCGCTCGAAGAATGCAGAATCGACCGGCGGCAGCTCCTGGCTGCTGACCTTGTGAACCTTGACCTTGAACGTGGCGTCTTTACCGGCCAGATGTTCGGCCTGGTAATCTTCCGGGAAGGTGACCGTCAGCGTCTTGTCGTCGCCGGCCTTGGCGCCGATCAACTGCTCTTCAAAACCCGGGATGAAGCTATTGGAGCCAATCACCAGCGTGTGGTTTTCGGCGCTGCCGCCTTCGAACGGCTCATCGCCCAGGTAGCCTTGGAAGTCGATGGTGACCTGGTCGCCATCTTCGGCCGCCTTGTCGGCTTCCTGGAATTCGGCGTTTTGCTTGCGCAGGGTTTCGATCATTTCATCGACGTCGGCTTCGCTGACGTCAACGACCGGGCGCTCGACCGCGGTGCCTTCGATCGAGTTCAGCTCGACCTGGGGGTAAACTTCCATGACCGCGACGAATTCGAAATCCTTGCCCGCTTCGTTGACCTTTGGCTCGATCTGCGGGTAGCCCGCCGGGTTCAGCCCTTCGTCGGTGATCGCGCGCACGTAACGCTCGCGCATGACTTCGCCAACGATTTCACTACGCACGCTGTCGCCGTAGCGCTGACGTACGACGTCCATGGGAACCCGGCCCTGGCGGAAACCGTTCAAGCGAACGTTTTTCGCGGTGTCTTTCAAGCGAGCGCTGACAGCCTCGTCGATGTCGGCCGCCGGCACCTGGATGGTAATGCGGCGTTCGATGGGGGAGGTCGTCTCGACAGAAACTTGCATGAATTGTCCTCTAGCGGCTGGGCATTATGTTGAGTGCGTATACATGTTCAAAGGGGCAATTCTAGAAACCCCGGCGCATAGTGGCAAGCACCATGCTCGCAAGATGGGGGCGCGGCGCGTAATTACAAGGGAGTTTCCGTTAAATTACCCGCGCCCTTCTCATTCGGTTGTCGTTCGTCGCCATCCAAGGCTTATCGCGTAAAGCAAAAGCCCGCAGGTCGCGGCGTGGGAGATAAACTCTTGCCAACTGAGCCAGTCGGTCATCAGCGCGTGCCAAACACCCATCACGACCGCGCCGGCCACCAACATGACGCCAAGGCGTTTGAGCAGCGCGGGCAGCTGCGCCCGGGCCTGGGCGCTCAGCAGCCGCCAGTTGACCACCGCCGCCCCGGCCACCAGCGCCAGGGCGATAAGTAAAAGGGTCTGGCGCGTCTCGAAACCACCGGCCATATAGCGTGGAATGACCGAAAGCATGACGATACAAAGACCAACCGCCACGCTTACCCGCTCTGGAGATCCGCGCTCCATTCAGGCGACCTTTAGCGCTTGGTCATCGATCCACTCTTCCACCCAGGGTAGCGCAGCGTCGTCGGCCATGAAGGTTTCCATGGCGTCCACTTCGAGGCGCTCGCCCAACCGCGTGGCCCCCAGATCTTCGAGCGTCGCATCCAGCGCGCGCCCGGCGCCGCAAAAGGTGTCGCCATACGAGCTATCGCCCAAGGCGATGAGGCCATAGCGCAGCGAGGTGAGCGCCGGCGACTGATCTTTCAACGCCCGCACGAAAGGCACGAAGTTACCCGGGTAGTCACCGCTGCCGGTCGTTGAGACACAGAAAAGCGCCAGGCTCTCCCCATTGGCGACATCCTCGACCGAGGGTTCTTCCTTGATGGCAACCGTGTAGCCCGCCGCTTCGAACAGCGGCTTGACCTGCTCGGCCACGTCGAGGGCGCCACCGTACATGGTGCCCACTAAAATATTGAGCTGAGGCATCATCGAACTCCCGACCAATACTTGATGAATTTGCTCAGATATTAACACGACTTGCGCGCTTTGCGCATACGCCCTACCCCGCGCCCTGAACGCGTATGGCGTAGCGGCGCACCGCGCATAAAAAAGCGCCCCTGGGAAGGGGCGCTTTTACGCCTGGCCGGCTTTAACCCCGTTTGGGTGTTAGGCGCTTAAGAGCTGGTGAAGTGCTCGACCTGCTGCTTGAGTTTCTGGCCAGGCCGGAACGTCACCACCCGGCGAGCGGATATCGGGATCTCCTCGCCGGTCTTGGGATTTCGCCCCGGGCGCTCGCGCTTGTCGCGCAGGTCGAAATTGCCAAAGCCCGAGAGCTTTACCTGCTCGTTTTCACGCAGGCAGGCTCGAATCTCTTCGAAAAACGTCTCTACCATCGCTTTTGCTTCCCGCTTGGACAGCGCAAGCTCGGTATGTAGATGTTCCGCAAGCTCCGCTTTGGTCAACGCGCCCATAACGCTTCTCCTTGTCGCAAACCCATTGCCAACAATGTCGGTCGCGGCCGTTTTTACTTAGCCACGAAGCTGTGCATTCAGCATGGCCTTGGCCTGCGCCACGATCGAATCCACCCGCTGATTGATTTCATCATCATTCAGCGTGCGCGATGGATGCTGCCAGGTCAAGCCCAAGGCAATACTCTTCTGCCCCGGCTCCACGCCTTTACCCGTGTAGACGTCGAAAAGCTTGAGGTCTTCGAGGTAATCACCGGCCTCGCGGCTGACACAATCCAGCAGAGCCTGCACCGGGGTTTGCTCGTCCAGGCTAAAGGCCAGGTCGCGGCGCACCTCGGGAAAACGTGACAAGGGTGCGAACGCAGGAATCACGCCTTCACTCAGCGCGTCCAGGCGCACTTCAAAGAGCACCGCCTCGGCTTTCAGCCCGAGATTGGCGCGCACTTTGGGGTGGAGCGTACCGATCCAGCCGGCGGGCTGGTCGTTATGGAAAAGCTGTGCGCTCTGCCCCGGGTGTAGCGCCGGGTGCGCGGCGGGCTCGAAGCGCCAGGCGCCTTCATTGCCGCCCATGGCCAGAAGGCTCTCCAGATCGCCTTTCAAGTCGAAAAAGTCGATCGGCGTTTTAGCACTGCTCCACCCTTCCACTTCGCGCGGGCCGCTGGCCAACGCGCCAATCATCGGCGTTTGGGTCAACGAATCCAGCTCGCCGTTGAACACAAGCCCGGTCTCGAAGAGCCTCACCCGGCTTTGCTGACGGTTGAGGTTGTGCTCCAACGCGCGAATCAAGCCTGGAAAGAGACTGACCCGCATGGCGGAAAGGTCCGCTGAAATGGGGTTGGCGAGCACCGGCGACACTGCATCTGGGAAGATAGCCGCCTGAAGCTCGGGTGCAACGAAACTGTAAGTAATCGCCTCCTGGTAACCCCGGGCCACCAGCTGGTTACGAAGCCTCGCCTGAGTGATTTTGGCCTCGTTGGCCGGACGCAGGGCAAGCCGCGCCGACGGGCGGCGCACCGGCAGGTTGTTATAGCCGTGGATCCTTGCGATCTCCTCGATCAGATCCTCTTCGATGGCGACATCGAAGCGCCAGCCAGGCACCGCCACCTGCCAGCCGTTGCTCGACCGCGTCGTCGCAAGCCCCAACCGGTCGAGGATGTCGGTGACGTCATCGTCGGGCAGCTCCTTGGAGAGCGCCTGAGCCAAGCGCGCGCGGCGAAGCTCAATGGTGCGCGGGGCAGGCAGATGTGCTTCGCTTTTCTCTTCGCACACGGGCCCGGGCTGGCCGCCGCAGATGTCGATCAACAGTTTGGTGGCGCGCTCGACCGCCTCGATGGTGAGCTGCGGGTCGACACCGCGCTCGAAACGGTGAGAGGCATCGGTATGAAGCCCGTAGGAGCGCGCTTGACCGGCCACCGCCAACTGGGTGAAGTAGGCGCCTTCCAGAAAAATGGTGCGCGTGTTGGCGCTCACGCCGGAGGACTCGCCGCCCATGACGCCGGCCATGGCCAGCGGCCCAGAGGCATCGGCGATCACCAGCGTGTCCGGACGCAGCGCGATATCCTGCCCATCGAGCAAGGTGAGGCGCTCGCCTTCGGCGGCCAGGCGCACTTCGATCCCCTCTTTCAGATTCGCCTGGTCGAAGGCGTGAAGCGGCTGACCGAGTTCGAGCATCACGTAGTTGGTCACGTCGACGGCGGCGTCGATAGAGCGCACGCCGCTGCGGCGCAGCCGCTCGACCATCCAAAGCGGCGTCTCGACGGACAGGTCGACGCCTTCGATAACCCGGGACACGTAGCGCGGGCACTGTTCGCCAGCCTCTACGCGCACCGGGAAACGGGTCTCGATGCTTGGCGCGACCGGGGAGATCTCCGGCGCCTGGACCGGTAGCCGGTTGAGCACCCCGACCTCCCGCGCAAGCCCTTTAACGCTCAGGCAGTCGCCGCGATTCGGCGTCAAGTCTACTTCGATGGTGGCGTCGTCTAGCCCCAGGTACTCACGGATACTAACCCCGACCGGGGCGCTGGCCGGTAGCACGAAGATACCATCGGAGGCCTCTTCCTCCAGGCCAAGTTCCGAGGCGGAGCAGATCATGCCGAAGGACTCGACGCCGCGCAGCTTGGCCTTTTTGATTTTGAAGTCACCGGGTAACAGCCCGCCGACCTGGGCAAACGGCACCCGCTGGCCTACGTCGACATTGTGCGCACCACAGACCACTTGCACCGGCGCGCCGGTGCCATCAATGACCTGGCAAACGTTGAGCTTGTCAGCGTCCGGATGGGGCGCCTTGGCCGTCACCTCGGCCACCACCACGCCTTCGAAAGCGGGCGCGACGGGTTCGACGGCGTCGACTTCGAGCCCTGCCATGGTGATCTGGTCGGCAAGCGCCTGGGTCGCAAGCTGCGGTGATACCCATTCACGCAGCCACTGTTCTGAAAATTTCATGCTCGTTCCTGTAGTCTGGCGGCGTGGTTAGGCAAACTGGCGCAAAAAGCGCAGATCGTTTTCGAAGAACAGCCGCAGGTCGTTGACGCCATAGCGCAGCATCGCCAGGCGCTCGGCGCCCATGCCGAAGGCAAAGCCGGTATAGCGCTCGGTGTCGATACCCGAGTGGCGAAACACTTCCGGGTGCACCATGCCGCAGCCCATCACCTCGAGCCAGCCGCTTTGCGAGCACACCCTACAGCCGTTTCCGCTGCACATCACGCACTGGATGTCGACCTCGGCGGAGGGCTCGGTGAACGGGAAGTAGGAGGGGCGAAAGCGCACAGAGAGATCATCGCGCTCGAAAAACGCCTGCAGAAAATCCTCGATGGTGCCCTTCAGGTCGGCAAAGCTTACGCCTTCGTCGACCAGCAGGCCTTCGACCTGATGAAACATCGGCGTATGGGTCAAATCCGAGTCGCTGCGATACACCCGCCCCGGGCAGACGATACGAATCGGCGGCGCACTCTCTTTCATGGTGCGTACCTGTACCGGCGAGGTATGGGTACGTAAAAGCCTTGTGGCGTCGAAGTAAAAGGTATCCGCCATGCCGCGCGCCGGATGGTGCGCCGGAATATTGAGCGCCTCGAAGTTGTGGTAGTCGTCTTCGATTTCCGGGCCCACGGCAACGTCATAGCCAATGCGGGTAAACAGCGCCTCGATACGTTCGAGCGTGCGCGTGACCGGATGCAAACCACCGCTCTGTTGGCCACGCCCGGGCAGCGTCACGTCGATTTTTTCCGCGGCCAAGCGCGCGTTCAGCGCTTCGCTTTCGAGCGCCTCGCGCCGGGTGTCGATCTCACCGGCCAGGGTTTGTTTGGCCTGGTTGATACGCTCGCCCGCGGCCGGACGCTCCTCGGCGGCGAGCTTACCCAGCCCTTTCAGCAGAGCGGTGACCTCGCCCTTCTTGCCCAGATAGCGAACTCGTAGCTCATCCAGTTCAGACACGCTCTGCGCGGCCTGAATGGCGTCGCGAGCCTCTGATACCAGCGTAGGCAGGTGATCCATCCGTTGTACTCCGAATTAAGCGGTTTTCATCCAATAAGGCGTCGCCAGAACGGGGCCTTACAAGCCATACATTGTCGATGACAAAATGTCGATGGCAAAAAAACAGGGGAAGAGCGGCTGCTCTTCCCCTGTATGGGTCACGCTGTGACCTCGTGATTTCAAACCATATACTGGCTTAAAACCTTATTGGGCAGCCTTGGCTTTTTCCACGATGGCAGCAAATGCCGCTTTTTCGTGAACCGCCAGATCGGCCAATACTTTACGGTCGATTTCGATACCGGCTTTCTTGAGGCCACCTACGAAGCGGCTGTAAGACATACCGTTGATGCGGGCACCGGCGTTGATACGCTGGATCCACAGGGCACGGAACTGACGCTTACGGTTACGGCGGTCGCGGTACGCGTACTGACCGGCCTTGATAACGGCCTGCTTGGCAACACGGAAAACACGCGAACGCGCTCCGTAATAACCTTTCGCTTGCTTCAGTACTTTCTTATGGCGACGACGGGCCACTACGCCACGCTTAACTCGGGTCATAACACACTCCTGACTTTAAAAAATTCTAAAAAAACGACTTACAGATTCGGCAGCATACGCTGGATCAACGGCTTGTCAGCAGAGTGAATCTGCTTCATGCCGCGCAGCTGACGCTTACGCTTGGTCGATTTTTTGGTCAGAATGTGGCTACGGAAAGACTGCTTGTGCTTGAAGCCGTTAGCGGTCTTTTTAAAGCGCTTGGCAGCGCCGCTGTTGCTTTTGATTTTCGGCATGAGAAAAACTCCGCTCGATGTTTTTTAGAAAACCCAAGGCCGGTCGGCGCCAGGCGCCGACCCGTTAACAACGCCTATGGATCACTTCTTCTTGGGGGCAAGAATCATGATCATCTGGCGGCCTTCCATTTTCGGGAAAGACTCCACCGTTCCGATCTCTTCGAGGTCAGCTGCGACCCGTTCCATCAGCTTGCGACCGATGTCCTGGTGCGCCATTTCGCGACCCCGAAAACGCAAAGTGACCTTGCCTTTGTCACCACTTTCCAGAAAGCGCGTCAGGTTTTTAAGCTTGACCTGATAATCGCCTTCGTCGGTGCCGGGCCGGAATTTAACTTCCTTGACCTGGATTTGCTTTTGCTTTTTCTTCTGAACAGCTTTTTGCTTTTTCGTCTCGAAAACAAATTTGCCGTAATCCATAATCTTACAGACGATGGGGTCGGCATTCGAAATTTGCACGAGATCCAAACCGGCAGCTTCCGCCCGCTCCAATGCTTCGGTGGTGGGCACAACGCCCAACTGCTCACCTTCGGCATCGATCAAACGGACTTCTTCTTCGGTAATTCGCTCGTTCATTGGGGGGCGTTTATCTGCTGGACGCCCGCGCTGGTTGCTTCGCTTGATTGCTCTGTCTCCTTAGGCAATTGACGATGTCGCCAGGGCTGCTCGCTCGGCTGTCACACGCTCGATGAACTCATCGACCGTCATCGTTCCGAGGTTTTCGCCGCTGCGAGTACGCACGGCCACTGAGTCAGCTTCGACTTCCTTATCTCCAACCACTAGAAGATAGGGAATTTTCTGTAACGTGTGTTCACGGATTTTAAAGCCGATCTTCTCGTTCCTCAAGTCCGCCTTGACGCGAAGACCGATTTTTTGCAGGCGTTTCTCCAATTCGAGCGAATAATCACGCTGTGAATCGGTGATATTCATCACGACTACCTGCTCGGGTGCCAGCCATAATGGCATAGCCCCGGCATAATGTTCAATCAGGATGCCGATGAAGCGCTCCATGGAGCCCACGATGGCCCGGTGCAACATGACCGGCGGCTTGCGCTCGCCCTCTTCGGTCACGTACTGCGCGCCCAGGCGCTCGGGCATCATGAAATCGACCTGCATGGTACCAACCTGCCACTCGCGGCCCAGGCAATCCTTCATGTGGTATTCGATCTTGGGGCCGTAGAAGGCGCCTTCGCCGGGGAGCTCCTGCCACTCGACATCGCAGGCCTTCAAGGCACCGCGTAGGGCGTCTTCCGCGCGATCCCAGACCTCGTCGCTGCCGATACGCTTTTCCGGACGCAGCGCGATCTTGATCGCGATATCCTCGAAACCGAAGTCCTGGTACACCTTGAGCGCCTGGCGGTGGAAGCTGGTCACCTCCGGCTCGACCTGGGCTTCGGTACAAAAGACGTGGCCGTCGTCCTGGGTAAAGGCGCGTACACGCATGATGCCATGCAGCGCACCGGAGGGCTCGTTCCGGTGACAGCCGCCGAACTCGCCAAAGCGTACCGGAAGCTCACGGTAGCTTCTAAGCCCGGAGTTGAATACCTGCACGTGGCCCGGGCAGTTCATCGGTTTCAAGGCGTATTCGCGCTTCTCGGACTCGGTGAAGAACATGCCGTCGGCGTAGTTGTCCCAATGCCCGGATTTTTTCCAGAGCGAGACGTCCATGATCTGGGGGCAGCGAATTTCCTGGTAGCCACCTTCTTGATAAACCCGGCGCATGTACTGCTCGACCTGCTGCCAAAGCGCCCAGCCGTTGGGGTGCCAGAACACCATACCGGGGGCCTCTTCCTGCATATGGAAGAGATCGAGACGGCGCGCAAGCTTACGGTGGTCGCGCTTCTCCGCTTCCTCGAGCCGCTTGAGATACGCCTTGAGCTGCTTCTTGTCACCCCAGGCCGTGCCGTAGATACGCGTCAGCATGGCGTTGGAGGCGTCCGCGCGCCAGTAGGCACCGGCCAGCTTGGTCAGCTTGAAGGCCTTTAGATGGCGCGTATTGGGCACGTGGGGCCCACGGCACATGTCCGTGTACTCTTCGTGATGGTAGAGCCTGATCTCGGCGCCTTCGGGAATATCGCGAATGATCTCCTGCTTGTAGGGCTCATCGCGGTGCAGGAAGGTGAGCATCGCCTTGTCGCGGTCCACGTACTCGCGCACCACGTCGTACTCCTGTTCGATCAGCGTCTGCATACGCTTTTCGATCGTTTCGAGATCTTCCGAGGAGACGGAGTGGCCAAAATCGATATCGTAATAGAAGCCGTTTTCGATTACCGGGCCAATCGCCATCTTGGCCTCGGGGTAGAGCTGCTTGACCGCATGCCCAATCAAATGCGCGGCGGAGTGGCGAATGATTTCGAGCCCCTCCTGATCCTTGGCAGTGATGATCGCCACCTCGGCATCGCGTTCGATCATATCGGCCGCGTCGACCAGTACACCGTCGATCTTTCCCGCGACGCACGCCTTGGCCAAACCAGGGCCTATCGACGCGGCGAGCTGCATAATGGAAAGCGGTTCATCAAAGGGTCGTTGGCTGCCGTCAGGCAGTGTCACAATGGGCATTCAAGTGTTCCTTGAGCGCAGTGGTGATCCATACCAGGGATCACGTTTCGCTATCAATGGCTTTGGGGGTGAAATCCTGCGCGCAGGCAAGGCCCCGGCCGTCTGGCCGAGCAGTCGCGTAGCCTAGCAGATTTTTCGATAGCGCAATACAAAACGGGAGCCAGGCTCCCGTTTTGTATACCGAATTAAGCACTTCGACGTCGAAAGCGACTCTGTCGGGCGTCTTCATCCACTCAAACGTGCGTTCGCCCAAGGGACGACGCAGTCGCGGGTGAGCGGCGCCAGCAAAAGCGTTTTCGCCTGCGCCGGGCTTACCCAGCGCGCCTCGGCGATTTCCGCCGCCGCCTCGACGTGACCCTCGACGTTCAGGCTGTAAAGCTCGGCGTCGATCAACGTCTGCGCCTCATTGGCCGCGACCGCCCGAACGCGCTTGAAATGCGTAAGCCGTGACGGCTCGACGCAGAGCCCAAGCTCTTCCTGGAGCTCGCGGCAAAGCGCCACATCACAAGCTTCGTTCGGCTCGACCTTGCCACCGGGCTGCATGAAATAGCGGCTGCCCTGCTTACGCACCAGCAACAGCCTGCCCGCCTCGTCGACCATCATGGCGGCGGCGATGCGCAGCACCTGGCACGCCTCGCCCACCGGCGCTACTTCGCCCTCAGCGGTCAATTCCGTCATGACGGTCCTTAAAACGCCCAGTCGTCGTCTTCGGTGGCAACGGCCTTGCCGATCACATACGAAGAACCCGACCCGGAGAAGAAGTCGTGGTTCTCATCGGCGTTGGGCGAAAGTGCCGCCATGATGGTCGGGTCGACGTCGGTCACGCTGCTCGGGAAGAGCGGCTCGTAGCCCAGGTTCATCAGCGCCTTGTTGGCGTTGTAGTGAAGGAATTTCTTCACGTCTTCCGAGAGACCGACCGCGTCGTAAAGCGATTCGGTATAGCGCACTTCATTATCGTAAAGCTCCAAAAGAAGCTCATAGGCGTAGTCTTTCACCGCCTGCTGACGCTCCGGGCTCGCCTCGGCGAGCGCCTGCTGGAACTTGTAGCCGATGTAGTAGCCGTGCACCGCTTCGTCACGAATGATCAGACGAATCAAATCCGCGGTATTGGTCAGCTTGGCATGGCTGGACCAGTACATGGGCAGATAAAAGCCCGAGTAGAACAAAAACGACTCGAGGAAGACGCTGGCCACCTTGCGCATCAAAGGGTCGTCCGAGCGGTAGCGCTCGAGAATCAGCTCGGATTTTGCCTGCAGCGTCGCGTTCTCTTCGCTCCAACGAAAGGCGTCGTCGACATCGCGGGTCGTACAAAGCGTCGAGAAGATCGAGCTGTAGGAGCGCGCGTGTACCGACTCCATGAAGGCGATATTGGTATAGACCGCCTCTTCGTGGGGCGTACGCGCATCTTCCATCAATACCGGCGCGCCGATACTGCTTTGAATGGTATCCAGCAGCGTAAGGCCGGTGAATACGCGGATGGTCAGCTGTTTTTCCTGCTGGGTCAGCGTATTCCAGGACTGAATGTCGTTGGACAGCGGCACCTTCTCCGGCAGCCAGAAGTTGCTGGTTAGGCGGTTCCAGACCTCCAGGTCCTTGTCGTCCTGCAGACGGTTCCAGTTAACGGCATCGACCCGTGATAAGCGTTGCATGGTGGTCATCAAATGATCTCTTTCGTTACGTGGTTACAGCGTGCAGGAAACGCAGCCTTCGACTTCGGTACCTTCCAGCGCACTTTGGCGCAGGCGGATGTAGTAAAGCGTCTTGATGCCTTTACGCCAGGCGTGAATCTGCGCCTTGTTGATATCCCGGGTCGTTGCGGTATCCGGGAAGAAGAGCGTCAGCGAAAGCCCCTGATCCACGTGCTTGGACGCCTCGGCGTAGGTATCGATGATCTTCTCGGGGCCGATTTCGTAGGCGTCCTGGAAGTAGTCGAAATTCGCTTCGTTCAAAAACGGCGCCGGGTAGTAAACGCGGCCAAGCTTGCCCTCTTTACGGATCTCGATCTTCGCTGCCACCGGATGAATACTGGAGGTGGAGTGATTGATATAGGAGATCGAGCCGGTAGGCGGCACGGCCTGCAGGTTACGGTTATAAAGCCCGTGCGCCATGACCGAGGCCTTGAGCTCTTCCCAGTCGCTCTGGGTGGGCAGCGCAATGCCGCTGCGCTCGAAAAGTCCACGCACTTTTTCGGTTTTCGGCAGCCACGCTTCATTGACGTACTTGTCGAAGAACGTGCCCGAGGCGTAGGTCGAATCCGCAAAACCGGCAAAGGTATCGCCGTGCTCGATGGCCAACTGATTCGAGGCGCGAATGGCGTAAAACGCGACGCAGTAGAAGTACAGGTTGGTAAAGTCCAACCCCTCTTCGGAGCCGTAGTAGATGTGCTCGCGGGCCAAAAAGCCGTGCAGGTTCATCTGACCAAGGCCGATGGCGCGGGACTGGGCATTGCCTTCGGCGATAGAGGGAACGCTTTTGAGGTTGCTCATCTCGGAAACCGCGGTCAAACCGCGAATCGCGATATCCACGCTGGTACCGATATCGCCGGAATCCATCACCTTGGCGATGTTCATCGAGCCCAGGTTGCAGGAGATATCCTGGCCGATTTTGCTGTAGTTGAGATCCTCGTCGTACTCGGTCGGTGTATTGACCTGAAGAATCTCCGAGCAGAGGTTACTCATGTTGATACGCCCGGCGATCGGGTTAGCGCGATTCACCGTATCTTCGAACATGATGTAGGGGTAGCCGGACTCGAACTGCAGCTCGGCCAGCACCTGGAAAAACGCCCGGGCGTTGATCTTTTGCTTGCGAATACGCACGTCAGCGACCATGTCGTGGTAGTTCTCGGTCACACTGACATCGCCAAACGGCTTGCCGTAGACCCGCTCCACGTCGTAGGGCGAGAACAGATACATGTCGTCGTTGCGCTTGGCGAGCTCGAAGGTGATATCCGGGATCGTCACGCCAAGGGAGAGCGTTTTGATGCGAATTTTTTCATCCGCGTTTTCGCGCTTGGTATCCAGAAAACGCAGGATATCCGGGTGGTGAGCGTTGAGATACACCGCACCGGCCCCCTGGCGCGCCCCTAGCTGGTTGGCGTAGGAGAAAGCGTCTTCCAAAAGCTTCATGATCGGGATGATGCCCGAGGACTGGTTCTCGATGCGCTTGATCGGCGCGCCGGCTTCGCGAATGTTGCTCAGCAAAAACGCCACGCCGCCGCCGCGCTTGGAGAGCTGCAGCGCCGAGTTGATCGAGCGGCCGATCGACTCCATGTTGTCTTCGATACGCAGCAAAAAGCACGATACCAGCTCGCCGCGCTGCTGCTTACCGCAGTTCAAAAAGGTCGGCGTGGCCGGCTGAAAACGGCCGCTGATGATCTCGTCCACCAGCGACTTGGCAAGCGCCTCTTCGCCGCGCGCAAGCGTGAGCGCCACCATGCATACGCGGTCTTCGTAGCGTTCCAGGTAGCGCTTACCATCGAAGGTCTTCAGCGTGTAGCTGGTGTAGTACTTGAACGCGCCCAAAAAGCTCGGAAAACGAAACTTATAAGCGTAGGCCTGCTCGAAAAGCGCCTTGACGAAAGCCGGCGCGTACTGATCGAGTACGCTGGCTTCGTAGTACTGTTCTTCGACCAGATAGTCGAGCTTCTCTTCCAGCGAATGGAAGAACACCGTGTTCTGGTTGACGTGCTGCAGAAAGTACTGGCGCGCCGCTTCGCGGTCCTTGTCGAGCTGAAGCTCGCCGTTGGCCCCGTAAAGGTTCAGCATGGCGTTCAACGCATGATAATCCAGCGTGCGCGCCTGGGCCGTCTCTGCGGCAGGTTTCTTCGTTTCAGACACGTTGGTAGTGGCTACGTTTGTCGTTTCCAAAACTCTTCTACTCCTTTGCGAACCCTGGCGACGTCATCGTCAGTGCCAAAAAGCTCAAATCGATAAAGCAGCGGCACCTGGCACTTGTGCGCGATGATGCGCCCCGCCAGCCCGTACGCCTCGCCAAAATTGGTATTGCCAGCAGCAATGACGCCTCGTATGAGGCGCCGGTTATGCTCATCGTTCAAAAAGCGGATCACCGGACCCGGCACCGCCCCTTCGCTCTCGCCACCGCCATAGGTGGGCGTGATGAGCACGTAGGGGGTTTCGATATGTAGCGCCGGGTCGTTGCGGTTGATCGGCAGCCGGTGCGCCGAAAGCCCCAGCTTCTCAATGAAACGATGGGTGTTGCCTGATTTGGTGGAAAAGTACACCAGCGTACCAGGCAACGGGGTGTGAGGCTTTGTTGACACAGCCGCAGATTAAGCGAGTGCCTGAATACGGTCCGGGCGGAAACCCGACCAGTGATCGTCGCCCGCTACAACCACGGGCAACTGACGATAGCCCAGCGCTTCGACTTCTTTTTGCGCGCCGTCTTCAGCGGTGATATCGATCACGGTGTACTCGATTCCCTGCTTGTCCATCGCGCGGTAGGTGGCGGTGCACTGAACGCAGGCAGGCTTGCTATAAATCTGGATCGCCATGGCTATTTTTCCCTTTTCATAGCGGCATTTTTGGGGTAGAGCACATGTAGTACCCGCCCCCTTCGAAAGACACTACGAATACTATATATAGATCACAGCAAAATCAATTCAAGCATATCTAGTATTTTTTAATCCACAGGTTATTGACAAACTATGCCCAGCATAGCGATGCGGCCCCCGCGCGGGGTGGCGTTAAAAAAGCGAATTATTAGCGCCGGATCGGCCGAATAAAATACGTTTTATCGGCTAAAAAATGCCCCGTTCGCGCTTTGTCTCGAAACGCGGTCCGACTGATCGAGCGCTGGCCGATTGACCAAAAAACGTCTTGTCCACAGCAAAAAAAAGCCCGGCTATAAGCCGGGCTTTTTTGGGTGACGCGTTATGCGTGCACCAGGACGAACGCTTTTTAGGCAATAGCGGCCTGATAGCGGCGCTCGACTTCTTCCCAATTGACGACGTCGAAGAAGGCAGCGATGTAGTCAGGGCGCTTGTTCTGATACTTCAGATAGTAAGCGTGCTCCCAAACATCGAGGCCCAGCAGCGGCGTATTACCGTCCATCAGCGGGCTGTTCTGGTTGAGCGTGTTCTCGACCACCAGCTTTTTCTGCGGCGTCACAGAGAGCCACGCCCAGCCGCTACCGAAACGGCCAACGGCGGCTTTCTTGAACTCTTCTTTAAAAGTGTCGAAACCACCCAGCTCACTTTCGATCGCCTTGGCAACGTCGCCCTGGGGCTGACCGCCGCCATTGGGCGACATCATTTGCCAAAACATGGAGTGGTTGACGTGACCGCCACCGTTGTTGATCACGGCCTGGCGCTTGGCTTCCGGAACACGGTCCAGGTTGGCCACCAGCTCTTCGATCGCGACGTCTTCAAGACCGGTGCCTTCAAGGGCGCTGTTCAGATTGGTCACGTAGGTGTTGTGGTGACGCGAATGGTGAATTTCCATTGTCATCGCATCGATGTGCGGCTCGAGCGCGTCGTAGGCATACGGGAGTTCGGGTAGTGTATGTGCCATGTCATCATCTCCTTGAGTGACTTTCGATCTTCACATCAGTAGGTGCGGTCACGCCCTACTCTTTTCAACCATTCAAGCGGATTCTTTACTCAAAATGCAAACGCCGTCCGCCGCTGCGTGCCCCTAGCACTTTAGCTAACAAACAGGGCTTTATCTAATAGTGACGCAATAAAAAGCCGACTGCAAAGCAGTCGGCTAAACCGGGCGGTAAGACGCCGGCCTAAAGCTTGCTTTCGAGCGCCGGCAAGAGTTCGAACAGATCGCCCACCAGGCCGTAATCGGCGACCTGGAAGATCGGCGCTTCTTCGTCCTTGTTGATCGCAACAATCACTTTTGAATCTTTCATACCGGCCAGGTGCTGAATCGCCCCGGAGATACCCACCGCGATGTACAGATCCGGGGCGACGATCTTGCCGGTCTGACCCACCTGCATGTCGTTGGGTACATAACCTGCATCCACCGCGGCGCGGGAGGCGCCGACCGCAGCACCCAGTTTGTCGGCGATGCCGTCGAGCAGTTTGAAGTTTTCGCCGTTACCCATACCGCGCCCGCCGGAGATCACCACCTTAGCGCCGCCAAGCTCGGGGCGGTCGGATTGGGCCAACTCTTCGCTGACGAACTGCGACTGGGTATTCTCGACGACAGTATCCACTGCCTCGATCGCGGCGCTGCCGCCCTCGCTCACCGCGTCGAACGCGGTGGTACGCACGGTCATGACTTTCAGCGCGTCGTCGCTTTTTACCGTGGCGATGGCGTTGCCGGCGTAGATCGGACGCTTGAAGGTATCCGCGCTATCGACCGCCAGTATCTCGGAGAGCTGGCTGACGTCCTTGAGCGCGGCGACGCGCGGCAGCACGTTTTTACCCGTGGTCGAGGCGCTGGCTAGAATGTGGGTATAGTCGTCGGCGAGGGCGACTAAAAGCGCGCCCAGCGGCTCGGCGAGCTGGTGGGCATAAACGCTGTGGTCGGCCAGGCGCACGCGGCTGACGCCGTCGAGCTTGGCCGCGGCGTCGGCTGCGGCCTGTACGCTTTCACCAGCGACCAGTACGTCGATATCACCGCCGATCTCGCGGGCAGCGGCCACGACGTGGGCAGTTGCGCTGGCGAGCTGGCCTTCGTGCAGCTCGGCAAGTACCAGAATACTCATGGATGACTCCTTAAAAACGGATGAACGCGACGGTTAAAGGACCTTGGCTTCGTTTTTGAGCTTATCGATCAGCTCGTCCACCGAGGCCACTTTCACCCCGCCCTTGCGCTCTGCCGGTGTTTCGACCTTGACGAGGCTCACTTTTGATGCCATCTCGACGCCGTAGTCCGCCGGCGTTTTTACATCCAGCGGCTTCTTCTTGGCTTTCATGATGTCGGGGAGCTTGGCGTAGCGCGGCTCGTTCAGGCGCAGGTCAGTGGTCACGATTGCCGGAAGTTTCAGCGCAACGACCTGCAGGCCGCCGTCGATTTCGCGGGTCACGTTGACCTTGTCACCGTCAACGGCCACCTCGGAGGCGAAGGTGCCCTGGGCCATGTTGGTGAGCGCGGCCAGCATCTGGCCGGTCTGGTTGTTATCGGTGTCGATTGCCTGCTTGCCAAGAATCACAAGGCCGGGCTGTTCTTCCTCGACCACTTTGGCCAGCAGTTTGGCAACGGCTAGCGACTCGGCGCGCTCGTCGGTTTCGATCTGGATCGCGCGGTCGGCGCCCAGCGCCAGCGCCGTGCGCAGCTGCTCCTGAGCGGCCTTGGGGCCGATGGTAACGGCCACGACTTCGGTGGCCACGCCTTTCTCTTTCAAGCGCACCGCTTCTTCCACGGCGATTTCGCAAAAGGGATTCATGGCCATTTTGACGTTAGTGAGATCCACGTCAGAATGGTCCGCCTTCACGCGGATTTTCACGTTGTAATCGATGACGCGTTTCACCGCGACCAATACTTTCATAGTTTCCTCGCTTGGCTTGGGGTAAAAGCCTCGACCTGGACGGGCATGGCCCGGCGTTGGCATTGCGCGCTATCGGCACGCGTAGGCTAACAGCAGCACCGAGGCGCCATGATGCGGGCGTTCGGCGAAATTCATTCAAGCGTTTGATAGATCGGCTTCAGGTCAATGTGCCACAGCCAGTCAACGCGTCACAATACCCGTTGATCAGCATTTTTGAACAAAAACGGCCTGTCGTCTTCTATTCACCAGGGCGCCAGGCTTTGCGCCCAAAGCGCCCACAACACCGATAAATACGGGGCGGACCATCGTAGAGGTGACCCGAGGCGGGTATTATGCCTATCATTGGGTATAACCAGAAGCAAACGACCGTTTAGAATTAAGGCCGTGTTTTCATAAGATACGGGCCTTATGAGAATAAGGAGAGACCAGGTGGAAAACGCAGAGCGCGATGTCATGGAAATGGACATTGTCATCGTTGGCGCGGGGCCATCAGGGTTGGCAGCCGCCTGCCGACTGATGCAGCAAGCCAACGAGGCCGAACAAGAACTAAGCGTATGCGTGGTGGAAAAAGGCTCGGAAGTAGGCGCCCACATTCTATCCGGCGCCGTATTCGAACCCCGCGCGCTTAACGAGCTTTTCCCCGACTGGCAAGAACGCGGTGCGCCCCTCAACACCCCGGCGACCCGGGACGATGTCTACCTTTTGAAGGATAGCGAGAAAGGCTGGAAGCTACCCCATGCGCTGGTGCCCAAAAGCATGCATAACACCGGCGGCGACCAGACCCGCTACGTGATCAGTGCAGGCAACCTGTGCCGTTGGCTGGCCGAACAGGCCGAGGCACTGGGTGTTGAGATATTCCCGGGCTTCGCCGCCCAGGAAGTGATCATCGAAGACGGCGCCGTGCGCGGCATCGTGGTCGGCGACATGGGGGTGGCCGCCGACGGCACGCCCAAGGATGGCCACATGCCGGGCATGGAGCTTCGCGCCAAATACACCCTCTTCGCCGAGGGCTCCCGCGGGCATTTGGGCAAACGCCTGATCGAGGAGTTCTCGCTGGACGAAGGGCGCGACCCGCAGCACTACGGTATCGGCTTGAAGGAGCTTTGGGACGTACCCGCCGAACAGCACGAGCCAGGCCTTGTCCTGCACGGCTCCGGTTGGCCGCTGGACAATTCGACCCAGGGCGGCTGGTTTCTTTACCACGCCGAGAACCAGCAGGTGGTCGTTGGGCTGATCATGGACCTGGCCTACCAGAACCCCTGGCTTTCGCCCTTCGATGAATTCCAGCGCATGAAGCACCACCCCACGCTTTCCCAGTACCTGAAAGACGGCAAGCGCGTGGCCTACGGCGCTCGGGCGATCACCAAGGGCGGCTTCAACTGCCTGCCCCGCATGACCTTCCCCGGCGGGCTTTTGATCGGCTGCGATGCGGGCACGCTCAACTTCGCCAAGATCAAGGGCATCCACACCGCCATGAAGTCAGGGCTGGTGGCCGCTGAAAGCGTTTTCGAGGCGATCAAGGCGGGCGACGAAGGCGCCAATGAGCTGACCGGCTTCAACGACCGGTGGGAAGCGAGCTGGGCGTATGAAGAGCTCAAGGCGAACGCAAGCTTTGGCCCGGCGATGCACAAATACGGTAACGTCGGTGGCGGCGCGTTCAACTTCGTTAACCAACTGGTCGGCAACAAGCTGCCGACCCTGCGCGACACGGTGACCGACCACGGCGCGCTCAAGCCGGCGGCGGAGTTCGAAAAGATCGACTACCCCAAACCCGATGGCAAGCTCTCCTTCGATAAATCTTCGTCGGTGTTTTTATCCAACACCAACCACGAAGAGGATCAGCCCTGCCACCTGAAACTTACCGACCCTTCGATTCCCATCGAACACAACCTGCCCAAATACGCCGAGCCCGCGCAGCGCTACTGCCCGGCGGGGGTATACGAAGTAGTGGAAGACGAGGCGGGCCAGCCGCGGTTTCAGATCAACTTCCAAAACTGCGTGCACTGCAAGACCTGCGATATCAAGGACCCGGCTCAGAACATCACCTGGGTGGCACCGGAAGGCGGCGGCGGGCCCAACTACCCCAATATGTAAGCGCGATGCGGCCGGCCTGGTCAGGCCGGCCCAACGGGGTCGAGGGAGGTAATCGGCGCGCGCCGGGCAATCAAGCGGCGCCGCCCGGCCTGAACGAAGCGCACATCGATCACCGGATCGCTTGGACTCCCCTCCACGGCGGCGACCTCACCTTCACCGAACACCTCGTGGCGCAGCTTCTGTCCGGGGTAGAACTCGGCCAGGGCTTGATAAGCGCCTTTCGCCTCGTTGACCTCGGCGCAGGCCAACGTAATATCCTCACGCCCCAGGCGCTTCAAGTAGCGCTCGATGAGCGCTTTGGCGCTTACCTGAAGCGGCATTTCCGGGGCGTTTCCATGATCGAGCGCCTGGGCGATGCGCACGCTGTCCGACCAGCTACTCTCCCCAATGAAGCGGCTCGGGCGGTGGGCGCCGCCATCATGAAGGATCAAAAGCTGCTGCTGAGCCCGGGTGATCGCCACGTAGAAAAGCCGCCGCTCCTCCTCGAGGCGCTCGTCGCTTAGCGGATTATCGCGGCTATAGTGCGGAAAATCCTCTTCGTTGACCCCGGCCACGGCCACCAGCGGCCATTCGAGCCCCTTGGCGCCGTGTACGGTGCTGATCAAAACCCCGCCCGCCTGGTTCTCCACCGGGCGCTCGAGCAGCTCGATAAAAGCGTCCGGATCATTGACACTCTCCGCCTGTTCGATCAGCACGTCGAGCAAACGCACGTCCTCCTCGCCCTTGTCACGACGCGCGGCGGCCCGCTTGAGCGTCTTTTCCGCCTCGATGGTGGTCACCACGTGTTGTAAAAGCTTCGCCGGCGGCCAGGCACTGAGGCGCGGCAGCTCACAAAGAAGCTCCCAGCGCTTTTTGAGCGTGCGCCGCTGAATCGGCTTGAGCGATGCGATGATCGGGTCGCTGCGCTCGGGAAAGGTTTGGGTGGCCGCTAGCTGGTGCGCCAGTTGGCTTAGCCGCTCGCGGGCCACGAAAGGCGTAGGCTGGGCCAGCAGCAAGAGCAGCTGGGCCGGGTCGTGCAAAAGCGCCGGACGGCGCGCGAGTTTCAGATAGCCCGCCAGCGCCTGCACCAGGGGCAGGCGAAACACGAAACGGTCCTCGCGCAGCAGCCGGAAAGGAATACCTGCCTGCAAAAGCGCCAGCTGAAACGGCACCGACAGCGCCCAACTGCGCACCAGCAGGCTCGCCTCGTCGAAACGCCGCCCCTTCGCCTGCCAGTCGCTCAGCGCGTCGAGTAAAAGCCGCGTGCCCTGGCCTGCGTGAATATGGGTCGCCGCGCTTGCCGGGGCGGCCAGACAGAGCTGATCGGGCCGGCGAACGTTGTTCATGATGGCGTGATTGGCGGCCAGCGCCAGCGCGTGGCCATGGCGAAAGGTGGTCGATAGTGGATAGTCGGCGGCGCGGCCGAAGGTGGCGGTGAAGTTTTCGAGCATGGTGTCCGGCCGCGCCCCGCGCCACTCGTAGATACACTGGTTGGCATCGCCCACCGCCATCACGCTCGCCGACGGCCCGGCCAGCACCTTCAAAAGGCGCTGCTGAGCGGTATTGATATCCTGGTACTCGTCGATGATGACGTGATCGAGAAACCCTTCGACGCGGCCTCTAAGCGAGGCGTCCGCCTCCAGCTCGCGAAGCGGCCGGTAGAGCAGATCGGCGTAGGTCATCAGGGCGTGACTTTCCAAAAGCCGCTCTGCCTCGTGAAAAGCGTCGGGAAAGTAGTCGCTCTCGTCGTCGAGATTCAGCCGCTCGAAGAGCGCCTCCGGCGTGCACATATCGGCTTTAACCAGCCCGCAGAAGTGGGCCAGGGTTTCCAGGCGGTCCGCGTCCAGGGCCGTATCGCGGCGCTCGGCCTGGTCGGCCAGTACGTTCAAGCTCGCCTGGCGCAGCAGCCGCTCTAGCTGCCAGTCCGCAGAGAGCAGCTGTCGCGAGGCAAGCGCCCCCCAGCGGCAAAGGCTTTGGGTCAGCCGGTGGCCCAGCGAGTGAAAGGTGCGCACATCGGGCAGCGGCTGCCCTTTGGGGGCCATGCTCACCAGCCGGCGCTGAAAGTCCTCCCGGGCGGAGCGGTTGAACATCAGCACCAGTATCCGTTTGGGCGCCACCCCGTTTTCGAGTAGCTGCAGCACCCGCGCCGCCATGGTGGTGGTCTTACCCGCACCGGCCACCGCGGCGACGCGCGCGTGCCCGTTTACGTGGCCAACGACCGCGTGCTGTTCCGGGGTTAACTTCACGGCGTCTCGCTATCGCTACTTGAAGCGCTGTCCAGCTCGCCCAAGGGGTAGTACTGGCCGGCGCTCTCCAGGCAAAGCCGCTGCCCCGCTGCGCTCTCCTCGAGGAGGGCCTGGTCGATCAACCGGTAGAACACGTTGCGATGAAGCCGCGCGGCCAGGCCAAAGCGGATGGCGACTTCCGGCATCCAGTCGCCATTCGGCGCGGCACTCAAGGTCATGGGGTGCACGTCGTCCAGGCGGACAACGTCGTCGAACTGAGTGGTGAACCACCAGGCGCCCTCTTTGAAATCCGCCTCGACGATGACGAAGGGGCAGTCTTCAACGGTGACCCGCCAGCGCTCGGCCGGGGTCACCAGGCAAACGCCGGCCTCGTCCCGGCGCAGCAGGCGCGCCAGCAGGTGCGGGATTTCCGGGCGGGCAAAGCCGGTGCCTTCGTGGCGCCAGCTGCCGTCGGCTTGAATGACGATATCGATATCGCCGGAAAGCGCGGGCTGCCACTGATCCACCGGCGGAATATTCGCAGAAGCGGGCTGATGTTTGAGCAGTCGATCAATATTCATGGCGTCCTCAACCGCATGGTGTAAGCGTGACTCGAGTATGGTTCAAACCAGGCCGGATTGCGCTAGCGCCTGTTGGACATGGGCCGGGGCGTCGGGCACGGTGCCGCGAAAGAGCCGGTAAAAGTTGGCCGTGGTTTGCATGGCGACCTCGTCGACGCTGATGCCGCGCTCTGCGGCGATGCACTCGGCGACTTCCACCACCCAGGCGGGCTCGTTGGCCTTACCGCGATGAGGCACAGGGGCCAAATAGGGGCTGTCGGTTTCGATCAACAGCCGGTCCAGCGGCAGCGCCCGGGCAAGCTCTTTGAGCGAGGCAGCGCTTGCAAAGGTAATGATGCCTGACAGCGAAATATAAAACCCGAGCCGTATCGCTTCACGCGCCATGTCGATATCTTCGGTAAAGCAGTGCAGCACGCCGGCCACACTTGGGTCGGTGTGAGCACGCAGCAGCGCCAGCGTGTCCTCTTTGGCCTCGCGGGTATGCACCACCACGGGAAGTTCGAGCTCGGTAGCGGCGATCAGGTGGCGCTTGAAGCGCTCGTGCTGAACCTCGACACCGACACTGTCGCGGTAGTGGTAATCGAGCCCGGTTTCGCCAATGGCCACGACGCCGTACTGCTCGGCGGCTTCCTTGATATCCTCGACGCTCGGCTCGGCCACGACGCTTGCCAGCGGGTGAAGTCCCGCGGAGATCGCCACGTCCTGGTGTTTGCGCGAAAGCGCCGCCAGGCCGGGCATATCGTCGAGGGTCACCGCAATGGCCAAAAACTGATTGACGCGTGCCGCACGCGCCGCCTCGAGTGCGGCATCGACGTCGCCGCCGTGGGTACTTTCCGAGAGACGGTCCAGGTGGCAGTGCGAATCAACAAACATTCGGGCCTCGATAAACAGTGGAGCAGATAAAAGCGATAGACAGGCGTGACTAGAGGGTAAACGAAGCCGGCGCGCTATCCAGCTGGCCGGCCAATAACGTCTCGATCTTGTCGCGCACCGGGTAGTCCTGATGGCTAAAGTGGACCCCGATACCCGCCATGCGCCGCCCGCTAATGCCAGCCGGCGAGACCCATACGACGTTTCCGGTCACGCTGAGCCGTTCGCTTTCACCGGGCAGGGTAATCAGCAGATGCACCACCTGCCCAAGGCTATAGAACGTCTCGACGGGCACGAATATGCCGCCTCGCTCCAAATAAGGCATGTAGGCCGATAGCAGCGTGGGAATATCCGGCACCGTTAGCGAAAGCGCTTTTTGAGCGGTCATCGATACCTCCTGGACAGTGGGCGGCGGTAGAGACGGGTAGTGGCTCGGCTGCCGGTCAGGAGCGTAAAAGCGCCGACCAACGTACCAGCCAGGCTTCGAGCACCAGCTGCGGGTTGGGGTTGGCGCCGGCAAAAAGGAGCCGACGCTGTTCCCGCGCGTAGTCCAGAAGCCTAAACCAGTCCTGAACACGAGCGTTTTTCACCGCCTGACGATAAAGAGGCTCCAAATCCGGGTTATGGAGCGCCGTGGTTTGCCCGGTCAGCCCCAGCCGAATCAGGTCCTCGAGCCAGGCGATACCGTACCATAGAATGGCGTCGATCGCCTGACGATCGAGCCTGGCCGCTTCGGAAACCGGCTCGGCGCCGCGCACCAGCTGCTCGAAGCTGTCGTGGATCTGATGGCGCAGCGCGCGCTCTTGTGGAGCGGCAAGCTCTACGGCCAAAAGCGGCAGACCGCCGGAGACCTGCCACCAAAAAAGTGCTTCTTCACTGCCCAGCTGCTCGGTCAGCCAGCCTTGGCAGCGCTCGAAGGCCACATTGGGTAGCGACCACTGCTGGCAGCGCGAACGGATCGTCGGCAGCATCCGCGACGGCACGTCCGACAGCAAAATGAACAGCGTTCTTTCGCCGGGCTCTTCGAGGCTTTTGAGCAGCGCGTTGGCGGCGGCGCTGTTCATCGCCTCCGCCGGGCTGATCACGATCACCCGATAGCCGCCCTGCTGAGCGGTCTGGTGGACGAAGCGGTTGACCTCGCGAATCGGGTCGATGCGGATCTGGCGCTTGCCTTCGTCGAGCGCAATACGCATCAAATCCGGATGATAGCCCGAGGCCAGCATACTGCAGCTGTGGCAGTGCCCACACGCCTGGCCGTTTTCGGGGTGCGCGCAGAGCGTGCGCGCGACCAGGACCTCGGCCAGCTGCTGCTTGCCGACCCCGTGAGCACCGCTTAAAAGCAGCGCATGGGGCATGCGCCCCTCTTCGGCCAGCCGAGTGAACTGCTGCCATACTTCGCCATGCCAGGGAAGCAGATCCGCTAGCGCCATGGCAGCACCCGCTCGGTCAGCGCGTTTTCAAGCGCGGCCTGGACCTTTTCGAGGGGCTGTTCCGCATCGATCACCGCAAAGCGTTCGGGGCTGGCATCGGCGCGGGCCCGGTAGGCACTTCGTACCGCGCTGAAAAAGTCCGCCTGCTCCTGTTCGAAGCGGTCGCGCTGGGTGTTTTCCGCGCGCAGCCGCCCCTCGAGGCGATCCCTGGCGGCCTGGGGAGACATGTCCAGCAGCAGGGTCAAATCCGGCGCCAGCCCCTTTTGGACGAACTGCTCGAGGATCTCGATACGCTGGACATCGATACCGCGCCCCCCCCCCTGGTAGGCAAAGGTGGCATCGGTGAACCGGTCGCAGACCACCCAGGCCCCGCGCTCGAGCGCCGGGAGTATTTTTTCGGCCAGGTGCTGGGCCCGAGCGGCGAACATGAGCAAAAGCTCGGCGTCGGTATGCAGCGGCTCGTCGAACGTGGTGGCCAGCAGTAGCGCGCGGATCGATTCGGCAACCGGTGTGCCACCGGGCTCACGCGTACAGACCACTTCGAGCCCCTGCGCCTCGAGCCAGGCGGCCACAAACGCGACGTTGGTGGACTTGCCCACTCCCTCGCCCCCTTCCAGGGTAATAAAGCGCCCGCGCTCGGTCATTGAAACCTCATAAAATAGCTTTACAGCGCCGGGGCTTGCCCGGCGCCCTCTCGTTACTGGTTGCGAATATAGCGGTTGACGGCGTTGTTGTGCTCTCTGAGCGTGCGCGAGAAATGGTGCGTGCCGTCGCCTTTCGATACGAAATAGAGCGTTTCGCCGGGCAACGGGTTCACCGCCGCCTCCAAAGAAGCCGCACCGGGCATGGCAATCGGTGTGGGGGGCATGCCGTCGATCACGTAAGTGTTGTAGGGCGTGGCTTCGCGCAAATCCGCCCGGGTAATGCGCCCTTCGTAGCGCTCGCCCATGCCATAAATCACCGTCGGATCGGTTTGCAGGCGCATCCCCTGCTCCATGCGCCGCTTGAACACCCCGGCGATTTCGCGCCGCTCTTCCGGCGCGCCGGTTTCGCGCTCGATGAGCGAGGCCATGATCAAGGCCTCATAGGGCGTATCGATCGTCAGATCGTCGTCGCGGTTTTGCCAGGCCTCATCGAGCATTCGCTCCATACGCTCGATCGACTGGCGCAGAATGTCCACGTCGCTCATGCCCAGGTGGTAGCGGTAGGTATCCGGAAAAAACCAGCCCTCGGGGTAGGTACCTTCCCGCTCCAAAACCGCCATGACCTCCGCATCGCTCAGCCCGCTGGTTTCGTGGGCGAGCTTTTCGGCACTATCGAGGCGCGCGCGCATCTGAGCAAACGTCCACCCCTCGGGAACGGTGAGCCGATAGGTGACCACGTTGCTGCTTCCCAAAAGCTCCATGACCTCCATCGCGCTCATCTCCGGCGTGATGCGATACTCGCCCACCCGCAGCCGGGGAATGCGCTCCGGCGCTACCCGGGCCAGTAGCCGGAATGCCCAGGTGTCATCGACGATGCCTTGCTCGTCGAGCTCGCGAAGGGCCTGGTTGAACCCTGCCCCCGGCGGTACGTAGTAGAGCGTAGGCTCATCGAGTGCCACCGGCGCATTGAGGCGGCTTTGCCAGTACACGTAGCCACCGGCCAACACGGCAGCGGCCAGCACCACCAGAACCAAACCTGCGGTCAGTAACCGTTTCACCATGTTACTCAAAGCCTCGTATCAAAATGATTCAGGGTAGCCCAGCAAGCGGTGCGCCTGGCGTTGAAGCGAAGCATCGCCTCCCCGCCAAGTAGCGAGCACCTCGCCCCTGCTATCGAGCAGGGTGCGTACCGGCCAAACGCCCTGAACGGAGTTGCCCACCCAAAGCCCTTTGACGCTTGCAAGCGCGCCGACATCGAGCTCGCCCTCGAGCACCGTGCCTCGTTCGACGAGCGCTTCCCGCAGCGTACCGGCCACCCCGCACCGCTCGAGCCCGGGGGTGTAAAAGCGCCCCTGGTCGGACCAAAAAACGTTCATGCTGATCGCCTCGATCACGCGCCCGCCCGTGTCGGCCAGAATACCCTCATGAATATCCGGGGTCTCCCACTCCTGGCGTGCGAGCACGTTCTCGAGACGATTCAAGTGTTTGATCCCCGCCAGGCGGGGCTGATGCCCCAAACGGAGATCGCAAAGGCGCACGCATACGCCCTCGCGCCAGCGCTCTACCGGGGCCGTAAACGGTCGACGGCTTAGCAGGAGCCTCGGTTCGGGTGGAAGCGGCGCTTTGTATCCTTGGCCACCGCTGCCCCGGGTCAGCACGAGTTTGAGCACTTCAAGCTCGCTATCCGGGGCGCGGGTAAAGCTTGCCTCTAGAGCCGAAAGCGCTGGCATGGGAATTTGCAGGCGCTCACAGCCGCGGGCCAGCCGCTTTACGTGGTAAGACCACAAAAGCGGCTGGCCCGCGCGCATTAGCACCGTTTCGAACAGCCCATCACCATAAGCGAGCCCACGGTCGTCAACGGGCACCTGGGTGGCGGACATGAACGCTTACACCCGCGTAAACAGCAGCGAGCCGTTGGTGCCGCCAAACCCGAAGGAGTTGGAGAGCGTGGTGTCGATGCGCATCTCGCGCGCCGTATGGGGCACGTAGTCGAGATTGCAGCCTGGCTGGGGGTTATCCAGGTTGATGGTGGGCGGTGCGACCTGGTCACGAATCGCCAAAATGCAGAACACCGCTTCTACCGCGCCGGCCGCCCCCAGCAAGTGGCCAATCATCGACTTGGTCGAGCTGACCGCCACGTTTTTCGCAGCGCTTCCGATCACGCGCTCGATGGCCCGGCTCTCGGCCAGGTCGCCGGCCGCGGTCGAGGTACCGTGGGCGTTGATATAGTCCACTTTCTCCGGGTCGATGGCGGCATCCTTGATGGCGTTGCTCATGGCAAGCGCCGCGCCACGGCCGTCTTCCGGCGGAGCGGTCATGTGATAGGCGTCATCGCTCATGCCAAAACCCGAGAGTTCGGCGTAGATATTCGCCCCGCGCGCCTTGGCGTGCTCGTACTCTTCGAGCACCAGCACACCGGCGCCGTCGGAGAGCACGAAACCGTCGCGATCCGCATCCCAGGGGCGGCTGGCCGCCTGAGGGTCGTCATTGCGCGTGGAAAGCGCCCGCGCCGCGGAGAAACCGCCAAGCCCCAGCGGCGTCGTGGCCATCTCGGCGCCACCGCACACCATGACGTCGGCATCCCCGTAGGCGATGGTCCGCGCGCTGTAACCAATGTTGTGGGTACCGCTGGTACACGCCGTGGTGATCGCAATGTTCGGCCCCTTGAAGCCGTGCTGGATCGCCATGTTGCCCGAAATCATGTTGATGATGGAGCCCGGTACGAAAAACGGCGAAACACGCCGCGCCCCGCCCTTGTTGAGCGCATTGTGGTTCTGTTCGATCATTGGCAAGCCGCCGATACCCGAGCCGATCGCCACGCCGATGCGCGCGGCGTTCTCGTCGGTGCACTCGATACCGGCATCGGTGATGGCCTGACTACCCGCGGCCATGCCGTACTGGATGAACAGGTCCATCTTGCGGGCGTCCTTGGGATTGAGATACCCGCTGATATCGAAATCCTTGACCGACCCTCCAAAGCGCGTATTGAAGCTGCTGGCATCAAAATGCTCGATCGGCGCTATGCCGCTTTTACCCGCAACGATGTTGGCCCATGACTGTTCGACCGTATTGCCGACCGGTGTCACCAGGCCCAACCCGGTGACTACTACCCTTCTTCGCGCCATCAGCTCTCCTCCCGGCATCCTTGGTACAAGACCCTTAACGGCCATTGCTGAAAAATTCTGTCTAGTATAACGGAGATTGCGGGGTGAATTCACTCAACCTCCGATACAAAAAAAGCCGCCCTGAGCCAGGGCGGCTTTTTTCACGCCGGGTAGTCACCGACTACCCGAAGCTCCTGCGTCGACCAAACCCTTACTGATGGGCGTTGACGTAGTCGATGGCCTCTTGAACCGTCGTGATCTTTTCGGCTTCTTCGTCAGGGATTTCGGTGTCGAATTCCTCTTCCAGCGCCATTACCAGCTCAACGGTGTCAAGCGAGTCAGCACCCAGGTCTTCAGTAAAAGAAGAGCTGTTCTGGATGTCCTCTTCTTTCACGTTCAGGCGCTCAGCCACAACTTTTTTAACGCGCTCTTCAATAGTACTCATCAACGTACTCCAGTCATTCACAGTTAGCCGTATTGATAACCAGCTAGATAGGAAACCGCAAGCAAAAAGCTGCGGGGTAGTTTATAGACGCCCCGGGGCCGACGCAACCGCCAACCCCAGGCCATCAACGCATATTCATGCCGCCGTTAACATGCAGTGTCTCGCCGGTAATGTAGCCGGCGGCATCACTTGTCAAAAAGCCGACGGCGGCGGCAATTTCCTCGGGCCCGCCCAAACGTGCCAGGGGTATCTGCTTCAACAGCGCCTCGTGCTGCGCTTCGGGCAGCGACTCGGTCATATCGGTGGCGATAAAGCCCGGAGCAACGCTGTTCACGGTAATCGCCCGGGAGGCGACTTCGCGTGCCAGCGCCCGGCTAAAGCCTTCCATGCCTGCCTTGGCAGCAGCATAGTTGGTCTGGCCAAGATTGCCCATAGTGGCCACCACCGAGCTGATCGACACGATACGCCCAAAGCGTGCCTTTGTCATACCGCGAAGGCAAGCTTTACTTACACGATAAACGGATTTCAGGTTGGCATCCATGACCGCGTCCCACTCGTCCTCTTTCATACGCATCAAGAGGTTATCACGGGTGATACCGGCATTGTTGACCAAAATGGTAGGCGCCTCGAAGCGCTCGTTGATCGCTTTCAATACCTGGTCGATGCTGGCCTGATCGGTGACATCCAGACACAGGCCAGCGCCTTCGATACCCTGTTCTTTCAAATCGTCGTCGATTTTTTGGGCGCCAGCTTCGCTGGTGGCGGTGCCGATCACGATTCGACCCTGACGGCCGAGCTCGTGGGCGATGGCACGACCGATGCCCCGGCTGGCGCCGGTGACCAGCGCAACTTTACGTTCCTGACGTTCCTGGGTCATAACGCTTTGCCTTTAACCATTTAAGAGTTTGTGCAGTGTAGCGCTTAGGCGCTGCTGTCGGCCAATGCTTCGCGAGCAAGCTCGAGCGCCTGGTCCAGCGAGTCCGGGTCGTTTACTGCAAGCCCTTTGCTTGCGCGCACGATACGCTTATTGAGCCCGGTTAGCACCTTGCCTGGCCCGCACTCGATGAATACGTTCGCGCCCTGCTTGGCCATCGCCTCTACGCAGGTGGACCAACGCACCGGCTGATAGAGCTGCTCGATCAACCGGGTGCGCAGCGTTTCGACATCGGAGTGCGCCAGACCGTCGACGTTCTGAACCACGGTGTAGCGCGGCGTGCGAAATTCGATGTCTTTCATGTAGTCGCTCAGCCGCTCGGCAGCCGGGCGCATCAGCGCACAGTGCGAAGGCACCGACACGGGTAATGCCATCGCCCGCTTGGCACCGGCTTCCTGACAGGCCACGATGGCGCGTTCAACGGCTCCCTTGTTGCCGGCGATCACCACCTGACCGGGCGAATTGTAGTTCACCGCGGAGACGACCTCGTTATGAGCCACGCTCTCACACGCCGCCTCGACGGCGCTGTCATCGAGGCCCAAAATGGCCGCCATGCCGCCTTCCCCTTCGGGCACGGCGTCCTGCATGGCTTCGCCGCGCATGCGCACCAGGCGCACGCCTTCGGCAAATCCCATCACCCCGGCGCACACCATGGCGCTGTACTCGCCCAGGCTATGGCCGGCCATGATGCCAGGGCGCGGGCCTTCGAGCTCTTGCCACACGCGCCAGATCGCCACGCTCGAGGTCAAAAGCGCCGGCTGAGTGCATGCCGTTTTGTTGAGCGCCTCTTCCGGGCCATCCTGGACGATTTTCCATAGATCGAAACCTAAAGCATCTGACGCTTCCTCAAATGTCGTTCCCACCACGCTATAGCGCTCGGCCAGTTCGCGTAGCATGCCAAGCTGCTGCGAACCCTGGCCGGGAAAAACGAGGGCAAGGGGTTGAGACATGTCGTTCACCTTTGCTCTAGTAGGCATTTGCTCATCCGAGCGTATGGGCAGCATTACCGGCGCCGACGCGACGCCTGGACCTGCCAATAAACTATTCAATAAACCATCAATGCGTTGTTGTGATACCCGAGACGCGTGCGCCCCGCTCGTTTAGCAGGCGCTCGATCCGCGCGGGCAAATTTTGCGCTACTTCGTGCAGCGCGCGCTCAATAGCGTAGTAGAAACCATCGGCCTGGGTACTACCATGGCTTTTGAGGACACTTTTTTTAAGCCCTAACAGACTCGCCCCGTTATAGCGCACTGGATTCAACTCCTGTTTGAGCTGGCGCAATAAAGGCCGAATCAACAGGCTCGCCAGGCGAGCGCGAAAGCGCGACTCGAACGCCACCCGGGTACGCTCGGCCAGCATCCGGGTCAAGCCCTCGCTGGCCTTGAGGGCCACATTACCGACGAAGCCATCGCAGACGACAACGTCCAGGCTCCCCTGGTAAATGGCATCACCCTCAGCGTAGCCACGGTAGTCGAAACCCAGCGCTGCGCTATGCTGCTTTAACACCTGGTCGGCTTCGCGCACGCAGGCACTGCCTTTCATGGCTTCGCTTCCCACGTTCAAAAGCGCCACTTTGGGCCGCTCGACCCCGTCCAGGCACTGCGCCATCGCCGCACCCATGATGGCGAAATCGACGAGCCTGGCCGGCGGCGAATCCACGTTAGCGCCCAAATCGAGCAGATAGCAGCGCTTTTGCTGCCCGCTGGGAATGGACGCGCTAATTGCCGGACGCGAAAGGCCATCGAACAACCCGACTTCGCGCCGGGCAAGGGCGACCAGGGCGGCGGTATTGCCCGCGCTTAGCCCCGCCACGGCATCGCCTGTTGCCACGCAGCGCAACATGGCGGCCATACTGGTGGCCTGGCCATGACGCAGCGCCCAGGCAGCCGTGGCGTCCGGCAACACCTGCTCTGGTGCATTACTGACCGCCAAACGTGACGTTGCCGCAGCCAGGGGCCGCGGCAAACGTGCTAACTCAGCCGCCAGGTGCTGAGACGGACCAAACAGAACCAGCTCGAGGTCAGGGCGTTCAATCACCGCTCTGGCACAGCCTTCGATGATGGCGCGGGGGCCCTGGTCGCCCCCCATGACATCAATCGCCAGGCGCACGAGATTCTGGCTCTGCTTTGCCGCTTGAAAGAGGCTCGAGGCTTATACCTCGACCACCTTACGACCGCGGTAGAAACCATCCGGCGCGACGTGGTGGCGCAGGTGTGTCGTACCGGTTTCTTTGTCCTGAGACAGCGTCGGGCCTGTCAGGGCATCGTGGCTACGACGCATGCCGCGCTTGGAACGAGTTTTACGGTTCTTTTGAACTGCCATGAGTAGTTACTCCAAAAGTGGATGGGTAAGTGCTGCTTATTTCTTACCGTCGGATGAATCTTTATCCTTCAAGGCGCCAAGCACCGCAAAAGGATTCGATCGAGGCGCGGGCTCTTCGTCCGCGCCGTCGGTTTTACTGACCAGTTGCTCTGCCGAGACAAAGCACTCTTCCTCGGCGTGGTAGACCACCTGAGGCAAGCTAAGGATCAGCTCGTCTTCGATCACGGTGAGCAGGTCCAGCTGTTCGCGCTCCACCAGCACGGGCTCGTGACTGGCGGGCAGCTCGGACGCCAGCGCCTCGTCGGACACCATGCCCAGAAGAAAGTCGCTGGAGACATCCTGGCTCAGCGGCACCAGGCAGCGCCGGCACGCAAGCGAAAGCGTTGCGCGCAACTGGCCACGAATTTCACGGCGACCCTGGGCATCGATACCAAACTCGAGCGATGCAAAGCACTCGCCGGTTTGTTCGCCTGCCTCTTCGGCAAGACGTGGCAACTTATCAAGCGCCACTTGGCCTTCGAGTCGTTCGTGGCGGGCTGCAAGCTTGTAAGGCTCAACCCGACTGGGGAGTTGTGAGGTCGACATAGGCGCGCAATGATAGGCACTCGCCGCGGCGCTGTCAAAGCCGTGCCGCCTTTTCTTCGCTGTTTTGTGCGCAAACCAGTAAAATACCGCCGCGCCGGCACTTTTTAATTAAAATATTTATACGCGCACGCGTTTAGCCACCACGTATCCCACCGCTTCCCAGGCGCGGGAGCGCATCATTTAAACGCACCACTTACCCAATGGAGAATGCAGTGCCCGAAACCGCTAACGCCCCCCTGGTACTCGCCTCGAGCTCACGCTTTCGCAAGGCGCTTCTCGACCGCCTGGCGCTGCCTTACCAGTGCTTATCGCCGGATATCGACGAAACGCCCCAGGCCGATGAAGCACCCGAGGCACTGGTGCGCCGGCTGGCGCTGGGTAAAGCCAGCGCCGTTGCCCAGCACTTTCCCCACCATTTGATCATCGGTTCGGACCAGATCGCGCTGTTCGACGGCGAGATTCTCGGCAAGCCGCACACCGCCGAGCGCGCCTGCGCCAACCTGGCCCGTTTTTCCGGCAATAAAGTCACCTTTCTTACCGGCCTTGCGCTGCTGGATACGCGAACCGGTCAAAGCGAGGTGCATGTCGAGCCTTTCGAAGTAATCTTTCGCACGCTCGACGAAGCGGAAATCGCCCGCTACGTCGCGCTCGAGCAGCCGCTGGATAGCGCCGGCAGCTTTCGTATGGAAGGGCTTGGGGTCACGCTTTTCGAATCACTCAACGGGCGCGACCCCAACGCGCTGATCGGCCTGCCGCTGATCGCGCTTTGCGGGCTTCTCCGCCAAGCGGGCATGGACCCGCTCGGCGAGCGCTAGCGTTAGCGCGCCTGAAAGCGCAGCGGCGACTGAGTGCTTTCAATGCCCAGAATCTCGGCCGCAGCACCAGTAAAGCGACGGGTAAGACGCTCGAACGGATCGAGGCGAGGCGTGTAATCTTCCCACACCGCCTCGCCCACCTGATCCCGGGCGACCTGTTCCAGGCTTGCCAGCTCGTCGATCAGCCCAAGCTCCATGGCCTGCTCGCCGCTCCAAATGAGCCCCGAGAAAAGCTCGTCGCTTTCGACCAAGCGGCCGTCTCGTCCGGCAATGACGTCGTCGATGAACTGCTGGTGGGTTTGGGTCAACACGCCCTGCCAGAACGCGGCAATGTCTTCATCCACTGGCTGAAAGGGATCCAAAAACGCCTTGTTCTCACCGGCGGTCATCACGCGGCGCTCGACACCCAGCTGATCGATCGCCCCTTGAAAACCGAAACCTGCGTAGATCACGCCGATCGAGCCGACCAGACTCGCCGGCGAGGCGACGATGACATCGGCGGCGGAGGCAATGTAGTAGGCGCCACTGGCGCCGATATCCTCGATGACCGCAATGATCGGCTTATCGCCCTGCTCGCGAAGGCGCATGATTTCGGCGTAGACCCGCTGGGACTGCACCGGGCTTCCACCGGGGCTGTCGATATGCAGCACCACGGCGGTGGCACTGTCGGCCTCCCAGGCCCGGTTGAGCCCTTTGATGATGCGCTCGGCGTTCGCCGGCGAGTCGCCCGCTATAACGCCACGTACCTCGACAAGCGCCAGGTGCTCCTGAGCGGGGGCGGCGCTGCCGGATTCCGCAAAGAAGGCGCGATACACCGTAAAGGAGATGACCGACAGCACCACCAAGAGGATCAATAGGCGAAAGAAGAGCTTCCAGCGCCGACTGCGGCGCTGTTCGGTGAGCACACCGCCGATCCAGCGATCCATCATCTCGATCTGGGCCAGACGCTGGCGCTCGCGAAGCGTTTCGCTGGTATCGTTTGCTGCCCCGGCCGTGCTCTCCTGGCCTTTGGCGGCGCTGACTTCCGGGCCTTGGGTCCAGCGATCCGCCGCGCCTTGCTCATCCAGGCGCCGCCGCGGCCGGGCGTCCTGCTGTTCTTTATCGGTTGCCATCGTCATGTTTCCTGTACGCAGTCGGTTACAAGGTTGCCGGCCTGGTGCCGTCAAGCCAGTTGAAGAGATCATCCACGCTGTGTGCCACCCACTTGGGTTCGCTCGCTTTCAAACGGGCCGGTGTATGCACACCGTAGGTCACCCCGACCCGATCCATACCGATCGCGCGGGCCATTTCCAGATCATACTCGGTATCCCCCACCATCACTGCCCGCGACACGTCGACATCGAGCTCTGTTAAAAGCTCGTTGAGCATTTGCGGGTGGGGCTTGGAGCGGGTTTCGTCGGCGGTGCGGCTTGCGTGAAAAAAACCGCCGCTATGCGTTTGTTCAAAAATACGGTCCAACCCGCGGCGGCTTTTACCCGTTGCCACCGCCAGCCGCTGACCGGGCGTTGAGCGCAGGCGCTCGAGCCCTTCTTCGACCCCGTCGAAAAACGGCATGGGCGTGGTGTTCAGATGTACGAAGTGGTGCGAGTAGCGCTGCCTGAGGGTCTCGGCCTGGGCGGGTCGAATGCCCGGGCAGAGAGTCGCAATCGCTTCGGGAAGGCCCAAGCCGATGATGTTTTCGATATCGCTCACCGCGAGCTCGCCCCACTCGGCTTCCAGAGCGGCGGCCTGCATACAGGCGACGATTTTCGGCACCGAGTTCATCAGCGTGCCGTCCCAGTCGAAAATGATGAGCTCAAAACGCATGGATTGCTCCTTAACGGCGCGCGCGAGCAAGCGCGGATTCCAGCGCCTCGGGCAGCGGCGCCTTCACCGTGACCGGGCGCCCGTTACCCGGCTCGGGAAAGGTCAACGCGCGGGCGTGAAGAAAAAGCCGTTCGACCTTGAGCTGGCGGGTCATGTAATTACTCTCTTTAGTGGCGTACTTGTCATCGCCCAAAAGCGCGTGGCCTGCGTGAGTGGCGTGTACGCGAATCTGGTGGGTGCGCCCGGTCACGGGCTCGGCCTCGATCAGCGTGGCCTTCTCGAAGGTTTCGAGCACCTGGAAGTGGGTGCGCGAGACCTTGCCGTTCGGGTCGACCCGCACACGACGCTCGCCGTTACCGGCATCATAACGATCCAGCCGGGCACTGACGTAGGTCTTACGCGCCGGCCAGCGCCCGCTGACCAGCGCCACGTAGCGTTTGTCCATGCCGTGCTTTTTAAGCGACTCGTTTAACGTGACCAGCGCCTCGCGGGATTTGGCCAGAAGAAGGCAGCCAGACGTGTCGCGGTCGAGCCGGTGGACAAGCTCCAAAAAGCTCAGGTCATCGCGCACCTGCCTAAGCGCCTCGATCAAACCGATCTTCACCCCGCTACCGCCATGGACCGCCAGCCCCGAAGGCTTGTTGAGCACCATCCAGTCCGGGCCTTCCATGATCACACTGCCGACCAGCAAGTCACGCAGGTTGTCGCTCACCTCTTTTTGCGCCTCCCGGGGCGCCAAACGCAGCGGCGGCACCCGGACCAGATCGCCGGAGGTTAGCCGGTAGTCGACCTTGACGCGCTTTTTGTTAACGCGCACCTCGCCTTTACGCACGATGCGATAGATCAAGGCGCGGGGCGCCCCTTTTAAACGGGTCATCAAAAAATTATCGATACGCTGACCCGCCTGTTCCGGGGCGATCTCCACCCACTGTACTTCACGCCCTTCGGCCATCGCCGCATGCTCCTGGTCGGTTTTTACAATATCAGGCTAAAGCGCCATTCTAACGTAGTGCTCGAGCCATTGCGTCAATTGCTGGCGGTTGGCTTTACTGTTATATTCGAGGCGGCTCATTGGTATGGCGTGACCCACCGTAAGGTCAGCCCGACGAACGCTGCGGTCATCGCGTTTTAAGCGCCCGCCTCTCGTCTTACGCCATACGCAAGCGCCTGCCCGACTAACACGCAGGCCCGAGCAAAGGTTTTATGGATTAGTGTACGCATTACCCATGACCGAAGGTTAGAAATGAAAGACCTCTACCGTTTTTCAAACGATAGAGTCCATGGCGCTACCTGATTGGCCGCCATGAGTGATTTGAATACACGTAACGTCCAAGGCCGAGCCGCTTTGCTGCACCTTCTCGACCTTGGGCGTCAGGATCAACGCTGTGCCGATACCGGCGTTGACGAATCGATGAATGCCAGGTGTTGGCGGTGTCAGCAGGGCCGGATGGACGCACAAGCCACCGAAACACGTCCTGCCTCCGCCACGTACTCAACGCCCACCAACCGGCGGGCCACCACGCCCCCGGTTCAATGCGTCAGCATAGCCATGCGCCGAGCACAAGCACGCAGCAAAAGCGATTCGTCGACGCTACCGCCTTGACGGCGCATCGGTGCACACGCTTTGCGAGACACCATGAAAAGAATGCTCATCAACGCAACCCAGCCAGAAGAGCTGCGGGTTGCGCTCGTCGACGGCCAACGCCTGTACGATCTGGATATCGAATCCGGCGCGCGCGAACAGAAAAAAGCCAACATCTATCGCGGCAAAATCACCCGCGTCGAGCCCTCGCTCGAAGCGGCGTTCGTCGATTTCGGCGCCGAGCGCCACGGCTTTTTGCCGCTAAAAGAGATTTCCCGGGAATATTTCCTCAAGGACGTTTCCGGCCGACCCAGCATCAAGGAAGTCCTGAAAGAGGGTCAGGAAGTCATCGTTCAGGTCGATAAAGAGGAGCGCGGCAACAAAGGGGCGGCGCTGACCACCTTTATCAGCCTGGCCGGGCGCTTTTTGGTGCTGATGCCCAACAACCCCCGGGCCGGCGGCATTTCGCGGCGCATCGAGGGTGACGACCGCAGTCAGCTAAAAGACGCCATGTCGCAGATGACCGTGCCGGACAAGATGGGCCTGATCGTGCGCACCGCTGGTATCGGCCGAAGCGCCGAAGAACTTCAGTGGGACCTGGACTACCTCGCCCAGGTGTGGGAATCGGTAACCGCGGAAGCCTCCAAACGCCCGGCGCCGTTTCTGGTCTACCGTGAATCCAATGTGATCATTCGCGCCATGCGCGACTACCTGCGCCAGGACATCGGCGAGGTATTGATCGACAGCCCCGAGATCCACGCCGAGGCGCTGAGCTTCATCCGTCAGGTGATGCCCTCCTACCAGCAGAAGATCAAGCTTTATACCGACGAAGTACCGCTGTTCTCGCGCTTTCAGATCGAATCGCAGATCGAAACCGCCTATCAGCGCGAAGTGAAGCTGCCCTCCGGCGGCTCGATCGTGATCGACCACACCGAAGCGCTGGTCTCCATCGATATCAACTCGGCGCGGGCCACCCGGGGCAGCGACATCGAAGAGACCGCCCTGCAGACCAACTCCGAGGCCGCCGACGAGATCGCCCGGCAGCTGCGCCTGCGCGATATCGGGGGCCTGGTGGTCATCGACTTCATCGACATGGGCCCGGCGCGCAATCAGCGCGAAGTGGAAAACCGCATGCGCGACGCGCTCAAGCTCGACCGTGCGCGGGTACAGGTCGGGCGAATTTCCCGCTTCGGCCTGATGGAAATGTCGCGCCAGCGCCTGCGCCCCTCGCTTGGCGAAACCAGCGGCGTGGTTTGCCCGCGCTGTAACGGCCAGGGCACCATTCGCGATGTGCGTTCGCTGTCGCTCTCGATCATGCGCTTGATCGAAGAAGAAGCCATGAAAGAGCGTAGCGCCCAGATCCGCGCCATTTTGCCGGTGCCGGTCGCCACCTACCTGCTGAACGAAAAGCGCAGCGTGCTCGCCGATATCGAAGCGCGGCAAGACGTTCGCGTGGTACTGCTGCCCAACCCGGACATGGACACGCCGCACTACGACGTGCAGCGCCTGCGTAACGACCACCTCGACGAAGACGAAAGCCATACGCTTTCAAGCTACGAGCTGTCCCTGGATACCGAGGTCGGTAAAGAGCCCGACGCAAGCTTCGCCCCGCCGGCCCAGCGCGCCGAAGCCGCGGTCAAGACCGTGACCCATAACGCCCCGGCGCCGGCGTCGCTGCAAAACGAAGAAACCCCGGCCAGTAGCGCCAGAGTCGAAAGCGCCGATAGCGCCGAGTCCGGCGTACTGGGCCGCTTGATCCGCGGCTTTGCCAAGCTCCTCGGCAGCGACGACACCGCAAGCCCCGAGAGCAAGCCGGCTGCCGAACCCGCTGCCCGTAAGACGCAAAGCAGCGAGCGCGGCGGCGAGCGCGCCAACAAGCCCGCCCGCGAGAGACGCCCGGAAAGCGCCACACCGCGAAGCGAGCCGAGCGCCTCCGATGCACGCAGCACCGCCCCCGCCAAGAGCCAGGACGACGCCAGCGATAAGCGTAGCGGCCCGAGCCGCTCGCGCAATCGTCGCCGTAACGCCCCGGGCAGCGAGCAGAAACAGGGCGAAAACGCCGCCAAACCCGCACGCCAAAGCGAGCGCCAGGCCGATCAGAGCGAAGCCAGCACCCCGGCGCCGCAAAACAAGCGCTCGGATAGCCGCCGCGACAAGCCCCGGGACGCTGGCAAGGACAGCGCCAAAGAGACGCCTCAGGAAAATGGCCGAGCCAACAAGCCTAAAAGCGAATCGAACCGTGGTGCCAAGGAGTCTGAGCCCAAGCAGGAAGCCAAAGCCGAGACGAAACCCGAGGCCCAGCAGGACGCCCCCAAGGACGACGGCAAGCCCAAGCGTACGCGCAACAACCCGCGCAACCGCTCGCGCAAGCAGGCCGTCAATCCAAAAGCCGAAGCCGAGCAGCTAGCGCTTCAAGCCGAAGCCGCCAAGGCGCCAGCGCCGGAGGATACGGCCAGCGACGCCCCAGGCCCGGTTAGCGAGCCAGTCGCCGCCCAGGTAGCCGAGGAGAAAACGCCGGAAAGCGTCGCTCCGACGACCGAAGCAGCCGTTGAAGCGCCTGCCGAGAACGCCGCTGCGGACACCTCTGGCCAGGCGACCCCGAGCGAAACGCTCGAGTCGCCCGCGGCCAAAGCGGCGCCGGTAGAATCCGAGGCGCCGGTAGCCGAGGCCGACAAGCCCGTCGACGACGCCAAGCCCGACGCGGTCGAGCAGGCCGAAGAGGTTAAGGCAACCACCGCCCCCGCCGTGGAAGCCGAAGCCGAACACGGGCTCGAGCAAGACGGTGCGCCGACAAGCGCTCAGGATGAGGTGACCCGCGAAGTGCCCCAGCCTGTAGAGGCCACGCTAGCCGAACAAACCCCTCAGGCTGAAACCCTCGAGCAAAACGCCGCTCCACAAGCGCTCGAGACCGAGCCCGCCAGCTCCGTTGCGGCTGACGAGCAGCGTGAAAACGCCGCGCCCGTCGAGGAGCAGGCGCCTGTCGAGGAGACGCGTGAAGTGCACGTCGAAGCCGAGGCAGCGCCGCAAAAGCGCGAAGCCGACCAGGCGACGGATGCACCCCTGACCTCCGCGGAAAGCGACCTTTCGGCGGAAACCGAGCAAGCCAGCCCGTCTACGCTGGCCGAGGCCGCACCGCTGGAGCAAGCCTCGGACGAGTCAGAGCCCACCGCGGCCACTGACACGGACGAAGCCCAAAAGCGCTCTGACGACATGGCCGACAAGGTCGAGGCTTCCGAGCAGGTAAGCCAGCCTCAGGAAGAGGACGCCAGCCCCACAACGGCGCCCAAGCGCCGCAGGCGGGCGCATAACGACCCGCGTGAAAAGCGCAAGCAAGGCAGCACCGGCCAGGAGTAAACCGCGTGCGCAAAAAAACCCCGCCTGGCGCGGGGTTTTTTTATGTCTTACAAAAGCGCAGGGGTCACCAACGGCGCTAGACCACCCGCGGCTCCGGCTCCAGGGTAACGCCAAAGCGCTGGCGCACCGTTTCCATGATGCGCCGGGCAAAGCTTAAAAGCTCCTCGCGGGTACCACCGCCAAAGTGAACCAGCACCAGCGCCTGACGCGCGTGTACGCCAAATGCGCCTTCGCGGCTACCCTTGAGCCCGCACTGGTCGATCAACCAACCGGCCGCCAGCTTGCAGCGCCCGTCCGGCTGGGGGAAGCTCGGCATGTCCGGGTAGCGCTCGGCTAGCGCCTTCGCCGCCTCGGCCTCGACCACCGGATTTTTGAAAAAGCTGCCGGCATTGGCAAGCGTTGCCGGGTCCGGAAGCTTTTCCCGACGCACACTGCCCACCGCTTGCGCCACCTCCAGCGGGCCGGCGTTGGCGGGTACGCGGCGGGCCAGGTCGCCGTAGCCAAGCCGGGGGGCGCCATCGCGGGTAAGCTTCAGCGCCAAGCGAGTAATGGCCACTTTCCCACTCAGCGCGTTTTTGAATACGCTATCGCGATAGCCAAAGCCGCACGCCTGGGCCGTTAGCCAGTAAGCCCGCTGGCTGGCAAGCTCCATGACCTGGACGCCTTCGATCACGTCCTTGAGCTCGACCCCATAAGCGCCGATATTTTGTACCGGTGCAGCGCCGCAGGTACCGGGGATCAGCGCCAGGTTCTCGATCCCCCACCAGCCCCGCGCGGCAAGCGCCATGACCAGCTCGTGCCAATTGACGCCGGCGCCGGCGAACACGGTGGCTTCGCGCCCGCGAGTCTCTATCCACCACTGGTCGAAGGCCAGCGTCACCGCCGCGCCCTCGAAACGTTCGGGCAGCAACACGTTGCTGCCCCCGCCCAGTAGCGTGATCGCCAGGTTGTTTGCGCAGCACTGTTCGAGCACGCCGCGTAGTTCGTTGAGCGTGGCCGGACGAGCGCCAAAGGCCGCCTGGCAGGGAAGCTTCAGCGTATTGGCAAGGGTCAGGTCCACCCGGGGGGTTAGATAGGCCACCCTCACCCCTTCCTGATAGCGTCGAGAAGGCCCTGACAGGCCGACTCAATCAGATCCAGCACGTGCTCGAAGCCCTCCTCGCCACCGTAGTAAGGGTCCGGCACCTCGGCCTCGACGCTGTCGGCGTAGGACAGAAAAAGCGCCGTGCGGGCGCGGCTATCCCGGGGCGCCAGCGCGCGAATGGCGTCCATGTTGGCGTGGTCCATCCCCAATACGTAGTCGAAGTGGCTGAAGTCCTCGACGCTTAGCTTTCGAGCACGCAGATGGCTGATATCCACGCCACGGCGGCTGGCCGCTTGCCGGGCGCGCGCATCCGGGGCCTTGCCCAGGTGCCAATCGCCCACGCCGCAAGAGTCCACTTCTATTTCACCTTGCAAACCCGCCTCGACCAGCGCCTTTTGAAAAAAGCCTTCGGCGCTGGGCGAGCGGCAAATGTTTCCTAAACAGACGAACAGTACCCGCGTCATTGAGACTCCGCTTGGTCGATGAGTAAGCGCACCTTGGCAAGATCCTCGAAGGTATCCACCCCGGCAGGGTTGGGCTCGCAGGCAAGCGCTACCTGGATGATGTGGCCATGCTGGAGCGCGCGTAGCTGCTCGAGCTGCTCGAGTTGTTCGAGCTGCGAAGGCGCCATGCTCTGGTAAGCGCTCAAAAAGCTTGCCCGGTAGGCGTAAATGCCGATGTGCCTGAGCCAGGCATCGGTATTCAAAAGGCTCGGCTTTTGCGCGAACTGCTCCCGGTCCCAAGGAATCGGCGCGCGGGAGAAGTAGAGCGCCCGCCCGGCGTGGTTGCGAACGAGCTTTACCGCGTTGGGATTGAAAAGCGTCTCGATATCGTGAATAGGCTCGGCCAGGGTGGCCATGGCGGCGTCGGCATCGCACGCCAAACGCTCGGCCACCTGATCGATCAGCGCCGGGGGAATCAGCGGCTCATCGCCCTGTACGTTGACCAGCAGCGTATCGCCTGCAAGCCCTAAAATATCCGCCACCTCGGCCAGCCGGTCCGTGCCGGAGAGATGATCGTCCCGGGTCATGACCACCTCGGCCCCATAGGGCAAAAGTGCCGCCTCGATGCGCGCATCGTCGGTCGCCACCACGACACGGCGGGCAAGGCTTTGGCAGGCGCGCCGCCATACGTGGGCCACCATGGGCTCACCGGCGATCTCCATGAGCGGTTTACCGGGCAGCCGCGAGGAGTTAAACCGCGCGGGAATGACGACGATGAAGTCGTCGGTCGTTGGTACCGTCATCACGCCTGCCCTGTACGCCCCGGTGAGCGGTTGAGCTTCTCGTCGGCGCTAAGCACCCGCGCCTCTTCCGGCAACATCACCGGAATGTCTTGTTTAATCGGATAGGCCAGACCGTCGTAGTGGCAGGTAAGCTCCTGCGCCTCGCGGTCGTAGTCGAGTTTACCGGTGCAAAGTGGGCAAACCAGCATTGCCAAGAGTTCCTTATCCATGAGCGCCTTCCTCGTCTGTGTTCGTCGATAGTGATCTATTCGTAGGCCGCGTTACCAGCTTTTCGAGCAGCCAGGCTTCGAATTCCCCGGGCAGCTCGGCGTCGACTTCCAGTGCCCAGCTGTCAAAAGGAACGAGCGACTGACACTTTACCGCGTCCTTGGCCGTCATCACGAGCGCACGCCTGGACGTAAAGTCAAAGGTACGCGCCGTAAACGTCTGGTGGTCTGCAAGCGGGTGCATCTCACCCGTTACGTTAAGTGTTTCGAGGGTTTTAAAAAAGCGCGCAGGGTTGCCGATACCCGCCACGGCGTGAACCGGCAACTTGAACGGCAGCGGTGTCAGTGCTGCGTGCTCACCGGTGCTTACCCGCCGCCACCGCGCCGGGGCAAGCGTCATCGCGACCGCCTCGACCGGCAGCGCCTCGGCCAAATCGCCGTTGACGATTACCGCATCCACGCTTGAAAGGCGCTGGGCCGGCTCGCGAAGCGGCCCGGCGGGCAGGCAGCGCTGGTTGCCAAGCCCCCGGGCGCCGTCGACGACTAATAGCTCGATATCCCGAGCCAGCGCCAGGTGCTGCAGGCCGTCGTCGCTGATCACGATATCGCAACCCAGCTCGATCAGCTTTTTAGCCCCGCGGGTTCGTCTGGGGTCCGCCACCACCGGCACACCGGTTTGTTTGAAAAGCATCAGGGGCTCGTCACCACTATGGGCGGGGCTGGTGGTATCACTCACCACCAGCGGGTAGCGCGGTGCGCGGCCACCGTAGCCACGGGTCACTACACCGGGTCGCCATCCGTGATGCTGGAGCAGATTGGCAAGCCAGGCCACCAGCGGCGATTTGCCGGTCCCGCCCAGGGTGATATTGCCCACCACGATGACCGGCACCGGTGCCCGCCAAACGGGCTTTTTACCCGACGCATAAGCGTGGAAGCGCCGCGCCATCACCGCGGCGTAGAGCGCGCCCAGCGGGTACAGCGGTACAAGCCACGGCGCCTGTCGGGCGGTTTTTTTATAAACGCCCTCCAGCCAGCGGCTTGCAAAGCTCACACGTGCTCCTGAAATTGCATTTGATGAAGGCCGGCGTAGGCCCCGCGCTTTTCCAGCAGCGCCTGATGGGTGCCCTCTTCGATCACGCGCCCCTGGTCCATGACGAGTATTCGGTCCGCGCGCTCGATGGTCGACAAGCGGTGGGCGATCACCAGCGTCGTGCGGCCCTGGCAAACGTGCTCCAGCGCCTTTTGAATGTAGCGTTCGGACTCGGAGTCGAGCGCCGAGGTCGCCTCGTCGAAGACCAGAATCGGTGAATCCTTGAAGATCGCCCGCGCAATGGCCAGGCGCTGGCGCTGTCCGCCGGAGAGCATCAGGCCGTTCTCGCCCACCACGGTGTCATAGCCCTGGGGCAGTTTTTCTATGAACTCGCTGGCGTAGGCGGCCTCGGCGGCCTGTTTCACTTTTTCAAGATCCGGATCGTCCACGCCGTAGGCAATGTTGGCCGCGATACTTGCGTTGAACAGCGTCACCTGTTGCGAAACGATGGCGATCTGCTGACGCAGCCCGCTTAGTGCGTACTCATCGGCGCTCACGCCATCGATTAAAATGCGTCCTTCGGTGGGCCGGTAAAAGCGCGGCAGAAGCCCCACCAGCGTCGATTTACCGCCACCGGAGCGGCCAACGATCGCGACCATTTCCCCCGGCGGTATATGCAGGTTGATATCGTGGAGCACGTCGGGCTGGTCGGTGTCGTAGCGAAAGTTCACCCCTTCGATGCGCACGTCGCCTTTCAAGCCCTTCGCTTCCCGCGTGCCGTTATCCGGCTCGACGTTAAGGTCCATCACCCCGAAAAGCTCGGCGGCAGCGGCCAAGCCCTTTTGAATGTCGCCGTTGATTTCGGTGAGCTGGCGCACCGGCTTGATCATCAGCGCGGCGGCGGTGATGAAGGCGACGAACTCGCCCGGCGTCATATTCGCCATGAAGGCGGGCGCCATGGCCAGCCACACCAATAGCGCCATGGAGACCGCCACCAGCATCAAAATCACCGGCGAGCTGACCGCCCGGGTCATCGCCTGCTTCATGCTTTGGCGGCGATTCTCTTCACTGGCCTTCTCGAAGCGCTGCTTTTCGAAGGCTTCGGCGCCATGGGTACGCACCACGCGGTAGCCGGACAGCGCTTCGGACGCCACGTGGGTCACGTCGCCCACGGAGTTCTGGATGCGTTTGGAAATCTTGCGAAAGCGCTTGCTCACGAAGCTCACCACGACCGCGATCACCGGCGTCACGCCCAGAAACAGCAGCGTGAGCATCCAGTTGGTCCAGAGCAGATAAAGCACCAGCCCAATGACGAACAGCCCTTCGCGCAGAATCACGGTGACCGCATTGGTCGCCGCCCCCGCCACCTGCTCGACGTGGTAGGTCACTCGCGACACCAGATGCCCGCTCGAGTGCTGGTCGAAAAAACGCCCGGGCAGATGCAGCATATGATCGAACACATCGCAGCGCAGGGTATGGATCACATAGCGCCCCACGTAGGCCATGTAATAGGTGCTCAAAAACGTGCCGATCCCGCGGGAGGCGAACATCAGCACGACGAACAGCGGCAAAAAGAAGCGAAACGCCGCGTCCGGATTTTGAATTCCGTCGATCAGGCGCTTCATCATCTCGGCCAGCGCCGTACTGGAGGCGGCGTAAATCAAAAAGCCGATGATCGCCAGCGCGAACATTTTCCAGTGCGGCTTTACGTAGCTCAGTAAGCGTTTATACAACACCCAACTCGAATCGGTCACACGGGCTCCTGGCGTGATGTGCAGTGCGCAGGATTCTACCTTAAGGCGCCGCGTATCAACACCGCTTACGCCCTCCATCGATGCCGCGCTGCGGCGACACTTCGACCTCACGGCCCGCTTTTAGGTAAAACGTCAGCGCCCCGTGCTGGGCGGTGCTCCAAAGACAGCTGCCGTTTCGTCGAAAACGGCGCACGACGTCATCCGCCGGATGGCCGAAAGCGTTATCCCGCCCGGCGCTGAACACCACGTGCTGCGGGCGGCTGGCGCGGACGAACTGAACGCCGGAGCTTGTGCGGCTACCGTGATGCCCGGCGATCAGCACGCTTATGGGGGATTCGATGTCACCCACCAGGCGGCGCTCGGTGTCACGGCCCACGTCACCGGTGATCCAAAGCCGGTGCTCGCCAATGCTGACCTCCAGCACACAGGAGCGCTCGTTGGGGGTTAGCTGATTCTCCCCCGCCGGCGGCCAAAGCACGCGATAGCTGACGCCGTCGTGCTCTTCGTGCTGGCCCCTTACGCAGTGCTCGAACGAAACGGGCAAGGCCTCGCCCTGGGGCGCCCGCCACTGTGCGGCGCGATGTTCGCGCAACAGGGCCGCCACCCCGCCGGCGTGGTCGATATCGCTGTGGCTGACCATCACCCGATCGAAGCGCTGACCCGGCGCCCAAAGCGTCTCCAGCGGCATGAAGCCGCTTTGAAAGCGCGGACCGGTATCGTAAAGCATGCGCCAGGACGCGCTCTCGAGCTCGACCAGTTGCCCCTGGCCCACATCGAATACGGTGACGCGTAAAACGCCCGGCGCCAAAGCGCTCGGCTGATGCGCCAGGACAAGCGCGGCGCTCACCAGCAGCGCCGCCGCGCGCAGCCAACGCGGCACGAAGGCAAGCCCAAAGCAAAGCGCCACGAGCAACAGGGCCGCCGCCAGCGGCAGCTTGAGCGACGCCGAGGGCTCCCAAAGCGGCGCCGCGCCGAGGGTCAGGCTCAACAGTCCATGAAAAACGCCGAGCGCCTGCTCAAAACCCCACCACACGAACACGCCAACGTAGGGAAGCGGCGCCAACAGCCAACCAAGTAGCGCCAGCGGCACCATGAGCGAGCTGACCCAGGGCACGGCCAGCAGATTCACCAGCGGCGCGCCCGGGGCTACCCGCCCAAAGGCGACCAGGACCGCCGCCGCCATGAGCGGCGCCAGCAATAGCTGGGTGCGCACCAGCGCCCAGCACCAGCCTTTCACCCCCGAAGGCCGGGCGCGGCCCTGCCAAATAACGATCAGCCACCCGACCGCGACAAAGGAGAGCCAAAGCCCGGGGCGCCAAAGGGCTAGCGGGTCGAGCAGCACGATCAATAAAAGCGCCAGCCACCAGGCCTGCCAGGGCCCGGGCGCGTGGCGCCCGCTCAGCACCCAGAGCCCGAGCAGCGTCATCACCATGGCGCGCATGGCAGGCGGCCCCATACCGGCCAGTAAGGCGTAGCCCACGCAGGCGGCGCCCGCCGCCCACCAGGGCCAGGCACGCAGCCGCCAGTCGAGCGGGGTGAACATGCGTGCCGCAAACCGGGCGATCAGTAAAACCAACGAAGCGATCAGCCCGACGTGCAGCCCGGAGATCACCACCAGGTGCGTCGTGCCGGTGGCGTTCAATAGCGCCCAGTCGTCCTGGGTCAGTTGAGAGCTCTCACCCAGCGTAAGTGCGGCCAGCCAGCGCCTGGTTCGATCGGCAAGGTCGGTGTCCGCGATTTTCGCAAGTGCGCGCTTTTTAAGCGTAGAGCGTGCGTCTTTCAAGCGAAGCGGTGCGGGGCTTTCACGTACGTAGCCCGTCGCGTGGATGCCCTCGCGCCAAAGCCATTGGGCGTAGTCGAAGGTATGGGGGTTGGTAAAACCGCGCGGTGGGCGCAATCTAAGCGTCAGCCGCCACTGCTCGCCGGCTCGATACGATGTATCGCTGTAGGCCGTGACGCGCACGCGTTTGAGCGACTCGCAGCTCAAGCGATGGGGCGGGCTTGCGCACCGGTCAACGCGCAGCGTCAGCCGCGTCGCGCCCGCCAGGGGCTTAACGCTATCGACGCGCGCCTCGACCAGGAGATCCTCGCCACCAAGCCCTGCGGGGAGCGCGCGCTGCCACTCAACTTGAATCCCGACGAACACCCAGGCACCGATCAAAAGCAGGGCAAACGTGCGCGGCGCCCGGTTGATCATCAAAAGCGCGGCCAGCAGGATCGCGCCGATGGCCACGCCCAAATGCCCGCCGGGGCCGCTTAGCCATGCCAAAAGCGCCCCGCCAAGCGCTGCCAGCGCCGCCGGTATGACTCCCCCTGCCCGCATCGTCCCCTCCGTGGCCGGCGTTCAACGCTCGGCGTAGCCTAAACGCCGTGCGATGTGGATAATAGAGCGCACTATTTCAAAGAGTAACCGACATGCCGCGCCGTTTCCTGCAGCGCTACATGCCCAAGCCCGATACGTTAAGGCGCCAGCGTTCGCTTCGCTTCATGGCGCCCTTGATTGCCGACCCCGGATTGTGGCTCTTGACCCGCAGAAGTGTCGCCAACGCCTTTAGCGTCGGGCTTTTCTGCGCCATGCTGCCCATCCCGCTACAGATGATGGTCGCGGCACTGGGTGCGCGCATCGGGCGCTGCAACCTGGCGCTTTCGGTGAGTCTGGTCTGGATTACCAATCCGCTGACCATGCCGGTGATCTTTTATTTCAACTATCGGGTGGGAACGTTTTTGATGGGCGCGCCGGTGCGCGAGGCACCGTCACGTATTTCGACCCGCTGGCTGGCCGAGCAGATGCACGACCTGCTTCCGCCTCTTTTTCTAGGCTCTATCGTGACGGCGTTGATTCTCGCCGTCACGGCCAACGTGATCATTCGGCTGATCTGGCGCTGGCACGTCTCGCAAAGCTGGAAGCGCCGCCGGCTCAAACGCCAGCAGCGCCGGGCGACCATGGAAGCGGAACTGGACGAGCAAGACGAAGCGCCCTAAACGGGCGCTGTCACTTCCTCTTGCAGCCTTCCCGCATTAAGACGCAGGACCCGGTCCTGGTGAGCCGCCAGGGCCACGTCGTGGGTCACGATCACGAACGCGCAGGCGCTCTCTCGGGCAAGCTCGTCCATCAAACTCAAAATGGTGCTGGCGGTGGTTTGATCCAAATTGCCGGTGGGTTCGTCCATCAGCACCAGGCTTGGGTCGGTCACGAGCGCCCGAGCGATCGCCACGCGCTGGCGCTCGCCGCCGGAAAGCTCGCCGGGCTTGTGCTCTGCCCGTGACTTCATCCCGACCCGCTCCAGAATCGTCATCGCCCGCTCTTCGGCGGCTTTTTTACGCTGGCCCCGAATGATCAAGGGAAGCGCCGCGTTCTCGACGGCGCTGAACTCGGCCAGCAAATGGTGAAACTGGTATACAAAGCCGATATAGCGATTACGAAAGCGGCCCAGCTGCGTTTCATTGAGCCCGGCCAGGGATTCGTCGGCGATCATTACGCTGCCCTCGCTTGGCCGGTCCAGCCCGCCCAGCATATTCAGCAACGTGGTTTTACCGGAACCGGAGCTACCCACCACGGCGACGCGCTCGCCGGCGCGCACCTCGAGATTGAGCTGATCCAGCACCGTCAACTCCTGGGGGCCGACGCTATATACGCGGGTCAGGTTCTGGCAGGAAAGCATGACCGGAGCCTGGGAAATCGTTGAGTTCATGGGCGCGTCCTTATTCATAGCGCAGTACGTCCGCCGGCTGTACGCGCGCGGCCCGCCAGGCGGGATAAAGCGTCGACAGGAAAGTAAGACCGAAAGCGGCCAGCACGATGTTACGAATATCGTCGAACAGCAGCCGCGACGGCAGGTGGCTGACGAAATAGACGCCGGAGTCGAGGAACTGAATACCCGTGATGCCTTCGAACCAGCCGATGACATCCGAGATCGTCAGCGCCAGCACCACCCCGGCCAACACCCCCAGGGCGATGCCGATGATGCCAATGGTCAACCCCTGAACGATAAAGATCCCCATGATAGAGCGCGGCGTCGCGCCGAGGGTGCGCAAAATAGCGATATCCGCGCGCTTATCGGTGACCACCATGACCAACGTCGAGACGATGTTGAACGCAGCGACCGCCACGATCACCGTCAGCAACAGCCCGATCATGCGTTTTTCCATCTGAATCGCCTGGAACAGACTGCCCTGGGTAAAGGTCCAGTCGCGGCCCACATAGCCCGGGCCCAGGTCGTTGACGATCGCCTGGGTTTCGCTACCGGCCACGAACAGGTCGTTGAGCTCGAGGCGCAGGCCGCCGATGGCGTCGCCAAGGCGCGCCAGGGTCTGCATGTCTTCGATGTTGGCGTAGGCCAGGCTGCCGTCGAGATCGGCCCCGACGCTGAAGATACCGCTGACCGTAAAGCGCTTGAGGCGCGGAAAGACGCCCGCCGGAGTAATCGAGGCCTCGGGGACCAGCAGCGTCACCCGGTCGCCGACGCCGACGCCCAGGCGGCTGGCCAGTATCGAGCCCAGCACCACGTTCCACTCGTTCGGCGCTAGATCTTCAAGCTCGCCCCGGCGCATGTGATCGCCGATGATCGATACCTGATCCTCCCAGGCCGGGTCGATACCGGTCACCATGGCGCCTTCGTTGCGCCCGCTGGCCGAGAACATGCCCTGCTGCTCCACGTAGGGGGCCACGCCGATGACGCGGTCGCGCTCGATCAGCCGGTCGGCGAGCGCCTCCCACTCGACGAGCCCGGGCTGATACTCGATCTTGGTGTGCGGCACCATGCCCAGAATGCGCGTGCGCAGCTCGTAGTCGAAGCCGTTCATCACCGACAGCACGAGAATCAACACCGTGACGCCCAGCGTCAAACCCAGCATCGAAATCAACGAGATAAACGAAATAAAGTGGTTTCGGCGTTTAGCGCGCACGTAGCGCAGCCCCACCAAAAAAGGCAAACGATCAAGCATGGCATCATTCCTTGGTTATATGGCGCCCATGGTACGGTTTTTTTATACGCCCTGCATGGGTAAACACGCATGACAGAAGTAATCTTTTACCCGGCGCGGTGGCGCGGGGGATGACTTGCAACTTGGCGGGCGAGCCCCTACATTGCGCCCTTTGGCCGGTACCCAAGCCCGGTCTCTTCTTTGGCAACGAGAGCATGCAATCTTGGCACACCCTACTGACCGTTTACTGCCGGAATGGCACCCCCAGGATGGCCTGCAGCTCACCTGGCCGCGCCCGGACGGCGACTGGCAGCCCCTTTTAGAGCGTATCGAGGCGACGCTCGAGCGCATCGTGCTGGCCGCTGTGCGCTATCAGCGCGTTGTCGTCAGCGTACCGGATACCGCCACAAAGACGCGTCTTGGCGAACGTTTTGCCACCCTGGGCGTTTCCCGCGCGCGGCTGCTGCTCATCGAAGCCGCCACCGACGATACCTGGGCGCGGGATCACGGCCCGCTTGGGGTGATCCGCGCGGACGGTGAAATGGCACTTCTCGACTACACCTTTACCGGCTGGGGCGGCAAGTTCCCCGCTCGCCGCGACGATGCCTTGACGAAAGCCCTCGATAGCAAAGGAGTTTGGGCCTGCAAGGTGGTGAGCAAGTCGCTGGTGCTGGAAGGTGGCGGTATCGAAACCGATGGTCAGGGGACGCTTTTAACCACTAAAGCATGCCTTTTAAACCCGAACCGCAACCCGGACTACTCCCTCGAGGCGCTCGAGCGCGCGCTAAAAGCGGATCTGGGCGTCGACCGGGTACTGTGGCTCGAAAACGGCTACCTGGCCGGCGACGATACCGACAGCCACATCGACACCCTGGCCCGGTTTTGCAGCCCCACGACCATTGCTTACGTGCGCTGCGACGACGAGACAGACCCACACTATCCGGCGCTCAAAGCGATGGAAGCCGAACTAGAGGGGTTTCGTCAGCCAAACGGTGAGCCCTACCGTTTGATCGCCCTGCCCTGGCCCGCGGCGGCGTTCGACCCCGAGGATGGCCACCGCCTGCCGGCCACCTACGCCAACTTCACCATCATCAACGGCGCCGTACTGGTGCCTACCTACGCCGACGCCAACGACCTGGCGGCATTGAACGCTTTGGCCAGCGCGTTCCCCGAACACGCCATCATTCCCATCGAGTGTCAAAGCGTGATTCGCCAACACGGTAGCCTGCATTGTCTAACCATGCAGCTACCCAAGGGCACGCTTAACCAGGCCCTTTTCGAGGAGGCACCATGAGCAACACTTTGAGCGTGGCAGTGATCCAGCAAGCGGCCTGGCCGGATAAGGCCCAGAGCCTGGCCGAGAGTGAAAAAGGCGTGCGCGACGCCGCAGCCCAAGGGGCGAAACTGGTGCTTTTGCAGGAGCTTCACGCTACGCACTACTTCTGCCAGTACGAAGACCCGGCGCTTTTCGACCTGGCCGAGCCTTTGGATGGCCCCACGGGCCAGCGCCTGGCGGCCCTGGCCCGGGAGCTCGATATCGTGCTGGTCGGCTCGATTTTCGAAAAGCGCGCCGCCGGGCTCTACCACAATACCGCGGTGGTGTATGACGGCGCCAAGGGGCGAGTGGGCCAGTACCGCAAGATGCATATCCCCGACGACCCGGGCTTTTATGAGAAATTCTACTTCACCCCGGGCGATGTCGACGCCGCCCGGGGTGAAGGCTTTACCCCCATCGACACCTCGGTGGGAAGGCTTGGCGTTTTGGTGTGCTGGGATCAGTGGTACCCGGAAGCGGCACGCCTGATGGCGCTGGCCGGCGCAGAGCTACTGCTCTACCCCACCGCCATCGGCTGGGACCCGAATGACGATGATGCAGAGAAGGCGCGCCAGAAGGACGCCTGGACGCTGGTGCAGCGCGCCCACGGCGTCGCCAACGGCCTGCCGGTACTGGCCGCCAACCGGGTCGGTTTCGAGCCAGACCACTCCGGGGTCGGCGCCGGGGTCGACTTCTGGGGCGGCAGTTTCATCTGCGGCCCCCAGGGCGAGTTTCTGGCCCACGCCTCGACGCGCACCGAGCAGCTCGTGGCCACCCTCGATATGATTAAAAGCGAGGATACCCGGCGTATCTGGCCGTTTCTTCGCGACCGCCGGGTCGATGCCTACGCTGACTTGACCCGCCGCTACCGCGATTAAACAAAAGCACCGACGCCCTCAAGGACGCCGGTGCTTTTCGATGCCTTATGCTAGCGCTTTCGAGCAGCCCCTAACCGGGGCGCTCGAAAGGCCAGGTTACTTCCAGAAATCGCGAATCGACGCGATGCCCTGGGCGCCAACCGCGCGCGCGTGGTTGGCGTCAAAGCGGGTCATGCCACCGAGGGCGAAAACCGGCATGCCGGCATGCTCGACCAACTGCTGAAAGTCGTGCCAACCCATGGGCGCGACATCCGGATGCGAAGGCGTCGTGCGAAGCGGCGAAAGGGTAACGAAGTCGCATCCCAGGCCTCGCGCCTTGTCGAGCTGCTCCTCGTCGTGGGTCGATGCCGACAGCCACTTGCCCTCGGCAATGGGACGGCGCTCCAGCTCCATCAGGCGCTGGCTGGTCAGATGAATACCATCGGCCTCCACCTGCTCCAAAAAATCCGGCTCGCCGTTGAGCAACAGCCTGGCGCCGAATTCGCGGCAAAGCGCCAGTGCCTTCTCGGCGCGCTTGAGATAAGCATCGCGTTCGAGCCCCTTGGCCCGCAGTTGGACCAGGCGCACGCCGTCTTCGTCGAGGGCGCGGCGCAACAGCGCCTCGAAGCGCTCATCGTCGGGCTCCTCCCCGGTGATCAGATACTCCTTGGGCAGCATGACCGCGCGCAAGATCGGCAGGTTAGCCGCCGGGAAGGGGTAGCCGGCCAGGTCTTCCATCGCGACCCAGCGCACCGCCTGGCCTTCACGCCCGAAAGGCTCGCCGGCAAACTCATGCACCAGCCAAACATCGAGCAGGATATGTTTGTCGCTGTACTCGTGATGAACGCGAATGAGCGGCTGGGCACGGCGGATCTCGACGCCAAGCTCCTCGTGAAGCTCGCGCTTGAGCCCTTCAAGACCGGTTTCGTAAGGTGCCAGCTTGCCCCCGGGAAACTCCCATAGACCGCCGTGATCCACGTTGGAAGGCCGGCGGGCGATCAACACATGCTTCTTGTCCGCGCTAACGATGGCGGCCGCGGCGACGTGAACCCGTCGTTTTACCATTACATTCATTACGTGTTTTCCACATTGGAGCGCTATGACATCGCGTAGCGCTTAACTGCACAGGACTAAACTTTACTATAAACGCTACTCGACCAGGCGCCGGCTAGCTTCGATAGTCGGCGTTGATCGATACGTAATCGTGGGAAAGATCCGAGGTCCACACCGTGGCGCGGGCATCGCCCCGCCCGAGCTGGATACGGATCGTGATCTCTTCTTCGGCCATCACGCGGCTACCCGCGGCTTCCGAGTAGCTCGCCGCTCGGCCGCCGTGTTCGACCAGCCGGACATCGCCCAGGTCGATCACCACCCGGCTGACATCGAAGGCCTCGACCGGCGCGCGGCCAACGGCGGCCAGAATACGCCCCCAGTTGGCGTCGCAGGCATACAGCGCGGTTTTCACCAGCGGCGAATGGGCCACGGTAAAGGCGACGTCTCGCGCCTCCTTGACGCTCTCAGCGCCGTCCACCTCGAGGGTGACGAACTTGGTGGCGCCTTCACCGTCGCGGATGATCGACTGGGCAAGCCGGGTCATTACCTGGCCAAGCGCTTGCTTGAATACCGCGATCTGCTCATCGGTTTCCACCCGTACGCCGGTGTTGGTGGCGGCCAGCATACAGGCATCGTTGGTCGAGGTGTCGCTATCCACGGTAATCGCGTTGAAGGATTCCTCCACGGTTTCGCGCAGAAGCCGGGCCAGCAGGGGCTGCTCGATGCTCGCATCGGTGACCACGAAGCCCAGCATGGTCGCCATGTTGGGCTTGATCATGCCCGAGCCCTTGGTGATCCCATTGATGTTAAAGGCTTGGCCGTCGATCTCTGCGGTCACCGTGGCACCCTTGGCGCGGGTGTCGGTGGTTAAAATCCCCTCCCCGGCCAATGCCCAGGCCTCAGGGCCATCGTCCAGCGCCTGGAAGGCGGCGGGAAGACCGGCCAACAGGCGCTCCATGGGCAGCGGCTCGCCAATCACGCCGGTCGAAAACGGCAGTACCTGGTGTTTAAAAACGCCGGCCTGATCCGCCAGCGCCTGGCAGGTCTGGTACGCGTCTTTGATACCCGCTTCACCGGTGCCCGCATTGGCGTTGCCGGTATTGATGACCCAGTAGCGTGGCGTCGCGCTTTCATCCTGCAAATGCGCCTTTGCCGCCATCACCGGCGCGGCGCAAAATGCATTTTGGGTAAACACCCCCGCCGTGGTGGCGGTGCCGGGCAGCTCGATGACGACGAGATCACGGCGCTGAGGCTTTTTTATCCCCGCCATGGCAGACCCAAGCCGCACCCCCTTGAGGGGCGGCATTTGTGGAAACGGATAGTGACCCACCGCCATGCTCTTCTCCTTTAACGTAAACCGATTCTCGCCTTAAACCGAGAGCGGGCTATTGAAGCTTGCCGCAGCACTGCTTGTATTTTTTACCCGACCCGCAGATACACGGATCGTTGCGACCGACCTTCGGCCCTTCGCGGCGCTGGGGCTGGGCTTCGGCGCCGGCGGTAGCAGGTGCGACCGCTTCGCTGGCTTGCTCCGGTACTTGCTGGGCCTCGGAAGCGGCGGCCTTTTCCCGGGCGGCGTCTTCGCGGCGCTTCTGCTCGAGGGCATCCACCTCTTCGGGCTGGCGCACCTGAACGTGGCTCAAAATCCGCGTGACGTCCGCCTTGATGTTGGTCAGCAGATGCTGGAAAAGCTCGAATGCTTCGCGCTTGTACTCCTGCTTGGGGTTTTTCTGGGCGTAGCCGCGCAGGTGAATACCCCGGCGCAGGTGATCCATCGACTGAAGGTGCTCTTTCCAGCGGGTATCGAGTACCTGCAGCATGACCTGCTTCTCAAAGCGCTGAATGAGGGTCTGGCCGGCGGCGGCGATTTTGGCGTCATACGCTTCGCGGTGCATGGTTTGCAGGCGCTCTCTGAGCTTCTCTTCGCTGAAGCGCTCGTCCTCTTCTGCCCACTGGGTGACCGGCGCATCGAGGTTGAACTCGGTTTTCAAGTGCGCTTCGAGTCCGGCCAGGTCCCACTGCTCCGCCAGGCTCTGGGGCGGCACGAAGTCGCTGATGGTGCTTTCCATGACCTCTTCGCGAATACCGATCACGGCTTCGGAAACGTCGTTGGAACCCAATACGTCGTTACGCTGCTCGTAGATCACGCGGCGCTGGTCGTTGGCCACGTCGTCATACTCGAGAAGCTGCTTACGAATATCGAAGTTACGCCCTTCGACCTTCTTCTGGGCGCGCTCGACGGCGTTCGAGACCATCTTGTGCTCGATCGCCTCGCCGCGCTCGAGTCCCAACGCCTGCATCAAACGTTTGACCCGGTCCGAGCCGAACAGGCGCATCAGGCTGTCTTCCAAAGACAGGAAGAAGCGCGTGGAGCCCGGGTCGCCCTGACGACCGGCCCGGCCGCGCAGCTGGTTATCGATACGCCGGGACTCGTGGCGCTCGGAACCGATCACGTGAAGGCCGCCGGCCTCGAGCACCGCGTCGTGGCGCTTTTGCCACTCGGCCTTGAGCTCGGCAAGCTGCGCATCGCTTGGGTTGTCGAGCTTGGCGGCGTCGGCTTCCCAGTTACCGCCGAGCACGATATCGGTACCGCGGCCCGCCATGTTGGTGGCGATCGTGACCGCCCCTGGACGACCCGCCTGGGCGATGATTTCGGCTTCGCTCTGGTGCTGTTTGGCGTTGAGCACGCTAAACTCGACGCCCGCCTCGAGCATCAGCTTGGCAAGATACTCCGAGGTTTCGATCGAGGCGGTACCCACCAGCACCGGGCGTCCGGCTTCGGTCACGGCCTGAACGTCCTTGATGATCGCTTCGAACTTCTCTTCACCGCTTAGGTAGACAAGGTCGTTGAGATCCTTACGCGCCAGCGGCCGGTTGGTGGGAATCACCACCACATCGAGGCCATAGATCTGACGGAATTCGAAGGCTTCGGTATCGGCGGTGCCGGTCATCCCCGCCAGCTTATCGTACAAGCGGAAGTAGTTCTGGAAGGTCGTGGAGGCAAGCGTCTGGCTTTCGCGCTGGACCGTCACCCCTTCTTTGGCTTCCACCGCCTGGTGCAAGCCTTCTGACCAGCGCCGCCCGGGCATGCTGCGCCCGGTGTGTTCGTCGACGATCACCACTTGCCCTTCGACGACGATATAGTCCACATCGCGCTGATACAGGTAGCGCGCGCGAAGCGCCGAGTGCACGTGCTGCAAAAGGTTCAGGTTCTGCGCGGCGTAGAGCGAGTCGTTTTCGCCCAAAAGCTCCTGGGCGCGCATCATCTCTTCGACCTTGTTGTGACCCTGCTCGGTGAGCTCGACCTGCTTTTGCTTCTCGTCGAGCACGAAATCGCCGCTCACCGGCGTCTCGTCGTCTTCGCTCACTTCGCCACGCTCGAGCTGCTGGGCCAGACCATTGACCACATTATAAAGCTCGGTGTTTTCGTCCACCGCGCCGGAGATGATCAGCGGCGTGCGCGCCTCGTCGATCAAAATCGAGTCGACCTCGTCGACGATGGCGAAGTGCAGATCGCGCTGCACCTTCTCGTCGAGGGAGAACGCCATGTTGTCGCGCAGGTAATCGAAGCCGAACTCGTTGTTGGTACCGTAGGTGATATCGCAGCCGTAGGCGTGGCGCTTCTCGTCGCCGGTTTGCCCGGAGAAAATGACGCCCACGGTGAGCCCCAGGAATTCATAAAGCGGCCGCATCCACTCGGCGTCGCGGCGGGCCAGGTAGTCGTTGACCGTGACCACGTGCACGCCCTTGGCGGGTAGCGCGTTCAGGTAAACCGCCAGCGTCGCGACCAGGGTTTTACCCTCGCCGGTTTTCATTTCGGCGATGCGCCCGCTGTGCAGCGTCATACCACCGACCATCTGCACATCGAAGTGGCGCATACCCATGACGCGCTTGCTCGCCTCACGCACGACGGAAAACGCCTGGGGTAGAAGCTTGTCCAGCGACTCGCCGGACTCGAGACGGGTGCGTAGCTCGCCGGTCTTTGCCTGAAGCCCGGCGTCGTCAAGCGCCTCGATTTCGGCTTCCAGCTTGTTGACGTCCAGGACGCTTTTTTTCATGCGCTTTACGTCGCGGTCGTTTTTCGAACCAATGGCCTTGCGCAGTAGTGTATTAATCATGAACCTTCCAAAATCATTTCAAGCGCACCCGCGGGGCACCCTGTTAAATAAAACGGCGAAAAAAAGAGTGACAGCTACTGGTGGGGCGGTCCGCGCTGGGTCAGGACGTCTTGAGCGGCGACCTTATAAAGCGTGATAAACGAGGTATCCCAAAGCCGTTTACAAAACCGTACGGCGGGGGTTTTGACGCGACAAACCAGGTGTCGGACGCGGCGCTTGATCGCGATACGCCGGGACTGAGCACGCAAGATGGCGGGTACCCAGAGGCATACCAAAACCGCGCGCTCGCCACGGCTGGCGGCGCTTGCGGGCGAAAGACCCACCGGGAGCAGGCAGCTTACCAAAAGCCCGGCCAGCCACCAGCGCGCCAGCCCACAGCGGCGAGCGCGCCCTGGGGCGGTCAAAGTGGCTGGCGCGGCGTTAAGCGGCATGCTGGGTGTCGGCTCCTGAGCGTGGTAGGCTCTTTGTCTTACGCCGGGCTGAAGCCGCGGGCGTATCGAATCGGTTCTATGGAATTAAGCGTATGAGTATAAAGGTTAAGCGTTCTCGCGCACAGCCCATCAACCAGGTACTTGCAAGCTCGTCCGAGGTGAGCAACCTGCTGCGACAATCGCGCATGATCGACCAGGCCCAGCGTCATCTTCGCGCCCATCTACCCGAGGAGATGCGCGAGCATATCTTTGTCGGCGGCTTCAGCAATGCGCGGCTCACGCTGATCAGCGGCCAGGCCAGCTGGCTTGCCTGGCTTCGATTCGAGCAAAGTCGGCTACTCGAACTGCTCCATCAGCTGCCGGGCTTCGAGGCCGTCACCGGCTTTCATTTCAAGGTGCGCCCGGTACGCCCGATTACCGCACCGACCCGTAACACCCGCGCGCTTTCCCAAAGCGCCGGTGAAACGCTTGCCCAGTGCGCCGAGGACACTCGCGATGCACGCCTCAAAGGCGCGCTGGAGCGCCTGGCCTCCCACGCCCAGGGTAAAAATAACCCCGAATAAACGCATAAAGCACCGCAAGCGGTGCTTTATAAATGGGGTAAGGTAGGTTTTTTTCAACCGCCCACCCCGGATTACTTTGGGCCCGTGCTTCTGCCCGACACCTCAGGCCATGGCCGGTGCGGCGTAGGAGATCGGTGCGACATCTTTCTCGTCTTCGAACGTCACGATCTCGAACGATTCGGGCTGCGCCAGCAGCTCGCGACAAAGCTGATTGTTGAGCGCGTGACCCGACTTGATGCCACGGAACTCGCCAATCAAACTAAAGCCAAGCTGGTAAAGATCACCGATGGCGTCGAGCACCTTGTGCTTGACGAACTCATCTTCGTAGCGCAGCCCGCCCTCGTTCACGATGCGGTAATCATCGACCACGATAGCGTTGTCGAGGCTTCCGCCCAGCGCCAGATTATTGGAGCGCAAAAACTCCAGATCGCGCATGAAACCGAAGGTGCGCGCCCGGGAGACTTCCTTTACGAAGGAGGTCGTCGAGAAGTCGATTAAAGCGTGCTGGTTTTGCTGCTCGAACACCGGGTGATCGAAATCGATCGAAAACGACACTTTAAAGCCCTGATAGGGCAGAAAAACCGCTTCCTTGTCGCCGTCACTCACCGCGATGCGCTGCTTGATACGAATGAATTTCTTGGGCGCATCCTGCTCCAGAATCCCCGCCGACTGAATCAGAAAGACAAAGGGGCTGGCGCTGCCATCCATGATGGGTACTTCCGCGGCGCTGATATCCACGTAGGCGTTGTCGATTCCAAGGCCTGCAAACGCAGACATCAGATGCTCGACCGTCGCCACTTTGACACCCTCGAAGGAGAGCGCGGTGCAAAGCCGCGTGTCTTCCACGAGCTCGGCGCGAGCAGGAACGTGTACCACGGGGTCCAGATCGGTTCTGACAAACACTATCCCTGTGTTTGCGGGTGCCGGTCGCAAAGCCAAATGGACTTTTTTACCCGAGTGCAGACCCACTCCGGTAGCGCGAATGACATTTTGTAATGTGCGTTGTCTGATCATGGGCGTGGTAGAACTCTAAAAACGGCGCCGCGCGGCAAATGACCGGCGCGCCGAGGGAAAGAAAGGTTATCGAACAGTGTTTACTTTAACAGTAAACGAGCGCTTTAACCAATAGGTCGTGGTTAAAACGCTCGCTCTCAGGGCACTGTCGTGAATCAATCCGCCTGGCGACGTAGAAACGCGGGAATATCCAGGTAGTCGTCGGATTCGGCCGAACGGCGCTTTTCCGGGCGCGGCTTGGGCGACGATTCCTGAGCTTCAGCGCGCGCCGCCGACTGCTGACGCGTCACGGTGGGCTGCTGCATTTTACGATAGTCCGCCGGCTCCGCTGCGGCGCGGCGCGTGGCCGGCTCGCGAACGGCCTGCTTGGGCTTGTTGCCATCGAGGCCCGCAGCCACCACGGTCACGCGCAGCTCGTCGGACATCTCCATGTCGATCGAGGTGCCGACCACGATCGTCGCTTCCTGAGAAGCAAACTCTTGAACCGTGGCACCCACGTCGTTGAACTCGCCGATGGAGAGATCCGGGCCGGCGGTGATGTTGACCAGAATGCCGCGAGCGCCGTGCAGGTCGATATCTTCCAGCAGCGGGCTGCGTATCGCTTTTTCCGCGGCTTCGCGAGCACGGTTTTCGCCGGTGGCGCCACCGGTGCCCATCATCGCCATGCCCATTTCGGACATCACGGTGCGCACGTCGGCAAAGTCGACGTTGATGATACCAGGGCTTGTGATCAGCTCCGCAATACCCTGAACCGCGCCGAGCAGCACGTCGTTGGCGGCGCTGAAAGCGGTCAGCAGCGTAGCGTTTTTACCCAGTACGGATAAAAGCTTCTCGTTGGGAATGGTGATCAGTGAGTCGACGTGCTCGGAGAGCTCTTTCATGCCCTCTTCCGCCGCGCGCATGCGCTTGGGCCCTTCGAACGGGAACGGGCGCGTGACCACGGCCACCGTTAGAATACCCAACTCCTTGGCGACCTGAGCCACTACCGGCGCACCGCCAGTACCGGTGCCACCGCCCATACCAGCGGTAATGAACACCATATCGGCGCCGTCCAGAAGCTCAGCGATACGCTCGCGATCTTCCATGGCCGCCTGGCGCCCCACCTCGGGGTTCGCACCGGCGCCCAGGCCTTTGGTGATCTCGCCACCCAGCTGTAACACCGTTTTAGCCGATACGCGCTTGAGCGCCTGAGCGTCGGTATTGGCACAGATGAATTCAACACCTTCGATGTTGCTTTCCACCATGTGGTTGACCGCGTTACCGCCGCCGCCGCCAACACCGACTACTTTAATGACCGCACTGCTCGAGGGTGCGTTATCTACCAATTCGAACATAAGCCCCGTCTCCTGAACCGCGCTTGCGGCCCTGTCAGAAATTTCCTTTGAACCAGCCTTTGATTTTCGCTAGCGCCGAATGACCATCCCTGCTATCACGCTGAACGAGCTCACCGCGCGCTTTGTGCGCCGTGCTGACTCGCCCATGGCTCTCCAGACCTTGTCCGTGACGTGCCTCTTGTAGTGCGTAATGCAAAAGGCCAACGCCTGTCGCATAGATGGGGTTGCGCACCACATCCGCCAGCCCGCGCACGTTTTGCGGACAGGCGATGCGTACCGGCATGTGGAAGATTTCTTCCGCCAGCTCGCTCACCCCTTCCATACGCGAAGTGCCGCCGGTGAGTACCACTCCGGCGGCCACCATGTCTTCATAGCCACTGCGGCGTAATTCATCGCGTACCAGCGTAAAGAGCTCTTCGTAGCGCGGCTCGACCACTTCCGCCAACGCCTGGCGGGATAGGTCGCGCGATGCGCGGTCCCCAACGCTTGGTACCTTGATCATTTCATCGCTTGCGGCCAGCTGGGTCAGCGCGCAAGCGTACTTCACCTTGATCTCTTCAGCATGCTGGGTCGGTGTACGCAGCGCCATCGCAATATCGTTGGTCACCTGGTCACCGGCGATGGGAATGACCGCCGTGTGGCGTATCGCGCCTTCGCTGAATATGGCCATATCGGTCGTGCCCCCACCGATATCGACCATGCACACCCCAAGTTCGCGCTCGTCTTCGGTGAGCACCGCCATACTGGATGCCAGCTGCTCCAGGATGATGGCATCCACGTCAAGCCCGCAGCGGCGGACACACTTTTCGATATTTTGTACCGCGTTCAAGGCCGCGGTGACCAGGTGCACCTGAGCCTCCAGACGCACGCCCGACATTCCCAGGGGTTCGCGAATGCCGCCCTGGGCGTCGATGGAGAATTCCTGAGGCAGCACGTGCAGCACGCGCTGGCCTTCGGAAACGGCCCGGGCGCGGGCGGAGTCGATAACACGATCAATATCAGACGGGGTGACTTCACGCTCTTTAATCGCCACCACACCGTCTGAATTCATCGAGCTAATGTGACTGCCGGCAACGCCTACGTACACCGAATGGATGTCGCAGCCGGCCATGAGCTCCGCCTCTTCGACCGCGCGTTGAATCGACTGGACCGTCGATTCGATATTGATCACAACGCCACGCTTCATCCCTCTTGAAGGATGAGAGCCTATACCCGCAATCTCGATTCCACCGTCATCGGTGGGTTGACCGACTATCGCGACGACCTTGGACGTTCCGATGTCCAGCCCGACAACCATATTGGATGCATTGGGTGAGCCTGCCATGAGTCGGGTGATCTCCTTATAGTGATCCTGTAAACGATAGGCGGTTGATGGTCGACAACCGCCTATCCACACATTTGCCTGTCATTGATAGCCGTTAGCCGACTATTCTCGACGAACTATTTGCACGAACTATCCGCAACGAACTATCTGCGACGAACTATCTGCGACGAACTATCTGCAACGTACTTTATTTCCCAGCACACTTTATTTCTCGGCGTACTTCATTCTCACAACGAATCATCTTCGAATCGGCGCTTTAAAGTGACATTATTGACTCAGCGCCTTTTGCCAAATCATGCCTGGTGACAGGTCTGTACATGGCGCTTAAAACCTGTATATTTATACACGAGCGTAGTAAAAGCCCGTTTAAAAATATCCAGATAAACAACGGGCACTCAAGCCGTGCTGGCCTCCATGAGGCACTGCCGATCCGTGAATGTTATGCGCTGATCAGATCACGTAACACTAAATCAACACAAATAAATATCAGCAAGCAAACCTATCATATAGAAACGATGGCCATTATACGACCAGTCATGCACCACGATAATGGGCTTGGCGGATAATTTAAACCCCATTATCGGGTTTTCCTTGTTGGCAAACGCTCACTTTTACCTTTCAAGCGCCGCTTTATTCATTAAAGCGGCTTTTTACTCCTCGCTATCGTCGAAATCGCTCTGCCCGTGCCAGGCGACCGACACCCCGTTGGGGTAGCGAAGATCGATATAGCGAATCTGGTCGCCCTGGCTTGCAAGCTCGCGCTGCCAGGAGGCCGTGAGCCTGGCCAGGCGAATATCGTGCTGGCGTCGACCCAGCATGACCCAGGCGCCGTTATCGAGCTGTAGGCGCCAGGCGCCGCGGGGTTCCAGGCGCAGTTGAGAAAGCGTTAGCGACAGCGTGGCAAAGTGAGGGGTCAGGCGCTGATAGTAGTCGAGCACCTCTTCGCTACTGCCCGCGGGCCCGGCCAGGTCGGGCAGGTCCGGCGGCACCTCGAGCGGTGCGAACGGAAACGGCTCCCCTTGCGGGTTGAGCAAGAAGTCGTCGTTCCAGCGCGCGACCGGGTCCTGCTCGACCAGCTCGAAGACCAGCGCATTGGGCCACTCCCGAGAGATACGCACCTCGAAAAGCCAGCCGATTCCAAGCGCCCGTTCGCGCAGCTCGCCCAGATCCGCCGAAAGCCAGGTCGCGTTTTGCACCAGTGGTGCAAGCTGGGTGCGCAGGTAGTCGGCGCTGACGTAGTCCCACTCGCCGCGAATCGACACCCGCTCGATGGGCCGGTCCAGCCAAAGCCATAGCGCACGACCGCCCGCACCGAGCAGCAGCGCAAGCAAAATCACGCCCACCCATGCGTTACGCTTTTTCATAAAGCTGTCTTCATAGCACTATCTTCACAGTAGAAGCTCATGCGGGGCCGGCGGTCGCTAATATCTTCATGACCAGCTCGTCGAAGCCGACGCCAGCGTGCGCCGCGGCCTGGGGAACCAGGCTATGATCGGTCATACCGGGCACGGTATTCACTTCGATCAGCCAGAACGTGCCGTCGGCGTCGCGCATCACATCGATCCGCCCCCAGCCCTGCCCGCCCATGGCGCGAAACGCCTTTTGGCAAAGCGCGGCCAGCGCCTGCTCCTCACTCGCGTCCAGCCCACAGGGCAAATGGTAAAGCGTCGTATCGGAGAGGTACTTCGCTTCGTAGTCGTAAAAGCCGCCGGGCACTTCGACGCGAATAGCGGGGAGTGCTTCATCCCCCAAGAGCGCCACGGTGTACTCTTCGCCTTCGATGAACCGCTCGGCCATGACCTGAGCGTCGAACCGAGCGGCCTCGGTATAAGCGGCTTTCAGCTGCGCTTCGCTTTTGACGATACTGATCCCAAGCGTCGAGCCTTCGTGAACGGGCTTGACGATCATGGGCAGGCCGAGTGCGTCGATGACCGCGCTCCAATTCGCATCGTCGTCCAGCGTGATGCTTTCAGGGGTCGGCAGCCCCTGAGCGCGCCACACCTGCTTGGTGCGCTCTTTATCCATACCCAAAGCCGATGCGAGCACGCCGCTGCCGGTGTAGGGAATGTTCAAAAGCTCGAGCGCGCCCTGGAGCGTACCGTCTTCGCCGCCGCGCCCGTGCAGGGCGATGAACACCTGTGAAGGTGCCAGCGCCTCGAGCCCGGCAAGGCCGCCATCGCGTGGGTCATAGCCCGTGGCGTTCACGCCCTGGCGCTTCAGCGCTTCGAGTATGGCTGCTCCGCTTTTCAACGACACCTCGCGCTCGCCGGAGACGCCCCCCAACACGACCACGACGTTATCCAGCGGCGTATTCATTGCTCGTGTACTCATAGCTCAACCTCGTCCAGCACAAGCCTTGCCTTTGCCAGGGCCAGCGAAATACCGCCGATATCGCCGGCGCCCTGGGTGATTAGAATGTCGTCCGGGCGCAGCACCTTTTTCAAAATCGTCGAAAGCTCCTGCTTTTCCTCGACGAACAGAGGGTCGACTTCGCCGCGCTGACGAATCGAGCCGGCAAGCGTTCGCCCTTCCGCGCCGGGAATCACCGCCTCGCCGGCGCTGTAAACGTCCAGCAGCACCAGGGTGTCGACCTGGGAGAGTACGCGCACGAAATCCTCGAACAGATCCCGGGTGCGGCTGTAGCGGTGAGGCTGGTAGAGCATCACCAGGCGCCGCTTGGGCCAACCGGCGCGGACCGCCTTGATCACCATATCGACTTCACGAGGGTGGTGGCCGTAGTCGTCGACCAGCATGATCTCGCCGTCTTGGCCCGGCGCCGGGAAGTGGCCATGCACCTGAAAGCGCCGCCCGACGCCGGCAAACCCGGCGAGCCCGGCCAGAATCGCCTCGTCACTCACCCCGGCGTCGGTCGCCACTACGATCGCCGCCATGGCGTTTTGCGCGTTGTGACGGCCAGGCATCGCCAGACGCACCTCGAGCGGCGCGGCGCCGTCCGGGCGCAGCGCGGTAAACGTCACCTCGCCTTCGCGCTGGGTGAAATTCGTGATGCGGTAGTCGGCCTCTTCGTTGAAGCCGTAGGTAACGAACTGGCGCTTGACCTGCTCACAGAGCCCATTGACGTGCGGGTCGTCGGTGCACAGTACCGCCAAACCGTAAAACGGCAAATTGTGTAGAAACTCGATGAAGGTGGTCTTGAGCCGCTCGAAGTCGCCGCCGTAGGTCGCCATATGGTCGGCGTCGATGTTGGTGACGATCGACACCATGGGCTGAAGGTGCAGAAACGAGGCGTCGGACTCGTCGGCCTCGGCCACCAGGTAGTCGCCCTCGCCTAGCCGCGCATTGGCACCGGCGCTGGTCAGCTTACCGCCGATCACGAAGGTCGGATCGAGCCCGCCTTCGGCCAGCAGCGTGGCAGTCAAACTGGTGGTGGTGGTTTTACCGTGGGTGCCGGCGACGGCGATACCGTGGCGAAAGCGCATCAGCTCGGCCAGCATCTCCGCGCGGCGCACCACCGGCACGCGGTGCTCCTGCGCCCAGCGAATTTCCGGATTGGTTTCATCGATCGCGCTGGATACCACCACCACGTCGGCGCCCTCGACGTTTTCCGGCGCGTGGCCCATGAAGACCTTGACGCCGCAGCCGCGCAGGCGTTCGGTCACCGTCGAAACTTTCATGTCGCTACCGCTAACCGCGTAGCCCTGGTTGGCCAGCACCTCGGCAATGCCGCACATGCCCGCCCCGCCGATACCCACGAAATGCAGGCGTTTGATTCGCCGCATGCCAGGCCCGGTGGGGGTCACGGATGGGCCTGGCTTGTCGGTCGTTAAATCGGTCACACCGAATCTCCTTGCTTCACTAACGAAAGGCATCCTGCCGCTAAACGCTCAGTGGCGTCCAGGTGCGCCGCCTGGCGCGCGCTCGAAGCCATGCTGGCCAAGGTATCGTGGGTCAATAGCTCACCCAAAAGCGCAGTCAGCCGCTCCGGGGTCAGCTCCTTTTGCACTACGCAGCGCGCCGCCCCGGCCTGGACCAGCACATCGGCATTGACGCGCTGATGATCGTCCACCGCGAAAGGAAACGGCACCAACAGGGCCGGTTTCGCCGCCGCGGCAAGTTCGGCCACGGTCAAAGCGCCCGCGCGGCAGACCACTAGATCCGCCCAGTCGTAGGCGGCGGCCATGTCATCGATGAACGCGCTCACCTGGACCTCGATATCGAGGGAGTGATACGCCTGGCGTGTCGCTTCATCGCGATCCTTACCTGCCTGGTGCCACACCTCGGGGCGGCTGGCTTCATCCAGCGCCGCTAGCGCCACCGGCAGGCGCTCGTTGAGCGCCACGGCACCCAGCGAGCCGCCGACCACCAGCAACCTGAGCCGGCGCGCGGCGAGCTCGGCGTTTGTGCGCGGCGTCTCACCCAGCACGGCGATCTCGCCGCGTACGGGGTTGCCGATCACCTCGGCGCGAGGACCAAAGGCGTTCTCGAAAGCGGCGTAGGTCTTGTTGGCCAGCCGTGAAAGCACCCGGTTGGTCAGCCCTGCCACGGCGTTTTGTTCGTGAATCACCAGCGGTATACCCGAAAGTTTGGCAGCGAGCCCGCCAGGGCCGCTGGCAAAGCCGCCAAGGCCGACGACGACGTCGGGCTGGAAGCGTTTGATGACGCGACGGGCATCACACACCGCGCGGCTCAAATTGAACGGCGCCTTAAGCCAGCCCGCCATGCCCTTGCCGCGCAGCCCGGCAATGGCCACGGTGTGAAGGGTAATGCCGGCCTCGGGCACCAGGCGGTTTTCGATGCCGCGCGGGCTTCCCAGCCACTCCACCGCGACGTTCTGCGCCTGCAGCGCCCGGGCGAGCGACAGCGCAGGAATCACGTGACCGCCGGTACCCCCGGCCATGATCAAAATGCGTCGACGTGCATTCGTCGTCACAAATAACTCCTTACTCAAGATAAACGCGGCTCGAAGCGAGACTTATACGGGGTGGAGGCGCGCCGGGGCCGGTGGCGGGTTTCGGCGTCTACGCGCAGCAGCAGGCCAATCATCATACCGGTCACCAGAAGACTCGAGCCGCCGTAGCTAATCAGGGGAAGTGTCAGCCCCTTGGTGGGCAGAAGCCCGGAGCTTACCGCCATATTGATAAACGCCTGGGCGGAGACGATGAACCCGATACCGTAGCTTACATAAGCGCCGAACAGATGCCCGGCAAGCTCCGCGCGCCGGCCAATCAGCATGGCGCGGGTAACGAACAGGGTAAAGAGCGCCACCACGCTGATCGCGCCGATCATACCGAGCTCTTCGGCGATCACCGCGAAGATGAAGTCGGTATGCGCCTCGGGCAGGTAGTGGAGTTTTTGCACGCTATTGCCAAGCCCGGTGCCGGCGACATGGCCGCGCCCGAAAGCGATCAGCGCCTGGGTCAACTGATAGCCGGTCGCGAACTGATCCGCCCAGGGGTCCAGGAAACTGGTCCAGCGGGCCAGCCGGTAGGGCTCCATCACCACCATCATCACCGCGCCGAAGGCGAGAACGCTGCCGCTGCCGAGCAATAGCACGAGCGAAGCGCCGCTCATCATCAGCATGCCGATGACGCACACGGTATACACCACCATGCCGCCGAAATCCGGCGCCAAAAAGAGTAGCCCGGCGGGCACGGCGAGCACCGCAATTGGCCGCCACATGCTGAACGCCTGATTGCGCAGGTCATAGGTAAAGCGCGACATGAACGCCGCCATATAGAAAATCAGCCCCACCTTGCCAAGCTCGGAAATCTGCAGGCTGGGGAGCGGGCCGGGCAGCGAGATCCAGCGCTTACTGCCGTTTACTTCCTGACCGACCATCAATACCATGACCAGCATGAAAATACTGGCGAGCAGAATCAGCGAGGCGTTCTGGCGCCAGGCCTCCAGCGGCACACACAGCATGAAAAGGCACGCAATGCCGGCCACCAGCAAAAAGACCGCGTGCTGGCGAGAGTAGTAGTAGCTGTTTTCCAAAAGGCCGACCGAGGCCGAACTCACCATGATCCAGCCAAGCCCGGCAAGCGTTACCACCGCCACGATCAGCCAGACATCGCAGGGCAGATGCTTAGTGGTCACGGCATTCATAAAGCGTTGGCGTCGGCTCATGCACCCACCTCACTGCGTTGACGGTTGACCCACTCACGAAACGCCTCGCCGCGCGCTTCGAAGTTGGCAAATTGATCGAGACTGGCGCAGGCCGGGGAAAGCAACACGCAGTCCCCCGGGCGCGCTGTCTCGAAGGCAAGCGCCATGGCCTGGGCGAGGTCGGCCACCTCGCGCACCGGGACCGCTTCACCCAGGGCGGCCTTCAGGCGCGGGGCATCCGCGCCAAACACCACGACTTCCCGGGCGTAACGGGCGAGCGGCGCCGCCAGCGGCGTAAAGTCCGCGCCCTTGCCGACACCCCCGGCCAGCAAAACGAGCCGCCCTTCGAGGGTGGCACCGATGCCGTCGATAGCGGCCAGGGTCGCCCCCACGTTGGTGCCCTTGGAGTCGTTGACCCAGCGCACCCCGTTAAGCGTGGCGATGACTTCGCTGCGGTGGGCCAGGCCCTTGAAATCCACCAGCGCCCGGCACATGCCGGATAGCGAGAACCCCAGGCGGTCGCCCAGGGCAAGGGCGGCCAGGGCGTTCATGTAGTTGTGCTGGCCGGCCATGCTCAGCGAATCCGTGCGTAGCTGTAGGGTTTCCCCCTGGGCGAGCCACGTCTGGCCTTCCACGGTTTTCAGCCCCCACTCCCCTGCCTCGTGGGCGCGGCTGCCAAAGCGCGAAACCTGCGCGGCGCCGCGAGGCCAGGTCAGCGGGTCGTCGGCGTTGACCACCGCGTGTTCGGCGCCGATAAAAATACGCGCCTTCGCCTCGCGGTAGCGCGCAAGGTTTTCGTGTCGGTCGAGGTGGTCTTCGCTTAGATTCAAAAATGCCGCGGCCGTCGCGTCGAGGCGCGGGGTCGTCTCCAGCTGAAAACTCGATAGCTCAAGAATATAAAGCGCTGCCTCGGGGTGGGTCTCCAGAAGCTCCAGCGCCGCCGTGCCCAGATTCCCCCCGACCGCGGCGTCGACACCGCAGGCACGGGCCATCTCGCCTAGCAGCGTCGTCACGGTGGATTTGGCGTTGGAGCCGGTAATCGCCGCCACCGGCGCTTTCACTGCGCGCCGAAAAAGCGCGATTTCCCCCACGAGCCTCGGCTCGCCGGTGATATCGTCGACCTGTTCGAGTAGACCTTCAAGGCCTGGCGTACAAGGGTCGACGCCCGGGCTGATCACGACTTCCCGAGCGCGACTGAAATCGACCGCGGTCAGCGGGCCACAGTAGGTAGCGACCCTGGGGTAAAGCGCCTGAAACGCTTCGAGGCCTGGCGGCGCGGTACGCGTGTCCAAAAGCGCAAAGGGAGCGCCCAGGCGAGCCAGATGGCGGCAGATCGCCCGGCCGGAAACCCCCAGGCCGATAACGGCGGTCACGCCCTCAGGTATCTGCATTGCTTGGCTCCTTACGTACGGCCGGCGATCCGGCGGCCAGTGCTCTGGCAGCCAGCCGCTGGCCTTGCGAGAATCGCGTCGTCCTAGCGCACTTTTAGGGTGGCAAGCCCCAGTAGCACCAGCACCACGGTAATGATCCAAAAGCGCACGATTACCCGGGGTTCAGGCCAACCCTTGAGCTCGTAGTGGTGGTGAAGCGGCGCCATGCGAAAGATACGCCGCCCGGTCAGTTTGAACGACCCCACCTGCAGGATCACCGACAACGTCTCGACCACGAAGATACCGCCCATGATAAACAGCACGATCTCCTGGCGAACGACCACCGCTACGACGCCCAGCGCCGCACCGAGGGCTAGTGCACCGACATCACCCATGAAGACCTGCGCCGGGTAAGTGTTGAACCACAAAAAGCCCAGGCCAGCGCCGGCGATCGTTGCGCAGAACACCGCGATTTCGCCGGTACCATGAATGAACGGAATATGCAGGTAGTTGGCGAACACCGCGTTACCGCTGGCGTAGGCGAATACCGCAAGCCCCATGGCCACCAAAACGGTGGGCATAATAGCAAGCCCGTCCAGGCCATCGGTCAGATTGACCGCGTTGGAGCTTCCGACGATCACGAAGTAGCTCAGCACGATGTAGAAAACGCCCAGCGGCAGCGCGAAATCCTTGAATAGCGGCAGCAAAAGGCTCGTTTCGGCGGGGGTGGTCGCGCTGAAATAGAGAATCAGCGCCGCGCCGAGACCGACCACGGATTGCCAGAAGTATTTCCACCTGGCCGGCAGGCCGCGGGGGTTTTTCTCGACCACCTTGCGGTAGTCGTCGACCCAGCCGATCGCGCCGAAGCCCAGGGTAACGGCCAGCACCACCCATACGTAGTGGTTGGCCAGGTCGCCCCAGACGAACGTACTGATGGCGATGGACATGAGGATCATGACGCCACCCATGGTGGGCGTGCCGGCCTTGGAGAGGTGAGACTGGGGCCCGTCGTCGCGTACCGACTGACCGATTTGGCCGTCGACCAACCGCCGAATGACCCATGGCCCAAGCCACAGGCAAAGCATGAGTGCGGTGATGGCCGCCAGGATGATGCGAAGCGTGAGGTAGTTAAAAACCTGAAAAGCGCTTTGGTATTGAGCTAGCAAATTCGCCAGGTGAAGTAACATGAACGGCGTTTACCCTGTTTCAACCGAGCAGCGCGGCAAGGACGTTTTCCATGCCGGCGCTGCGTGACCCTTTCACCAATAGCGTGGCGTTAGGCGGCAACGTATTAATAATATGACGCGCAAGCGTCTCGTGGTCGTCAAAGTGGTACCCGCGACCGAAGGCATCGCTGACGGCGCGCGCGGCGTCGCCGCAGGTGAGCAGCGTATCGACACCGATTTCACGTGCGTAGCGCCCTACTTCGCCGTGCAGCGCCTCGGCGTTTTCGCCAAGCTCGCCCATGGCCCCCAGCGCACACCAGTGCGGCCCGGGGAAGCTTTTAAGCGTATCGAGCGCCACCTTCATCGCACCGGGATTGGCGTTATAGGTGTCGTCCAAAAGCGTACTGCCGTTGGGCCCTTCGATCACGCTAAGCCGACCGGCAAGCGGCGCAAGCGCCGACAACCCCGCCACCACGCGATCCGCTGACACACCAGCGGCAAGCGCGGCGGCGGCGGCGGCCAGGGCGTTGCTCACGTTGTGCTTGCCGGGCAGCGCCAGGCGCACCTCGCCAAGCGCGCACCCCTTTCGAACAAGCGTGAAAGCATACCGCCCTTGGCTGTCGCAGGAAAGTGCCTTTGCGCAGACATCCGCTTCGCTATCAACGGCGTAGCTCTGTACCTGGCCCGGGGCAAGCGCCGCCCAGGTGTCGAAATAGCGGTCTTCACGATTGAGTACCGCCACGCCGTCGGGCTTGAGTCCCAGCAGCAATTCGCTTTTGGCCTGGGCGATGTGGCCCATACCCCCGAATTCGCCGACGTGGGCCCCGGTCACGTTGGTGATGATGGCCACATCGGGGGCCGCCAGGCGGCTGGTCCAGGCGATCTCCCCCAGGTGATTGGCGCCTAGCTCCACCACCGCCGCCCGGTGCTCGGGGGTCAGGCGCAAAAGCGTCAGCGGCGCGCCGAAGTCGTTATTGAGATTGGCCTCGGTGGCCAGCACCGGCCCCAGGGGCGCGAGCAGCGCCGCGGTCATCTCTTTGACGGTGGTCTTGCCGCTGTTGCCGGTAACCGCCACCAGCGGGGCGTCGAAGCGCGTGCGCCAGGCCCTGGCCAAAAGCCCGAGCGCCAAGCGGGTATCGGCGCACACCAGCTGGGGCAGCGCCGAATCGACCGGCGTTTGTACCAGCGCGGCCGCCGCCCCCAGGGTGCGTGCCTGCTCGATAAAGTCGTGGGCGTCGAAGCGCACCCCCTTGAGGGCAACGAACAAACAGCCCGGCGTGATACGCCGGGTATCGGTCACCACGTGTGTGAACGCAAGCGCCGGGAAGCCGGCGGGCAGGGTCAGATTCAGGGACTCGGCAATGTCCGCTACGTGCCAACGCATTAGCCGCCGCTCCACTGCTCGAACGCCTTTAGCACTTCGGCTGCGTCGCGGTAGTCATGACGCACGCCGTCGATCTCTTGATAAGCCTCGTGACCTTTGCCCGCGATCAACACGACGTCGTCGACGCCGGCCTGGCCAATTACCTGCCCGATGGCCGCCCGCCGATCGCCGATTTCGCTAAACGCGCCGGCTTCGCTAAAGCCTTCGGCAATCATGCGGCGAATGGCGTCGGCGGGTTCGCCCCGGGGGTTGTCATCGGTGATCACGCTGTGATCGGCCTGCTTTTCGGCCACTTGCGCCATTTCCGCACGCTTGCCGGTGTCGCGCTCGCCACCACAGCCAAACACGCACCAAAGCTTGCCGGACTCACTTAGATGATCGCGCAGCGCGCCCAGGGCCGAGTCGAGCGCATTCGGGGTATGGGCATAGTCGATCACCACGCTTGGCGAATGGGCCGCTTTATAAAGCGCCATGCGCCCGGGGACCGGATTGAGCTTCGACGCGGCCTCGAAAAGCGCGTCGAGCGGCTCGCCAAGCCCGTAAAGCGTGGCGATGGCGAGCAGCACGTTATCCAGGTTGAAGCGCCCCATCAGGTTCATCTCGAGGGTCTTTTCCCCCTCCGGGGTCGCGATAAGCGCGTGCTGGCCTAGCGCATGGGGGTGCCAGCCCACCACGCGCAGCGTGCAAGCCTGGTCATCGCCGATGGCCAAAACGCGCACGCCTTTTTCCAGGCCTGCCAGCATGAGCCTTGCCAGCGGGTCCTGGGCGTTGACCACGGCAAGCTCTAGCTCCCGGCGGCGAAAGAGTTTCGCCTTGGCCGCCGCGTAGGCGGCCATGCTGCCATGATAATCGAGGTGATCCCGACTCAGGTTGGTAAACACGCCAGCGCGGATATTACAGGCGGTTAGGCGCTGCTGATCCAGCGCGTGGGAGGAGGCTTCGATAGCCACGCGCCGGGCACCACTTTGGGCAAGTTCGGCCAAAGAGCGCTGTAAAAAAAGCGGCCCTGGTGTGGTCAGCCCGCTATCGGCCAGCTGGCCCAGCCGCCCCGTGCCCAAAGTACCGATCACCCCGGCCGGGGTATTCAAAAGCTCGCTCAGCTCGGCGATATAGTGGGTGACCGAGCTTTTACCGTTGGTGCCGGTCACCCCAATCAGGTCGAGGTCATCGGGCACGGCGAACAGCGCACGCCCCAGCTCGCCCAGGCGAAGCGCCAGGTGGGGCAAATGAAGCACGCAGCCCGCCAGGGTAACCCGCGGCTCCTTCGAGTGCGCCAGCACCAGCGCGGCTCCCTGCTCGAGGGCGGCCTCGATGTAATCGCGGCCATCGCGTTGGCTACCAGGCACGGCAATGAACACGTCCCCCGGGGCAACCGCTCGGGAGTCGCTGGTCAAACGGAACGCATCGGGTAAGGCGGGTAGCTTTTCAGGCAGCTCATTGGCCGGCCACCCTTTCTTTAACGCATCCCACAAACGGCGGGGGCTGGACGTCATTTTGTCTCCTTCACGCTATTCCACTTCGTAGTCGGGCGGTACATCCAAAAGCCGTAACGCATTGCCCGTCACGCTGGAAAAAACCGGGGCGGCGACCGCGCCGCCGTAAAACTGGCCGGCCCGCGGGTGGTCGATCATCACCACCGTCACGATACGCGGATCCGAAATCGGTGCGATACCCGCAAACACGCTGCGGTAGGCGTCGACGGCGTAGCCCTGCTGGCCGGTTTTGCGCACCGTTCCGGTTTTGCCGCCCACCCGGTAACCCTCTACTCGGGCACGGCGCCCACCGGAGGTAGGCCCGACCGAGGTTTCGAGGATATCGAGCAGATCGTTGGCGACACTCGGGTCGATCGCCTGACTCCCCTGCGGGGTTTCGGAAAGGCGCAAAAGCGAGGGCGACATGCGCACGCCGTCATTGGCAAGCGCGGTATAGGCGCTGGCCAGCTGAACCGCCGAGACCGAGAGCCCGTAGCCGTAGGAGAGCGCGGCGCGCTCACTACGCGACCAGCGAACCGGTGCGGGCAGGCTACCGGTGGACTCGCCGGGGAAGCCGGTACCGGGGCTTTGCCCAAGGCCCAACTGGTTGTACTTCTCCCAGACCGTCGTATCGTCGAGTCGCAGGGTGAGCTTGGACATACCGATATTGGAGGATTTTTCCAGAATGCCGGGCAGGTCGAGCTCGCCGTAGTTGCGAATATCGCGAATGGTGAACTGGTCGATGCGCATCCAGCCAGGCGAGGTGTCCACGATTACGTCGCGGTCGACCACGCCGCTTTCGAGAATCGCCGCCATGGCCAGCGGTTTCATCACCGAGCCGGGCTCGAACACGTCGACCAGCGCCTGGTTACGCAACCCCCGGGGGTCGAGGCCGGCGCGGTTATTCGGGTTGTAGGACGGCAGGTTGGCCATGGCCAACACCTCGCCGGTGCGCGCATCCATGGTGACCAGCACGCCGCCATCGGCTTCGTTTTCGGCCACCGCCGCGCGCAGCTCACGGTACGCCATGTATTGAATACGCTGATCGATGGACAGGGTCAGCTCGCCGCCGGGCTGGGCATCGCTGATGATCCCCAGCTCGCGCACCAACCGCCCACGCCGGTCGTTGATCACCCGGCGCTGGCCCGGGTGGCCGGCCAAAAAGGGCTGATAGGCAAGCTCGAGGCCTTCCTGGCCGATATCGTCGACGTTGGTCACCCCGAGAATCTGGGCGGCGACTTCGCCCGCCGGGTAGTAGCGCTTGTACTCGCGCTGCTGATAAACCCCGGGGGTGCGCAAATCGAGAATGCGCTGGGCGGCCTCGGGGGTCATCTGACGGCGAAGATACATGAATTCGCGGCTTGCGTAGCGTTCGATGCGCGCCTCGAAATCCCCCAGGCTCATGCCCAGCGCCTGGGCAAGCATGACGCGCTGGATCGCATCGGTAGGGAGTTCCTGGGGGTTGGCCCAAAGCGTCACCACCGGCGTCGAAATGGCCAGTGGCTCACCGTTGCGGTCGGTAATCATGCCGCGGTGGGAGGGAATCACTTCGTGGCGCAGGGTTCGCGCGTCGCCCTGGCTTTGCAGAAACGGCCGGTCGATCACCTGCAAGAGTGTAATACGCCCGACCAGCACGCAGGCGGCCATGGCGACTAAAACGAGAATGAACAGAAAGCGCCCGCCACCCAAAGGCGGCGCAATGGGCGTCTGCCGGGAGGTGCCCCCGCGGCGGCGTTGGTTCATGGTCGAATAACCTCGACATCGTCTACATCGGGAATGCGCATTTCAAGGCGCTCGGTGGCGATCTGCTCGATACGTGCCGGCGTCGACCAGGCGCCCTCTTCGAGCAAAAGCTGGCCCCACTCGGTCTGCAGCTGGTTCTTTTCCTGCTCGAGGCGCTGAAGCTGAGCGTACTGGGTACGCGTCATGTGGGTCGTGGCCACCACGGCGAGTGCTGTCAGCATACAGCCGAGAAAAAGCGCCAGAATGATGAGGGGCCAGAGGCGTAAACGTAGCTTGAAGGGCCACTCGCTGCGCAACACGGACCACCAGTAGTCGATTCGCTCAAGCATGGTCAGCCTCGCTTTTTGGCCGCCCGCATGACCGCGCTTCGCGCGCGCGGGTTTTGATCGACCTCGAACGGCGTAGGCCGTACGCCCTTGTTGAGCGCCTCGAGGCGGCGATTGATCTGATCATCCCGCACCGGCACGCCCTTGGGCAGGTGGGTATCGCCGCGCACGTGGTGGCGAATGAAGCGCTTCACTCGGCGGTCTTCCAGCGAATGAAAGCTGATCACGACCAGATGCCCGCCCGGCGCCAGGGCTTCGAGGGCGGCCTCGAGGGCAGCGTCGAGCTGATCGAGCTCGCCGTTTAAGTAGATACGCAGCCCCTGAAACGCCTTGGTGGCCGGGTGGCGGCCCTTCTCCCAGGCGGGGTGCGCCTGTTTGAGCACCTCGGCCAGGTCCAGGGTGTGGGTGAACGGCTTTTCGGCGCGCCGAGTCACCACCGCGCGCGCCAGGCGTTTACCGAAACGCTCCTCGCCCAGGGTTTTGAAAACGTCGGCGATCTCCGCTTCCTTGGCGTGCGCCAAAAAGTCCGCCGCGCTTTCGCCCTGGGTGGGGTCCATGCGCATATCCAGCGGGCCGTTGCGCATGAAGCTAAAGCCGCGCTCCGGATCATCGAGCTGGGGGGACGACACGCCAACGTCGAGCAGTATTCCGGAGAGCTTGCCGAAAAGGCCCTGCTCTTTGGCGTATTCGCCAAGGCGGGCAAATTCGCGCCGGGTAATCGAGAAGCGCGAATCGTCGATGGCGCTGGAGGCCTCGATGGCCTGGGGGTCCCGGTCCATGGCCAACAGGCGGCCGGTTTCGTCAAGACGCGAAAGAATCAGGCGCGAATGTCCGCCGCGGCCAAAGGTGCCGTCAAGGTAGACGCCGTTTGCCGAATGCACGAGGGCGTCGACCGCTCCGTCTAGCAAAACGCTGGTATGGCGAAAGTCGGAAACGGTCTGGCTGGCAGAGGACATGATACGCACACTGTGTTGGAAGGCCCCGAGAGGGGCCTTGCATGGAAATGGGGAGTCGGCCGATAAGCCGGGTTCTGTCGTGGACAGTCATTCCTCTAGGCGCTTTGTCGCCAAAGCGCTCAAGCAACCTACCCGGATCCAGCGCGGGCCACGCCAATGGATCCCTATTTGGTCTTGCTCCGAGTGGGGTTTACCTTGCCACGCACTGTTGCCAGGCGCGCGGTGCGCTCTTACCGCACCCTTTCACCCTTACCGGCCCCGAAGGTTTATTTCCGGGGCTTAGGCGGTCTACTCTCTGCTGCACTTTCCGTCGGCTTACGCCGCCCAGGCGTTACCTGGCACTCTGCCCTATGGAGCCCGGACTTTCCTCCCCTGCGCACGCGCAGCGGCGACTGTCTGGCCAACTCCGGCGGCAAGCATACCAGCGCCCCGCCCGCGCCTCAATGCTCTGTTTTCATTGCCTGCAATCTGGCGTACCACTCTTGCTTACGCCCGCCCAGCAGATTCGCGGCAATCGCCGCGCCTTGCTTCACGCCGACCCCCTCGTCCAACAGCGTTTTCAAAAGCTTTTCATCGTTGATGGTCTGCGCGTCCTGCTTTTTAGCTGCCGGCGCCCCGGCCACCATCACCACGAACTCACCGCGGGCCTGATTGGGGTCGGCGGTTAGCCTATCGAGCAGCTCGCTTGCCACGCCCTGTAGAAAGGTTTCGAAGGTTTTGGTCAGCTCGCGGGCCAGCACGATGGCCCGGTTGGGCATCTGCTCGTTCAGCGCCTCCAGGGTCTGCACGATACGGTGGGGGGATTCGTAGAACACCAGCGTCTCCTCGCGCTCACTGCAGACCTCCAGCACCTGACGGCGGGCGCCGGCCTTGGCGGGCAAAAAACCGCGAAAACTGAATCGATCCGTGGGCAGGCCCGCCCCGCTAAGCGCGGCGACCAGCGCACAGGCACCGGGGATGGGCACGATGTGGCGGTTGCGCGAACGAAGTTCTCTTACCAGAATGAAACCGGGATCGCTGATCAAGGGGGTACCCGCATCGCTGATCAGCGCGATGCTCTCGCCGGCTTCGAGGTAGCCGTCCAATGCCTCCACCCGGTGGCTTTCGTTGTGCTCGTGAAGCGATATGAGCGGCTTGTTGATGCCAAGATGGCTCAAAAGCCTGCCGCTATGCCGGGTATCCTCGGCGGCGATGCGCGAGACGCTTTCAAGAATCCGGGCGGCGCGTGGCGTTAAGTCCTCCAAATTCCCAATTGGCGTGGCGACCACGTACAATGTGCCCGGAGGCTGATGAGTCATAATGTCTCCCGATTTTAATAGCTGACGCTAGCTAATGGTGCGCTATGCTTTTGCAAGGATTGAGGGATCTATCCTCGGCTTTAAACAGCGCAAATGAAAAAACCAAGGAAGCATACATGAAACGTTCACTCCGTGGCCTGCTCGCCAGCGCCTTTACTGCCCTGGTGTTGACCGGGTGCGCCATTCAGCAGCCAGGCGTGGTGGATCGCGCCCCCGCCGAGGATGCCGGGCGCCTTTTGAACCAGGCCGAGCAGCAAGGGCCGGAGCAGGCCTCGTTAAGCCGCCTGGAAGCCGCTAACATCCTGGCGCAGCAGGGCCAGCGCGAAGAGGCGTTCGACGCCGCCGCCGCCGTAGACGAAGCCGCGCTTTCCGAGCAGGACCGCGTACGCTGGGCGCTGCTCTTCTCGGAGCTTGGCCGCGCCCTTGACGACCCCCGCGCGGTGCTGCGCGCCACCCAGGTACTGGATGACGAGCTCTCGATGCGCGACAACGAGCAGCAAACGCTGCGCGAACGCGCCCAGTGGGCCCGGGAAGCAATGGACGAGCCGGGCCGGGTTCAAGCCTCGCTTCCGGCGCTCGAAGGCGCCGACATTCGCCGCATCATGGTCGCCCTCCCCCAGTCGGGCCCGCTGAGCAACATTGCCGATACGATCAGCAATGCCATGCGCGAACACAGCGAGATTCGCGGTCAGGGCGTCGAGCTGAGCTTCGTCGACGCGGCGCAGTATTCCATGGACGAACTCTATAGCCGCGCCGAGCAAATGAACGCCCAGCTGATCGTCGGCCCGCTGGACAAGGAGCAGGTCAGCCGCCTCGAACAGCAGTCCAGCGTTCCGCTACCGACGCTTGCGCTGAACTACGGCAGCGGCTCACAAAATCAGGCCGCCGGGCTTTTCCAGTACGGCCTTTCCGCCGAAGATGAAGCCCGTCAGGCCGCGCGGCGCGCCTACCAGGACGGTCGCCGCCAAGTGTCGGTCATGGTGCCGGATAACGACTGGGGCCGCCGTGTGGGCGAAGCCTTCTGGAACGAGTTCCAGGGCCAGGGGGGCGAAGTCACCAACGCCGTTCGCTACAACCCGAACAACGAGGTTTCCAGCGCCGTACAAACCGCGCTGAACGTGAGCGGCGATCGCGCTCAGCTTGGCAGTATCGACGCGCTCTTTTTGCTCGCCCTGCCGGACTACGCCCGCCAGGTACCGCCCATGCTGGACTTCTACTACGCCCAGGACCTGCCCATCTACGCCACCTCGCACCTCAACGAGGGCAGCCGTGAACGGCGCTTGAACCAGGACCTCGACGACGTGATGTTCGTCGATATCCCCTGGCAGATTCCCGATGCAGCCGTCGGCGGCGAAGAAGCGCTGCCGTTCAATGCAAGTTACCAAGCGCTGCACGGTGAAGGAGACGCGTCGCTCTTCCGCCTGCAGGCCATGGGCGTCGATGCGTACGAGTTGGCGACCCGGCTGTCGGATCTCTCCTCCATTCAGGGCTTTAACGGTAGCACCGGGACGCTGTCGCTTTCCGGCGATGGCCGCATTCACCGCGAGCTGCCCTGGGCGCGCTTCCAAAACGGCCGCCCGGCACCGATCCTTTCGCCGGGCCTGCTGGGTGACCAGTAAGCCGCAAACCGCGCGCAAGCGCGGCGCCGCCATTGAGCAGCTTGCTGCTCAATGGTTGCAGCGTCAGGGTTTAACGCTGGTCACCGCCAACCACCACGTCAAAGGAGGCGAGCTCGACCTTGTCATGATGGACCAGGACACCCTGGTCTTCGTGGAGGTCAAGTACCGCACCTCCCTACGTAACGGCCACCCGCTCGAGACCGTAACCCCCCTCAAGCAGCGCCGCCTAATTCGCGCCGCCTCGCTTTACCTGGCCCGTCACGCTGTCTCAACACCCTGCCGCTTTGATATTCTAGCGATGACCGGCCAACCCCCTGCTCTCGAGTATCATTGGGAGAAGGCGGCTTTCGACGCTTACTAACACGACACCAGGAAGCCCTAATGGACTTTCAATCCCGCATTCTTAGCCACTTCAATGCAAGCATTGATACCCAAACCTACGCCAGCGAAGTGCTGCCCCCGTTTATCGAGGTGGCCAGTCAAATGATGGTTCAGTGCCTGGTCAACGAAGGCAAGATCCTTGCCTGCGGCAATGGCGGCAGCGCCGGGGACAGCCAGCACTTCTCCGCCGAGCTTTTGAACCGCTTCGAGCGTGAACGGCCGAGCCTTCCGGCATTGGCGCTCACCACCGACACTTCCACACTGACGTCGATCGCCAACGACTACAGCTACAACGAGGTATTTTCAAAACAGATTAGAGCCCTGGGCCAGCCAGGCGATATACTGTTGGCCATCTCGACCAGCGGTAATTCGGCCAACATCGTCCAGGCGATTCAGGCCGCCCACGACCGGGATATGGTGGTGGTCGCACTCACCGGCCGCGACGGTGGTGACATGGCCTCGCTTTTGGGCCAGGATGACTGCGAGATTCGCGTCCCGGCCACGTCTACCGCGCGCATTCAGGAAGTGCATCTGCTGGCGATCCACTGCCTGTGCGATCTAATCGACGAGCAGCTCTTTGGCGGCGCCGCTTGAAGCGTCGCCGTTTGATTGACTATTTTCGTGTTTTAAGGAGTCGGCCATGGCCCTTCGCAACGCATTTCGTTCTTTTTGCCTCATCACCGCCTGTAGCGCGGTGCTGTTGGCGGGCTGCGCCAACAACTCGGCCTCCAATCCCTCCAACTACGCCCAGCGCAGCAATGATGTCGAGGCGGTAGACGCCACGGTCGAGCGTCAGGTCGAGCGCACCCTCGACCGCGCGGATGCGCGCCTGGCCGATGCGCGTATTCGCGCCCACAGCTACAACGGTACGGTGCTGCTGGTCGGCCAGGTGCCGAGCGAAGAGCTTCGCGACACGGCAAGCGAAGTCGCCTCCAGCGTGCGTGGCGTCAACCAGGTGCACAACGAGCTGGCCATTGCCGCGAACCTTCCGGCCACCCAGCGCCTAAGCGACACCTGGCTTACCACCAACGTGATCAGCCATTTGGCCACCAACGAGCATATCGACTCTTCCAAGCTCAAAATCACCACCGAAAACGCCAGCGTTTATCTGATGGGCATGGTGACCCGCGAGGAAGCCGAGCGCATCGTCAACGCGGCGTCCAGTGTCGGTGGCATCCAGCGTATCGTCAAGGTCTTCGACTACATCGACTAACCCCAAAGTCGGCGTAAAAAAAAGCCTCGCAGAATGTGCGAGGCTTTTTTATGGGGCTGCTTTACGCTTTGCTTTTGGCGCTATTTGACCACGCGAAGCGTCGGCTTCTTTTTCGGCTTGCCGGGCGCATCCGAGGGCGCGTCGGGCGTTTCGCCCGAGCCTTCCTCGGTGGGCTCGGTCACGCTCAGCATAGGCCCGCTCTTTTCACTTTCGTCACTTTGGGCGGCGCCATCGACTTCCCCGGCCTCGTCTTCACCCTCTTCGAGCTCGGGCTCGTGACCAAACACCATACCCACGCCGTTTTCCCGCGCGTAGATGGCGATCAATGCCTGAATGGGGATCATGACCTGCATCGGCTGGCCGCCAAAGCGGGCGCTAAAGCCGACCGCCTCGTTCTCCATGAATAGATCGCGCACCGCAGTCGGCGCGACGTTGAGAACGATCTGGCCGTTTTGGACGAACTGGCGCGGCACTTCGACGCCGGGCTGGGTGGCATCGACCACCAGATGCGGCGTTAGCTCGTTGTCCAAAAGCCACTGATAAAGCGCCCGGGCAATATAGGGACGGCTCGATTTCATAAGACTCCCTTGATGTTCATCAAGGCCCCGCCGGCTATCGCCGCGGGGCTTTAAGGGTTTTTTACGCGCGCATCTCTTTTTCACGCTCGTTCAAAGCAGCCTTGAAGGTCTCACGCTCGAACACCCGCGACATGTAGTTTAGAAGCGGTTTGACCTGCTTTTCAGGAAGCTCGATATTGAGCTCCGGCAGACGCCACAAGATCGGCGCCAGACAGCAGTCGACCAGAGTAAACTCGTCGCTCATGAAGTACGGCATGTCTTCGAAGATCGGCGAAATACCGATCAGGCTTTCGCGAAGCTCCTTGCGCGCCTTCTCGGCCTCTTTTTTACCGCCGGTACGAATCTGGTCGAGCATGGGGCACCACTCGCGCTCGATACGGTGCATCCAGAGCCGGCTTTGAGCACGCGCAACCGGGTAAACCGGCAGCAGCGGCGGATGCGGGAAGCGCTCGTCCAGATACTCCATCATCACCTTGGACTCGTAAAGCACCAGATCGCGGTCCAGCAGCGTAGGCACGCTGTTATAGGGGTTGAGATCGGCTAACTCCTGCGGCGGCTGCTCGTCGTTTACGTCGACGATATCAACGGCGACCCCTTTTTCAGCCAGAACAATGCGTACTCGATGGCTAAAATGATCGTCATTACCTGAATAGAAGATCATAGAAGACCGCTTGGCCACAACACCCATGAAAGCATCCTCGCATTAAAACAATAGACAATAATAACATGCCAAGGCCTCCCTGGGGGAGGCAGACCCGCGCCATCTTCCTGCGCCCTGCCGCGCACCTTAACACCGCTTACGCTAACTCGAGATGCGCGCTCTCAACGCAGCCATCCGGCATAAAAAACGCCCAGGCCGATGGCCTGGGCGTTTTGTGCAGAACGCGCGTAAAAATTAACGCTTGGAGAACTGCGGACGACGGCGTGCTTTACGCAGACCGACTTTCTTACGCTCGACCTGACGCGCGTCGCGGGTAACGTAACCAGCGGCACGTAGCGCAGGACGGAAGTCTTCGTTGTATTCCATCAGGGCACGCGTGATGCCGTGACGAATGGCGCCGGCCTGTGCCGAGCCACCGCCGCCTTCAACGGTCACGTAGACGTCGAACTGGCTGAGCGTTTCGGTCAGCTCGAGCGGCTGGCGAACCACCATACGACCGGTTACGCGACCGAAGAAGTCGTCCAGCGCACGGTTGTTGACGGTGATGTTGCCGGAACCCGGCTTAAGGAACACGCGAGCGGTGGAAGTCTTGCGGCGCCCGGTACCGTAATATTGCTGTGACATGGCGAAGATTTCCTTAAATGTTCAGTTCAAGCGGCTGTTGGGCGGCGTGAGGATGCTCGGCGCCAGCGTAAACTTTCAGCTTGGCGTGCATGGCGCGACCCAGCGGACCCTTCGGCAGCATGCCTTTAACGGCAAACTCGATGATACGCTCAGGCGCATGGTCACGCAGCTGGTTGAACGTCATGGAGCGCAAACCGCCCGGGTAACCGGTGTGACGGTAGTAGTTCTTGTCCGTGGCCTTTTTACCTGTGACCTGGACTTTCTCGGCGTTGATGACGACGATGTAGTCGCCGGTGTCAACGTGAGGTGTAAATTCGGGCTTATGCTTGCCACGCAGGCGGCGAGCGATTTCGGTAGCCAGACGACCGAGCGTTTTGTCCGTGGCATCGACAACATACCAGTCGCGCTGGACGGACTGCGGCTTAGCACTGAACGTCTTCATGGATGAAATTCACCAGATTAAATGTATTGGGTGACCTAGCCGCCAAGCGGATAAGCACCATCCCTATTTTTTTTGGTTACGGGCAAGGAAAACGCCCGTAACGTACAGCGAGGCGGCATTCTACACGACAAAACGCGCCACGTTAAGCGCCACGGGCATTTTTATTACCCTGCCGGCCCGGCTTTCTACCACGGCCTCACGGCTTGTGGGCCAGCGCAAGATACTCCCGGGACTGCATTTCCTGAAGCCTTGAGAGCGTGCGCTCGAACTCGAAGGAGAGTTTGCCGTCCGTATAGAGCGACTCGACCTCGACCTCCGCCGACATTAAAAGCTTAACGCCCCGATCATAGAACTCGTCGACCATATTGATGAAGCGCCGTGCCTGGTCTTCCTGCTTGGCACTCATCTGGATGACGTTGGAAACCAGCACGGTGTGAAACTCGCGGGCGATCTCGATATAGTCGTTTTGGCTGCGCGGGCCGTCGCAAAGCTCGCGAAATTCGAACCAGGCCACGTTTTCGTGCAGGCGGCGCGTTTTCAGCACGCGGTGATTGACCTCCAGCGGCGCATCCTGCTCGCCGGCCTGGCCGGCAATCTCCTTGAAGCTACGCGCAAGCTCACGCTCGGCCTCGTCATCGCAGGGCGAGTGGAAAATTTCGGCACGCTCCAGCGCGCGCAGCCGGTAATCCACGCCGGAGTCCACATTGACCACCTCGCAGTGGCGGTTCAAAAGCGCGATCGCAGGCTCGAAGCGCGCCCGCTGAAGCCCATCCTTGTAGAGATCGTCGGGCACGATATTGGAGGTCGCCACCAGCACCACGCCGCGCTCGAAAAGCGCTTCCAAAAGATTGGCCAAAATCATGGCATCGGTGATGTCCTTGACGAAGAACTCATCAAAGCAAATGACGCGCGCTTCAGAGGCAAACTTACCCGCAATCAGCTCGAGCGGGTTTTTCTCGCCCTTGTAGTGGTTGAGCTCGTTATGCACCCGCTGCATGAAACGGTGGAAATGGGTGCGCATCTTATCGGGAAACGGCAGCGCCTCGAAAAAGGTATCTACCAGATAGGTTTTACCCCGCCCCACGCCGCCCCAAAAGTAAAGACCGTTCACCCGCGGCATGGCGGGCTCATCTTTTGACGTTTTCTTGCCCATGAGCCCGGCCATGCGCGCCTTGAACCCCTTGTTGGCTACTACGGTTTTCGGCGTCGTAGAAGGGGTTGCCAGCAACTCGTCGTAGAGACGCTGCAGGTGCTCGACGGCCTTTTGCTGGGCCTGGTCGAATTGAAAATCGTCGCGCTGAATATCGCTTTTATAACGCGCCAGAGGCGTTGGCGGGTGCGTGGAACTTGCCTTGGCCGAGGCGGTTTTCGATGACATTCAAACACTCTCCAAAGGGTGGCGCGGGAAGCGCAGTGGCCACCTGAGGCGGCGCAAAATACGGTCGCAAAGTAGCGGTTTTAAGCGCCTGCGCGAGGGGCAAAGCGCTGTAAAGCAGCCAAATTATACGCTGGATAAACCCTGAACGCATCGGCGCATTGACCCAACCCGCCAACTGACGCCTATAATGAGGCCAAACGTGCATTAGCGCTTGGCGATGCGCCTGAACTGATCCAACCTGGTTTTAGGGAGAAAACTGTGGAAGCAAACTCACCAATCATCTATGCGCTGATCGGCCTGGCCGTTGGATTCTTGATCGGCCTTTTGTGTTATCGGCTGGCGAGCAAGGGTGAGCGCCATCGGGCATCGCTTAAGCAAACGCTTTTGGAGCGCGAACACCAGATCGCCGAACTCAAAAAAGCGATGGGCAGCCACGTAAGCGACGTTCGCCAGTGCCTCGAGGCCATCCGCAGCCAGGCCGACGACATCGAGGACAAGCTGGACGCCGGCGCCGAGCAGTGGGAACTGGCCACCAGCCCGGACACCGCTTTCACGCAGCCGCGAAAAGCACCGGCAACGGGCTCTTCGGCAACGCCCGCAGCCCCCGAGGCCGAGACGCCCGCCACCCCCCGCGACTACGCCGACGGCAAGGGCGGCACCCTCTCCGAGGAGTACGGCTTGAAAGACACGAAGGCGAAAGAACCTGCCGTCGACCAGCCGCCGCGTTACTAAAGCCATCGCCGAAACACGGCACGCCAATCAAAAAAGCGAGGGTTCTCCCTCGCTTTTTTACGTTCAGGCCGGGTTGTCGATATCGACAAAGCGGTGGGTGACACCGTACTCGCTGGCCAACCACTCGCCCAGCGCCTGAACGCCGAAACGTTCGGTCGCGTGGTGGCCGGCCGCGATGTAGTGAATCCCCATTTCCCGGGCCAGGTGGGTGGTGCGCTCAGAGATTTCACCGGAGACGAACACCTGGGCCCCCGCCTCATAAGCGGCGGTAATCATGTCCTGGGCGCCACCGGTACACCAGGCGACACGTTCGATACGGGCAAGGCCGGGCGCCTCGATCACCGTCGGCACACGCTCCAGCACCGCACTTACTTGCTCGGCCAGGCCCTGAAGAGACTGGGCCTGACCCAGCCGCCCCGACCATAAAAGCCCCTCACCGAGCTCGCCGTCGATGCAGCCTTCCACTTTCCAGCCCAAACGCCTGGCAAGCTCGGCATTGTTACCAAGCTCGGCGTGGGCATCCAACGGCAGGTGGTAGGCGAGCAGGTTGATATCGTGATTCAAAAGCGTCTTGATACGCTTTTGCTTCATGCCGGTAATCGCCACCGGTTCGTTTTTCCAGAAATAGCCATGATGGACCAGCACCATGTCCGCCTGCCAAGCGACGGCCTCCTCGAGCAGCGCCTGATTGGCCGTCACGCCGGTCATCACCCGGGTGACGCTTTCGCGCCCTTCTACCTGTAGACCGTTGACGGTGTAATCCTTGAAACGGGACGCGCGAAGCTGGTGATCGCACGCTTTGACAAGCTGGTCGCGGTTAACCACGTCGTCTCCTTATGGGGTTTGGCTACTGAGGATCGCGTTCAAAAAGTGTTACCCTATTCACTATTGTAAAGCTCGCGTCTTGTTATCGCGAACAAGGCCTTGCGAACAAGACGTCGCGAACTCAATGCTTGTACGAAACGCCTACCACCGCGCCCCTTTCGTGCCCAAAAGACCGTCAACGGCTGAGGATGTCTCGCATGCACCGCTATGTGCTGCCCTATGTATGGCCAATCGTTACCGGAGTTCTTCTGGCTGCGCTGCTGCTATTTGCTTTTCCCGACCTGTTGCCCAACCCGTTTCGAGCCACCCCGCCGGCGCAAACCCCTGGCGCCCTGGTTCCCGCCGGCGAAACGAACCCTCAGGACGTTAACCGCCCGCGCCCGGAAATCCGCCAGGCGGCGCCGCTGGATCGCAATCAGGGGCCGGCCAGCTACTCGGATGCGGTCAATCAAGCTGCCCCGGCGGTGGTGAATATTTATTCCTCGCGGATCGTCGAGCGCGACCAGCATCCGCTGATGTCGGACCCGTTTTTTCAGCAGTTTTTCAGCGGCGACGACCCCACTGCCCACCAGCGTATGCTGTCGAGCCTGGGCTCCGGGGTAATCATCAGCCAGGACGGCTACGTGCTGACCAACCATCACGTCATCAACGACGCCGATCAGATTCAGGTAGCGCTTCGCGACGGCCGCGAAACCCTGGCGGAGGTGATCGGCACCGACCCGGAAAGCGATTTGGCCGTGCTGCGCATCGACCTGGAAGATTTGCCGGTGATCGAGCTCACCGACTCCCAGGAAGTCGCCGTGGGGGACGTGGCGCTGGCGATCGGCAACCCCTTTGGGGTCGGCCAGACCGTCACCATGGGCATCATCAGCGCCACCGGCCGAAGCCACTTGGGCCTCAACGCCTACGAGGATTTCATTCAGACCGACGCGGCGATCAACCCCGGCAACTCCGGCGGCGCGCTGGTCAACGCTGAAGGCGCGTTGGTGGGCATCAATACGGCGATCTTCTCGCGCTCCGGCGGCTCCCAGGGTATCGGCTTCGCCATCCCGGCCAATCTGGCCCACAGCATCCTCAACGAACTGGTCACACGCGGCCGGGTGATTCGCGGCTGGCTGGGGATCGAAGCTCAGGCGCTGTCCCGCGAGCTTGCGGCCTCTTTCGGGCTGCGTACGCCCCAGGGGGTAATCGTGGCGGGCGTGGTGAGCGAAGGCCCGGCCGCCCAGGCGGGGCTTCAACCCGGCGACGTGCTGCTCTCCATCGACAATCAGGCGATTCTGGACGCTCGGGCGACCATGAGCGATATCGCGTCGATCCCACCAGGCACGTCGCTGCCACTCACCGTGGTACGTAACGGCGAGCGTATCGAGACGACCGTGGAAGTCGGAGAGCGCCCTACGCCGGTCCGCGCCACTCTAGGGCCTGAGGGCGGCTCGTAGCCGCACGGAAAGCGCGCCAGCAAACGCTGGCGCGAAGCCACCTAGTCGCGAATGCGGTATTCGGCGGAGCGGGCGTGGGCGGTGAGTGACTCGCCCCGGGCAAGCACGGAGGCGGTTTTGCCAAGCGCCGAGGCGCCCTCGGCAGTGCAGTGGATGATCGACGAACGCTTTTGAAAATCGTAAACACCCAGGGGGGATGAAAAGCGCGCGGTACCCGAGGTGGGCAGCACGTGGTTGGGCCCGGCGCAGTAGTCGCCCAGTGCCTCGGCTGTGTAGCGCCCCATGAAGATCGCCCCGGCGTGGCGTACCTGCTCGGCCAACTGCTCCGGGTTGGCCACCGAAAGCTCCAGGTGCTCCGGCGCAACCCGATTGATCAGGTCAATGGCCTCGTGTTCGCTTGCGCAGTGAATCAGCGCGCCGCGCTTACTCAATGAGGCGCGCACGATCGCCTCACGCTCCAGGGTCGGCAGCAGCCGCTCGATGGCCGCCTCGACCGCCTCGAGGTGCTCGGCGTCCCAACTGATCAGAATCGCCTGGGCATCCTCGTCGTGCTCGGCCTGGGAGAACAGATCCATCGCCAGCCACTCCGGGTCGGTCTGGCCATCGGATACCACCAGAATTTCCGAAGGCCCGGCGATCATATCGATACCTACCTGGCCAAATACCGCTCGCTTGGCGGTCGCCACGTAGATATTGCCAGGCCCCACGATCTTGTCGACCCGCGGTACGCTTTCGGTGCCATAGGCAAGCGCGGCCACCGCCTGGGCGCCGCCAATGGTAAAGACGTAGTCGACCCCGGCCAGGTGCGCGGCGGCCAGCACCAGCTCGTTCAACACGCCATCCGGCGCGGGCACCACCATGACGATTTCGCCAACCCCTGCCACGTGGGCAGGAATGGCGTTCATCAATACCGACGAGGGGTACGCGGCCTTGCCGCCGGGCACGTAGATACCCGCGCGATCCAGCGGCGAGACCTTCTGGCCGAGTACCGTGCCGTCCGGCTCTTCATACTGCCAGGACACGGGCTTTTGGTGCTCGTGGTAGCGCTTGATACGCTCGGCGGCAACGTTGAGCGCCTCGCGCTGGTCAACGGGCAGGCCGTCGAAAGCGGCCTTCAACCGCGCCGGTGTCAGGCAAAGCTCGCTCATTTGACGAACATCGACCCGGTCGAAGCGGTTGGTTGCCTCGATGACGGCCTGGTCGCCGCGGGTTTTGACATCCTCTAACAGCTCATGAACCCGCGCCTGCACATCGCTATTGGAGACACCTTCCCAGTCGAGCAGTGCGTCCAGGCGTTGCCCGAAGGCGCTCTCGGCGGTGGAGAGCCGATTGATGGTGGCCGCTTTGTTACTCATCGAAAATCCCTTATGACTGGACAGCGTCTGCCCGGCGTTTTTCGACCGCGCTGGAAAGCCGCGCAAGCAGCGGCTTGATACGATCGTGCTTCATGGTCATGGCCGCTTTATTGACGACCAGCCGGGTGCTGATATCCGCGATCAGCTCTCGCGGCTCCATGCCGTTGGCGCGCAGCGTATTGCCAGTGTCCACGATATCGACGATTTCATCGGCCAGATTCATCAGCGGCGCCAGCTCCATCGCCCCGTAAAGCTTGATCACCTCGGCCTGGATGCCCTGCTCGGCGTAGTAGCGCCGCGCGATGTTAACGAACTTGGTCGCGACCCGGCGGCGTGCCTTGGAAGGCGCCTGACCGGTCACGCCCGCGGTCATCAGCCGGCAGCGCGCGATATCCAAATCGACGGGCTCGTAAAGCCCTTCGGCGCCGTGCTCGAGCAACACATCCTTACCCGCAATCCCCAAATCCGCCGCGCCCAGCTGCACGTAGGTGGGCACATCCGTTGCGCGAATGACCACGAACTTCACATCGGGCAGATTGGTATCGAACAAGAGCTTGCGGCTTTTGCTCAAATCCTCCGCCGGTGTGATACCGGCGTCGGCTAGAAGCGGCAGCGTTTCCTCTAATATGCGCCCCTTGGAGAGCGCTAAAATCAGTTGCTTACTCATGGTGTTGGCCAGTAGTTGGTCGCGTGGCTAGCCGGGAATGCGGCGAATCTTCGCCCCCAGCAACTGCATTTTCTCTTCGATACATTCGTAGCCGCGGTCGATATGGTAGATACGATCGACCAGGGTCTCGCCCTCGGCCATCATCGCCGCAATCACCAGCGACGCCGAGGCGCGCAAGTCGGTCGCCATCACCGGTGCCCCGGAAAGCTTATCGACACCGGTGATCAGCGCGGCGTTGCCTTCGAGCGCAATGTCAGCGCCCATGCGATTGAGCTCCTGAACATGCATGAAGCGGTTTTCGAAGATGGTTTCCACCACCCGGGAGTGGCCTTCGGCCACGGCGTTCATGGCCACGAACTGCGCCTGCATGTCGGTGGGAAACGCCGGGTACGGCGCGGTGCGAATATTGACCGCTTTCGGGCGCTTGCCGTGCATATCGAGCTCGATCCAGTCATCCCCGCAGGTGATGTCCGCACCGGCTTCTTCGAGCTTGGCGAGTACCGCCTCGAGAATGTCCGCCCGGGTACGCGTGACCTTCACCCGGCCGCCGGTCATCGCCGCGGCGACCAAAAACGTCCCGGTTTCGATGCGGTCCGGCATGACGTCGTGCTCACAGCCGTGAAGCGACTCCACGCCTTCGATGACGATGGTGTCGGTGCCGTGGCCGCGAATGTTCGCGCCCATCTTGATCAAACACTCGGCCAGGTCGACCACTTCGGGCTCCCGGGCGGCGTTTTCCAGCACCGTCTTACCTTCGGCCAGCGTGGCCGCCATCAAAAGATTCTCGGTGCCGGTCACGGTGACGGTATCGAAATAGATGGTCGCGCCCTTCAAGCGCCCTTCCACACTGGCGCGAATGTAGCCGGCCTCGACGCGAATGTGGGCGCCCATCGCTTCCAGCCCGCGAATATGCAGATCCACCGGGCGCGAGCCAATCGCGCAGCCGCCGGGTAGCGAAACATCCGCCTTACCGAAGTGGGCCAGAAGCGGACCCAGCACCAGAATCGAGGCGCGCATCTTCTTGACCAGCTCGTAGGGCGCGTGGCAGTGCGTGACCTGGGAGCCATCGAGCTGGATACTCAGCCGCTCGCCCATCACGGGCTCGACCCCCATACGCCCTAGAAGCTCTAGGGTCGTGGTGATGTCCTGCAAATGCGGCAAATTGCCGATCACCACCGGGCCTTTCGAAAGCAGACTGGCGCAAAGAATCGGCAGGGCCGCATTTTTGGCACCGCTCGCCCACACTTCGCCGTCGGCACGACCGTTGCCGGTAATCAGGAGTTTATCCATGAAGGCGCCTTATTGGGCGTTTTCCGGCGCGTTTTGCCACTGCGCCGGCGTATAGGTTTTGATGCTGATCGCGTGAAGGGCGCCGGAGGCAATCTCGTCACTTAGCGCCTGGTACACCAACTGCTGGCGTTTGACCGGCGAGAGCCCTTCGAAGGCCTCACCCACCGCGACGACCTGAAAATTACAACCTTCCCCCTGAATATGAAAGTCACATCCGTCGATGCGGGATTCAAGCAGCGCTTTTACCTCGTTGGGTTGCATGAGACAGAAAACTCCTCTGGGGACGATTAATTAAAAAAATAAGGCGACATGATAAAGAAAAGCATCGCGCTTGGCGATGCCGGTCTCAAGAGGTCAAGGCGAGGTGGGGCGCGTCGATCATATCGTCGAGTTCGGCGAGCGAAGCCAGACGCATCAAGGGGGGTGAAAGCGCGATGCGCTCCACGGCAATGGCGCGCTGACCACAGGTTCTCAGCCACTCGAAAAGCACGCTCAAAGCCACGCTGCTAGCGGTTTCGACGCCGGTGAAATCAAGCGTCACCGGCGAGGACGCACTTTGCTCGAGCCACAACGTGCCCGCAGCGGCCACCCGGGCCGCTGCGTTCATGGTCAAACCGCCCTGGAGAAACAGCGTCGCGCCCTGCTGATCGAGCGTTACGCCGTCCTGGGTTACCAGTTGGGTCACGCATCGCCCCCCTGTTCGAGCTCTTCCACGCCTACTTCCGGCGACCAGCTCTGGATGACCGCGTCGTAGTCGCGATTTTGCTGACGCATGGCCTGGTCGAACTGGTTGCGGAAAGTTAGCCCCAGGTTGATGCCGTTAACGATCACGTTGACGACGCGCCATTCACCGTTGGTCTGGCGCAGGCTATAGCTGACCGGATAGACCTGGCCGCCACTGGCCACGACCTGCATATCGACCGTTGCCTGATCTTCGTAGCGCTGGCCGCGCTGGTTATCGAGCACGCGCAGGTCTTCGTAGTCGTAGGTCACAAGGCCACGGGCGTAGGTATCGATCAGGGTCTGGCGGAAGACGTTGGCAAAGCGGCTGCGCTGTTCCGGCGATGCGTTCTGGAAATAGCTTCCCATCACGCTTGCGCCGATATAACGAAAGTCCGCGACCTCGTCCAGGGTTTCATCGACGATCGACTTGAGCTCGTTGATGTTATTGGCATAGTAGCTTTCGCGGCCGTCGATACGTGCCATGAAGCCGGCCACGTTTTCACGAATCATCGCCTCAGGCGACTGGCTCTGGGCGCTGGCGGTCGCCGGCAGGGCAAAAACCAGGGCCGCCAGTAGCACCGTCAACCAGTAGCTTAGCGGGTTATTGAAGGCTTTCATGACATCTACCTCTCGACTGAGTGTTTTATAACGAATCCGGTACAGGTTTAGCTGCTAACCATGTTGGATACAAATTGCTGAATTAGTTCTTCCAGTACCAGCGCCGACTGGGTGTCGCGGATAACGCCACCGTCTTCGAGCGTGTCCGGCGCCCCGCCGACGGTCAGCCCCACGTACTGTTCGCCCAAAAGGCCCGCCGTGAGAATCGCCGCCGTCGTATCCTGGGAGAGCTGCCCCTCCAGGTCGTTGTCCAGGCGCAGCACGACGCGGGCATCGTACCAGTCGGTATCCAGGTCGATGGACTCGACCCGGCCCACGGTGACACCGGCCATCGTGACCCGCGCGCGGGGTTTGAGGCCACCAATGTTGGAAAAATTGGCTTCCAGCTGAAACGTTTGCGTTGGCGCCGAAAGCGAAAGCCCGCTAACCCGAAGGCCCAGGAAAACGAGCCCGACGATGCCCGCCAGCATAAACAGACCGACGCCGAACTCCATGGCTTTACTGCGTTTCATGAACGTGCTCCCGCTATCAAAGGCCGCCGAACATGACGGCGGTAAGTACAAAATCAAGGCCCAACACGGCCAGGGACGAGTAGACGACGGTACGCGTCGTCGCCCGGGAAATCCCTTCGGAAGTAGGTACCAAATCGTAACCCTGAAAAACTGCGATCCACGTGACGACCAGGGCGAACACCAGGCTTTTGATCATGCCGTTGCCCACGTCGCTCACGAAGGCAACGCTTGCCTGCATGTTGCTCCAGTAGGAGCCTTCGAACACGCCCAGCCACTCGACACCGACCAGGTAGCCTCCCCAGATACCGACGACGCTAAAGCCAACGGTCAGAATGGGCAGCGCCACGAACCCGGCCCAGAGCCTGGGGGCCACCACGCGTTTGAGCGGGTCCACGCCAATCATTTCCATGCTGGTCAGCTGCTCGGTGGCTTTCATCAAGCCGATCTCGGCGGTCAGTGCCGACCCTGCACGGCCGGCAAAAAGCAGCGCGGCGACCACCGGGGCAAGCTCTCGCAAAAGCGACAACGCCACCATCTGACCAAGCGCCTGCTCGGCGCCGAAGTCGACCAGAATAGTATAGCCCTGTAGCGCCAGCACCATGCCGATAAATAGCCCCGATACCAGCACGATGGCGATCGACAGTACGCCGATAAAGTGCATTTGACGCAGCCAAAGCGAAAACCCCTCTTTGGAGGGAATGCCGACACTCGACTGGGCAAGAAATGCCCCGGCGCGGCCCAGCGCCTCTACCGTGTCGCATCCTTTACGACCAAGCCTTGCGACTTGCTTGAATAGTGCCTGCATTACTCTGTCCTTTTGGGCAGCGCCTGGCCCAGCATATCGCTATAGAAGCTTGCCGCCGGGTAGTGAAACGGCACCGGCCCGTCGGGCTCGCCGTGCACGAACTGGCTCACCCGAGGGTCGTCGTTGGTATCGAAGGTGTCCGGCGTGCCCTCGGCCACGACCTGACCATCGGCGATCAGATACAGGTAGTCGGCAATGCTCAGCGTCTCCTTGATATCGTGGGAGACCACAACCGAGGTTAGCCTGAGCGCCTCGTTCAGGCGCTTGATCAGTTGCACCAGCACGCCCATGGAGATCGGATCCTGACCGACGAAGGGCTCATCGTAAAGCACCAGCTCCGGGTCCAGGGCGATGGCGCGCGCCAGCGCCACCCGCCGCGCCATGCCGCCGGAAAGCTCGGCGGGGGTGAGTTCGCGTGCACCTCGAAGCCCCACCGCCTGAAGCTTCAAAAGCACCAGATCGCGAATCATCGCCTCGGGCAGGTCGGTATGCACTCTAAGCGGAAACGCCACGTTTTCGAAAACGTTTAGATCCGAGAAAAGCGCGCCGCTTTGAAACAGCATGCCCATACGTTTGCGCAGGGCAAAAAGCGCCTTGCGCGAAAGCTTATGAACGTCCTGCCCGTCGATCAGCACACGGCCGCGGTCCGGCTCCAGTTGGCCGCCGATCAGTTTCAACAGCGTGGTTTTACCCGTACCGCTGGGGCCCATAATGGCGGTGACCTGCCCCCGCGGGATACGCATGTTCACGCCGCGAAAGATTTCGTGCTCGCCTCGGGAAAAGTGAAGGTCTTCGATTTCAATGAAGGGTATTTGCGTCATGAGTGGATAAACCCTCCTCACAGGGCGGATAGCTGACTGACTTTGCGTATCGAGATTCAACGTCGATATCGTCGACGCCAGGGCCGGGACACCATTAACGCTAAAATATCGCGACCACCAAAGTCATGGCTAACGCTTGGGCACGGGCTCATCAAGACCGGCAATTTAAAAACAGTGTTTCCGAAATATTAGCGAACATTGTACCTCAACGCTACCCGTTAAGCGCGAAGCCACCCAAAAGGATGTTTTTAAAACGTTGCTCTACAAGGAATTGTCAAAACGGCGATACCTATCCATTGATCCAAAATGCTATTCTAAGGCCTTAATACCGCAAGCTTAGTGAGCCCATAATGTCAGCGCCTCTCGCCTCCCCCAGCGCGTTACGTGAAAGCGCCCTGCGCACGCTACAAATCGAGCAGGCCGCCATAGGCGAGCTTCAGGAAAAACTGGACGAACATTTCGATCACGCCTGCGCCTTGATTCTGGCCTGCCAAGGGCGGGTGGTCGTGACCGGCATGGGTAAATCCGGTCATATCGCCGGCAAGCTGGCGGCCACGCTTGCCAGCACCGGCACGCCGGCCTTTTTCGTCCACCCGGGTGAAGCGAGCCACGGCGACCTGGGGATGATCACCCGCTCGGACGTGGTCATCGCGCTCTCGAATTCCGGCGAAACCGCCGAGGTCACCGCCCTGCTGCCGCTTTTGAAGCGTTTGGGCGTGCCTTTGATCAGCATGACCGGCCGCCCCGAGTCCACGCTAGGCACCCACGCCGACGCCCATCTGAATAGCGGCGTGGCCCGGGAGGCGTGCCCGCTCGACCTGGCGCCGACCAGCTCGACCACCGCGGCCCTGGCGCTGGGGGACGCGCTGGCGGTCGCGCTCTTGGAGGCGCGGGGCTTTACCGCGGAGGACTTCGCGCTTTCCCACCCAGGCGGCAGCCTTGGCAAGCGTTTGCTGCTGCGCGTGAAGGACCTGATGCACAGCGGCGAGCGTCTGCCGACGGTGCCGCTAGGCAGCCCGCTTCGCGATGCGCTATTGGAAATCACCCGCCAGGGGCTTGGCTTTACCTGCGTGGTCGACGCCCAGGGCCGGCTGGCCGGCGTTTACACCGACGGTGACCTGCGCCGCACCCTCGACGAACACCACGATCTACGTGTCATCAGCGTCGATACGGTCATGACCCGTCCGGGCAAGCGCATCCGCCCGGACATGCTCGCCGCCGAGGCCGTGCGCCTGATGGAGGATAGCCGCATTACCGCGCTTGCGGTGGTTGATGAACACGAGCGCCCGATTGGTGCCTTACACATGCACGACCTGCTTTCGAGCGGCGTGATTTAACCCGTACTCAGTCCCAATACCGCTATAAAGGAGACTCCATGGCCGTACCCGATGCTTTAAACGACCGCATCCGCCACGTTCGCCTGCTCGCGATCGACGTGGACGGCGTACTCACCGACGGCCGCCTCTACTTTCAGGCCGACGGTGTCGAGATCAAGGCTTTTCACACCCAGGACGGCCACGGCCTCAAGCTTTTGAAGCGCGCCGGCTTTCACGTCGCGCTGATCACCGGCCGGGATTCGCCCATGGTCAGCCAACGCGCCAAGTCGTTAGGGATCACCCACGTCTACCAAGGCGTCGAGCACAAGCTCGAGACCCTCAAAGCGCTCTGTAAGCGTTTGGACATCACCCTCGAGCAGGTGGCCTACTGCGGCGACGACCTGCCCGATCTTGGCTGCATCAAACGGGCCGGGGTCGGCATTACCGTACCCAACGCGCCGGACTACATGCATACCCACGCCGACTGGATCACCGACTCACTTGGCGGCCACGGCGCGGTGCGCGAAATTTGCGATACGCTGCTGATGACCCAGGGCCACTGGGACGCGGTGATGGACACCTACCTCTAGAGGCAACGCGATGGCGGGTTTGACGATAACGCGGATCAGAAAACGCCTTTGGATACCGGCGCTGGTCATTGCGCTGGGGGCCTGGCTCGTCTGGCTCGACCCGCGCGGGCCAGAGGTCGTCGAGGTCGACCCGGACGTACAGCGCGAGGAGCCCGGCCACGTGCTCGAAAACGCCGAGCTTACGCTGTTTGGCGAAACAGGCAGCGTCACTCAACGCCTTCAAACGCCGCACCTGGTCCATACGCCTCAGCAAGCGCTGACCGAGGCCGACGCGCCGCGGGCGACGCTATTCGATTCCGACCAGCGCCAGTGGCTCGCCAGCGCCGACCACGGCATACTGCAAAACGAGCACCAGTCCCTGATCATGGAGGGCTCGGCCAAGCTACTCGCCCCGGACGAGGGCTGGCAGCTCGATACCGAGCGGCTACACTACGATGGCATCGACCGCCACGCCTACACCGAGGCACCGGCCCTTTTACAGCAGCCTCCTCAGCAGATGAGCGCCAACCGCATGGATGTCTGGCTCGACACGAGCCAGGTCCGGCTCACCGATAACGTACGCGGCACTCACCCGCCCGCCCGCTCAACGCCTTAGGAGTCGTTATGCACCCGTTTTTACGTACCGCGCTACTGGTACTGGCCCTGCCTTTGAGCGCCGCCGCCCAGACAAGCCAGGCCCCCGTCGAAGTCGAAGCCGACCGGCTTGACCTTGATCAGCGCGCGGGTACCGCCGTCTACTCCGGTAATGTGGATATCCGCCAGGGGGAAATGCAGATTCGCGGTGACCGTGTCGAAATCTCGCGCAACGACGCCGGCGAGCTTTCCCAGGCTGTGGCCACCGGCGAGCGCGCCTACCTTCGCAACCAGCTCGAAAACGACGAAGGCCCGATGGAGGGATGGGCGCGGCGCATCGTCTACCACGTCAGCGAACGGCGCATCGAGCTTATCGACCAGGCCGAACTCCACCAGCGGGCCGACCGCTTTCAGGGCGGGCGTCTCGAGTACTTCATCGACCGCGAAGTGGTTCAGGCGCGCTCAGACGTTAGCGGTAGCGACAACCAGCGCATCCGCATGACGCTACAGCCCGCGCAATAGGAGAATGACCGTGTCGAGCACGCAACCTGGGGCGGTCAAAACGCTTCACGCCCGCCACCTCGCCAAAAGCTACAAGCGTCGCCGGGTGGTAAAAGACATCAACCTGGAGATCACCCAAGGCAGCGTGGTGGGCCTACTCGGGCCCAACGGGGCGGGCAAGACCACCTCGTTTTACATGATCGTGGGCCTGGTCAAGGCCGACGCCGGTACGGTGGGGATCGACGAGCGCGACCTGACTCGGGCACCGATGCACGAACGCGCCACCGCCGGCATCGGTTACCTCCCCCAGGAGGCATCGATTTTTCGCAAGCTGTCGGTGGCCGATAACATCTTGGCGATTCTGGAAACGCGCAAGGAGCTGGACCGCCGCGCACGGGAAGCGCGCCTGGAGCAATTGCTCGACGATTTCCACATTACCCATATCCGCGACAACCTGGGCATGAGCCTTTCCGGCGGCGAGCGCCGCCGCGTGGAGATTGCCCGCTCGCTTGCCACCGACCCCGCGTTCATTTTGCTCGACGAGCCCTTCGCCGGGGTCGACCCGATCTCGGTCGGCGAGATCAAGTCGATCATCCTGGCCCTCAAGGCACGCCACATCGGGGTACTCATCACCGACCACAACGTGCGCGAGACGCTGGATATCTGCGATATCGCCTATATCGTAGGTGACGGCCACATCATCGCAAGCGGCGACTCAACCGCCATTTTGAATAACCAGAAGGTTCGTGAGGTCTACCTGGGCGCCGATTTCCGCCTCTAAACCATCGCCAATCCTAAAGTTCCGTGTAGTGGCATATTTATTGCACTTGCGCCAGACCCCAACTCGCACTAGGGTGGAGCTTTACGAGTAACGAGTGGTTCTTCAATGGTCATGAAAGCCTCTTTACAGCTGCGGGTCGGCACGCAGCTGACCATGACGCCTCAACTGCAGCAGGCCATTGCCCTGCTGCAGCTCTCCACCCTCGATCTTCGCCAGGAAATTCAGCAGGCGCTCGACGCCAACCCGCTGCTGGAACAAGAGGACGAGTTTGGCGAAGAGAGCGTGACCGAGACCGCCGAAGCCGAATGGGAAGAGAGCATCCCCAGCGAACTCTCCATCGATAGCGAGTGGTCCGACACCTATCAGGACATGGCGGCCAGCGCCGGCAGCGAGGGGCCGGATTTCGAGCGCCAGGCGGCGGGTCAAAGCCTGCATGGCCACCTGCTTTGGCAGCTGGCCATGACCGACGCCAGTGAGCGCGAATACGCCATTGCCGAAAGCCTGATCGACGCGCTGGACCCCAACGGCTACCTCACCCAGCCTCTCAACGATATTCGCGAAGGGCTCAAGGCCCAGGGGCTCGAAGGTTTGAGTCAGCGCGAGGTGGAAAACACGCTGATGCGTATGCAGCAGTTCGAACCCACCGGCGTTTTCGCCCGCGACCTGCGCGAATGCCTGATGCTCCAGCTCGCCACCCTGGCCGACGACACGCCGCTTCTGGTGCCCGCCAAACGCCTGGTGCGCCAGTTTCTCGAAGCGCTCGGCAAGGACGACCTGCGCCTTTTGAAGCGCCGTCTGGGGCTTGACGACGAGCAGCTCGATGACGTCATCGGGCTGATCAGAAGCCTCGACCCGCGCCCGGGCAGCGCATATGGCGTCACCAACGAAAGCTACATCACCCCGGATCTGGTGGTGCGCCACGATAACGAAGGCTGGCACCTCGAGCTCAACCCCGAAGCGCTTCCGCGGCTGCGCGTCCAGCCGGACTACGCAAGCCTGATCAAGCGAGCGGACAAGAGCCAGGACAACCAGTTTTTAAAAGAGCACCTGCAAGAGGCGCGCTGGCTGATCAAAAGCCTGTCGAGTCGCAACGATACCCTGTTGCGCGTTGGTCGCGAGATCATCGCCCGCCAGCTGGGCTTTTTGGAGCGCGGCGAAGAGGCCATGAAACCCTTGATACTCGCCGATATCGCCGAGGCCGTGGAGATGCACGAATCGACGATTTCACGGGTGACGACGCAAAAATACATTCACACCCCCCGCGGTGTATTCGAGCTCAAGTACTTCTTCTCGAGCCAGGTGAGCGGTCATGACGGCAACGACAGCCACTCGAGCACGGCGATCCGCGCCCGGTTGAAAAAACTGATTCAAGAAGAGACGCCGGGCAAGCCGCTCTCGGACAGCCGCCTGGTGTCACTATTGGAAGATGGCGGCATTAGCGTAGCGCGGCGCACAGTGGCAAAATACCGCGAAGCCATGGGGATTCCCTCCTCCAGCGAACGGCGGCGTTTGCGTTAAAAAGTGAAACTGGCCGCCGGGGCTTTGCAATGGTAGAAAAAGAGTTACAATCAAAGGACAGTCCTGGATTAGGAGTACGTCGATGCAAGTCAACATTACGGGCCATCACCTGGAACTGACCGACGCTCTGCGCGATTACGTTAACGAAAAACTCGAACGTATCGAGCGTCACTACGACAACATCACCACCGTTCATGTCACGCTTTCCATCGAGAAAGAGCGCCAGCAGGCTGCCTGCACCCTACACGCAGCCGGCGCCGATTTGCACGCCGAAGCCCAGGACAATGACATGTACGCCGCCATTGACGCGCTGGCCGACAAGGTCGACCGCCAACTCGTAAAACACAAGGAAAAAGCACAAGCTCGCGCCCAGGGCGCTGGCGTGCGTTAAATCGATGACCCTGGAAACCATACTCCCCCCGGAGCGCGTGCTGTTCGACGTCCCCGGGGGCAGCAAAAAGCGCGTGCTAGAGTTCTTCAGCACCTTCATCGCCCAAAATACGCCCAGCCTGGATAGCCAGGAAGTGTTCAGCCGTTTGATCGGCCGCGAGCGATTAGGCAGTACCGGCATTGGGAATGGGGTCGCGATTCCCCACGCCCGTAGCCCTCACTGCAGCGCTCCTATCGCTGGCTTTTTAAAGCTTGCCGAACCGGTGGATTTCGACGCTATCGACGGTGACCCGGTGGACCTAGTGTTTGTACTGCTGGTGCCGGAAGAGGCCGACGACACCCACCTTGCGCTGTTGGGTCAGGTCGCCACCATCATGAATGACGTCGCCACCCGCGCACAGTTTCGCAAATGCGAGAGCCAGCGCGAGCTTTTGGAGATCGTCACCGCCAAAATTCGCGAGCAAACGGGCAGCTAGAACCAGGCCCTACCCACCCAGCCCTACAGACCGAAGAGAAACACTATGCAACTGGTGATTATCAGCGGCCGCTCCGGGTCGGGAAAGTCCATTGCGCTTCAGGCGCTGGAGGACCTGGGCTACTACGCCATCGACAACCTGCCGGCCATGCTGCTGGGTTCATTGGTCGATGAGCTAGGACAGCAAGGCGAGCGCACGCATTTGGCGGTGAGTATCGATGCGCGCAACCTGCCCACAGCCCTGGAGCGCTTTCCGGCGCTGCTTCAGGACATCAAATCCGGCAGTACCCGGGTGCAGGTGATTTATCTGACCACCGACGCCCGGATTTTGCTCGAGCGCTATTCGGCCACACGCCGGCGCCACCCGTTGACCCGAGACAGCGGAATGACCCTGGAAGAAGCGATCGCCAAGGAGGAAGAGACGCTTTTTGGCATCCGCGAGCTGGCGGATCTGATGATCGACACCTCGCGGTTGACGGTGCACGATTTGCGCGGACGGATCACCGAGCAGCTTTGCCATCAGCGCCAGAGCCAGCTCACCCTGACGCTGGAGTCGTTTGGCTACAAGCGGGGAGTGCCGCTGGACGCGGATATCGTGTTCGATATCCGCTGTCTGCCCAACCCTTACTGGGACCCGACGCTTAGACACTTCACCGGGCGCGACCCCGAGATCGCCGCTTTTTTACAAGCCTACCCGGTCGTCGATGAGATGGGCATGGATATTCTCAACTGGCTGGAGAAGTGGCTTCCGGCCTACCAGAGCAGCCAGCGCAGCTACATGACCATCGCTATCGGCTGTACCGGCGGCCAGCACCGCTCGGTGTACATGGTCGAACAGCTGGCCAAAAAGATGCTCGATAAGCGCTCCAGCGTACAGCTTCGCCACCGCGAGCTGGGCATTCATTACAGCGTTGACGACGCCACCGCATCGTAATGCCTGGGCGGCGCGAGCTTGCCGTGTCATCCCTTATGAACCACGCACACTCGACCAAGACACCGCTAGGCAAAAAGGAACCAGGGTGCCCGAAAGAATTCTTACATTGACCAACCAGCGCGGCCTTCACGCCCGCGCCGCCACCAAGCTTGTCACCTGCGCGCAGCGGTTCGAGTCTCGGGTATACGTCTATAAGCAGACCCAGAAGGCCGACGCCGCCAACATCATGTCGCTTTTAATGCTGGCCGCCCCCTGCGGTACGGCGCTGACCGTCGAGGCCGTGGGCCAGGACGCCGAACAGACCCTGGAGGCAATTCAAGCACTATTCGATGCCCGCTTCGACGAAGAGATCTGACGGCGGACCTTGAGAGGCGGCCTAATCATCCACCTGTCGAGCAAAATAATGCAGCTAATCCAAACCGGCAAATACTCTCTGGTCCACTTTGACCCCGAGCACGACCAGTTCATCAAGACCTTCCAACCCAAAACCTTCGACCGGCTGCGCTATCTACTGCGCATCCGCCCCTATCCCGGGTTCAACTTCGCGCTGATTGCCTCGCGCCTGAACGCGCTGGGCATTGCCACGCCAACGATCACCGAGGCCCGCCCCTACCGGGTGGCCACCCAAAATATCCACGGTGTGGCGCTAAAGGAGCTGATCCTGGACTCGCCAGACCTGCAGGCACAGTACTTGGATGCCCTGGTGGCGTTCGATCAAAACGGCATTCATTGCCGCGGCCTACACACCGGCAACTTTTTGGTACGCGACGGACGCCTGGTCGCCATCGACCTCGATTCCTACAAGGCGCCGCGCTGGTGGCGCTACTCGCGCCGCGAGTACCTGGACTGCCTGAGCCGTTCGCTTACCGGCGACGAAGCTTTCTTGTTCACCCGTCTGCTCGAGCGGTTGGGGCTGGACGCGAACTACCGCCGGATACGCTGAGCGCTCTGTTTAACGCCTGCTTTTTAGCGTTCAAAAAGCCTGTCCACTAAAAAGCCCGCCGTTTTGAACGGCGGGCTTTTGTTTTGGCAAGTGGCGCGTGTCGGGATCAGCTACCGGCCACGGTCATGGCATCCACCAGCCAGCTGCCCGTATGGATACTGCCCCGGGTGTCCAGGTCGTCGCCCAGCCCACTCAGCCCGCTAAACATGGTCTTGAGGTTGCCCGCGATGGTGAACTCCTCGACCGGGTACTGGATCTCGCCGTTTTCTACCCAGAACCCGGCCGCGCCGCGGGAGTAGTCGCCGGTAACGCTATTCACGCCCTGGCCCATCAACTCGGTGACCAGCACGCCCCGGCCCATGCGTTCAAGAAGCGCGTCCAGGCTTTCCAACGGCGCTTCGAGACGAATATTACGCGCCCCGCCCGCGTTACCCGTGGTGCTCATGCCAAGGCGCCGCGCGCTGTAGGAGGAGAGCATGTAGCTTGCGATGCGCCCGTTTTCGATGAACCGGTTGTGGCGAGTCTGCACGCCCTCGCCGTCGAAGGGCGAGCTCGCCATGGCGCCCACTTCCAGCGGGCGCTCCTCGAGGCTGAACCACTCGGGGAAAAGCGGCTCACCAAGCTGGTCGCATAGAAACGAGGCTTCGCGATAAAGCGCGCCGCCGGCCAGTGCCCCCATCAGGTGGCCCACCAGCCCGCTTGCCAGGGAGGGGTCGAAAAGGACCGGAAAGGTGCCGGTCGGCGGACGTTTGGCGCCGAGCCGGCGCAGGGTGCGCCTGGCCGCCTCGCGGCCCACGCTTTCCGGGTCTCGAAGCGCGCGTGGGTCCCGGGCGCTGGTGTAGTCGTAGTCGCGCTGCATGCCCTGCTCGTCCTGGGCGATCAGCATGCAGGAAAGCGAATGGCTGCTGCCTTTTTGGGTTCCCATGAAGCCGTGGCTGTTGGCATAGACCCGCACGCCCTCGCCGCTTGAAAGCGACGCGCCTTCGGACTGATGAATACCCGCCACGTCGCGCCCGGCCTGTTCGCAGGCAAGCGCCAGTTCGGTGGCGCGCTCGGTATCCAGCGCCCAAGGGTGGTGAACGTCGAGATCCGGAAACTCGGTGGCCATTAGCGAGGCGTCCGCGAGCCCTGCCGCCGGGTCTTCGCCGGTGTATTGAGCGATCGCCAGCGCCTTCTCGACCGCCGCTTTGATCGACGCCGAGCTTGCGTCACTCGACGAGGCACTGCCCTTGCGTTTGCCTACGTAAAGCGTGACCGCAATTCCCTGGTCCCGGGAAAGCTCGACGGTTTCGACCTCGCCCAGGCGTACGCTCACGCCAAGCCCCTGGTCGACGCTTGCGCCTACCTCGGCTTCATCAGCGCCAAGCTCTTTGGCAAGCGCCAGGGCTTCCTGAGCGCGCGCGACCAGCTCCTTTTCCTGAGCGGCTGCATCGAATGCCTGTGCCATAACTCTCTCCTCATCGCCTATCGTGGCTGGCGGATCAAATGTCGTGGTCGCAGCTGGTATACTAGCCGGCGACAAATCTATTAAGTGAGTGCCTGTATGCCTAAAAAACGCCCCGCTAGCGGCCCTGACGATCAGTTCGACGAACCGCTCGAGCGGCCCAGCAAGTCCCAGCTCAAGCGCGAAATGCACGAACTCCAGGCGCTGGGCGAGACGCTCATTGCCATGAAGCCCGCCGAACGCGCGCGCTTTCCGTTATCCGACGACCTGCTCGCCGCCATCGAGGAAACCACGCGCATTCGCTCCCATGAAGGGCGCCGCCGCCATATGCAGTACGTCGGCAAGCTGGTGCGCAAGGAGGACCTCGAGGCGATCCACGCCGTGTTCGACGCCATCGAAGCGGAGAAAAACCAGCGCGATCATGCGTTTCACCGCCTCGAAAAGTGGCGCGACCGCTTGATCGACGAAGGCGACCCCGCCGTGGACCGCTTTCTGGCGGAGCATCCGGACGCCGACCGCCAGGCCATTCGCCAACTGGTACGCAACGCCCGCAAAGAGCGCGACCAGGAAAAGCCGCCGGTCAGCGCCCGCAAGCTTTTCAAGCATCTGCGCGAGACCCTCGTTCTTTAGAACCCTTCATTAGGGCCCCTATTTTAGGGGCACCTGAATCCATCAGGACTGCGTGCCGCCAACGGTCAGCTCATCGAGCTTCAGCGTGGGCTGACCCACGCCCACCGGCACGCCTTGACCTTCTTTACCGCACACGCCGACACCGGTATCCATCTCCATGTCGTGGCCAATCATGGACACCCGGCCCATCGCCTCCGGCCCGTTGCCAATCAAAGTGGCCCCCTTGACCGGTGCGGTCAGCTTGCCATCCTCGATCAGGTACGCCTCGCTTGCCGAGAAGACGAACTTACCCGAGGTGATATCCACCTGGCCACCGCCAAAGCTCACCGCGTAGATACCGCGCTTGACGCTTTTGATGATGTCCTCGGGGCTGTCCTGGCCGGCCAGCATGACGGTGTTGGTCATGCGCGGCATGGGCAAGTGCGCGAAGGACTCGCGCCGGGCGTTGCCGGTAGGCGCCATGTTCATTAGCCTGGCATTGAGCTTGTCCTGCATGTAGCCGGTCAGGATACCGTCCTCGATCAGCGGCGTGTTCTGGCCCGGGGTGCCTTCGTCATCGATACTTAGCGAGCCCCGGCCATCCATGATCGTCGCATCGTCCACGACGGTCACGCCCTTGGCGGCAACGCGCTGGCCCATACGTCCGGAAAACGCCGAGCTGCCCTTACGGTTAAAGTCGCCTTCCAGGCCATGGCCCACCGCTTCGTGGAGCAAAATACCCGGCCAGCCTGCCCCCAGCACCACCGGCATTTGCCCGGCCGGGGCGTCCACGGCGTCGAGGTTGACCAACGCCTGGCGCACCGCTTCTTTAGCGTAAATACTCGCAGCGCCCTGCTCCTTGAGCGTGGCCATGGAGTAGCGCCCGCCACCCCCGGCCCCACCGCGCTCGCGGCGGCCGTTTTTCGCGGCGATGACGCTGACGTTGAAACGCACCAGCGGGCGGATATCGGCGGCAAGCGTTCCATCGCTGCCCCGCACCAGCACCACTTCATACGTGCCGGAGAGCGAGGCGCTGACCTGGCTAACGCTTGGGTCGGCGGCGCGCGCCACTTTATCCGCCTCCATGAGCATGGCGACTTTCTCTTCGGCGCTAAGCCCGGCCAACGGATCGATGCCGGCGTAATAATGCTCGGCGGTAACGATATTGACCGCCTGGCCCGGCAGGCGCTTGCCGCTACGCACGATGCCCGCGGCGGTGCGCCCGGTATCCATCAGGGCGTTGGCGTTGATCTGGTTGGAGTAGGCAAAGCCGGTTTTCTCACCCGCTAGCGAGCGCACGCCAACGCCACCGTCGATGTTGTAGCTGGCCTCCTTGACGCGGCCATCTTCCAGCACCCAGCCCTCTTGCCAGCTGCGCTGAAAGTAAAGATCCGCGTAGTCGATACCGGCCCCCAGCGCGTAGTCGAGTCCGGTATCCAGCGCCTTCACATCCAGGCCGCTGGGTGCCAGTAAAATAGAGGCGGCAAAATCCAAATCGCTCGTGTGTGCGGTCATTAAGGGCCTTCCAAAGTAACCCGCGGCGAGGTCCAGGGGCCTTGCACGCGAAAATGTAAAGTTGTTGCTCGATTCAGCGGCTCGCCAAACAATTGATCGGCGACGAACAGCGCGGCGCCGACGGCCGGCGCCCCCACCGCCACCGCGGCCAAGGGCAGCGTTTGGCTGACGGGGAGTGTGACGCCCAAGCGCTGATCGAGTTCACGCTGTAAAAGATTAACACGTCCTGTGAGCCTTAACGTGGCGGCCGGCGCCTCGATTTGCAAGGGCTCGCGAAGGGTGAGTTGCCCGCCGGCGGCGGTGGCGCTGCCGTAAACCCGGTCGAAGGCGGTGCCTTCGCCGGTGACATCGCTAAAGTCCAGGCGCAGGCGCCGAAGAATATTGTCGAAGTTCAAAAGCCCGACGAGCCGCGCCGACGTCGAGCTCATCGAGACGAAGCGCCCATCGCGGATATCCGTATCCAGTCGCCCGGTAGCGCGGGCCAGGTCGAGCTGCCAGGGGGCGCCGGGCCAGTCAAGACTTGCGTTAGCGCGCGTGGTGCGGCTGCGAATCGGCACCGGTTGGCCAAGATGTTCGAGCGCCGAGCCGATATCGCCACCGCGTACGGCGATATCGGCGCGACTCTGCTGGCCCTGCCATAAAAGCTCGCCGGTCAGCGAAAGTTGGCCAAGCGTGAGGCCCACCGGTGACAGCGTAAAGCGCCGCGGCCCGGTCTGCCAGTAGGCGGTCAGCGGGCCGACCTGGTTCTCCTGGATATTGACCTCGGCAAGACGCAAACGCCCGTTGGGCATCTTGTCGAGCCAGTCCGGCGCGCCCACCGGTTCGACGTGCGAGGTCTCGATCGCGTCCATCCAGGAGTCAGGGGCGGGTGCCTCGTCATCGCCAAAGGAGAGGTCCATCAGTTTGTCGGCGTCGAGGGTGGCGATCGTGATATCCAGCGGTCGCTCGCCCCCGGGCTGATACGCCACGCGTCCGGACACGATATCGCCGCCGACCTGGGCGTTCAACGCCTGGTCGACCAAACGCGCCGAGAGACTCAGCTCCCCCAGGCACGCGTCGTCAAAGCTCAGACACGGCGTATCGAACATCAGCGACACCGGCGCGTCGAAGCGCAAAAGCTCATCCGGGGACCCGTCGGAGGCGCCGGAGGCGCCGCCGCTCAGCGGGGCTAGCGCGCGCTGCCAGTCGCCAATGTCGAGGCGCTCGAGATCCGCCTCGATTCGCAGGCCCGGCGCCGGTGAAAGCTCGGTCAGCGGCGCGGCGCGCCCCACCGCCACCGCGCCTTCGATGGCATCATCGACAATGAGCCGCGCGTGAAGCACGTCGGCCAGCCGGGCCTCCACGGCGCCGCTTTCGATATCGGCCTCGAAGGCGAAAGGCCACGCCACGCCGCGGCGTTTATCGAAGGGTGCCGGTAGCGTGCTCTCCACGCCGGTAAAATCGCTTTGAAAGCTCACGTAGGGGCTCGGTTCGAGGCGCACGAAGCTGGCCCAATCCGCGCGGCCGTTCAAAAGCGACCGGGCGTGTTCGGATTCGATACCAGCCAAGGTAAAGAGCGCCCCGGTATCGAGCTCGCCGCCTAGCGTGATCCCCTCGGCGGGTACGTCGAAATCCGCCGTGATGGGCCCGTTCAGTAGCCGCCCCTCGGCACTGCCCAGTAGCGCAAACTGTGAACCGCGCTGTTGCCAGGTAATGTCTCCGCCGACATCGGTCAGCGGTGCCTGGTCCAGGGGCGCGTAGCTTATTCGTGAAAACCAGGGCCTGGCGTTCACTTCGACTTCGAGCGCCTCAGGGTCGTCCAAATCCAACCCAACGAGTAGCTCGCCCTCCACCTGGCCGCTGGCTTCCAGATCGTCCAGCAGCGCAGTATCGATATCGGGGATCGCCTGGATGAAATCGACCAGCGATGCGCCGCTGCTGGAAAGCCGCCCGCCGATGTTGAGGTACTCATCCTCCATGCGCACTTCGCCATCGAAGGCCTCGACGCCCAGACTTTGCGCCCGGTCGACCTGGGCCTCGAGCACCTGGTTTTGCCAGGTCAAACGCCCTGTTACGTCTTCGAGCATCGGCCAGTCGTCGGCAATCGGCAGGTAGCCACGTTCGATATCGAGCGCGAGCGTAGCGGTGAGCGGATTCTCCTCGCGATTACCGCCAATGGGCAGCCCCAGGCGCAGCGAGCCGCTGGGCACGAAGCCACCGACATCATCCAGCAAAAAATCGCGAATGCCCTCGCCGAAGGTTTTGACCGGCAGCCACTGGGAAAGCGGGTAGTTGATGGCGTCGACGTTGGCAAAATCGATATTCAGACCGAACTGGCCTCGGCCCTCCCCGGTCATCAGACCAAAGCCGCCGCTTATTTCGGCGCCGTCCCAGTTAACGTCCAGATCGCGGCCACTGACCATGCTGCGTGGGCCGTCGTAGACCCACTCCACGCGCCCGCTTGCGTGGCGAAGCTGCATCGGCGCCTCGAACAGCCGGGGGAAGTAGAGCTCGCTTTCACCGGCGCTATTAAAGGTGACACGCCCGCGCAAATCCCGCGCCTGCACCCAGGCATCCAGCGGGCCACCGCCAGGCGCCTGCTGCCAGGGCTGAACGCTGAGATTAGTGACCGCTGCATCTATGCCCCAGCGCCCGTCCTGCTGGCCAAGGCGCAGCCCCTGCACCTGGCCGCTGGGTGAAAGCGTTTGCAGTACCCGCGTCACCGACTCGGGCAAAAAGGCATACTCGCGCCAGGCCGTGAGCGAGGCAAGCTCGAAAGGGCTGGTGCGCAGCTCCCATTGACCGGGCTGGTGCGCCAGATACCAGTGGCGCGGCAGCGCCGGCCCTTCGCTGACGTTATCCGGCTGCGCCCACTCGACGCTCTCGGCATTGGCGCTAAGCCACGCCTCGCCGCCCTCGTCGTCGCGGGCCCACTGCCCGTCTGCCTGAATATCACGCAACACCGCAAACTGTGCTTGCTGGCGCAGCGTCAGCTGGGGAATTCCCATTCCGACGCGTACTTCTTTAAGCTCGCCGCCAAACCAATCACCCCAAAGCCGCACCGACCCACCGGCCTGCTCGATATGCGGCATATGCTCGGCGCGAAATACATCGCCAAGCGCCACCAGGTGGTCCAACTGCAGCTCGAGCTGCATCGCGGCAGAGAAATCGCTGGGCCCGTCGGGGCCTGGCTGCATTTCCGCCTGCACAATCAGCGCTGGTAGCGCGTCGACCTCGTCGAGCGTGCTCGCCTCCAGGATATTGACCGCGCCTTCGAAGCGCGCCAGCTCCTCGTTGCCTCCCAACAGCAGCCGGGGGGCGCTGAGCGTCAGGGAATCGTCGCGTCCATGCAGAGTGAGCAGGCTATCGCGCATCCAGAGGCGCTGCTTCAAAATGATCCCGGTCCAGCGGTCGATCTTGTCGAGATCGACCTCGGGTTCCTCGGCAAAAAGCAAAGGGAGCGTGGCGGGCTCGGGCCAGCCCCACTGGGTGTCGCCGGTTTGATAGAGGTGAAAATCGAGTTCGGAAAGCCGCGCGTCGCTGAAAATCGGCGCGAATGCTTTGATCGACGCCCAGGTGTCCAGGCGCAGGTAGGCGCTTTTAAGCGACACCAGCGGCGCGTCATCGGTCTCGGCATTGAGCCCCTCCAGGCGCAGCACGATATCGTTGCGCTCGAGGGACAGCGCCAGGTGTTCGATGGTGACCGGCGCGCCGATTCTGGATTCGAGCAGCGACTCGATCGAGGGGATCAGGTGCTCGGCCTGGCTGAACACCAGCCGGACCGACAAAAGCACGACCGCGACCAGCGCCAAAAGCCCGGCGAGGGTGGCCAGTACTTTGCCAGGAAGTGAAGCAGGTAGTGTCATTACATCAGCACGATATCGTACTGTTCCTGGGAGTAGTGCTGCTCGACCTGGAACCGTATGGTTTTTTCGATAAACGCCTCGAGATCGGCCACCGCCGCCGACTCCTCATCGAGGAGACGATCCACCACGGGCTGAGAGGCCAGCACGCGGTAAGTGTCGGCGCTGTAGGCCCGCTCTTCGCGCAGTATTTCGCGAAAGATCTCATAGCACACGGTTTCCGGGGTTTTCAGCGTACCGCGTCCGCCGCAGGTGGTGCAGGCTTCACAAAGCGTCTGCTCCAGGCTCTCCCGGGTGCGCTTGCGGGTCAGCTGTACCAGGCCAAGCTCGGTCACGCCGGTGCACTTGGTCTTGGCGTGGTCGCGCTCCAGCGCCTTTTCCAGCACGCGCAGCACCTGGCGCTGATGTTCGACATCGGTCATGTCGATGAAATCGATGATGATGATACCACCCAGGTTACGCAGCCTGAGCTGGCGGGCAATGGCGGTGGCCGCTTCCAGATTGGTCTTGAAAATGGTTTCTTCGAGGTTACGGTGGCCGACGTAGCCGCCGGTGTTGACGTCGATGGTGGTCATCGCCTCGGTGGGGTCGATCACCAGGTACCCGCCGGATTTGAGCTGCACCTTACGCGCCAACGCCTTTTGAATCTCGTCTTCGACGCTATAGAGATCGAAAATCGGCCGCTCGCCGGGGTAGTACTCGATGCGATCCACTGCGTAGGGCATGAACTCTTCGGCGAACGCCTTGAGCTTGACGAAGTTCTCCCGGGAGTCAATACGCACCTTCTCGATATCGTCGCGCATCACATCGCGCAGGGTGCGCATGAAAAGCGGCAGATCGTCGTAGATCACGCTCGGAGGGGCGGCGCTGATCTTGCGCTCGCTCACCTTGCGCCAGATGCGTAGCAGAAAGTACATATCGCTTTCGAGCTCTTCATCGCCCACGCCTTCGGCGGCGGTACGTACGATAAAGCCGCCGGTGATTTCCAGTGTTTGGGCATTCACGCTTTTATCGAGCAGCGCTTTCAAGCGTTCGCGCTCGGCTTCGTCCTCGATGCGCTGAGATACGCCGTGGTTGGACGAATCCGGCATATAGACGAGATACCGTGAAGGAATCGAGAGATGCGTGGTCAGCCGGGCGCCCTTGGTGCCGATCGGGTCCTTGGTGACCTGAACCACCAGCGCCTGGCCTTCGTGAAGCAGGTGATTGATCGTCGGCGGCGTGTCCGTGAGCGCCCCCGAGGCCATTACCTCGTGGGCATGAATGAAGGCGGCGCGTTCCAGACCAATATCGACAAAGGCAGCCTGCATACCAGGCAAAACCCTGACCACCTTGCCTTTGTAGATATTGCCTACGATGCCGCGCCTGCGTGAGCGCTCGATCAACGCCTCTTGCAACACCCCGTTTTCGACCAGCGCCACGCGGGTTTCCATGGGGGTTAAATTGATAAGGACTTCACCGCTCATGCACTCTTCCTTATGGGGCTCGGCTGCTTCAAGGTATCCGTTTGAAGCTACTTTACAGGCGGGCCGACCAAACGGACACACCCTGGTTTGAAAGTAGTCGTGAAGTCTCGAAAAGCGGAAGCCCCACCACGGCCGAATGGCTGCCGCGTATCTCCTCGACGAAGACCGCGGCCAGGCCCTGAATGGCGTAGCCACCCGCCTTGTCCCGGGGTTCACCGGTTTGCCAGTAGCGCTCGATTTCAGCGTCATCGATTCTGCGCAACCGCACCGTGGTCGTGACACAGCACGACTGGGTACCCGCGGGGCCGATCACGGCCACGCCGGTCATCACCTGGTGGGTCCGGTTGGAAAGCGCGGCGAGCATTGCTCGGGCGTCTCGCGCGTCGCGCGGCTTGCCCAGAATGCGCCCGTCGAGCACCACGGCGGTATCCGAGCCCAGCACCGGAAGATGGGTACGCGCTTTACTCGCTTCGGCCTTGGCAATCGCCAGCCGCTCGACGTAGGCTGGCGCTTGCTCGCCGGGGTTAGGGGTTTCGTCGATATCGCCTGGACACACCTCGACCGCGACGCCGATGGATTCCAAAAGCGCCCGGCGCCGAGGGGATGCGGAGGCCAGGCAGAGCACGGCCGCGCGCTTTTGGGCGCTGGAAGCACGCGACGGAGCATTACCCGACGACATGCGCTAGCCCCCTGCCGCTCGGCGCTCGAGCGCCTTGAGCATGGTGGCAAGCCAGGGCCATAAAAGCCCACTGATCAGCGACGAAATCAAAAACGACAAGTGAATGGTGAACTCGCCGGTCAGCACGCGTACCCACTGCTCGACCAATTGGGCAAGGCCCAAAAGCACCAGCACCAGTACCGCCTGCTGAACCAGCGAGTAGGCGCGAAAGCGCGGATAGACCAGCGCCGCCAGAAACGCCAGCGACGAAAACACCAGCGCATGCTGGCCCAACACGCTGCCTTCGATCAGATCCACCATCAAACCGATCACGAAGCCATGGAATACGCCTACCCGGTCCGGCACCCGCATACACCAGTAGACCAGCATCAGGCCGATCCAGTCGGGCCGGTAGACCTGCCAGCCGTCGGCCAGCGGCATCACCTGCAGGCAAAGCGCCAGCACCAGGCTTAGCCATACCACGATGAGAGGGATCACCGGAACTCTAGCCATTGGGCACCTCCGGCAGTGGCGCCGGGCCTACTTCACCAAGGCGCTCGGAGGCGTGAATCGCCTGAGCGGAAAGCGACATGTCGCTATTCCAAAGCGTGGTGTCGTCCTCTTCGAGGGGCGGCGGAAAGAGCAGCAGGAAGTGGCGCGAGCGGGTGAGCTGTGCCGAAGGCGTCGCGCTCACCTGGGCGAACGGCTGACCCGGGTCGTGATACACCTCGCTCACCCGGGCGACCGGATAACCCGGCGGGAAGCGCCCGGCAAGCCCGGAGGTCGTCAACAAGTCGCCTTCGCGAATGTCGGCGGTATCCGGTACGTGCAATACGTTAACACTTTGGTAGCGCCCGGTACCCTGAACGATAAAGCGCAGGCCGTTGCGATTGACCTGCACAGGCAAGGCGTGGCTTGCATCCGCCAGCAGCAGTACCCGGCTCGAGTAGGCGGAGACCGCCGTGACCTGGCCGACCAGTCCAAAGGCATCGATCACCGGCTGGCCCACGTAGGCACCGTTACGATGCCCGCGGTCCACCACCATCTGATGGCTGAACGGGTCATTATCCAAAGAGAGGAGTTCCGCCGACATATAGGGGAATTCGGTACGCTCGGCGGCGTCGAGCAGCTCGCGCAGCTGAGCGTTCTCGGCGGTGAGATTGGCCAGTCGCTGGCCACGGTGCGAGAGGGTCAGAATCTGCTCGCGCAAGCGGCGGTTTTCATCCACCAGCGCCTGCTGATCGGAAAGCACCAGCGACCCCCAGTTAAGGAGATCGCTTGGCAGACTAACGACCCACTGAATCGGCGCGACCACCATGGTCATGTGGGCACGCACGTCTTCCATACGCGTAAAGCGCTGGTCGACAAACATCAAAGCGCTTGCCGCCAGCACGCAAAAGAAGAACCGGTAGCCCGGTATGGGGCCGTGCGAAAATAGCGGTTTAATAGGCAACCCTCCGCAGTAAACCGCTAAAATCAGTCGCTTGAGAGTAGCTCAAAAGTGTGTTGATCGATCATTTCCAGCGCCTTGCCACCGCCACGCGCAACGCAGGTCAGCGGATCTTCGGCCACGATCACGGGAAGCCCCGTCTCTTCGGCAATCAGCTTGTCCAGATCACGCAAAAGCGCTCCGCCGCCGGTCAACACCAGGCCACGCTCGGCGATGTCCGAGGCAAGCTCCGGGGGTGACTGCTCCAGCGCGCTTTTCACCGCGGCCACGATCGAGCCCAGGGTTTCCTGGAGCGCCTCGAGGATCTCGTGGGAGTTGAGCGTGAAGCTTCGCGGAATACCCTCGGCCAGGTTGCGTCCGCGCACGTCGATCTCGCGCAGCTCGCCGCCGGGGTAGGCGCAGCCGATCTCTTCCTTGATACGCTCGGCGGTAGCCTCGCCGATCAGGCTGCCGTAGTGGCGGCGCACGTACGCGGTGATCGCCTCGTCGAAACGGTCACCGCCTACGCGGATGGATTCGGAGTACACCACGCCGTTGAGCGAAATGATCGCGATTTCGGTGGTACCGCCGCCGATATCCACGACCATCGAGCCCTGGGCTTCTTCGACCGGAAGCCCGGCGCCGATAGCGGCGGCCATGGGTTCTTCGATCAAAAAGACTTCCCGCGCCCCTGCGCCCTCGGCGGATTCACGAATCGCGCGGCGCTCGACCTGGGTCGACATGCACGGTACACAAACCAGTACCCTGGGGCTTGGCGTCAAAAAGGTGCTTTGATGCACTTTGCGAATGAAGTGCTGGAGCATTTGCTCGGTCACGGTAAAGTCGGCAATGACCCCGTCTTTCATGGGCCGAATCGCCGTAATATTGCCGGGGGTGCGACCAAGCATGCGCTTGGCATCGGCGCCGACCGAGGCGACGCTTCGCATATTGCCCGACTGGCGAATAGCGACAACGGACGGCTCATCAAGGACGATACCGCGACCGCGTACATAAATCAGTGTGTTGGCCGTACCCAGGTCGATCGATAGATCGCTGGAAAACAGCCCCCTCAAGCGTTTGAACATGGATGTTGTTACCTAGTGCAGACCGGGAACCCTGTGCGGATGCAAACGGTATCACCGCAACCCCTTGGCAGCAAGCACGAGTCGCTCCCCTGCCCGTTGCATTGATTATGTGGTACCTTTTGCGGCTATTTTCCATGTCTTAAATTTGTGTCTTCAAGCAAGACGAATTCAAGACGACCGTATGTATACCGCTCGATGCGGAATATGTTCCATTACGTTTGCGAGGAAACCCCGATCATGGCGCTTGAAGAATCTCACGTGCGCCGGGCCGCACACCTGGCCCGACTCGCCATCAGTGACGACCAGGCCAGCCGCTTTGTGGACGATCTCAGCCAGATTTTAGACATGGTCGACCAGCTACAGCGCGTCGATACCGAAGGCGTCGCGCCGCTCGCCCACCCGCTGGACGCGACCCAGCGCCTGCGCGCCGACGAAGTCACCGACGCCAACATGCGCGACGAGTATCAGCGCTGCGCGCCGGCGGTGGAAAACGGCCTGTACCTGGTACCGCGCGTGGTGGAGTGAGTGCGCCTGGCGCCCCGCTTTTTGACTTCCTTCTATTCGCCCCGAACGGAGCTTTTGGGTCATGCATAATCAAACCGTAACCCAGCTGGCCGCTGCCTTGAAAAGTGGCGAGCTCTCGAGTCGTGAACTCACCGCCCACTATCTACAGCGGATCGAGAAAATCGACGGCAAGCTCAATAGCTTTATCAGCGTGACCGGTGAGCAGGCACTCAATAACGCCGAAGCCGCCGACAAGACCCGCGCCGACGGCGGCGGCCACGCGCTGACCGGCGTACCGCTGGCCCTAAAAGATATTTTCTGCACCAAGGGCGTGAAGACCAGCTGCGGCTCCAAAATGCTGGACAACTTCGTCGCCCCTTATGATGCCACCGTGGTAGAGAAGCTCAACGCCGCGGGCAGCGTAAGTCTTGGCAAGACCAATATGGACGAGTTCGCCATGGGCTCCTCCAATGAAAACAGCCACTATGGCCCGGTCAAAAACCCCTGGGATTTGAACGCGGTACCCGGCGGTAGCTCCGGTGGAAGTGCCGCCGCAGTCGCCGCGGGCCTGGTGCCCGCCGCGCTAGGTACCGACACCGGCGGCTCGATCCGCCAGCCCGCCGCATTTTGCGGCATTACGGGCTTGAAGCCGACCTACGGGCGGGTTTCGCGCTACGGGATGATCGCCTACGCCTCGAGTCTCGACCAGGCGGGCCCCATGGCCCGCTCGGCTTCTGATTGCGCGCATCTAATGAACGTGATCGCCGGCCACGACGTACGCGACTCCACCAGCGCCACCCGCGGCGTGCCCGACTATCTCGAGCAGCTGGACGCCCCGCTCTCCGGGCTCAAGATCGGCCTGCCGAAGGAGTACTTCGGCGACGGCCTGGACAGCGACGTCGAACAGGCGGTACGCGAGGCGGTCAAGGTATACGAGTCGCTGGGAGCGACCGTGCGCGAAGTGAGCCTGCCGCATACCCACTACGCCATTCCGGCCTACTACGTCATCGCCCCGGCGGAAGCCTCGTCGAACCTTTCCCGCTTTGACGGCGTGCGCTTCGGCCACCGCTGTAAAGACCCGAAAGATTTGATCGATCTCTACACGCGTACCCGCGAGGAAGGTTTCGGCGAAGAGGTGAAGCGGCGCATTCTGATCGGCACACACACCCTGTCTGAGGGCTTTTTCGACGCCTACTACATCAAGGCACAAAAAGTACGCCGCCTGATCCGCCAGGACTTTCTGGACGCCTTCGAGGACGTCGACGTGCTGATGGGCCCGGCCGCGCCCACCACCGCCTTCGACATTGGCGCCAAGAAGGACCCGGTGTCGATGTATCTGCAGGATATCTACACCATCGCTGTGAATCTTGCTGGCATTCCGGGCATGAGCGTGCCCGCGGGCTTCGTGAACGGCCGCCCGGTGGGCCTGCAGATTCTGGGCACCCACTTTGCCGAGGCGCAGCTTCTCAACGTGGCGCACAAGTTCCAGCAGGCCACCGACTGGCATCTTCACCTTCCCGCACTCGCCGAGGAGAACGCCTAATGCAATGGGAAACGGTAATTGGGCTCGAGGTTCACGTTCAGCTCGCCACGCGCTCCAAGATCTTTTCGGGTGCTTCGACCTCGTTTGGCAGTGAACCCAACACCCAGGCAAGCGCGGTGGATCTTGGCCTACCGGGAAGCCTTCCGGTGCTCAACGAACAGGCCGTGGCCATGGCGGTTCAGTTTGGCCTGGCGGTCCACGCCGAGATCCCCGAAGTCTCGGTGTTCGATCGCAAGAACTACTTCTACCCGGATCTGCCCAAGGGTTACCAGACCAGCCAGATGTATCACCCCATCGTGGGCCCGGGCGAGGTCGAAGTCACCCTGGACGAGGATCTAACCAAACGCATCCGCATCCACCACGCGCACCTGGAAGAGGACGCCGGTAAGTCGCTGCACGAAGACTTCCAGGGGATGACCGGCATCGATCTCAACCGCGCGGGCACGCCGCTTCTGGAGATCGTCTCCGAGCCGGACATGCGCAGCGCCAAAGAGGCCGCCGCTTACCTGAAGGCGATCCACTCGATCGTCACGTATCTGGGGATTTCCGACGGCAACATGGCGGAAGGCTCGATGCGCTGCGACGTCAACGTCTCCGTGCGCCCCAAGGGCCAGGAGGCGTTTGGCACCCGCGCCGAGATCAAGAACGTCAACTCCTTTCGCTTCGTCGAGCGTGCGATCGCCTTCGAGGTCGAGCGCCAGATCGAGCTGATCGAAGACGGCGGCACGGTGGTGCAGGAAACCCGCCTGTTCGACCCGGAGCGCGACGAGACGCGCAGCATGCGCACCAAGGAAGAGGCCAACGACTACCGCTACTTCCCCTGCCCGGATTTGTTGCCGGTGGTGCTCGACCAGGCCTACCTGGACCACCTGAAAAGCCAGCTGCCGGAGCTTCCCGCCGACAAGCGCGCGCGTTTTCAAACCGAGCTGGGGCTTTCGGCTTATGATGCCCACGTGCTATCGGCGAGCCGCGAAATGGCGGAGTTCTTCGAGGAAGTCCATCGCGTTTGTGGGGACGCCAAGCAGGCCGCCAACTGGGTGCAGGGCGAGCTCTCCGGCGCCTTGAACCGCGAGAACCTGAGCGTTCACCAAAGCCCGGTCTCCGCCCAGCAGCTCGGGCAGCTGATCGGCCGCGTGGTCGATGGCACGATCAACGGCAAGGCCGCCAAGGAGGTCTTCCAGGCGCTTTGGAACGGCCAGGGCCGCGATGCCGACGAGGTGATCGAGGCCAAGGGTTTGAAGCAGGTCACCGACACCGGCGCCATCGAGGCGATGATCGACCAGGTGATCGCAGAAAACCCGGCTCAGGTTGCCCAGTACCGTGACGCCGAACCGGAAAAGCGCGGCAAGATGATCGGCTACTTCGTGGGTCAGGTGATGAAAGCCTCCCGCGGCACTGCCAATCCGCAGCAGGTCAACGGCTTGCTCAAGGAAAAGCTCGACGCGCTGCTTTAAACCTGGCGCTCGCGCATTCAAAAACGGCGGCCCCTGGCCGCCGTTTCTTTTTATAGCGTTTGCAAAAAAGCTAGAGCTGGCGGGGTTCGGTAAAGCGAACGAGCCTTGCGCAGCCCGCCGCCCAGACATCGGCCTCGAGCTCGGCAATGGCCGCGGTAGGAAAGCCAAGCCCCTGACTTTGCGGGCCTTCGACGAGCCGCCCGCACAGCGCGCCGACCAGCGGCATGTGGCTAACCAACATGAGCGTCTCGCCCTCCGGCCGGGCCAGCAGCCAATCGTTGACCTTCGCCGGCGAGTCGTCCGGGGTAATGCCTTCAAGCGTCGTCACCGACACACCGAGTGCCTCACCCACTGCGCGGGCGGTTTGCTGGGCGCGAACGAAGGGGCTTGCGTAAAGCACGACCGGCCCGAGCTTACGGGTTTCGAGAAAACGCGCCATGCGCGCGGCCTCGGCTTCGCCGTTTTGGGTCAGCCTGCGCTCGCAGTCGACCCGCCCGGGGCCCGCCTCGCCGTGGCGCATGATCAAAAGTGGGCTACTCGCGGTCATTCAAATCCCCTGTCTCATTGTGCGCTTGCTGGACGGTCTCCCTGGGGAGCACGAACTCTACGTCGCTGCTGTGTTCGCCCATCATCAGCGTGCTCGCCATTTCCTTGGCGGCCACGCCTTCGAACAGCACCCGATAGAGCCCCTCGGCCAGCGGCATGTAGACCCCCATCTCCCGCGCCCGGTCACACACGATGGGAACGGTGTTGACGCCTTCCGCCACCTGGCCCAACGCATCGACGGCCTCGTCAAGGGTGCGCCCCTCACCCATGGCAAACCCCACGCGGTAGTTGCGCGAAAGCTTCGATGAGCAGGTGACGATCAGATCCCCCACCCCGGCCAGGCCCAGAAAGGTCATCGGGTTGGCGCCCTGGGCCACGGCGAAGCGGCCCATTTCCGCCAGCGCCCGGGTCATCAGCATACTGCGGGTGTTTTCGCCCATGCCCAGCGCCGCCGCCATCCCGGCGATGATGGCGTAGATGTTTTTAAGCACCCCGCCAAGCTCCACGCCGTGGCGGTCGTTGCTGGCATAGACGCGAAAATAGCCGCACCCCAACGCCTGCTGCACCCGGGTGCGAGTCAGCGGGTCCGCGCTTGCGATCACCGTGGCGGTGAGCTGCTTATCGGCGATTTCCGAGGCCAGATTGGGCCCGGCGATCACGCCGATATGCTCAAAGCCGGTCTCCTGCTCGAGCACCTGGCTCATTAGCAAAAAGCCCTCTTGCTCGATGCCCTTGGTGGTGCTGACGAGTATCTGCTCCGGGCTGAGCCAGGGCCTGGCCTGACGCACCACCTGGCGAAACGCCTTGGAGGGAATGGCGACCAGCACCAGCGCCGCACCTTCGACCACCGCGCGAATATCCGTGGAGGCCTCGACCGCTGCGTTGATCGCGTAATCGGGCAGGTAGCGCCCGTTGCGGTGCTCCTGATTGATTTGCGCAACCAGCGCCTCGTCGCGCATCCATTGGCACACCTGGGCGCCGTTGTCGGCGGCGATACTGGCAAGGGCCGTGCCGAAGCTTCCGCCGCCCAGCACCGCCACCTTGATCTGCTCCAAAGCCATGACGTTGTCCTACTCCCTAAACGATACGCCTACTTTATCACTAATAGCGCGGCGCTTGAGCGCCCTCGATGCCTGTTCAAACCACAAACAAATCGGCCCGCCAAAAAGGCGGGCCGAAGGTCTACGCGTCTGATTTACGCGGTCAGTACGCTGTTCAAACGTTTGACGTAGGCCGCCGGGTCATCGAGATGGCCGCCTTCGGCGATGATCGCCTGATCCAGCAGGATGTGCGCCAGTTGGCTGAACTGCTCGCCATCGGCGCCTTCAAGGCGCGCCACCAGGGCGTGGTCCGGGTTGAGCTCGAGAATCGGTTTGACCTCGGGCATCGGCTGGCCCGCGGCTTCCATGATGCGGCGCATCTGGTAGCCCATTTCGTGTTCGGGCAGCACCACGCAGGCCGGCGAATCGGTCAGGCGGTGCGTGATCTTCACCTCCTGCACGCCTTCGCTCAGCGCCTCTTTCACGCGCTTGACCAGCTCTTCCTTGGACTTGGCCGTCTCTTCCTGAGCTTTCTTTTCCTCTTCGTCTTCGACCTCGCCCAGGTCAAGCTCCCCCTTGGCCACGTCGGCGAAGGAGTAGCCGTTGAACTCGGTCAGATGGCTCATCAGCCACTCGTCGATACGATCAGAAAGCAGCAGTACTTCGATGCCTTTCTTACGGAAGATCTCCAGGTGCGGGCTGTTTTTCGCCGCGTTGAAGCTATCCGCTACCACGTAGTAGATCTTCTTCTGGCCCTCTTTCATCCGCTCGATGTAGCCGGCCAGCGCGTTTTCCTGAGCGGCGGTATCGGTGTGGGTCGAGGCGAAGCGCAGCAGTTCGGCAATCTTTTCGCGGTTGGCGGCGTCCTCGCCCGGGCCTTCTTTCAACACGCTGCCGAAGGTGTTCCAGAACGTCTGATACTGTTCGTCGTCCTTGGCGAGCTTTTTGAGCATGTCCAGCGCGCGCTTGGTCAGCGCCCCTTTGATCTTCTCGACCTTGGGGTCCTGCTGAAGAATTTCCCGCGACACGTTGAGCGACAAGTCGCGGGTATCCAGCACGCCCTTGATGAAGCGCAGGTAAAGCGGCAAGAACTGCTCGGCGTCGTCCATGATGAACACGCGCTGAACGTAAAGCTTCACGCCGCGGGCACCGTCGCGCTCGAACATATCAAACGGCGCACGGCCGGGCACGTATAGAAGGCTGGTGTACTCGAGCTTGCCTTCGACCTTGTTGTGGCTCCAGGTCAAGGGGTCGCTGAAGTCGTGGGCGACGTGCTTGTAGAACGCCTTGTACTCGTCGTCACTCACCTCGCTTTTCGGGCGCACCCAAAGCGCGGTGGCTTCGTTGATGGTTTCCCAGGTAGTGACTTCGCTGCCTTCGATCTCGTTGCCTTCGTCATCCTTGGCGGTCTCGGTCTTGGGCATGCGCACCGGCACTTCGATGTGATCCGAGTATTTGCGCACCAGGCCCTGCAAGCGATGATCGTCGGCGTACTCCTTGGCATCGTCTTTCAGATGCAGGGTGATTTCGGTGCCGTGCTTGTCGAGCTCGATATCGGCGACGCTGAACTCGCCCTCGCCTTTCGAGCGCCACTCGACGCCTTCACCGGCGTCCGCGCCCGCCTTACGGGTGCGCACGACGACTTCGTCGGCCACGATAAAGCCGGAGTAAAAACCGACACCGAACTGACCGATCAGCTTGGCGTCTTTTTGCTGCTCGCCGGAGAGCTGCTGCAAAAACTCGGAGGTGCCGGAGCGGGCGATGGTGCCCAGGTTCGAAATCACGTCTTCGCGATTCATGCCAATACCGTTGTCGCGTAGCGTCACGGTGTTGGCCGCGGCGTCGTGCTCGATCTCGATACGCAGGTCGCTGTCGTTTTCATACAGCGCGTCGTTGTCGAGTGCGGCGTAGCGCAGCTTGTCACAGGCATCCGCGGCGTTGGAAATCAGCTCGCGGAGAAAGATCTCCCGGTTCGAATACAGGGAGTTGATCATCAGGTTAAGAAGCTGTTTGACTTCCGTTTGAAAACCAAGTGTTTCTTCGTGGGTTGCCGTACTCATGCGTAGCCCTCAATTGCCTATCACTGCATTACCAATGCGCGTTAGTTCGCGCGAAGCGTCGTGTGAAGGTCAATATGGGGCTAGTGCGAGTAATTTCAAGAAGCTGAAGGCGGCGAATCCGGTGTTTCGAGCTCACCGTACTTCCAGACCCGGTAGCCGGCCAGGCGCCGGTCGATACGGTCCAGCAACCAACCGATGATCAGCGCATCATCGACGAGGCCGAGAATGAAGATAAAATCGGGGATCAGATCGAAGGGCATGATCAGATAGCCAAGGGCCAGCGCCATCATGCCAAAGGCGGACCAGGGCACCGGACGAAATCGCCCGCTGATCACATCCCGGGTCATTGGAAAAAAGAGTTTCAACGCGCGCAGGATCCGTTTGAACGCCCACACGCGGCCTTTCAAACGTGACAGCCACCACCATTTCATCCATCGCGCCATTAGGACCAACCCTGGTTGAGATTCTCGTTCAATGCATCGGGCAAAGGGATTGAATGAGCACCGTTTGCCGTTATAGTCCACTATAGACGGTCAACCCCCTAGCAGTCAGCGTCATACGTTAAAGAGAGGAAGCCATGCCGGTTACGCGATCTCGTTTTCGCCTCAAAGCGCTATGCGCCGCGGCGCTCATCGGCCTAGCCACGAGCGCCACGGCGGCCACGGACACCCAAATGCGCGAGGCGCTGGAAGCTGCCCGCGACCAGCAGTGGCAGCGCATCGACGAACGCGCCCTTGCCGGTCATGTCTTGAGCGGTTACGTCGAGTATCACCGCCTACGCGGTAGGCTACCCAACGTACCCGCCCATGAAGTGCAGGCGTTCATTCAGCGCAACGCCGATTCGCCGCTTTCGGAGTGGATGCGTGGCCAGGCGATTGCCAACTACGGCTACGCCGGGCGCTACGCGGATCTATTGAGCGTCGCCGACGGCGAACCTACCGGCGCCGCCCGCCAGTGCTATTACTATAGCGCCCTGATGGAGCGCGCGCCGGGCGAGGCGCGCGCTGCGGGGTTGGATCTATGGCTGACCGGAAGCTCCCAGCCCAACGCCTGCGATAACCTGTTTAACCGGCTGCGCGCCGATAACACCATCGACGACCGCGCCGTATGGCAGCGCAAGATGCTTGCCTGGCAGGCCGGCGAAACCGGCCTCGATAGCTACCTGGATGGGCTTTTGAGCGGCCAATGGCAGACCGCCATGGACACCGTCGACTCGGTCGACCGCAACCCGCAGATGATTACCCAGGCCCCTGCCTGCCTGGGGCCCGAGTGCGCGGCGAGCGCGCCCTTTTATCAAGCGGCGATGCAGCGCTATACCCGAGACAACACCGCGGCAGCGCTGAACGCCTGGCAAGGCCTTGCCCCCCGACTTTCGCTCACCTTGGATGAGCGCCGCGTCATCGAAGAGGAACTCGCCTTTTACGCGCTGGTGCGCAGCGTGCCGGGTTCGCTCACCTGGGTGGATAGCGTGCTACCGGGACTTGAAAGCGAGCGGGTGCTGGAGCTACGCGTACGCCGGGGTTTGGAGGAGCGCCAGTGGCAGGACGTGATGCACTGGATCGCCCAGATGCCGCCGAGCCAGCAGGAAAACAGCCGCTGGCAGTACTGGCTGGCCCGCGCCAACGAGCAACTCGGCAATCACGACGCCGCCGAGGCGCGCTATCGTGAGGCGGCAATGGATCGCAGTTTCTACGGCTTCGCCGCCGCGGAGAAACTGGGCGTGCCCTACCGGTTGAACAACGAGCGGAGCCATTTCGACGATATCTCCCGCGAGCGTACCGCGAGCCTGCCGGTGGTGCAGCGCACCGAGGCGCTGATGCGCATTGGTGAAGACGGCCTGGCCAACAGCGAGTGGCTGCACGCGGCGCGTAACGCCCCACCCGAGCAGGCCCGCGCCCTGGCCGATTATGCCGCCCAGCATCAGTGGCACGCGCTGTTGGTACAAACCACCATTGCCGCCGAAATGTGGGACGCGCTGGACTGGCGCTTTCCGCCCGCCTTCCGGGAAAGCTTCATGCGCTGGGGCAATCAAACCGGGGTCGACCCGTATCTGTTGATGGCGATTACCCGCCGCGAAAGCGCCTATAACCCGGTCGCACTTTCGCCCGCCGGTGCGCGGGGCCTGATGCAGCTAATGCCGGGCACCGCCGCCCTGGTTAGTCGCCAGCTCGGTCTGAGCGACCCCGGCCCGTATGGCGTGCTGGACCCGGAAACCAACATCCGCTTGGGCAGCACGTATCTGCGCGACAAGCTCAACCGTTACCAGGGCAACCGGCTGGCGGCCACCGCGGCCTACAACGCGGGCCCCGGCCGGGTCGATCAGTGGCTAGGTAACGGCAGCGGCGTAGAGTCCTTCGATCTATTCGTGGAGAGTATTCCGTTTCGCGAAACCCGCGACTACGTGCAAGCGGTATTGAGCTACCGGGTCATTTTCGAAAGCCTGGACCAGGGCGGTGACAGCCAGGGCGTGACGCTGCTGACCGACAACGAACAGCAGGTACGCTACGACCGCGCGCTGCTGGCGCTTCGTTAAACGTTGGCGCTTAGTTAAACATGGCAGCGCCCGGTCAGACCGGGCGCTGCTCGAGGGCCAGACGCACGCCGAACACCACCAGTACTGCCCCGGTGGTGGCGTTCAACACCCGCGCAAAACGCGCGCTTGCCAAAAACCGGCTTGCGCCCCCCACCATCAAAACCACGCCTATCTGCCATACGTTGGCGATCGCAAAATGCACCCCGGCAAGCCACAGCGACTTCAAAAGCGCCGGGTCCGTGGGCGCAATAAACTGCGGCAAAAACGCCATATAAAACACTACCGTTTTGGGGTTCAACACGTTGGATAAAAGCCCCTCCTTGGCCGGCTGATAAAGACCGACCGGCGAGCGGGCCTGGTCGAGCCCGCCCACCGGTAGCGCCGCACCGCGTTTGGCGGCCAGCAGACTGCTGATGCCGAGCCACACCAGGTACCCCGCACCGGCAAACTTTAAAAGCGTGAAGGCGAAGGCGGACTGCAGAAGAATCAAGGAGATGCCCAGCGCCGAGACCGTCGCATGCACGAACAGCCCGCAGCAGATCGCGATACTGGTGACGACGCCATCGCGCACCCCGCCCCGGGCGGTGTTGCGAATGACCAGCAGGGTGTCCACGCCTGGGCTTACGGTCAGTAGCGTAATCGCCACCACGAAGGGAATGAACTGGGCGTCAAACAGAGTGAGGTAGCTCATGGGGCAGCGCTCGTCGCATTGAAAAGAAACCTGAAACCGCCACTGGACGATCACTTTTTTTACTTCTACAGTGAATTTTGTGGGCCCGCAAGGCGGCACCCACGTATAACTTAAGAACGCTAAGGAAACGAAAGATGGCAACTGGTACCGTTAAGTGGTTCAACGACACAAAAGGTTTTGGCTTCATCTCACCGGATGACGGCGGCGATGACCTTTTTGCGCATTTCTCCGAAATTCAGGCTGAAGGCTTCAAGTCCCTGCAGGATGGACAGAAAGTGACCTTCGATGTCACCCAAGGTAAAAAAGGCCTTCAGGCTTCAAATATTCGCGCCTCCTAAGTACTAACAAAGTACTGCTCTTAACACCGAGCACCGCGCGAAACAAAAGGCCCGCTTCTGCGGGCCTTTTTATTGTTCAAACGTTACTGCGCCGCGTTGAGGCTATCCAGATCGCGCTCCTCTTCGTCCTGCTCGGCGTCTTCCTGCTCATTGCCGGTCTGATCATCGCCGGGGGCGCGTTCATCGTCGCCGCTCGCCTCATCGCGGTTTGAACCGTTGGTGGAGGCGGCGTTTTCCGACGCATTGGCGCTGTCGCTATCCGTCGGCTGCTCGCCGTCGTTTTGGCGAGCGCCGGTATCTTCACCGCTAGCGCTCTGCTCGTCGCGCCGGGTAAAATTACTTTCAGTGGCCGTTGCGCTACGCTCGCGCTCGATCTCTTCGAACTGCTCGTTCAAGCGCTGCTGCGCCTCTTCGAAACGCCGCTCGGTATCCTCGATCAGCGCATCGACATCCGTCGCTTCCAGGTCGTCCTCGAGACGCTCTCGCTCCGGAATGCTGCTCTCGACTTCCCACTCATCGGAGAAGCTTTCGCTCTCCATGGGCTCGAGTTCAGGAGATTGGTTCTCCACTTCCTGGAACTGTTGCTCGAGCTGGCGCTGCGCCTCCTCGAAGCGGCGCTCGGTTTCGGCAATGACGTCGTCGACGTCGGAGCGCGTCGTCTCGCCGGGCATGGCGCTCTCTTCATCGAGGGCGTCATCCGGGTCGGCGGCCAGTGTCTCTTCGCCGGCCTGAACCTCTTCGCCTACCGTGGCCGTCGACTCTTCGCCCTGGGCGTCCAGCGCCTCGGCGCGCTCGAGCTCTTCAGCGGCCTGGCGCGACTCGACTTCATCCTCCATCTCTTCCGGGTCCGGCATATTGGCGGCATTTTCCGCCGCCTGGGGCGCCTCTTCGTTTTGTACCACCTCATCGTCGGACACCGAGCTTGCGGAGTCATCCGGCTCGACAGTGGGCTCTTCCTGAGACTCGCCGCAGGCGCTCAATAAAAGCGCCAGGCTTGCCAGTAGCGGTATCCATAAACGATTTCCCATCGGGTTACTCTCCTTTGGTGGCCATTCGCCATGGCACTACGTTGACCATGGCGTTATTCATTGATGACGGCAGTATAAATCAGTGTGGGTCGTTGGCGGACAGCAGCGTACAACCTTCCGGCAGCAGTACACTCAGCGCAAGCGGCACGACTTCGGCGGTAAAGCGCTCGTGTCGGCGCGCCTCCCCGTCCAGAGTCAAAGGCCAGGGCTCGTCCTCCCCCCGAGTGGTCACCATGAATCGGGGCGCGGTAAAGTAGCGCACGAAACGGCCCTCGGCGGGAAAGTTCTGCAGCTCGCTGATCAAAGTGGGTAGCTCCCACACCGAGGAGAAATCCTTGACCAGCAGTACGTCGAGACGGCCATCGTCGAGCTTGGCCCGGGGGGCGAGCACCTGGCCGCCGCCGGACTGGCGCCCATTACCCAGCGCCAGCAACAAGAGCGCTTCGCTGCGCTCTTGCTCCTGCCAATGCAGCGTCCCTTTGTAGCTTTGATGCCGCCACGCCTTCAAGGCCCCCATCAGCGAGTATGCGCCGCCCCCCAGCATGCGTTTGAGCATCTTGGGCGTGGTCGAGGTGATCTCGGCACCGAAACCGCCGGTGGTCATGTTGACGTAGTAGCTGATCGACTCCTCGCCTTCAGTCTCGGCACTCATGCGCACCACGTCGATCGGGTAAGCGCTGTAGCCAAGCGCCGCCTCCAGGGCGGGCTGGGGCTCCAGCGGAAGCCCCACGGAGACCGCGAAGTCGTTGGCACTGCCCATGGGCACGATACCCAACGCCGGTCGCTGGTCGTGGGCGGCGCGCATCAGGCCGTTGACCACTTCGTTGACCGTGCCGTCGCCGCCGCAGGCAATCACGTGGGTAATCCCGTTGCCGGCGGCTTCAAAGGCGAACGTGGCGGCATCGCCCCCTTCCCAGGTGGCGCGAACCTCGATCTGCTTCCCTGCTTCACGGGCGGCCATGACCGCCTCGCGCAACACCGGATCTCCAGCAGATTTACCGTTAATAATCAGTAAGTAACGCTTATCCGAATCTGTCACCGGCGTTTTCCTTTCCATGGTTGTTCCGCACCCTCAAGCCAGCGCTTTGTCGACGACCTCGAACACGTTGGAAGAGAGCGGCTCTTTGCTGATTCTTGTTAGCTCGTCACGCATCAGCGCTTGGCGGGTTTCGTCGAAACGCTGCCAGCGCGTCAGCGGCGTGACCAGTCGTGCGGCAATTTCCGGGTTCAAGCGGTTGAGCTCGATCACCGCATCGGCCAGAAGCCTATAGCCCTGGCCATCCAGGCGGTGGAAGTTGACCCGGTTTTGGGTAAACGCGCCGATCAGCGCGCGCACCTTGTTGGGATTTTTCATCGAAAACGCCGGGTGGTCCATCAAATACCGCACCCGCTCGAGCACATCGGGCTGCGGGCGCGTGACCTGCACCGTGAACCACTGATCCATGACCAGCGCGTCATGGGCCCACTTTTCACCAAAGGCCTTGAGCGCCGGCGCCGCCAAATCGTCGCGGTCGCTGTGTACCAGAAGCGTCAGCGCCTGGCGCACGTCGGTCATGTTGAGGCCCGCCTCGAACTGCGCCTGGCAAAGCGCGATGCCCTGCTCGTCTTCGATCGACATCAGATACGCAAGCGCGACGTTTTTGAGGCTGCGCGTGGCGATCTGATCGGGGCTTGGCGCGTAGGGCTCATCGAGCACGTTCGCTTCATAAGTGGCGATGAACTCATCGCGCAGCGCCACTGCCAGCGACTGGCGCATGAACTCGCGGGCCGAATGAATGGCATCGACATCGACGATGCGCTGCTGCTCGGCGATATAGGCCTCGGTCGGCAGCGTCAGCATCTCGGCGAGCACCGCCTTGTCGTCCATTTCACCGGCCACCAGCGCTCTAAAGGCCTCGATGACTCGGCTGTCCATGACCTTTTCGACTCCGTTGCGGTGCGCGGCGATCAAATCGTCCAGCGCCAGCATCGACAGGCGCTGGCCTGCATCCCAGCGGTTGAAGCCATCGCTGTCGTGGGTCAACAAGAAAGCGAGATCCTCGCGGGAGTACGGGTAGTGAAGCGTGACCGGGGCCGAGAAGTTGCGCAAAAGCGACGGCACCGGGGCCTCGGCCACGTTGCTGAACACAAACGTCTGCTCGTTCTCGGTCAGGTGGACGACCCCTTCCTTGCCGAGCGACTCGCCATCGAGGGTCAGGGTCAAATCCTGGCCGGACTTGGTGCCCACCAGCCCCATCAACACCGGAATGTGCAGCGGCTGCTTGTCGGTTTGGCCCGGCGTTGCCGGGGTACGTTGGCGAAGGGTCAAACGGTACTCGCCGTGAACGTAGTCGTACTCGCCAAACGCATCGATCTCCGGGGTACCCGCTTGGCCGTACCAGCGCATGAACTGGTCGAGATTCGCCCCGGACACCTCGGCCATGCAGCCAACGAAGTCTTCGATGGTGACCGCCTGGCCGTCGAAGCGCTCGAAGTAAAGGTCCGCCCCCTGGCGAAAGGCCTCCTCGCCGATCAGGTTATAAAGCATCCGCACGACTTCCGCGCCCTTCTCGTAAATGGTCAGGGTGTAGAAGTTGGTGATCTCGATGTAATGATCCGGGCGAACCGGGTGCGCGGTGGGTCCGGCGTCCTCGGCAAACTGCGCGGTACGGAAAAACGACACGTCCTGGATACGCTTGACCGGCGCCGAGTTGGTGTCCGCCGAGAAGCACTGGTCGCGAAAGACGGTGAAGCCCTCTTTCAGCGAGAGCTGAAACCAGTCGCGACAAGTGACGCGGTTACCCGACCAGTTATGGAAGTACTCGTGGGCGACGATACCCTCGACGTTTTGGAAGGTAGCGTCCGTCGCGGTATCCGGGTGGGTCAGTACCGCAGCGGCGTTGAAGATGTTGAGCCCCTTGTTCTCCATGGCACCCATGTTGAAATCGCTCACCGCCACGATCATGAAAAGATCCAGATCGTACTCGCGCCCGTAGGTGGCTTCGTCCCAGGCCATCGACCGCTTGAGCGAGGCCATGGCGTGGTCGGTCTTGTCCAGATTCGCCTGCTCTACCCAGATTTCGAGCGTTACCTCACGCCCGCTTAGGGTCGTAAAGTGATCCGTCACCTTTTGCAGGTCCCCCGCTACCAGCGCGAACAGGTAGCAGGGTTTGGGGTGCGGGTCTTCCCAGGTAGCGAAGTGGCGCCCATCGATGTCGCCCTTGTCGACCGGGTTGCCGTTGGCGAGCAGCACCGGCTCGCTGGTTTTATCGCCAATGACGGTGACCTTGAAGGTGGCCATGACGTCCGGACGGTCCGGGTAGAAGGTAATACGGCGAAAGCCCTCGGCCTCGCACTGGGTGCAGTACATACCGCTGGACTGGTAAAGCCCTTCCAGGGCGGTATTGCTCTGCGGGGCGATTTCGACCTCGCTTTCCAGACAAAAACGCGCCGGCACGTTCGCGATCGAAAGCGTCTTATCAGTCAGCACGTAGTCGCTCTCGGCCAGGGCGTTGGCGTCGATGGAAAGCGCGATGAGCTTTAGCTGTTCGCCGTCGAGCACCAGCGGCGCATCGCTTGAGGCATTTTCGTTGCGCTCGATAAAAAGGCGGGCTTTGACACGGGTGGCAGCGGGGTCAAGATCAAACGTCAGCTCGGTATGGGTAACGTTGTAATCGGGCGGCTGGTAGTCGCTTAAATAAACCGGCTGCGGGTCGGACATTGTGCGAGGCTCCTTTTTATCAAACACTTGCTTATCAAATATCGGGTTTATCAACACTCAGTATAGACGAGGGGCGCTTGTCGGGGCACCGCAAAGCGCCCCCACGAAACGCTATCCATCAGTCGCGAAAGTTATCGAACTGCAGAGGCAGATCCGGCCCCTCTTCGCTTCGCAAAAGCGCCATGACGCCCTGCAAATCGTCGCGTTTTTTACCGGTCACGCGCACTTTCTCCCCCTGGATCTGCGCCTGCACCTTCAGCTTGCTTGCCTTGATGCGCTTGACGATATCCTTGGTTTGGGCCGCGTCGAGGCCCTGCTTCAGCGCGACTTCCTGGCGCGCTTTCACGCCGGAAAGCACCGGGTCCTTGATCTCCATGCAGCGCGCGTCGATGCCGCGGGCGATCAAGCGGGCGCGCAGCACGTCGAGCATCTGATTGAGCTGAAAATCCACGTCCGCTTCGAGGGCAACGGCCTCGCCTTCGAGAGTGAAGCTTGCATCGACGCCCTTGAAGTCAAAGCGCGAGGTGATTTCCCGATTGGCTTGATCTACCGCGTTGGTCGCTTCGTGGCGGTCGAATTCGGAGACGATATCAAATGAGGGCATGACGCTTTCCTTAACGAGACATAGCCTGCCATTCTAGAGCAGCCAGGCCCGGGTTGCGACATACAACCCCGATACACAACCCCGAGGCAATCCATTACCCTGATGCAGCGCCTCCCCCAACGTAAGGAAAAAGCATGAGCGATCGCGAGAAGCGCCACAAGGCGTCGATGGAGAAACTCAAAAGCCGCGTGGATGAGAAAGTAGCCAACGCCGACGAAGAGCGCGGCCTGATTCTGGTCAATACTGGCAACGGCAAAGGCAAGACGACCGCGGCCTGGGGCACGGTGACCCGCGCGCTGGGCTACGGCTACAAGGTGGGCGTGGTGCAGTTCATCAAGGGACTTTGGGAGTGCGGCGAGCGCAACCGGCTCGAAGATGACACGAACCTCGAGGTTGCCATCATGGCCACCGGTTTCACCTGGGACACCCAAAACCGCGAAAGCGACACCCAGGCGTGTCTGGCCGTGTGGGAAGACGCCGAGCGCATGCTCGCCGACCCCGAGACGTATCTGGTCGTGCTCGACGAGATCACCTACATGCTGAAATTCGGCTATCTGGAGATCGAGCGGGTAAAAACGGCGCTCGAGAATCGCCCGCAAGAGCAGACGGTGATCATTACCGGGCGCAATGCCCACCGCGAGCTGGTCGAGATGGCCGATACCGTCACTGAAATGCAGGAGACGCGCCACGCCTTCAATAACGGCCTGAAAGCCCGCCGCGGCATCGATTTTTGAACGTAAAACGCCGCCGGTAAACCGGCGGCGTTTTAAGCGCCAGGCGCCTGGTATTGCCCAACGGCTTATTCGTCGAAGGGGTTACGCAGTACGATGGTCTCGTTGCGGTCCGGGCCGGTCGAGATGATATCGATGCTGGTGCCGACCTGCTCTTCCAGATAGCTGATGTAAGCGCGGGCGTTGGTGGGAAGATCCTCGACCCTCTTGGCGCCCAGGGTCGACTCTTTCCAGCCCGGCAGATCGAAGTAGACCGGCTCGACGGCTTCGTAGCCTTCCGAGTCGACCGGGTTATCGAGCATTTCGCCATCCTTGCTACGATAGCCCACGCAGACACGAATGTTCTCGAGCCCGTCGAGCACGTCGAGCTTGGTCAGACAGATGCCGGTCACCGAGTTGATTTGCACCGCGTGACGCAGCGCGACGGCGTCGAACCAGCCACAGCGGCGCGCCCGGCCCGTGGTTGCGCCGAACTCGTGACCTTTCTCCGCCAGGTGGCGGCCGTGATCATCGAAAAGCTCGGTGGGAAACGGCCCGGAGCCCACGCGAGTGGTGTAGGCCTTGGTGATACCCAGCACATAGTCCAGGTACAGCGGGCCAACGCCGGAACCGGTGGCCGTGCCGCCGGCGGTGGTGTTGGAGCTGGTCACATAAGGATAGGTGCCGTGGTCGATATCCAGAAGCGAGCCTTGAGCACCTTCGAACAGAATGTTCTCGTTGGCCTTACGCAGATCGTGCACCTGGCTTACGGTGTCGCCGACCATGGGCCGCAGCTCTTCCGCCATCTGCATGGCGCTATCCAGCACTTCCTGGAAATCTACCGCGGGCTCGCCGTGGTAGTTGACCAGCACGAAGTTATGATAGTCGAGCACTTCACCCAGTTTGGAGGCGAAACGCTCGCGATGGAGCATATCGCCCAGACGCAGGCCCCGACGCGCGACCTTGTCCTCGTAAGCTGGACCGATGCCACGGCCGGTGGTGCCGATCTTGGCGACCCCGCGGGCTTTTTCCCGCGCCTGGTCCAGACGCACGTGGTAGGGCAGAATCAGCGGGCAAGCCGGCGACAGGCGCAGACGCTCGCGCACCGGCACGCCCCTGTCTTCGAGCTCGCGGATCTCCTTGATCAGCGCTTCCGGAGAAAGCACCACGCCGTTACCGATAATGCAGGTCTTGCCCGGGCGCAAAACGCCGGAGGGAATCAGGTGGAGAACGGTTTTTTCGCCGTCGATCACCAGGGTGTGGCCCGCGTTATGGCCGCCTTGAAAGCGCACGACCGCCGCCGCCGACTCGGTGAGCAAGTCAACGATCTTACCCTTGCCTTCGTCACCCCATTGGGTACCCAGGACTACGACATTCTTACCCATTATGCACTCGTCTCTTGTGTCAGGGCCGTTGTCTGCCAACGGCCGTCGATAAACTCGAGGCGGCGATCACAATCGTGCTCCGCCGGTTCAGTACGCTGGCCGGGCAGCGCTTGAATCACGCGCTCGCCATTTTGGCGTAGCGCGTCGATGGCCGCATCCAGGGTGGCGCTTTCCTGGGCCGGCGCCCAAATAGCACCCGCGGCGGGGGTCGCCGCAGCAAGCGAGGCCAACTGCTTTAAATCCATGGAGAAGCCGGTGGCCGGGCGCGCCCGGCCAAAAGCGCGGCCGGTATCGTCGTAACGCCCGCCCTTGGCCAGAGCGTGGCCGTAGCCGGGCACGTAGGCGGCAAACATGACACCGGTATGGTACTGATAGCCGCGAAGCTCCGCCAAATCGAAATAGAGCGAGACATCGAACTGCGCCAATACCGTTTTGTTCAGCGCCTCTAATTGGTCGAGCGCGGCGATCACCGAGGCGGGAGCACCGGCAAAGCGCTCGCGGGCCTGGCGCAAAATGTCCGCGCCGCCGTGCAGCTCGCCAAGTGCCAATAGCATATCGCCAAGCACCGGGTCGCTGACGCACTCGCTCACCCGGGCCTGGAGCTCGCCGGGCGATTTGAGCGCAAGCGCGTCGAACACCGCCGCTTCCTGGTCGGCGCTGAGCTCGGCCGCTTCGACCAGGCTACGAAAGATCCCGATATGACCCAGCGCCAGGTGAAGCTCCTGGGCACCGGCGGCGCTGAGACTGGCCAGCGCAAGGCGGATGATTTCGCTGTCGGCTTCGAGGCCGGCGTGGCCGAAGAGCTCGACGCCGACCTGAACCGGGCTTCGCCCGCCCTGGTGCTGGTCGGCCTTGGCGCGCAAAACGTTGGTGCAGTAACAAAGGCGAACCGGCCCCTGGCGTTTGAGCGAGTGGGCGTCCATGCGCGCCACCTGAGGGGTAACGTCGGCAGAGGCCCCCATCATGCGGCCCGTCAGCTGATCGGTCAGCTTGAAGGTTTGCAGATCGAGCTCGGTACCGGTACCGGTTAAAAGCGAGTCCAGAAACTCGACGGGGGGCGGCATGACTTGGTCGTACCCCCAAACGTAATAGAGATCCAGCAGCGCACGGCGCAGCTCTTCCATACGGCTTGCCTGAGGCGGGAGCACCTCATCCATGCCGTCGGGCAGCAGCCAGCGGTCAGCGATGGTCATGTGAACAATCCTGCAAGACGATGAAGGCCCAGGCCGCGATGACGCCGTTGTTGACAACCTTCGCCCACAACGCACCCGGGCCAAATGGGGGCCACAAAAAAACCGGGCGAACGCCCGGTTCAATTAAGTCTACCACGTTTAACCGCCGGCGAAACCCCGCCGCTTTAGCAAACGGCGGAGCTCGAAATCCGGCGCTTATTCGCCGTCGTCTTCCTCGCCGCCGCTGCCGGAGTCCGGGTTGGGGCTGCGCATATAGCGGAAGAAATCGCTGTCCGGCTCCAGCACCAGCATGTTGCCGTCATCGGCAAAGCTTGTGCGGTAGGCGTTCAGGCTGCGCCAGAAGGAGAAGAACTCCTGATCCTGGCCGTAGGCGTTAGAGAAGATCGCCGCGGCTTCCGCGTCGCCTTCACCGCGCAGCGTTTCCGAGCGCTCGTTGGCCTGGGCCAGCAGTACCTGACGGCGGCGGTCGGCGTTGGCGCGAATCCGCTCGGCCTCTTCCTGCCCCTGGGCGCGCCACTCGCGGGCTTCGCGTTCACGCTCGGAGCGCATCCGCTGGAAGACCGCTGCCGAGACGTCCTCGGGCAGGTCGATGCGCTTGATACGAATATCGCGCACCGCCACGCCGAGTTCGTCGCGCATGAGGCTATCGAGCTCTTCGGTCGGGCCGATCATCAGGTCGTCACGCCGCTCGGCGATGATTTCCTGCAGGTTCAAGCGACCGAACTCGTTACGCAGGCTTTCGTCTACCCGCGGCTGGATCAGGCGAATCGCCATCATCTCGTCGCCAGCGGTCGCCTCGTAGTAGCGCGTCGGGTTGACCACCTGCCACTTGACGTAGGAGTCGACGATCACCGCTTTCTGCTCGAGGGTCAGGTAGCGGCTGGTATCGGTATCCAGCGTCAAAAGGCGGGTATCGAACTTGCGAATCGTCTGGGCGATCGGCATTTTCGCGTGCAGGCCTGGCTGGATGTTTTCCTCGACCACTTCACCAAAGCGCAGCTTGACCGCGCGCTCGGTTTCGTCCACCACGTAAAGGGTGTTGCTGGCAAGCCAGGCGATGGCGGCCAGGCCGCCAACGATCAGCAGGGATCGGTTGTTAATCATTTAGCGGCCCTCCCTGCGAATAGCGCCATTGTTCGACGACGATGACGTGCTGTCACCTTGCGTATTGCGCAGCGTTTCGACCACGGAGGGGTCGAGCTGCTCGTCGTTACTGCTCGAGCTACCGGCGGAGCGATTGGTACCGCTTCCACCACGCAGCTGATCCAGCGGCAGATACATCAAAGGTGCGTTTTCGCTAACATCCAGCAAGACCTTGGGCGTATTGCCGAAGACCTCTTCGATTGCATCCAGGTACATACGCTCACGCATAATCTCGGGAGAGTTTTGGTACTCGCCGACCAGCGCACTGAAGCGGTTGGCCTGACCCTGGGCTTCGGCCACGACGGACTCGCGATACCCTTGGCCCTGTTCGACGATACGTTGAGCCTGACCTTGGGCTGCCGGAATGATCGCGTTGGCGTAGGCCATACCTTCGTTGATCGTACGCTGACGATCCTCGCGGGCACGAATCACGTCGTCAAAGGCGTCGATGACGGGCGCCGGCGCAGTGGTGGATTCGATGTTGATGGTCTGCAGGCGAATACCGGCGCCGTAGGCGTCGAGGTAGCTCTGCAAACGGCTGGCCACGGAGCTGCCGAGAATCTCACGGCCCGAGGTCAGAATATCGATCATGTCGGTACCGCCGACTACGTGACGCAGCGACGAATCCAACGCGTTTTCGATCGAAAGTGACGGGTTACGCACGTTGAGCACGAAATCCCGCGGGTTGGAGACCTGGTACTGTGCGGAAATTTCGACCTCGACGATGTTTTCATCCCGGGTCAGCATCGACTGGGTCTGCGAGACCGAACGAACGCGGGTCACGTTGACCATGCGCACGTCGTCGATCAGCGGCGGATTCCATTGAAGGCCCGGGTCGACGATGCCCTGGTACTCGCCAAAGCGCAGTACGACGCCGCGCTCGGACTGATCCACCAGGTAAAACCCCATGGCCGCCCAAATCGCCAGCGCCAAAACGATCAGCAAGCCGGGCAGCGCAAAGGAGTTACGCGGCTTACCGCTTCCGCTTCCACCGCCGTTGCCGCCGCTTTTTTTGCCGCTTCCGCCCAACATGTTGTTAAGCTTGTTTTGAAACTTCTTGAGTGCTTCGTCGAGATCCGGTGGGCCCTGATTGTTGCCACCGTTATTGCCCCCGTTGTTTCCCCCGCCCCCGTTATTACCACGATCACCGTTGCCGCGATCGCCGCCGCTATTGTTGCCGCGCCGGCCACCACTGCTCCAGGGGTCATGCTGGTTGCCACCACCAGGCTCATTCCAGGCCATACTTCGTCTCCACTAAGGGGTTAACCTGCACGCGGCCCCGCGTAAGAGCGAGGCCGCCGTGCTTATAATATTATTGCTGTGTAGTCCTTGTGCCGTTTGCGTGGCGTTGGTTTCAATACACTACCACTCGTCGCCCTCTTGTAGCGACTCCGGTAAATAGGTGTTGGCGCGCTCACCAAGCTGCGCCATCAACTGATTGAAATCCCGCCGGGGCAAACGAACATCTAACACCGAGTGGCCGTTTTCATCAAACGCTTCTTCTTGCACGGCATTCAACTCGTGAAGCCCGGCTCTCAACTTGCCCTGCTCTGGCGCAAGGGTCAGCGAAAAGCCGATGACGTCTTTGGCAAGACGCTCGGAGAGTGCTTCGTGCAGCAAATCAAGCCCTTGGCCCTGCTGAGCGGAGAGCCAGACCACCTCTGGGCGGCCCTGGCCGTCACGCTCGATGCGCGGGGCGCTGTCGAGCCGGTCGATTTTATTCATCACCTTGAGCACCGGGACATCGTCGGCGCCGATTTCCTTGAGCACCCGGTCCACCTGCTCGACATTGAGCTCGCGGTCCGGGTCGGCGGCATCGATTACGTGGATCAGAAGCGATGCCTCGGCGGCTTCCTGAAGCGTTGCTCTAAAAGCCTCGACGAGTTTGTGCGGCAGGTGACGAATGAAGCCCACGGTATCGGCCATCACGATCGGCCCGACATCGTTTACCTCGACGCGGCGAAGCGTGGGGTCGAGCGTTGCGAAAAGCTGATCGGCGGCGTACACCTTAGCATCGGTCAACACGTTGAAGAGCGTTGACTTACCGGCGTTGGTGTAGCCGACCAGCGAGACACTGTGGATCTCGGCGCGGGAGCGGGCCCGGCGATTCTGGTCCCGCTGGCTACGCACTTTATCCAGGCGCTTATGAATCGACTTGATGCGCCCGCGCAGCAAGCGGCGGTCGGTTTCCAGCTGGGTTTCACCCGGGCCGCGAAGACCGATACCGCCTTTTTGACGTTCGAGGTGGGTCCACCCGCGTACAAGGCGCGTGGACATGTATTCGAGCTGGGCAAGCTCTACCTGCAGCTTACCCTCATGGGTTCTGGCCCGCTGAGCGAAGATATCGAGAATCAGACCGGTACGGTCGAGTACGCGGCACTTGAGTTCTTTCTCGAGATTACGCTCCTGGGAAGGGCCAAGACCATGGTTGAAGATCACGAGTTCGGCTTGGTGCGCGGCGAGCATTGCTCTTAGCTCTTCCAACTTGCCTGAACCGATAAAGGTGCGCGGGTCAGGGCGTTGTCGGCTGGCCGTGAGCAATGTCGCAGGCTCTGCACCTGCAGAGCGCACGAGCTCCAGGAACTCACCCGGGTCTTCACGTGCCTGCTCATCGAAGAAATCTACGTGAACAAGGACGGCCGTTTCACCGGCATCTGGGCGTTCAAAAAACAATCAATACCTCTTGCTTTCCAGGCTAACCACCGATGTTAGAGGTCCGCTTCGGGGGCGGCCGGGTCTTGGGCCGGCAGGCGCACGTTGCGCGAGGGCACCACGGTGGAGATAGCGTGTTTATAGACCATTTGGCTTACGGTATTGCGCAGCAGGATGACAAACTGGTCGAAAGACTCGATTTGTCCCTGGAGCTTGATGCCGTTGACCAGGAAAATAGAAACCGGAATGCGCTCCTTGCGCAAAATGTTCAAGTACGGATCTTGAAGGGACTGCCCTTTGGACATGCTGCTTCTCCCTAAACTGTCTGAGGGGTGGTTTTTTAATGGTGCGCGCTTGGCGCTACCGCAATCTTATTGCCCGAAAGGCCTGGTGTTATAAAACGTCTGGGCCACTCGAAAAACATGCTTACTAAAACACTATCTTACGCTAAGCCCCGCTTTCGCGCACGAATTTCAGCACCTTATCGTCGAGGGCTGGCGTGGTCGAATCGATCCAGTTCAGCGCCGGCCAACTACGTAACCACGTTAGCTGGCGTTTGGCGAGCTGGCGAGTCGCAATGATACCGCGCTCGCAAAGTGCTGCTTCATCCAGCTCGCCGTCCAGATACTCCCACACTTGCCGATAGCCAACGCTCTTCATTGACGGGAGATCCTTGTGCAAGTCACCCCGCTTTCTGAGGGCGGCGACCTCATCTATCAAGCCCTCGGCCAACATTGTTTTGAAACGCTGGGCGATTCGCTCGTGCAATACGTGCCGCTCGGCAGGGGCAAGTCCTATCGACAACGTGCGGTAAGGAAAGTTTTCCGGGCGCTGCTCAGCCCAAAGCTCGCTCATCGGCCGCCCGCTGACCCGGTACACTTCCAAGGCGCGTAAAAGCCTTTGGGGGTCGTTGGGGTGAATACGCGCCGCGGACACCGGGTCGACTTCGCCAAGCATGGCGTGCAAACCGGCAAGACCTACCTGCTCGCGCTTTTCGGCAAGCGCCTGGCGTACCGTTTCATCTGCGGCGGGTAGATCCGCCACGCCTTCGAGCAGGCGTTTGTAATAGAGCATGGTGCCGCCGACCAGCAGCGGCACCTTGCCCGCCGCGCTGATTTGCCGCATCTGCAGGAGCGCGTCTTCGCGGAAATCGCCCGCCGAATAAGGGTCCGCCGGATCCCGAATATCGATCAAGCGGTGTGGCGCTCGGGCAAGCTCCTGCGGGGAAGGCTTGGCGCTGCCGATGTCCATGCCGCGGTACACCATGGCGGAGTCGACACTGATTAGCTCGCAGCCCAGGCGCTCGTGCAGCGCGATCGCCGTATCGGTTTTGCCGGCCGCCGTCGGGCCCATCAAAAAAATCGCCAAAGGGCGTGTGTCGGCCATGGCCGCAAAGCTCCGTCGTGAGGGGGCGGCTATTGACCGCGCAGGAAAAGCTTATCGAGGGCCTTCATGCTCATCTGTGTCCAGGTGGGCCGGCCGTGATTGCACTGATCGCTTCGCTCGGTACGCTCCATGTCGCGCAAGAGCGCGTTCATTTCGTCCAGGGTCAGCTTACGGTTGGCGCGCACGCTGCCATGGCAGGCCATGGTCGATAAAAGCGCGTGAAGCCGCGCCTCTACCTGATAGCTCTGGCCAAAATTGGCAAGCTCTTCGAGTACTTCGCGAATCAGGCCTTCCGGATCGGCGCCGGCTAAAAGCGCCGGCAGCCGGCGCACCAAAAGCGTCTCCGGGCCTGCCACGTCGAGCTCCAGGCCCAGCGCGGCAATCGCCTCCTGCTCGCTTTCCGCGGTGGCGGCCTCCTGGCGGCTGGCCGCCAGCGACACCGGCACCAAAAGCGGCTGGGTATCCACGCCCTGCACGGCCAGCTGATTTTTCATTCGCTCGTAGACGATACGCTCATGGGCGGCGTGCATATCGACCAGCACCAGCCCCTGGGCGTTTTGCGCCAGAATATAGATACCGTGCAGCTGGCCCAGCGCAAAACCGAGCGGCGGCGCGCTGGTCGGGTCCGCTTCGGGCATGGCCACTGGCGCTTCGCGCACTTCTCGGCTCGACTCGGCCGCGCCGGAGGCGGTTTGCGGGGTCAAAAGGCTCTCTTCATGGTCCGGGTGAAGCGCCTGGTAGCCCTGCATGAAGCGGCGCACCCGCTCGGCGCCCGGATGACGCGCCGGCCCTTCCCCCAGCGCCATGCCCTGCTGCTGCCAGCGCGGTGCCGACGACGGGTCGTTTGTCTCCGCCGCGTGCTGGCGCTCGGCGTTGGCGGCCGGCGCCTCGGAAGGCGCCGCTTCGTCACCCGCCGGCGCTTCGGCTTCTTCGGTAGGCCTGGAGGTCGCCAGGCAGTGGTGCAGGCTCGAGTAGAGAAAGTCGTGGACCATGCGCCCGTCGCGAAAGCGCACTTCGTACTTGGTCGGGTGAACGTTGACATCGACCACGTCCGGGTCGAGCTCGAGATAGAGCACGAACACCGGATGGCGGCCGTTGTAGAGCACATCGCGGTAGGCCTGGCGCACCGCGTGGGCGACCAGCCGGTCGCGCACCACGCGCCCGTTGACGAAAAAGTACTGCTGGTCCGCCTGGGAGCGCGAGTGGGTCGGCAAGCCTACCCAGCCGCTGAGCCGCAAACCGCCGGCTTCGCGTTCGATATAGCGGGCGTGCTCGATGAAATTCTTGCCCAGCAGCGAGGCGATACGCCGCTCCCGAGCCGCGGCGGCGTCCCCGGCGGGCAATTGGTGAACGGTCTTTTGATTGTGGCGCAGCACCCAGGTCACGTCGTAGCGCGACAGCGCCTGGCGGCGAAACGCCTCTTCGATATGGGCGAACTCGGTCTTCTCGGTGCGCAGAAACTTGCGCCGGGCCGGGGTATTGAAGAACAGGTCGCGCACCGCCACGCTGGTGCCCCTGGGGTGCGGCGCCGGTGCAACGCGGGCCTCCATGCCGCGGCCTTCGGCGACCACGCGAAACCCATGGGTCGGGTCTTCGCTTGCGTTGGAAACGAGCTCCAGCCGCGACACCGAGCTGATCGAGGCGAGCGCCTCGCCGCGAAAACCCAGCGAGCTGACGCCTTCCAGGTCCTCGAGACTTCCGATCTTGCTGGTGGCGTGGCGGGCCAGCGCCAAGGGTAAATCCTCTTCGCTGATTCCCACGCCGTCATCACGCACCCGCACTAGCCGGGTGCCGCCCTGCTCGACCTCTACCTCGATACGCCGGCTGCCCGCATCGATGGCGTTCTCCATTAGCTCCTTGGTGACCGACGAAGGCCGCTCGACCACCTCGCCGGCGGCAATCTGGTTGGCCAGGCGGGGGTCGAGCACATGGATACGTGTCGTTTCGCTCACATCAGACACTCACTACCTCTCGTTAATTACGCCGCTCGCCCGAGCTTAAGAGCTTGGAATGCGCAGCACCTGGCCGACACGGATAACGTCGCCGTTCAGCTCGTTGGCCTGTTTCAACTGATTGACCGGCACGCCGTGGCGAACGGCGATCGTGGACAGCGTGTCGCCGGACTGGATCCGGTACTCGTTGCCCGACGGCGCCCGGCGGTTGTCGCGCTGCCAGGCCAAAAGGCTTGCCGGAGGCGGGTTGCGCTCGAAGTGCGAACGCAGCCCGCTGAAGATCGCCTGGGCCAGCGCCTGCTGATGGGACGGGTCGCGCAGGCGGCGCTCTTCGTCCGGGTTGGAGACGAAGCCGGTCTCGATGAGCAGCGAGGGAATGTCCGGTGACTTGAGCACCATGAACCCCGCCTGCTCTACCTGGGACTTGTGCAGCCGGTTGATGCCGCCGAGCCGGTCGAGCACCTCACCGCCGATGGATAGCGAATCGTTGAGCGTGGCGGTCATGGTCAAATCCAGAAGCACGCCGCGCAGCACCTGATCCTTGTCCCGCAGCGACAGCGAACCATCCACGCCACCGATCAGGTCCGAGCGATTTTCGCTATCGGCGAGCCACTGGGCGGTTTCCGACGTGGCGCCGCGCTGGGAGAGCGCAAATACCGAGCTGCCCTGAGGCCGCGGGCTGGAGAAGGCGTCGGCGTGGATGGAGACGAAGAAGTCGGCCTTCTGTTCCCGGGCGAGCTGGGTGCGCTGGCGAAGTCCCAGGTAGTAGTCGCCGTCCCGGGTCAGCACCGCCTTGAAGCCCCGCGTGCCGTTGATATCCGAGGCTAGCCGCCGGGCGATATCCAGCACGATGTCCTTCTCTCGCGTCCCGGAAGGGCCGATCGCCCCGGGGTCTTCGCCGCCGTGACCGGGGTCCACCGCGATAATGATATCGCGCTGGGGGTGTGGCTGGGCAGGCTGAACGGCGGCGGGGGCACGCTCGGCCACCGGCGCCTCTTCCGGTGCGGCCGCCTGGGCCTGGGCGGTCACGCGCTGGGCCTGGATCTCCTGCTCGCGAATCATCGCCTCGATCGGGTCGATGGGGTTTTCGACCGCACTTTCGCCAGGGTACTCCAAGTCTACTACCAGGCGGTGACCGTACTGGTCGTTGGGTGCAAGCGTGAAGTGGCGCGGGGTAATCGCACGATTGAGTTCGAGCACCACTCTAAGCCCACCGCCTTCGAGACTGCCGGTGCGTACGGCGTCGATGGCGCTGTCGCTAAGCGGCAGGGTCGAGGCATCGGTATCGAGTTCGGTGTCGTCCAGGTCGATGACCAGACGGTCCGGGTTACTCAGCGAAAAAACGTCCGCCGTCGCTGCACCGGAAAGATCGAACACCAGCCGGGCGTGATCCGGCGCCGCCCACAGGCGCATGCTTTCGACCACCGCCGCCTGGGCGGAGGCCGACAGCGCCAAAACGCTCAGCGTGGCCGCGCCGAGCAGGCGTTTAAATGTGCCCCTCATATCCATTGAATCACACCACTCCCCTAGGGTTTATCACGTTACAGCCTGCAAAGCCGCCAGCACCTGCTGGCCCCACTCGCTTTGCGGCGTTAGCGTTGCTGCTCTTCCCTGGCGGGCAACGCTTAGTTCGACTCGGATATCGGCGGCGGGCAGCCAGCCGGCTCCCCGGCTGGGCCACTCGATGAGGCAAAGCGCCTCGTCGCTCAAAATATCGCGCCCGCCCATGAACTCGAGCTCTTCCGGATCACCAAGGCGGTAAAGGTCCAGATGATAGACACGCTGGTTATCGAGCTCGTAGGGCTCGACCAGCGTGTAGGTGGGGCTTTTAACCGCCCCTTCATGGCCGTAGGCGCGCAAAATACCGCGGGTGAGCGTGGTTTTGCCCGCGCCCAGCTCGCCTTCGAGATAGACCCGTCCGCGCCCTTCGAGCGCGCGCCCTAGCGCTTCACCAAACGCAACCTGGGCGGCTTCATCACTCAACTGCACTTGCATGGAATGCCTTCACGGGTTGATCAAAATGCGTGCATAGGATGCCAGATCACTGGCCAGCAAGCCACGCTCACCGTGCTCTTTTGCAGCGGCGTCACCGGCGAGCGCGTGCACCATCACGCCCAAACGCGTGGCAAGCTCGAGATCATCGAACTGCGCGGCCAGCGTACCGAGCATGCCGCTGAGCGCATCGCCCATGCCGCCGCTGGCCATGCCCGGGTTACCAAAGGGGCATACCACCATGCCGCCGGGCCCGACCACCAGACTCCCCGCGCCCTTGAGCACGACGCCGCCGCCCCGGGCACGCTGCAGCGCCCGGGCGGCTTCCGGACGATCGGACTGAACATCGGCCACCGAGCAGTTCAAAAGCCTGGCCGCCTCGCCCGGGTGGGGCGTGAGCACCCAGTTATCCCGGACAAGCGTTGGCCAGCGCTTGGCGAGCAGGTTGAGCGCATCGGCGTCGACCACCAGGGGCTTGTCTGTGTGCAGCGCGCTTTGCAGCATGGCCTGACCCCAGGCGCCCTCGCCCATGCCGGGCCCGATCACGATGACATCCGCCGCTTCGGCAAGCTCGCAAGCGTCGGCGCCACCGGAGACGCCGCGAGCCATTACTTCCGGGCAGCGCGTCAGACTTGCGCTAACGTGTTCGGCGGCGGTGGCCAGGCTCACCTTGCCCGCCCCCAGCCGCGCGGCGGTTTGGGAGCTCAAAAGCGCGGCGCCGCCAAAGCCCGGGGCGCCGCCCATTACCAGTACGTGGCCAAAGCGGCCCTTGTGCCCGGCGCGGGGCCTCGGGGCGAACGCCGGCGCCAGCCAGCTCTCTTCCAACCGCCAGGCGGCGGGGACGATATCGAAAAACGCCTGAGCCTTGACGCCCAGTGGGCGAAAGTCGATCTCGCCGGTATAGGCCGGGGCGTCGCCGGTGTGCAGACCGATTTTATCGCCAATGAAGGTGACCGTGCAGTGCGCCTGCACCGCTGCCCCCTGGGCGGCGCCGGTATCGGCGGCGATCCCGGACGGCACGTCCAGCGCCAGCACCGGCTGCTCGGCGCGATTGATATCGTTGATGACCGAGAGCGCCTCGCCTTCTACCTCCCGCGAAAGCCCGGTGCCCAGCAACGCGTCGACGATCACCTCGCCCTCGAAACGAATGCCGGCGCGGTAGCGCTCGCAGCCGACCCCCGCGGCGCTGGCAAGCTCGGCGGCCCGGCCAACATCGTGTTCGAGGGACTCGAGCGCGCGGGTCGAAATACGCTGCACCTTGAGCCCGGACTGCATGGCCAAGGCGGCCAGCACGTGCCCATCGCCGCCGTTATTGCCGCTACCACAAATCACGGTCACGCTTTTGGCCTGGGGCCAGCGCGAACGGAAGCTGTGCCAGGCACTGGAAGCCGCGCGCTGCATCAAGGCAAAGCTCTCGATACCCGCGGCCATGGTGCGCCGCTCGAGCTCGCGTACCATGGCGGCTTTATAGAGCGGGCGTAGCGCCTGAGTGGTCAGCGCCGGGTGATGCGTTGGGCGTTGCGTCGACACAAAAACTCCTTGGTCTTGGGTAGTAAATGCCAGGACGCTTCGTAAGCGCCGGGTGCGTGTAGTGATACCGCCTAATGGGTTAGCATAGCGCGCCTATGCACCAACGTTGACGAACCATGGCGACTTCCACCGCTTTTTCACTTTCTGATGACGAGCTCGAACGCCTGGCGGCGTTGATCAAAACCTGGGGGCGTGAGCTCGGCTTTCAACAGATCGGCATTACCGATACCGAGCTTGGCGAGCACGAAGCGCACCTCGACGCGTGGCTTGCCAAGGGCTACCAGGGCGAGATGAGCTACATGGCCAAACACGGCACCAAGCGCACCCGCCCGGCCGAGCTCGAGCCCGGCACACGGCGGGTGATCAGCGCGCGCATGGACTACCTCCCCCCGGAAGTCGAAACCACCAAAGTGCTGAGTAAGCGCCACCTGGGCTATATCTCGCGCTACGCCCTGGGGCGGGATTACCACAAGCTGATTCGTAAGCGCCTGGCAAGCCTTGCCAAAAAGATCGAGCAGGAAGTGGGCGCCTTCGGCTACCGCGCGTTCGTGGACTCCGCCCCGGTGATGGAGCGGGCGCTGGCGCAAAAGGCAGGCCTTGGCTGGTTCGGCAAAAACGCCATGATATTGAACCCCAAGGCCGGGTCGCTATTCTTTCTTGGCGAGCTCTATACCGATTTACCTTTACCCGTCGATGCGCCGTTCGAGTCCGAGCACTGCGGGCGCTGCAACGCCTGCCAAACCGCCTGCCCGACCGGCGCTATCGTCGATGACAAGATCATCGATTCCAACAAGTGCATCTCGTATCTCACCATCGAACTGCACGGCGCGATCCCGGTCGAATACCGCCGGGCGATGGGCAACCGCATCTACGGCTGCGACGACTGCCAGCTGGTATGCCCGTTCACGCGCTTTACCCGGGCAAGCGCCGAGGAAGACTTCGCGCCGCGCCACGATCTGGACCGCGCCTCGCTTTTGAGCCTTTTCGCCTGGGGCGAAGAGGAGTTTCTGCAAAAGACCGCGGGTAGCGCGATCCGGCGTATCGGTTACGAGCGCTGGCTGCGAAACCTGGCCGTGGGCCTGGGTAATGCCCCCTACAGCCCTGAGGTAGAAGCCGCGCTCAACGCGCGCCGCGCCTACCCCAGTGCGCTCGTGCGCGAACACGTGGCCTGGGCGCTCGACGAGCAGCGCCGTAAACGCAGCGCGCGTATCGCCACCGCCGTTTAAGCCGGGTCGTCTTGCCCGCGCAGGAAGGTTTTACGGTAGTGGGCAAGCTCGGCGATCGACTCCTTGATATCGTCCATCGCCAGGTGCACGTTTTGCTTGCCAAAGCCCTCGAGGGCTTTCGGATTCCAGCGCTTGGCGAGTTCCTTCACCGTCGAGACATCCAGGTTACGGTAATGGAAGAACGCCCACAGTTCTGGCATTTCGCGCTCCAAAAAGCGCCGGTCCTGGTGGATGCTGTTGCCGCACATGGGCGAGGTGCCGGGCTCGACATAGCGGCTCAGAAAATCCAGGGTTTCGCGCTCGGCCTTGGCGGTATCGACCGGGCTATTTTTAACCCGGTTCACAAGTCCGGACTCGCCATGGGTTTTCTGATTCCAGGCATCCATCTGCGCCAGCAGGCTTTCGGGCTGGCTGACCGCGATCACCGGGCCTTCCGCGACGACGTTCAAGTCCGCATCGGTCACCAGCGTCGCGACTTCGATGATGCGCTCTTTCTCCGGGTCCAGACCGGTCATTTCCAGGTCGATCCAAACCAGCAGATCGCTTCTCGGGGCGGTGGTGTCGCTCATGCATTTCTCCAAATGGGCCGGGGCAAGGTGGCTTAAGATAGCGTGACTTAAGATTGTGTTACCCGGGCAACGTTAACAGGTACACTACGACTATTGTACCGAGCATCAGGTGGTCATGAGCAAACGTAAATTAAGCCGCCAGCAGCGCTGGCGCGTCGAGAAGATCCAGGCCGAGCGTACCGAGCGCGCCGAAAAGCGCGAAGTTCAGGACACTCAGAAGCTGGCCGCCGGCGAATACGGCGCGGAGCAGCCCGGGCGCGTGATGGCCCACTTTGGCCGCACCCTGGAAGTGCGCGACAGCGACAACGCCCCGGTGCGCTGCCACCTGCGCGCCAATATGGACGGCCTGGTGACCGGCGACCGGGTGATATGGCGGGCAGGCCAGGAGGGCTCCGGCGTGGTCGTGGCGCGGGAGGAGCGCGATAGCGTTTTGAAGCGCCCGGACGCCCGCGGCCAGCTCAAACCCGTGGCCGCCAACATCGACCAGATTCTGATCGTGTTTGCGGTCGAGCCCGCGCCGCGCCCCAACCTGATCGACCGCTACCTGGTCGCCGCTGAGGCCACGGGCATCGCCCCGGTGCTGGTGCTCAACAAGATCGATCTACTGCCTGACGATGGCGGCGAGCTGGGCGCGCTACTAGAGCGTTACCAACGCCTGGGTTACCCGGTGGTGCGCACCACCACGGATAATGAAGCGGGCCTTGAAGCGCTTCGTGAGCAGCTCGAAGGACGCACCTCGGTGTTCGTGGGTCAGAGCGGCGTGGGCAAATCCTCCTTGATCGACCTGCTGCTGCCGGATGAGTCGCTTCGCATCGGGGCGCTCTCCGAGGATTCGCGCAAGGGTACCCATACCACCACCACCGCAAGGCTTTACGCCATGGACCGCGACGAGGTCGCAAACGGCGAGCTGATCGACTCCCCGGGCATCCGCGAGTTTGGCCTGGTGCACCTGACCGAGCAGGAAGTGACCGATGGCTTTATCGAGTTCCGGCCGTTCATCGGCTACTGCCGCTTTCGCGATTGCCGCCATCGCCAGGAGCCGGGCTGCGCTTTACTTGGCGCGGTCGAGGAAGGCAAGATTCATTCCGAGCGTTTTGCCAGCTACCGGCGAATACTCGATAGTTTGAGCGTTTAAAAAACGCCTAAACGCCTGATTGAAAGGAGCAGTTCATGAGTGCTGATCACCCGTCCAGCGAAGCCAACCTGTTACCGCTGATCGTCGAGCCCGCCGATCTGGAGGCCCAGCTAGGCCACCCCGAGCTTTTGATCATCGACGTGCCGACCAACCCGGACAGCTACCGCCAGGGCCATGTGCCCGGCGCGGTGTATCTGGATTTTCGCTACCTGTTACGCGGCGAGGGCCCGGTGCCCAACGACGTGCCGGACATCGACTTTCTGTCGAAGCTTTTAAGCGCCCTGGGGCTTACCCGCAACACCCACGTCGTGGCCTATGATGACGAAGGCGGCGGCTGGGCGGCCAGGCTTTTATGGACGCTGGATTATCTTGGCCACACCCGCTACTCCTACTTGAACGGCGGCATTCACGCCTGGCGCGAAGCGGGCCTTGCCGAGAACACCGAGCAGACCCTGCCGACCCCTAGCGACTACCACGCCGAGGTGCTCAACCCCCAGGCGCTGATTACGGCGGATGAGATCAAGGAGAAGCTCGACGACCGCGGGTTTGCCGTGTGGGATGCCCGCTCGCCGGCGGAGTATGCCGGCGAAAAAGGTAACAACAAGCACCTGGGCCACATTCCGGGCGCGGTGAACATGGACTGGGTCAATGCCATGGACCATGAGCGGGCGCTGCGCATTCGCGACTACGCGGAGCTTGTCACCGAGCTCCAGGCCATGGGCCTGACCCCGGACATGGAAGTCGCCACCCACTGCCAAAGCCACCATCGCAGTAGCTTTACCTGGCTTGTGGGCAAAGCGCTTGGTTTCAACATTCGCGGCTACGCGGGCTCCTGGGGTGAGTGGGGCAATCGCGACGATACGCCGATCGAAAAATAACGCCCCTGCGGGCTTTCCTTGACCAAAAGTAACCAACGTGTCGCTATTTCAAAAAGCTTTTTCACTGATTCAGTACCCGCTGCCCCATCACGGCATTTCGCGCTTGACCGGCTGGTTTGCGCAAAGCGACGTGCCGTGGCTCAAAAACATGCTGATCAAGGCGTTCATCAAACGCTTCGGCGTGGATATGCGCGAGGCGCTGGAGCCAGACCCTACCGCTTACAAACACTTCAACGCGTTCTTCACCCGCGCCTTGAAGGCGGATGCCCGGCCGCTGGGCGAGGGCCTTTTGAGCCCGGCGGACGGCGCGCTTTCGCGCCACGGTGTGATCGAAGAGGGCCAGCTGATTCAGGCCAAGGGCCACCGCTACTCGGCGCAGACGCTGCTGGGGGGCGACGCGGCGCTGGCCGCCGAGTTCGCCGGCGGCAGCTTCGCCACGGTGTATCTCTCACCGAGTGACTATCACCGGGTGCACATGCCCGCTACCGGCACGCTGCGCGAAATGATCTACGTGCCGGGGCGTATCTTTTCGGTCAACCAGGCCACCGCCCGCTACGTGCCGAACCTGTTCGCCCGCAACGAGCGGCTGGTGTGCATTTTCGATAGCCCCGAGGGCGCGTTTGCCATGGTGCTGGTTGGCGCCATGGTGGTCGCCGCCATCGAAACCGTGTGGTCCGGCCAGGTTACGCCGCTGGCGGGCACGCCTCAGCGCACCCGCTTCGAGCGCCCCGTCACGCTTGCGCGCGGGGAAGAAATGGGGCTTTTCAAGCTGGGCTCGACGGTGGTGATGTGCTTTGAAAACCCGGTCGCCTTCGGCGACTACCCGCCGGAAACCAAGGTGCAGATGGGCCAGCCGCTTGGCCGCTATGAACCTTCGCCCGTCACGACGCCGGGGCCCGCGTAACGCCGGCCAAAAAGATCGTGACGCAGCGCCGGGCTCGGGCGCTGCACTGGGCCTCATCCAGCGCCAGGTCTCGGCCCAGTAATGCATCCACGTGCCACTCCCCCATCAACATGCCCATGAAGATCCCCGCCGCTTCCCGGGGGGTTTCAAGCTCGAGGGTTTCGCTGGCCACCTGGTCGCTCAAGTAACGGGCGAGTGCCTGGCGGGTCTGGTCCGGGCCGCGGGTCAAGAAAAGCTCGCCAAGCTCCGGGGCGCGCTCGGCCTCGAAGGCCAGACCGCGCACCAGACGAATAACGCCGGGGTCGAACACCAGCATCAGCATGCGCCGGCCCAGCTCGAACAGTACCTGCGCCGGCGCCTGACGGTCCCGGCGCCCCTCTTCCAGCACCGCCCAGGCGGTTTCGATATGGCGCTCCATCGCCGCGGTAAAGAGCCCCTCTTTATTGCCGAACTGCTTATAAAGCGTGGCCAATGAGCCGCCGGCGCGGGCCACGACGTCGTTGACGCTGGCCCCGGCATAGCCCTGCTCCAAAAAAACGTCCCGGGCGGCATCCAAAAGCCGCTCCCGGCGCGCCACGCCCCGGGAAGTAAGCGGCGTTTCAACCGTGCTGCTCTGCGCTGTGGATTTTTTAACCATTGCCCCTCCAGGGCTCATCGGCGTTTCGTACCTTTCGTCAACGCCGGGATAGCTATGTAGTGTAACCTTCATTACACTATAGGCAGATTTTGTGACCAGCTCAATGCCGGATGCGACCCGGCGAGGAATCCCCATGGCCAGCGGTGAACAGCAAAACGCGCCTCTTGAACCTTCAGTCAACGCCCTCGATGAGCCGGCACCGGCCAAAAAGACGGGCCGTAAGCTACTTTTGGCGGTAATCGCCGTTATCCTGTTGGCGCTACTCGCCTGGTGGGCGTTGGGCTGGTGGCAGGTGGGCCGGTTCATCGAATCCACGGACAATGCCTATGTGCGCACCGATAGCGTCGCCGTCCGCGCTGAGCTTGCGGCGCGGGTGATCGATGTCGCCGTGGATGAGAACCAGGCCGTCAAACGCGGCGACCTGCTCATTCAGCTCGACGACGCCAGCTACCGCGACCAGCTCGAACAAGCTCGGGCGCAGCAAGCGGTCGCGGCGGCCTCCTTCACTCAGGCCCAGCGCCAAGTGGCGCTTCAGCAGGCGGGCATCGACCAGGCCACCAGCCAGGTCGACGCGGCCCAGGCCGATGTCGACCGCACCCGCCAGCACGTGCAGCGCTCGCAATCACTTGCCGCCAACAACTACGGCTCGCGCCAGCAAAGCGAAGATGACCAAAGCGCGCTGCGCGTAGCCGAGGCCCACCTGGCCACTCAGCGCGCCGCCGTGGTGTCCGCCCAGCGCCAGCTGGCGGTGGCCGAAAGCGACGTAACCCGCGCCGAGGCCAACCAGCAAGCGGCGGCGGCGGATTTAGCCTACGCCCAGCACCAGCTGGATAAAACGCGGGTGACCGCGCCGCGGGACGGCGTCATTGGTAATTTACGCGTCGAGGCCGGTACACTCGCGCAGCCGTCGCTGACGCTAATGCAGCTCGTCCCCCTCGACTCGGCCTACATCACCGCCAACTACAAGGAAACCCAGCTCGAGCGCATTCGCCTGGGGCAGCCGGTTGCTGTCCATCTCGACGCTTACCCCAACACGACGTTCAGCGGCGTGGTCGAAAGCCTCTCCCCCGCTACCGGCACCGAGTTCAGCCTGCTGCCCCAGGACAACGCCACTGGCAACTTCAACAAGATCGTCCAGCGGGTGCCGGTCAGAATTCGCGTTACCGGCCCTAATGAGTCCATGAGGCTTCTGCGCGCGGGCCTGTCCGCGGTTCCGGATATCGACACTCGCGAACTCGACCCGCCGTACGAAGGGCTGGCCAATACTGCTGACGCTGATCCCGCGCCGCTATGAGCCAGCCCCCAAGCCCTACGGCGGGCGTGAGCGACATGCCGCCCTGGCCCCAGCGCATCGGCTTTATCGCGGCGGTGTTCGGCATGTTCATGGCCATTCTGGATATCCAGATCGTGGCCAGCTCACTCAACGAGATCCAATCCGGGCTTTCGGCAAGTCAGGACCAAATCTCCTGGGTGCAGACCGCCTATCTGGTGGCCGAGATCGTGATGATTCCACTCTCGGGTATGCTGATGCGCATTCTCTCCACCCGGGTCGTTTTCACCCTCTCCTGCGCGGGCTTTACCCTGGCGAGTCTGGGCTGCGCCATGGCCAACTCCATCGAGCAGTTGATCGTGCTGCGCGCCCTTCAGGGCTTTATGGGTGGGGCGATGATTCCCGTTACCCAGGCGATCAGCTTCTCGATCTTCCCCCGGCGGGTGATGGGCAGCGTGCAGGCGGTGATTGGCATGGTGGTCACCATGGCGCCGTCGATCGGTCCTACGGTGGGCGGCTATATCACCGAAACCCAAAGCTGGCACTGGCTGTTTCTGGCCAACGTGATTCCCGGCATTTTGGTGTGCTGGGCGGCGTGGAGCTTTCTGGATATCGATAAACCCAATCACGCGCTAGCACGCCGGCTGGATATCATCGGCCTGACGCTCATGGCGCTATTTCTGGGCTCGCTGGAGTTCGTGCTGGAAGAAGGCCCGGGCGAGGACTGGTTCGCAAGCCAGGAAATCACCCTTTTCAGCCTGCTGTGTTTGACTACCGGGGTGGGGTTTTTCGTTCGCACGCTGAAAAGCGCCCACCCGATCGTCGACCTGCGCGCCTTCGCCAACCGCAACTTCGCCATCGGCGCGGGCATGGGGTTCATCATCGGCATCGCGCTTTACGGGCTGGTCTACATCATGCCGCTGTTTTTCGGCTATGTGCGCGGCTACTCGAGCCTGCAGATCGGCCAGGTGATGTTCGTCACGGGGCTGACCATGTTCTTCTGCGCCCCGCTGGTGGGCAAGGCGACCAACCATCTCGACCTGAGAGTCATGCTGTTTGTGGGGTTCTTGCTGGTGGGCGTGGGCACGATGATGAACGCCAACCTCACCGTGGAGTCCGGCTTCTGGCAGTTCTGCGTTCCTCAGATCGTGCGTGGCATGGGGCTGATCATGTGCATCATCCCGGCCTCGCGCATCGCCCTGGGCACGCTTGCGCCCAGAGAGGTGGGTAATGCCAGCGGGCTTTTCAACGTGATGCGCAACCTGGGCGGCGCCATGGGCCTGGCGCTGCTCGATACGGTGCGCGATATTCGCGAGGATTTTCACTGGAACCAGCTGATTCCGGCGATCGACACCGGCCGCGAGGTGGTGGTGGCGGAGATCGCTAAATACGAGGCGATGCTGAGTGGCTCGGTGGCCGACGCCCACCAGGCCGCCGTCGGGCTCATCGCCCAGCGGGTGGCCCAGCAGGCCCAGGTGCTCGCCTTCAACGACATTTTCACCTGGCTTGGGCTTATCTACATTGCCACGGTGCCGCTGGTGTTTTTGCTCAAGCGTATCAAGGCCTGACAAGGCATCAGCAGTTGGGCGTCGCGAAGGTCAGCACGTCTTCAAGGCGCGACTTGCCAAGCGCCAGCTGAATCAACCGGTCGACCCCCAGCGCCACCCCGGCGCCTTCCGGCATGCCGTGCTCCAGCGCCGCCAGCAAACGCTCGTCGATCGCCACCAGGGGCAGGTTCAGCCGCGCGCGCTCGGTGTTATCCGCCTCGAAGCGTGCGCGCTGCTCGCTGGCATCGGTCAGCTCGTCGTAGCCGTTGGCAAGCTCGATGCCATCAAGATAAAGCTCGAAGCGCGAGGCCAGCCACTGGCCGTCATCGTCCTGGTGGCGCTTGGCAAGGGCGGCCTGGCTTGCCGGGTAGTCCACCACCAGGCTGAGCTCCCCTTTGCCAAGCGCGGGCTCGATGACCGTACTCATCAATAGATCGAGACAGGTCTCGCGGCTTTCGCGAGCAAGGCTTTCCAGCGGCATGTGGGCACGCTGCCCGGCCAGGCGTTTGAGCACCTCGAGCGAGGTCGTGAGCGGGTCCACGGTGAGATGGGTGTGAAAAAGCTCCCGGTAGCGGTAGCGCACGACCTTTTGGCCCGCCCCGGGCATTATCGCGTCCACGAGTTCCGCGGTTTCGTCGATCAGCGCGTCGAGGGAAAAGCCGGGGCGGTACCACTCGAGCATGGTGAACTCGATGTTGTGGCGTCGACCCACCTCGTTGTCGCGAAAGCTCTTCGCAAGCTGAAAAATCGGCCCGCTGCCCGCGGCCAGCAGCCGCTTCATGTGAAATTCCGGTGAGGTTTGTAGCCAAAGCGTTCGCTGCCCCTTGTCGGTACGCGCTTTGGTGGCAAGGGATGCCAGGTGCACATCGGTACTGCCGCCCTGGCCCAGCACCGGCGTTTCTACTTCCAGCACCTGGCGGGCGGCAAAAAAGGCGCGCACCCGGGCCAGCAGGCGGGCACGCTCGATCAGGGTTGCCATATCGGCATTGGGGCGCCAGGTGGGCGACATTGCCTTCCTCGATCTAAAAAGCCACGCGTGAGCGTGGCTTGAACCATTCGGGACGCGACAGCCAAGCGGCTGCCCAGGAATCACGCGCGGGAGACGTACTCACCAGAGCGGGTATCTACTTTTAACACTTCCCCCTGGTTGATGAACAGCGGCACGCGTACCACCGCACCGGATGAAAGCGTCGCCGGCTTGGAGCCACCCTGGGCGGTGTCGCCCTTAAGGCCCGGGTCGGTTTCTACCACTTCCAGCTCGATGAAATTCGGGGCCGAGACAGCAATAGCTTTGTCGTTCCACAAGGTAACGGTATAAGCTACCTGCTCTTTTAGCCACTTGGCGGTGTCACCCAGGGCTTTCTTCTCGACCGCGTACTGCTCGAAAGAGCCGTCGGTTTTCATGAAGTGCCACATGTCACCGTCGGTATAGAGATACTCCATCTCGAGTTCCATGACATCGGCGCCTTCCAACGACTCGCCGGACTTGAACGTACGCTCCCAGACACGGCCGGTCATCAGGTTACGCAGCTTCACGCGGTTGAAGGCCTGCCCCTTGCCTGGCTTGACCAGCTCGTTATCGACGATCGAACACGGGTCGCCGTCGAGCATTACTTTCAAACCGCCCTTGAATTCGTTGGTAGAATAGTTCGCCATAATGCCTCTCACTAATCAGTTGCTGAATAAAGCAGGTGATAAACGCTGTGATGAAGCGCCTTTATGAATAGCGCTTTTATCGAGTGCGCGCATGATAACCCGAAGGAGGGCTTTTTTGCAGGAGAACATGATGATTGCCGCCGTTAACGAAGGCGACGCGCCGGCAAGCGCCCCGCCGAGCTGGCAGCGTCAGCTTTCCGGGGCTATTCGCGACCCCCAAACGTTGTTGACACGCCTTGGCCTGGAGCCTGCGTTGCTCGGCGGCGCCCGCGCCGGCCATGCGCTGTTCGAAGTGCGCGTGCCCGAGGCGTATCTGTCGCGCATCGCCCCGCATACGCTAGATGACCCACTGCTCAAGCAGGTATTGCCGCTGGGTGACGAAGCGCTCACGCCCCAGGGGTTCGTGTTCGACCCGCTCAAGGAGGCCGAGCACCGTCCCGTCAAGGGGCTGATTCACAAGTACGCCGGGCGCGTGCTCTTGATCGCAAGCCCGACCTGCGCGGTGAACTGCCGCTACTGCTTTCGCCGCCACTTCCCCTACAGCGACAACTCGCCGTCGCGCGCGCAGTGGCAGGACACGCTCGACTATTTACGCCGCGATACGAGCATCCAGGAGGCGATTTTATCCGGCGGTGACCCGCTGGCGGCAAGCGACCGCCAGTTGGCCTGGCTTGCGGCCGAGCTCGACGCCATACCGCACCTCAAGCGCCTGCGCATCCACACCCGCCTACCCGTAGTGATCCCCGACCGCGTGGATGACGCGCTGCTCGACTGGCTAGGCCAAACGCGCCTTCAAAAGGTCGTGGTGCTGCACATCAACCACGCCAACGAAATCGACCAGGCCGTCATCGATGCCTGTGGGCGTTTAAAACAGGCCGGGGTGACGCTTTTGAATCAGAGCGTGCTACTGCGCAGTGTGAACGACAGCGTCGAAGCCCTCGCCACGCTTTCCGAACGGCTATTCGAGGCCGGTATCCTGCCCTACTACCTGCACGTACTGGACCCGGTACAGGGCGCGGCGCACTTCGACGTACCGGATCACGAAGCGCGAGAGCTGGTCGAGGAACTGCGCCACCACCTGCCTGGCTTTTTGATGCCGCGGCTGGTGCGCGAAATCCCCGGCGAGGCGAGCAAGACGCCGCTTTGAGAGATTGATATTTAAAGCGAAACCTGTCCAGGCCAGCGGTCGATTTCCGCTTTAAATCAACGCAAGCGCCGCATCAGGCTCGCTCGAACGCGCCTGATGCGATTTTCCTGCCGCCTCTTTAGACTTCAATCGCCTCGAGCGTGACCCCACGGCGCCGCTTGAACGCCTCCAAGCGATCGTCACTCGCTTGATTATCGGTGATTAGAGTCCAGTGGCTTAGCATGGGCGTCCAGTGCTGCTGGCTCGGGTTGCCAAGCTTACTGGAATCGGCGATTACGACCACTTTCAAGGCGCGGCGCATCATCATTTCTTTCAGATAAGCCTGCTCGGCGCTCGCCTCACAAAGCCCTAGATCCGCCACCACGCCATCGGCACTCATGAAGAGCTTATCGACTGAAAGCCTTTCAAGAGCGGCCTGAGCAGCAACGCCATACGTCGTCATACTGGCTGGACGTAAATCTCCGCCGAGCAGCGTGACGCGGCAATCCTTGATAGTTGCAAGCGCCGGCAACGCGGCCAGGTTATTGGTAAAAACGTGCAACCCCCGGCGCTTGCTCAGTAGTGTGGCGAGCTCGGCGGTAGTGGAGCCACCGTCGAGCAGCACCGAGTCGCCGTCTTCGATATGCGCCAACGCGGCCGCCGCCAAACGTGCTTTCACATCGCCACGCTCGTGCTGGCGCTGAGTCAACGATAGCTCTGGCTCGCGTCTGCCTACCACCGCCGCAGCCCCGCCGTAGGTACGTACGATATGTCCGTCGTCGGCCAAAGCGGAAAGATCTCGCCGCACCGTGGCCTCGGAAATATTGAAACGCTCACAAAGCGTTTCGACATCGGTCATACCGTTATGCACGGCCTCCAGCATGGCGTTGCGGCGATTAGTAACTTTCATGACCACTCCTGCCAGAACCGGGAAAACGCGGGGTTGGCTATTACGATGAAAAAGAGACGCCGTGGCGCTTGGCGACGATATCGGAAAGCTCGGGCACAAAACTATCGCCGGCTCCTTCGTCAAGGGCGCTTGCATAAAGCGCTTCGATCGCGTGGGCGACCCCCGCCTGTACATTCAAATCGTCAGCCAGGTTCGCCACATAGCGGATGTCCTTGCCCGCGTTGGCAAGCGAGAACCGATGAGCATTGCGGTCGCGCTCCAGCACGTATTGAAAAAACGTCTGGTAGAAGCCGCTATCCATCCGGCTACCACGAATGACGCTATCGAACACTTCAGGGGTCACACCGGCCTTCGCGCCAATGGTCAGTGCCTCCGAATAGATAGCGCCATAGCCCATGGCCAAAAACTGGTTCAAAAGCTTCATGGTATGGCCGGCACCCGCTGGGCCAACGTGAAGGATTTTGCTTGCCCAGCAGGCGAGCACCGGGCGCACGGCTTCGAGTGTGGCATCATCGGCACCCACAATCGCCTGCAGCTCACCGGTTTCGGCCTGAGTGGGCGTGCCGCCCAGTGCCGCATCGATAAACGTAACACCCTTGGCCGCCAAGCTTTCGTTTAACCGCTGGGTCAGCGTGGGTGCCGAAGTAGAGCAGTCCACGATGATCAAGCCTTCGTGAGCACCCTGCGCCAGCCCCTGCTCACCCTCGACCGTCGCCTCGACCTGAGGCGCACCGGGTACGCAGATAAAGACGATATCCGAGCGCTCGGCGACTGCCTTGGGAGAATCGGCCGCTTCGCCCCCCTGCTCCAAAAGCGGCGCCATGTTGTCATGGTTTGGGTCAAAGAGTGTCATGGCGTAGCCGCCCTGCAGGATATTACGAGCGATATTGGCCCCCATGAGCCCTAAACCGATAAAACCGATACGTTTCATTAGACATTCTCCTTTATGGTCGGCTGGCCCGACTTCTCACGGCGATTGGCAAGATCGATTGCTTGTTTCAACGCTTCGAGCAGGCTTCGCTCGTCGGCGATGCCTTGGCCGGCAATATCGAAGGCCGTACCGTGATCCACCGAGGTGCGGATCACCGGCAAGCCCACCGTCACGTTGACCCCGGCTTCGAGCCCCATCACTTTTACCGGGCCATGGCCCTGGTCGTGATACATCGCAACGACCACGTCGAAATCACCTCGCCCGGCTCGGAAAAACAGCGTATCGGCAGGGAGAGGCCCTTGAACGTCCCAACCCCGCGCGGCAAGCGTTTCGATAGCCGGCACGATTTTCTCTTCCTCTTCGCCATAACCGAACAGGCCATTCTCACCTGCGTGAGGATTGATTCCACAGACGCCGATACGCGGGTTATCGATACCGGCACGCACCAGTGTTTCGTGGGCGCGTTCGATAGTGCGGGTCACAAGCCCCGGCTCGATTCGATTGATCGCATCGATGAGCCCCATATGGGTCGTTACGTGAATAACGCGCAGATTGGGCGTCACCAGCATCATCGAGACTTCGTCGATACCGGTCAGGTGTGCCAGCATTTCGGTATGACCCGGAAAGATATGGCCGCCGGCATGCAGCGCTTCTTTATTGAGCGGCGCGGTGCAGATGGCGTCGAGCATACCGCCGTGGGTGAGTTCGACGGTTCGCGCAATGAATTGGTAGGCGGCGTTACCGGCCACCGGTGATACTTCACCGTAAGGTAATTCCTCGGGGATCAACGCCAGATCGATACAATCGAGCGTCCCCGTACTAAACCTGGCCTCTTCTACACGCTCGATAACGTTAAGTTCAAGCTGGCTGCCGACGATATTACCCGCCTTTTTCAACCGCCCTGCATCGCCAATCACCAGCGGACGGCAGCTTTGGTAGACACTGTCGTGGGCAAGCGCTTTCATGATGACCTCGGGGCCAATGCCTGCGGCATCCCCCATGGTGATACCTACAACTGGAAGGTAGCTCATCGTTGTTGGACTCCGAAGTAAGTAGTTCTGTGCGTCAATCGAGGGTGCGTGATTCGTCGACGAAAGAATCGCCATCACGCTGCTGCACCAAATAGCGCCAAGCCTGGTAGAGCGAGGAAGTCTCACCAAAACCGCCAGCTTTGGTCACCACGGGCAAGCCACTCGGGCCCAGCGATAGCACCACGCCGGGTTCGAGCTCATCTACGAGGCGCAACCGATCGATGCCAGCGGCGCTTAAAAGCGCTTTCGCCGTCTCGCCTCCCGTGGCGACCAGCCCGCCCAAACCATCGAGCTGGGGTCCCAGATAGTGCGCCAAACGACTCGATAGCGCGTAGCCGTTGATGGAGGGATCCGGTGTTTGCTGAGCAAGCGTTACCAGCACGTCCTCGCCCCGACCGAGCGCCATTTGCGCCATGAGTATCGCCTCGGGCGGCGTTGGGGAATTCAGTAACGCATGGATATCCACTCTAAATACGGCAAGCGCGCCGTTGGCCTGCTCGGCCAGATGATCGATCTGGCGATGGGAGATGGGCGACATGCTCCCCACGACCGTGAGTACTGGTCCGTTAACGCGCACTGGCACGGTGACGGGCGCTTCGCTGGTCACATATGCGCTCAAGGCTTGGGAAAGGCCCGCCGAGCCGACCCAAAACACCCTTTCAAGGGACTGGCTTGCCTGGGCGATGCGGTCAAGGTCGCCACTGGTTTGCGCATCGCACACGAGCGCCTCTACACCGTTTTCCTGCTGCGCAACGAGCCAATCGATCAGTACGTTCAGCGAGCAATCGCGCAGGGCGGCGAGCGTCAGGTGGGCGGTTTTAATCTTTTGCTGGGCGAGCATCCAAACGATGTCAGCCTTGCCAGCACGCTGTTCGTTGCGCCATACCTCGCTCTTTTCGACCGGCGTCTGATCGATGTACTGCCGGCCGTCACGTGTTACGCGTTGCATGGCGGGCATTGCAGGCGCGACGATTGCCATGCCGACATCGGGTATGAGTGCGGCGACCTCTTCGACCCAGTTACCGCGAAGGGTGGAGTCGATCTTTTTGTAAAGCTTGAGCTGCGGTGCAGCGACTCGTCGCCAGGCCTCGAGACATACAGAAGCTGCCTGAGCGGACGGCAAATGGCGCGAGTCGGTATCCACCACCAGGACTTGGCTCTGGGGCCGATCGGTTTGGGCAAGCTCGATCGAGGTGGGTAGATTCCTCCTGGCGTAGCTCACCGCACAGTCCGCCGCACCGGATAGATCGTCCGCTAAAATGGCCAGCCGGATCTCATGTGGCTGCGCTGACGAAACCTGTCCCGCCATTAACGGTACACCTGTAGCAGTTCGTCGAGACGCTGACGCTCCTGATGAGTCAATGGCAGCGCCGGCGCGCGTGTTGGCCCCGCGGGCATGCCTAAAAGCTCGGCGGCTGCCTTTAGCACCACCGGCATGGTCGCCATACCGAAGGCGTTGCGCAGCACGCGCAGTTTTTCCTGGGCCTGCCGGGCGGTGTCCATGTCTCCTGCCTGATAAGCGTTATAGATCGTCATGACGACGTCCGGCACGGCATTGGTCGTAGCGGCTACCGCGCCGTCCGCTCCGGCCAAAAGCCCCCAAAGGATGAGCGAATCCGTGCCCGTAAAGACCGCAAAATCATCACGCTTCAAACCGATCAACTGCGTTAACCGGTCGAAATCGCCTCCACTATCCTTAATGCCCTGCACCATCGGCAGGTGCGAAAGCTCCGCCACGGTATCGATGGCGATCGTGCCGCCGGTCTTGGCCGGAATGTTGTAGAGCATGAAGGGCAAGGCGGCTTCTTTGTCGATCGCCGTGTAGTGGGCGATCAACTCACGCTGTGAAACGGCATTGAAATACGGGGTGATAATCGAACAGGCATCGATACCTACCTGCGCCATACGCGCGTTCAGCTCGATGACACCCCGTGTCGTAAATCCACCGGTGCCTGCGATGACCGGCACGCGGCCTGCCGCCTGGTCGACGACTATTTGGGCCACCTTGAGCTTTTCATCATCCGTTAAAGCAAAAAACTCCCCGTTCGTGCCCAGCGCGAAGAGCCCGTGAACGCCCTTTTCGATCAGAATATCTACCAGGCTACGCAGCGCGGGTTCATCAACGGCCTGCTGGTCGTTCATGGGAGTAATGAGCGCGGGGATGATGCCTTTAAATAGCGTCATGGGGCTGGCTTCCTTAACGAATATGAACACGCATTTCGATCAAAACGATCACAAAAATGATCGATTCGATAAAAAACTGCAAGTTTCTATACTCAAAATCATTAGCTATTTCGTTCTAAAAACATATAAAAATTTGATTTTAATATATTTAATTAAAAGCAAACTTTGGTATATAAGACAAAAGTGTAAATGCATAAATTGATCGTTACGATCATTTTATAGTCATTAAAGGTCAGGCTGTGTCCGCTATCTGGCCTTCAATACCGCTCTCATTCTTTAATGCACATCACAATAAAAAAACCGGAGATCACTATGACGGTACGTAAATCACTCGGAGCACTTTTCGCCTCCTCGCTACTCCTTCCCATGACCGCGTGGGCCCAGGACGCCACGGTGCGCATCATCTCCCAGGACCCGGGTACCGGCTGGTACGCCTACGGCTCGGAGGTGGGCAAGATCATCAATCAGTCCGAAGGCGAGCTTGATCTAAATGCCGACGTTTTGCCCCGCGGCGGCGGCATGATGAACCCACTGGCCGTGGGTCAAGGCTCCGCCGACCTGGGCTTCGCTACCGCCAACGCCGCCCTCTGGGCCCGCGATGGCATCGGCGAAGAGTTCGAAGGTCGCGCCGCGGAAAACCTGCGCACGCTGGTCGGCGGCCTGCAGGCGGCCTACACCACCGTGGTCGCCCGCCGTGCCTATGTAGAGCGCACCGGCCAGCAGACCTTCGAAGAAATGGTCAACGCCGACAACCCGCCGAGCTTCGTGCTCAAGCCCACAGGGTCGCAGGTGCCGATCCTTGCCGACCACATGTTCGAAGCCCTCGGCACCAGCCTCGACGAGATGCGCGACCGGGGCGCTATCAACCAGATCAGCACCGCCCAGATTGCGCAAATGATGCGCGACGGCACCGCGGACGTTTATATCGAGAACGCCCCGCTTGGCCAGGCCACCATGCAGGAGCTGGCGCTGACCACCGACCTCTTCTTCGCGCCCATGTCCGACGACGTGCTCGATCATATGACCGAGGTAGGCGTGCCGCGTATTACCCTTCCTGAAGGCAGTTACGAGGGCATGGAGGGCGACTACGCCACCTCCAACACGCCGACCATCCTGATCGTCAGCGCCGAAATGGATGACGACGTCGCCTACCAGGTTACCAAGGCCATGGTGGAAGCACGTGATCGGCTCGCCGATTCTTTCCCGCCGCTGGCCGGCTGGGATCCGGAAGCCGGCGCTCAAGCCGACCAGGCGGTGCTCGACCTGCACCCGGGTGCCGCCCGCTACTACCGCGAGCGCGGCTGGATCGAGTAAGCGCCGACCCGGGAGCCATCACTTTTAAACTTCGTGGCGCCGCCGCAAAGACTTGCGGCGGCGCGCGGTCATCAATACGGCCATCAATTTCGGGGTACGTGTCTTGAAACCGTCCGACCTGCTCTCCTTTTCGATGCTACTGCGCGTCATCCAGATAGGGCTCTCCTTTACCTACGTCGCCTATCTATTGCGGCACTTCTTCGACCCGGCATCGCCGCTCGCGGCGGTGTCGTTTCACGTCTACATGGCCGTGGCGCTGGTCTTTGCCTTCAATCCGCTGAACTGGCAGTCGGGGCTGATGCGCTGGCTGGGCCGCGTGATCGATCTTGGCGGCATTGCGATGTCGATCGCCTTCGTGTGGGTCTATCAAAGTGAAATGAGACGTCTCGAGCGCCACCTCGAAATGATCGATCCGGTCCTCACCCTCGATATCTTCCTGCATGTTGCGGGCTTGATCCTGATCTTCGAAGCAGTCCGGCGCGCCGTGGGCTGGTCGCTTCTCGTCGTGGTGCTGGGCTTTCTCGCCTACGCCTACCTGGGCCCCTACTTTCCGGGGTGGATGGCGTTCCCCGGCTTCTCGCTGTCGACGATGACCGAACTGATCAGCATGAAGACCGACGGTATCTTCGGCGTCACCGCGACGGCGGCAATCAACTTCGTGTTCTACTTCGTGTTGTTCGGCACGGTCTTTACCCTGACCGGCGGCGGTGCGCTGTTCATCGACCTGGCCATGCGTATGACCGCCCGACTGAAAGGCGGCGCGGCCAAGATGTCGCTGGTAGGCTCGGCACTGTTCGGCATGGTCTCGGGCTCGGCCATCGCCAATACCACCTCGACCGGGGCACTGACCATCCCGATAATGGGCCGCGCCGGCTACTCGAAGGACCAGGCCGCCGCGACGGAAGCCATCGCCTCCACCGGCGGCCAGCTCATGCCGCCCATCATGGGGGTGGCCGCCTTCGTCATGGCGGATCTTCTCGGTATTCCCTACGGCACCATCGCGGCGGCGGCGCTGATCCCCTCGGCGGCGTTCTATTTCGCGCTCTACGTCATCGTCGACCTGCGCGCCCGGCGCTACGGCATCGGCAACGTGCCCTCGGAGCTTCTCGATATCGACCCTGTCATGCCCCGCGCGCATCTACTGGCCTCGCCCGTCGCCATGATCACCTGCCTGATCATCGGCTACTCCGCGCCTTATGCGGCGCTGGTGGGCACGGTCACGGCGCTGGTGGTGCCGTTTCTACGTAAGTCGACCCACTATGACCCGCGCAAGCTCTTCGACGCCGTGCTGGACGCGGCCAAGCAGATGGCGTGGATATCGGCGCCGCTAGCGGCGGTGGGTATCGTCATGGTGGTGGCCACCCAGTCGAACCTGGCGCTCAATTTCGTGAGCCTTTTGTCGGATGCTGGCACGGGGCAGCTCTATCTTTCGCTGCTGCTGGTCATTCTGGGCTGTATCATCATGGGCATGGGCTTGCCCACGGTGGCGGCCTACATCATCGGCTCGCTGGTCTTCGTGCCCGCGCTGATGGACCTGGGCGTGGATCGTCTAGCGGCGAATCTGTTCGTGCTTTACTACTGCGTGCTCTCGATGGTCACGCCGCCGGTGGCGCTTTGCTCCTACGCCGCTGCCGGTATCGCCCGCTCCGATGCCAACAAGACAGGGCTTCTCGCCTTCGCCTATTCGTTGGTGATCTTCCTGGTGCCCTTCGGCTTCATCAATGACCCGCACGTGCTGTGGCAAGGCACGGGGCTGGAGATTTTCGTCGGTGCCGTAGGCATGCTGCTAGCTACGTTCTGCTGGGCGGTGTTCCTGATGGGCTGGATGAACGGCAAGCTCTCCTGGATTGAACGGGGGATCTTCCTGGCGATCAGCCTGGCGTTGATTTTGTCACCGACGCTCTCGTCGGTCTGGAGTATCAGCGTGGCGGGCGCCGTGGCGCTGCTGCTTTGGTGTTTCACCCTGCGCCCGCGCCTGGTGCCGGTAAGCGCTTAGCCTACGCCCGGTTTTCCCGCTCGATGTATCCGGCCCTTACAAGCTCCGCCACGGCGGAGCTTTTTTATGGGCCGCCGCCGTTGCCAGAGCCTTCTCGCTGAATGTGTCGATTTATCTACACTGACACAAACGATTCGTTTCCATGACACCCTCGATTCGGGAGAAGAGCATGAGTGATTTCCGTTTGCCCCTGACCGCCAGCCTGGCCTGTTCGCTGGCCGCCCTTCCCGCCCTGGCTCAGGAGGTCGTGATCGACGCCGGCAAGGTGTTCGACGGCCAGCAGATCATCGAGAACGCTCGTATTTTGGTGGAAGATGGCCGCGTGATGGCCATCGGCCCGCAATCCGAGATCGCAAGCCCCGAAGGCGCCACCCGGGTCGACCACGCCGCGCATTTCATCATGCCCGAGCTGATCGCCGGGCATAGCCACGCAGGTACCGTACAGGGCATGGAGCACGGAGGGGAGCACTACGCCCGCGAGACGGTCGAGCGCGACCTTAACCAGTTCGCGGATTTCGGTATTGCCGCGGTCAACGCCCTGGGCATGAGCCCGCCGCTTTTTTACGAGCTGCGTAGTGAGCTGCGCGGGCGGGATCACGAAGGCGCGGACCTGTACGGCGCGGGCCCGGGCATCGGCGTGCCCGACGGCGCTCCGCCGGCAGAGGAGATGAGCGTGGTCGACGGCCAGGTACTACGCCCGAGCACCGCCGAGCAGGCCCGGGAGGCCGTGAGGGAAATGGCCGAGGCCGGCGTCGATGTGATCAAGGTGTGGATCGATGACATGGGCGGCAGTGCTCCCAAAATGGCCCCGGAGGTCTACACCGCCGCCGCAGAAGAGGCCCACGCGCAGGGGCTCAAGATCGCCGCGCACATCCACGACGCCGAGGACGCCGAAGCCGCGCTCGAGGCCGACATCGACATTCTCGCCCACGGCATTCGCGACGCAGAAATCGACGACGCGCTGGTCGAGCGCATGGCCCAGCAGCGCGTTTGGTACATCCCCACCATCAACATCGACGAAGCCGCGTATATTTACGCCGAGCACCCGGAATGGCTGGAAGATGACTTCTTCGCCCAAGGGATCAGCGACGAACTGCGCGAACGAATCGAGGACGAGCAGTGGCGCGAGCAGACGCTCGACGATAGCGACACCCAACAGGCGCGGGACGCCGTGGCCACCAACATGGCCAACCTGGCGCGCCTGTATGAGCACGGCGGTATCCGCATCGTGATGGGCACTGATTCGGGTGCCACGGCCCTGCGCGTACCCGGCATCGCCGAGCACCGCGAACTCGAGCTGATGGTCGAGGCCGGCATGGAGCCGCTCGACGTGTTGATCACCGCCACCTCCGCCGGTGCCGACATGCTGGAGATCGAGGATCTCGGGCGTATCGAAAAAGGCGCCCGGGCACAGTTTCTGGTGCTTGAGGACGACCCTACCGAAGAGATTACCAACACGCGCCACATCCTGGAGATTTTGCGCTATTAAAACTCTTGAGCCCCGCCACGGGGCCTATCTCGCGTGGCGGGCTCGCGAGCGGCTTTGGACGGGCGCGTTTTAGCCAAGGCGTTCACCCCGGCCCGCGCGAGCGGCAGCAACAGCCACAAAAGCGGCGTCATCACCCAGCGCCAGATGAACCGCGTCAAAATCAACACCGGCAGCAACACGATCAACCAGAGCAAAAACTGGCCAAGCCAGGCGGGTAACCCGAGCCACTGGGCCACGTTCGCCCCCAGCGCGCTGATCAGCGAGGGGTGGCGAATCACTACGTAGGCGGTGGTGGTGAGCGCGGCGATTTTGGCGATCCGGGGGAGCGTGGCGAAGCGCGCGGTGCCACCGAGGGCGGCGGAGCGTACACCGGTCTGGGCGCCCCGGGCTTCTACTCCGGCGACCCGGGCCCCACGGGCGGCGCGACCGGCGCGCAGCACCTTCACCGTACTCGCCATCAACAGAAGATCGACCCCGGCCCAACCTACGTCCGCCGCACCGATCGCCTCGTCCCGGCGCCACTGGTTCTCCAGGTTGCGTACGCCGCTGGTGAAGAAATCGCCCACACCCGTCACCACTCGCTCGCCCTGCAGCCAGTGAATGTCGCCTTGTGCGTCTTGCACGAACTGATTCAAAAGCGCGTGCCCTTCATCGAGTAGCAGCGCGATGCCCATCTGTCCGCGGGTGTCCGGCCCCCACTCGGCCGCCTCGCTCTGTTCGTCGTCGGCGTCGTTCCACCAGCGGCTGGCCGCCTGGTAGCGCTCCCCCAGCCAGTGCCGGGCTTTGAGCGTGGCGATATCGTGTTCGCGGTAGTAGGCGATGGGCAGCACGGCATCCGGCCCGTAACGTGCGAGCACTTCCTGAAAGGCGGGAAGAAAAGCGTAGGTCGACAGTGTCTCGCGGGCGATGTCCCCGTAGCGCGCCAGCGCCAGGTGCGCGTTCATCCAAAGGGCGGGATCATCGGCGTAGTGAAGAAAGACGGCGTTGACCGCAGCGCTCTCTTCATCCAACGACGCCTGGAGAGAAGGCAGCGCCCGCTGGGCCTCCAGGCGTACCAGGCGCGGCTCGAAGGCGTCGCTGGAGGCAAGCGTTGCCAGCAGCCCGGCCGTGACGACGGCTAACGCGATAATCACCGGTACAACGCGCATACGGCCTCCTTGAGCGATGACAAAGGAGTTCATTAAAGCGCAACGCCCGCAAAACTCAAGGTTTGCGGGCGTTGTCAGGCACTCGGCACCGTACCGGTTAGAAATCGTAGCTTAGGGTGGCCATCACGTTGGCGGGAGCGCCTGGCATGTTGAAGGTGTTCGCCCCGCCCACCCGGTTGTAGTACTCCCGGTCGAAGACGTTGTTGAAGTTGAGCTGGCCGCTGACGCTTTCGTTGAAGTCGTAACCGACCATCGCGTCGAACACCGCGTAACCCGGCGCATCGACGCCGCTGCTGGAGCCAAAGTCGCTCATCGCCGTCATGCCGGCGCCTACCCGCAGGCCACCCAGCGCCTCACCGGCGAAGTCGTACTGGGTCCAGAGGTTGACGATGTTCTTCGGCATCAGCAGGAAGATGGCGTCCTCGCGGGCATCGCCGCTTTGCTGCACCTCGGTGTCCAGATACGTATAGCCGGCGATCACGTCCCACTGATCGGTGACGCTGCCGGTCACCTCGAACTCGGCACCCTGAATGCGCATCTTGCCGATCGGCACCGAGTAGCTGGCCCCGGTATCCGGCGAGGTACCCGCGCGGTTATCGTCGTACAGGCGGAAGGCGCTAAGGCGGGCGTTCAAGTCACCGTTCATGTAGCTACCCTTCACGCCTACCTCGTACTGGTCGCCCTCGCGCGGCTCGATCAGGTTGGCGTCCGGGCCCTCGGCGGTCTGCGGCTTGAAGACCTGGGAGTAGCTTGCGTAGAGCGAGTGGTTCTCGTCCAGGTCGAACACCACGCCGGCGTAGGGGGTCACTTTGGTATCGCTTCGATCCTGATAGGTATCGGCGGCCTTGTCCTCGAAATCGATATCGTAACGGCTCACCCGGGTACCGGCGATCAGCGCCAGCGGGTCGATCGGGCGTAGGGTCAACTTGCCATAAAGCCCGGATTCTTCCAGCCGGGTATCGGTATGGGCGTAGCCCGAACCGGTCGCCCGGGAAGCCCCCAGCACGTCCACAAAAGCCAGCTCGTTCAATTCGTCCCGGGTGACCCGGCGCCCGGCCAGGCTGCGCGAACGCCCGGACTCGGTCTCGGTGTCGAAGCGTTTGTAGTCGCCGCCCACCACGAATTCGCTGACGCTATCGAAGGCGGCGAAGGGTTGACTGTAGCTTGCATCCAGCGCCAGCGCTTGCTGATCGATCCGGCTGCCGATCGCCGCCACCGTCAAGCGGTCATCCGCATCCAAAGCGCTGCCGCCGAAGGCGTAGTTGTAGTTGGCATTACGGTCCGAATAGCGCGCCGCGACCCGCCCGAAACCGCCGGTATCGAAGCGGTGGGTCAGCTCGGCGATCCAGTCGTTCGAATAGCTGTCGAAGTCATTCCAACCGGCGCCGAAGAAATCCGAACGCGACCCATACAGAAGCTCGTTGTCGGGGCCTACCGGATGGCCGTTGTTGACGCGGATGTCCTTGCTGTTATGGATGTAGCCAAGTCCGAAGGTGGTCGAATCGTCGAGGTCGACGTCGATGGCGGCGTAAATATCGTTTTGCTGGTTGGTGTTGCGATCGACGAACTCACCGTGATGGGCGCGGTCGAGCACCAACCGCCCGCGCACCCGGCCATCATCGCCATCGAGCGGGCCGGAAACATCGACCTGGGCCGAGCGCTGCTGATCCGTTCCCGCGCCTACGCTGATGCGCCCCTGGGGGTCGTAGGTAGGCCGCTTACGCACCAGGTTGACGATGCCGCCCATTTCGCTGGTGCTATCGAAAAGCCCGGAGGGGCCGCGCATGATCTCGACGCGGTCGAACGCCGAAAGCGTCGGCACCGAGCCCGTGATGCTGGTCATGGGCGCGGGCAAGCCGTCGATACTGTACTCGTCGTACTCGAAACCGCGGGCGTAAATCGAGGAGCGGCCGTTGTCGTTGGAGAGCACGCGCATACCCGGCGTGCGGCGGCCAAGCTCGTCCAGGGTGGTGAAGTTTTGATCCTCGATCGCCTCACGCGTCACCACGCTGACCGACTGGGGAATATCGCGCAGGGAGGCCGGGGTTTTGGTTCCCACGGTCGCCGCGTCCACCCCGTAGCCACCGGTCACCTCGGAAGGCAGCATTTCGTACAGGCGGTTGCCTTCCACGGTCACGGTCTCGAGTCGCATGGCCTCGCCGGTGGCCTGCGCCAGTACGTTCGGCGTAAAGCCGAGCAGCAGCGCCGCACTCCCCACCGCGGCCGCGTTTTGATAAGTACGCCGTTTAACCAACATCGCTCCCTCCCCTTTTGATATCTGTTTCGCGCCTGCTTTGCGAATGAGAATCCATTACAATAAAATTCAAGGCAGCGGATTATGGCATCTTGCGGGGCGCGCCACCTTTGCCAAGGCGTCGCTTTGCTATGCAAACGCTGCAAATACGATAAGCAGGCTTATTTACAGGAGCCGCACGTGGACGGTTCACGCGACAAGCACGTCATTAGCACGACCGACCTGCAACGGTTGTCGGCACATCTGGTAAAACAGCAGCGCCTGGAGGCGCCAGCCTGGGACAAACGCTCGGCGCCGCTTTCGGGAAAAATGTGGGTGAGCGAGCGGGAACCGGGCATGCAGCTGCGCCTGGCGGACATCGAGGACCGCTTCGGGCTCAAAAGCCAGGCGCTGCTCCCTGCGGGGGTCAAAATCGCGCTGGTCGTCCAGGGCAGCGCCCAGGTGCGCTACGGCCATCATGAAACGCTGCTGGGCCCGGAAGAGCCGCACTCTGCGCTGATCGCCACTCTTCCCGATAAAACGCCCTTCGTGCGCACCGGTCGGCCGGGCACTTGCGAGCGTACGCTGACGCTCTCGCTCTCCCCGCGCTGGCTAGCGCGCCACGGCTACCAGGCCCTGGCCGAGCCCCCTTCGCCTGCGGTTCACCCCTTTACCCCCTCGTCCGGCCTTTTGGCCCTGGCCAAGAGCCTCTTCGAGACCGGTAGCGAAGAACCCACGCCGGCTACGCGTTTGATCATCGACGGCTTTGCCACCCTTTTGGCCGGCGAGGCGCTAAAGCACGCGCCGCAAAAGCCCCCCGTTTTGGCCCCAGGCCGGGTACGCCTGGCAAGGCTCATGGCGCTCATCGACCGGGGAGAAGCGCGCGGGCTCAGCCAAAAAGCGCTGGCCCGGCGGCTAGGCATGAGCCTAAGTGCGCTGCAAAGAAGCTTTTCCAGCGAACGCGGTGAGCCGCTGGGCCAGTTTTTACGCCGCCACCATTTGGATAGGGCGCGAAAGGCGCTGGAGCAGGAGGCGATTAGCATCGAACAAGCGGCGATGCTGGCGGGCTACACCAGCGCCACCAACTTCGCCACGGCCTTCAAACGCGAATTTGGTGTAGCGCCCAGCGATTACCGCAGCCAGCGCAGGGATTCACAACGCGCCCACCGCGACATTTCACCGCACAAGCGCGGCGTCTGCTAGGCTTAAACGGCACACGGCTAATCCATCGAACCGCTATCTATAAAATCCAATTAGGGAGCAATCATTGCCATGGCTACGTTACACGGGAGCCGACCGGGCGTTTGGTTACTGCTGATCGCCGCACTTATCGGGGGAGCGTTAGCGCTTTACGCTTATTTGACACCGTTGACCGGCGTTACCGGAACCCTTGGCGCGCTGGTAGCCATACTGGGGTGCGCGATACTGGCAGCGGCGGCGGCAGGGCTTTTCAAGCTGCACCAGGGCGCCGGGCTTGTCGTACTTCGCGTGCTTATTTTACTGGGGTTGGCGGGTACATTTTTTGCCGCCCTGCTACTTCATCAGTGGCTGCTGGCCGCGGTACTGGTGATCGGCCTTGTGGGGCTGGTCATCGACGTCGCCCGCGCTTCTTCTCGTACACCCGGCCATCCTTGAGGCGCATCATGTCAAACGATCACGGTTTTTCCTCGCGCCCTGCCCTGCGCCTTTTCCCCGGTTTGACGCCGCTTGCGCTCTCGACGCTGCTCCTGGCGCCGCTGCCGCTACTGGCTCAACCAACGCAAGCGCCTGACGAGGCGCCGGATGCGCAAGCGCGTCCCGAGAACAGCGCCGCACCCATCCCCCTGGTGCCCGAAGGCGGCGTGTGGGACGGCTTTCATGGCCAGCTCAACGCGCAAAAATATAGCCCGCTTGACCAGATCAACGTCGACAATGTCGGCGAGCTCGAAAAAGCCTGGGAATTTCATACCGGGGACGTCTCCGATGGCTCCGGCGACATCGCGCCCACGGTCTGGTCGGCCACGCCGGTGTTTGCCAACGACACGGTTTATATCGGCACGCCGTTTTATCGGGTGTTCGCCCTCGACCCGGCCACCGGCGAAGAGCGCTGGCGCTTCGATACCGCCTCGAGTCAGGAGGCGCTAACCCAGCCGGCGCTCAAAAGCCGCGGCGTGGCCTACTGGGAGGCCGACGACCCCGTCGAGGGGGAAGCCTGCCAGAAGATCGTCTACTTCGGCACCATGGATGCCCAGCTCTTTGCGCTGGACGCCGATAGCGGCGAGCTCTGCGAAGAGTTTGCTGACGGCGGCGTATTGAACGTCGACGAGTGGAACAACATGCCCGAAAACTGGCCGCTGTCGCTTCTGCAGCCGCCCACCGTGGTGGGCGACCGGCTGATTCTGGGCTGGGCGGGCAAGGATTGGGAAGAGAGCGAAGCGCCGGCAGGCACGGTGTTCGGTCTCAACGCGCGCACCGGCGAGCGCGAGTGGACCTTCGAGGCGCTGACGCAAGAGATGCGCGAACGAAGCGGCACCGCCAACGTCTGGACCCACATGAGCGCCGACGAGGAGCTAGGGCTCGTTTACCTGCCCGTGGCCTCGCCCTCGCCCAACTTCTGGGGCGGCAACCGTACCGAAGAAGTGCCGCTGGCGACTTCAACCACCGCACTGGATATCGAAACCGGCGAGGTGGTCTGGTCGCGTCAGTGGGTGCATCACGACATCTGGGATTACGACATCAACGCCGCGCCGACGCTGATGGACATCACCGTCGATGGTGAAGAGATTCCCGCCTTGATGCAGGCCACCAAAATGGGCTTTCTGTTCGTGGTCAACCGCGAAACCGGCGAGGACGTCTGGCCGATCGAGGAGCGCGAAGTGCCCGGTGGCGATGGCAATGTAGAGGGTGAGGTGTATGCGCCCACCCAGCCTTTTCCCACCCTGCCCGCGCCGCTTCTGGACCAGTCCGAGAAACCCAAGGTATGGGCCCTGGCTGATGCGGTCAGCTTCGGCCAGTGTTCGGCGCTTTGGGACGATCTTTGGTACGAGGGTATGTACACCCCGCCCACCACCGAAGGCGAAGGGACGCTGGCCTACCCGGACAGCGCCGGCGGCGTGCAATGGGGCGGCGTGGCGTTCGACCCGCAAAGCCAAACCGCGGTGGTGAACACCTCGCATATCGTGCAGTACATCAAGCTTTTCGATCGCGATACGTATATCGAAGCGGATAGCGGCTCGGGCAACGAGAGCGGCTTTGCGCCCCAGGAAGGCGCGCCCTACGGGATGCGTTTGGAAGTGGCGCTGAACTGGCTGGGTATGCCCTGTTGGGAGCCGCCCTTTGGCGAGCTCGTTGCGCTGGACATGACCAGCGGCGAGGTCAAATGGCGCCGTCCGGTGGGCGCCTCGCAGCAGTTCGGCTTCTTCATGCCGGAGCGCTGGGGCTCGCCGACCATCGGCGGCCCGGCGGTCACCGCCGGGGGCCTGATCTTCATCGGCGCCTCCATGGATGCCAAGGTACGCGCCTATTCGCTGGAAACCGGCGAGCAGCTCTGGTCGGACCAGGCCCAGGCGCCGGTGGTTTCCAACCCGTCGGTGTATGAGTACCAGGGCCGCCAGTACGTGGCCTTCGTCGCCGGGGGGAATACCATCCTGAAAGACCACGTGGGCGACCAGGTCGTCGTGTACGCGCTCCCCGAGTAACTGCAGATGCAGCGCTATCGAGGCGGCCTCAAAGGCCGCCTTTTTAGTGAGTAGCACTTGGGAATAGAACTTGGGAATAGCATTTGAGAGTAGCGCTTAGCGTCAACGCAGTGTCATCTTCGACGAGTAGGCTCACTCCCCGGTTACCGATGCCGATAACGTTTGGGGAGTTAAATGAAAAAAGTAACGACACTGGTTTTGCTGTTCGCGCCGGTGCTGGCCCTGGCCGGCGAAGAGGCCTCGCGGCCGGTGATTGAACACCTGACGCTGGGCGAACTGCGCCCGACCCAGCCGGCACTGGGGTATCGTCAGATGGATTACAAGCAGGGGCGTTTTGCCCTCGATCGGGAAAAACTGTTCGACGAATACTGCGAAACCGCCGGGCAAGGCGAAATCGCCACCTTCGATGACGCCTCGATGCTCGAGGATATCGAAAGCTTTCGCTGCCAGGACGAGGTCGGCACGCATACCGGCGATATGAAAACGGCGGTGATTGCGCCCAACGGCGAGCGCTACCTGACCGACGGTCATCACACCTTCAGCAATTTCATTACCCAGCAAGGGCCGGCGTTTGAAATGCCGGTGCTGATCACCGATGACTACAGCGAGCTGGCGGATATGCAGCGCTTTTGGGACACCCTGCAAGACGAGCGCCAGGTGTGGCTCGACGCCCCGAATGGCACCATCACGCCGGACGAGCTACCCACCGCATTGGGCCGGGAGCATCAGATGGACGACGCCTGGCGTTCACTGGTCTACTTCACTCGCGGCGTGGGCTACGTCAAGCCCGCCACGCCACCGCCCTTTCTGGAGTTTTACTGGGGGCAGTGGCTTGCCGAGCGACTATCGATGGATGCGCTCGATTTGACCACTCAAGAAGGTTACGCCGAGGCCGTGGCCCAGGCGGCGCGGCTCATGGTCGACACCTCAAGCGAAACGGTGATCGCCGAGACGGCTCAGGGGCCGCTAACCGCCAGGGCGATGGGCCAGCTCGACGCCTTCGACCAAAGCGCGCTCGATAAACTTTCAAGCGAGCGCGGCAAGCTCACCTACGCGTTCTCCCAGGAGTAAAAAGCCGGACCTCGCGCCTGTTGCCCGGGCGCGGGGTCAACGACGCCTTGAAGTCTCGGCCGCCTCGCCCTGCCTGGTCAGCGCGGCTTCCATACGATCGAGCTGCGCTTGCAGGTTGCGTACGTCGCCGCGCAGCGCGCTCAGCTCCGCCTCTTCGCCTTCGCCGTTATCCAGCGCCATCTGGGCGCTCTCCTTTTGCATCACGTCCAGCACGATGCCGATCATCATGTTCAAAAAAACGAAGGCGTTCAAAAAGATGAACGTGAGGAAGTAGATCCAGGCGTAGGGAAACTGCTCCATGGTCGGGTACAACACCGCCGTGGCCCAGCTCTCGAAGGTGGCGACCTGAAAGAGCGTCAGCATGGCCAGCGCAATGTTGCCCCAGAGCTGTTCGTCGACGGTGTGGAACAAGAAACTACCGATCGCCGCGTAAATATAAAAGATGATGAACATCAAAAGCGCCACATAGCCCATGCGCGGGATCGATTTCAAAAGCGCCGAGAGCAGCATTTGAAGCTCCGGGATCATCGACACCAGGCGCAGCACGCGGAAGATACGCAGAAGCCTGGCCAGCAGCACCATCTCGGACTCATCCATGGGGATGAGACTGGCGGTGACGATCAAAAAGTCGAATATGTTCCAGCCCTTCTTGAAGAAGTCTCTAAGCCGGGGCTCGGCGGCCATACGAATGAGCACTTCGACCAAAAAGAAGACCGTCACTGCTACATCCAGATACCCCAGCCACTGCTCGAACCGGCTCACCTCATCGTAGGTGCGCGCGCCGATCACCAGCGCCGAGATGACGATGATCGCGATCACGACGGTCTCGAAAATCTTGTTACTACGCAGCTGCTCGAAACGGGCCTGCCAGGTGCTAAACGAAGTGCTCATGACTCAAAGGGTCTCTCGTACGCGATAGCGTGAATCCGGGGGTAAAGCCTGGGCATTATTCCTTTGGAGGTGCCGGCAACGCAAACCCTGGCGCGCATTTAAACGCGGGCCGCCATGGAAGTGATAGAATGAGGGCTTCCCTTTTTAATTAACCCACTACGACTAAAGCCGCAAACCCCCTCGACAAATGGTATTCTCCCGCGGTCTGTTTACACTGTTTCAGCTGGAAAGCGCCTAGCGCGCAATGCCACGTTCTATACCTTGTGCTGGATGCCCCAATGACACTGCTTTGGATTGTTTTACTCCCCTTACTGGGCGTGCTGATGCCGGTCATCGCTGGTAAACGCTCGCGTTTGACGTGCTCGCTTGCCACCGCCATCGCGCCGGCCATTGCGCTGGGCCTGACGCTTTGGCAGATCCCGGCACTCGGTGAAGGCCAGCCGTTGCGGTTTTTCGCCGAGTGGCTGCCCGAGCTTGGCCTTGCACTGGCCTTTCGCCTGGACGGGTTGTCGCTGCTCTTCAATCTCTTGATTTTGGGCATTGGACTGCTGATTCTGCTCTACGCTCACTTCTATCTTTCGAAAGAGGAGCCGGTGGGGCGTTTTTACAGCTTCTTGATGCTGTTCATGGCATCGATGGTGGGAATTTCGCTCTCCAATAACTTATTGCTGCTGTGGCTCTTTTGGGAGCTTACGAGCCTATCGTCGTTTCTTTTGATCGGCTTTTGGTCCCACCGCAACGATGCCCGTAAAGGCGCGCGCATGGCGCTGACCGTGACCGGCGCCGGCGGGCTTGCCCTGCTCGCCGGGCTTTTGCTGCTGGGCAGTATCGCCGGCAGTTTCGACATGGACACGGTACTGGCAAGTGGCGCGATGATCGTCGAGGACCCGCGTTATCCGGTCATGCTCGGGCTGATTCTGCTCGGCGCGTTTACCAAGTCCGCGCAGTTTCCGTTTCATTTCTGGCTACCCAACGCCATGGCCGCGCCCACGCCGGTCTCGGCGTATCTGCACTCGGCCACCATGGTCAAGGCGGGTATATTTTTGATGGCGCGCCTGCACCCGGCGCTCGCGGATAGCGCCCTGTGGCAACTCGTGGTCCCGGTGGTGGGGATGATCACGCTGATTTACGGCGCCTGGTTCGCGTTTTTCAAAACCGACTTGAAGGGCATACTCGCCTACTCGACGATCAGTCATTTGGGGCTGATCACGGTGCTTTTGGGTATCGGCAGCCCCATGGCGGTGCTGGCGGCGCTTTTCCATATCATCAACCACGCGGCCTTCAAGGCGGCGCTTTTCATGATTGCCGGTATCATCGACCACGAAGCGGGTACCCGCGAGCTCAAGCAGCTTGGGCGGCTAAGAAAAAGTATGCCGGTCACCGCCCTGCTTCTGACGCTGGCCGCCGCCGCCATGGCCGGCGTGCCGCTGTTCAACGGCTTCATCTCCAAGGAAATGTTCTTTACCGAGACCCTGGAGAGCCCGCTTTTGGGTGGGCTTAGCTGGCTAATACCGGCGCTGGCGACGCTTGGCGGTATTCTATCGGTCGGATACTCGGTGCGTTTGGTGGTGGCGGTATGCCATAAAGAGCCGCGTCAGGCGTCGCCCAGGACGCCGCACGAGCCGCCCTACTTGATGCGCCTGCCAGTGGAAATCCTCGTGGGCATCTGCCTGCTGGTGGGTATCCTGCCCGCCTTCATGGCCACCGGGCTGCTGGATCTGGCCACGCAAGCAGTGTTGCAAGCGCCGCTCGATTTTCATCTATCGCTCTGGCACGGCTTTAACCTGCCGCTATTGATGAGTGTGATCGCCTTTATAGTCGGCGCGGCGCTTTACTGGCGGCATCACGATCTACGCCGCTTTACCAGCGGCTTCGCGCCCATGGATGCCAGCCGTATTTTCGAGCGCACCGTGGTCAGCCTTGCGCACCGCTGCGAGCTTTTGATCACCGCCTGGGACGGCCAGTCGCTTCAGCGCTATATGGGCTGGCTGCTGCTGGCGACCCTGGTCATGGGCGCGGTGGGGCTTTCGCAAATCACCGAGCTGACCGGCGAGCTTGGCAACCAGCCAGTGGACGGCATCGTGCTGTTCGGCGCCTTGATGCTGATTTTTGGCGGCCTGGCCACCGCCGTGACCCACCGCTACCGGCTGATATCGCTTTTGATGCTCTCGGTGGTCGGGCTTTTCGTGGCACTGACCTTCGCGCGTTTTTCGGCGCCGGACCTGGCACTGACCCAGCTCTCGGTCGAGGTCGTGACCATGATCCTTTTGATGTTGGCGCTGTTTTTCCTGCCGCAAAAAACGCCGCCGGAATCCAGCCCCAAGCGTAACCTGCGCGATATCCTGCTGGCCGGCGCGGTCGGCGGCGTGGTGGCGAGCCTCAACTACGCGGTGATGACCCGCGAAACGCTCTCGATTTCGCAGTTTTTCATGGAGAACAGCGTACCCGGCGGTGGCGGCCATAACGTGGTCAACGTCATTCTGGTCGATTTCCGCGGCTTCGATACCCTGGGTGAAATCACCGTGCTGGCGCTGGCCGGTCTTGCCATTTTCAAACTGTTGAATCGGCTTAGGCTGTTCATTCCACACAGCGACAGCGAAGGTCGCCTCTGGTCGCCGGACCGCTACCCGGCGATTCTTACCTCGATTTCACTGGCGCTTTTACCGCTGGCCCTGCTGGTGTCGGCGTTCATCTTCATTCGCGGGCACAACGAGCCCGGCGGCGGCTTTATTGCCGGTTTGATTACCGCGGTCGCGCTCATTCTGCTTTATATGGCCCGTGGCGTTGAGTGGGCGCAAGAGCGCCTGGACTTCCCCTTCCAGCCCGTCGCGGTGGTGGGCGTGGCCGTTGCCACCCTGACCGGCCTGGGGAGCTGGCTGTTCGGTCACCCGTTCTTAACCTCTGCCTTTAGCTATTTCAGCCTGCCATTAGTGGGCAAGTTCGAGCTGGCCACGGCGCTTTTATTCGATCTAGGGGTGTACCTGGCCGTGGTCGGGGCAACGCTGATGATTCTGGCGAACCTGGGCAAGGTGACCACCGCGCACCGCCCGGTGGTCAACGCCACGAAAGACGACAACACCGCGGCGGCAATCAACAAGGAGACGCCCTGATATGGAAACGCTCTACGCAATCACCACTGGCGTTCTCAGCGCCAGCGGGCTCTATCTAACGCTTAGAGGGCGTACCTTTCCCGTAGTGGTCGGCCTGACCCTTTTATCCTACGCGGTGAACCTGTTTTTGTTCTCGATGGGCGGGCTGACCTCCGATGGAGCCACCATCGTTCACGGTGAAGGCACCTATGCCGACCCGCTGCCCCAGGCACTGGTTCTCACCGCTATCGTGATCGGCTTTGCGATGACCGCGTTCGTGGTGATTTTGGCGATGCGCGCGCGCAGCGAGCTGGGTAACGACCAGGTAGACGGCAAGAAGGAAGACCGCGAATGATGCAACACCTTGTAGTTTTTCCCATCGTGGTGCCGTTGATCGCGGGCATTTTGATGCTTTATCAGCGCCAGGGGCTGGTGCGCTTCAAACGCGTGGTCAGCGTAGGCGCCACTGCGCTTTTGGTGGTAGTGGCCGCCGCCCTGGTCGGGCGTGTCTCCAGCGGCGAGATCCTCTACTACGCGCTGGGCGATTGGCAGCCGCCGTTTGGTATCGTGCTGGTGCTGGACCGCCTCTCTGCGCTGATGCTGCTGCTGACCTCCGTGCTTGCCCTGGGCGCGGTGGTGTTCGCCTGCGCCGGCGACGATGAAAAAGGCAGCAACTTCCACGGCCTGTTTCAGTGGCAGCTTTTGGGTATCAACGGCGCCTTTTTGACCGGCGATCTGTTCAACCTGTTCGTGTTTTTCGAGGTGCTGCTGCTGGCCTCCTACGCGCTGCTACTGCACGGCGGCGGCAAGGCGCGTATTCAGTCCGGGGTGTATTACGTCGTGCTGAACCTGGCGGGGTCGTCGCTTTTTTTGATTGCCGCGGGCATCCTTTATGGCGCCACCGGCACGCTGAACATGGCCGACATGGCGATTCGCGTCGCCGAGCTTCCCGCCGAGCGCCAGGGTATCGTGACCGCAGGGGCGCTGATGCTGCTGGTGGTGTTTGGCCTGAAAGCCGCGATCTTGCCGCTCTACTTCTGGCTGCCCCGCGCCTACTCCGTAGCGCCGGCGCCGGTGGCGGCGCTGTTCGCCATCATGACCAAGGTGGGTATCTACGCCATTCTGCGCGTTTATCTCTTGGTATTCGGTGAAAGTGCCGGCGCGCTTGCCGCCCTGGAGCAGGCCTGGGTGTGGTGGCTCGGCCTTGCCACCCTCGTCGCATCGCTGGTGGGCATTATGGCCGCCCAGGATCTTCGCCTGCTCGTTTCGTATCTTGTGCTGCTGTCGGTGGGTACGCTGCTGGTCAGCGCAGGAATGCGCAGCGAAGCGGGGGTCTCGGCGCTACTTTACTACCTGATTCATACCACCCTGATCACCGGCGGGCTCTTTTTGCTGGCCGAGATGATTGGCATGCAGCGGGGCAAGGCTGGCACACGGCTGGTGAAGGCACGCCCACTGGTACAGGGCAAAGCGCTGGGGCTTTTGTTTCTTATCGGCGCGGTGGCCGTGGTCGGCGTGCCGCCGCTTTCCGGTGCTATTGGCAAGGCGCTGGTACTTAACGCCGCCGAAGGCGCCCAGCGCCTGTGGCTCTGGCCGACGTTGCTGATCGCGAGCCTGGCATCGCTGATCGCGCTTTCCCGCGCGGGCTCGACGCTTTTCTGGCGCAGCGCCCAGGGAAGCCCGAGTGGCGCTAAGCTTTCCGGGTTTCAGTGGTTTGGCGTGGTGTGGCTATTGAGTGCGGCGCCGCTTTTAGTGGTATTCGCCCATCCGGTGAGCGTTTACACTCAAGCCACCGCCGAGCAGCTCGCCAACCCCGAACGTTTGACCGACACGCTTATTTCTGAATCACGAGGCCGCTTATGATACCGCCGCGTAGATGGCTACCCACGCCGGTCTTATCACTTTTGCTGCTGTTCGTGTGGCTTTTGATGGCGCGTAGCTACGCCCCCGGGCAGATACTGCTGGGTGGCATACTGGCGATCATCATTCCGCTGGTGACCTACCGCTTTTGGGATACGCAGCTTCGCATCAAAAAACCCTGGATGCTGGTGCGCTTCATCCTTCGCGTGCTCAAGGATATCGTGGTGGCCAACTTCGAAGTGGCGCGCCTGGTCGTCAACCCCTGGAAGCGGCTCAATCCGCACTTCATCGAGTACCCGCTGATGCTGGAGGAGCGCTTCACCATCACCTTGCTGGCCAGTACTATCAGCCTGACCCCGGGTACAGTGTCCGCCAACCTGCGCCTGGACGGCCAATCGCTTTTGATCCATGCGCTGGATGTCGAGGACGAGCAGGCGCTGATCGACCAGATTCGCGAGCGTTACGAGCGCCCTCTCAAGGAGATTTACGAATGTTGAGCGTGGCTTTATACCTCACCTCGACCCTGGTGGTCATCGCGCTTTTGCTGAACCTGTTCCGGCTGATCATCGGGCCGGACCTGCCCGATCGGGTGCTGGCGCTGGACACCATGTACGTCAATTCGATCGCGCTGATCGTGCTACTGGGGCTTTGGCTGGGCACCAAGACCTACTTCGAGTCGGCGCTTTTGATCGCCATGCTCGGTTTTATCAGCACGGTGGCGGTATGCAAATACATTCTGCGCGGGGATATCATCGAATGAGCCTGTCAACGACTCACAAAGGAGCGCTTGCATGTCGTTTTTAGCCGAGGCGTTCGTCTCTGTTCTACTGCTTACCGGCGGCATTTTCGTGTTTATCGGCTCATTAGGCATGGCCCACCTGCGCGACTTTTATATGCGCCTGCACGGGCCTACCAAGGCCTCTACCCTGGGGATCGGCTGCATGCTGGTCGCCTCGATGGGCTATTTTTGGGGGACCGATGGCCACATCGATATTCAGGAAATGCTGATCACGCTGTTTTTGTTCATCACCGCGCCGGTCAGCGCCCACCTGCTCGCCAAAACGGGCCTGCACCTGCGCGTCAGGCACGCACAGAAAACCGGCGGCGTGCCCTTCGAGCTTCGCGACGAGGAAGTCGGCAAAAAGCCGGTGCCGCATCCGGACAAGGGCCACGGCTAAGCCTGATGCAGGTACAAAAAAAGCGGCGCTCGGCGCCGCTTTTTTTATAAGGCGTTTTAACCCACCAGCTCTTCTTCCGAGTGACCCAGAAGATAAAGCAGGCCATCGAGCCCGGCGGTGGTCAGCGCCTGGCGGGCCTGGGCACGCACCACGGGCTTGGCACGAAACGCTACGCCCATGCCGGCCTGGGCCAACATCTTAAGATCGTTGGCCCCGTCGCCCACCGCCACGGTTCGAGCAAGCGGCCACCCCTGGCGGCTGGCGATCTCGGTCAACAGCGCGGCCTTGCGCTCGGCGTCCACGATCGGTTCCTGCGTCGCGCCGGTCACCTTGCCCGCTTCGACCACCAGCGCATTGGCATGCACCTCGTCAAAGCCCAAGGCGCGCTGCAGGTAGTCGGCAAAGTAGGTGAAGCCGCCGGAGAGAATCGCCGTGCGGTAGCCTAGTCGCTTGAGGTTGGTTATCAGCCGCTCGACACCCTGCATCAGCACAAGCTCATCGGCGATGCCTTGCAGCACCGACTCGTCAAGACCTTCGAGCTTGCTCATGCGCGCGCGAAAGCTCGCCTTGAAATCGAGCTCGCCCCGCATGGCGCGCTCGGTCACTTCCGCCACGGCCTCGCCCACGCCGTGGCGCTTGGCCAGCTCGTCGATCACCTCGGCCTGAATCAGGGTAGAGTCCATATCGAAGCAGACGAGCTTGAACGGCGCCTCGGGTTGGGTGTGAACGACGATATCCACCGGGTGGGCTTCACTCACCGCCAGCGCCGCCTCGCGAAACGCCTCCCACTGGGCGCTGTCGCCCTCGACCAGGTACTCGAGCGCGTCCTGGCTATCGCCATTGGCGGTATCCGCCAGGCGCCTGGCGCTCTGCTCATGCAGACCGAACCGCTCCTTGAGCTCGGCCACTGCGGATTCGATGGCCGGCGTCAAACGCGGCGCCAATACGGTCAAAAGCTTCTCACTCGATGCCACGACTCACTCCCCTGCCTCTAAACGGTCTACCTTTTGAAACCCACGGGGAAGCTTGCTGCCTCGCCGTCCGCGCTCGCCGCGGTAGTACGCCAAATCGCTCGCTTTCAACGTGAGCTTGCGCTTGCCGGCGTGGATGACCAGCTCGGCGTTTTCGCCCACCACGGTGATGTCGCGCACGAACTCCTCGCGCCGCGCGGCCCGGGCGCCGGGGATATCGAGCATCTTGTTGCCCTTGCCCTTACTCATTTCCGGCAGTTGTTCGAGCGGGAAGAGCAAAAGCCGCCCTTCGTTGGAAACCAGCGCCACCCAAAGCGCCTCGCCTTCCGGCACGGCGATGGGCGCCATGACGTTGCACCCCTTGGGCAGGCTGAGCACCGCCTTGCCAGCCTTGTTCTTGCCGGTCAAATCGCCCAGTTTAGCCATGAAACCGTAGCCGCCGTCGCTTGCCATCAGGTAGCGCTGGGTAGGCGGGGCAAGCATCATGCCGGCCATCTGGGCGCCGGCGGCCACGTTCGCCCGCCCGGTAATCGGTTCGCCTTGGCCTCTAGCGCTTGGCAGATTGTGGGCGCTCAGGGTATAGGCGCGCCCGGTGTCGTCGATCAGTACCAGCGGCTGGTTGGTCTTGCCCCGGCTTGCCAGCTGGTAGCGGTCGCCGGCCTTGAACGAGAGCCCGGCGGGGTCGATGTCGTGGCCCTTGGCCGCGCGAATCCAGCCCTTCTCGGAGACCACCACGGTAATCGGGTCGGCGCCGAGCAGCTCGACTTCCGAAAGCGCTTTGGCCTCGCTTCGCTCGACCAGCGGCGAGCGGCGGGCGTCGCCGTGCTCCTTGCCGGCGGCGCGAATCTCTTTCTCGATCAGCGTGGTCAGCTTGGCTTCGCTGCCCAGAAGGCCTTGCAGCGTCTTGCGCTCTTTTTCGAGCTCTTCCTGCTCGCCGCGAATCTTCATCTCTTCGAGCTTGGCCAGGTGGCGCAGGCGAAGCTCCAGAATCGCCTCGGCCTGGCGCTCGGAAAGCGCAAAGGCCTCGATCAGGGCGGCCTTTGGCTCGTCCTCTTCGCGGATGATGCGAATCACTTCGTCGAGATTGAGATACGCCGTCAGCAGGCCTTCGAGAATGTGCAGGCGGTCTTCCACCTTGCCCAGCCGGTGTTCCAGGCGCCGGCGCACCGTGGCGCGGCGGAAAGTAAGCCACTCGGCCAGCATGTCCGGTAGCGCCATGACCCGCGGGCGGCCGTCCAGGCCGATCACGTTCATGTTCACGCGCACGTTCTTTTCGAGATCCGTGGTGGCGAACAGGTGCGCCATCAGGGATTCGACGTCCACACGGCTCGAGCGCGGCTCGATCACCAGGCGCGTCGGCTCTTCGTGGGTCGACTCGTCGCGCAGGTCCGCCACCATGGGCAGTTTTTTGGCCTGCATTTGGGCGGCAATCTGCTCGAGCACCTTGGCACCGCTCACTTGATACGGCACCGCGGTGATGACGATATTCGCCTCTTCGCGCACGTACCGGGCGCGAAGTTTGACCGAGCCGCGCCCGGACTCGTAGAGCTTACGCAGATCCGCCGCCGGGGTGATGATCTCGGCATCCGTCGGGAAATCCGGCGCCGGGATGAATTCCATCAGGTCCGTGGTGGTGGCACCGGGGTTACGCAGCAGATGGCAGGTGGCCTCGACGACTTCGCTCACGTTGTGCGGCGGAATGTCGGTGGCCATGCCCACGGCAATGCCCGTACCGCCGTTGAGCAGCACGTGGGGCAGGCGCGCCGGCAGCACGACGGGCTCTTGCATGGTGCCATCGAAATTGGGCGCCCACTCGACGGTGCCCTGGCCAAGCTCGCCCAGCAACATCTCGGCGAATTTGGAAAGCTTGGCCTCGGTGTAGCGCATGGCCGCAAAGGATTTGGGGTCGTCCGGGCTTCCCCAGTTGCCCTGGCCGTCCACCAGCGGGTAGCGGTAGCTAAAGGGCTGCGCCATGAGCACCATGGCTTCGTAACAGGCGCTGTCGCCATGCGGGTGGAATTTACCCAGTACATCGCCCACGGTACGCGCGGACTTCTTGTACTTGGCGTTGGCGTTCAACGCCAGTTCGCGCATGGCGTAGATGATGCGCCGCTGCACGGGCTTCATGCCGTCGCCGATGTTGGGCAGCGCGCGGTCCAGAATCACGTACATCGAGTAGTCGAGGTACGCTTTTTCGGTGTAGTCGCGAAGGGACAGGCGCTCGACGTCGCCCTCCGCCACTTGAATATCCATGGTCATCGGGGGTTATACCTCAATGTCTGCGAGGTTGCCGTAATTTTCCAGCCACTGCTTGCGGTCGCCGGCGCGCTTCTTGGCCAACAGCATGTCCATCATTTCCATGGTGCCGTCGCCTTCACTGAGAGTGAGTTGGACCAGCCGGCGGGTTTCGACCGCCATGGTAGTCTCTCGAAGCTGCAGCGGGCTCATCTCACCCAGGCCCTTGAAGCGCTGAACGTTCGGTGTGCCGCGCTTTTTGGCGAGCTGCTTGAGAATCGCCGCCTTCTCGCTTTCATCCAGGGCGTAGTGCACTTCCTTGCCCAGGTCGATGCGATAAAGCGGCGGCATGGCCACGAACACGTGACCGGCGTCTACCAGTGACGGGAAATGGCGCACGAACAGCGCACACAAGAGCGTGGCGATGTGCAGGCCGTCCGAGTCGGCGTCGGCGAGAATACAAATCTTGTGATAACGAAGCTTCTCGAGATCGGCGCTTCCCGGGTCGGCGCCGATCGCCACGGCGATATCGTGCACCTCCTGGGAGCCGTAAATATCGTGGGTTTCCACCTCCCAGGTGTTCAGAATCTTACCGCGTAAGGGCAAGATTGCCTGGGTTTCGCGGTTACGCGCCTGCTTGGCGCTGCCGCCGGCGGAATCCCCCTCGACCAGGAAAAGCTCGCTTTGCGAGGGGTCCTGGCCGGAGCAGTCGGCAAGCTTGCCCGGTAGCGCCGGCCCAGAAGTGACCTTCTTGCGCGCGACCTTCTTGGCCTTTTTCTGGCGGCTTTGCGCGGCGCTGATCACCAGCTCCGCAAGCTGCTCGGCCTGATCCACATGGTGGTTCAGCCATAACGAGAAGGCGTCTTTAACGACATTGGAGACGAACGCCGCGATGGTGCGCGAGGAGAGGCGCTCCTTGGTTTGCCCAGCGAACTGCGGGTCGAGCATTTTCACCGAGAGCACGAAGGAGGCGCGCTCCCAAAGATCATCAGCGGTGAGCTTGATGCCCCGGGGCAAAAGGCTTCGGTATTCGCAAAACTCGCGCAGCGCGTCCAAAAGCCCGGAGCGAAAGCCGTTGACGTGGGTGCCGCCCTGGGGCGTGGGAATCAAATTGACGTAGCTTTCCAAAAGCGCCTCGCCGCCCTCCGGCAGCCACTGAATCGCCCAGTCGACACCGTGCTCGTCGTCACTGAAGTGGCCGATGAAAGGCTCGGCGGGTAGTACCTCGTAGCCGTCGGTGGCCTGGGCAAGGTAGTCGCGCAGGCCGTCCGCGTAGGCCCACTCGGTTTGGGTACCGTCGGGCTCGACCAGGTTAACCTTGAGCCCCGGGCAGAGCACCGCTTTGGCGCGCAAAAGGTGTTTTAGCCGGCCCACCGCGAGTTTCGGGCTATCGAAGTAGCTCTCATCCGGCCAGAAGCGCACCAGCGTACCGGTGGCGCGCTTGGCCGCCTTGCCGATCTCGTGAAGCTCGTCGGCCTTTTCGCCGTGTTCGAAAGCGATGGCGTGACGCAAGCCGTCGCGGGTGACTTCGACCTCCAAACGACGTGAGAGCGCGTTGACCACCGACACCCCGACCCCGTGCAACCCGCCGGAGAAGCGGTAGCTCGACGCCGAGAACTTACCGCCGGCGTGCAGTTTGGTCAGAATCAGCTCGACGCCGGACACGCCGTGTTCCGGGTGAATATCGATCGGCATGCCACGGCCGTTATCCATGACTTCGATCGCGCCGTCATCGAACAAAACGACATTGATGGCCGTGGCGTGGCCGGCCAGCGCCTCGTCGACGCTGTTATCGATGACCTCCTGGACCAGATGATTGGGCCGGGAGGTGTCGGTGTACATACCGGGACGCTTACGCACCGGCTCGAGCCCGGACAGGACCTCGATAGAACTCGCGCCGTACTGGGAGGCATCAAACTGGGTCATGTAACGTCGATTCCTGAGAAACAGTGCTAAGGCCGCGCCCAGGTGAACGGGCGCGGCGAAAAAAGGCACAGCATAGCGTAAAAGCAAACTACTGTATATCCAGCCATATCTAGCGCGGCGTTAGAGCCGGCGGCGAGTAATCGCACACCCGTGGGCGTTTACTCCCCGCCCTGCTCTGCCGCCCAGAAGGCCTTGATGAGCCCCTGGCTCGAGGCGTCCAGGCGGCTAACATCGCCCTTGCCTTCCATGGTCGCCAGGGTGTCCTTGGCGATCTCCTTGCCAAGCTCTACCCCCCACTGGTCGAACGGGTTGATGTCCCAAATCACCGCTTGAACGAACACCTTGTGCTCGTAAAGCGCGATCAGCGCGCCCAGGGTTTTGGGCGTCAGCTCGTCCATCAGCACCGTGGTAGAGGGCTGATTACCCCGGTAACGCTTGTGCGCCGGGGGGGTGCCGTCTTCGTCGACGGCGTCGTCACCCAGCATCAACACCCGCGACTGCGCGAAGCAGTTGGCCAAAGAAAGGCGGTGCTGCGCCTTGAGCAGGCGCTTCGTGTCCGGGTCTTCGACCTCGTCGTAGCGCTTGAGCGGGGCGATAAAGTCGCATACCACCGGCTGGGTGCCCTGGTGCAAGAGCTGGTAAAACGCGTGCTGGGCGTTCGGCCCAAGCTGGCCCCAAAGGACCGGGCAGGTGGAGTAGTTCACGCTTTCGCCCTGGCGCGTGACGGACTTGCCGTTGGATTCCATCTCGAGCTGCTCGAGATAGGCGGCGAAATACTCCAGACGCCCGTCATAAGGCAGAATCGAGTGGGCGCGAATATCCAGAAAGTTGACGTTCCAGATGCCGGCCAGCCCCAGCATGACCGGCAGGTTTTGCTCGAGCGGCGCGTCGCGAAAATGACGGTCCATCTCGTGGGCGCCGGCCAGCAGCGCGCGAAAGTTTTCCATCCCGACGATCAACGCGATGGGAAGCCCAATCGTGCCCCAGAGCGAATAGCGCCCGCCGACCCACTCCCAGAACATCAACTGGTGATCCGCCGCGATTCCCCACTCGCACATCTTCTCCGGGCTTGCCGAGACGCCGATGAAGTGTTGGCGAACGATCAGCTCAGCGCTCAAGGGCTTGGCGCCGATCATTTCGTCGTGTTCGGCCAAACGGCCCAGCAGCCAGTCCCTGGCGGTGTTGGCATTGGAAAGCGTATCGATGGTGGTGAACGACTTCGACGACAAAATGAACAGCGTGGTTTCCGGGTTGAAGCGGGCGAGATAATCCGCCAACTGCGAGCCATCCATGGTCGAGGCAAAGTGAACCTCGACCGGGTGAATGTCGTCGGGCCTGTAGTCGGCTAGCGCGTGGGTGACCATCAGCGGGCCCAAATCCGAGCCGCCTACTCCCAAATTGACCACGTGACGAATCGGTTTGCCGGTCGCGCCCCGCCACTGGCCCGCGTGTAGCCTTGCCACCAGTCGCTCCATCGCATCAAGGCTTTCGTGCACGGCGGTAACGACGTTGTCGCCCTCGACCTCAAGCGTGGCATCCGCGGGCAAACGCAGCGCGGTGTGCAGCGCCGGGCGGTTTTCGCTGGTATTGACCCGTTTGCCGCTTAAAAGCGCGTCGATCGCGCCGGGCACGCCCGCCTCGTCCGCCAGCGCCAAAAGGTGCTCCAGGGTGTCGTCGTCCCAACGCTGCTTGGAGAGATCCAGCGTTAGCCCGTTGACCTCACGGGTGAACGTTCGAGAGCGGCTCGCCTCGCCAAAAAGATCCTTCAAGTGCACGTTTTCGAGCGCTCGAGCATGGCGGGTCAGCGCTTGCCACGCGGGTAGCGTGTCGGGAGTGTCGTGTTTTGCCAAAGCCGTTTCCCTCTTTTTGGCGGGTATCCTAAAGCCTGGGACTGTTGTGTTGTGCCGGGGCCGCGTAAACTACGCCCCCTCCACTTTTTAGCCTGGCTTGCCCATGAGTAACGCATCTTACCGTGACGCTATCTTTTCGACACCCCTTGACCGCGTAGCGCGCTTCTCTTTCGACGAGCAGGTAGTCGCGTGCTTCCCCGACATGATCCGCCGATCAGTGCCGGGGTACGGCCAGATTTTGGGCATGCTGAGCCTGATTGCACAGCGCCACCTGCGTCACGGCGCCCACGTCTATGACCTGGGCTGCTCGCTGGGCGCCTCGGGTCTGGCGCTGGCCGGCGCACTCCCCGCGGATGCGTTTCGCTATACCGGGGTCGATGTCTCCCCGGCCATGGCCGAGAAAGCCCGCCAGACGTTTCTGGACGAATGCCCCGACCACGCCATGACGGTGATCGAAGACGATATTCGAACGCTGGAGTATGCACCGTCGGGCATGATCATTTTGAACTTCACGCTACAGTTTTTACCCCCGGCGGACCGCGATGCGCTGCTCGCCCGCCTTTATGCCGCACTGGAGCCCGGCGGCGTTTTGATTCTCTCGGAAAAAACCGTCGACCCGGACGAGCGTGACAACGCCTGGCGGGTCGAGCGCTACCACGACTTCAAGCGCGCCAACGGCTACAGTGATATGGAAATCAGCCAAAAGCGCACCGCCCTCGAGAACGTGCTGATTCCGGACTCCCTGGACGTGCTCCATCAGCGCCTGCAAACCGCCGGCTTCCCCAGGTCGATGACCTGGTTTCAGTATCTGAACTTCGCCTCATTGATCGCGTTCAAGGAGGCTTGAGGTGCCATTACCCGAGGATCACCGAGCACTCTACCAGGCGTTTCTGGATCAGGCGGCGCTGGACGACGCGCTGCTTCCCTGGCTTGCCCGCCTGCCCGAACAGCTCGCCCAGGGGCTCGATAAAAAGCGCCACGGCGACCTTTCCGCCTGGGAAAAAGCAGTCAAGAAGCTGCCGCAGTTGCCCGAGCCGCGCGAGGTATCGCTGACGAGCGACACGGTAACCGTGGACATGGCGCTGGACGAGAGCCAGAGGCGCCAGTGCTTCAACCTGCTCAAAAAGCTCGCGCCCTGGCGCAAGGGGCCGTTCAATCTGGGCGGCATCGAGATCGACACCGAATGGCGCTCGGACTGGAAGTGGCAGCGCGTGGCGCCCCACCTGGCCCCCTTGAAGTATCGCAAGGTGCTCGATGTAGGCGGCGGCAGCGGCTATCACGCTTGGCGGATGGCCGGTCTTGGCGCGGCATTCGTGCTGGTGATCGACCCCTCGCCGCGGTTTTATTGGCAGTTTCAGGCGGTGCGCCATTTCGTCGGCGACGCCGATCATCAGCGCACCCACTTTCTACCAGTGGGCATTGAGGACGTGCCGGAGAACCTGGCCTTCTTCGATACCGTCTTCTCCATGGGCGTGCTCTACCACCGGGTTTCCCCTTTCGAGCACCTGAATCAGTTGAAAGCAGCCCTGGCCCCGGGCGGCGAGCTGGTACTGGAAACCCTGGTGGTCGAAGGCGACGAGCAAACGGTGTTCGTACCCGGCGAGCGCTACGCCGCGATGCCCAACGTCTACTTCCTGCCCTCCTCCAAAGCGCTCTGCCACTGGCTGGAACGCTGTGGCTTCACCAACGTGCGCGTGGTCGACGAAGCGGTCACGACGCTGGAAGAGCAGCGTAGCACGGCGTGGATGACCTACCAGTCGCTTGGGGATTTCCTCGACCCCGATGATCGTAGTCGCACTATTGAAGGCTACCCCGCGCCGCGGCGCGCGGTGGTCATTGCCGATAAACCTGGCATTTAACCCGCAAACGCTAACGGCGCAGAATCACCAACCAGCGTCCCAGGTTCAAAATACTGGCAAGCGAGGCCGCCACGTAGGTGAACGCGCAGGCGGTCAGTACGTGGCGGGCGCCGTTCATATCGTAGGGGGGTACGTACTCTTTCAAAAGCGGAAGCGCTCGGTTGAAGCTGGCGTCGAACTCGACCGGTAATGTCACCAGGTGCACCACGGCGGCGGTACCGAAGCTGATGACGGCAACGCCGATGACCAAGGCGAGACCGCCGGGCAGGCGCGTTAAAATAAATAGAAACGGTGCGGCCATCATCAACAGCGCGCCGAGCTTCTCGGCTTTTTGGGCAACGCCGACCATGCGGCTGCGGGCGATGAGCGGCGCATAGCCATCAAAGTGTTGCAGGGCGTGGCCTACTTCATGGGCGGCGACGGTAACGGCGGTGAGCGAGCGGCCGTCGAAGTGCTCCGGGGTCAGGCGCACCGCGCGCTCGAGCGGGTCGTAGTGGTCGCCCTGCTCGGTTCGCTCGACGGTGACATCTTTTAGATCGAAGCGGCGCAGAAGGTGGCTGGCAAGCTCGGCGCCGGTACCGGGGTAGTCGTCGCGCCCGCGGGTATGGCGCTTGAGCACCCACTGCGCCCAGAGGTTGGGGAGTAGAAAGATGGCCAGTGCCAGCACGATGAGAAGTACGATCATGGTCTCTTCCCCAGCGGATCAAACCCCATGTTGTACCACGTCGCCGAACCGCGTGCACTGAGCATCCGACACCCCTAAACGCCGGCCTCTTCGGCCTCCTCTTTACGATGCTCTTCGACATCACGCTTGACCGCCTCCAAACCACGCGCGGAGATACGGCCCTGCTCATAGGCGTGTTCGGCCATCAACACGCTGTCAGCGGCGAGTATCAGATCGCAGTCGGTGCCGGCCAGCTCTTCGCGAAGCCGTTCGATCGCTTGCTGGCGTTTCGGGTCTTTATCCACCCGGCGAATGTAAATCGCCTTGATGCGGCCGGGGTAGGCTTTTACGACCTCGGTATAGACTTCCGGGTCGTGTTGGCCGCTGTCACCGATCAGCACGCAGGGCATATCGTCATAAAGCCCTAGCATCCGGTCGATCAGGTCACGCTTGTGGTCTTCGGCCTTGCGTGGCCAGGGTTTGCGCCAGGAAATACCCCATTCACGCAGAAACAGAATGGGCCCGACGGGGATACGGTTGAGCTGGAAAAAAGCTTCGAGCATTTCATAAATCGCCCAGGGCCCCCGGGAGACGTACAGAATAGGCCGCTCGGCCTTCTCGCTTTTACCACGATAAAGCGACTGATAAAGGGAGGCCACGCCGGGAAAGGCGGTACGCCGGTGGGGTTTGCGCACGAAAAGACGGTAAAGCATTTTCAGCTTTTCGGCGACCCCGGTAAACATCACGGTATCGTCGATATCGCTGATCACCAGCAGGTCCGCCTCCGGCGGCGGTACGTAAACCTCCGCGCTGGTACGAATAGGGTTTTGCCCTTCGGCGCGAACGAGAATATCTGCCCGATGCCAGGATACATCGATAGGGAGTGCGTGCTCGATCGGCAAGTGGGCATCGAAGTAGCCGTCACGGTCGGTAACCAGCGAAAGCTCGTTCTCACCCACGCAAACATCGACCTGCGCCTCTTTCAAACCACGCCGAAAAATGCGCCGGGCAACGTCGGCGGTATCACGTAAAAAGCCGCGCCGGGGAATGGCGCGGCCTAGTGCCGCCTGTCGAAAGACGCGGCCCATGATGAATATTTCCTTTTGGGACCCGTAGCCACGGTAGGGATGAACCACCATCCCACCGCGGCCACTGTCGCGCTTCATGGGCTTGGCGACAACGTGGACGAGCCGCTTGGCAAAGCTCGCCCACTGGTGGTACCACGCCATTAAGCGTGCTGGCCCGAGTGCTTCCCTTCTTGAATTTCTTCAAGCAGTTTGGAGCAAAAGGCGTCCAGGTCTTTCGGCGTGCGGCTGGATACCAGTGCTTCATCGCAGACCACGGCTTCGTCGACCCAGTTCACACCGGCGTTTTTCAAATCCTGGGCAATGCTGTGTACCGAGGTCATTTTACGACCGTCGACCACACCGGCGTTGATCAAAATCCAGGGGGCGTGGCAGATAGCGCCAACCGGCTTGCCGGCCTGGAAGAAGGCTTTAACGAAGCTCAACGCGTCTTCGTTGGTGCGCAGTTCGTCCGGGTTGAACAAGCCACCCGGCAAGACCAACGCGTGATAGTCGGATTCGGACACGTCGCTAAGCGCTTTATCAGCTTCGTAGGTATCGCCCCAGTCGGTTTCCGCCCAAGCGCGAATGCCTTTGCCATCCGGCGTGACGATATGGACTTCGACACCGTTTTTCTGAAGCGAAGCACGCGGGACGCTGAGTTCGGACTCTTCAAAGCCGTCGGCGGCTAGAATTGCAACGCGTTTACCATTTAGTGCTTGACTCATCGTGCTCTCCTTTTCGTGATGACATGCGTTCGGCCATGCCGTACAACGCCTTACAAGTGTGGCTTATCTTGTACAATCGTCAAGCGCTATTCGTTAACGAATCCGCTTGTCAGGCCACCTAAAACTTGTACAGCCCCACATCCCCCGCTACAAAGTAGCATCCCGCTCGATACGCCGACGTGAAATGACTTGCATAAAAAAAGCCGACCCCGGGGTGACAGGGCCGACCAACGTTCAAAACACAAACTGACGTACAGCTTAAAAAAGCTTACTTATATCTTTCGCATCCCAATGCGGGAAGTGCTTGCGTACCAGGGCGTTCAAGTCGCGCTCGAAAGCGACCCAATCGGTGGTTTGCGTCTGCTCACCTTGCGCGGCCAGGCCACGAATCATCCCCGCGCCAACGGTCACGTTGGTTAGCCGGTCGATGACGATAAAGCTACCGGTACCCGGGCTTGCGCGGTAGTCGTCAAGCGGAATGGCCGCGGTGAGCTCTATCTCGCAGCGGGCGATGGTATTGAGTTCCAGCCGCTCGGCCGGGTAGGTTTCCAGGGTATTCACATCGACCTGATACTCGATGGCCCGAACCTCGCCGGAAAGATCTCGGGTGGCCAGTTTGAAATCATAAAGCTTGCCCGGCGTCAGCGCGTCTTCATGCATCCATACGATGTCGGCTATAAACGCGTTGGAAAGCGGCACCTCGGCGTTCGCCTCGACCAGCCAATCGCCGCGCGAGATATCGATCTCGTCATCGAGGGTCACGGTGATCGCCTGGCCCGGGTAGGCCGCGCTTAAGTCGCCGTCCTGGGTGACGATGCGCGCGACCTTCGACGTTTTACCCGACGGCAGCACCTTGACGCCCTGCCCCGGGCGCAAAATACCCGCGGCCAGGGTGCCGCAGTAGCCGCGAAAGTCCAGGTTGGGCCGGTTGACGTACTGTACCGGCAGGCGCAAATCCGTCAGGTTCTGATCATGGCTGAGCTCGACGCTTTCCAGCAGCTCGATCAGCGTGCGGCTCTCGTAACCCGGGCCAAAATACCAGGGGGTATGGTCGCTTTTGTTGACCACGTTATCGCCGGTCAGCGCCGACAGCGGCACGAAGCGAATATCCGGGGCATTCAGGTTGGTCGCAAACTGCTGGTACTCGCGCTTGATCTCGTTGAAGCGCTCTTCCGAGAACTCGACCAGGTCCATCTTGTTGACCGCGATCACCAAATGCTGGATGCCGAGCAGATCCGCGATGAAGCTGTGGCGCTTGGTTTGGGTCTGCACCCCATAGCGCGCATCGATCAAGATCACCGCCAGGCTCGCCGTGGAGGCACCGGTGGCCATATTACGGGTGTACTGCTCGTGGCCCGGCGTATCGGCGATGATGAACTTGCGCTTATCGGTAGAGAAAAACCGGTAGGCCACGTCGATGGTGATGCCCTGCTCGCGCTCGGACTGCAGGCCGTCGACCAGCAGCGCCAGGTCGACGGCGTCGCCGGTCGTGCCGCTGGTTTTGGAGGCCAGCGTGATCGCGGCGAGCTGGTCCTCGAAGATCATTTGCGAGTCGTGGAGCATCCGCCCGATCAGCGTGGACTTACCGTCGTCGACGCTGCCGCAGGTGATGAACCGTAAAAGGTCCTTGTTTTCATGCTCGTGCAGGTACTGCTCGATGTTATCGGCAATCAGGTTCGACTGGTGTGACATTAGAAGTACCCCTCACGCTTTTTCTTCTCCATCGACCCGACCTGGTCGCGGTCGATGGCTCGCCCGCTACGCTCGCTGGTGCGGGTCAGCAGCATCTCCTGAATGATTTCCGGCAGCGTGGCCGCCGTGGACTCCACAGCACCCGTCAGCGGGTAGCAGCCAAGCGTTCTAAAGCGCACGGATTTCTGCTCGGGTACCTCACCCGGTTCCAGCGGCAGGCGATCGTCGTCGACCATGACCTGCATGCCGTCGCGCTCGACGACCGGGCGCGGGGCGGAGTAGTAAAGCGGCACGATCGGAATCGACTCGAGATAGATGTACTGCCAGATATCGAGCTCGGTCCAGTTGGAGAGCGGAAAAACCCGGATCGATTCGCCCTTGTTGACCTTGGCGTTATAAATGTTCCAAAGCTCCGGGCGCTGGCTTTTCGGATCCCAGCGGTGGTATTTGTCGCGAAACGAGTAGACCCGCTCTTTGGCCCGCGATGCCTCTTCATCGCGACGCGCGCCGCCAAACGCCGCATCGAAACCGTACTTGCTGAGCGCCTGCTTGAGCGCCTGGGTTTTCATGATATCGGTGTACTTGGCGCTGCCGTGATCGAAGGGGTTGATGTTCGCCGCCCGCCCCTCTTCGTTGGTATGCACCAGAAGCTCCATACCCGCATCGACCGCCATGCGATTACGAAACTCGATCATCTCGCGAAACTTCCAGGTGGTGTCCACGTGCAGCAGCGGGAACGGCGGCGGCGCGGGGTAAAACGCCTTGCGCGCCAGGTGCAGCATGACCGAAGAGTCTTTACCGATGGAGTACATCATCACCGGATTGCTGAATTCGGCGGCGACTTCACGAATGATATGAATCGATTCGGCTTCGAGCTGCTTGAGGTGCGTCTGGCGCGCGCCGTCAATCGCGATGGAGGACTCGCGCCGCTGCCCGCTCGGCGGAGCTTTAAACTGGGTCATTGCCTACTCCCTCTAAAAGCACCGGGGTGCTGACTAACGGTGCCTGCAAACGGTGTTTGCCTCATTATCGTCACTGTGAGTAGGGTAACGCCCAAAGGTAATAACCTGAAAGAATTAATAACTATCTTTTTATGCTTTTAAAAACTATCTAACGAACCAAACCGTTAAATTTTGACCCGCTCGATCCAGGTTTGCCATTCACCACCGCGGCGAAGCTCCAACACCCGATAGCCCGGGCGCGAGGCTTGATCGACCGCGAACTCCAGCGCCCCGGGCATGAACTGATCCGCCATGGCCGGGCAGCCGTAGACCCCCATTCGGGTTTCGCCCAGCGTAGGCTGCTGGGCAAACGCCTGGTGAGCGTGGCCAAACAGCACGATTTTGACTTGGGGGTAGGCACTCAGCGCCTGCCAGAAAGCGTCGCGGTCCTTGAGGCCGATCGCGTCCATCCACGCAGCCCCCACGTCCACTGGCGGGTGGTGTAGGCCAATGATCGTCGGCGTGTCGCTCTGCTCCAGGCGCTCGACGAAGGCGCTTAGCTGCTCGGCGCCCAGCTCCCCATGAGGCTGGCCTTCGACGTGGGTATCGAGCAGCAGCAAACGCCAATCATCGAGCTCTACTTCGTCGAGCAGCGGGTGGCACTCGGCCATCAGCGCCGGCTGGTCATGGTTACCAGGGATCCAGAACCAGGGACACGGCAACTGCTCGAGCACCTGACAAGCATGAGTGTAGGAGGCCAGCGTCTCGTCCTGGCTTATATCGCCGCTGAACAGCACGATATCCGGGCGCTCGCGGATCACCTGTTCGACGACGCGCTCGAACTGCCGCCAAGGGATACCCGTGCGAGAGCGGGCGTTTTTATCGGCATGAAGGTGGGCATCGGTAATCTGAATCAAGCGCATCAGGGGAGCTCGGGAATATCGTAGGCGTGACCGTGAGCCAGCCCGTGGGCCAGCCACTCCCCCAGAAAGCGGTTGAGCTGCAGCTTCTCATCGGGCTGGTGCATTTTGGCGTTGGGGTAGCGGTAACGCCCGTTGAAGTGGCGCTCGCGCTGAAAGTCGGTAACCTCGGCCATGCGCACATCGTGATACAGATGCACGCGCATTTTGGGGCCTTCCAGGACGCTGTCCAAAGGCCCGCTCTGGGTCACTTCGACCATCGTGGTGTAAGGGGCCTGCTCCAGCACCGCAAGATGCAGAACCCCCAGATGCTGGTCTCTGGTGTGCAGGTTGATATCGCGCTGCTGGCCGGCCTCCATGGTGCCCACCAGGCGCAGCAGACGCGCATAGTTGGCGCTGCACTCCCCTTGCAGGGATTTTAAGTCGGTGACGTAGGCGGCTCTAGCCATCTTCGCTCCTTTCGAATTCGCCAGGGGCAGGGGTTTGGGATGGCGCGGCACGCAGCGACGCGCGCTGGCCATCCAGCCAGTAAAGCGCGATCAAACACATGGCGTTGTCGAGCCGGCCCTGACCCAAAAGCTCCCAGGCGGCGCTAAAGCTGACCACGTGAACACGAATGTCCTCGTGCTCTTCGGCAAGGCCGTGAATGCCGCCCATGCCGGTGGTATCGACCAACCCACAAAATAGCGTGACCCGCTCGTTGCACGCCCCGGGGCTTGGGTAGTAGGTGTGTAGTTTGGTCAACGCGCCGACCTCGCAGCCCGCCTCTTCCTGCGACTCGCGCCGGGCCACGTCTTCGAGGGATTCGCCTTTCTCGACCAATCCGGCCACCAGTTCGAGCTTCCAGGGCGAGCGCGGATCGTCGATCGCACCGGCGCGAAACTGCTCGACCAGCACCAGCGCGTCGCGATGAGGGTCATATAGCAGCACACCCACCGCGTCGAAGCGGCTATGAATTTCGCGGCGCATGCTATGGCTTTCGCCGCCTTCGAAGAGACGATGGCGAAGGGTGAGCTCCTCCAGACGGAAAAAGCCCTGATAAAGCGTCTCGCGCTTGTCGAGCGTCACATCCGAACGGGTTAGCTCGGGTGTGGCAAGCGCGGGGGCAAGCGATGTAGTGAGGCTGGACGCCATGGGGCACTCCCGGTTAGCACAATCGATCCATTATCAATGCTAGATGCCGGGAATGCCAATTTGCGCGCTATTAAAGCGACTGCAGGAAGGTCTGCGCTTCGCGGCGAAGCGCTTCGTCGGAAAGCTGGCGGTTTTCCCGCGCCGTGCCGTTCACCGCGCGTTGGGCGTGCTCTCGCGCCGCCTGGGTGTTGCCCTCTTCACTCAGAAAAGTGGCGTAGTAATAGTTCACGTCGATGCCATCCGGGCGGATCTCCAGGGCGCGCTGGAACATGCGCTCAGCGGTGTCGCTGTTGCCAAAGCCGAGCGGCCGGCCCGGCGCCCGGTCATAAAGCGCGCCAAGGGTGACGTAGGCCGAGCCATTGCCGCCTTGGGGGTCGAGTTCGATGGCGCGCTCGAGCACGCTACGTGCGTCCTTGGCGGTGCCAAGCGCCCCCAGGCCACTGCGCTCGCGGGCGTAGGAAGCGAGTATGATGCCCTCCCATATCAGCACGTCGGCTTCATTGGGGTTTTGCTCGGCCAACGCTTCGGCCTCGCCGCTCAGCGCCTGTAACGTGCTCTGGCGCTGGTTGGCCGGAAGCTCCGTAATGGTATGTTCCCAGCGCTTGGTTAACGAGAAAAGCTCATCCTGGTAGGCGCTAACGGCCAACGGCGAAAGGGCCAGTGCCCCGCCCAGGGTCAAAGCCAACAGCCAGCGAGAAGAGTGTGTGCGCATGAAAAGCTCCTTGGTTATTTTTGTCGCGTAATCGACATCGTCGATGAGCGGTTGAGATACGACCGCCCTGCCAAATAATGTAACGAACGTTTGAATGACTCGCCAGAACTTCTATCAGCTCATAACAGCGCTTTGAGCCAGACCCACGCTTTCGCTTAAGCTTTGGCGCACAAACGCAAGGAGAGAACCGTCATGAAAGGCCGCAACATGACCCGCTGGCGCGACCCGGCCAAGGACCCGCGCCAGGAGCCCAAAAGCAACCTGATCACCGCCCAGGGCGCCGAGCGCCTGCGCGGCATTCTCGATCACCTTTCAAGGGTGAAGCGCCCCGCCATCTCCGCCAAGGTAGGCGAAGCCGCCGCCCAGGGCGACCGCTCGGAAAATGCCGACTACACCTACAACAAGAAAGAACTTCACCGGGTGATCGCGCGGATTCGCTATCTCACCAAGCGCCTGGACGAGCTGCAGGTGGTCGACCGCTTGCCGGCCAACACCGACAAGGTCTTTTTCGGCGCGTTTGTCAGCCTGGAAGACGATGACGGTGAGCCGCTGGACATTCGCATCGTCGGCCACGATGAGATCGATACCCAGAAACGCTGGATCAGCGTGGACTCGCCCATGGCCAAGGCGTTGCTTGGCAAGGAAGTCGATGACGAGATCACGGTGCAAACGCCCAGTGGCGAGACGTTCTACCTCGTCTCGGCGATTCACTACGTGCCATAAAACCATCGCGCCGAGAAACCCCGCCGGGGTTTAGCGCCTTGCCAAACCGGCGCGGTATACCTTGAAGCGCCGGTTATCCGCCAGGGTTTCGACATCACTCAGGGCGCGCTGTAAAAGCGGCGGATAGGGTAAAAACGCATTGGCGACCAACATGAGCTGCCCCTGGGGGCTCAAATGCTCGCGGGCCTGCTCGATCAGCCGGGCGCTGGGCCCGTAGCTAATATCGCGCTCCTGGTGAAACGGCGGGTTGCTGACGATGACGTCGAACTGCTCGTCCTCGAGCGCCTCGAACACATCGCTTTCGAGCACCCGGGCGCTCAATTCGTTGGCCGCGAGCGTTCGCTGACACGCCTTCACCGCGAAGGCGCTCACGTCCACGGCGGTCACATCAAAACCGCGCTTGGCGAGCCAGGCGGTGATGATGCCGTCGCCGCAGCCCATATCGAGCACGCGAAGCGGTTTTTGCGGCAGGTGCATTTCAAGCTGTTCCAGCAATAGCCGGGTGCCGTCGTCGACCTTGCCGTGGCCGAACACGCCGGGGTGGCTGACAAGCGCCAGATCCTGCGCTTCGAACGTGGTCCAGGCATTTTCCGGGTCGCTTGCCCCCCGGGTGCGCGTGGTGAACAGCGTACAGCGCCGGGCGTTGTCCAGCTTGTCGCAGGCCATGCCCTGCTCGTCCAGGAATTGGGGCACGCGCTTGATGCCGCCCTGGTGCTCGCCGACGATAGCCACCGCCGTGCCTTCCGGCAGCGTGTGGCAAAGCCACTGTAGCCACCAAAGCCCCAGCTGGTGCGCCTTGGGCCAGAAAAGCACCACCTGGCCGGCGGCCAGATCGATCTCGGCGTCAAAAGGGCTTTTGGCGCTTTTTTGCTGGGCCTGCCAGGCAGTGCGCAGCGCGACGTTATCACTGACCATGGCCGCCGAACGGTAGATCAGCCAGGCGTCCTCGGGTGGGGCGACCGGGCAAAGCGCGGCCGCGTCACCATAGTAGCGCTCGAGAAGTTGGCAGGCGGGAAGTTGGGCACTCATGAATCGGCCTCGGGTTTGGTTAATGTATAAAGCAAATAGCGCCCCAGTCGCCAATGCGGGTCCTGGCGGCAGTACTGTTTTTCCAGCGCCAGCAGCGTGGCTTGTTCGGTTTCATCCACCGGGGGCGTGCGTAGATAGTCCTGAAAGATGCGAATGCCGGCCACCGCCTGCACCGCGAGCCCGCACTCCTCGGCCCACTGGCTGATATCGGCGTGGGTCACCGGGGAGATCGGCGTCAGCCGCTGGCGCTTGCCCTTGCCTTCCAGCTCGTCGCTCAAGGCCTTTTTTAGATTACCCTTCACGGCGTTGGAGAAGCGCAGCGCATCGCGGTTGAAGACCATCAGACTCAGTTGGCCGCCGGGGGCCAGCAAAGCGGCCAGCACGCTCAGTGCCTCGCGGGGCTGGCCCAGCCACTCGAGCACCGCGTGGCAGGTGATCAAAGGCCAGGGGCCAGGGGCCTCGCCGGGTAGCGCTTGAAGCGGCGCCTGCAGGTAACGAATGGCCTGCTCGGGCACCGTTTCCCGCGCCTGATGCCACTGGCGGGCGTAGTCGAGCATATCGCCGGATGGCTCGGCCAGCGTCACGCCGTGGCCGCGCTCGGCGAACCAGGCCGCCTGCTGGCCAAGACCGCCGCCGATGTCCAGGGTGGCCTGGCCGTCGAGGGTCAGCATCTGCGGCAGCAGGTAGTCCAACATGGCCAGGCGCAGCTCGCCGCGCGGAGCGTAGTAGAGCGAGCGGGAGAACTTGTCGACCATACCGTCGAAGTAGCGATCCCCCGCCGGGGTCAGTTCATAGATGGAGTGCATGCCTTTCGCCAGATGGCTCTCAAAACGGGCAGTTTACCTTGCATCAATCGCGAACGCTTGTGATGGTGGCCGCTGCGGCCAGGGGGCGAACTGCTCGAGCGCCCCGGCAAGCCGCATGAGCGTTTTATCCTCGCCCATGCGCCCCACCACCTGCACGCCCACCGGCAGACCATTGGCCGCCACGTGCAGCGGCACCGACATTGCCGGCTGGCCGGTCAAATTGGCCAGCTGCGTATAGGGTGTACGGCTTAACGCATCGACGGCCAAACGCTTCAGCATCCCCGCCTTCAAGGCAATCGTTGGAAGGCCAGGAAGCGCCAATAGCTTCATGAGCTGCTCCCGCGCTCGGCTTGGGTAAAGTTCGCCGCGCCTGGGCGCGGTGTCCGCCGTTACCGGCATCACCATCACATCAAAGCGTTCGTGAAACGCGCTCATTTGCGCCGCCGCGGCGTACCACTCGCGCTTGGCCAGTTCGTACTCCCGTGCGCCCAGCTTTGCCCCCAGGCGGCCAATAGCGCGGGTCGCGGGCTCGATGGCCAGCCGACCAAGCGGCGTGTTCGTCGCCCGGCCCAGCCAGACAAGATCCGCCGCCAGATGGCCCAAATAAAGCGTCAGGTAGCTGTTGGCCAGCGCCTCGCCGTCGACCGGCGGGTCCGCCCACTCCACCTCGTGGCCCATATCCGCTAGGGCCTTGCCCGCCTTCTCGATGGCGGTTTTGACCTCTGGCGAGAGCGTCGTTTCAAGGCCTTTCGAGAACGGTTCGCCCAACGAGAGCGCAATACGCAGCGGCTTGCAGGGCGCAGAAAGCGCTGCCAGGTAACCGGTTTCACGGGCTACCGGGTAGGGGCTGCCCGGCAGCATGCCGTTGATGTGTTCTAAAAGCGCGGCGCTGTCGCGCACGCTGCGGGTCAGCGCGTGTTCGATCACCGCGCCCTGCCACACTTCACCCTGGCCTTGCGCGAGCGGCACCCGCCCGCGGGAGGGTTTGAAGCCGAACAGCCCGCAGTAGCTTGCCGGGATACGCAACGAGCCGCCGCCGTCGCCCCCCAGCGCCAGCGGCACCATACCGCCCGCCACCGCCGCGGCGGCGCCCCCGCTCGAGCCCCCCGGCGAATAGCCCGCGCGCCAGGGGTTTTCCGGGTGCGCAAACGCCCTGGGCTCGGTAATGCCCATCAGGCCAAGCTCCGGGGTGGCGGTTTGGCCAGCAATCACCAGCCCCGCCTGGCGCGCCCGGGTGATGATCGGCGCGTCCTGCGTCGCGCGCCAATCCATAAGCGCCGCACTGCCACTGGCCAGCGGCTCGCCGGCCATGCCCATCAAGAGATCCTTGCTCAACGTGGGCACCCCGGCAAACACACCGTCATCGTTTAGCGAGGCACTTTCGCGCCGAGCCTGGTCGGCGCGGGTTCGCACCACGGCGTGCAGCGCCGGGTTCAACTGTTCGATGGCGCGTAGTGCGCTATCCAACAGCTCTTCACGGCTTACTTCGCGACGGCGAACCAGCTCGGCCAGCCCCAGTGCATCAAAACGCTGATACTCATCCAGGCGCATGCGGTCTCCCTTTTTTGTTCGGTAATGCCGGCTTTCGAAAGGCTCTAATGCTCACTCTACCACTTTAGGCGATCTTGTCTTCGCCTCTCAAAACCACTAGTTTGAAACGTCAATGGGAACGTTCCCATCGCAGTCATGAATTCAGTCATGAATAGAGCCAGCGCATGTCCCAAACGCCACCGCGCGCCACCCTGATCGAAGTGGCCAAGCGCGCCCACACCTCGAAAACCAGCGTGTCGCGCTATTTCGGCCCGGAGCGCGGCAAGCTCTCGGCCGAGCTTTGCGCGCGTATCGAGGCCGCGGCGGGCTCGCTTGGCTACCAGCCCAATCAGATGGCGCGGGGCTTAAAGGGCGGCGGCTCGAAGCTTTTGGGCCTGCTGGTGGCGGATATCCGCAACCCGTTTTCGGTGGCGATTGCCCACGGCGTCGAGCAGGCCGCGCGGGCGCAAGGCTACTCGCTGCTCGTCTGCAACACCGATAACGACCCGGTTCAGGAGCAGCGCCACCTCGAACTGTTGGCCGGCTACCAGGCCGAGGGCATCATCATCAACGCCACCGGCCAGCCCCAGGCGCAGCTTCTAACGCTCGAGCGTCGCGGCGTGCCGGTGGTGCTGCTCGATCGCGAGATTCCCGAGCTGGGGGAGCAGGCGATCGGTCTGGATAACGCGCTGGCCATCGATATGGCGCTGGAGCACCTCATCGCCCAAGGGTATCGCTCGCTTTTATACGCAAGCAACGCCCCGGAGAGCGCCAGCGCTCGCCAACAGCGCCTGACCCGCTTTCAAACCCGGTGCGCGGCGCTTGGCATCAATTCGCGCACCCTTACCCATCTCGAGCCTGATGCGATCTCCCAAGCGCTGACCGAGCTGACCGCGACCGCTCACACGCCTTGCGCGGTGCTCTGTGCCAACGGGACCGCCACGCTTGCCGTGGTCGAAACCGTTCAGCGGTTGCGTTTAACCCTCGGGCCGCTGGGGCTGATAGGCATCGACGAGCTCGACTGGTGCGCGCTGATGACCCCGAGCATCACCACCCTTGCCCAACCGTGCGATGCGATCAGCCGCGCCGCGGTGGCCCGGCTGTTAACGCCCGATGCCCCCATCGACTATCGTCATCCGCCGCGTTTGATCCCCCGCGGCAGCACCGTTTTAACCCACCCTTTACCGACCGCTGGAGCACTACATGGCTAACACCGCCTCAACCGATTCATCGCTGAGCGTACTGACCTTTGGCGAAGCCATGGGCATGCTGGTCGCCGACACACCGGGGCCGCTTTCGTCCATCGAGCACTTTCACCGCCGCCTGGCCGGCGCGGACAACAACGTCGCCATCGGTCTTTCACGGCTGGGCTACTCGGTGGGCTGGCTAAGCCGGGTCGGCCAGGACAGCTTCGGTGACTTCATTCGCCAAACGCTTAAAGCCGAAGGCATCGACGCACGCTACATTCATACCGACACCCAACACCCGACTGGCCTCATGTTCAAGGAGCGCGCCGAAGGCGGCGCCGACCCGCGGGTGGAGTATTTTCGCCGGGGCAGCGCCGCCAGCCACCTGGCAGTAGAAGATGCGCAAAGCATCGACTTCGCCGCACTCACTCACCTGCACGCCACCGGTATTACCCCGGCGCTTTCGCAAAGCGCCCAAGACTTGACGCGCCACCTGATGCAAAAGGCCCGCGCCGCCGGGGCGAGCGTTTCGTTCGACCCGAACCTGCGCCCCTCGCTTTGGCAAAGCGAAGACGTCATGCGAGACACCTTGAATGAACTCGCTCGCCATGCAGACTGGGTACTGCCGGGGCTCTCGGAAGGCCAGCGGCTGACCGGCGAGCAGGAGCCCGCGGCAATAGCCGATTTCTATCTCGAGCGCGGCGCCAAAGCGGTCATCATCAAGCTCGGCCCCGAGGGCAGCTACTACCGGGGCCATTTGGGCGGCCAGCTTGAAAGCCTGCACGTGGCGGGGCAACCGGTGGCCAACGTGGTGGACACCGTCGGCGCGGGGGATGGTTTCGCGGTGGGTACGATCAGCGCACTGCTCGATGGCTTATCGCCCCAACAGGCGCTTGCCCGTGGTAATTTGGTTGGGGCCCAGGCGGTGCAGGTCGTCGGCGATATGGAAGGCCTGCCCACCCGTGAACAACTTCAGGCGCTGGAGCGCTGAACCGACAACAACGCACGCAAGGAAACCGCATGAGTAAAACCGTTATCGTGATGGGTACGCTGAGCGACAGCCAATGGGCCGAACTCGAACAGCACTTCGAGTTGATCGAACTGGCCAAGCCGCTGGATTTCCAGGCGCCCAAAACCCTTGATGTCCTCTCCCGCGCCCACGCCCTGATCGGCTCGGGCCTGCCCATCACCACCGAGCTACTCGACGCCGCACCGAAGCTCGAGGTGGTCGCGACCATTTCCGTGGGCTACGACAACATCCCGGTGGACGAGCTCACAAGGCGCAACATCCTGCTTTGCAACACGCCGGACGTGCTGACGGAAACCACCGCGGATACCGGCTTTACGCTTCTGATGGCCACCGCCCGGCGCGTGGTGGAACTGGCCACCTGGGTGAAAGCGGGCGCCTGGGAGGTGAGCATCGGCCCGGACCTTTACGGCAGCGACGTGCACGGCAAGACCCTGGGCATGGTAGGGTTTGGCCGCATCGGCCAGGCGATTGGCCGACGCGGGGCGCTTGGCTTTGGCATGAAGGTGCTCTACTCCAACGCCTCCCCCAAGCCCGATGTAGAAAGTGAATTAGGCGCCGAGCGGCGCGAACTCGAACAGTTGCTCGCCGAGTCGGATTTCGTCTGCCTGACCGTACCCTTGACCGAACAAACCGAAAAGCTCATCGGCGAGAAAGAGCTTTCGCAAATGAAGCGCACCGGCATTCTGATCAACATCGCCCGCGGCAAGGTGGTCGACGAAGGGGCGTTGATCCAGGCGCTGGAAAGCGGCGTGATCCACGCCGCGGGGCTGGACGTGTTCGAGCAGGAGCCGCTTTCCGACACCTCACCGCTGCCCGGCATGGCCAACTTGGTCGCCCTCCCCCACATCGGTTCGGCGACGCTGGAAACCCGGGCGGCCATGGCCCAGCGCGCGGTGGACAACGTGCGCCTGGCGCTCACCGGCGAGCGGCCGATTAGCCTGGTCAACGAAGAGGCGTGGAAAACGGCGTAGCCGGTCTGTACTCATCATCAGCCCTCACCCTGGTACTCACCACCAGACAAGCGCCTTCGGGCGCTTTTTTTATGCCCACTCCAAGGGCCAACCCTCGACCAATGTCTCAATTGACCTGGCGATCAATCCCGCTAAGCTAACCAACAATCAAATATAAAAATAACTTTTATATTTGAACAGCGCTTCACAACAACATCACAATAACGCTATTGGAGAGTTCGTTATGCGCCCTTACCTGTCAGTCATTGCCACCCTTGCCCTGGGAGCCAGCTTCCCTCTTCTCGCCGCGGACTACACCTTCAAGTACGCGCACTCACAAACCGACGATGCGCCGCGCTCGGAGTCCATGCGCTTCTTCAAGGAGACCCTCGAAGAGCGCAGTGACGAACGCATCGCGGTGGAACTCTACTTCAACGGCACCCTTGGCAAGGAAGAAGACGTTCTCCAGCAGGTGCAGATGGGCCTCATCCAGGGCTATCGCGGCGGGCTCTTCGCCCAGGCCAACCCGGCCTACCTGATCTACGCCATGCCGTTTCTCTTCGAAACGCCGGAAGAAGCCATCGAGGTGATGCAAAGCGAGCTGGGCCAGGCCATCGATGCCGATGCGCGCGCCAGCCAGCTGCATATTCCGGTGACCGGCGTGGCCGGGGGCATGCGTCAGCTCACCAATAACGTGCGCGCCGTCAACGAGGTCGCCGACCTGCGGGGCATGAAGATCCGTACGCCGCCGCTGGCGCCTACCCTGCGGGCTTTCGAGGCGCTGGGCGCATCGCCCCAGCAGGTGCCCTATACCGAAACCTATATGGCGCTGCGTACGGGCGTGGTCGACGGCCAGGAAAATCCGCCATCGAACATCGCCGATATGAAGTTCAACGAGGCGCAGGAGTACCTGACACTGCTGAACTGGCAGATCCATCCCGACCCGTTTTTCATCAGCGCTCAGTGGTACGACCAGCTCCCCGAAGAGATGCAGACGCTGGTCGACGAAGTGGCGGTGGAAACCATGACGCGCTCCAACGAACTCTGGCTCGCCTCCGAGGCGAACTACCTCGAGACCCTGGGTGAGTCCATGGAGATCAACGAACTCAGCGATACCTCGCGCCAGAGCTTCGTCGAGGCAGTGGTACCGGTTTGGGAGTTCTTCGTCGAACGGGGTGATTTCAGCCGTGAACAGCTCGATGCGGTGCTGGCCCAAACCGGTCATGGCGAAGGGCAGGAGTAATGAGCCAGCCGTCGTCGCTTCAAGACGTGGCAAGCGATACGCCTGGCATGCGTATCGTTAGACGCGCCGCTGCCCTGCTCGAGAATCTGATCGCCGCGCTGGTGGCGGCGATCTTTCTGCTTTGCTTCACGTTGGTGGTGCTTCGCTATCTGTTCGGTATCGGCTTTGCCGGTGCCGAGGAGTTGATGCGTTTTCTGTTCGTCTACTCCACTGCGCTGGGCGCCTCTGTCGCCATATTGCGCGGCGAACACATTCGCATCAGTGTCTTCGTCGAGCGCCTACCGCCGGTCTATCTGAAAGCGGTCGATAGCCTACGCCACCTGCTGGTCGTGCTCTTCAATGGGTACCTTGCCTGGCTTAGCCTTGGCTGGATCGGCCAGGTGGGCCGTTTTCGCTCCGCAGTGCTCGACGTGCCCAACTGGGTCGTGCAGATCAGCGTCCCCATCGGGGCGGTTCTGGTCATTTTGTTCTCGCTGGCCGTACTGGTCGGTGGAGAACGCCCCGCTACCCGTCGCGACGGCGCTCAGGAGACCCAGGCATGACGCTGCTACTGATCGCGCTCTTCGCGCTCTTGCTAATCGGCGTTCCCATCGCCTACTCCCTGGGGCTATCGGGGCTGCTCTACTTCATCGTGCTACAGCCCAACCTGATCGGCGTACTGCCCCAGCGGGTGCTGTCGGGTATGGATACCTACACCATGATCGCCCTGCCGCTTTTCATCCTCATGGGGCTGATCATGAACGCCTCGGGGATCACGACGCGGTTGATCGACTTCTGTTTGATGCTCGTGGGCCGCTTCCCTGGCGGGCTTGGCCACGTCAACATCTCGACCTCGATGATCTTCGGGGGTATTTCGGGCTCGTCGGTGTCGGATACCGCCTCGGTGGGCTCGGCCATGATTCCCGAGATGACGCGCAAGGGCTATTCGACCGAGACGGCGAGCGGCATCACCGTGGCCTCCTCCACCATGGGCATGATCATTCCGCCGAGCGTGCCCATGGTCATCTATGCGGTCACCGCCCAGCAGTCCATCGGCACGATGTTTTTGGCAAGCCTGCTGCCGGGACTCATGATCGGACTTTTCATGATGGGCGTGATCGCGCTGATGGCGGGTCGTCACGGCTATCCGCGCGCCCACGCAGGCTTGAGCGCCACCGAGAAGCGCCTGGTCATCCAGCGTTCGGTACTCGCGCTGCTGATTCCGGTCTTCGTGGTGGGCGCGGTGGTCGGCGGCGTGGCAACGGCCACGGAGTCCGCGGCCATCGGCGTTGGCTACGCTTTGTTTCTGGGGCTGGTGGTCTTTCGCAGTCTGACGCTTCGCGAGCTACCGGCGCTTTTGCGCTCGGCGGTCATGACCAGCGCGACGGTCATGATCATCATCGCCATGAGCCAGCTCTACGTCTGGATCCTGACCATGGAGCAGGTTCCGCAACTGCTCGCGGGTTACCTGGGCGGGCTCGAACTTTCGCCCTTCATGCTGTTGCTGGTCGTGGCCCTGGCGGTGCTGTTCATCGGTACCTTCGTCGACGTGACCCCGGCCATCCTGCTCATCACGCCGGTGGTGCTGCCGATTCTGGTCGCCGCCGGCATCTCGCCGGTGCAGTTCGGGGTGCTCTTGATCAGCGGTTTGGCCATAGGACTCGTGACGCCGCCCGTCGGCATGTGCCTAAACGTTTGCTCATCGATCACCGGGCTCTCCATCGGCCGTATTTTCCGGGGCGCCCTTCCGTTTCTGCTGGCCAACGTGCTGGTCATGCTACTCGTCATGAGCATACCCGCGCTTACCCTGTGGCCCCTCATGTTCTTCTCTTGAGGCGTTTGTTTAGCCGTTTTTTATCGATACCCGCCCATCGAGGCAAAAGGAGCTTACATGGACATTCTTCAAGCCGTTCACGAAGACCACTTCAAGACCCTGGATACCCAGGGCCTGCGCGACAAAATGCTGGTGACGCAGATCATGTGCCCGGGGGAGCTCAAGCTGACCTACAGCCACGTCGATCGGATCATCATCGGTGGCGCGGTCCCCACACAAGGCTCGCTCACCCTTGGCGATGGCAAGGAACTCGGCGTTGCTTACTTCCTCGAGCGCCGTGAAATGGGCGTCATCAACATCGGCGCCCCGGGGCGTATCGTGGTCGATGGCGAAAGCGTCGCGCTCGGGCGCCATCACGGCCTCTACATTCCCAAGGAGAGCCGGGACGTGCGTTTCGAAAGCGATGACCCAGCCGATCCGGCGCGCTTTTACATCAACTCGGCTCCGGCCCACGTGCGCTTGGCCCTTCGCCACATCCGCCCCGAGGATGCCTCGCCCATGACCCTGGGCGACCCGGCCACGGGCAACGTGCGCACCATCAACAAGTACCTGCACGCCGACGTGCTCGAGACCTGCCAGCTCTCCATGGGGCTGACCGAACTCGACGCGGGCAGCATGTGGAATACCATGCCCTGCCACACCCACGAGCGCCGCATGGAGGTTTATTTCTATTTCAACCTGGCCGAGGAGGACGTGGTTTTTCACCTATGCGGCAAACCCGAGGAAAGTCGCCACATCGTGGTTGCCAACGAGCAGGCGGTGATTCACCCCAGCTGGTCGATTCACTGCGGTTTCGGCACGCGTCGCTACACGTTCATCTGGGGTATGTGCGGCGAGAACCTTACCTACGACGACATGGACTTCGTTGCCACTCGCGACCTGCGTTAAGCCAGGCCGCTTATCCACCAAGGAGACGACATGGAGCTTTTTTCTCTCGAAGGCCGTACCGCCATGGTGACCGGCTGCAACAAGGGTCTGGGACAAGGGATCGCCATTGCCCTGGCCCAGGCGGGGGCCGACATCGTCGGCGTCAACCGTAGCCCCGCCACCGAGACCGCCCAGCGCGTCACGGCACTGGGCCGGCGCTTTCATGGCGTCGAGGCGGAGCTTGGCCGGTCCCGCCCCGAAGACATCGTCGGCCAGGCGCTCGAGCAGGCAAGCCAAGTCGATATCCTGGTCAACAACGCCGGGATGATCCGCCGGGCGAACGCGTTGGACTTCACCGAGCAGGACTGGGACGAGGTAATCGACGTCAACCTGAAGTCAGTGTTCTTTTTGAGCCAGTGCATCGCCCGGCATCTGCGCGAGCGCGAAAGCGGCGGTAAGATCGTCAATATCGCCTCGTTGCTGTCGTTTCAGGGCGGCGTGCGCGTGCCTTCCTATACGGCCAGCAAAAGCGGCCTCATGGGGCTCACTCGTCTGCTGGCCAACGAGTGGGCCGCCCACGATATCAACGTCAACGCGATCGCCCCGGGCTACATGGCAACGGACAACACCCAGGCGCTGCGCGACGACCCGAAACGCCATGACGAAATTCTCGGTCGTATTCCCGCCGGGCGCTGGGGCACGCCGGAAGACCTGGCCGGCGCTGTGGTATTCTTGTGCTCCGACGCGGCGCGCTACGTACACGGCCATACCCTGGCGGTGGACGGTGGCTGGCTTGCCCGCTAAGACGAACACCCAAAGGCCCCCGCCGATAAAACGACGATGAAAGGAAGCGGTATGAAGGACAAGGCGGAGACCCATTATCACGCGCCTGCACTGGAGAAGGGGCTGGATATTCTGGAGCTGCTCGCCCAGTCGTCCCAACCGTTGAGTACCCAGGTGATTGCCGAGCAGATCGGGCGCAAGACCAACGAGATGTATCGTATGCTGATGGTGCTGCGCGATCGCGGCTACGTGGCCATGGATGAAAGCGGCAGCCGCTACCAGCTATCGCTCAAGATGTTCGAGATGGCGCACCGCTTCCCGCCGACCAAGCGCCTGGTACAAGCGGCCATACCGCGCATGGAGGCGCTTTGCTACGAAATCTCGCAATCCTGCCACCTGAGCGTGCTACGCCCCGGGCACCTGTTGGTCGTCGCCCAGTACGAGAACCCGGACAAGATGGGGTTCAGCCTGCGCCTGGGCGCCCAGATCGACATTTGGGGATCGGGCTCTGGCGCGGTGATGCTCAGCTTTCTCGACGAAGCGCGACGCGAACGCATGCTCGAGGCCAGCGGGGCCACGGATGAGGAAGCCGAGCGCACCCGCGCGCTTTTCTCCACTATTCGCCACCAGGGCTACTTCGTCGGCCCGAGCCCCCAGGTGCAAGGCCTGACCAACATTAGCTTCCCGATATTCGGCGTGCACGAGTCCATCGAAGCGGTCATCACCATTCCCTACCTGACCCTGATTCCCGAGGCCATGCACCGCGACGTCCCGGACATCGAGCGCTGCCGGGCACTGCTCGGGGAGCTCGCCGCGGCCCTCTCGGCGGACATCGGTGGGGCAGCGAGTAACGCTTCCTGCTAGGATAGAATATTTGCTCATCTGACCGAGGCCGCCATGAACGCTCCCCTGTGTTTACTCTTCGACTCCGACGGCACGCTGGTGGATAGCGAAATACTGCTGGCCGAGGTGATGGGCGAGATTCTGCCTGAGTGCGGCCTCCCCTTTTCGGCCCGCCAGTACATGGAAGAGTTTCGCGGTGTGCGTTTTCAGAGCATCGTCGAGGCGCTGGAAGGCCGCTTTCAGCCGTTGACGCCAGAAGCGTTCACCACGCTCGAAGCGGGTATGCGCTCGCGTATGGAGGCCCGTATGCGCGCCGAACTTCAACCGGTAGCCGGTATGCCGCAGGCGCTTGAGGCGTTAAGCGAGCATCCCAAGGCGGTGGTCTCTAACGGGCCCGAGCGCAAGATTCGCTGCGCCCTGGAGAGCACCGGGCTCGAGCATTACTTTGCAGGCAAGCTCTTTAGCGCCTATACCTTGAACGTCTGGAAGCCGGATCCAGCGCTTTATTTAAAGGCCGCTGCCGCCATGGGCTACCCGCCCAGCGAATGCGTGGTGATCGATGATGCGGCGGTAGGCGTGGAAGCGGGCCTGGCGGCGGGGATGCAGGTGATTCACCTGAACCATTTCCCCGACGAAGAGCGCGCCCCCGAAGGCGCCATCGAGATTCAACACGCAAGCGAGCTGCCCGGTATCATTGCCGGGTTGAAAGGGATGTCTCCCGCTTGACGTAAAATCGCTGGCGTTTCGCTAGCGACAAAAAAGCCCCGCCTGACGTACATTCAGACGGGGTTTTTTTTGGCGGGTAGCGCGGCTACCTGGCAGTCAACTGCCGCACGGCGACCTCGACCCCACGTAGCTCGGAAAGGCCGCGTAGGCGCCCGTAAAGCGGGTACCCCGGGGCGGTGGCGCGCGCCTGGTCATCCAGAATATGGTGGCCGTGGTCCGGGCGAAGGGGAAGACGTCCCCCGCCTTCGCGTTCGCGCCGGCGCTCCTCCTCTATCAGCGCTTGGATCACCCCGACCATATCCACGTCGCCTGCCAGGTGCGGCGCCTCATGGAAGCTTCGCGCATCCTGGGCTTCGCGTTTCGTCGCGCGCAGGTGGGCAAAGTGAATGTGCGGGCCAAAGTGGCGCGCCATCGCCACCAGGGCGTTATCCTCGCGCACCCCGTAAGAGCCGGTGCAGAAGGTAATGCCGTTGGCGGGGCTGGGTACGCAGTTCACCACCCACTGGGCGTCGTCCTGGGTCGATACCACCCGGGGAAGGCCCAAAAGCGGCCGGGGCGGGTCGTCCGGGTGAATCGCCATGCGAATGCCGACCTCTTCGGCGACCGGAATCACCGCGCGCAGAAAGTAGCCCAGGTTCTCGCGCAGTGTTTCTGCGTCAATAGCCGCGTAGCCCGCCAGGGCCTCGCGAAACTGCGCCAGGGTATAGTGCTCCTCGGCGCCGGGAAGCCCCGCAATTAGCGTATCGATCAGCTTGTCGCGGCCCGCCTGGTCCAGCGATTCCAGATACGCCTGGGCCTCACGTTGCTCTTGCTCTCTGTACTCGCTCTCGGCACCGGGGCGCTCGAGCAGGTAAAGGTCGAACGCCGCAAACGCGGTTTGATCGAAACGTAGCGCCCGTGCTCCATCGGCCAGCGCGTAGGTCAAATCGGTGCGCGTCCAGTCGAGAATCGGCATGAAGTTATAGCAGACGACATCGATCCCGCAGGCGGCCAGGTTTTTGAGCGTTTGGCAGTAGGTCTCGATGAGTTCATCACGTGCGGGCAGGCCCTTCTTCACGGCCTCGGGGACCGGCACGCTTTCGACCACCGACCAGGAAAGCCCCTCCGCCTCGATCATCGCCTTGCGTTCGCTGATCGCCTCGACCGACCAGACCTGGTCGTTGGGAATGCCGTGCAGGGCGGTGACGATGCCACTCGCGCCGGTCTGACGAATCTCGCTGAGTTGGATCGGGTCGTTTGGTCCGAACCAGCGCCAGGTATGTTCCATGCTGTGTCCTTATAGCGAGCGCTAGTTAGTGCTCAAGATGTGCAAGCGCGTGTTCGACGCCGTGTTCGGTCAATGTACGGTAGGCCTCGACGACCTGGCGCTTGAACGCCTCATGGTGCGCGAGGGCCTTGGGCATCACCGCCTCCAGTGCGAAGAAGGCGTCGACCAGCGTGGCGGCGTCCGTATTGCGTTCATGAAGCGATGCCAGCTTCTCGGCCATCGGGTCTTCGACACTGAATGCTTGACCAGAGAGCGTAGTGCCCTGGGTATAGCGAATCCAGGCGGCCAAGCCCAGTGCGACGCACGCGGTGCTGCGACCGGCGGCCAGGTTGGCCTCGACCACCTGCAGCCAGCGCTGGGGCAGTTTCTGGCTGCCGTCCATGGCGATCTGCTGCAGGCGGTGGCGCAGGCTGTCGTTGGCAAAGCGCGCCAGTAGCGAGTCCGCGTAGGCGTTCAGGTCGATCTCATCGGGCATATCCAGCGTCGGGGCGGCCTCCTCGCGCATATAGCGGCTCAAAAGCGCCTTGAAGGCCTCGATTTGCACGGCATCGAACACGGTTTCGATATCGCCCAGAGCGCCCAGATACGCTAAAAGCGAGTGGCTTCCGTTGAGCATGCGCAGCTTCATGGTTTCGAACGGCGCGACGTCCGACACCATGGTCACGCCCTCCTCTTCCCAGCTCGGGCGGCCAGCGGGGAAGTGATCCTCGACGACCCACTGGGAGAACGCCTCGCACACCACGGCGTTGCCATCGTCAACATCCAGTGCCTTGAGCGCGGTGAAGTCCTGCTCGGTCATGGCCGGCACGATACGGTCGACCATGCTGCAGGGAAACGCCACGCTATCCAGAACCCACTCGGCCAAGGCAGTGTCGTTTGTCCGGGCAAGCTGCGCCACGGCCTGACGGGTGCGCTGGCCGTTGTCCGGCATGTTGTCGCAGGAGAGCACGGTAAACGGTGCAACCCCCGCCGCCCGACGGCGCTTTAGCGCCTCGACCAAAATACCCGGCGCGGTGCGTGGCGCTCCGGGCGTGGCGATATCCGCCTGGATCATCGGGTCGTCTGTCAAAAGCTCGCCGCTTGCCGGGTTGAGAAAGTAACCCTTCTCGGTCACGGTGAGTGTGACGATGCGCGTATCCACTTGGCTCAAGCGCTCGAGCAGCGCCTCCAGGTCGCGCCCCCACTCGCCCTCTTTGGCCTGGCCTGTGAATAGCGCCTCTTCGATAACCCCCACTTCACGCAGCGTTACGCTGTCGCTGTCCTGGTACTCGGCCACGTGGTAGCGAAAATCCGCCTTGCGCAGCGCATCGACCAGATCGACGCTTTTGCGCAGGTTCGCTGCACTTACGCCCCACTGGGTGTCACCGGTGCGGTGTCGATAGCGCTCGAGATAAACGGCCTGATGGGCGCGATGAAACGCACCCAAGCCGAGATGGACGATGCCGATTTGGCCCGCGGCCTGAACCGCTTTAATGGTTTGCATGCTCAATGCCGTCCCCTCTCTGGCGAGTGCTTATACATCGATACCGAAATAGTCACGTGCGTTGTTGAAGCAGATGTTGGTCACGAGCTGGCCAAGCCAGGCTTCGTCATTGGGTAGCTGCCCCTCTTCGGCCCAGCGCCCCAGCATACGGCACAGAAGGCGCCGGAAGTATTCGTGGCGCGTGTAGGAAAGAAAGCTGCGCGAATCGGTCAGCATCCCCACGAAACGGCTCAACAGCCCGAGCTGGGAGAGCTGGGTCATCTGCCGCTCCATACCATCGAGCTGGTCGTTGAACCACCAGCCGGAGCCGAACTGCACCTTGCCGACAATGCCGTTGCCCTGGAAATTACCGGCGGTCGTGGCCAGCACTTCGTTGAAGATGGGGTTGACGCAGTAAAGGATGGTACGCGGCAGCCGGTCGTCGCTATCCAGCGCGTTCAAGAGCTGATTGAGCGGCGCGGCAATGGGCCGGTCGTCCATGGAGTCGAAGCCGGCATCGGCGCCTACTTCACGCCAACCGCGGCTGCTGTTGTTGCGCAGTGGCCCCATATGATACTGCTGCGCCCAGCCCCGGCGGTGATATTCGCGCCCCAAAAAGATCAGCACGGCGGTCATGAACTGCGCCTGCTCCTGCTCATCGGGAAGCGTGCCTTCCAGGCGGCGCTTGAGGATGGCGTTTAGCTCGGCCTCCGTGGCGGTGGCATACGCCACGCGCTCCAGGCCGTGGTCGGAAATCTTGCAGCCATGCTCGGCGAAATGGTCCATACGCTTTTCGAGCGCGCCGTAGAGCGAGGCCATATCGCGTATCTCGATGTCCGCGGCGCGACCCAGTTTTTCCAGGTACGCCGGGTAGTCGTCGGCGGCGGGCTTGAACGCCCGGTCGGGCCTAAAGCTTGGCAATACCTTGATGCCAAAGCTCGAATCGGCGGCAATTTGCGCGTGATGGCTCAGGTCATCGGCCGGGTCGTCGGTGGTGCCGACCATCCGCACGTTCATCTGTTCGAGGATACCGCGGGCGGAAAATTCGGGCTTGGCCAAAAGCGCATTGCTCTCGTTCCAGATCGCATCGGCAGTCGACGGGGACAAGAGCTTATCGGTGATGCCAAAGGGGCGCTTGAGTTCCAGATGCGTCCAGTGGAAAAGCGGATTGCCCAGGGTATAGGGAACCGTGTCGGCCCAGGCCTGGAATTTCTCGTAATCGCTGGCATCGCCTGTGCAAAAACGCTCATCCACGCCGTTCCAGCGCATGGCGCGCCACTTATAGTGGTCCCCTTTCAGCCAGATCTCGGTCAGGTTCTCGAAGCGGCGGTCCTGAGCGATATCCTGGGGGGAAAGATGGCAGTGGTAATCGAATATGGGTTGTGCGCTTGCGTAGCCGTGATACAGACGCTTTGCCATCTCACTATCGAGAAGAAAATCCTCACCGAGAAATGCTGCCATGAAGGCCTCCGTTGCAATCGTTGCGCCCGGGGGTAGAAAAACCACGAAACGGGCCACCCATAAAAATTGGTTAGGCCAAAGAGTCGGCGCGAGCGCTTGGAATGTCAACCTTTGCCCCACCAACTGCGACCAAAGGCTTATTTAACAAAACTATTGGTTAGTCCAATTTAGCAACCTGCTTTTATTGGCCCAATGACCAACACCTACAAGCACTCTTTCAAGCCGGCTTTTCAGGAGATAGGGCAACATGCACAAAGGCGTTTTTACAGTCTTGTCGAGCGCGCTGATCGCGCTGTCGGGCTGCTCGATGCCCTCAGAGGTTTCGTCGGACGTTACCCAACTGAGGCTCGCCCACAACATGAGCGAGACCCACCCTGTTCACCAGTCGCTTGCCTATTTTGCCGAGCGAGTGCGTGAGAAAAGCGGCGGAGAGCTTGTATTCCAGCTCTATCCCAATGGTCAGCTGGGCTCCGAGCGCGAGGTCATCGAGCTGGTACAAACCGGCGCCGTCGATGTTACGAAAGTGAGCGCCACCGCGCTCGAAAGCTTCTCTGACGTCTATTCGCTGTTTAGCGTGCCCTACCTCTTCGCCGATCCGGATCATTACTACCGCACCATGGATAGCGAGATCGCCACCGATATCTACCAGCAAACCTCGGACAACGGCTTCTTCGGCCTGACCTATTACGACTCCGGCGTGCGCAACGTCTATACCATCGACACGCCAGTGCGTACCCCGGCGGACATGCGTGGTTTGAAACTGCGGGTTCAACCCAGCCAAACCGCGCTGGAAATGACCCGACTAATGGGCGGCGCGCCCACGCCCATGGCCTACGGGGAAGTGTATACCGCCCTCCAGCAAGGCGTGATCGATGGCACCGAGAACAACGAAACGGCGCTGACCTCTTCCAATCACGGTGAGGTGGCCAAGGAGTACTCGTACACCGCCCACGCCATCGTTCCGGATCTGCTGATTTTCAGCCAGCACCGCTGGCAGAGCTTTACACCGCAGCAACAAGAGTGGCTGAGAGACGCCGCGATCGAATCCACCGCTTTTCATAAAGAGCTTTGGGCCAGAGAGATCGAGCAGGCCGTCACAAAGGCGCAGGAGATGGGCGTGAACTTCCACCACGACGTGGATGTAGAGGCGTTTCGCGAGTCGGTAGCGCCCATGCACGAAAGAGTGCTGGAAAACCCCGTGCTGGCGCCACTTTACGAGCGCATACAAGAACTAACGGAGTCTTGAGGCCATGATAAACACGATCAATCGCGGGCTTTGTAAGCTCATCACGGTGCTTACGTCGGTCATGCTAGCGGTCATGGTGCTGGTGGCATTATGGCAGGTAGTGAGCCGCTATTTGCTCAACGACCCCAGCACGTTCTCCCAGGAATTTCTGCGCTACTCGCTCATCTGGATCACCATGATCGGCGGCGCGCTCGCCTTTCATACCAAAAAGCACATCGCGGTGGAGATGGTGGTCAACCGCTTCTCTGCGCAGCGCCAGAAAATGATTCGTTACCTCGTACTCGTACTGCTGATCCTGTTCTCTACCCTCGTCATGATTTATGGCGGTATCTGGCTCGTTTCCTTGACCATGTCTCAGCAGACCGTCTCGCTGGGTATACCGATGGGCTATATCTACCTTTCGCTACCTATTTCGGGTGTGCTGATCCTGTGGTTTTGCATTGTAGAACTCATCAATGGAAGCCCCGGTACCCCCGCCGATTTCGATCAAACCCTGGACGTTTAATAAACAATAAGGCATTCGCGCCATGACGATCATCGCAGGTTTTAGTCTACTTATATCTTTCTTCGTTTTTCTATTCATCGGCGTGCCGATTGCCATCAGCATGGCCGGTGCCTCTATCGTGACGATGCTACTGATCGCCCCGTTCGATGTCGCCGTGTTCACCTCGGCGCAGAAGATGGTGACCGGTATCGACAGCTTCACGCTGCTGGCGGTCCCGTTCTTTTTGCTGACGGGCATCATCATGAACCAGGGCGGTATTGCGCTGCGCCTGGTCAACGTGGCGAAACTCTTTACCGGACGTCTACCGGGTTCGCTTGCGCACACCAACATCGTGGGTAACATGCTGTTTGGCTCGCTCGCCGGCTCTTCGGTGGCGTCGGCCGCGGCGATCGGCAAGGTCATGCATCCGCTGCAGGAAAAGGAAGGCTACGACCGTAAGTTCTCTGCCGCCGTGAATATCGCCTCGGCACCGACCGGGTTGATCATTCCGCCCACGGGACTTTTCATCATTTACTCGCTGGTCAGCGGCGGGACCTCGGTCGCCGCGCTGTTTTTGGCGGGCTATATTCCGGGCATCCTCTGGGGACTGGCGACCATGGCGGTGGCGTTTATCATCGCCCGGCAAAAAGGCTACACCTCGCCCTCCAACGTGCCTTTTAGCGCGGCGATAAAAGTGGTGTGGGATGCGATTCCGAGCCTCTTTTTAATCGTCATCATCATTGGCGGTATCATCGGCGGCATATTTACCGCGACCGAGGCCTCGGCGGTGGCCGTACTGTATGCGTTGCTGCTCTCGTTTGCCTATCGCAGCTTATCGATCAAGCAACTGCCTGGCATTTTCAAAGAGACGGCCGAGCTTACCGTCGTCATCATGTTTTTGATCGGCACGTCTGCCATGCTGGCTCTGGTCATGGCGTTTACCGGTATACCCGCAGCCATCAGCGCCGGCATCCTGGCGCTTACCGACAACCCCATTCTGATTCTCATCCTGATCAACATCATTTTGCTGTTGATCGGTACCTTCATGGACGTCACGCCGGCCGTTTTGATCTTCACACCCATCTTCTTGCCGGTGGTGTCGGAGTTCGGCATGAGCCCCGTACACTTTGGTGTCGTGCTCATCGTCAACCTGTGTATCGGTAATATCACCCCGCCCGGCGGAAGTGCGCTATACGTGGGTAGTACGGTAGCCAAAGTCAAAATGGAAGAAGTCATCAAGCCGCTTCTGCCTTTCTATGCGGCGGTCATCGCGGTTCTCATGCTGATCACGTTCCTGCCGTTCATCAGCGAATGGCTTCCGCGCCTGGCCGGCCTAATGTAATTTTCAAGGATTGACCTGGATGAATATTCAAGAGCGCTATCGTTTTCACCTGGCGAAGACCGAGCAAAACCACCTCACGTTTGCATCCAAGGACGAAGACGTGAAAGCTCACCTCTTCGTTCTCGAGGAGGGCATCTTTCGCGTGCTCTTTGAAAAACGCGAAGGGCTCCAGGTCGATAAGACCTGGAGCATCGCGCCCGGTCAGGATGACCTTCCTCACCAGGGGCGAGACCGCTTCAGCACCGAGCACTTTAGCCTGCCCGATTTTGATTTTTCCGAAGACGCGCAATGTTTTACCGTCCAGACTGGCCAGCTCAAAGCGGTCATTCAAAAGGAAGGTTTTCGGATCGACTGGCACCATGGCGGCCAAGGGCAGTGGTCACTCTTTGCCCAGGACCGGCAAACCCAGGCGTATAACTTCGCCGGGGAGCTTGGCACGCAAATCAAGCACTACCTGAAACGCGACATTCAGGAGCAGTATTTCGGCCTGGGCGAGCGCACCGGCCAGCTCGACCACCATCATCGTCGCTATCGTAATATCACCATCGACGCGATGGGTTACGATGCCGAGCACTCCGACCCGCTATACAAACACATCCCGTTTTACATCACGCGCCAGCCGGATCAAGGCTTCGCCTACGGGCTCTTTTACGACAACCTGGCGCCGGGTTATTTCGACATGGGCCGGGAGCTGGATAACTATCACGGCCTGTACCGCTACTTCGAGGCCGACGCCGGCGACCTGGATTACTACATGATTGCCGGCCCCCAGGTGCGCGACGTCGTGACCGCCTACACCTGGATGACCGGCAATACGGCCCTGCCGCCCAAATGGAGCATCGGCTATTCGGGCTCGACCATGAGCTACACCGATGCCCCCAACGCCCAGGAGCGGGTGTGGGAGTTCATCGAGCAGTGTGAACGACACGATATTCTTTGCGACTCGTTCCAGCTCTCGTCGGGCTATACGTCGATCGATAGCAAGCGCTACGTTTTCAACTGGAACACGCAGAAATTCCCGGATGCCAAAAAGCTTTCCGCCGACTTCAAGCGCAAAGGCATTCGTCTGGCCGCCAATATCAAACCGGCGCTCCTCACAGACCACCCGCAGTACGAAAAACTCGAATCGCTGGGTTATTTTCTAAAAAATGATCACGACAAAACCGAGCTTGCCCAGTTTTGGGACGGCGGCGGCGCGCACATCGATTTCACCCATGAGGGCGCCTTTGGCTGGTGGAAGGATGAAGTGACCCGGCAGTTACTCGAGTACGGTATCGAGACGACCTGGAACGATAACAACGAGTACGAGATCTGGAACAGCACCGCTCGGGCCGATGGTTTCGGTGCCGGGTTGGCTTTTACGAGTATTCGTGCCCTTTTCCCGCTATTGATGATGAAGGCGTCCTTCGAGGCGCAGGCGGATTACGCCCCTCAAAAACGCCCTTTTTTGATCTCGCGCTCCGGTGCGCCGGGTATGCACCGTTACGTGCAGACCTGGACCGGCGACAACCGTACCGAGTGGAAGACCATCAAGTTCAATAATAAAACCGGTATCGGTTTGAGCCTTTCCGGCGTTTATAATTTCGGCCACGATGTCGGCGGCTTCGCCGGCCCCAAACCGGATCAGGAACTGTTTATCCGCTGGGTGCAAAACGGCATTTTCCACCCCCGCTTTACCATTCACTCCTGGAACGAAGACGCTACCGTCAACGAACCGTGGATGTATGAAGAGGCCATCGCCCCGATTCGTGAGCTCATCAAGCTGCGTTCGCGCCTGACGCCTTACTGGTACAGCGCGTTTTATAAAGCCCACGTGCATCATGAGCCCATTCTCAAGCCGACCTTTTTCGATTTCGAAGCGGACACGCGCACCTGGCAGGAGAACGACGACTTCTTAGTGGGTGAGTCGCTGCTCGTGGCGAGCGTCGTCGAGCCCGGCGTTTCTACTCGTGATGTCTACGCCCCGCAGCATCCGGGCGGCTGGTTCGATTTTTATACCGGCAAGCCGGTTGCTGGCGGCGCCCACGCCACCCTCGATGCGCCTTACCATCAAACGCCGCTGCTCGTTAAAGCGGGGGCAATCATCCCCACCAACGAAGCGCCTCGCACCTTTGCCAACAAGGACGAAGATCAGCGCGGGTTTTTACTCTTCCCGGCGCAACAAGCCGATACCTCGTCGCGCTACACCCTATTCGAGGATGACGGTGAAACGGGCCAATGGCGCACCGCTCATGCCCTGGTCGATCTTCAAATGACGACCAGCGAAGACGCCATTTACGTGACCACGAAGGTCATCTCAAACGGCTATACCCTGCCCTATGAGACGGCGACCTTCATAATGGCCACGGAGGATAGCCGCACGCTTTATATCAACGGCGACGAGCAGCCCGCCGGGCAAAAGGTGACCGTTTCGCTTTAAGGCGTAACGCTCGCTTGGAAAGAGAGGCGAGGAAGCTGCCCTCGCTTCTCTTCTCGCGTTTGCGCCTGAGCGCGTAGAGACGAGCACGACGAACCGCCCAAGGCCCCCTAACCCGAAACGCCTGTTTCGCTCTGGAACGCTAAAATGCAACTGCCTACTGCACAACGCCTCTATCAGAAAACGGGCTTACAGCTAAAAGAGCGCATTTTCTCCGGCCGCTACGTTGCAGGCGAGCGCCTCCCCGCCGAGCGCGACCTCGCCGAGGAACTGGGCGTTAGCCGCACGGTCGTGCGCGAAGCACTGATCATGCTCGAACTTCAAGCGCTGGTGGAAGTGCGTAAGGGCTCGGGTATCTACGTGCTCGACCCGCCCAAAGAGCCCGTGCCCAATGGCGCCGATGACGAAGAGGATGCGCTGAGCGCCGGCCCCTTCGAAATGCTCCAGGCCCGCCAACTCATCGAAAGCCAGATTGCGGCGTTTGCGGCCACGCTCATCACCAAAAGCGATACCCAAAAGCTGATGGAGATCAGCAAGCAAGCGCGGGGCGAGGACCGCTATCAGGATTCCGAATGGGACAAGCGCTTCCACCTGCAAATTGCCGAATCGACCCAGAATGCCGTGTTGGTCTATCTGGTCGAAAAGCTTTGGTATCAGCGCGATAAAAACCTGCTGTGGCAAAAGCTTCACGACAGAATCGATAACCGGCAGTCGTTGGATAGCTGGTGCGATGACCACGATGTCATCTTGAAAGCGCTTATTCGCCGGGATGCGGACGCCGCGCACCAGGCCATGTGGCAGCATCTCGAAAACACCAAGGAGATGCTTTTCAAGGCCAGCACGCTGGAAGAAGAGGACGAACTCGACTACTACCTGTTTGCCGGCAAGCTGACGCTCAAGGGGTAGCGCCCAGAAGACCGGGTGCTTCCCCGTCAGGTTCGTTTCCTCCCCTTTTTAATGACCACGGCCCGCTTGAATGGCGCGCTGCTAGTCGAGCAACATATCGGGCAAGAACAGCACGATGTCCGGGAAGAATATGATCCCCGTCACGACCGCGAACACGGCCAGCACATAGGGCAGTAGCTCTCGGCTATAGTCGTAAAAAGAGCACCGCAAAATACCGCAAACGGTATACATCGAGATGCCGACCGGCGGCGTCATACCCCCAAAGGTCACCAGCGTCATCATCAAAAGCCCGAAATGAACCGGGTCTACCCCCGCCGCCTTGATCACGGGCACCAGAATAGGCGTCAGCAGCATCACGACGACGGTGGCTTCCAGCAGCATCCCCATGAACACCAACAGCAGTGCCAGCACGAACAGCAACGCCGTTTGGCTTGTGAACACGCCCAGCGTCAGTTCCGCGATCGTCTGAGGAACGCGCTCGAAGGAAACCACGTAGCCAATAATGCCGGCGAACATGATGATCAGCATGACCATACCGATGTCTCTAACGCTTGCGCGCATGGCAGCGATCAGTTCCTTGACGCCCATTTGCCGATGAATCACGAAGCCGATGAACAGCGCATAGGCGACGGCGAAAGCGCCCGCCTCGGAAGGCGTGAACAACCCATAGCGAATGCCCACCAATAGCCAAACTGGAAACAAAATGGCCCAGATACTCTCGCGGATCGCTTTCAGCACTTCTCTGCCTGTCGGCAGGCTATCTCTCACCGGCTGGTAGCCGCGGTGCTTGGCCATGATGTAAGTGGTCACCATGAAGGCCACCATCAATAGGAAACCCGGCACCAGACCGGCGATGAACAGCCGCCCGATGGAGACCTCGCCCAGATAGCCATAAAGGATCAGGCCGATGCTGGGCGGGATCGTCGCGGTAATGAGGCCACCTATCGAGAGCACCGCGCCGGAAAAGCCGGGGGAGTACCCGTTTTTGATCATGCTTTTACCCAGAACCCGCGACTGCATGGCGGCATCCGCCACGGCGGAGCCCGAAACACCGCCCATCAGGGTACTCAGCACGATACTGGCCTGTGCCAAACCGCCGCTCATCCACCCTGCCAAAAGCGTCGAAAGATGAACCAGCCGAGGCGTAATACCGCTGGCATTCATCAAATGGCCGATAAAGATGAACAGCGGAACCGCCAGCAGCGGAAACGACTGGGTCGATGAGACGATCCGCTGAACGGCGATGCTGGTCGGCAAGAACGTATCCGGCAACAAAAAATACGAAAAGCCGGCGATACCAATCGCAAAGGCGACCGGCATGCCAATCGCCATGAGCAGTAGCCCAAGGCCCAACAGTAGACCGGCCGTCATAGTGTCTCCTCCACCGCGTCTTCGTCGTCGGGCATTAGGCTTTGAATGACCCCCGTCGTCTTTATACGTCGAAGCAGCGTTATCACCATCAATACAGCGCCAACGGGCAAGGCCAGGGTGATATAGCCATAGCTAAGCCCGGCAACGCCCATGGGCCGTTGCCAGTTCGAAGCAGCCAAAAAGAAGCCGTACCAGGCAAGCAGCATGAGAAAACCCAGCATCATGGCCAGACATAAGCTGGTAATGAGAAGCTGGAGTTTGGCGGGCAGGCGAACGATCAGAGCATCTATGCGTACCTGGCCTCCGTGGCGCAGCGTGATATCCGCACCGAGTACCGCGGTCCAAATGAACAGAAACTGGGCGAGCTCGGCCCCACCGGCGAAGGGCTGGCCGATCGCTCGGGCGCTCGAACTCACCAGCATCGTAAGCGACGTGCCGCCAAGCAGCGCCATCGCCAGCCACTCTTCGCTCTTATCGTACCAGTGCCACATACAGTATCCTTCCCACCCGGGGCATGCAGAAAAACCCGATCCAGCATTCGACAAAACAAGGCGCCCTTGCCTTAACGCGACAAGGGCCCGGGGCGGTTATTGACCGAGTAGCTGGTCGCGATACTCGTCGTAGCCCAACTCCTCGTAAACACTGCTCACCCTTTCACGAAACAGTTCTCGGTCGATTTCGGTGAACGTGACGCCTTCGGCCTCCATACGCTCTTGTACCGCAGCCTGCGCTTCGGCAATGGCGGTACTGGCCTCATCGCCCGCTTTCAAAAGCTCTTCATCGAGGATCGTGCGCAGCTCTTCGGGCAGGGATTGATACCACTGGTCGGACGTAGCGATACCGGTCATCAAATGGATATGGTTGGTCATCGCGATATGGGTGATGACTTCGTGCAGGTTTTGCCCTTCCGCCGCAGTAAGCTGCGCCTCGGCACCGTCGATCGACCCTAGTTGCAAAGCGGAATAGACCTCCGACCAGGGAAGCGGCGTCGCCGTCGCCCCCATTGCCTCCATCGTCTTGACCCAGACCGGCGAGTTGATCGTGCGTACACGCACCCCGCTCAAGTCTTCCGGCGTGTTGACCTCGTTTTGCGTCAACATTTGGCGCGAGCCTTGAAACCAGTTGTAGTTGAGAAGACGAAGACCGCTCTGCTCGGCAAGCCCTTCTACCCAGTCGTTATAAAGTGGCGACGACGTGATTTGGGCGTAATCCTCCGGGTTCTCGACCAGGTAGGGAGCGCTCAAGATTCCAAGCTCGGGCTGGTATTCAGACAAGCGTCCGGCATCGATCAAAATCGCGATATTGGCACCGCTGCGAATCTGCTCGACGACGTCTTCGTCCGAGCCAAGCTGGCTGTTGGGGAAAATCTGGATCGTAAGCTCCCCATCGGAGCGCTCTTCGATGGCTTCTTTCGCTTCATCCAGCGCTTGGGCGATGGGGTCTTGCGGGCTTAGCGCAATCGAGAGATTGAGTTGGTAATCGGCATAGGCCGAGCTACTGGCTAATACCAGCGCGACAGGAAGTACGTTTTTCAGTTTCATTATTAGCTCCTTAACACGTTACTTGTTGTTGATGTTGTATTATTTAGCCGTAGAGATGAGCTCTAAGGCTCTGCTGGCTCCGTCACGCAAGGGTTCAGGCCAAACTTCGCGTCACCGGAGTAATTGCCTCTTCGAACATTTCAGGAAAGCGGTATTCGAGTTCGGGTAACGACTGGAGTATTTCACGCTGATGACGCCCCATGGCTTCGACCGCGCTCGACTCATCGGCGTCCGCGATGGCATCCACGATGGCTTGATGCTGCTCGGCGAGCTTTTCGATCGGCGTGGTGTCCGCAATGCTCAGATACCGCACGCGATCCAACTGCGCTTTCGCGTTTTCGATGACGTTCCAGGCCATGGCCTGTCCGGTGGCAAGCGCCAGCGTGCGATGAAACACCTCATCCAAAATAAAAAAGCGGTCGTGATCTTGCCTTTCGATACAGCTTTTTTGCCGCGCGATCAGCTCATTGAGCTCCATCAAACTGGCCGAAGAGAGCCCTTTTTGGGCCGCTTCGACAGCAACGGCCACCTCTACCGCTTCGCGAATGAAGCGCGCCTCCAGCACCGCGCGCCGGGAAATCCTGACGACGAAGGTGCCCCGCTGCGGGCGAACCTCGACCAGCCCCGCTTCCGAAAGGCGGATAAACGCCTCGCGCACCGGCTGGCGACTAACCGAAAAAGCGTCGGCGACCTCTTTCTCCGATAGCGCCTTACCCGGCGCCAGCACCATTTGAATGATGGAGTGGCGCAAAACATGGTAAAGGCGCTGGCGGACCGATTCGGTCTCCGATGTGTCCCGCCACAAGGTTTGTAGCGTGGTACTCATATCGCTCATTGAAAGCTGCCTGATGGAAGTAGTGAAGCGCTTAACTGATATAACTAGTATGGTAGGATGGCAAAAAACGGCCTTCCTGCCTTCTATACTTTGGTAGCGCTTCTAAAAAGAAGTCATCAGTATAATCGCCAAGATATTGAATCAATAGGCTATTTATAGCTTTAACGGTTTATTGAAATCATCGGCCCGGGCGCGACCAATCGCACCCGGGCCTGAGTCGACTGCAGCTGAGACTAGTTACTCCCCATCAGCAAATTGGGCAGCCAGAGCGAAATGGCTGGCACGTAGGTCACCAGCAGCAGCACCGCCAGATTACACAGCAAGAAAGGCACGATGGCGCGGGCCACGGACAGCATGGGTATCTTGCCGATACCCGCCACTACGAACAGGCACACCCCGACCGGCGGCGTGGTCAGGCCAATCATCAGGTTGAGCACCGCGATCACGGCAAAGTGGACCGGGTCGACGCCGACACCGGTGGCCACCCCGACCAGCGCCGGGAACAAAATGATCAGTGCAGCAATGGTTTCCATGAAGGCGCCGACGAACAGCAGGATCAGGTTGAGAATCAGCAGCACGATCAGCGGGTTCTCGCTGATGGAGAGAATCAGCGTGGCGACCATCTGGGGAATTTGCTCGCTGGTCAGGATCCAGCCGAACAGGTTAGCAAGCCCCACCATTAGCAAAAGCGCCGAGGAGGTCAACACGGTATCGACCAGAATCGACGGTAGCTTACGCCAGGTCAGCCCCTTGTAGACATACATGCCGACCACCAGGGCGTAGACGCAGGCCACGATCGAGGCCTCGGTCGGGGTGAAGAAGCCACCGATGATGCCGTAGAGAATGATCACGGTCATCAGCAGCGCCCAGAAGGCGGTTCTGGCTTCGCGCAGAAGCTGCATGACCGGAACGCGCTTCTCCTTCGGGTAGCCCCGCCGAACGGCCAGGATGTACACCGTCACCATCATGGCAAGGCCCATCAAAAGCCCCGGAATGGCGCCGGCTAGAAACATTCGACCCACGGAAATCCCGCTCAACGAGCCGGCGATGATCATGGGCACACTCGGCGGAATGATCGGCCCGACCGTGGAGGACGCCGCGGTGACGGCGGCGGCGAAAGGTTTGTCGTAGCCCGAGCGCGCCATACCGGGAATCATCACCGAGCCGATACTCGCCGAGTCCGCCACGGCGGTGCCGGAGATGCCGCCAAAGATCATCGAGCCGCCCACGTTGGCAAGACCCAACCCACCACGAATATGGCCAAGCAGCGCGTTCGAGAAACGCACGATGTGTTCGGTGATGTTGCCCACGTTCATCAGGTTACCGGCCAACACGAAGCCCGGAATACACAGCAGCACGAAGGTATCGATACCTGCGAACATACGCTGGGGCACGATGGTCAGCGAAATACCTTCCATCAGCAGGTAGGACATCGAGGCGATACCCAGCGCAAAGGCGATGGGCATGCCCACCACCAGCAGTATCAGAAAAACGCTAAATAAAATGATGACTTCCATGCTTACGACTCCCGTTCGCGAGCGGCAGAGGGACGACACACCGCCATCACTCCCTCGACGCAGCCCAGCGCGCTATAAAGCAGCACCAGCGCAAAAGTCACTACCGTCGAGAAGAAGATATACAGCATGGGGATGCGAAGCGTGGGGGATGTTTGCCAGGTACCGTTTTGGGCATACTGCCAAGCGTAGGGCAGCACCATGAAAGCAAATACGCCGATGATCAAACAGATCAGCGCCTGACACGCGGCTCGAGCGCGTAGCCCGAGCATATGATGGAACAGCTCGACGCTGATATTGCGGTTTTGGCGCAGCACCACGCCCGCCGAGAGCGCCACCATGTAGATGAACAAGTAACGCGAAAGCTCTTCGGTCCAGGATATAGAGATCGGCAGAAACAGCCGCGAAGCCACTTGAAGCAGGACCGTGGCGGCAATGGCGATAAGCGCCAGCACGGCAAGCGTGAGAAAACACGTATCTACCCAGCCCATCAGGCGCCCGATAGGCCCCTTGAACTTGGGTACCGTCGACATCGAATCCAGACTCTCTAGCGCCTCTTGCTCGAGCGCATTTTGATCCGAGCTCATAATCGTATCCTCGAGGGGCAAACCACTCTTGCAGATAGAAAACGGGCTGGCGTAGCCGCCAGCCCATTCTCGTTACCAAACCGCCTTACAGGTCTTGAATAGCGTCGAAAAGCTCACGCTGCTCATCCGTCAAGGCATCGATGACCGCCGGGCGCGCTTTTTCGGCAAAGGCGTCCACGTCCACTTCGATGAACTCCATGCCCCGCTCTTGAAGCGCCTGCTCCAGACGCGTCTGGTCCTCATCGAAGAGCTCGGACTCGAAGGACTGCATGGTGCTGGCGGCATCGCGAACGACCTGCTGCAGGTCATCGGGCATGTTTTCCAGCTGGTTACGGCCAATTACCACGTAGATCCAGCTCCGCACGTGGCCGGTCATGTTCACGTAGTCCTGAACTTCGTTGAAGCTAGCGCTCTCGATCAGGCTAAGCGGGTTTTCCTGGCCTTCCAGGGTGTTCTGCTGAAGCGCGGTGAATACCTCGCTGAATGCCATGGGCGTGGGACGTGCACCCAGCGCCTCCCAGGTGTCGACGAAAAGCGGCACGTTGGGGACACGTAAACGTAGGCCGTCCAGGTCCTCCGGCGTGCGGATCGGCCGGTTGGAGGTCAGCTCCCGCGCGCCACGCTCGAACCAGGCAAGCGGCACCAGGTTGGTACGTTCGGTGATCTGCTCTTCGATCTCGCTGCCGATATCGCCGCTCACCGCCGCGTGCAGGTGCTCGGAGTCGCGGAAAGCGTAGGGCACGGCCATCATGGCGGCTTTCGGGGCCCAGTTCTGCAGGCTCTCACCGGTAATGGTCATATCCGCGGTGCCTAGCTGGATGCTATTGATGACATCCATTTCATTACCCAACTGCTCGCTGGGATAAAGGCGCACTTCGATACGGCCATCGGAGTTGGCTTCGACCTCTTCCTTGAATTTCTCCGCGGCCTGGTGCCAGATGTTCTGTTCGTTGGCCAGGTGACCAAAGCGTAGCGTGTAATCCGCCGCCAGCGCCGACTGCGCGCTGAGCAGAACCGTTCCGAGTACCGCGCTGGTTAGTAGTTTTTTGATCATTTTTATCACTCCTGCACTTCTGCGTTGTAAATTGTTAGCGCCTAATTATTATGAAACGGCGTGGCGAGTTGGCGTAGATCGTTAATGTAGATCGTTGGCAACGATAAAAGCTTGCATTCCCTTCAGCCCCCGATTCGAATCAGCACCTTGCGAGCTTCTTCCGGGCGGTGATCGAGCATGTCGATGGCATCGGGCATCTCGCCCAGCGGCAGTCGATGGCTTACCAGCGCTAGCGGGTCGAGCTTGCCGCTTACCATGAGCGCAAGCACCTCCGGGAACTTGCGATTATTGAGCCGCGAGCCCACTAAAGTCAGCTCTTTTTTGATGACCTCGAGCTGGACCAAATCGCTTGGCTGAACACTAAAGCCGAGCAAGCCGATACGCCCGGCGGGCGATGCCAAACGCAGCATTTGAGGCAATAGCGCCGGTACGCAAGCGGCATCGGCAATCAGCGGTACGCCTTCGCCCTGGGTCAGCGCCAGAATCTCTTTTTCGACATCCTGGGTATGGCTATTAAGCACGTGGGTCGCGCCAAGCTCCTTGGCTGCGGCCAGGCGCTCGTCGATCACATCGGTCACAATGATTTCGTCGATGCCCATGGCCCGCGCCATCTGCAAGATGGTCATGCCGATCATGCCCGCACCCAGAATCAGAAGCTGGTCGCCCTGGTGCGGCTGCATGCGGTCCAGCACGTTGGCGGCAATGGTATAGGGCTCGACCAGCGCGGCGGCGTCCAGGCCGATATGCTCGGGTACCTTGTGTACATTGGCGGCCGGCACGGCCACGAATTCCTCGAAGCCGCCATTGCGGTGCACGCCGATCACTTCCAGCGCGCTGCATACGTTGGGGCGGTTGATACGGCACGGATAGCAGGTGCCGCAGCTAATCACCGGGTCGACGCAGACGCGTTCGCCGGCGACGACATCCGCAACGCCCTCACCGGTGCTCTCCACCACCCCGGCAAACTCGTGACCGGTAATGCGCGGAAAGCGCACGAAGGCGTTATCGCCGTGGATGATATGCATGTCCGAGCCGCAAATACCGGCGAACGCGACGCGCACCAGCACCTCGCCCGGGCCAGCGGTGGGCACGTCTACCTCGGCCACTTTAAAGTCGTGAGGGGCGCTTACCTGAAATGCTTTCATGAGTGCAGACTCCTTACCAATGCCAAAGGGTGCCGTCTTCAAGGCGGTTGACCGGAAGGCTCGCCCGCTTGTAGGGATACTGTTTGGCAAGTTCCTCGTCGATATCGACGCCGTGCCCCGGTTTTTCACCCACGATGAAATGGCCATCCTCGAAGCGATAATCGTGGGGGAAGACCTCGTCGGTGGTCTGGGTGTGCGGCATGTACTCCTGAATACCGAAATTGGGCACCCAGGTATCGAAGTGGATCGCCGCGCCCAAGCACACCGGCGAGAGATCCGTCGGCCCGTGGAACCCGGTACGCACGTGGTAAAGCCCCGCCAGGTCCGCCAGCCGGCGCATGTGGGTGATACCGCCGGCGTGGGTAAGCGTGGCGCGAATGTAGTCGATCCACTGGTTCTCGATCAGCGCCTTGGCATCGAACAGGCTATTGAACACCTCCCCCACGGCAAGCGGTGTGGTGGTGTGTTGACGAACCAGACCGAAACTCTCCTGATTTTCCGCCGGTACGCAGTCCTCGAGCCAGAACAAATGATAAGGCTCCACTTCCTTGCCAAGCCGGGCTGCTTCGATGGGCGTCAGGCGGTGGTGAACATCGTGCAGGATATGCAGGTCATCACCAAAGCGCTCGCGCACGGCGGCAAACAGCTTGGGCACGTGGTTCAAATATTTGGAGGTATTCCAAACGTGCTCCGCCGGCAGGTCGGCGTCGGCGGGCTCGTAGGGCTCGCCATCCTTTTTCGCCACGCCGTAGATGCTCGCAATGCCCGGCACGCCGGCCTGAACGCGCACCGCCTTGTAGCCCTGGTCCACGTGGCGGGCGACCTCTTTTAAACACGCGTCGATATCGCGGCCGGTCGCATGGCCGTAGACCATCACCCGCTCGCGGCTTTTACCGCCCAGCATCTGATAAAGCGGCATACCGGCAAGCTTTGATTTGATATCCCAAAGCGCCATATCCACCGCGCCGATCGCGCTCATGGTGACCGGCCCACGCCGCCAGTAGGCGCCGCGATACAGGTAGTGCCAGATATCCTCGATGCGCTGCGGATCACGGCCAATCAGTGCCGGTATCACGTGCTCGTCAAGGTAAGCAACCACCGCCATTTCGCGCCCGTTGAGCGTGGCGTCCCCGATACCGTAGGTCCCTTCATCGGTAACGATTTTCAGGGTAACGAAGTTACGCCCCGGCGAGGTGACAATGGTGTAAGCGTGTTCGATTTTCATGAAGTTGCCTCCTCAAAGAGGGATACCGTTTCCCGAGTATCGAACATCTCGGAAAATCGCTTTGTTATATGGTGAAGATTAGCCACAGCCCTTTATCCTATGATGGCTGAACGCGGGAAAGCGAGCTGTCTTTGCAAGGCGTGAAGCCCTTAACTGATAGAACTAGTATGGTAGTATGGCGATACAAACAAAAGACCTTTCACGCTATACTTTGGTTGAAGGTGAACAATCATGAAACGCCAGTTTTACAAGGGCTCGGATTATAAAAAAGCCTTGAATATCGAAGACTTGGAGCGCATTTCGAAGAAAAGACTGCCCAACTTCGTATTCGAATACGTTTACGGAGGAAGCGACGACGAGCACACCTTGCGCCGCAACCGCTGGGTATTCGATCGGTACCTGTTCGAACCCAAAACGATGACCAACGTCGGCCCGCGGGATTTGAGTACCACCCTATTGGGGGGCGCTTACCGCATGCCTCTAGCGATTGGCCCTACCGGGTTCAACGGCATGCTCACCCGCGACGGGGATCTAAAACTTGCCCACGCCGCTCGGAACGCTGGTATCCCCTTCGTACTCAGCAGCGTCTCGACCACGCGTCTGGAAGAGATCGCCGCGATCGAAGGCCTCACCGCCTGGATGCAGATCTACTTCTATCGCGACCGCGACTTCGTCGAATCGATGGTCAAACGCTGCCAGGCGGCGGGGTTCGAGGCCATCGTGGTGACCACCGACAGCGCCATTTACGGCAACCGCGAGTGGGATGTGCGCAATTTTCGTCGGCCCATGAAGCCCTCGCTGCCCAATTTGCTTCACCTGCTTGGCAAGCCCGGCTGGATGAGCGATGTTCTTTGGCCCGACGGGCTGCCCACGTTCAAGAACCTGGATGAGCTGCTGCCGCCGGGTAAGCGCAACGCCCAAGGCGCCTCGCAGATCATCGGCCCGCAGTTGGACCCTTCCCTAAACTGGGACGATATTGCCTGGCTGCGCGCGTTCTGGCCCGGCAAACTCATCCTGAAAGGCATACTCGCGCCCCAGGAAGCCCAGCACGCCGCGGACCTGGGCGTGGACGCCGTCGTGCTCTCCAATCATGGGGGCCGCCAGCTCAATCACTCGCTTTCACCCATGGATACCCTGGAGGAGGTCAAGGCTCGGGTGGGCGAGCGCTGCCAGGTGTTCGTCGATAGCGGCTTTCGCCGCGGCACCGATATCATCAAAGCGCTGGCCCTCGGCGCAGACGCCGTTTGGCTTGGCAGAGCCACGCTGTATGGCCTTGCGGCCGGCGGGCAAGCGGGCGCCACCCATGCGCTTGGGCTACTCGAAAAAGAGATGGCGTCGACACTTGGCCTTTTGGGATATAACCGCTTGAATGAGCTGGATACGCACTGCCTGCGACGCCCGGCTTAACCATCGTGCAAGCGCCTTCGGGCGCCAAGTATTTGTTTGCCCAACGCCCAGCAACGTCAGATACTGGGTGTGCTCCAGGCCACCCTCTACTGCGAGAATGCCCATGCCCCGTTGTTATACCGCCCTTCTGCTCTCGTTTTTTCTGGCATCGTCCGCCCAGGCGGCCTGCCAGCGTGACCCCGTCAGTTTTGATTTTCCCGCCCAGCGGATGGACGAAGCGCTGCAGCAATTAGCCCACCGCACGGGCTGCTTTATTCACACGCCCCCCGCCGCTATGGGCGACACCCAGGTACCGGCCGTAAGCGGCACCTACCGCCCGGAAGAGGCGCTTTGGGCGATTTTGAAAGGGTCGGGCTGGGAGGGGTATCGCACCGATGAAGGCTTGGCGGTCAACCGGCACTGGCAAACATGGGTCAAGCGACACACCCAAACCCTACGCGCCCGGTTAGAAGCGCTCGAAACGCTAAACGCCGCCGAGCGCCAGGCCTACCTCGATGAACTTCAAGCGCTTGAAAATAGCGTGAGCGCGCTCGCCCGCGAGCAAGGGTTTATCAGCGCGGGGGAACACGCGAGCTATCAGCGCAGTATCGAGGCGCTGGAAAGCACGTTGCGGGCTCACGGGTCATAGCGGTAACGGCTTGCCTGCCCCTCGCTGCCGGGCCAGGCTTGCGCGATGGGTAAAGCATTCGAGCACGGCATACTTTTAGGTAGGGCATTCATGAAAAATCCATCTTCACGCCAGCAACTCAAGCGGACTTCCGGCATAGCGGTGGTGGGCGCTTGCCTGCTGGCCGCCTCGTTAAGCGCCAAAGCGCAGGAGACGGCTTCATCCAGCGAGTGCGAGATGACCGAGCGCCAGCAGGAAATGCTTTCGCGGGTCAACGAGGCTCGGAGCAGCGCCCGGGAGTGCGGTGGGGAGTCTTTTCCGGCGGTAGAGCCGCTTGGCTGGAGCTGCCAGCTCGAAGCCGCCGCCAGGCGGCACTCACAAGACATGGCCGAGAACGCCTTCTTTAGCCATACCGGCTCCGAAGGTTCCAGCATCGAAGAACGGGTGAATGAACAGGACTACGCCTGGCGAGCGGTCGGTGAAAATATCGCCGCGGGCCACCGGTCCGTCGAAGCGGCGATTGAAGGCTGGATCGAAAGCCCCGGCCATTGTCGCAACCTGATGAGCGAGCAGTTCAGCGAAATGGGGATGGCGAGGGCCGACAACGACGACACCCGCTATTCGACTTACTGGACGCAGACCTTCGCCGACCCGCGCTAGGCGCTCAGAGCCGGGTAAAGCCTTACTGGGCGGCCGGGGTTAAATCACCGTAGTGCACCGCGGTAATCGCATTTTTCGGCGAGCCGTCGACCAGCTTGGTGCTGTAGGTCAGGTAGACGAAGGTTTGGGTTTCGGCGTCGTGCATGCGTACGACCCGCATGTTTTTGAATAGCACCGAGCGGCGCTGAGTGAAAATGACCTCCTGCTCGGTGAGCTCATCCGGGTCAAAGATGATCGGCCCGGTTTGGCGACACGCCACGCTCGCTTCGCTCGCCTCCTCGGCCAGTCCTATCGCGCCGGAAATACCGCCAATCTGAGAGTAGGAGATATAGCACGAAATGCCCTGCACCTTCGGGTCGTCGAAGCGCTCCACCTCGATAGTGTTGTTCGGCCCGAGCATCCTGAACTCGGTGCGTACGCTACCGATATGAGCGTCCTGGGCCAGCAGCGCGGCCGGCATCAGGGCCGCCGCCACGGCCAGTGATCCAACCACGGCGTGATTCAAACGAAACAAGGGCTTGGCCATCGGTGTGAGGTCCTGAACGAGGGAGAAAAATCGATACCGCTTCGACTCAATGAGAGCCGGCTGACGGCTCATGGTACGGGCAGCCGTTGAAGCGTGCACGGAAATCCGCGGAGTGGCGGTAGGTCTCCTTGCGTACACGGTTGATATTACCCAGCGGCTGGTGGTCGATAATACCGGTCCAGACGCTAAAGCGCATTTCATCCTCGACCCGCTTGACCTTTTCTTCTTGCCAGCTGTCCTGGGCAGGAACGCGCAGGGTGGCCACGCGCTGAAACGGCGTGCGCGCCTCTTCCCACTCGACCGTTGCATCTTCGATGGGCTGCTTTTCGAGATCGCGGCAAAGCTGAACGCAAAACTCCCACTCGCCCGCGCGGTGGTGCATCTCACCGCGTACATCTTCACGGATCGCATCGTCGCGCCCGTCGATATCGACCGTGCGCCCGGTAAGCGCCTTGAGCGAGTCGCTGACCGGTCTGAGCATGAACTTGGCCATGTAATCGCCATAGCGAAAGGCCGTCGCGCTGTAATAGGTTTCCCCCAGCGGGTCGATATTGGGCGCTCCGCCCAACGCGTCCAGCGTGGTGCTGCTACTACTCACGGCCTCGAGCGCCTTGTTCACGCCCTGCAGGGTTTTGGAGGCGACCACCTTGGTGCCCTCCAAACGGTCCGTGGTACTGGCCAGCATCTTGAGATTGGTCAGAAACTTGCTCGCCGTGGGCGCTTGAAAGACCGGCGCATTGAGCAAAATGAAATCCTGATTATGCCCTTCCGAGCCCGGCAGCCGCTCGCCTTCGACATCCACTACTTTTAGCGCAAGCCCCCGGGGCAGCGAAACGGCGTCGGGAAGAATGTCGCCGGCGTTGGTCGAAAGGCGCAAGAACACATCGAACTCGCCGGGCCTGGCAAAAAGCCCCTGGGCCAACTCATCGGGCAGCCCCTGCTCCACGCTCAACGTACCGCTCAAAATACCGTGGGCCTTGGCATGCACGGCGCGCACGGCGTGGCCGTAATCCTCAGAAGTGCGCTCTAAAATGGTATCGAAGGTATCGTTGAGCGAATCGATGACGTCCTGCTCGTCCTCAAGGGGTTTCTCGACATCCGGGGTATAGCGCAGGGGGGTAGATGGCTCCATGAGGTCTCCATTGGGAATCGTTATTACGCCTATAGCCGCGGGTCACAGCGGACCCGGCCTGTCGCGCATCGACTCAAGCGTAGCTTAGTCAGGCGGTCAGCGCCTGGGCGAAGCACACTACAGAAACCCTCGCGCTGCCAAGCAAGGCCAGCGTGACACCTCATCGATTTCGCCCTCCCCAGCGCTGTAAAAGGCGACAAAACTTTGCGTTAGGGTCTAGGATGTAGAGTGTGGAGTTCGCTCCCAGTGAGCGGCTTCCTTTTTCTTTCTAGCGAGGAACGAATCATGTGGAAAAAACCGGCTTATCAAGACATCCGCTTGGGTTTTGAAGTAACGCTTTACATTTCGAACCGTTAATAGCGTTTCGAGTGCCTGCCGCCCTGGCAGGCATTTCTTTTTTTCCTGCATTGGTAAGGCCACGTCACGGATAGTCGTGGGCTGAATCGCAAGGAGCTTCCCGCTATGCACGTATTGGTTCTTGGTTCGGCGGCCGGGGGCGGCTTTCCCCAATGGAACTGCAACTGCCCCAACTGTAAAAACGTCCGGCGCAACGAAGCGGGCTACACGGCCCGTACGCAGTCGTCGATCGCGATCAGCAGCGACGGCAAGCGCTGGCTTTTATGTAACGCCTCGCCGGATATTCGCAGTCAGCTCAACGCCAACCCCGAGCTCTGGCCCGACACGCTTCGCGGCAGCGGCATCGCCGAAGTGCTGCTGGTGGACGCCCAGGTGGATCACGCCACCGGCCTCCTTTCGCTTCGCGAAGGCTGCCCGCTGGATGTCTGGTGTACGCCCAACGTGAAAAGCGATTTGAGCAGCGGCTTTCCGCTGTTCGAGATGCTCGAGCACTGGAACGGCGGGCTCAACTGGCGCGCCATCGGCCTGGACGAGGCCAACCCCACGGCACAGTTCGAGGTGCCCAGCTGCCCGGGGCTTAGCTTCGAGGCCTTTGCGCTGGACAGCAACGCCCCGCCCTACTCGCCGCGGCGCGGCAGCCCCTCCAACGGCGACAACCTCGGCCTGTTCATTACCGACCACGCGACCCAGCAGTCGCTTTGCTACGCGCCGGGGCTCGTTAAACCTTCCGACGAGGTGATGGGGTATCTGGAAAGAGCCGATGTGATCCTGGTGGACGGTACGGTGTGGGACGACGACGAGCTGCAGCGCACCGGCGTGGGCACCTCGACCGGCCAGCAGATGGGCCATTTGGCGCTCAACGGCCCCGGCGGCATGCGCGAGTATCTCGCCACGCTCCCCGCTGCCACCCGCAAGATCCTGATTCACATCAACAACACCAACCCGATTCTCGATGAGAACAGCGACGAGCGTGCGCAACTGACTCGCGATCACATCGAAGTCGCGTTCGACGGCATGCACCTGACGCTTTGATGCCCGCGCTCACCAGGCCTTTATTAAAAGCGCTTTAGAGCCGCTGACCTAACCCTCTTACGCTTTACAGCATCACCAGCCAGGAGCTTACCCATGGCGCCCAGTACGACCCACTCCGAGCCCTCGACAGCGCAAGCGCTCGACCCCCAGGCGTTTCGCGAGGCGTTGATGGCCAAGGGGCAGTTCTATCACCTGCATCACCCTTTTCAGCAGGCCATGGCAAACGGCGAGCTCTCCAAAGAGCAGCTGCAGGGCTGGGTGGCCAACCGCTTTTACTACCAGTTGATCATCCCGCAAAAGGATGCGGCCCTGCTGGCCAACTGCCCGGACGCCGCGGTGCGCCGCCAATGGGTACAGCGCTTGCTCGACCACGACGGCGACCAGGACGACGAAGGCGGTATCGAGGCCTGGGTGGCCCTGGGCGAGGCGGTGGGCCTGACCCGCGATGAGCTGTTCTCGCAAGAGCACGTGCTGCCCGGCGTGCGCTTCGCCGTCGATGCGTATCTCAACTTCGTGCGTCAGGCAAGCTGGCAGGAGGCGGCGATCTCCTCACTGACTGAGCTGTTCGCCCCGGCGGCGCACCAAAGCCGCCTGGACACCTGGCCGACCCATTACCCCTGGATCGACGAGCAAGGGTATCGCTACTTTCGCAAGCGCCTGAGCGAGGCGCGCCGGGACGTGGACCACGGCCTGGAGATAGCGCTCGGCGTATGCACGAGCGCAAAGCGCCAGGCCCGGGCGCTGGAGATCCTGCAGTTCAAGCTCGATGTGCTATGGAGTATGCTGGATGCCATGACGCTTGCGTATCAGCTCGACCGCCCGCCCTACCACACCGTGACCCGAAAGCGCGTGTATCACCGCGGTCTGGCCAACGGCTCACTGCGAGGAGAGTGGGATGAATCCTGATACCGTCCCCAAGTGGCGGCGCGGCTGGCGGTTTCAATGGGAGCCTGCCCAGAACGCTCATGTGCTGCTTTACCCGGAAGGCATGGTCAAGCTCAACGAAACCGCCGGGGCGATCTTGAATCAAATCGATGGCGAGCGCACGGTGGCGGCCATCATCGACAACCTCGAAGCGCTCTACCCGGATGCGGGGGCGCTAGAAGGCGATGTGCGCGAATTTCTCACCGAGGCGCAGCAAAACGGCTGGCTAGCCAAGGAGTGACCCATGCCCACGGCTAAATTTCCCGATCACGGCCCCCTGTGGCTCCTCGCGGAGCTCACCTACCGCTGCCCGCTGCAGTGCGCTTACTGCTCCAACCCGCTGGATTTCAGCCAGTACCAGAACGAGCTGAATACCGACGAGTGGCTGAGCGTGCTGCGCCAGGCCCGGGAAATGGGGGCGGCGCAGCTCGGCTTTTCCGGCGGCGAGCCGCTGGTACGCCGCGACCTGGAAACCCTGGTGGGCCACGCCCGGGAATTGGGCTTTTACACCAACCTGCTCACCTCTGGGGTAGGGTTGACCGAAAAGCGCGTCAACACCCTGGCCGAGGCTGGGCTCGATCATATCCAGATCAGCCTGCAGGCCGCCGACCCGGAGCTTTCGGCGATTCTGGCGGGCTCGAAAAAGGCCCACGCCAACAAGCTCGCCATGGCCCGCGCGGTAAAGGCGGCTGGCTACCCGATGGTCCTCAACGTGGTGCTGCACCGCCACAACATCGACCAGATCGACGAGCTCATTGCGCTGTGTGATGAACTCGGCGCCGATGCGGTGGAGCTTGCCAACTGCCAGTACTATGGCTGGGCCTTTCTCAACCGCCACGCGCTGCTGCCCACCCGCGAGCAGCTCCACCACGCCGAGGCGGTCACCCAGCGCTGGCGCGAGAAGCTTGCCGAACGAGGCCGGCAGATGTCGCTGTTGTTCGTCGTGCCCGATTACTTCGAGAACAAGCCCAAGCCCTGCATGGGCGGCTGGGGCAGCATCTTCATGGCGGTGGCGCCGGACGGCACGGCGCTGCCCTGCCATAGCGCCCGGGAGCTGCCGCTTCAGTTCCCCAACGTTCGCGATACGCCGCTTTCCAACATCTGGCGCGGCAGCGACGCGTTCAACGCGTTTCGCGGCGAGGACTGGATGGCGCCGCTGTGCCAATCCTGCGACGAGCGCCATACCGACCACGGCGGCTGTCGCTGCCAAGCGTACCTGCTCACCGGCGACGCCACCGCCACCGACCCGGTCTGCCAGTACTCGGCGCGCCACGCAGAGCTGATCGCCAGCCTCACCGGCACCCGAACCGACGAGCAAGCGCTGATCCCGCGCCAGCATCGCCAGTCGCAGATCATCTGCCGCCAAACCTGAACCAGCCCCTCCAGGAGCGCCCATGCCCACGCCCTCACTCGAAGAAGCCGCCACCCCGCCGGAACGCCTGGCCGAGCTTCGGTGCAGTGATACCGCGCTTTACTGGCTCGAGCGCCACCCGGAGCGCGGAAGCGTCCATCTGTGGGGCTGCCCGGCCGGCGAGATGAACAAGGCGCGGTGCTTGAGTGGCGACGCGCTTGTAGGCAGCCGGGTCAATCAATACGGCGGCGGCAGCCACGTGCCGTTTGAAGAAGGCGTGGTCTGGGTCTGCCAGCGCGACCAGTCGCTTCGTTATAGCCCCGGCCCGGCCAAGGCAAGCGATAACGAGCGCGCGACCTGGTACACCCCCGAGCCCGGCAACGCCCTGGGCGGGCTCTGCGCCGACCCGCACCGCCGGCGCGTGGTGGCGGTGGAAGAGCACACTGGCGAGCTGGCCCACCAACGCTTGATCGCCCTGGGGTTGGGTTCGCAGACGGTACTCGCCGAAGGCGCCGACTTCTACGGCGCCCCGGCGATCTCGCCAAGCGGCGAATGGATAGCCTGGGTCGAGTGGTCGCTGCCCTACATGGCCTGGCAGCAAAGCCAGCTCAAGTTCGCCGCGCTGGAAAGGGATGGCACGCTTGGCGCGGTCAGCACCTTCGATTTCGGCGCAGCGGTCAGCCAGCCCACCTTCACCCCGAAGGACGAGCTCATCGTGATGAGCGACCACGCGGGCTGGTGGCAGCCCTGGCATATCACGGCCAGCGGCGCGCGCTGCTGGAGCGATGCGCCGTTCGATCACATCACCACGCCTTGGCAGCTTGGCGAGGGCCAGCACGCCTGGGGCCTGGACGGCGGGCTTTGCCTGCGCGTCGAACACGGCGCGGCGCGCCTTTACTGGATAACGCCCACCGGGGCCGAGCCTTTAGCCCTCGACCCCGGCCGGGTCGTCAGCCTGGCGCTGACCCACCACGGCCGCTACGCGCTGGCCCAGAGCGCGGCCACCACCACCCAGCTCATCGAGCTCGACAAGCCCGGCCAGCCCGGTCGCGTGCTGCGAGGCGCGCCGCCCACCGCGCAGCCGCCTCGCCCGGAAAGCATCAGCGTGGCGCTGGGTGACGGCGCCAGCGTCCAGGGCTTTTTCTACGCCGCCGACTCCTCAGACGACACGCCGGGGCCGATGATTCTGCGCGTACACGGCGGGCCCACCTCGGCCTGCTACCCGGTGTACGACCCGCTGATTCACTACTGGGTGGCCCAAGGCTTCAACGTGATGGATATCAACCCCCGGGGCAGCGGCAACTTCGGCCGCGCTTACCGCCAGGCGCTTCACGGGCAGTGGGGCGTGCTCGATACCCAGGACGTCGAGCACATGACCGATGCGCTGATCGCCCAGAACCGGGTCTGCCCCCAGCGCTGCTTCATTCGCGGGCAAAGCGCCGGGGGCTTCACGGTACTCAACGCGCTGGCCAGCTCCCAGCGGTTTCGGGCGGGCACCAGCCTTTATGGCGTGTCCGACGCACCGAGTCTTGCCCTGCAAACCCACCGCTTCGAGTCCGGCTACCTGGACTGGCTGCTGGGCGACGACGAACAAAAGCGCCAGCGCAGCCCGCGCGAGACGCTGGCCCACTGCGGCCATCAGGTCAACGTGCTGCTGGTGCAAGGCGCGCTCGATAAGGTCGTGGTGCCGGAACAAACCCACCAGATGGCCCGCCAGCTGGAAAAAGCGGGCGGCCATGCCGAGGTGCTGATTTTTGATAACGAAAGCCACGGCATGCAGAACCCGGCCAACCGGATGGCCATGATTGGCCAAGAGCTCGCGCTCTACCAGCGCCTGGCCCACTGACGCGATGGACACCGCCAAGCCACCGGATGCCCCCTACACTTCAATTGCGCTGGCAGGCGCAAGCCGGGGGCTTTTTCACACGAGCCACCACACGCCGCTGGCCCACGTGGTGCTCGCCGTGGGCGTGGGCTACCTGGACGAACCCGAAGACATTCCGGGCCTGGCCCACCTGCTGGAACACGTACTGCTGACCCAGCCAGGCCCGGAGGGTGCATCGCTGCTCGCCTTCACCGAAGCGCTGGGCGGCAAGTTGAACGCGCGCACCGACGACCTGATCACCGACATCCACGCGACCCTGCCCGTGGCCGCCCTGCCGCGCTTTCTGGAATACCTTGGCGAAACGGTTTTCACACCGGTGTTCGCTCAGGCCACCGTGGCCCAGGAATGCGCGGCAATCGACGGCGAATACCAGGCCCGCCAGGGCACGTCGGAACTTCACCGCTTGCACGGTATTCAACGGCTGGCCGAGCCGGGCCACCCCGGCGCGGTGGGCCACCACGGCTCGAAACAAAGCCTGGGCGGTACGCCTGCCGAACTCAAGCAGGCGCTGGAGCGCTTTCACGCCCGCTACTACGCCCGGCCGCGCCTGTCCCTCGGGCTGACCGCCCCGCTTTCACTGGCGCACCAGCGAGCCCTCGCCGAAGCGCTGTTAGCGGCTAGCCGCCCCGGCGAACCAACGCCACCGCCGCCGCCTCGCTGGGCGCGAACATCGCACCAGGCGGTGGTGGAAGGCGCAGGCTCGAGGCTGGAACTGCTTTGGCCGCTTGAAAGCGCCGCCCTGGCCGGGCAGATGCCAAGGCTCGAGGCGGTCGAGCGCTCCCTCAACGCCGGGGCATTGCTTGCCCCGCTAGCGGGCCTGGCCGACGACTACCGGGTGACGCTTTGCCCGAGCGGCGCCACCGATACCCTGGCGTTGAGGGTTCACCTGCCGCCCCACCGCCAGCGCGAGCTCTTGAGCCGAGCCGAAAGCATAACGCGGGCCATCGAGGCGGCCCTGCCGACCGCCTCTGCCTACGCCCCCGGCGTCGACGACGAGCCTTCACTGGCCGCTCGGCTCGCCAGCCGAACGCGGCGCCAGGCGCTTTCGCAGCGTTTTGCAAAGCAAGATACCCACAATGAGGCCAGGCTGCTCGCCGCCGCTCCCCACGCGCTGTTGTCCGGCTCACAAAAAACCGCAGCGCAGCCCCGCAAGCGCGCGGCTCATACCTTACCAACCAGTGTGATCAGCCGCGTGGGCGCCAGCGGAAGCTTTGATCTGCCCGCCCACTGGTTCGCCGGTTTCTACCCCGGCAAAGCGATCAGGCTGCCGGCCTTGGCCAGGCAGCACCTGGCGGTCGAGGGGGTTACGCTTTTGCAGCACGCCTCACCCCAGGGCAGTTGGCTTTGCGCCCACGCGCATCGCCCGCTCACCCCGGCGCTTTGCAAGGCCCTGGCGGGTGCGTGGCTTGCGCCGCCGCCCGCCCCCACCGGCTTGCAAGCCCACCGGCTGCTTGCCGAGCTCGCCCAAAGCCCCACCGCGCCGTTGACCTGGAGCGACAGCGCCGAGTCGGCGGCCACGCTCTCGCCGCTACTGGCCACCCTCGATGCTGATGCACCCAGCGAGGCTTTCAAACAGGAGACCGCCCCGCCGCCTTCGGATTCGGTCACGCTGATGCGCACTCTCGCGCTTGCCGGCAGCGACACCCACCGGCGCGTGTTGAGCCTTGCCGCCCGGCGCCACGGCGCGCCCTTCTTTCGCGCCGTGCGCCAGACCCACCGGCTGGGCTACATCGCCGCGGTACGTTTCGTCGACGGCGACCCGGCCCAGCTGGCCTATATCGTGCAGTGCGCCGCCGGTGAGGTGGCGCGGGTCAAGGCGCTGATTCAGGCCGAGATCGAAGCCCTTTGGGAGGCGCTACTGGCGGAGCTTGCCAATGAAGCGCCGCTGCCCGGCGAGTTTCTGGGCCTGGATATTCCCGAAACGCCCGGGGCCGCGCTGGTTGCTCAGTGGCGTTCGCACTTGAACGCCACCCAGGTGCCGCTTTATCGCCTGGCCGCCTGGGAGCAGGGATTTTCCCTTGAGACCTGGCGCCAGTATCTGAACGCGCCCGCCCACTGGCAGTGGTGGCAGCGCCCGGGGTAACCCTACGGCTCGGCGCCAGCTGTGACCGATAAGGCATAGTGAGCGTCGCTTTGGGTCAACTTTCAAACACAAGCCACTTCATACTCGTAGCCACGTAAACCACGAGAAAGGAAGTAGCCCATGAATCGCCATGTCATCCTGACCTGCGCCGTGACCGGCGCGGGTGACACCACCGGTAAGAACCCCAACGTGCCGGTCACCCCGGAACAGATCGCCAACGACTGCATCGCCGCCGCCAAGGCCGGCGCCAGCGTGGCCCATATTCACGTACGCGACCCGAACACCGGCGGCGTCAGCCACGACCCGGCGCATTTTCGCGAAGTGATGGCCCGGGTGCGCGATTCCGGCCAGGACATCGTGATGAACATTACCGCCGGCGGCGGCGGCGACTGGATTCCCGACGCCCAGGACCCCACCCGGGGCGGGCCAGGTACCGATATTCAAACGCCCGCCGAGCGCCACGCCCCGGTGGGGGAACTCTTGCCCGAGCTCTGCACGCTGGACTGCGGCAGCCTCAACTTCGGCGACATGGTCTACGTCAACCCGGCGGACTGGCTGCGCGAGCACGCCCGCCTGGTGCAGGCCGCCGGCGTCAAGCCCGAGCTGGAGTGTTTCGACCTGGGCCACGTCTGGTTCGCCCGCCAGCTCCAGCAAGAAGGCTTGATCGACGGCGACCCGCTCTACCAGCTCTGCCTGGGTATTCCTTGGGGCGCCGAAGCCGACACCGAAACCATGGTGGCCATGCGCAACAAGTTGCCCGCCAACGCCCAGTGGGCGGCCTTCGGTATCGGCCGCGCGCAGATGCCGATGGTCGCGCAGTCCGCGCTGCTCGGTGGCCACGCCCGGGTGGGGCTGGAGGATAACCTTTACTTGAAAAAGGGCGTAATGGCGACCAATGCCCAACTGGTCGAAAAAGCCGCCACCCTGCTCGAGAACCTGGGCGGCCAAGTGATGACCCCGGCCGAAACCCGCACGCATCTCTCGCTCAACGGCGCGAAAGCCTCTAATAAAGGAGCCAACGCATGAGCCAACAGCCGTCTCAACAGCGATCTCAACAACCGTCTCAGCAACGGTCTCAACAACGATCTCAAAAGTTGTCCGTCATCGGCACCGGCGTGATCGGCAACGGCTGGATCGCCCGAGCGCTGGCCCAGGGCTTCGACGTGGTCGCGTTCGACCCGGACCCGGCCGCCGCCGAGCGTACCCGTGCGTTCATCGACAATGCCTGGGCCTCGCTTGAAGGCCTGGGCCTGGCGCCGGGGGCCAGCAAAGAGCGGCTGCGTTTTGCCGAGACCATCGACGCGGCGGTCGAAGGCGCGGACCTCATTCAGGAGAACGTGCCCGAGCGCCTGGAACTCAAGCGCGACGTGCTGGCCAGAATCGACCAGGCCGCCGATGAAACCGTGCTGATCGGCTCCTCGACCTCGGGCTACAAGCCCAGTGAGCTGCAGGCTGGCTGCTTCAAGGCGCCGGGGCGGGTGATCGTCGCCCACCCGTTCAACCCGGTGTACTTGCTGCCGCTTGTCGAGCTGGTGGGGGGTGAAGCCACTACGCCGGCGCACATCGAACGCGCGCAGCGCCTTTATGAAGACCTGGCCATGCGCCCGCTGGTGGTGCGCAAGGAGATCGAGGGCCACCTGGCCGACCGCCTGATGGAGGCGCTCTGGCGCGAGGCGCTGCACCTGGTCAACGACGGCGTGGCCACCACCGAAGAAGTAGACGCCGCGGTGGTCTACGGCTGCGGGCTGCGCTGGTCGTTGATGGGCACCTTCCTGACCTTCCACCTGGCCGGTGGCGACCAGGGCATGCGCCATATGCTCGAGCAGTTCGGCCCGGCCTTGAAACAGCCCTGGACCAAACTCGAAGCCCCGGAGCTCACCGACGAGCTGATCGACCGCGTGGTCGAAGGCTGCGAGCATCAGGCCGCCGGGCGCAGCGTGGCCGAGCTCGACCGCCGCCGCGACGACTTCCTGGTCGAACTCCTCGGCCTGGTGCAAAAATACTGGCCCGAAGCCGAAGGCTTGAAAGGACGGCTCTGATGCAGATACTCACCACGGAAGTGGCAAGCGGCTGGGTCGACTACAACGGCCACATGAACGACGCCGAGTACGCCCGGGTCTTCTCGATGGCGGTCGATGCGTTAATGGATCACATCGGCTTGGACGTCGCAGGCCGAGCACAGCATCACTACACGCTCTACACCCTGGAGACGCACCTTTGCTACCGGCAAGAAGCCCATGAAGGCCAAGCCCTGGCCGTGACCGCCCTGGTATTGAACCGGGACGCCAAGCGCCTACACGTGTTTTTCGAAATGCAGGATAAAGAAGGCGCGCTGCTTGCCACCAGCGAGCAGATGCTGATGGGCATCGACGAGCAAAGCGGGCGCCCGGCGCCCTTTCCCGCGCCGGTGAACGAGGCCATCGCCTTGCTCCCCGCCTGCGACCAACACGCTTGGCCCGCGCTTGCCGGGCGTACCATCGGGATTCCCTGACATGGATATCACAACCTTCATCCGCCGCTTTGAAAAAGGCCTGGAGACGCTTGAAGCACTGCCGCTACCCCAAGCGCGAAAGCACTACGATGCGCTGTGCCAGTCGTTCACGCCTTCGGACCCGGCGGGCATGGAGGTAACCGACGACGTGCTGGCCCACGTACCGATACGGCGCTTCAAGCCCGCCCACGCTGGCCCCGGGGCGGTGATCTTTCTACACGGCGGCGGTTTCACCATCGGGTCGGTGGTGAGCCATCACGGCGTTGCGGCAAGCCTGGCCGAGCAGCTCAAGCGTGAGGTGATCAGCGTCGACTACCCCCTCGCTTATGAAGCGAATTACTCCAGCATGCTCAAACGCTGTTGCGAGGTGATCGACACCGCTAAACCTGCTTGCCTGGTGGGTGACAGCGCCGGCGCGCGGCTGGCGATGGACGCCGCGACACGGCTTAATTCAAAAGCGGTACTAGGGCTTATCTACCCACCGGTAAACGGTTTGAGCCATGAAACGCTGGGGCCGGACGCCCCACTATTGAGCCGCCAGGACGTGCTTTTCATCTCACCGCTTTGCCCGGCGCTTGCTTCGAGCGCGCCGACGCCGCTTCCCAAGGGCGTCGTCGAAGTTCTCGCGGTGGAGAACGACCCGCTGACCGCACCGCTCGAGCGGGTGGTCGAGCAGTGGCGCCATCAAGGCGCAGAGGTAGGTTATCGGTGCGCGCCCAACATGGTGCACGGCGCCCTTCACGCCCAGGCACACCTTCCAGATATGCAAAACGCCTGGCAGGATTTCTGCCAGGCGCTCGAACGTCGTTTAGCCTCAAAGGCCGCTTAGCAGCGAAGGCCGTTTAGCAACGCAGGTCAGTTAGAAAAGAAGCAAGGCAAGGGTTATTCGTAGGCGGCTCTGACCGCTTCGATGGCGGGTTCGCCGTCCTTATCGTCGACGCCGTCCAGCCAGACCTCGACGGTCTCCAGGTTGGCGGCGATCCACTCGGAGGCGACTTCATCCGCCGGGCGGTCGTCGAAGCTGTAGCCGTGGACCCACTCGTTTTGATCTTCGATATCCACCACGAACTGGGAAAGAAAGCGGTGCAGCGCCGGGTCGTCCTCGGCCAGGCTCGCCGGTACCACGGTCCACACGGTACTTTCGATTTCGGCCACGCCCGCGTCATCCGAGTCTTCCAGATACGCCAGGTCGAAGCTTACGTTCATCCAGTGGGGTTCCCAGCCCACGAAGGTTACCCACTCTTCGTCGCGCATGCGCTGCTCGGCCTGGGCCAGCATGGCCGAGGTGGAGCTTTCCCGTAGGCGCCAACCGCCCAAACCGGCCAGGTCGTTGTCGATGGCGTTCAGCACGGCGGTGTTGATACCAGTACCCGCCTCGATGCCCTGAATCTCGCCCTCGAAACGCTCACGGTGCTCGTTCAGGTCGGCCACCGTGGTCACCCCCGCGTCATACACGTAGCGCGGCACCACCAGCCCCGAATTCGCCCCTTCGATATTGGAGACGAGCTTCTCGACCTGGCCGTTATCCACTAGGGGCTCGACCATATCCGTTTGCACCGGATACCAGCCGCCCAGGTAAACGTCGATATCGCCGCGGGTCAGGCCTTCGAGAATCACGCTGACGGCCAGGTCGCTCTGGCGGGTTTCGTAACCCATGGCTTCCATCAACTGCGCGGCCACTTCGGACTTCACCGTCACGCCCGGCCAGGGCGGCACGCCAAAGCGCACTTCATCGAGCGCGGCCTGGGCGGCGGTGGCGCAGGCCAGGCCGCTCAGGCTCAGCGCACCGATCAGCAACGCCCTGGGCAGGCGGGCGCTGGTTGAACGGGCCTGGTTTGAGCGAATATTGTTTGAACGGGTATCGTGCAGAACGCTTGCAGGCAGTGTTTTCAGGGCCGTGCTCATTCGCGTCTCCTTTGTTGACGGTAGGCCACCAGTTTGACCGCTTCCCCCCAACGCAAACGACACCAGGCGACCCTAAAGCCACACTTTACGACATGGCGTTTCAAAGCCGGGCGTGGCGGCGCGCCTGAATGGGCGAATGCCCGAACCGGGCACGAAACGCCCGGGCGAAGCTGGAGCTGGAGCCGAACCCGCAGGCAATGGCGATGGCGAGCACGCCCATGTCGGTTTCGATCAAAAGCCGCTCGGCGCGCGCCAGGCGCAGGTTCTGGTACCACTGGCGCGGCGAGGCCCCTAACTGGTCCTCGAACAGGCGCTGTAATTGGCGCGCCGAGACGCCGCTTTGCCGGGCGATCTCGCCCAGTGTGAGCGGTTCTTCCAAGTGGCGCTCCATCAGCGCGACCGCCTCGACCAGGCGGCGGTTGTGGCTGCCCAGGCGCCGCGCCAGGGACATGCGCTGCTGGTCGTGGTGGCTGCGCAGGCGCTCGTGAATCAGCTGCTCCGAGACCGCCACCGCCAGCGCCGCCCCGTGGCGCCGGGCAATGACCTCCAGCGCCATATCCATCGCCGCCGCCCCGCCGGCGCAGGAGAAACGCCGCTCGCCCAGTTCGAACAGCTCATCCGAGGTTTCGATGCCGGGAAAGCGCTCGCGAAACACCGGCAGGCTCTCCCAGTGAAGCGTGACCCGCTCGCCCTTTAAAAGCTCGGCTTTTGCCAGCAGGAACCCGCCGGTATCCAGCCCGCCAAGCGCGCACCCGGCCTGGTCCAGCCGGTGCAGCCACCCCGTAAGCGCCCGGTTCAGGTGGGCCTCGGGCTCGAAGCCGCTACAAAGCGCCAACGACGATACATCGAGGGTGCCGATGGGTTGGTCCACCATCAGCGTCATTTCGTTGCTGGCGGTGACCGGCTCGCCGTTTTCGCTCAACAGCACCCACTCGAAAAGCGCCTTGCCGCTGATGCGGTTGGCGATACGCAGCGGCTCCACGGCGGAGAAAAACGCCATCATCGAAAAACGCGGCAGGAGGAGAAACCCGATACGCTCCGGTAACGGCCCAACATAGTGCAGGCGCAATGTCGCCCCCGATGGCTAGAGTGTTTTAAAACCGGCCCAGGCGCCGGCTAATTTAAAGGCAAGCCGGCGCGCTCTCTTCTACACTGAAACGGGTAACGAAGCACAGGCCGCTGTGCGCGTTAGCATAGAAAGCCGATTCATAAGGAGAGTGAACGATGTCGAGCCCCGAGCATAAGCAAAAAATCTGGTCGATGATCAAGGATATCAAAGTAGGCATGTTGGTCACCAATGACCACGACATGCCCCGCGCCCGTCCCATGCACCTGGTGCAGGAAGAGTACGACGGCACGCTTTGGTTCTACACCCGCCGCAGCGCCGAAAAAGTGTTCGAGGCGGAAAAAGATCACGACGTTTGCCTGAGCTTCTCGGATCAGGAGCACGGTATCTACGTCTCCATGTCCGGCAAGGCCAACCTGACCGACAACCGCGACCTGATCCACAAGTACTGGAACCCCTTCATCGCCGCCTGGTTCCCGGAAGGCAAGGACGACCCGGACATCGCCCTGCTCGAAATCAAGATCGAGATGGGTGAGCACTGGAAAGCCAACGAGAGCAAAGTCTACCAGCTCTACGAAATCGCCAAGGCCAACATCAAAAAAGACGAAACCCCGGATATGGGCGAGAACGAGAAGTTCGGCCACTGATCGTATAATACCGACCTACCCCACGGCGCCGGCTTGCCCGGCGCCGTGGGCCAATTTCACTCGTGTAAGCTTAACCCTTCCGAACGGTACAGCTGGTTCACCTCGATGACGCGGCCCTCCATCAAATGACAGTACTGGCGGCCATCATCGCTGCCGTCGCGGGTTCTCACCTCGCCGCCTTCCCGCTCGCAGTAATTCACGGCCATTTCTTGCGCTTGTTCTGCCCCGTTGGAACCTGATGCCGCGCACCCTGCCAAGGCCACAAGCAACACCGCACCTACGCTATAACGAATCATATTGGTCTCCTTTTATAAAACCCGTTGACTCACTATAGCCACTCCCCGCCCCGGTGGCGAAATACCCGGCTCAGGGCTGCTGCATATTCTCAAGCTCCGTGGCCCGTTCGGCGGTGGCGCTTAAAAAGCAGTCGTTGCTGATCAAACGAGCCATCGTGCCTTCCCCGGTCGCGTAGAAGTAGCAGTTGGCATCCCGGTACGAGATCCAAAGCCGCTGGGCATCCCGCAGGGCTATTTGCCGCTTCTCGGGTAACTCGCTACGAATAGCGCGGTAGGCATCGTTTAACCGTTGGTCTTGAATCTCGAGTTCGTCGCTCATGCACTCGACCATGGATTGCGTGACGCCGCCGGAGGCTTCCATGCAGGTGCTGTATTGGTTGGTGTAGGGATTTTCGTCGTTAGCTTGGATCGCAATAGATAACGGTATAAAAAATAATGCTGCGGCTATGATGGTTAAACGGTTTTTGTTCATTTGGGCTCTATAGGGGCTGGTTAAGTTAAGGTGTGAAGGTTAACTGATGTTTGAGAGTTGGATGGGAATTTTATGGAGCATGGGTATTTGAGTACTGCTGAAGATGCAGGGCTTTGTAAAAAGCTCGCTTTTATTTCCTGGCAGGAGTCTAAAAAACACATTAAGCGATTGAATTATATGGCCTTAACATGAAATCTAAAAAACCAATATACCACACCGTATACCAGCTTCCTCCATCTGCAACCCGCTAACGGCTTATCGTTGGATAACACCACTCGCGATTCAGTTTGCGGCACAGATGGACTGCTTACGGCCAGGAGCGGACATTTAGCTTTGACTAATATAATCCCGCAAATAACCTGGCGCGCAAAGCGCGACGCGGTTTTTTTCGATCCGGATTAATCTGAATTGTTAGAAGCCATTACTTGTTGAATCATATTTCTATCAGTGAACTCTCTGATAATCTCCGCGCCTAAAGAGTGGACTAGTGTATAACTCTCCCATAGCCTTTGAAAGGTGATGTGTTGCTCTTGGTAGCGCTCATGTACGTCAGGAAAAAGCGATAAAAATTTTCTTGTCTTTTCCCAGTCATTTAATCCTGACACTTCGATGAATTTGTCTAGTCCTTTATTCAAGTTGTGACCGATGGTTTTTGCCTCACTTTGTGTAAGACCATGTTTTAAAGCGACATAAGCCTTGAAAAATATTTCAAGCGCCATTCTGCAATTAAGAATTGCACGTGTATCTGGGCGATGTTGGGAAAGTATAGATGTGGCAGCCCTTAGCTCTTGATCCGCAGACATGAGTAGTTGATAGCCAAATTCATTCAAGCCTTGTGTTTTGCGAAGGTCATCTATGCCCATCCCATAGTCTAAACAGTCCGCCCAATAGATGACGTAGTCCCAAACTTGTCTATGATCCGTCATCATCTCCTGTTTAATACCACCAGGCATCTCATGGAGGCAGTCGAGAGCATTTAGCTGGACCGTGCCAAAGGTGATTGGAATAGAAACAACCCAGAATTCGGAATCATAGAAATAAACGGCTTCATACAGGCTACCAACTTGATGGACACCTGGCTTTGAATGTAATTCAAACCAATTAAAAATTGTTTTTGCTACATCCGAAGATATATTGACTGAAGTTTTAAACTCCTCTGAATAACGGCTAATAGCTTCCCAAGGCCTACGCCGCTGATCTATTCTTGCTGAGCGGAACTCATTGTTTAGGTTCGCAAGCCATTCTTCGGAAATCATTTCTCTGTCCTTTTTTCTTTAAACGCCTCAATCATGGGCGGCGCTGCGAAGCGGCGACGTACCATGAATTGATTTGTTATGCGTAATCTGCATCATCATCGCTACCTCCACACTCGGCTAGCAGCGGACTTTATTAATTAATAATTTTCTAGCCCCTCAATCCCTAGTCAACGTCATTTAAATAAGGAAGAGCAAAGTTAAAGTATTCTTGCTGGCGAGTTCGACGTACTTTCCACCGGCCACCATGATTTTGTGGCCTTTCTCTTTCTATAGCATGTGTAAGCACTAAGCGACGTTTAGCTCGTGATACACCAACAAAGAAAGCACACCGGTTAGCATCTTGATCACCAAAGAATATTTCGTTCTCAACGGCCATAATTATCGTTGAGTCAAACTCCAATCCTTTGCTCTTATGAATAGTTAGAATACGCACAGCCTGATCATCAGAGAAACGGGTCAAGGCTTGGGGCAAATCGTGGGTAAGTTCAAGCAACTCTTCAATGCGCGCTTTGGTATCTCCCACAACTTCAACTAACCTGGCTTGTGACTCATAGTCAGGTGAGAGAGCAACAAGAGTCTCCATTCCTATTTTATCCAAAAATCTACAAACAGAATCCCACCATCCCGAAAACGGCTCATCCAACAACTCGGTCATGACGAGGATTCTTCGCTGATCCTTGAAGAAGCTTTGGAAATTTTGTCGGACGCTAGACTGCACTTCATCATCGGCAAAGGGAATCAGTTGATTCATGAGCCGAATCCAAGCTTTGGGCTCTCGCTGGCCATATAGGCAGGACAAATAGTCAACAACGAGCCTTGCGGCAGGTTCGACAGTAATATCCTGCATCTCCTGCTCGTTCCGGTATGGTACTCCCCTGACTTCCAATGCCGCCATCAGGTGATTGGCGTAAAGATCCAGTTGTTTGGACACTAATACTGCGATTTCGGATAACGGAACCTGTTCATGTCTTATCCACCTAGCAATCAAACCGGCTAAGTGCTCAGCTTCTTCCTGGGCATTCTCGAATTTCCACGCAAAGACCTCTCCCTCCTCACCAGCAAGTTGATTATCTGGCATGACGGAAGCCGGATCGAGAACACGAATTATCTCGTTCTGCATCCTAAGTAAGCGTGGTTTTGAACGAAAGTTTCGATACATATTTAATGGAACCGCTGAAAAATCCTCAGCGAACGTTTGAAAAATTCCGTCTAAAGCACCTGCCCATCCCATAATTTTCTGCTTGGTATCACCCACAGCAGTGAGACGAATGCTCGTACCTTGGAAGGCTACTTTCACAAGTTCATACTGCTGATCCGTACAGTCTTGGAATTCATCTAAGAAAATATCGCTGTAAGTTTGGCGTATGGCATTTCTTGCAACAGTAGAGGCCTTAAGAATTTGGATTGCTAGCGGTACAAGATCATGAAATGTAATTTGCCTTCTTATGATTTTTCTTTCGCCAATTGAATAATCCAGATCAAGGGCATCATTACCTGTAAGAACTATTCGAAAACGATCAATAATACGCTTTGCAAAAGCATGAAATGTATAGCTATCAAAGCGGGAAGCCAATTCTTTTCCACAGCGTCGCTGGATTCGCTCCTTTAAATTTTTGCTGGCGTCAACTTTAAAAGAGATAGCGAGTATTCTCTTCGGATAACGGCAGGTTCCGGTTCGTAGGAGGAAGTCAGCTCTCTGTGCAAGCATTTCTGTCTTGCCCGCTCCCGGCCCCGCCGTCAGAGCAAGACAGCGCGCATGTTCCTTCGCGGCCCGCAGTGCATTGGGTTCAAGCGTTAGCCCATCCGAAGGCAGCCATGCATCTACAGCAATCACTCGGGCAGCTCCGCAAGCTTGGCGAGCACGGCATCTGCAAGTCCACCAAATGCTTCTGGCATGTTCGCAAGCAGTTCCTCGTCGCTAAGTTGAGCAAGAGCATCTATATGGGCGGCGGGCTTACTACCCAGTTTAAAAAGCTTGTGATATGTGGAGAAGAGACTTAACTCGTCTCCGCTGTATTGGGATGAGATATGATGGCTCTTTCCTAAGACGGCTTTAACCGTTGAGTCATCTGGAGCTTCCTGCTGAACACCGTAAGCATCTGGGAAAGCCAAGAGCATTGAAAAATCTAAATCCATTGGAAATGAGAAAAATACACCTCGCATTTCCAGCTCTGCAAATACACTCTTAGTGCAGTTTTCGAAGAAATAATGAGTACGAACAGGTACTTTGTCATCATTCCAATCTGATAAATAAAAAGTATCTGGGAGGGCTTTTTTAGGCTCATATAAGCCAAGTTGGTTATTTATATACTTTAGTCTTCCCCAACCCGCTTGGTATCTGCCCACATCTAAATCGAGAAGGGTCAAATATGGGATTTTCAATGCTGATAGCAGGCGCCAGAAATGGTTGACATGTCTACCTCCAAGCGGTGCAATCGTGACCGCTGATTCATCAACTGGTGCACCCTTTGCCCGGAAAAGGCGAGGTAGTACAATTTCTTCGCTATCCCCTTCACCCAATACAACCAAACGTGAGAAGTAGATCTCGGGGAATGCCTGGACAGCCTCGCGTACAAACTTGTGCGCTTCATCGGCTTTAGCGGGTAACTGGATTTTCGTAATTTTAGATTGCCGGGTTTCGGTAAGTCGAAGATATCGAATATGTTCCGGGCCGACACGTCGCAACATTGACGGAGCATGCGTAGCAATTAGGGCCTGGGCATCCTCGTTGCTCGTCATAGGGCTCAGAGCACTCACAACCCGTCCCAAATAGTGAGGCGAGAGGCTGTTCTCTGGTTCCTCGAGGGCAATCAAAGTAAAGACAGGCGGGCGCAATTTTTCTGGGTCAAAGGACTCGTCATCGCCAGCAAGGACAGCACGCCCGATTGCTTGAGATGAAAGAACCAATGACAGATAAAGCATCGACTTCTGGCCGTCACTGAGTCGGGAAAAATCGACAAGATTTTCATCATGTCCAGGCGAGAATGATACAGACAAATGTCGAAGCAATGCCTCGATCTCAGATGCCACAAAGGTAACCTTGGGATCTGTAAAGTAGCTGCCTTTATGAAGGGTACTCCATGTTTTCTTCAGGTGGGAACTAAAAGCATTGACTGATGGATTAGCAGCCAAACTCTCACTAATCTGGTCGGTGAACCCTTTGACCTTCTCTCGTTCATTTTCCCAGTTCACTGACCTTAGCAGGCGGCCAAGAAGCGCACTCGTTCCATACGCAATGTGGTCAGTGGGATCTCTTCTTGCGGGCAGATAGTGGACTTGTATGTGATTTCGTTCAGACCTGGGAACCGTTTGAGGATTTAGAGGTGAACCATCCGGGCCAGCTTCAAGCACATACACAAAAGTCTCATCAATATCCCCATCTAGGCCTACCGTGGCACTTAGGCGATATCGCACCCTAGGAATTCCGTCAGGGTCATCAAGACGCATGTGACTGAAATGGGGAGCAACTGTCGAGTTATCTGCTTCACTCTCTGACTCGGAAAATAGGAAATCCGCTTCGATCCATAGCAGCCTTTCTTCGGGGGCTTCCTGTTCATCGTGCGGGACATGGAAGTCTGAGCGCTGAATACGGCGCAATGATGGATCAAATGCAAACAATCGGCACAAAGCCTGAAGTGCAGCAGTCTTACCTGAACCGTTGGGGCCAATCAGATAAGTTATATCTTCCAGTGTAAGTTCTGTTGGTACAGCACCGAAGCTTTGGAAATTTGAAAGCCGAATCGTCTGTAGTTTCATACTTATCTCACCTGTTAACAACTTCCGCTTTGGGTCTATAGCTGCTAGTTGGGATGTACAGGCCACTGAAAAAGAAACTACTAGCTTCCGAAATCAGACGATAACATCGGCACCACTCACTATTGTTAGTGATTTTCAATTCCCGGCCGCAAACAAATTGATACTTACAACCCCAATTTTAACTTTAATTATTGTTAGCAATATTGCCTATTCCTTTACGCCCGTGCAACCCGTACAGCTGCGACTTTAGGCCATCCTGCGCCGGAAGGCTTCGGCTCTACAGGGCCTTATCAGGAATGTCTTTCTAAGCTATCGGCCAGCCGGTGGCCTGGCTTTAGAATATTTCTCTGCCACTTGTCTGTTGAAAGTGCATAATCCCGCATGAATCCGCATGATTTCCATGCACCCATTTTTCACCCGCCAGTCCAACAGTGGCGCGGCTTGGCGGCAGGTGCAGGAGTGCATAAAAACCCACACATTTAGCGCGCGGGCGGGGCGGGGTGTCGATAGCGCGCCGTGGGACGCGGCCGGTAAGCGGGTATGAGGTTGGCAACGTCCTTGCCAGACGATCTGTGGGCGCGCTCAGTAGGTGCCCTTCTCTCGCTAAGCCCTAACAGACGAACGCCCCGCACATGGGCGGGGCGTAGGTCACATACCAGCATCTTTGCCTATGCGGCGTCGAGATCGTTCAGGTTGGGCACATACTCCATTTGCGCTTCATACATATAGCGCCGGTACTGCCACTATAAATAGCCTCATCTATGCTTCTCTTTCTGGCACTGCTTGCGTTCAAGCCATCAACACTACGATACAGCTTGCAACTGCTTTCCAGCTAAAGCAAGGGACTCTCTGTACTCCCACGCCTCGGCCGCCATCGTCCAGTGGACTTCGGCTTGTTGGCTATCCACCACCTCTCGAACTTCAGAGATAGGAACTTGGAAAAACTCCTTACGTGCATTAAGCCGGTTCACTTGGCGGTTAGCGAATCTCCGGTGAAGCTCGCGTTCTAAAGAGGGAGCATCGTCGGAATAAATCATTGCATGCACATCAAATGAGAATGGCACGCTGGCATCACCAAGCTCCTTGACGCGATCCAGGGGTTCAAGCCGACGGGTCATGCCTATCTTGAAAATATTTTCGCCGAATGAGCCAATGTTCGAAATGACGTAAACGTGACCACGCCTTGTCTGTTGGGCCATCGAAATTGCACGCTGGCCTCGAGACGCTGATTCTTGCAGTTGAAGCTCAAGTTCTGCCAAGCGGGCCTCATAGCCCTCGCGCTCAGCGTCGTTGGCACTCTCAAGTTGCTTTCGAGCCTCAGCCATCGCTTTAGCGAGCATTTTCTCTTCTTTTTCAGCCTGCTTTAAAGCTTTCTCGATATCTCTACGGGCCTTCTCTTCTTCCCGCATTTGCTCACGAATTTCTCTCTGTTCCTCCTGCTCAATGCGCTTTAGCTCCATTGTCGCTACGGCCCACTTCAGCTCATCTAGCCGTGCTTGCAAATACAGGTCGGTGATTCGAGCGTTTTTAAAGGGTTGTCCATTATGGTTTACCAACGCAAACGCATCGAGAACCCCTTGTTTCAGTTTGCCGTAATTATCATGCTTAACTTTGGACAGGATGGAATCGACCTTGCCATTGAAAGCATCAACTGCAAAGTGGATGGCGTATTCTCTTCTTACTTTCTCGACATAATCGCAGTCGCCCGCCCGGCCATTTTTTGCCATATCTGCACTGTGCTTACGTGATTGCTTGAGCTTTTGTCCGGCATCCTTATGTGAAAAATCGTCGGCCAAGTCGTCCAGCAGGCTGGCGTTCGGAATAATGTAATCATCGTGATAACCTTCGATGATATTCTTCATGGCCTTCGCTGTTTGCTCATAGAGTTTGGCGTTTTCCACCGCTTTCAATGCATTTCCAGCAGTCTCCTCAGCCTGAATGCGGGCATGGGAGATGATCTTTTCGGCTCTGGCATGAGCCTCTTGGACGAGGCTTTGTGATTTAGATTCCGAAAGCCTGACTTTGTCACGAATTTCAGATGCCTCACGCCGCGCTTCTGCGATTATTTGAGACCGCTTTTCATCCGCATTTCGCTTGATACTGACAGCTTCGAATTCAGCGTTTTCTTTCCTGCTGAAAGCAGCTGTTAAATGGCTTTTGCTTTCACGTTCAGCGTTTTGCCATAGCTGACCGGCTTCTTTCTTTGCATCGAAGACTATACGCTCCGCTTCTAGCTCTGCATCCTCAATCACTTGATACTTCGACAAGCGCTCAAGAGCGGCGTTTAGCTCGCTTATCTTATGACTTTTTTCTTCAAGTGCTGAACTTACATCAGTTACTTGTTTCTTTAGGTTTTTTTTCTTTATCCCGATTACCAGGGTGGCAATCCATCCAGAGAGCACCAAGCAGCCGAGAGCGACTAAAAAAATATTCGAAAATTCCATCCAGATCCCCTAAAACAATTGTGGTTACGCCTCTGCGATCACTCTAACCAATCTTAGCTTTAAAGGTAAGAATGGTGCTATCGCAACTCCCGCATATTCAGCAAAAAGTTGAATCTATGCCACTAGGCGGTATAATGGAATGACGAGAGGCTGCATATGATCAAATCGTTCAGAGACCAATGGCTGGAAGAGTTTTACAAAACTGAAGAAATAACCGGATCGATTCCATCAACAATCGCTAGTGCTTTGAAACGTAAGCTGGATTTGATCGATGCATCGGTGTCGGAGGCTGACTTGAGGGTGCCGCCCGGTAATCGTTTCGAACACTTGAGCGGGAGACTGTCCCATTTATGCTCGATCCGAGTAAGCAAGCAATATCGCCTGATTTTCCAGTGGTCTAACGGTCAAGCTAGTGATATCTATTTAGACCCGCACACCTATAGGTGACGCCATGATGATGACAGAGCGTAAGCCCACCACGGTTGGTGAGATGCTGACACTTGAATTTCTTGAGCCGCTGGAGCTTACTCAATCGGCGCTTGCTCGGCAGATGGGCACTACGCCGCGCCTGGTCAACGAACTTTGCAATAACAAGCGAGCGTTGACCGCTGAAACCGCCATTATGCTAGCGACGGTCTTCGGCAATACGCCTGACTTCTGGCTCAATTTGCAGCAAAAAAACGACCTTTGGAAGGCGTACCACAGCAAGAAAAGCCAAGAGCGAATTCGAAGGGCGCATCCCATTAAGGTGGTAGCAGACCACGGCCCGGCATTTGCCTGACCCCTACCCTCAGGGTGGCTGCCTATTCAGGCGTATGACTCAGGTGTTGAAGCGAAATGGCGTCCCTGGCAGGAGTCGAACCTGCGACCTGCCGCTTAGGAGGCGGCTGCTCTATCCTACTGAGCTACAGGGACTTTAAGGTATTGCGGGGCGCGTAGTATAGCGCGGCCGGCCGTATAGGCCAACCGGTGGCATTAAATCCAGCCCAGCAGGCGCAGGGCGAAAATGCCCAGGGTAATCGTCAGGCTGGCCATTAACGTGGTCAGGGCGATGATGTTGGCGGCCAGGGTCACGTTGCCGTTCATGGCTTTGGCCATGACGAAGCTGGCCGCCGCCGTGGGGCTTGCGAAAAACAGGAACAAAAGGCCCAACTGCTCGCCGGTGAACCCGCAAAGCCAGGCGATGACGGTGGAGGCCGCGGGCAGCACCACCATTTTCATCACGCTGGAGCTAAGCGCCACCTGGCGGCCATCGCGCAGGCTGGCCGCAGAAAGCGTGGCGCCAATGCAAATCAGCGCCAGCGGCAGCGTCAGCGAAGCAAAGTAGTTGCCCGAGGTCATCACCCAGTTGGGCAGCTCGATTGAAAGCGCGGTAAAAGGAATGGCCAGCACGACGCTCAGAATCAGCGGGTTGGTGGCGATGTTTTTGAGCATGGCCCGCCAGTTGGTGGTCGCGCCGGGCTGATACACCGAAAGCACCCACACCGAGAGCACGTTATACAGCACGATGACCAGCCCCAGCAGCAGACTCCCCGCCGAAAGGCCGTAATTGCCGTACATGCCAGCGGCCAGGGCCAGCCCCACGACCCCGCCGTTGCCGCGAAAGGCGCCCTGCACGTAAATGCCACGCTCGGCATGGGCCACCCGGTAGCGCGCCCACAGCCAGCTCACGAAGAACTGGCCCACCGTGGCGAGTGCAAAAAACACCAGCAGGCGGATATCCAGCGCTACGCTTAGGTCCGCCTGGATCAGGCTAAGAAAAATCAGCGTTGGCAGGGTCGCACGAAAAACCAGCGCCGAGGCGGTCGAAACGAACGCCCGGTCGATCAACTTGAGCCGCTTCAAAACGATGCCAATAAACACCATGGCGAAGACCGGCAGGGTAATGTCTAACGTACGCGCGAAGAGCTCTAAAAGGTCCACAGGGCTGCTCTAATGAGTAAAGGATGTCTCATGGGTCTGGGTAACGGGTCATGAATAAAGAGTGACAGAAAGAGTGAGAATAGTACCGCAACGCCCCGCCAACGGACACCGGCGTACCGGTGTCAGTCGAATAGCGCCATGGGGTCGAACTGGTTAGGCAGTTTGACGACCACGGCGTTACGCCCCCGGCCCTTTGCCTCGTAGCTTGCGGCGTCCGAGCGCTCGAGCGAGCCCTCGACCGACTCGTCGTCCTCGTCGAATTGGGTCACGCCCATGCTGAGCGTGACGTTATATATTTTGCCCCCGTGGGTTACCGAGACCTCGCTGACCGCCTGACGCAACGCCTCGGCAATGCGCCGCGCCTGGGTCAAGGTACAGCTGGGTAGTAGCACGGCGAACTCGTCGCCGCCCTGGCGCGCCACGTGGTCGCTGCGGCGCACTTCCCAGGCGATCACCTGGGCGACCCGGCGCAGCATTTCATCGCCCAGGGCGTGGCCGCCTTCGTCGTTGATCGGTTTGAAGTGATCGAGATCGAACAAGAGCAGCGCCGAGGGCGTGCTGGTTTTTTGGAAATCGGCGAACGCCTCTTCCAGGCGGCGTAGGAAACCGCGCCGGTTGAGCAGGCCCGTGAGCGGGTCGTGTTCGGCTTCCCAGCGCTGCAGGGCTTCCTGCTGGCGGCGCTCGGTAATGTCCTTGACCACCCCAACGAGCCCCAGCGAGTGCCCGCCCTGGGAAAGCATGACCACCCGGGCGTGAACATCCAGCCAGAGCATTTCATCATCGCTTTTGGTAAAGCGCAGTTGGCGCATGTAATCCTGGCCGGTTTTTAAGCTGTGCTGCCATAGATCGATCGCGCCCTGGCGGTCGTCCTGGTGAATCTGCTCGAGCCAGGTCTCCATGAGCATATCCGGCGGTATTCCCAGCATCGTCAAAAGCGCGGGGTTCATGTAGGTGATACGCCCATCGAAGTTGGCCACGAACATGCCCTGGGGGCTCGAGTTCAGTACCGAATCCAAAAACGCTTCGCGCTCGTGAAGATTGGTCATCAACTGCTGGCGCTCGTCTTCTACGCGATTGAAGGTCTGCGCGACCTGTTGAAGCTCCTGCATGCTGGTGGCAAGCGTCACGTGGGAGCGCCCACCCTGGCCGACTTCGTCGATTTGCGACTCGAGCTGGTTGAGCGGCGAGAGTATACGCGCCAGCAGCCACCAAAGAAGGGGAAGCAGCAACAGCGCCAGCGCCACCCAAATCCACCATAGCCGGTAGATGAAATCCGACAAGGGGGTTTGCGCCTGGTCGACCGGCAGATAAAGCGCCACGACCCAATTGGCCGGCCACACCTGGGAGTAGGCCTGGTAAAGGTTGCGCCCGCTGAAAAGCGCGCCGGTCCCCTCGCCCCACCAACCATCCAGCGCCATATCGAGCCAGGGGTAGGCCTTGGGTGTATCGATAGCGGTATTCACCCGCTGCGCGTCGGGGTGGTAAAGAACCTTGCCGGACGCCGTAAAAATGGCCGAGAAGCCATCATCCCCAAGGCGGATTTTCGCCAGGCGGCCAAACAGCCCACCGGCGTCCAGACTCACCACGCCGCCAATGAAGCCTTGAAACTGGCCATCGCGGTCTATTCGAGGCACCCCGATCAGCACCAGCGGCGTGTTGCTGGCGCGCCCCACGAAGGGCTCACTGACGTAGGGGCTTCGCGTGCCGCGCAGCATCCGAAAATGCTCCTGCTCGGCGGTTTCCAGCCCCACTCGCCCCACGATACTGGGCCGGTCCGCAATCAGGGTGCCGGAGGCGTTACTGACGACGACACCTTCGAACCAGGCGAGAAGCGAGTCGTTTTTACTGAGCTCGTACTGCACCCATTCCGGGTCGTTGGCGGTGCCGATCGCCTCGCTCAAACGCTGCAAGGCGTCGATGCGGTTTTCGACCTGCTGGGTGAGCTCATCGGATAGCATGTTGGCCTCGTAACGCAGGTGCGTTACGTTGGCGTTTTGCAACATGTTTTTACCCACCTGCCACGTTAGCCCCAGCATGATCGCGGCCACTATCAGTAGCGTAACGGAGAGCCCCAGCAGCAGCCGGCTTTTGAGAGAGCGAAATTGGGTCAGTCTTTTATGTAGGTGGGCTGGCAGCACCGATTATACCTATTCGTCAATTTTTCTTTGAACGACAGTTGGCAGTAGAATGCTAGCCGCCACGAAGCCGCCGGGTACCGAAGAGTTTCGATCAGCAGCCGGATGCAGGTGATTTTGCAAATGGGTTGGCCTTTATTGCCAAGCCAGGCGGCAAGGCTAGTTTTAATTAATAGGTAAAGGCTCACATACTCTAGCCGCCATTTCCACCTTAATTAATTCTTGCTAACAAGTCATTCAAAATACGCCCTTATTCACGCGAGTGAAGAGGATTATTTTCGTACACTTTATGGCATTTGAAAGGTCGAACTGCGTAACATTCCGACCCGATGACGGCTTTCACCCCAGAACCTATGGCGTTACATGGCAAAACACACGGCAGGCTACACCTCGCAAGGGATTGGTAAAATCCCACATCTTCACGCACTGCTGCCTGAATTTGATGCGCTGCGACGCCTTGGGCCGCTTTCCCGCCCGCCCAGCGCCGTCATCGGCTGGGGGCTCAAACCCACCAGCCTGCGCGCTAGGCGTTTTGCTGCCCGCCACGCGCTTCCCTACGTGTCACTGGAAGATGGCTTTATCCGGTCCCTGGGGCTGGGGGCGCATGGCTACCAGCCGCAAAGCCTGGTAGCCGACTATACCGGCATCTATTACGACGCCACGCGCCCAAGCGATCTCGAAAACCAGCTAAATGACGCCGTCTTCGAACACGCTGAGCTGGCACGCGCCAAACGCTGTATGGCCTTGCTCGAGCGCGGGCGGCTATCGAAGTACAACCACGCCCCGGATACGCCGCTTGAAGGCGCGTTGGTAAGCACGTCTGTTAACAGCACGGCTGGAGCCAACGTGCTGGTGGTGGACCAAACCGCCAACGATGCCTCCATTCATTACGGCCAGGCCTCGTCGGCAAGCTTTAACCGGATGCTGGAGCACGCGCTAGAGGCGCATCCGCAAAGCACTATCTGGGTCAAGATTCATCCGGATGTCGTCGCCGGCACCAAACAGGGCCACCTGCTGGACGCCGCCGACCACCCCCGCTGCCGGGTAATCAGCCAGGACCTCAACCCCTGGGCGCTTTTTGACCAGGTCGACACCGTGTATGTCGTCACCAGCCAGCTTGGTTTCGAAGCGTTGATCGCCGGCAAAACCGTCCACTGCTTCGGCCTGCCCTTCTATGCCGGCTGGGGGCTCACCCAGGACCAGCTCACCTGCCCGCGCCGGGTAGCCAGGCGCACGCTTGCCGAAGTGTTCGCCGCCGCCTACCTGCGCTATAGCCGGTACGCCAACCCCTACACCGGCGAGCCCAGCAGCCTGGAAGCCACCATGGCGCTAATCCAGGATCAAAAACGCCAAAAGGAGCGCCTGCAAGGGCACTGGCAGGCCTTTGGCTTCTCGGTTTGGAAGCGCGGCTTTATCGGTGACTTTTTGGGCCCCGCCGCCACGGTCGATTTTCAAAAAACGCTGCCCGATGACCCACCGGCCCAAACACCAGGGCAAACAGCGCCGGCGCCAGCCACTCAAGCCCCAGAGGGTAGCGAGAAAACCCCACACCTGCTGGTATGGTCGAGCCGTATCGATGCAGCGTTCAAGGCGCGCCACCCGGCAAAGCTTGAGCGGCTATGGCGAATAGAAGACGGCTTCATACGCTCGGTGGGGCTGGGGGTGGATCTGGCCCGGCCGCTTTCGCTGGTCATCGACCGCCAGGGCATCTATTACGACCCCAGCCAGCCAAGCGATCTGGAAACGCTGCTCAACGACAGCGTATTTTCTGACGATGAGCTCGAACGCGCGGCCGCGCTTCGCACCCGGCTGGTCACGCTCAAGCTCTCGAAATACAACGTTCAGGGGCAAACGGCGCTCGCGCTACCCGGTAACCTGCCCACGATTTTGGTACCGGGCCAGGTGGAAAGCGATGCCTCGATCGCCACGGGTTCGCCCCAGGTGAGCACCAACAGCGCGCTTTTAAAGGCCGTCCGCAGCGCGCACCCGGACGCGTTCATCATCTACAAAGCGCACCCGGATGTGTTGAGCGGCGCCCGGGTGGGGAAACTCGATAACCAGGCCGCAACCCTGTATGATCTCGACGCCAGCCATCTGGACATCTCGGCGCTGCTGGAGCAGGTAGAGGCGGTTCACACCATGAGTTCGCTCACTGGTTTCGAGGCGCTGCTGCGCGGCTGTCAGGTCAGCACCTACGGGCTGCCTTTCTATGCGGGCTGGGGGTTAACGTTGGATGCCATGCAGTGTACCCGGCGCACCCGCCACTTGAGCCTGGATGAGCTCGTGGCCGGTACGCTGATACGCTACCCCACCTACGTCGACCCACGCACGCGCCAGCTGTGTAACGCGGAAACCGCCGTTACGCTGTTGGAACAGGCCCGCGCCAAAGCCCCCGCACTGAGTACCCGGCAGCGCCTTTACCGCTACTACCGTCATTTCTTTATTGGAAGCCATTGAGTTGATACAAAAGCGCGCATTCTTATTTCTGCAAGGCGTTTGCTCGCCCTTTTATCAGCGCTTGGCAAGCCAGCTAATCCGCGATGGGCACCGGGTGGTGAAGGTACACTTCAACGCCGGCGATATCGCCTACTGGAGCCGGTCGCTGGGCGAAACCCACCTTTTCCGCGGCAAGCTCGACGAACTGCCAGGCTTTCTGCAAATGCTTTGGCAGCGCTACGCGATCACCGACCAGCTGTTGTTCGGCGACCGCCGCCCCGTTCACCGCGCCGCCATTGATAACGCCCCGGCCGCGGGTATTCGCACCCACGTGCTGGAAGAGGGTTACTTTCGCCCTTTCTGGATCACCCTGGAGCGCGAAGGCGTCAACGGCCACTCGCTGCTGCCCAGGGACCCGAACTGGTTCTTTGAAACCGGCAAGGCGCTGCCAACGCCGCCAAAGCCGGTGCGTTTCAAGTCCTCGTTCAATATGCGCGCCCGCCACGATGTCGCCTACCACCTGGCCGGCCTTGCCAACCCTGTGGTGGCCCCGCACTACCGTAACCACGCGAGCATTACTGCGCCGAAAGAGTACGCCGGCTATATCAAGCGATTTACGCTTCTAAAGCAGTGGAAAAAACAAGACAACGAACGCATCAAAGCGCTGATCGAAGGCAGCGAGCCGTTCTTTTTGCTGCCGCTACAGCTCGACACCGACGCCCAGATCCGCGATCACTCCCCCTACGCCAACATGGCCGAGGTAATGGATCACGTGCTGGGCTCGTTTGCCCAGCACGCCCCGGCCAACGCGCGTTTATGCATCAAAAATCACCCACTGGATATGCGCCTGATTAGCCACGCCAAAACCGTCGAGCGCCTGGCGCGGTTTTACGGTTTGCAGGGGCGCATCGTCTACCTGGAGTCCGGCGACCTGGAGGCGCTACTCCAGCACGCCGCGGGTACGGTCACGGTCAACAGCACCGTGGGGATCGTGGCGCTTGAAAACGCCTGCCCCACCTTCGCACTGAGCGACCCGATCTACAACCTGACGGGGCTTACCAGCGGCGGGCCGTTGGATGAGTTCTGGCAGGCACCGGCGGCACCCAATAGCGCGCTGTTCGGCTATTTTCGTGCCACCGTGATGCACACTACTCAGGTCAACGGCGGCTTTTACTGTCCCACCGGGATCGATTTAGCGGTCGGCAATACCGCCCGTATACTAGAGGCCAGCCCCTCGCCTTTGGAGAAGCTGCTTTGAGCGACACGCTACCGCCCACCACCCCCGGCGATGACCAAAGCGCCGCGCCAGCCACGCAGTGCGTACTGATTACCGGCGCCACCGGCGCCATTGGCGGCGCACTGGCCAGGCTTTACGCCCGTGCGGGCTGGCACCTAGTGATTCACGGCCGCAATACCCAGGCGCTCGACTCCCTGGCCCGGGAATGTGAGGCGGCTGGGGCTCGGGTGACGTGCTCGAGCGCCGATATCACCGACGAAAGCGCCCTGGCCGAGTGGCTACACGGCGTGTGCGCCGAGCAGGTGCCCGATGTCATGATCGCCTGCGCGGGTAAAAACACCCACCCCCAGGGGCCGGGTGAGCTCGAGGCCTGGCAAGACGTTCAGGCGCTTTTGGATGTGAACCTGAAAACGCCGATCAACATGACCCAGCACCTGGTGCCCGCCATGAAGGCGCGCCGCAAGGGCCAGCTGGTACTGATCAGCTCTTTGGCCGGCTGGCACGGCCTGCCGTCAACGCCCAGTTACAGTGCCAGCAAAGCGGGTATCAAGGCCTACGGCGAGGGGCTTCGGGGGCTGCTCGCGCCGTTCAATATCGGGGTTACCGTGGTCATGCCAGGCTACGTTACCTCGCCCATGTGCAACGCCATGCCGGGGCCCAAGCCCTTCGAGTGGCCGCCGGAGCGCGCCGCGCGGGTCATCAAGCGCGGCATCGACGCCAACCGCGCCCGGGTCAGCTTTCCGTTTCCGCTCAATTTCGGCACCTGGTGGCTGGCCGTGCTGCCCGCCAGTGTTTCCCAGTGGCTCATCAAGCGCCTGGGGTTCGACCACCTGGAGGCGCCATGATGCAAAGCCTTAGCCAGGCACTCTGGGTGCCCTTCTTACTGGGCCTGGTCGCCAGCTACGTGATGGAGGCCTGCCTGCGCCCGCGCCCCGCGCCGTTTACCCGGCGTGGCCTTGGCGTTAACGCCGTGCATATCGGTAGCTGGTGCGTGCTTTTTGGGCTTTTCAGCCTGGTGCTTCAGCGCCCCTGGTTTGCGGTGGTGCTGGCGCTTTCGCTAACGCTGGTCGTGGTGCAGTCCAGCAACACCAAATCGCACACCCTGAAAGAGCCGTTCATCTGCCACGATTTCGAGTACTTCTGGGATGCAATTTTACACCCGCGCCTCTACGTGCCGTTTTTCGGCATTGGGCTGGCCATTGCAGCAAGCACGGCCGGGGCGCTGGCCATCGGCGCCTTTTTGTATTTCGAGCCAACGCTTTTAAGCCGCTGGAGCGCCGGCCCGGTACTCGTTCAGTTAGCGGCATTTTTGCTGGCCGGGGCCGCGCTGGTCGTAACGGGTTTGAGAATGTGCCCGCCGGTCACGTTTCAGCCCGCCGCGGATATGTGTCGCTTAGGGCTTTTCGCAAGCCTTTGGGCATACGGCGTGGCGCTTTTTCGCTCGAAAGCGCCGACCGCTGACGACGCCCCTTTCAATGCCAATGCGTATAAAGCCGCGCCAACGGCAAAGCCGGACGAGCCACACCCTCACGTAGTGCTGGTGCAAAGCGAATCGTTTTTCGACCCTCGGCCCTGGTGCGCCGATGTCGCCCCCCAGGCGCTAAGTCGCTTCGATGCCACCTGGGCCCAAGCGCTACAAAAAGGATCGCTAAGCGTGCCCGCCTGGGGGGCCAATACCGTGCGCACCGAGTGCGGCGTGCTGACCGGCTTGCCAGCCAGCGCCTGGGGCGCGCGCCAGTTCAACCCCTACCATACGCTGGCCCGCCAGGGGCTTCCAAGCCTTGCGTCGGCGTTCAAGGCCAGGGGCTACCGCACGGTGTGTGTTCATCCTTATCTTGGCTCTTTCTATAAGCGCGACCAGGTTTTTCCCAAATTTGGCTTCGACTCGTTCATCGATATCAACGATTTTGCCGCTGAAGATAAATTCGGCCAGTACATGAGCGACCGCGCCGTTGCACGAAAGGTTGGACGTCTGCTTGAAGATGACGATAATAGGCCGCTCTTTGTATTCGTCATTACCATGGAAAATCATGGCCCGTTGCATTTGGAAGCGCCGGAGCAAACACGGATGAGCACGGTGCTGCCGGGTGCCAGCTGGCCCCCTGCCAGGCACTTGAGAGACCTGGGCGTCTACCTCAAGCATTTGGGTGAGGCAGACGCAATGCTCGAGCAGATAAAAGCAGCGCTGAGCGTGACCCAGCGCCCAGGGCTTTTGGGTTTTTACGGCGACCACGTGCCCATTTTGCCCGAGGCCTACGCACACTACGGCGCCCCTACGGGAGAGACGCCTTACATGATATGGTCAACGAAACGTCAGGACCACGTGGCCACCGACACCACCCACTTGAAGGCGCACGAATTGGGTGTCGCCTTGTATGAGCGGGCGTTTGGGCACGATAGACATAGCGAACAGATCAAGGCAGATCCAGAACCGCAGGAGCAAGAATGACTAAACGCGTTGCCATTATCGGCGCCGCCCATCGTTTCCCCGGCACCACCCCTGAAACGTTCTGGCAAAATCTGCAAGCCGAGAAAGACCTCGTCACCCAAGTGGCACCGGACCGGTGGAGCCACGATGCTTTCTGGCATCCGGACAAACGCCACCCCGGCACCAGCGTGTCTTTTGCCGCCGGTAGCCTTGGCGACATCAGCGGCTTCGACGCAGAGTTTTTTGGCATTTCCCCGCGGGAAGCCGCCAATATGGACCCGCAACAGCGCATGCTGTTAGAGCTTGCCTGGGAGACCATCGAAAACGCCGGCATGAAGCCGGCTGATCTGCGCGGCAGCGAATGCGGCGTGTTTCTGGGCGTGGCGAGTCTCGACTACTCCTACCGCTTGGCCGACGACATGGCGGCGATCGACGCCTCCACGGCGACCGGTAACACCTCGAGCATCGCCTCGAACCGGCTCTCCTACGTGTTCGATTTCCACGGCCCGAGCATGTCTCTGGACACCGCCTGCTCATCGTCCATGGTGGCCTTTCACCAGGCCTGCCAGTCGATTAGAAGCGGCGAGACCACCATGGCGCTGGCCGGCGGTATTAGCCTGCACTTGCACCCCTATGGGTTCATCATTTTCTCCAAGGCGAGCATGCTCTCGCCAACCGGCCGCTGCCAGGTGTTCGACGAAGCCGGCAACGGCTACGTGCGCTCGGAAGGCGCCGGGCTGTTCTTCCTAAAAGATTACGATTTGGCCGTCGCCGATGGCGACAATATTTTGGCCGTGGTCGCGGGCTCGGCGGTCAATACCGATGGCTATAAATCGGGCATTACGGTCCCCAATCCGGACGCACAAGTTGCGCTCATGCGCCGCGCCTACGAACAGGCAGGCATCACGCCCGACGAAATCGACTACCTCGAAGCTCACGGCACCGGCACCTCGGTGGGCGACCCCATCGAAACCCGCGCCATTGGCGAGGCGTTGGGCCAGCACCGCCAAACGCCGCTGCCCATCGGCTCGGTAAAAAGCAACCTGGGCCACCTGGAAACCGCCTCGGGTGTGGCCGGGCTTGCCAAAGCGCTTTATAGCCTCAAATACCGGGAAGTGCCCGCGACGATCGGCATTCGCAAACTCAACCCCAATATCAAATTCGACGAGTGGAATATCAGCGTCGTCACCAAGGCGCAGCCGCTCAAGGCCGAAGGCCGCCTGGTGATCGGCATCAACTCCTTCGGCTTTGGGGGCGCCAACGCCCACGTGATTTTGGAGAGCGCGCCGGAAAAGCAGGCGCCGCCCGCCCATACCGCAAACGTGGCCCTGCCCCTTCGCGTTAGCGGGCGCAGCGAAGACGCCCTGGCCGCCAACGCCGCGAATCTCGTCACCCATTTGGAGCAAAGCGAGCAAGGCTTTTACGATATTGCCCATACGCTTTTCCACCACCGCGAGCACCACCGCGTGGGCGCGCTATGCTTTGCCCAAACCACGGCTGAAGCCATCAGCGCGCTCAAGGAGCTGGCAGGCGGCGACACCAAACACGTCGTCAAACTCGATAAACTCGACGCCCCCCAGGGCCCGGTGTTCGTGTATGACGGTAACGGCTGCCAATGGGAAACCATGGGCAAGAACCTGCTGGACGAACCCACATTCAGTGCAGCCATTGACGAGGTCGATGCGCTGTTCGTAAAGCTGGGCGGCTTCTCGCTACGCGATGAGCTGGCAGGTCTTAACGGTGAGAGCGACAACGCCGGGGAAAACCGCCTGGATCGCACGGAAATCGCTCAGCCTGCGCTGTTCGCGCTGCAGGTGGCGCTCACCCAGTGGCTCAAGGCCCAGGGTGTGACGCCGGCGGCGGTGTTTGGCCACAGCGTGGGCGAAGTCGCCGCGGCCTGGGCGGCGGGCGCCTTGAGTCTTGAAGACGCGGTCAAGGTGATCTACTACCGCAGCCACTACCAGGGCATGACCCGGGGCCTGGGCGAAATGACCGCCGTGGCGACCAGCGCAGAGGACATTGCCGCCTGGCTTGAAATGCCGGCGTTCGACCGCGTTAGCCTGGCCGGGGTAAATAGCCCCAAGGGGATCACCCTGGCCGGCAATGCCGACCAGCTGCAAGCGCTCGAAGCGCAGTTGGCGGGCCTGGATATCTTCGCCAAGCGCCTGCCGCTCGACTACGCCTTCCACAGCCCCGCCATGGACAGCATCCAGGCGGGGGTGATCGATGCGCTCAGCGACATCACCCCGAGCGAAACGTCGATCCCCTACTACTCGACCGTGACTGGCGCCCTCAGCGAAGGAAGCGCCCTCGACGCCCGCTACTGGTGGCTCAACATTCGCGAGCCGGTGCTTTTCGAGCGCGCCGCAGCGACGCTTATCGAACAAGGCTACAACGTCTTCGTCGAGGTCGGGGCACACCCTATCCTGCGCCGCTACCTAAGCGAGACGCTTCGCAATCTCGACACCCAGGGGCTGGTGGCCGGTACTATCGAGCGCCACAAAAATGGCTTCGAGGTTCTTACCAAAAGCCTGGGCCAGCTACTGCTGAGCGGCCTCGCCTTCGATACCCAGGGCTTTTTCCCGGTCGAAGGCCAGCGCGTCGACCTGCCCCGCTACGCCTGGCAGCGCACCCGCTACTGGGTGCCCGGCACCGGCGACGGCCAGGGGTTGCTGGCGCGTTACTACGAACACCCGCTGCTGGGCTACCGGCTGGCCCAACAGGCCAACACCTGGGAGAGCCAGCTGGATACCCAGCGCACGCCCTGGCTTGCCGGCCACGTGGTCGGCGAAGGCGCGGTTTTCCCGGGCGCGGGCTTTATCGAACTGGCGCTGGCGGCCAACGCCTCGCAAAAAGAGACCGCCCTGCTGGATGTCGAAGAGCTCGAGATCCGCGCGCCGCTGCTGCTGGATGGCGCTAACGGGCGCACCGCGCGCCTGCATTTGGACCCGGACAGCGGCCAGATCGCCATTCACTCCCGCGAACCCGCCGCCGAGAGCGAATGGCAGCTCAACGCCGTGGCGCGCACCATGCGCGAAAGCCGCGGCTTTTTGCTGGACCGCACCGCCCCCGCGCTTCCCAAGCGCGCGCCGGACTACACGCTAGACGAACACCTCGCACTGGCCGACGCCATCGGGCTGCACTACGGCGAGGCGTTTCAGGCCATCAAGCGCGGCTGGCTGGATGACGATACAGTCATCGGCGAGATCGAGCTGGACGCCGACACCGACGCCCAGCGCGCGTCGCTACACCTGCACCCGGGCATTCTGGACAGCGCCTTCCAGATGTTCATCCCGCTGCTGGCAAGCCATCAAGGCTTTGCCGAAGGGCTCGCCTTCGTACCGGTGCGGGTCGGCCGTATTCAGGTCGACCTGGAAGCCGGTGCGCCGGTGCTCGCCCGGGCGGTCATGGGCAAGCGTGCGCCCCACTCGTTCACGGCGGATTTCGAGCTGTACGATGCCCGCGGCCGCGCGGTCGCCGTACTCAGCGAAACCCGCTTCAAGGCGATCCGCCTGAACCGCGCCCGCCATCACGAGCTAAGCTATATCGATGTCGCGCTCACTCCCGCCCCGCTGAACGCCTCGGCGCAGGCGCTTCCCGAGCAGGCGCTGGCCACCCTGGCCGCGCTTGGCGAGCGTTACGCTGAGGCCACCGGCCAACGCTACGCCGCCGAGATCGCCCCGCTGTTGGACAGCCTGAGCGAGGCGTTTGCCCAAACGCCAGAAGAGAGCAGCGACACCCCGCCCCCCGAGGCGATTTGGCAGCTATTGGTTCAGGACTACCCGGATTACTTCGCCCCGATTCATCTGGTCGGCCGGCGAGGCCTTCACCGCGAAGCACTGGCCAGCGGCCGGGAAGATGCGGCCTCGCTCAATATCACCCAGGAACAGCTTAGCGAGCTCAACCGCGTGCTGATCGGCGAAAGCGGCTGGAACGTTCTGGCCGAGAGCCTCGAGGCACTGGTGAGCGAAGCGCTGACGAATCTGCCCAATGGCCAGCGCCTGAACCTGCTGGAAGCGGGCCCCTGCGCGCCGGCACTGGGCCAGCGCCTACTCGAGCCGCTGCTGTTGAACACGGCGGACAACGGCCGCTACGCCTACCGCGCGCTGACCACCACGGACACCGCCAAACACCAGGCGCTGCAGCTTCAGGAACGTTTCCCGCTGATCGACGTCGAGGCGCTCAGCGACAACGACGCCGCCCTTGCGCCGGCCAAGAAAGCCCAGTTCGCTTTCATCAGCGTGGATGTGACCAGCGCCGAGCGCACCCGCGCGCTGATCGAAGCGCTGCCCGAGCGGCTCGCCCCCGACGCCCAGCTGTTGGTCGTTGGCGTCAACCCCAGCCGCTGGCTGGATGACGTGCTGGCAACGCCTGGTTTGAACGCCGCGCCGGTCGAGCAAGCGCACCTGGTCGAGTGGCTGAGCGCCCAGGGCTTCGAGCTATCGCCGGCCATTGCGCTGGAAGAGGACGACGGCGGCGCCTATATGCTTCACGGCCGGGCGACCGGCACGCCGGCGGCGGCAAGCAGCGTGGTCACGCGTCATATCATCGTGACGGACGCCGCCACTCGCCCCTTGGGCGAGCGCCTGCAGGAAACGCTACCGCCGGGCCAAACCTGGCTGGTCGAAAGCGGCGACGAACCTGCGCGCATTTTGCAAAGCGCAGGCGAAGGCTTGCTCGAACACGCCACGAGTGCCCCGGGCCCGGTCAATATCGTCGACCTTCACGGCTTGGGCGCCACCACCACGCCCGGCCAAACCGCGCGCTGCACCCGCGCGCAGCAGTGGTCGCTGGCGCTGGAAGGCAGCGGCCTGGAAAGCCAGGGCTGCCCACCCACGCTGTGGCTTGCAACCCACGATTTCAACGCCCAAGGGCCGGCGGGCTCTTTCGACGCCGCGCTTTGGGGCTTTGGCCGCTCGCTTGCCAACGAAGCCGTGGGCCATGGGGTCACGCTGGTCGAACTACCCGACCCGCCAAGCGACGCAGCCCTGGCCACGCTTGCCCAGACGCTTGCCACGCCGGACGGCGAAAACGAGCTGGTGCTGCACGCCGACGGCGCGCGCTTCGCAACGCGCCTGCGCACCCAGCCCGCACCCCACGCACCGGGGCCGGCTACCGGCGCGCCGCACCAGGCAATGACGCTTGGCTTTGCGCTGCCCGGCCAGTTGCGCCAGCTTCAGTGGCGCCCCCGGGCGCTACCGGCGCTCGGCGCCGATGACGTCGAAGTACGCGTCAAGGCCACCGGGCTCAACTTCCGCGATGTGATGTATACCCTGGGCCTTTTATCCGATGAAGCGATCGAGAACGGCTTTGCCGGGCCAACGCTTGGCCTCGAGTTCTCCGGCGAGGTCATCGCGGTGGGCGACAACGTGCAAAACGTCGCCCCCGGCCAGGCCGTGGTCGGCTTTGGCCCGGCAAGCTTCAGCGACAAGCTGATTGCGGGCCAGCACGCCATCGCCCCGCTGCCCGAGGGGGTAAGCTTCGCCGCGGCGGCGACGATCCCCACCACCTTCTTTACCGTGTATTACGCGCTCAAGCATCTGGCGCGGCTGGAACCCGGTGAAAAAGTGCTGATTCACGGCGCCGCGGGCGGTGTGGGCATCGCCGCGCTGCAAATCGCCCAGTGGATGGGGGCAGAGATCTACGCCACCGTCGGCTCGGAAGAGAAGCGCGACTTCCTGCGTCTGATGAACGTCGAACACCTTTACGATTCGCGCTCGCTCACCTTCGCCGAAGAGATTCTGCGCGACACCCAGGGGGAAGGCGTGGATATCGTGCTGAACTCGCTGGCCGGCGAAGCGATCAACCAGAACCTGCGCGCGCTGCGCCCGTTCGGCCGCTTTTTGGAACTGGGCAAGCGCGACTTCTACGAAAACACCCAGATCGGCCTGCGTCCGTTTCGTAACAACCTGAGCTACTTCGGCATCGACTCGGACCAGCTCATGAAGGTGCAGCCCGCCCTGACCCAGCGCTTGTTCACCGAGATGATGGCGCTATTCAACGATGGCACCCTGAGCCCGCTGCCGTTTACCGCCTTCACCCACAGCCAGGTGGTCGACGCCTTCCGCTACATGCAGCAGGCCCGCCAGATCGGCAAAGTGGTCGTCACCTATGACGCGCCGATCGCCGCCCCCGAGCGCAACACACTGGGTCAGGACACGCTCAGCCTGCCCGCCGATGCCAGCTACCTGGTGACCGGTGGGCTTGGCGGCTTTGGCCTTAAAACCGCCCAGTGGCTGGTGAGCAAGGGCGCGCGCCAGTTGATTCTATTAAACCGCAGCGGCACCCGTACCGAGGCCGCTCGACAGGCGGTCGAGGAACTCGAGGCGCAAGGCGTCAAGGTGCTGGCCGCGGCCTGCGATATTACCGACCGCGCGGCGCTCGAAAACGTGCTCGAACGCGCCCGAGGCGAGCTTCACCCGCTGCGCGGTATCGTTCACGCCGCCACGGTGATCGACGACGGCCTGATCCGCAACCTGGACGCCGCGCGCATCCAGAGCGTGCTGGCACCCAAGATCGAGGGCGCCCGTCACCTGGACGCGCTCACTCAAAACGACACGCTGGATTTCTTCATCCTCTATTCGTCGGCCACGACCCTGTTCGGCAACCCCGGCCAGGCCAACTACGTGGCGGCCAACCACTGGATGGAGGCGTTCGCTGAACACCGCCGCCAAAAAGGCCTGGCGGCGACCTGCGTACGTTGGGGCGCCATCGAAGACGTCGGCTTCCTTGCCCGCAATACCCGCACCCGCGACGCCCTGCAAGAGCGCCTGGGCGGTTCGGCCCTGCGCTCGGCGGATGCGCTCAACGTGCTGGAGCAGATGCTGATCACCCCCGGCGCAAGCCTGGGCGTGCTGGAGCTCGAGTGGGGGGCGCTGGCGCGCTTTCTGCCCACCGCCGCCGCGCCGCGCTTTGACGAGCTTGCCCGCCAAAGCGACGACGACACCAGCGCGGACAGCGACGACGATATCAGTGCGCTACTGGCGGACCTTTCCCCGGAAGAGCTTCAGCAAACGGTCACCGAGCTTTTACGCGCGGAACTTGCCAGTATTTTGCTGATCGAGGAGGAGAAGATCGACGTCGACCGCTCGGTGTACGACATGGGCTTCGACTCACTGATGGGCGTGGAGCTGATGACCGCCATCGAGAACCGCCTGGGCGTGCAGGTGCCGGTGATGGTGCTTAGTGAAGCCTCGACGCTCAACAAGCTCGCGGGGGTGCTGATCAAAAAGCTCCACCACGGGGATGAGGATGTTGAAGAGTCGCCACAGGATGCGATAGCCTCTCTGGCCGCTCGCCACGGCGCCGACGATCTCAAGGCACCCGCGACACCCTCTGCTACCGAGACACCATGACCGCCAAGCGTTCCGATTTAAAACGACAGCTGCTGGAAAAGGCGCGCAGCCGCCCCAGCACCCGCGAGCCGGCTGCCAGCAGCGAGCCCGCGGCGCAAACGAAAGGCCAACCCGTGCCCGAGCGCTTTACGCGCTTCGAGGACCACCCGGGCGCCCAGCAGCTCACCATGATGCGCGACGCCGCCAGGCAGCTGGGCCTGGTGGACCCGTTCTTCAAGGTGCACGAAGGCCAGGCCGGTGCCACCAGCGTGATCGACGGGCGCGAGTGCATCAACTTCGCAAGCTATAACTACCTGGGCTACTCCGGCGATGCGCGGGTGATTCAAGCCGCCGCGGATGCCGCCGCTCATTACGGCACCTCGGTGTCGGCCAGCCGCGTGGTGTCCGGCGAGCGGCCCATTCATGGCGAGCTCGAAGCCGCCATTGCGCGCACCTACGCCGTGGAAGACGCGGTCGCCTTCGTCAGCGGCCACGCCACCAACGTCTCCACCCTGGGCTACCTGCTGGGGCCCAAGGATTTAGTGCTCCACGACGAGTACATCCACAATAGCTCGCTGGTGGGCGCCCAGCTCTCCGGCGCCAAGCGGATGTGGTTCAACCACAACGACCCGGAGGCTCTGGAAGCGCTGCTCGAACGCCAACGCGGGCAGTTCGAGCGCGTGATCGTGGTGATCGAAGGTCTCTACAGCATGGATGGCGACATCCCGGACCTGCCGCGCTTTATCGAGCTGAAAAAGCGTTATCAGGTCTGGCTGATGGTGGACGAAGCCCACTCGTTCGGCGTGATGGGCGACACCGGCCTTGGACTCCGCGAGCACTTCGCGATCGACCCCACCGAGGTCGACATCTGGATGGGCACCATGAGCAAGACCCTTTCCGGGTGCGGCGGCTATATCGCAGGCTCCAAAGCACTGGTCGAAATGCTGCGCTACTTCGCGCCGGGCTTTCTTTACAGCGTGGGCATGCCCGCCCAGGTGGCCGCGCCGTCGATCAAGGTACTCGAGCTAATGGCCCAGGAGCCGGCGCGCGTCGCCAGGCTTCAGGAAAACGCCCGCTACTTCCTGACCCGCGCCCAGGCGCTGGGTATGGATACCGGCCACAGTATCGGCTCGGCAGTCGTGCCGATCATCGTGGGAAGCTCGCCCAAGGCGGCCATGCTTTCCCACGCGCTGTTCGAGCAGGCGATCAACGTTCAGCCGATTCTCTACCCGGCGGTACCGGAAAAAAGCGCCCGACTGCGGTTTTTCCTCTCCTGCGAGCACACCCAAGCGCAGATCGACCAAACCCTCGATGCGTTAGCTGCGCTGCTTGCGCAAAACGTTTGAACGACACCATGCAAAGCGAATCCAGAAGCGCCGAGAGCGCCCAGTGGTACGTGATTCAGTGCAAGGGCGGCGAGTCGTTTCGCGCCGCCGAGCACCTGGCCAACCAGGCGTTCGAGGTGTTTCACCCGGTTTTGGAAATCAAGCGCAAGCGCCAGGGCAAGCTCGTCACGGTGACCGAGCCGCTCTTCCCCTACTACCTGTTCATCCGCCTGGATCAGATCGCCAGCAACTGGCGGCCGATCCGCTCGACCCGCGGCGTGCTCAAACTCTTGACCTTCGGCAATACGCCGGTGGCCGTGCCGGACGCCCTGGTGCAAAGCCTTTTTGCGCAGCCCCATCGCGTAGAAGGCAGCCACGTGACCTTTACGGCGGGTGAGAAAGTCACTATCTGCGACGGCCCGTTCAAACACCTGGAGGCGGTCTTCGAACACGCCAAGGGCGAAGAACGCGCCATCGTGCTGCTCAACGTGCTTCACCGCCCCCAGCATCTCGAGCTCGATGTCGCCAGCCTCGAGAAGTCTCGCTAACCACCTGCCAGCGCGCCCCACGCGCCTGGCAGCCGTTATAGCCAAATCCTCTAACCCCCTAGCCATCTCGACTAGCGCCACTATTGACGCTCGTCAATGGATTCGCCTATAGTCAAAACCAATGGAAAATCGATTTTTCCATTGATAAACGATCAATAACTATCGAGCGGCTTACAGCGCAACCGGACCTTTCACCGTTACGATCTGGCGTAAAGCGCTCGTTCTCGGCTGTTTGACGCACCGGCGCTACACCCCTTTCGCGGTGGGTTTTTTTGCGCCCCGTCGATGGGGTTTGGGCCGGTACGATTCGTTTTCGACAGGCGAAGCTAGGCATTTAGACACCCCGTTCGGCCACCGAGCGCAAGGGGTATGTGCGTAGCGCCTTTCAAAGCTCCAACCGCTTTTTTGAAGGACGATCAACATGACGTTTAAAACGCTGCTCACCATGTCGGCTCTTTCCGCCGCGATGGTGCTTCCAAGCGCGGCCATGGCCGCGGATGACTACCCCGACCGCCCTGTCGAATTCATCGTGCCCTGGGGCCCGGGGGGCGCCAGCGACATGCTGATGCGCCTGGTCGGCCGCTACCTGGAGCAGGAACTCGAAACGCCGGTGCCCATCATCAACATGCCCGGCGCCAGCGGTACCGTGGGCCTGCGCGAAGCATCGCGCCGCGACCCGGACGGCTACACCATCAGCCAGATCCACGAAGGGCTATTGATCGCTCACCACTCCGGCGTGACCGACCAGAACTGGGACTCTTTCGAGCCCGTGGCCATGATGACCGCGGATAACTCGGTCATTTTGGTCAATGCGGACACCGGCTGGGAAACCCTGGACGACATGCTCGAAGACGTACAGCCCAACCCCGGCGAGTACCGCATGGGCGTGACGCTGGGGGGTATTCCACATCTGTGGGCGGTGCAGTTCGAAAACGCCACGGATACCCAGTTTGGCTATGTGGGCTACGAAGGCACCGGTGAGCGCCTGCGCGCGCTAGCGGGTGGCCATATCACCATGGCGATCGAGGATTATCAGTCGGCAGAGGCCTTCATCGAGAACGGCGATATGAACGCGCTGGCCGCGGCCACCGAGGAGCGCCTGGACGAGCTTCCCGACACGCCCACGCTCAAAGAGCTCGGCCATGATCTGGAATTTTTGGTCACCCGGGGCGTGGTCGTGCCCAAGGGCACGCCCGAGTCGATCATCGAAACGCTCGAAAACGCCCTCGAAGCCGTTGCCGAAAACGAAGACTTCGCCTCGGAGCTTGCCAACGCCGGTGGCAGCGTGCGTTTCATGAACCGCGCCGACTATATCGACTACCTCGAGCGCAACGACCAGTTCATCGAAGAGAATGCGTCGCTGCTCGATTAAGCGCCGCCCCATTTGATAGGAAGCCATCATGGAGCGTAAGAACCCGGACGCCGCGCTGCTGCCCACGCTGCAGTTGGTGTCCTACGTAGTGCTCGCGGTGGCCGCACTTCTCATGGCCCTGAAGGCCGGCTCGCTGCCGGCCTCTCGTTGGGAGCCCATGAGTGCCGGCACCTTTCCGCAGCTCATTTTCGCCTCGATCGCCGCGCTTTGCACCGTCGCCTTCCTGGTCGAGATCATCAAACGCGGCGTTCCACGGACCACGTTCAACGTGGCCTGGCAGCATCTGGTAGCGCTCAAGCGCGTGCTGGTCAATCTGGCGCTATTCATCGCCTACATGATCGCCATGCCGTTCGCGGGCTTTATGCTGGCCACGTTTGGCTACCTGCTGGCCGCCCAGCTTTACCTGGCGCCCAAACGTCCGCGCACTTTGGTGATCGTAGTGGGCGTGGCGCTGCTGTTTTCGCTGGGGCCTTATTACCTTTTCGCTGACGTATTCAGCATCTACCTCCCACGTGCGCGCTGGTAAACAGGTGACTTCATGACAGATGCGTTTCTCATTGCCTTGGGCGGCGTCACCGAGCCCTATACGTTGATGCTGATGGCGGTGGCCACCTTTGCGGGCATCATCGCCGCCGCGATACCGGGCTTTACCATCACCATGGCGATCGTCCTCACATTGCCGCTGACCTTTGCCATGCCGCCCATGCAGGGTATCGCGGTGATGCTCTCGGTGTACGTGGGCGGACTGAGTGGCGGGCTTTTTAGCGCGGCGCTGCTGGGCATTCCCGGCACGCCTTCGGCGGTGGCTACCACCTTCGATGCTTTCCCCATGGCCCGGCGCGGCCAGCCAGGCCGAGCGCTTTCGCTGGGGCTGTTCGCCTCGTTCATCGGCTCGTTGATTTCGATCGCAGTGCTCATGGTGGCCGCCCCGCCCCTGGCGCTGCTGGCCGTCAAACTCGGCCCCTGGGAGTACTTCGCGTTGATCGTCTTCGCGCTGACGATCATCGCAAGCCTGGTGGGCGAGTCGCTTCTGCGCGGGCTCATCGCGGGGCTGATCGGTATTGCCATCGCCACCGCCGGCCCGGACCCGATCATGTCGCGGGAGCGCTTTACCTTCGGCTACGAGCTGCTCACCGCGGGCATTCCGTTTTTGGTGGTCCTGATCGGCATGTACGCCATGAGCCAACTGCTTTCCGAGCTCGAGCCCTCGCCCTCACACCAGGAAGGCGCCTCGGCCTCGCTGATCGGCGGCGACATGCGCCCCCACCTCTGGGAGGTGATGACCTCGACGCTGAAAAAGCCGGTCAACGTCATTCGCTCGTCGCTTCTGGGCGTGTTCATCGGCGCGGTGCCCGGGGCCGGCAGCTCGATCTCCAACCTGGTCGCCTACGACCAGGCCAAGCGCGCCTCCAAACACCCGGAGCGCTTCGGCCAGGGCGAACCCGAAGGCGTGGTGGCGTCGGAATCCGGCAACTCCTCCACGGTGGGCGGCAGCCTCATTCCGCTGATCTCGCTGGGCATTCCCGGCTCCCCCGCGGATGCGGTGCTGATGGCGGCGATCATGGTGCACGGCATCAGCGTGGGCCCGCGCCTGATTCTCGATCACCCGGATTTGGTCTACAGCATGTTTTTGGCCATGGCGGTGGCCTCCGTTTTTATGCTGGTGATCGGCGTGGTGATGATGCGCGCCTTCATGCGCCTTCTCAACGTGCCCAAGTACATCGTGGTGCCGGTGGTACTGGCCTGCTGCGCAATCGGTACTTACACGCTAAACAACCGGCTGTCGGATCTTTACCTGCTGGCCGCGATCGGCTCGATCGGTTACCTGCTGAAAAAGCTTCACTACCCGCTGGCGCCGCTGGTGCTGGGCGTGGTGCTGGGGCCGATTGCGGAAACCAACCTGCGCCGGGCTTTTCAAACCAGCGGCGACTGGACCCTGTTCTTCACCCGGCCCATCTCGGCGCTGTTGCTGGCGTTGGCGGTGGTGTCGGTGATCTACAGTATCTACGGCTACCTGCGCCAGCGCCGGCTGGCCGAGCAGCGCAGCCAACGCGAGGAAAGCGCCTCTCGGTAGTAGCCTCTGGCCCCCCTCGCTTTGTTGCAAAGCCTATCGAAAAAGGGCCTCGAAAAAGTCCATCGAATAAGCCCATCAAAAATGCCCGCTCTCGAGCGGGCATTTTCGGTTGGATGCTATGGCGGCGACGCCTGGCCGAATTTTACGGCGCCTTCGGGCGCTCCTCGATGATGCGGGTCTGCTCGATGCGGTGCCAGGAGGAAGGAACGCCGCGGGCGGCGGCTTTCTCGTCGTCGCGCACTCGCATACGCTGCAACACGCGGTACTGCAAACGGTTGATCGCGCCGATGCCGATGCCGGGTAGCGGTACAAAAGGGTTGGTACGGCTCATGCCCCAAAGCGCCAGGCGCGAGCTGCCCGGCGCGGCGTCACCCCGGGCGTGGATGCCGAAGGTGTTGGCGATCAGCAGCGTATTGGCTTTCACGCAGAAAGCCCGGGGCCCCTCCTTGCCCAGGCGAGCGGCATCTTCGGCGCTGACCCGAAACGAGCCGCTGGCGGTGTAGTGATCCGCGTGGCGGCTGGCCTTCAAGCTCATGTCGTGCTCCCACTGCAAGCGGTCACGGTGCGGGCGGTTGGAGCCAGGTACGTAGATGAAGGGGCCGTTCGCCTCGCTGACCTCTTCCAGATAAAGCCAGAACTTCATGGTCGGCTGGAAGGTATCGATATGCAGGTTTTTCTGCGGATCACGGCTCACCCCGGCCTCCGCCGGGTCGTTGAGCACGTTCTCGATGTGGCAGATCGGCAGGCGGGCGTGGCCGCTGCAGTAGCGAAACAACCGCTTGAGCGACGCGTCGTCCAGCACCGCTTTCACTTCCGGTACCGCGTCGAGTACTTCCGGCGTGAGCAGGATACGGTGGGTGCGCGCATCGCCCTGGCAGCATTCGCGAATTTCGCCGTCGAAGCGGGCAATGGCCGCTACCAGCGCCTGGAAGTGCGCATCCGAAAGATAGTTCTCCTTGAGCACGTAGCCGTACTCGTTGAACTGCTCGCGGTCCGCCTTGGGCACCCCGGGGGCGAACATGGCCATGCGCAGCCGCGAGATCCAATAGGCTAGCCGAACACGGCTCTTGTGGAGCCCCCAACGGTTGAGCCGATGGCTACCCAGTAACGGGTTGGCCTTGAAGGACTTGGCCCCGGTGAAGACCTCACCACCCCATACCAGATATCGCCCTAATGCTTTCATCGCCGCTTCCTCTGCACGCTTTCAGAGCCGGTATTAAGACACACCCCGCGGCCAGGGGTAAACCTCGGCGGGGCCTGACGGCTATTGACGCCGCTTTTGCGCTTCGCCTATAGTCAAATGCTTTAAAAATAATCGATTTTTTATCTCACAAACGATCATTGAGCCCGCACCTTTCCCAAGCGCAAGGAATTCCCATGAAGCTCGACCCTCACTACTACCCCGCCGCCTCACGTCGAACGGTCACCTTTGGCAAACGCGGCATGGTGGCCACCTCGCAAACCCTGGCCGCGCAGGTGGGCGCTAATATTCTGCGCGACGGCGGTAACGCGATCGACGCCGCCATCGCCACCGCCGCCGCACTCACCGTGGTCGAGCCGACCTCCAACGGTATCGGGAGCGACGCCTTTGCGCTGGTGTGGGTCGATGGCGAGCTGCACGGTTTGAACGCCAGCGGCCGCGCCCCGGAGGGCATTTCGTGTGAAGCCGTCAAGGCGCTGGGCCATGACACCATGCCCGCCCATGGGCTGGTGCCGGTCACCGTACCCGGCGCGCCCGGTGCCTGGGCGGCGCTTTCCGAGCGTTTTGGTAAGCTCGATTTCGCCGCGCTCATCGCGCCGGCCATCGAGCTTGCCGAGAACGGCTACGCGGTGCTGCCTACCGCCAGCCAGCTCTGGGAGCAAGCGTTCAAGCGCTATCGCCAGTACGAAGGCCAGGAATTCGCCCCCTGGTTCGATCACTTCGCCCCCAAGGGCCGCGCCCCACGCCCAGGCGAGGTATGGCGCTCACCGGAGATGGCCAAAACCCTGCGCGCCATCGGCGAGACCCGGGCCGAGGCATTCTACAAAGGCGAGTTGGCCGAGGCCATGGATGCTTTCTCGCGCCAGCACGGCGGCTTCTTGCGCAAAGAAGACCTGGCCGCGTTCACACCCGAGTGGGTCGACCCCATTAGCGTGCGCTATCGCGGCCACGATATTTGGGAGATTCCGCCCAACGGCAGTGGCCTGATCGCCCTACAGGCGCTGGGTATTCTCGAAGCGCTGGGCGACGAGCCGCGTGATCTGGTCGCATCCATTCACCGGCGCATCGAGGCCACCAAGCTTGGCTACGTGGACGGGCTTCGCTACATCACCGAGCCCGCCGACATGACGCCCAGCGTCGAACAAATGCTCTCGCCGGCGTATCTCGAGCAGCGCGGGTCGCTGATCGGCACCGAGGCATTGGACCCCACCCACGGCAACCCACTGCTGGGCGGCACCGTTTATCTGTCCACGGCGGATGACGAAGGCAACATGGTGTCGTTCATTCAAAGCAACTTCGAGGGCTTTGGCTCGGGCATCGTGGTGCCGGGCACCGGCATTAGCCTGCAAAACCGCGGCTGGCAGTTCTCGTTGGAGGAAGACCACGCCAACGTTCTGCGCCCAGGCAAACGTACCTACCACACCATCATCCCGGGGTTCATTACCAAGGATGACCAGGCCGTGGGGCCCTTTGGGGTAATGGGCGGCTACATGCAGCCCCAGGGCCACGTTCAGGTCGTTACCAGCCTGCTGGAAGATCACCTGAACCCCCAGGCCGCGCTGGACCTGCCCCGCTGGAAATGGGTAGAAGGCAAAACCGTCGAGGTCGAACCCGGCTTTCCGGACCACCTCATTCAAGCCCTGGAGCGTCGCGGCCACCACATCGTCAAGAGCACCAGCGGCATCACCTTCGGCCGCGGCCAGGTGATTGTGCGTGACGCGGAAACTGGCGTGCTGCAAGGCGGCACCGAACCCCGCGCGGATGGGGCGGTATTGCCGGTTTAATGTCGATGGTTAAGGTAGGTTTAAAGAAAGGCGCCTCAGGCGAAAGAGAAGACTTTGCCGAGGCGCCTATCGGCGCCATCGCCGGTATGCCGGACCACCAACAAATCGGGCTCCTACAGTTAAACCCATGCACCGTAGGAGCAGGCTTTAGCCAGCGATCTCTTTAAGGTGGCACCCCAAGGAAGGCTGACGCCTTCCATCGCCCAATGAATTGGGCTCCTACAGTAGGAACGAGCCCGAATCGAGATAGGCGAATCGAGTCAGGTCAGTGCCCTTGTAGGAGCAGGCTTTAGCCAGCGATCTGTTTGGGGCGCCACGACTGTCTGGAAAACCTTTCATCTTTCTGACAACGCTAAACCAGACAAAAAAGGCTCCCTGGGGAGCCTTTTTTATGAGCGAACACTGGCCAGCGGCGATTAAATATCGAATCCGGCTTCGCGGGCCAGGGTGTTGTTGGCTTGTAGCCAGCCTTCGATGTGGCCGCAGTCGAAGGTGCGCCCGTGCATGCGGAACGCCTGTACGGTTTGGCCTTCCTTCATGAGACGGTCGATGGCATCGGTAAGCTGGATTTCGTCGCCGGCGCCCGGTGCCTGGTCTTCGAGAAGCTCCATGATGCGATACGGCAGCACATACCGGCCAATGACCGAAAGCCGCGACGGGGCCTCTTCCGGCTTGGGCTTTTCGACTACGCCGCGCATATCGGCGCTTTCCCCGGCGTTTGGCTCGTCGCAGTCGACGATACCGTAGCGGTACACTTCTTCCTGAGGTACCGCTTCCACCATGATTTGCGAGGCCTGGTGGGCATCCCAACGCTCTACCATGCGGCCCAGGTCGCAGGTATCACTACCGACCTGGGGCTTGACCAGTACGTCCGGCAGGATGACGGCGAAGGGCTCGTTGTCGTCCAGCAAGTGGGCGGCGCAGTGAATGGCGTGACCCAAGCCCTTGGCATTGGCCTGGCGCACGCTGGTGACTTTCAATTTGGGCGGAGCGATCGCCGAAAGCGTTTCCAGCAGCGCATCCTTGCCTTTTTTGGCCAGCGAATCCTCGAGCTCGTAGTGCGCATCGAAGTGGTCTTCAATGGCGGATTTCCCCGTACGGGTGACCAGGATAATTTCATTGATGCCCGCGGCCAGCGCCTCTTCGACCACGTGCTGGATCAACGGGCGGTCGACCACCGGCACCATCTCCTTGGGAATCGCCTTGCTGATCGGCAGAAGGCGCGTCCCAAATCCCGCGACAGGAATAATGGCTTTACGGACCTGAGTCATCTAATCATCCTTTTCGTTACAGCGTTTCGTAGGTTCAAGCGCGATCACTGCCGCCACGCCTGTATTTTTTCAAGTAATGCCCGCGTACTGGGGTCAAACACGGTGGGCGTATCGACCGGCTGCTCTTCAAGGGCCTGATAAAAGCTTTCGGCCAGCTTTTTGCCAAGCTCCACACCGGGCTGGTCGAACGGGTTGACGTTCCACAGTACCGACTGGACATATACCTTATGTTCGTAAAGCGCGATCAAGGCGCCGATGCTCCAGGCATTCAAAGACTGCATCAAAATAACGCTATTGGGCTGATTACCGCGATATCCCATGGCCATTTGCCCGCGAGAAACCACCGGAATGGCGTCATCCCCCAGCGCAAACAGTTGAGACTGCGCCAAACAGTTGGCGAGCGTCAGATGTTCCTGAGCACGCAGGGAATCGGCCAGTGCCCCCGTGGCATTACATTCGCGGGTCGCGACAGCGATAAAATCGGCGCTCACCGTATGGCTTCCCTGGTGCAGCAACTGGTAAAACGCGTGCTGCGCATTGGGCCCTACATCGCCCCAAATGATGGGGCACGTGGGGTGCGCCACCAGCTTTCGGTCAAGCCCGACGCTTTTGCCGTTGGATTCCATCTCCAGCTGCTGCAGGTAAGCGGGCACGCTGGCCATACGGGCATCGTAGGGCAGCACGGCGTGGGTCGGAATATCGAGAAACTGCGAGTTCCAGGCGCCTATCGCGGCCATTACAACCGGCACGTTCTCCTCCAATGGCGTGGCGAGGAAATGCTGATCCACCGCGTGGGCCCCTTCCAGCAACCGGTCGAAAGACGCCATTCCCAGCTGCATGGCCACGCTAACCCCAATAGGCGACCAAAGCGAAAAACGCCCGCCGATCCACTCCTTGAAGTGAAGCTGGTGCGCCTCGGGAATACCAAACTCGCTCATTTTATCCGCGCGGGTCGACACACCCACCAGCTGAAAGCGGCAAAGCGTTGCCACGTCGATCTCGAGCGCCTCGCTAAGCCAGCTCAAAGCGGTATTCACATTGAAGCGGGTATCGGCGGTGGTGAAGGATTTGGAAGCCAGCACCAGCAGCGTGGTTTCCGGGTTGAGGCGCTCCATTAACGGCAGAAGCTGGCTACCATCCATGCTGGAAACGTAGTGTACACCGATGTGCTGTTCGCTGGGGCAGGCCCCCAGGGTCTCGCTAATGAGCTTTGGCCCCAAATCGGAGCCCCCCACACCGATATGCACCACATCGGTCACCGACTGCCCCGTGGCGCCAAACCATTGGCGCGCGTGCAACCGCTCGACCATATCCGAGAGTTTTTGCCGCTGAGCCTGGCAAAACGCGACCGCCTCCTCCATGCCCTCCGGGGCGTCCTCATTACCTGGCCAGCGCGCCGCCATGTGCAGCGCCGGGCGCCCCTCGGAAACGTTGACATGACTGCCCGCAAACAGGGCCTGGCGCTTTTCTTCCAGCCGGCAGCTGCGCACCCAGTCCATCAACAGGGCTAGCGTTTGTTCGCTAACACGCTGCTTGCTGAAATCGACATGGAGCGACCCCAGCGAAAACTGCAGGGCTTTGCTACGACGCAGGGCAACATCGCTGTCGCCGGCGAGTAAATCGGTGAGGGATTTCGTCTGAATCTGCTCGGCATGCGTTTTCAAGGCATTGAGCGGCGTGTAGACACGCGGAGCCGTCGAGAGCGTGGATACATTCATTGTGTCGTCCTTGAGTCTTTCGAAGATGATTCATTCATCTTGTTACCAGCAACTTTCAAGCCACTTTGTTTGATCGAGCTGCCAGCGCTATATATTACAAAGCCCTAAGCGTACTAGAGGGCCGAGGCAGCTCGAAATTTTTCCGTACCCGCCCACGTTAAAACGCGTTATGTGTCGATAAACCCCTAAACGCGCTTGATAAGCGCCATTCTGGCACACAACGCCACAGTGAATGATACAGCGTGTAAGTTGCCAACAGCGTAAGCCATATTGGCAATTTTACAACGTTGGAGAGGCTATTTACCGCCTGGGCTGACCGCTAACGGCTCATTGCGCCAGCACCCCGGCCAGAAGCTGCTGGGCGCTGCAAATCAGCTCATCTAGGTGCTCGGGGCCCTTGAAGCTTTCGGCGTAGACTTTGTAAAGCGACTCGGTACCGCTGGGCCGGGCGGCGAACCAGCCGTTTTCGGTCACGACCTTGATCCCGCCAATACTGGCACCGTTGCCCGGCGCGTTAACGAGTACCGCCGTAATGGCATCACCGGCCAGGGTATCCACGGTAACGCTGTCGGCGCTCAGCTTCTTAAACGCGGCTTTTTCCTCCGGGCGACAGGCGGTATCGACCCGCTTGTAGCTGGGCGTGCCCAAACGCTCGGTGAGTTCCTGGTAGTACGCGCTGGGGGTTTTGCCGGTGACCGCCATGATTTCGGCCGCCAGCAGGCATAGCGCGATGCCGTCCTTGTCCGTGGACCAGGCGTTGCCATCGCGGGTGAGCAGGCTTGCCCCGGCGCTTTCTTCACCGCCAAAGCCCAAATACCCTTCGTGCAGCCCTTCTACGAACCACTTAAAGCCCACCGGCACTTCATAAAGCTCACGCCCGTGGGAGGCCACGACGCGGTCGATCATCGAGGACGAGACCAGGGTCTTGCCGATCTTGAGTGCACCCGCCCCGCTGCTTGGCCACTGGGGGCGGTAGCTCAGCAGATAATCCACGCACACCGCTAAAAAGTGGTTGGGGTTCATCAACCCGCCCGCATCCACGATGCCGTGACGGTCGGCGTCCGGGTCGTTGCCGAAGGCGATATCAAAGCGGTCTTTGATTGCCAGCAGGTTGGCCATGGCCGCGGGGCTTGAGCAGTCCATGCGGGTTTTGCCGTCGTGGTCCGGCGGCATGAAGCCAAAAGCAGGGTCGACGGTGGTGTTGACCACTTCGACATTGACCGCGTAGCGCATCAAAATGGCCTGCCATACCGGCAAGGCGGTACCGCCCATGGGGTCGGCGCCCAGGGTCAGCCCCGCCTTTTCGATCGCCTCGATATCCACGACCTGGGGCAGGTTTTCGACATAAAGGCTAGTGAAGTCGAACTCGGTGGCATGTTCCAGCGCCTGCTCGAGCGCCACCCTGGGGACATCATCGATACGGGTGAGGTAGTCGTTGGCGCGCGCTTCGATCCAGCCGGTCGCCTCGGTATCCGCCGGGCCGCCGTGGTAGGGGTTGTACTTGATGCCGCCATCTTCCGGCGGGTTGTGGGACGGCGTGATGATCAGCCCATCTGCCCGGAGCGCGTTTTTGTTGGCGTTGTGTTGCAGAATGGCGTGACTGACCAGGGGCGTGGCGGTATAGCCGCGGTCCTTTTCGATATTCACCGTCACGTTATTCGCCGCCAACACCTGAAGCACGCACTCCCAGGCCGGGCGCGAAAGCGCGTGGGTATCCAGCCCTAAAAACAGCGGCCCCTGGTAGCCCGCGTCCACCCGGTAGTCCACGACGGCCTGGGTAATCGCCCAAATATGCGCAGCGTTGAAGGTGCGATCCGTGGCGCGGCCACGGTGGCCCGAGGTACCAAACGCCACGCGCTCGGCGGCTGTCTCGGCGTTGGGGGTTTGTTCATAAAACGCGTTTAAAAGGGCTTCCACATGCACCTCCTTTGCAAAAAATAGTGACGATCCGATGGAGAAGATACTACTACAAACCTCCCGCAAAACTCTAAGCGCTTACGCGTAGGTCCTCGTCGGCGATCTGTTTATGGGTGCACCGTGGCCCAAGGAAGGCTGGCGCCTTCCATCGCAGAGGTGTCGGACCACCGATGAATCGGGCTCCTACAAAAGGCGGCGGCAATCCGGGTTGGCTATAAATTCATCCAAAAATCGGCGGTATGTTCAGGGTTGCCGATGCGTTGGGCGTCCTGGGCGGCCTGGGTGGCCATTTGGGCGGTGGCTTGGGGATTTTCCAGCAATTGGGTGATGGCGGCTTGCCATTGCTTGGGGTCGTCGTTTGCCAACAGGCCGTTTTCGCCGTGGCGTACGACCTCGGTGTAGGGGTAGCGGTTGGAGTACACGCCTACTGCGCCCATGGCGGCGATATCCAGAAACTTGATGAAGGATTTACCCGCGTTGAAAGGAGTATCCCATAGCGGCGCCAGCCCGATGTGTATGCGCTGGCGGCGCTGGTAGGCCTGAAATGCCTGCCAGCCAAGCGGTGTGGGTGTGTCTACCCGGGGAAGCGTTGCCAGTGCGGGGGGCGTGTATTCGCCCAGCATGATTTCCAGGCGGGTGTCATCGCGATGGGTTTGCAAAGCGCTGAGTGCCGGGGCGATATGTTCAAGATCCGGCAGGTGGGCGCGGGTGCCGTGAAAGCCCAATTGCCACGGGCTTTCACTACTCGGGCCGGCCTCGAAATGATGGCGAGAAGGCAGCGGCGCCAGCAAAGCCGGTGTGAGTACCCGAACGTTTGCGTGAAAAGCGCGTAGCCGCTGGGCCAGCTGTTCGCTGCAGGCCACAACGGTATCGGACAGTGCAAACAGGCGAGGCTGAAGCGCGGCAATGCGCGCCATGCGTTCGCGGTATGCGCTGGGCAACGCCGTGTCGCGTGCAGCAGCTGGCAGGTCGTCGTCGATGAGGTAAATGATCGAACCGAACCGATCCCGGTGGCGCTGCAGCCACGCAAGCCAGCTTGGTGACATTGAGCGGCAAATCACCAGGTGGTGGTCACGCAAATGCTCACGAAAGCGCCATTGCCGCCACCAGGCCGATACCGCGGTACGCGAAGCGAGCACCCGCTGAACGCGATGCCCCTGCGCTTCAAGCAGTAGCGCCGCCGAGGCGAGTAAATAAATATCCTCCGTCGGCCGCGCTCCATCGCTCAATACCGTCCAATGCTGGCCGCTCACAAAGGCTCCTTTAAATGAAGGTGTTGCGGATGAACAACGCTGCCATTACGTACGTTGCGCGGCACGGCGCCAAGTGGCAATGCCCCACCCCGCAAAGCACTGCACTGCCTCTCGCAGGTACAATTCACCACTCACCCTTCACAACTCACCATTCCCCCCCATCAACGCAGCGAGAAATCCTCGTGCACCAGGGTCAGGTTGGGGTTATAGGCGGGGTCGCTGTCCAGCAACTCGCCCCAAGCTTTACGCATATAGGCGAATTCGCTGAGCCAGCGGGCGCGCTTCTCGGGGGTGTCATCCGCCCCACGGGAGATCGATTCGTGGTGGTAAAGTGCCGCGTACGGGGTCCAGAGGTTGCGATACCCCGCTTCGCGGACCTTAATGCAGAGATCCACATCGTTATAGGCCACGGCCAAGTCCGCTTCGTTCAAGCCGTTCACCTCCTCGAAGACCGATTTACGTAACAGTAAGCAGGCAGCGGTCACGGCGGAAAGGTTTTGTGTGACCTTCAAGCGACCCATGAAACCGTCATCATCGCGCTGGAAAAACCGGTGCGAGTGGCCGGCCATACCGCCCAGACCCAAAATGACACCGCCATGCTGCACAGTGTTATTGGGATAATAGAGCTTGGCACCCACACAGCCGATGTCCGGGCGCGAAACCTGCTCGACCATTTCGGTCAGCCATGTGCCCTCGGTCGGCTCGACGTCGTTATTGATCAAACCGATAATGCTGCCCTTGGCCTGAGCGGCACCGAAGTTGTTGATCGAGGAGTAGTTGAACGGGTGGTTGTAGTGGATCACCCTCACCCGTGAGTCGCGCGCTTCTACATCCTTTAGATACGCAAGCGTTTCCTTACAGCTACTCTGGTTATCCAGAATCAGCAGCTCGAAATGGGTGTAGTCGGTGCGCTCCAGAAGAGCATCCACACAGGGGCGCAGGATATGCACCCCGTCGCGCGTGGGCACCAGCAGCGTCACCAGCGGTTGGGGCTCTGGCATGGGCCACTGTACGCGCTGGGTGCCGGGTAGTAAACCTTCACTTATGCGGGTATTAGCCCCCAGCGCTTTAAAATGGTGCTGCAGCAGGGATACAAAACTGGTTTCAGCACCACTTTGCGCGCCGTGGTAAGCAATGTGAGGCACGTGGGCAAACCACGCCGGCGTAAACGCTGGTTGCCGGGTAATGCTCAAAAGCTGGGCATAATCGAGCCAGTCCGGATTTTGGGCGTGCTCGATGCCAGTCTCTAAACCCAAGGGGTTCAATATCCCGCGCTGATAACACACCCCGCGGCCCATATAGGGCATGGCGTATAGAAAATCGGCGTTGTATTCCGGCTTGAACTGCGGCGAGTTGCGCACGCCCTGCTCGTCCAGGCTGTCTTCATCGGCGACCAGCACCTGGGCGGCGGGGTTATCCGCCGCAATGCGCGCGGCGTGGTAAAGCGCGTTGTCCGCCAAGCGGTCGCCCGGGCGGAGAAAATACACCCAGTCGCCTGCTGTATGCGCCAGGGCTTCGCTTCGCTGCTCGGCAATCGAGAACGACGGCGTTTCAACGACCTCTAAAAACGCAAGCTCTTGCTGCCATTCGCTCAACCAGGCCGCCAGGCGTTGATGCTGACCCGGCGAAAGCAGTAAAAGCGCTTGGCGGGGCGAAAGCGACTGTTCGGCAACGCTTGCAAGCGTGGGATATAGCCACTGCTTGAGCTGCTTGAGCGAGCGCTTTTGCTCACTAACGCCGAGTACGACCACGCTACAGGCAAACCCCTTATGGGACGCCACTTCGTGTTTATCTGGAGCGCGGCGCTGTTCGATCTGTTGGATCCACTGCTGATAGTGGCGCCGGGTCGACATGCTAATGAAAGTGCTGTCGTAATCCTCTCGCGCGATCGACTGCCATTTACGGCTATGTTTACGCCCCTGCTGCTTTAGACTAACCAGCACTTCATCAACCGTAAGGTCGCGGTAGTGCTGGTGCGTGTTGACCAGACGCTGCAAAAGCCGGTTATAAGCAAACGTGGGGGTCAGCCAAACAAACCGAAAATGGCTGTAGGAGAAGGTACACGCCACATGGGATGGCCTAAGCGTGATCTTCTTTACGCCCCAGGGGACGAATACCAGCCGCTTGGTGGTTTTACCCATCCGTAGCGGAAAATCGACCGTGATCGAGCGCCGAACGGTTTCGATAGTCAGTGTGGCGACGATGCCGCTGATATCCCGGTCACAGGCGATCTCGAGCATGTTCCAGCCAGCCCAGGGGAGCTGGCCTTCGAGTTTGAACTGCGCTTCTGCGCCCGTAGCCTGCCACTCGCCGGGGCGTTCGGTTGGAACGAGCTGCTGCTGAGGTACAAAGCGCAGAGGTGAGCGATGGTGCAGATACCGCATGTTACTTGTTGCCATTTGACTCTTCTTCATAGCGCTTTGTCATAGTGCCTGCTGCCGCCCCACTAATGAAAAAAGGGCATACTACCAGCCCGGAGAAGCCCCGACACCCTGCCCGCCACATTAAAGCATCACCCACGATGAAAGCCCGAGGGACTTGACCAACCCGTCTTCCGCCCCCGCAACGACTTGGCGCTTAGCGAGCAACTCCTGTTCGCTGGTGGTCAGTCGCGCACGCTTGTCTTCAATAAGCGTTTTCAATGCCTGGTTGGCCTTGGGCACCTGCACGACAAACCGTGCATTGGTTTGTGCTACCAGATACGCCGGTTTCACTGCCGCAACGAGCTCCGGGTCCAGATTACCCGCTGTATGTACGAAGATGACGCGTTCAAAAAGGCGGCTTAAGTAGTTCAGCATGGAGTAACTGGAAGAGGAGCCAAACACCAAGCAGGTAGCCGGGTTCAAGGCCTCGGCGTAGTTTATGAGCAACAAGCGTCCGAAGTTGGGCAAACCATTATCAAAGTAACGGTGCTTGTGGTAGCTAAACGTCGTAAGCCCTTCGATTTCACACTCTTTTTCAGGGGAAAATTTGCTACCCAAATCACCTGCTAACCGCCGGGTCTTATAACTATCGGCTTCGAAGAGTGCCGCCACCGCTTGCATATCGAGCTCTAACGCTTTCGCTAGCTCGACTGTCGCGCTCATGGCGCCGCGTTGAGCCCAATGCGTATCGGTCTGAATGAAGGCTTTGTCGCCAAGCTCGGTTAAAGCAGCAACGGGGTAAACGGCCTTGGCTGCTTCGGGCAATGCCAGTAGTTGATGTACCGGCCCTCCCTCGCCTTCGGGAAAAGGGTGGTAGCGCGGCCCCATCACGCTCTCTTTGGAGGGCGCAACCAATAGCGCATTTTTTGTTTCATGCTTTTTAGCAAGCTCATTAAAGCTCTTAAGGTAAGCTTGCCAATGAGCAAGCCCCTCTTCGGTCAAGCGCATATAGCCACGGTATTGATCGACGCTACCGTTGGTATCGTTGTCGAGAAACAACCAACCCTCTTTTCCTTCAAGCACCTTCAAAGGCGCAGTGTCGATCTCCGTTGCAGGACCATCCTCTTCCATGCGTAGATACTCGAGGTTAAAACGCTCCTCGCCGACAAGAAGCGCCAAACCAAATTCTTTCACCGTTCTGGGAACGGTAAAACGAAAACCGCAGGCAAGCTGCGGATGAATATTGGCATCCGCCTGAAGAACGCGCGTAATGACATCCGGGCGCTGAATACCCAAGGGGTGTATCAATTCAAACGCCTCCCCCCAGTAGGCGATCACCCGTACACGTTCCAAGTCGTGCGAGCAACAAGCAGGTAACAACACCCAGCCCTGAACGACGGTACCGCCCGCTTCCATTTTCGAAGGCCCGTCACTTATTGGGTAATCCAGGTGCCAACGCAAACCCGCATCGTTAGGGTCTTTGCGCTTATGGCCGGACACGGCCTCTTTCAACTGGTGCAGCCAGCCACCCGGTGCTGCCTGAGTACGCTTAAGATTATCGAAATCCATAGGGACCTTTCACTACTACCGTCACTGGTCTGAAATATGAGCAATCCAGATAAGACAAAAAAAGCGCACAAGCGTGCGCTTTTTATAGCCTCGAATCAGAACCTAAACGTCCCATGGCGCATCAATAAAGCCCAAACGCTCTTTATTGGTGGCATCCCAGCGGTTTTGCTTGAACATGATATCGAAATCCGTTTCTTTCTTGCCCGCCAGCTCATGGGTGGATTTTTGCAACTTGTGATAAATAAGCGCATCGCTGACGTGATAGATTTTGAGGCCCAAAATATGGCGCACCACGTCACAATAGATACGGTCTGACCGATAGTGACGGCCGTGCTGAGCGTCCAGCTCCCCCGCTTTTTGATAAACATGGCGCGGAATGTATACGCAGAAAAACGGCGCAAAGGAGATTTCCAAAGCCCTGCCATCGTGAAAAAGCGGCACATGCTGAACGTTGGCGTGATGCTTTGAAATATTGACGTCGCACGGGAACGCCGCATTGGCGTAGGGTACATGATCGTTCAGCGTTTTGGTCCCCCCCGGTAGCACCTGCTGAGGTACTACTAGACCGCATTCCGGTAGCGTATAAGCAGCTTTCTGCATCGCTTCGAAGGCGCCAGAGGTGACCAAAGAGTCGTTATTGAGCAGCACGATATCGTTAGCAGCGCTGGCGGCATGAATGCCTCGGTTGACCGCATGAGTAAACCCGAAGTTGGCATCGTTAAAAACGGCTTTGATACGCCCGGCACTGCTTTCCTGGCGGATAAAATCGCATACGGGTTGCGAAGAGGCATTATCCACCACCACGATCTCGAGCGAGGTTCCCAAGCCAAGCTCATAAAGGCTTTGCAGGCACTCTTGTAAATCGACCCTAGATTCGTAGCTGGGAATAATGACCGATACGCCCTTTTTCAAGTCAGCGCTTTTGGCCTGTAGGCTACTGCTGTTTTGAGCAGTACTGCTTTCAAGCTGTATTTCAGGCGGTTTAGGGATATAGGTAAGCCCCGTTTTTTCACGTACTTTTTCAAGAAAGGACGAATAGCTCTTCTCACCCGTCAATGAGTTCGTTGCCCTATCCAAATAATAGTGGGTGAGCAAGACGGGCACTGAGTAAAGTGCTGCATCCAACGCATAACGGCGTACCAGATCCCAATCCACGTAGCGCGGTAAACTTTCGTCAAAGCCGCCCAAGCGCTGCCATGCCTTGCGGGTATGCACGAACGTGTTCAAGTCTATGTAGTTGCGGTTAAACAGAAGCGATCGATTCAGGGGGCCAAACATTACCCCTGCAGGCGTTTGACTATCACCATGGTAACGGTATAAACCGGAGTAAAGCGCTTCGGCATCCGGTAATTGCTGGAACGCGCCGACCATGGCGGCAACGAAGCGCGTATCCCAGCGGTTGTCCGAATCAAGGTACATGATGTACTCGCCCCGAGCCACTTCCAACCCTTTATTACGCGCGGCGGATACCCCGCCGTTTTGGCCGAGCAGTACCGCGTTGATACGGGCGTGTTCGTTGGCGGCACGCTCGCACCACTTATCCGTACCGTCCTTACTGCCATCATCTACCAGGATGAGCTCTATATTGGAATAGGACTGCGCCATTACCGAGTCGACCGCCTCACCCACGGTTTCCATACGGTTGAAACACGGCATGATGATAGAGACCAACGGTGGTGAAGTCAGCGCTTGAGCGCGTTCTACCAAAACGCGTGCCACGTTTTCCATGGCAGCGAAGCAGCGCTTATCATCCTCACGAAACGGCTGGGAGATAAAAGGATCCACTAACCCGTGCGCGAGATAACCTGCAAAATTACTAAAGCTGCGCTCAAAAGCCCAGCGTGCCTGGCTTGTGGCCACGCACTTGCGTGTTTGGGTATCGATCAGTTCGAGCTCGTGCTGCTGGCCGTCCAGCAAATCGATCGGGGGGTAAATTTCAAAGGCGTGATGGCCCTGGTGGAGTTGGTTATCGCGTAAATCACCTCGGAAAAGGTTGGCGGAGGTATTGATCTCCCGAGTACCATCGATCCGGATAATGGCCTCGCGGGGCGCCGGGTTTTCAAGGTCGGCTAGCCAGCCACGAATCGACATGCCTTTGCCTATATTGAGATCGCCCGCTATACGCTGACTGCTCACCTCGTCCGGAGAGTCCACTATCGGGTCCGCCAAAAGCTCCGAAGGCATAGCATACTCGAGCGGCATGGGCTCTTGGCAAACCGTGAGTGCGAACTTGCCATCCACGCTAGGCCCCAACAGTAAAATCTGCCCAGCCTGGGGGTGAATAGTCCCCGCCACCAGCCTTTCAAGGGCATGGGCCAGCTCTCCATCCTGCTGGCCGGTTTCGGTTTCAAACTGGTGTTTGGCCACTTCTTCTGCAAGTGGCATTAATGCCTGAGGGCGACACCAAAACATGGAGCCTGCTAAAAAACCCCAGTCGTTTTCAAGCGATATGTCGAGCCGCTCTGCCAACAGGGTTAGCCACCTGTCGTTCTCAAACCGCATGGCCTGCTGGCTCATGAATAGCCGTTTGGGGCCAGCCAGTTTCAGGCGCTCATCGCTGCGTAGCGTACTGACGACTTGACGAAGCACCGGGCCTTTGGGTAACACGCTTCCCAGTAATTCTTCGCGCCACTGCCTGGCTACTTTGGTTACGCCCTGCTTGGTGTGAAGCTTCAAGCACAGTTCGTAATGGGTAAGCCTTGGAAGCAAAGTAAAAAAAGGCGCGATATCGCGTCCCAGGTTGGGGCTTAGCACTACCTCTGCCCAAGGGAAGCGGTTTTTCAAAGCAGCTATTTCGGGGGTATCCGGCGCGTGCGGCGTAGTGATATAAAGATCGAAGGGCTCCGTTAGGCGCGCAAGCCGCTCACCCAAGGCCGCTATCAGATCCAAATGGTAGGCGTGCAGTACGACGGCTATACGCGGTGTAGGACGCGGGCTGCTCGGCAACGCTTTTGGCTGGCGGCCTTCATTCAAGCCGTGAGCAAGGTAGTGCTCCAGGGGGTCGAACCCGCCAAGCTCTACATCCGCGTAGTGCTTACGATAAAAATCGGGGTCGAACCTGGGCCCGGGGCTGCGCCCTAGCGGCCAGCCATAGTGCATAAAGTGCTCTAAAGGCGCTAACTCGCTTTGGCGAGCATCCGGATAGCGCTCTTGGTACCACTGCTCATCAAATAAGCCAGATTCCAGCAGCTTTTTTTTAAGCGTTACGTTCATTCTGATGCCTTAAAACTACGCTGTTCGGCTTGACCAAATTTAAGGTAATGAATCAGCGGGTTGGTGCCGCCTTCGTCGACATCCGGGTGAGTAGCCAGGTAATAGGCGGAATCGAACTCGGGGCCGGGGTTGCGCCCTTCAAAACCGCCCATTACCAGATAATGCCGCGCAGGCTGTTTAGCCATTTTAGGGTCGCTCGCAATATCCGGGTACTGGTTTAGGTACCACGTAGCGTCGAACCAGCGGCTATTTTCGATCATCGCCACTTGGCGTTTCATGGCACGCTTGGTAAGCGGTGACGTCTTACGCACGGGCCGAGAGTGAGAGGCTGGGCCTTCCTCTTGTAGCGATTCACTGCCCAGCGTCGACTGGCGATAAAATTCCAGGCGCTTGGTCAACGCAACCAATTCATTGCTTTGACGCTGATGCTCCTGGTTTGCCTCGTCCAATGCGTTCGTCAGCTCGTCTATTTTCGCCTCGTTTTGCTGCCTGATTTTTTGTGCGTCTAACAACTTATTTTCTAAATGAGCTTTCTGCTCGACTTTGCTTGCCTCGGCTTGTTTCTGCGCTTCCTGCAATTTGTGCTCTAACTGAGCTTTTTGCTCATTCGCCTGTTTCTGCGCAGCCTTATGTGTTGCCGCCGCTCTTTCCAATTCGGCCTGGTGTTCGCTCACCTGTTGATGCTGCTTGGCTTCGCGCTCTTCCAACATATTGGTAAGTACGGCGAGCTCTTCAAAACGCTCATTAACCTGTTCTTTAGCCTGCTTCTCGCTTTGGCTCAGCTCAGCCACCTGCTGGCTTAGCGTATCATTCTGGCGTTTTGCCTCGGCAAGCTCTTCTTGCTTACTGGTTTCGGCTTCGTTTAGCTGGCGCGTTAACTGGCCAAGCTCTTCAAAACGCTCCCTGAGCGATGTTTCCTGCTCTTCCAAACGCTGTATTTGATTGGCTATTTGCCGGTCTTTCTGGGCAATGGCCTGGTCGTTGTCTTCAAGCGTTTTAAGCGCTTCGCTCAGTTCAGCTTGCTGCTGCTCGTACTCACTTTGTAACTTTTCGTTCTTCTGATGTGCTTGATCGCGTTCTTTTTCGGTCTGAGCCATCGTTTCCGCATTCTGCTGTGCCAAGCGTTCGCGCTCTTCCGCTTGGTGGCGGCTACGCGCGAGCTCTTGTTTGAGCTCAGCGTTCACTTCTTCCAACGTGCTTACGCGCTCTGCCAAGCGGCCGCGCTCGTGGGCAAAACGCTCCTCCTGACGGGTAATGCGGTTTTGTAGCTCGAGTGTCTGCTTATCCTGCTTATGGGAGTGCTCTTGCTGCTCTTCAACAATGGCTTGAGCACCTGCTAGTTTTTGTTGCGTCTCTTCTACTTGCCCCTGTAGTCGATTGGCAAGCGTTTGCTGCTGCTGAGCGATGACTTTATCCTGACAGCTGCGCCCTAATCGGCCGAATATATCCTGTACCACTTGGCTGGACGCTTTGGATTCAAGCGATCCCAACAGGTTTTTGACTAACGCAGGAGGTGTATCCCCCACCATCAATACGCCCAACCCACCCGCATGAGTAAAAGCAAAATGCGGATACTGCGACTTGAGTTCGTTAAAAACTCGAAACGCCTGAGCGCCAGGCTCTCGCTTGGCAATACCGGGTAGCAGCACCACGCCTTTGCTACTCAAACGCGAAGCCCAACGATCCAAAAGATAATCGATGCTGTCATCGTCTGACGCTACATTAAGAAGGAGCAGGTCGAGCGAGGCTTCGTCGAATTGCTGGATGGCACGCGTAGGGTTGACTGACACCCACTGGCTGGTGCCACCAAAGTGCTCTGCCCCGTACTCTTCCATGCGAACTTGCTGTTCGCTGTTTGCCTCGCCAATCGCATAACAGTGCGCGCCCAAGCGTAGGCGAGTCACCGCTTGGCAAAGTGCAAAGTGCGGTACCAAATCAACGCCCAGCCCCACAGCCTGGGTAGGGCGAAGCGCCTCGACCAGCCAAAATAAAAAGGGCAAATGCTCGAGCCAGGGGGAAGGCTCCCGGTACTCGGGCTGCCAAAACATGGAACCCTGAGCCAGCGTGCTAATGGAGGGCTTGGTGGCTAGCTCTTGGGTAGCGTTGTTAGCTAAAGACTGAGAATCTGAACTCACAATAAATTCCTGATACTGACGTGATAGGCGCCAAGCGTAGCATCTTATTGGCGTAAATTACCCTTGGGGGCCGGGAATGGTCGGGCTTTGGGGTACTGAGGCACGTAAAGGTCACCTGGTTTTCCAGCAATTAAATGCCACTGAGCGGCCGCTTGTTGGTAATCATACCGCAGCCCTTTGAACTGTGTTACAAGATGCGTAGGACCTGCCTGGCTCAACGACTGGGGCAGGGTCCGCCCAAAAGAAAGCGGCACTCCCCTTTTCACTGTCCCGTAAGCCTTGACACCCCACGCAGCCACCAACCTCAGAACATACTCGCCGTCAGCCCCTACATTTACGACATCCCAAAACCCCAAGGTCTCGAGTACTTCTCGGCGAAACATAAACGACGATGTATTGCGATATATCCACCCGTCCATATTTTCGATACGCCAGCGACTAAACCGTAATTCGGTTGTCGCACGTACAAAATCACTAAAACAGGCCTTCCATTCCGGGTGCTGATTCATACCATTTACCTGGCACTCGAGCTTTTGCGGGTGCGACCAGTCATCACTATCGTGAACGGTGATGAGCTCGCCGCGGGCCAGTTCTAGCCCCCGATTACGCGCAGCGTAGGCGCCCTGGTTGTAGGGCTGGTGAATCAAGCGAAAGCGGCTGTCCTTATCGCAAAACGCTTTAGCAAGTGCCGGGGAAGTATCGGTCGAGGCATCATCAACAATCAACACTTCAAGGTTTTCATGCGTTTGGTTGGCCAGGCTTTCCAGGGCAGTAAGCAGGTACGCTTCTGCGTTGAACAACGGCATGATGATGGACACCAGCGGTGCTTTGGAGTCGTTGTCATCGTAAGCGCTTGAAGCGGCACCTATAGCGGCCAGGTTCTCCAGAGTCAACGGCTGGTTAGCATCCAGCAGGGCGAGTGGTGCGAGTGCGGCGGAGCGGTAGATGGCATTGATATGATAAAGACGCAGATCCTCATTCAAGGCCTGCGCTTGGGTTATTACCGGAACAACGGGGATGGGCATAGCGCTACTGATCAACTGCTGTTGAAAATAAAGCAGATTGGCCATTGCCAAATGGGTATCAGAATATTCGGGGCAGCGTTTGGCGAGCGCCGATATACGAGCAAGCGCCTGGGCCAAATCCCCTTGCTGGGTAAAAGCCTCGATCTCCAGCAGGTAAGGTGCCGGCGTGGTGGGCAACTGCTTTCCTAATGTGTAACGCTCGCCCAGGTGCTGTGTACAGGTTTGCCATTCCCCCTGCCAAGCGTACCATCTCGCCAAAGCCCAATGGGCGTAGCTTGCCTCCCACTCGCCCCCAGTGCGAATCAACTCGTTCAAACGCAGATGTATACTTTTATCATCTTCTTGCCACAGCGCTACTTCCAGCCGCTGGGCGCTAAGCTCAAAAGGCCATCGCCCCTCACCTTCCCCGTGCTTGGTAAAATGTAATAGTGGGCTTACACCCGCTTTGGCGATATCCGCATATTGGCTGCGATAAAAACCTGAATGAAAAAACGGCCCTGGCCAGCGGCCCCACTTCTCACCCAAGGTTACATAATGTTCAGCAGGGGTAAGCCCCGAGACATTTACATCCGGGTATTGGGCCTGATACCAATCGGCATCGAACCAGGGGCTTTGCTCGACCAGCGCTATTGTATTCATAAAATTACTTATAAAGTCTTCATTAATAGTTTAAAAATAGGCCTAATCATTTTTCCAAAAATACTCTGGCTCAAAAAGAATAGCGGACTGCATGAGCAAAGCATTACCGAACTCGGTAAAATTCTTGCCATTGGCAGGCAGCAAGGTAATCTCGCCAAATACCGGCCCAGCATGGGAGGAGAAAAAATCGACCCGGCAAAAGGCACCAAGCTTAGTGCCGACCTTTCCAGCCGCCTCGATAATCGCCTCAAGGTGTTTAGGCTTTTTTATACCACTAATAAACGGGTAGTTTTTTTCGATAGGCAGGTTTACCTTATTCCAGCTAACCGAGTACTGGGCCACCCCGTAATAAGGATAATTTCTGTCCACCACCAGTATTAGTACTGGCATACCACCAAATACGTATACTTTGTAATCCAGTGGTATGTAATCGTACTCGATCTCACTCGTGGAGAACTCATCTTCTATAAACTCTTCGATGATGAATGAGCACCGCGGGTTTTTTAGTTTAAGCTTGAGCCACTCATCATAAATATCTTTGACCGTTGCTTTCATCCCGGTCAGAAGATTATAGCCGTGAGAAATGACGAACACCCCGATGGAAGCGCCATAACCATCAGGCTTTGCCACGAACCGAGGGGGTAAATCCAGGGTCAGCAACTCCTCCAGATCATCGAAGGTCGCCAACACGTTGGGAGTAGTAAGGCCTAAATCAACAGCGAAACGATGCATGTTCTTTTTCAGAGCAAGGCTTTTTTGCCAAATCGCACACTTGCCGCCGGATTTTTTGCAACAGTCGCTCCGGGTGCAGGCCTGTCTCCTAAACCAAATATCGTGACGTTCGGTCATTGCTTTTTCAAAGGTTTTGACGCCGAAGAGCGCATTGGCCTTATCCAACAACCCCAGGTTTTGAGTAAGCAGGTCGGGCTCTTGTATAACGATTTGCTTGACCCGGTTTATATGCTGGGCATAATTTTCGAGGGTTAGCTCGTGAATCAGGCGTTTTAAATGGCTTTCAGAGGATTCATCGCTGACGAACCAAGGCTTTTTATTTTGTTCGTCAAAGGGAAATAGGGGTGTAACGTCCGTAAGAGTAGAGCAGCCTTCCAAGGGCTGCGTAGCACCTTCTGCTATGACCTCGAAACGAGTCTCTTTACCGTTCAGGTAACATGCAGGCACGGTAATAGAAAAGCCGCTAAAGCCATCTGAAAGCCCTTTCCGTAGCAGGTCGCGCCTAAAGATCGCCGCTTTAAATTCCCCCGCAGGTTTTCCATTGACAAGCAAATTTAACGCAACGACTTCTTTCGAATCTTCGCTATTGATAGCCCAGCCGCTTAGCTTATTACCCTGCAAACGGTCTATCCAAACTCTATAACCCATTCAAGGCCTTTATCGTTTAACAGCTTCCCCAGTTAACTTAACGTGGCACTTCATCATAATACCTCTTACCGTGCTCATACATTAAGCTCTTTGACTCAGCTACTTCCCAAATCGTTTTATTTTAAAAGTTTGTTATTTAGCTTATTCGTAAGCCACTCAATCAGAGCCAAACAGATCTCGAGTATATACCTTCTCGCGAACATCACTGATCTCGTCGACCAACCGGTTGGCGATGATGACATCGCAACGCTGCTTGAAGACGCCCAGGTCCCTGATGACTTCAGAATTAAAGAAGTGGTCTTCTTCCAGCACAGGCTCATACACTACTACTTCAACCCCTTTCGCCTTGATGCGCTTCATCACCCCCTGCATGGCACTAGTACGGAAGTTGTCCGAACCGGATTTCATGATGAGCCGGTAAACACCCACCACACGAGGGTTACGTTTGAGCACCGACTGCGCGATGAAATCCTTGCGCGTACGATTGGCTTCAACGATAGCACCGATCAGGTTATTGGGCACATTTTCATAGTTGGCCAAGAGCTGCTTGGTATCCTTGGGTAGGCAGTACCCCCCATAGCCAAAACTGGGGTTGCGGTAGTGTGCGCCGATGCGCGGGTCGAGCCCTACACCTTCGATAATTTGCCTGGTATCCAGCCCGTGGGTTTCAGCGTAGGTATCGAGCTCGTTGAAGAAGGCTACGCGCATCGCAAGGTAGGTATTGGCGAATAGCTTGATTGCCTCGGCTTCGGTGCTATCGACAAACAGCGTGGGAATAGCCTGCTTGACTGCGCCCGCCTTCAACAGCCCCGCGAAGCGTTCGGCGCGTTCAGAGCGCTCGCCTACCACGATACGCGATGGGTGCAGGTTGTCGTAAAGCGCCTTACCTTCGCGCAAAAACTCTGGGGAGAAAATAAGATTGTGAGTACCGAAGCGCTCTTTGGCCTCGGTGGTATACCCCACCGGCACGGTGGACTTGATGACCATGACCGCATTAGGATTGATACGCATGACATCCTGAATGACCGATTCAACGCTAGAGGTATCGAAATAGTTGGTAACGGCGTCGTAGTTGGTTGGCGTGGCAATGATGACATAATCAGCGTTGGCATAGGCCGACTCCTTGTCCAGCGTCGCCTTGAGGTTCAGCGTTTTATCACGGAAGAACGCTTCGATTTCAGCATCTTCGATCGGCGATTGCCGAGCGTTGATCAACTCGACCTTTTCGGCCACTAAATCGACCGCCACCACTTCTTGATGCTGGGCTAAAAGCACCGCATTAGAGAGGCCTACATAGCCAGTACCTGCAACCGCAATTTTCAAATTGGACATCCTGATAAGCGCTCTTTCGATACATCCATTAAATTTAAGCGTTTGAATAGTAACGGATCAGAACAGGCTAGCCTACCGACTCGCGAATCACATTCGCGATATCCATTGCGGCCGTTTCAGCGGTGTGGGCGTTCGTTGCCTCCACCATCACACGAATAAGCGGCTCGGTGCCAGATTTGCGCAGCAATACGCGGCCATTAACGCCCAGCTTGCTTTCGACCTCTGCCACTACCTGCTTGACCTTTTGCGACTCGAGCGGGCTCACCTCGCCACCCGGTTTGAAGCGCACGTTAATAAGCGTTTGTGGCAGCTTGTGCATACCTTGCTTGGCTTCGAACAGGTTCGTTTGCTGTTGCAACAGACAGGTAAGCACACGTAGCGAAGCGATTACCGCGTCGCCGGTAGAAGCGTGGTCCAGGCTTAAAAGATGCCCGGAGCCTTCACCCCCTAGCCGCCAGCCAGTTTCCTTTAGCTGCTCCATCACGTAGCGGTCGCCTACTTTGGCACGCTTAAAGGGTATGCCCAAAGCATTCAGTGCGTGCTCGAGCCCCAGGTTGCTCATCTGGGTACCTACTACGCCGCCAGTGTAACCTGTCGCTTTAGCGTCTTTCGCTAACAGGTATAAAAGCTCGTCGCCATCTACCACCGTGCCGGTGTGGTCCACCATCATCAGTCGGTCAGCATCACCGTCCAGCGCAATGCCCATGTCCGCTTCGTTTTCCAACACCGCGGCTCGAAGACTTTGCATCGAAGTAGCACCACAGTTGGCATTGATGTTCACGCCGTTGGGCTTATCGTGAATGCTGATCAGCTCTGCGCCCAGCTCACGGTACACAGCGGGGGCTACTTTGTAGGCAGCCCCATTAGCGCAATCCACCACGATTTTCAAACCATTCAGGCTCAAGGCCCCGGGCAAGTTGGCTTTACAGTATTCAGTATAGCGGCCCGCTGCATCATCGATACGGCGCGCCTTGCCCAGTTTATCGGATTCCACGCACGTCATGCCGCCTTCAATAGCGACCTGTAGCCAACGCTCGATTTCCTGCTCTTGAGCGTCGGTCAATTTGCGGCCGCCCTGGGCAAATATTTTGATGCCGTTATCGTAAAAAGGGTTATGTGAGGCGCTGATTACTACACCTGCATCCATACGAAAGGTAGAAGTTAAATAAGCTACGCCAGGCGTGGGCAGCGGCCCGACCAGCGCTACATTGACTCCGGCGGCGGAAAACCCGGCTTCCAGGGCGGACTCCAACATATAACCGCTGGCTCGGGTGTCCTTACCAATGAGTACTTCCCTTGTGCCTTCGGCCCCTAAAACCTGCCCTGCCGCCCACCCCAGCTTCATTGCAAAGGCCGGTGTCATCGGGAATTCGCCTACTCGGCCGCGCACGCCATCCGTGCCAAAAAACTTTCGCATTCCTTTATACCTTTCCCATGTACGCAATAAGTCGTTCTTTAAACAGCATTTTTCAAACAAAAAGCGCGCCAATAAAGCGCGCTGAAAACATGTATGCTTTTCAATATCAGCTCGCTTTACGCGCCTTACTACTCCACCGTTACGCTCTTGGCGAGATTGCGCGGTTTGTCTACATCGGTCCCCTTCACCAAGGCCACGTGATAGGAAAGCAACTGAAGTGCTACCACATGCAGTACAGGAGAAAGCAGACCATAATGCTCTGGCATTTGCAGTACGTTCACGCCTTCGGAAGACGTCACTGCGCTATCGCCATCCGCAAATACATATAGCTGCCCACCGCGAGCGCTGACTTCCTGCATATTGGCCTTTAATTTTTCCAAAAGTTCATCATTGGGTGCTACCACCACTACCGGCATATCTGCATCGACCAGTGCCAGCGGCCCGTGCTTGAGTTCACCCGCGGGGTACGCTTCGGCATGGATATAGGAAATTTCCTTGAGCTTGAGCGCACCTTCCAGGGCGATGGGATAATGGCGGCCCCGGCCTAAAAAAAGCGCATGGTGTTTATCGGCAAAGTGCCGAGCCCAATCTTTAATAGCGGGTTCGAGCGAAAGTACTTTATCGACCGCGATGGGGAGGTGGCGCAACTCATCCAGGTAGCTCTTTTCGCTGCCTTCATCCAAGCGTTGATTAGCTTTGGCCAACAAAAGCGTTAGCAGAAAAAGAGCACTCAACTGAGTAGTAAACGCCTTCGTGGAGGCGACCCCGATTTCCGGACCCGCGCGGGTGATGAAGCGAAGTGCCGTCTCGCGCACGATAGCCGACTCGGGTACATTGCAAATGGCCAACGTATGCGTATGGCCCAATGACTTCGCGTACTGTAAGGCCGCCAGGGTATCCGCTGTTTCACCGGATTGTGAAATGACCACGACCAGTTGGTTCGGGTTGGCAACGCTTACGCGGTAGCGGTACTCACTGGCAATCTCTACATTGCAGGGTAGGCCCGCCACCTGCTCGATCCAGTACTTGGCCGCCATACCCGCGTAGCTGGACGTACCGCAGGCCAGAATAAGTACGGCGTCAACCTGCTCGAACACCTTCGCGGCCTCGGCCCCGAAGATACCGGGCTGGAGCTGCCCGGCCCCGCTGATCATTTCCAGAGTATTGCCGAGTGCTTGGGGCTGCTCGAAGATCTCTTTTTGCATGAAATGTTCGAACTCACCCAGCTCCACGGCATTGGCACTAAGCTGCGAAGTAATCACCTCGCGTTCGACGACTTGACCTTCTGCATTCGTGACGACTACGGCGTCACGGCTCAACCGCGCCACATCGCCATTTTCCAGGTACATCATGCGCTGGGTAACCGAAAGCAAAGCCGAAGCATCCGATGCAGCGTAGTGGCCATCTTCAGCAATGCCCAGCATCAAGGGCGAGCCTTCACGGGCCACTACCAGGCAATCCGGTTCCTCTTCACTAATGACAGCCAAGGCAAACGCGCCTTCTAGGTGCGCCACGGCGCACTGTACGGCAGAAAGCAGGTTTTCCGCTGGCTCGCCAATTTCACCCTTGAAGCAGGCCTGTATCAGGTGGGCAATAGTTTCCGTGTCCGTATCGGAGGTAAATTCGTACCCCAGACTCTGAAGCTGCTCACGTAAGGCTTCGTAGTTTTCGATAATGCCGTTATGAACTACCGCTAGCCCTTCGGAGATATGCGGGTGGGCATTGCGTTCAGCCGGTACGCCGTGGGTAGCCCAGCGGGTATGGGCGATACCTACGTTACCCTGTATACCTTCATCAGCTACCTTGGCCGATAACTCTGCCACGCGCCCTTTAGCACGGGCACGCTGCAAGCCATTGGCGCCACTAACAGGCAATAAGGCCAAACCTGCCGAATCATAACCGCGATACTCCAGGGTCGATAACCCTGAGAGCAAGAATTTAGTACATTCCCTTGCGCTAACCGCGCCTACAATTCCGCACATAAGCACTCCTTCGTGAAAATTAAATTAATAACAACTAAAACATTAGAAAATCAACATTCTCTAGTAAATAGCTATAAATATTTATAATCAGCATTAACTTAGAATACCAAGACCCTTCTCTAATGAAAAAAACTTTAGATCAAACTCATAATCATCAGCCCAACGTTGGCAAACAGCTTTCTCATCGCGACGCGCAGTATCGTCCATCCAGATTTGTGCATTATCAGATAGTTTTTCAAATAGAGTTGGCAAAGCAGGGTAACGAGCGAACTGACATGTAGATGCCGGGGGGCCATCTACCAAGATTAGATCCACACCTTCAATATTACTAAGAACACTTTCAGGATACCATTTTGAAGGCTTCTCCTTTTCCCGAACATTCATATGGTAACTATTCCAAGATTCAAGTTCACCAATACGAAAATCGACCCAGGGATCTAGAAACTCATAATTCAACAAACTTAATGTATCCTTACCAAAATCAACTGAATGCTCAATAGATACCAAAAGGCCAAAGCCATTTTGACGTAAAGCATCTGCTATAACTATAGTAGATGCTCCACTACCAAATTCAACTATTAGTTTAGGCTTACTTTTAATGATATATGTATGCAGCTTTAACAGAACGTCTGGAGATGCTGCCCACCCTCTTAGCGGGGGAAGCGAGCCTTGAATTTTCATTTTTTTTTGGAGCCAAAAAAGGCTTTCAATTTGACTATAGACCTTATCTAATTTATCAGCGTTTGCTTTAATTATTTTTTCGATATTAGTATCAAAAAGATCAGATAGGTTCTCAGCATCATTGGCGCTCATATAACACCTTTATTTCAATTTAAGTTTATATTTATCAAACTGGCTTTTTCAACACGACCTAATAACGGTATCTTAATAGAAAACTTGCTATCAAAGAAATCAAAAACATGAACTCTTATGTACATATTTTTGATTTTCTCAGCATCAAAATTTTCAATCCGAATAAAAAAATCTTCACTTACAGTTTTAGAAACAAAACCCGAATTACCTATTTTCTTTTCTATACCGTCTTCATTTAAGAAAAAATGTAAAGATAAGCTATAACCAACAAACATGCTAGCTAAGTTAATGTGGCAGTACAGCATATTTTCAACTAGCTTGAAATATACCTTCATACTTTCAGACAAAGTCACTTTATGGGCTTTCAAATCAAGCAATGGGATTCTATTTGATGCCTCATCATATAGTATATCGAAAGCATCAAGAGGTTTATTATTTATTATATTTTCTAACGCTTGCAAAATTAACTCTTTTCTTGGAGGTGTATGACCAACTCCCCAGCTTCCGAAAAAAATAAAAATATTATTAAACAGCAAACCATTATTGATTTTTTTATCAATTCCTTCACCATGCAAATACTCTTTTAAATGAAGCCTTAAATGAGGGCTATCATAACCGTCCATATAAATAACAGTTCTTTTTTCATTCTCTCTTAAAAACTTATATCTAATTTCTTTTTCTTTTAAAAAATTCACTAAACGTTCTTTATCTCTACCCCACTTTTCATTAACAGTTGTATATGCTTGATTTAAAAAACGCCCCACATGGCCTAGACTATAATTAATTATATCACTTTGAGGATTCCAAACAAAAGCAGTCGAATTATCTTTATCATGCATTAGCTGATGAATACTTAGTGCGGCAAACCCCCCACCACTACCACCGGTTAAAATCAACTTTTTACCAGTCCTCTCAATAATGGAATCGCAGATTTTTGCAATCAAGAAATGTAACCCAGGGAATTCATCATTACCTATATACCAAGCTAGCGAACAATTAATGTCGCGATCGACTGTAGGATCTGAAAAGGCAATTAAAGAAACTCCTAATTGCTTTGCTAAATTTTCAAAAGAGAAAAAAGGTGGAGATTTATTAGCCCTATCTGTGACTGCACCAGAAAAAGAAATTAATATATACTCAGAGTCTTTATAATCTGTAAGAATTTTTAATGCATCATCACTACCAAAGCCATGAACACCAGAGGAAAAAATTTTATCTAACACTAATTCCAAAAGATTAGAATCTACTTTCATAAAAGGTTACTCTTTTTATCTTTTTTGGCTTTTATTCAGGCGAACAACAGCATAATCCTTTGAGCTTTTTATCATATGCTTATGCCTATCAGAAACAGTCATTTCATTAAACCCTTCGTTATTGAGCATTTTATCATTAATAAAGTCGGGGAAGTTTTTAATGCAGGGATCGTCAAGGAAAACATCTGGTAAATATGTATGAAATGGAACATTTCCAGAATCATTCACACCAGTTATAGTACGAATATAAACTTTCTCTCTTGAATCAGATATCAGTACGTTTTCAACATCTAAAGATGTATGATTTCCTAAAGCATATACATGATTTCTTTTATCATAGAAGTCAGATGTGCTTTTTCTAAAATTTACATGGGCAAGACCAAGAGCAATTTTTGGATAATTAAGATATTTTAAACTCTTATAAGCCTTTTCTTTCTTATCATAAATTGCTTGAAACCCACTTGGAAAAGTCACTATATAACCAGCAAAATCTGGTTTAACTTTCTCATAAATCAAAGGCAAATAGTTTGAAGACAAAACATCATCATCGTCTAAACGAACAGTAACGAAAGAACTTTCATTTTTTACTTTTTCTTTGACTACCCTAGTTATAGCTGAGTCTATATTTTTTTCTACTACCAAAGAGTTATTTACAGGTAGTAAACCAGACTTGATAAAACATAATTCATAACTCCATCCACTACGAGTGGAGAAAGCAATAAGGATTTTTGATAATGACTCTCTTATAAGCTCTGGAAGTTGATCGGATGTTAAAATAATCAATGAAACTTTAGCATTGACCTTTACTTGTGCCAATAAGGATTTAAGCGTCAGCTCTTCAAAAACTTTTAGTCTATCTTTTAATAAAGAAACGTCCATCAACCTATCTCTATACTCCTGAATTGTATCAGAAGACAAAGCAGACCTACTTCCACTCTTAGTGCTAGTTATAACCGAAAACCGTGTAATAAAAAAAATATTTCTTTCCATGTCAATCTCTAATAATAATCAATTTATATTTTTAATAGCATCAGCGTACGGGACATGCATTTCATCATGCGTTACATAACGCCTACTATCATTTAAGGGAAAATCCAAATAAGCATTATCAATAGACAACTGAGTTGCATGCCAATCTAACCATGAATTACGATAAGCTTTTCTTGAATCAGACAAGCCACCGTTATTAGATCGAATGCCGTGTGAAGGATGATTAGTTAAACTTGTTTCTAAATCCAGGCAAATCATTCCAATTTGTTTAAAGCTTTTAAACTCACTACCAAGTAGATTTTCAGCACGAGCAATCATTTCACTGTCAGCTCCGAACCTAATTGAGTCCCAATATCCTAAAGTATTTTTAATAAAGTCTATTTCAAACATGCAAGAAATTGATGCTTTACGTGCTGCACCATCAAAAGAAAAACCAGAAATTTTACCTATATGGCCAAAGTAACCGTTAGGTTTTATTCTCACCATATAAGTAAGACTTGCTCTCGGAAAATTATTTTCATTTATTAACTGATAATGCTTTTCTAACCTTTGCGGATGAGCCCAATCATCAGCGTCATGTCCTGTAACATAAGCACCTTTAGCATGAGTTAGACCTATATTTTTAGATACATAAGGACCAACATTTACTTTGTTTTTTAATATTTTAACTCGGCTATCACTAGATCTTATTGATTCCAGAATGGACCATGTGTTATCCGTACTACAATCATCCACAATAATTAATTCTATATTTTTCCAAGACTGATTCAAAATAGAATTAGCTGCATATAAAATTGTATCTTCTGAGTTCCATGCAGGCATAATTATAGTTATAGTAGGGCCATCATTTATACTATCAAATTCATCGCAATAGAATTTTGCTAAAATATTTTCGTTAGATTTATTTTTAAATCTCAAAGGTGCAATATCGAAGTGACTAAGATAAGTATTGAAAGCACTCAACCACGCTTCTTCATTGCCTTCAATTATACTTCTGTTCGCTTCAACTAAATTAATTGTATAATATAAATCTTCAGGTAAATTCTGCTTCGCAGTGTTAACAGCTAAGTCAAAGTTCCCCTTTTCAGCAACTTTATTTGCAGCCCAGAGTACATTATCTGGTTTAGGCAGATTAGGTTTGTTACGCGTTAGAAAATGTAAAAGAGGATTCATCCCCTGCCGCTGAACCCACCCTTTTACGTCATAATAAAAAGATGAAGAAAAGTTGGGGCCTGGATCTCGACTTAGGACTGTACCATACTTTAAAAAATGGTAAAGGGGCTCTAATCCGGACATATTGACATCTGGATACTTAGCGACATACCAATCCGGATCGAAGAGTTCTGAATTGTTAACCATTTCAACATACTTACTTTCTAAGTTATTGAACATTCCATTGTTCATATTAGAGCCTCACTTCACCCTTGCCTTCATTGCCCAGCACATTTTTCATATCAAGGTATGTAGTAATTTTTTTACCCAGCTTATAAATATCATCCCCTAGTTCTTTAAATTCTCGATGGGCTACTGCAACTATCACAGCATCATACTCGCCTTTTTTAAGCTCTGGCACCATATCGACTCCGTATTCGTGTGCGGCTTCCAACGAGTCCACCCAAGGATCATAGATATCGACATCCATGCTGTAAGCTTTAAGTTCGTTAACTAAGTCAATTACCTTGGTGTTACGAATATCCGGGCAATTCTCTTTAAAAGTCATGCCCATAACTAGTACTTTTGCACCTTTAATCAACTGGCCTTTTTGGATCATGGCTTTGATTAATTTGGATGCGACAAAACGTGCCATGCCATCATTGATTTCACGCGCTTTACGGATGATGTCGGGAATATGACCTACCGACATTGATTTATGCACCAGGTAGTAAGGGTCTACACCAATACAGTGGCCGCCTACCAACCCGGGATTGAGTTTGATGAAATTCCACTTGGTCGCAGCCGCTTCTATAACATCATTGGTATCGATGCCCAAGTGGCTGAAAATCATCGAGAGTTCATTGATTAAAGCAATGTTTACATCACGCTGAGTGTTCTCGATAATCTTGGATGCTTCAGCAACCTTGATGCTACTGGCTTTGAAAGTGCCTGCCGTAATGATGCTCTTATAGAGCTGATCGACGAACTCGGCAATTTCCGGTGTTGAGCCCGAGGTTACTTTCATTATTTTTGAAACCGGCCGTTCCTTATCGCCCGGATTAATACGTTCGGGGCTATAGCCTGCGTAAAAATCCTGGTTGAATACAAGCCCGGATACCTGCTCTACCACGGGAATGCAGTCTTCTTCTGTTGCGCCGGGGTAAACGGTGGATTCATAGATAACCACATCGCCTTTACTGATCACCCGGCCCAGAAGCTCGGAAGCTTTCACTAGCGGGGTTAAATCCGGCTGGCGGTGATCATCAATGGGAGTAGGTACCGTCACGATATAGACATTGGCATCGCGTATGTCGTCTTCTACGCTTGTAAAGGTTAGTTGCGGTGCTAATTTCAGGTCGTCGGTCGTTACTTCGCGCGTACTATCAGTTCCTTCTTTCAGTTCCTTTATACGATGCGATTTAATATCAAAACCGATTGTGGAGTACTGCTTTCCGAACTCGATTGCCAGCGGAAGCCCTACATAACCCAAGCCAATAACTGCGATTTTCGTATCTTTCATTTCGTTCACTCAAAGCGTTTAAAATGGGTTGCTATTTAACTATTCCTTTAGCTTGGCTTGACGCTCTACACTGACATCACTTACCTCCGACTTGTTCCTAATTTTTAATTTGAGTATTGTTCACTCATAAAAACATATAAACCTTTAACTTCTGATCTGCTTTATAAAGCTTTCTCAATTAACTCATAATTACGTATAATCCTTCAAAGGCAGTAACATTCAGCAAGAATTTATGACTATTGTACTTGGGATTAGTTCAATACGATTACCATTTATTTGCGGTATTGAATAAAATCAGCCAGCCATAATCTTTGGCTTTGGGTATCAAGCTCGTTTTTTCTTCCTGGATTGGCGCTCGTTCTCTTCCAGCGCTTCAAGGTGTAGGCGTATTTCTCGAGCGGCTTGACCCGCCGTGTTGACTTCCTGTTTGGCCGCTGCGATTTGCTCGGGTAGCGCGCCCTGCTCTTCCAGCTCGGTCAGGGTTTCCTGGGCACCTTTTAATATCAAGTGGCGCTCGGCCAGGTAGTGGCGGGCGCCTATTACGTCTTTGGGTAATTCGCTTTCGCCTGCAGCTTTTTTTGCGTCAACATCCGCATGGTAGGCGGCAATCGCCTCGTCGATGTCGTCGTACCAGTAGGCGTTACCGCCCTTGAGGTACAACCCGGCCTTGCACAGGTCTTTCAATATGCCTTCCGAGTGAGACACCATGATGAGCGAAGCTTCACCCACTTTGGATTGAAACAGTTTTTTGGCTTTATCCTTGAAGGCGCGGTCGCCCACTGCGGTGGCCTCATCGGATATGTACACATCGAAATCGAACGCGAAGGAGAGCCCGAAGGAGATACGCGAGCGCATACCGGATGAGTAGGTACGAATGGGCTCGTCAAATGCGCCCCCTAATTCGGCGAAGTCTTCGACGAAGTCGATAATGCGCTGTACTTCGGTACCCGTGCTGCCCTGTACCCGCGCCACGAATTTGACGTTTTGGCGCCCGGTCATGCTGCTTTGCATACCACCGGAAAGCCCGACCGGCCAGGAAACTCGGCTATAGCGTATCACCTCGCCTCGTTCGGGCTTATCCATACCGGCAATCAGCCGCAGCAGTGTGGATTTACCCGCGCCGTTGGCGCCGATCAACCCTACACTCACCCCAGTAGGGATCGTAATGTTAATATCTTTGAGTACCCAGTCGCTTCCGTGGTGGTTGTGGTAGCGCTTATAGAGGTTTTTAATTTCGATCATTGGTTTTTCGGTAGAGGGTAAGGGAGTTTAATTACCTGTAATAGATATTGTCGAAAATTCTGGACATTTCATCGCTGTAAAACGTTTCCTTGGGATATCTTAATGATTCTTGCTCGACATCCTTTTTCTTTGCCATTGACAGAGACGCCGTTTTAGTAAAAACGGGGGATTCGTATGCGCTTATTTTTTTATAGACGGCCCCGGGCTTTAAAAGGTAACGGTCGTTGGTTTCAACAACTAAAAGAGCCGGTGACTCATGGCTTACTACATTTTCTATCAAAGAGCCAGGCAGATTTATAAACACGACACGACCGAATGAATACGTAAAATAGTTTACCAGGCAGCCAGACCTCATAAAGCTGTCACCAAAAAGCAAAGCGGTTTTGGAATAATATGCGTCGGGATTTTCCCAAATTTTTATAGCGCCAGAACCCGGCACTTCATTGCCAAAAACCAACTCTGCTTTAGGCCCGCTATAGGTATGTACCTTTTTCAAGGATTTTTTTACAGGATAAAACTTCGAGCCTAAATCACCTATTGCCTCTAGCTCCTCAAAGTCTACTTCCACTATCCCTTTTTCAAAGCCACTTTCTTTCATAACCTTTAAATAAGTCAGATATGCCCCATAGTCACTCCAATGGGTATCCGTTTTATAGTAGGTTCCTTCTTTCTTGGATAATACCTCTGTAGGGCTAAAGCTATTGACTTTTTTATCTTTGAGAATACTAGTAGCTTGGTCGAAAGGAGTAATACTGGCTTTTTCATAAGGATAATACTGAGGAACCACGGCTTCTTTCGCACTGGCAATGAGATATACTAAATTAAATTTACGCTGATACTCAAGAAGACGATCTGCATAGCTCATCCACGCTGATGACATTTCTTCAGTGAGCAATGACTTACCTAAGAATTGATCGACACTTTTATTAATATCATTATCGAGAAAAAACCAACCTTCTTTACCTTCCAGTACGTTTGAAAGATCTTGCAACTCTATTTGAAAAAGCCACTCCTGATTTTCGCCTATTTGGACCCCAACGTGAACTCCACTCGTAACATCTATATAATAATCAAAGCCGCACTGTAATTCTGTATCGTAGCAGCTCTTGCTTTCGAAATATTTTTTAACGTCAGGCCGTTCTACGTTCAGTTCATGATAACTCACCTGATCGCTACTATTTCTAATTATTAAAAAGCAATGTTCGTTTTGAGGGACCTGCACCCATCCGTATAAATGGTATTTTAAAAAATTGTGAATCTTTCCAATTTCTTTATTCCCTTGAACTTCATCAATATAGTACAAGAGATTTTGAGATTTTCTATATATATTAACTATGTACTTTTGAGCCTCCGTAGAGTCAATTAAAGAAACGAGGTCCTCAAGCTTTTGGCTATCACCATACCCTGTTCTTATTTTTTCGACTGTGCATCTGGCTTCATAAAACTGATAATCATAAATATATGACTTGGCTAGTCGCCAAAGTACGCCTTCCGGGTGTTTATCAAAGTTATCGATAATGTACTTCCACCCACGAATAGCGTTATCCCACTCAGAGGAAGACATCGAACGTTCTGCATAAAAAATTCTTAGCGAAAGGTTGTTTGGAAAAACCCTTAATGCTTCTTCGACTACCTCTGCCCCTCTTTCCTTCAAACCCAAGGAGAATAAAGACGATATAAATTGGGTGTAATGTAGCGGGGAAAAGGTGTTTTCTCTGGGGGTACTTTCGGCTAATTCTACTACTGAAACATGGTTACCATTAGCAACATCATCCTTGAACTTCACTTCCCAATCTTTCATTATATTCCAAACCCAATGCTAACTTTAATTTAATTTCATGCTTGTAGTTGATGCATAACTCAAAAGCTATATCCGGTTAACTTTCTAGTAGTTGATTCTCGCATTTTTACCTTTACGCTTATAAATAGCTTGCAGCTCTTTCTTCAACGCTTCTTTGGCGTCACGCTCGCCGTGTACCAGGTGAATGGTGTGGGGCCAGTGGTGCATGCGTTTTACGAAATCGAGCAGGTTCTTTTGGTCCGCGTGGGCGGAGTAGCCGCTAATGGTGGTAACGCCTGCGTTTATGTCGATACGCTGGCCATCTATTTCCACCCAGCCGCCTTTGGGGCCGTACTCCTGAATGGCACGGCCAGGGGTGCCGGCGCCTTGATAGCCTACGAACAGTATCTGGTGGCGGGCATCGCCCAGCATCGCTTTTAGGTAATTCATGATGCGCCCACCCGCGCACATGCCGCTGGCGGCGATGACCACAGAAGGCCTGCCGCTTTTTGCCAGGTACTCTACGGTTTGCAGGTGTTCTTCGTGTGAATCGACCGTGTAGAGGTTGGCGAAGTTTAGCGGGTGGCGCCCGCTTTTTAGGCGCTTTTGGGCTTCATCGTCCCAGTAGGGCTTGAGCTCGCGATATACCTTCGTGAAACGGGCGGCAAGTGGGGAATCGACGATGATTTCCAGGTCTTTCCACTGAACTTTTTTCGCCTCGAAAATGATGCTTTCGAGCTCGTACAGAAGCTCTTGGGTACGGCCAATGCTGAACGCGGGCACCATGACCGTGCCATCGTTTTGTAGCGCTTGAGTAATCGCACTTTTGAGCACCGCACGCCGATTTTCGCGATTGGGGTGGGTGCGGTTGCCGTAGGTGCTTTCCAGCACCAGTTGGTTACAGCCATGAGGCGATTTGGGTGCCGGCAGCAGCGGTGCGTGGGGGGCGCCAAAGTCGCCGGAGAACACGACCCGCTCTTTCTGCTGATTGGAGAAATCTTGATGGCTTACTTCTACGTAGCTCGAGCCCAGTATATGCCCTGCCCGCTTTAGCTTTATGCGGGTATTGGCGTTTTCATCTGCCACTACCGTGTGCCACTTGCCGTAGGCCACGCTTACGATTTGGGTTTCCAGCTGTGCCTGGAAGCGCTCGATCAGTTGGGGGTCTCGGGTGAAGCCTATTTTCAGTGCGTCTTCGATCACCAGTGGTAGCAGTTTAGCAGTGGGCTTCGAGCAAATAATGGGGCCTTTGAAGCCCGCCGCCAGCAGGTACGGCAGCCGCCCTACGTGGTCGATATGTACGTGGGTAACGATGAGTGCTCGTACCGTGGATATATCGAACTCGATTTGTAGCTGCTCGAACGAATCTTCACGGGCATCCTCGCCCTGAAACAGGCCGCAGTCTATTAACAACGAGTTTTCGCTGTTCACTATTAGCTGGTGGCAACTGCCGGTGACGCCTTTGGCGCCGCCGTGGTGTGTGATGTCGAGCATTGAGGCCCTTTTCGTGCTTTCTTTCAGCGTTGTAACGTGTGGGCGTATGATAGCGATATCAAAGCGGCTCTCGCCGCCCTTTGCAGGTGTCTCATTTGCTTGTTGCTCGCTCTTTCTTTATGCCGCACCGCCGGGTAATGGCTTCGATCTATTGTTACACCTTATTATGAGGGACGCGCAAACCTCACTTTAGACCGGTCCCATTTTTTAAGCACTGACTCCACAAACCAGCTTGAATCAATTTTTTCAAATTCGCTTTCGTAGATATCCAGAAAACCATCAGGTGTCGCTTCTGCAAAATGAAGATGCCTTTCACTTGAATTATCAAAAAAGTAGGCTCTTCGACATTTCACAACCATTTCATACAAAAGTGACAAACTTGCTTGATAACGACTTGTTATTTTATCTGAAGGGACATCGTGCCCTCCGCTAGAAACTCTTTGTGCAACACGCGCTTGATTAATTTCAGGGCTAGAGGTGCAAATATAATAAAGATAGGGTTCGAATCCTAAATCAAGTGCCTTTTCTACGAAGTTTAGGTGGCTACTATGACTCATAACGGATTCGTAGGTAAGAGAGAGGCCAGATTCCAACCAGTCTTCTCTTAGGCCTATGGCAATCGCTTGGGCAGATATCGCAGCAAAATAAGCTTCAAAATCCTTGGCAAACTGATTTGAGGAGGCATCACCATGAGAAATTGCGGTTGATGTTCTTTCTAACACGCTATTTAGCTGAATGTGCTTAGCAATGTCATCAGGATTTAAATACTGCCCCAATGGTATTTTTTACTAAGCAAAAATTGAGTCAAGGTAGTTTTACCCGAGCCATTCGGGCCAGCAATTAGCCTCAACCTTGGCACAAATACTCCCTAAGGTTGAAAGGCTGTGTTTCTTTTAATTTTTTAAGCTGTTTGATCTGATGGTCGGGCGTCTCTTCAACTAAAAAGCCATCACGTTCATATACAACAGAGACGCCTGCTGCCAGGTTTTTTCGAATAGCCGCACTAGAGGATTCGCTCGCAAACCGCATGAGTGAACGGGTGTCTTGCATTGGATCTTTCCTCTTCACCTTGCGCACAACCACTAGCTTTTCGGGGTTCGATTTTATACTCATGATTTTTCCATCTCAGCAAAGACTATGAAACCTTAGATCTATTATAGACCGTGTGGTTTCGAAGCAAGCAGGCTTTAGCCAGTGATTTGTTGAACGGGGCGCCGTTAGCAAGGGAAGGCAGGCGCCTTCCATCGCCAGATGAATCCAGCTCCTACGGGGGTGGGTGGGCCACTGCTTGGCCGTAGGAGCAGATTTTAGCCAGCGATTGGGTGTATGTGGCGCCGCTAGCTTGGGAAGGCTTTGCCTTCCATCGACCGATGAATCGGGCTCCTACGGGGGGCTGGAGCACTGCTTAACCGTAGGAGCGAGTTTTAGCAAGCGGTTGGGGGTATGTGGTGCCTAGCCCAGGAAGGCTTTGCCTTCCATAGCCGATGTGTGGGACCACCGATGAATCGGGCTACTACAAGGGTAATCACAGGTTAATCGCGGTGGTCCTTCACGATCATGATGATCATGCTGAGGATGAACGCGAGGAAGATGGTGATGATGGCGAATACCGTGCTGTTGTAGAGCCGGTTGGGCGATACCGGGTATTCCGGTAATAGCGGGCTTTGCAGCACGCTGACCTGCTTGAGCTGGCGGGCGGCTTCCAGGCGGGTGTTTTCGAGGGCAGCCAAGGCGCTGGAGTAGGTTTCCTGGGCGAACTGGGCTTGTAGTTCCAGGGTTTGGTACTCGGCGGAGACGCGGTTGAGCGCGCCGCCGGCGGCTTGGGCCAGGCGTTCGCTTTGCTCGCTGATCTGGTCGCGTAGTGCGGTAATGTTGCGCTCGACCTGCCGGAGCTCGGAGGATTGCGAGCTCTGGAAGCTGGCCATGGCATCGCGCTGGGCTTGCAGGCGTGCCAGGTCCCCTTCCAGGGTGGAGACGACCTGATTCAGACTCTCCACCGTGGCCGTGGGAGACACCAAGCCGTACTCGTTTTGAAACTCGAGAAGTTCGGCACGGGTTTCACGAAAACGCTCTTCAAGACGCACCATTTGCTGCTCTAGAAAGCGCACCTGCTCTTGAGCCAGGCGGTGGCCCATGGCGTTCATGTGATCCTCACCGGCTTCCAGCAGCATGGCGGTCATCTGCTGGGCGAACTCGGGCGTATAGCCTTCGACCTCGATATTGAGTACACCGGCGTACTCATCCATCTCGATCTCGACCCGGCGTTGGTAGTAGGCGTGCAGGTCTTCGATGGGTGCATCGGCATGCCAAAGCTTTGCGAAAATATCGCCGTGGGTGCTGTAGTGTTCGCGAAAGCCAAGTTCCTGGTCCAAGTGGCGCAGCATATCCACCGATAACAGGTGTTCGCGCAGCAGCAGAAGGTCCTGGGTATTGCCCGCACCGCCGCCCATGAGCGACGCGAAGCTGATTTCCGGTGTGGCCACTTGGGGGCTTTCGAGTACCACCGTGGCGCGGGAAACGTAGCGCTCCTGCGCCCACACGAACCAGTAGAACGTGACCAAAATGATGGCGATAAAGGCCAGCGCCCAGTGCGGCGATGTTTTAACGAAACGAGAAAGAGAACCTTGCATGGATTAGCTTGCCTTTAACCGGTCAACAAAGCGCAGGTGCATGATGAGCCCTACCGTAATGAGCGAAAGCGTAAAGAGCCAGAAGTAGAGCATGCTGGTGCCGTGCACTACCTTGTAATTTTCGAAAAAGCCCAGTCGCAGAGTTTCTAAACCGTGAGGAATGGGGTTCAGCATCAAATATTCCAGTAGCCAGTGAGGTAAACTGTTTAAAGGAAAAATCACTCCAGATACAATTAGCAAAGGAATCGATACCATACGCACTACACGGGCAATCTCAGGGATTAAGGCTGCCGAAACAGAAAGTATCAAGCCCGCCCCTAAACCCAAACACCAAAGTGAAAACCATGCACTTAACGTTCTAAGCGCGTTGTCTGGATATATATCCAGCCCAAGCATAAGCCCACCAACGACAAATATTAAAAAAACAAAAGACCGCAAAGTCCCTTCTAAAAAGTTACGAACTAACACCGCGTCGATCGGTTGCACCTGTCGATAAGCAAATAGTGCCTTATTTGAATCAACTGCCCCCATACCGCGCATCATACCTTCCCGCACTAGGTAAAATCCCATTAACCCAGCTATCATCCAAGGTATAAACTCAGCGTTCATAATAAGTTGATCACCACGAATAAAACTGCGGATCCCAACCATAATGCCGACCATAGCCACTGGTTCAAATACCATCCAGAACCAGCCCATGCGGTCGGACATGGTGCGCGAGATGGCCTCGCGCATGAACATGGCGTACCACACACTGCGGGTTACCTGCCACGGCGTGCGGGCGCCGCGGCGTGCCGTTAGGTTATCGGCCATGGTTACAGGTCCAGCGCCACACGGGTGGTGACCGCGATCTGGAAGAGCATTTGGGTCAGCGTGGAAACCAGCTGCAGGTTGTGTGCCGGCACTTTAGGCATCACGAGGATTTCATCACCCGGGCGTAGCGGCGAGTTGCTGGCGTGCTCCACGGCGCCGTTTTGGCGAACCAGCAGAATCTGGTCTTCATCCGCACGTTCGGTAAAGCCGCCGGCGTTTTGTACGTAGTCGATCACGCTCATGCCCGGGCGATACACCACGGCTTGCGGTACGACGATCTCGCCGCTCAGGAGTACGGAGTCGCTGATTTCGGGAATAGTGACGACATCACCATCCTGCAGGCGGATATCCGAAATTTGGCCGTTTTGCGCAACGACCAAACGGCCGCTGGGCTCGAGATCGCGGGCGCGTTCGATAAAGCGCTCGATGAGCTCGGCTTCGCGCAGGCGGATTTGTGCTTCTTCATCGGTGCGCGAGGTGGCGCCCAGGTAGGTGGTTTCCAACCGGCGCAAGCTGTCTTCTAGCGACTGCTCCTGCTGCTGACGCACGCTTTCGCGGCGAAGCGATACGCTGTCGACCGCGGTAAGATTCTGCGGCACGGAAATGGCATCGAGCAGCTCGCTCAGGCGCGCGTTACGCGGCAGCGCGTAGCGTGAAGGCCCGTAGTAGCTGCCTTCCACTTCGACCACGATCGTCTCGCTGCGCTGGTCGGCGCTGAAGGTGACTTCATCGCCACTGCGTACGGTTTGGCCCGAGAACAGCCCCAGCGGAAAGTACTGGGCAATAGGGCCGCTGGGGCGGTCGCCACGAAGCAGCACATGAGAAACCCCGCTTCTTAGTCGCGCCAGGTTGACAAGTTCCGCACCGCTTAGGGTGTTGCCGGTCAGTTCGTAGCGCAGTTCGCGGTGTACGTCTCCCACTACGGCAATCGCCGGGCCACGCTCTTCAACCACGATCGTGTCGCCGTCCTGGAACTGCGGGCGGGGAATCGTGCCGTTGATGAGAAAGTCGTAAAGGTCGACGGTGGCGATCTGGCTACCATCACGCATCACGCGAAGCTGACGGTAGCTGCCCAGGTCCTGGTCGATACCGCCGGCCTGGTCCAGAAAGTACAAAAGCGAATCATCCGGCGTACCGGCATAGCGGCCGGGGTTTTCCACGTAGCCGGTGACGTACACCGCCACAGGCTGTACGCCTTGCAGGTTGGTATAGACTTCGACGTTGTCCGGGTACACCGAGGTAATCGCCTGGCGTACGGTGTTATCCACCTGCTGGCTGCTCAGGCCTTCCACATTGATAGGGCCAGAACCGGGGATGAAGATATTGCCTTGGGCGTCCACGGGCAGAGAACGGTCCAACTCGATCGCCCCCCAGGCACGTACGGTGACCTGGTCACCGGGCTTGATGCGGTAATCGGCATTCATGCCGTCGCCTATCGCGCCGCGAAAGCCGCCGGTAAACAGGTTGAAGCCAAACGGCGGGAGTAGGTCCGGGTTTCTGGGCTGATTACTGGGCAACGGGCCGTAAGTGCCGCTTCGCCAGTCGGCACGGGGCGCGTCTTCTACTTGCTGCTGGCCCTGGGCCGCTTGCCCCCCTTGACCCTGGCCTTGCCCCTGACCTTGGCGCTGACTTTGGCTTGTGGACTGACTGCTGCGCTGGTTGGAGAGCGTATCGTCCGGCAGGCTCAACACCTGGGCCTGAGCGGCCGGTCCGAGGGCCATCAAACAGCTCAACGAAACGGCAGCGAGCGCTTTGGTAACGCTCAGGCGTTTATGAAAGGTAAACACGTTCATTGCAACCGCCCTTCTACCGTTTGTGTGACGACACGCTGATTGACCCACCCTTGGGGCGTTTTACATACCAGCGCCCGGCTGTTTTCACCTTGCGTGGCTATAATTTGCAGGCGTCGGCATTCGCGCCCGCTTGCCGCCAGGTACGGCTGGTCGGCGACGATTTCAACGTTGTTACCCCAAGGGCTGCTGGCCGCGCTAACGACGCCTCCGGCGGGCGACTGCTCCAAAAAGCCGTTGATGGTGTCATTGTTGATGGTTTGGGCGCTGTCGTTGTCCAGCGCGTACTGAAGCTGCGATTCGCTACCCGAGGGGTAACGGGTGGCACACCCGCTCAACAACGCCAGGCTAACGGCGGTGAGCAGCAAGCGCACGGATACCGTTTGAATACGTGGGGTATAGATCATTTGGATTCCCAGAAAAAAGGCACGCTACCGCCCGGGGATTAAACCGGGCGCTTTCCCTTGCCCTACACTTTACTATGTAAAAACGTGGGGTGCGCTATCGCAGCGCCGTAAAATAGACGGCCATTGTATGTGATTCCTCTTTAGCGCTCCACCTTAACAAATCTTTTACAAATTCCACGTTTAAAACGTTTATTCACTATATGTTGTTTTATTGAAATAAAAAAAGCCGACCCTTCATCGGGCCGGCTTTGAAGCGAACTTGGCTTAAGTACTCGCGTTAAAAGAGATAGCGCCCTCCTGTGATCCAGTAAACGTCGTCAGAGGAGGCACGAATGGCTGGTGACTCGGCTTCGGCGACTCCAACTTCACTACTCGAAACATTTTTATGCGCAATAAAAAACCGGCCCTCGAAGGGGCCGGTTCTATTTGCTGCAGGGTTACTTCTTAAGCGCTCGGGTCAATTAAGCCGGGCTTAGAAGAAGTAACGCGCGCCTGTCAGCCAGTATACGTCGTCAGTCAGGCTGCTAAGCGTGCCGTCGCTGCCGAAGAAGTCGTCGTTACGGTTAACGCGCGGTGCGTCAGCGTCAGCCACTTCCAGGAACACGTCGAAGTTGCTGGAAACGTTGTAGTACGCGCCAGTCGCCCAGGAGCGGCTGGTTTCGGCATCGTCACGCTCGATGTTGTAGTAATCGACGTTGAATGCCCACGGGCCAGTAGTGAAGGTACCACCAACGCCTACGGAGTCGTAGCCGCCGCCGCGAGTATCTTCTACGCCCAGCGGGCCAGTGCGTACTGCGTCGTTGCTGTTTTCACGACCTTCGTAACCCAGACGAGCAGAGAACTGATCGGTAAAGTCGTAAGAACCGACCAAACCGTACATCATTTCGCCGTTACCGCCGTCGCCACGGGCAACGTCGTCTACGAAACCAAGACCAACGGTAACCGGGCCTTCAGCGTAGCGAACACCACCTTGTGCGGAAGTAACGCTACCTTCTTCGGAAGTCTGACGCGTGATGCCGGCCTGCGGGATACTTTCGTCGATCAGGCCGCGCTCGCTGTAGTGCTTAGCCTGTACGAATACAGTAAAGCCTTCCAGGTCAGGCGTGTAGTAACCGATCGAGTCGCCGCGAGACTGCTTCGGATGACCAGCGAACTGGAAACCCTGGTCGACGTAGACGTCGAACGGCAGAGAAACGAACTGGTTGTAGAAGCTGTCAAAGTTACCCGCTTGGAACGTACCGTATTGCTGGCTGGTCATACCAAGGTAGGACTGACGAGTTTCGGAGAACGCGTCGAAGTTGTTGCCGTTACGCGTGCCGGATTCGTCGGCACGGAAACGCCACTCGACACGACCGAAAGCGGTCAGGTCGCTGGTAACTTCTTGGCTCAGACGGAAGCCAAGGCGGGAAAATACGTCAACGAATTCCGGATCGTTGTCGATTTTTACACCGTTTTCTTCTTCCGGGCCGCCGCCTGCAACGCCAAGGCCGATACGGCCGTACAGGTCAACTTTGGTGCCGTCTTCGTCGTAAACAGTGGCTGCTTGAGCGGCAGCAGAAGCGCCCAGAGCGGCGATGACAGCAGTCGCTAAAAGTGTCTTTTTCATGATGTAGGTTCCTTAACTAGCTTACTGTTTCGATCGTGTCTGCCAGACTTTTATAAGCCTGCAGGTTGGCCTATGGGTCATGCTCTTCTGCCATCCGCCGGTTTAGCCAGCGATATGTGGCATGTCCTCACTAAAGCCTTGTTATAGTCCAATGCTCGCAAGTCAAACTCTATACCGGGATTCGAGGGAACGCAATAGAAAAAAACAGTGTTCTTTTACGATTTGCGCTTTTTTATGGAACCCACGGCCTGTTGATGAGTCTCAGCGCCCTTCGAATTTCTGCATTAACCCTTTTATTTTCTCTTCCATGCTAAGCGGTTTTGCTTCATCGCTTTTTTCCGGCGCCTTGTTTTGCGAAGCGCGCGGTTCAGTGGCGCCAGCAGAAGCATTATCGGCCTTATGGCCTTGTGGGTTCGGTTTTTTAGACGCTTTGTCGTGCACCTGGCTCGAAGCTTGACGAACGGGTTTCTCCCCCGCCTGGTCCTTGCGCCGCTCGTTGGCGTGAAGCGAAGCCTCTTTATCTACTTTCCCCGCGGGCAAGCCATCCAGGTCGACCCGCTCTGCGCCTTCGCGCATGGATTTCACGTAGCGTGGCAAATTGACATAGTTGGCGAGCGCCCGGCGTATCAACTTGCCAGACCATGGCTCGCGCTCGGCCAGGTCATGATGAATACCCACCTTGAGCGGTTTGGTGTGCCCTTTGAAAAAGGCATGGGGATAGCGCTCGTACCACTGTTTCAAAAGCGCGTGGGGCGAGGGCTGCTGCGTATCGGAAGATTCATGGGCGTTCGATGGGTCGACTTGTCGAGCTTTCTGCGCTGGCGGCTCTTCTACCTGCGGCTTCGATGCCAAAGACTCGAATGCACTGTCCGCTTGCCCAGAACGGGCCTGAACCGGGCTCCGGGCCGAAGGCGTTACTTGCGCCTGCGCCACTTTCTGCACCGCTTCAGGCGTTGGCGGCTGTGCGATTTGGCTTTCACCCGCCACAGGGGAAGGCGATGCAGAAGCCCCCGCCTCCCGAGCAAGCTGCTCGCGAAGCGCGGTATTTTCCCGGCGCAGTAGCTCGAGTTCTTGTTGAGTGCGCTGGAGGTGCGTCTCCAGTGATTCGATCAAACTATTTACGCTGGCGGCCATGGCGCCCTCCCTGGAACTGGTCAGTCGTCAATACGCTCGTAAACGACAAAGTCATAATGCGGCTGCCCTTCGCTGGGCGTACCCGCCACGCGCTCTATTTCTCGAAACGTTTGCGGCGGTATTGCCGGAAAAGTGGTGTCGCCGTCTACCTCGACATCCACCTCGGTGACGTAGAGGCGCTGGGCATACGGCAACGCCTGGCGATAAATTTCGCCGCCCCCCATGACCATGATCTCTTCCGCTGCTTCTATCGTCGCTTGCTGGTCGGCAAGGGTCAGCGCACTTTCAAGATCATGACAGACACGCACCCCTTCGGCGTCGAATTGCGGGTCTCGGGTCACCACGATGTTCAAGCGGTTGGGCAGCGGCTTGCCAATGGAAGCGTACGTCTTGCGCCCCATCACCAGTGGCTTTGCCTGAGTCTTACGTTTAAAGAACTTCAGGTCTTCTGGCAAGTACCAGGGCAAATTACCTTCAACGCCAATCACGCGGTTTTTGGCCATGGCGACGATCATTGCCACCGGCACCAGGGGCTCATGGTCGAGTTGCGGGTTCATACGGCCACCTTCGCTTTGATGTGGGGATGAAAGGTGTAGTCGTCGATGCGGATATCGTCGAAGGTGAAATCGAACAGGTCCGTGACATCCGGATTCAACCAGAGCTTGGGCGGGCTGTAGGGCGCGCGGGCCAACTGCTCTTTCGCTTGCTCGAAATGGTTACTGTAAAGGTGGGCATCGCCCAGGGTATGGATGAACTCCCCGGGCTTTAGACCGGTCACCTGGGCCACCATGCACGTAAGCAGCGCATAGCTTGCGATATTGAACGGTACGCCCAGGAAAATATCCGCACTGCGCTGGTAGAGCTGGCAAGAGAGCCGGCCATTGGCCACGTAGAACTGGAACAGGCAGTGGCACGGCGGCAGTTTCATTTCATCGACCTGGGCCGGGTTCCAGGCCGACACCACCAGCCGGCGGGACTGCGGCGCGGTGCGGATCTGCTCGAGCACGTTGGTTATTTGGTCGACCCCTTCGCCGCCTTTCGGGTCGGGCCAACTGCGCCACTGGTAGCCGTACACCGGCCCCAGGTCGCCGTTTTCGTCCGCCCACTCGTCCCAAATGCGCACCCCATGCTCTTTCAGGTAGCCAATGTTGGTGTCGCCTTGTAAAAACCATAAAAGCTCATGAATGATGGAGCGCAGGTGCAGCTTTTTGGTGGTTAAAAGCGGGAACCCGCGGGCCAGGTCGAAGCGCATCTGGTGGCCAAAAAGAGACCGCGTACCGACGCCGGTACGGTCACCCCGGTCGGTGCCCTGCTCCAGCACGGTATGCATCAGGTCCAGATAAGGCTGTTCCAGCGCGGCGGAGGTCGCTTGAGGTGCGGCAGTTGCAGGCGTTGAGGCAGTCACAGGGTTTCCAGAGTTGCAGATCATTAAAGGCTTTATTCTAGGCAGGGGGCGATGAGAAATACAACGCCGCCCGCCCCAGGTATCCGTTCGTTGAACAAGGCCCTGACAGGGCGCTAAAAGGTGTTGGGTACGTTAAACCGCTTTCGCATCGACCGGGTTGGTGCGCGACCACATCATGAACGCCACGCCCAGCGCGATCATCGGCAAGGTCAACAGCATTCCCATGGTGACCCAGCCAAAGGCGATAAACCCGATGTGGGCATCCGGCAGGCGCACGAACTCCACCATAAAACGGAAGACACCGTACCCCAGCAGGAAAAGGCCCGAAACGAACCCGCGGGCGCGCGGCTTGGCCGATACCCACCAAAGAATCACGAAGAGCACCAGGCCTTCCAGCAACGCCTCATAAAGCGCGGAAGGATGACGTGGCTCTGGCCCCATACCGGGAAACGGCATTCCCCAGGGCAGCGAAGTAACCCGCCCGGGCAGCTCATGATTGATGAAGTTACCAATGCGCCCGGCCCCCAGGCCGATGGGCACCAGCGGCGCGATAAAATCGGTCAGGGTAAAAAAGGCCAAGCGCTTGCGCCGGGCGAAGAGCCAGGCGGCGAGCAGAACGCCGATTAGACCGCCGTGAAAGCTCATGCCGCCGTCCCAAACACGGAAGACCCAAAGCGGGTCCGCCGCCCACTGCCCCAAACCGTAGAAAAGGGCGTAGCCCAAACGCCCACCGGCCACCACGCCCACGGCGCAGTAAAACAGCAAGTCGCTGATGTCGTCGTTAGTCAGACCAATGCGCGCCGCGCGTTTACAGCCAAGCCACCAGGCCGCCACGAAGCCGACGACGTACATCAGGCCATACCAGTGAACCTGCAGGGGCCCGAGAGAAATCGCTACCGGGTCAATCGCTGGGTAATTGATCATCAACCGCCTCTAGGTAAATCAATACAAACAAACCAGTTCAGGTCATCGCGGGCTTATACCGCGCTGCCTTTTCGTTTTTTAGCTCAGTACCGTCAAGCCAGTATAAAGCGAAGCCCCACGACGGCCAGCAGCAGCGCAAAGGATAACCGCAATACGCGAGCCGACAACACGTGGGCCAGCTTAACGCCTACACGGGCAAAAGGGACACTGGCCAACACGATGCCGAAAAACGCCGGCCACATGATAAAGCCGGTGGACCAGGCGGGCAGCAATGCGTTGTTCCACCCCACTACGATAAAGGTGAGCGCGCCGACCAGCGCAATAGGCAGCCCGCACGCCGCCGAGGTACCCACCGCTTGGGTCATAGTGGCGCCACAGCGCGAAAGCCAGGGCACAGTCATGGCGCCGCCGCCGATACCGAATAGCGCCGAGATGCCCCCGACGACGCCGCCGGCGATCGTCATGGCGATTTTTCCCGGCGCTATCGAGCCCGGCTTTGGCTTGAGCCCGAGAACCATTTTACCCGCCAGCAAAAGCACGAACACGCCGAAAAGCGTGCCCAGCACCGTGCCGGAGAGATTCCCTGCAATGAAGACGCCGCCAATGGCGCCCAGCATCAGGCCCGGTAAAAGCGCCATGAACCAGGGGCGGTGAATGCTGCCTTTACGGTAGTGCCCCAGGGTCGACGACGCACCGGTGACCACGATGGTGGCAAGCGAGGTACCCACGGCCAGGTGCATGGTGATTTCCGGCGCAACGTTTTGCAGATTGAACGCAAACACCAGGGCGGGAACGATGATCAGCCCGCCGCCAACACCAAACAGCCCGGCCATGGTGCCAGCCGCCGCGCCCAAAAGGAGATAGCCCAGTAGTGTGATCGCAATGCTCATGATGCAGCGCTCTTACTGATTGAGAGAGGGTGTTTTGCGCTTGCCCCCGCTGGAAGGCGGCGGGCAATATGAGCAGATGATAACATTTAGCCCCTTTCGATGGGGCGCCATGGTCCACTTTTGAAAGGCGATCGACGCCATGTGTCTACTTACCTTTGCCTGGAACCCGGGCAGTGCCACGCCCTTGAAGCTCGCCGGTAACCGCGACGAGTTTCACGCCCGCCAAACGGCGCCGCTACACCACTGGCAAGACCACCCGGACATTCTGGGCGGGCGCGATTTACAGGCCGGCGGCAGTTGGTTGGCGGCCAACCAACGAGGCGTGGTGGCGGCACTGACCAACGTACGCGAGCCCGGCGCGGCGCTACCCGCCAACGCCCCTAGCCGGGGCGAGCTCGTCTTTCGTGCATTACGTGCCGATGACCCGACCACATGGCTTCACCAGTTGGTCAAAGACGAGGCCACGCACTTTGGCGGTTTCAACCTGCTGGTGGCCCACAACGCGACGCTTTGGCACGTGCATCGCGGGGTCGCGGGCGTTTTTATCGAGCGCGTGCCGCCGGGTGTGCACGGGCTTTCCAATGCGCGCCTCGATACGCCCTGGCCCAAGCTGACCGCCGCCCGCCAGGCGCTCGAAGGGGCGGGAAGCGACTGGCAAGCAGCCACCGCCCGGGCGCTGCATGATCCCAACACCGCCCCGGACGAAGCACTTCCCCATACCGGCGTAGAAGCGGGCCTGGAGCGTCGCCTTTCGGCGGCGTTCATCGTCGGGGAGGAGTACGGTACCCGCGCGACCACCTGGCTGAGCCTGGATGCCCAGGGCCGCACCCGCATGACCGAGCAACGGTTTGGCCCCATGGGGCGGCGCGAGGGAGAAACCACCCTGGCCCAACCCCGCGCGCCGCTTTAAAGACGCGGTTAGTCGCGGGGCGGCAGCAAGTGGGTTAGCTGCCACTCGTCCATACGCTTGTTCAAGTGCTGGCGCACCAGGGCCGGGGTATCCAGCGCCATGATCTCATCCAAAAGCGTTTGGGCATCGGTGAGCGGCACCCGGCGAATCGCGGCGCGCACTTTCGGCAGGCTAGGCGCATTCATCGAGAGGCTCGAAAAGCCCATCGCCATGAGTAGCAGCGCGCCAGCCGGGTCGCCGGCCAGTTCGCCGCAAAGCGAAATCGGCTTTTTTAGGCGCAAGGCATCCTGGGAGAGTTCCTGGAGTGCGCCGAGAAGCGCCGGGTGCAGCGCATCGTAAAGGCTCGAGACCCGCGGGTTGTTGCGATCCACCGCCAGCAGATACTGGGTCAGGTCGTTACTGCCCACCGAGAAGAAATCGACCCGCTTGGCCAGCGCATCCATTTGGTAAATGGTGGCGGGCACTTCGATCATGACGCCTACCTGGGGGCGCCCGACGACGATCCCCTCCTCGCCCAGCTCGAGAATGGCGCGGTCCAGCAGGCGCAAGGCTTCGTCGACCTCTTCCACGTTGGTAATCATGGGGAAGAGGATGTAAAGGTTGTCGATCCCGTGGGAGGCCTTGAGCATGGCGCGCAGTTGCACCATCAGCACTTCCGGGTGATCCAACGTCACCCGCATGCCCCGCCAGCCCAAAAACGGGTTGGCTTCCTCGATGGGAAAGTACGGCAGGTCCTTGTCGCCGCCGATATCCAGCGTACGCATCACGACCGGCAGCGGCGCGAAACCTTCCAGCTGCTCGCGATACATGCGCATTTGTTCTTTCTCGCCGGGAAAGCGCTCGGCGATCATGAACGGCACTTCTGTCCGGTAAAGCCCCACCCCGCCGATACGGCTTTTGAGCAGCGCGCTTGCGTCGACCGCGAGCCCCGTGTTCACCATGAGCGGCAGGTGGTAGCCATCCGGCGTTTCGCTGGGCAGGTCCTGCTCGTGCTCGAGCATGTCGCTCAGCGCCTGCTCTTCGGCAATCAAGCTTGCATAGCGCGCCTCGAGCTCTGGCGAGGGCCGCACGAACATGCGCCCGCGGTGGCCATCCAGCACGACCGGGGCGCCGTTCAAGCGCGGCAGCGGGAGATCGACCATGCCCAGCACCGTGGGAATGCCCATCGCCCGGGCCACGATCGCCACGTGGGAGGTGCTCGAGCCGCGCACGGATACCAGCCCTTTTAGCTTCCCCCGGGGCACTTCGCCCAGCATGGCCACGCTGATCTCGTCGCCCACTAGAATCGCGTTATCCGGGTAGGTTTCCGGGGTCGAGGGGGTGTCTTGCTGAAGATGCGCCAGCACCCGGCGGCCCAAATCGCGAATGTCGGCGGCGCGCTCGCGCAGGTAGTTGTCGTCCACACGTTCGAGATACTGAACGTGGCGGCGTACCACATCCGCCAGCGCCCCCGGCGCCCACTGCCCTTCGCGAATGCGCTTTTCGACCTCTTCGGAAAGCGCCGCCTCGCCCAGCATCTGCTGGTAAACATCAAAAAGCGCCAGCTCCTGGGCGGAGATACGGCTGGCCAGGCGCTCGGCAGCGGCGCGAATTTCGCGGCGGGTTTGTGCAATGGCCTCTTTCAAGCGGGCGACTTCGAAATCCTGGTCGCTTGGAACCAGATCCGGCACGCTGTTCAAATCCGCCGGCGGGCTGATCACGACGGCTTCGCCGATCGAGACCCCTGGCGAGGCCGCCACCCCCTTGAACATCGCCTGGCCGCCGGGCAGCGCCGGGCGCGAAAGATTCCCGGTGGCTAGCGCGTGGGCCAGCACCCCGGCAAGTTGGGCGGCCATGGTCACCAGGAACGCTTCGTCTTCGTCGTCGTAGCGGCGCTTTTCGGCTTGCTGTACGACCAGCACGCCCAGCATTTGGCGCTGGTGAATGATGGGCACGCCCAGAAAGCTCGAGTAGCGCTCCTCGCCGGTGGCCTCGAAGTAGCGAAACTGGGCATGGGCCCGGGCGTCTTCCAGGTTCAGCGGCTCGCTGCGCTTGGCCACCAGCCCCACCAGGCCTTCGCCCAGCGGTAGCACTACGCGGCCCACGGCCTGGGTGCGCAGGCCGATGGTTTCCATCAGCACCAGCGACTCGAGATCGCTATCGTAAAGATAGAACGAGCAGACATCGGTCTGCATTGCCTTGCGGATACGGCGCACCATGGTAGACAGCGCGGCTTCTAGCGTTCGCGCGCCGTTCACTTCTTGTATGACGCGCCTCAATACCTCCAGCATGGATGTTTTAGACTTCACTTTTGTTGTCCTCGCTGAGGGGTAGGCGGCACGGCGGGCAGCGCCTTGGCCAGTAGCGCTTTTTAATTGCGCTACTGGCCCTACGTCGGCCCGCCTTGTTTTTCACGCTATTCATCTCCCAGTGCCAAGCGCTGCACGCGAGGGGAAAGCTCGCGCAAGGCCCGCCGGTAGACTTCCCGCTTGAACGGCACGACCTGGCCCAAGGGATACCAGTAGCTGACCCAGCGCCAGCCGTCGAATTCGGGCTTGGGGGTTGCCGTCATGCTGATCCGGTTCTCCTGACACCGAATCCTGAGTAAAAACCACTTCTGCTTCTGACCGATACAAACCGGCCGTGAGTGGGTACGAATCATGCGTCGTGGCAGACGGTAGCGCAGCCACCCCCGGGTGCAGGCGACAATATCAACATCGTCGGCGGTCAGGCCGATCTCCTCAAACAGTTCACGATACAGCGCTTGCTGTGGCGTTTCGCTTGCTTTAATGCCTCCCTGGGGGAACTGCCACGCGTTTTGTCCTACGCGACGCGCCCAAAGCAGCTGCCCCTGGCTATTGACAATGATAATGCCAACATTGGGGCGAAAGCCGTCAGCGTCGATCACGGACTTCACCTTCTTGAATTTTCAGTTGTCCCCATTTTTCCACAAGGCAGACAAGCGTATCAATACAATATAACGCTCGGGGGCAATAACGGGGAGAAACGGTGCGTTCACGGTGGGCAGCGGCCAGGGTCTCTGAGATAATTCTGTGCGCTTAACGTTCAGCGGCTTGAATCAAAGACCTATAAACCTACAAGGGGAACACGGTGAGCCTGGCCATTTTCGATTTGGACAACACGCTACTCTCGATTGATAGCGACCACGCCTGGGGCGAGTTTTTGCTGGAACAAGGCGCCGTGGACCCGGTGGCGTATCGCGAAGCCAACGACCGTTTCATGGCCGAATACGAAGCGGGCACGCTGGATATGGCGGCGTTTTTGGAAGTGGCCTTGAAACCGCTGGCCGAAAACTCCCCGGAGCAGCTGGCCGCCTGGCACCAGCAGTTCATGGCCAGCAAGATCGAACCACACATTCTCGCCAAGGGCGAAGATCTTTTGGCCCGCCACCGCACCCAAGGCGATACGCTGTTGATCATCACCGCGACCAACCGCTTCATTACCGGGCCGATTGCCGAGCGCCTGGGCGTGGATGATCTGATCGCCGTCGAGCCGGAAATGGTCAACGGACGCTACACCGGCAAGGTCACCGGCGTACCGAGCTACCGCGAGGGTAAGGTCACCCGTTTACAGGCGTGGCTCGAAACCCAGGATCACACCCTGGATGGCACATGGTTCTACAGCGACTCGCATAATGACCTAGCGCTTTTGGAACAAGTCGAACACCCGGTCGCCGTCGACCCCGACGACACCCTGCGCCAAATCGCCGAAGAGCGCCAATGGCGGATCATGAGTTTGCGGGATGATTAATGGGTGAAGGGTGAAGGGTGAAGGGTGAAGGGTGAATGGTGAATGGTAGGAGCAGGCTTCAGCCAGCGATGCAGCGCAACGCGCTGCCGGGGTTGGTGGTGATGGCAACCTGTAATGCCTTTGCCAGCCAAGGGCGGCTAACGCCGCCATCGCCGATGTGTCGGACCACCAATAAAATTGGGCTCCTACAATAGAGCCTTGCCCCCATCCATTGTAGGAGCAGGCTTCAGCCAGCGATGCAGCGCAACGCGCTGCCGGGGTTGGTGGTTATGGCAACCTGTAATGCCTTCGTCACCGAAGGGCGGCTAGCGCCGCCATCGCCGATGTGTCGGACCACCAATGAATTGGGCTCCTACAATGGAACCGTGCCCCAATTCTCTTGCAGGAGCAGTTTTGAGATAACAAAAAACCCCGCAAGCATGCTTGCGGGGTTTTGGCGTTGCGTCACGCGTGGCTTAGCCGAGCAGGTGCTCGACGGCGGCGCGTTCTTCGCGTAGCTCTTTCTCGGTGGCCTGCACTTTCTCTTTGCTGAACGCGTCCAGCTCGAAACCCTGTACGATTTCGTACTTGCCGCCTTGGCAGCGAACCGGGTAGGAGAAAATGATGCCTTCTTCGATGCCGTAGCTGCCATCCGAGGGGATGGCCATGCTGACGATGCCGTCACAACCCAGCGCCCAGTCGTGCATGTGGTCGATGGCGGAAGACGCAGCAGACGCGGCGGAAGAAGCACCGCGCGCCTTGATGATGGCCGCGCCGCGCTGCTGCACGGTGGGGATGAAGTCGTTTTCGTACCAGTCGCGCTCGACCAGATCGGTGGCGGCCTTGCCGTCGACCTTGCACTGGGCGATATCCGGGTACTGGGTCGCGCTGTGGTTGCCCCAGATGACCATGTTGTCGATATCGGTGACGTGCTTGCCGGTTTTCTGTGCCAGCTGGGTCAGCGCGCGGTTGTGATCCAGGCGGGTCATCGCGGTGAACTGGCCCTTGTCGAGATCCGGCGCGTTGCAGGATGCGATCAGCGCGTTGGTGTTGGCCGGGTTGCCGACGACCAGCACTTTCACGTCGCGGCTGGCGTGGTCGTTCAGTGCCTTGCCCTGTACGGAGAAGATCGCGGCGTTGGCTTCGAGCAGGTCTTTACGCTCCATACCCGGGCCACGCGGGCGGGCGCCGACGAGCAGGGCGAAGTCCGCATCCTTGAACGCCACATTCGGGTCGTCCGAGGCAACGATGTCCTGGACCAGCGGGAAGGCACAGTCGTTGACTTCCATCACCACGCCGTTTAGCGCGTCCATCGCCTGAGGAATTTCCAAAAGCTGGAGAATGACGGGCTGATCCGGCCCCAGCATGTCGCCGGCGGCAATGCGGAAAATTAGAGAGTAGCTGATTTGGCCGGCACCGCCGGTAATCGCAATACGTACTGGATCTTTCATCATCGCTCCTTGGTTGGTTCGCCTTGGGGTGGTCGACAAAACACAAGACGCAAAGATGGTATGCCCACTTTAAAAAAAACTCAATCAGACAAAGGCCACAGGCGATTTTGCCGCGATTCAAAGGCTCGCCGCGCCGCCCCGAGTGCGCTATGGTGGACCCCGATTCTAACGTCCGTTTGATATTGAGACCGACCACCCCATGCGACGAATTTCCCTTTCCTACGCCCTGGCGAGCGTGTTCGTGCTGGCGTTGATCATATGGCTGGCGTTGGGCGACTTTCAGCGCTTTCAAAGCACGCCGCCCAATGTAGAGACCGAGCAAAGCGATGAAGCGCCCCGCGTCGAGGTCACGCGCCTGCAAAGCACGCCGTATATTCCCGAGCAGGTGATTCAAGGCCAGCTCGAGGCCCACCAGGAAACGCTCTTGCGTGCCAACGCCGCCGGCTACGTTACCGAAAAGCCCGTGACCCAGGGCGAGCAGGTGCGCCAAGGGCAAACGCTTTTGGTACTGGATAACGACGCCCTGCCCGAGCGCCTACAGCAGGCCCGGGACGAGCTGGCGGTGGCCCAGGCCGAATACGCCGGCGCTCAGGACCTGCGTCGTCGCGAATTCATCTCCGAGCCGGATCTTCTTCGCCTGCAAAGCGCGCTTAGCGCCAGTGCGGCCCAAGTGGCACAGCTGGAGCGCCAGTTGGCGGACACCCGCCCGAGTGCACCCTTCGCGGGCGTGGTCGACCGGGTTCAGGTCGAGCTTGGCGACTTGCTCCAGCCCGGCGAGGAGTGGGGGCGCTTGATCGATGACCAAACGTTGACCGGTACGGCCTGGGTCTCGCAGCAGCAAATCAACGACCTGAGCGTGGGCCTACCGGTCACCGCGCGGCTTTTAAGCGGTAATACGCTGGAGGGCCAGGTCTCTCACATAAGCAGCCGCGCCGAGGAGCAAACCCGCTCGTTTTATATCGAGGTCACCCTCGACAACCCAACGCGGCAGCGCCTGGCTGGCGGCAGCGCCGAGTTCACCATCACCCTGCCCCCACGCCAGGCCCACGCGCTCTCCCCCGCGCTTTTGAGCCTGAACGACGAAGGCGAGCTTGCCGTCAAACACCTGGGCGAAAACGATGAGGTCAAACAAACGCCGGTGACGCTGATAAGTGCAACGCTGGAAAGCGCCTTTGTGGCGGGCCTGCCGGATTCGCTGGAGCTGATCAGCCTGGGCGCCGGGCTCGTTGGCGTGGGCGATACGGTCACCCCGGTGTACGTAGACGACGTGACGCCCACGCCCGGTAGCGCCGCGGCGGCAGCGAGGCCTTAAATGCGTTCACTCATTCAGGCCGCGCTTTCCCATACGCGCACTACGCTGCTGTTGCTGGTGGGCCTTTTGCTGGCCGGGGTCACCGCCTGGCAGGTCATCCCCAAGGAGGCGAACCCGGACGTTACGATCCCGCTGATCTACGTGTCGCTGACCCTTGAAGGCGTCAGCCCCGAAGACGGGGAGCGGCTTTTGGTGCGCCCCATGGAGCAGGAGCTTCGCGGCATCGAGGGGCTGCGTAAGTTCACCGCCCAGTCCAGCGAAGGCCACGCCTCGGTCACGCTGGAGTTCGACCCAGGCTTCGACCCCAATACGGCGCTTTCGGACGTGCGCGAGCGGGTGGACATTGCCAGGGCCGAGCTTCCCGATGAGGCGGACGAGCCCCGAGTGATGGAAGTCAACGTCTCGGAGTTTCCCGTGCTGAGTATCGGTCTTTCCGGCCAGCTGGATACCCGGGAGCGCATCGCCATCGCCAGGCGGTTAAAAGAGGAGATCGAAGGCATCGCCAACGTGCTCGAGGTCGAGATTGCTGGCGAGCAGGAGGATCTTCTCGAGATCGTGGTCGACCCCCTGGTGCTGGAGAGCTACGGCATCGACTTCGATGCGCTGTTCAACCAGGTATCGCGTAATAACCGCCTGGTCGCGGCGGGCAGCTTGAATACCGGCGCCGGGCGTTTGGCGCTGAAAGTGCCCGGCGTCATTACCTCGCTCGAAGACGTCATGAACATGCCGGTGAAGATCGACGGCGACCGGGTGGTAACGTTTGGCGACGTCGCCTGGATTCACCCCACCTTCAAGGACCCGGAAGGCTTTGCGCGCATCAACGGCGAGCCGGCGGTGGTACTCGAGGTTTCCAAGCGCGCCGGGGCGAACATCATCGAAACCATCGACGCGGTGTGGGAGCGCTTCGATCAGGCGGGCGAGCTGTTACCCGACTCCCTTCGCGTGACCCCGATTCTCGATGAGTCGACCACCGTCGCCAATATGCTGTCCGAGCTTTTGAACAACGTATTGACCGCGGTGGTGCTGGTGCTGATTGTGGTGGTCGCGGTCATGGGGCTGCGTATGGCGCTGCTGGTGGGCCTGACGATTCCCGGCGCCTTTTTGACCGGTATTTTGCTGGTATGGGCCTTCGGCTTCACGCTCAACATCGTCGTGCTGTTCGCGCTGATTCTGGTGGCCGGCATGCTGGTAGATGGCGCTATCGTGGTGAGCGAGCTGGCGGATCGCTACCTCAAAGAGGGCCAAACCCCATTCGATGCCTGGCTCAACGCTGCCTCGCGTATGAGCTGGCCGGTCATTGCCTCGACCGCGACGACCCTGGCCGTTTTCGTTCCGCTGCTCTTCTGGCCCGGCGTGGTCGGTCAGTTCATGAAGTACCTGCCGGCCACGGTGATCCTTTGCCTTCTGGCCTCCCTGGCCATGGCGCTGGTGTTTCTGCCCACGCTTGGGCGGCTGATCACCCGTCAAGTCCCTAACCCGGAGGAGCAAACCGCCACGCTTGGCCAAAGCACCGCCCTTGGCCGCGGCTACCGGCGGCTGCTGTCACGCCTTCTACAGCGCCCGGGCTGGGTGCTGGCGTTTTCGCTGCTGGTCATCGCGCTTTTATATACCGGCTACGCGCGCTTCAATCACGGCATCGACTTCTTTCCCAACGTGGAGCCGGACAGCGCCCAGGTGCTGGTGCGCGCCCGGGGCGACTTTTCGGTGGACGAAGCCGACGCCATTTTAAAGCGCGTGGAGACGCGTCTGGGCACCATGAGCGAGGTGGAAGCCCTCTACGCGCGCTCGTTCGTGGCCAACGAACAGGCCGGCGACGATGTGGTCGGCACGCTGCAGTTTCAGTTCATCGACTGGTATCAGCGCCGCCCGGCCCGCACAATTCTTGCCGACATGGCCGAGCGCACCGCGGACATCCCCGGTATTACGCTGGAGTTTCAGGAGCAGGAGCAAGGCCCTGGCGGCGGCAAGCCCATCGTGCTGGAAATCAGCGCCAACGACCCGGCGCTAGCCGATGCGGGGGTGGATCAGTTGAGCGAATTAATGCGCACCCTGGGCGGCTTTACCGATATTCAGGATAACCGCAGCCTGCCCGGCGTGGAGTGGCAGATCAATGTGGACCGCGAAGCCGCCTCGCGCATGGGCACCGATATCACCACCATCGGCAGTGCCGTGCAGCTTCTGACCACCGGCCTGCAGGTAGCGAGCTACCGCCCGCCCACGGTGAGCGACGAGGTGGATATTCGGATTCGCCTACCCGAGCGCTTTCGCACCCTGGATCAGCTCGAGCGCTTGACCCTCAATACCGAGCGCGGCCAGGTGCCCATTTCCCACTTCGTCACCCTCACGCCCGCGCCCAAGGTCGGCACGCTGAACCGTATCGACGGTCGCCGGGCGATTACGCTGGAAGCCGATCTGGCGCCCGGGTACCTGGCCGACGAGCGCCTGCGCGCGCTGTTCGAGGCAGGCCAGGGGCAGTTGCCCGACGCCCTCATGGTCAACGTGGCCGGCGAGCAGGAGGATCAGCAGGAGTCGATGCAGTTTCTGATCACCGCGTTTTTGGTGGCCGTTGGCCTAATGACGTTGATTCTGGTCACTCAGTTCAACAGCTACTACCAGGCGGCGCTGGTGCTCTCGGCGATCGTGTTTTCAACCGCCGGCGTACTGATGGGGCTTTTGATGACCGGCCAGGCGTTCGGCATCGTCATGGTCGGCATGGGCGTGATCGCCCTGGCGGGGATCGTGGTGAACAATAATATCGTACTCATCGACACCTATAACGAACTGCGCGGCCAAGGGCTTGCGCCCGGCGAGGCCGCCCTGGAAGCGGGTGCCCTTCGCCTACGCCCGGTACTGCTCACCGCGATCACCACGGTGCTGGGCCTGATGCCAATGGTGCTGGGCATCAACGTCAACCTTTTCGCCCCGGCGCTAGGCTTCAACGCCCCCTCCGCTCAGTGGTGGACCCAAATGTCCAGCGCCATTGCGGGAGGCCTCACCTTCGCCACCGCCCTCACGCTTTTGCTCACGCCGTGCATGCTGGTAATCGGGGGAACGTTAAGGCGCGATAAATAACGACAGCGCCCTTCGCTGCATCGCTGGCTAAAGCCTGCTCCTACAAGAGATGGGGGCACGGTTTTATTGTAGGAGCCCAGTTTTATTGGTGGTCCGACACATCGGCGATGGCGGCGTTAGCCGCCCTTGGGTGATGAAGGCATTACAGGTGCCATCACCACCAACGTCGCGGGCCACCAAAAACCTGCACCTATGCAAAGGGCGCTGTTTAAGAGGCAGTCTGCGGGCTGTGGGCGGCGTGCAGGCGGGCGATGAGCTGGTCTTCCAGCGCGAAGCGTTCGGTCAGGGCTTTGGCGAGGCGGTCGAGCCAGGCAGGAAGGCGCGTGATATTCGTTTGGCAATGCTCAACGCTTGCGTAATCTTCGTCGAACGCCAGTACCATGGCCGTCGACATCTCCAAACGCTCCAGCAGCTTACCGGCGATTTCCAGGGCGCTTTCGTCCTCGAAGGCCTTGGCTTCCCGTGCGAGCTCTGGGTAGACCTCGAAATGCCCGGCGCTGATATAGTCCATCAGAAGCTCGCTGAAAGTGTCGATGCGCGGCTTGTTGACGGCGTCGAGTTCCGAGTCGCAGGCTTCTTTTAGCTCGATGAAGCTGATCAGAAAAGAGCGGCGTTGCTCCAGCCAGCGGTCGATCAAGCTGTGTACCCCGCCCCATCGTTCCTGGGCGTTTGTGCAGTTCTCCAACATGGCGTTCTCCTAACCGGTAGCCACTTGTCCTCGCTTAGACTCGCTTTTCCTTTTGAGCGTGTCAATGCGAGCACAGGATTTCGATTTTCCGGCGCCGGTATGAAACCGATGCCGGAAATCGGCCGTTAGCGCTTATAGGCAAGCCACAGGATACGCAGGGGTACCAGCGCCAGGATCAAAAAGCCGATCAACGTCCAGGCGGGCAGTGACAGGCCCAAAAAGGTGAAGTCGATTTCGGCGCATTCACCGGAGCCGGTCAGCACCATGGCGACGACCTCCTGCATGGGCAGGATGTCCATCATATAATCGAGCCCAGGCCCGCAGGAAGGCACTTCGCTGGGCGGCAGATGCTGCAGCCATACGTGGCGCCCGGCAATGAAGGCGCCGGTGGCCACACTTGCAAACCCCAACACCCCGTAAACCGTTTTACCGGCGGTGCTCTTGGGGTTATGCAGCGCGGCCAGCAGCAAAACGATACCGGCGGTAATGACCGCCACCCGCTGAAAAATGCACAGCGGGCACGGCTCGAGCCCGACGACGTGTTCGAGCATTAGCGCCACGCTCATCATCAAGGCGCAAAAGGCTACCCCGGCCCAGGCCGTGGACCGGGTGAATGATGGGATCATTCCAATTCCTCGGAGGTAATGGACGAAAAGGTGCGCATTTCGCGGGCCTTGATGAAGTAGTGCTCGATAAACTCGCTAAACGATTCCTGGTCGGCGGCTTCGATATCGCGCTGCTGCTGATGAGACGTATCGATCAACTGGTCCAAAAGCGCCTCGCGGGAGCGCAGCATGGGGGTCGATTCCAGCGCCTCGCGCTGCTCCTGGGCCAGCGCCAGCAGCGTATCGCTGAGCGAGCCGCTGCCTTTTTTGAGACGCTCGAGCATCTGGCCGGAGGGCGTAAGCGCCGGGTCTTGAAGCCGTGGCGCGAGGGCATCCAGCGCTGCCTGATGGGGAGTATCATCTTCGACGGCGTCCAGCAGGCGCGCTACTTCGCCCATTTCGGCAAAGATCTGCTCGCCCCAGGCGGGTAACGAGATCGCTTCGCCGTTTCTCAACAGCTCCAGAGCCGGGTCGCGGCCGCGCTCGACCACCAGGCGGCGGTTGTCGTCCAGCCGGTCGCACTCTTCATCCGAAATCCAGGGGCTATCGCTTAGCAAGCACCACAGCAGGAAGACATCCACAAAGCGCATCTGGTCTTCGGTGATGCCCAGGGGGTCGAAGGGATTCAGGTCCAGACAGCGCACTTCGATGTACTCGACACCCCGCGCCTCGAGTGCCTGGCTCGGCGTTTCGTTGTGCTTGGCCACGCGCTTGGGGCGAATATCGCTGTAGTACTCGTTTTCGATCTGCAGGATATTGGCGTTGAGCTGGCGCCAGTCGCCGTTGACGTTCACGCCCAGCTTTTCGTAGTCCGGCCAGGGCGAGGAGATCGCGTGGCGCAGCGTATTGACGTAGTTGGAAAGCGAGTTGAAGCAGATCTTGAGCTGCTCCTGCACCTTGTTCTGATAGCCAAGATCCGACATGCGCAGCGTCGTGGCGTAGGGTGCGTAATAGGTATCGTCGCCCAACGGCTCGAGCTTTTCGGGTATTTTGCCGTCCGGCAAAAAGCTTTTGTCGATCGCAGGCGAGGCGCCGAAAAGATACAACAGCAACCAGCTATGACGGCGAAAGTGGCGGATCATGCCGAAGTAGCGCGTCGAACGGTAGTCGTTGAACGGGATGTTGGTGGCTTTTTCGAGCTCGCGCAGGGCGTGCCACATGTCCTCGGGCAGCGACACGTTGTAATGCACCCCGGCAATCGCCTGCATGATGCGCCCGTAGCGTACGTCCAACCCTTTGCGGTAGACGTGCTTCATGGTGCCCACATTCGAATGCCCGTAATCGGCGATCGGCACGCTATCGTTACCGGAAAGCCGCGACGGCATGCTGCCCGGCCAGACCCATTCGTTCTCCAGGTGCTGGTAGGTAAAGGTGTGCAGGTCGGACAAAAACGCCAACGCCTCGCGCGGCTCGGTGTACACCGGGGTGATGTACTCCAAAAGCGATTCCGAGTAGTCGGTGGTGATATGCGGGTGGGTCAGTTTCGAGCCCAGCGCTTTGGGGTGAGACGTCTGGGCGATATGGCCGTTGGCATCCACCCGTAACCCCTCTTTTTCTAGTCCACGCCGCAGCCGCCCTAGCCGCCCCAGGCGCGCGCTTGGCAGCAAGCGCTCGATTTGAGCGGTTAACGACGTTGGCACAGTGAGTGGCTCAGCCAAAACGAACACTCCTTGTCAATCAGGCCCGCCGTGCGGGCCCTGGTAAAATCGGCGGGTAGCCCTAAGGCTAGCCTTTAATAAAGCCAAGAATATGGCGCAAACTACGAAACATTCAAGGCGCGCGACTATTTGCCCTGCTTCGCTTTCAATAGTGCCGCGCCCAGCGCCCCCATGGAGGACTCGGCGGCGGGCTTTTCACGCTGACCGCGGGCGCTCTTTTGCGCCCGAGGCGCTTTTTTCTCGCCCTGCTCCTGGCTAGCGCCTTCGCTTTCGACTTCATCGCTTAGCCGCATGGAGAGCCCGACCCGCTTGCGGGGAATATCCACGCTCATCACCTTCACCGTGACGATATCCCCCGCCTTGACGATCGATCGCGGGTCCTCGACGAACTTTTCGGCCAGCGCCGAGATATGCACCAGACCGTCCTGGTGAACGCCGATATCCACGAACGCGCCAAAGTGGGTCACGTTGGTGACCGTGCCTTCCAGCACCATCCCAAGGGTCAAGTCGCTTAATTTCTCGACCCCTTCGCGAAATTCCGCGGCCTTGAACTCCGGGCGTGGGTCGCGGCCGGGCTTGTCCAGCTCCTTGAAAATATCGCTGACCGTGGGCACACCAAAGCGCTCGTCGGCGAATTCCGCCGGTTTCAGCGCCTTGAGGGTTTGGCTGTCGCCAATCAGGCCCTTCACGTCGCGCCCGCTCTGTTTGGCGATGCGCTCGACCAGGGTGTAGGCCTCCGGGTGTACGCCGCTGGCATCCAACGGGTTCTCGGCGTTGCTGATACGCAAAAAGCCGGCGCACTGCTCAAACGTTTTCGGCCCCAGGCGGCTGACGTCCAGCAGCGCCTTACGGCTTTTGAACGCGCCGAGCTGGTTACGCTGGGCGACGATGTTCTCCGCAATCACCGCGCTAAGCCCGGCCACCCGCGAGAGAAGCGCGCTCGAGGCGGTATTGAGATCCACGCCCACGGCGTTCACGCAGTCTTCTATCACTGCTTCCAGGCTTTTGGAGAGCTGCACCTGGGAGACATCGTGCTGGTACTGGCCCACGCCGATCGATTTCGGCTCGATCTTGACCAGCTCGGCGAGCGGGTCCTGCAGGCGCCGGGCAATCGACACCGCGCCGCGCACCGTAACGTCCAGATCCGGCAGCTCTTTGGAAGCGTACTCGGAAGCCGAATAAACCGACGCGCCCGCCTCGGACACCATGACCTTGCTCAGGCGCTGCTCGGTGCCCAGCGCCTTGACCAGCTCGCCGGCCAGCTTGTCGGTTTCGCGGCTGGCGGTGCCGTTCCCTACCGCGATCAGCTCCACATTATGGCGTTTGATGAGCCTGGTGAGCTCTGCGAGCGAATCGGTCCAGCGATTTTGCGGCGCGTGAGGGTAAATCGTCGCCTGGTCCACGAACTGCCCGGTGGCATCGACCACGGCGACCTTGCAGCCGGTACGCAGGCCCGGGTCCAGCGCCAGCGTGACCTTCTGCCCCGCCGGCGCGGCCAGCAGCAGATCCTTCAAATTGGCCGCGAAGACATCGATGGCGGTCTGCTCGGCCTGCTCGCGAAGCCGGCCCAGCAGCTCGGTCTCGAGCGCGGTGTAAAGCTTGACGCGCCAGGTCCAGCGCACCACCTCGCCCAGCCATTTATCGGCCGGGCGACCCTGATCTTGAACGCCCACCTGCTTGGCGATGGCGACCTGGGCCGGGTGAATCGGGGCCTCGTCTTCGCCGGGCAGGCGGATGGCCAAACTCAGCACGCCTTCGTTACGCCCACGGAACATGGCAAGCGCCCGGTGGGACGGCACTTTAGCGAGCTTTTCGTCGTGCTCGAAGTAATCGGAGAACTTGGCACCTTCCTGCGCTTTGCCATCGAGCATGCGGGCGCTGAGTTGGCCTTCGTCCCAAAGCCGCTCACGCAGTCGGCCGATCAGCTCCGGGTCTTCGGCGAAGCGCTCCATGAGAATCTGCTTGGCGCCGTCAAGCGCGGCCTTGGCGTCTTCGATGGCGGCGATGTCGCCGTCCGCGGCGCGAAGATACCCTTGCGCTTCGCTTTCAGGGTTTAGCGTGGGGTCGGCCAACAGCGCGTCGGCCAGCGGCTCGAGCCCGGCTTCGCGGGCGATCTGGGCCTTGGTGCGGCGTTTTTTCTTGTAGGGCAGGTATAAATCTTCGAGGCGCTGCTTGGTTTCGGCGGCGTCGATGCTTGCCTTCAAGGCATCATCGAGCTTGCCCTGCTCGTCGATGGCGGCAAGCACCGCACCGCGGCGCTCTTCGAGCTCGCGCAGGTAGCGAAGGCGCTCGTCGAGTTGGCGCAGTTGGCTGTCGTCCAGCGCCCCGGTGACCTCTTTACGGTAGCGGGCGATAAAGGGCACGGTCGCGCCTTCGTCCAGCAGCGCTACCGTGGCGCTGACCTGCTGCGCCTTGACACTCAGCTCGTCCGCTAAACGCGAAATAATACGTTGATTCACATCCATACGTGCCACTAACTCATGCCATTTCAAATGCCGACAAGGTACCACAAACGTTTTAGGCTGGCATGAATTGTCGGTGGCACGAGCGGCGCGGTTCAGCCAATACCGCCCATCCAGCGGGCCCTGGCACCTTACCCGGCCGCCCATAAAAAAAGCAGCGCTTTCGCGCTGCCTTTGAGGTAGTGATCAAACCGTTCAGCTCAACTGCGGGCCTGCCTTGATGATGGCATCACTGACGCCTTCGAACTTTTTGAAGTTCTCGACGAATTTGGTGGCGAGTTCGCGCTGGTGATGATCGAACGCGCCTTGATCCTGCCAGGTGTCGCGGGGGTTTAGAAGGCTCGAGTCCACGCCCGGCACCGCGGTGGGTACGTCGAGGTTCAGGCCCTCGATGTGTTGGGTTTCGATATCGCGCAGTACGCCGGACTGGATGGCGCTGATGATCGCGCGGGTGGTCGGAATCGAGAAACGCGCGCCGCCTTCCCCATAGGCGCCGCCGGTCCAGCCGGTGTTGACCAGGTACACCTGGGCGTCCTTTTTATCGACACGCTTGATCAGAAGGTCGGCGTACTCGCGCGCCGGGCGCGGGAAGAACGGCGCGCCGAAGCAGGTCGAGAACGTCGCGGCCAGGCCCTCAGATGACCCCATTTCCGTGGAGCCCACCTTGGCGGTGTAGCCGGAAAGAAAGTGGTACGCCGCCGCTTCCTTGGAAAGGATCGATACCGGCGGCAGCACCCCGGACATGTCGCAGGTCAAAAAGACGATGGCGTTGGGCTCGCCGGCCAGGTTTTTGGCCACGCGCTTTTCGACGTGTTCCAGCGGGTAGGCGGCGCGCGAGTTCTGGGTCAGGCTATCGTCGGCGTAGTTGGGTACGCGGCGATCGTCGAGCACCACGTTTTCAAGCACGGTGCCGAAACGAATGGCGTTCCAGATGACCGGCTCGTTCTTCTCGGAAAGATCGATGCACTTGGCATAGCAGCCGCCTTCCATGTTGAAGACGATATCGTCGCCCCAGGCGTGCTCGTCGTCACCAATCAGGTAGCGGCCCTGGTCAGCGGAGAGCGTGGTTTTACCGGTACCGGAAAGACCGAAGAACAAGCAAGTTTCGCCGTCCTCACCCACGTTGGCGGAGCAGTGCATGGGGAGCACATCGGCGTCGGGCAGCAGGAAGTTCTGTACCGAGAACATCGCTTTTTTCATCTCGCCGGCGTAGCGCATACCGGCGATCAGCACTTTTTTCTCGGCGAAGTCGATGATCACGGCGGCTTCGGAGTTAGTACCGTCACGGCCGGGTTCGCACTCGAAACCCGCGGCGTTGAGAATCGTCCAGGCCTCTTTACTCGCCGGGTTGTAGGTCTCCGGGCGCACGAACATGGTGCGCCCGAACAGGTTCTGCCAGGCGGTTTCGGTTGTGACCCGCACCGGCAGGTAATGGGTCGCGTCGCTGCCCACGTGCAGCTCGGCGACGAAGTGCTCTTCACGGCCCAAATACGCTTCCACCCGCGCCCACAGTGCGGAGAACTTCTCGGCGTCGAAGGGGCGGTTGACGCTGCCCCAATCGATGCTGTCTCGCGTGGAGGACTCATCGACGATGAAGCGGTCCTTGGGGGAGCGCCCGGTGCGCTCGCCGGTATTCACTACCAAGGCGCCGTCTGCGGAAAGGCGGCCTTCACCACGGGCCACGGCGCGCTCGACCAGTTCGGCGCTGCTGAGGTTGACGTGGGCTTGGGGAGCGGCTTGAGTCGTGGTCATGTCAGTTCCTGGGCTTGAAGCCGTTTCTCGTTACAAGCGCAAAAGACGTGGGCCTCTTTTTGCGCTGGAAAGGTTCTCCCAGCCGCTACACAAGCGGGCCGGGCGCTGAAGACCGGCGCATTATGGCAAAAAGAAAGCCCCCGTGAAACGGGGGCTTGGGACAATCATTTTGTAGTTAAACTACTACAATGACGGGCTTTTTCGTGCTGCGCTGCGGTAATTTTTCAAACACTTGTTTGCCTTTAGTGCTATAGCCCAGGGCCTGCATGGGTTAAGCCTGTATGGCCTTTAAATACCGGCAACGCCTTGGCGACTACATAATTAGTGGATGACCGGCGCGGGACCTTCCGGATCGTCGATGAGCGCTTCGATTTGTGCCGCAGTGTAGTGATATTTCGTGTGGCAGAAGTGGCATTGGGTCTCTATTTCGCCCTGCTCGGCCAGAATATCCTTGAGCTCGGCTTCGCCCAGCGAGTGAAGTGAAGAGCTCATACGCTCGCGCGAGCAAGTGCAGCCAAAGCGCAGCGCCTTGGGTTCGAACACGCGCACGGTCTCTTCGTGGTAAAGCCGGTAGAGCACTTCGCGCTGCTCGAGCCCGAGGATTTCCTCGGTTTTGATCGTTTCGGCCAGGTGTACGCTGCGCTCCCAGGCGTCCACGTCCTGATTGTGCGAGGCGTCCGGCAGGCGCTGGAGTAAAAGCCCGCCGGCGGTTTTGCTATCGGCGGCTAGCCAAAGCCGGGTGGGCAGCTGCTCGGACTGGCTGAAATACGCCTCCAGGCAGGTGCCGAGGGTTTCGTGCTCGAGACCGACGATCCCCTGGTAGCGCTTGCCCTCTTTGGGGTCGAGGGTAATGATAATTTGGCCCTCACCGACCAGGTCGCGAAAACCGGCGCCCTCGCTGGGAAGCGCGCCCTCTTCGTTGAGCCTGGCAATGGCGCGCAGCTCGCCACCGGGGTTGGATTCGGCCATGAGTAGCGAAAGATCGCCCTGGCCGCGTACTTCGATACTCAGCGTGCCGTCGAGCTTGACCGTATCGGTCAACAGCGCCACGGCGGCCAGCAGCTCGCCCAGCAGCGTGTTGACCGCCTCCGGGTAGGCGTGGCGGCTGAGCACCTCGTGATAGGCCGACTCGAGGCTTACGATCTCCCCGCGCACGTTGGTGTGGTCGAACATAAAGCGTTGGATTTGATCAGACATAGGGGACCATCGAAAAAAATTGGGGGATATTGAGGGGGAGATTTACTCGCCCTGATTACGCTGAAAGCGCTGAATCTCGCGGCGCTGTTTTTTATCCGGGCGCTTTAACGGATGCTGCATCACTTCGTTATTGAGGCGGCGGGCCTCGGTTTCCTTGGCGCGGCGCTCTGCGCTCTCCTGAGTTTCGCTGTAGAGCGTACGCGCCTCCGGGGCGCCGCGGCGCTGGCCCGACAGGGTGAGCACTTCGACCTCGTAGATATCCCACCCCTGGGGTACACGGATCAGCGCGCCGACCTCGACATTCTTGCTGGTCTTAACGCGGTCACCGTTGTAGTGCACCTTGCCACCTTCGATGGCTTTTTTGGCCAGTGCCCGGGTCTTGAAAAACCGTGCGGCCCACAGCCATTTATCCAGCCGAACGCTGTCGCTCATTGAGGCTCTCCTTACTGCGTGGGGGTATCGCCTGGCAGCAGTTGGGCAAATCGGTCCAGGGCGATGAATTCCTGCAGCTCTTTTTCGGGACGCTGACTATCGGGCTGCTTGATGCCCATCAGGTATTTGATACCGAACTCCCGGGCGCTTTCGAGCACGCGCGGGTTGTCGTCGATGAACAGGGTGCGGGCCGGATCGAAGGGCTCGCGCTCTTGCAGCGCAAACCAGAACGCCTGCTCCTCTTTCGCAGCCCCCACATCTTCGGAGGAGATGATGGCGTCGAGATACTTTTCCAACCCCGTGAGCGGCAGTTTTAGCGCCAGGCTGGCTCGGTCGGCGTTGGTGGCCAGCACCACTCGAGGGTGGGCGTTTTTGAGCCAGGTGAGAAAATCCAGCGCGTCGCTGCGCAGGCCGATCAAATGCTGGACTTCTCGCTTCAACTCGACCACGTCTACATCGAGCTCGCGACTCCAGTAGGCCAGGCTATACCAGTTGAGCGTACCCTGCTCGCCGATGATGCGTTCGCGCAGCTCGTTCTGGGTGGCCTCGTCGAGCTTGTGTAGCTCGCCGTAGCGCCTGGGCAGGTGCTCGAGCCAGAAGTGGCTATCAAAGTGCAAATCCAGCAGCGTGCCGTCCATGTCCAGTAAGACGGTATCGATCTCGCGCCAATCAATCATGGCCACTCCGGTGTTGAAACGGTAAGCGTGCTATTGTAGCCCAAGGCGTTTTTTCGAGCCATGGAGGCCCTTATGTCCAGATCCGACTCCCCTCGCCCCGACCCGACTCAACCGGATACCAACGCGCAGGAAACGACGCTTTCGGGCTACCCGGTCAAGCCACATATTCTGGCGCGGGAAAGCGTGGCGAAAAGCCGCCTTTTCCATATCGAAGCGCTGGATTTACGCTTCTCCAACGGCGAAGAGCGCCGGTTCGAGCGCTTGACCGGCACCGACCACGCGGCGGTGATGATCGTAGCCATGCCGGACCCGGACCACGTATTGTTGATACGCGAGTACGCCGCCGGTTTCGAAGAGTACGCGCTGACCCTGCCCAAGGGGTTGGTGGACCCGGGCGAAGACGTGATCGGCGCGGCCAACCGCGAGTTGATGGAAGAGTGCGGCGTCGGGGCTCACCGCCTGGAGCCGCTCATTGAGCTGTCGCTGGCGCCGAACTACATGCACCACCGCATACAGGTGGTCATGGCCACCGACCTTTATGAGCAGCGACTCCCCGGCGACGAACCCGAGCCCCTGGTCGTCGAGACTCACGCCCTCGAGGACTTACCGGCACTTTTGATGCGCGAGGATTTCCACGAAGCCCGTGCGATTGCCGCGCTTTATATCGCCCGCGACAAGCTTCGTGACGAGAAGCGTGAAGATGCCATGGATTTGCTTTAGCGGGCGCCGCCAGTCAAGGAAGGCTGTCGCCTTCCATCGCCCAATGGAATTGGGCTCCTACAAGGGAGCGTGGCACCCGCCCTTTGTAGGAGCAGGCTTTAGCCAGCGATGCAGCGCAACGCGCTGCCGGGGTTGGTGGTGATGGCAAACTGCAATGCCTTCATCACCCAAGGGCGGCTAACGCCGCCATCGCCCAATGAATTGGGCTCCTACAATAGACAGTAGCAACCGTCATTTGTAGGAGCAGGCTTCAGCCAGCGATGCAGCGCTACGCGCTGCCGGGGTTGGTGGTGATGGCAACCTGCAATGCCTTCATCGCCCTAGGGCGGCTAACGCCGCCATCGCCCAATAAAATTGGGCTCCAACAAGGGAGCGTGGCAACCGTCATTTGTAGGAGCAGGCTTTAGCCAGCGATGCAGCGCAACGCGCTGCCGGGGTTGGTGATTATGGCAACCTGTAATGCCTTCATCGCCCTGGGGCGGCTAACGCCGCCATCGCCGATGTGTCGGACCACCAATGAATCGGGCTCCCACAAGGGATCGTGGCAGCCGTCATCCGCAGGGGTTAATAGGTAGTGAGCGCGGGCGCTGACTTTTGTAGTGCCTGGTTGACCCGGGCGAGCTTTTCGATGGAGGCCTGGATGTTCTCTTCTTGGGCGCCCTTGAGCCGGAAGGCATCCACGACGTTGGCCAGCTCGAACACCTCTATGGCCAGATTATCAGCGGACTCGGCGATCATTTGGACCTTGTGTGCGTTTTGCTGGGTGGTGCTGTCCATTTCGGCGATGGCGCCGTTGATCTGGCCGATGCCGCTACTCTGCTCGTCCGAGGCGCTGGTGATCGAGGCCATTAGCTCGCTGACCTGGCTGACCTGCTGCATGACGTTCTCGATCGAGCTTTCCGCTTGCTGAACCGCAGTGCGGCCGCCGTCTACTTCCTGGGTGGCGCTGGCGATCATGAGGCGAATTTCCTGAGCGGCGTTGGCACTGCGCCCGGCCAGGTTGCGCACTTCGCTGGCCACCACGGCGAAGCCGCGGCCGTGCTCGCCGGCCCGCGCCGCCTCGACCGAGGCGTTCAGCGCGAGGATATTGGTCTGGAACGCGATGCCGTCGATCACGCCGATCATCTCGGTCATTTTCTCCGCGCTTTGCGCGATGCGCTGCATGCGCTCGACCAACTCCTCCATCTGGTGGCGGGTATCCCGCGTGCTGCTGGCGTTCTGCCCGGCCAACTGGCTTGCCTGGCGGGCGTTTTCGGTATTCTGCGCAACGGTGGTGGTCATCTCCACCATGCTGGACGCCGTCTGGGCAAGCGCCGAGGCCTGTTGCCCGGTTCGCTGAGAGAGATTGTCGTTATCCTGGGCGATCTGCTCGACGGCCGGGGTTACCACGGACACCCGGTTTTCGACCTCGCCGACCAAGGCGGCCAGGCTAAAGCGCATGGTATCCAGCGAGTAGGCAAGATCGCCCAGCTCATCACCGCTGCGCAGTTGGTTACGTGCCGCCAAATTACCGGCGGCTACCTGAAAGGTCATGTAGCGCGCGCCTTCCAGCCCTTTGAATATCGACCGCAAAATAAGAATGCTCAGCCCCACCATCACCACAAGCCCCACCACCATCAGCAGCAGCTGGGCGAGCAGCCTTTGCTCACGCTCCTGGCGGGCTTCTTCCACCATGGCGGTGGCCTCGATGCGCTTGTCATCGACCAGCTGAGTGCTGAGCGTGCGAATCGACTCGGTGGTGGGCGCCACGATATCGTTGAACGCTTCAAAGGCGGCAAACCCGCTAGCCTCGCTCAGGGCGTCCATCGTTTGGGTGAGCCCCAGGGTCCACTGCGCAAGGGCCTCATCGAATGCCTGCACACTCGGGTGCTGCATGTCGTCATAGTCGAGATATGCCGACCACTGGGACTGGATCTCCTGCAAATACGCATCAACAGTGGACGCGAGCGCCTCCAGATCCGCGCGGCGAGGGTTACGCACGGCGGGCTCTACGAGCTCGACCGCCTGGCCGATGCGTCGCTCGATATTTTGCAGGCTTGCGATGGATTGAAGCCCTGAATGGTTGAGCAAATCCAGCCGCTCGCCTGCCTTGACCAGGCCCATGGCGCCCAGGCCCCCTGCCAACCCCAGTAGCACCAGCGCTATCAGCACCATCCCGGTGAGCTTGGCTTTCAAGCTACCCAACTGAAAACGGCTGATCAGCCCCAGTGCGCCTTTACGCTGTATCGTCCCTCTTTTGACCTGATAGCCGCGGGACTTACCCTTGTCGCGCATCTCGGCGTACACTTTTTGGGCCAACGCGATATCAGTCGGGGCGGCCTTGCGGCGCACCGAGGTGTAGCCCACGATACGGTCTCCATCGCGAAGCGCGGCTACCGTGGCGTTCACCCAATAGTGATCGCCGTTTTTACGCCGGTTTTTAACGAGGCCTTGCCAGGTGTTACCGGCCTTGATGGTGTGCCAGAAATCGCGAAACGCCGCTTCGGGCATATCCGGATGACGGATCATGTTGTGGGGCGAGCCCATCAATTCGTCCCGTGAATAGCCGCTGACTTTGACAAAGGCCGCGCTTGCGTAGGTAACGTTTCCTTCTAAATCGGAACGGGATATCAGTACGGTTTCGTCATCGAGCACGTACTCTTTTTGAGTCACAGGTTGGTTGTTTCGCACCTTGAGGTCCCGTCAACAATTGTTAAAAAGAATCGAATATTGTCATTATCCAGCACCCCCCAAGTTTTAATTCGAAGAATAGGCAAAAAAAACGCCACTCTTTTCATAGAGTGGCGCATTGAAGCTCAACCTGGCTGCTGGTGATTACTTGAATACGATATTCGCGACATCTTTATAACGATTAGCGAAGTGTACGGTCATTCCCTCTTTCAAGTAATCGGGTAACTCGTCGTAGTCGCGGCGGTTGGGCTCGGGCAGAATCACCTCGAAAATATCGCTGCGCCGGGCGGCGATCACTTTTTCGCGAATACCGCCTACCGGTAGCACTTGGCCGGTCAGCGTTAATTCACCGGTCATGGCCAGCGGCCGGTCGATCGCCTTTTTCGTGGCCAGCGATAAAAGTGCAGTGGTCATGGTGACGCCGGCGGAAGGGCCATCCTTGGGCGTGGCGCCTTCCGGCACATGAAGATGCACGAACGCCTGATCGAAAAAGGTCGGGTCGGCGCCATACTCTTTCAAATGCCCCAACGTATAGCTGTAGGCGATATTGGCCGACTCCTGCATGACGTCACCCAGCTTACCGGTGAGCTTGAAGCCGCGGTCCAGCGAATGCACCTTACCCGCCTCGATGGGTAGCGTTGCCCCGCCCATGGAGGTCCAGGCAAGACCGGTGACCACGCCTTCGCCCTTGAGTACTTTCTCTTTTCTAAACAGCGGTGCGCCGAGAAACTCCTCGAGGTTCTTGACCGAGATCTTGACGACCTCTTCTGGCTCTTCGAGTAGCTTGACCGTGGATTTACGCACGATGCGGTGAAGCTGCTTTTCGAGCTGACGCACACCGGCTTCCCGGGCGTAGCCTTCGATGACCTGCTTGAGGGCGGCATCGGTCAGGTTGATACGCTTTTTGGGCAGGTTGTTGCGCTTGAGCAGTTTCGGCCAGAGGTGGTGCTTGGCGATCTCCATTTTCTCTTCGGCGATATAGCCGGAGAGGCGAATCTGCTCCATGCGGTCCAGAAGCGGCCCGGGGATAGAGTCCAGGGTGTTGGCCGTGCACACGAACAGCACCTTGGAAAGGTCCATGCGCACATCGAGGTAGTGATCAAGGAAGTCGACGTTTTGCTCCGGGTCGAGCACTTCCAAAAGCGCCGAGGCCGGGTCGCCCTGGAAGGACTGGCCGAGCTTGTCGATCTCATCGAGCATGATGACCGGGTTTTCGACCTTGACCTCCTTGAACGCCTGCACCAGCTTACCCGGCATGGCGCCCACGTAGGTGCGCCGATGGCCCTTGATTTCGGCCTCGTCGCGCATACCGCCGACCGAGAAGCGGTAAAATTCGCGGCCTAGCGCCTCGGCGATGGAGCGGCCCACGGAGGTTTTACCCACCCCGGGCGGGCCAACGAGCAGTACGATCGAGCCACCCACGTCGCCCTTGAAGGTGCCTTCGGCGAGAAACTCGACGATACGCTCTTTGACGTCGCCCAGGCCGTCGTGATCCCGGTCCAGTACTTGCCGGGCGTGGGTCAAATCCAGCTTGTCCTGACTGGTGATCCCCCAAGGCAGCGAGGTGAGCCAGTCGAGATAGTTGCGGGTGGTGCCGTACTCTGGCGAGCCCGTCTCCAGCACGCTGAGCTTGTTGAGCTCTTCGTCGATGCGCGGTTGCACGCGCTCCGGCACTTTTAGCTCTTTCAGGCGGTCGCGGAAAGTGTCGACATCGTTTTCGCGGTCGTCCTTGGAGATGCCCAGCTCGCGCTGAATGACCTTGAGCTGCTCGCGCAGGAAAAACTCGCGCTGGCGGTCCTGCATCTGGGCGTTGACCTGCTCGCTGATCTCGCTTTGCAGCTTGGCAACGTCGATCTCCTTGCGCAGCAGCGGCAGCACCTTGTGCATACGATCCGCCACCGGCAGGGTCGATAAGACATCCTGGAGCTCAGGGCCCTTGGCCGAGGTAATGGCCGCCGCGAAGTCGGTGAGCGGACCCGGCTGGTTGGGGCTAAACCGGTTGAGGTAGTGCTTGAGCTCCTCCCCGTAGAGCGGGTTGATCGGCAGAAGCTCCTTGATGCCGTTGATGATCGCCATGGCGTAGGCACGGGTCTCTTCATCCTCGGCATCCACGGGCTCTTTGGGGTAGCTCACCTCGACCAGATACGGTGGCTCTTTCGAGAGCCAGCGTTGGATCTTGAAGCGACGCACGCCCTGGGCGATGAACTGAATCTGCTGGTCTTCGCTTTTGAGCTTGTGAACCCGAACGGCGGTGCCCATTTCCGGGAAGCTCGACTCGTCGAGTTCATCCACGCCCTGCTCACCGACGAAGGCGACACCGAGCGTATGATGCGGGGTATTGCCCACCCGGCGCATGGTTTCTTCCCAGCGCTCCTTGTTGATCACCAGCGGCTGGACTTGAGCGGGAAAGAAAGGCCGGTTATGGATAGGCAGAATGTAGATCCGCTCCGGCAGCATTTCACTGGCCGATACCAGCGAATGGGCCTTTTCGCCATCCGAGCGCTGTTCGTCGTCTTTCACACCGTCGTTGCCGCCGGGTTCGTCGTCGGTCAACCAAACCGGTGAATCGCTATCGTGTTGATGATCCTGGTCGCTCATGCGGCCTCCATAGGTGGGACGGGCGGTAGCGCCGCCTGGTATTACCCATGGAATGTGGGCAGAGCGAGGAAACTTCAACCCTTGGACCCTAGAACCCTTTTGCCTTACTGCCTTTCGGTTCGCTTTACAAGCCAAGCCGGCGGGCAGGTGCCTACTGGGGCCAAAGCTCGGGAATGGGGCGGCCGTTCACCCGCCAATTGCCGCGAATCACGTCGAACTGAAGCTCCCGGGTGCCGAGCGGAAGCCCCAGCCACAGCGCGGCGACCGTCGGCGCATCGTACCAGACGAAGTCGCCGTCGATTCGCTCCTTCCAGCGGCTACGCGCCTGGGCGTCGCCAAGCCCGGCCAGGCTGAGCGGCTCGAGCCGGCGTCCATCGAAAAACAGCGCCCCGTCCGCGTCGACGGTAATGCCCAACAGCGGGCTATCGAGGGCAATGCGGGTAACATCGAGCCGGGGCGAGTCGCTTAGAAGATGAAGCACTTCGGGCTCCAGGCGGGTCATGAAGCCTTCGGCCATGGGCCGGTCCGTATCGCCCCAGGCCGCCTCCTGACGGATGCGGCGAATGATTTGGCGCACGGCGTCGGCATTGAGCCGCGAAAGCTCCGCTTCGATTTCACCGCTCAGTAGCGGGGTATCCGGGGCTTCGCTGGGCACGCGTACATCGCCCACGGAAAGACTGCCTTGCAAGCGCAGCTCGCTTTCATCGAGCACCATGTAGCTTTGCAGGTCGATGGGCGCAGCCTGGACCTCGTAGCCCGGGTAGTAGAGCGTGGTGGTGTCGATGTGCAGGTGGTCGCGCTGGGCGAAATGGTAGGCGTCTTCGATATAGGTGTAGCGGCTTTCGAGGGTGGTGGGACCAAACGAAAGGTAAGCCTGACCGTCACTTAGCGTAAGCTGGTCGAACAGCGCGCGCAGTCGCCAGTCGCCAAACACGCCTTCCAGGCGCAGGCGGGCGCCGCGTACGTCGAGCTCTCGGCCATTTTGCTGAATGACGAAAGGCGCTAGCGCCAGGCGTAGCTCACTTTTACCACTCAAGGTATGGTAGCGCCCTTCCCAACGCGGCAGCGAAAGCGCGGATACCTCACCGACCGCCTTTTGCAGCGCGCTGTCCAGTCTAGGCACCAGGGTACCTTCGACATCGGTGCTCAAAAGCCCGTGACGGGCATCGTAGGTCAGCGCAAGCTGCCAGGGCCTGCCCAGAAGCGGTGAGAGCAGCACCCGCCCCCGGGAGGTCAGCCAGCCCTGGCGGCTTTCGCTGCGACTTACCCGCCACTCGCCGCGGGCCTCCAGGTCTTCCAGCGCCTGGCTCAAACTGCGCTCGAAAAGAATACTCGAAACCAGCTGAGCGACGGCCCAAACAAGCGCCGCCACCACGATGACCGGCACAATAAGACGTTCCTTACGCATGCCATCTCCCTGGATAGCCCAAGATTGACGCCCGGCTCAAGGCGCATTGCCCACTACGCTAAAGCAAATACCGCCGCGATAACATCCTTGAACGCGACCACCCGCCGCCGCTATAGCGTAGCGGGCGTTTCAGTGCAGCCAGAACCACAGGTGCATGGTGCTCCAGGCGTAGATCCCGGCCATGACGTCGTCGATCATGATGCCAAAGCCGCCTGCCACGCGCCGGTCGGCCCAGCGAATCGGCCAGGGTTTGAAGACATCGAAGATGCGAAAGACGATGAACCCCCAAAGCGCGGCCTCCCAGGAGAACGGCACGGCGGCCATGGTGATCCAGTAGCCGACGAACTCGTCCCAGACGATGCCGGAGTGGTCATGAACGCCCAGATCGTGGGAAGTTTTATCGCAAAGCCAGACACCGACCACAAAGGCCACGAACACCAGGCTCAAGTACCAGCCCAGCGGCAGATCCGCCATGATCCAGTAAAACGGAATGGCGGCGAGGGTGCCAAAGGTGCCTGGCGCCCAGGGCACCATGCCGCTGCCCAGGCCAAAGGCAAAAAAGTGGGTCGGGCGGCGCCAAACGCTCGAAGGTGCCTGGTTCATGGCGCTTCCTCGTTGAAATGCTGCCACCCTTGGGCGCTTTGTGCATCGACGCCACGCACCCCGGGCGTATCGCTACAGCGCCCAATGACGGTGAGCGCTACGCCAATCTGCGCCAGCGCCTGCTCGGCTTTCGCTACATTGCCCGGCGCCAGCGTCACCAACAGTTCGTAGTCATCGCCGCCACTTAGCATGGCCTGCAGCGCGCCGTCTCCCAGGGCCTCTTCCAGCCCGCAGGCTTTGGGCAGCGCCTCGGGGTAAAGCTCGGCTCCGACGCCGGAGGCCCGGCGAAGATGACCCAGGTCGGCCAGCAGGCCATCCGAAATATCCAGCGCGCTGCTGGCAAGCCCGCGCAGCGCGATACCCGCTTCCAACTGCGGTGTCGGCAGAAGATAGCGCTGCAAAAGCGGATGCGCCATGTCGCGCTCACCCTGCTGCCACATATAAAGCCCGCCGGCGCCGCCACCCAGCACCCCGGTCACGGCGATGAGGTCGCCGGGGCTGGCACCGGCGCGGGTGAGTGCTTCGTTATCGGGCACCTCCCCCATGACGGTCACACTAATGCTCAGCGCACCGGCGGTGACATCGCCGCCCACCAGCGCCGTTCGATGCTGGTCGCAAAGCGCATGAAAACCCTGCGCGTAGGCCTGGTACCAGCGGGTGGCCTCAAAGGCGTCGCGAAAGGCGTTTTGGGGCTGACTAAGCGCCATCATGCACCAGCGCGACCTGGCGCCCATGGCGGCCAGGTCGCTCAAGGCCACCGCTAACGCGCGGTGGCCGATAGCCTCGGCCGGGGCATCGGCGGGGAAGTGAACGTCAACGATCGATGTGTCGACGCTCACCGCCAGCTGACAGCCCGGCTGGGGCGTTAGCAAGGTAGCATCGTCACCGCAGCCCAGCGCCACACCGCTGTTGCCAGCCAGCGTGGGTGCGGGTTTTAAAAACCGTTCAATGAGTTCGAATTCGCCAAACACATGGGGCCCCTTGACGCGATCCAAGCGAACTCGCCTTAAAGCCGGCGAGCGCTTACCTCGGCACTGCGTAAGCGGTTGGCCAGCTTATCGAGAATGCCGTTAACGTATTTGTGGCCATCGGTGGCGCCAAAGGACTTGGCCAGCTCGACGCCTTCATTGATCGCCACGCGATAAGGCACTTCCGGGCGCTTGGCAAGCTCATAGGCGCCCAGGCGCAGAATGGCCAGCTCCACCGCATCCAGATCCTCCAGGCGGCGATCCAGTAGTGTGGAAATTTCGCGATCGAGCTCGGTTTTGTGACGCACGGTTTCGTGAAACAGGGTGTGAAACAGCGCCTTGTCGGCGATCTGCATCACCATGACCCAGTTTTCGTGGTCTTCCAGGTCGTCGTCGGCGAGCTGGCTACGAAACTCGGCCTCCACGGTGGAGGCCGACTTGCCGGTCATTTCCCACTGGTAAAGCGCCTGCACGGTCAGTTCTCGGGCGGCACGGCGCGCCTGCTGGGCAGCGCTTGGCTGACGCTCGCTCATGAACGCTCTCCGAGGGGTAGCGCGCGCAGCAGCGACACCATTTCCATGGCGGCCATGGCCGCTTCGGTGCCTTTATTACCCGCCTTGGTGCCGGCGCGCTCGATTGCCTGCTCGATGGACTCCACGGTCAGCACGCCATTGGCGATGGGGGTATCGAACTCGAGCTGAAGATGGTTGATGGCCGTGTTGCAGCCGCCCGCCACGTACTCAAAGTGCGGCGTACCGCCACGAATCACCGCGCCCAGCGCAATCACCGCCTCGGGCTTGATGGTTTTGAGTACCCGCTTGACCGCTAGAGGAAGCTCCCAGGCGCCGGGCACGTGCACGATATGAATATTGTCAGCGTCGACGCCGTGGCGCGTCAGGCTGTCTACGGCGCCTTCGACCAGGCTATCGACCACATGGTGGTTGAAACGCCCGACCACGATCACGTAGCGGCCGTCGACATCGACAAAACTGCCTTCAACTTGCGAAAGGGATTGCATCTATTTAATCCTACTTAATCATCTATCAAGACGTGGGTTCAGTGCCGCTTTCGGGGCCTACGAGCTCGACGACTTCCAGATCGAACCCGGAAAGCGCTGAAAATTTCCACGGCGAACTGAGAAGGCGCATCTTGCCTACGCCCAGATGGCGCAGAATCTGCGAGCCTGTACCAATGGTCATGTAATTACCGGAGCCGTCGGAGTCGCTGGTGCGCGGCGGCTGTACGCGGCCCAAAAATAGCTCCAACTGATCCTTGAGATCCTGCGCCGGATACCCTTCGTCGATCAACACCAGCACGCCCGCCTCGGCCGTGGCGATCTCATCGAGTGCCCGGTGCGCGTGCCAGCGATAGGACGACGCCTGCGTCAGCCCCAGCACGTCGCGCAGCGTATCGGCCAGGTGAACGCGCACCGTGGTGATCTCTTCCGGGACGGGGCGACCCTTGACCAGCGCCAGGTGGTGGCTGCCCTGCAGGCGGTCGCGAAACACGTGTAGCGTCAGCTCGCCGTGAGTGGTCGATACCGGCGTGGTTTCGATCAGATCGACGGTTTGCTCGTTGACCATGCGGTAGTGAATCAGATCAGCGATGGTGCCCATCTTGATACCGTGGGTGTTGGCGAACGCCTCGAGCTCGGGGCGGCGCGCCATGCTGCCATCGTCGTTCATGATCTCACAGATCACCCCGCTCGGGTCACACCCGGCAAGCGCCGCCAGATCGCAGGCCGCCTCGGTGTGCCCGGCGCGGCGCAGCACCCCGCCCGGCTCCGCCATCAACGGGAAAATATGCCCGGGCTGCACGATATCCGCCGCTTTCGCGTTGGGGGCCGCCGCGGCCTGTACGGTGCGCGCGCGATCCGCCGCCGAGATACCGGTCGTCACGCCTTCGCGGGCCTCGATGGAGAGCGTGAACTTGGTACCGAAACCGGAACCGTTTTTACCCACCATCAAAGGCAGGTCCAGCCGCTCGCAGCGCTCGCGCGTCATGGGCATACAGATCAGCCCGCAGGCGTGGCGCGCCATGAAGTTGATATGCTCGGGCTGAACCTTTTCAGCCGCCATAATGATATCGCCTTCGTTTTCGCGATCCTCATCATCCATGAGGATCACCATTTTGCCCTGCCGGATATCTTCGACCAGATCGGCAATCGGGGATAGCCCCTCTGAACAGGCGTGCACCATGGAATCTCCCAAACAGTAGCCGCACTATGTGCGATTTTGCGCGCAAGGGTACCTTGGCTGACCCGCGCGCGCCAGGTTTAAGCGCGTTCGCCACCAGCGCCAACCCTTGGTCAGCGCCTCTCAACGTGCGCTCGATTTAGTCGGCGTTACCGCAGGTCTCGAGATCGCGAGGTTTGGCAATAATGCGCCAATCCTCCCCTACTGCCCGGATATCCTGAATATCCAGGCGCTTTTGATGGACCATTTCGGTAAGCCCGGGCAGCGCGAAAAGCGGCCGCGCTTCGCCCCCCAAAAGCGTGGGCGCGACAAAAAGCTGCAGCTCGTCAACCAGGCGCGCATCGAGCAGTGCCCCGGCCAGGGTCGCGCCGGTTTCTACCAGCACTTCGTTGACATCGTACTCGCAGGCCAAATAGCTCAGCATATCGGAAAGCGACACCCTGCCCGCCGCGAAAGCGGGCATCACGTGAATGTGCGCGCCCGCCTCTTCCAGTTTACGGCGCTTCTCTTCGCTGTGCTGCTCGGTGGTGATCACCAGGGTCTGGCCAGGTTCTTGCAGGCAGGCCGCAGCCAGCGGCAGGCGCAGCGTCGAGTCCATGATCACGCGAAGCGGCTGGCGGGCGGCGGCTAGCTCGCCGTTGTCGAGGCCGAGCTGTTCGGCGCGCAGGGTCAAGCGTGCATCATCCAAAATGATCGACTCGACGCCGCTCAAAATGGCGCTCGAACGCGCGCGTAGCCGCTGTACCTGGCGGCGCGCCTCGGGCCCGGTAATCCACTGCGACTCCCCCGAGCCCATGGCGGTGCGCCCATCCAGACTCATGGCCATTTTCAAACGCACGAACGGCAACCCGCGCTGCATACGCGAGATAAACCCCGGATTGAGCGCCTGGGCCTCGGACGCCAAAAGCCCGGTCTCGACCTTGATACCCGCCTTTTCCAAGCGCTCGACCCCTTGGCCGCTGACCTGCGGGTTGGGGTCGACCATGGCGATCACCACCCGGGCTACCTGGGCGCTGACCAGGGCATCGGCGCAGGGGCCCGTGCGGCCTACGTGAGAGCAAGGCTCCAGCGTGACGTAGGCGGTCGCCCCGCGGGCGCTGTCGCCGGCAGCATCAAGGGCATGCACTTCCGCGTGGGCCTCGCCTGCTCGTTCGTGAAAACCTTCGCCTACCACGCGCCCTTCGTCCTCGGCGCCCGCGTCATCGTAGCGAACGATCACGCAGCCCACTCGCGGGTTGGGGTCAGTGGTATAAAGGCCCTTTTTGGCAAGCGTGAGAGCTCTTGCCATATAGACGTGGTCGCGGGTGGAAAAGGCCGTGCTCATCAGGATTCTCCGCCAGGCTTTGCCGTTTCATTATCAGCGCCTGCCGGCGTAGCACTGGAAGCCTCTTTAGGGCTTTGCGCCAGCCGGTCGATCTCGGCGCGAAACTCGTCCAGATCCTGAAATTTGCGATAAACCGAAGCAAAGCGGATGTACGCGACCTGGTCGAGCCCGCTCAACGCTTTCATGACCGCCTCGCCAATATCCCAGGCGTTCACTTCCCGCTCGCCTTGAGCACGCAATTGCTGGCGAATGCGTTCGACCGCCGCTTCGATGGCCTCGGCGCTGACCGGGCGCTTTTCCAGCGCGCGCAGCATACCGGCGCGCAGCTTGGCCTCGTTGAAACTTTCACGGGAGCCGTCGGATTTTACCACCCGGGGCATGATGAGCTCCGCGGTTTCGTAGGTGGTAAAGCGCTCCTGGCAGCTGGCGCACTGGCGCCGCCGCCGCACCTGGTCGCCGTCTGCCACCAGGCGCGAGTCGGTGACTCGAGTATCATTAGCACCACAAAAAGGGCAATGCATGGCCGTCAACCTATGGTTAGAGCAGTAATAACGTTGTGCCGCCTGAGCGCGTTTTTAAAACGCCACGCTATCGAACAAGAGCCGTTTAAAAGCAGGCCTTTAAAAACAGATTTTTTAAAGGCTTACTGAATAGCCCCACAAGGGTTCGTTCGATATGCAGGGGCCGCCGCCTTTTATATCGATGCGGCCATAACCTAGCATTGTAACGATTTGGCACACAAGCTGCAGCGTTTGTTACAGCTATCACAAGAGGACGCGCCATGACGCCTTTCGAGCAAACGCTTCACCGCTATTTGACCCACCTTTATGGCCACCGCGCGGACGAGGTCGTCCGGCGAATCAACCAGCACCTGGCGTACTACGCCGACGCCCGGGCAAGGGGCGAAAGCCAGGACGGCACGCCGGTTGCCCGGGTGAATGACGCCCCTCCCGGCGCACCACTTTGGAGCGAAAGGGATCAGTGGGTGATCAGCTATGGCGACTCGATCACCGCCGAGGACCAGCCTCCCCTTACCGTGCTCAGCGATTTTTTACGCAACCGCCTGGGCGACTGCATTAGCGGCGTGCACGTACTGCCCTTCTTTCCCTGGAGCAGCGACGACGGTTTCTCGGTCATTCACTACCGGGAGGTCAATCCCGAGCTCGGCGATTGGTCGCATATTCGCGAGATTGCCCACCACTTCGACCTCATGGGCGATTTGGTACTCAACCACGTCTCCCGGGAGTCGCTCTGGTTCGTTGACTACCTGACCGGGAGCCTGCCCGGGCGCGATTTCTTTATCGAGGCCGACCCACAGACGAATGTCTCCCAAGTGACCCGGCCACGCAGTAGCCCGCTTTTGGTGCCCGTGGCCACCCGGCGCGGCACGCGCCACCTGTGGGCGACCTTTTCCGACGACCAGATCGATCTGAACTTCGAAAACCCGGATGTCCTGCTCGAATTCGTGGGCATTCTGCTTTTCTATCTACTGCAGGGTATTCGCATCATCCGCCTCGACGCCGTGGCGTTTTTATGGAAACGCCTGGGCACGAACTGCATCCACCTGCCCGAAACCCATACCGTGGTGCGCCTTTTGCGCGCGATCGTCGACGAGGTGGCCCCGGGGACGCTGTTGATCACCGAAACCAACGTGCCCCACGCGGAGAACATCAGCTACTTCGGCCTCGAGCGGCTACTGCCGGATGCAACAGAGCCCGTGAAAACCGCGGATGAGGCGCACATGGTGTATCAGTTCGCCCTGCCGCCACTTTTATTGCACACCCTTACCCGGGGTGAAACCTCGACCCTACAGGCCTGGCTTGCAAGCCTGCCCACGCTTCCGGACAACTGCACCTACTTGAATTTTACCGCCAGCCACGACGGCATCGGCGTGCGCCCGCTGGAGGGCCTGCTACCCGATCACGAGCGCGACGCTTTGCTTGAATTGATGCACCGCTTCGGCGGTTTTGTCAGCATGCGCAGTAACCCCGACGGCAGCGACACGGCCTACGAGATCAACATCACCTGGTTCGAGGCAATGCGCGGCACCCGCCGCGGACCGGACCCCTGGCAGATCGCCCGGTTTTTGTGTAGCCAGGCGATCATGCTCACGCTGCAGGGGATTCCCGCGCTTTACATTCACACCCTGACCGGCTCGCTCAACGACGTCGAAGGCGTAGAACGAAGCGGACGGTTGCGCTCGATCAACCGTCACCACTGGGCGCTTGATGAGCTGGAGCTGTTGCTGGAAAGCCCGACGACGCCGACCCATGATATATTCTTTGCGCTACGCGAATTTTTGAAGCAGCGCCGCTCAGAGCCATGCTTTCATCCGGGCGCCGCCCAGCGCGTTATCGCGACAAGCGACAACGTACTGGCCATCGAGCGCGGCCCGCTTCAAGACGGTAGAACCTTGCTGGCGCTTTTCAACGTGACCGACAAGCCCGCCCCGCTCGAAGAGGCCGGTGAGACGCTGACAGACACCCTCGACCGGCACACCTGGCGAACACTCGATAGCGAGCAGGCTTGGATACCGGAAAAAGCCCTGCCACCCTACGCGGTTCGCTGGCTGGTGCGCGAGGGTGGTTGAATCGCTCGACCTGCGCTGCACGACGACCCACTCCCTTGAGGCCACTCCCCCCATGCCGGTCATGTTTAAAAAATCACTGCTCACCGCGCTTGCAAGCGCAGGCCTGGGGGCGACGCCTGGCGTTGCCTCAGAACTGCCCGCTCCCATCGAGGCGCTGCGCGATCAGGGCGTCATGATTCACGAACGCTTCGAAGCCCCGGGTGGGCTTACCGGCTTTGGCGCCAGCACGCCAGGTCAGGAAATGATCATCTACCTGACGCCGGACGGCGAGCACGCCATTATCGGCACGATGATGGATCGCCAAGGTGAAAATGTCACCGAAGATCAGCTCGAGGCTTCTGTGCGCGTACCGTTGGAAGCGCAGACTTGGCAAAGCCTTGTGCAGAGCCACTGGATTCAGGATGGCGACCGCGAAGCGCCCAGGACGGTCTACATGTTCACCGATGCCAACTGTCGCTACTGCAAGCAGCTTTGGCGCCAAACCCGCCCCTGGGTCGAGGCCGGCGAGGTCCAGCTTCGCCACATCATGGTCGGTATATTGGCGCCCAACAGCCCGGCGCTGGCCGCCACGCTGCTCGCCGCCGATGACCCGTCGGCGGCCTTGAAAGCGCATAGCGAAGGCGAGCCTATCGAGGCCAGCGCCCAGGCGATCGCGATCGAGGAGCAGGTCTACACCAATAACCAGCTCTTCGAGGCGCTTGGCCTGAACGCCACCCCGACCAGCGCTTTCCAGCGCGAAACCGACGACGGCCATATCCGCCTTGATCGTATCGAGGGGTTGCCAAGCGAGGAGCGCTTGATCGACATGATGGGCAGTGAGGCGCCTTGAGGCGCGCTCACTATAACTCGGAACAAGACGCACCCCGCCCCTCATCATCCGCTTGCTCTGCAAGCGGTTTTTTTTATTAATGCTCCGCCGGTTTCCGCCGATATACAGCATCGTATCTGAAGGTGCTTGTTTTAAATAAAACCAAACCGGGAACACCATGACACGATTAACGTTGAACCAAAGACTGTGGGGCGTACTGGCCATCATATGCTTTGCCATGCTGGCTCTGGTGGGCTGGCTTAGCTGGGATACTCGACAAACCATGGAGGAGGAGCGGCGCACCAGTATCCAGCAGGTAGTCGAGAGTCTGGGTTCCCAGTTGGAATCACTTCAAGCGCGGGCCGCCAGCGGCGAGCTTACCCGCGAGCAGGCGCAGCAGCGCGCAATCGAGAGCATCGTCAACGCCGGCTTTGGCGACGGCGAATATATCTTCGCTTTCGACGAACAGCTCGATATCGTCGCGCACCCCAGGCGTGAACGGGGCGACGATATGAGTAGCTTCCAGGACAGTCGCGGCATGTATCTCTACAGCGCCTTCATGGAGGCGGCCAAGTCCGGCGGCGGCCACGTCGAGTACTATTCGCGCCGCATCGATGCGGGTGACGACCAGTTTCCCAAAATCAGCTATTTCGCTTACTTACCTGATTGGGGCTGGGCCTATGGCGCGGGCATCTATACCGATGACATCAACGCGGATTTTATTAGCAACCTGATTCAGTCGCTGATCGCCTTTCTCATTATCGGCTTGCCCGTGGCGCTTTTAATGGGCTGGATCATTCGCGATGTAGGACGCCGGCTGGGGGGTGACCCGCGCTATGCCGCCAACGTGGTCAGCCATATTGCCGATGGTGACCTGACCCGCAGCACCACGCTTGCCCGCTCGGATCAACACAGCTTGCTGTTCAATATCAACCGTATGCGGGAAAACCTGGCGGATACGATTGGCGGGATTCACCAGGGCGCCGACCAGGTCAACAGCGGGGTCGAGCAGATCGTGGGCGTCAACGAAGAGCTTTCGACGCGCACCGAGCAGCAGGCCGCCTCGCTTGCCGAAACCGCTTCGAGCATGGAAGAACTGACGGCGACGGTGAAGCAAAACGCCGAGCACGCCGACCACGCGCGTCAACTGGCCGCCTCCACGGCCTCTAACGCCCAGCGTGGCAGCGACGCCATGACCAATGTGGTCAGCACGATGGATGCCATCAACGAAAGTTCGTCGCAGATGAGCAGCATCGTCGACACGATCGACGGCATCGCATTTCAGACCAATATTCTGGCGCTCAATGCCTCGGTCGAGGCCGCCCGCGCCGGCGAGCAGGGCCGCGGGTTTGCCGTAGTAGCCAACGAGGTGCGCCAGCTGGCCAGCCGCTCAGCTGCGGCGGCGCAGGAGATCAAGAAACTGATCGAAGACTCCGGCGTGAAAGTGACCGGCGGCAGCCAGCAGGTACGCGATACCGGCGATGTCATCAGCAGCGTAGTGGGCGATATTCAGCAGCTCAGCACGTTGGTACAGGAGATCGCGGCGGCGACCAAGGAACAAAGCAGCGGTATCGAGCAGGTCAACGAAGCGGTCACTCAGATGGATCAGATGACCCAGCAAAACGCCGGGCTGGTTCAGGAGAGCAACCACGCCACCCAAGCGCTGGCCCAGCTCAGCATGGAGCTGCGCGACCGGGTAACGCACTTTCGTATCCACGACGCCGCACCGCAAACGGTACAGCGCCTGCCCAGCACCAGCGCCCCCACCAGCGACTTCTAACGCCTGTCGCTCACAAGGCTGGCCTCTTCAGGCCAGCCTTTTTTCTGGCATCGACCCCAGCCGCGCTTTGCGCGGCATCGCTGGCTAAAGCCTGCTCCTACGGTGGATGAGCCTATCTCAGGCGCCCCATTCTATTGGGCGATGGAAGGCATGGCCTTCCTTTGCTGGCGAGGCCACGTTTTAGAAATTACCCGCTGAAACCTGCGCTTGCCACTAGAGCTGAATACGTTCTTGCTAGACCTTGCCCTGATTGTCCAACTCGACCGCTTCGTGCATGCGCGCCAGGAGATCCGGTACGGCGGCCTGTACGCGGCTCCAGCTGGGGATGAAGGGGCGTTCGCGCGGGTTGTCCAGAAACAGGTTGCCCGCCTCCAGCAGGTTGCTGGCAAAAAGCTCGACCGCCTGCTCTTCGCTGTGGCGGTCAAGACTCAGTCCGTTCATGGTGGCATCATGGTCGTAGGCTTCGATCAAATCGAGCGCCAAGCGGTAATAGGTCGCCTTGAGCGTGCGGAAATCCTCGCTGCTGAAACTCACGCCCTGGGTGGCGAGTTTGCGGTAAAGCGCTTTGGCGATATCCAGACTCATGCGGTTGAGCCCACCGCTTGCGTCTTCTTCGCTGACCGGCTGATGTTTATGGTCGTAGGCATCGGCGATGTCCACCTGACAGATCTGGCGCATCGAATAGTTACGCTGAAGTTCCGAGAGTACGCCTATCTCGAGCCCCCAATCCGCCGGAATACGAATGCCTTCCAGCACGTCACGGCGCATGGCGAACTCGCCGGAGAGCGGGTAGCGAAAGCTGTCCAGGTAATCCAGATACGGCAGCGGCCCGCAGACGGTTTTCAGGGCGCGCAGAAGCGGTGTGACCATTAGCCGGGAAACGCGGCCGTTGAGTTTGCCTTCGGCAATACGCGGGTAGTAGCCCTTACAGAAACTGTAGTTGAAGCGCGGATGGGCTACTGGGTACATCAAGCGCGCCAGCAGACCACGGTCGTAGGTCAAAATATCGCAGTCGTGAAGCCCCACCACCGTCGAGCGGTTCGATGCGAGCATATAACCAGCGCAGTACCACACGTTGCGTCCTTTACCCGGCTCCAATGCCCCCAGACCGTGCTCTTCGAGTTCGCTATCCAGCGCGCGCAGGCGCGGTCCGTCGTTCCAAAGGATGCGCGTATGCTGCGGCAGACGGGAGAAAAACTCCCGGGCGTACAAGAACTGTTCGCGGTCGGCCCGGTCGAGCCCGATTACGATTTCGCCAAGGTAGGGAACGTGTTTGAGCTCGTCGATGATCGCCGACAGCGCCGGCCCTTCGAGCTCGGAAAAAAGCGACGGTAGAATGAGCCCCATGGGGCGGCGCTTGGCAAAGTCAGCCAGGTCTTTCTCGAGATCCTCGACGGGACGCCGCGTCAAGTTGTGAAAGTCCGTCACTAAACCATTTTGATGAAAATCGCTCATAGTGTGCCCTCTTTGGCGTATCGTCCGGCATTGACTTTAAAAGGCCCCAGGACCCAATTTATCCCGTCGTGGCGTCGTCTTCGGCCACTGCCAAGCGTTCATCTGCCTGGCCCCACCAGTACATGAGGCCCTCGACCCAGCCCTCGGGGCCTTCTGCATGGGTGCGATATAAAAGCGGGTTGGCGGGGGCCACGGTCAAGCGGTGACGCCCCTTGATGACCACCGCCTGGTTCACGGCCTCGAGCATTTCGACATCGTTGGGCCCATCGCCAAGGCCCAGGGTAAGTGGCGCCCGCCCACGTAGGGCGCTAAAGCGCTTGATCAGCCAGTTCACGGCGCTGCCTTTGTCCGAGGCCGCGCCCATTACATGATGAAAACGCCCGCCCTGGGTCAGCGCCAGGCCATCGCTCTCGAGCGCTTGACGAAAACCTTCCAGCGCCTTGTCGTCATCCTCCCAGATTAGCGGCTCGCTGCCTTCGCGCTGGCGCGCGGCATTGGCGCGCGCCTCGTCCAACCCGGTCAGTTCGATGAGCCGTTCGACGGACATCTCGCCCATACGGGTGAAGCGCACGCCCAGGCGCTCACGCCATACGTTCAGTCGCGCGCGAATGAAACGGGCATCCACCCCGGTATGTTTGATGACGATGCCGTCTCTGGCGTCGCCCGGGCGGTCCAGACTTGGATGGCACCAGCCCGGCGGCAAGCCGATCACTGCGCCGTTTTCAGCGACAAAGGGGGTGGAAGTGAGCTTGAGGGCCTCGCGCAGCGGAATCAGCTCGGCGCGGGTCTTGCTGGTCACGGGGATGACGGGCACCCCCAGCTCGCCAAGCCGAATGAGCGACGCTCTGGCCGGTGAAAAGTCGTAGCTGTCATGGTCCAGCAAAGAACCGTCCAGGTCCGTTACCAGCAAGCGCGGCTCGAAGGCGGGGTCCAGCGCTCTGCTGCCAAGCTCTTGGGCCGATCGTTGTGTTGGGACGTGTTCCGGCATGGCGCACCTGCTCGCGTTTTAGGCCACCCGATATGGACGGGCGGCGCTGTGAATTAGCCACCAAGCAGATTACGTGCCACACAGCGTATTTTCTTTACTTTCAAAAAGATAAAAAGCGAGTGCTGTGCCGCAAAGTTACGAGCACCAGAACGGGGCAGCTACTTTGCACCACATTGATGCAAATGAATTCTCGCATTCTGGCTCGATGCCTCGTGGGTTATCACTTAAAAACGGTAAAACTTTAACAAGGCTTTAACAAGGCATAAAAAAACATTCAAAAAATGCTTGGCAGAAACGCCAAAATGCCTATACTCAACTTGTACCTGCTGGCGGCCTTGTACACCCCTCACCTGACGCCAGCAGAATACATCGAGCCAAGCCCTTAGTGACCCGCCCTCCCCCGGCGGGTCTTTTTTTGCCGGTACGTTACTCCACGTGAATGACGACCTCGACCCGGCGGTTTCTCGCGCGGCCATCCGCCGTGGTGTTGTCCTCGAGTGGCCGCGTCGCGGCGAGCCCCACCGCCCGCAACCGCGAAGCCTCGACGCCGGCTGCTTCGAGCGCTTCGACAATGGCGATGGCCCTGGCGCTGGAGAGCGCCCAGTTGGAGGAAAACTCCGGCGTATTGATCGATTGGCTATCCGAGTGGCCTTCGACCCATACCTCGCCATCAAAGCGCTGAATGGTTTCCAGCAGGCTATCCACCAAAGAAGCGCCGCTTTCGGTGAGCTCCGAGGTGGCCGAGGGAAATAGCAGCTGATCCTGCACACGCAGGCTAATCCCTTCGGCGACACGCGCTACTTCGACCCCCTCCAAACTTGGCAGATAAAGCGAGTCGGCGACGCGCTCGTTCAAGCCCTCGGCGGCGCTCACCGCCCCTTCGATGGCCTCGTCGCTCAAGGCAATCGCGTTTACCGGCGGCTGATCGGTTAGAATCACCATGTAGTCGGCCAGGGCCGAGTTGCCCGCTAGACGTGTAGCGTTGCCTTGGCGTGCCGTGGCCTGGGCGGTAAAGAGCGGCGTGGGAAGCAGCCACTCAAAAACCGCCGCAGGCTCGTCAATATCCAGCGCATCGACTTGAGCGCCAGGCGCCAGGCGGGCCAGCAGCGCAGGGGGTGGAAGGGCTTCTACCGGCACTTGTGCCGGCGACGCTATGGGCCTGCGAGGTAACGGCCCCACCACGCCAAGCGAGGCGCTAATGGCGGCGGGACTCAGCCCCCACGCCGCTGGCGCGGGGGTACGCTCTAGCGTTTCCGGCAATGGCACGCGAAGCTCGGGCTGCTGAGTGTCCGGCGCGTCGCTGGTGGATAAATCCAGCGGGTCGTCGTTTGACCAGCCAGGACTTACATTCGCTGCGGCGATAATGATCACAAACAGCGCGACGAGTAGCGTCATGATGTCGATATAGCTGATCATCCAGCCGCTGTTGCCATCGTCCGACGGGTACGCGGACAGCAACGAGTCGTGGCGCGGACCTCCGCGGTGGTCTTCAAGCATAGGTGTCTCTACTCATTCAAGTTTTCTACCCGTTGGCCGATGGAATATAGACGTGGCCGACAAGTCTATCAAAAACACCTTTTGTGAAGAGAAGGAACTAGCCGGTGTATACCCGCCTTTTAGCTGGAACAACGCGTTTGAGAGGCGCGCTTGGCGTGGGACTGTTGAGTCTTACCCTGAGCGGCTGCTTTTACGCCAATACCTCGCAAGCGCCGATTGCGACAACCTATCCCTATTCCGAGCAGCAGCGCATGCAGGCCGCTCACCACTGGGAAATACTCGCACGCCATGAAGCGGGCCAGATCCTTCAGCGCGAGCGCGTACGGTTTCGCGACCTACATATTCAAGACCAAGAGCCGGACGGCTACGTAGCCTACAGCGGCGGCGAGTTTGGCCGCGGTTTCCGCACCTTTTTGACCAGCGAGCTGGTCACCCGAGGCGCCAACGTGACCATGAACCCCACCGATAACAGCGCCGAGGTCGTTATCGATGTCGAGGTCGTCGAGCATCGCGATCGCGGCTTTATCCGCCCGCCGGTAGGCGCGTTCACCGCACTAACGGCGGGTATCGCCGTGGCCACGATTCCGATCAACCGCTGGAGCGAACCGGCGCTGGGGCTGATTCCGGCGGGGATCGCGGCGGATATCACCAGCGGCAGCTGGACGCACACCGGCAACGAAGAGATCATCGTCACGACGCAGATCATCGATGGCGAGCGCATCCTGTACTCTTCTTCCAATATCTACTACATCAATAAGGGTGATCGCCACCAATACGCGCCGCGCCGGGTATACCATACCCCTGTCGAGCCCTCTATCCCACTCACCAATACCTGGTAAGGCCATGCACGCCATGATTTCTTCACCGTTTGCCTTCATTACGCGCCGTGCCCACTGGCGCCTGGCGCTTTTTGCCCTGTGCGTGCTGTTACTAAGCGGCTGCGCGGGCATCAACCAGCGAAATGCCAATCCGCCCCCGCCGCCGCCGGATCTATCCGACCTGGCCCACGAGGCCGCGATGACCATGATCGCCAACAACCCGGACTTGACCCGGTACAGCCCGATGATCGCGGCGACTTTCGTCAGCATCGATAATCTGACTGAGTCGTCGACCTTTGGACGGATCAGCTCGGAAATCATGGCCTCAGCCCTTGCCCAACAGGGCATGCAGGTACGCGAAGTCAAAATGCGCGACAGCATGTTCATCGAAGAGAGCGTGGGCGAGCTGATTCTTTCCCGCCAGGTTCAGCGGCTAAGCGCGCAGAACAACGCGCGCTCGATCTTGATGGGTACCTACGCCCAGGGGCAGGATTTTATCTACGTAAGTACCCGCGTGGTGCGGGCCGGGGACGCCATGGTGCTCGGCAGCGCCGATTTCAAACTGCCGATCAACAACAATGTGCTCAGCCTGCTCGAGGGTCAGAGCGGCTGGTAACGCCAGGGGCACGGCCATGAGCGCACCTTGCGCTTACGGCCGTGCCTGTCGAGCGGCACGCTTTTGGTAAGCGCTAAAACTCCCCCACCAAAGCGCTAGCCAAAAAGCGTAAAACATGGCGCCGCTGTTGTGCGCCAAAAATGTTTGGGAAAGGCCAAAATCGATATACGCTACCGGCAGCAAACTGCCGGCCACGGCCAGCGAGCGTACCTCTAAATCCGGATGGTTAAGCCCGGAGGCGAACAACTTAAGCGGAATGATATAAAGCGCCAGCAGAACCAAAAGCCCCACCACCCCGCGTTTGGCGGCGGCGTCGATAAAGTCGTTATGGGCGTGATCGAAATCTGTCGCCCCAGGTATAATGACGCCGCTTTGGCTTAGCTCGATCATCGCTTGGGTATAGCCTTTTTCGCCCCAGCCAAGAAGCGGCCGCTCGGCGATTAACTGCCCAGCGCCGCGCCACATTTCAAAGCGAAGCCCAAGAGAGGTATTACGCTCGCCGCCACCCATGAATTGCGTTACATCTTCGATGCCGGTATGCACCCTCTGATGAACCCCCGTTTGCGGTAAGGCGTAAACGGTAACGGCCAAAGTCAGCATTAGCGTAACAGCGACCAGTTTCACTTGAAGGGACAGCTGACGGCCGTAACCGCGATACAACACAAACCCGACAAAAGGTAGCCCTATCCACCCTCCTCGGCTACCTGACAGCAGTGACCCCAGCATGCCCAACAAGGCAGCGATTAACAGTAGTGAAATCCACAAGCTTCGGTGACGCTGCATAAATGCAAAGCCAAGACCTGCAAAGCAGAGGACGCCCATTAGCATACTAAGGTTGCCAAACTGAATTACATGAAGAAACCCTCCCGCTCGCTCGACCCCCAATACCAGCTTTTGCCAAATGGCCCAACTTCCAGCTCCCATTGCACCAAACGCGAGGCCCGACCACAGGTACTCAAGCCGTGGCGGTTTACGCAAAATCAACAAGAGTACGGGTATTGCCAGCAAAAACCGCGACGGACGATCAAAGCCTCGTGCGCCTACATCCAGGGCGGAGAGCGCGCCGACTATTAGAGCGTAAAGTATCAATACGGTGATGACAGCTTTGTCGCGACCAGTGAGCGTACAGGGAAAGCGTTCAAAGAGCAGAACGAATGAAGTAAGCAACAGGACCACCGCGCCAATGGAGTAACCTGAAGGCACGATGAGTGACAATGCCCCCATCATGAAAACCGTTACATTGATAACCATTTGGAGCCACGACGTGCTTACGTCCATGGGTTGATTCATAAGGTAAAACCCGGGTAGAAGCCAAAGCAGTTCATAAAAGCGCCAGCCCCTAAGGAGGCTGGCGCAGGCCAACATCACCGAACGAACCAGTGGTTAGCTACTCTTCATATACATCAGCTTTAGAAAACGCACTGGCAGCCAGGTCTTTATCTGAAAGCGCGAACTCCACGGGCAGCTTGGGCCACTCTATGCCGAGCTCTGGATCATCGAAGCGGATACTTCGCTCGGATGCGGGGTGGTAGTAGTCAGTTGTTTTATAAAGAAAATCGGCGGTTTCAGATAGCACGACAAACGCGTGGCCAAAGCCTTCCGGTACCCACAACTGACGGTTATTGTCGGCGGAGAGTTCAACGCCCACCCATTTTCCGAATTGGCTAGACTCGCGGCGTAGATCCACCGCTACATCCCATACGCTACCGTGGACAACGCGTACGAGCTTACCCTGAGGCTGTTCCAACTGATAGTGAATACCGCGCAGGACTCCCTGCCGGGAGCGCGAATGGTTATCTTGTACGAACTCGCGCGCGCAACCAGTCGCCTCCTCGAAGGCTTTCTGGTTAAAACTTTCCATGAAAAAACCGCGTTCATCGCCGAACACTTTGGGCGTCAGAATGACGACACCAGGTAATGACGTTTGCTCAACCTGCATTAGTGACTCCCTTGGGCATCCAGACGATGAAGCAGATACTGGCCGTAACCGGTTTTGGAAAGCGCATTGGCGCTTTCGCGTAGCGCCTGTTCGCTCAACCAGCCGTGCTGCCAAGCGATCTCTTCCAGACATGCCACCTTCAGGCCCTGGCGGTGCTCAATGGTCTGCACATACTGGCTGGCTTCCAAAAGACTATCGTGAGTGCCGGTATCCAACCACGCGAAACCGCGGCCCAAACGCTCGACGCGCAAATCCCCCCGTTCGAGATAAGCGTTATTGATACTGGTAATTTCAAGCTCTCCGCGCTCGGAAGGTTTCACTTCCTTGGCAATTTTGACCACATCATTATCGTAAAAATAGAGCCCGGTCACAGCATAAGGTGACTTAGGATTAGCTGGTTTTTCCTCTATGGAAACGGCGGTGCCTTCTTCATCGAATTCTACAACACCGAAGCGCTCAGGGTCCTTGACCAAATAGCCAAATACCGTGGCGCCGCTTTGTTGATCACTGGCGCGCTTCAACTGTTCAGAGAAGTGCTGACCATGGAATATGTTGTCGCCCAGCACCAGGCAAACGGGGGCATCACCGATGAATTCCTCGCCGATGATGAAGGCCTGGGCCAAGCCGTCCGGGCTCGGCTGTACAGCGTATTCAAAACGTACGCCGAACGCGCCGCCATCACCCAGAAGATTTTCGTACTGTGGCAAGTCTTCTGGAGTTGAAATAATCAGAATTTCGCGAATACCCGCCAGCATCAGTACCGAGATGGGGTAGTAAATCATCGGCTTGTCGTAAATAGGCAGCAGCTGCTTGGATACACCACGAGTAATGGGGTGCAACCGCGTGCCGCTTCCTCCGGCTAAAATAATACCTTTACGTTGCATAATTTCCTTCCTTGCTCCTTGCACGGTTTAACGCGAGCTTGCGATTTCTTCCACGGTTAACGCCAGCTGGTTCTGCCATTCAGGTAACTCAATGCCAAGCGCTCGTTCCAGCTTACTAACCGCAAGCCGAGAGTTAAGCGGGCGGGCGGCGGGCGTAGGGTACTCCGCTGTCGGGATGCTCGATACGCCCTCGGGGGAGATTGCAAGTGGCAGCCCGAGGTTGCTGGCCACCCTGAAAATCTCGCAGGCGAATCCGTGCCAGCTGGTCTCCCCCCGTGGCGCCAAGTGGTATACCCCACTTGGCAAACTATGACTGCCATGCTCACCGATCCATTTCGTCAGCGCTTGCTGGGTAACCAGCGCAATCAGACGCGCAGGTGTGGGAGCGCCGATCTGATCATCGATGATACTCAAATTCGACCGCTCGCCCCCAAGACGCAGCATAGTGGCCAAGAAGCTTTTTCCAAAGGCGCTATACACCCAACTGGTACGAAAGATCAGATGTCGGCAGCCGCTGTCAGTAATGGCTTCGTCGCCCGCCAGCTTGGTTTCACCATAAACGTTACACGGCCCGGTGGCATCGCCTTCTTGCCAAGGACTGCTGCCTTTGCCGGTATACACGTAGTCAGAGGAATAGTGAATCAACATGGCGTTGTTCGCAGCACAGTGTTCGGCCAGCTGCTGTGGCAGTGTTGCATTCAAGCGTGTGGCCATTGCCTGGTCGGATTCCGCGTTATCCACTGCCGTGTAGGCCGCCGCATTGACGATCACATCAGGCTGGTGTTTGGCAAGATAGCTGTTAACGGCGCAAGGCTCAGCAAGATCAAGTATCGTTCGGGTGGGCGCCAACACTTCACCCAGTGTGGCCAACTGGCGTTTAAGCTCGGATCCCACTTGTCCATTGCCACCGGTAATTAAAATCTTCATACCCATTCCTTTAGGTCAACATCTTAGGCGATCGTTTCCTAACAAATCACAAACTACCCAAACGCTCACCCTGGTAGCTCCCATCCTGCACACGTTGCCACCACTGCCGGTTATCCAGGTACCACTGAACGGTTTTACGTAGCCCGGTTTCGAACGTCTCCTCCGGGCGCCAGCCCAGTTCGCGCTCGATTTTATCGGCGTCGATGGCATAGCGCACATCGTGACCAGGGCGATCCTGTACGAAGGTGATCAAATCACGATAGCGCCCCTCGATGGGCACTAATTCCTGTAGCAGGTCGCAAAGAGTCTCGACCACTTCCAGGTTGGCTTTCTCGTTGTGCCCACCAATGTTGTAGGTTTCCCCTACGACACCCCGTGTCACTACTTTTACCAACGCCCTGGCGTGGTCTTCGACAAACAGCCAGTCGCGCACCTGTTGACCATCGCCATATACCGGCAGCGCTTTGCCCGCCAGAGCATTGAGAATCATCAGCGGAATGAGCTTTTCCGGGAAGTGGTACGGCCCATAGTTATTGGAACAGTTGGTAATGAGCACCGGCAGCCCATAGGTGCGATACCACGCCCGTACCAAGTGGTCGGAACTTGCCTTACTAGCCGAGTAAGGCGAACTTGGTGCGTAAGGAGTCTCTTCGGTAAAAAGATCTTCGGGCCCCTCCAGATCGCCATACACTTCATCGGTCGAGATGTGATGAAAACGAAACGCGGCCGCCTTTTCCGGTGCACGGGTCTGGAGGTCTTTCCAGTAGTGACGGGCGGCTTCCAACAGCGTGTAGGTGCCCACGATATTGGTTTGAATGAATGCCGCCGGGCCATCGATCGAGCGGTCCACGTGAGACTCCGCCGCCAGGTGCATCACGGCATCGGGCTGGTAGCGCTCAAGGAGTTCAGCCATCTGTGCGGCATCATTGATGTCGGCACGTTCGAAAACGTAGCGTTCGCTGCTGTCGACCTCGGCGAGTGACTCGAGGTTACCGGCGTAGGTCAATGCATCGACATTGACGACCTCATGCCCGGTACTGGCAATAAGGTATCGCACGACAGCAGACCCTATAAACCCTGCCCCACCCGTCACTAAAAGCTTCATATTAAACGCCTTATCCTACTCAATAAATTATAACCCGGCCTTTGAACGGCCTTTCGATGAGGGCCCGCTAACGCAGGCAATTGCACACAAGCATAACACGCCCGGGCGTCGGGTAACGCTGTCACAACTCTATTTACAGGCCCACTCAAGAAGGGGCTGAAGGCGCTACTGCCTGTCGCAACGCGCTGATCGTCGTCGGGCGCTTATTGTCGCTCTTCGACAAGTCGGTCCAGCAAACGGCGCTGGCGCTCACTGGTCAAGCCGTGTGCCTGTAGAAAGCGGCTGTCATCGCCGTTCACACGAATACTTCCCTCGCCCTGGGGGCAGAATACATCTACGCGGTCGCGCTGATCCCCCCTTGCATGGAACACGCATTCAGGCCAGGTAGTCGCAGGCTTTAACAAGCTGCGCGGTGACCTCGGACGGCAATAAGGAGGCGCACTGACATGCTCCAAAAGCGTAGGCATCAAGTCAGCCTGGTGATAGAGCGTCTCTACCTCCTGTTGAGGCTTGTCTCCCGTCAGGATAAATCCAGGGATCTGCGAGGCACTGGCGGCTTGCAAAAGCGCTTGTTCTTCGCTGGTGACCATGGTCATCGCCCGGTGGTCGCTCACGACCACTAACATTCCATTGTCAAAAAACGCTTGCTGCTTCAAGGCTTCAACAAAGTCGGCAGCGGTATCATCCATGTAGCGAAAGACCTGCTCTTCGCTGCGCTCACCTGTCGTTGGATGAACGAAAGGATGGTGCGTGCTAACGTTTTCAATCACCACAAATTGTGGGGACGGGGATTGTCGACGCCGATGAATAAACGACAAGGCATGATCGTAAAGAACGGCATCTTCGACTGCGTTAAAATGATGGCGAGGTGTATCATCGAAGGCCGGGGTATCGTGACCGTGCAGCTCGCCAAAGCCGATATGCGAAAGCCACTCTCCCTTGCGAGTGTAGGCAAGATCCCCGGATGTCAAGAAGCTACTTTGATAGCCGCGCTCTCGAAGCTTATGCGGCAGCGCTTTCTTGGCATCGCCCCAAGCGCCTTCAAAGGCCTCCATTTGCGTAGGCTCAACCAGCGGCAACACTATTTGTCGGCCGGTCAGCAAAGAGACCAGCCCCTCATTGGTGTTAAAGCCACCCGCGTGCAAGCGCGAAAACCACAGCCCCTCTCCGGCTAAAGCGTCCAACCGAGGAGTCCAATCGTTTAGCCCTAGCCATCGCTTACTGTGATATGGCGACCAGGATTCTAAAACCAGTATGACGATATCGTCACGCTGGGCGGGCTGCATCGAACAAAAGTGAGCTGCCTGGCTGGTCTCGCCAAGGCGTTGAAGCGTTTCCTGGCTGTAAGGCACATCAACACCGTCAGGCCAGTTCGCCGCTACCACGTTTTTTAGTGCCCATTGGTGTACGTACGCGGAGGATGGCAACAACAGAGGCAGCACAATACTCGCTAGTGCCAATGTACTGCCTGCCAATAAAAAGCGGTGACCTCTAAACGGCGTCGGCGCTCGGAACAACCACCACACACTTGACACCATTAAGAGCACAAGCAGCGCGGTAACCATTAAGGGTGCCTGCTGCAATACGCTTAACGCTAACTGGCCATCTGCCAGGTAAATACGGGCGTCGGCAATCCTGAACCGATTATAAAACTGCACCATGGTGGCTATATCGAGGGTATAGACCCAAAGTCCAACGACGGCCGGAAAACGCCAAAGTAGCGCCCATCCCCGCGAGGCTCTTAGCATCGAAACGCCAAACAGTAAAGCCAAGACCGTAAGGTAAGGCACGTCTGCTTTGATAATGTCTGGCGTGGCACACCAGCGGCAGCTCAATAGTGCATTGGAAAGATTCTGTAGTACCGCGACACGAATCGCTAACGCAACCGTCAGGAAGACACCAAAAAAGCCCAGCGGTGTTATCCAAAAGCGCCATAAGAAAGACGAAGCCGATGGGTAAAACCTGTTACTCATACCTAAATATACTCAACAAAAAGACAGCCATCCAAGCGTGCTCATACCCGGCGTGCTAACATTTCGACACCTGAGCAGGCGTTCTCATACAAGTTTTTCGACTAAAGGCAAGTAGAGGTCCCTCATCTGCCCCGCGTGTTTTCGCCCATGGATATTACTAGAGATCATTAATGTTTGCTTTTCGCATTTTTATACTGACCAGTATTTTTATTCTCACTGGCTGTGAGGGGCAGGCCTCCTCCGAAAGCGTGGCACGTATTGCCCACGCCGGTGGAGGGTACAACAACTGGGCCTACACGAACTCCCTGGAAGCACTTGACTTCAATCGCGACCATTTCGACCTTTTCGAGATCGACCTTCTCTGGACGGCCGATGACCAACTCGTCTGCCTGCACGACTGGCATTACAACGCCGAATGGATTTTTCAACGCCGCTTTACCTCACGCCCGACCCTGGCCGAATTCGAGCAACTCGTGGATGACAACCCCTACGTCCAAAGCTGTACCCTGGAAACCCTGGTTCAGTGGTTAAAGGAGAACCCGGACAAACGCCTGGTGCCGGATTTAAAAGAGGATGTGGTGCGAGGGTTGGCACTTCTGGCCAAACAGTTCGATCGGGTTGGCGAGCACGTGATCGCCCAGATCTACACACCTGACCACTACCAACAGGTTCGCGCGCTGGGCTATAGCGATGTCATTTGGGGGCTTTACCAAATGTTTCCTATACCGCCAAACGACTTACTGGCAATGGCGAATAGTATGGAGCTTTACGGCCTGGCCATGCCCCGCCGAATGGCCGAGCGCGGCGACGGCCACGCTCTGAGCGAGGCTGGCATATCCACCTACGTTCATACGGTCAATACCCAGCGCGAGCTGGAGTACTACCAATCGCTAAGCATTGATGAAATCTATACCGACTGGCTCGCACCCTGAGCGCACTATGCCTTAAAGAAGCTCATGTTAATAAAAGCCGCGACGTTATCATCTAATTTTAACTAACGCCACGGCCACTACTGTTGTCTAGACAAGCTTATTTTGCATACGTGAAATAGGCTACCACGGTAGCAGCAGCAAAAAAATGCCAGCTGTACCTTGTTCTGCCGGCGATCATTGTAATAAGCAATAGTAAAATAGCGGTCGAAGCGAACAACACCCTTTCCTGGGAAACATACATGGTGGGAGAAAACCCTAGCATGCAGGAAGGTATAAACGATAGTACAAAGAGTAATAAGCGGTTGACCGACATCCATTCTAACGGTTGTTGAAAAGAAAACCGACTAAACGACACCATATTACCCAATAGTGCTACGCCAAGAGCACTAGCAAACATTAAGCCAAAGGTCATTGCTCTGTAAAAATCGTTAGTGAATGCCTCGTGGTAATCTATTTGGTAAACACCGCCGATAAAGTCAATATTATCGGTCAACCTGGAAAAACCGGAACCGGTATAGCCAAGCAGATAACCAGAGGTCATCATGATAAAAATCATACTGACTAACGCGATGTGCTTTGCATGCTTGGCGTCGTAGCGCAAGGCAATAACAAAGCAGAAAATAACGCTCACCCAACTTCCCATATAAAAAAACTGATATAGACCCAGACTAATGCCAAAATAGGCTTTTTCCATCAACCCCATTTGCAGAAACTCGGGGAAATACTCCCGTGCAGAAAACAACGCCCTGCCTGCGTTACCATCGCAAAACACAAAAAATGCAAGTCCGATACCATTGACCAACAACCCGACAATAGCGGCTCTATTTTTGAAATAGTCCCGTTTCAATAAGCAAAATACGAAACCATGAACAATGAAATTGATGACCATGATCTGCTCACTGAAAGCACTAAACAACAGCAGTGCCAGCCCCACTACGAATACCGGGAAAGCGGTCTTCGAGGCGATAATTTCGTACCTTACTATGGCCCAGTAGACCAACGAGGCTGTAACAGGCCACAGATAATTGATGGAGCCCGTTAACCACCAGACGCTCCAATGCATCATATTTGCCGGAATCAACCAAAAGCACGCTAACACCAACGCCGTCCGGTTAGCGCATATAAGGCCGTCGCGGCTGGCTAGCGCAGACATCGCCATACCCATTCCCGTGATGACGAGCGCATTCATCACCATCCACAGCGTTTCATGTCTCACCAGCAGGATGGTAATCAGATCTATCAAAGAGCGCGAAGACCAACTGGCATAACGACTGATCAGCCAGCCGACAATATCGCCGCTATTGGCAACTGCAGCATACATTTCATCGTCCGAGTTCAATGCCGGCCCTGCCGCCATCTGAACCCCCAAGACACTCAAGAACAGCACCAGCAAAAGCCAACCGTTCTGCCAAGCCTTAATGTTCATCTTGCTCATCCGTCAGGTAAACAGGTCTTTGTTTACTTTCGATATAGAGTCGCCCTACGTACTCTCCCAATACTCCGATAGAAATAAGCTGTACAGAACCAAAAAACAAAATAGCGGACATGATAGAAGCATAACCAGGCCAATCAACCCCGAAAATCAGGGTACGCGCTATAATGAATAACATATAAAAAAGACTTAACACGGCAATACATATGCCTACATAAGACCAAACCCGCAACGGCCAAGTGGAAAAACTGGTAACACCGTCGAGGGCAAAGTTCCATAGCTTCCAGGCATTCCATTTGGTTTCTCCAACATGCCTGGCAGGTCGGCTATACTCAACCCCGATGGAGCGATACCCGGGCCAAGCAAACATACCTTTCATGAAACGGTTGCGTTCGGGTAGTTGCCTTAACGCCTCTACTACGCGGCGACTCATTAACCGATAGTCTCCTGCATTTGCCGGAATTTCGGTATGTGAAAGCCAATTGAAAACTCGGTAAAACATGCTTGCAGACCTGCGCTTACCGGGCGAATCTTCATTGCGGTCACGGCGCATGCCATATACCGTATCGTACCCATCTTGCCACAGTCGATAGAACTCATGAATTAGCTCAGGCGGATCCTGAAGATCCACATCCATCGGGATGACGGCATCGCCACGTGCATAATCAAGCCCTGCTGTCATGGCGGCTTCCTTGCCAAAGTTGCGCGACAGCTTGACATAGCGGACTCGGGAATCCAGTTGCTGGGCCTTCTGAAGTTCAGCAACCGTTCGATCTGTCGAGCCATCATCGATGAACAGGATTTCCAACTCGGCAGGTAACGTTGCCAAGTGGCTTTCAACCGCTTCCAGGAAAGGCGCGATTGAGACCTCTTCGTTAAAGATAGGAACGATTAGCGAAAGGGTGTTTTGCATACAGATCAGCTCTCTTTTTTCTTGAAGGCCCAAAGTGACGAAGCAAGGTAAGTCAGTACCGGCACGCATGCCGTGGCGATGATTACAGCAGCTAAACTATTGACACCAGCGGTGAGGCAGCCCATCAGAATCGCATTGTTTGCCAGAAAGCCGCCCACTGCCACTAACAAAAAGCGGCGCAAGGAACCAGCGGTCTTAAAGGTAATATGGCGGTGACCATAAAAAGAAACCATGAACGCCACCAGAAATGCCAGCACATTGACCAGGTAAGGGGAAGGAGCCGCGTACAACGCAAACATCAAAGCTGCTACCAGCATATGGGTCGCCGTCGCCATCCCGCCGACAAGCAGAAAACGCAAGGGCTGAAAGGTGTCGCGAGTAAATAAATGAATGAGTCGCCGCATAAAATGTGCTCCAAAATAGCGCAGCATACTACCAGCTTCTTTTAGGTATAGCTAAAACTGAATACTTATCGACTGCTCTCAATGCAGACTGGCTAATCTGGGCTTACACCATGATTGAATAGGTGACTCGATAAAACGCCAGGAAAGCCAGGCCAGCAACAACGAAACAACAGCGGCAAAAAGCGCTCCCCAAGGGCCTGTCACCCCCGGCTCGAACCAATAAACCGGAAGGTTATGAAATAAGTAAACGCCGAAACTAATGGTTCCAAGAAAGTTCAACACGGGTAGCCTCTCTTGCATTCGGGGAATATGAAGTACCGACCAAAGCAGCGCACCATATAAAAACACCATTACACCACGATAATAAAATCCCTCTTCATTAAAAAAAAGAGAAATCAGTACCGTATAGTAAGCGCCACACATAACGATGAGAACCATCAAGGCGCAGGCAATTAGTGTGAAAGCGCTATTTGCCTTGCGCGGAGTATGGTGCGCTAGATGACCAAGCCACCCCCCCAGCCAAAACGCATACAGGTGGAGCGGCACCGCCCAAAGTTCAATGTAACCATCACGCCACTCAGTCGCCCCCCATTTAACAGTCGCCACCGCCAACACTAACAAGCCCACAACCTGCCAGCCTTTCGGCACAAAGCGGGGCAAGAAGGCGATTAGAACAAAAAAAGTAAAAAATACGGGTAGCGACCAAAAAGGAGGATTCAGCGCAAATACGGTATCGCGGTCCGGCGTACTCAATAGGAACGTTAGATGATGCGTAATTAGACGCGGCCACGATTCCAGCGGTATCTGCTTTGTCAGTAGATAGGCCAGCACTGCCACCAAAAAAGCTGGATAAAGGCGCACTAGGCGCTTTGTCACGTAGTAAATGCCTCGACTACGCTCCCAGTTGAGAGCATAGTAGCCGGTAACAACAAAAAAGCAGCCCGTGCCGTAACTGTAAAACGAGAGACCTATATACACCGGCCCGTAATGTGAAGCCATCACCAGTAAAGCGCCAAATACTTTTACAATATTCAATGAATTAAATAGAGAACGAGACATAGGCCAATACTAATCACTCATGCGTAAGCTAATTTAAAATATTTTAACCAATAAGCGCCTTGGCAGTTAGCTATGACAATAAATGCTATTTAAAACACATCATCAAACCAGCCAGTTAAAACGAGAAGTCATCATAAAACCAGTGCCACGTGATTCGTCGGCAAAAATCAGCCAAATATGATGTACTAATATATAAAAAACGCTGATTTCGTTACCAAAAATACTCGACGACTTTCCATTGGTGAGACGACTAAAATTTAAAGGATCGAGCCATAAAGAGCTCTAAGGGGTCGCATTCACCACCCTGCACCGAGATAAAATTGTGCGGAGTGTAATCCGATGATCATTTAGCAAGCTTTTACTTGATCTTCGCCTGCATACCACGGGTATTAAAAAGCCCTCTATTGATGGAGGGCTTTAGGCATCTCATTAATGCGTTTTCTGCTTGGGAAGTTCCTGCTTGAGCGCGTTGGCATAGGCCGTACGCGCAGTCTGAGCAATGGCCAACTGATGATTGAGCCGCTGAATTTCTTGATCGGTAACGCGGAGGTTCATCAGCTGGTTACGCGCGTTGTCAGACAGGTCATCGAGGTTATATTCACGATTATCGATAGTAACCGTTTGAGATTGTTCCTTCGCCATTGCGAGCTCCATTAGCATAAATAAAAAACCGCACTAGTGTAGCAGTTTATGCAGCTTCAACGAAGCTGTTTACACAGGGCTACGTCGAGACCATATTAGACGCCATGGTACTGAGTAGCCCATCGATGTCCGCCTTCTCAGGTATACGCTGAGAACGGCGGGTCGGATGACGCATACGAAAAAGCTTCACCGTTTTGGCGGTTACCGCCTCCTCCGACCGGTGCGCACGGCAACGCCACTCAAGCACTTGGCCCGACGATGTATCGTGGACCTCTCCCCAGCCTATGGCCCCTTGCCCCTTGGCATAGAGCACCAAGCGGTCCTGTGGTTGATAAAGGTTAGCGGCTTCCAATAGACTCAAATCCAAAGGAGCCGACGAAGACGGCCAGCAAGATTTAAACCACTCGGCCGGCACTATATGCCAAAAATAACGCGACTCCTTCTCTGCATCTGGCGATGTCTCCAGTGCTTGACGAAGCTGTGTTTCCAGAAACTCACGTACGCGATACTGATATTCCAAACGCGTCTGCAATACGCTCATATGTGCGTCGACTTCATGGATATTTACAATGTGGGTCTGCGCCTGCGCAGTCAACGCCCAAGTGGGGTAACGGCGACCATCGAGCGTAATGCTTTTGGGCAATTTTGGCATGACACCTGACTCTAAAGCTACAATGAAGGCAATTTCCAATCGAGTAAACTTCTCTAATGAATTAGAGCCCTATCCCGATTATTTGGTTCAAATGAGTGCCCGGTATGAAAACCACGGACTACCATTAAAATGGCGGCGCGTTCATTAGTCGAATATTTATGAAAAAAGGCCCAAGGGGGGCCTTATAAAAAAACCTTTGATTGACTCGATTGCATCCAATGCAGTTACTCTGGCAAGTCGCCCATTAGCGACTGTGCGTAAGCTGAGCGAGCCGTCTGAGCAATCGCCAATTGCTGTTTCAGCCTGGTAATTTCCTGATCTGCTTGACGCAAATGTGACAGCTGCAGCTTGGCAGCATTATTGAGCTGATCCAGCGAATATTCTACGCCATCTAACGTAACGGTTTGTGTTTCTTGCATATATGCCTCCTTTAAACGTATTAACTATCGAAATCAAAGCTGAAATCGTCTCCGCTATTATCGAACAGCTCTTCAAGATCGACTTTTTGGTCCTCGTCAATCGCTTTTTGACGCAACGTATATAACTTTTGTAGCACTGATAAGCGATGCTCGGATAACAACTGGGTATAAGCCATGGCCAGCGCACCCGTTTGAGCCAAGCTTGCGAGTTGTTCACCGGAGAGCGATTTAAGAGCAGCTTCATGTACGTGGTAAAGCCCCTCTACTCGCGCGTTTTCCTGCTTTTCCCGGGATAGCTCGATCTGCCAAGGGGCTATCAGGCCCGCCTCATCGAGCTGTGCTACCAGACGATTGGTAACCTCGCGGGAGCGCTCCAGATTTTGTAAAAACGCTAGCGTCTTTGTCATCTGATGCGTGGGCTGGCCTTCGGCATCGAAAAAGGGCATGTCGTCGGTATCGGCGTGGGTTCTGAATCCGGGGGCGGCTTCGTCTATACAAAGCACCCACCGCTGAGCCTGGGTATCGTTCATCACCTTAAAAGGGTAAGCGCGGTACATGGCGGGTCGATATCCGCCGATCCAACGCCCGTTAGTATGAACGAAAACGTTCTTCCCCCCTTCCAGCGCTTGTAGCCCTATCAGTTCAAAGGCACCACTCTCACGCCGTATAAATCCTGTCGGCATGGTGGCTACCAGTTCGGGCAACTCCTCCACCACTACGGGCACCACGGGTTGTTCCAAGGCGAACTCATAGCCAGTAGCGGCAAAACCGGCCTCGCGGTGTTGCGAAGCCTGCAAAGGAACGTAATGCGACATCGTCATAGACTTCTCCAAATGGGCTCATACTACCACAGGTGCAAAGTACTTCGAAAAGTAGCGGCGTTTCAAATAAAAAACCCCGATCCAAGGATCGGGGTTTTGTCTGTTACCCAAGCAGCAAAAGCTGCCGCTTGGGCGTCAACACAACACCAGCGCCGTTAGGCAACCAGAGAAGCGTCGTCCAGACCAGTCAGAGAAGCACCAAAGTCGTAGGTGCCGATCAGCTGCGCATTAGTTGCAACGGCTGAGCCAGCGCCGTCGGCGGTCTGGCCAACAGTCACATCCCATGCTTGGTAACGACCTTCGTTCAGACCGTCTTGAATCATCAGCACGGAATCGTAGGTGTTACCAACAAACTCACCGCCACCAATGGTGGCCAGGCTGGTGTTTGCACCCAGAGCACCGAAGTCGGTGTCACCTGTGCCGTTCAACGCCGCCAGCAGGTTACCGCTGGTCATGCCGTTGAACACTGAGCCAGTACCATCAAAGTCAACGATGGATACGCTGTTAGCAGACAGAGCGCCCGACGTATCGGCAACTGTGTAGCCGACCAGTTCCTGCGACTCAACGCTACCGCTGTTGCTGGTCAGCGTGTTCAGGTAAGCAGAGAAGTCCAGCAGATCTGCACCAGCATTTACGCCAGCGTCATCACCGTCATCACCGTCATCAGTGTTATAAACGCTATCGAAGTTAACGATAGTGTTAACGCCGTTGTTGTAACCGGTGAACTGGACGGTTTCGCTGCTGATGTCGTTAGAAGACAGAACGATTACGTCGTTACCTGCACCAGCATTAACGATGTTACCGGTGTTATCAGCGATAGACTGAGTACCAGTCAGGTCTGTGCCATCGCGCTGTGCCAGCACGCTGGAATCATCGCTACCGACCATGCCCGATACGCTGTTCGCTGCCGCAGTAGAACCGTCGATGACGGACTGCAGATCAACGGCCAACTCAGAGTTGTTTGCTTCTTCACGAATGGCAGAAACCAAACGCTGATCAGCGTTAGTGCTTTCACCAACCTGGTAGTTGTTGAACACGTTGATAGACAGGTCTTCAGCGGAGAACTCACCATCGATCATGGAGCGAATCACAAGGCTGTTGTCCGGACCAAGCTCGGCTTGCAGCAGCTTGTTCAGCACGTAGTTGCTGTTGATCGCCTGCATGATAGCCGCATTGACGTCAGTCTGAGTACCGAAAACACGGTCGCCCAGAATGTCGTTCAAGCTAACGGTGCTTTCAAAACCGTTCTGGTTTGCAACCGCTGCACCGCTGGTCAACGCACCACCAGCTGCCGCGCCAGAGAAAGCAACCGTTACTTGTGCATTAGCCAGCAATGCAGGTGTAGAACCCACACCAGAGGCGAGCTCAGCAGTGTTGCCACGCAGGTTGTCGAAATCACGTGTGCCATCGGCATCTGCCTGAGTATTTACTACCCAAGTAGCAGCCAGCGATTCGTCAGTCATCAACGACGCGCCGCTGTTATCGGTGTAGATGGTGTCAGCACCGGTACCAGAAGTGATGGTGATACCACCAGCGCCTTCGGCCCATACGGTGTTGTTACCGTTACCCGCGTTGATGTTGACGTTCTGCTGCAGGTCCTGCTGGTTGGGCAGGTTGTTGCCACCAGTATTCACAGCGATAGTGTGAATGGTGTCATCACCTTCACCGGTGTTGATCGCCAGTGAGAAACCGTTGAACTCAGCCGCCTTGTCGTGCGAGTAAGCTACGGTAACGGTGTCGTTGCTGCCTGCATCGTTAGCCGTGTTGTACACGTGCGCACGTGCTTCGGCGTTCGGCACCCAGTCACCGCCATCGCGGTTGAGGCCTGCTACACCGGTAACGTCCAGGTTCTGGCCAGCAAAAGCAGTCGCGTCGAAGTTGTAGACGTTGCCTACGTTTTCGATGGACAGATCACCCTGAGCCGCACCAGAAGTCACTTCGATCTGCTCGAAGGCAACACGGGTTTCGGTGCCAGTATTGAAAGCACCATGACCCATACCGGAAGCTGAGAACACTTCAGCCACTTTACTATTGCGATCAACTTCCAGGTTCAGCTTCTCGACAACGGTACCGGAGTTCGACATACCACCGATGGTGACATCGCCCGCGGTGGAGCCACGGCCAGCATTATCGAGAACCAGGTTGGTTTCGATCAGGTTGCTGGTGGATGCAGGATCGACCGGTTGAGCGTTACCTGCTACCAGGAAGCCGTCTGCAACGGGCTCGATGGCGCGCTGAGTGAAGTTCACGTTGCTGAACGCGTTACCGTCTGCGTCAGTAACCAGGATTTCCTGAGCAGTGAACGGCAGGTTAACGGTGTTGCCCGCAACGGTTACTTGCTCGTAAGGCGTAGACAGAGCAACGTTGACACCGCCCTGGCCTACAGCAGAGAGCTCGGCACGCAGTGCTTCTACCAGACCGGCATAGGTGCCGTCAGTAGAGCGGATACCTTCGAGGCTGACAACTTCGTCGCCCAAGCTGAAGCTCAGGTTCAGGTCAACGTTGGCCAGCGGCGTAGTCGGGGTCTCGGTGCTAACGTCCGCGATGCGAACCTGTAGCTGAGAGTTAACCTGAGTAGACGGCGCACGTACCAGAGACTGGCTTTCGAACGCACCGCGCAGGCCAGAGTCGAAATCAACGTCGCGCATACCGAACGTCACGTCTTTGGTGATGTTCAGGTTAGAGCCGTTCAGGTTGACACCCGAGAACGTCATGTCGCTGCGGCTGAAGTTGGACCAATACTCTTCGACGTTGGCCATGCGCGTTGCGTCGAGCACAACGTTGCCACCGTCAGTAGTATTGCTTTCCAGGGCTTCGATGTAAACTTCCTGGATGTTTTGCGTGATCGGACGCGGAGCCTGGTTCACACCGGCATCAACTTCGTTGTCCTGGATCATGGACGCTTCGATGGTGTTACGGCCACCGGCACCGTCCAGACGATCACCAGTAGACAGTGCGTTGGAGATCGCACCGTTCTGGTTCTGACCTACGTCGGCCAGGAAAGTATCGTTATTTTCGGTACCAACAACGTTATCGCGACCGTCGGTCAGAACGTAGGTTTCACCCTGAACACCCGGATCGACCGGCTCTTCTGCTTCAAACTCACCGATAGCTGCAACGGCTGCGGTTACAGAGGCTGCGTCAGCGGTTACGTTGCTAATCAGGTTCGGCAGAGTTTCGCTGCTGTAACCTTCGATACCGCTGTTCAAGTAGGCATCGCTAACGGCGATTTTGTTGCGCAGTACGGCAGCAGCTTCTTCCAGACCTTCCGGAGGCGGAGTCTGCAGCAGCTTTTCGCCGATTTCGATGAGCACCTGACCTTCAGGTACGCCGTCGTTCAGACGTTGATTGATGAATTCAACGCCGCGATCGTAGCCAACGGTACCTTCTTCCAAGCCAACACGGCTCAGAACGAGATCGATTTTTTCGTCACGGGTAGCGTCTTCCGGGAACTGGCTAGTGAATGCGCTGGTGGCAGCCAAGCTGGTTCCGAGAGCGTAAAAACTGGGGTTTGCTTCGATAGCTTCTTCAAAGCGCGCCAGGGACGCTTGGTCCGGCGCATAGTTGAACATGAAAGATGTAACACCTAACAAGTTCATTTTTTGCTGTGCAGTAATAGCCATTGAGTTAGAACTCCTTGCATTCTTGACAACGTTGTCGGGCTACAGTCCTGAGCCCCGCTTACGCACGTTAGCATAAGCTCAGGCACCTCACCACTGTGCTGCTTGCGGTTTTGCGATATCGCCACAGGATAATAACAGTTTTTTCTTATCAGCCAATACAAATTAGCTAAAACCTGCAAGGCAACATCCCGGTAATATGCCTATTAAGCCAGCTCCATGCAAGCCAACCCTAATAACAAGCAACGCTATAAAGGCTATTTTTTATTGCATTTTTGACATATATCACGCCAATCAAGGCATGGGGAAAGCCCTCTGTGCCAATTGGACAGGGCATTCAAGCCACAATACAGCAATAGGTCGTAGATGCGCTGCGGTCCTACCTCAAAGTAGAGTTACTCGTGGGCCGGTTGGCACCTGTTGAGGGTAAAGGTAAGATAGCGCCCTTTATCAACTCTGGAGCTCGCCTTGGCTGCTAACCATTTTCTTCGCCACCTACATCTATTATGGCAGTTCACCTGTCGAGATGTTTCAGGGCGTTACCGGGGCTCGCTGCTAGGCTTGGGATGGACCCTTCTCTCTCCTTTGTTGATGCTGGGCGCCTTCACTCTGGTATTTTACGGTTTTTTCGACCTCAAGTGGCCTGTGGAGGCAACCGGCACGCCGCAAATGGACTTTGCACTGCAGGTGTTCGTAGGACTTCTATCGTTTAACTGGTTTGCCGAGGTAGTCAATCGCGGTCCGGTACTGATCACCGGCCAGCCAAATTTGGTTACCAAGGTAGTTTTTCCCCTCCCCCTCTTGGCGTTTTCCTCAGTGCTGGCGGCAAGTTTTCAGGCACTGGTCAGCCTCATTCTTCTTCTATTGATCACTGCGTACCTGGTAGGCGTTAACGTTACCTGGATCGGTCTGCCGCTGGTCATCGTGCCCTTTGCGGCAGTGCTGGTAGGTATTTCGCTGTGGCTTTCTGCGCTTGGCGTTTACCTGCGTGACATTGGCCCCTTCATGGCGCTTTGCACGTCCGTTTTGATGTTTCTCTCGCCGGTTTTCTATCCGTTATCCAACGTGCCGGAACAGTGGCAGGCAGTTTATTTGATGAACCCGCTTGCACTGTTGATTACCCAGCTTCGAGATGTAATTTTCATGGGTGCCTGGCCAAGCCCCAAGGTGGTATCTGGCCTGACTCTGGTAGCAGGCGCGCTGCTAGCCAGCGGTGCCTGGGCGTTCAATAAGCTACGCGGAGGCTTTGCCGATGTGCTCTGATACAACGCATGAGAGTATAGATGTCCCACGGCAAGACTTTTCAGGTCCTGCTCTACCTCCTGCGATTTCGCTCAAAGGAGTCAGCAAGACGTTTTACCGCTATGAGCGCCCTATCGACAGGCTGCTTTTGCAGTTCAAGGCACTTAGTAAGCGTGCAAGGTTCGATACCATTAGCGGCTTGAAACCGATGGATTTAACGGTTGAGCGTGGGGAAGTCGTCGGGCTGGTTGGCCGTAACGGCGCGGGTAAATCCACGCTTTTACAGCTGGTTTGCAACACGCTTTCGCCTAGTACTGGTGATGTGTGCGTTAACGGTAAAATCGCGGCGCTGCTGGAGCTCGGCTCTGGATTCAACCCTGAGTTCACCGGGCGTGAGAACGTCTACATGTCGGCAGCCATTGCTGGGCTTAGCCGTCGCCAGGTACAGGATAAGTTCGAAGAGATCCATGAGTTTTCCGGCATCGGTGATTTCATCGACCAGCCGGTCAAAACCTATTCCAGCGGTATGTATGTGCGCTTGGCGTTTGCCGTAGCCACCAGTGTCGAGCCGGATATATTGGTGGTAGACGAAGCGCTTTCGGTGGGCGACGGCGCCTTCGCTCGCAAGTCCTTCGACCGTATCATGGCGCTACGCGATAGCGGTGCGACTATTCTTTTCTGCTCACACTCGCTCTATCAGGTTGAGAACTTATGCGAGCGCGCGCTCTGGATAGAAGGTGGTGAAGTGTTGGCGGACGATATTCCGTCGGTCGTTATTCCCCGCTACGAGCAGTTCTTGATGGGCGAGAGCGACCAAAGCCGCGGGGTGCGCGATAGCGCCGTCGAAGAACAGCGACGTGTCATCCCTCAAGGCAGTGCAAGACTCTTAAGCACCAAAGTACTTATCGATGGTACAACGCCTGACGCCCGCTATCCGGCCATTAGCGGAGAGAGTTTGCTTGAAATCGAAATTCAGTTTGCCAGTGATCCAGCTTTAGCTTGCCCAGGCGTGGCGGTCACCATTTCGACGCCTGCGGGACAGATCGTCACTAGCTCAGGCAGTTGGGAAGAAGGTGTTACCCTTGATCGGAATGAAAGCGGCGAAGGGCGTATCGCTATCAGCTTCCCCCACCTTTCGCTTTTGAAGGGGGAATATCACGTAGGAGCGTACCTTTTCTGCGAGCGGGGCCTACATAGCTACGAGTGGGTGGACCCCATTAGCGGATTTCATGTGACTCAGAATAGCGTCGCCCGCGGCGTAGTGCGTCTTGCCCATCAGTGGCAAGCGCTGCCCCCCGACAGCAAGCTTGAGGCGAACTAAGGCATGTGGCAAACACGCTGGGCCACCCAAGAGGACCTACCTGCCCTACTAGCACTATTCGAGCGCGCCTTTGGCCATAGAGTGGATACCGATACCTGGCAGTGGAAATACAGCCAGGCAGCCTCCCCGGGTGTAGTATGCCTGGATGGGGAGAGAGTGATCGCGTTCAACGGCGGCATGCCACGTCGCGGAATCGTTAATGGCTTGGCGTGCTCCATCGTACAAATGGGCGATGTGATGGTCGACCCCGCTTACCGGGGAATATTGACCCGCAAAGGCCCATTTTATCAGGTAGTTAACGCGTTTTTTAAAGAAAAGGTGGGCGAACATCTCGCCTATCGTTTCGCCTTTGGCTTCCCTCACGCCCGCCATGCGCGCCTCGGCGCAGCCTTGAAGCTTTATTGCACCACTGACCAAATCCTTGAAGCGGTATGGCCTTCGCTTGGCCGTCGACGCTTGTTAACGACTGCCTTACCGATCACGGCACAGCACGCGCTTACGGTGGATAAACTTTGGACACGTATGGCCAAGGGGCTTTCAGGCAATGCAGTAGGCGTACGTGACTGGGATTGGCTTTCCCACCGCTATATCGATGCTCCCGAGCGCGGTTATCAGTGCTGGCTGGTTATCAACCGCTTGACCAGACAACCTCTTGGTGTATGTGTACTGCGCCAACACGATAGCGAAACCGTCGAACTTTTGGACCTGATCACACCAATCGAGCACTTGGCCGACATAGTGACTTGCGCGCAACATCTTACGGCGCGAATGGGATCGTCTCGTATGATCGCTTGGCTGACCGCAAGCGTCGCTGAAAGTCTCGAAGAGACGGCCCCTTCTATAGCTCCTACCGAGGTGATAGTGCCTGGCAGCCAAGTGAATGGATTGACACTTGGTATGGAGGTAGAGCATCAGTGGTGGCTTATGGGCGGCGATACAGACTTTCGCTAGCGGGCGGGGATTTCTCCCAGCTTTATAAAAGGACAGTTCGATGAGAGAAGCCTGGTACGTTCCTTATCAAGCGAGCGCTCTACAAGGAGAGCGAGTGCTCGTACTCGCCCCCCACCCGGATGACGAAGTATTCGGCTGCGGGGGTGCGTTGACACAGTTGGCCACCCAAGGTGCAACCATACAAGTGGTCATTGCGACCAAAGGCCCCGATGCGAAGATTCGCTCGTCGGAGTCGCTCGAAGCCGCCAAACTTTTGGGCTATCCTGCGCCGCTTAACTGGGATTTTCCGGACCGAGGCCTTGAGCAAAAACGCGACGCGCTGACACAGCGGCTTTTGCAAATGCTTGAAGAATTCCAGCCGGATCTTTTATTAGCCCCCTCGAACTGGGAGATGCATCCGGATCATCGCGCCGCCTGTGACGCAGCCTTGCGAGCCGGCGAACGTTATACGAACATCCACGCGTTGACCATCGCCCTGTATGAAATCGGGGTACCTTTAAGCGTTAACCAATTAGTGGATATCTCGGACGTAAGCGAGCTAAAAGCCCGTGCCATGCAATGCTTCGCCTCACAGCTAGCTGAGCAACGTTATGCTGAACAGATAAGCGGACTTAATCGCTACCGCAGCTACACGCTAGGACTTTCAGTAACGCAAGCCGAAGCTTTTCACGTCGTTCAGGCTACCAAGACACTTAGCGAGGTAACGCTACCCTCGGTTCAGGATCAGGCCCTTTGGCGCTGCGAAGCAGCCCTTGTACAGGCGCAGCATGAACACGCCCAAGCATTCGAGGCGTTGAAACAAAAGCTTGTGCAAGAAAACAGGGCCCTTTCAACGCAAGCCGATGAAGTAAAAACCGCGCTTTCAAAAAGCGAGCAGGCACGTCAAAGCGCTGAGCAAACGCTGCAGGCCATTTACGCCTCGCGGGGTTGGCGCTGGCTTACGCGTATAAAATTATTATTAGGGCGCGGCTAAGCGCGTTATTTATTTTAGGAAGTTTATGTCAACGTCTCGCTCGACCTCCCCTCGCGTTAGTCTGCTGATTCGCAGCATGGATCGCGATCACCTTCATTGCGCACTGGCTGCAGTAGAAGCTCAACGTTACCCCTGCATAGACATTCTTGTAGTCAACGCAAAAGGCGAGCCCCACAGCGAACTGCCCAAGTTGAGTGTGCCCTGCCGGTTAATCGAAAGCGCTACACCGCTTAAAAGAGCCGAGGCAGCTAACGCGGCGCTCGAGCAAGTACGATCCCCGCTAGCGATGTTTTTAGACGACGACGATTTGATCGACCCCACTCACCTCGAGCGTTTGGTGGATGCCCTGGAGGCCCAACCCGATGCGCCTGCGGCATATACGGGTGTGCGTCTCGAAAAAACCAGCGGCGAGACGGTATCCACCTCGGATTCACCCTGGGTGCCGGGGGAGCTTTTAGTCCATAACACATTGCCCATTCACGCCGTGCTGTTCCGCATGGCGGTGGTGCGGGAAAATGGCTATCGCTTCGATACGCAGTTTATCGAATTAGAGGACTGGGATTTCTGGCTACAGCTCTCGCGCCAGGGCGATTTCCTCCACGTTCCGGGTGTGAGCGCCACCTACCGGCTGGCACTGGGGGAATCGGGGCTGTCACAACAGCGGGATTTACACACTTATCAAAATGCGCGCAGCGCGATATGGCAAAAGTGGCTACGCCATGTAGACGAGGCAATTTTACAGAACGGCTTGGCCTCACTGATCGACCGTTTAGAGCAGCTTGAGTGGGACACTGGGCAGCTTCACGCCAGCGAACAAAGCCTTCATCAGCGCGACCACGAGCGCCAAGGCCAATTACTGGAGCTACGAGAGCACTACGAAAAACTCCAGGCTCTGCACCACGAGCTGCAACAGGCTCACGGCGGCGCCTGGGAGAAACTGAACAACTTGGGCCAGGAGCACGAGAAAACACTCAAGCAACACACGGCACTGCAACAAACGCTTCAAGCGCGCGATGAGGCGCTCGAGAACCTTCAGGCCACTCATCAAACGCTCCAACAAGAGCACGCCCAAGCATACGAACGTTTGGCCGGCGCCCAGCACGCCCAAGCAGAGCTTGAACAGGCCTATGCAGAGGCTAACCACCGGCTTCACTTGCTGGGAGAGGAACTGCACGCGCTTCGCCACTCGCGCTCTATGCGTTTGACCAAACCACTACGCTGGCTGACCGAGCAACTTCGCCGCCTGCGCTCGGGCTCGTTCAAAGCACAGTTTGCTGCACACGACGACCTCCCGATTGCCCGAGCCAAACAGAAAAAGCCCGTGGGCGCGGTGGATCTTATCGTTCCAGTGTACAAGGGGCTCGATGAAACCCGCGACTGCCTGGAAAGTATTTGGTCATCCACGCCTTCTCATGCTTACCGCCTGATCGTGATCAACGATTCCAGCCCGGAACCAGAGTTGACCGAGTGGCTTCGCGAGGTAGCTAAAACAAAGCCGATGCTATTGTTGGAAAACGAGGAGAACCTCGGTTTCGTGGGTACCGTCAATCGGGGTATGACCCACTCGGAAAGCGCAGACGTGGTGCTAATCAATAGCGATGCCGAAGTAGCCAATGACTGGCTGGACCGTCTGATCAACGCAGCCTACCGCCCTACCACACGCCCGGTTGCTAGCGTTACGCCGTTTTCCAACAATGCGACTATCTGCAGCTACCCGCGCTTTTGTGAGGATAACACCCTACCGGATGGTTTCGAGCTGCCCGAAATCGACCGGCTGGTGGCCAACGCCAACGAAGGTCAGGCGGTGGAGATTCCCACGGGCATCGGCTTTTGTATGTATATCCGCCGCGAAGCGCTCAATGACGTTGGTCTGTTCGATGTCGAAAACTTCGGCAAAGGCTACGGTGAAGAGAACGATTTCTGCATGCGTACACTCAAGGCGGGCTGGTGCCATTTGCACGCGCTGGACGTTTTCGCTTGGCATAAAGGCAGTGTGAGCTTTGGAGACAGCCAGCCCGAGCGCGTGACCAAAGCGCTCCAGGTCCTCCACGAATTGCATCCAGACTACGAGTCACGTGTTCACAAATTCATCGGCGAGGACCCGGCGCACCAGGCGCGTTTGAATATCGACTTGGCCCGCCTGAGAGGTAGCCAGAAGCCACGAATTCTGATGGTAAACCACCAGCGAGGTGGCGGTACAGAGCGCCACTGCCAGGAACTTTCCGAAACCCTGGAGCACGAAGTCGAGTGGCTGATGTTGCGGCCAAGCCCGGTTGGTGGCGCCCGGCTTACCATGCTCAATGAAGCCGAGTCCATGGCATTTGACTACGTATTACCCGACGCTTTCGATGAACTTGTCGAAATGCTAAAAGCCCTTGGCGTCGTACACATTCACTTCCACCACTGGCTGGGCTTTGACAAGTGCATTCACGCGCTTTCCAAAGCGGTCGGCACGACCCAGGATGTGACGCTTCACGACTACTACGCGGTGTGCCCGCAAATATCGTTGACACCGATCGATCACCGCTACTGCGGCGAAAAAGGGGTAGAACAGTGCCAGCGCTGCCTGGCCGAGCAGCCCGCACCTGATGGCAGCAGTATTACCCAGTGGCGCGAGCGTCACGCCAAGTGGCTTTTGGCCAGTGACCGTATAATTACGCCAAGCCAGGATGCGGCAACGCGTTTCAAACGCTACATACCTGAGCTTGAGATCGAGGTCGCGGTTCACCCCGACCAGGAAAAGCTCACCTACCAAGCCCCGACCTGGCAGGCGCCCAAAGAGAACGAGCCGCTGCGCGTGGCGGTGATTGGCGCGCTTTCCATCATCAAAGGAGCCGACGTACTAGAGAGCGTAGCAGCGCTGGCGGCCAAGCAAGAGCTTGGTATCGAGTTCAAGCTCTTCGGATTTGCGTATCGCTCCCTGAAGCCGCTGCCCAACCTGACTGTGACCGGGCCTTATCGTGACGACGAACTGCCGACACTTATTAGCGAGTGGCAGCCGCACATCGTTTGGTTCCCGCCGCTATGGCCGGAAACCTATAGCTATACACTGAGCACTTGCCTAGCGCTTGGTTTGCCCGTGGTGGCCAGCAACTTGGGTGCGCTGCCCGAGCGGCTGCGTGAGCGCCCCTACTCCTGGCTATTGGAGTGGGATAGCTCCGCGCAGCAGTGGTGCGAGTGGTTTACCACGCTCTCGTCTCGCGTAGACGCCACCATTCAAACCGATAAGCCCGTGGATGCGTGGTCTTCGAAACACGCGGACTTCTATGCAAAGCGCTATCTGGAACTCGTCGCCCCGGCCGTGCCCCCTGAGAAACTGGCAAAGCTTCCCTCACACTGGCAGGACCACGCCGCCCTGAAAGACTCAACCACCATGCGCGTGCGCAAGGCCATGGTCTCCACGCTTTACTGGCTACGTGCCCAGCCGCTTTTGCGCGGGCTTTCGCGCCACGTACCTGCCGGGTGGCAGCGCCGGGTGAAAAGCCGACTACTCAGGGAGCCATAGCAAGCGATGGCTCAAAGATTGCGCTACGGCATTTGCATCCCGACCCTGAACGCGGGAAACGCTTGGCACACGTGGCTCGAGCAAAGCCGCTCCGCCGTGTCCGGCGCGCAGCGTACCCTGATCGTGGACTCGAGCTCGTCGGATGAAACCCCCACCCTGGCGGCACGCTTCGGATGGGAGGTCATGAGCATTGCACGCGAGGAGTTCGACCACGGTGGCACGCGCCAACACGCGCTCGAGTATCTCGATGACTGCGAAATAGTGGTGTTTCTCACTCAGGACGCGGTGGTGGCCGACCCGCACGCGATTGCCGAGTTGGTCGGGGCGTTCGACGACGCGCGGGTGGGTGCTGCGTTCGGCCGCCAGCTTCCCCACCCCGGTGCCACGCCGCTTGCTCGCCACGCGCGCCTTTTCAACTACCCGGCACGCTCTTATCAGGTCAGTCAGGCGGATATTGCGCGTATGGGCATCAAAACGGCGTTTTTATCCAACTCCTTTGCGGCGTATCGGCGCGAGGCGCTGCTGGCAAGCGGCGGGTTTGCAACGAATACGATTTTAAGCGAAGACATGCTGGCCGGCGCCAACCTACTGAAGCAGGGTTGGACGCTTGCCTACTGCGCGAACGCTCGGGTGCATCATTCCCATAACTACTCGCTGAAAGAGGAGTTTCAGCGCTATTTCGATATCGGGGTGTTTCACTACGAACAGGGCTGGCTTTTAGCCTGGCTGGGTCGAGCCGAAGGGGAAGGCGCCCGCTTTGTGCGCTCGGAAACGCGCTACCTGTTGCGCCATGCGCCATGGCGCTTGCCCGAAGCAGCGCTGCGTACGTGTTTAAAATACTCGGGCTATCAGTTGGGGCTGCACCATCTTCGCTTGACCTGGCGCTTGAAACGCCGTCTTTCGATGAACAAGGGTTTTTGGTAAAGCCGTGCGGCCTTACCTCTGCCGACGCGGCTCTAGCCGACTCCGGAACTTAATCGCTCTTCAGCATGTCCGCCAAGGTATGCTCGATTGGGATGCGCTCTATATCGGGGGCCCAAGCCTTTAGCCGCTTGGTACACGCCTTTAATTCCGGTATTTCGTTGGCGCGTATAAACGCGGGATTCACGTTGATCTCGATGGAGTGTTTAGCCAGGCTTTCCAGCTTTCGCACTAGTGTCGTCAGCGATGTCGCCTCGCCACTGCCTATATTGATGACGCTAGCGCTGTCAGCCTCTGGCGGCCATGCGGCCAGTAATTGCGCATAAATAGCGACAATATCTCTTACGTCGCTGAAGTCACGGCTTACGTGGGTGTTACCCAGTTCCATCGTTTTTTCGCGCCGTTTTATATGCTCGACGATTTTGGGCACCAGAAAATGAGATGCCTGGCCGGGCCCCGTGTAATTGAACGGCCGTGCAAGCAGCAGTGGAAGCTGCTCTTTGTAAGTAAGGGCCATGTGCTCCATAGCAAGTTTCGAATGGGCGTAATGGTTTACCGGTAATGGTATAACGCTTTCATCGATAGTGACCTGACCGTTCGCCCCATATACGTTGGCGCTGCTGGCCAGCAGGACGCGAGGCGGCGTTGTCAGTTGGCAGAGCGCCCTGAGCAGCGTTTCGGTCCCCAGCACGTTGACTCGGTAAAAATCGAGCGGCCTGGGGTGACCCACGAAAGAGAGAGCCGCCAGGTGATACACTTGGTCCGGCGCGGTCTCCTGAACGATGTTTTGTACGTTTGCTTCGTCGTTGAGATCAATGCGGTGCGTTTCATCGGCGCCACAGGGGTGGCTTGCCAAAGCTACCACGGTGTGGCCCTGTTGCTTTAGGTGTGCAATGAGATAGCGGCCGGTAAAACCGCTGCCCCCTGTGACCAGACATGTCGTCATGGTGGCTCCTTGCTTAATGGCTCACGCGGCGCTAAAGGCATCAATTTCCTTGCTGACACGTACCAGATCCGCCTCGACCATCATTTTGCAAAGCTCTTCCAAACTGGTGGTGGGCCTCCAGTCTAGCTCACGGTGGGCTTTTTCGGGGTTGCCGATGAGCAACTCCACCTCGGCGGGCCGGTAAAAACGCGGGTTGATCACGACTACCTTCTGGCTCGTAGCCACGTCCATGGCAAACTCGTTTTCGCCCTCGCCTTCCCAGCGAAGCTCGATACCGGCCGCCTTGAAGGCCAGCGTCACGAAATCCCGAACCGTTTCGGTGCGCTTGGTGGCTAGTACATAGGTATCGGGTGTCTCGGCTTGTAGCATGCGCCACATACCCTCTACGTACTCTTTCGCGTACCCCCAGTCACGCTTGGCATCCAGGTTGCCAAGCTCCAGGCAGGCCTGTTTTCCAAGCTTGATGCGCGCTACGCCGTCGGTGATCTTGCGGGTGACGAACTCGCGCCCGCGAAGCGGCGACTCGTGGTTGAACAAAATACCACTGGTGGCGAAAAGGCCGTAGGATTCACGGTAGTTGATGGTCATCCAGTGGGCGTAGAGTTTCGCCACACCGTAGGGGCTGCGGGGATAGAACGGCGTGGCTTCGGTTTGCGGTACTTCCTGCACCTTGCCGAACATTTCAGAGGTCGAGGCCTGGTAAAAGCGAATGGAGGTGTCCACGATGCGGATGGCTTCCAAGAGGTTGACCGCGCCCAGGCCGGTAATCTCGGCGGTCGTGATGGGCTGGTCGAATGAGACCCCGACAAAGCTTTGCGCCGCCAGGTTGTAAATTTCGCGAGGTTTACACCGCTGCAGAAGACGAATACTGGCCGAGAGATCGGTCAAGTCATACTCGACGAGGTGCAGCGCGGGGTGGTTCTGAATCGCCAACTCTTCGATACGCCAAAAGTTGACGGAGCTGGTACGTCGATACGTACCGTAGACGGTATAGCCTTTTTCAAGCAGCAGCCTGGCGAGGTAGGCGCCATCCTGACCCGTGATTCCTGTCACGATCGCATTCAAGGCATCGTTCCTTTTCTTCAAAAAAACCATCGGTAAACCATTAAAATCGCACCACCCTCGTAGCTACTTTAAAGGGACTGGCCGCTGCGTAGGCCAAGGGCAAGCCATTTTAAGCATCCCGCCAGTGTAATCGCCGTTTTTTTACAGTTTTTGGTCAACGAGAGCTGCGCGCATTAGCCCCTGGTAGCGTTGCGCCAGCGTGGCCCAGCGCCGCTCATCAAGCCACTGCGCTCGCGCTTTTTGATACGTACTGCGCTGCTCTTCGCTGGCGCTTAGTACCTGCGTAATCGCCTTGGCAATATCGGCGTGCTCGAACCCTTCGGTTTGCCAAACCACATTGGCGACTTCGTCGAAAATGGGCGCCGGTGTGGTCAGAATGGCAGGGCACGCCGCTACGGCGGTACGTACCGCGGCGCTACTGGATTCCTGGGTGTATTGATAGGGCAATACCACGACGCTGCATTCGGCGAGGCGCTTTTGCGCCTCGTCAAGCGGCAGAAAGTCAGTGATCCATTCGATATGGGCGGTAACGCCCAAACGCTGGGCGGTGCGCTGGCAGCGCGCCAGCTCTTCCTGGGAGCTCGGTTCATCACGCACCGAGGTAACGAGGCGCAACGTTGCCGCCTCGGGCAGGGTGCTGGATTCAAGCAGTTTTGCGAAGGCTTCGATGAGCGTATTGACGCCTTTATGGGGAAGCAAAAAACCGAAGCAGCCGATGATCGGCGCATTGGAGGGGGCTTGAGTCATCCGCGTTTGTGTAGCGGGGTCGCTGGCAACGCCTTGGTGCATATGCGTCACGTTATCGGTTAGGCCGATTCGCTTGAGGTAATTGAGATCGTCCAGCGTATGCACGAAGACCCGGTCGAACTCGGCCAGCGTGGCGGCCACGACGCGACGGCGTGAGGTATCGAAATCGATCACCGGGCGGGTCGTGTGGAGCGTGATATATACCCGCTTTCCCTGCTGGCGGGCCTGCTTGACCTCTTGCTGGAGCGCGAGGTCGAGCTCGTAAAACGCGAAATGGTGCTGTAGCCAGACCACGTTCCCCTGAGCGCTCGCAAGTTGGGGGCTAGCGCCTTTCTGCCAACTGCTTTCTACGACCTGAAGCGTGCTCGAAGGCGGGACCTGTTGTTTGGTGGGGGCATGCACTTCGATCCTGGTTGCTTCATCCAGGGTTTGCATGGCATCCAGCAAGTGGTCGCTATACTGCGCGATGCCGCAGGGCTCGTCCCAAGTGGTGTAAAGGCTTATCGAAAGCGCGGGGAGCGAGGTGTCGGGTATCGCTTGCAGCCGGCCCAGCGCGGCCAGCGCCGAGGTGGCCGCGGCGGACGAAAAAAACCGTGCCTGAATGGCGGCACTTAGCCCGCTTGCCGCTTGCGTGGCGCGCTCGCCTTTCTGACGCAGCGCCTCGATTTGGCGCTTGATCTGGCCCACGGTACTACTGACGCTGGGCTCCACCCAAAGCGCCTGTCCGCTTGCGAAATGCGACTGAGCCTGGGCAAAACAGTAGTCGATGACGCCTGAATGGCTGGCCGGCGTGAAATCGGTATGGGCCCCGTAGCCGGTTACCACCAGTGCGCGCGAAAACTCGCCGGCCTCTATGGCGGGCATGTTCAAGCCTTCGCCGCGAGTCGGTAGCACCACGATATCCGCCTGATGATAAAGCGCGGCCATCTGCTCACTGGAATAGTCTTCCATGATGACGGTAAGCCGGGAGTGGTGGCGCGGGCTAACGTACTCCTCGACCAAAGCCTGGGTTTGATTATGCGGGTTCGGGAAGGTTTTGAGCGTGAGCGTGATCTCGGCGTCCTGTTCCGCCAACTGCTCAAAAGCCTGTAGCAGCACATCAACGCCCTTACGGGGAAACGCCGAGGAGACGTGCAAAAGATTGACTGTCTGATTCTGACTCACCCGGGCAAGATCGCTCGCATGGCTATTAAAGGCGTGGGCGTTAGCCACCAGCGGTAGGGTAATCACGTGAACGGGAAGCTGGCAGCCGCTATCCATCAACACCTTTTTGACGAACCAGGCCGTGACGATGACGCCGTGATAGTGCTGATTGAGGGTCTCCACCATATCCGCCGGCACAAAGGACTCTTCCCAAAAAAAGAGCGCCACGGCCTTGCCATGGGCGGGGTTGGGCGTGATGAGCGGGTAGTGGTGATAAAGCGCAATGCGCTTTTCAGGCGCCAGCGCCTGCCAGGCCGAGGGGTCGGTCAACTCGTTAAGCCTTTTGATCTCCTCGGCCCCGCCGGGGGTGGTACTTACCCGTGCCTCGGGCGAGGCCTCAAAAGGTGAAAGCCACAGCGCAGGCGCTTCCTCGCTTTGCGAGAGCCGAGTGAGCAGGTGACGGTTGACCGAGGCCAGACTGTAACTCCCGTTGATATGCCCCTCGAGTCGAACGCCTCGAATCAAGGGGGCCTCGTGCCAGGCGTCGCGCAAGGCCAGTGCCTCTCGGCGGACCCGCGCCTGAACCTCCGGGTCGAGATTGATGAAGTCTTCGTCGTGAAACTGCCCTTTGCGGCTAAAAAGCCCATCGCTTGCGGCCATTTGTTTGAGCACGCGCATTTTCAAAGCGGGAAAACGATTCAGAACCTTTAGGGCCAGCCGCTTCAGCCAGGGTATCTGCGCCATTTTACGAAGCCACCGGCCCCGAGCATTCGAGGTGTGCCGGTGAAGGTGCATGGCGCCACGCAGCGGCTGGGTAAGACGCCAGGAACGGCTTTGGTAAACGCCGTTGATCTCCGAGAGTAGCTGCTCGGATTTCTGCTGATAGTACTGGCGCTCCTCGGTCGCTTTCGCGAGCAGCACTTGGGTCTTTGTTAGCTCGTCGGTCTGCTGCTGGATTTTGTCGGCCAGCGTCTGAAGGCTTCCCTGCTGGGCGACGGTCAACTGATCCAGATAGTCGAACCAGGGGGCGCTGGCGTCATCGGTGCCTTTATGGGCGATGAGTGCGTAGTCCGGGTGGGCAGAGACGGCCCAGGCAAGGTATTCGCCCACGGCGGCGTGGTCTTCCGGAGGCGTGGGGCCGTTCAAACGAAGAATATTGGCTTTGGCAAAACCGGCATCGGTGGCGACAAAGTGTAAAAGTGGCGGCGGCAGCGGATGCAGGTGAGTCGGGTCGAGATAGAAGCTCCAAAGACCGACGGTCAGGTTTTCAGGGTTGGGCGTTTCCAGAATTAAAACGCCACCGGGCACCAGCACTCGGAGTGCTTGCTGTACGAGTGCCACTAAAGAATCGAACGCAATGTGCTCGGCGATGTGAAACCCGGTAATGGCCGAGAGCGTATCGCTCTCGGTTTTCTTTAGTGCGGCCAACGCATCACTGACCTCGACCTCGAGTCCGTTTGCATTACAGGCGTTTGCCATGCTTTCGTTGGTATCGATGCCTTTGGCGGGCCAACCGTTGTCGCGCATCAACTCGAGCCACTCACCACGCCCGGAGCCCAAGTCGATCACGTGCGCCTCGGGGTAGCGCGCCATGATGGGCCCCAATAGCGGCACGTAAACGTCAAGACGCTTTTTGATGTCGTCTTTCTCACCACGAAAATGGTTGGTAAAGCGGGTATAAAAATCCATTACGCTGACTCGTTAGATGCTGAACCGGATGCGACGTCGCGCTCGCAGTCGATGGCCGGCATTATCCAGCTACTTCCCAGGAAAAAGTCTTTTTCCATATTCACCATTTGAAAGACCAGCGCGTGGTCTATCCATTGATAGTTACGCGCAAGATGCGTATCGCTGCTATGTAGCGAGAGCGAAACGGAATAGCTGCCGGGCCCCAGGTTGGCGTCAAAACGTATGCGATACGTGAGCGTTTCACCAGCGATGAGCTCACGCTCGGCCTGGTGGGTGTGCCAAGTGTTAGTGCCGAATACGTCCTGGCCTACACGGTCTTTTATCTTATAACCGAGCACCAGTTCGGGCAGGTCGGCGTGAATCACCACCCGCACCCGAAGCTCTACCGGCTGGCCGACATCGACCACATCAATAGCCTGGCTCTGCCCGCCTTGCTGGTCGTCGTGCAGGCTAATGCGCGCGATACTCGCCTCGCCGTTACCGGAACGCGTTTGAATTTGGCCACTTTCGAGCGACTCGATCTCGACTTTAGCGTTCTCTTTTTGGGCGATCAAAGCATTGTAGTAATCCATGATATCCTGGGGCAGGCCATCCTGAAGCACGCTCCCCTGTTCCAGCAAGATGGCCCGGTCGCAAAGGCTTTGTATGGCGGCCTTGTCGTGAGAAACGATCAACAACGACGTTCCCAAGCGCTGGAACTCACGGATGCGATCAAAGCTTTTATGCTGAAAATAAGCATCCCCCACCGAAAGCGCTTCATCGACGATGAGAATGTCCGGACGAAACGCCGTGGCGACCGAAAAAGCGACGCGCATTTGCATTCCGCTCGAGTAGACTCGCATGGGCTTGTCGAAGTAGTCGCCGATTTCGGCAAAGGCTTCGATATCGTCGATCGCGCCGGCGATTTGGGGGTGGGTAAAGCCCATCAGTCCGGCCGCATGCAGCACGTTCTGACGTCCGGTCAGCTCGCCGTTGAACCCCATGCCAAGCTCCAGTATCGCCGCTATTCGCCCGTGCGAACGAATATAACCCTCGGAGGGCATTAGCGTGCCGGTAATCATTTTTAAAAGCGTGCTTTTACCCGCACCATTTTGCCCCACGATGCCGACGGCCTCGCCACACGCTATATCGAAGCTGATATCACGCAGAACCCAGGTTTCGGCCTGGGGTGGGATCGGAGTGAACCAGTTAGCGATGCGCAGGAGTTCGTTGCGGTAATGGCGGTAGGCTTTGCCGAGCTCGCGCACTTCCAGCAGCGCCGAGGAGGAGCTATTGGGCGGGTTCATAGGGCGTCCACCATTTCAGGACTGGCCTTGCGAAACAGCAACGCGCTAAAAAGCACTAGCCCAATGCCTAGCAGCGCCAGCGCCGCCAACGTGACCATTGAAGGCGCTTGTCCGTAGGCCAAAACGTCGTGGTAGGCCCCGACCAGGTGAAACAGCGGGTTGAACGCGATGAGCGCCTGTAGGGATGACGGTACGATCTCGGCAGGATAGACCACTGGCGTGAACCAGAATAGGAACTGCATCACGATAGGCATTAACTGGCCGATATCGCGGATAAACACGTTCAGAATGCCAAGTGTCAGTCCAAGCCCCAGACCAAGTAGCACCGTAATACCGGTGAGCACGAACACCCACGGGAGGGTGGCGAGGGTAAAATGGCCAAGCACGGCGAACACGACCAGGATGACCACAAAGAGGGCCAGGTTGTTGATCAAACAAGAGCCAGTAATGATGATCGGCAGGGCCACTTTGGGGAACACCAGTTTTTTCATGAGGTTGGCGTTTTCGATAAACACCCCAAGGCAGCGGTTGAGAAGCTCGCTAAAAAGACTCCACCCCAGCATTCCCGCGGTCAGGTAAATAGCGTAGGCGTAGCGGCTTTCGACGCCGGGAAGTTTGGCCGAGAGCACTGCCGAGAGCAACAGTGCGTAGATGAGCACCATGGCCAGCGGGTGAATAATCATCCAGGCGCCGCCAATACGGCTGCGCGCAAAGCGGGTCACCAGTTCGTGACGTATCGATGTGGCAATAAACTGGCGGTAGTGCCAGGCCCCTTTAAGGGATGCTAAGTGCATTACCTTCTTCCCATGCTGGAGAGGGACTCGAACAGGGGCCATGTTAAGCCAAGCGTGAAGGTCATACCACCGTTGGGCGTCTCATGCGTCTGGCGCTATGCTATGCTCACGGCTTCGCTACCCTGTTAGCGCCTCTCCCGCGACCGTTTGAGCCCCAGGCATGGTTTTCAGCACCCCCCACTTTCTATTGGTTTTTCTGCCTGTCGTTTGGTCCGTTTTTTATCTATTAACGCTTTTGGCCGCACCACGCCTGACTTTGACCTGGTTGGGGGGCGCTTCGCTCGTTTTTTATGCAATGTGGGATATCACCCTGTTGCCTTTGCTACTCGTAAGCATTGGCGTGAACTATTGGTTCGCCGGGCGAATCGCCCGACCCCACCCTGTTTGGCTTTGGCTGGGTATCGCGTTCAACCTGGGGCTGCTGGGGTGGTTCAAGTACTCGGTTTTTTTACTCTCAGCGGTCGACCTTCCCGCTCAGGCGATTAGCCCATTGGTCCTGCCCTTGGGGATCTCTTTCTTTACGTTCCAGCAAATCGCTTTTTTAGTGGATATTCGACAGCACAAGATAGAACGCGGGCCCTGGTCGCTCTACGGCGTATTCGTCAGTTTTTTTCCTCAACTGATCGCGGGCCCTATCGTGCATTACCGAACACTGGCGCCCCAGCTTGTACACCTCAAGCCACCGGGCGCTGCGCTGGTGCGCTGCGGGCTAGTGTTACTGGCCATGGGGCTTTCGAAGAAGCTGCTGCTGGCCGACAACCTGGCGCCCTTAGTGAATGGGCTTTACGACCAGCCAGCGGGAAGTATCGTCGCCGGGGATACCCTGTTGGCCGGCTGGTCTTACGGGCTGCAGCTATATTTCGATTTCTCGGGCTACGCAGACATGGCGCTGGGGTTGGCGCTTTTATTGGGTATACGGTTGCCGGAAAACTTCGCCTCGCCCTACCGAAGCGTGGATATTCAGACCTTTTGGCGGCGCTGGCATATGACGCTTTCGCACTTTCTGCGTGACTACCTTTACGTACCGCTGGGCGGTAGCCGACATGGTTGGCCGCGCCATGTAGTGGCGCTCATGGTCACCATGCTGTTGGGCGGATTATGGCACGGAGCGGGATGGCAGTTTTTAGTGTGGGGCGGCCTGCACGGGGTGCTTTTGGTAGCGCTTGTATGCTGGCGCCGAGCCAGTCTCGTGCAGTTACCCCGCAGCATCAGCTGGTTTTTGACGTTGATACTGGTAATGCTTGCCTGGGTGCCCTTTAGAGCCACGAGTCTCGAGCATACCTGGGCGTTATACGCAGGCCTTGGCCACTGGCAGTGGGGCGCACTTGGCGATCTAGTAAATCCCATGACCCAAGGCGTGATGGGGCTACGCTCGCCAGGTGTCCTTTTACTGCTTGGCTCGTTTATCGCCTTGACCATGCCGAATAGCATGCGCTGCGCCAGGTGGCTGAATGAGCCTTCTCGTATCGTTTGGCAAGGAGTCGTGGTCGGCGCGCTTTTGGTGGCAGTGGCCAAGGCTATGACCGATTTACCCAGCCAGGCGTTTTTATATTTCAATTTTTAATCCCTACGCGCTTCGTCGTGTACGCGCGCTGGTTAAGAGAGCGAGTCGATATGGTGCGTTTTGTCATGGGAGTGCTGGCGGGTGGCCTGGCCGTACTCACTCTTTCGCTGGTTTTTTGGGCAGGCCAGCTAGGGCGGCCGCACCCCAACAATGCCTGGATCGACGGGGCAATGCGCTACAAGCAGGCGCAGGCCCGCGCGCTCCCCTCCCCAAAAATCGTGCTGGTTGCTGGGTCATCGGCCATGTTTGGTGTCGACAGCGGCGCCCTCGAGGCGACCTATCAGCGCCCGGCCGTCAATTTAGGGGTCAATGCTGGGATCTCGCTGCCGGTGATTCTATCGAGCGCCGGGCCCAGCATTCAGACAGGAGATCTGGTGCTACTGCCATTGGAGTATCCGCTTTACAACGCTGCCGAGCCCGTTTCGACTCCCCTGGTACATTGGGCAAATAGTCATCCTGCCACCTTTTTACAACTCCCTTTGAAGCGGGCCCTAAGCGTCATCGCCCAAACATCGTTCACGCGTATTTTAGAGGGCTACCGCGGCCTACCCGAGGACTTCGTTGTTACCGGGGACTACGGCGCGCATAACCTCGATCTTCGCGGCGATCAGTTGCATACCGTTAGAGCGCTGCGCGAAGAGCGCCACTGGCACTTTTTGACCTCGTTACCGGTAGAGACCTACGGTGAGGCTTCGCGTCTGGGCCACTTTGCTGGAGACCAGCTCCGTGCTTTTCGTGACGAGCTCCTGGAAAAAGGCGCCTGCCCCGTTTTTATGCCCCCTCCACTTCTTTACCAGCCCGAGTACACCGAATCACCGGTGGAAGCACGGTTTTACACGACGCTGCCGCATCGAGTAAAAAGCGCCGGGCTTCAATGGGTAGGCCAGCCCACGGATACCATGTATGCGGCCGACGACTTTTTTGATACCAACTTTCATCTTGTGGACGAAGCGCGCGCTCGTTATACGCGCCAGATCATCGACTGGTTGGGCGATGAGCCGATGGCGCAGTGTCTGCGTTATTACGAAGGTGAGCTTTGAGCAGGGGTCAAACCTTGAGGTATTTGTTCACCAACGAGTGGATCGAGCGGATAAAGTTAGCGGTGGAAAAGCGCTCAGCGCTTTGCCGGCACGCCGCTGGAGAAAAAGTGCCGGGTTCGGCCAGCCGCTTTGCTTCGAAGTGGCGTACCTGCTCGATCAGCGCATCGCTGCTTTGCTTGGAGACCCATAGTCCGGAGACGCCATTAAGCGTGGTTTCTGTAAGGCCCCCTACCCCATAACCGATCACAGGCGCGCCGGCGGCCTGAGCTTCTACGGGCAAAATGCCAAAGTCTTCCTCCGCCATGAATAAAAACGCCTGGGTACGCTCCAGGTGATTTATCAACACCTCATCCGGCTGGAAACCGAGTAGTGTGACATTGGGACCCGCCAATGCGCTTAGCTTGGCGTAATCAGGGCCGTCCCCGATAACGACCAACTGCTTGTCGGGCATTCGATTGAACGCCTCGATCACCAAGTCGATACGCTTATAGGGCACCATGCGAGAAGCCGTTAGATAAAACGCTTCCCGGGGTTGGTCGTGGCGAAATTTTTTGACATCGACCGGCGGGTAGATGACGTCGGCGTCGCGACGATAGCAAGTGGCGATACGCCGCTGAATGTAGCTGGAGATCGCCACGAAATGGTCGACTCGCTGAGCACTGATGTAGTCCCACTGCCTGAGCCGATGGAGTTGCCAGCGCATGAGCCAGCTCATGACGCCACGCTCCTTGCCGATTTCACGCAGATACTGGTGCTGCATATCCCATGCATAGCGCATGGGGCTATAGCAGTAGCAAATATGCACGGCGTTGGGGTCGGGGATTACACCCTTAGCCACGGCGTGACTGCTGGACAGGATCAGATCGAACCCTTTTAAATCGAACTGCTCCACCGCCAGCGGCATCAGTGGCAGATAGTGACGGTAGCGCTTTCGCGCCAAGGGCAACCGCTGTATGAAACTGGTGTGGATGACGTTATTACGCAGTGCGGGGATATCCTGCGTTTGCAGAAAGTTAACGGTCGTAAAAATTTCCGCCTGGGGAAAACAGCCGACCAACTCGGCCAGCGCCTTCTCGGCACCAGCCCAGGTGGTTAGCCAGTCGTGAACGATAGCAACCCTCATTGCAGTAAGGCCCCTATTCACGACCATACTTATCGTTGTAACGAACAATATCGTCTTCACCTAGATAGGAGCCCGTCTGTACTTCGATCAACTTGAGCGGCACCACCCCCGGGTTTTTTAACCGGTGTACGGTTCCCAGTGGAATATAGGTGGACTGATCTTCGGTGAGCAGAAAACTGCGCAGGTTGGATGTATCGCCCGGGCATTCTCCTTGAGTGACACGTGCGGTGCCCTGTACCACGACCCAGTGCTCGGCACGATGGTGATGCATTTGAAGCGACAGTGCAGCCCCAGGCTTAACCACGATCTCTTTCACCTGGAAGCTTTCGGTCAGTACCATGGTGCGGTAGTAGCCCCAGGGGCGATAAACCTGCTGGTGAGACTTGAACTCTTTACGGCCCGCCTCTTTCAGGGCGCCGACGAGACGTTTGGTCTCCTGAGCGTGGTGGCGGTCCGCTACCAGTACGGCGTCGTCGGTTTCCACGATGATCAGGTTGCTCACGCCCACGGCGGCTACCAGGCGGGAGTCGCTATACACCAGACTTTGCTGGGTATCCTGCAGCATGACATCGCCGTGGACCGCGTTACCGTTCACCGGGTCTTCGCTTGCTCGAAGCTCCCAAAGCGCGTCCCAGGCACCGATGTCGCTCCAACCGGGTGACATGGGTACGACCGCCGCTTGGCGGGTATGCTCCATGACCGCGTAGTCGATCGACTCGCTACGACAGTCAGCAAAAATCGCTTCATCAATACGTAGGAAGTCCATGTCCTGCGTGCGCGCGTCAAAGGCCGCCTGGCAGCTCTGTAAAATATCCGGCGCGTGCTGGCCAAGCGCCGCTAGAAAGCCACTCGCCTTGAACAGAAAAATACCGCTGTTCCAAAGATAATTACCGCTTTCCAGGTATTGCTCGGCTGCCGCCTCGTCAGGCTTTTCGACGAAGGTTTCAACGGTAAACCCATGAGTTAAAGCCTGGCCTCTTTTGATATAGCCATACCCGGTGTGGGGGGTGGTCGGGGTAATGCCGAACGTGACCAGCCGCCCTTTCTGGTTCAATTCGCGCCCCTGCTCGACCGCCTGGGCGAACGCCTGCGTATCCTTGATGACGTGGTCGGCGGGCATGACCAGAAGCTCGGCCTCCGGATTTGATTGGCTTGCAGCCAGGGCGGCCAGCGCCAGCGCCGGTGCGGTGTTACGTCCACAGGGTTCGAGAATGATCTGACTCTTTTTAAAGCCTATTTGATGCATCTGTTCGGCAACCAGAAAACGATGCTCTTCGTTGCAAACGATCAGCGGCTCCCCGGAACAGGCGATCGTTTCGAGGCGCAGCGCCGCCTCTTGAAGCAAGCTCACATCGTCTCTGTTTAAATTCAAAAACTGCTTGGGGTAGTACTCCCGGGAAACAGGCCAAAGTCGCGACCCACTGCCCCCTGACAAAATAACCGGCAATATCATCATTCATCCTTTGAACAAACGATCTGGACGTTTATTTGTGCCTGCGCCCATCCTGCTAGGGCTGGCTGTTGGCAAAGCCTCTCGTCAACGTCATCACCAGGATCTTTAAATCGAGCCCTAGCGACCAGTTGTCGATGTAGTAAAGGTCGAACTCTACACGCTTTTGCATCTGTTCTAACGTATCGGTACTGCCTCGATAGCCGTTGACCTGGGCCCAGCCGGTCATTCCGGGTTTTACGCGGTGTCGCTGCATATAGTTTTGAATCACCCCCTTATAATACTGGTTGTGATCCAGCGCATGGGGGCGCGGGCCCACTAACGACATACGCCCTTGTAGTACATTATAGAGTTGCGGGAGCTCATCCAGGCTAGTCCGGCGCAAAAAAGCGCCTAACGGGGTGATCCTAGGATCACTTTGTTTGGCTGCGATCGTGGTAGACGCTTGGTGCACGCTCATACTTCTGAACTTGTAAATGCGAAAACGCCTGCCATCCATGCCGTGGCGGTGCTGCTTGAAAAGCACTGGCCCACCCATTTTCCATTTGACCAACGCGGCAATCACTAGCATAACCGGCAAAAAAACAATGAACAAAAGCCCACCAATCAAGCGGTCTTCGATGCTCTTTAATAAACGCAGCGGACCACTATCAAGAGGACTATAGTTAAGCTCGAGTGAATAAAGCCCAACCACTTGCGCCATACGGTGGTTAAGCAGACGAATATCCGAGAGATCAGGAAAATAGCGCACACTGATGGGAATATTAATCAAACTGGTGGAAACCAGTCGGACTTTATCCCCATCACTCAGAGGATAACTTAACCAGATTTCATCAAATTCTTTATTAAAGGCGCTATTATCAACCAGAACCTTGAGTTGCTGATGAAAGGAATCTGAATCGTCATCTACATGGGCGCTGTACAGCATGTAGCCGGCATACCGCATGGCGTTTAGATGATCCTTTAAGTGCCGAATATTATCTAAACGCCCTATAATCACGATGCGCTTACAGTTTTTACCTTTGGCGCGCAGGCGACGCAAGTAGCTGTAGAGCAAACCGCGCATTACGCTGCCAACACACAGTACGGTAAGTGCGGAGCCCCCCATCCAAAGACGAGAAAAATTTTCGGTGGTTTGGGTGGCTATCAACAGCAGGCTAAGCAAAACGATAGTGACAAGCCAACTTAGTGCGTATACCCCGAGCATGGAGTAAAGGCTGCGCCCGCGCCAAGGCTGATAAAGCCCAACGAGCTCACCTATGGCGGGAAGCAGCAAGCTGCCGATCACGATCAAAAAGAGATACTCTTCGCCGTGATAAGTAATATTAGGCATTGCCCATAGCGCAATGGATGAAAAGATGAGGGCTATCCCCCCATCGAAACATCGCATTGCGCTTCTGAGCCAATCGTTACCGTGTATTCCTTTTAAGGCAGCCATGCAACGGCGTTATCCTCAGCTTGTTACTGGGAAATCCGTCAATGATAACAGCAATGACATAATGTCGTTTAGATCCTGACTGCTCAAATCACCTACGGCGGAATGAAGGGCCAAGGTGTCCAGAGCGTACTCGCCAATAGTATCAACATACTGAATACGCTGATCGTAAAGACTGGCTCGCGCGTCCAACACGTCAACCAAATCGCGAAGGCCTAGCTGCTCACCCCGCTCGGCGGCGTCCAGAAATAACTGACTGGATTCGATTGCCTGATTCAGTGCCTGGACTCGGCGTACGTGTCCGTTCAGCGAGCGAAGCCGCTGACGTACTTCCTGAACGGCCAAATTACGCTGGTTGTCAAAGTCAGCCTGGCTTGCATCAATACGTCGCTCGCCTTGGCGCACGTTGGCAGTCGTATAGCCACCCCGGTAAATAGGTACGCTTACCTCGACACTCGCCCGATAATCCTCGCTTTCGCGTAATGCATCATCGCTTTTGCGATCCGAGTAGGAGAGATTCAGGTTGAGCTCTGGATAGTACCCCGCCCGACGAGTACTGGCATCGGCTTCGGTTACACGTTGCTGTTCACGAGCAAGGAGTACGTCCAGGTTCTGACCGACCTGCGCTACCCAACTCTCTGGATCCCCCCAGTCTCCCATTAACTCGACACTTGAGAGTTCACCAATGGCGAGCTGCCTGAACTCCGGATACCTGCCGGTAAGGCGTTCGAGCGTGCTTAATGCGTTATTAAGCTCGTTTTCTGCTTGAACGGCTTCGGAAACCGCTTGGTCCAACCGAGACTGCGCTTCAAGCAGATTGATACGGTCACCTACCCCCAGATCGTAAGCCCGCTGTGCTTGACGCACTTGTAAATCCAATGATTCTTGCTGCGATTCCAAAAGGCCAAGACGCTGAGAGGCCAAGTAGGCTTGAACGTAAGCTTCTGCCACTTGCATGGCCAGGTCGCGTTCGACCACCGCCAGCTGAAGCTCGGCAGCGCTGACTTGGGCATTCGCCACATCGACACCGCGCCATCGTTCCAAGCTAAAAAGAGGCTGTTGAAGCTGAACACTCCATACGTTTTCTTCGATTTCTCCCGGGCGCTGGGCAGGCTGGTCGAGCCCAAATTCATCCGGAGACGTTTGAATATTGGTTGAATCTTGCCACAAATAAGAGCCAGAGGCCGAGACCTGGGGCAAAAGCTGCGAGCGAGCCATGGGAACTTCTTCGCGCGTGGCATCGAGCTCAAAGCGCTGACGTGAAAGATCCGCGTCGTGATTGAGGGCACTTGCGAAAAGCTCCGGCAGCGAGGGCAATGTAGGTGGCTGCGATGGGCGCTGGTCCAGTTCGGCCAGTTCCATTAAAGCGCTTTCGTCCGCGAGGGGGTCCGGTTCCTGAGCGTTTACAGCCCCCAAAACCAGGCACAGCGGCAGCGCCAGCACTCCCCCCTTCCAGTAACGACCGATAAATGTCCGGTGTATCAGCGTCCTTTGCATCAATCCTCCCGTAGGGCGCGAGCCAGCATATCGGTCACTGGTTTAGCAATGTAACTTGCGAAAGTACGCTCGCCAGTACGCAACATGACTTCAGCGGGCATACCAGATAACAGCTGCATACGGTCGTTCATTTGCTCATAACCCGACTCAGTGACACGTACTCGGGCCCGATAATATTGCTGGCCGGTGGCTTCATCTTCAAAACTGTCGGCACTGACGTAAACGACTTCGCCGTCGATCTCATCGGTCAAGCGCTGATTGAAGGCGCTAAAGCGTATCTCGGCAAACTGGCCAATAAAGATATTATCGATATCGCGAATCGGAATGCGGGCTTCGACGACAAAACCATCGTTGCTGGGTACGACATCCATAATAGTGTCACCCGGACGGATGACTGCGCCCACGGTATGTACTTGGCGACCGACTACGGTACCGGAGACGGGAGCAGTAACTACTGTGCGCTCTACTTGATCGCTAAGCGAGACGATTTGCTCCTCTGCTTGAGCAATTTGCGTTTGGGCCTCACGCAGTTGCTCGCCTACTTCTTTTTGAAAATCCTGTTGCTGAATTTCGCGCTGCATGCGGTTTTCGCTGATTTGCGAGCGTAGCTGGGCAATATTGGCACGAAACTCAGCGTTATCGCCTTCGTACTGTAGAATGAGCCGCTCTAATTCGCGTAAGCGCTGGTTATCGCCTAGCCCCTCACGATATAGCGAGCGGAAGTCGTCGGCCTCGGAGCGCAGTGAGGACATTCGACGAGTATTCACACCAATACGCTGCTCGAGACCCTCGATCTGCTCCTGCATTTGGATGATCTGTTCATCCAGGGACTCCAGGGAGCTTTGGAGCGATTGGCGCCGTGCAGTAAACAAAGCTTGTTGAACCGCGACTACCTGTTGGACTCTCGGGCTATCGACGTCTTGAATATCTTCGGGGATCTCCATGCTCTCTGCGCCTTCCTGTTCAGCGAGCAGGCGCGCTTCCATGGCACGATTTATAAGATATTGAGAGCGTGCAATTTCGAGTTGCGAACGCGACTGAGTGTCGCTGAGCACTATTAACGTATCACCTGCCTCGACTTTGTCTCCATCTTCTACGAGGAGCTCGCGCACGATACCGCCTTCCAAGTGCTGCACCGTACGCTTAAAGGATTCGATCGAGACACTGCCAGGGGCGACAACAGCAATCGCCAGCGACGCGGTGACCGACCAAAGAATGAAACCGCCCAGCGCGATTATCAAAATGAGGTAACCGAGCTTGCGATAGCCTTTATCACTTGTTGGCAAGTGCTCGGCCGCCTCGCCCTCCAGCGTTGCAGGGCCTTGCGGTGTAACATCGATCTCGCCCTGAGGCGTTAGATTGCGCTGATCGTTGCTCATTTATGACTCCTCGCCTTGGCGGCCACCCGAGACGGCAGACAGACGAGCTGAATGCTGCTGACTTACCTGCTTATTCGACTTCTTGGCAAACTGAGCCAATACCTGGTCGCGCGGGCCGAACATGCTTACTTGCCCCTCTTTCATAACCAGCAGTTTGTCCATGTTTTTGAGAACATTGGTACGGTGACTAATCACAAACAATGTAACGCCTTCCGTTTTTAGTTGAGTGATCGTTTCACTCAAGGCGCGCTCGCCGGCTTCATCCAGGTTGGCGTTGGGCTCGTCCAGCACTACAAAAACGGGGTTGCCATAAAGCGCTCGGGCCAAACCCACGCGCTGGCGCTGGCCACCGGATAGAGCGCCGCTAGTGGATGAGATAACCGTATCGTAGCCGTCGTTAAGCTCCAAAATCATCTCGTGAACGCCCGCTTTTCGCGCCGCTTCAACCACCTTGGTAGAATCGATCTCGCCAAAGCGAGCGATGTTTTCGCTGATGGTGCCGTCGAAAAGCTCGATATCCTGGGGAAGGTAACCAATATAGGGGCCAATCTCATCACGGTTGTACTGAGTGATGACACCGCCATCCAAACGAACATCGCCTACCTGGGTGGGCCAAATCCCTAGAAGCACTCGAGCAAGCGTTGATTTACCCGCCGCACTCGGGCCAATGATGCCAACGTGCTGGCCACGGTCCACATTAAAATTGATACCTCGGATGGTCGCCATGCGCGATCCAGGAGGAGCTGCAGCTACGCTTTCGAGCGCTATATCACCTTTGGGTGCTGGAAGCGACATTTTACGCTGGTCACTGGGGATCTGTGTCAGCAGCTCGTTTAAACGGCTATAAGCTCCGCGCGCGCTAACAAACCCTTTCCATCCACTGATCATTTGATCGATGGGCGCCAGCGCACGCCCCATCAGGATAGAGCCTGCAATCATCATACCGGCGCTCATTTCTCCTTCCAGTACCAGCAAGGCCCCCAACCCCAATATGAGCGACTGAAACATGATGCGCAGTACTTTTGAGGTATTGGTCAGTGCCCCTGCACGATCACTTGCCTGTGATTGTTTGGACAAAAACTCGTGATGGCGCTTTGACCAACGCCCCATAATACCCGGTAGCATGCCCATGGCGTGAAGTACTTCGGCATTCCGCAAGTTAGAGTTGGCCAGGTTCTGGGCCTGAATATGCTCGTTATTTGCATCGGCCAATAGCGACTTGGTAGCTTTTTCGTTTGCGATGGCCAAAATCACCAAAACGATGCCAGCACAGATGGCAAAAATGCCAAGCCAAGGGTGAAACAGAAACAGCACGCCGAAATAGACCGGCACCCAAGGCGCATCGAAAAAGGCGAACAGGCCGTTACCAGTCAAAAACTGGCGCAAGCTGGTAAGATCATTTAATGGCTGCGCACTAGAGCCGCCCTGCGCCACGAGGCTTCTACGGAACATAGCGCTATAGAGACGTTCGTTGATCGCGGTATCGAGGCGGTTACCAACCCGTACCAGCATGCGTGAACGAACCAGCTCCAGCCCCCCCATGATCATAAAAAGAAAGACGACGACCAGCGTTAACATGATCAGCGTCTCCAGGCTCTGCGTCGCGAGTACGCGATCATAAACCTGAAGCATATACATTGGAGGAACAAGCATCAGCAGGTTGACGAACATACTAAAAAAACCTACTGATATGAACGAACTCTTACAGGCTTTCAATGCGCGCTGTAAATCCGTTTCTTCCTGTTGCTTTGCCATGGAAGGGCCACCGTAGAATCGATAAAAAACACGCGGGTTAGAGCCGCGAGAGCATAACAGAGACGCCCCTATCAGGGATAGAGGCGTCGATAAAGCCAGTTCTACATCTCTGAAGAAAAAGAATTATCCCAAGAGGAGCATACTCTCTTCCGACTCAATGAATCCGACCATCACGGTAGCCTGATCGGCGCCATTGGCCATTTCATCGAGCCAGTACTGCTTACCCGCCGCGTCTGACTCTCTATCGAGGACGTTGGAGTACATCAGTTCAACAAATGCGTCATTCTGGATATTCGTGTTGTTCTGCTGAAACTCTTCCGAGTTGATGAAATTATGTGCGATATGATCTATACCGATCTCCTGGCTTGCATCCAGCCAGTACCCCAAGCCGGTGCCATCCGCTTCGCGATCAAAAGCGGCATCGTACAGGCGTAGCAGCGGGTCGACCGTCTCGCTGAGCACGGCGTCGTCGCGGAAGGCCAAATTCTGAATGCGCGTGTCTTCACCAACCGGTGTTTCGGCTTCATTAAAAGGCGTTTCGCTGTACATTTCACCCATGTACTCGGCAAAGGCGTCCTGCTCGGTACCTTTTTCGGCAAAGTCGAACTTGCCATCCAGGTCGTAGGCGTCTAAAAGGTCGACACGGTCGATGTAATTACCCTCGAGCGGATAGGCATCTCCCCCGTCCGCCATAAAGCCAAGAGTCACCACCTTCACGATCTCTTCGGCGTTACCCACCAAACGGCCGTTGGCGACCAGAACATCGTGAATCTGACCATCGTCGTTCAGGATAGCCGCGCTTTGAATGCGCTCCCCGGCGGGCTTTTCCCAATCGAAGCTGTACTGAATACCGCCCACCTGAGCAAACTGCCCGGCGGTGATATTCGGCGCAGAAGCCGCGACGGCGTGCTCGAGTACGTCCAACAACGTGCTACGCGTCAGCGTCAAAATGGCAAGGTCATTATTAAAGCGTAGCGCCGAGCCAGCATCGAGCTGTGACACGGCGCCTTCCGGCTTGCCGATTGCCGGATTTGCGCCCGGCGGCTGGTAGCTGGGCTCACTATCGCCCCCTTGCACCACTACATCACCGATGGGCTCGCGGATGCCGCCGCTATTCTTGAAAGAGACCATGACATCGCTGTCGACCTGTTTGGCATACCAGAGATTGGCGTCAGCCGTCAGATTCCCCAGGTTGGACTCTTCGGTACGCACCGTACCTCGGTCACCGTTCAAGTAAACATCGGTGAAGCCCAGAATATTGCCGTCCTGCTCTTCGACGAAGGCACCGACAGCGCCAACCAAATCTTGTGCGACCTGCCCCTTGGTACCCTCAGCAAATGCAGCCTCGAGGCTGCCCCATAGCGCTTCGACCTGCTCGTCGGTAGACGCATAAATACCGGAGGTCGCCGGGTCGATCGACTCGGGGATGATATTACCGTTCTCATCGAACTCGACTACGAGTTGCGCCACGTAGCGCCAGCCCGCATCGGTATTAACGACCACGACATCATTACCGGAGGCGTCCTGGGTCAGGATGGGGTAGGACTTGTAAGGCTCGCCGGCGCCGGGGAAAAGGCCACGGTCGATATCCTGCTCATTGGCGAGCAGAGAATCAGAGCCCCCCGCAATTACGATATCCACACCATTCAATAGCGTGGCAAGCTCTTCTTCGAACTGAATCTGCTGCAGGTGCGAGCTTAAGATGATCTTGTTGACGCCGCGCGCCTCGAGCTCGTCGATCACCGGCTGAATCACACCCGCCAGCGCCTGCATGTCGTCGCGTCCACCGGTAATGACATCGACATCGCCCGTTGATGAGATGCTCTCGAGGATCTGCGTAGTGATACCAATAATACCAATTTGCTCACCACCGCTTTCGGCAATGACCGCCGGCGCAAGCTTGGGCTTATCGGCACCGGCCAACACTTCCTCCAACGTGGACTGAAACGCTTCGCTGGAAAAAATTTCGTTGGTTGCCAGGCCGCTCAGCGCCGCATCGTTGGAGAAGTCCAGGTTGGCGGAAAGGTAGGGGAACTGAGCCCCCAACCACTCGACATCCGCAGCGCTGTCGCCGTTGGTGACCGGCGCAATCATGTCGGCAATCAACCCCGTGCCCAGGTCGAATTCGTGGTTACCAAGAGCAACGGCTGCAGCGTCGATCAAGTCCATCAATAGCGTTTCGACACGGCCCGATGCGGCCGTTATGCCGCTCATGGAGCCCGCTTCCAGCCCATACACATCTTCCACCGCCGTTTGGAAGGCCGACTGCAAGCTCTCCTCCGCCGCCGCGTTCAGGTAAGGCCCCGGCAAAACCAGATCGCCCGAGCTCACAAACAAGCTATTAGCGTACTGATCTTCCAGATGATCGACTATCGAGATGAAGTTAGGTGCGTTTAGTAGATCGCCCCCGCCGCCTTCCATGTCCGATGCGTGCAGAAGCTGTAGCTGAAAGTTGCTCATTGAAATCCCCTTGTTTTCCGTGGCCGTTTTTCGTGACAGGCTTTTGAAGCAGGTAGCGATATTACCTGGCGATTAATGACGAAAGCATGACAGCTTGAATAAAGCCAAGTGATCTTTGTTTATCGGGCCTTGCTATAAACAATAATTAATAATCATCAACTTGCAATAATTCGCACACCTCAGCGTCACGGTATCGACATATTGAGTGGTTAGGCTGAGCCGATCACTCGTAACATTAAGTAACTTTCAATACTCATTGTTACGGCGCCACAGCTGCCGCTTTATGCATAAACACAATGAATGAACCACCGCTCCAGGGGGCTTTTAGATATGGAAAATCAAACGATCATCGGTACGCTTTATCAAACACTTTTGCTTCGTCAAGCCGATGAAGAGGGACTGAATTACTGGGTGGGCTTACTGGAAAACGGCACACTGGATACACAGGCCGTAGCGCGCACTTTAATGTCTGGCGCCGAGTTCACTTCGACCATCCAGCCCCTGACCGAGCTTTACACGACCCACCTACTACGCCCGGCGGATATCGAAGGGCTTTCTTACTGGGCCAACATGTACCGTTCGGGTATGTCGATGGAGGAGATTACCGGCCATCTAAAAGCGTCGGCCGAATTTCAGGCAACCAACGGGCAGGCGAGCGATGCTGACTGGCTCGACCAGGCTTACCTTGGCATTTTGGGTCGTTCCCCGGACATGTCCGGGGCATCCTACTGGCTAGAGCTGCTCGAAGCGGGCAGTTCCCGCGACGAGATCGCCCAGACACTAGCCGCCAGCAGTGAAAGCCAGCAACTCAAACCCGCTCAAACGCTGCAAGCGTTGACCGGGAATAACAGCGGCAATACGACCAACGATTTCGATACGTTGCTGGACGACCTGGTTGATCAAATAGAACGGGAAGCAGCTCAGCCCGAACAACCCGGTGAACCTGAAGTACCGGAAGAACCTGAAGTACCGGAAGAACCTGAAGTACCGGAAGAACCTGGAGAGCCAGAGGCACCTGGAGAACCAGAAGCCCCGGAGGAGCCAGAAGCCCCCGAAGAGCCAGGCGAACCAGCGCCGCCGGAAGAGCCCGAACTACCGGAAGGGCCAAGCGAGCCAGAGCCGCCAGAAGAGCCAGAAGCCCCGGAAGAGCCGGAAGAGCCGGAACTGGATAGAACGCCCCAGCCGGTTTTTGATCTTGGTGAGCGCTACTATCAGGGCAGCTCGGATGCCTCGGCGGCGGTAGCCATTAACGAAAACCTGATGCTGGTCGCCGATGATGAAGACCAAACGCTACGCCTTTATGATCGCGCGGCCGGCGGCGAGCCCCTCAGCGAGTTCAATCTCAACGAGGCCCTGGGGCTTAGCGATGGCCAGGAAGCCGATCTGGAAGCGGTGGCCAGCTACCAGGGCGTGCAGTACTGGTTGGGCTCCCACGAAACCAGCCAGCGTTCTCTGCTTTTCGCAACGGAAGTCACCGGCGATAGCGCTGATGATCTGTCGATCAACGTGGTGGGGCAGTTTACTGGACTGGCCGCTCAGTTGGCCGCCTGGGACTCGGGTAATGGCCACGGGCTTGGCGAGAACGCGCTCAACCTCGAGCAAGGCCTCAATATCGAAGGCGCTGTCTTTATCGAGGACACCCTTTATCTGGGGCTTCGCGCGCCGCTGGATGGCGGGTTTGCGCAGCTGTTACCGGTTACCAACGCCGCTGAGTTAGTGACCGGTGCAGCGACTCAAGCCTCTTTTGGCGAGCCCTTGCGCCTGGACCTGGACGGACGCGCGGTGCGTGCCATCGAATCAGCGGGCGACGAAGGCTATCTGATCCTGGCGGGCCCGGTAAACGATAGCGACGATACCGGCTTCGGCCTCTATTTCTGGGACGGCGATTACGCCGTGCGCGAAATCGAAGGTGTCGACTTGAACACCCTGCCCCGGGAAATCGGTGCCAAGCCCGAAGCGCTGTTTGATATCGTAGCCAGCGACGACGGTATCGCCGCCAGCGTGCTGTTCGATAGCGGCACGGTGGACTGGTTCGACGATGGCCGTGAATCCAAAGACCTTCCCGATAGCCAGCAGCAATTTATCGGCACCGACGTCACGTTCGACGCGTTTCCGGACATGGTTCCCCGCGCCGGGGATATCGCGGTCACCGCCGTGAGCGGTAGCGACAAGGAGTTCCAGTTCGTCGCGCTGCGCGGTATCGCCGAAGGGGCTGAAATCACCTTTACCGACTCCGGCTGGATGGGCGATGGTTTTCGCGCCAACGAAGGCGCCGTGAAATGGACCGCCCCCGAAGGCGGTGTGGCCCCCGGCACCGTCGTTTCCCATACCCGCGACGCCGATCAGTTTTCGGATGCCAACAGTGCCGCCGTGGGTAATGGCAGTTTCAACCTGTCGGTCAGCGGCGACCAGGTCCTCGCCTTTGTGGGCGAGGACACCAACCCCGAGTTTATCTACGCGGTGCAGACCAACAGCGACGAGTGGCAGGAAACCTCCACCAACTCCAACAACTCGGCGCTGCCGACCGGTCTTGAAAACGGCCTGACGGCGGTCGCAGTGGGCCGCGAACGCAACGCGGCGTTCACCGGTGAAGGCTACGGGACGGCGGACGAGCTCTTGAGCGCGATCAGCAACCCGGACAATTGGGAATTCGCCAATAGCGCCATGCCCGAAGGGCTGACCCAAGCCTTCCGCATCGGCACCACCCAAGCGCCCTACGTCCCCGGTGAAACCGACATCGGTCTCGCGATTACCGAAATCTGGCCAGGTCAGGACGGCGCAGATGTGACCGAGGACTGGTTCGAGATCACCAACCGCTCGGACGAGACGCTGGACTTTGGCAGCGCCCCGCTCTACTACGACGACGACAGCGCCTCGCCTCAGGATGCCGTGCTGATCGAGGGGCTTACCACCCTCGCACCCGGCGAGTCGGCCATCGTCATCGTCGATGGCGGGGAAAATGGCGTTGCCCAGTTCCGGGACGCCTGGAGCAACCTGGCCAACATCGACACCCTCAAGATCGGCTACGCCGATAACGCCGCAGGCCTGGGCAGCGGCGGCGACGCCGTTACCCTGTGGCAAGGCGACCCGCGAGTCGATGGAAACCAGATCGCCTTCGAAGCCTACCCGGACACGACGGGTAACGATGCCGCGTCCTGGAACGTTGATCGCCAGGCATTCACGCAGCAAGATGAAGAAGGCGCCAGCACCTCTACCGCACTAGGCGGTGACGGCAGCGACGTTGCCGCCCTCGCCTCCCCTGGTACGGCCATCATGCCCGAGCCCGAGATCACGCTGATCTCCACAGTCCAGGGCGAAGGCGGTACCAGTGCTCTGGACGGCGAAGCCGTGACGCTGGAAGCGATCGTCACTATGGTCACTCCGGGCCTCGATGGTTTCTTCCTGCAGGAAGAGGATGAAGACAACGACGATAACCCGCTCACCTCGGAAGGCATCTTCGTTTACGCGGGCAGCGGCAGCGGCGAGTGGCTATCGCAGCTCTCGGCCGGCGACCAGGTCCGGATCGGCGGTACCGTGTCCGAGTATTATGACAAAACGCAGCTGACCGCGGATCGCTCGAGCCTGAACGTTCTGCAAAACGACCAGCCCCTGCCGCAAAGCCAGGTCATCAAGCTGCCCTTTGCCAACAAGCAAGGCCTGGAGGCCTTCGAAGGCATGCGCGTGGCCATCGAGGCGATGGATGGTCAGCCCCTGGTGGTGACCGAGCTTTACGAGCTGGGCCGTTATGGTGAAGTCACGCTGTCGGCAGGCGGTCGCCTCGAGCAATTTACCGAGGTGAATGCGCCCAGCGTCGAAGGCTACACCGAGTGGCTGGAAGACGCTGACGCACGGACCATCAAGATCGATGACGCAAACTCCGCCCAGAACCCGGACCCGATCATCTTTGGTCGGGGCGGCGAGGAGTTGTCGGCGTCCAACCCGCTACGCGGCGGCGATCAGCTGGATACGCTGGAAGGCGTTCTGGACTTCAACTTCGGCGAGTGGAAAGTACAGAACGTGGAAGGCCTGGATTTCTACGGCGACGAACGCCCGGCCACGCCGGACGTGGATACGCTAGCGGATGCCAGCGTCAAGGTCGCCTCGTTCAACGTGCTGAACTACTTCACTACCCTGGGCGATAGCGGCGAGCAGACACAAACCCTCAACGGTACGACTCACAGCCCACGAGGCGCCAATAACGCCGAGGAGTTCGCCCGCCAGGAGGCCAAGATCGTCGAGGCGATCAACACAAGCGGTGCCGATGTACTGGGCTTGATGGAGGTCGAGAACAACGGCTACGGCGAAGATAGCGCCCTGGCGAGCCTGGTAGACGCGCTCAATGCGGATATCCAGAGCAAAGGCATCGAGGATGTCACTTGGGCATACAGCACGCCCCGGGACGCGCAAGGCAATATCGAGAGCGCCGGCGACGACGCCATTACCGTGGGGGTGATCTACAATAGCCAAGCCGTAAGCCCTGAAGGCGATGCCGCCACCAAGACCGATGGCGCGTTTGCTTTTGGTAATCGCCCGCCGGTGATGCAAACCTTTACTGACAGCAACGGCGAGCAGTTCTCCGTGGTCGTCAATCACTTCAAGTCCAAGGGCAGCGTGATCAATGGCGAAGACGCCATCGGTGACGGCCAGGGCAACAACAACCCCACCCGCGTGGAAGCGTCGGAAGAGCTGCTCGCCTGGCTCGAGACCAACCCTACCGGCAGCGACGATCAGGATGTCCTCATTCTGGGGGATCTGAACGCCTATGCCATGGAAGATCCGGTCACGACCCTGACGGACGCCGGTTTCGAATTGCTCGACGACGACTACAGCTACGTGTTCGATGGCTTTTGGGGGTCGCTCGACCATGCGCTGGCAAGCGAATCGCTGGCCGATCAAGTTACCGGTACGACCACGTGGCATATCAACTCGGATGAGGCGAGCGCGCTGGATTACAACACCGAATTCACCACCGAGCGCCAAAATGAAAACCTCTATGCGGCGGACCCGTTTCGCAGCTCCGACCATGACCCTATCCTGGTGGGATTGAACCTGGGCGCCGAGTTATAGGCTCTCTCCCGTTCCAGTCGCCTTTTAGCCCTCGCTTTGCGAGGGCTTTTTCGTTTTGGGTGACGGCCATGGCAAGCCACGCCGCACGCCATTAGAATGCCGGACACGCTGACTTTATTCCCCTGACAGGAGACGCACTTGAACGCTTCCCCCACCACCTCCGAGATTATCGATGCAAGCGGCATCGCCTTTGGCACCAGCGGCGCGCGGGGCCTGGTGGAGCAATTCACCGATCAGGTATGCGCTGCTTTTACCGTGGCCTTTATCGACGCGATGCGCGCCGGCGCGAAGGTCGAACGGATCGCGCTGGGCATGGACCGGCGCCCCAGCAGCCCGGCCATGGCGGCGGCCTGTACCAGTGCGGCCAAGGCGCTGGGGCTCGCGGTGGATGATTATGGCGTTCTCCCCACCCCGGCGCTTGCCCTCAAGGCGATGACCGATGAGGTGCCCTGCATCATGATTACAGGAAGCCACATTCCGTTTGATCGTAACGGTATCAAGTTCTACCGCCCGGATGGAGAAATCACCAAAGCCGACGAAGCGGCGATTCTAGCCAGTAACGTAGCGATGCCTGCCCTGGCGCCACCGGCCAGAGAAGCCGTGTCCGACGCGGCCAACCAGGCATACACCGCTCGCTACACGCATTGGTTCGACGGTAAGCCGCTGGCAGGATGGCGGGTGGGCTTATACCAGCACTCCGCCGCCGGCCGGGATCTCAACGCACACGTTTTAGAAGCGTTGGGGGCTGAAGTCATCGTTTTGGGGCGTAGCGACGACTTCGTACCGGTCGATACCGAAGCAGTGAGCGAAGAAGACCAGGACCTGGGGCGCGCCTGGGCTTTGCAGCACGATTTGCACGCGCTGTTATCAACGGATGGTGACGGCGACCGCCCCTTGCTAGGCGACGAGAACGGTACCTGGCTTCGGGGCGATATCGTGGGCTTGCTCTGCGCGCGGACGCTCGGCATCGAGGCACTGGCCGTGCCGGTTAGCTGTAATACGGCGATCGAGGCGTGCGGCGCTTTTGAAACCGTCGAGCGCACGCGTATCGGTTCGCCCTATGTGCTGGCAGCAATGCAACGCCTGCGCACGCAGTTCGAGCGCGTTGCCGGCTTCGAGGCAAACGGCGGCTTTCTCCTCGAGTCGCCGCTTCAGCAGCAGCACCGCACGCTAGCCGCCCTGCCCACCCGGGACGCTTTGCTGCCCGCCTTGACCCTAATGGTAGAGGCAGCGCGCTTGCAAAAGCCACTCTCCGCGCTCAACGCCGCCCTGCCCGCGCGCTACACCGCAAGCGACCGGCTCAAAAATTTTGCGACCCAAAAGAGCCAGCAACTGTTGCAGCAGTGGCAAGCCGAGCCCGAACGTTTGGCACGCACCCTGGGCGTTGAAGCCGCTATCAGCGCGCTGGACACCACCGACGGCTTGCGCGCCACGTTTGAAAATAGCGAAATCATTCACCTGCGCCCCTCCGGTAACGCGCCGGAGCTTCGCTGCTACGTGGAAGCCGGCTCGAGCGAGCGCGCCCATCAACTGGTGCAGCACTGCCTGAAAACCCTAAAAACGCTTTAAACAGGCAATAAAAAAACGGGTGCCGCCAGGCACCCGTTTTGACTTCCCCAGCGGGAAAAGCGTTTTAACGCTTACTTGTAAACTGGCAGACGCTGGCAAACCTTCGCGACTTTCTCACTGATCGAGGCCTCGACCGCGGTCGTGTCATCGCCGCTGGCGAGTACGTCCAGCAGGTCGCAGATCCAGCCGGCGAGTTCGCTACATTCGGTCTCGCCGAAACCGCGGGTGGTCACCGCCGGGGTGCCGATACGCAGACCCGAGGTGATGAACGGGCTTTGCGGGTCGTTGGGAACGGCGTTTTTGTTGACGGTGATATGCGCGCGGCCCAGCGCGGCATCGGCGTCTTTACCGGTGACGCCCTGTTTGACCAACGAAAGCAGGAAGAGGTGATCTTCTGTGCCGCCGGAGACGATATCGAAACCGCGATCGATGAACACCTTCGCCATCGCCTGGGCGTTTTTCACGACCTGTTGCTGGTAGGTCTTGAACTCGGGCGCCATCGCTTCCTTGAAGCAAATCGCCTTGGCGGCAATCACGTGCATCAAGGGGCCACCCTGGCCGCCGGGGAAGACAGCGGACTGCAGCTTCTTCTCGATATCCGCGTCGTTTTCGGCGGACAGAATCACGCCGCTACGCGGGCCACGCAGGGTTTTATGCGTAGTGGAGGTAACCACGTGGGCATGGGGCAGCGGGCTGGGGTAGACACCTGCCGCGACCAGACCGGCGACGTGGGCCATATCCACCAGCAGGTAGGCGCCCACTTCGTCAGCGATTTCGCGGAATTTCGCCCAGTCGATGATCTGTGAGTAGGCGGAGAAACCGGCGATGATCATTTTCGGCTGGTGTTCGCGGGCAAGCTCGGCCACCTGGCCGTAGTCGATCAGCCCCTGGTCGTTCAGGCCGTACTGAATAGCGTTGTAGTGCTTGCCGGAAAAGTTGGGCTTGGCACCGTGCGTCAGGTGGCCGCCGGCGTCCAGGCTCATGCCCAAAATGGTGTCGCCGGGCTTGACCAGCGCCTGAAACACCGCGCTGTTGGCCTGAGAGCCGGAGTGGGGCTGAACGTTGACGTAGGTCGCGTCGAACAGCTCCTTGGCGTAGTCGATCGCCATGTTTTCCGCGATGTCCACGAACTCGCAGCCTCCGTAGTAACGCTTACCGGGGTAGCCTTCGGCGTACTTGTTGGTGAGCTGGCTTCCTTGCGCTTCGAGTACGCGGGGGCTTGCGTAGTTTTCCGAGGCAATCAGTTCGATGTGATCTTCCTGGCGGGCCACTTCTTTCTGCATGGCCTCAAAAAGCGCATCATCAAACCCGGCAATGGTCATATCGCGGCTGAACATGGGGAAACCTCGTAGGCTAGGGCATCAATAAAAGCAAGGCGGCCATGATACCTCAGCCAGAGGCGACTTTCATCGCATCCGGCTCAGCCACACCATGAAGCCCTTTCATAAAGCCCTTTCACACCCCCTTCACACCACGCCCCCATTCACTACTCACTATTCACTATTCACTATTCACTACTTACCATTCACCATTCACTACTTACCATTCACCATTCACCGCCCCCCACCTAAGCCTCACCCAACAGACCAAGGCTTGCCGCCGGCGCCTGGCGGCGAAGGCTTCGCGACAGCACATGGCCAATCACGCCGATCAACAGCGCCCCGCCCAACGGGAGCGCAAGCCACAGCGCAACGTGTACGCGTGGTGTCAGATCCAGCCAGTAAAGGTAAAGCGCAGCGCTGGCGATTTCGGCTAAAAAGGCGCCCATCAAGCCGCTTGCGAAGCCCAAAAGCGCATACTCGGCGCCCTGCACGCGGGAGATCATTTGATTGCCCGCGCCGAATACGCGCAAAAGCCCGCTTTCGTGGGCGCGCACCGGGCGGCTGGCAGTGAGGGCTGCGTACAGCACGCTGACCCCGGCCATGAGGACAAGCAGTAGAATCAGCTCGACGGCGCGGGTGACCTGACCCAACACATCGCGCACCTGGCCGAGGATGGCGTCCACGTTCAAAAGCGACACGCCGGGGAAATCCCTGACCAGCTGCGAAATCAGCCCCTCTTCACGCTCGGGAAGATAGAACGCGGTAATGTAGCTGTGCCCAAAGCTCTCCAGCACACCGGGCGGGAAAATCACGAAAAAATTGGGCTTGAAGCTATCCCAGTCGAGGCTTCGAAGACTTGCGATACGGGTGTCGATCGACTCACCGCCGATGGAGAACGTCATCGTATCGCCCAGCGCAAGGCCGAGACGCTCGGCCAAGCCTTGCTCGACGGAGATGGGAACGGTGGCCGCACCGGGGCTCGCGTCGACTTCGCTCATAAAGTCCTGGGAGGCATTGGCCGTCGATTCAAACCACTGACCCGCGACGATGTCGTTGCCCTCGGGCAGCTCGGCTTGCCAGGTCAGATTGAGCTCGCGGCGCAGCGCGCCGTCGCCCCGGGCATCCTCGGGTACGGCGTCGCGCGGAGGCTGGTCGTTGATGGCCGTGATACGCCCGCGCACCATGGGGTAGAGCGCGCTTTGGGTATCCACCCGCGGCGTCACCATGGCGTCGAAGGCGTCGCGTTCACTGGGTTGTATGTTGATCGCGAAGTAGTTGGGCGTGTCCTCGGGCAGTTGGCTTTGCCAGGTGGTCAGCAGGTCGCCGCGCACCAGCACGATCATGGCCATGGCAAAGAACGTCACGGAGAATGCCAGCAGTTGCCCCCTTCCCGCCTGTTTGCGCCGGGCAAGCTGGCGGCCGCCCAGCCGGAGCGCCTGGCTCAAGGGCGTCGCCCCGGAAAGCCGCGCCACGGCGTTAAGAACCAGACTCAGCAGCAAGGCGCTGGCCATCCACAGTACGCCCAGCAGCACCGCGCCGCCCACCAAAAGCCCCAGGGCCAGCGAGAAGCTACCCGAGTAAAGCCACAACAGCCCGCCGAATACCAGGCTTGCCACGCCGACCACCAGCAAGGCCGCTGGAGGGACCGGGTCCAGCTCCCGGCGCAGCACTTTGAGCGCGCTCACCTGTTTGATGCGCAAAAGCGTAGGGCCGGCGAACCCGACCAGCACGGCAAGCGCGGTCAGCACACCCAAGCCTAGCGGCATGAGTCCCGGCGGCGGGAGCGTCAGTGGTAAAAACCGAGCCAACAGCCACAAAAGTACCGCCTGGCCCGCCAACCCCAACAGCGCCCCCAGCAGCGAGGCGATCAGCGCAAGCCCCAAAAGCTGTAGCGCAAAGATCGTCACGAGCTGGTACTGGCTGGCCCCAAAACAGCGCAGCAGTGCGGCGGTGTCCAGGTGGCGCTCTACGTAACGTTTGGTCGACATGGCCACGGCCACACCGGCCAGCAGCACGGCCACCAGCCCAGCCAGGCCCAGGTAGCTCTCCGCCCGCGCTAGAGCGTTACCCAACTGGGGGCGGTCCACGCGCACGTCGCGCACCTCCACCCCGGCTTCTCTCAACTCGGTCAGCAGCGGCTGTACGCGATCGAGTGCGCGGGGCGGGCCGGCGGCTAGAATTTCGAATTCGATACGCGAGCCCGGCTGAATGAGCCCGGTGGCGTCGAGATCCGCGGTATTGAGCATCAGGCGTGGGTTGAAACTGCTAAACCCGGCGGATTGGTCGGCTTCGCGCTCCAGGATACCGGTGATCACAAGCTCGGTCTGGCCGACTCGAACGCTTTCGCCCAGCGTCAATTCGAGCAGTTCGGCAAGCCGCGGGTCGGCCCAGGCCTCGCCCGGTGGCGGGCCGGAGGCGATCTCTTCAGCGCCGCGGCCAAGGTCGACCAGGGTGACGCCGTAGTGGGGGTAAACATCGTCCACCGCCTTGAGGCTGGTGGGCTGAAAATGCTCGCCGCGGCTGATCATCGACACCAGGTCGACCTGGTCGCTCAGCGCAAAACCGGCCTGCTCGAGGGTCGCGCGAAGCGCATCATCGAAGGGCTCGCGCTGTTCGAGAACTAGATCACCGCCCATCATCTGCCCCGCCTGACGCTCGAGACCGCGCTCGAGGCGATCGAGGAAAAACGCGATCATGGTCGAAGCCGCTACGGCTAGCACCAGGGCGACGAATAGCGCGCGCACGTCCGAGGCGCGCAGATCCCGCTTCAGGCTACGCCCGGCCAGGCGCCAGTTCACACTACTCATCAACACCGCCTTGCGTGACATGGCCTGGGTCGAACGGTGTCAACTGTCCACCTTCCAAACGCAGACAGCGGTCGCAGCGTCGTGCCAGGGCGTGGTCGTGGGTGACCAGAATCAAGGTGGTACCGGCCTGCTGGTTCAACGTAAAAAGCAGATCGATCACCTGGGCACCGGTGTCCGGGTCCAGGTTACCGGTGGGCTCGTCGGCAAAAACCAATTCGGGATCGGTCACGAAGGCCCGGGCAATGGCTACGCGCTGCTGCTCGCCACCGGAGAGCTGCTTGGGCAGGTGCGCCACGCGCTCGCCAAGCCCCACCCGGTCGAGCCAGGCGTGCGCGGTTTGGGTTTCACCGGCGCGCGGCGAAAGCTCCAGCGGCAATAGCACGTTTTCCAGTGCGCTGAGCGTGGGCAGCAGTTGAAAATTCTGAAACACGAACCCGACACGCCCGGCGCGCAGTGCCGCACGGCCATCTTCGTCCAGACGACTCAAGGGATGGCCAAACAGGCTCAGCTCGCCGTCACTTGGCGTATCGAGCCCGGCCAGAAGGCCTAAAAGGGTCGACTTCCCTGCCCCGCTTTTGCCTAAAATCGCCACGGTTTCCCCTTGGGCAACGCTCAGCGAAAGATCCTTTAAAATGGTCAGCGAGCGTTCACCGCTTTTCACCTGCTTGCAAAGCTTTTCGGCCAGCAACACCGGCGGCCCTTGTATTGCGCCCAAAGCGTGCGATGACGCCGGGTCATCAGTTAAGCTTTGCTGTTGAGTACCAAGATGAGCAGACGATCTCGTATCCGGTTCAGAGGAGTAGGACATGAAGCGTGGCATCCCTTTAACGTGGCATAGGCTTACGTGCATGGTAACCGGGGGACTACTGACACTGGTAGTCATCTTTAACGCGAGCCTGGCAAGCGCCGATGCCCGGCCAACGCTTCTGGTCATGGGTGACAGCCTAAGTGCAGCCTACGGTATCGAACAAGACCAGGGCTGGGTCAGGCTTTTGGAGCAGCGCCTGGAAGATGAGGCGACCGTGGTCAACGCCAGTATCAGCGGCGAGACGACAAGCGGTGGGGCCGAGCGTTTCGAGGAGATACTCACAAAGCGCGAGCCCGATATCGTTCTTTTGGAGCTCGGTGGCAACGACGGCCTGCGCGGTCTGCCGCCGGGCCAAATGCGCGCTAACCTCGCCAGCATGATCGAACAAAGCCAGCAAATCGATGCCCAGGTGCTGCTGCTGGGGATCGATATTCCGCCCAACTACGGCCAGGCCTACCGCGACGCGTTCACCGGCGTTTATCACTCCCTGGCCGATGAGTACGATATTCCGCTGGTTCCCTTTTTGCTGGAAAATATTGCGCTAAACCGCGAGCTCATGCAAAGCGACGGCATCCACCCCACCGCCGAGGCCCAGCCCCTTATTATGGACAACGTATGGCCCGTTCTCGAGCCGATGCTGGACAACGCAGACTAGGCGATGCCCGCGCGCAGAGCCTGCAAGATTATTTTACTCATACCGTTCAACTCTTTTCATGATGAGAGTTATAGCACTACCGGTCGCTAACTTGTAATCTTAAGCTTTATTTGACGGCGGCCAAGCCTCCATGCCCAGGTGTTCATCCTCTTCCAGACCGACCCTATCCCGACGGGCGCTGTTGACCGGCGCCGGTCTATTGGCGCTGGGCGCGGGCCTGGGGCTTTTTCCTTTCAGTGCTTCGGCCTATGATCCGGCGCGCTTACGCCAGCGGATGAGCGCGCTTTATGGGCCGTCCGGTGTGAGCGTGCTAGAGGGGTGGTTTGCGCTTTTGGAGCGGGCGGCCAATCGGGATATCCAAACCCAGCTGCGTGAAGTCAACGACTTCTTTAACCGCAACATTCGCTGGGTCGACGACATTGTCACCTGGGGCGAAGAGGATTACTGGGCGACCCCGCTCGAGGCCATGGGCAAGGGCCAGGGCGACTGCGAAGACTACTCCATCGCCAAATACATTACGCTAAAGCAGCTAGGAGTGCCCGGCGAGCGCCTGCGCATGATCTACGTACGTGCCCGTTTGGGACGTAGCCAGGTAACTCAAGCGCATATGGTGCTAGGCTATTACGCGACCCCCGAGGCGGAGCCGCTCATTCTGGACAATATCGCACCGTCGATTTCTCCTGCTTCGCAGCGTACCGACCTGGACCCGCTTTTCAGTTTCAACAGCGAAGGGTTATGGGCCGGCGGCTCATCACAATCACGTGCTGACCCGCTTGCCCGGCTTTCGCGCTGGCGAAGTGCGTTAGAGCGTATGCAATCACAAGGCTTTTTATAAAAAGGACGTGCCGTATGTCGCTTATCAAACAGCTTTGGCTGGCTATTATAGGGCTTTTGCTGCTTTCCTTTATTGGAAGCCTTGCGATCAGCATTACCACCAGCCGTGGCTATATCGAGCAGGAAATCAGCATCAAGAATGAGGACAATGCCACCGCGCTTGCGCTGTCGATGAGCCAGCTGGATAAGGACATGGTGACCCTCGAGCTTTTGATCTCGGCGCAGTTCGATACCGGCTACTACCAGCAAATCGTGCTGCGCGACACCGCGGGTGATGTTCTGATCGAGCGCGCCGCCAACGCGTACCAGGGGAGCGTCCCCGGCTGGTTTCGTGCGCTCGTGCGCTTCGATATTCCGCCGGGCCAAGCCACCATTCAGGACGGCTGGCGCCAGTTCGGCACCCTCACCCTTGAAAGCCAGTATAGCTTTGCCTACGCCGCACTTTGGAAAAGCTTTCTAGAGCTGGCCGGCTGGTTCATCGCCGCGGGAGTGGCGAGCCTGGCGGCCGCGGCGGTGATCGTCAGCAGCATCAAGCGCCCATTGACCCGCGTGATTGCCCAGGCACGGGATATCAGCGCCCGGCGTTTTACGACCATACAAGAGCCCAGTACGCTCGAGCTTCGCGAAGTGGCCCGCGCCATGAATGCGCTATCCAACAATGTCCGTCAAATGCTGACCCACGAAAGCCAGAAGCTTGACGAGCTGCGCCGTGACCTGCAGCAGGACCGCTTGACCGGGGCGCTAAACCGCAACGTTTTCATGGGCCGCTTGGCCGCCCTGCTGGATAGCGACGACGCCCGGGCTAACGGGCTAATGGTCATGGTGCGTGTACAGGATTTGCCCCAGTTAAACCAACAACTCGGCCACGATGAAACGGACGCCTTGTTGAAAGCGCTCGTAAAGCAGTTGGAAGTGCTGGATACCACCTCGGAAGAAGCATTGGTGGGTCGTTTGAACGGTAGCGATTTCATGCTGGTGCTACCACATCAAAGCCATATAGAGGCGCTTTACGAAGAGCTTTGCCAAGCGCTTACGGCCGCCACAGCGAACCTCCCCGAGGTGGAGGTACGCCTGCCCGCCGCGATTACCAGCTACTCATCCAGTGATGAGCGAAGCGTGCTGCTGGCAACGCTGGATACTGCGCTGGCCGAGGCAGAAAGTGCCCAACAAGCGCCCCGCGTAATCGTTCGAGAGCGCGAGCATCAGGCACTGTTTGCCACCCACGCGGACTGGCGTTCGGCGCTGGATCTGGCCATCCTGCAAGGCCCCCAGCTTGGCCGTTTTCCGGTGCTGGACAACCACCAAAACGTGCTCCACTACGAGAGCCCCGCCAGGCTTGAACTGGCCGAGCAGTGGCAAAGCGCCGGCGTGTTCATCCCCTGGCTTGCGCGCTTCAGTCTGGAGGCTTCGCTGGACAAGGCCGTCATCCAGCAGGCGCTGGAGCTTCTCCGCGCCGAGCCCGGCCAGACCCTGGGTATCAACCTTTCCATCGCCACCATCACCAACGCGCAGTTCGTGACCGAGCTGCGTACGCTGTTGGAAAGAAACGCCGCTTTAGCCCCCAGGCTCTGCTTCGAAATACCCGCCACCCTCGACCCCTACGCGATTGCGAGCTTCCGCGGGTTCTGTTCGGCGCTGCGCCACCTGGGCTGCCAATTCGGGATCGAGCACGTGGGGGCGGCGTTCACAAGGCTTGCCGACTTGCAGGATATCGGTCTTTCGTATTTGAAGGTGGACAGCAGCCTGGTGCGCGACATTCACGCATCCTTCGAGCAGCAGAGCATTCTGCGAAGCATGACCACGCTTTGCCACTCGCTGGGCATTCTGGTGATTGCCGAAGGGGTAACGACCGAGCAGGAGCTGAGCCAGCTTTTCCGTATGGGCCTGGATGGCGCTACCGGCCCGGGCGTTCGTACCCCCTAATCGAGACCCACGGCGGTATCAAATGATACCGCCGTCCTCACTGATCAGGTTGACGTTGTTTTTGGAGCGCAGCGACTTACGCTGCATGACCTTGTTCTGTGCCGCCTCGGGCAAGTCGGTAAACGAGATCACGCCCTTATCCAACAACACCTCCATTAAATCTTCCACCACCCGCACGAAGGCCAGATCCGAGGCGAGGAAGTTGGCCGAGGACCCGGGCTGCTCCGCCAGAAATGCCAGCACCTCCGGGTCATCGGCCGCGATCTGCTCCGAGAACTCGCTGGAGGCCTCTTTGCTGAGAAGCACAATCTCACCCGCCGCATTGCGTTTGATATAAAACATCGCAACCACCCTTTCTTGATGACCCAATATTCAAGGTTAAAAAGGCCGCCCGGAGGCGGCCTTTCGTTTTGCAAGGCTGGTATAACGCCTTCGCCTTAGTGATCGATCTTTAGCTGGTGATCCTGCAGCATACTCTGGATAAAGTCCGAAGAGTTCTCGCCTTGCGGCATCGTGACATCCTTGAGTACCACGCGCTGGTCGGCGTTACTGTTATCCGCAGACAAACCACCTTCCGACTTGATATGCAGAACCGTATCGCTTCCCTGCTGCTCCGCGCGAATGTACTGATCGATACTCTCGTTGTTCTCGCCTTTCAGCAAGTCGGAGAGGTCCAGACGATCCGCTTGGGCATCCTTACCAAATACCCCTTGAGTAAAGTCCTCGACCACATCGGTGGCCGCGTTATGGCTACTGCCCTGGTCACCGAATTCCCACTTGAAGGTATCGGCACCGAGGCCACCAACGAGAATATCGTCACCCGGGCCGCCTATCAGCGTGTCATTACCCGTTCCACCGATCAGCGTGTCGTCTCCATCACCGCCTACTAACGTATCGTTACCGGCACCGCCGTAGAGAAGGTCGTTGGCTTCGGTACCGCGCAGCACGTTGTTGCCCGTGTCACCAAGCTGGTAATGCTTGGTGTCGACCGAGATATTGCCGTCTGCATCGATAGCGGTCGCTTTCAACTCACCATTGGAGCCTTTGATCTCCTTAAATGCCGTGGTCCACTCGCCGTTGCCGTCCGCTTTTACTGTATCGACCGCCTTGCCGTTAGCGTCGGTAATTTTCACCTCCGCGTCGGGTGCAGCTGAGCCGAAGATCTTCATCTCTCGGATACCAACGGTACTGCCATCCTTGTCATTCACTGCATACGACAAATCGTAGTGCCCTGTCTGCACGCCTTTGCTATCAATTAATAGCGTCTGAGCAGCACCGTCGACCTTACCGCTAAAGACAACGATGTCTTTATCCACATCTTGCAGGTTGGACTCATCGGAGCGCGTCACTGTCCCCTGCATAGTCTTTTCGACCGTCTTATGGAACTTGACCACTCCCAACAAATTGAACACAGGAACAGATTCGGTCCAACTCAGCTTATAAACGTCACCCACCTGGAAGTAACTAGCCTCATTACTGCCCTTTTGAGAGTAAATTGACAGCTTACTTGTATTATTGACGTTGAGCTGACTGCCTGCGACATCCTGATTTTTATAGCTCGTATCGACCGCTTTATTCCAGGTACCGAAAGCCTTGTGATCCAGTCCGCCCCACACTTTAGAAAGTACATCGACACCGGCGGCTTGGCCCATCTCGATGCCCTCGATACTGACCTCGGGCGGCATTACTGGCATTTCAACGTCGATAGCGGTGACAACCGCTTCTTCGCTGGGGACCCCCTTGTCGCTAAACGAGGTTGCGCGCACATCGAAGGTGTCCACACCCACATCCGGCCTTACGGTCAAGCTGCCCAACTGACTTGGCTCTACGCGATAAACGCCGTTTTCGCTGGCCAGTACGTTACCGTTGTAAAGTAGCTGCCCACCGTCAACTTCGACTTCGTAGTAGTCGATTTCACCCTCCGCGATGCTGCCGGAAAGGTCGACCTTGTAAATCGTCGTTTCGACGTTCAGCTCGGCCTTGATATTGCTGACATCCACGACTTCATTGGCTTCGGTCGAACGCACCTCGAACTCGACGACCGCCTGACCGTTTTTATCCAGCGTTACGGTTAGCGACTGATTTTCAGGCTTGAAGCGGGTCCAGTTGCTGTTATTGGGATCGTACCAGGACGTTTCATACTGCTCCTGGCCATTGACGAGCACCTTGAACGTATCGCGAGTGCCGCCTCTCAGCCCCCAGCCGGTACGACCATCTTCCCAGCCGCCTTTCGCCATTTGCGTCCAGCTTAACGTGAAGGTTTCACCCGCATGTGCCTTGCCGAAATCGAAGTGGGCCTTTTCGGTATCTGCCGGCGGACGTGGATCATTGATCCAGCCGTCGCCTGAGCCGCCCACGCCCAGATCAGCAAAGCCATCCTTCGTAACTGTCTCGAGGCCATGAACCGTTTCGACGCCCAACATGACGTCCGGGACCGGGTCCGTCAGTTGTTCGATCTCGACGTTGACGTACGCCTGACTACTGGGAATACCGTGTTCGCTGACCGAAATGGCGCGCACGTCGAACGTTTCCGCTCCCGGGCTGGGTCTAACGGTCAAGTGATCCAGCTGATCGGGCTCGACACGGTAACTACCGTTTTCAATGACCAGCACGTTACCGTTGTAAAGCAACTGCCCACCGTCAACTTCGACTTCGTAGTAGTCGATTTCACCCTCCGCGATGCTGCCGGAAAGGTCGACCTTGTAAATCGTCGTTTCGACGTTCAGCTCGGCCTTGATATTGCTGACATCCACGACTTCATTGGCTTCGGTCGAGCGCACCTCGAACTCGACGACCGCCTGACCGTTTTTATCCAGCGTTACGGTCAGCGACTGATTTTCAGGCTTGAAACGGGTCCAGTTGCTGTTATTGGGATCGTACCAGGACGTTTCGTACTGCTCCTGGCCATTGACGAGCACCTTGAACGTATCGCGAGTGCCGCCTCTCAGACCCCAGCCGGTACGACCATCTTCCCAGCCGCCTTTCGCCATTTGCGTCCAGCTTAACGTGAAGGTTTCACCCGCATGCGCCTTGCCGAAATCGAAGTGGGCCTTTTCGGTATCTGCCGGCGGACGTGGATCATTGATCCAGCCGTCGCCTGAGCCGCCCACGCCCAGATCAGCAAAGCCATCCTTCGTGACTGTCTCGAGGCCATGAACCGTTTCGACCGCCAGGCTCACTTCCGGCACGATGATGTTGTCAGAGGTCACATCGACATATTCAGTTGCCAGGCCATACGCTGGCGTCACGCCTTCAAGCGCCACCGGGTTACCATCAGCATCGCGGTAAACCTCGGTAGAACTCGCCACGGCGACGATCTCGAAAGGCTCGCTACCCGCAGGCACTTTCAGCGATAGCTGAATATCATTCAGGCCGGACAAATGCTCGGGGTTCGTAATCGTCCATACGCCATCTTGCTCGACCAGCCCAATGCCCATCGGCGCGTCTTTAAGCTCGACGCTTGCACCTTCCGGGATACCTTTCAGCGTAATACCCGAAAGCACTTCGCTGCCGTCGGTATCGGTCAACTGGGCAGAAACTTTGACCAATAGCTCCTGAAGAGGCTTCTCGCCCTCTACGGATTCCATCGGCGGTTCAGGATTACACTTATCTTGAGCTTCCCAGGTACCATCGCCATAGATGAACCCTTCGACCTGATTGCCTGCCTCAATGATGGAGTGACCATTATGGCTGACATGGACGTTCTCGAGGGTATTGATTTGACCATTGCGGTTGTTGGTTCCAACCGAGACGGCATACCCGCTAGCAGGGCCAGACATGAAGATGTAGTCCGCCAACGCGTCGGGCTCGCCGCTACGTACCCCTGTTACGTTATGGAGTAATTTGCTGTCCGGACGAACTACGAAGATGTCGCAGTAATCCGCGTCACCAGCCGGGTTTCCATGCTGGTCATAATAAGCGACCACCCCAGTACCGGTACTCTCGGGAGCGATATCTCCTTCCGAGAGCCATACACGCACATTATCGCCGATCTTGACGATTTGACCGTCCCGAACATCGAAGCCGCCGCGCTGACTGCTACCACCGTTCACCTGCAGTGTCTTACCAGCACCTGACCCCGGGACGATATCGCCAGCGGTAACCTCTAGTTCGACGTTCGGTTTATCCGCGACAGGGGTAATGTCGATCGTGAACGTGGACTCTTTACCATCCTTAAGCTCACCTGCGGGTTTGAAGCTGAATTTCGCGTAGTCAGCCTGCATGTTACCCACACCATCGCCACCATAACCATCGAAGCCCGACTCGTTGGCCTCGGGTTTGAAGCGCAACTCATCTGCGTCGATCTGTGCTTTGGAGAAGCGCTCGCCCTCTTCGACATCACGCCATCCATCACCCTCTTTCGCTTGCAGCCAGCCACTTGTTGGCAGCTGAGTGACAACAATACCCGGATCGGATTCGACCCACCCCTTGTCGGTGATATTGAAATCTTCCCATTTGAGCAGGAAGTCATCGTGACCGGCACTGGAGCTATCTTCATCACCCAGGGCGTAACCGCCTTCAGATGAAGGCGCTATATCGACGTTATAGTCGCGGCCGGTCTCGGCGCTGTAGTCGTTGCCTGCACTGTCGGTGCCGGTGACTTCCGCATAAACGGTGTCGTTCTCGGCCAGCACGCTGCCGGGCACGTCGATCGCGTAGGTCTGATCTTCACCGACGATGCCGGTGTAGCTGTTGTCGCCCACGGTCAGTGTGACGGTGTCGCCCGCCTGGGCGTCGCCGCGCACGGTGCCGGTGACCTTGACGTCGCCCTTCGCTTCCTCGCCGTTGATCACGTCATCGCCGGTGATCTTGTCGATGGTGATCTTGGCGCTGGCGTCGAGGTTGACGCTATAGTCACGGCCGGTCTCGGCGCTGTAGGGATTACCTGCGCTATCGGTGCCGGTGACTTCCGCATAAATGGTGTCGTTCTCGGCCAAAACTGATCCCGGGACGTCGATCGCGTAGGTCTGATCTTCACCGACGATGCCGGTGTAGCTGTTGTCACCCACGGTCAGCGTCACGGTGTCGCCCGCCTGGGCGTCGCCGCGCACGGTGCCGGTGACCTTGACGTCGCCCTTCGCTTCCTCGCCGTTGATCACGTCATCGCCGGTGATCTTGTCGATGGTGATCTTGGCGCTGGCATCGAGGTTGACGCTGTAGTCGCGGCCGGTCTCGGCGCTGTAGTCGTTGCCTGCACTGTCGGTGCCGGTGACTTCCGCGTAAACGGTATCGTTCTCGGCGAGAACCGATCCCGGGACGTCGATGGCGTAGGTCTGATCTTCACCGACGATGCCGGTGTAGGTGTTGTCACCCACGGTCAGTGTGACGGTGTCACCCGCCTGGGCGTCGCCGCGCACGGTGCCGGTGACCTTGACGTCGCCCTTCGCTTCCTCGCCGTTGATCACGTCGTCGCCGGCGATCTTGTCGATGGTGATCTTGGCGCTGGCGTCGAGGTTGACGCTGTAGTCGCGGCCGGCCTCGGCGCTGTAGTCGTTGCCTGCACTGTCCGTGCCGGTGACTTCCGCATAAACGGTGTCGTTCTCGGCCAACACGCTGCCGGGCACGTCGATGGCGTAGGTCAGGTTGCCATCGGCGTCGGCGGTGACCTCACCTTCGTAGGTGTTGTCGCCCACGGTCAGCGTCACGGTGTCACCCGCCTGGGCGTCGCCGCCCACGGTGCCGGTGACCTTGACGTCGCCCTTCGCTTCCTCGCCGTTGATCACGTCATCGCCGGTAATCTGGTCGATGGTGATCTTGGCGCTGGCGTCGAGGTTGACGCTGTAGTCGCGGCCGGTCTCGGCGCTGTAGTCGTTGCCTGCACTGTCGGTGCCGGTGACTTCCGCGGTGACAGTGTCGTTCTCGGCCAAAACTGATCCCGGGACGTCGATGGCGTAGGTCAGGTTGCCATCAGCGTCGGCGGTGACCTCACCTTCGTAGGTGTTGTCGCCCACGGTCAGCGTGACGGTGTCGCCCGCCTGGGCGTCGCCGCCCACGGTGCCGGTGACGCGTACGTCGCCCTTCGCTTCCTCGCCGTTGATCACGTCATCGCCGGTGATCTTGTCGATGGTGATCTTGGCGCTGGCATCGAGATTGACGCTGTAGTCGCGATCCGTCTCGGCGCTGTAGTCGTTGCCTGCACTATCGGTGCCGGTAACTTCCGCGGTGACGGTGTCGTTCTCGGCCAGCACGCTGCCGGGCACGTCGATGGCGTAGGTCAGGTTGCCATCGGCGTCGGCGGTGACCTCACCTTCATAGGTGTTGTCACCCACGGTCAGCGTCACGGTGTCGCCCGCCTGGGCGTCGCCGCCTACGGTGCCGGTGACGCGCACGTCGCCCTTCGCTTCCTCGCCGTTGATTACGTCATCGCCGGTGATCTTGTCGATGGTGATCTTGGCTTTTGGCTCATGAGGACCATCAGAATCTGAGTCCGCATCGGCGTCGGAATCAGCATCCGCGTCGGCATCCGCGTCGGCATCGGCATCGGCATCGGCATCGGCATCGGCATCGGCATCGGAATCGGAATCGGCGTCTGCATCTGAGTCAGCATCCGCATCTGCGTCGGAATCAGCATCCGCGTCTGAATCGGCATCCGCGTCGGCATCTGCATCAGAATCCGCATCGGCATCTGCATCTGCATCCGCATCCGCATCTGAATCAGCGTCCGCGTCCGCATCTGCATCTGAATCGGCATCAGCATCCGCATCGGCATCTGAGTCCGCATCAGAATCGGAATCCGCGTCGGCATCGGCATCGGCATCGGCATCGGCATCGGCATCTGCATCCGCGTCGGCATCCGCATCCGCATCCGCATCAGAGTCAGCATCCGCATCTGCATCTGCATCTGCATCAGAATCAGCGTCAGCGTCAGCGTCCGCATCTGAATCGGCATCTGCGTCTGAATCTGCATCCGCGTCAGCGTCCGAGTCGGCATCGGCGTCAGCATCTGAATCAGCGTCCGCATCGGCATCTGAGTCCGCATCGGCGTCCGCATCAGAATCGGAGTCCGCGTCGGCATCAGCATCCGCGTCTGAGTCTGCATCCGCATCCGCATCCGCGTCTGAATCAGCATCAGCATCAGCGTCTGAATCTGCATCCGCGTCAGCATCGGCGTCTGAATCAGCGTCCGCATCTGAATCGGCATCTGCATCTGCATCTGCATCTGCATCTGCATCAGAATCAGCGTCGGCGTCCGCATCGGCATCTGCGTCCGAATCAGCATCAGCGTCTGAATCCGCATCTGCATCTGCATCCGAATCAGCGTCGGCGTCGGCGTCGGCGTCGGCGTCGGCGTCAGAATCAGCGTCGGAATCGGCATCCGCATCTGAATCAGCATCCGCATCAGCGTCTGCATCCGAATCAGCATCTGCGTCGGAATCGGCATCCGCGTCTGAATCAGCATCCGCATCCGCGTCGGCATCAGAATCAGCGTCGGCGTCGGCGTCCGCATCGGCGTCTGAATCGGCGTCTGAATCGGCATCTGCATCCGAATCAGCATCAGCGTCTGAATCAGCGTCCGCATCGGCATCGGCATCCGCGTCTGCATCAGAATCGGCGTCCGCGTCGGCATCTGCATCGGCGTCGGCATCCGCATCCGCGTCTGAGTCAGCATCTGCATCCGCGTCTGAGTCGGAATCGGCGTCTGCGTCGGAGTCGGAGTCGGAGTCGGAGTCGGAGTCGGAGTCGGAATCAGCATCCGCATCAGAATCGGAGTCCGCGTCGGAATCAGCATCCGCATCGGCGTCTGAGTCAGCATCTGCATCTGAATCGGCATCCGCATCCGCGTCGGCATCCGCATCAGCGTCTGCATCCGCGTCGGCATCAGAATCAGCGTCCGCATCGGCGTCGGAATCGGCATCCGCATCTGAATCGGCGTCCGCATCTGCATCCGAATCAGCATCGGAATCTGCATCTGCATCAGCGTCGGAATCAGCATCTGCATCGGAATCAGCGTCCGCGTCCGCATCCGCGTCGGCATCCGCGTCGGCATCCGCGTCTGAGTCAGCATCAGCATCGGAATCCGAATCAGCATCGGAATCAGCGTCCGCATCAGAATCGGAGTCCGCGTCGGCATCTGCATCAGCGTCCGCATCGGCGTCGGAATCTGCATCCGCGTCGGCATCCGCATCCGCATCAGAGTCTGAGTCAGCATCCGCATCGGAATCAGCATCTGCATCTGCATCTGCATCAGCGTCCGCATCGGCATCCGCATCTGCGTCGGAATCAGCATCGGCGTCAGAATCGGCATCCGCATCCGCGTCTGCATCAGAATCGGCGTCCGCGTCGGCATCAGCATCCGCGTCAGAATCTGCATCTGCATCCGCGTCAGAATCCGCATCTGCATCAGCGTCCGCATCGGCGTCGGAATCTGCATCCGCGTCGGCATCAGCGTCGGCATCTGCATCTGCATCGGCATCAGAATCAGCGTCGGCGTCTGAATCGGCATCTGCGTCCGAATCAGCATCAGCGTCTGAATCAGCGTCCGCATCGGCATCAGCGTCTGCATCAGAATCGGCGTCCGCGTCGGAATCCGCATCAGCATCTGCGTCGGAATCGGCATCCGCGTCTGAATCAGCATCCGCATCCGCGTCGGCATCAGAATCAGCGTCGGCGTCTGAATCGGCATCTGCGTCCGAATCAGCATCAGCGTCTGAATCAGCGTCCGCATCGGCATCAGCGTCTGCATCAGAATCGGCGTCCGCGTCGGAATCCGCATCAGCATCTGCGTCGGAATCGGCATCCGCGTCTGAATCAGCATCCGCATCCGCGTCGGCATCAGAATCAGCGTCGGCGTCTGAATCGGCATCTGCGTCCGAATCAGCATCAGCGTCTGAATCAGCGTCCGCATCGGCATCAGCGTCTGCATCAGAATCGGCGTCCGCGTCGGAATCCGCATCAGCGTCCGCGTCTGAATCGGCATCCGCGTCGGCATCAGAATCAGCGTCGGCGTCCGCATCGGCGTCTGCGTCCGCATCTGCATCCGAATCAGCATCAGCGTCTGCATCAGAATCGGCGTCCGCGTCGGAATCCGCATCAGCGTCCGCATCTGCATCAGAATCCGCATCGGCGTCGGCATCTGCATCCGAATCAGCGTCGGCGTCGGCGTCAGAATCTGCGTCGGCGTCGGCATCAGCGTCTGCATCAGAATCGGCGTCCGCGTCGGCATCTGCATCTGCATCTGCATCCGCGTCGGCATCAGAATCAGCGTCCGCATCAGCATCTGCGTCGGAATCCGCATCCGCGTCTGAGTCGGAATCGGCGTCTGCGTCTGCGTCGGAATCAGCATCCGCGTCTGAATCAGCGTCCGCGTCCGCATCAGCGTCGGAATCAGCATCTGCATCGGAATCAGCGTCCGCGTCAGCATCGGAATCTGCATCCGCGTCGGCGTCAGAATCAGCATCCGCATCGGCATCGGCATCGGCATCGGAATCAGCGTCGGCGTCCGCGTCTGAGTCAGCATCCGAGTCGGCGTCTGCATCCGCGTCCGCATCTGAATCGGCGTCGGAATCTGCATCAGCGTCGGCATCCGCATCAGAGTCTGAGTCAGCATCGGCGTCGGCGTCGGCGTCGGCGTCAGAATCAGCGTCCGCATCGGAATCTGCATCCGCGTCAGAATCAGCGTCGGAGTCTGCATCTGCATCTGCATCTGCATCTGCATCAGAGTCTGCATCCGCGTCCGCATCACCATCTTCCGGGTCCGTGGGATCAGTCGGATCGGTCGGATCAGTCGGGTCCGTCGGATCGGTCGGGTCCGTCGGATCGGTCGGGTCCGTAGGATCGGTCGGGTCCGTCGGATCGGTCGGGTCCGTCGGATCGGTCGGATCCGTGGGATCAGTCGGGTCCGTCGGGTCCGTGGGATCGGTCGGGTCCGTCGGATCGGTTGGGTCCGTGGGATCGGTCGGGTCCGTAGGATCAGTCGGGTCCGTAGGATCGGTCGGGTCCGTAGGATCGGTCGGGTCCGTAGGATCGGTCGGGTCCGTTGGATCAGTGGGATCAGTCGGATCCGTGGGATCGGTCGGATCCGTGGGATCGGTCGGGTCCGTGGGATCGGTCGGGTCCGTAGGATCGGTCGGGTCCGTAGGATCGGTCGGGTCCGTGGGATCAGTCGGGTCCGTCGGATCAGTCGGGTCCGTTGGATCGGTCGGATCGGTCGGATCAGTCGGGTCCGTCGGATCAGTCGGGTCCGTTGGATCGGTCGGATCGGTCGGATCAGTCGGGTCCGTAGGATCGGTCGGATCGGTCGGATCCGTGGGATCAGTCGGGTCGATAGGCGGAGTGAGGCCGTCATCGGCATCATCCAGCTCGCTGCCAGAGAACTCGAAGAATGCCGGGGAGGCGCCCGCGGCGGGGCCTGCAGTGGAGAAACTTAACGGGCTAACGTCTTCGGAGATGCGCGCGACGCGCACGAAGCTGTGGCCTTCGCCGCCGCCACCCGCGGCGCCGCCTGCGGCGGTGGGGTCTAAAATATCGAGAAGGTCGGTATCCTCATCTTCGAGCGCCGCGAGCAGGGCTTCGATATCGTCATCGAGAACGCTGGCCTCGTCGCTGGTCACGATCGCATCGCTTTCAAGCTCGGGCGTAATGACTACTTCCTGGCCACCTTCTACCACATTGGCACCGGTGCCATCGGCAAAATCCAGCTCTACTCGGCCACCGTCCGAGGTCATGAGCGTTTCACCCTCGTTAAGGGTGTCGCCAATGCGAACCTCGCGGATATTGCCCGCTGCGTCCACGACCCAGGCGTCGCCCGTGATGGAAATGACCGTTGCTGTTGCCATGAAGTAGTTCCCCGATAAACGTTAGTGGCCGCAGGCTCGTGGGTGGCACGAAGGGAGATGCGGCTTATAGCGCCATACTAGGGAAACAGAGGGGATAAACCTATTGTACCGATGGACAGGTAGTGCATTTATTTTAGCGCCCGCGGCGTGGGGGCGCCGTGTTAAAACGGCGTAGCCGCGGGGGGAATCGGGCCGAAACGGCGACTATTTACCCAAAGGAGCGGGCTTCAGCATCGGCGGCGAGCTTCAGCATCAATTGTAGCCGGTCGCGCACCGCCAGCTTCTTGAAAATCGCGCTTAGATGCGCTTTGACCGTGCGCTCGCTGATATCCAGCTGGCGGGCGATCTCCTTGTTACTCGCTCCGCTTGAAACCGCCTGGGCTACCGCTCGCTCGCGCTCGGTCAATAAGGCTAAATGCTGGTTTGAAAGCCCCCGTTCGGCGCCGCTTCGCTGCTGAAGTGCTTGGGCGGAGCCGCCCAAAACCCTGGACAGAAGCGACTGCCCCGCCCAAATGCCGTGATTGGTGACCACCAGCGCCACCTGCTCGAGCATCGCCGATGCGGAAAGCGTATGCGCGTAGCCGCGGGCGCCGTGGTCGAGGGCCTGCAGAGCCTCACGGTCGTCGGCGGCGTAGCTCAACACCACCACCACGGCGCCTTTTTGCGTAATCGTGCCAATCTGCGCTTGCCAGTCGTTGACCGTGGTGACCAGCCATACCACATCGCCGGTATCGACGGCGCCAAGCCCGCTATCCGGGGTAAGCGCTGCGGCACCGGGGAACGCTTCCTGCCAGCGCGCCTTCAATATCCCATCCGCCGTTAAAAATAGATGTTTCATTAGCGCTCTCCCATTGAGTCACGCCACGCTCTTAAAACGGGCTTGAGCAAAAACTGCATGACCGTTCGTTTGCCCGTCACTATATCGACTTGCGCGGTCATGCCAGGAATGACCTGCAGCCGCTGCGCCACGTTCTCGTCTTGCAAACTACGCACCCGTACCAGATAGAAGGTGTTGCCATCATCATCGGTAATCGTATCGGCGCTGATATGCTCGAGTTCGGCTTGAAGCCCGCCATAAATGGCGTAGTCGTAGGCGGTTAATTTGATAGTGGAGGCCTGCCCCGGGTGCAAGAAGGCGATATCCTGGGGCGCAATACGCGCCTCGACCAGCAGTTGATCATCGCTTGGAATAATTTCGACCACTTCTTGCCCGGGCTGGGCGACCCCACCGATGGTGTTGATGTGAATACGCTGGATGACACCATCCACTGGCGAGCGAATTTCGGTTAGCCGTACGCGGTCCTGCAAACCGGTGCCCGACTGCTGAAGCGCGTTCAGATCGCCCACGGTTTGCGCCAGATTGCTGCGCCACTCGCTGCGTCGTTCGGCGCTTAGTTCGCGAAGCTGGGTCTGCGACTCTTCGACCGCCGCCTGAAGCCGCGCTACCGAAGCGTCCGCCTGATTGCGCTCGCCGGTCGCCCGGGACACCTCGCGCTCGAGGCGCAATACTTCCACTTCCGATACCGCGCCCGACGAAAGTAGCGGCCGCGTCAGGTTCAGCTCCTGGCTTGCCATACTGGCTTCACGCCCGGCGGTGTCGCGACGGGCCTGGGCTTCTCTTAGCTCTTCCCGGCGCTGGCGAACGCGGTCCTCCAGTACGTTCTCCTGCTCGCGAAGCTCTTCGATACTGCTCTCGTAGGCTTCGCGCTCCTGAGACACGATCCCGGGCACTTCTTGACGAAGCTCCTCAGAAGGTTCGAATTCGGTGCCGGTCGCCAGCGCGCGAAGCCGCTCGCTACGCGCTTCGAGCGCGTAGCGCTGAGCGCGGTTTTCGCGAAAATCGGAGACAAACCGGGTAGGGTCGATCTGCATGAGCACTTCGCCAGCGCTAACGACCTGGCCTTCGCGCACGTTGATCTGCTCGACCACGCCGCCATCAAAGGACTGAATACGCTGAAGGTGACTTGCGGGGATTACCCGGCCGGTACCTCGGGTCACTTCGTCGATCTGGGCGAAGTACGCCCACACCAGCACGGCAATAAACGCAAGCAAGGTGACGTAGAGAAAGAGCCGCGCGCGAATGGGCTCTTGCTGCATACGCGCCCAGTCGGTATCGCTTGCCCAGTCCCGGTTGAGGTGGGCAGAACTTACCCGGCGGGCGAACAGCCGGTCCATAAAAGGGCGAAAGGGCTTTTGGCCCTTCTCAGAGAAACGGCCGATCGCTTCGAACCCTTTTTGCTCGGTGGTAGAGGACTTTTTCGCCATTATGAGGCCCTCCCGATCTGCCCGTTGCGTAGCGCCTCGACCACGCTATCCCGCGGGCCATCGGCCACGACCTTACCCGCATCCATCACGATGATGCGGTCGACCAGCGACAGTAGCGAGGTACGGTGGGTCACCACCAGCACGGTTTTCCCCTCGGAAATGCGGGTCAGGTTCGCCTTGAACGTCTCTTCACTGGCGTTATCCATAGCGCTGGTGGGCTCATCGAGCAGCAGCACCGGCGGGTCTTGTACCACGGCGCGGGCAATGGCGACCGCCTGCTTCTGCCCGCCGGAAAGCGCCTGGCCGCGCTCACCCACCTGTAAATCCACCCCTTGAGGATGGCTGTTCACCAAGGATTCGAGCCCGGCGATTTTGATCGCCCGTAACAACGCATGATCGTCGACCCGGTCACTTCCGCCGCCGGCCACGATATTGTCGCGAAGCGAGCCGGCAAAAAGGCTTACCTCTTGCGGCACGTAGCCGATATGGCGCCTTAACTGCAGCGGATCCAACTGCCGGATATCCACGCCATCGAGCATCACCGCGCCAGCGCTTGGCTGATAGAACCCCAAAAGCAGCTTGTTGAGCGACGACTTGCCACAGCCGACACGCCCCAGAAGCGCGACCTTTTCGCCCTCCTTGATCGTCATCGACACGTCACGTAGCGCATCGCGCTCTTCGTTGGGGTAGCGCAACGTGACTTTTTCGAGCTGAAGGTGGCCGGCCACACTCGGTTTCTCGACGTAGGCTTTGCCTTCGTGGCGCTCCTCTTTTTTCTCCATGACCCGATTGAGCGACTCGAGCGCCGTAGAGGACTGATGGTACTGGGCCAGCAGCGCGGCGGCCTGGCTAATCGGCGCCATCGCCCGGGAAGAGAGCATGTAGCTTGCAATCAGCCCGCCCTGGGTCAGGTTGCCTTCGATGATTTGATAGACCCCCACGATGATGACGCATACCGCCACGCTGTTCTGCGCCCAGAGCGCCACGCTCGACACCGAAGAGCTGACCAGCTTTAGCTGCGCGCCGGTGCGCGATAAAAAGGCCGACGCTTTTTCCCAATGACGCTGAATGCGGCTCTCGGCGCGCAGCGCCTTGACGTTCTCGAGCTGAGACACCGACTCGACCAACAGCGCGTTGCGCTGGGCCCCCACCTCCCAGGTGGTTTCGGAGAGCTGGTGCAGCTTGCCCTGCGCGCCCAGCGCGTACAGCAGTACAAAGAGGATCCCCACGATAACCGGCAACACAAGCCACGGATTGATGAGCGCGATGATACCCACGAACATGAGCACGAAAGGCAGATCGACGATACCGACGATGGTGGCCGAACCAATAAAGGCGCGTACCGATTCGAACGACTGCAGCGTCGATGTAAACGAGCCCGTAGACGCCGGGCGCTCTTCAAGGCGCATCCCCAGCACCTTCGCCATGATCGCCGAGGAGAGCTTCACGTCCGCCCGGCTTGCCGCTAAATCGACAAAGGCGCTGCGCATTAGACGAAGCGCCAAATCGAAGCACAGCACGATAAACACGCCCGCCGCCATCACCCAAAGAGTCTCGGTTGCCTGGTTGGGCACCACGCGATCATAGACGTTAAGGATGAAAAGCGGCATGGCCAGCGCAAAGACGTTGATCGCAATCGACCCGCTGATGATGTCGCGGTAAAGCCGGCGGTTTTCCTTGATGACGCCCCAGAACCAGTGCTGGTCGCGCTTTTTCTTGACGCCGGGTTCAGTGCTGTTGTCAGCCTGAAACCTGGGCCGGACATAAATCGCCTCGCCGCTGTACCCACCGTTGAGCTCGTCGAGCGCCACCTCGACGGCGGACTCGGAAAGCTCCGGGAAGATGACGCTGGCTTTTTGCTGGTGAGTGTCCAGTGCCAAAAGCACACAAGCGCGCCCCGGCTCCAGCAGGAGCACGGCGGGAAAAAGCGAAGGATTGAGCCCCAGCAAAGGACTTTTAACGATGCGCGCCGTCAGGCCAGCACGGTGCGCGGCGCGGCCAAAAACCGACGGGGTGAGGTTCCCTTGCTCCAAAGGCAGCCCCGCCTTGAGCGCCTCCGAAGATACCTCGTGCTGATGATAGGAGGCGATCGCTTTCAAGCATTCAAGAAGCTCATCGCCCGCGCGCTCGTGAGATTGGGTACTGGTAGAGACGACCTGCTTTTGCTGAGCCACTAAAACCTAATCTCCTATCCGTCGGTTTACCGCGAGGTCGAGTCATCACTGAAAAGTGAAACATCGAGCGCTCAACGCCAGGTACTTTACACCCCCACCCAACGCCCTGATTTTTTGAGCCATCTCGCTATATTTAATCTTAAAGTGCTCTTTTCAAAGGCCGCAAAAAGACACGCCAATCCGTTTATTTCCCTCGAAGACCGAAAGCTTTCAGCGGCGTTAAGGCCCACTGATCACTCGGGTAGAGAAAAAGCCGCAAACCGGTACACGGCGGGGTGTGCAGTGTACCGGCCATACGTACAAAGGATTAGCGCTGGGCGCTGGTTACTCTGCCGGATACGCCGTCGGGTAATCCGTGGAAGAGGCCGAAATACCCCGTGTAAAGTCTTCAAGCGTAAAGCCACTGGGGCCGTTAACGGCACAGGTATCGGCGGAGCTTAGCGTCGTACCTTCATAGTCGAGCTCCGCAAGGCTTGGGATGTCGTCACGGGTCACGTTGAGGGTTTGCATGAGCTGGCCCATCGACGCCAGTGTACGCGCGTGAGCAAGGGTCAAATCAAACTCGGCGTTGGCGTAGGCGCGGCTGGCTTCGAAGTACTCGTTCTCACTGTCGAGAACGTCCAACAAGGTGCGCTGACCGATATCGAACTGCTGCTGATAGGCACCCCGCACGCGGTCAATGGACTGACGGTGCTCGTTGAGGTAGCTAAGCTGTTCGCGCAGACGCTGGGTATCGTTATAGGCGATCTGTGTGGTTTGGCGCACGTTGGTACAGGCAAGCTCGCGCTGGCTCTGCGCCTGTTCGATCCGCGAAGCGGCCGCGTCGAAGGTTGCCCGGTCCGCCCCACCCCGGTAAAGATTCATGCTCGCCACGAGCTGAATGCTGTGTTCGTCGCTACGCCCGGTGAGATTATCATCGTTATTGGTGCCGGTACGTCCTTGAATATCCAGGCGCGGCATATAACCGGCGCGTGCGCTTTCCTGCTCGGCACGGGCCACGGCGATATTCTCCATCGCCGCCTGGAAATCCGGGTTACCTTCGAAGGCCATTCTAACGGCCTGAGCTACATCCGCCGGCAAATCCGCCGCCAGCGAAGGTACCGGCGTCATGTTTTGCGCGGGAAGCTCACCGACGACACGCTGATAGCGCGCGGTCACATCGTGAAGATTGGACGCTTCCGACATCAGGTTGGATTCGGCGAGCGCCAGACGGCCGCTGATTTGCTCCAGGTCGACCCCGCGCCCGGCGCCGGAAAGCGTGCGCTCTTCGATCTGACCGAAAACGCGCTGGTGCTGGCGGTAATTATCCTGGGCCAGGCGCACCAGCTCACGATAGCGAAGGACGTCGATATAGCTGCCAAATGCCTCGAGCGCGACCTCTTCGCTTGCGCCCAAAAGCTCGAAATAAGCGACCAGGCGGGCCCGGTCCAGGCGCTCCACGTCACTGCGGGTCGCAAAACCGTCAAAGACCATTTGCGACAGCGTCAGCTCGGCAAAATCGCTGCTGTAGCTGCCTCGCCCGTCGTTTTCCCGGTCCTGACGCCCTACCCCGGCGCGCACATCAATCGTCGGCAAGTAACCACCCTGGGCGGCCCGGATATCGCTTGCCGACGCGTTGAAATTCGCCCAGGCCGCGTTGACCTGCGGGTTGGTGATGATGGTTTGTTGAATGGCGCTCGGCAAATCCGTGGACCCCGGCGCGTAGAGGCTGGCAGGTAGCGACTGCGCTAGCGCAGAAAGCGGCAGACACGCAAGCGTTGTTAACGTAATGGGGCGAAACGCACGCGCTGAAAACAGATACTTTAATTTCATTGTTACGTTGTCTTTCATATCCATGGATCCCTGTTGAGCGTTCCACTCTTACGATGAAACTCTTGCGATGACATCGTGGCGTACTCTGCCACTTCTCCGGCACCTGTTTGTTGCGCGGCGTCAAGATCTGGCGCTTGGCTTATGATTCTACGACCGGAAAGAGCAGCCTCGATAACCTGGCTTAAGTTAATAGCATTAACGATTAAGGCAACATATCAGAACAAAAGTCACAAAACTTTACAATAAGAATCTAAAAAACACGTTCTTTTAATCAGTCTTTTTCACCACTTTGTACCTGCTGCAAGGCAAGACCGCCTAAAATCAGCCCAAGCCCCGCGAAAGTAGATACCAAAAGCGGCTCTCCCACGACCACGTGCAGCAACAAAAGCGATACCGGCGGCGAGAGAAAAATCAGGTTGGACACCTTGGCCGTTCGCGACACCTTGTGCACCGCCACCTGCCAGAATATGAAGGCGATCCCCATCTCAAAAAGGCCGACGTAGACACCGGCGCCCAATGCAGGCAAGCCGTGCCACTGCACCCCCGGACCTAAAAGTAGTAGAAACGTCAGCACTGGCAAGCCAATACTAAAATTTTGCCACTGACCGACCAACGGCTCCCGCGCATCGCGGGCGTTCAAAAGCCAGTAAAGCGCCCAGATAAGCGTGGAACAAAGCGCCAGCACGACGCCCAGCGGATCTTCGAACGCCAGATTGAAAACCTGCCCGCGCGTTGCAATGACCCACACACCGGCGTAGGCCACGCCGCCCGCCGCCACGTCCCATCGCGTCAAGCGCTGGCCCAGAAGGGGCACGGCCAAAAGTGCCATGGCCAGCCCCCAGGTATAGTTGAGCGCCATGGCCTCCTGGCCTGGCAAACGGTCGTAGGCGGCAAACAGTACCAGGTAATAGGCCACCGGGTTCATCAGCCCGGCCCAGGCCGCGGTTTTCCACCCGCTTTGCAGCTTGCCAATGTGACCACGCTTGATGACCAGCGCCCCCATCAGTATCCAGGAGACCAGCGCGGCGATCCACATAAGCTCCAGCGGGCTCATATAACCCAACGCTACCTTGAAGGCCGTCGCCACCGTCGACCAAAGCGCAACCGCCCCTAACCCGAATGCGATTGCCTGGCGGTCCTGATTCATCGGTCGATATGCCCAAGATCCCGGGCCGGGTCGATCCTGTCGCGCACGCGTTTTTTGAGTTCCTTGCTATCCGGGAAGCCGTCATCACGCTTGCGCTCCCAGATCAACTCGTCGTCGCACCAGATCTCGAACGTGCCACCGTGGGAAGGCGACAGCGCCACTTCATCGAGCTGCTCGCCAAAGGTTGAAAGAAGCTCCTGAGCGTACCAGGCACTGCGTAGAAGCCACTGACATTGCGTGCAGTAGCGGATATGTAGTCGCGGCATTGTGTCGGCCTCGAGTGCTTTAACCTGCGGTGATAAAACGGCATTCTGGCACCTTGTATTAATAACTGCCAAGGAACCGCGATGGCCGAGCAGCCCATTTCCCAAACCCGACTATTCGAATGGTTGACCGGCGATGACGATAGCCGAATGTGTCAGGACATACCGGAACAGGCGTGCCACGAGCAGCCGCGCAACTTCTTTTTGCATCTGTTTGCAGCGCTAGGCAATAAGCTGGCCGACGAGCTCTCGAGCGCACGGCTGGTGCTCCCCTGGCTCATGGGCCTCATGGGCGCGCCGATATGGATGGTCGGGTTTTTGGTTCCCATCCGTGAAGCCGGCGCCCTGCTTCCGCAGATATTCGTGGCCGGTTTCATCAGGCCCCAACCCAGGCGCAAATGGATATGGGCCGCCGGGGCCGTGCTTCAAGGGGTGTGCGCGTTCTGTTTAGCGTTACTGGCCCTTTGGGGCAGTGGCTCGCTGGGTGGGGCACTGGTGCTCGGCGTGCTGGTGCTGCTTTCACTCGCCCGGGGCATTTCTTCCATTGCCACCAAGGATGTAATGGGTAAAACCATCGCCAAACGCCGCCGCGGCACGCTCATGGGCTATAGCGGTAGCGTCGCCGGCGCCGCCACCCTCGCCGCCGGCGGCGTACTGATGCTGTTTAACGAAAGCCCCGGCCAGTGGGCGCTGGCCACGCTGCTCGCCGTCGCAGCCTTTGGCTGGCTACTCAACGCCTTTTGCGTGGCGCGCATCAAGGAAGAACCCGGCGCGGTAGAGGGCGGAGAAAATGCCTGGCAGAGCATCAAGTACGGGTTTTCGCTTTTAAAAACCGACCGCACCTTTTTACACTTCAACGTTTCCCGCGCGTTATTGCTCTCGAGCGCCCTGGCGCTACCCTACATCGCGCTGCTCGGCCAACAGCAAAGCGGTACCGGCCTGGGCAGTCTGGGCTTTTTGGTCGTCGTATCGGGGCTGGCAGCGATGGTTGCCAGCCCGGTATGGGGCAGGCTTGCCGACCAATCCAGCCGCCGCGTCATGGGCTACGCCGCCCTGGGCACGACGCTTTGCTGCCTGCTGGGCGCAAGCCTTGTGTGGGTGGGCGGTGAATGGACGCAAAGCATCGTGCCCTACGCCGTCGTCTATGCGCTGCTGGTGATCATTCACCATGGCGTGCGCCTTGGCCGCAAGACTTACCTGGTCGATATCGCCAATCAGGATAATCGTGCGCTTTACGTGGCGCTCTCCAATACGCTGACCGGTGTCTTGATGCTTGCCGTGGGGGGCCTGGTGGGCGCACTGGCGCAGTGGCTAGGCAGTGCCCTACTGCTGCTCGTACTGGCATTCACGGCATTTTGCGCCATACTCAGCGCCTACCGGCTGCCCGAGGTCGAATGAGCCCTCCCAGGCGCGCATTGGCGTGCCTGCTCATTGGATAAGAGAGGATAATTTGCCACCGCCAGCGTTGCTGCCTATGTTAATGCTGTTTGGCGTGTTTAAGTACCGTTGATTCCCGCGCTGACGTACAGCGCCATGGCAACGGAAGAGCGATTAGCAACAGGATTTTTTATGAAACGATCTCCTTTAATCAACCCTGAATTACTCGAGCGCATTGTAGATGCATCCGACGACGGCATCGTCGTGTCCGAGCAGGAAGGCGATGAAAATATTCTCATCTATGTCAATAAAGGTTTTGAACGCCTGACGGGCTACACCGCCGATGAAATTCTTTATCGGGACTGTCGCTTTCTGCAAAACGATGACCGCGACCAGGACGCCCTTGACCGGATCCGCGAGGCGCTCAAAAGCGGTCGCCCCTCTCGCGAGGTGCTGCGCAACTACCGCAAGGACGGCACCATGTTCTGGAACGAGCTCTCCATCACGCCGGTATTCGATGAAAGCGATAACCTGATGTATTGCGTCGGCGTTCAAAAAGACGTCTCCGAGCGCGTCGAAGCCCAACGGGCCCTTTCTGATCTGCAAAAACAGCAGGAAAGCGCCTGATCCACCCCGCCTGCATTTAAAGCTTGAACTTCAATCCAAGCGGCGTTATACAGCGCCTAAGCGCAGTGGTGCGCTGGGCGCTTAGCCAACGTTTAGCGCTAAGCCTATAAAACGCCGGTACGCCGGCTTGGGTTGGAGGGCATCTCATGAGCCGTGACCCCTTGAATCGCGATACGTTTAGCACTGCAAATCTAGAGGCCGACGATTTCGAAAGCCTGGATGCGGTCAACGACGAGCAGTACGGCAAGCAAAAGCCCAGCAAGGGCGATACCCTGCGCGCACGCCGCCAGGTAGAGGCCTGGCTTGAAGAGCGTAATCTCAAGCGGGCTATCGAAGACGACTGGAACGACTAGGGCAAGAGCGCCCTTTTAGCGTCTTCACGGCACTAAGCGATCATGTTGGCCGCCCTCTTTCTGGCCTTTACTCGCTTAGGGCACTATCATTTACGCCCGCATCTTTTTTTGATCACCCTGTTCAACAACCTAACGGATTTCCATGGCGCAATACGTATTCACCATGAACCGGGTTGGCAAAGTCGTGCCGCCCAAAAAACAAATTCTCAAGGATATCTCGCTGTCGTTTTTCCCTGGCGCCAAGATCGGCGTGCTGGGTTTGAACGGCGCGGGTAAATCCACACTGCTGCGCATTATGGCCGGTGTCGATACAGAGTTTGAAGGTGAAGCTCGCCCGATGCCTGGCATTAACGTGGGTTACCTCCCTCAGGAGCCGCAGCTCGACGACGAGAAAAACGTTCGCGACACCGTCGAAGAGGCCCTGGGCGAGCTAAAAGCCGCTCAGGAGAAACTCGATGCAGTCTACGCAGCCTACGCCGAGCCCGACGCGGACTTCGACGCCCTGGCAAGCGAGCAGGCGCGCCTGGAGAACATGATCGAGGCCGCGGACGCGCACAACATCGAGCGCAAGCTGGAAGTGGCCGCCGAAGCCCTTCGCCTGCCGCCCTGGGAGGCGAAAGTAGGCACTCTCTCCGGCGGTGAGCGCCGCCGTGTCGCCCTTTGCCGCTTGCTGCTTTCCAACCCGGACATGCTGCTGCTCGACGAGCCCACCAACCACCTGGACGCCGAGTCCGTGGCCTGGCTCGAGCGCTTTTTGCACGACTACAGCGGCACCGTCGTGGCGATCACCCACGACCGCTACTTCCTGGACAACGTGGCGGGCTGGATTCTCGAGCTCGACCGCGGCCAGGGCATTCCTTTCGAAGGCAACTACTCCCAGTGGCTCGAGCAAAAAGAGCAGCGCCTGACCCAGGAAGCCAAACAGGAAGCCTCGCGCCAGAAAGCGATCAAGCAGGAACTCGAGTGGGTACGCAGTAACGCCAAGGGCCGTCAGGCCAAGAGCAAGGCGCGTCTCAACCGCTTCGAAGAAATGCAGTCCGGCGACTTCCAAAAGCGTAACGAAACCAACGAGATCTATATTCCACCCGGCCCGCGCCTGGGGGACAAGGTCATCGAGTTTCACAACGTGACCAAGCGCTTCGACGACAAGCTCCTCTACCAGGATCTTTCCTTTACCGTACCGCCGGGCGCGATCATTGGTATCGTCGGCGGCAACGGCGCGGGTAAATCGACGCTGTTCAAGCTGATCACCGGCAAAGAGCAGCCCGACGAAGGCGAAGTGGTCATCGGTAACACGGTCGATATCGCCTACGTCGAACAGCTGCGCGACGCTCTGGACGACAAACAGACCGTCTGGGAAGCCGTCTCCGATGGTCAGGATATCCTGAACATCAACGGCTACGAGGTGTCCTCCCGCGCCTACGTGGGTCGCTTCAACTTCAAGGGCAACGACCAGCAAAAACGCCTCAGCGAGCTTTCCGGCGGCGAACGCGGTCGCCTGCAGTTGGCGCAAACGCTCAAGCAAGGCGCCAACGTTCTGCTGCTCGATGAGCCATCGAACGACCTGGATATCGAAACCCTACGCGCCCTGGAAGAGGCACTGCTCGCCTTCCCGGGCTGTGCGATCGTGATCTCTCACGACCGCTGGTTTTTGGACCGGATCGCTACGCACATCCTGGCCTTCGAAGGCGAATCGGAAGTGGTGTTCTTCGACGGTAACTACACCGACTACGAAGAAGACCACAAAAAACGCGTCGGCAACGACACGCCCAAGCGGATGAAGTACAAGCGTATCGACGCCTGAGCACCGGTTTTTTGTACGAAGTCGTGGCACAAAAAAGCCCCTGTAAAGGGGCTTTTTTTATACCTGCACCCAGCGCGCTATCGGCGCCGGCCGGTAAACAGCGAAACGAGAAAAAGGATCAAAAAGAGTACGAACAGTACCTGGGCAATCGTAGAGGCCACCCCGGCAATGCCGGAAAAACCGAGTACCCCGGCGATGATCGCGATAATCAAAAAAAGCAGTGCGTTACCCAGCATTTTACGTCTCCTTTATTGCGGTGCCTTCCAACCGGCTTGCATCCCTGAAGCCGCCGCTCGCGCCAGCGGGTGCCTATGCGTTTTTTAACGTAGCCCGGTTGAGCCACGTTAAAGCGTATGCTCACACTCTTTAGAATTGGCCAACCAGTGCGGTTCGTCAAGCCGTTCAGGTATAGCGCGCCTTTTTGAGCGACGTAGTGCCCAGCAACCCCATCCCCCACTTGAGAGGCGCGGGAAAGCGCATACCGCCCGCTTCGATCGCCAACTGGGCGTGGTGGGTGTTGTCGGAGGCAACCTGGCGTATAAGCGTGCGGGAGCGATGATCCTCGGCAGGCAGATACGCCATTTGCTCGGTCACTTGACGGCCGATCAGCTCCTTGGCCGCCGCTACCATGCCCAGACCGAAGCGGTCGTTGATCAAACCGGTCATGATCCCAAGCCCCACCCCGGCCCCATAGTAAACCGGCATAAAGTAGCTGGTGCGGCTTTCGAGTTGCTCGAGACGCTGCTGGCACCACGCAAGATGATCGATTGCCTCGCGCTGGGAGTGGTCGATTTGCTGGCGCGCTTTGGGCAGCATGATAAGCCCTACCTGCCCCTGGCATAGCCCTTGAACCCCGGCGGTGGCCACATGCAGCACCCGTAGCGTACTGGCCGCGTGGCGACGCTCCAGCTCGCTAAGCGCCGCCTCAGGGGTCAAAGCCGAGGGATTGGCGCGCTGCGCTCCCTGGGTATTGGGAATCAGCGTGCGCAGCGCGCTATCGATATGTGAAATAAACCGATCCGATCGGCTCAAGTGGCGTTCCCGCATTGGCATGACCTCGTTTGATCCTGTCGCGCGCGTTAACCGGCCGGCCAGGTAAACTGCCGTCCGCCCATTAAATGCATATGGATATGATAGACCGTCTGCCCGCCCATGGCGTTGCAGTTCATCACCACGCGGTAGCCGTCTTCGGCAAACCCCTGCTCTTTGGCCAGGCGAGCTGCGGTATATTGAAGCCGCCCGACGACGGCCAGGTGATCCGGCTCGATATCGTTCAAGGTGGCGATATGCTGTTTGGGAATGATCAGTTGATGGGTGGGCGCCTTGGGGTCGATATCGTTGAACGCCAACACGTGCTCGTCTTCATAAACGATATCGGCAGGTATTTCGCGATTGATGATCTTGCAGAAAAGACACTCCATGACGTGCTCCTGTTATTCGTTGACTGTGTTGTTCGCGGCCAAGTCGATTGACTGACGTATTGAACGATGAGGCGTTGCTAACGAACCGTGCGCTTGCTTAGCGAAAGCGCCGCTGTGCCAGCAAATGGCGCAGTAGCGGTGCCAAAATGAGCTCCATGGCAAGCGACAGCCTCGCCCCGGGCACCACCAGGGTGTGCGGGCGCGTCATGAAGGCGTCCTTGACCATGGCCAAAAGCCAGGGAAAGTCCACCGTGGAAGGGTCGCGAAAGCGAATCACCACGAAGGACTCCGCGTCGGTGGGAATATCCTGCACCTCGAAAGGGTTGGAGGTATCCACCGTGGGTACGCGCTGGAAATTGATGTGCGTGCGCGAAAACTGCGGCTGAATATAACGAACGTAGTCGTCCATACGCCCCAAGATCGTATCGATCACCGCCTCCTGAGAGTAGCCACGCAGCTTGGTATCGCGGTCGATCTTTTGAATCCACTCGAGATTCATGGTGGGCGCCACGCCGATCAAAAGGTCGGCATGGCGAGCGATATCGTACTCCGGCGTTACCAGGCCACCGTGCAACCCCTCGTAGAAAAGCAGATCCGTCCCACAGGGTAGCGACTGCCACTCGGTAAAAGTACCGACGCGGTAACCGGCCTCGATCTTCTGCTTGTCTTCGGCGTGGATATAGTGGCGAAAGGTGCCCGAGCCGTGCTCGCCGTACTCGGCAAAAAGCCCCTCCAGGCGGTCGAGCAAATTGGCCTCGACGGCAAAGTGCGAGAGCTCGTCCTTGCGATCCGGCTCTTCGCGGAAAATACGCTGCAGATCATCACGGGTATAGCGGTGAAAGGCGTCGCCGTCGACGATCGCCGCGTGGATGTCCTCGCGCAAAAACATGCGCTCGAAGCTTCGCCGGACCGTGGTCGTGCCCGCCCCGGACGAGCCGGTGATCGCAATAATCGGATACTCACGCGACATTAGAGACCTCGGGCATGGGCGAGCGCACGTTTGACCTCTGCGGGCACCTCGACGGTTTGCCGGGCGGCCGTATCGACCAGCATCAGCGTGAGTTTGGCCGTCGCGACGCGCTGGTCTTGCGCATTCAAAACCCGGTGATACACCACAAGGGCCTTGCCTTCGGGCTCGGGAACGGCGGTTTCGATCGAAAGCACCTCGGGGAAGCACGCCTCACGCTGGTAAAGCACGGTCAAATCAGCCACGACACTTGGATAGCCCGCCAGATCCCACTCCGGGAACCCAAGTGCGGCCAACGCCTGGGCGCGCGCCTCGGCGATCAGCCCCACCAGCGCATCGTGGCCCAGGTGACGACCGTAGTTCATGTCCGTAATGCGCACCGACAAGGAGTGGCGGTGAATAATCGCTGCCTCAGGGAAATCCAGCGTGACGCGCTCCATAGCTCACTCCTTGATAAACGGCTGTAAAATTAGCGTGACTGCTCGCGTGCGATGGCCCGGTGCGCAATATCGCGACGATACTCGACATCTTGCCAGTGAATCTGCTTGACGCCCAGATAGGCCTTAACCTGGGCTTCCAGCACGCTCTCGCCAAGCGCTGTGACGCACAGCACACGCCCACCGGCGGTGGTGATTTCACCCTGCTCGTTTTGCGCGGTACCGGCGTGGAAGACCTTGCAGTGTCGCGTATCCGCTTCGTCAAGCCCGGTAATGACATCCCCCTTGCGGTAGCTATCGGGGTATCCGCCCGCAGCCATCACAACGCCCACCGCAGCGCGGCTGTCCCAGTGGCACTCAAAACCGGCCAGTTCGCCTTTCGCCCCGGCCAAACAAAGCGCGGCGAAGTCAGAGGTCAAGCGCATCATGATTGGCTGGGTTTCCGGGTCACCGAAGCGGCAGTTGTACTCGATCACTTTCGGGTTGCCGGCCTCGTCGATCATCAGGCCTGCGTACAAAAACCCGGTGTAGGCGTTGCCCTCATCGCGCATGCCGTGCACCGTGGGCAAAATCACCTGCTCCATGATTCGCGCGTCGATCTCCGGTGTGACCACCGGTGCCGGCGAGTAGGCGCCCATGCCGCCGGTATTCGGGCCGGTATCGCCGTCGAAGGCACGCTTATGATCCTGGCTGGTGGCCATGGGTACGACGTTCTCGCCGTCGACCATGACGATAAAGCTCGCTTCTTCGCCCTCGAGAAACTCCTCGATGACCACCCGCGCGCCGGCATCACCGAAGGCGTTGGCTTCGAGCATATCGCGAACCGCCGCCGTGGCTTCCGCCTCGCTCATGGCAACGATCACCCCCTTGCCCGCGGCCAGGCCGTCGGCCTTGATGACGATCGGTGCGCCGACCTCGGCCAGGTAGTCGAGCGCGTCGTCGACCCGGGTAAAGGTTTGATAGGCAGCGGAAGGGATTTGATGGCGGGCGAGGAAATCCTTGGTGAAGGATTTGGAGCCTTCGAGCTGGGCCGCCGCCTGGGTAGGGCCGAAAATGGCAAGCCCGGCCTGTTGGAAGCGGTCCACCACGCCAATGACCAGTGGCGCCTCGGGCCCCACGACGGTCAGCGCGATGTTTTCACGCTGGGCAAACGCCAGCAGGCCATCGATATCGGTGGCCTCGATGGCCACGTTTTCAAGCGAGGGCTCCCGGGCAGTCCCCGCATTGCCGGGCGCGACGAACACCTTCGTTACCTGTGCCGACTGCGCGAGTTTCCACGCCAGGGCGTGCTCTCGCCCGCCGCCACCTATCATCAAAACGTTCATGTCTTTCCTTATCGAGCGGATGCGTTACCTGGGCGCATTATGCCACAGCAAACCTGTAGCGTGGCGCTAGGAGCGCTCGTTATCATTGTCGTCATCCGCCGGCCCTGGCTTATTCAGCGCGCTTTGCCAAAAACGCATGTTCTCCTCGGCAAGCTCGCGCATTAGCTCCATGGGCGAGTTTTTGAGCGCTTGCTGCCACTGGTTTTGCATCCGCTTTTGCTGCTGCAGCATCAGTTGAGTGCCCTGCTCCAGATAGCGCGACAGCGGCAGCGGCGACGACATATCGTAGACACGAATCAGCTGCGCTAAAAGATCGTTGGAAAAAACCTCGGAATCATTATCGGCCTGCTCCTGTTCGATGATGATCGATAACAGAATCGTCCGCGTCAGGTCCTCACCGCTTTTGGCGTCCTCGACGCGGAATGGCTCTTCGTCGATAATCAACCGCCGCAGGTCTTCAAGCGTTACGTACCGGCTTTGCTGAGTATCGTACAATCGCCGGTTGGCATATTTGCGAATCACGCGCACAGCGCATCTCCTTAAACGCGGTAAAGGCTTTTGCCGCCGTTGCTGGTATTGTGCCTGCAACGCGCACGCATGCAAGCCAAGTGAGGCGACAACCTGCACTCGGCGCTTTATCCAGCCCTATTTCGATGAGCCCCATGAACCTGATACTGCTTGCCCCCGACGAGCTTGGCGCCGACTGGCGCGCTACCCTGACCGACACCCGCCGCCTGGAACACCTGACGCGCGTTCACCGCGCCCAAGTGAACGACGAGTTCACTGTCGGCGTGCTCGGCGGTTGCGTGGGCAAGGCGGTACTTTTGGAATTAAGCGAGAAGCGCGCGGTGTTCAAGGTGACGACGCTTTCGCAAACGCCGCCCCCGCCGCTTCCCGTTCACCTGGTATTGGCGCTACCACGCCCGCGTATGCTGGCGCGCACCCTGGAGCACGTGACGGCGCTGGGGGTCAAACACCTCACCCTGTTGCACACCAAACGCGTGGAAAAAAGCTACTGGCAGTCGCCGGAACTCACACCGGACAAAATACATCAGCACCTCATTCTAGGCCTGGAGCAAACCCAGGATACGATCCTGCCGAAAATCTCGCTGGCTAAAGGGTTTAGACCTTTTCTAGAAGACCGGTTGCCGACGCTTTTAGCCGAGCACCACGGTCTTTTGGCCCATCCGGGCATGCGCGATGCCTGCCCACGCGATGTTACCGACCCAACGCTTTTGCTGGTCGGCCCGGAAGGCGGGTTCATACCCTGGGAGGTCGAAAAACTGCTGGGGGCAGGCTGCGAGGGAATCCATTTGGGACCTCGCATCCTGCGGGTGGAAACCGCCGTGACGGCGCTACTTTCGAAGCTTTTTTAGCGCAACGCCTATGTTTAGCGCAACGCCTATGCGCCTCAGTACAGGTCAAGCGAGGCGCCTGGCCTGTACTTCTCAGTATCTACTGCATAACGCTAACGCTGCAGATGCCTTTACTCCTCGTCTTCGCTGGGGTCGTGGGCCACGTACTCGGCGTCATCACCGCAATTCGGGCTCTGCAGGAAGGTGTTATCGACATCGAGAAGCCCCAGATGGCCAATGCTGCGCCGGCCCAACAGCATGGGATAGTTCATTTCATCACGGTCACGAAGGCTAAACTGCTCTTCATAGATCGTATCCCCCATGCAGATATCCAGCAGCACGACCGGACGGTCATCCTTACCGCCAGCGCCGCGCACGGTCAGCTCGCGATACAGCGGGCGCTCGATCTCATCGCTAAAGGTGTCGCCGCTTTGCTGGTCCTCTAGCTGCAAACGAAAGCGCACCCAGTCCTCATCGTCTTTTTCAAAAAGCTCGATATCCCGGGCATCAAGCGAAGACGTCAAAGCGCCGCTATCGAGCTTCGCCTTCACCGTAATATCCCAGGAGTCGATCAGCGCATTTTCGACCCAGCCGTATACTTTACGCTCATCGGCCAAGGCACTGGTACTGGTACTGGCCAGTACCGCGCCCGTGATGGCGAAAACGCTCACTTTTTTAAAAAAAGCCATGCTCATTGCCTGTCATCCTTGAGTAAAAATTACCGTACTGCGCCGCCGTTAGCGAAGGCGCTCCAGCAGCGACTGCGTGGCGAAACCATCCGGCGTCAAGCCTTGGTCGCGCTGAAAGGTGCGCAGACCACTTTGCGTGTTGGGCCCCATGATGCCGTCCGGCGTTCCGACCGAGTAGCCAGCCGCGTTGAGCCGCTGCTGGAGGGCTCTGACATCGTCCCGCGTCAAAGGTGCCTCATCCCGCGGCCAGGACTGACTAATACCCGCGCGCCCGGCAATGGCGTCGCTCAGCGTTCCCACCGCGAGGGCGTAGCTGGTAGCGTTGTTGTAACGCAGGATCGAACGGAAGTTGGGCCCGACTAAAAACGCGGGGCCCTGAGCACCTGCCGGCACGATGATCGCCCCGCTGTCGAAGTCCGGCAGTTCGCCGTTGACCGCACGCACGCCCTGGCTTGCCCATTCGCTCGTCGAGCGACGCTCGGTTTGCGCGTAGTCGAAGTCATCGGGCAGGATCACCTCGCGCCCCCAGGGCTTACCGGGTTGCCAGTTGGCCTTGGCAAGGTAGTTGGCGGTGGAGGCCATGACGTCGGGGATGCTGCCCCAGATATCGCGGCGGCCATTGTTGTCACCATCGACGGCGTAGGCTTCAAAGCTCGAAGGAATAAACTGGGTATGGCCCATGGCCCCGGCCCAGGAACCTTTCATCTGCTCGGCGGAAATATCGCCTTGATCGATAATACGCAGCGCGGCAAGAAGCTCGTTGCGGGCGAACTCGCGACGGCGGCCGTCGAAGGCCAGGGTGGCGAGTGCTTCGAGGGTGGAGAAATCGCCAAAGTTGCTGCCGTAATTGCTCTCTATGCCCCAGATGGCCACGATGATCTCGGCGGGCACGCCAAAACGGCTCTGCATCTGATCGGCGGTTTGGCGATGCGCCTGGAGCTTTTCCCGCCCATTGCTTATCCGCGCATCGGAGACGGCGGAGTCCAGATAGGCCCAAATGGGCCGAACGAACTCCGGCTGGTAACGGTCGAGTTCGATGACCCGCTCGCGGTAGCGCAAACCGTCGAAAGCCTCTGACAGGGTCGCCTCGCTAATGCCTTGGGTGCGCGCGTAGCGGCGAAAATCCTCGCGCCACTGGTTAAAGTTGGCTGCGCTTAGCTGCTGGGCCCCGCGCGCATCCACTTCGCTCATTAGCTGCAGGTTCGCTTGAACGGGTGCCGCGGCCAGCAAACCACCCAAGGCCAGGCTTAGCGCGCCTACGTGCAGACCTCGATAGCCTGCTAATATATTAAATTTCAACGACATAGTATCGATCTCCGGGCAATCCTTGGCAGAGATCGATAATGGCCTGGATTGGCAGCACTTACCAGCTAATGAAGTCAACGAAAGCCGCTGGTATCCCCTACTCTTCGGCTTCTTCGGGCTCTTCTACGGGCTGGCGGGTCTGGGTAGCCTGTTTTTCCAATGAGCGGGTCAGCCTGGTTTCGGTATCAGAAACTTCTTCGCGACCCTCATCGGATTTCAACGACTCTTTGGGCTCAAAAGCACCCGGCACGGGTTCGTCAAGCAACCACCGGCTCCACTCACGGGGTGACACACAGGGTGGCTCGAACGTCTGCGGCGCGCAGCGCCAAGGCTGATGGCGTTTCGCGCTGAGTTCGAAGGATGCAAGCTCAGGCAGCCAATGCGCGACGTAAAGCCCTTTGGGGTCATAGTGCCTGGCTTGTTTGAGCACGTTGAAGTAGCGGTCCTTGCGCCCATCCCGGCCGGTACCGGCAAGATGGCTCCAGTTGCCCCAGTTATTGGCCGCATCGTAATCGACCAAACAGTGCTCGAACCACCAGGCGCCAAGGCGCCAGTCAACGCCGAGATCCTTGATCAGAAAACTGGCCACGTTTTGGCGCGCACGGCTGGAAATCCATCCGGTTTTACTGAGTTCGAGCATGGCGGCATCGATGAACGGCACGCCGGTACCAGCTTCACGCCAAAGGTCGAATTTGTCGCAGGGTTCGGGCAGCGTCTCACCGCCAAAAAGCCGGGCCTTTTCCACCTGAGCGTTGCGATGGAAGTAGTCGCGCCAAAGAAGTTCGAAAACGATCCACTGACTCGATTCGGTCGCGCCGTTCACCTCCTCCCAGGCCTTGATCTCCTTATAAACCTGACGCGCCGAAAGACAGCCGCGAGCAAGCCAGGGGGCGAACCGGGTCGAGAAGTTGGCGCCCAAAAGACCGTTACGCGTCTTTTTATAGGACTCGGCGCCGCTTTGCTGCCAAAGATACTGGTTGAGACGGCTACGGGCCGCCGTTTCACCGCCTACGAAATTGAATCCCTGGCGATCATCTGGCTGCCAAAAAGCGCTCTGTTCGCTTACAGCGTGAAGCGGTGGAAAGCCGCGAGAAGCATTTTCGGGCCAGCCTGGCAGCGTAAAGGGGGCGTCGAGCGCTTCCGCGACCTCCCAGTTTTTTTCCAGGCGCTGGCGGAATGCCGAGAAACTGGCAGGCATATCCTCCAGTGCGAAGGGAAGCGCCTGCTGGTCGAAAAGATAGCCACTTTCCATGCATTCAAGCACGCTGGGTGAAGGCAACGACTCGGCCACGCGGCTGATGTGCTCAGCCTCTTCGTAACCCGAGTGTGTCGCTACCCTTACACTGCGCGCCTGATAGTCACTGGCAAGTTTGACTACCGTCGAGGCGGGGTCGCCGATACGTACTAGAAGGTCGCTTCCGCGCTGTAAGAGTTCGCCGCGAAGCTCCATCAGGCTTTGCCATATGAAACGCAGCCGAGCAGCCCCCAAGCGCGGCGTTTGCTCACCGGCAAGGCAGGGTTCGAGCAAGCGCTCATCCAGCACGTAGAGGCAGATAAGCTGATCCGGCCGCGCGTCGAATCTTAATAGCGGGTTATCCGCCACGCGCAGATTGTCGTGTAGCCAAACAATATCGGTCGTTAAATTCATGTCAGGTGCCTCCTAAGCGTGCTCTGCTGGCTGGGTGTGCATGGGCGGCGTGATCCGCTTTAGCGCGCCAAACAGCTTGGCGTCCATTACGACTTTCATGTATGGATGCGGGCATAGAACGCGGTCATCGTGGGCTTAATAACCAGATCCGGGGCATATCTATGGAGTGTCTCGACCCTGTCAAACGTAATAGCTGAACAGGTTATCTTGTACAATACTATTATTGTACATGGACAGTGTCCATGTTTTTTCGCTTTGGGTCAATTGAATACAAAAAAACCGCTCCATAAGAAGCGGTTTCATTCATTAACACAAGTTAATTTAAAAATTATAATTTCATCTTTTTACGTTGGCATCAAACCGGCACTGGCGGGTCAGGGGTCGCTGGCGCGAGGTGGCCGCTTGGCATTTTCCTGGGTTTCCAGCCCGCTTTTGAGCTCGTGGGTCAACGGATCGTAATTGGGTTTGAGCTCGTCCTTGACGGTGCCACTCCAGAGTTTGGAGCCCACGAAATAGCCCGCACGGCCGATCACGTGGGCAGCCACTGGTGCGGTCATGAGAATGAACAGGATAATCGCAAAGGATCGCGCCACCACCCCCACCTCGGCAAAGTGCATGGCCGCCGCCAGCATGATCAGTATCACGCCCAGCGCGGCGGCCTTGGTGGTGGCGTGCATACGGGTCAAAAGATCCGGCAGGCGCAAAAGCCCGATCGCGGCCAGTAGGATAAACAGCGAGCCCCCCAGCAGCAGCGTTGCTTTTATGACATCAATCATCCCGCGGCCCTCCTCTTTCCAAAAAGCGGGCGAAGCCGATCGCGGCAAGAAAGCCCATCAGCGCGATCACGATGGCGGCGTCCAGAAAACTGGCCACTTCGGACTGAACGGCATAAACCCCCACCAGCCCCACCACCGTGGTCGAGAATAGTTCCAGCGCTACGACGCGATCCGGCAGGCTCGGCCCGCGTACCACGCGTACGAAGGTAAGCACCAGCGCCAGCCCCATGATGACCTGGCTAATTAAAATGACGGTACTCATTAGCGAAATAGCTCCAGTGCGCGGTGCTCCATCTCTTTGAGGTTGCGCCGCAGCTCGTCCTCGTCGTCGAGGAACATGGCGTGAATATACAGCACCCGCCGGTCGTCGGAGACGTCCAGGCTCAGGGTTCCCGGGGTCAGCGAGATCAGGTTCGCCACCATGGTGATTTCCATCTCCGTGCGCGCCGACAGCGGCATGGCGATCACACCGGGCTTCATGTGCCAGGGCGGCGTCAAAATATCGAACCCGACCCGCAGGTTCGCCTGGATGAGTTCCTTGATGAAAAACCCGAGAAAACGAATGATGCGCGGGATGCGCGCGGGATAGCCCTTGAGCGCATCGACCTGATGCTCGATCAGCACCAGCGCAATATAACCAAAGATCATCCCCACCAGCAGATTGAGGCCGGTGAAGTCGCCGCTCAACAGCACCCAGGCAAGGCCAAGCAACAAATTCCAAATCGCACCGGTCATGGCAATTCCTCCCCAAGCGCGCCGCCCAGTACGGCGTCCACATAGCCTGCCGGGTTGAAGAGCTGCTCGCCGATAATCGTCATGACCTGCATGATCGGTTCGGCGAAGAGACCGATGGCAAGCGACATGAACGCCAACACGATCACGGGCAGATACATGATCCAAAGACTTGGCTTAAGAAGTCGCCCATCATCGCCCACGGGTGTTTGCGCCGCGGGCACCTCGTTATCCTCGGGAAGCGCTTTCCAGAAGACCTCGTTCCAGATTTTCACCATGGAGTAGAGCGTCATCAGCCCCACCGCCAGCGCAATCCCGGTGGCCACATACGCCTCGGCCTCGAGGCCTGCGCGAATGAGCACGAACTTGGCAAAAAAGCCGGAAAGCGGCGGTATGCCCGCCAGCGAAAAGGCCGAGACGAAAAACGCCACCGCAAGCCCAGGCGACTGGCGGTAAAGCCCGCCCATCTTCTTGAGCTGGTAGGTACCCTGCAGCCGGTGGGTGATACCGCTGATCAAAAACAGATTCGTCTTCACCACGATGTTGTGCATGATCGCGAACACCCCGCCGGCGATGGCCAGCGGCGTAAATATCGCCAGCCCGAGAATCATGTAGCCGATCTGGCTGACGATATGAAAGGATAAGATGCGGCGGAATTCGTACTGCGCAGCGGCGCCCAGCACCCCGGTCACCATGGTCAGCACCGCCCCCCACAGCATGATGTCCTGCAAGTAGCCCATGGTTTGATCGAATATCAAGGTAAAAACGCGAAACAGCGAGTACACCCCCACCTTGGTCAAAAGACCGGCAAACAGCGCCGACACCGCCACGGGCGGGGTGTGATACGAAGCAGGCAGCCAGAAGAACAGCGGAAAGGCGGCGGCCTTGATGCCAAAGGCGACCATGAACATTACTGCCAGCACCTCGACCATGCCTGAATGCTCGAGCTGCTCGATGCGCACGGCGATATCGGCCATGTTGAGCGTGCCCACGGTGCCGTACAAAAGCCCGATAGCGGTCAAAAAGATCACCGAGGCCAAAAGATTGAGGGTCACGTACTTGATCGCCCCCTCCATCTGCGCGCGCTCCCCGCCCAGAATCAGCAGTGCGAAGGACGCCACCAGCATGACCTCGAACCAGACATAGAGGTTGAAGATATCGCCGGTCAAAAACGCGCCGGCCACCCCCGCCAGCAGCAGGTGCATCAACGGGTAGTAGCCGAATTTTTCGTGGCCGCGCCCGGTCGAGGCCAGCGAATAGACTCCCATGGCCAGGCCGATGATACCGGTCATCAGAATCATCACCGCGCTGAGCATATCGGCGATGAGCGTAATACCGAACGGCGCCGGCCAACTGCCCATCTGCATGGTCACGTAGCCGTCATTCAAGACAGACACGAACAGCCAAAGGCTTACGACCAGTAAGGCAACGTTACCCGCCACGGCAAGAAAGCGCTGCATCGGGCGCGAGCGCCAAAAAAGCAGCGACAGCGCCCCGGACAACAGCGGAAGTAAAACGGGCAGTGCAACTTCAGGCCTCACGTGTCGGTATCCTTCATCTTATCCAGGTCGTCTGCCTTGACGATTTCGTAGGCGCGCCGGATCAACACCACGGCAAAGGCCAGCACGCCAAACGCGATCACGATGGCGGTTAGCACCACCGCCTGGGGCAGCGGGTCGGCCACTTCACCAAGCGGCTGAGACATGCCTTCGGGAATAAGCGGCGGCGCGCCGCGGGTCATCCCCGCCGTCGTAAAGATCAAAAGGTTGGCGGCGTTGGACAAAAGCAGCAGCCCAATCACCAGTTTGACGATGGATCGACGTAGCATCATGAATACGGCGGTGGCGTATAAAAGCCCGATCGCCAGGGCCATTATCGGCTCCATAAACGGCCTCCCTGCTCGTTAAGGTTCATCTTTATCCACCTCCATCAATGCCATGACCATGCCCACCACCGAGCCCAGCACCGCCAGGTACACACCGACATCGAAAATGAGCGGGGTCGACGCCTTGAACTCGATGATCGGGATGGTCCACCACTGGGCGGTCAAAAAGGGCTGATCGAGAAACCAGGCGGGCACGACGGAAATCATGCCCAGCAACAGCCCGATGCCGATCAAATCCCGCGGGTCCAGCATACGCAGCACCTCTTTGGTGGCGCTTACGCCAAAGGCAAACAAATACAGCGTAAAGCCCCCCGCCGCCACCAGCCCGGCAATGAAGCCACCGCCGGGCTCGTCGTGGCCGCGCAGCAGTAGAAACACAGAGAACATCAGCTGCAGCGGCATCAAAAAGCGCGCTGCCGTGTTGAGGATGATCGTCCCTGATTTAACCATCGATAGGCTCCTTGGCCGCCGCTTTATCGTCACTGGCCCTGGTCTCTTCGGGCGCGGTGTGGCGAAGCTTGAGCATGGCGATCACGCCGATCGCGGCCAGCGCCAGCACGAACATCTCACCCAGCGTATCCAGCGCCCGGTAATCCACCAAAATCACGTTGACGATATTGCGCCCATGCGCCAGTGGCGCGCTGTTCTCCACCATGTAGGTCGAGATCGACTCGAACTGGTCGATACTCCACGCCGTCATGACCAGCAAAAAAATCAACACGCCCATGGCCGTGGCGATCGCGCCGTCGCGCACGCGCTCAAGGCTGGTCGATAGATTGGAAAAGCGCGGTAGCCTGAACAGTACCAGCACCAGCAAAATGACCGTCAGCGTCTCGACGAGCAGCTGCGTAATGCCCAGGTCCGGCGCGCTAAAGAGGATGAAGATCAACGCGATGGAGAAGCCCATGATGCCCACCGAGACCACCGCACCCAGCCGGGAGCGCGAAATGGTCGCGAAGATGGCGCCCATCGCCATGGTGCCCACCACGATGAGCTCGTGAAAGCGTACATCCAGCTCGAAACTCAAAAGCGGCGTATGGCGCACCAGCAGCGAATAGCCCACCAGCGCGATCAACACCACCAGCATGACCAGAATGTAATTGCGCATATAGCCGTTTTGCAGAATGCGGGTCTGCCACTCGGAAAAGCGCACGATCGCGTTCATCGCGCCTTCGTAACCCGCCTCTGGTCCGCGGCGCTGGATCGGCGCCAGCACGCTGAGCCGGCCGCGCACGCTGTCCCAGCGTTTGAAGAGCAAAAAGCCCAGCGCCAGGCTCACGACCGACAGGATCAGCGCGGCGTTGACGCCATACCAAAGCGAAAGCGATACCTCGAGGGTTCTTCCCACGATGGCGCTGGCCGCCGCGGTCAAAAGTGCGTCGATGCCGAAAAACGCGGGGGCCAACCCGAAAAACAGCGAGCCAAAGGCGAGCAGCGCCGGGCCGATGAGCATGCTCGGCGGCGCCTCGTGGGGCTCGATGGGCGTCGGCCGATACTTGCCGAAGAACGGGCGCAGCGCGACGATGGCGGCTACGGCGATGGTCATGATCGCCGAGGCGAAAGCAAGTCCCAAAAGCACCGCTTGAAAGCCTTCGGCGCCGAGCACCGCTTCGAGCATCAGCTCCTTGCCGATGAAACCAAACAGCGGCGGCACGCCGGAAAGCGAAAGCGCGGTGACGAACGCAATCGTGGCAGTCACCGGCATCACCGTTCGCAACCCGCCCATTTCGGTCACGTCCTTGGTGCCGGTTTCATGGTCCAGAATCCCCGCCACCATGAACAGCGCCCCTTTGTACAGGGAGTGGGCCAGCATGAAGGTGACAAAGGCGGTCATGGCGTAGTCGGTACCAATACCCAACAGCATGGTCAGCGTGCCCAGCGCCATGATGGTGGAGTACGCCAACAGCTTTTTGATATTGGTATGGTGGATCGCCAAAAAGGCGCCGGTAAACATGGTGAACGCGCCTACCAGCGACAGCGTCCACACCCAAAGCTCGGTGCCACCCAGCTCCGGTTGCAGGCGCGCCATCAGGTAGATACCCGCTTTGACCATGGTGGCGGAATGCAGATAGGCCGACACCGGCGAAGGAGCCGCCATAGCGTTGGGTAGCCAGAAGTGAAACGGAAACTGCGCGGACTTGGTGAACGCGCCCAACAAAAGGCAGACCACCATTGGTACATACAGCGCGTGCTCGCGAAGGTCTTCGCTTCCAGCCAGTATCTCGGAGAACGACCAGGACCCACTGGCAATACCCAAAAGCACCAACCCGGCCATTAGCGCAAGCCCGCCCGCCACCGTTACGAACAGGCCTTGCCGTGCGGAGTTACGTGCCTGTAGATCGGTATGGTTAAAGCCGATCAACAGGTACGACGTAATGCTGGTCAGCTCCCAAAACACGAACAACGTCAACAGCCCATCGGCCATGACAAGGCCCAGCATCGACATCATGAACGCCAGCATCGCCACGTGAAAACGCCCGATGTCCGGGCTGCCCTTAAGATAGCCGCCGGCATAAACCAGCACGCAGGTACCGATGATCGTAATCAAAAGACCGAACAGCAGCGATAGGCCATCGATCATGAAGGTCAGGCTGATGCCCAGTGAAGGCACCCATTGCCACTCTAAAAGCAGCGGGCCTTCTGTGACGATGCTGCCCGCCTGACTTAAAAGCCACACCGCGATGGCACCAGGAAACAGGGCCAGCAAGAAACTTGTCTGCTGCCCGAACCAGCGGTTCATCAAGGGGGCTGAAGCGGCCAGTAAAAAACCTAGCAAAATGGCGAGCTGCATCTAACGTGTTCTCCCTGAGTGATGCCCAGGACGATGGGCACACATGTCGCGGCGACTCCATTACCGCAGCGTTGAATAACTGTGATACTAAAGGCGTAAACCTTATAACAGCAAGCCGCGGGTTGCCATCGAGCGCCTGCAAGCACGCGCTCGAAAATCTACTTAGCCTGCTAGGTTAATGCTTGAATTTCCTTATATTATTCTCTTAACGCGGCGTTGAAAGCCACCCTCCCAGCTCGGTGTTGATCACCTCGACCAGCGCATCGATATGATCGTCGCGATCATTCAAGCAGGGAATATAACTAAAGGTCTCGCCACCCGCGTGGATAAAGCCCTCGCGTATCTCCTCTTCGACCTCCTCGAGGGTTTCAACGCAGTCCGCCGAAAACGCCGGCGAGATAACCGCTATATGCTTGTGCCCCTGGCGGGCAAGTTCGGCCACGTGCTCGACGGTTTGCGGTCCGACCCACTTTTCCGGGCCAAACTGCGACTGAAACGCCGTGTCGATCTCTTCTTTATCGAAGCCAAGGGTTTCGCGCAGTAGCCGCGTGGTTTTCTGGCAGTGGCAGTGGTAGGGGTCACCTTCCAGCAAGTAACGCTCGGGTACGCCGTGGTAGCTTGCCACCAGCTTGCTGGGCCGGGTCGCGAAGCCGCTATACGCCTCTTCTACCGAGTTGGCCAGCGCCCTGAGATAACTCGGGTGGTCAAAGTAGGCGGGTACGGTACGCAGCGCCGGCTGCCACTTCATGTTCATCAGGCTACGAAACGCCTGGTCGTTGGCCGTGGCCGTGGTGGGCGAGCCGTACTGCGGATAAAGCGGAAAGAAAACGATCCGCTCGCACCCCTTCGCTTGCATGGCGTTGAGCACGCTAGGCGTCGACGGATTGCCGTAGCGCATGCAAAAATCCACCTCGACGTCATCGCCGTAAAGCGCCTTCAAACGCCGAGCGATTTTGTCGGTCTGAGCGCGGGTAATGGTCAAAAGCGGGCTTTCGTCGTTTTCCGTGTTCCAGATGCTTTTGTACGCCTTGCCCGAGGCAAAGGGCCGCTTGGTCAAGATGATGGTTTGTAATAACGGCTGCCACTTCCAGTCGGCATAGTCCACGACGCGCTTGTCGGAAAGAAACTCGTTCAGGTAACGCCGCATGGACCAGTAGTCGGTGTTATCCGGCGTCCCCAGGTTGGCCAGCACCACGCCGACCTTTTTACGCGCGACCGGTGGATGCGACGCCGGTGCATGCATTAGGCGCCCTTCCCCTGGCTGATCTGTCTGAACGGTCTCATTCATGGCCATCGCTCCTGAAGATTTTTAGTGGCGAAAGCTTACCACTTTTCAGCAAATTCGCGGTATGAAGTTATACTATTAACATTATTTGTATAACTACGGATTCAATTATGTCCAGGCCGAACTCTTTTGCGTAAGCTTCCACTAAAATAGGCCGTGCTACGGTCAGCCCCCTTCACTCAAGGCTATAAAGGCCGGTAACACCATGAAAAATTCTTTCGACGCCGCCAAAAACGCCGCCGCGCCGGTCACGCTTTTTTACGATGGCCGCTGCCCGTTTTGTCAAAAAGAGGTCGCCTGGCTCTCCAAACATCATCATCGCAATAGGGTGGAGCTTGTCGATATTCGCGCGGAAGGTTTCGAACCCATGCCTTCGGGGCCGGATTTCGATGCGCTCATGGGGAAATTGCATGTACTCGACAACAACGGGGCGTGGTATATCGGAATGGATGCGAGCCGGGCCCTCTATTCAGTGTTGGGCTACCGGCGATGGGTCTGGCTTTCCTGCTTACCGGGCCTGCGCGGGGTGATGAATGCAGGCTACCGTTTATTTGCCCGCCACCGTGTACGGCTGGGGCAGTGGTACGAAAAACTCGTTGCGGGTGGGTGAAAAATTAAAGTAGTGCCAAGGGTATTAGAAAACCAGCGGCATCCGCGAGGTGAGTGGCTCACTATAGTGCGCAGCGCGGCCGATCATTTCATCGTGGGGCACGTGCTGAACCAAGTAGGCGCGGTGAATACCGGCACGCTTCAACTCCAGATAGACATCGTCGAGGGAGCGGAAAAGCATCGGCTTGTTCTGCCGGGTCAGCATGTGGCGGCTGCCCTCGACATCTTCGAGCTCTACCTGATAAAAGCGGCTACCCGAATGGGTAATGACGCGAATTTCGAAGTTATCGGACTCTTCGACGAAGCCCTTGAGTGCGTTTAAATCCATGGATCCTTCCTTTTGTTAGGGGTCATGGGGCACAGCGTGACGCCTCCCCATGACATTATTGTTACCGTACATTGTAACGTTAGCGCAAATTCTCGAATTGCGCTTTTGTCACTGCACCAGGGCGCTAAGACGCCCACCTAACAAAAGAGTTCCTGACCGAATGGTTAAACGCGACCCACGGCCCTTTTACAAGTACTGCGCTACTGGTACTGCGAAGGATCGATCGCTTTACCCAGGGAGTTGCGGTCGATCCAGTTGCCGCCTTTGGTTTCCTTGTAGCGGAACACGACCTTATCGCCTACGACCACGGGCAGTTCGCCATCTTCGGTTTGATAGCTAAAGGATTCGCCGTTCACCACCAGGTAGTAGCGGTAAAGATCAGGCATGCCCAGCCACTCCTTGAAAGGACCTTCGCGTTCGAGGGACTCGAGCTCCCCGCGCCCTTCCAGCTTGGGAAGACGTTTGCGGTTACCCCGCTTAAAACCACCACCCGCCATGCTGCTACTCCTGTGTTGCTGAGATCTGTTTTTCAATATCTGAATTTAACGACCGCTTTCATATCGGCGGTCATCAAACCTTCGCTAAAACGTTTCGGCTTGAAACCAGGGGGCGGCATTATACGGCCTGGCCTCCGGGGCTCAAGTCATTCGCCAAACGCTTGCCCGTAGCTGTCCGGCGCCAGGTCCTCGAACCGGGTGTACTTGCCGATAAAGGCCATGTGTACCGTACCAATCGGCCCGTTACGCTGCTTGCCGATGATGAGCTCGGCAATGCCCTGGTTGTCCGGGTTGTCCGGGTTGTACACCTCATCGCGGTAAACGAAGGCGATGACGTCCGCATCCTGCTCGATGGCCCCGGATTCGCGCAAATCCGACATGACCGGGCGCTTGTTGGGGCGCTGCTCCAACGAGCGGTTGAGCTGGGAGAGCGCGACCACCGGGCAGCCGAACTCTTTTGCCAACCCCTTGAGCGAGCGGGAAATTTCCGAGATCTCGCCGGTCCGGTTTTCGGAAAACCCGGGAATCTGCATGAGCTGCAGATAGTCGATCATGATCAAGGACATATTGCCGTGCTCCCGTACGATCCGGCGCAGGCGCGAGCGCATCTCGTTGGGTGAAAGCGCGGCAGTGTCGTCGATGAAAAGCTGCTTGTCCTTCAATAGATTGACCGCCGAGGTCAGCCGCGGCCAATCCTCGTCCTCGAGCTGGCCCGAGCGCACCCGGGTCTGGTCGATACGGCCAAGCGACGAGAGCATACGTAGCATCAGCGACTCCGCGGGCATCTCCATGGAGAACACCATCACCGGCTTGTCGCTGGAGATCACCGCGTGCTCCACCAAATTCATGGCGAAGGTGGTCTTACCCATGGAGGGGCGCCCGGCGATGATCACCAAATCCGAAGGCTGCCAGCCCGAGGTCATTTCGTCCAGGTCGCGAAACCCCGACGAAAGCCCGGTCATTTCACCCTTCATGTTGAAAAGCTCGTCGATACGGTCGACGGCCTTGGTCAACAGCTCGCTCATGCCAATGGGGCCACCGGTTTTCGGCCGCTCCTCGGCAATCTGGAACACCAGCCGTTCGGCTTCGTTCAAAAGCTCGTCCGCCGGGCGGCCCTGGGGCGAGAAGGCGCCATCGGCAATTTGGTTGGCCGCGCGAATCAGCTTTCTGAGCGTGGCGCGCTCGCGCACGATATCGGCGTAGGCGCGAATATTGCTCGCCGACGGCGTGTTGCGGGCAAGCTCGGCCAGAAAGCCCAGCCCGCCGACGGTGTCGAGCTGGTCACGGGCTTCCAGCGCCTCGGAAAGCGTTACCACGTCAAGCGGCTGGCCGGCTTCGGCCAGGTGGATCATGACGTTGAACACCAGGCGATGCTCATAGCGGTAAAAGTCATCCGCCGCCAAGCGTTCCGAGACGTTGTCCCAGGCCTGGTTGTCGAGCATCAGTCCGCCCAGCACCGACTGCTCGGCTTCGAGCGAGTGCGGAGGCAACTTGAGCGCGGCGGTTTCCTGGTCCGTGGAGGACTCCTCCATCGCGGGCTCCTTTCAATAGCGCGATATGCGTGGCCTGGCGGCCACTATCTTACTCAATCGAACCGTTCAACGTCTGGCGTGCGTTAAACGGCCTTCGAGGCGGCTTTGCAAGACGCCGCACGTCTTGCAAAGTCGGCTCAGCTTCCACCCTCGGCCATTTCAAAGAGTTTGAACGGTTTTAAGGGGCTTAAACAACAAAGGGCGCGGGAGAACCCGCGCCCTTTTCGGCGTCGATGGATGCGCGAGCGTTACTCGGCAACCACCACAACGCGAACCGATGCGTCGACTTCGGCATGCAGATGCAGGGCAATGTCGTATTCGCCGGTTTGACGAATCGGGCCCAGCGGCATGCGAACTTCGCTCTTGGCAACGTCGATGCCAGCAGAGGAGATCGCATCGGCCAGATCGCGCGGACCGATCGAGCCGAACAGTTTGCCTTCATCACCCGCTTTGGAGACCAGCGACAGTTCGATGTCGTTGAGCTGCTCCGCGCGTGCTTCGGCTTCTGCTTTACGCTCAGCGGCTTGAGCTTCGAGCTCGGCACGCTGCGCGTCAAACGCTTCTACGTTTTCCTTGGTAGCCGGTACGGCCAGGCCGTAAGGTACCAGGTAGTTACGGCCGTAACCGGGCTTTACAGTGACCTTGTCACCCAGGCCGCCCAGCTTACCAATCTTGTCGAGCAGAATGACTTCCATCTCGTAAACCTCTAGTCAATTGCTGCGGGTAAGGCGTGCGCGAACGTTCGCGAAAGTATCGATCAGCCCCAACAGCAGCACAATGAGAATCGTGGGCAAGGTTGTGATCAGCAGTATATAAAATACCGCCAGCCACAGCCCGTTCATCCCCTTTAATCCAATAAACCAATGCACTAGCGCAATACCGGCCACTAACAGCGGCACCCAACCAACGATCAGGATCGCCTCGCCGCCCAGCAAAAGCCCCACCACGCCAAGAATCGCCAACAGCGCGAACTCCTTGGGGGACAGGCGCAGCGCGTGAAACTCTTCACGAAAGCCGCCAGGATTATAAAGCCCGGCCTGCGCGCTACGCCCCAGGGCCAAACAGGCCACCGACACCAACAAAACGATCAACCCTGTCACACCGCCGACCACCATGGCGGCCAGCGCCCGGGTATCGTACCCCTGGCGGGCGAACTCGTTGAGCATGTTGTCGATATCAGCCGAGCTCTCTCTTAGCTGCTCGAGCATCAACTCTGACCCGCCCGGCGGGCTGAAGACCCCTAACTGCACCATAAAGGCTGCAGCCAGCGTGCCTACGATCAGGGCTTCGCTCCACCGCATCCGCTCGCGCAGAATGACGGCCATCAGCGTGGTCAGCAGCACGCTCGCCAGCGGGATGACGTCGCCCTGTACCCACCAGAAACCGGCGGGAATGGCGGCAGCCAAAATTACCGGCAGCGCCGGTGCAAACCCGCGGCGCAGAGTCACCAAAGCGGCAACAGCGGCCCCGATCCAAAAGAGCCAGGGCACCAGGGATGCAAGCGCCGCTACGCCAACGGCGTAGGGCGTTTTCTGCATCAGCCAACGTGCCAGTACCAGCATTACGTCAAGCGCTTATTGGTGGCTATCGGAATAGGGCAGTAGTGCCAGGTAGCGCGAACGCTTGATAGCGGTCGCCAGCTGGCGCTGGTAGCGTGCTTTTGTGCCGGTGATACGGCTCGGAACGATCTTGCCGGTTTCGGTGATGTAAGCCTTCAACGTGTCCAGATCTTTGTAGTCGATCTGCTTGACGCCTTCAGCGGTGAAGCGGCAAAACTTACGGCGACGGAAAAAACGTGCCATGGATGAGCTCCTTTAAAACGTGCGGTGGAGAAACTTAGGCAGTTTCTTCGGTTTCTGTTTCAGAGTCGGCGTCAGCGTCGTCGTTACGCGGCTTATCTTCACGACGCGGGCGCTTCTCTTCTGCCGGTTTCATCATCGGCGATGCTTCGGTGACCGCTTCTTTGCAGCGAACAACGAGGCTACGGATGATGGCATCGTTGAAACGGAAGATGTTTTCGATCTCTTCCAGCGTTTCGCCGGTGCACTCAACGTTCATCAGCACGTAGTGAGCTTTGTGGATCTTGTTGATCGGGTAAGCCAGGTGACGACGGCCCCAATCTTCAAGGCGATGCACGGTGCCCGAGCTTTCGGTCACGATGCTGGTGTAGCGCTCGACCATAGCCGGCACTTGCTCGCTCTGATCCGGGTGGACCATAAACACGATTTCGTAATGACGCATGGAATCTCCTTGCGGTTTGACAGCTTCCGATGCGCGCCCGCCATAGCGGCCGTGACAGGGAAGCAAGGAGTTAACTGAAATGCCTGTCTGAAACGCCGCTTAAAACGGCGTCTCGATTCAAGGCATCAAGCAGAACTGTCGTTTTGAGAGGCATACGCCTCATAGCGCCCGCGGCAAATAAACGGGCGAGCGCATTTTAGGGGGGTTAGGGTCAACTTGCAAGCTGGCGCTGGCGAACCGCCTCGAATAGAAAGATACCCGCGGCCACCGACACATTGAGACTGGAGACCTGACCGGCCATGGGGAGCTTGGCCAAATGGTCACAGCTTTCCCGGGTCAACCGGCGCATGCCCTTGCCCTCGGCCCCCATGACCAGCGCGGTGGGCCCCTTGAAATCGATGTCGTAAACCGCCGCATCGGCCTCACCGGCGGTACCGGTCACCCAAACGCCAAACTCCTTGAGCTTGGCAAGCGTACGCGCCAGGTTGGTGACCTGGTAGACCGGCACGACCTCTGCCGCGCCACAAGCTACCTTACGCACCGTGGCGTTGAGCGGGGCGGCATTATCCTTGGCGACGATCACACCGTGGGCGCCGGCCGCATCGGCACTGCGCAAGCAGGCACCGAAGTTATGCACATCGGTCACGCCATCGAGCACCAGTAGAAGCGGCGGCGAAGGGGCCTGCCAGGCGCGCAGCTTTAGCCATAGCGACTCTTCGCCCTCTGCGGTGAGCGGCGGGCAAAACGCGACCACGCCCTGGTGGGCAGCGCCACTGGTCACCTGGTCGAGTATTTCCCTGGGCTGCTCCTTGAGCCGCGCGCCCCCTGCTCGGGCACGCTCGACAAGCACGTCAAGGCGCCTACCCGCGCCCTGCTGCACCCAAAGCTCGCGCGGGGCTTCGCCCCGCTCCAGCAAGCTTTCAAGCGCGTGGACGCCGTACACCTGCTCAAGGCCTTCAGGCACCTGAACGGCGCTGCGCGCGCCACGCCGGGATGCTGACTTCATGCTTATTCCTTATCCAACGATGGTTTCTTGGGCGCCCTGCGCGAGCGCTTGGGTCCGCTTCGCGTCGTGGGCTCCTCGGCCTTTGTTTCGGGCTTGCCCGCGGCGCTACGCTTGGCCGGCTGACGGCGCGGCTTATCCGGCTTATCGGATTTCGCAGGCTTATCCGACGCTGCCGACGCCTCGGCGCCTTTACCCGGGCGCTTGCGCGGCTGACGGCGCGGGCGCGGCTTCTCATCGGTCAGGCCAAAGTCGATCTTGCGATCATCCATGTCTACCCGAGCGACCTGCACGGACAGGCCATCGCCCAGCCGGTAGGTCGTGCCGGTGCGCTCGCCTTTCAGGCGATGCTTTTCGGCCTCGTAATGGTAGTAGTCCGAAGGCAGCGAAGTGACGTGGACCAGCCCTTCGACGTAGAAGGTATCCAGACGCACGAACAGCCCGAACTGGGTGACCGAGGCAATGGTACCGTCGAAGGTTTCGCCGAGCTTGTCGGACATGAACTCGCATTTGAGCCAGCTCTCCACATCGCGGGTGGCTTCGTCGGCCCGACGTTCGGTCATCGAGCAGTGTTCGCCAAGCTCGAGCATCTGCTCGAACGTATAGGGGCACCACTTGCTGGGCGGCTCGACCGGTGCGCCTTCGACGCGCACTACGGTATTGGTCTGGCGCGGCCCACGAATCACCGAACGAATCGCGCGATGCACCAGCAGATCCGGATAGCGGCGGATCGGCGAGGTAAAGTGAGCGTAGGCCTGATACGCGAGGCCGAAATGCCCCTCGTTTTGCGGCGAGTAAACCGCCTGGTTCATCGAGCGCAGCATCACAGTCTGGATAATATCGGCATCCGGGCGGTCACTGATCGCCTCTCTGAGCGCTTGATAATCCTGGGGCGTGGGCTCGTCACCGCCGCCCACCGAGAGACCCAGCTCGCTCAGGAACAGGCGCAGCTTTTCCAGCCGCTCCGGCGTGGGGCGTTCGTGAATCCGGTAAAGCGCCGGCAGGTCGTGCTTGTCCAGAAAGCGCGCGGTGGCCACGTTGGCCGCCAACATGCACTCCTCGATCATCTTGTGCGCGTCGTTACGGCTACGCGGGACGATTTCCTCAATCTTGCGCTCTTCATTGAAGATGATCGCCGTTTCGGTCGTCTCGAAATCGATCGCGCCGCGGGCTTCGCGGGCCTCCTTGAGCAGACCATAAAGCTCGCGAAGATCCTCGACGGGCTTAATGAGGTTTTTATGCTCTTCGCGCAGCGCCTTGCCCTGCTCGCTTTCCGGCTCCAGCATCGCCGCAACCTTGTTATAGGTCATACGCGCGTGGGAGTTCATGACCGCTTCATAAAATGAGTAGCGACTGATCGCCCCGGTCTTGGAGATGTTCATCTCGCAGACCATGACCAGGCGGTCGACATGCGGGTTCAGCGAACAGAGGCCATTGGAGAGAAGCTCCGGCAACATGGGCACGACCTGGCCCGGGAAGTACACCGAGTTACCGCGCGTGCGCGCTTCGTCGTCGAGTGCGGTGCCGGGACGAACGTAATGCGAAACGTCGGCGATCGCCACGATCAGCTTCCAGCTACCGGACTTGGTCTTCCACGCATAAACCGCGTCGTCGAAATCCTTGGCCGACTCGTCGTCGATGGTGATCAACGGCTTGTCGCGTAGATCGACCCGGTGCTGCTTGTCCTCTTCCAGCACCTCGGCGGAAATCGTGCTGGTTTGATCGATCACCTCCGGCGGGAACTCTGCCGGAATCTCGTAGCTGCGAATGGCAATGTCGATTTCCATGCCCGGGTCCATGCGCTCGCCCAGTACTTCGACCACCTCGCCCACCGGCTGTACGCGGGTGGCGGGCTGCTGGGTGATTTTGGCCGAGACCACCTGGCCGTCTTTCGCGCCGCCGCTTGCGGTATGCGGAATCAGCACTTCCTGAGTGATCCGCGGGTTCTCCGGAATCAGGATGCCGAATTCCGGCGTATTGCTGCGATATACTCCGACCAGCGTCTGGGTATTGCGCGCGATGACGTCGGCAATGGTCGCCTCGTCGCGCCCGCGGCGATCACGGCCGCTGACCCGTACCAGCACGTGGTCGCCATGGAAGATGCGGCGCATTTGCCGCGCGGGCAGCAGCAGGTCCGGCTTTTTGCCGTCGTCGCGCACCAAAAAGCCAAAGCCGTCGCGGTGGCCCTGCACTTTACCTTTGATCAGGTCGAGCTTGTCGATCAGTGCGTAGGCCCCACGGCGGTCGCGCAGCACCTGGCCGTCGCGCTCCATGGCCGCCAGGCGGCGACGCACCGCTTCGAGATGATCCTCATCCTCGATGCCGAGCATGCGGCTCATGTTTTCGTGAGTGATCGGCTTGCCATAGCTTTCGAGCGCGGCGAGCAGATACTCCCGGCTGGGTGCCGGATTATCGTATTTATGTGCCTCACGCTCGGCGTGTGGGTCATCACTTAACGTCCAGTACTTCATGTGATCGTCGTCCTTGATGGCGTTTGCGGGAGGCGAAAAAGAAAGGCCGCGCAAGAGCACGCCCTATAGAGACGGTCAGGCGTTTTTACAAGATAAAACGCGCTGAAAAATTTCATGGTTTGTTTGGTCATCGGTGCAGTATAGCGCTGCCGCTTCAATCACCCAACCGTCAGCGTACCCAATCGCGCTTTTTTTACTTAAAAACCGTATGCAACACTTGCATTTAAACCATGGCTCGGTATCATACGCGCCACTTGCCCAGATGGCGGAATTGGTAGACGCGCTAGCTTCAGGTGCTAGTGTCCGTATGGACGTGGAGGTTCAAGTCCTCTTCTGGGCACCATCAAACATCGAGTCAACCCCTTTCACGATGGCAGATGGTGTAAAACAAGGGTTTGTATTCGCCCGGGTGGCGGAATTGGTAGACGCGCTAGCTTCAGGTGCTAGTGACTGTATGGTCGTGGAGGTTCAAGTCCTCTCCCGGGCACCAATCGAATACAAGCAATAAATGATGCGCCCAGGTGGCGGAATTGGTAGACGCGCTAGCTTCAGGTGCTAGTGTCCGTATGGACGTGGAGGTTCAAGTCCTCTCCTGGGCACCATTTAATGGTCCCGTCCGCATCATTTAACGGTACTTACTTTCCCCTCCCTTGCTCTACCCCTTTCAGGTTTATCGTCATTACTCTACCTTCTTTTCGATGCTGTACCTAAAGCATCACCGTGGCTTTTTACGCACATCCAGTCGCTCCCTGACCTGTCCAATAACGCTCGTCCAAAACCCTCCATGCCGGGAAGCACCGCTTTAAAAAGCGAAGGTGGCTCAAACCAATGCCCCTCCAGCAACGCGTCTTAATGAAACCGCCCTGGTCGTTTCGACACCTCTTCAAGTGCCCACCCTTGAGTGCGTAGCTCGCCTTCCAGTACTGCTTCGAGCTGTGGCGAGAGGTTGGGGAAGAAGTTGAGGCCGGTGCGTGCTTCGATCTCGTCGATGGTGACCAGGTAGTCCGCCAGTGGTTCGTTGCCGCGCACGTCTTGCGGCATGATGAAGGCCAGCGCCAACGGCGCCTTGGCATGCGGGGCCACGATGATTTTATAGAATGCCTCGGGCACTTCGACGAGCCCGACCCGGTTCAAGACGTTGTCGGTGAAGCGCTCGGGAAAAACCGGCCCGGTAATGACCTGCAGGTAGTCGAAGCGCGGTGCGAAGTGATCCATCACCGACTCCTCCAAACGCTGCCACAGTTGGCGGTTCAGCTTTGGGCGCTGAGGGCTCATGTTGCTCATCTGGAAGGTGTCGAGCTGGGCGTTTCGTCCGTGAACGGCGGCGATGGCGTAGTTGGGCGCCATGTGGCCACGGTCATAGCCGCTGCCCGAATAGCTGTCGGTACCGACCGGCCAGAGCGTACGCCAGTCGGCGCGAAAGTTGGGCCGCGAGCCAATGCGGGTATCGTCCGGCACGGCCCTCAGCTGGTAGCTTACCCATAGCGGATTGATGCGTACATCCGACCAGCCCACGATGAAACCGTCGTTGCGCAGCACGCGGTGAAAAGTGGTCAGGCTCAGGTCATCCCAGGTGGGTGCGCCCATCCAGACCGCCTCACCGACTTGCTGGCGCTCCTGGAACTCCCAAAGCCCGCCCCCGACCACCACGAATAGCAGCGCCACTCCAAAGCGCCGCCCCCGGCGGCCCCAGCGCGAAAGCGTTTTTCCCACCGTGTTTCTCCCTACCTTGCCCTGTTTTCTTTTTCTAATTCGCCGCTACTACTTCGCCGCTACTACTCAAGGCAAGAAGACTACCAGCCCAGCGAGAACATGGTTTCCAGATCGTGGCGCGAGTGCACCTGCATGGCGTTCAGGGTTTCCGTATCGCTAATGCCTTCTACCGCGTTCAGGCGCTCGGTCACAAGCTCCGCCAAGCTCTCGAAGTCACGGGTGCGAGCAATCGCCACCAGGTCGTAGCGCCCGCAGGTAGAGTATACCTCGCTGATGCCCTCGACCTCCGCCAGCCGCTCGGCGACGCCTTTTACCTGGCCTTTTTCGGTATTAATCAAAATGACAGCGTTTTGCATGGCGCCCTCGTAGGTCAACGTATTTGAATCCAGCGTGTCTAAACGTTTGCCGAGTATACCAGCCCCCACCGTCCCGCCAAACGGCGCAATTAATGTGGCCTATTGCCACGCGCAGTGAAACCCATTAGTCGCGGTGAAACGCATGGGTTAAGGTAGGCACAAGATAAACACTTTATAATACGGCGAAAATCAGAGCGCCTCTTAGCGCCTCGTCCGTGACGCTTTCAGACCGTGAACCGTTAGACCGAGCAATCAAGGAGACACCATGGCCGATCAGAGCCGGCGTAAGTTTATGCGTGACAGCGTACTGGGCCTTGCCGCCCTGCCGCTGGGTGTTGGCATCATGTCTAAAACCGCTTTCGCGCAGTCGCTGCCGCGTTTGGACCCGAGCGCCCCCGCGGCCCAGGCACTCAACTATGTCGAAGAAGCCGACAACGCCAGTGACCACCCGTCCTTTAGCGAAGGCGAACTGTGCTCCAACTGCATGTTTTTCACCGAAGGCAACGAAGGCTGTCAGCTCTTTCCGGAAAATAGCGTCGCCCCGAATGGTTGGTGCCAGTCCTGGACGTCAAAAGGTTGATCTCTTCCTGCCCCGCCTGCCGGTGGGGTAGTCACTAAGGCTGCGCGCCCTCCTCTGCGCTCGTCTCCTCGACCGGCCAACGGTAACGATGGGTCACGCGCCCTTCGTCCATGGACACCAGATGGACCGGAAAGCCCCAGAGCTTTTGCAGGTGGCGCATCACCGGATAGACGCTGCGCTCCAGCGGCCGGCGACTCTCCTGTACGTGATGCAGCGTAAGCGACCGGTCGCCGCGAATCGCCGCCTCGAATACCTGTATGTTGGGCTCGCGTAGCGAAAGCGCATACTGAGCGGCAAGCGCGTCCCGTACACGGCGATACCCCTGCTCGTTGTGGATCGCCCCGATAGCGAGTGTATCGCTTTGATCGTCGTCCACCATGACAAAAAGCTTGAGGTCACGAATTACCCTGGGCGATAAAAACTGCTGGATGAACGACTCGTCCTTGAAGTTGCGCATGGCGAACTCGAGCGTCTCCCGCCAAGGGGTGCCGGCGATATCGGGAAACCACGCTTTGTCCTCGTCAGTGGGCTCGTCGCACAGGCGCTTGATATCGCGAAAAATCGCAAACCCGAGCGCGTAGGGGTTGATGGCGTTGTAGTAGGGGCTGTCGAAGTCCGGCTGGTTGATGACCGCCGCGTGGGACTGCAAAAACTCGAGCATCAGCCCTTCATCCACATGGCCATCGTCATAGAGCCGGTTCATCAGCGTATAGTGCCAAAAACAGGCCCAGCCTTCGTTCATTACCTGGGTTTGGCGTTGGGGATAAAAGTACTGGGCCAGCTTGCGCACGATACGCACGACCTCGCGCTGCCAGGGCGCCAGTAGCGGCGCGTTCTTCTCGATGAAGTAGAGCAGGTTCTCCTGGGGCTCCGCCGGGTAGCGCCCGCCTTCGTGAAGGCCCAGCGGGTCGTCCTCGCCATGAAGTTGACCCGGCAGCGGCTCGGTTTTCTCAAAAGGCTTAGGAATAGTACGCCAGAGCATGTTGACCTGAGTTTGCAGGTAGGCTTCGCGCTCCTGCTGGCGCGTCGCTTCCTGGGCGGCGGAAATTTTCGATGGCCGCTTGTAGCGGTCCACCCCGTAATTTTGTAGCGCGTGGCAGGCGTCGAGCAGTTGCTCGACGGCGTGGGTGCCGTGGCGCTCTTCGCACTGGGTGATATAGCGGCGCGCGAATACCAGGTAATCGACGATCGAGTCCGCCTCGGTCCAGGTACGGAACAGGTAGTTGCCCTTGAAAAACGAGTTGTGGCCGTAGCAGGCGTGGGCCATGACCAGCACCTGCATCATCAGCGTATTCTCCTCCATCAGGTACGCGATACAGGGGTCGGCGTTGATGACGAGCTCATAGGCAAGCCCCATTTGGCCGCGCTTGTAAGCCTGCTGCACGGCCAGAAACTGCTTGCCGAAGGACCAGTGATGATAGCCCACCGGCATGCCCACACTCGCGTAGGCGTCCATCATCTGCTCGGTGGTGATCACCTCGATCTGATTGGGGTAGGTGTCGAGCCGGTACTCGTCGGCAAGCCCGGCCAGCGCCTGGTCGAAACGCTCGAGGATGTCGAAATTCCAGTCCGAGCCCGTCGCTATGGGACCGGATGCGGAGGCATTGGGGGAGACTCGCATCGCGCCCTCCTTTTCAATTAAGTGGCCACTCACGCTTGTGCGTGGGAGCGGCGCTTGAACAGCTCGCGAAAAACGGGATAAATATCGCCGGCTTCGAAAATCTGGCGCATGGCAAAGCGCTCGCTAAAGCGTTTGGCGACGTTCTCGTACTCGTGCCACAGCGACTGATGCTCGTGCGGTGTGATTTCGACGTAGGCATAGTATTGAAGGTGGGGCATCAGCTCATTGATCAGCATGTTGCGGCAAATCGAGGAGTCGTCGTCCCAGTTGTCGCCATCGGAGGCCTGAGCCACGTAGAGATTCCACTGGCCGGGTGGATAGCGCTTATGGATGATTTTGTTGACCAGCGTCAGCGCGCTGGAGACGATCGTGCCGCCGGTTTCCCGGGAGTAGAAAAACTCCTCTTCGCTGACCTCCCGGGCCGCGGTGTGGTGGCGAACGAACACCAGCTCGACCTTCTCGTAGTGCTTTTCCAGAAACAGATAAAGCAGCAGGAAAAAACGCTTGGCGATATCCTTGTGGTTCTGGGTCATCGACCCGGACACGTCCATAACGCAAAAGATCACCGCCTGGCTCGAGGGCTGCGGCTCCGGGGCCAGCTGATGGTAGCGAAGGTCGACGGTATCGATGAACGGCACTGCCTCGATGCGCTTTTCCAGCCGCTCTATCTCGGCCTGAAGCGCGGCGATACGGGCGGGATTTCTCAAGATGGTGTCTTTGGCCATCTCCTCGGCAAGCGCCGCCTGGGCTTCGCGCAAGGCGCGCTTGATGGGGGCGCGCATGGCGATACGCCGGGCGAAGGCTTCGCGCATCGAGCGGGTCACGCTCATGCGTGAAGGTACGCCGTCGCGGGCGAGCCCGGCGCGCACCATCTTGATCTCTTCCATGGTCTTGAGCGGCGTGCGCTCTAGATGCGGTAACTCGAGGCCGTCGAACACGAACTCGAGAAATTCTTCGCGGCTTAGCGTAAAGGCGAACTCGTCGTCGCCTTGCCCCTGCTTACCGGGGCTGCCCTCGCCGGCCCCTTGACCGCTACCGCCCCCTGGCGGGCGGCGGATCTTGTCGCCTTCCAAAAACTCCTTGTTTCCCGGCGATACCACGGTGCGCCGCCCACCGGGGCCGTGCTGAAAGACCGGCTCGGAAATGTCCCGGCTGGGAATGGAGACACTCTCGCCGCGCTCCATATCGGTGATCGAGCGGCGGTTGACCGCCTCTTCCACAGAGCGTTTGATATGGTGGCGATAGCGCTCCAGAAAGCGCTGCCGGTTGACGGCGCTTTTGTGCTTCGCGTTCGGCCTGCGGTCGATAAAGTAGGTCATACAACCTCCAAAGCGTCAGAGCGTTGAGATGGGCGCCCCCGCTACTGGGATTTACGCACCCGCAGGTACCACTCCGACAGCAGGCGTACCTGTTTTTCGGTGTAACCGCGCTCGACCATGCGCGCGACGAAGTCTTCGTGCTTTTTCTGGTCCGACTTCGAGGCCTTGGCGTTGAAGGAGATCACCGGGAGAAGCTCCTCGGTGTTGGCGAACATCTTGTGCTCGATCACCCCTCTGAGCTTTTCGTAGGACTGCCAGCTCGGGTTCATGCCGTTGTTCTGGGCCCGCGCGCGCAGCACGAAGTTGACCACTTCGTGGCGGAAATCCTTGGGGTTGGAGATACCCGCAGGTTTTTCGATCTTTTCGAGCTCTTCGTTGAGCAACTGGCGGTTCAAAAGCTCGCCGGTGTCCGGGTCACGATACTCCTGATCCTGAATCCAGAAGTCGGCGTAGGTAACGTACCGATCGAAAATATTCTGGCCGTACTCGCTATAGGATTCGAGATACGCGGTCTGGATCTCCTTGCCGATGAACTCGACATAGCGCGGCGCCAGAAACTCCTTGATGAAACCTATGTAGCGCTCGAATACCTCGGAGGGGAGCTGCTCGCGCTCCAGCGACTGCTCCAACACGTAAAGCAGATGCACCGGGTTGGCGGCCACCTCAACACTGTCGAAGTTGAACACCTTGGAGAGAATCTTGAAGGCAAAGCGCGTGGAGAGCCCTTGCATGCCCTCATCGACCCCGGCGGCGTCGCGGTACTCCTGAATCGACTTGGCTCGCGGGTCGGTGTCCTTGAGGTTCTCACCGTCGTAGACGCGCATCTTGGAGTAGACGCTGGAGTTTTCCGGCACCTTGAGCCTTGAAAGAATCGAAAACTGCGCCAGCATGCGCAGGGTGTCCGGCGCGCAGGGGGCCTGGCTCAGCGACGACTCCTCGAGCAGCTTCTGATAGATACTCACCTCTTCCGAGACCCGCAAACAGTACGGCACCTTGACGATATAGACCCGGTCCAGAAACGCTTCGTTGTTGCGATTATTGCGAAACGCCTGCCACTCGGACTCGTTGGAGTGGGCCAATATCACGCCGTTGAACGGGATCGCGCCCATGCCCTCGGTCGGGTTGTAGTTACCCTCTTGCGTTGCCGTCAAAAGCGGATGCAGCACCTTGATCGGCGCCTTGAACATTTCGACGAACTCCATCAACCCCAGGTTGGCGCGGCAAAGCCCGCCGGAGAAGCTGTAGGCGTCCGGGTCGTCCTGGGAGAAGAGCTCGAGCTTGCGGATATCGACCTTGCCGACCAGCGAGGAGATATCCTGGTTGTTCTCGTCGCCGGGCTCGGTCTTGGAGATCGCGATCTGATTGAGCCTTGAAGGATAAAGGCGCACCACGCGAAACGAGGAGATATCGCCGCCGGTCTCCTTCAAGCGCTTGGCCGCCCAGGGGGACATCACGCTTTTCAAGTAGCGCGGCGGGATGCCGTACTCTTTTTCGAGGACCTCGCCGTCCTCTTCCGGCGAAAAAAGCCCCAGAGGCGACTCGTGAACCGGCGAATCCTTGAGGGCGTAAAACGGGATGCGCTCCATCAAAAGCTTCAGACGTTCGGCAAGCGAGGATTTACCGCCCCCTACCGGCCCCAGCAGGTAGAGAATCTGCTTGCGCTCCTCGAGGCCCTGGGCTGCGTGGCGAAAGTAGGCCACGATCTGCTCGATGGCCTCTTCCATGCCGTGAAACTCGGCAAATGCCGGGTAGCGTCGGATCACTTTATTGGAAAAAATGCGCGAAAGGCGTGGGTCTTTGGCGGTGTCGATCACTTCGGGCTCGCCGATCGCCTCCAGCATGCGCTCGGCGGCGCTGGCATAGGTTTTGGGGTCGCGCTGGCAAAGGGCGAGGTACTCTTCGAGGGTCAACTCTTCTTGCTGCGTGCGGGCGAAACGGTCTTGAACGTGATCAAAGATGCTCATGGAACTCTCCTGTGACCAAGCCTCAGGCATACCGCCCACTCACACATCTTAAACGCGGCGTGCCAAACGGGGTGTCGTTCTATCAGCGTAGTCAGCCACACAAAAAGTGAGGACAAAACCTTCAACGCTAAGAGCCACGAAGGTTTAAAGCGTGCCGAAGGCGTAGCCGCCGATTTCTGCACGCAAGGCTGGAACATGGCACTTGCCTTATGTTCGAATGCAGGTAACCATTTATTACAGGATGGCGGCCGCTTCGGCTCGCCCTTTGCAGACCCGGGAGATATGACCCCATGCCGATTCGTCGCGCGCTGATGACCGCTCTATTACCACTGCTCGCCGCTACCGCCGCTTCCACGGCTCAGGCCCAGCAGACGAGCGCCCCCAACGTCGAAACTCAAAGCTTTCAGGACTGGGAGGTGGGCTGCCCTTCGGGGGCCGGCCAGCAGCAAGGCTGCTCCATGAGCCAAATCATCAACAACCCGGACAGCAACGAGCCGCTGATGCGCGCCATGGTCGGCTACCCGCCGCAGGCCCAGGGCAACGCGGTCATGGCCTTCATGCTGCCGCTGGGCGTGAATCTGGCGCCGGGTATGCAGCTGCAGGTGGATAACAACGAGCCGGTCGGCTTCCCCTACCAGTTCTGCCACGAGCAGGGTTGCCGCGCGGATCTTCCGCTGGAGCCGAGCATGCTGCAGCAGCTACGCAGCGGAAGTAGCGCCACCGTCAGCGCCATCGCCCCGGACGGTCAGCGCCTGGACGTGAACCTGTCGCTGATGGGCTTTACCAACGCAAGCCAGGAAATCGCGCCCTAAAAGCACCTAGGCCATCGCCGCGCTGACGTCGGCCAGCAGTTGGTCGAGGAGCTCGACGGTGGTGTTCCAGGCGCAGACAAAGCGTGCCCCGCCCGCGCCAATGAAGGTATAGAAGGTCCAGCCTTGGGCCTTGAGCCGTGCGACCACGTGGGGCGGAAGCTCCACGAAAACGCTATTGGCCTGGGTGGGGAACATCAGCGAAACGCCGGGCAGCGCCGCGAGGCCTTCCGACAGATAGCGCGCCATGGCGTTAGCGTGCTGAGCGTTGGTAAGCCAAGCGCCGCTTTCCAAAAGCCCGAGCCAGGGGGCGGAGACGTAACGCATTTTGGACGCCAACTGGCCCGCCTGCTTGCAGCGGTAGGAAAAGTCTTCGGCCAACTCGCGATTGAAAAACAGAATCGCTTCGCCAAAGGCCAGGCCGTTTTTGGTGCCGGAGAAACACAGCGCATCCACTCCCACCTGCCAGGTCAACTCCGCCGGCGTCGCGCCCAGGCTTGCGCAGGCGTTAGCAAAGCGTGCGCCGTCCATATGCAGGCGCAGGTCGTGCTTGTCGGCCACCGCGCGAATCGCCAGAAGCTCCTCGCGAGAGTACAGCGTGCCGACTTCGGTCGCCTGGGTGAGGGATACCACCTTGGGCTTGGGATAGTGGATATCGGATCTTTTAGTGACCAGCGCCTCGATGCCTTCCGGGGTCAGCTTGCCGTTGGCGCCGGGAGAGGTTAAAAGCTTGGCGCCGTTAGAGAAAAATTCCGGCCCGCCGCACTCGTCGGTTTCGATATGCGCAAGCTCGTGGCAGATCACGCTATGATAGCTGCGCCCCATGGCCGAGAGCGCCAGCGAGTTCGCGGCGGTACCGTTGAAGACGAAAAAGACGTCGCAGTCGTAATCGAACATCTCACGAAAGCGATCTGCGGCGCGGGCGGTCCAGCTATCGTTACCGTAGGCCAGGTCGTCGCTGTCGTTGGCTTTTAAAAGATACTGCATCGCTTCCGGGCAAATACCGGAGGTGTTATCGCTGGCGAGAAATCGAGGGGTACACTCCGAGGCCATGGTGGCTGGGTCCTTTTGGCTGACGATCATGAAGCGGGCTGGGTGCCACCCGCTTACACAATGAACGAACACCTTACGGCGCGGCGTACGCGCCCTAAGACAAAAGGCTAGTCTAGCGCTAATTCGACCGGGTCGTCACCCGGCCCTCCCCAACGGTGCTTCGAGGATCAAAGCGAAGCGGCCAGCCGCATGCCCTGGTCGATCGCCCGCTTGGCGTCGAGTTCAGCGGCCTCATCGGCGCCGCCGATCACGTGCACTTCGGGGCCGGCCTGCTCGAGCGGCGCGATCAGATCGCGCACCGATTCTTGCCCGGCGCACACCACCACCGTATCCACCTTGAGCACCTGCGCTTCGCCGGCCAGGCGAATATGCAGGCCTTCGTCATCGATGCGCACGTACTCGCAGCCGCTCAGGGTTTTCACCCCGCGGGCCTTGAGCGCCGCGCGGTGCACCCAGCCGGTGGTTTTACCCAGCCCCTTGCCGGGCCGGGTAGTCTTACGTTGCAGCATGGTGATACGCCGGGCCGGCGCCGCCGGTGCCGGCGCTTTGAGTCCGCCGGGCTCATTGACCGCCATATCCACGCCCCACTCTTCGCACCAGGCGGCGATAGAAAGCGCCGGGTGGCTCTGATGAGCCAAAAGCTCCGAGACGTCGAAGCCGATACCGCCGGCGCCGATCACTGCGACCTCCCGCCCCACGCGCTCCGGGTTTTCGATCGCCTCGGCGTAGCTCAATACGCTGGGGTGATCCGCGCCGGGCAGCGTGAGTGTACGCGGTGTCACGCCGGTGGCGATCACGACGACGTCGAACTCGCTCAATGCCTCCAGGGTGGCCTCGGTATTCAAACGCACGTCCACGTCGTGCTTATCGAGCATGACGTGAAAATAGCGCAGCGTCTCGTCGAACTCCTCTTTACCGGGGATTTTGCGCGCGTAGTTGAACTGCCCGCCAAGCTCGCCGCGGCGCTCGAAAAGCGCCACCCGATGGCCTCGCTCGGCGGCGGCCACCGCCGTTGCCAAGCCCGCCGGGCCGCCGCCGACCACTGCCACCCGCCGGGCAGCAGCGGTGGGCGCCAAACTAAACTCGGTTTCGTGGCAGGCCCGCGGGTTGACCAAACACGACGTCAACTTGCCGGCAAAGGTGTGATCCAGACATGCCTGGTTGCAGGCGATACAGGTATTGATTTCTTCCGCGCGCCCGGCCTCGGCCTTTTGTATCCACGCCGGGTCGGCAAGAAACGGGCGCGCCATGGAGACCATGTCCGCGTGGCCATCGGCAAGTACCTGCTCGGCCACCTCGGGCATATTGATGCGATTGGTCGTAATCAAAGGAATCGAAAGCGAGGAACGAATGCGCCGGGTCACCTCGGTAAACGCCGCTCGCGGCACGCTGGTGACGATGGTCGGCACGCGCGCCTCGTGCCAACCAATGCCGGTATTGATCACGTTGGCCCCGGCCTCCTCGATCGCCTGGCCGAGGGCAACCACTTCCTCCCAAGTGCTGCCCTCTTCCACCAGGTCGATCATCGACAGGCGAAAGATGACCAGAAAGCGCTCGCCGACCGCCTCGCGAATACGCCGGACGATCTCCACGGGAAAGCGGATACGCGCTTTGAAATCGCCCCCCCAGGCGTCGTCGCGGGTGTTGGTACGCCGACAGATGAACTGGTTGATCAAATAGCCTTCCGAGCCCATCACCTCGACGCCGTCGTAGCCCGCCTCTTGGGCGAGCATAGCGCAGCGCACGTAGTCGTCGATTTGACCTTCGACTTCCTGGGTCTCGAGTGCACGCGGCGTGTGCGGGTTGATCGGCGCTTGAAGCGCCGAGGGCGCGACAAGGTGTGGGGAGTAGGCGTAGCGCCCGGCGTGCAGAATCTGCATGCACAGATACCCACCCTCGGCATGCACCGCCTCCACCACCTGGCGGTGTTCGTCCAGTTGGCTCGAATCCGTCAAGGCATTCGCCCCTTCGAACACCGCGCCCTCCGGGTTGGGCGCGATACCGCCGGTCACGATCAGACTCACCCCCGCCCGGGCGCGCTCGGCGTAAAACGCCGCCAGGCGAGCAAAGCCGTTCGGCGTCTCTTCCAGGTTGGTATGCATCGAGCCCATCAGTACGCGGTTGGGCAGGTTTAAATGCCCCAGCTGAATCGGGGCAAAGAGGTGCGGGTAAACGGGCGGCTGCGTCATCACGGTCTCTCGCATTTTATTTAAATAGTCGGCTTTAAAATATTCAAACAAGCGTATGACATTGGTGCGACGCCGTACAGACCTTTGAGCCACGCCCTCTTGCTCAGAGCGTCAAAGCGCGTCACATTACCCGGCTAACCAGCAGGGAATTCGCTATGCCATTGATTTACTTTCTCGCGCCGCTGGCGACGGTGGTGATCTGGTCGGGCAACATGACCATCAACCAGCTCACCGTCGGCGCCATTGCACCGAGCAGCATCGCCTTTTTGCGCTGGCTTTTGGCGCTTGTCGTCATGACGCCGTTCGTGCTGCCCACCGCGCTCAAACATCTCCCCGAGATCAAACGCCACTGGCCGAAGCTTGCCGTGCTGGGGCTTTTGGGCATGGGGCTCTGGCAGGGGCTTGCCTACGTTGCCGCCGAGAGCACTACTGCCACCAACATGGGGATTCTGGCGGCCATGGTGCCGCTTTTGACCGTGCTTTTGAGCGCGCTGATTCTGCGCGAACCGCCGACCGTTGGCGGCGTGGTCGGCGGGCTATTGGCGTTTATCGGCGTAAGCGTTCTGCTCGGCCAGGGCAACCCGCTTTCGCTATTGAAGCTCGAGGTGGCGTTTGGTGATGCGTTAATGGTCGTTGCCGCCATCTGCTACGCTCTTTACGGCGTCATGCTCAAGCGCTGGCAGATGAACCTGCCCCCTTGGGTACTGCTCTACGGCCAGGTGTGCTGTGCGGTGCTTTTTTTGCTGCCGCCTTACCTGCTGGGGCCGATGACGCCGGTCGATGGTCAAAACGTGTGGCTGATCCTCTACGCGGGCATTCCCGCCTCGATCATTACCACCTTTTTGTGGATGCGCGCGGTGCGCCAAATCGGCGCCAACCAATCGAGCATCTTCATCAATTTGATGCCGCTTTTTAGCGCGCTGATCGCCATGGCGTTTCTGGGCGAGCGCATCGCAAGCTTTCATCTTTTCGGCGGTGTTCTGATTTTGGCCGGCGTCATCATGGCGCAAACGTTGACACGCCCGCTGGTCGCCGTCCCCGGTAATAAAAACCGCAGCGCGCAGCAGTGATACACTAGGCTAACGACTTTTTTTATGGTGGGTACCCAATACTATGTCCCTGGAAGAACTGCACCTTAATCTTCGCAATCTGACAAGCGACGACTACGACCAGTTGAAAACGCTGATGGATGCGGTCTATCACGACATCGGCGGCGCCTGGCCCAGGCACACGATCGACAAGCTCATCCAGGAATTCCCCGATGGCCAGATCGCGATCGAGGACGACGGCATTTTGGTCGGCGTGGCGCTAACCGTACAGGTGGATTACGACGCGTTCTCCAACCCCCACCGCTACGACGACTTGATCGGCCATCGCGAAGTCATCTTGAACGATGAAGAGGGCGACGCGATGTACGGGTTGGACGTGCTGATTCACCCGGACTACCGCGGCTACCGGCTGGGCCGGCGCCTTTACGAAGCGCGCAAGGAGCTTTGCCGCTCGCACAACCTGCGCGCGATCCTGGCCGGGGGGCGCATTCCCGAGTACCACCAGCACTCCGACAAGCTGACCCCGGCCCAGTATATCGACAAGGTCTCGCGCAAGGAGATCTACGACCCGATCCTCTCTTTCCAGCTCGCCAACGACTTCCAGGTCAAGCGGCTTTTGCGCAAATACCTGCCGGAAGACGAGCAGTCCCGCGGCTACGCGACGCTTTTGGAGTGGAACAACATCCTGTTCGAGCCCGCGGAAAGCGTGCTGGATACCCGCCCCACCCAGGTGCGGGTCGGCGCGGTGCAGTGGCAGATGCGCGAATTCTCCTCGGTGGAGGCCGCGCTTCAACAAATCGAGTACTTCGTCGACGCGCTGTCGGATTATCAAAGCGACTTCGCGGTGTTCCCCGAACTGTTCACTACCCCCTTGATGGGGCTTCAGGACCGCGCGGCGCAGCAGGACCAAATGGCGGCCATCCGCTTTCTGGCCGGCTTTACCGAGCGCTTCAAAAGCGAGCTATCGCGCATGGCGGTCTCCTACAATATCAACATTGTCGGCGGGTCGATGATCGAGGCAGGCAAGGACGACCGGCTTTATAACGTGGCTTACTTGTTCCACCGCGACGGCGAGATCGAAAAGCAGGCGAAGCTGCACATCACCCCTCAAGAGCGCCGCGACTGGGTCATCGAAGGCGGCGACGAGCTGCGCGTATTCGATACCGACGCCGGCCGGGTGGGCATTTTGATCTGCTACGACGTCGAGTTTCCCGAGCTTGGCCGACTGCTGGCCGACCAGGACATGGATATCCTCTTCGTGCCCTTCTGGACCGATACCAAAAACGGCTACCTGCGCGTACGCCACTGCGGCCAGGCCCGGGCGATCGAAAACGAGTGCTACGTGGTGCTGTGTGGGAGCGTGGGCAACCTGCCCTCGATCGAGAACCTGGACATCCAGTACGCCCAGTCGGCGGTATTCACGCCGTCGGATTTCGCCTTCCCCCACGACGCGGTGCTGGCGGAAACCACGCCCAATACCGAGATGATCTTCTTCTCGGATTTGGATCTGACCCGCCTGACGGTCGTACGCGCCGAAGGCTCGGTGACCAACATGAAAGACCGCCGCAAGGACCTGTTCGACCTGCGCTGGCGCGACTGGTCCTGGAAGTCCGGCGCGAATCTGGATGATTGAGGATTGGTGAATGGTGAATAGAGAGTTGTGAGTCGTGAATGGAAAACGCCGTCCGGTTGGGCGGCGTTTTTGTATGGCCGGGCGGCTATTCACTACTTACTACTCACTACTTACTATTCACGGCTAACCATTCACCACTTACTCATCCGGCCATACCAAATGACGCGGCACGCGGCCTTTAGCGTCGAAGGCCACGCCTTCGGCGCGCAGCTTTTCGTGCTGGCGCGTTGCGCCGCCGTGGTCGGCAAGCTTTAGGCTGGCGGAGATCACCCGGTGCCAGGGGAGCTGATGACCTGCGGGGAGGTGGCGCATGGCGGAGCCGACCGAGCGAGCGGTGGCACCCTCGGTCATGGCGGCGATGCGCCCGTAGGTCGTCACTCGGCCTTCGGGTATTTGCGCCACGATGGTGTAGATTTGCTCCAAAAGCGCCGGGCGCACCGCACCTCCCCGTCTAGATGATTTCGAATCCGTTTAAAGCGTGCCGACCAGCTGGTCGATGCCCTGGTAGGCTTCCTTCAAGGCGCCATCGCGCTGCTCTTCGCCCATGTTCAGGCCTTCGGCAAAGACGATGTCGACATCGGTAATGCCCATCAAGCCTAGCATGGTTTTCAGGTGCGGCGTTTGGCTGTCGAGCTCGGTGCCGGCGTACTGGCCACCGCGCGCCGCCAGAATGATCGCCCGCTTGCCCTCGACAAGACCGACGGGGCCGGTGTCGGTGTAGCGGAAAGTTTCGCCGGCGCGCAGCACCCGGTCGAACCAGGCTTTGAGCTGCGAAGGTACGCCCAGGTTGTACATGGGCACCGCAATGACGATGACGTCGCTTTCACGAAGCTCACCCAGCATCTCGTCGGAGTAAGCGGCCAGGCGCGTTTGCTCGTCGCTACGCTCTTGCGCCGGGGTTTGCCAGGCGGCGAGTTCGGCAAGCTCCAGGTGCGGTAGCGGATTGGCCACCACGTTGCGAACGCGCACGTCGACACCGCGGGCGCTGGCCTGGGCGTTGAAGTGGCTCGCCAGGGCGTTGGACTGGCCGTTTTCACCCAGAATCGAGGAGGTAACGAGTAAAGCGCGGGTCATGGAAAGTTCCTGAGTACGAATGGAAAGCGCCATTTTACGTCGATTTTATAAAACGTTAAGCGCATTCTTTCGGGTCATTAGTTCGATAAAAGCGATTGATCGGCATAAAAAACCCCGCCTTGCTCAGGCGGGGTTTTGCATTGCACTCCGGTATCTGCGCGTTAGTACCCAAGTACTTTACGCGCTAGTCGCGGTCGGGCCAGGCATTGGGGTCGACCTTGTTGGCAAGCTTGGGAAACTGCCTGGGCCGGAACACCGGCTCGTGGCCTGCCTTGAGCTGTGCTTCGTAGTCACGAAACAGCGCAATGGCGACGGGCGACAGCATCAGGATCGCGATCAGGTTGATCACCGCCATCATCCCCATGGAGAGATCGGCGAAGTTCCAGATAGCCCCCAGGCTCGCCACCGAGCCCACCATGATCATACCCAGCACCGCCAGGCGGTAGATCAATATGGCCACCGGCGCCCGCCGTCCGGCCAGATACTCGATATTGGACTCGCCATAGGAGTAGTTGGCGATCAACGAGGTGAACGCAAACAGCAAAATACCCACGGCAATGAACGCGCTGCCCCACTCGCCCACGTGGGTTGAAAGCGCCATCTGGGTCAGTTGAATACCGTTGGTCTCACTGCCCGCCAGAACCTCCGGGCCGGACATGATGATGATCGCCGCAGTGGCGGTACAAATCACCAACGTATCCAGAAACACCCCGAGCATTTGAATAAAGCCCTGGGCGGCCGGGTGGTCGGGCCGGGTACTGGCCGTGGCAGCGGCGTTCGGCGCCGAGCCCATACCCGCCTCGTTGGAGAACAACCCGCGCTGAATACCGTTCATGATCGCCTGAGAGATCGCATAGCCAGCCACGCCCCCCGCTGCCTGTTCGAGGCCAAACGCGCCGCGAATGATCGTCATGAACGCCGCAGGCAGATCCGCCGCGTTCAACGCGACCACTACCAGCGCCAGAATCAGGTAAAGAAGCGCCATGAGCGGCACGATAAGCTCGGCCACTTTGGCAATGGACTTGAGCCCGCCAAAGATGATCGGCGTGACGATGACGATCAGCACCAGGCCCATGACCCAGGTAGGAATTTCGAACGCCTGCTCCATGGCCTGGGCAATGGAGTTGGCCTGAACGCTGTTGAACGCCAGTCCAAACGCGATGATCAGGCACACCGAGAAGAGCACCGCCATCCAGCGTAGGCCCAGCCCGCGCTCGATATAGCGCGCCGGCCCACCACGGAAGGTATTGTCGCCGTGGTCGACCTTATAAGCCTGGGCCAGAGTGGACTCGATAAAGCTGGTGGACATGCCCACCACCGCGGTCATCCACATCCAGAAAATCGCGCCGGGGCCGCCGTAGTAAATGGCCACGGCCACGCCGGCCAGATTGCCCGTACCTACCCGTGCGGCAAGGCTCGTAGAAAGCGCCTGAAACGAGGAGATACCCCCGTTGGCCTGGCGCGAGCTGCGCAACAGCTTGAACATGTGCCCAAAGTAGCGCACCTGAATGCCGCCGGTGCGCACCGTGAAGTAGAGCCCGGCACCGATCAGCAGGTAGACCAGCACGCTACCCCAAAGCAGGCCGTTGCCGCGGTCGACCAACGCGGTCAGCAGCGGCGGAAGAGAAAAATCCATAAAGGCACACCTTAATTTATAACCTGTAAGCCGGGCCATTCTTCACGCCTGCACCAAAATGGCAAGCGTTTTGATTAATTTCACCTACCCAGACGGCCAGGCAGGGTTCGCCCTTTTTGGCGCCAGTGACTATCTTGTTTAACGTCTTTCATCAAGCGCGGCGCAATGGACGCGTCCCACGAAAAGCACAGATGAAGGCGACAAACAACGACAGGAGACAGTATGAAAGTGCATCCCTTGGCCGCCAGAGTGGCCGTTTCCGCTCTGGCGCTTGGCGCCGCATTCGGCGCAGCCCCCACGGCACTGGCCGACAACGACACCCTCGATTTCGGCGTCCCCGCTTGGCCTGGCATTACGGTCAAGACCGAAATCGCCGAGCAGCTTTTAAACACGCTGGGCTACGATACCCGCGCCCAGCAAATCGGCCTTCAGGTCATTTATCAGGGGATCGAAAGCGGCGACATCGATGCGTTTTTGGGGGTATGGCTACCCGCCCAGCGGGAGATGTTCGAGCCGCGCAAGGCGTCCGGCGTGCTGGTGGATGTCGCCAACAACGTGGACGGCGCGCAGATGACGCTGGCGGTGCCCGAGTACACCTATGAAAACGGCATCCAGAGCTTTTCTGACCTGACCGCCAACCGCGACATGTTCAGCGGGCAAATTCTGGGGTTCGGCGCGGGCTCGGCGGCCAGCGAAATTCTCCAGGAGGCGATCGACAGCGACGCAAACGGCTTTGGCGACTGGCGCATTCAGGATACCAGCGAAGTGGGCATGCTTAGCGCCGCGCAAGACGCGATCAACCGCGAAGAACCGGTGGTCTGGGTCGGCTGGACGCCGCACTGGATGAACCTCGAGCTTCCCATGCGCTATCTGGACGACCCCAACGATCTGTTCGGTGAAAACAACGGCGAAAGCGAAGTGCTCACGGTGCTGCGCGGCGAGTACGCCGACGCCCATCCGAACGTGGTGACCTTTTTCGAGCAGTTCACCTTTAGCGCCGACGAGCAGAGCTGGATGATTCAGGCCTTCGGGCAAGAGGAGCGGGATCTATCCGAGGTCGCCAAACAGTGGATGAGTGACCACCCCGAGCGCCTCGCGGACATGCTTGCCGGGGTGACCACCGCCGACGGCGACCCCGCCTGGCCGGTTATAGAGGCAACGCTCGATTAACGACATCTTCAACCCACCGGCCGGCTAGCGTATGCTGGCGCTCTTTAGAACGGCCGGTGGTGAATGGGATGTCACGCACGCTTTGGAAAGGCCTTGGCCTGATGGCCATACTCATTGCCGTAGTATTTGCCTGGTGGTGGCTCGATCGCGCCGGCTTCATGACCGCGGAAGGCCTCGACTCGAGCATCGCCTACGTCAGCCAGTGGCGGCGCGCGCCGTGGATGTTCGCGGCGGTCATTTTGACCTATAACGTGCTGTTGCTGGTGATGTTTCCTCTCACCTTGCTGGTCGTGGCCACCGGCTTGCTGTTTGGCCCGGCCTGGGGGCTTTTCTACGCCATTCTGGGAACGCTCAGCTTTTCGATTCTCTCCTACTGGATCGGCCACTGGCTGGGGCGCGACGCGCTGATGGATTACGGCGGCCGCCACCTGCGCGGGCTATCGGGTTACCTTTCCAAGCGCGGTATTCGCACCATGATTTTGATCAACGTGATACCGCTGGCGCCGTTTACGTTGACCAACATGCTGGCCGGCGCCTTTCATCTGCGCTTTCGCGACTACATGATCGGCTCCACCCTGGGGCTGGTACCCAGCCTTGCGATCATCATTTTACTGGGCAGCCAGCTGGGTGCACTGCTGACCGCGGCCAGCCGTGAAGAGGTGCTGTTCGCACTGGCCGGCCTGGTACTGGGGGGAGCGTTACTGTTCGGTTTAAAGCGCTACGCCGATGCGCGCAGCGCCCGGCGCAAGGCACTACGCGACAAAGTATTACGCGATAAAGTACTAGGCGACAAACAGTGACCGCGTTCACCGGGGCGCCTTACTCGCCTTGCAGCGTGATCACCAGTTGGCGGCTGCCGCCGTGGTTACGATGCTCGCACAGATAGATCCCCTGCCAGGTGCCCACGTTCAGCCGTCCCCGGGTGACGGGGATTTGCACGCTGGCGCCCAAAAGGCTGCCTTTCAGGTGCGCGGGCATGTCATCGCTGCCTTCGAATACGTGCTGATAAAAAGGCGCGTTTTCCGGCACCGCCTTATTGAAGTAGCTCTCGAAGTCGGCTCTTACCGTAGGGTCGGCGTTTTCGTTGATCGTCAGCGACGCCGACGTATGCTTGATGAAAACGTGCAAAAGGCCGACCTCGACCCGCGCCATGGCGCTGAGGGCTTTCGAGACCTCGTCGGTAATCAAATGAAAACCCCGGGCGCGCGGCTCCAGACTGATTTCCTTTTGTGACCACATGGGCATTCCTCGCGTTGTGATAATGCGTTGTAAGATGGGCCTTGCCCGCACGCCTTTACCGCACTGGAGAAACCTGGCGAAGCCAATGAAGATACGCAGGTTGACGATAAAGATAGAGGTTAAAAAACGTGATGCTCAACCGGTGGTTTAAACGCTCGACGCCCGCGCCTTTCGCCGAGACCTGGCAAAAAGCGCAGGAGTGTACGCCGCTACTCGCCGCGCTCTCCGAGTTCGAGGCCGCCCGGCTTGGCGAGCGCGCCAGGCACTTTCTAAGCACCAAGCGCCTGACCCTGCACAAGGCACTCGAAGGCGTGACCTTCGATGATGCGGATCGGCTGGCGCTGGCGGCTCAGGCGTGCCTGCTCACGCTTGGCTGGAACCAGGCGGAGCACCGCGAAGCGTTTGGCAACGTGCACGAGATCGTCATTTTGCCCGATAGCTTCACCCGCGAGGTCGAGGAGATGGACGAATTCGGCGTGGTGCACCACCTCACTGACGAACGCGCCGGCGAAACCTCTTACCAGGGCCCGGTCGTCGTCTCCTATACCGACCTTCAGGATAGCGGCGGTTTTACCGGTTTCAACGTATTGATCCATGAGCTTGCCCACAAGCTCGATATGGGCAACTCGATGGATGTCGACGGTTTTCCGCCGCTTCCCCGCTCACTGCCCGCCACTCGGTGGCACGCAGTGTTCACCGAGGTGTGGGACGACCTGGCTCGCTGTATCGCGGCAGGAATCGAGCCGCCCATCGACGACTACGCCGCAAGCCATCCGGGCGAGTGCTTCGCGGTTTGCTGCGAATACTTCTTCACCGCCCCGCAGCATCTGGAAAGCGCCTACCCGGCGCTCTTTGCGCTGCTTTGCGACTACTTCAACCAGTCGCCCCTGGCGCGTCTCGACACCCTCGCTTGATCGCGCCCTCCTCCTGGTCCGACATCGAACGCGCTCACGCCTCCTCCATTTTTGGACAACAATCGCTTTGGGCAACGATCGTTTGCAGTGTAGCCTGACCAGCCAATGCGCTAAAGCCGCTACACTACTCGATAAAGACAGATCGTTTTCGAAGGAGCTTATTGATGGCCCACACCATTGCAGTGATCGCCGGCGACGGTATCGGCACCGAAGTCATGCCGGAAGGCGTGCGCGCGCTACAAGCCGCGGCCAAACGCTTTGACATCGACCTGGCATTCACCCACTTCGAGTTCGGTAGCTGCGACTACTACCTGGAACATGGCCAGATGCTGCCCGACGACTGGTTCGAGCAGCTCAAGGGCTTCGATGCGCTGTTTTACGGCGCGGTGGGCTGGCCGGAGAAAGTGCCGGATCATATCTCGCTGTGGGGTTCGCTTTTACAGTTTCGCCGCCGGTTCGATCAGTACGTCAACCTTCGCCCCTGCAAGCTGATGCCGGGCATCAAGAGCCCGCTGGCCGGCCGTGAGCCCGGCGATATCGACTTCTACGTGGTGCGGGAAAACACCGAGGGCGAGTACTCGAGCATCGGCGGCAAGATGTTCGAAGGCACCGAGCGCGAGGTGGTCATCCAGGAGACCGTGATGAGCCGTACCGGCGTCGACCGCGTCCTCAAGTACGCCTTTGAGCTGGCAAAGACGCGGCCGCGCAAGAAGCTCACCTCGGCGACCAAATCCAACGGTATTTCCATCACCATGCCCTACTGGGACGAACGCGTGCTGGAAATGGCCAAACAGTACCCGGAGATCGAAGTGGATAAATTCCACATCGATATCCTGACCGCGAACTTCGTGCTGCACCCGGACTGGTTCGACGTGGTGGTAGGCAGCAACCTGTTCGGCGATATTCTGTCGGACCTGGGCCCGGCCTGTACCGGCACCATCGGCATTGCGCCCTCGGCCAACATCAACCCGGAAGGTCACTTCCCGAGCCTGTTCGAGCCGGTGCACGGCAGCGCCCCGGATATTGCAGGCCAGGGCATCGCCAACCCCATCGGCCAGATCTGGTCCGGCGCGATGATGCTCGAACACCTGGGCCATGAGGACGCCGCTAAAGCGATGGTCGATGCCATCGAGGCGGTACTCGCCGAAGGCGACCCCCAGGTACTCACCGCAGACGCCGGCGGGCAAGGTACGACCGAAACGTTGGGCGAAGCCATTGCGAAGAACATTGCGGGTTAGGCCAGCCTTGGCCGTCGCTCGATCAGGTGTTCGCGGCTTAGGCAAGCAATGTCGGTCACGCCCAGCAGCGCCATGTCGCGCACTATTTCCTCGCGAAGAAGTGTCAGCGCGTGGCGCACGCCGGCCTCGCCAGCGTAGGCTGCGGCGTAGTTCATGGGCCGGCCGATGAACACGAACGACGCCCCGAGCGCCAGCGCCTTGATCACGTCGGTACCTCGGCGAAAGCCGCTATCCACCATCACCGGAATCGACACGGCACCCACCACCGCCGGCAGCGCTTCGAGCGCGGCCGGGCTATAGTCCAACTGGCGCCCGCCGTGGTTGGAAACGATCACCGCATCGCCCCCCAGCGCCTCCACTTTCCGGGCATCCGCCGGGTTCAAAATCCCCTTGACGATCAGCTTACCCGGCCAAAGCGCGCGCACCCGCTCGAGATACTCCCACTGCAGGTGACTGCGCCCGGAGAAGTCGCGGTTGACGTTTTTGGAGAGCACCGCGATGCCGCGATGCGCGTAGTTGTTCTCGAAGTGCGGCATGCCGTGGTGGTAAAGCGTACGCAGGAAGGTGCCGAACAGCCAGCGCGGGCGAACCAGCCCGTCCCAGGCCAGGCGCAGGCTGGGGCGAAGCGGCGAAGAAAAGCCGCTTTTGCGATTGTTGTCGCTATTGGGTGGCACCGGGTAGTCCACGGTGATCACCAGGTTTTTAAACCCCGCCCGGGCCACGCGCGCCAGCAGCGCCTCAACGTCTTCCAGCGTGCCCGGCAGGTAAGCCTGAAACCAGTCGGTTTCGCCCTCGCGCAGAACCTCCTCCAGCGCAATCAAGGAGCTTCCACTCAGAATCATCGGCAACTGCTCTTTGGCCGCCGCCCGGGCCTGCACGAGATCGCCCCGATAGGCGGTCAGCGCGCTGATGCCCATCGGCGCGATGCCAAACGGCGCGCTGTAGGACTTACCCAATAACGTGGTCTCGGTCGAAATGCGCGATACATCGACCAGCGCCCGGGGCATCAGGCCGTAATCATCGAACACACGCCGATTCTCGGCGAAGGTTTTGCCCTCCTCGGCGCTGTTGGCGACATAGCCGAAGAGAGGCCTTGGCAAGTGGCGCCGGGCCAGCGCTTCGAAGTCGTGCAGATTACGGGCTTTATCGAGTCGGCTCACGCGGCACCTCTTGGGCCATTGGTGGCGTTGAACGCGCGAACCCCACGAGGGTGGGGTTCGCAGGAACACTATAGCAGTGCGCTAACGCCTCGCGGCAATTAGCCCATGGTCTCAGCGGGCGAGCTTCGCCGTTGTCTCGGCCACGAGCTTACCTTGAAAACGCGCAAGCTTGAGCTCGCGCGCGCTTGGCTGGCGGGAGCCGTCGCCGCCGGCCAGGGTCGCTGCCCCATAAGGGTTGCCGCCACTGACTTCGGAAATATCGAACTGCTCTTCGATACCGTAGCCGATCGGCACGATGATCATGCCGTGGTGGGCAAGCGTCGACCAGGTCGAGGTGACGGTCATTTCTTCACCACCGCCGGTACCGGTAGAGGTAAACACGCTGGCGACCTTGCCGCGCAGCGAACCGTTGGCCCAGAGACCACCGGTCTGGTCAAAGAAGGTGCGCATCTGGCCTGCCATGTTACCGAACCGCGTTGGCGTACCGACGATGATGCCATCATAGTCGGCGAGTTCGCCCGGCGTGGCCTCGGGGGTATCGAAGTCCTGCTTGCCGCCGGCATTTTTGTAGGCGTCTTCGGGCATGGTTTCGGGGACACGTTTGACCGTGACCTCGACACCGTCGACTTCTTTCGCGCCTTCGGCGACGGCTGCCGCGAGCGTATCCACGTGACCATACATGGAATAGTAAAGTACCAGTACCTTGGTCATTGCTTTCTCCATTCGAGATTTCCGGGTTGACTACCAACTCCTCCTCTAGCCTAGCGGAAAATTAACCCAAGTGAAGGAGTTGAAGGCCGGCTGACCGTAATGGCCGCAGTGCGCCTTGCGCTTTTGTAAAACTAACACTAGTTTTCAAGGCAATTATCGTACTTGCATCCAAGGAGCCGGGAATGACGATTTTTGAAGCACTGCGCAAAGACCACGATCTTCAGCGCGACCTTTTGGCCCGTTTGGTCGAGACCCACGGCGACAGCAGCGAGCGCGACGCGCTTTACAAGCAGGTACGTGCCGAGCTTAAGTATCACGCCAATGCCGAAGAGCGCTCGCTCTATATCCCGATGATGGATATCGACCTGACCCAGGAAAAAGCGCGCCACAGCGTCGCCGAACACCACGAGATCGACGAACTGCTCGAGCTTTTGGACGACACCGACTACAGCGCCACGAACTGGCTGACCCACGCCAAGCAGCTTCAGCACCTGGTGACCCACCACCTGGACGAAGAAGAGCAGGAAGTCTTCCAGCTCGCCGGTCGCGGCCTGGCGGATAACCAGAAGACATCGCTTGCCGGCGAATACCAGCAAGAGATGGAGCGCCAGCGCGCCGATTAAAAATGCCGCTTCCTGGTAAGCGTCGATAAAGCGCTTGGCCCCATCACGGGTCAGGCGCTTTTTTATGGGCGTTTATACCGACGCCCTGGCGTTTTATAGCCAGGCGACGCCGCCTTTGTCCCAAGCATTGGGGCGTGCTACACATAAAAGCCCAAGCGCATAGATAACAACGGAGAGTCATTCATGCTGAGCCAATGGCTGGACTGGACGCTGGAGGGTAAAGCGCCCGCCAAAAGCGGCGGCACGCTCCCAGGGGGCCACTACCAACTGCGCGCGCCAGGGGTTTTAGAGCTAAGCCCCAAAACGATTGAAGCGCACGCCCACGCCTGTATTTTCTCCGCCGCCATTCATGGTAACGAAACCGCTCCGGTCGAGCTTTTGGGCCAGTGGCTTGCCGCGCTCGAGGTGGGTAGCGCGCGCCTTAAAGCCCCAGTGCTGGTGATTTTGGGCAATATCCCGGCGCTCAAGGCCCAAACTCGGTTTATCAGCACCAACCTGAACCGGCTATTCGACCGCGAACTGACCGCCATGGGCGAAGAGCCCGACCGCGCCCGCGTGCTGATGAGCGAGGTGGACGACTTTTTCGCCCGCCATGAAGGTCTGCCCCGCCTTCATTACGACCTTCACACCGCGATTCGCCCAAGCCTTTACCCGCGCTTTGTCGTGGAGCCCTTCGCCGACACCGCCACCGAAGACCGGCAGTGGGCGTGGCTGGCCGCTGCCGGTATGCAGGCGGTGCTTCACCAGCACCAGCCAAGCTTTACGTTCTCTCACTACAGCAAACATTACCACCAGGCCCAGGCATTCACCTTCGAGCTGGGCCAGGTAGCACCGTTTGGTCACAACGACCTGGCGCCGCTTGCGCCCATGGCCAACCTGATCAGCGCGCTAGGGGCCGGCGAAGAACCGGAAAGCGCAGCCTCCCCGCCGCGCTTTTTCAAGGTGGCGCACGAACTGATACGCCGCTCTGAGGACTTCACGCTCTGTTTCGAGGAGAGTGTGGCGAACTTTACCCGCTTTGAACCGGGCGCGTGTCTGGCCAAAGACGGCCAGGGCGGTGATTTCCAGGTGGGCGAAACCCCGCTTCACGTCGTGTTCCCCAACGCCCGGGTGGAAATCGGCGCCCGCGCCGCCCTTCTGGCCGTGCCGGTATGAGCGCGAGCACTTGGGCGTTAAACACCGTACACTAAGGCCCCATACCAAGACCCAACAGCTAGACCCGGCGATAGATAACAATAATGCAGGGGCACGCTCGAATAGGTGGCCAACGCCCGGCGTTGATCACTTATTCTCATAAGAGCGAGCACTTCGGGCATAAGGCCTGATAGAATCGCCCCTTTTTCGCGTCAGCCACGCCCCAAACACGTGTTTTACACCTGTGACAGAGTGGCAAACTTGTACTGGAGCCTACGTTATGGCCGCGGCGCCTATCCCCCTGGAAGTTCGCAACATTAAAAAACGCTTCGGCGATACCGAAGTACTCAAGGGCCTTTCTCTTCAAGCCCAGAAAGGCGATGTCATCACCCTGATCGGAGCCTCCGGTTCGGGCAAGAGCACCTTTCTGCGCTGCATGAACCTGCTCGAACAGCCCGACGAAGGCGAGCTCATCGTGCATGGCGAGCCCATTCGCTTCAAAACCACCAAACACGGGCGCGAGCCGGCGGACCAAAAACAGGTCGTGAAGATGCGCGCCAAGCTCTCGATGGTGTTCCAAAGCTTCAACCTGTGGGCCCACATGACGCTTTTGGACAACATCATCGAAGCGCCGGTGCACGTACTGGGCCAGTCGAAAAAAGAGGCCACCGAGCACGCCTATGCGCTGCTCGAGCGCGTCGGACTAACCGCCCGGGCCAAAGCCTACCCGGCGCAGATGTCCGGCGGCCAGCAGCAGCGCGGCGCCATTGCCCGGGCGTTAGCCATGGACCCGGAAGTGATGCTGTTCGACGAGCCGACCTCGGCGCTGGACCCGGAGCTTGTAGGTGATGTGCTAAAGGTCATGCGCGATTTGGCCAAAGAAGGCCGCACCATGGTCGTCGTCACCCACGAGATGGGCTTTGCCCGGGAGGTGTCGAGCCAGGTGATCTATTTGCACCAGGGTCTGGTCGAGGAGTCCGGCAAGCCAGAGGCAGTGCTGGACAACCCGCAATCGCCGCGGCTTAAACAGTTTTTGACCCCCAACTACTGATTCCGGATGTGACCATGCTCGATTTGCAAGGCTACGGCCCGCGGCTTCTGGAAGGCGCCGGGGTCACCGTTCAGCTCGCGGTACTCTCGCTACTGCTAGCCATTGGGCTGGGGCTTTTGACGGCGACAGCCAAGATGTCGCGCCACGGCGTGCTTCGCTGGGTGGCCAGTACCTATACCACCCTGATTCGCGGCGTGCCGGATCTGGTGCTGATGATGCTTTTATTCTACGGCGGCCAGATCGGCGTCAACGCGATCAGCGACGCGCTCTACTATAACTACGATATCGATATCTACTTAAGCTTCAACGCCTTCGCCGCCGGCGTGCTGACCATTGGCTTCATTTTCGGCGCCTACATGGGCGAGACCTTTCGCGGGGCGTTCATGGCGGTGGATAACGGCCAGATCGAAGCGGGCAAGGCCTACGGCATGGGAAGCGCGCTGGTGTTTCGCCGTATTCGCTTTCCGCAGATGATGCGCCACGCCCTGCCCGGGCTCTCCAACAACTGGATGGTGTTACTCAAGACCACTGCGCTGGTCTCGGTGATCGGCTTGACCGACATGGTGCGCGTGGCCGCCGAAGCCTCGCGGGCGACCCACGAGCCCTTCGTGTTCCTGATCCCCGTCGCGGTGGCGTACTTATTGATCGCAAGCGTGACCGAGTGGATCTTCGCCCGGCTGCAAAAGCGCTACAACGTCGGTTTTGGGGAGCACTGAGATGTTTGATATTTCCGCCTGGTTCGATGACCTGCTCGCCGGCAACCTGATCTTTACCGCCTCGACCCTGGGCCACTACTGGGAAGGGTTGGTGACCACCACGCAGCTGGTGTTTTTATCCCTGGTGATCGGCCTGGTACTGGCCGTGCCGCTGGCCATCATGAGAAGCTCCCGCCGCAAATGGATCAGCCTGCCGGTGTACGCCTACACCTACGTGTTTCGCGGAACGCCGCTTTTGATCCAGCTCTACATCATCTACTACGGCGTGGTCTTTTTCGACGGTATCCAGCAGACTTTTCTGTGGCCGATTTTCCGCGAGGCGTTTTACCCGGCCCTGATCGCCTTTACGCTTAACACGGCGGCCTACACCACCGAGATTTTCCGCGGTGCCATCAAGGCGACCAGCAAAGGGGAAATCGAAGCGGCCAAGGCCTACGGCATGTCGCAAAGCCTGTTGATGCGCCGAATCGTGATTCCCAGCGCCTTTCGTCGCGCCCTGCCCGCCTACGGCAACGAAGTGATTTTCATGCTCCACGCCAGCGCCATCGCAAGCGTCGTGACGCTCATGGATCTTACCGGGGCGGCGCGCTACGTCTATTCGCGCTTCTATACCCCCTTCGAGCCGTTCTTGTTCGTCGCGCTGATTTATCTGTGTTTGACGTTCGCGATTCTGTTCTTCTTCCATTTTCTGGAGAAACGGTTACTGGCGCATTTGACCCCCCAAAGCCTGTAGGCAGGTGCTGCCATCGTCAAACAAACGTTGGTTCACGAAGCACCTGGGGCTTTGCGCCATCGCTAACCTGAGTTACGTTAAAAGAGATCTATTGAAACGAACCCTATTGCAACGGAGCGCCATGATGAAAAAGCTACTCTCGGTTTCCCTGATCGGCCTGGCCGTGGCCGCCGCCTCCTCTGCCCAGGCGCGCGACTACGACAACGTGCGTATCGGCGTGGACGTCCCCTACGTGCCCATGGAGTACCGCACCCCGGAAGGCGACCTGACCGGTTTCGACATCGACCTGGGCAACGCGCTCTGCGAAGAGATCGGCGTGACCTGCGAGTGGATCGAACAGGAGTGGGACGGCATCATCCCGGGGCTTTTGTCGCGTAACTACGATGCGGTCATGTCATCGATGACCATCAACGACGAGCGCCGCCAGCAGGTGCTCTTCTCCGAGCCCTACATCACCATGCCCTCGGCCTGGTTCGCGGCAAGCGATTTAGACATCGACGAAGCCAATGAGCAGACCCTTGATGGCATGACCATCGGCGTTCAGCGCGGCACGCTTCAAGACAACTACGTGACCGACAACTACGGCAGCATTGCCGATATCAGCCGCTACTCCACCGCCGATGACATGGTGCTGGACATGGACGCCGAGCGTCTGGATATCGTCTTCCTCGACTTCCCGATCGGCCAGTCCACGCTGGTAGAAAGCGACGAAGGTGACTACACCATCGTGGGCGAGCAGATCACCGAGCCCAAGGAGTACTTTGGCGACGGCTTCGGCATCGCCTTCCGCCAGCGCGACGAAGCCCTGGCCGAGCGGTTCAACGAAGCACTTGCCACCCTCGAAGAAAACGGCACCTACGACGAGATCTACACGCGCTACTTCGGCGACGAATAACGCCCAGGCGTTGGCAGATAAAAACCCCGGCACTCGCCGGGGTTTTTTCGTTTATAGGGTATAGTAAGCGCTCGCCGCCCTTGCGCCGGCCCAAGGCGTTGAGCGATGAACTCGAACGCCACGCCTGGGTCTGATCCAAAACGTTACTCCTGCTTCATAGGGTCATGTTAAACACGGAGGTTTTATGGCTTTCTTTTCTGGCGCTCGCGCCCGAACCGCTGCGTCACCCACGCCCCAGGCGCACGCCGAACGGCCACTATCCCACTGGACCGCTTGGGCCCAGTGGCTTGCGCTTTTCACCATGACCGTCGATCACCTGGTACGTTACGTGCTGCCCAGCGACTGGGACCTGGGCTGGGCGGGCTCGTCGATCGGGCGTATCGCCTTTCCGCTGTTTGCGGCAATGGTGGCCTGGCACGGGCTTTTCAACACGCGCAACCCGCTGCGCTACGCCCGGCGAGTGCTGGTGATCGGTATCGCCGCCCAGGTGCCGTACATGATGATGCCCCGCCTAAATGACGCCTTCATTTTGAACGTCTGCTTTACGCTGGCAAGCGGGCTGGCGATCGGGGCGCTGGTGCGCCAGGGGTGGCAGCACTACCGCCATCAGAGCCTGGGGTTTGGCTGGCTCTTGCTGGGGGCGGCGGTCGGGGTGACGCTTTGGTACCTGCTGGGATTCTGGGTGGAGTACGGCCACAACGGGCTAATGCTCATTCCGTTTTTCATGTTCGCCATGCATGCGCTCAATGAAACCCGGGATGCGCTGAAATCCAGGCTTTGGGCAGGGCTGGCTGCGTTTCCCGTGCTTTGGGTCGCCGGCCAGATGAACGCCTCGGACATGTCCAAGTCCTTCACCGTGGGGACGTGTGTTCTGGTGCTGGTGTTGGCCGCGGGGGGCGCTCAGCATATCCCCAAAGTATTCAAACAGATGCCCCGGCGGCTGTGGCTTGCCTGGTACCCGGGCCACTTCGCGCTCATCGCGCTATGGCTTGTGATTAGCGGTCGATTAGCGATGTAACCAGATTCGAGCGTAGCGCGGCCTGGTTCAGCGCTTTACGCATTTCCGGGCGGTAGCGGCGAAGCCGGGCCCGCCCCTCCGCTTTGGCCTGATACATCGCAATATCCGCCTGCTTGAGAATTTCGGTGTGGTCGCACCTGGCGGCGTTAAAGCAGGTATAGCCCATACTGGGCGTTACCTCGACCTGCTGACCCTCCAGGTTATAGCGCCCGCCCAGCGCGCTTTGAAGCGCCTCCATATGCGTCAAACCAGCTTGCTCGGCCTCCTCGGTCAGAGGCTGATCAAAGAGCATTAGCATCACGAATTCATCGCCGCTCAGCCGGGCGGCCATATCCCGTTCTCCCAAATGCTTTTTCAGCCGCTTGGCGATTTGCACCAGCAGGTCATCGCCTGCGGCGTGGCCAAAGGTGTCATTGATCAATTTGAAACGGTCCAGATCCATGAACATGACCAGGCCGGTGCAGTCACGGCTTTCGGGCTGTTCGCCAAGGTTCATGAGGCGTTCGATGAAAAGACGCCGGTTGGGCAGATCGGTCAGCGCATCGTAATACGCCTGGCGATAAATGATCGCCTCGTTCTGGGTGCGCTCGGTAAAGTCCTCGACGATCGCGATACCTCCGACGCGCTCGTTACTGGCGCTATTCACTCCGCTGAATATGGCGCGCAAGGGGGTGCCGGTTTCAGCGCCGGGCAGATAGAAGGTCCCCTCGAAATAGCCCGAGCCTTTTTCAAGGGCGTCCCTCACCCCTTCGGCCACCTCGGGGTCGGAGGCGCGGTCCAGCATTCGGTAGCCGATGAACGCCGCGCGCTCGCCGCCCAGAATCGTTAGCATCTGGTCGTTGCAATCGGTAATGGTGCCATGGCGGTCGAAGTTTAAAACGCCAAGCGGCGAGTGGTCGAAAATCGAGCGATAGCGGTTCTCGCTTTCCAGCAGCTGCTCTTCTCGCGCCTCGATGCTCACGCGCAGGGAAATGTTATCGTGGAAAATGCAGTGAAAACGGGAACAGGTGGCCAGCATCAGCACCAAAAAAATCAGAATGATGCTGCCCATCAACGTCTCGCCGTTGATGAAAAACACCACGGCGAGCGGCAAGAGAATCTGGCTGATAAAACCAAGACCGACCCAGCGCACCGATGAGAGCGTGGTCGTTCCCCCCGCGGCGACCCCGGCCATGATGATCGCCAGGGTGGCGACCTGGCCGGGGTGGTCCGGGGTAAAAAACAGCACCCCCGCCGCGCCCCACAAGGTCGCCGAAAAAAGCGCGCCAAAAGCGAAAGCGTAAAGCCACCTTCGCGAGTGGGTGGTATAGGCCACACGCTGGTATCGATAAGCCAGCAGTAAGCGAAATATCGAAATAGCAAAAAGCGCCACCAGCCAAAGCACGATAGTCGACGTCTCGATGCTGGACCACATGATCGCCGATACGCATAGCGCGACGAGCAGGCTACTCACCACCGGCTGCCAGAGCTTTTCATATAAAAGCCTGACTTTCGCGGCCTCCAGCTCGCACAGCGAGACGTCACCGGCAAAGTCGAAAGAGCGGCTATTGTCCGTAACCATGGCGGGCTTAAGCTTCCAGAGCATATTCGATCCCTGCGCAATTGTATTGCCCGCTTGAAGGCAACCGTCTAAAGCGAAATTTAAATCACTAGTTTTATATGATTTATACGGCCAAAGCGACTCTCGTCATCAGGCTTTAAAAAAAACCGCCTAACATAAGGCGGTTTAAAAACAAAAAACATCAGGCAACGGGCTTGAAACTCCACTGCACCGGCGGCGCATCGGGTAATAGCGCTTGGCACTGGCGCACTTTGGTTAAAAGCGCCCCGTGGGATTCAGCGCAGACATTGATATGGGCAAGCTTGCGCCCGGCCCGCTCATCCTTGTCGTAACGGTGCAGGTGCGTATGGGGGATCGCCAATAGCGCCGGGTTATCGCCTTCCCGGCCGATGACGTTGACCATGCAGGTCGGCGCGATGGCGTCGGTGGCCCCCAGCGGCAGCCCCTGCACGGCGCGCAGGTGGTTTTCGAACTGGCTGGTGATCGCGCCATCCATCGTCCAGTGGCCGGAGTTGTGTACCCGCGGGGCCATCTCGTTGGCGAGCAAGCTGCCATCCGGCGTCTGGAAAAGCTCCAGCGCCAGCACGCCCACGTAATCGAGCTCGTCGAGCAGCGCGCGAATGTAGCCATCGGCGGTATGCTGAAGGCTTTCGTCCAAATCCGGCAGCGGGGCCACCGAGTAGCGCAAAATGCCGTCAACGTGCTGGTTTTCCGCCATGGGGTAGAACACCACCTCGCCATCGCGGCCGCGCACGGCAATAATCGACACCTCGCGCACGAAATCCACGAAGGCTTCGACGATCAGCTGCGAGTGCCCGATGGCCGCCCAGGCCTCGAACGCCTCATCAAAGGACTTCAGCACCGCCTGGCCCTTGCCGTCGTACCCTTCGGTGACCGACTTGGCGACGACCGGGCAGCCAAGCTCCCGGGCAGCCTCCAAAAGCGCCTCGGCGCTCTCCACCACCCGGTAAGCGGGCGTGGGAATCCGCAGCCGGTCGAACAGCGCCTTCTCTTCGACCCGGTTCTGGCACACCGCAATCGCGTTGCTTGCCGGGTAGACGGGCTTGTGGCGCTCGATCTCACGCACGAGTTCGACGGGCAGGTGCTCGAACTCATAGGTCACGACATCCACCTTGTCGAGAAACGCGGCCAGGTGCTCGTTGCTTGGGTCGACGATCACCTCGCCGATACCCGCGCTGGGGCTTCCGGTGGTATCCAGAAAGGTGAAACGGTTACCTAAAGGATAACCTGCAAGTGCCAGCATTCGCCCCAGCTGGCCAGCGCCCAATACGCCAATGTTCATGGTGGTCTCCTTAAGCCTCGGTGTCGGCCCGCGGGTCCGGGTTATCCAGTACCGTTTGGGTTTGCTCCTGGCGGAAGGCCTCGACCGCCTCGCGCACGGCGCTATCTTGAAGCCCTACGATCTGCGCGGCCAAAAGCCCCGCGTTGGTCGCCCCAGCTTTACCAATGGCCAGGGTGCCCACGGCAATACCGCCGGGCATTTGGGCGATCGAAAGAAGCGAATCCAGCCCCTTCAAGGATTTGGATTCGACCGGCACCCCCAGCACGGGAAGCGGCGTTTGCGAGGCCACCATGCCCGGCAGGTGAGCGGCACCACCGGCCCCGGCCACGATCACTTGCAGGCCGCGCTCGGCCGCGCTTTTGGCGTAGTCGAATAACAAATCCGGCGTGCGGTGCGCCGACACCACGCGGGTCTCGCAGGCAACCCCCAAACGCTCGAGCATGGTGACGGCGTGCTCCATGACGGGCCAGTCGGATTTCGACCCCATAATCACGCCCACTCGGGGTGCGCTCTCGGACATGTATTCGCTCCTCGGCCAGAGGCCTAAAACCGTTTCAAGACTTAGTGAAGACAAACGAAAGCCGCAAGGCTTGGCTGACATTTTGAAGGCGAATAGTTTACCAGAGCGCGCCCTTTTAAGGGCCTGGATCAAATGACGAATTTTTCATCGAAACAGGCATTGAAAAGCGCTTGGGTTAGCGGCATTGTGTAGGGGTCACTTTTGACTGATGGAGTCACATGAGTACGGCATACTCGACTGCTCACGCAGAAACGCTGGACCCTGTGCGAAGCAGCCCTGACCTCGATGTCAGGGAACTTGAAAAACGTACGCGCCTGATGCGTATCATTACACGTCTGGTCGCCGTATCAGACCTGGGAAGCCGGGAAATTGCCCGCAGAGCAGGCCTTCCCGTTCAAAAAATCAGCGACCTGCTCGCTGGACGGCTCGAGCATTTGGACATTGACGAACTCAACGTCCTGCGCCGCTCCCTAGAGCTGGAGGCGCCTTAGCCAAGCCTTCTCTCGCCAGAATCCATAGACGCCCCGCCCTTGCGGGGCGTTTTTTATGCGCAGCGCGCTGGCATTCAACGGCCTAAAAAGCCACCCCGCCCAGCACCACGATGATGACCACCGCCCAGGCCGGCAGCTTCCAAACGCTCAGCAGTAAAAAGCCGGTCAGCGCCAGCGCAAAGTCGATAGGCGTGAGGATCGCGCTGACCCACACGGGCTGATAAAGCGCGGCCCCCAAAATACCCACGACGGCCGCATTGGCACCGCGCAACAGCGCCTGAGCGGCGCCCCATTGCCGAAAACGGTTCCAGAACGGCAGCGCGCCAATCAACAAGAGAAACCCGGGTACGAAAATCGCCACGAGCGCCAACAGTGCGCCCGGCACGCTATGGATACCCGGCAGCAGCGCCCCCAGGTAGGCTGCAAAGGTGAATAGTGGCCCGGGTATCGCCTGGGCCGCGCCGTAACCGGTCATGAATGCATCGTCGCTGATAAAGCCAGGCTGGACGACTTCGGCGCTGAGCAGCGGTAGCACCACATGCCCGCCACCAAACACCAGCGCCCCTGAACGGTAAAAGGCATCGGCAATATCAAGCCAAAGGGCCTGATGGGCCAAAAGCGGCAGTGCGAGCAAAAGCCCGGCAAAGAGCAGTAGCGCGCCATACCCCGCCAGGCGCGATACGCCAAAGTGAAGCGTTTCGCTCTCGCTGTGGGCGGCGGCTTCGCGGCAAAGCAAAAGCCCGGCCACACCGCCCAGTACGATAGCGCTGACCTGGCCCAAAGGCCCACTGGCCAGTACCGCCACGAACACCGCGCCCAAGGCGATACCGGTCCGGGTCTTGTCCGGGCACAGGTTACGCGCCATTCCCCAAACCGCGTGGGCCACGATGGCCACAGCCACTATCTTAAGGCTTGCAATCACGCGCTCGGCAAGCGGCCCCTCCAGCACCGCTGTCCCCAACGCAAACAGGAACAGTACGATGGCCGAGGGCAGCGTAAAGGCAAGCCACGCCGCCGCCGCGCCCCAGGGGCCGGCGCGCAGAAGCCCCAGCGCGAAACCGACCTGGCTACTCGCCGGGCCCGGTAGAAACTGGCAAAGCGCCACCAGATCCGCGTAGGCCGCCTCGGAAAGCCAGCGCCGCCGGGCAACGAACTCGGTACGAAAGTACCCCAGATGCGCGATGGGGCCGCCAAAAGAGGTCAAACCCAGCCACAAAAATACCCGGAACACTTCGCCAACGTTTCTACGCCTGGCCGCCTGGATCGTCATCGTCTGGCCTCTGCTGGAAGAAAATCACCAGCTTAACCCGCCCGTTTGACGCCCGTGTGACACTAAAACGCCGCTGAGGGCAGCGCGGTGGCGCGAGCACTCAGCGGCGTGACAAGCACAACGCCAAAAGGGCCGAGTTAGTCGTTCTGGTCGGTCACCGCGCCGGTGCTGGCGGAGCTTACCTGGCGGGCATACTTGGCCAGCACGCCGCGGGTGTAGCGCGGCGCAGGTTGTTGCCACGCACTTTGACGGCGGGTCATTTCGTCAACGCTTACGTCGATATCGATGGTATCCGCCTCGGCGTCGATGGTGATGATATCGCCGGTTTCGACCAGGCCCAGCGGGCCGCCTTCGAAGGCTTCAGGGGCGACGTGGCCGACCACGAAGCCGTGGCTACCGCCGGAGAAGCGCCCGTCGGTGATGAGAGCGACGTCGTTCCCCAGGCCCCGGCCCATGATCGCCGAGGTCGGGGTGAGCATTTCGCGCATACCCGGGCCACCTTTCGGGCCTTCGTAGCGAATCACCACCACATCGCCGGCGACCACGGTGCCGTCATTGATACGCGCCTGGGCTTCCTCTTCCGAGCCAAATACCCGCGCCGGGCCGCTAAAGCGCGTGCCTTCCTTACCGGTGATCTTGGCGACCGCGCCTTCCGGGGCCAGGTTGCCGTAAAGAATGCGCAGGTGGCTTTGCGCCTTGATCGGCTTTTCCAGCGGCGCGATGATCGACTGATCCATCGGGTAGGGTTCGACGTCCGCCAGGTTTTCCGCCAGGGTCTTGCCGGTCACGGTCAGGCAGTCGCCGTGCAGAAGCCCCGCATCCAGCAGGATTTTCATCAGCGGTTGAATACCGCCAATCGCGACCAGCTCGCTCATCATGTAATGGCCGCTGGGGCGCAGATCCGCCACCACCGGCACACGCTTGCCGATCTCGGTGAAGTCCTTGAGATTGAGCTCGACGTCGATGGTGCGCGCCATGGCGATCAGGTGCAGCACCGCGTTGGTGGAGCCGCCGAGGGCGATGATGATGGTGATTGCGTTCTCGAACGCCTCGCGGGTCATGATATCGGAAGGCTTGATGTCGGCCTTGAGAAGCTCGAGCACCGCCTCGCCCGCGGCTTTACAGTCGTCGCGCTTTTCCTGGGAAATCGCGTTCTGCGCGGAGCTACCCGGCAGGCTCATGCCCAGCGCTTCGATCGCCGAGGCCATGGTATTGGCGGTGTACATGCCGCCGCAGGAGCCCGGGCCGGGAATCGCGGTTTCCTCGATCTGCTTGAGCTCGATCAGGTCCATGTCGCCGCGCGAATGCGCGCCCATGGCCTCGAACACCGACACGATATCCGTGTGGCCTTTGCCCGGCATGATGGTGCCGCCGTAAACGAACACGCTGGGCCGGTCGAGGCGCGCCAGGCCCATCACACAGCCGGGCATGTTTTTGTCGCAGCCGCCGATGGCGACCAGCCCGTCGAACCCTTCGCAGCCAGCCACCGTCTCGATGGAATCCGCGATCACTTCGCGGGAGACCAGCGAGTACTTCATGCCCTCGGTGCCGTTGGCGATACCGTCACTAATGGTGATGGTGTTGAACACCACGCCCTTGCCACCGGCGGCGTCGGCGCCGTCCCGGGCCAGTTCGGCCAGCTCACCGATATGGCTGTTGCACGGTGTCACCATGCTCCAGGTCGAGGCCACCCCCACCTGGGGCTTTTTGAAGTCGTCGTCGTTGAAGCCCACCGCGCGCAGCATGGCACGGCTGGCGGCTTTGCCCGGGCCGTCGACGACCGGGGCGGAGTGGCGCCGCGAGCCTTGCGCTGCGTCGTCCTGGGCAACGTCCTGGGAATCGTTTTGAGAAGGGCTGGTCGGCTCGGTCATGGCAGGCTCCTGAATTTTTAATAGTGTTTTAATAAAATGTCTAATAAAACCCCATAGCTTGGCGATGCGCGGGCCTCACTGCAAGATGCTTAAGGCAATTATCCGGCAAAATTCCCGTCATGCGGCGCGTAAAGACAAAAGTGTCGAAACTCATTAAGATCATGGCCTTCCAACAACGCACTGATTTTCACCCGACACACGAGGACGCCATGGAACCCCAGGAGAAGCACGAGCTTTTAAAAAGCGTCGCTGAGCCGCTTTACCGCGGGAAACTCTGGATGCAACTGATCGGCGTGATGCTGATTTTGGGCGGGCTGTTAACGGCGATTACTATCATCGGCATTATCGTCGCCTGGATTCCCATCTGGGCGGGCGTTGTGCTCTTCCAGGCGGCCAGCGCCAGCCAGCGTGCCTATCAAAGCGGCGACGAGCGCGAGCTGCGCTTCGCCCTTGGCAAGCTCAAGACCCACTTCACCATCTTCGGCGTGCTGATTTTGCTTTATCTGCTGCTGTTCGTGGGCATGACCTTTTTAGGCCTGATGGGCATTGGTAACGTTACCCTCTCCTACTAGTCTGCGCCTTTCCAGCAGCCCGCTGGCCTAGTCGCGCCAGGCCCGATGCAAGCGGCCTGGCCGCTCTTCACCGCTCAACCAGGATGTGCTCATGAGCCTATTCACCCCACCGCTAACGCCGGGTTTCATGGTGATTCACGCCAATCGGCTGGAAGATTTACGCGCCGTGGCGGTGGAGTGGATGCGCCTGCACCCGCTGGGCCCGCTCGAAAACGAAACGATCCTGGTGCAGAGCAACGGCATCGGCCAGTGGCTGAAGCTGGCCCTTGCCGAAGACCCGAAAAACGGCGGCGCGGGCATCGCGGCCGCACTCGATGTCACCCTGCCCGCGCGCTTTCTCTGGCAGGCCTACCGCACGGTGCTGACGCACGTGAATGCGCAGGACGACGCCGTTCCAGAGACATCGCCCTTCGATAAATCGCGCCTGGTGTGGCGCCTTTTGCGCCTTCTGCCCACGCTGGTCGATGAGCCGGTGTTCGAGCCTCTCGCGCGGTTTCTCGAGTTCGACCGGGACCAGCGCAAACACTACCAGCTCGCCGAGCGCCTGGCGGACCTGTTCGATCAGTACCAGGTGTACCGGGCGGACTGGCTGGAGGCCTGGGCGGCGGGCAGCGACGTGCTCATCAGCGCCCGCGGCGAGCGCCAAACGCTTGCGCCCCATCAGATGTGGCAGCCCGCGCTTTGGCGGCGCCTGCGTGAGGATGTCGCCGCCACCCAGGGCCAGGCCGGGCTCGACAGCAGCCGTGCCCAGGTGCACCAGCGCTTTTTAACCGCCACCGAGCAGCTGGAAGGCCAAGTATGCCCACCAGGCGTGCCCCGGCGGCTGATCATCTTCGGTATCTCCTCGCTGCCCCAGCAGACCCTCGAGGCGCTGGCCGCGCTTTCGCGCTGCTGCCAAATCGTGCTGTGTGTGCATAACCCCTGCCAGTACTACTGGGCGGATATCATCGAACACAAGGACCTGCTGCGCGCCAGCCGCTACCGCCAGCGCCGCAAGGAGGGCATGCCCGAGGCGCTGGATGTGCTCGGCACCGGCGATGCCACCCAGGCCCTGCACCTGCACGCCCAGCCGCTGTTGGCCGCCTGGGGCAAGCAGGGCCGCGACTACCTGCGCCTGATCGACGAGCACGACGACACCGGCGACTACCAGAGCCTTTTCGAGCAGCGCGCGCTGCGTATCGATATGTTCGAGCCGTTCTGCCAAGGTGAAGGCACACTCTTGAGCCAGCTCCAGGACGACATCCGCGAGCTGCGCCCGGTGGGTGAAACCCGCGAGCACTGGGGGGCACCAGCGCCAGAAGACGACTCGATCGTTTTCCATATCGCCCACGGCCCCCAGCGCGAAGTCGAAATCCTCCACGACCAGTTGCTTGCCGCCTTCAGCGAAGACCCCAACCTTCGCCCGCGGGATATCATCGTCATGGTGCCGGATATCGACCGATACGCGCCGCATATCGAAGCGGTATTCGGCAAGCTCACCCAGGACGATGCGCGCTATATCCCACATACGCTCTCGGACCAGGCCAGCCGCCACCGCCTGCCGATGATGATCGCGCTGGAAAAATTACTGCGCCTGCCGGAGCTGCGCGTTTCGACCAGCGACGTGCTGGATTTGCTCGACGTACCCGCCCTGCGCCAGCGTTTTGGGTTGGAAGAGCGGGATATTCCCATTCTCGAGCGCTGGATGGCCGGTGCCGGCATTCGCTGGGGGCTCAACGCCCGCGCCCGCGAACACCTGGAGCTGCCGGAAGGCATCACCCAAAACACCTGGGCCTTCGGCCTGCGCCGCCTGCTGCTGGGCTATAGCGTGGGGGCGGCCGAGTCCTGGCAAGGTATCGAGCCGTTCGATGATATCGGCGGGCTCGAGGCGCGCCTGGCGGGGCCGCTGGTCACGCTGCTGGAAAAGCTGGAAGTCACCTGGGAGCGCTTTTGCAAGCCCACCCACGCCACCGCCTGGGTCGCCCGGCTGCGGGAGCTTCTCGAAACCTTCTTTTTGACCGACGACCCCGCGGAAAGCGTGATGCTGACCAAGCTCGAAAACGGCTTGCAGCAGATGCTAGAAAGCACCCAGGAAGCCGCGCTGGAGGATGCGCTGCCGCTTTCCATGGTGCGCGAGCACTGGCTTTCGCAGATCGACGAGCACAGCCTTTCTCAGCGCTTTCTGGCCGGGGCGGTCAACTTTGCGACTCTCATGCCCATGCGCGCGATCCCCTTCAAGCGCGTTTGCCTGCTGGGTATGAACGACGGCGAGTACCCGCGCTCCCAGCCGCCGCTGGATTTCGACCTGATGGGCGGCGATTACCGCCCCGGCGACCGGTCGCGGCGGGAGGACGACCGTTACCTGTTTTTGGAAGCGCTGCTCTCCGCCCGCGACCAGCTCTACGTGAGCTGGGTGGGCAGAAGCCAGATCGACAACACAACGCTTGCGCCTTCCGTGCTGGTCGGCCAGCTTCGCGAGCATTTAGAAGCAGGCTGGCAGCACGAAAGCGACGACTTGCTCGCGCGGCTGACCACCGAGCACCCGCTTCAGCCGTTTAGCCGGCGCTACTTCGAGGCGGCCTCCCCAGGGCTTTTCACCTACGCCTTTGAGTGGCGCGAGGTCCACACCGCGCAAACCGCCCGGCAAGCCGCCGCGCTGCCCGCGCTTAGTGATGACGAACCGGCCACCCTGAACCTGGCCCAGCTGGGTAATTTCCTGCGCGAGCCGGTGAAGAGCTTCTTCAACACCCGCCTGGGAGTCTACTTCGAGCAGGAAGCGATAGAAAAGCTCGACGCCGAACCCTTCGCACTCGACGGCCTGCAGAACTGGCAGTTGCAGGACCAATTAATTGCCGCCCAGCGCCGCGCGGTGGATAACGACGAGCCACGCATCGAGGCGCTGCACGCGGCACTGGAGCGCTTCAAGGGCCAAGGGGTACTGGCTATCGGCGCATTTGGCGAGCGCATGCGCGACGCCCTGGCCGAGCCGATGGAAGCCCTTTTCGAGGAGTACGAGAAGGCGCTGGCCGAGTGGCCAAGGCAGGTAAACGCGCCGCTGCCGGTTACATTGGAGGCCGACCACGGCCCCAGGCTTGAAGACTGGCTGGGGGAGCTTCGCGAAAGTGACCAGGGCGAGCGCTGCCGCGTGCAGCTTTTGAGCACCAGCCTGGTACGCCAAAGCAAATACCAGTGGCACCACCTGCTACGCCACTGGGTCGCGCACCTGGCGGGCAACCTGCACGGCCCCCTGACCACCCGGCTGATTTCCAAGGCGGGTCACGCCACCTTCGAGCCGCTGGCCGCCGAGACCGCCCAGGCCCACCTGACGACCCAGCTAAGCGCCTGGCAGCGCGGCCAGCAAGCACCGCTGCCGCTAGCGCCCCAGGCGGGGTTCGAGTGGCTCAATCAAATGGGCACACCGGAGAGCGACATCGAGAGCAAAGCCTACGCCAGTGCGCAAAACGCCTATGAGGGCGGGCGCTATATGGCCGGGGATGTCACCAAAAGCGCGTATCTCGCCCACCAATGGCCGGACTTCGCGCGGCTGTTCGGTGCCCGCACCGCCCAGGGGGAAGGCTTCGCGGCGCTGGTCAAAACCCTTTACGCGCCGCTTTTTAACGCGGTGAAGAAGCCTTCAAGCAAAGGCGGGCGTGAAAAGCCCGCCGATTAGCAACGCTGTAAGCAAGACCGCTTAGGGGCAGGCCTCCGGGGAGGCGTGGCTCAGCGAGAGGATTTTCTTGGCAAGCGTAATCATCTCCGGGTCGCCGGTGTGCTTGTCCGGCACGTCGGAAAGTTTGATGACCGGCAGCCACCCCTGGCCTTCCGGGCGCGCCTTGACCATCTTGATCACCATGTTCATCGGCTCGACGCCTACGTCGTTGGTGAAGTTGGTACCGATGCCGAAGGCGGTGCCGATACGCCCCTGGCAGAACGCCTGAATGCGCTCGACGCGCTCCGGGGTCAGTGCGTCGGAAAAAATGATCGTCTTGGTTTGCGGGTTCACGCCCAAACGCTTGTAGTGCTCGATGGTCGCCTTGGCGAAATCCACCGGGTCGCCGCTGTCGTGGCGCACGCCGTCGAAAAGCTTGGCGAACTTCTTGTCGAAGCTTTCGAAAAACGCTTTGGATGTAAACGTATCCGTCAGCGCGATGCCCAAATCGCCGCGGTACACGTCTACCCAATGTTCCAGCGCCAGGCTGTTGGCCATTTTGAAGCCAAAACGCGCGCCGTGGAACATGAACCACTCGTGGGCGTGGGTGCCGATCGGCTTCACCCCGTGGCGCATGGCCAACAGCACGTTGCTGGTGCCGGTGAAGGTGTCGCCGCCGTAGTGGCGAAGCGCGCCCACCACGCGGTCGTGCACCGCATACGAGAAACGCCGCCGGGTGCCAAACTCGGCTATTTTCAGGCCCAGGTGGCGGTAGTGCTCGATTTTATCCCTGGTGCGCTGCTCGATCAGTTCGTCGGTGTTGTCCGGAGCGTGCTCGCCACGCATCTGGTACCAAAGCTCGCTGATCAACGCCATCAGGGGGACTTCCCACAAAATGGTGCGATACCAGGGCCCTTCCATCACCACGGAAAGCTCGCTGCCCTGCTGCTCGATGATGACCTCGGACGGGTCATAACGAAAACCGGCCAAAAAATCGAGGTAGGTCGGGTCCAGGTACGGGCAGGTGGTTTCCAGGTAGTTCTTTTCTTCCTCGGTCAGTGCGAGCGAGGCCATCTTGTCCACTTCCTGACGAAGCGCGGCACCGAACCCTTCAGGAAAGCTGTGCTCGCCCCGGTTGATGAACGCGTAGTGCGCGTGCGCATAGGGAAAGCGCTTGATCACGGCGTTTTGCATCGTGATCTTGTAAAAATCGTTATCGAGAAGCGATGTCAGCATGGTGTCTCATCGTCAGCAAAAACTAAGTGCCGCGGTAGCTTTTCGGGTTCGGCTTGAAAACTGTGCGAGCGAAGGCAAGACAAGGCAAAAATTAGCGAAGAAACAGAGTTTACATGAGGTAAATGAGTATTCTGAGCTGATTTTTAACGCCGTATTGCCGAGCGCAGCCAGTTTTCAGGGTGAACCCAAGGGCGTCCTGGCGTGGGCTGGCCGACAAGATTAGCAGGTGAAGGCGCTATCTCACAGCCCGAGGCACCGCCGCGGCGCTTTTGATCCCCTCAAACCATCGCGATATAGTGCCAGGCTAGCGCCAAAAAGGCGCTTTCCACCGCCCCGCCCGGAGAGTTTATGAGCCAGCCTGCCCCCCTTGATCCCCTACGCCTGCCCCTTCACGGCAGCCGTTTGATAGAGGCAAGCGCAGGCACCGGCAAAACCTTCACCATCGCGCTTTTGTACGTGCGCCTGGTGCTGGGCGGCCAAGCGGAGGACGACGACACCGCGTTCATTCGCCCGCTCACCCCGCCGGAAATACTCGTGGTCACCTTCACCAATGCCGCGACGCAAGAGCTTCGTGAGCGCATTCGCGCACGGCTGGTGGAAGCCGCGGCGGTGTTTCGCGAAACCCAATTTGATGCCCTGCTGGTCGCGCTGCGCGAGCAGTATGACCCGGCGGCCTGGCCCGCCTGCGCGCGGCGGTTGGAGCTTGCCGCCGAGTGGATGGACGAGGCGGCCGTTTCGACCATTCACAGCTGGTGCTACCGCATGCTGCGCGAGCACGCCTTCGATAGCGGCAGCCTTTTCTCGCTGAACCTGGAAAACGACCAGCGCGAGCTCGAGCAGGAAGTGGTGCGCGACTACTGGCGTACCTTCTTCTACCCGCTGGACGCCGAGGCACTTGGCCAGATTACCCAATACTGGAAATCCCCGGAGGAACTTCACGGCGAGCTTGCAAAGCTATTGGCGGAAAGCGACGCCCTGGGCCACCCGCGCCCGGCGCCCCAGGAAACGCTAACCGAGACCCAGGCGCAGAAAAGCCAGGCGCTGGCCGCCCTGAAAGCGCCCTGGGGCAAGTGGCTCGAAAAACTCGGGCCCGAGCTCGAAGCGGCGGCGAAAGCCAAGGCCTTCAATGGCAAAAGCCTTAACGCCAAAAGCCGCGCTAACTGGCTGGACGCGCTGCGCCAGTGGAGTGAGACGGATTTGGAGCGCCCGGCGCTGACCGATGCCGCCTACAAGCGCATGACCCCGGAAGGCATGCGGGAAATATGGAAAGAAGGCGAGCCCCCGCTCATGGAGGCCTGGCAGGCGCTGGCAACGCTTAAAGCCGAGCTCAACGCGCTGCCCCAGCCCTACAACGACCTTCTGATTCACGCCGTGCAGTGGTGCAAGGTGCGCCTGGAGCGCGAGCAGCAGCGCCGCGCCGAAATGGGCCCGACGGAGCTTTTGACGCATTTGGACCGCGCCCTGCAAGGCCCCAACCGGGAAGCCTTGGCCGCGCAAATCAAGCGCCAGTTCCCGGTGGCGCTGATCGACGAGTTCCAGGACACCGACCCGGTGCAGTACCGTATTTTCGATGCGGTGTACCAGGTTGCCACGCCCACCCGGGAGAGCGCCATTTTGCTGATCGGCGACCCCAAGCAGGCCATCTACGCCTTTCGCGGCGCGGACATTTTCACTTACCTGCAGGCCCGCGCGGACACCGACGGCCGCCACGTCACGCTTTCGACCAACTTCCGCTCGACCCGCGCCATGGTGGAGGCGGTCAACCACTGCTTTCGCTACGCCGATGCCCACCCCCAAGGCGCGTTCTTGTTTCGCGATGAAAGCGGCGACAACCCCTTGCCGTTTCTGCCCGTGGATGCCCGCGGCCGCGACGAGTGGCTGGTGCACGACGGCGAGCCGGTACCGGCGATGACCCTGTGGCCGCTGGCGGCGGACGAGGTGCTTTCGAAAACCGCCTACCACACCGAGATGGCCGAGCGCTGCGCCACCCACATGGCCACCCTTCTGGAGGCGGGCCAAAAAGGCCAAAGCGGCTTTCAAAACGGCGAAACGCTCACACCGCTCAAACCCTCCGACATGGCGGTGCTGGTCAACGGGCTGAGTGAGGCGCGGGCGATTCGCCTGGCGCTGGCCGCCCGCGGGGTGAAAAGCGTGTACCTGTCGGATCACGACAAGGTGTTCAGCTCGCCCATGGCCGCCCAGGTCGAGCGGCTTCTGCGCGCCTGCGCCGAGCCGCTGGCAAGCTCCCGCCAGGCCGAGGCGCACCTGCGCGCGGCCCTGGCCACCCCGGCGCTGGGGCTTTCGCTTGCCGAGCTCGACCACCTTCAGCAGGATGAGCTTGCCTGGGAGGCGCGCGTGGTGCAGTTCGGCCACTACCACCGCCTTTGGCAGCGCCAGGGGGTGCTGCCGCTGGTGCGCAAGCTAATGGTGGATTTCGAGATTCCCGCCCGGCTGCTGGGCGCTTTCGAAGACGGCGAGCGCTTACTCACCGACCTGCTGCACCTGGGCGAGCTTCTACAGCAGGCAAGCCAAGAGCTCGACGGCGAGCACGCGCTGATCCGCTTTCTGGCCGAGGCCATTAACGAGCCGGACAACCAGAACGACAGCCACAAACTGCGCCTGGAAAGCGACGCGGACCTGGTCAAGGTGGTCACCATTCACAAATCCAAGGGCCTCGAGTACCCGCTGGTGTTTCTGCCCTTCATCAGCAACCACCGCCCGGCAAAACAAGACGACCTGCCGCTGCGCTGGCACGACGACACCGGCCGCCTGCAGCTAAGCCTGAGCGCCGACGACGAAACACTTAATACCGCCGACCGCGAACGCCTGGGCGAGGACTTGCGCAAGCTGTATGTGGCGATGACCCGCGCCCGCCACGCCACCTGGCTTGGCCTGGCCCCGCTCAAGGAGGGCGAGGACAGCGCCATGGGCTACCTGATGAACGCCGGTGAGCCCATTGCCCCCGCTGCGCTGACATCAGCGCTCGAGGCGCTAGCCGAGGGCAGTCACATCCGCGTGGTGGCGCCGCCGGCACCCACCGCGCTGCGCCTGGCCCCGGCCGCCGAGCGTGAGGCGCTGGGCCAAGCCCGCACGCCCACCCGCCCGGCCCGGGAGCACTGGTGGATCGCCAGCTACTCGGCGCTGCGCCTTTCCGGCACGCTAAGCGCCCCCACCACTACGCCGCTGGAGCCCACCACCGCCCAGGAAGCCACCGCGTTTGAAGTGCTGGACGAACCAAGAGATGCCACCGAACCCCAGGCGTTTCACCTGCACAAGTTCCCCCGCGGGCCGGGGCCCGGCACCTTTCTGCACGGGCTATTGGAGTGGGCGGGTAGGCTCGGCTTCCAGGCCGCCGCGGACGACCAGGAAGAGCTTAACGACATGCTTTGGCGCCGGGTGCAGCTTCGCGGCTGGCAAGCCTGGCAGGAGCCATTAGCGGGCTGGCTGAAGGCGCTGTTCACCACGGCGCTGCCGCTTAACGCCACCCAAAGCGTGGCGCTGGTGGCGATTACCGAATACCAGGTCGAGCTCGAGTTCTGGCTGGCCGCCCACACGGTGGACACCCGCGCCATCGACGCGCTGGTCAGCCGCCATATTTTGGCCGGCCATGCCCGCCCGGCGCTGGACCGCGACACCCTGAACGGCATGCTCAAGGGCTTTATCGATTTGGCCTTCGAGCACGAGGGCCGCTTCTATGTACTGGACTGGAAATCCAACTACCTGGGCCCGGGGGACACCGCCTACGAGCCGGACGCCCTGCGTCAGGCGCTGCTGGAAAAACGCTACGACCTGCAAGCCGCGCTCTATTTACTGGCCATGCACCGGCTGTTGAAAGCCCGCGTGAGTGACTACGACCCGCACCAGCACCTGGGCGGCTCACTCACCGTGTTCCTGCGCGGCAGCCGCAGCGCCGGGCGCGGCGTTTATGCCGAGCCCGCCCCCGTTGCGCTGATCGAAGCGCTGGACGCCCTGTTTACCGGCACCGCCCAGGAGGCCACCGCGTGAGCCGCCACGACACCCAAACGTTCGATCTCTTCAGCGACGACGCCGCCGAACCAGGCCCAGTAGAGCCCGCAGCCCCACCGGGGGCGCCCCACCCGGCGCTTGATGACACCCAGGCCTTGCTGGATCTTCTGGAGCGCTGGGTAGCCCGCGGCTGGCTGCGCGACCTGGACCGGGCGCTGGCGCGCTTTCTCGCATTGGAGGCCCCGGACGCCCCGGCACTTTTGCTACTCGCCGCGGCCCTGGCCAGCCACCAGCTCGGCCGCGGCCACGTATGCCTGGATATTAACGCCACCCTAACCGCACCGGATTTCGCGCTTTCGCTACCGCCGGAAGGTGACGACCTTTTAGAGCCACCGCCGCTGCCAAGCCAGGTACTGGCCACCCTCACACAAGATAAATGGCAAGCAGCACTTGCCCACCCCACCCTGGCAAGCCCCGGCCCCGGCAACACCCCGCTGGTCGTAAGCGGCCCAAGGCTCTACCTACGCCGCTACTGGCAGTTCGAACAAACCCTACATGCGGAAATCGCCACCCGCCTCACCGCAAACGAAGATGCCTCCGAACTGGCAACCACTTGTAGGAGCCCGATTCATTGGTGGTCCGACACGTCGGCGAAGGATGACGCTAGTCATCCCGGCCGCACCACTGAACCTGATTTACTCCCCCAAACCCTAAACACCCTATTCCCGCCAAGCCCCGAACTGGACTGGCAAAAAACCGCCTGCGCCCTCGCCGCCCGCAGCCGCTTCGCCGTCATCACCGGCGGCCCCGGTACCGGCAAAACCACCACCGTGGTACGCCTGCTCGCCCTGCTGCAAACTCTGCAACTGGCAAACACCGAACAGCCGCTGCGCATTCGCCTGGCCGCCCCCACCGGCAAGGCCGCCGCGCGCCTGAACGAATCCATCGCCGGCCAGGTCAGTAAGCTGCCCACCCAGGCACTGGCCAAGCTGTGGGGTGATGGCCGCGCGCACGCCAGCGCCGAGCAGTTGCACGCGTCCATCCCCGTTGATGTCACCACCCTGCACCGCCTGCTGGGCGCCCGGCCGGACACCCGACACTTTCGCCACAGCGCCCACAACCCGCTGGCGCTGGATGTGCTGGTCATCGACGAAGCCTCGATGGTGGATATCGAAATGATGACCGCCGTGCTCAGCGCCCTGCCCGCCCAGGCGCAGCTGGTGCTGCTGGGCGATAAAGACCAGCTCGCCTCGGTCGAAGCCGGTGCGGTACTGGGCGATTTATGCCGCCGCGCCGAAGCCGCCCACTACACCCCGCAAACCGCCCAGTGGCTGGAAGCCGCCATCGGCCAGCCGATACCCGCCGAATTCATCGACCCCGCCGGCCAGCCCCAGGACCAGGCGATTACCATGCTGCGGGTCAGCCACCGCTTCGATGAACAAAGCGGCATCGGCCAGCTAGCGAAAGCGATCAACCAGCCAAGCCACGCGGCAAGCGATGCACAAAAGCAGCAGCACGTGCGAAACGTACTGCGCCACGGCTACCCGGACCTGCACCACCTGGTATTAAGCGACGACGCCGCGCTGGATAAACTGGTCATTCACGGAAGCCTAAGCGGCTTTGCCAACGCCGGCCAGCGCCGCACCAGCCACAAGGGTGAGCCCATTGCCCCGCCCAGCGGCTACCGGCACTACCTGGCAACGCTTGTGGATCAGCGCCCCGACGGAGAATCCTTCGAGGACAACCCGGCGGCGTTCAACGCTTGGGCAAGCGCGGTGCTCGAAGCCTATAGCCACTTTCAGCTACTCTGCGCGCTGCGCAAAGGCCCCTGGGGCGTAGAGGGTTTGAACCTGCGCATCGCCCAAACGCTGCGCGGTGAAGGCGTACTTCAAGGCAACGACTACACGCTGGAAAAAGGCTGGTTCGAAGGCCGCCCGGTGCTGGTCACCCAAAACGACTACGGCCTGAAACTGATGAACGGCGACATCGGCATAACACTCGCCGTACCGGACCCGCGCGTGCCCGACAAGCCGCTGTTGAGAGTCGCTTTCCCGACCAGTGACCCGGACAAACCCATCCGCTGGGTGCTGCCTTCACGCCTGCACTCGGTGGAAACCGTGTTCGCGATGACCGTACACAAATCCCAGGGCTCGGAGTTCGTCCACACCGCCCTGCTGCTGCCCACCACGATCAACCCGATTTTGACCCGGGAATTGGTGTACACCGGCATCACCCGCGCCCGACAGTGGCTAACCCTGGTGGAAGCCAAGCGCGGGGTGTTGAATGAAGCGGTAGTGCGGGAAGTAATGCGGGTGAGCGGAACTGGCGCATAGGGGCCACAACCAAGACGCCCCCGGAGTTCCGGGGGCGTGGGTGTTGCCAGGTTCTAAATTTACCGAGCGTTATTAGCTCTCATTGAGGACCGCTTCCGGGAAGTGGCGACGCAACATCCGGTTCTGGAAGTCGTCCACGAAACGGCTGTTGATGATGATGATGAACCGCTCGAAGGGTGCTTCGCTCTCGAGCTGTTCGATCCCGTCGACACTGTGGAATAGCCGGTCATCGCGCAGATGAAGGATATCACCCGGATCCAGGGTGATATCGACCAAGGGTTGCGTGCCAGCCTTGTCGCCATAGAGGTGATTTTCAGCACCCGCCACGTTTTCCCGATTGAGGACCAGAATGCTCAGGGCCTTGCAGCCATCGGCATGAATCCCCTGTCCCTGAAGGGGGTCGATGCTGCCTTCCCCGCGAACCCCGGTGATCTGCATCAGAATGGGTTCGTGCGCACCAATACTCCAAAGCTTTGCCCAGGCGTGCACGAAAGCCTTCACATCCGGGCGTGCCATGAATTCACTGGTCAGCGGATCATAGTAGCGTAGGCGATCCGCCATGCTCTCCGCGTCATTGAAGGCTCCCCCCTGGGCCATGGGACATTGGCCCATATCCCCGACATCGCCCTGATCGTTCAGGGAAAGCCATGACATACGCTTCCAGCGCTGGTTGACATAGGGATCGCGCGGCAGGTCAGCGGTAAACCCCTGCCAGGCGGTCAAATCGATTCGCTCGCGAATATCGGTTTTCGCCCACGCCTGATTCCTCAGCGCCTCGGCCACTCCCGCATTCCAATAATCGGAAGGCATGGAGGTGGGATCGAAACCGTGCTTGAGGGTATCGAGTTTCATAGTGGTATTCTCCTGTTAACTGGGCGGAATTGCCCTGTGTTGCCGGTGTAAGAACGCGGTCAACAGGAGAGAAATGAAAAGATCTGCAACGATATGTCAAAAAATGCACTAAAAAAGAGTGTTTTTTTGAAAAAAGGATCAGACCGCTGATGACGTACATGTGTAGGTTACCTACTACACATAGGTGTAAGATAACCACAACAAATGACTATGTTTGCCATAATAATGGCTCTAGACAGTGCTTCTTCTTTAAGTGGATTCCATGACTGCCAGCCATTCCCGACATCACAGAGATCCGGAACGCCCGAAGGAGAACCGCAGGGAGTTTTCCGATGCGCTCACGTTGGTGTCAACGACACCTTCCACTATTGATATCGATTCGCATGATGCAGGCAGGGAAGACGTCAAGTTAGTACGCCACCAGTATCTGGAGAGTGAGCAGCGATTCCGCGCCCTGCTGGAGAATCTGCCTAAGGTGGCGGTTCAGGGGTATGATCGCGATCGGCGAGTGATTTACTGGAATGAGGGTAGCACTCGTCTCTATGGCTATACCGCTGAGGAAGCCCAGGGACAGTTACTGGAAGATCTGATCATTCCTGCCTTCATGCGTGACGGGGTAATCCAGGCGCATTGTGCCTGGACCAAAGAAGGGATCGATATACCCGCCGAAGAACTCGAGCTTGAGCACAAAACCGGTGAACTGGTATCGGTCTTTTCGCAGCATCTGATGCTCAATGAGCATACCGACTCACCCTTGATGTTCTGCGTGGATGTCGATCTTTCCGACCAAAAGCGCGCCCACCGTGACCTGGAATTCGCCACCCGTTTCGACAGGCTCACCCATCTCCCTAACCGCCAGACCTTCGAGGCCGACCTGGACAGTCTGTTGGATTCTTGTCGACGCCAGGGCAATGGCCTGACAACCATCTACCTGGATATCGATCACTTCGCCGAGATCAATGATGCCCTTGGCTATGATCAGGGTGATCGCCTGCTCATTGAGCTGGCTCGGCGACTGAAAAAGTGCCAGCAAGTCACTGACCTGGTGTCCCGTGTCTCTAGCGATGAATTCGTGCTGGCTTTTCCCGCCGTCTACCTGGACGCCGATGTCAGACGGGTCATGCGTCATGTCCAAAATATCTTTCGCGAACCTTTCGTCCTGAATGGTCGGGAGCGTCAGGTCACGGCCTGCCTGGGTGTGGCGCTCTTTCCCGGGAATGGTGAATCGTCACGCGAATTGATCCGTAATGCCGATGTTGCCAAGAATAGTGCCAAACTGGAGGGTCGGGGTACTGTACGTTTCTTCCAACAGAAGCTCCATGATGAGCTGGTTCGCCAGCACTGTCTCTCGACGCGACTCGAGGAAGCCGTGGATAACGGTGAATTCTTCCTCCACTACCAGCCCCAGGTCTCGGCGGCCAGCGGGCGAATAGAGAATCTCGAGGCCTTGTTACGCTGGGCGCCTGCCGAAGGCCCGTCGATCTCGCCTGCCGAGTTTATCCCGCTGGCCGAGCGTTCCGGTGTGATCCATCGTCTGGGCGAATGGGTCATTGAAGAGGCTTGCCGCCAGCAGGTGGAATGGCGTGCCAAGGGATTTCATGAGCACCGTATCGACATCAATGTCTCGGGCCGTCAACTGGTGCGTCCCGATGCCCTCAAGCGCTTCGAGGACTCGCTGCAGCGTCACGGCTTAGGTCCGCGGGATATCGGCATCGAATTGACCGAGCATGTCCTGATCGAAGCCGACGAGACCGTCCTCGAGGACCTGCGGCGCCTCCATGATCGCGGTTTTCGCATTGCTATCGACGACTTCGGGACCGGTTATTCCTCCCTGAGCTATCTCAAGCACTTTCCCGTCACCGCCCTGAAGATCGATCGCTCCTTCATCCACGACGTTCCCACACAACCGAAGGATAGAGCCATCATGGAGGGTACCATCTTCATCGGTCATCGGTTGGGATTGGAAGTGGTGGCCGAGGGTGTCGAGAACGCCGAACAGTTGTCATTGCTTCGCGAAATGCATTGCGACCTCGTCCAGGGGTTCTTCTTCTACCGTCCGATGCCTGCCAAGGATATCGACCGCCTGCTGGGCGGTTTCGTGCCTGGCCACAATGGGCTTTCGAGCTGAGCCTCGCTCTTCATCAGGAGCGCCAGGAAGACCGCTCTTAAGCGTCGTCTTTCCAACCAGTGACACAGAGCCCCCCACCCATTGAGTGCTGCCCTCGCGTCTGCACTCGGTGGAAACCGTGTTCGCGATGACCGTACACAGATCCCAGGGCTCGGAGTTCGTCCACACCGCCCTGCTACTGCCCACCACGATCAATCCGATTTTGACCCGGGAGCTGATGTACACCGGCATCACCCGCGCCCGGCAATGGCTGACCCTGGTGGAAGCCAAGCGCGGGGTGTTGAATGAGGCGGTAGTGCGGGAAGTGAGGCGGGTCAGTGGAGCCGCGGCGTCGATCAGCCTTTAGGCAGCGTTTCCGGGCGAATATACGGGAACATATGCGCGACGTAGTCGGCTTTGCCCAGCTCGATCTTCTCGCTGCGCAGGATGGAGTAGGCGGTCATGATGTGGAAGTAGAACTGCCCCAGCGTCCAGTCCCGCGCGTACTGCTCGGCGGTTAAATCGAGAATCATGCCGTTGGGCAGCTCGTGTACCAGTGGCTTGTCCGCGCTGACATCCAGCGCATCGGGCGCCAGGCCATTAAGTAACGCAAGAGTTTCATCGATACGCTTTTGGGCATCCTCAAGCGTGCCGGGCTGTTCACCCGCGTTACGCCCTTCGTCGAGCAGCTTCTTGATCGAGGCCGGTAGGTCTTTACCCTGCAGGCGGTGGACCGCCTCTTGCGCCTGTACGCAGGCAAAGCGTACCTGCGTGGAAAGCGGAAACATATCCGGCGCGAGGCGTGCGGAAAGCAGCGCTTGTGCCTCGGCGTCCGGCAGCTGGCTTTGCGCTTTTTTCAGCCAGTTTGAGAGCGCGCCGAGCATTTGGGTATAGGTGGGGACCAGCAGTTGCGTGAATGACATCATTGTTCTTCCTATTGAATGGATAGCGGCGCAGTGGTGGCTATCGCGAGCTCATTTTATAAATCTACCCGCTTGCGAATGACAGCCAACACGCCAGATAAACCGATTTACTACTGCCGAACTCTTGAACGGCCGCTTTGGGCTACACTATGCCCGCCTCAATCGACGGGGCGGGTGACGGGTCAAAGCAAAGGAGCTGCCAATGAAGTATCAAACGACAATAAGCCGTATCGGGCGTCAGGGCGTTTCCCTGCTATCTCGGCTGGGGCGCCACGAACTCGCCATGCTGGTGTGCCTGGCGGTCATTTCCGGCGGCATTTGGGGCTTCGTCGCGCTGGCCGGTGAAGTCATAGAGGGCGACACCCAGAGCTTCGACGAGCGCTTGCTGCTCGCGCTTCGCAACCCCGCCGACCTTAACGACCCGATCGGCCCGGGCTGGGTCGAGGAAATGGGCCGGGACTTTACCGCGCTAGGCGGTGTCGGCGTGCTGGTGCTCCTCACGTTGGGGGCACTGGGGTATCTGCTACTCGCCAGGCACTTTCGTGCGGCGCTCTTCGCCCTGGTGGCGGTACCCGGCGGTATACTGCTCAGCACCCTGATGAAGATGGGCTTTGACCGCGCCCGCCCGGATCTTGTGCCGCACGAAGCCATGGTCTACACGGCGAGCTTTCCCAGCGGCCACTCCATGATGTCGGCCGTGACCTACCTGACGCTGGCCGCGCTGCTCATCCGCATACAGCCCGCGCTGCGCCTAAAAGCGTATCTTCTGATACTGGCGATATTGCTGACCCTGCTCGTGGGCATAAGTCGCGTCTACCTGGGCGTTCACTGGCCCACCGATGTGCTGGCTGGCTGGACCGCCGGAGCGAGCTGGGCCGCGCTGTGCTGGGGCGTGATGCACTGGATGCAGGGGCGCGGGCAGATTGAGGCGGAAGAGAGTGAGGCGGGTGCTGAATAACTCGATTTGCATGCGGGAACTGGTGTACACCGGTATCATGCGCGCTCGGCAATGGCTGCAACTGTTGGAAAACAAGCGCGGGGTGTTAAATGAGGCGGTAGTACGGTAAGTCATGCGGGTCAGAGGAACCGGCATGCAGATCAGCCTTTGGGCATCGTTTCTGGGTGAATATAGGTGAACATATGCGCGACATAGTTGCTTTGTCCAGCTCGACTTTCTCGCTTTGCAGGATGGAATAAGCGGTCATGATGTGGAGGTAGAACTGCCCCAGCGTCCAGCCCCGCGCATACTGCCCAGCGGTTAATCGGGCATCACGTCGTTGAGTAGCTCGTGTACCAAGGGCTTATCCGCGCTTATATCCAGCGCATCGGAGCCAAGCCATCGAGCAATAATCAATACGAGGCCGCACATCTTCAAACATGCGGGGCTGCTCACTAGCGTTTCAAACTTCATCGAGCATTGCTTTAATCTAGGCAAGTAATTCTTTACTCTGAAGCCGCTAGATCGCCTATTGCGCCTGTAAACAAGCAAACCGTACTTCGGTGGATAGCGGGTACATATCCGACGCAAGCCATGCGTAAAACAGCACTTCGGCCTCACCTTCGTGCATCTATGCCTCGACCCTTTTTAGCCAACTCGACAGCGCGCGCAGCTTTTGGATGTAGGTAAAGATCAAAGTCTGGGTTAGTGATATAGAAATCATTCCTTAGAGTTGCTCAATACAAAATTAAGAGGAATTTTTTTATACAAATCCTAATTTCTATTAACCTAAAGTAAGTTGTAGCTTTAGGGCGCGCTTTATATAAAAACATCCTCATCAATAAAACACTCTAAAAAATTAGCCACATATTAACTTTTGAAAACTCTATTAACCAATCAAATATTCAACAAAAATCAAGCTAAGCTTCCACTAACTAAAGACGATGAAGCTAAATCAATAAAATTTAAAAATTCTAGCTCTACCAAAAATACTAACTTAAAACAACATTTGAAAACACCGATGACGCAACACCAATCAAAAATGTTAAAGCCAAATAGCCTAATGAAATTGTAACACTAGATCTAAAACTTGAAGAGGAATCCTTAGCCAATTTAACATCTGCTCCTGAAAGCTTTATGTAAGATAATTGATAAATTTTGTCCAAATGCTTTTCAGATTTCTGGCCAATAAAATTCCCCAACCTTAGCAAAACATAGTTTAACAAAATGGCAAGCAAAACAAACTTAGCAGTTGATTCAGAGCTAGGTGCTTGAAAGAAATCATTAAGTGCATTATAAGTGTAATAAGCTCCAACTACGAGAAGTCCGTATTTGCAAATCGCTGGTAAAAAATTCGAAAAAGGTCTGATTTTCTTTAAGGCATAATTCATTTCGGTTACTTCAAGACAGTCATTCCAACTTTTAATTACCGACATAAAAGCATTTGCAACAGAAATATCTACAAAATCAATTGAAGCACGACATGTGACTTTACTTTCAAACTGCCACATTGGTATAGAAACTGGCAAATTCTCAATATCTTTTTTCATTTTCTCAAGTTTAGCGCACCTAGATATTAAACTTATATTGATCCGGTATTCTTGAGGCTTTTCAGTTTGAGGCAATATAACCAAAATATTATAACTTATATTAACCTCCTCAATAGCTATACCTTTCGAACCAGCATGTGCCACGAAACGCTCTATAGAACTAAATCTTTCGCTCGATTCATTAAGATACTCAATAGAGAACGACGCATTAGCTGTAGCAACATTATACTGCGAAGTAGATTGTAATATACGGTGATGTAACTGCTGAATATTATCCATTGTCAGTATAAAAGATGAGTTAAAATCTTCTTTTAGCCTTTCTGACCTCCCTGTAATCTCGTTATAAAAAGCTTGAGCAAGTTTAAAACTCATAGCCTGCTGAGAACCTTCATCACCCAAAATCACTTGCTTTTTATTTTTATCTTCATTTACTGGCAGATTATCCATAACAACTCCATTATAAACTCATCATCAAGATTAGAAATATATAAAAATTATTTCTTAGTAAAATTTATGACAAAGTGCAGTATTGCTTAACCTCCTTCTTTTAAGGAGGTTGATACAAATAGCTTACGATTATTGGCGCAACCGCTCACTCAATGCGATAAAGTTACCTAGCACTAAACCCCACTCCTCCTCTGCCTTCAAGTAATTACAATGATACGGCCCATACTCAGTTTGCCGAGTTACAAATACCGTTTTGAGTCCCAAGCCACGGGCGGCACGAAGGTCAGTATTATGCACCGCACACAGCATCACCGGCAGGTTTAGCAGGCCACAAGCGCCCAAGTAGACTTCCGCATGCGGTTTGTAGTGCTCGAACAGCTCAGCGCAGAAGATCATATCCCAAGGCAGCTTAGCATGGCGAGTAAGATCGACTATCAACGTAACATTACCATTGGTCAGGGTGCTGATGATGTAGTTCTCTTCTAGGCGTTAAAGGCCGCGCGGTACGTCCGGCCAGGGTGTCAACCGGTGCCAGAAAAGGTTAACGCGATCGATGGTTGGCTCGTCCAGCGCTACCCCGTGTTGGTCAAGCAGTTTGACCAGGCTTTCGCGGTGCAGGTCATCGAGCTTAGTCCAGGGGAGTTCGCCTTTGCGTACCTGGTCCATGGAAGGCGCGTATTGCTGCCGCCATTGATCGGTCAGCGCCTCGCGGGGTAGCTCTAAGCCCAGCTCTTTTTCCAGCGCCTCGAACTGGCGGATCAAACTGGAGCGCCAATCGACCACGGTGCCAAATACGTCGAACAGGATCGCTTTCATTACCGCCTCCGCTGAAGGGGAACGTCGTTATGAGTTCTGGCCGTTGCACGGCGCTCAGCATGCGTTAGTTACTTTACCCAACGCCTGGAAAGAACAGTAGTACCTTTAAGTATTATGAGTGATAGGGCGCTGGCAGTGAGGGGCACAGGGGAAAGGTCACACCGGCGTTAGTTGCCAGCCTTGCTCCGTCGCTTGCAAATAGTCCGTGAGCGTAAGGTTTTCGAGAAAGGCGTCGTCGTGGGAGACCACCAGCAACGTGCCCTGGTAGCTGCGCAGCATGGTTTCCAATGCCTGGGTGGAAGGCAGGTCCAGGTGGTTGTTGGGCTCGTCCAACATCAATAGCTGGGGCGGCGCGTCGGCGTAGAGCAGGCACGCGAGCGCTGCTTTCAAGCGTTCACCGCCACTCAGCACGCCGCTGGGTGTGGTGATTTTCTGCGCATCCAGGCCAAGCTGGGCCAGCAGCATGCGAAGCTCACCGTCACTCGCTTTACGGTTGGCCGCCCGCAGCTGGTCGAATACGGTTTGGGTCGGATCAAAACGATCAAGGCGCTGGTCGAGATAGGCGTTTTGGGGCGTGACCTGGCAGGTGCCCGATAAAGGCGCCACCAGCCCGGCCATCACCCGCAGCAGCGTGGATTTACCGCCGCCATTCGGCCCCACGATGCCGATTCTCTGCGGCCCTTGCAGCGTCAGGCTAATGTGACGTGTGGCCCCCGCAACGAAGGGGAGTTCTACCCTTTCCAACTCGGCCACTCGGCGATTCGTGCCCCGTGGCAGTGCCACTTCATGCAGGGCGATGGGCACTTCGTTTTTGACCTGGCGGGCGGCTTCGCGTACGCGCTGGTTGAGCTCTTCGCGGCTGGCGGTGTGCTGTTGGCGTAGTGCGCCCATGGAGTGTTCACTGCGCTCTTTCTGGCCATCGAGCAATACCTTGGCCTGGTTGGCGCCCTTGGCCTGGCGGCTATCCCGCGCCTGGCGTTTCTCCTGGCGCTCGCGCTGCTTGTGCATGGCCCGCTCTTCGCGTTGGCGTGCTAGCTTGTGCTGGCTGAGCCGGGCCTGCGCCGCTTGCTGCTCGCGCGCCTTCGCCGCGCTGTAGAAGGTGTAGTTGCCACCGTAGCTTTGTAGCCCCAGCGGGGAGAGCTCCACGATCCGCTCCATGGCGTCCAGCAGCTGGCGGTCGTGGCTGACCACGATCAGCCCCTTCGGCCAGCGCTTTAGTTGCTCGATGAGTGCCTGCCGATTGGGTCGGTCGAGGTGGTTGCTCGGCTCGTCAAGAATCAGAAAGTCCGCTTCTGATAGCATGGCGCCGATCAGAGCGACCCGCATGGCTTCGCCACCGCTCAAGGTATCGGCGGGGGTACGGGCTTCGAGATACCCCAGGCCGCTGCGTTCAAGCTCAGAACGCAGCCGCTGGGGCATGTCCCAACGCTCATCCACCGTCTCGAAATCCTCAAGCGCAGCGCTGCCCGCTTCGATTCGTGCCAGCGCATCAAGCGTTGTGTGTACACCGGCAAGCTCCGCCACGGTCGCGTTTGCCGAGGGGGCGGCAACCTGCTGGGCAAGGTAGTGCACGTTGGCAGGAAGCTGGCAGTGGCCGGTGGTCGGCGGTAAAAGCCCCGCCAGCATTTGCGCAAGCACAGTCTTGCCCACACCGTTGCGCCCCACCAGGCCCGTGGGGCGGCTATCGAACTGCTCATGAAGGTCGGTAAAAAGCGTTCTGCCATCCGGCAAAACGCAGGAGACACCGTTCAAGGTGATAGAAGTGTTCGTCATGTGGTATTCCCAGGATGCCAAGACCTCCCCGCGTTTAGGGGCTGGTGGAGACTGGCCGTCATTGCAACGGCAGGCATCAATGGTTCATTGGACGAACACCTTTATGAGATATGGAACATCTTGCGGGTTTGGGCACGTTAGCCAATGATGATTACGAGTGTCAAATGCGGGCATTCGCGCGCAGCCGCTTAGCCCACCACGTTGATACTCGGTGATTCACTGCCCACTTGGCGGTGGTGCTCGGCGTTGACCATCTCGGCGAACTGATTGCCGCTTTCGACATGGCGAATGTGGATCTCGCTGTCCTTGGTATAGCGGTGGCCAAGGTGCACCGTATAGGAGCGAAGCGTCCAGCTGACAAAGTTGGTAATGAACACTGCGCTGTCCAGGTCGCGCCACTTCATTTAAAGGCAGCGTTCTTGTTTGCATAACGAGATACTTAGAAGATTACGCTGACGTTCATGACCTAATCACAAATGAGCGGCAGCGGGTGTTATTGATCTTCTTTACGCCTTCATCCTGCATGCCTATCTTCATGGCAACCTGAATCGACCCAAGGTTTGCCTGATCAATGTCGGCGACCACTTTGGAAAGCGCCAGCGTTTCGCATGCATGTTTTAGCACAGGCCTGGCGGCCTCTGTTGCAAAGCCCTTTCCCCAAGCAGATCGACTGAACCGCCAGCCAATTTCGGTTTCAGGGCCGACTCCCTCATAAGGAATCAGAAGTATCCATCCAAGGAATTGGTTTGGGTGCTCGCGCAGGAATACAGACCAGTAGCCGAGACCTTCGCCGAAGTCGGTTTCTATCCGCTCTCTTACGAAGGCTTCATGACGTTCAGGATCATCCCAAGGACCTGAAACGAACTTCGTAACCTCTGGGTCGCGGTCCATCGCCAGGCAATCTGGAAGGTCTGCGAGTGTTCGAGGCTTGATCGTCAGGCGTTCAGTATCAAACACAGGTAAAGTCGTCATTAGAGGTCCACTTGAAGCGCCAAGCCGGGGTAGAAACGCAAACGCATTTTTTTATGCTTGCCACCACTCTACTACCCCCGGCTCGATCTTGCCTTTATCCGGCAGCTGCCCACCCCGCGCAAACTCCGCCCACAGCTTGTTGTTCAGGCGTTGGCCGTGTTCGAGCAGCGTGGCTTCATCCACGTGTTTGACGATATCCGCGTACTGCCAGCTGGCGGGCTCGACCATGTAGTAGCGGTATATCGACGCCGTAGATAGTGATGCTAGCCACGCGGGATAGACGATGTTTTAACCTGCTGGCTATGCAAACTCTTAAGAAGTTCCGGCGCTAAATCGGCCCCGTTTGGCCAAACAATCGTTTCAAGTTCAGGGTCCAACGTGAGTTCTCGGAAAAATGCCATATCCTTTAGCGGCTCAAATACAGGACCGCTCAAGACGCCATCAAGGTCCACTTGACCGGATGTCCCATCATCAAAGGCAACCCATATCTTGTAACCCGTTACGTACTCCACAGATTGGATATGCAGCATGATTCACTCCAGCGGTGCAATGTTGTTGGATAATCATACCTTCAAGTCTATACAGCAACAGAACAGCGTTATTGGACCTGCCACCACTCTACTATCCCCGGCTCGACCCGGCCTTTATCCGGCAGCCGCCCATCCCGCGCGAAATCCGCCCATAGCTTGCGCAGGCGCTGGCCGTGTTCGAGCAGCGTGCTTTCATCTACGTGTTTGACGATATCCGCGTACTGCCAGCTGGCGGGCTCGCCCAGTAGTAGCGGTAGGTCGATCGTGTGGGCGGCGCCAAACGGCGTGCGGCCCTTGTTCCAATCAAGCCGGTACACAAAAGCATGCCCGCCGGCTTGAGCGTGGCGACGGGCAAATTTAAGCGCGTCGCGCTGGTATACCTTGCGCGTGGTGGCCGCCACCATCGCCCGGCCGATAGCCTCCCCTACCAGCGGCGTGTGGCGCAGCCGCGTTAACCTTGGCGACATGACCAGAAACAGCGCGGTTTCCTCGGCGGTGGTGCCAATGAACACGTCGAATTTTTCCGCCGCGCGGCGCCAGGCCTGGTCGATGTCGGTTTCAGCAGGCAGCGGGTAGTGGCCGTACTGGGTGCCAAAGGGCATGGCCGCCTTCATGCCAAAGCCGCGGGCGGCCTCGGCTACTTTCGTTTGCACGCGCAGCACTTCGTCCAGCGGCGCGTCACTTTTAAGCTCAGCGGCCTTCTTGCCCATTTTGGCGGTCATCTTTGCGCGGCCCCGGCTAATACCCAGCGGCGCGCTCTGGATGATCGCGCGCTGAAAAAGCCCCTCGACGCCCTCGGCAATCATAAGGTGCGCCGCCGCATCGCCCCCGGCGGAGTGACCGAACAGCGTGACGTTACAAGGGTCGCCGCCCATGGCGGCAATGTTGGTATTGATCCAGCGAAGCGCGGAGATCATGTCCAGAAGCCCCAGGTTGGCGGGCCGCCCTGCGTAGCCGCCCAGAAACCCTAAAAGGCCCAGCCGGTAGGTAATCGACACCACGATGACATCCTGCTCAAGCGCCAGCGGGCGTACATCGAACACCGCCAGATCCCCTGCGCCAAACACATAAGAGCCGCCGTGAATCCAGACCATGACCGGGCGCGGCGCGGTTGATGCGCTCTCCGGCACGGTAACCGACAGGTGCAGCGCGCCTTCGCTTGCGTGAAACTCGTCGGCGGCCACACCGAGCGCTTCGTTGAGCTCTGGAATCGTGTTTTGCGGCGCCGCTGGCGCCCACCGGGTGGCATGAATCGGTGCGGTGGCAGGCGGCTCATCGGTGGGTGGGCAGAAGCGCTCGGTACGGGCGTAAGCAATGCCCGTGGCTCGAATGACGCCACGATCATACCAGCCAATGATCTCCCCGGCCGGGGCTTTAAAACGGGGCGCGTCCTGCGCGGTCGATTCGGCGTAGTCCATGAGGGTCTCTTGGCTTTAAAAAACAAGGGCAGCATAGCATTGCCACGACACCCAAGTGGATAAACCGCCCAAGTGCTCGGTTGAGCACTTGGGCGATCCGCTGAATACAACAGTGGTGGCGGCTTGAAACGTACTTAAGCCTGGGTTTGAAACGGTAATGGGTAAGGAGCTTGCTTACTGCTTAAATACTTGCCAATAGGTTATTGCCTATATAGCATATAACCTATTAAATTCCGAGGTACTCATGTGGCCGATAGAGCAAACAGACACCTTTGAAGCGTGGTTTTTCTCGCTTGAAGAAGCTGACCGGGAGAATGTCCTGGCCTCTCTTCTTCTGTTACGCGAACGGGGTCCTATGCTCTCGCGACCTCATGCTGACACGGTGAACGGCTCGCAGTTTTCCAATATGAAAGAACTGCGCATACAGAGCGGTGGCCGCCCTATCAGAGCATTCTTTGCGTTCGACCCAAAGCGTACTGGCATCATTTTATGTGCTGGTGATAAAGGCGGAAACGACAAGCGCTTTTACGATGAAATGATTCCAGTCGCCGACAAAGAGTATGCGGCGCATCTGGAAACTTTAAAGTGAGGTAGTCCCCATGGCACGCAAACTTGAAGACTTGCTGGCAAAAGAAAAACCAGAGATCGTTGCCGCTGCTGAGGCGAAGGCGAGCGATATGCTATTTGAAATCAGGCTGGCTGAAATTCGTCTGCTGGCAGAAAAGACACAAACTGAAATCGCCGATGCAATGGGTGTCCGACAGCCAACCGTTGCAGGGCTTGAAAAGGTTGGCCAGGATATGCGTCTTAGCTCTCTTAAGCGCTATGTCGAAGCATTGGGCGGCCGCGCCCGAGTGGATATCGAGCTACCCGACGGCAGTCATCATGAGTTCCCTATATAATTAATTTTTATGCAGTTTCTTTAGCCAAACCACTTTTTGACTAACTGATGGTTTGGCCTTCACCCTCCCTGCCCATTGAAGCAATCTCTACAGCAGGCGTTTGAGCAAAGAAGTCATTGGACGCACTCGCCCAACACCGCCTAGACTCAAGACTCCTTTATTGAGAGTGCTTCGCCCATGCGCGTTTTCTCTAATCCGGTCGGTGCGGGTTCGCTTTGGTTCGATAACCTGGTGACCGCCGATGGTATCCCGGTGGCCTACGACCCGCAGGCTCGGGCGTTCATTCCCATGCCGCCGTTTTGCGCCAACCGCGAGGTGATTGGCTGTAACTGGATTGCCGCGCAAAAGGGCCAGCTCTGCCGCGCCTGCGCGATGACCGCCGTGGCGCCGGACCCGACCATTCCCAACGCCATTGCCAACTGGGCGCAAACCGAAGCCGCCAAGCGCTGGGTGATCGACAACCTGGGCCGTTGGAACTGGTTTCGTACGGAAGACCCGGGCGCGCCGCCGGTGTTCCACCTGCTGGCCGAAGGCAAAAAGCCGGTGATGATGGGCCACGTGGATGGCGTGGTGACCATCAGCATCGCAGAGGCCGACCCGGTGCTGGTGACCACCCGTCGTGAAGCGCTGGATGAGCCTTACCGCACCATGATTGGCCACATGCGTCACGAAATCGCCCATATGCTTTGGTGGCGGCTGAGCCTGCGTGAAGACTTCATGAACGAGTTTCGCGAGATGTTTGGCGACGAACGCGCCGACTACGGCGAGGCGCTCAAGCACCACTACAACGAAGGCCCGCCGGAAGAGTGGCGCACGGATTTCGTTTCGACCTACGCCTCGGCCCACCCCCACGAAGACTGGGCGGAAACCGTCTCGCACATTCTGCACCTGACCGATATCACCGACAGCTTCGTGTCATCCGGCATGGATTCGCCGGAACTGCCGCGCGATCACAAGTGGGACGCCTACGCCGAGCCGGACGCGGAGCGCTTGATTCACATCGCAATGGCCCTGATCGCCGGGGTTAACCACGTCAACCGCGCCATGGGACTTTCGGATGTGTACCCCTTCATGCTGACCGAAACCACGCTGCAAAAGCTGATCTTCGTGCACGGCTGGCTGCGCCGAGGGGCTCAGGGGCTGTAAACGTGGTTTGAAAAGCGTTATAACGCCAACGCCCTGCCTTTAACGGCGGGGCGTTTTATTAGGCGTTGGGCCCGGCACCGTTGATGAACGAGTAGAGCGAGATATCACTACGAAACTCCCAGCCCAGGTTTTCCCAAAAGCGCTTACCGGCGGCGTTATCCACCAGCAGCATCAAATGCGACTTGTGAATGCCCTCCTCTTTCAGCCCATCCAGGCAGCGCTTTACCAGCGCCCGGCCAATGCCCTGCTCACGCTCGCCGGGCGCGACGCACAGGTGCTGGATAAACCCGCGGTGGCCGTCGTGGCCGCCCATGATGGTGCCCACCAGTACACCATCACGCTCGGCCACCACGCTCAGCCCCGGGTTGCGCTCAAGGTAGCGCGCAATGCCCTCGCGGGAATCCACTTCGCGTAGCCGCACGCCCGGCGTTTGCTGCCAAAGCGCCACGGCGGCGGCGTAATCGTCGAGGGTCATGGGGCGGTAGTGCATCGATCTACTCTCGTTCGTTCGTGGTCAAGAAAGGCCGCGCTTAGAAGCTGATACCCAGGCGCAGCGCCTGAAGGCCATCGAGGGTCACACTGACCTCGTCAGAAAACACCGGGTGTCCTTCGATTCCCAGGTTCAGTGCCGCTTGCGAGCCACGATAGCTCACGTTCAGCGTTATTTCCGTCGAGGTACTCACCGGCGCCCAAAGCCCGTACTCGACGCTTTCCACATTCACGCCGGAGAGCCCGCGCTCATCGAGCGCCTGCTGCACCTCCTGCTTCACGGCGTGGCCGTAGTAGAAATAAACGCCCGCATACCCCAGTGCCAGCACCACGATCAGTGAAATCAGCTTACCCATGAAAATCCTTTCAAAATTGCCGCACTTGGCGGGCAGAGGGCGACGATAATGGCGAGTGTAGGTTAAACAAACAAGCAAAACGGGGCCTGCGTGTTATTCAAGTCCAAGGGCTAACGGCGTTACCGTTTCGTGGGTAAACGATTGCTCTGCCCTGGCCGATTGCTCATCGGGCAGCGCCAAAGTAGCCCAAAGTGCTTTTTCACCGGCTTCGCTGAACGTGATGATGCGCGATTCATGTTCACGTCTCGCCCAGCCGAGCGCCTGGATGCGGGTCAGCAGCGCGCTGCCCAAGGCGCCTGCCAAGTGGTGTCGGCGCTCGCTCCAGTCAAGGCAGGTTCGACATAGCGGGCGCTTGGCGCGGGCAAGAATGTCGGCGTCGATGCCCCACTGCATAAACCAGCTGCGACCCTGGTCGGTAAGCGTTAACCCGTCCGTATGCGGCTGCAAGATAGCGGCTTGCAGCATCCGCTCGTACATCGCCACGCCCAACTCCCCCGCCAAATGGTCGTAGCAGATACGCGCCTTACGCAGTGCCGGGTCGCGCGGGCCGGTAAAACGGGGTGTGCTCTGGCTTTTAAACGCCAGGCCCATCAGCGATTCGAGAAGACTTGCCAACTCTGGGCCCGCCAACCTGAAATAGCGGTGGCGGCCCTGCTTTTCCACCGCGAGCAGCTCGGCCTCGAGCAACTTGCCCAAATGAAAACTGATGGTCTGTTTGGTGACCCCGGCGGTATCCGCAAGCTCCGTGGCGGTTAACGCACAGCCGGACATCAGCGCCGAAAGAACTTCGGCTCTGGTGTTATCTCCGATAAGCGCGGCAACGCGCACGATGTTGGGGCCTTCACTCATGGTTCGATTCTAATCGAACCATCCTGGGTCAACAACGCGGTATCGTTCTTGCGACTTCCAAGGAGAACGCCATGACGATTACCTGCATGATTCGCTACGAGATCGACCCTTTCCAGCTTAGTGCTTTCAAGGAATACGCCGAGAACTGGGGCGAAATCATTCCCCGCTGTGGCGGCCATCTCATCGGCTATTTTCTGCCCCACGAGGGCACCAATCATGTTGCTTGGGGATTGGTGGCCTTCGACAGCCTGGCGGCTTACGAAGCCTATCGCGCAAGGCTTCAAGAGGACGACGCCGGGCAGACAAACTTTGCCCTGGCGCAGACCCGACGCTTCATTCTCAAGGAAGAACGCAGCTTCGTCGAAGCGGTACCCGGGACGCTTGGCATAAAACCCAGGGATGCCTGGAGCGCGCTATGATCGCCGTCCTGTTCGAAGCGCTCCCCCACCCGCACCGTAAGAATGATTATTTAAACGCCGCCAGCGCCCTGGCCCCGCACTTGCAGGAGGTCGACGGTTTTATCTCCATCGAGCGCTTCGAAAGCCTTGCCCACCCGGGTAAGGTTCTGTCGCTCTCGTTCTGGCGCGATGAAGACGCGGTCAAGCAGTGGCGCACGTTCGAGACCCACCGCACCATTCAGAAAGCCGGGCGGGAAGCTATCTTTGCCGACTACCGGCTGCGCGTTGCGGCGGTTATTCGCGATTATGGAATGAACGATCGCCGCGAGGCCCCCGTGGATTCAAATACCGCCCACCTTCTCTAATCACGAACGCCGCTCTCAGCCTGTCAAATCCGCATCATTACTCTGCAGTGCGGCCAGCAACTGTTCGCGTATCCATTGGTGGCCAGGCTGGCCGGCGTGACGAACGTGAAAAAGCGCACGCAGCGTGTAGCCTGGCATCTCGAAGGGGACGTCGTGCACGGTGAAAGGCACCGAAGCTACCCACTGCTGGGCGGCTCGGCGTGGCAGCATGAACAGATAATCGGAACGCGCGAGGAGATAGGGCGCGGCCATGAGGCTCGGCAACTCAACGGCGACATCCCGCTGGAGTCCTTGCCGCGTCAAAGCGGCGTCGGCCACGCTAGTCGCATCATTCCAGGGCAGGACGGCGATATGCCGCTCGGCCAGATACTGTTCGAGCGACAGGTACTCATCGATGCGTGGATGACCCTGGCGGGCGATTACCACATAGTCATCCGCCAGGCAGTCCAGCGCTTCGATACCCTCAGGCAGCACCGACTGCCCATGGGAGACGCTCAGCGCGAACTGAACTCGCCCTTCGCGCAGATCGTTGAGCGATTCGCGGTGGGCGGCGTGGATGATCCTAAGATGCAACCAGGGCGCAAGACGCTCCAGCCGAGCGACCAGCGGAGGTAACAGAGCGTAGGCGGTATAATCGGTCGCCGCGAAAGTGAAGGTTTGTACGCTGGTAGCAGGCACGAACGGCTCTGCCCCCACGAGCCTGTCCGACAAAAGATGCAGCGCTTGCGCCACACCACCGGCCATCCGTTCGGCCTGCGCCGTAGGTTGCATGGCGCTGCCGGTACGAACAAAGAGCTCGTCGGCGAGTGCATCGCGCAGGCGCGATAGCGCATGGCTGCAGGCCGACGGGCTCATGGCAAGCTCATCGGCCGCCAGCGTCACGCTGCGGCGGCGGTACAGGGCATCGAAGACCAGTAGCAGGTTCAGATCGAGACGGCGAAGAGTGGAGTGCATGGCGTGCATCACTGCTTGAATAGAATGCAGGGCATACATCTTTGATTTTCTTTATCCTGTTGTCAACGAATCAAACGGAACACCAAGGAGCCCACCTCATGAATCAACCCGCCCTGCGCACCGCCACGCCCGCCGATGCCGACCGCTGCTACGAAATCGAGGCCGCCGCCTATGAGGGCGACGAAGGCGCTACAAAAGAGAAGATCGCCACGCGCATCGCGCAGTACCCGGAGGGGTTTCTGGTCATGACGCTGGACGAAGAAGTCATCGGCTTTATCAACAGCGGCTGCGCGCATGAGGTCGTCATGTCCGACGAGGCGTTCAAGGAGCTGGTGGGTCACGACCCCGCCGCGCCTAACGTGGTCATCATGTCGGTGGTGATCGACCCCGCCTACCAGGGCAAGGGCTACGCCTCTACCCTGATGCGCGCCTTCGTGGAGCGCATGAAAGGGCTTGGCAAGGAAACCATTCACCTGATGTGCAAGGAGCACCACGTCGAGCTCTACCGGCGTATGGGGTATCGCTACGTCAAACCCTCCGATTCCGACCACGGTGGCATGGCGTGGCACGAGATGATGATGGCGTTATAAAGGCGCGTGCCACCGCTATGAGCCCATGGCGAACAGCGCCGCTACCGGTTAGCGACGCGCCGCCACGCATCAATGGAGCGAACGTAGCCCTTGGGTAAGTTGCCGGGTAAATCATCGACAGGAAAAGTATCGATTTTGGCATGTTCATGGCTAACCCGCGGCTCAAAGCCGCCCACCAGCCGACAGCCATAGGTCACGATGAACACGTGCTTGCCGGGAATGACCTCGAACAGGTAGCTGTCGATAATGCCCTGAGCGACTACCTCGACATCCAGCTCCTCTTTGAACTCTCTCGCCATACACTCAGAGGAGCTCTCGCCGACTTCGATACGACCACCGGGCAACTCCCACTCGTTGCGATCATTGAGCGCCAGCACGACCTCACTTGAGGGCAGTAGCAAGACGCCTTTAATGGAGACTGGAAACATGCTTTTCCTTGTTATCGATCAGTTAGCCTTGTTGGATACGGCATAGCGCCAGGCCTGACGCCATCCCACTGGCCGTACTCGCCCCTTCAAGCCTCATCGATTGAGCAATTATGTACAAGCACAGAATGGCCATGCTGGCTTAAGCTAGCGGGGTAACGCACCAGGGAGCGCGCCATGCCTAACGCTAGCCAATTTCAGTTCATCAAGAGCCAGCACGTGCCGGGCCTGACGGTGCTGCACGCGGCGCTCGACGACTTTCGCTACGACCGCCACGCTCACGAAGAGTACGCCTTCGGTGTGACGCTTTCCGGGCGCCAGGATTTCTTTAGTGGCGGGCAGTTTCACAAAAGCCCGCCGGGCAACGTCATTGTGTTCAACCCCGAGGAAGTACACGACGGCCAGCCCGGCGGCGAGCACACGCTGGGTTACCTGATGCTGTACGCCGACCCGGCGCAGGTGAATCCGCTGTTTGCCGAGGTGCTGGGCCGCCATACCAGCGCCGGCTTTCGCTCCCCCAATACGCTCATTCAGGATACCCGCTTGCGCGGCGCTATCATGGAACTGGCGCGGCTGGTGACCCGTAACGTAGGCAGCGCCATCGACCAGGAAAACGCGCTTTACCAGATCGTGGAGCGAAGCGTGCAACTGGGCGGCGCGCCGTCTACCGATACGCTCACCACACGCCCCGAGGCCCTGCTGACTCGGGCGAAGGCGTATATTCACGCCCACCTGGAACGGGATATTTCCCTCGATGAAATAAGCCAGGCGGCGCATCTTTCCAAGTACCACTTTTTGCGCCTGTTTCGAGCGCATTACGGCATCACGCCGCACCAGTACGTGATCAGCTGCCGCATCAACGCCGCCCGCGCGGCGCTCGCCCAGGGCGTTTCGCTGAATGAGGTCGCCCTGCGTTTTGGCTTTGCCGATCTCAGCCATTTCATCCGCCGCTTCAAGCGCATTTACGCCGTGACGCCCCACCAGTACCAGCGCGACATTGTCCGCTAATCACTGGCCAAACGACCGACCACCGCACGAGGTTTTACCATGCTGGGAATCATTGCCTACGCGCTGGGCGTCATGTACACGCCCGGGCCCGTGAATCTGCTCGGCTTGAATATGGGAATCAACGGCCAGGCCAGGCGCTCGGTCGGCTTCTGCCTGGGCGTGGGCAGCGCCATGCTGGTTTACCTGTTGGTGCTGGGCTGGGCAGGGGCTGCATGGATCGACGACCAGGCGCTGGTGGCGGTTAGCGCCCTGGGCTGCGCCTACATATTGTACCTTGCCTTCAAAATCGCCCGCGCCAGCGAAAAGCTTGAAACCGAGGCCGCTACCCCGCGCCTTTTGAGTTTTCGCGACGGGCTTTTCATGCAGCTACTCAACCCCAAGGCCCTGGTCGCCACCCTGCCCATCACCACGCTGCAATTTCCCGCAGCGGGTATTCAAGGCGCTAGCTTGGCCGTCTGGGCGGTAGCGCTCGCGCTGCTGGCCGCCGGCGCCCCGGCAAGCTATATGCTGGCGGGCCAGTTGATCGGCCTACGCATCCAAAGCCCTGGCGTCGTGAAGGGCTTCAACGGGGTCATGGCCGGGCTTTTGGCCGCCGTGGCACTATCGATCGGGTTCGAGCACGTGTGGCTGCCGCTTGCTACTTCGATCAGCTAGCGAAACGGAGCAGTCGAGAAGAAGCAGCTTACAGCTTTCTGCCCAGCCTCTTCTCGATCTGTTTTTTCTCCCACTCCGGCCCGAAGAAGTTCAGTACTTCAAAAGCACTCAAGCCATGGCTGATAATGCCTATGCCCCACCCCATGGCCGGCCACCATGCCCACATATACCCCGTTCCACTGACGAGATTAATGACAAACAGCAGTGAGATGATCAGCACGTAAGAAATAAGATGGGCATAAAAATCCTTGATGGCCCTTACCTTTTCTATAACGGATTTCTCATTGTCGGTTAGTGTGATTTCGCTGTTCATTTCGGGTTCTCTCTCGAGGTCTGCGACATTGATTTCAAATACAGCAGCCAAGGATTTAAGAGACTCAAGCCCCGGTTTATGCCCGCTCTCTATTCGCTGGATGGTTCTAACGCTCAATCCACTGAGTTGAGACAACTGATCCTGGGACCAACCACGCTGCAACCTGAGTTTTCTAACGATCATTGTGTAATCCTTGCTGCTGTTCCAGAAACCATCATCGAAGCCGATAGCGCTTCCAACAACGTCACCAACACGACAGCGGCCTGACAGTTTATTATTTTCAATAGTTTACTTTGGAAAACTCTTTGAATACGCGGGCCAGATCTTGCAGGCGGGCGCGTTCAGACATGGGGTGTCTATCGTTTAGATAACGCTAAAACGCCTGTACCTGCAATACGCAAATCAGGAGAACCACGTGGCGATGGCATCGAGGTAATGGTAGTGAAAGGTTTTTCGCCTATGCTGCTACTCATGCCTTCCCCATGCGCTCAATGGAGCACGCAATGCACGATCAAAAAGTAGCCCTGGTCACCGGTGGCTCGCGCGGTATCGGCGCGAGTATTGCCAAAAAGCTGGCCAGTGATGGCTTCGCGGTGGTCGTTAACTTCACAAGCAACACCAAGGCGGCGGCGCAGGTAGTCGAGGAGATCGAAGCCAGCGGTGGCCAGGCCCACGCCGTTCAAGCGGATATTGCCGATGCCCAGGCGGTACGCGCGCTGTTCGATGCAACGCTTGCCCAGTGGGGGCGCCTCGACGTGCTGGTCAATAACGCCGGCATCATGCGGCTCGCCCCGCTGGCCGAGATGGACGAAGGTGACGTCGACGCGCAGATCGATACCAACCTGAAAGGCTCGATCAACACCCTGCGCGAGGCAGCGAAACACCTGGAAGATGGCGGTCGCATCGTTAATTTATCGACCAGCGTGGTGGGGCTTAAGCTCGAGAACTACGCGGTGTATGCCGCCACCAAGGCGGCGGTGGAAACCCTAAGTGCGATTCTAGCCAAGGAGCTTCGCGGGCGCAGTATCACCGTGAACGCGGTGGCCCCCGGCCCCACCGCCACGGATCTTTTCCTGAAAGGCAAATCCGACGAGCTGGTCGAGCGGCTGGCGAAAATGCCACCGCTCGAGCGCCTCGCCGAGCCCGAGGATATCGCCAATGTGGTCGCCTTTTTGGCCTCCCCGGCCGGGGGCTGGGTGAACGGGCAAACGCTGCGTGCCAACGGCGGCGCTATTTAGCTTACCGCCTCCTCTTCCCGGCAGTGTTTAACGCTAAAAACTGACACGCTGATGATTGCTTTTATCAGCGTGTCAGCTCAACAAATGATCTATTCTCGTGTATCAGCAGCCTTCTCACTATCTGCGTATTCTTCAAGTACGCGCTTCGCTTCGGCTTCGATCGCTTCTAGCGCATCATCGGGTACCTGATAGCGAAACTGTTTACGGCGGTTATTTGAAAGGCGCCCGTCGTTACTCAGGCACATCATCACAAGGCGCGCCAAGTCGCTACCTCGAATATCATAGGTTTCGTTTATTGCTGCATAAACGCGATCAAAACACGCCAAATAGCGTGTTTCCGTTTTTAACTCATCTTCCAAGGCAGCTTTTGCCATTTTTAGCGTGAACGCCACCGCGGGTGTAGCATCCCAGTACCGGTAGAGCGCATTCAGGCCCTGGTAATTAAAGTGGTATTCATCAGCATCTATCCACCTGACTCGCCAGTATTCGCGAGCTGGTTTCGAAAATTTCTCCAGTGCACTCAGGTAATCATTTTCATGGCGCTTCATGGCCACTGAAATGGGCAACAGATTGTCATGATAGAGCCCGCCCATCCGGCACAGCGTGTGGTGTATCAGAAAGCGTGAAATACGTCCGTTACCGTCCATGAAAGGGTGCAAAAAGACGAAGCCAAAGGAGAGTATCGCCGCAATCACCAGCGGGGAAACACCCTTTTCAGCGTCATGCTCTGAGCATTGATTTGCCCAGTCCATCAGCGCCTTCATTAACGTATGGCAAAGGGTGGGCGGTGGCGGCAGGTAGCTAACACCTAGTGCTCCGGATGAGCCGTTGTGCAGGTAGTTTTGCTCATGTCGAAATGAAGCCGCTTTATCGAAAGCATTGTTGATAGTGCTGTTTTGCAGCTCCACAAGATACGTTTGTGTCAGCGGCTTAAGCTCATGAGCCTGGCGAAGAAGCTGCATAAAGCGCTGCTGCTTATCCGGCGTGGGCGATTCTCTTTCAATGGCAAACGACGATTGCGTTTCACTCAGGTAGGCCCACTGAATCGCGCGGTCCAACATTCCCGGGGGCAATGAGTCCATGAAGATGGATGCTTGAGCCAGAATGTCTTCTTCAAGCAGTCCAGCAATCTCGGGCGTACGCCGCACGGTGGCACAATAATCGAGCGTTCCCAGTCCATTGAAATCGATACGCCAGCGGCTATCGCGCACCGTGGGCCCGGTAATGTAGCGGCCGGGATCAAACAGAGGCACCGCACGACCGCTTACAGCAATCTCGAACGGCAGTGGTTTGACCATCGCCTCGTATAAATAGCCTAACTTTCTTAAATAGATGCCGTTGGGAGAGGCGTGCAGCGCGTCTTGAAGCGGCTTAACTGACAAGTGGGGCAAGGCACCGGCCAGAATGGCCAGATTGATACCTTCGTGCTTAAGGGCGAAAAGTATGTGGTTAAGTAACGAGGCATCAGGAGCGCGCACGGCAGGCACCGCTATCTCTTGTTCCAAAAACATAATGCGCGTAACAGGGCGCACCCTGGCAGGATACTCAGGCGGGCATACGGCCAGATTCAAGTACTCATGAAGGTATGCATAGCCTACCGTTTTCATTGCAGAGCATCCCAAAACCAAAATATTTTGTTCACTTCAACAAGAAAATATTCAGCAAGCAACTAAAACCATTTTTTTTATTAACCCGCACGGCATAACGACACCGTTATTGTTCAAACAACCGCCTACACGCTGCATTAAAGCAGGACACAACCCGCTTTAACGCAGCACGTATCAATTAACTGATTTGCGGCTCGCGGGCTTCTTCCCGGCAGCGGCGTACGCTCGTCGCCAGTTCACGCACCAAGCCGTGCACCTCGCTCACCGCCTCGTCACCGGTACTGGCCTGCTCGATACGGTCGACCAGCGCGGAACCTACCACCACGGCGTCGCTGAAGCGCCCGATGGTCGCGGCCTGTTCCGGGGTGCGAATACCGAAGCCCACGCCGATGGGTAGCCGGGTATGGCGTTTAAGATCGGCAACCGCGCGCTCGACATTTTCCGGCGTGGCCGCACCGGCGCCGGTCACACCGGCTACGGAGACGTAGTAGATAAAGCCGGAGGCATTGGCCAGCACTGTGGGCAGACGTTTGGCGTCGGTGGTGGGCGTGGCCAGGCGGATGAAGTCGATGCCGTGGCGGGCGGCGGGCTGGCAGAGCTCGTCGTCGTGCTCCGGCGGTAGATCCACCACGATCAGGCCATCCACTCCGGCGCGCGCGGCGTCGGTCAAAAAGCGCTCGACGCCGTAGCAGAAGATGGGATTGTAGTAGCCCATCAGCACGATCGGCGTGGTGGCGTTCTCTTCACGAAAGCGGCGCACCATCTCAAGGGTTTTGGCCTGGGTCTGGCCACCATCGAGCGCGCGCAGGGCGGCTTTTTGGATGGCGGGGCCGTCGGCCATGGGGTCGCTGAACGGCATGCCCAGCTCGATGATATCCACCCCCGCTTCCGGCAGGCCGTGCAGCAAACGCCGCGAGGTGTCGGCGTCCGGGTCGCCGGCGGTCAGGTAGCTGACCAGCGCCGGGCGGTTGTCTTCTTTTAGCGCGGCAAAGCAGCTTTCCAAGCGCGACGTGGCCTTATGGCGAGCAGCGTGACTCATTTGAATTTATCTCCGAGGTAGTGAGCGACGCTCATCATGTCTTTATCGCCCCGGCCGCTTAAGTTGACGACCATCAGGTGCTCGCGGGGAAGCGTGGGCGCGCGTTTGGCCACTTCGGCCAGGGCGTGGGCGGTTTCGAGCGCCGGGATGATGCCTTCTTGTTGGCAGCAAATCTGGAAGGCCTCGAGCGCTTCCTCGTCGGTGGCCGAGACGTACTCGACCCGGCCCTGCTCGTGAAGCCAGGCGTGCTCAGGGCCGATACCGGGGTAATCGAGCCCTGCGGAAATCGAGTGGGCGTCAATAATCTGGCCGTCCTCGTCTTGCAGCAAAAACGTGCGGTTGCCATGCAAAACGCCGGGCGTGCCGCCGTTGAGACTCGCCGCGTGTTTGCCCGAACTCACGCCCTTGCCGCCGGCTTCCACGCCAATCATCTGCACGCTGTCATCGCCAAGGAACGGGTGGAAAAGCCCCATGGCGTTGGAGCCTCCGCCGATGCAGGCCACCAGCGAATCCGGCAGGCGCCCTTCTTTCTCCTCCATTTGGCGGCGAGTTTCATGGCCGATCACCGCCTGGAAATCCCGCACCATGGCCGGGTACGGGTGGGGGCCCGCCACGGTGCCGATAATGTAGAAGGTGTCGTCGACATTGGTCACCCAGTCACGCAGGGCCTCGTTCATGGCGTCTTTCAACGTGCCGGTGCCGGAGGTGACGGGAATGACTTCCGCACCCAAAAGCTTCATGCGGAACACGTTGGGCTGCTGGCGTTCGATATCCGTGGTGCCCATGTAGATCACACACGACATTCCAAAACGCGCCGCCACGGTGGCGGTGGCCACACCGTGCATGCCCGCGCCGGTCTCGGCGATGATGCGCTTTTTGCCCATCTGCTTGGCCAGCAGCACCTGGCCGATGCAGTTGTTGATCTTGTGCGCGCCGGTGTGGTTGAGCTCTTCGCGCTTTAAGTAGATGCGGGCACCGCCAAAGTGCTCGGTCAGCCGCTCGGCGAAGTAAAGCGGGCTAGGACGGCCCACGTAATCGTTTTGAAAATAAGTAAGCTTTCGCTGAAATTCCGGGTCGTTCTTGGCTGCGGCGTACTCGTCCCGCAGCTCATTGATCAGCGGCATCAGCGTTTCTGCGACGAAACGGCCGCCGAAGCTTCCGAACATGCCGTTGCCATCGGGCAGGCTGGCGGGTGGAGTAAAGGGTTGGTTCATCACGACCTCGAATGCCGAAAGAGAAAGTAGTGCCATCCAAGCTAACCCGGGCACGCCGCGATAAAAATCGATAAGATATCGGTTACCTGTGAGCTTTAATCAACTTTTCCGAGATAATCATGCACCAGAGCCTGCCGCCTTTAAGCGCCCTGCGCGCATTCGAAGCCACTGCCCGGCTGGGTAGCGTAACCGCCGCCGCTAACGAGCTCAGCGTGACCCATGGCGCGGTTAGTCGCCAGCTCAAAAGCCTGGACGAACACTTCGGCACGGCGCTTTTTGGGAAGGCGGGCCGCGGCATTACGCTGACCCACCACGGCGAGACGCTGCAAAGCGGGCTGGGCGAGGCGTTTGGGCGGCTGCGCGATAGTTGCGCTCTTCTCAAGCGTGAAATTGAAGATGCCCCCTTCACCCTGGCCTGCCCGGGCAGCCTGCTGGCGCGCTGGCTGATCCCCCGGCTTGGCCGCCTGAAAAGCGCCCTTCCCGAGCTCAACCTGCAGGTGGTGGTCAGCGAAACCGAGCAGCTCGTCCAACAGAGCACCAGTGCAACGCTTGGCTTTATCGAGCCGCCCTGGCCCGTGCAGGGTGAGGTGATCGAGCTAATGGTCGAGGAGATTTGCGCGGTGGCCACCCCGGAGGTCGCCGCCCGCCTCGACCCTAACGCGTCCGCAACGCTTTATAACGCGCCGCTTCTCTACACCGCCTCGCGCCCCCAGGCCTGGCCCGCCTGGGCAAGCGCCAAGGGGCTCGAAGAGGGGCGTTTAAGCGAGGCGCTTACGAAAGGCCAGGGGTTCGATCACCTTTACTACCTGATGGAAGCCGCAGCCGCGGGGCTGGGCGTGGCCATTGCGCCCAAACTGCTGGTGGAGGACGACTTGAAAAGCGGACGGCTAGTAGCGCCCTGGGGCAGCGTGGAAACCCCTGCCCGGCTCTGTTTATGGCTGCCGCGCCAAACGAGCCCGCGGGCCGGTGATAGGCTGGCGGCCTGGTTCAAGCAGGCGCTGAACGAGCCAGCGCCTTGAAGCGTCAGTTGGCCTAAAGCGCGCGCCGCCACGCGGCCAGCGCCTGGATATCCGCCGGCGTAGTGCGGCAACACCCACCAATGCCGGAAGCGCCCGCGGCCAGCCACTGCTCGGCGCCCTGGGCAAGCCCGGAAGGCGCGCTGGTGTGATCGCAGGACGCCGGGTGCCAGGTTTTGGTCACCGGGTCGTATACCTCGCCGGAGTTGGGGTACACCAACACCGGCAAATCGCAGGCGTGCTTGATTGCCTTGATCAGCGATTCGATATGCGCAAGCCCGGTGCAGTTGACACCGATCGCCGCCACCCCCGGGCAGCCCGCCAGCGCCGCCGCACACGCCTCGATCGGCGTACCGTCGCTGATGTGTTCGCCATCCTTCGCCGAAAAGGTGATCCAGGCCTGAGCGCCGGGGTTTTCGGCCAGCAAATCGGTGATCGCCAGCGCTTCCTCCAGAGACGGCAGCGTTTCCACGGCCAGCACATCGGCGCCTGCTTTTAGTAGAAGTTCAAACCGTTCGCGGTGAAAGTCGACGAGCCCGGCGCGGTCCAGCTCATACCCGCCACGGTACTCGCTGCCGTCGGCAAGATAGGCGCCGTAAGGCCCGACCGAGGCCGCCACCAGCGGTTGGGGCCGGTCGGTTTGGCCGGGCTGCCACACCGCATCGCGGGCTTCACGGGCCAGCGTGACCGAACGCTGGATCAGCGCGCGCGCCTGCGCCTCGCTTAGCCCCGCCTGCATGAAACCGGGGATCGTTGCCTGGTAGCTTGCGGTAATCGCGCAGTCCGCCCCGGCTTCGAAATACGCCTGGTGCACCTGGCGAATCTTCTCCGGCGCCTGGCTTAAAAGGCGCGCCGACCACAGCGCGTCGTTGAGATCACAGCCAAGCGCCTCGAGCTCGGTGGCCAGCGCCCCGTCGATCACCATGAAAGGCGCATCCGCCAGCAGGGCCTTGATCGGGTTCGACTCGCTCATACGTTTTTCTCCCTGGCAGCTTTATCGGTGTTGGTTGAAGCTTGCGGCGCTGCGCGGTGGCGCACGTAGTGCACCAGGTAACAAAGCGCGATGAACGGCACGCCGAAGTAGAGTGCGACGCGCTGCTGCGGGTCAAAGGCAATACCGATGCACGCCGCCAGGCACGCCGCGAACGCGATCAGCGGCACCCAGGGGTAGAACGGCGTGCGGTAGACCAGGTCTTCAAGGCGGCCGCCTTCATGCAGGAACTGGCGGCGAAAGTTGAGCTGGCTGAGCGCAATCGCCATCCACACCACCACCACGGCCAGCCCCGAAATCGACACCAGCACCAGGTAGACGGTTTCCGGCGCGTAAACGCTCGAGAACAGCGCGCCGAAGCCGCCGATCATGCTGAGCAGCAGCGCGTTCATGGGAATACCGCGCTTGTTGAGCCGGCCAAGCGCCGGGGGAAGCGTGCCTTGATCGGAAAGCGTCCAAAGCATGCGCGATGAGGCGTAAAGCCCGGAGTTGGCCGCCGAGAGAAGCGCGGTGATGATCACGAAGTTCATGATGTCCGCCGCCCCCGGCACGCCCAGGCGCTGAAACACCGCGACGAACGGGCTTTGGCTCAGCCCGGCCTGGCTTTGCGGCAAGAGCGCGGCAATCACGATGATGGTGCCCACGAAAAACAGAATGAGCCGCCAAAGCGTGGCGCGGATCGCCTTGGGCACGTTGCGCCCCGGGTCGACGGTTTCACCGGCGGCAATGCCGATGAGCTCGGTACCGGAAAACGCAAACATCACCGCCAGCAAGGTGGTACCGATAGCCAACAGGCTCGGCGACATAGCGCCCTCGCCCCAAAAAGCCGAAAGCCCAGGGGATGCCACGCTAGCGCCGCTTGCATCCTGCAGCGGCACCCAGCCGATGATCGCGCCGGCGCCGACGATGACGAACACCACCACCGCGATCACCTTGATCAACGAAAGCCAGAACTCGGACTCGGCAAAAAAGCGCGAGGTAAAGGCGTTGACGCCAAACACGATAGCGGCGAATAGCCCGCTCCAGTACCAGCCGGGAATATCGGGAAACCAGCGCCCCATGAACACCGCCGCGGCGGTAAATTCCGAGCCTAGCGCCACCGTCCAGGTCAGCCAGTACATCCAGGCCACCATGTAGCCGGTACCAGGGCCGATATAGCGGCTGGCGTGGGCGCTGAACGCGCCGGAGTCCGGCATATGCACGGCAAGCTCGCCCAGGCACATCATCACAAGCCAGGCGACGATACCGCCCACCAGATACGCCAATACCGCGCCCGTGGGCCCGGCCTGCTGCACGGTATAGCCAGAGCTTAGAAAAAGCCCGGTACCAATGACGCCGCCCAGCGACAACATCACCAAATGGCGCGTCTGCATACTGCGCTTGAAGTGCGCGCCCTCTTGCTCACTCATGATCGATCCTGATATTTGCATAGCGGCCTCTGAAGGCCTGCGGTCCAACGGGTGTGGCGCGCTATATTAGTGCAAATTCAAGTGGTCAAAAAGGAATTAAAATCGAATCTTATATTCTTCGATAGCATACCAGGTACACTATTGGCCCGGCAGCAAGAGCGGCCAGCAGGTTGCTTTCAGTGATACCCGGCACGAACGGGCGAGCCCGGGTTGATCCGAGAAGGCCTACTAAAATACGCCTAGTGCTCTAGCACGACACCCTCCCAGCCGCGCTCTTCTACCAGCGCCTCGAGCCTGGGGGGCCGGTAGCTTTCGTCGCGCTCGAAACGGGTTTTGACACTAAAATGAATGGCCGTGGGCTTGCTTTCGTTGACCAGCGGACGGTCGAGCTTGCCTCTCAAACGGTACACGTGTTTACGCGATTCATTGAGCACCGCTTGACTGCCATCGGTCAGTTCCTCGAACAAATGAGGTTCGATGGCCAACCCCGCGGCCCGCGCTTCGTTTGCCATCCACTTAAGCGGCGTATCCGAGGCCTGCCGGCCGTTGTCATCCGGTGCTTTGCCGCCGCCTACGTCGCTATGCACGCCAGCAAACCACACCTGTTTCAAATCGATGCCTTCGCGGGCCTCCCAAAGCGTGGGCTCGAAGTCCTCGCGCTTTTCATCAACGGCAAGCGCATGGCGGGCGGTGGCGATATTGCTACCCATCTTGGTGTCGTAAAATTCGTGGTCGTGATTGAAGAGCCCACCCAACAGGCTCAGCGGTATACCGAGCGCGCCTACGGTGTCCCACACGCCAATGAAGTGAACCCGCCGCGAGGGGTGGCAATAGGCCTCGCGAAATGCCTTGGCGGCCTCCCCACCGGGCCAGTTTTCGTCAGCGTCGTCCCGGTACATCTCCCAGGCCTGGGTGATCCGGTCCGCCTCTGAGCGCTTCAGAATGCCGCAATTATTGATCAGCCCGCTCAAGGCACGCACGTTATAGGCGCCGCGGCTAAAGCCGAACAGGTAGATATCGTCGCCCGGGGCGTAATTTTGAACGATGTAGCGGTAGCCATCGATGATGTTCTTTTCGATCCCGGCGCCGGTCAGCGCGCCGGTCAGCCGATTATCGTGGGAGCCCACGCCCCAGCCGTAGGAGACGTGCTGGCGCGCCTCGCCGCTAAACGGCGAAATGGCCCGCGCCAGCTTCAATACGTTGGTCGGATGATCCTCTTCCAGGTCTTCTTCGGGCTGATTCCAGGTGCCGTCGGCACAGATGACGAGATTGGCCAAAGTGTCACTCCTTGACGCCCGGGCGAGTGAGCATCACCAGCGTTAACGCTGCCTACTGGTTCGAGGCGATCAGCGTGCCGCCGGCGGCCATGAACAGGCCGCCGGTCGCCCGGTTGAACCGCTTGTAGCGGCGCGGGCTTTGAAACCAGCGGCTAATGCTGGAGCCAAGACCCGCATAGGTCGACATAAGCGTGAAATCGATTGCAAGCCAGGTCAACGCAAGAATAATGAACTGAATGAACTGGGGTTGGCTCACATCGATGAAGTTGGGAAACAGCGCGGCAAAAAAGAGCAGATCCTTGGGATTGCTAATGCCCACGGTAAAGCCCCGACGAAAGAGCGTTTTCACCGACATCCCCGGGCGCCCCTCGGGCGTTGGATTTTCGAGCGCCAGGCCCGAGGCGTCCCGCCAGGCGGCAATGCCCAGGTAGATCAGATACGCCCCGCCTACGAGCTTCAGGATATAAAAGGCGTGTTCCGACGCCGCCAGAACCGCGCCCAAACCAAGCGAAGAAACCATCATCAACACCAGGGAGGCAGACACGCCGCCCAGCACCGTCGCGGTGGTCTGCTTTCGGCCGAATTTAAGCCCGTGGCTGGTGCATAAAAGTGCGACCGGGCCGGGAAAGATGATCAGGGCAAAAATAACGCCTACATAGGTCAACCAGGTCAGCGCGTCCACGCACGGCTCCTTGTGATCGGTTTGGGTGCGGCTTTTCAAGCCAAAGCGAATAACCTCTCATTCAACCACACCCCAAACCGGGTGTGGACTTAAACAAGCAAAAACTGATCTTTATTAAGACGACGTTACAGGCCTATTCCAACCCTTCGCCTCACCCACCTAAAAAGCGCAAGTGCTGATCGAGCGCCTGGCCGATGGGCGTGATGCGGGCCAGGCTGAGCCGCGGTTTGGAAAGCCCCTTAAAACCCTGTAGGGTCATTGATCGTATATTCAATAAAAGGATTGATCATGCAACGTCTTGCGATCGTTTCCCTGCCTTTGGGTCTTTTAGCAGGTGCTCTGGTTTCCCCAAGCGTGCTGGCCGACACCACGCCGCTGGAGCAACAGCTAAAGGATCTGCAGTCGTTTCAGGTCATTGCCCACCGCGGCGCCAGCGGCCATGCGCCGGAAAGCAGCATGGCCGCCTTGGAACTGGCCCACGAATGGGGCGCGGATTACCTGGAACTCGATATCCAGATGACCGCTGATGGCGAGCTGGTCGCTTTTCACGATGACACCCTCGAGCGTACCAGCGACGGCGAGGGACATATTAACGACCATACCCTGGCCGAGCTGAAAGAGCTGGATACCGGCGCCTGGTTCAACGAGGAAAACCCGGCGCTTGCCGATGAAGCCTTCGAAGGCGCGCAGATTCTCACGCTGGAAGAAGTACTCAACCGCTTCGGCGAGGATGCCCGGTTTTATCTGGAAACCAAGTCGCCGGAACTCAACCCGGGCGTAGAAGAGGGCCTGGTGCGCCGCCTGGAAGCGTACGACATGATTAATACCGGGCGCGTGCTGATTCAGTCCTTCGATCAGGAGAGCCTTCTCAAAATTCATGAGCTGAACGCGGATATTCCGCTGATTCAGCTGGTGTGGTACTCCCCGGAGGAAGATGACAGTGAACGCCTGGCCGAGTGGACAGGCGTAACGCCCGGGCCCGGTGAGATCAGCGACGAAGACTTCCAGGCGGTAGCCGAGTACGCGGTGGGCCTGGGCACCAACTACCTGTACGAAGGTTTCGAAGTGATCGACGAAGGCTTCGTGCGCCAGGCCCAGGGCAACGACCTGGCGGTGCATGTCTACACGGTCAACGACGTTGAGGAAATGCAACGGTTGCTCGACTGGGGCGTGGATGGTCTCTTCACCGACTACGCCGACCGGCTGATCGAGTTGACTGAATAACACCGGGAAAGTAACGCTGAAAAAGCGCTATTCTCAGCCGCCCAATCTCTCCTGATGGCGGCTGACCAGCTCGGCCAGAAACTCCGCCACGGCGCGAATACGCCCGCTCTGGGCAATATCGGCTTGGCTGACCAGGTAAATGGGTTGCGCTACGCCGATCTCTCTAGCGACACATACAAGCCCCGCGTTCAAGGCTACGATATGCGGCAGTACGGCCATGCCGAGCCCCGCCTTGGCCGCCGCTACCTGAGTGGCGATGGAGGTCGTAGTCAGCGCGGGCAGGCGCCCTTTCAGGGTGCGCTCACACCATTGGGCCGCTGGCAGGTGGGCATAATCATCCATCCAGGTAATGAAGGCCTCGTCGTCGAAGCCGCCAGGGTTACTGGAGCCAGCGCGCCTGGCGGCCACCTCCGCGTTGGCGTACACCCCATAGCCCAGCGTGCCCAACCGTCGGAGCGTCACGTTACCGCGCTCGGGCCTGACCATTCTAAGCGCGAGGTCGGCGTCGCGGCGGTGCAGGTTGACTGTGGTGATATCGGTGACCAGCTCCAACGTGATACCCGGGTACTGGCAGTAGAGCTCAGGGAGGGCGGGCAGTATCAGCTCGGTGGCCAAATTTTCCGCGGTGGCCAACCGCACTTTTCCGCTGATGGGAGTGTGCTGGGCCGCTCCCGAGGTGAACGCGGCGGCCGCCGCTTCCATCGCCTCGGCGTTTTCCAAAAGCCCCAATCCCTCTTCGGTGAGCCGATAGCCCGACTGAAGCCGGATAAACAGCGCCACATCGAGCGCATGCTCCAAGCGTTCGATGCGTCGGGAGAGCGTGGCAATGCCCAGATGAAGCTCCGCCGCCGCCCCGCTTAGCGTGCCGTTTCGCGCCACGGCCAAAAACGCCCGGGTGTCGTCCCACACCCAACTGCGCGGCAGGGTCTTTTCGACAGAGCCGCCTGGCCCGTTCTTTTGCCCCGTCATCTATAGCGCCTCGACCACCTGGGCGAGGTTTTCCCGGTGAGGGCCTTCGAGGGTTTTGAGCGGCAGCGGCAAACACGGCGCGCTGACCCGCCCCATTAGCTCCGCCGCGGTCGCGATGACCCTAAGGCTTCCATGTTCGCGAAAGAGCGCCCAGAGCGGCTCGAGCTCGCTGGACAGCCGCTGAGCTTTTTCGGTATTGCCTGTCTGGGCGGCGCGGGTAATGGCCAGCGCTTTTTCCGGAAGCAGACCGCCGAGCACCGAATACCAACCGTCGCAACCGGCAGTCAGGGCGGTGGCAGCGACGAAGTCGCCACTAATGCCAAGAGTGACATCGTCTGGAATCAAAGCGCGCAGCCGTGTGATGCGCGCACTAACCGCGTCGATATCGCCTGCCACTGGCGGTATCTTGATCGACTTCACCTGGGAGAGTTCGCCAATACGCCCATGCAGCTCGTCGCTGAAGGTGAAGTGCGTGGTACCGGGGTTGTCGTAGACACAGAGCGGCACGTCCAGCGTTTCGCACACTGCTTTGTAGTGCTCGAATACCTCCGCCTCGGTAAGCGTTTGATAGGATACCGGCGCCAGCAGCACGCCGCTCGCCCCGGCCTTCTGAGCGTCTTCCGCCAGTTCGATCACCTCGCGGGTGCGCAGCGCCCCAATGCCAATGAGGGCCGGCACATCGGCGGCGTTTTCCACCGCCAGCCGTGTAACGCGCTCGCGCTGCTCGCGGGATAGATACATGTAGCTGCCGGTCGAGCCCAGCACGCCGATAGAGTCCACCCGGGCAGCGGTCAGGCGCTGGATCAGGGCGACGAATTCATCTTCGCGAATCCCCTGCTCGTCCATGGGCGTTAACGGAAAGGCACTCAGGCCGGTGAACATGGGGTTCTCCTTCAGTATGAAACGAATGGGCGGGCTAATGTGCCTTGAAACGATAGCGCGGCTCGCCGGCCACGGGCAGGCGTACCGCGAATAGATCGCCCGACTCGGGGTAGCGTTCGAGCTCCTCCGCGCTCATGCCAAACCGGGCGGAGGTCACGAAAAGCGTCTTCATGTCGTCGCCCCCGAAGCAGCAGCTGGTGGGCCGGGGCACGGGCGCCGGTAATCTATCGGTCAGTTCACCATAAGCGTCATAGCGCAGCAAGCAGGCGCCGTTGAACTGGCACACCCAGATGCCGCCCTCCACATCCATGGCGAGCCCGTCGGGTCGCCCAAGATGAGCTGGGGTCTCCGCGAAGGTAGCGATATTGCTCAGGGCGCCGGTGCTCGGCGAGTAGTCCGCCTGCAGAATGCGCCGCGCCACGGAGTCCACGAAGTAAAGGCTCCCCGCCCGGTTCCACGCCAGGCCGTTGGGCAGGCCCATGCCCTCATGAATGCGCGTGGGCGTTAGCCGCTCATCGAAGCTGTAAAGCCGTCCGCTTCCGCTTGCGTGGTCTTGATCCATCAAACCGCTCACGAAGCGCCCCTGGGGGTCGCAGGCGCCGTCGTTGAAGCGGTGATTCGGGGCCGTGCTTACCGTCTCCGAGGTTCGGGTAACGTGACGAGTCTGACGGTCGAGCAGCGCGACCCGCGAGCCTTCGGCGAATATCAGATCACCGGTTTCGGTGAGCGCCAGCGCGCCGATGGGCTGGCTTGACGTGTAGCGCGTCTGAAGCCCGCCGCCTGGCTCAAAAGCGTGTAGGCGCCCGCCAGTAATATCGACGAAATAGAGCGTGCCGGTGCGCTCATCCCAGACCGGGCTTTCGCCAAGCTCGGCCCCCACCTCTGCCCATCGGCTCAGGTTACCGATATGCATGGGCGCGCTCCTTGATCGCGTTCCACCGCTCGGCCACCTCGTCGATGCTGACCGCACGCACGCGGTTCAAATCCCGCGGGTAGTCGACGCCGACGTTCTCCTCGAACCGGGTGGCGCTGAACTGGCCGTTGCTGGCGCGCAGAATATAGCCGCTGTCCCGGCACGACTCGCTTGCCAGATACAACACCCCCGGCGTCACCCATTCGGGCTTGAGATCCGACGGTGTACCGGTTTCGCCCCACATGCGCGTTCTGGCCACCGGCGAGACGGCGTTCACCAAAATGGCGTGCTCCGCGCCCTCGAAAGCCAACGCATTCATGAGGCCGACCTGGGCCATCTTGCCCGCCGAGTAGGCGGCCAGGCCCTTCTGGCCGTAGCCCAAATACATGGCACGGTCAGACGTGGTCAGCACGATGCGCGGGGCCGAAGACATCTTGAGATAAGGCCAGGCGTGTTTGGCAAGCCAGGTCGGCGCCCAGACATTGATGGCCAGCGAGCGCTCGAGAAACGCCGCCCCGGCGTGCTCAATTGCCTGGTAGCCGACCCAGCCGGCGTTGTGGATGATGATATCCAGCCCACCGAACGTGGCCTGGGTGCGCTCGATGAGCGCCCGACACTCGGCTTCCTCCTCCAGCGACCCATGGTGGGCGATGACGCGATACCCTTCCCGCGCGAGCGCCGCCGCTGCCTTTTCGACCACAGTGGCGTCGCTGCCGTCGCCGTCCCGGCCAGCCCCGCTATCGCTGATCACGACGTTCGCCCCGGCGCGGGCGAGCTCCCGGGCGTAGGCCCAGCCGAGCCCCCGGCCGCCGCCGGTAATGATGGCTGTCCTGCCTTGAAATGACATGATTCGTCTCCTCGATCTGGCGTGTATGAACACCATCAAGGTACGCTTTGAATCATTTTTATCTAATATTAATCGCAAGCGCATGTGATACGTACACGATATTACCGATGGCGCTAACGATCATTTAAAGTATCAGGATCGCGGCCCCTACTGACGAGACCCTTCAATGATCGAAATCCGCCTGCTCAAGCAGTTCATCGTCGTGGCGGAAGAACTCCATTTTCACCGGGCCGCCGCGCGGCTACACATGGCTCAGCCGCCCTTGAGCCAGGCCATTTCGAGGCTCGAAGAGCGCCTGGGCTTTGCGCTTTTTCTCCGCAGCCGGCGAAGCGTGACCCTGACCCCGGCCGGCCGCGCGTTTCTCGATACCGCTTACGCCACCTTCGAGCAACTCGATAGCGGCATTAGCCGGGCGCGCCGCGTGGCCCAGGGCGTGGCCGGAAAGCTGACGGTGGCCACGATATCGCTTGCCGGCTACGCCCCGGTGCTCGAGGCGCTGCGCGACTTTCGCACCACCCTGCCCGAGGTAGAGCTCGTCATTCGCGAAATGCCTTCGGCTAGTCAACGCGATGCGCTGTTATCCGGTGAGGTGGACGTGGCGCTGATGCGCGAATTGCCGCTGCCGCCGATGATCGAATCCCGCCAGGTACTGAAAGAGGAGATCAAACTGGCACTGCCCGCTGACCACCCGGGCGCGGCTAGTGCCGCCAGAGGCGGGCCGGTTGCGTTAAGCGCGTTTGCCAAGGCCGATTTCGTGTTCACGCCGCGCGCCCTGGGGCCGGGCTACCACCACCGGCTGATGGCGCTTTGCCAGGCGGCGGGGTTCTCTCCCGTCATCAAGCAGGAGGCCGCTCAGCTTCATACTTTGCTGGGGCTGGTAGCCAGCGGGCTGGGCGTTGCGCTGGTGCCCGCCTCGCTCGCGCGATCAATACGTTTGGACGGGGTCGTGTTTTGCGCGCTGGCGCCGCTTTCGGGCGGGCCCGATTCGACTCTGGCGCTCAACGTGAATTGGCATCGCGAGAACACTTCACCACTGGTCGAGGATTTCATCGGCCGGCTCGCGTTTCAGGTGGGTGAAAAGGTTCTACCCCTTTAGCCGCTCTTCGTGGGTTTTGACGTAATCGGGGTTGATCAGCTTGCGAAGCCTCAAACACAGGAAATAGACCAGCGACCCGGCGGCGAAGGCGATGGCAATGGGCACGAAGATGGCCAACAACCCGGTAAATAACCCGAGCCCGTAAGCATCAGCGAGCGGAACCGAGTAACGGATCATCAGCACCAGGCTCAACAGTATCGAAGGCCCGATGATCAACGCGTGGGCCAGGAAGTAGCGATAGAAATAGTGTCGGCCGTATCGGGTATAGACACCGTCGATGTCGACCTTGATCTCATCCCCCTCCTCGCTCGTAAGCTTGAGCAGTATGGCCTCGCGCTTTTTTCTCAACGCCAGTGGCGCCCCGTCGGGCGTCTCAAAAGATAGCTCGACCACGTGCGCCTCGAAGGGCTTCCCGACGAAGAACATGAAAATAACTTCCGTATCCAGTGGCCGAATGAACTCGAAGTCGCCGATACTATGGAAATACAGAGTGGTTCTGCCGTTATAGGTGGCATAGCTGACCGCCTGCTGCTCCATTACGCCCTTGATCATCTTCACCTGAGTAGCCGTTTTGAGCCTTCGCTTGGTGCCTTCGCGGATCATCCCTCGCGCGACATACCCCAGAAGCCCTGTCGTGGCCGTCGCGATCAAAAAGCCCACGATCTGAAAGCGGATCAAAAGCCCCAGCGTGAGCACTAAAAGCGCGATGCCCATCAGCCCGAAAACGGCGCCGACCAGTGCGGTGACGTGAAGCCCCATTCGCTTGTAAAGCGCCACCTGCCTTACGTGAAACCGCTCGTATGCCGTCATGTCACGCTGACCAAGCGTCTTCACCTCGTCACTTGCGGCGTCGTTGTTGGTTACCTGTTTTTTCATGATTTCTGGTGTCTATTTTTCGTGCTTATTCCTTCGAGCCTAACCCTTGAGCATCTCTTCCAGCGTGAGATCGACATAGTCGGCATCGAGCCCTTTTCTGAGTTTCTTGTAGAGATACTCGAGCAATGCGTATATCAGGCCCCCGGCGATGATTGATGCCACGACGATTCCCATTAACGCCCAAAAAGTGAAGATTTCGTACTTGAAGATGAGGTAAAAGCCAAGCCCGAGGCACAGGAGCATGGGCGGGCCACTTAGAAGGTTGAAGCGCCAGGCATCGCGTTTGAACATCTTTCGCCCGTACTTCTCGAAGGCGCCGTTCAAGTCGATTTGGTCGTTGAGGTTGAACAGCAGCGCCTCCTCAATCCCCTCATACCGCTTGCTCAGGTTCAGCGGTGGATACATCCGCAAAAAAAGCGCATGTACATCGATGACCCGGCCATGGCACTTTTCGAGAAGGTAGTACGACCCCGGCGGGCCGTGCAGCAGGGCATTGCCGATGTAGTACTCGTTTACGTAGCTGACCCCGCCGGTGTTGCTGGGCACGCGCTTTTTACGAATGGTCAGGATACCCCGGATGATGGAGACGCGCGGGTCGAAGCGCACGCGGCGTTTATAGCCCAGCCAGAACATCCAGATACCGGCCATCATCGGCCCAAGCGTCAGAAACGCGATGAGCGAAAATCCGATCCAATCGAGCGTTAGCGACCCCATGCTGAAGGCGATCGGCAGCCCCGCCCCCATGCAAAACGTGATGACGCCGCTGCCCATCAAAAACCAGAAGAGGTAGCGATGCCCGGCCACGACTTTTTTCGCATAGGCGTATTCGTGGTCGGTCATCAAGCGCTCGTCGATGATCGCGCCGTGATACTTCATTGAAAGCCTCTCACCGGCCGTGGTGTCGAATCACTCGTATCTTGAAGATAAAAGCCTTGATCAGCTTTTGAAGGGCCGGTGCTTTTCATACAGAAATTCGACGGAGTGCTCGAAGAGCTCCTGAATATGCGTTTTGGCGGTATCGGGCGTCACGAGATAGAAGTGTCGGATCAGCGCCTGACGGCCCAGAAGATTGAAAACGCCTTTTTTAGCGACGATGGAAAGATCGAGAATGCCCTTGTCCGCCTCGACGGGAATGAAATGGTAGTGCGCGTGCTGGCCCTTGAGATCGCCCAGCAGGAACTCCAAACCGCCCCCTTCGCCCAGCTCCTCGAACATTTCGGCTTCGCGCTGATAGGGGTACTCATCGATGATGTCGCTCGCTGTCTCGAAGCGGTCGGTAGTAATCCGGCGATGAACGAACTCGCGATCATCGGTGTGGTGGGAATAAACAATCTGGACCATCGAGCAGCCTGCGGGTGGATATAATTAAGCGGCTCATTATATACCATCATCCCCCGCAGGCCGAGCCAGTATCAGGGCTGACCACTGCCCCCTGCCGCGCCATACACGTGCCCGGTGGTGAAGCTCGATTCCTGGGAGGCGAGCAGCACGTACACCCCGGCAAGCTCCGCTGGCTGGCCGGGGCGGCCGAAGGGTGTGTCTTCGCCGAAGTTCTGCACCGCGTCGTCCGGCTGGCCGCCGCTGGGCTGCAGCGGTGTCCAGAACGGGCCCGGTGCTACGGCGTTGACGCGAATGCCCTGCTCGGCGACCTGTTTGGCCAGGCCTTTGGTGAAGGCGATGATCGCCGCCTTGGTCATGGAGTAGTCGAGCAGTACCTTGGGCGGGTCGTAGGCCACCACCGAGGAGGTGTTGATGATCGCCGCCCCCGCTTCCAGATGCTCCATCGCCGCCTGGGTGATCCAGTACATGGCGTAGAGGTTCGTCTTCATGGTGGCGTCGAAGTCGTCGTGGGAGATATCGGTGATCGACGGCTTCCACTGCTGACGCGCGGCGTTGTTGACCAGAATATCCAGCCCGCCCAGGCGCTCCACCGCGGTCTCGACCAGCTCCCGGCAGAATGCCTCGCTTTGAATGTCGCCGGGAATCGCCACCGCCGTGCGCCCTTCCGCCTCGATCAGCTCGATCACTTCGCGCGCGTCGGACTCCTCCGCTTCGAGATAGTTGATCGCCACGTCAGCGCCTTCCCGGGCGTAGGCAATGGCGGCGGCGCGTCCGATACCGGAGTCCCCGCCGGTAATCAGCGCCCGGCGCCCTTCCAGGCGGCCGCTGCCCCGGTAGCTCTCTTCACCGTGGTCCGGGCGCGGCTCCATTTCGCTTGCCAGGCCCGGCCACTCCTGTGGCTGTTCGGGAAACGGCGGTGCCGGGTACTGGCTGGTGGGGTCCTGCATTTTGAGCGCTTCGCTTGCGCCTTCGCCCCCGTTGGACCCCGCGCGGGACTGACTTGAAGCAGTCGATGACTGACCAAAGGCGGGCGTGGCCATGGCTGCGGCGACCCCGGTGGCCAGGCCGCCAACCACTTTACGCCGTGTCGGGTCGAACGTGTTGATAGGCTTCATCGTAACCTCCTTGTCCAAAGTCATTGCGGCCCGATTGCGTAACTCGAGCGCGGTCCCGTTCGTACAGGCACTCTATTGACTTTAGTCTTGATCGAGGAAATCACAAACTCACCCAGAGTGGATGGGCCGCGCGGCGAGAGCGGTGTGACCCCAGCGGCCCAGGTATCAAGGTGCGGCGGGCGTTACGCGAACAAGGCGCCCCTGGGGGCTATCGGTGAGTAGATAAATCGCGCCGTCCGGGCCGGTACGGACATCGCGGATGCGCTCGTCGAGCTCGCCAAACAGGCCTTCGACATCGTCGGCTTCGCTGGCATCATCGGAGAGCGTAACGCGGCGCACTTGTTGGTCCACCAGCGCGCCGACCAGCAAGTCGCCCTGCCACTCGGGGAACAGTTCGCCGTCGTAGCGGGTCATGCCCGACGGCGCAATCGAAGGCGTCCACTCGAGAAGCGGTGACTCGGTGCCGGGATACTCGGTAAACGGCGTGACCCGGGCGCCGGTGTAGTCGAGCCCCGTGGTGGCGATCGGCCAGCCGTAATTGGCGCCGGGGGCGATGATGTTGATCTCGTCACCGCCGCGCGGCCCGTGTTCGTGGGTGATGATGCGGTTATCGCGGTCGACCACCAGGCCCTGAACGTTACGGTGGCCAAAACTGTAGATTTCCGGGCGGACGCTTTTATCATTCACGAACGGGTTGTCCGCCGGGACGCTGCCGTCGCGATTCAAACGCACGATCGTGCCGATATGATTGGCGTTGTTTTGCGCCTGCTCGCGGTAGTCGAACCCATCGCCCAGGGTCAAAATGAGCGTGTCATCGGCAAGCCAGGCCAGGCGCCCGCCAAAGTGGGCAGCGCCGCGTTTGGCGGGGCTTACGCGAAAAATCTCCTCCACCGGCTCCAGCGTTTCACCTTCCAGGCGGGCGCGGGCAAGGCAGGTGTGGTTGGCCTCCTCCTCGCCACAGGCGTAGCTTAGAAAAAGCGTTCGATCCTGGCCAAAGCGGGGCGAAAGCAGCACGTCGAAAAGCCCGGATTGGCCGGCGGCGTATACCGCCGGGACATTCTCGATAGCGGACAGGAGTTCCCCCTCCGGGGTTAAAAGCCGCAGACGACCGGGGCGTTCGGTCACCAGCATGTAGCCATCGGGTAAAAAGGCCAGCGACCAGGGATGCTCCAGGCCTTCGGTGAGGGTCTCCAACTGGTAGGCCGGTGTGGCGCTTTGGGCCAGCGCCGGCGGCGGCGTAGCCAGCACAGGGCTTGTGGAGGTTAAAAGGATCGCCGCCGTTTTAGCCGCTTGCGCCGCGTGGCGGTGGTAATGGCCGCGCCCGCGCAACAGTGCCAGTACCAGCCCGGCAAACCCCGCGCTCGAGAGCATGGCGACGAAGCCAAGCGTTGTGCGGGTCGCGGCTATGAGGGTGGGCATCGGCGCAAAATAGTTCACCAAATGGAAGGTAATGAACAGCGCCGTAATCGCCAGCAACGGGCAAAGCAGCAGCCGGTAGCGGCCGGCCCACAGCAGCCGGGAGGTAAAAAGCGCCACGCTTTGGGAGACGATGAACCCGACGGAAAACAACAGCGCATACACCGGCGAAAAGGTCACCAGGTCCCAAAGTGTCGTCATCCCGCGCCGGAAAGCGGATATGTCGACGCCCATGTGCCCAAGCGCCGCTAGATTGATTTGAGTTTGGATAACGCTGCCCAACACAATACCCGCCAGCAGCGCGATGGCGAAATGGATGAGAATACGGGACCAGGTAGGTCTTTTGCGCATGGTAAGGGCCTTTCAGGGCGTGGCGGGCGCCACGCGAGAGATGGTCTTTTACACTAGCGCAATCGTCGCAGGTTTTTAATACGCCGGGTCAACGCAGCGGGCTAACGTAACTGGCTATCCTTACTGCCGCGGCGGTTGTAGCCGCTGGCACTGGTGGCCTTTTTATCCTCGGCGGCTTGGCAGGCGATGCAAAGCTTGACGCCGGGCAGGGCCTTGCGCCGCGGCTCGGGAATCGGTTCGAGACACTCCTCGCAGTGCGTGTTGCTCTCGCCGCTCGGTAGTTGGCTTCGCGCCCGCTCGACACCATCTTCCAGTGTGCTCTCGATTTGCTCTTGCTCGGCGCCATCTTTTGCCCATCCACCGGCCATGGTGACTCTCCTTTGTCATGGTCGCCGCACTCAAGGCGCGGCGGTATCGATTCTTTTTTAGTGTAGCGCCCGCCAGCGATCTGCGCTTTAAACTCATGCAAGCGGATGGGGCGGCGCCCGCTCGCGGTTCACGCCCATAAAGGGGTACGCCCTATCGCAAGTCGGCATTAGCTTAATACACATTCGTCTATTTTCGTCATACGTAAAAGCCTATAAGCTTAATAATCAATCGTTAATAAAAAGTGTTTTGGAGGGCACCATGTCCAACGTTGCTGACGCGCGAATGCGTGGATGTATGCCGCCCAAGGGGGCATCCCAAAGGTTTGCCGAGCGATGCATGAAATGCGCTTTCAACCGATTTATGGCGTGATCACGCCTTTCTTGAAAAACGGGGTGACGAGTGCTGCGGGCATCGCGCTGTTTTTGGCGCTTTGGCTATGTTTAAGCGATGTCCACGCTCAAACCCGGGCATCCGAAGATATACTGCTGGTGACGCATCCCGGGGTGAGCACTTCCAGCCTAAGCCGCGATGGCGTTCGCGCCCTCTTTTCCCTGCGCCAGCAAACCTGGCCGGATGGGCGCGTGGTTCAGGTGTTCGTGCTGCCTAACCGCCACCCGGCGCACACGCGCTTCGCTAAAGAGTGGCTGGATGTTTATCCGCATCAGCTCCAGCTTGCCTGGGATCGGGTCGCGTTTTCAGGTATGGGAGCAGCGCCCCACCGCGTGCGCGATTTACCCGAAATGCGTGAAAAACTGGCCACGACGCCGGGCGCACTTGGCTATCTCGAACGACGCTGTGTGGATGACACGGTTCACGTTATTTCCATCGATTAACACCGCCTTCCAGGCGCGCACGGCAAGCCAACACGGGATACGCTCTTGTGACATTTTTCACGACGCCTAGGCGTTGGTTACCGGGAAACGACAATTCATGCAGCCTACGGTACCTCGGCGAGCGCCCCGCTGGTTAAGTTTGACATGGCGGGTAGTGGCTCTTAGCAGCCTTTTGCTGCTGGCATTGATGGCGCTTTTTGTATGGCTTGGGCAACACTACTTGACCCGCCAGTTGGAATCCGCACGCCAGGAGCAGCACGAGCGCCAGCAGCGCGAGATACACCTGGCCATGCAGCGCTCGAGCAATAGTCTGCGTCAGCTAACGGGGCTGGCGGCGGCCGCACCCGAGCTTGGCGCGGCGCTAGAAAGCGGCAGCGAAAGCCAGCTGCGCGCGCTGTTGAGCGCCCAATGGCCAACGCTGCAGCTTGAAGGCGGCGTGGACAATGTTTTCGTCTTCGATCGATTGGGGGACCAGGTACTTCACTTCGGCGTGGGAGACGAAGCGCCGATCTTCCCCGCTCGGCGCTGGATCAATGACGTCCTCACCATGGAAGCGCCACTGACCCGGCTTCGCTGCGCGCTGACGTGCCAGCAATTTGCGGCGGTGCCGGTACTGCTGGAGGGGCAAAGCAGCGGCGTGGTGATCTTTTCCCGGGATTTGGCCGACGTAATGCGCGAAGTCAAAGCGGTATCGGGCAGCGACCTCGCACTAATGGTGACCGGCGGCGCGGAGACCCAAAACGCAGCGCCGGCGCGTAACATTCCCGAATGGGAGGGCCGCGTTATCGCCATGACCCATTTGGAGCAGGCCCTGCCCGTCATCGAAAGCGTTGCGAAAAAAGTCCCTATCTACCGGCTGGTGAATGCCCCCTACAGCGTCGAGCACGATAACCGTCACCTGGAAGTCAGCGCGGTCTATATGCAGGACGACGGTGACTGGCGCAGTACAGGCTACTTTTTACTGGTCGCCGACACGTCACTACAGATAGCCTCCATTCGAACCGCGACCCAAACCCTGCTGCTGGTCGGCGTTATCGGTTGGGTACTGGCGGAGCTTTTACTGCTGATCATCTTGCTCGGACCGATGGGCAGGCTTCGCCACGTGGCGCATTTGCTCCCTTCGCTGGCCCGCGGCGAGTTCGAAAACGTGCAGGGCATGCTGTTACCCGCCCCCGCGCGCTGGCGCAACGAGATCGACGTGTTGGAAGAGGCAACGCGGGCGCTGGCGCTGCAGCTACAGGCGTTGGAAAACGATGTAAAAGAGCGCAGCGACGAGCTCTGCGTACGTGTGGACGAACTCGCCTGCGAACGCGATTTCGTCAATAGCCTGCTCAATACCGCTCAAGTCTTCATTGTCGGCCAGGACCGCCAGGGCTATATCCGTCTGGCCAACAGTTTTACCCACGAGGCCCTGGGCTGCCAGGAAGGGGCACTGATCGGCCGGCATTTCAACGCGGTGTTCAATCAGCCCGAGCCGATGCCGGCCCCGGTTTTGGAGCGCGCTCATCCAAGCCCAGCGGGCAGCGATGAGCGGCCGGGGCCTGAAGAGAGCACGTTTGAAGCGCTCGACAAGCGTCGTACTACCGTTGCTTGGTATCACGCGCCGCTTCAGCACGCCGCCGACGGGGCCCTGGCGTTTATTACCGTGGGGTTGGATATTACCCAGCGCAAGGCCGCCGAGGCGCGCCTGGTGTGGCTTGCCGAACGCGATACCACGACCGAGCTTCACAACCGGCGTTACTTTTACGAGGCCCTTGTAAAAGCGCTCGAGGAGCACGCCGAGGTCGCCGTTTTACTGCTCGACCTGAACCGCTTCAAGGAGATCAACGAGCTCAGCGGCCACCACGTCGGTGACCGGCTGCTCAGGAAAGTCGCCTTTACGCTTAGCGCCAACCTGGGTCAGCGCAGTACCATTGCGCGCCTGGGCGGCGACGAGTTTGCGCTGCTGATGAGCGATATTTCGAGCGAACAGGCGATCCGTGTGGCCGAGTATGTCATCCAGCTCATCAACGCCATCGATTTCAACGCCGCCGGGCGCAAGCACCATATTGGCGCAAGCGTGGGGATTGCGCTCTCCCCCTTGCACGGCAGTACGCCGGCCGATCTTTTAGCCAGCGCCGATATCGCCATGTACAAAGCCAAGGAGCGCGGCGACCCCCACTGGTACGTACTCTCGACCGCGGACGACGCCCGGGGCGAACTTCAAGAGCGGGTGTACTGGGTCGAGCGGCTTCGCCAGGCCCTGGACAACGACGCGTTCGATATCTGGGTGCAACCCATCGTGTGCCTGGCGGATCATTCCGTTAAGCACTATGAAGCGCTTCTGCGGATGCGCGGCGCCAATAATAGCCTCGTGCTGCCCGCGCACTTCATCCCTATCGCCGAGCAAAGCGGGCTGATCACCCAGTTGGACCGGTGGGTGATTCATCACAGCCTGAAAGCGCTTGGCACGCTTCAAGCCCACGGCATTTCGCTGGCGCTCAACCTCTCCGGCCAGTCGCTTCACGACCAGGAGCTGAGCCAGTACTTGACCGAGGAGCTGCACACCCACCGGGTCGACCCCTGCCACCTGATATTGGAAGTCACCGAAACCGCTGCGATCACCGATTTTTCGGCTGCTCATAACGTGCTTCAAAAGCTTCGCGAACTGGGCTGTAAAACGGCGCTGGACGACTTCGGCGTCGGTTTTAGCAGCTTCCACTACCTGGGGCAGCTACCGGTGGACTACATCAAGATCGACGGCTCCTTCATCCGCAACCTGCTGACCAACCCGGACAGCCAAACCATCGTCAAAGCCATTGCCGATATCGCCAAAGGCTTTGGCAAGCAGACCATTGCGGAATTCGTCGACCAGCCGGCACTGCTTCCACTTTTGCAGGCCCACGGCATCCACTACGCCCAGGGCTTTCACCTGGGCAAGCCGATACCGCTGGCCACCCTATTGAATGACTTGTCGCCAACCTGAGCGCCGGCCATGGCGGGGCCGAGGCCAGGGTGTTACTTCATTTCGAAACCGCGCTCGATGAGAAATTCGCGCATATGGGCGCGCAGCTTGGTATCGAACAGCGGCGTCAGATTGTGCGACCAATCGGTGTCCTTGTTGGCACTGCTACGCGCCTGGTAGTACGCCTTCATGGTCTCATCGAACGCCTCGACCTGGTCGCGGTCTTCGCTGTAGTAGTCTTCCTTGAGCACCGCTTCGACGGGCAGACGCGGCTTCACCTCGGGGATCTGATCCGGCTCGGGATAGCCGATGCACATGCCAAACACCGGGTAGACGTGCTCGGGCAGGCGTAAAAGCTCGCTGACCGCGGCGGGATTATTGCGCAAGCCACCGATATAGCAGATGCCCAGGCCTTCCGACTCCGCAGCGACGGCCACGTTTTGTGCGACCAGCGCGGCATCCACGGTGGACACCAGTAGCTGTTCGGTCATGCCACGGACGACTTTCGCCCCGGTACGCTCGGCGGCTTCGGTGGGCCGTTTCATATCGGCACAGAAGACCAAAAACGTCGACGCCTGGTGGATATAAGGCTGCCCACCGGCAAGCTCTGCGAGCTTTTCGCGGTTTTCCGGCGCCTTAACGTGAATGATGCTGTACGCCTGCACGTGGCTGGAGGTCGCCGCGCCCTGGCCCGCTTCGATCAGCTCGACCAAAAGCTCCCGGGAGATCGACTGATCGCGAAACTTGCGAATCGAGCGGTGAGACGTCATTAACTTGATCGTGTCGTTCATACTTCCTCGATGCGGATACGAATTCGAAAATCGGCCTTCTACAGTAGAAATCCCATCCTACAGTGAGGCCATAACGTAGCAAAAATAGAGCAAGGTAGCGTTAATTGCTTGCTCATCACGCCGCCGGTAGCGGACTATACTGTGCTTGGAACACACTTTCTCTTTTTACGCTCGGAAGCCCACCATGTCCGATACCTTTGAAGATCAACATCAGCAAGGCCCGGGCCAGCGCTGGAATGCCCAGGATTACGCCGAGCACGCAAGCTTCGTGCCGGCGCTTGGCAACGACGTGCTGGATCTTCTGGCCGCCAGGCCTGGCGAGCGTATTCTCGACCTTGGCTGCGGCGACGGCGCCTTGACCGAGCGTATCAGCCAGCTGGGTGCCGACGTCGTCGGCGTGGACGCCGCCGAAGAAATGGTCGAAGCCGCCCGTCAGCGCGGTCTCGATGCCAGGCACATCGACGGCTACCAGCTCCCCTTCGATCAAGAGTTCGATGCGGTATTCAGCAACGCCGTTCTGCACTGGATGCTCGACCCGCAAACGGTGCTGGCTTGCATCAAGCGCGCGCTGAAACCTGGCGGGCGTTTCGTGGCCGAGTTTGGTGGTCACGGTAACATCGCCGCGATTTGCACCGCGCTGATCGCAGCGCTCCAGTTTCGTGGCATCAGCGCCCGGGGCCGCCATCCCTGGTATTTCCCTACCGCCCAGGAGTATACCCACCTGCTCGAAACCGTCGGCTTCAAGGTCGATAGCATCGAACTGGTAGCCCGCCCCACGCCGCTGCCCACCGGCATGACCGGCTGGCTCGACACCTTTGCCGGGCCCTTTCTGCACGGCCTCGATGAGAACATGAAGAACACCGTGGTGGATAACACCCTGAATCTTCTTTCTCATAGTTTGAGCGACGGCCAGGGCCACTGGAGCGCCGACTATGTGCGCCTGCGCGTCGTCGCCCACCTGCCTGAGGCTTAAAAAGCGTTTTGCAAAACGCTACGTAAAAAACCGCCCACACGAGGTGGGCGGTGGATATCAGCTACGTGTCAACGCGGGAGCAATCAGGCCTTATCGCCTTTCAAGGTAGCCATGTCGATCACGAAACGGTAGCGCACGTCACCTTTTTCCATACGCTCGAAGCCTTCGTTGATCGCGTTGATGTCGAGCATCTCGATATCGCAGGTGATGCCCTGGTCGGCACACAGCTTCAAGAACTCTTCGGTTTCGGCGATGCCACCGATCAAAGAGCCGGCCACGACACGGCGCTTGAACACCAGATTGAACGCTTCGATAGCGGGCTCGATCGGCTCCAGCAGACCCACGATGATGTGCGTGCCGTCGTACTTGAGCGAGGTCAGGTAAGGGTTCAGGTCGTGCTGGACCGGCACGGTATCGAGCATGAAGTCGAAGGTTTCCGCCACCGCGTCCATCTGCTCTTGATCGCTTGAAACCACGACGTGGTCGGCACCATTGCGCTTGGCTTCTTCTATCTTGGCGCTCGAGCGGGTAAAGAGCGTGACTTCGGCGCCCAGCGCTTTGGCCAGTTTCACACCCATGTGGCCCAAACCGCCCATGCCGATGACACCGACCTTGTGCCCTTTACCTACGCCGTGGTGCTTGAGCGGCGAGTAGGTGGTGATACCGGCGCACAAAAGCGGCGCGGCGGAGGCAAGATCGATGCCGTCGGGCATTTGCAGTACGAAGTGTTCGCTCACCACGATGGAATCGGAGTAGCCACCCTGGGTTACGGTACCGTCCTGGCGGTCTTCGCTACCATAGGTCATGGTGAAGCCTTCCAGGCAGTACTGCTCGACGCCATCCTTACAGGCGCTGCAGCTGCGGCAAGAATCGACCATGCAGCCCACACCGACCAGGTCGCCTTGTTTGAAGCGGCTGACCTTGTCGCCCACCGCCGTCACGCGGCCCACGATTTCGTGGCCGGGCACGACCGGATACTGGCTCATACCCCAATCGTTACGGGCGAAGTGCAGGTCGCTGTGGCAAACGCCGCAGTAGAGAATTTCGATGGCGACGTCGTCCGGGCGCGGTTCGCGGCGCTCAAAACTAAACGGGGCCAGCGGCTTATCGGCGGCAAAAGCGGCATAGGAGTGTGCCTGGGTCATAAACGCTCCGAGTGGTCGAATGAAAGTACCTTCATTATTGACCCTATTGGGCCATCTTGCGATGAAGGAAGCTCCACCGTTTTTGCCTTTTTCTCCAAAACCCTGCAATCAAGTAACAAAAAACCGTGCAAAAATGGCACAATCCTCGTTAAACGGCCTTTTGGAACCCGCCCATGGTGACCTCTTCTGCCCCATCGAGCCCGCTTGCTCGGCTCATCGAGCCGCTGGTACGCCACGAAGGCTTCAATGCCTCGCTGCTCGACCAGGTCTCGCTGCTCTATCTGCCGCGCCGCCAAGCGCGCACGCCGCTCATGTACGAACCCAGCCTGATCATCATTGCCCAGGGGCGAAAAACCGGCTACCTGGGTGACCGGGAAATCCACTACGACCCGGGCCAGTACTTGGTGCAAACCCTACCGCTGCCCTTCGAGTGCGAAACCGACGCCAGCCCCCAGGCGCCGCTGCTGGGCATTTCGATCAAGCTCGACCCAGCGCTACTGGGGGAGCTCGTCACCGCCATGGGCGGCTGTGCGCCGCAAAACGCCGCCCCGCGCCCCATGGCATCCGTCGCCATGAACGCCGCCATGCAAGGCGCGGTGGCGCGGTTGATCGACACCCTGCACGAAAGCGAAGCGTGCAGCGCCATGGGCGCGGCGCGCATTCGCGACGTCGTCTACGAGGCGCTCAAGGGCGAACAGGGCCCGGCGCTGCGCGCGCTGGTTCAGGGGCACGGCCACTACGCGCGTATCGTGCAGGTACTGGCCAGGTTGCACGACCACTTTGCCGAGGAAGTCAGCGTCGAGGCGCTGGCCCGCCAGGTAAACATGAGTAGCTCCGCGTTTCACCTGCACTTCAAGCAGATAACCCGGGCATCCCCGGTGCAGTACATAAAGCGCCTGCGCCTGCTCAAGGCGCAGCAGCTTCTCACCCAGCAAAGCCATAACGTGAACCAGACGGCGCTGGCGGTGGGCTACCGCAGCGCCGCCCAGTTCAGCCGCGACTACAAGCGCTATTTTGGTCACCCACCTCTACAGCACCGCCAACGCGAAAAGGCGCCGGGGGTTTAACCCCCGACGCCCAGTGCTACATCGAATAGCGGCTTATTTGGCGAATATCTGGCTCTTGTCCTTGAACGCCTTGAACTCGAGGGCGTTACCGCAGGGGTCGAGCAAGAACATCGTCGCCTGCTCGCCGACCTGGCCTTTGAAGCGTACGTAGGGTTCGATCACGAACTCGATGCCCTGCGCTTTCAGCCGCTCGGCCAGCGCCTCCCATTCGTCCCACTCCAAAAGCACGCCGAAGTGCGGCACCGGCACGTCGTGACCGTCGACCGGGTTGGTGTGCGCGCTCTCCTGGCCCGGCGTTTTGGGATGGCCGTGAATGACCAGTTGGTGGCCAAAGAAGTTGAAGTCGACCCAGTTCTCGCTGGAGCGACCCTCCTCCAGGCCGAACACGTCGTTATAAAACGCACGCGCCAGCGCCACATCGTAGACGGGAATGGCAAGGTGAAACGGGGAAAGACTCATGGCAAACTCCTTGAATATTACGCCACTACTTGGCGAGGGTCGTTTGGCTAACGTGCCGCTTTGAAGCCATGCTAGGCGGCTTTTTACGAAAACAAAATCATATTTTTGGGCCCGATTCGAAAAACACTCTATTCGAAGGCTTTTGACAGGAAGAATAAATGGCCCAGACGCGGAAGCGCCTGGTATCCAGACGCGCTGATTATCGACCAATGCCTAACGCCATTGGTCTTCGACGACTATCAATAAGTGAGAAAGGCTGACCGTGAACCCCGACGATCTTGAAAAGCTGGTGACCTACACGATGCCGTTCGGCAAACACCACGGCTGGCTCATTGCCGACCTGCCAGGGCCGTACCTTAACTGGTTTGCACGTGAAGGCTTTCCTTCGGGCGAGATTGGCCAGCTTCTCCAACTGATGCACGAAATCGATCACAATGGCTTGAGCGGGCTGCTCGACCCGCTACGCCGCTCTCCCCCAGGGCATGCTCGCAAGCATTAGCGCGTAGCGAGTGCTTTAGCGTATTCCGCCTGGTAGGCGGCGCGTTGGCGGGCGGGGTCGTGAGGAAAGCGCTCAAGGGTGGTGGCCAGCTCGAAAAACCCCGTCGCCGGTATAGCGTCGCGCCGGCTGACCACCAGCGCGGCGATAAACGGCCGCTTTGCCGCCGCATCCTCACGCATTAGCTCCTCGAGCGCTTGGGTCACTCTTGCAATGGTGCGTGGTGGGGTAAGGCCTAACTGCTCTGCAACCTGCTGGTAGGTGAACGGCAATTGGCTTTCAGGGGCGCTCGCCAGCAGCGTTCGAACGGCGCAGGCAAGCGAAGTGGGTGGGGGCATCGCTCTCTTCTCGTTTTCAAGCACCCGTTTTGAAGTGCTTGGCCGGTGGTCTACCGGGCAAGCGCTACAAAGGTAGATGGATAATAGCGCGCTGGATACGACGCTCGCCAAGCCAAAGCTTGCCAAGCGTCAACGGCAGTTTGAAACGGCGCTTGCCCGCCGCTCCCGGGTTGAACAAAAGCCTATCGCCTTGCCATTCGTTGCGCGGTTTGTGCGAGTGGCCATGAAGGACTACATCGCAGGCAACCGCCTCGTCGAAGTCCGCGAGCCGATGCACCAGGTGCAGCCGCCAGCCGTTGACGAGCAGCGTTTGCGTGGCGGGCAGTTTTTCACACCAGTCCGCGGTATCGATATTGCCCCTGACCGTGTAAAGCGGGGCGAGCGCTTCGAGCCGGTCGAGGATCAAAGCGTCTTCGGGCTTATTACCCACATCGCCCAGGTGCAAAATCGCCCCACAGCCTGCCAAAAGCGTCAGCGCTTCGTCGCGCAGCAGGCCGTGGGTGTCGGCGATTACGCCAACGGGGGCGTCGAGTTTCATACGAGCGGCTAGCTAAACAGCGCGTCGATGGAGCGTTCGCCGTTTAGTAGCGTCACGGATTGGTTTTTCAGCGCCGGGGTTTTGACCACGTGAAGAAGCGCGTAGGCGACGTCCGCGCGGGTGATCGCCCCTGCACTCGCCTCCATCGAGTCGCTAAACCCATGCGTCGGCGCGTCATCGGTCAACGGTCCGGGTTTTAGAATCACGTAGGGCAACCCGGTGCTTTGTAGATGCCGGTCGGCGGCGAACTTGGCCGCCATGTAGGGGCGCATCTTCTCCGGCGCTTCGAGGGGCTGCTCGGCACGGATCGCGCTGACCATGACAAACCGCTCGAGGCCTTTCTCTTTGGCGATATCCGCCGTGCGAATCGCGCCATATAAATCGATCAACAGCGTCTTGTCCGGCCCGGTGTGCGGGCCCGAGCCGGCGGTGAAGACCACCTCGTTGCAGCCCTCGAAGGCATGGGCCATCTCGCCTTCGAGATCGCCGATGATGACCTCGATACCGCGGGCCTTGAACCACTCGGCCTGCTCTTCGCGGCGCACCATCGCCTTGACGGCTACGCCCTCCTGCTGGGCCTGTTCGCAAAACTGCTTACCGATTTGACCGTTGGCACCGACTACGAGCGTCGTCATACTTCACTCCTTGTGTATCGCTTCAACTGTTCAGCAGTAGATGCCGACGCTGGCAGGCGAATTCAACCCCGGGTCGACGCTCAAGCCAGTTGCGGGGCTTTCTCGCTAGCGGGTAGCGTTTTGGTTTCAGCGTAGCCACTGACCTGGAACCGGCTCATCAGAGCGTGCATGTCCCCGGCCCGCTCATCCAGTCGTTGGCTTGCCTGAGTCGCCTCCTGTACCAGTTTGGCGTTTTGATGGGTGACCTGATCGAGCTGGGCGATCGCCTCGTTGATCTGCTCGATACCCGAGGACTGCTCGGAGGTGGCGTTGGCGATATCGCTGACGTAATGCGTCACCTCGCCCAGACTATCGATGATGTCTTGCAGGTGATTGCTCGAGGCGTGAACCAACTGCTCGCCTTCGCTGACTTTTTTGACGCTGTCATCGACCAGATGGCGAATCTGCGCGGCCTCATCGGCACTGCGTCCGGCCAGCTTGCGCACCTCCTGTGCTACCACGGCAAAGCCGCGTCCTTGCTCACCGGCGCGCGCGGCTTCCACCGATGCGTTGAGGGCAAGCAGGTTGGTTTGAAAGGCAATATCGTCGATCGCTTTGACGATCGACGTAATCTGCTCGCTGGAATGGCGAATGTCGCTCATCGCCTCGGCGCTTTGTTTGGCCACACCGCCGGCGGCGCGGGCGCGCTGATCGACGTGATGGCTCGCCTTTTTCGCTTGTTCGGCGTAGTCCGCCGTCTGCTTCACCGTGGCGGTCATCTGCTCCACGCTCGAGGCCGTCTGCGCCAGTGAGCTTGCCTGCTGATCCGTACGCCCGGACAGGTTTTCATTGCCCCCGGCAATCTGGCCACTGCTGTGGGCAATGTCTTCGGCGCTTTCGCGCACCTGGCGCACCATGGCTTCGAACGTATCCATCATTTGATTGAAGGCAAACGCGGCCTTACCGACTTCGTCGTCATGCTTGAGCGCCAGACGTTTGGAAAGATCCGCACGCTCTCCGTCGTCGCCACCAATCGTCTCCATTTGCCGGCGCATCAGTACCAATGGGCCCAGTACGCGAACCAGCGTGCGCCAGCCAAATATGGCCAGTAGCGCAATGACGCCCAGGGTTACCAATATCAATAGCGTGCGCCCGGTATCGGCCAGGCGCATGGCGGCGGTGGCGGCACCGCTGGCCTGGGTGGTGATGTAGCTGTTGATATCGTTTAGATCATCCTGCATCGACGCCAGGGCGGTGGTGGTGTCGGCAAGCGCCGCTTGGGTGCGTGCATCCAGCGCAAGCTGCGCTTCGCGCAACGCGTATACCGAGTCCGGGTCTTCGACCATCAGCTCGTTGAGTTCGGTGATCTCGTCGGCCAGCGCTGCGATGACGGCGCGTTGCTCCACTTCGGTACTGGGCGCCTCGGCAATGGCCGCCAGCGACTGAAGCGCCAGCGCTACCTGGGGGACGATGACATAGTTACGCAGATCCATCAGCTCTTCGATGTCACTGGCATGCAGCATCTGACGGCTTAAATCCGCAAGTCTTGCAATGGCCACTCGCGCCTCGCCGCTCAGCCTACCGATATCGACGCGGGGGGCGTACAAGTCATCCAAAAGCTGGGTCGGGAGGGAGGTGGTCCCCTCTTCTCGCCAGGCCTCCATCATATCGCGCTGGGCCGCCTCGCGGCGCGACTGGGTGTAAAGCGTACGATCGGATACGGTTTGCGCGCTTTGGATGACGCTGTCGATGCGCTGCTCCATTTCGTCGATTTGCGCTGCGATTCGAATGCGCAGGCTCAGCGTGTCCCGACGCACCCTATCCAGTGCGTTGTCACCTTCGAGCAGCTTTTCATAGCTTGTATCCAGCGACGCCAAACGCGCCACCTGGTCTGCGTGGGAGAGACGCGACAGGTCTTCCCGGGCACGCTGATAACGCTCGTTCAATACGTCCTGTGAGGTGACCGCCCCCAGCCCCGCGGCGCTTTGCGCCGCCAGCATATCGGCGTGGCGCTGACCAAAGGCCCCCAATGTCAGCACCAGATGACGGCTAGCTTCCTGAAGGGGCAATACATCCCCGGTAATATAATGCTGGGCGTTGACGAGGCGCTGGTTGGTGAACCAGCCCGTCGTTGCGAGCACACAAGCCCCCAACACGGCCGCCGTAAAAAGGCCAATCAGCATAGCGCGGATACTTAACGACTTTTTCATTCTTCGTGTTCGCTTATAGTTAAAATAAAGAGCGTGGCCATATCGTTTGGACATCACGTTCGCTGCCCCTCATGGACATCGGGCGTAGTGCGCTACTCTTATCGGCCGAGGCTCGTTAAACTTAAGCGAATTTTACAACGAAGGGTGCAAGAAAAAGTCCTCTCTCGATTAGCTCGGCCGCTCGATCACAAAACGGTCGGTGATGCGCACGTAGTCGTTGCCGGCCAGCCGACCGGTGGGTTTGAGCGTTGCCATATCCACATGGCGCCCATCCCATATCTGCTCGTCGATGTGAATGCTCACTACCTGCACCAGCACCAGCGAGCCTGCCAATGGCTTGTCGCCAAAGCGAATTACGTCATAGCGTTTGCAGCCAAAGGCGACCGGGGCCTCCTTGATGCGCGCCACGCTAACTCCGGGCATGTCGGCTTTTTCGAGCCCGGCAAGCGTGAACTCGTCCTCCTGGGCGTCGAGCGTGGCGCTGGTCGCGTTGAGCGCCTCGATCAAATCCTCGCTGCCCACGTGCACCACGCACTCGCCCACCGCCTCGATGTTGTTCACCGTATCCTTGGCCTTGCCTTCGCCATCCAGCAGCGGCGCAAACGCCAGTACCGGCGGATCGACGCTTGCCACGTTGAAAAACGAAAACGGTGCGAGATTGGCCCTCCCCTGGGCGTCGCGGGTGGCCACCCAGGCGATCGGACGCGGGCAGATCGTGCCCGAGAAAAGCCGGTAAATCGTACCCGCGCTAAGTTCATTGTCTTCCATCACGTAGTGGGCCATGGCGTTCTCCTTCTTGCCTGACGGTGGACCGGCCGCTAAAGGCCGCATTATTTGAAACGTTTTAAAACGACAGTGGTTAAAGGGTAGCGGTCAATACCGCCTGATGTCTGTGCTTTAATAGTGAAAGACGTTTATCGATTCAAAAGTTCAAGGAAGACGCCCGTGCATATAGTGATACCCGATGATTACCAGGACTGCGTTCGCCACTTGGGCGCCTTTCAAAAACTCGACGGACTGACGGTGACCATCTACAACGACACCGTGACCGAGCTCGAAGCCCAGGTAGAGCGCTTCAAGGACGCCGACGCCCTGGTACTGATTCGCGAGCGCACGCCGATGACCCAGGCGCTCATCGAGCGGCTGCCAAAGCTCAAGGTGATCAGCCAAACCGGTGGCGGCGCAGCGCACGTGGATATTGCGGCCTGCAAGCGCCAGGGAATCACGGTGATGGCCGGCAAGGGCTCGCCGGATGCCGCGGCGGAATTGACCTGGGCGCTGATACTGGCGGCGATGCGCCATATTCCCGAAGAGGTGGAAAACCTCAAGGCCGGGCGCTGGCAGCGCACCCTGGGCACGGGCCTCAAGGGGCGCACGCTGGGTATTTTTGGCTATGGCCGTATCGGCAGCGTGGTCGGCCGTTACGCCCAGGCGTTTGGTATGAAAGTGTTGGTGTGGGGGCGCTCCGGCAGCCGGGAGCGCGCGATCGACGCGGGGCTTGGCGTGGTGCAAAACCAGCAGGCGCTTTTCGAGCGCGCCGACGTGGTGAGCCTGCATCTTCGTCTAAACGACAAGACCCAACACATCGTCACCGAAGAGCACCTAACGCGCATGAAGCCCGGCGCACTGTTGGTCAACACCAGCCGCGCGGGGCTGATTGCCCCGGGCGCTTTGGAGGCGGCCCTGAAAACCGGCCGACCCGGGCGCGCGGCTCTGGACGTCTTCGACGAGGAGCCCCTCACCTCGCACCCGCTTTTCGAACTGCCCAACGTCATCGCCACGCCGCACCTGGGCTACGTTGAAAAAGACAGCTTCGAGCTCTACTTTAACGATGCCTTCGACAATCTGTTGGCCTTTATCGACAACCAACCGGTGACCAACCTGGCGGGATAACCCCTAACGATGCTTCAAATTTCCAACAACGTGACGCTGGCGGACTGGGAAATCGTGATCAGCCAGATCCGCGCCCAGGGCGCGGGCGGCCAGAACGTGAACAAGGTCGCCTCGGCGGTGCATTTGCGCTTCGATATTTTGAGCTCCACCCTGCCCGCGGGGTACAAGGAGCGGCTGATGGCCTTTTCCGATCAACGGATCAGCAAGGAAGGCGTCATCATCATCAAGGCCCAGAGCCATCGCACTCTGGAGCTCAATAAAGAGGATGCGCTGGCGCGGCTCAAAGCGCTGATTCTGGAGGCGGTCACGCCGCGCAAGGCGCGCCGCCCGACCAAACCCAGCAAAGGCGCCAAGCGCCGGCGGGTGGACAACAAAACCCGCAAGGGCACGGTGAAATCGCTGCGAGGCAAGGTGTCGCCCTAGTAACGCCCCGGCTCTTTGAGCCATGATCGATCGAGCACGTCGTCAGCGCTCAGGAGCTGCCCGTAGCGGGGGTCTTTCGCCAGGGATGGCGAAAGTAGCCTACAGGGAGGTATTCATGGCGCCCCCGCGTAGGGCTGCTCCGGAGCCCACTGTCGCGCCGGTGTAGCGAACACTACTCGCCACCGTGGCGGTCGCTCAAGATATGGTGAAGCTCGCCGCAGGCGACCAAAGGGTCGTCGCAGTTAATCACGATTTGCGAGGTAGCCAGCACGTAGCTGCGCCCGGTAATGGTGTTCTCCACCACCTGGTAGGCGCCTTCCTGATGGGTGCCGATAAAAGTACCGATGAAACCGGTTTCGCGAAGTGAAATGGTTTCGAGCTTGTCCCCGACGTTGAGCCGCCCTTCGTACTGCATTAATGCAAGCCTGGCCGAGGTGCCGGTGCCCGTGGTACTGCGACAAATCACGCCGGGGTGGACGTAGGTGGTCGAGCGCGAGCGAATATAATCCTCGCCGACCTGCTCTTCCGGCCCCATGAAGTGTAAAAACGGCAGCGGCCCCACATCCCCCAGGGTGTAGTGGGAGAAGCCGCGCTTGGCCTTGATCGCCTCGACGATTTTATAAGCGCAGGCGGCAAGCGCGGCCTCCTCCTCGCGGACCAGCTTGAAGCCCAGCGCCTCGGCGTCGACCAGCGCGTAGAAGCCGCCGCTATAGGCGATCGAGTAGGTGACCTCGCCAATCCCCGGCACCGCGACGCTTTCGCGGTAGGTATCGATATAGCTTGGCAGGCCGCCGCAGGTGACGGATTCCACCACGCCGTTATGCACCCGCGCCTCGATCTGCACGAGCCCCGCCGGGGCCTCCAGGTTGAAGCGCTGAATCCCCTCCTGCTTGGCCACCAGGCCGCTTTCGAGCACCGCGGTGGCCGTACACAGCGTGTTGGAGCCCGAGTAAATGGGATACCCCATGACCTCCATGATGATATAGCCCGCTACCGCCTCCGGGTGGACCGCGGGCACGAGCAGGTCCACCGACATTTCAGGGATGCCGTAGGGCTCCTCGAGCAGCAGCCGACGCAAGCCATCGGCGTCGTCGCGCAAATACTCCATTTGCTGGCGCACGCTCATCCCTGGCAGCGCATCGATACCGCCGGTGACGATGCGGCTGACATCGCCGCCGGCGTGGGTGTCCATCAGTTCAATGGTATGGCGTTTTTTCACGGCAAAGCTCCCGGTCAAGTGGTCACGACGCTCCGTTTGATTCGAGCGCGAACGCCGCGCCGTGAGCCTCCCACTGGGCATCGGGGACGATCACGATCTTACCCAGGTAGCTACTGGCGCGGTTCATGAAGTAGCGCTCGGCGTCGTGAAGTCTGGAGAGCTTGAACGCCGCGTGCAGTACGGGCTTGAGCTCACCGCTTTTGATCCACGCCATCAGCTGCGCCGCCTCTTCGCGCGTTCCGTGGGAGACGCCGAAGATCTGTACCTGGTAGAGATAAATACGCGTCCACATGATTTCACTGACGTTGCCGCCGCTGGCGCCGGCAATCGACAGCCGCGGGTAGGCCGTGCGCGCCTGCATATCGCCAATCATGGTGTCGATGAAGAGATCGGTCATCTGCCCGCCCACCAGGTCCATGACCGCATCGATGTTCGCCCCCTGGGTGGCCTCGAGCACACGCTCGACGAAGCTTGCAAGATCGCCCCGGTCGATCACCGCCTCGGCACCGAGCGCGATCAGCGCATCCGCTTTGTCCGGCTGGCTCACCGCAAAGGGAATCGCCCCGACGATGCGGCAAAGCTGGATCAGCGCGGTGCCCACGCCGCCGCTGGCGCCGCTGACCAGCACGCGCTCCCCCGCGCGCACGTTGGCGGCGGTCATCATGTGATAAGCGGTTTGATACGAGCACATGCCCATCGAGGCAAGCTCGGCGTCGCCAAGTTTTTCGTTGGGGATGTGGTAGAACTGATCCGAGGGCAGCGCGACGTACTCGGCGAAGCCACCGTCGGCGCCGTGGCCGTAGTAGTCCGGGGTCAGGTTGATATCCCCGCGCTCATCGGCGTAGAGGTTGAAATCCAAAAGCCCACGCTCACCGATGCGCGAAGCATCGACGCCCTCGCCCACCGCGACGACCCGCCCGGCCACGTCCGCGCCCTGAATACGCGGAAAGCCAAGGGTCGGCGCACCGCCCATCGCAAAGGAGGTCACTTCCTCCTTGCCTTTGGTCGGGTAGAGCCCTTCGCGGGCCTTGCGGTCGGTATTGTTTTTGGCGGTCGCGGTGACCCTGACCAGTACCTGACCCGGGCCCGGCGCGGGCGTGGCGACGTCCTCTCGATACTCGAGCTTATCGACATCGCCGTGGCCGGTCAGCAGCATGGCGGCCATGGTATCCGAAACGGAGCGCACATCGGCCATAAACGGCCTCCTGTGGTTGAGTTCAAACCCGTCAAGGTCTGAGTGGGTTTAAAAGACCCTATCAAATTTAAAGGCCCCCTCAATCCCCCCCGCGCCGAATCTTTCGCCGCGGTTAAAACCACCCCTTGCGTTTAAACAGCCAAATCAACACGCCCGCGATGCCAAGCATGGCGCCCCACACGAAGAAGTAACCGTAGCGCCAGCCAAGCTCTGGCATGACCTCGAAGTTCATGCCGTAGATACCGGCAATAAAGGTCAGCGGTACGAAAATCGCGGTAATCACCGTGAGCACGCGCATGGTGATGTTCAGCTGGTGTGAAGAGATCGAGATGTAGCCATCGACCAGGTCGCCGCAGATCTCGTAGTACATCTGGGTCAGGCTATAAAGGCGCTCGAAGCGCTCGGCCACGTCGTTGATCGCGTGCAGGGTTTCGCTTTGATCCCGCGGCAGGTGCTCGTAGTCGTAGGCGGTCAGCTCCTGGGTAATGCCCTTGTGGTAGCTGAAAATACGGCGCATTTTGACCAATCGGGACCGGTAGGTAATGATTTTACGCATCAGCACATCGTTGCCGTTGTCCAAAAGCTCGTCTTCCAGGTCGCTCAGCGCGGTTTCGAACTCCAGCAGGCTGTCGCTATAAAACCCCGCCGAGGTGTACATGACTCTGAGCGCGGCGCGCTCCGGCGACTGCGCCAAAAGCGCTTGGCCCTGGGCGTTGAAAAGCCGCTCGACGCTCATTGCCTCGCCCGGGTGCAGCGTGATCAGAAAGCGTTCACCGATAAAAAACGCGATCTGCTGCGGGATGAAGTTGAGCTCGGCATCGAAAGAGGAAATACCCCGGTAGATGATCAGCGTATGCTGCTCGAACTCTTCGATCTTGGGCGGGTGGCGCTCCTTGTGGGCATCCTGAATGGCCAGCGGATGGCACTCGAAGCGCTCGAGCAGCGTGCGCTCGGTATCCTGCGTTTCGCCCTGCAGGTCGATCCAGATGTGGCTCTCCGGGTTTTGCTGCCACTGCGCGAAGAGCTCCTCGCCGCCGGTCTGAAACGTGCCGTCCGGCGCTGTCAACATACTGCGAATCATCGCTTTGCATCCTGAAAAAACGTTAAGAAGTGCCATAACCCGGCGTAAAGGCTGATAACTTTAGCCTACGTTGAATCCAGGCGTTAACGGATAGATGCGATAATTAATGCTATTGCGGCTAAAAAGCCATACTTTTAGAGGAAACCGTGCCCTTGAGGAAAACATCATGACCTTCACCGAAGCCAAAGAACACGTTAACGGACGGTTGCACGGTCTGTTTGCCGCGCCCTATCAAGCTTTCGAGAACAACACCCCCGAGCGCGAGCTGCATATCAAGGTCGCGCTCTATATGCTGCTGGGTCGGCCGATGACCCGCGGCCAGGTGACGCTCAGGATCGTACACGGTTGGGAAAACGGCGGCTGTGAACCCAATGACCTGGAACACATCGATTACCCGCTTGCCTCGCTCGAAGACTTTCGCGCCGCGGCCAGTGGCTTCGGGCAGTCGCGCCAAAGCACGCCCCAGCCTTCAAACGAAGGCGCGCTGCTGGCCAGGCCTCTCTCGGAGGCCATCGCCAACGCCGTGGCCAAGGGGGTCGCGCTCGACGACGACATTCAGGCAACGCCGGCGCGCTGGCCCGCTTTCGAAGGCGGCCTTGCGCTCTATACCCAGTTCAAGATGTACCACCGCCTGGTCTACGGCGAGGACGACACCTACCGCTGCTCGCTTTGTGAGACCGCTGAAGGGCTGCGGGAGATTCACGAATTTCACCTCGAAGAAGGCGAATTCGCGCTGCTCACCCCGCTTAGCGAACAGCGCGGTGGCGGTAAAACGCTGTTGATCCTGCACGAAAGCCAGCTCGGCCCGATCGAGCAGCTGTTCGAGCAAAGTCTGCCGCTTTTGGAGCGTTAAGACGTCTTCAACGATGGTTCGATCTCGTATCGGCGCGGCCCCGCGCCGATACGTTTCGAGGGTGAGCGCTAGCTCAGCGAGATCGTGCTGTTGATGCCGGCGGAGACGTTTTCCGGCTCGAACCAGCGGGCGGTGACGGTTTTGGTCTGCGTCCAGAAGGCAATCGCCTGCTTGCCGTTGGGCCCCAGGTCGCCAAGTTTGGAGCCGCGCGAGCCGGTAAAGCTGAAATAGGCCACCGGCACCGGAATGGGCACGTTGATGCCGATCTGGCCCACGTCGATATCAGATTCGAAGCGCCGGGCCACCCACCCGGCGCTGGTGAAAATCGAAGTGCCGTTGCCGTTGGGGTTAGCGTTGATCAACGCGATGGCCTCATCGAGGGTCGCCACGTTCACCACGCATAGCACCGGGCCGAAAATTTCCTCCTGATAGATGCGCATGGTCGTGGTCACGCCGCTGAAAAGCGTGGGGCCAACGAAGTTGCCTTCCGGGTAGCCCGCGACCGTGTAACCACGCCCGTCGAGTTCGAGAGTAGCCCCCTCATTGACACCCTGCTCGATGAGTGCTTCCACCCGCGCTTTGGCCTGGGGGGAAACCAGCGGGCCCAGGTCCGCATCGCGCTGGGTGCCGGGGCCCACGCGCATGTTTTGCGCGCCCTGGATGATATCCTCGAGCCAGGTTTGTGCCTCGCCCACCAGCACCAGGACAGAGTTGGCCATACAGCGCTGGCCCGCCGCGCCAAAGGCCGACCCCAAGAGGCTATTGATCGCCTGGCTGCGGTTGGCGTCCGGCATCACGACGCAGTGGTTCTTGGCGCCCATCATCGCCTGCATGCGTTTGCCCGCCGCAGCGGCGCGCTGGTACAAAAGCGACCCCACGTGAGACGAGCCGATGAACGAAAGCGCCTTGATGCTCGGGTGATCCGCCAACTGGTTGGCGACCTCCGGGCCCCCGTGCACCACGTTCAATACACCGGGCGGAATACCCGCCTGGTGGGCAAGTTCGACCAGGCGTAGAGTAGCGCTCGGGTCCTGCTCCGAAGGCTTCAACACGAAGGTATTGCCCGTGGCGATTGCTAGCGGAAACATGAAGCACGGCAACATGATCGGAAAATTGAACGCCGTGATGCCTGCGCCAACGCCCAGGGGCTGGTGCAGGGTATACACATCCACGTCATTGGCCGCGTTTTCGGCCAGTTCGCCAAGCTGCAGCGAAGTGATCGAGCAGGCGTGCTCGACCACTTCGAGCCCGCGACCTACTTCGCCTTCGGCATCCGGCAGGGTTTTGCCGTGCTCCTCGGTAATCAGCGCGGCCAGTTCGCCGGTATGCTCGCGAATCAGCGCCGCCAGCGCCATCATGATGCGCATGCGCTTGTTCAAGGGCACCTTGCGCCACTGCTTAAACGCTGCCTGGGCGCTTTGAATGGCGCGCTCGACCTCTTCCGGGGTGCAAAAGGGCACGCGGGCAACGACCTCCTGGGTGGCCGGGTTGATCACATCGCGCCACTCCCCGCTTTGCGAGGTGACGGCCTGACCGTCGATAAAAAGAGGAATCTCGCGTAGAGCCACGGCGTTTCTCCTGATGCTGTTGTTATTGCTTTATTGAGGGCGCCCGCACCAGTGTGAACGTTTTTATCGTTATGCCGATGCTATCGCCGCCTACCCGGGCAGGTATTGCCGCCAAGATATAGCAGCAAGTTAACGTAAACGTCAATTGGCGCTTGGGCGCTGTGCCACTAATGCGCGTTTGGGTGGGGGGGTGCCCCGGCAGCTTTGGCGCCGCCGGGGCGCGGCAAGCGTTCGTACCGGCACGCGCTCATCGCCGGTGCCGGTGTCCGGTCAAAGCCTGGGCTAGTCGCTATCCTGCTCTCCGCTATGGCTACTTTGCGACTGGCTCTGGGTGACCCGGGGAACGTCTTCGCTATTCACGAAATAGGTGGTGCTCAACGTCTGATGGATTTTGGCGAAGCCGACCTGCAGCTCGTCGACAAAGGCGTGTAGCTTGCTGGGCGAGTGCGCCAGCGTCTGGATATCCGCGTCGACGACATCTGCGCGCACCATCGATACCGTCGCGACCACGCGGTCCTGACGCGGCAGCCACTGAAGCTCGTGGGCGAGTATTTCGAGACTGCAGGCGATCGCCCGCGGCAGATGCGTGTCCTGGAGCAAAAAGCGCAGCACGTCGGGGCCGCGCACCCGCAGGCGCACCTGTTGGCGGTACATCTGGTAGGCGGTCAGCGACTTCAACACGCTCATCCACTGCAGGTTCTCGAAGGGTAAAAGCTCCTCCGGGTTTTGCGGCAAAAGACTCGCCGAGCGCACATCGAGAATACGGGTGGTCATGTCGGCCCGCTCGAGCTGGCGACCAAGCTCGATGAAGGTGCGCGCCGGTCCGTGGCTCAGGGTTCCCTCGATCAGCCCGGTCAAGGTCTGGCAGCTGCGAATCACGTTTTTCAAGAAGGTGTCGCGCCGACGCGGGCTTACCGCGTTTTCGGCGTGATCCGCCACGCTCAAATAGAGATGATTCACCTCTTCCCATATTTCTCGGGGAACCACGTCGCGGGTGGTGCGCAGGTTCTCGCGGGCGCTGGCAAGCGCGGAAAGAATCGAGCTCGAATTTTGCGTATCGGCGCACAAAAAGTGCACCACGCTCTTCTCATCGAAAGTATCGAAACGCGCCTGATAATCTTCGAGGGTGCCGGTCATTTCGATCAGCGGGCCCCAGCCCAGCGGCAGATTGTGCGGCAAATCGAGCATCAGGTGGCTATTGACGCTCAAAAGCCTGGCGGTGTCCTCGGCGCGCTCGATGTAGCGCGCCATCCAGTAAAGATTCTCAGCGACCCGTGACAGCATGACGCTCTCCTTTCGATGGCGCGGCGCTCGCCTCGTCCTGTTCGTCCACTTCGACGATCCAGGTGTCCTTGCTCCCCCCGCCCTGGGAGGAGTTCACCACCAGCGACCCTTCCACCAGTGCAACCCGGGTGAGCCCGCCGGTGGTCACGTAGGTGTCCGGTCCGGAAAGTATGAAGGGGCGCAGGTCCACGTGGCGCGGCTGCGGCAATCCACCGGCAAGCGTTGGCGTGGTCGAAAGCGCGATGGTCGGCTGGGCCATGTAGTTACGCGGGTTGGCGCGAATCAGGTCGGCGAACTCCTCGCGGGTCTCTTTGGTGGAGCGCGGGCCGATCAACATGCCGTAGCCGCCGGATTCGTTGGCGGGCTTGACCACCAGTTCGTCCAGATGCGAGAGCACATACGCCCGATCTTCTTCGAACATGCACAGATAACTCGGCACGTTGGGCAGCAGCGGCTCTTCCCCCAGGTAGTAGCGAATCAGCTCGGGCACGAAGGCGTACACCACCTTGTCGTCGGCAACGCCCGCACCCGGGGCGTTGGCCAGGGCCACGTTGCCCGCCCGCCAGGCCCGCATCAGTCCCGCTACCCCCAGCTTCGATTCCGGGTTGAAGACCTCCGGGTCGAGAAACTCGTCGTCGACCCGACGGTAGATCACGTCCACCCGGCGGCGCCCTTCGACCGTGCGCATGTAAACCACGTCGTGTTCGTCGACGAGCAGGTCGCTGCCCTGCACCAGCTCCACGCCCATTTGCTGGGCAAGATAGGCGTGTTCGAAGTAGGCGGAGTTGTAGATGCCCGGGGTGAGCACGACCACCTGGGGGTCGTCCCCCGGGCGCGGCGACATCGCCGCCAGCATGTCGTAAAGCTGGGCCACGTAGTCATCCACGGGCAAAATCTTGCCGGAGGCGAATAGCTCCGGGAGTACGCGCTTGGTGACGTTGCGGTTTTCGAGCATGTAGGAAACGCCCGAAGGGATACGCAGGTTGTCCTCCAGCACGTAGAGGGTACCGTCGGCGCCGCGCACCAGGTCCGAGCCGCAAATATGCGCCCACACCTTGTGCGGCGGGTCGATGCCCACGCACTGCGGGCGAAAATTGACCGACTGCGCCAGCACCTCGGCGGGGAGGACCCCGTCCTTGACCACTTTCTGGTCGTGGTAAAGATCGTCGATAAAAAGATTCAGTGCCTTGACGCGCTGCTTGAGGCCGGCCTCGGTTTTACGCCACTCCTGGGCCGAGATGATGCGCGGTACGATATCGAAAGGCCAGGCCCGGTCGATCATGGCGCCTTCGGAGTAAACCGTAAACGTAATGCCCATGGTGCGAATGGCGACTTCGGCGGCGGTTTTGCGCTCGGCAAGCTCAGCGGCGCTGAAGTCGGCCAGCATGTTGCAAAGTTCGAGCGCCGAGGCGCGGGGTTGGCCCGGGGCGGCGATCAGTTCGTCAAAGTAGTCGCGGCAGGCGTATTGATTCCAGTTCACTTGGCTCATAGGCGCTCTCCTGGCGCGGCGACGGACGCACGGGTCCGATCAATTCAGTTTAGGCCCATCCGCGGTAAAAACACTTTATTGGGTAACGTTCTGTAAACGCTCTTCAACTATCCCTCCATTAAACGCAAATTCTGCTGCAAAGTGCCTAAGCTAAGGGGATACTGACTCCCACCCATCTTTAATCAGCGACAGGTTCCACTGCCAGGCCGGTACGCTTCAGGCTTTTGACCGATACCCGCTCAACTCAAGGGTGGCCCATGACCATTCGCGTTGCCTTGCACCACCGTACCACCTATCGATTCGACCGGGCCGTTCATTTATCGCCCCACGTGGTTCGCTTGCGCCCGGCGCCGCACTGCCGCACCCATATCGAGTCCTACTCGCTCGATATCTCCGGCAACGACCACTTCGTCAATTGGCAGCAGGACCCGTTTGGCAATTTCAACGCGCGCATCGTTTTCCCCACCCCGCGCAACGAACTCACCATTGCCGTCGAACTCATCGTCCCCATGACGGTGATCAACCCGTTCGACTTTTTTCTCGACGATATCGCCCAGACCCTGCCGTTCGTCTACCCACAAGCGCTTGCGCGCGAGCTAAGCCCCTACCTCGAGGTGGAATCCCCGGGCCCGCGACTCACCGAGTGGCTGGCCCAGGTGGACAAAACCCCCGCGGCCTGCGTGGATTTTCTCGTCGCGATCAACCAGCGCCTACAGGGTGACATCAGCTACAGAGTGCGCATGGAGCCCGGCGTGCAGAGCTGCGAAGAGACGCTGACCCTTGGCAGCGGGTCATGTCGCGACAGCGCCTGGCTGCTGGTGCAAATTTTCCGGCACCTGGGATTAGCGGCGCGCTTTGTCTCCGGCTATCTGATTCAGCTCGCCCCGGACATCAAGGCGCTGGACGGCCCGAGCGGCACTGAGACCGACTTTACCGACCTGCACGCCTGGACCGAGGTATTTTTGCCCGGTGCGGGCTGGGTGGGGCTCGACCCGACCTCGGGGCTATTTGCCGGCGAGGGGCATATTCCGCTGGCCGCCACGCCCACCACGGGGAGCGCGGCGGCGATTACCGGGTTCTCGGAAAAATGCGAGGTCAGCTTCGACGTCACGATGAGCGTCGAGCGTATCCACGAAGACGCCCGGGTCACCCGCCCCTATTCCGAGGCTCAGTGGGCGCAGATTCTCGCCCTCGGTGATCAGGTGGATGACGCCCTCCACCGCGAGGACGTTCGCCTGAGCCTGGGCGGCGAGGCCACTTTCGTGTCGGTCGACGACGTCGAAAGCCCGCAGTGGAACACCGAGCCCCTGGGTACGCACAAGCGCGAGCGTGCCGAGGCGCTTTTGAACCGGCTGCAAAGCGCCTTCGCAAGCGGTGGTGTTTTGCAGCAGCAAGGCGAATGGCACGCCGGCGAGGCGTTGCCCCGCTGGGCGCTGGCCTGCTACTGGCGCAAAGACGGCGTGGCCCTCTGGCGCGACCCAAAGTGGCTGGCTGGAACGCAAGACGCGCCCAGGGTATACGCCAACGACCTGCTGGCCAAAAGCTTTACCCACGCGCTTGCCGAGCAGCTGGGGGTCGAGGCGCGCTTCTGGATGCCGGCCTTCGAGGACGCCGCCTATTACCGTTGGAAAGCGCAAACGTTACCCGCCGATATCGACCCGCGCGAAATCGATCCAACCGACGCTGCCGAGCGACACCGCCTGGCAAGGCTTCTGGAGCGTGGGCTGGAGGCGGTCGTCGGCTATGTCCTGCCCCTGCGTCACGCCATTGCCCAAGGCCACCGTTGGGAAACCGGACGCTGGCCGCTCGAGCGCGACCACCTCTACCTGGCGCCGGGCGGCTCGCCCATGGGCCTGCGCCTGGCGCAGCCGGCCAAGCCCTGGGCCGTCGAGCGCCCTGCTTACGCGACCCCGCACTCGGCGCAAGACGAATCGATGCAGCGCCAGCCCAGCACCGGGCAGGCGCGGGACGAAAGCCTGGTGCATACGAGCCTTTGCATCGAGGCGCGCGACGGGCGCCTGTGCATCTTTTTACCGCCGCTGACCCATTTGGAGCACTTTTTGGCGTTGCTCGAAAGCATCGAAGAGTGTGCCCGGGAGATTGGCTGCCCGGTGGTGATCGAAGGCTACGCCCCGCCTGACGACCCGCGCCTTGAACGCTTTTTGCTCACCCCGGAGCCCGGCGTGATCGAGGTCGACGTTCCGCCCGCGGTTAGCTGGCAAACGTTGGTGGCGCAAACCGAGGGGCTTTACGAGCAGGCCCGCCAGGCGCGACTGGGCACCGAAAAGTTCATGCTCGACGGCCGCCACACCGGCACGGGCAGCGGCTATCACGTAACCCTTGGCGGCCTCACCCCAGAGGATTCGCCGTTTTTACGCCGCCCGCAACTGCTGGCAAGCCTGGTCACGTTTTGGCAGCACCACCCGAGTCTTTCGTATCTATTCTCCGGGCTTTTTACCGGCCCGGAAAGCCAGGCCCCGCGGGTGGATGAGGCGCGCTTCGAAGCGCTTTACGAGCTGGAAATCGCCCTTCAACAGATCCCCCAGGACGACGCGGCAGAACCCTGGCGTGCCGAGGGCCTGCTGCGCCATCTGTTGACCGACTCGACCGGCAACCCCCAACGCGCCGAGCTCTGCATCGACCAGCTTTACCCGTTGGATAGCGATAGCAAACCGCAAGGGCTTTTAAAGCTTCGCGGCTTCGAAATGGCGCCCCACGCGCGTATGGCCCTGATGCAGATGCTGTTGATCCGCGCGCTGGTGGCCAGGTTCTGGAAAGCACCTTACCGCGCCAAACCGGTGCGCTGGGGAAGCGCGCTACAGGACCGCTGGGCTCTGCCCCACTACCTGTGGGAAGACCTGAACGATGTGCTGGACGACCTTCGCCGCCACGGTTTCGACTTCAAGCTCGAATGGTTCGAACCCTTCCGCGAATTCCGCTTTCCGGTGCACGGCCGCCTGCATACGGCGGCGCTGGATATCGAGCTGCGCCAGGCGATCGAGCCCTGGCACGTGCCGCGCGACGAAGCCTTCGCCGACGCTACCGCGCGCTACGCAGGCTCTCCGGTCGAGCGCCTGGAGGTCCGGGTAAGCGGCATGAGTGGCGAGCGCTATATCGTGACCTGCAACGGCCGTCGCCTGCCGCTGAAAGCCACCGGACGCAGCGGCGAAGCGGTCGCCGGCGTGCGCTACCGTGCCTGGCAGCCGCATACCCCCGCCCAGGCGCCGCTGATATTCGACGTGATCGACACCTGGAACGAGCGCTCGGTCGCGGGCTGCACCTACTACGTGGCGCGCCCTACCGGGCGCAATTTCGAGACCTTTCCGGTCAACGCTTTCGAAGCCGAAGCGCGCCGGCTCGGCCGGTTTAGCGCAAGCGGTCATCGGCAAGGCTTTCAAATGCCCGCGATGGAGATGCCCAGCATGGAGTTTCCGTTGACGCTGGATTTACGCCGGGCTCCCCAGTAACGGGTTACTATTCCCCCTTTTAGGAACCTTTGTATGACGGCCTCTGTTACATCCTCGCCCGCCGGGCTGGTCGAGGGATATCTTGAACAGCCAGGCAATACAGTGCCCGCAGTTTTTGACGCCATGCTGGATCAAAAGGGCCAGCTGCGCCCCGGCTGGCAGGAACTGCTCGATTGCCTCGACGCGCTTGGTGAGCAGGGCCGCTACCGCCAGCAGGAGGATATCCAGGCGCTGCTGGCCGAAAACGGCGTAATCTTCAATATGCACGACGAGGGTCAGCGCCGTGCCTGGCGGCTCGACCCGCTGCCCTGGGTGATCGACCAGGCCCAGTGGCAGGCGCTCGAGGCAGGGCTCGTTCAGCGAAGCCGTCTGTTCAACGCGATCTACAACGATATTTACGGCGCGCGGCGCTTGTTCGACGCTGGGCTGTTACCGATTCAGGCACTGCTGGCTTCACCGGATTACCTGCTGCCCTGCCACGGCGCTCAGCCCGGCGGGCGGGCGCCGATCGACTATCACGGCGTCAACGTCATTCTGGACAGCGAAGGCCACTGGCGGGCGGTGAGTGACCGCCTGCAAACGCCTTCGGGCACCGGCTTCGCGCTGGAAAACCGTATTTTGATGGGCCGGGCGCTGCCGCAGATGTATCGCAACGCACCGTTAAAACGCCTGGCGAGCTTTCTGGATGCCCATCACCGAACGCTCACCGTGCTGGCCTACCAGCATCGCGATAACCCCACCGTGGTACTGCTGACGCCGGGGCCGCAAAGCCCGCGCTACTTCGAGCACGCCTACCTTGCCAACTACCTCAACATCGCGCTGGTCAAGGGCCAGGACCTGGTGGTACGGGATGGCCAGCTCTGGCTACGTACCCTGGGCGGGCTAAAGCCTGTCGATGTGGTGCTGCGCTACTGCCGCGACGCCGAGTGCGACCCGCTGGAGCTCGACGACGCCTCCGGTATCGGCGTACCCGGGCTTTTACAAACCGCGCGCACCCAAGGGGTGGCGGTTTCAAACGCCCTCGGCGTTGGGGTACTCGAAAGCAGCGCGCTGGCCGATTACCTGCCGGCGCTTTGCGAGCACCTTCTGGGGGAGCCACTATTGCTGGCCGCCGCCGATGCGCAGACCGCCTCGGCAACGCTGCCGGTATTCGATGAAAAGCTCAAAACCCTCGGCCCGGCCACGTTCAACCTGCGCTGCTTCGTGGCCCGCACGCCCAGAGGTGCGACGGCCCCCGGCGCCCCCCGCGAGGAGTACCGGGTCATGCCCGGCGGGCTTTGCTGGCAGGGCGCGCCGGGCGCGCCGTCGCTCGAAAGCCCGGTGGTGAAGGATGTATGGGTGACCGCGGCCAGCGCCCAGCCCCACGTAAGCCAGCTCAAGCAGGCCCGCGGGCCGATCGTGGTCACCCGCGACAACGAAGACCTGCCCAGCCGCGTGGCGGAAAGCCTTTACTGGCTGGGCCGCTACGGCGAACGCCTGGATAGCCGCGCGCGGCTTTTGCGCGAGGCGCTGTTGCGGCTCATGGAGTACGACCAGGACGCCATTGCCGACCAGGTCCTGGACGAGCTTTTGCAAGCGCTCGACCTTTGCGACAAGCCGGAAGCACAGGGCGCGTCTAACCGGCCCGCCGGCTTTTTGGCCAAGCAGACGGCGCTGCTGGTCCAGTTCGACAGCAGTGATCACCGCGCGCTGCAGCCGCTTTTCTCGCAGCTTTTGCACAACGCGCAAAGCGTGCGCGACCACCTGGGCGACGACTCCTGGCGCGTTATTCACCAGCTTCGCCATCAGCTCGATACGCTGCATCCAAGCCTGGATACCCGCGGCGCGCGGCGCGCCTGCGAAAGCGTCTTTGCCCAACTGGCGGCTTTTTTCGGGCTTTGCAACGAAACCATGCCCCACCACTACGGCTGGCGATTTTTAGACATTGGCCGCTTTTTGGACCGCGCGCTGGGGCTTTTAGAGCTTTTGAAGCTCACCGTGAATGCCTTGCCGGAGCGCCGCCTGGCGATGTGGGAAGTGGTGCTGGCCACCACCGACAACTTCACCGCCTACCGGCGGCGCTACCGCAGCGAGCTTCACCCGGCGGCCATCATCGACCTTTTGCTGTTCGATGAGACCAACCCCCGCTCGGTGGGCTTCATGCTCAAGCGGCTCAATAAGCAGGTCGAGCGCCTGCCGGGTAGCGCCAGCCCTTACCGTAACGCCGAGCGCCGCCTGCTGATCCAGGCCAACGCTGCCCTTCACCTGGCCGACATCGACCGGCTCAGCCACCTAAGCGACACCCCGGAGGCGCAGCAGGCGCTCGGACAGTTGCTCGACGAGCTGCTAACGCCGCTCAACGCCCTCTCCGATGCGATCAGCCATAGCCACTTCAGTCACGTGGAGCGCGCCCGCCAGCTGGTCAACATGGAGCGCGACGAATGAAGTACGCCCTGCGCCACACCACGCGCTATCACTACAGCGCGCCGGTCACGCTATGCCATAGCGAAGCACGGATGCTGCCGCGCAAAACGCCCCACCAGCAGTGCGGAGCCTCGACGCTTGCCATTACGCCCACGCCCCACCACCAGGCCGAACGCCGCGACGTCTTCGGTAACCGGGTGCTCTATTTCGCGGTAGAAGCGCTTCATCAAACCCTCGATGTGACGGTGACCACGCCGATCAACACGCGGGCAATGGGCGCGTTGCCCGCGGCCTCGACAAGCTGGGAGCACACCGCCGAACTTTTAAAGACCACCCCGCGCTTCGAGACCGAACTTTACCGACTGGACTCGCCCTTCGTGCGGCGAAGTCAAGAGCTTGGCGACTTCGCTCGGCAGTGCTTTACCCCCGGTCGCGGGCTCATCGACGCGGCCATAGCGCTCAATGGCTACGTGTATGAACACTTCGAGTACGACCCCAGCTTCACGACACTAGCCACGCCGATCAACGAGGTATTGGCCAACCGCCGCGGGGTGTGTCAGGACTTTGCCCATTTGATGATCGGTGCGCTGCGCTCGATCGGGCTGGCTGCGCGTTACGTGAGCGGCTACCTGGAGACCGAGCCGCCACCGGGCCAGCCCCGGCTGGTGGGCGCGGATGCCTCCCACGCCTGGCTTGCGCTCTGGGTTCCCCAGTGGGGCTGGCTTGCATTGGACCCGACCAACGGGACGCTTGCCGGTGAGCGCCACCCGGTGGTGGGTTGGGGGCGCGATTATTTCGATGTCGCCCCGCTGAAGGGGGTGATGAATGGCGGCGGCGGCCACCACGTAGAGGTCGAGGTGGACGTGCTGCCGCTAGGCTAGACACCCGCCCACCAGGCGGCTCAGGCGGCCTCGTAGGCCGCTTTCAGCCGGTAGAACTCGTCGACGATGGCCGACATCTGGTCGTCGTCGTAGTCACAAAGCCCGCTGACCACGAGCTTTTTGGATCCGACCCCGACCGACTCCCCCTGGGACTCGATGGCAAACTCCAATAGCGCTTCGGCGCGCTTGCCCTGAACGCAAAGCGACGAGTCGGTCAGCGCCAGGTTGGGCGTAAAACCGTCCAGACGCGCCAGCGAGAAGCCCATGCTGTCGTAGATCACCAGCGGGCGTTTAGGATTGAACATGACGCCATGCTCTTCCATCAGCGGCTTCAAGTAGTGCGGGAAGTTCTTTCCCGAAAACGCCACGTAGCAGCGCGCGAAGCCTTCGACCACGTCCGGCTCGAAGGTGACATCGCCCTGGCGGGTAACATGCAGGTAGCACTTGCCCGTGTCGTCGCATACGCGGATCTGGCCGTCGTCGGCTTCGCAAAACTTCAGCGGTGTCTGTGCCGCGACCATGTTGGTGAAGCGAAATTCCATGTGGCGCGATAATCCAAACCTGGCTAAAACGAGTGTGAATAGCAGGTCACCGGGCACGCAGAAACGCCGCGCATCCGGATTATGGATAGGGTTGTAATCGCCGGCGACGCCTTTGGCGAAACGGCTGGCCTGCTCGGCGGAGATCACCACATAGTCCCCGCGCTGCGTGTAAAAATCCTTGAACATGGCTTTGCTGCCTGCCTAGCGTTGAAATCGAAAACCCATCTCAGTCCCTTGTCGCGCATAATGCCATAAAACATGCGCCGAAAGGAGCCATTATCAAAAGCCGATCGTCCCGCAAAACCGCTCCTTACCCGCGATGGCTACTGGCACTGATTATAGTCCTAATCAGCGCCTTCGTACTTTCTGTTACCTGGTGGCTTGCCACGACCCTGGTGCTCAACAGCCAATGGATGGCCGGTAAGCTCTCGAACCTCGACGGCGTCGACATTCATTGGCAGCGCGCAACGAGCCCCCACCCGGGCCAGTGGGAGGTCGAAAACCTCACCCTGACCCGCCAGGACGAAGCGCTTCCCGTTAGCCTCGAGGCCGAACGCGCTACCCTTTCGCTCTCTTTGCTGGCGCTATTACGCGGTGCGCTGCACATTCACGCCCTGGACGCCGAGGGCATACGCCGCTTTCAGGTAGGCGATATCGCCCTGGAAGCCGAAGGCGAGCTCCACCTGCGAGACAGCGAGCTAAGCGGCGACACGCTGGCAGCCAGTGACCTCATGCTAGCCGTCACGCAAGGCCGCCTTTTGCGCCCAAGCGATGGCGCAATACTCGCCCGCGACATCCAACTGAATGCCCGGGCCACGTTGGCGCCCGTTGTCACGCGCCTTGATAAGCCGCAAACCCTCACCTCCGCCCTGCTCGAGGCACTTTCAGCGCGGCTGGACGCCTCGGCCAGCGCCGATGCCTGGGATGTCTTCATGCCCTACCTCGAGGCGCTTCCCTGGCTTGGGCTTTCCGGCAGCGGCGCGCTCGAGGCCTCGCTTGGCCTCGAGGGCGGCGTGCTCACCGAGCAAAGCGAGCTGGTTCTGAGCGCGCCAGCGCTTCGCTTTAGCGTGGATACCGGGCCACTGCTCGATGTAGCCCAGTCGCAAAGTGAGGCCATGCAAAGCGCCACGGGAAACGGCCAGGTACGCCTGGGAGTGGACGATAGCGCGCTTCACTTTTTGGCCACACTCGAGGACGTCGTGCTGGCCGACAGCGCCCCTTACGCCACCGATACCGCGCTAAGCGTGGCGACCTCGATACCCAATCGGCGCATCGACCGGCTCGCGCCCCCCAGCGGCGCCACACTCGAACTCGACGGCCGCGTTACGCGCCTGGACATGCTCGACCGCTACGCCAGCGCCGCCGCCCCGGCGCCGCTGGCCTTCACCGGCCAGGGGCGGCTGCGCGCCTACGCAGAGGTGCAGGACGCTGCGCTTTACCGGGGCGAGATCCGCATCGAGGCCCAGGCGCTAAGCGCCGCCTACCAGGCGTTTCAGGCCCGGGGCGACGGCGTCCTTACCGCCGAGCGTCTGCCCAATGCGCCGCTAAAAGCGCGACTCGCCCTCGATAAGGCCACCCTGACCCATCACGAGCGCACCCTGCTGGCGGATGCCGAGATAGCGCTGGACCTTGAAAGCCCGCTGGACGACGTGGGGCTGGAGCACGTTAGCGCCAACCTGGCGTGGCAAAACGCGCGCCTGCCAAGCATCGCCGCGCTCACCCCCTACCTTGACGCCGCGCTGCCAGCGCCCGGGGCGCTCGTCCTCGTCAGCGGCCAGGCCCGCAGCCAGGGGGCGCTCTCGATCGACAACGCCCTGTTGAGCGGCGAAGTCACGCTTGCCGGCGAACGCTGGGTCACCCGCCTGGCCGATGACAACCAACCGCGCACGCTGACAAGCGACGCCGAGCTTGCGCTCACGATTGCCAGCGCCTCGCTCGACGGTGAAACCTTCGATTTGAGCGGCTCCTCGCTTCGCTGGCAGGTGGAAAGCGCCGACGCCCCGGGGGAGCGCCTGGAGAGCGCGCTGCGGCTTCGCCAAGGGCGTTTTCAGCGCCAGGGCGGCGTTACCGCGGGGCAGTTCAACCTGCAAGGCGGTGTTCAGCAGCTCGGCTTTTTGAACGCCTTTTTGCCCGAGGGCCACGGCCTGGCGCTGGCCGGGCGCGGCGAGCTCTTTCTGGACGGCGCGTTTCGTGGTGCTGAGCTGCTCGCCCCCACTCGGCTGCGCGTCAATGCCAACGCTTTAGAAGCGCACTTTCTGGACTACGTGGCCGCCGGCCGCGGCGAGCTGACCGCCGAGATCACCAGCGCCGACGACGCCTCGCTGACGCTGGGTATTCCCCAATTCACGCTGCTGCGCGAAGGCGACGACCGCGCCGCACTCGCCGGGCGCCATCTAGCGCTGACCACCCAAACCGCACACTTTCGCCAGGCCCGGCAGTCACCGTCCCCGGAACACTTCACGACGCGCATTGCGCTGCCGGTGGTCGAGGTGCCGGACATCACCCGCTACAGCGACTACCTGCCGGACACCGACGGTTTTGCGCTGCTGGGCGGCCAGGCAAGCCTTGAAAGCGAGTGGCGCCTGACCGGCTACCAGGCCGAAGGCGAGATTACGCTGCGCGCCTTCGGGACCGAGCTTGCCCTTCTCGAGCAGCGCCTGCGCGGCGACATCGAGCTTCACCTGGCGCTCGGCGAAGGCGACTGGCAAAGCCGGCGTTTTCGCGCAAGCGACTCCTACGTCAAGCTCGAAAACGTGTTCCGGCTCAGCGAGCAAGGCGCCCAGGACGCCGGCTGGTGGGTGCGCCTGGCGATGACCGATGCCGCGCTCACCTGGGGCGAGCCCATTCATTTGGAGAGTTCGCTGCGTCTCTCAATGCGCGACTCCGGCCTGTTGGCGCGGCTCTTTTTGACCCGCGCGCGACAAAACGACTGGTTGGGCCGGCTGCTCGACGTGCGCGGCATCGAAGGCGAGGCGCAGCTTGAGATGAGCGGCCAGCGTATCGCGCTTCACGGGATCACCCTGCGCGGCGGGCCGCTGCTGCTGCTTTCGGATATCACCCTCGAGCAAAAAAGCGTCAACGGCGGCCTCTATGTTCGCCTGGGCGCGCTTGGCCTGGGCGTCGAGCTGGTGGAAAGCGAACCCAGCCTGCGCCTTTTGCAGCCCAGGCGCTGGTTCGACCGCTGGCGCCAGGCCAGCCGCTACCCACGCCCGTGACAGTGGGTTAGCGCTTGCGCTCAGGGCGCTCCCGGCGAATCATGCGTACTCGCTCCCGGGCCTTTTGCGGGGTCGACAGGGGCGCGCCGCTGTCATCGGCTTTGGGTGCCACGTTGACCCAGGCAAACTGCGGCAGCGCCAGGTGCCAGCGAATGGCGGCCAGGCGAAGGCCCAACGTGACCGCCAACGAGGCGGCGATGGTGATAGAAAGCGGCGCGGCCAGGGTGTAGAGCCCCGCATAGACGATGGCGCCGGCCATAGCGGCGGTGGCGTAGATTTCCTCGCGCAGCACCATCGGCACGCGCTGGGCGAGCAGGTCGCGCAGCATACCCCCGGCCACGCCGGTCATGATGCCCATGACCACCGCCACCACGCCCGAAAACCCCAAAAAAAGCGCCTTGTGCGTGCCGATCACCACGAAAAGTGCCAAGCCGAAGGCGTCCGCGACGGGCAGAAAACGCCGCGAAAGACGATGCATGTAGTGAAAGCCCAAAAGCGATACGCCGACGGTCGCCAGGATGACCCACAGATAGGTCGGGTCGCTCACCCAGAAAACCGGGTGAACGCCGAGCACCAGATCGCGCAGCGTGCCCCCGCCGATGCCGGTCACCGCCGCCAGCACCAGCATACCGAACGGGTCCATTCGCGAACGACAGGCCAGCACGACCCCGGACAGCGCAAAGACGATAACCCCGGCCATATCAAGCCAATACACCACTCCCGACACGTGACTCTCCTCGTGATTGCGCGCACCCAAACAGGGCGCACGGCGGCTTTTATTGCGGTAAGCTAGCATTAACGCGCATTTTTACCTACGCGCGAGCGCCATTGGCTGACGGTTTGAAACGGCGCCTTAACGAAGGAGGAACGTCTATGGAGTGGAACCCCGCCTACGGCTGGCTGGTGCTGGCCCTGCTGCTTAGCCTGGCCGAGCTTACCTCCGGCGCGATGCTGCTGCTGGCGCTGGGCGTGGCCGCCGCGTTGACGGCGATGGTCACCCTGTTGGGCCTTAACTTTCCCTGGCAGCTCGTTAGCATGGGCATATTTGCCGGCCTGCTGGTGCCTTTGGGCGTGATGGTCATACGCCCGCGCTTTTCACCCCGGGGCGTGGCTTACGGCACGACCGGCACCGGCGTAGAAAAAGGCAACCGCTACACCACGTTAAAGCGCGATTACGATAACGCGACGGGCATCAAGGTCAACGGCGACTTCTACCGCCTGCGCGTGCTCGAAAGCGGCGAAACCGAACTTCCCGCGGGGTCACCGGTGATCTTCAAACGCTTCGAAGGCACCACCGCCCTTGTCGTGCTTACCCCCCCACCCGAACCTTCCTGCCCCCCGGATAATGCCAACCACGAGGAACCCTGACCATGGATCTACCTATCAGCCCAGGCTTGATCATAAGCCTCATCATCGTTGTGATCGGTATCACGATCATCGCCAAAGGCCTGGTGATCGTTCGCCAGTCCGAAGTCATGGTGGTCGAGCGCCTTGGCTCGTTCAACCGCGTGCTGGAAAGCGGGATCAACATCATCATCCCGTTCATCGAACAGCCCCGCGCGATCACCATGCTGCGCTATCGCAAGCTCGGTGAAGAGTACCAGGCGATCACCACCGACGAGACGCGTATCGACCGCCGCGAAACGGTCATGGACTTTCCGGGCCAGCCGGTGGTGACCACCGACAACGTCACGGTGCGCATCAACGGCGCGCTCTACTTCCAGATCATCGACCCCAAGCGGGCGGTGTACGAGGTGGCGAACATGAGCCAGGCCGTCGAGGTACTCGCCAAGACGACGCTGCGCTCGGTGGTCGGCAAGATGGAGCTCGACAAGCTGTTCGAGTCCCGCGCCGAGGTGAACAACGAAATCCAGGCGGCGATGGAAGAGCCCGCTTCCAAGTGGGGCGTAAAGATCTCGCGGGTCGAGGTGCAGGATATCGCCATGCCCGACGAGGTCGAAACCGCCATGCGCTTGCAAATGGCCGCCGAGCGTAAGCGCCGGGCCACGGTGACCGAGGCCGAGGGCGAGAAGTCCGCGGCGATCGCCATGGCCCAGGGCCAGCGCGAGTCCGCTATCCTCAACGCCGAAGGCGACAAGCAGTCGGCGATTCTGCGCGCCCAGGGCGAGCAGGAGTCGATCAAGCTGGTGCTCAACGCCATCGGCGAAAGTGAAGACGACAAGCGTACCGTGGTGGGGTATCTGCTGGGCCAGAGCTACATCAAGGTGCTGCCCAACATGGCCAAGGACGGCGAGCGCGTGTTCGTGCCCTACGAATCCTCGGCGCTTTTGGGTTCGATGGGCATGTTCCGCGAAATGGCGGGCTCCCCGGAAGACACCGTGAAAAGCCACCTGCGAAACAGCGATTTCACCCGAGCCGAGCGCCAAAGTGCGTTTCAAAGCGGCGTGGTGGGTGGCGCCGCCGGCCAGTAAAGCGCCCGGGCGCAGGTTCTACTAAAAGCGCCTTGTCGAAAAGCCGAGCCTCAATGCTCGGCTTTTTTATGCCGGCTGTGAGGGTCAGCTCGCGCTTGTCATGAAGTGTTCGATAAATAGCCGGTAATCCTGCTCGACGCAGTCGGCGTACCCTTTGGCAAAGCGCGACACGCTGTCGATGAACGCGGCCTCGCGCCCTTCGATACGCTGACACACCGCATCGGCGAAGCCTTCCTCCCCTCGCGCCAGCGCTTTGGCCCCCTGCACGTGCAAACCGGCGAGAATTTCGCCCCATTGGCGCGCAAACTTGCGATACGCCTTGGCTCCCTTGAGCTTCTTGGCAGGTAGGCGTTTGGCAAAGCCGGGCATGCGGCGCACACCAAACACCCGATCGTTCAGCGTCAGCCAGCCCAAATACGCATCGTCGTGAGCGGCCAGGGCGTGAAAGGCGGCGGCGTGGCGCAGCCCCTCGTTGGGGAAGAGCTTTCGCCAGCCCTGCTGGTCGGCCTTGCCCAGCAGGTGATACGCCTGGGGCGGGCGCTGCTCCCTGACCTCGATCAGCACATCGTCGTGCTGACCATCGCCTCCGCCCTCCAGCAGCACGTAGTAGTGCTCGAGTCCCGAGGCGTTTAGCCGCCGGGCGGTATCCTTTACCCGGAAGTGGTTCGCATCCCCCTCCTTGGCGCTGGCTTGCAGGGTTTGTTGGTACTCGTTTTCGATGATGCGCTTGAGCTTGCTGGCCACGTCCGCCGGCAGGTTGGCAAGCTTGCCCGGCCGCGCAGCGAACTGGCGCCCTTTGGTATCCGTAAGCTCGGTCCATTTCTCCAGCGAGCGCTGGGGGTGCTGCTTGTCCGCCACCTTGCCGAGAAAATCCTTGAGCGGGCCCTTGGCGCTTTTCAACCCGCCCGCCTTGAGGGGTTTGCCCTCGCGGTGCGCGCTCAAGGCTTCGAGATAGCCCGTGGCGAGCTCATTCAAGGCCTGGTCGACGGCCTTGGCGGAGAGCCCGGCGTTTTCCCGCGCTTCCAGCACCAGGCTCGTGGCCAGGCGCCAAAGATCGAACTGGTAGTCGCCGATCAGGGCGTGGTCCACACCCTGTAGCCCAAACCGGACAGGCTCGCCAGGGTAGGCCGATGCAGCAAAGCGGCAAAGCTGAGCGTCGCCGTGCAGCCAAGTTTGCGTTGCCGGCCAGCCGCCGAATAGCGTAAAGCGCCAGTCGCTCCACACGTCCTGCCAGTAAAGGACGTCCGCGGCGTCAAAAAACCGCGCTGGCGACGCCGCCATTTTGGCGAATTGGGTCTGACGCTGGGCGCTGGAAAGCGCTTCATTGGCGCCATAAAGCGCTCCGATGACCTGTTGAGGGCGATTGCGCCCGGCTAGCCGTTGGCTCATGGCACTGCCTTGTTGGGTGAACGTTGTCGATGGTCTTGTTGACGAATGCAAGCCCTCAAGCATAGCCGGGTTTCATGAAAGCAATAAGACACCGTCGTGTCTGCCTGTGCCCGTATCCGCCGCCGCCCACATGGCAGTGCGCCGAAAAGGCCTCTATGCTGGGGCTTTCAACGCGATGCCGACCCTGACCACGTTCGCGCCACCCCGAAGGAGCCTGGCGATATGCGACTCGACTACCCCGGCCCGTTTCCCGAGCGCCTTGGCTTTTTGCTGTTGCCGCACTTTTCGATGATGGGCTTCTTCTCCGCGGTGGAACCGCTTCGCATTGCCAACCGCATCGGTCAGCGGGAGCTTTTCCAATGGCGGGTATTCAGCGCCTCCGGCGAGCCCGTTACCGCCAGCAACGCCATGACCCTGATGGCCGATGAAAGCCTCACCCCGGACCCGGACATCTCGAGTTTGACGGTCTGCGCCAGCTTCGAACCGGAAAAGGCGATCTCGCACCGTGTGACTCAGTGGCTCAATCGCCAAGCGCTTCGCGGTTGTACGCTCGGCAGCATGGATACCGGCGCGGTGGTGCTGGCAAACGCGGGCCTGCTCGACGAGCACCGTGTGACCATGCACTGGGAGAGCCTGCCGGTCTTTCGCGAAACCTACCCGCACCTCGAGGCCGTGGAGTCGCTGTTCGAAGTGCACCCCAAGGGGTTTTCCTGCGCCGGCGGCACCGCGCCGATGGACATGTCGCTGGATCTGATCGCCCGGCGTCACGGCGAAGTGCTCGCCCAGCAGGTTTCCGAGCAGCTGATTCACGCCCAGATCCGCGCCCCGGAAAAACGCCAGCGTTTCGCGCTTCCCCAGCGGCTGGGCTCCGGTAATCCGGCGCTTTTGAAAGCGGTGGCGCTGATGGAGGCGAATCTCGAGCACCCGCTGAGCGTGGCCGAGATCGCCGCCCAGGCCTCTATTTCCTGGCGCCAGCTGCAGCGGCTTTTCGAGCAGGAACTGGGCCAAAGTCCGCGCCAGTTCTACCTGACGCTGCGCCTGGCGCGCGCCCATCAGCTACTGCGCGAAACCCGGCGCAGCGTCATCGATATCGCCCTGGCCTGTGGTTTCACATCCGCCTCGAGCTTCTCCCGCGCGTTTCGTCAGCGCTTTGGCTGCTCGCCGCGCGCCGTGCGCCGCGAGGCCCACCCCCAAGTGGCCCCGTTGGCGCCCTGAATGTTCAAGCATGACGCGTCAGGTCAAGGCTGTGACGCATTGTGCATAATAACGGCGCACCGGCGCTGGCACTGTGGCGATTGTTTATCCCCACTGCCAAGGAGCGAGCGCATGGCAACCCATACCCTTCCCCCAACGCCGGATTACGACGCCTGGCCCATTGACGTGGCAATCGCCGTCGTCGAGTGCCAGCCCCAGGAGCTTCGCATCACATGGGAAGATGGCCGCGTCAGCCGCTACCATAGCGTCTGGCTGCGCGAAAACGCCGCCGACGATTCGACGGTCAACCCGGCCACCCGCGAGCGCATCCTGGATCTTTCGCGCCTGGAGGGTTGGCCGATCCTGGACAGCGCCGAGCTCGAACCCGGCGGCGGCGTACGCGTGTGCTTCGCCACCGAGCAGCGCACCCTTCGCTTTCACCCGGGGTGGTTGCGCGCCCACGACTACTCCAACGGCCATACCCAGGACGCCCCGCTCGTGCCGGTGGCGTTATGGCGCGGCGGCGAACACGCCACCCCGGATACCCTGGACGGCCGCGGCTGGCTCGAACACGCGCCAGGTAGCGCCGACGACAACGCGCTGATGAAGCCGCTACTCGAAAGCCTGATGAGCAAGGGGCTGGTGCGCCTGCGTAATCTGCCCACCGAGCCTGGCTCACTTTCAAGCATCGCGCGGCGCATCGGCCCGGTCCGCCCGACCAACTTCGGCGACCTGTTCGATGTAAAAGCCAAGCCCAACCCGGACTCCAACGCCTACACCTCGATTGCGCTCCCGCCCCACGTCGATCTACCCACTCGCGAGTATCAGCCCGGCCTGCAGTTGCTTCATTGTCTGGAGAACAGCGTCGAGGAGGGCCAGGCGGTGATGATGGACGGCTTTGCCATCGCCGACGCCCTGCGCGAGGAGCAGCCCAATATCTTCGAGACGCTCACTACGGTGCGCTGGTGCTTCGCCAACACCTCCCAAAAAAGCGACTACGTATGGCACGCCCCAGTGATTGAGTGCGACGAGCACGGCGCCTTTATCGAGGTGCGCATCGCGGATTTTCTGCGCGGCCCGCTACAGGTCGATTTCGACCAGGTCGAGCCCGCTTATGAAGCCCTCATGGTGCTCCAGCGCTACCTGCGCGACCCGATGTTCGCGCTGCGCTTTACCTACCACCCCGGCGATCTGGTGATTTTCGATAACCGCCGCCTGCTCCACGCTCGCGACGCCTTCGCCGGCGGCAGCGGCCATCGCTGGCTGCAAGGCTGCTATCTCGAGCGCGACGAAGTACGCTCACGCTATCGCATGATTCAGCGCTTCAAGCGAGAACAGCGCGTATCACAAGACGCCGCGGAACATGCCTAATCCGGCGTGCTGCCCCGCTCGGCGGTAGTGCTGGGCGCCTCGTCGAAGCGCTTTCGGTAGGCGCGGGTGAAGTGCGAAGGCTGGGTGAAGCCCGCCGCCAACGCCGCCTCGGTCACACGACAACGGCTAGCCGCCAGCAATCGCTGGGCGCGGTCGAGACGCATCCCCAGGTAGCACTGCTTGGGGGTTTCGTTGAAATGGCGAAGAAATAGCCGCGTCAGCTGGCGCTGGGACTGACCCACCAAGCGGCAGATCTCGGGAATGGCCAGCGCCTTGGAAAGATTCGCCTCCATGAGCGCCAGTGCTTGCACCACCGTTCGCGGCAGCGTCGAGAGCGGCCCGCTGTTTTCATCTCTCGCCGCCTCAGCGTGGCCGTTGCCCTCACCGGGTTGGCCGTCGCGCTGATGAACGAGCTGGCGGCCGATGGCGTTGCTCAGCGCCGGCCCGAACGCACGCTCGATCCAGGTCAGCATCATGTCGATGCTGGCCGCCCCGCCGGCGCCGGTCAACCGCCCAGCGCCGAACTCATAAAGCGCCTCGCAGATCTCAAGGCCCGGAAACTCGCGCTGAAAGGCCGGCACACTCTCCCAATGAAGCGCCACCCGGCGCCCTTCCATGACGCCCGCCCGGGCCAAAATGAACGCTGCGGTATCAATCCCCCCAAGCCAGCCGCCGTGGGCGGCCACCCGGCGCAGCACCGCCCGGTCCTGGGCAGTGATGGTCGCCTCCGGCTCGTAGGAGGAAACGACGATCAGGTGGGCGCGCTCGTCGACCTCTTCCAGCGCGCCGTCGACATCGATGCGCACGCCGTTGCTGGCCACCACGGCCTGGCCGTCGGCTGAGAGCAAGCGCCAGGCAAACAAGGGGCGGCCGAACCGGTTGGCGACCCGCAGCGGCTCGAGCAGGCAAAAAAGAGTCAGCATCGAGAACTTGGGCACCAGCCATACGTTGAGGGTCTGCTCGGCCTCGTCGAAGTCGAGTAGCGGCGGTGAGTCCGGCCGGGGGTAGGGCCAGCCCTCGAAAGCATCATCACTCATGGCTAGAAAAGTCTATTTAAAGGCGAATTTAATCAAGTCGAAAGTCTATATCAGCGATAAGGTAAAAACCATCGACGCCGTGTTCAAAGGGATTTTACTTATGCCTCAACCCGTTACCGCCACCCTGCTCGATCAGGGCCAGCACCTTCGCATCGCGCAAGGCGACGCGTACCACGACTACCTGCCCGTGTGGCTGCGCGAACGCGCCCCGGATGCCGACACCCTCGACCCGACCACCGGCCAGCGTTTGATCGAAGCCGCCCAGTTGCCTCTCGACCTGCGCGTGGAAGCGGCGCACATCGAGGCCGGCAACATCCAGCTGACCTTCAGCGACCAGCACCAGACGACCTTCCCCGTCGCAGCCCTTGCCCCCTCTGCGCAAGTCGCAAAGCCGGGCCTGGCCAGCGAAACGTTGACGCTTTGGGATAGCACGATTAAGCAAGTGCCTCAGGCCGCGTTCGACGAGGCGCTCGAGGATGACGCAACGCTTGGCAAGATGCTCGAAGCGCTTTATCGCGTGGGCTTCGTGCTGGTCTCCAACGTGCCGACGACGGAAGACGGCATGCAGGCGCTCATTGATCGCATCGGCCCGCTTCGCCGCACCAACTGGGGCGGTATTGCCGATGTAAAGTCCGTGGCCAACGCGTTCGACCTGACCATGACCCAGCGCGGGTTGGAGCCCCACACCGACAACCCCTACCGCGACCCCATCCCGGGCTATATCTGGCTTCACTGCCTGAGCAACGCCGCCGACGGCGGCGATAGCACCCTGGTGGATGGCTTCATGGCCGCCCAGCAGCTCAAGGAGGAAGACCCGGCGGCGTTCGAGTGCCTCACACGCCTGGCACCGCGCTTCGAGTACGTCGACGACGACACACACCTGGAAAGCGAGGGGCCGCTGATCGAGCTCGACAGCCACGGCCGGCTCAAGCGGGTGCGTTTTTCCAACCGCACCGAGCGCATCGACGCCATGGCGCCGGAGGTCTTGAGCGCGTACTACGCCGCCCGGCAGCGCTTTTTTGACCTCATCACCTCCGAGGCGCTGACCGTGCACCTCAAGCTAAACCCAGGCCAGATGCTGATCATGGACAACTACCGGCTGCTGCACGGCCGCCAGGCCTTCCAGCTGGAAGGCGGCGTGCGCCATATGCGCCAGGGTTACGTGGACCGGGACAGCACCGCCAGCCGCCGCGAGGTGCTCAAAAAGCGCCTCAGCGCGACCCCGACACAAGGAGCGACCCCATGAGCGAGTCCCTCAAGCAGGCCCGATTCACCCATTTCGTGAACAGCAGCTTCAACGACTGGAAGATCATCGATCAGCATTTTCGCCACTACCAGGCCGATGCCAGCCGCCGCGTGCTCGAGCATCTGGACAAGCTCAAGGGTGACACCCACGGCTACCCGGTGGACCGTTTCGAGCACTCGCTGCAGACCGCCACCCGGGCGCTGCGCGACGGCGCCGATGAGGAGACGGTGGTGTGTGCGCTGCTCCACGATATCGGCGACGACCTGGCGCCGGCCAACCACGCCGAGATCGCCGCGGGAATCCTCGAGCCCTTCGTCGACCCGCTCAACACCTGGATGATTCGCCACCACGAGCTATTTCAGGGCTACCACTACCGCCATTTCTACGGCCAGGACCCCCACGCGCGCGACGAATTTAGCAACCACCCGGCCTACGCGCGCACGGTGCACTTTTGTGACGAGTGGGACCAGAAAAGCTTCGACCCCCACTACGACAGCGAACCTCTTTCTACCTTCATTCCCATGGTCGAACGCGTACTCTCGCGCCCGCCGTTTGGCGGCCTGCCCGATCTGGTAGAGGAAACGCCCGGCTCATGACCTGCGCTGAGAAACTCATTGCCTTGCTGGAGGCCTACGGTATCGACACCGCCTTCGGCATTCCCGGCGTACATACCATCGCACTGTATCGCGCCCTGCCAGGCTCTCACCTTCGCCACATCACCCCGCGCCACGAGCAGGGCGCGGGCTTCATGGCCGACGGCTACGCCCGCGCCACGGGCCACCCGGCGGCCTGTTTCATCATTACCGGCCCGGGCATGACCAACATGGCCACGGCCATGGGCCAGGCGTTGGCCGACTCGATCCCGATGCTGGTGATCTCGAGCGTCAACCGGCGTGAAACCCTGGGCCGCGGCCAGGGGCGGCTGCACGAGCTGCCCAGCCAGCAGCAGACGCTGGCCGGGGTGAGCGTGTTCAGCCATACACTTCTTGATCCCAACGCCTTGCCCGAGGTCATCGCCCGCGCGTTCAGCATTTTCAAGAGCGCCCGCCCGGGGCCGGTGCACATCGAGATCCCGCTCGATTTGTTCGATGAACCGGTCAGCGATGCGCCGATACGTCCGGCCGCGATATTTCCGCCTGCGCCTTCGCCAGTCGCCATTGCCCGCGCCGCCGAGTGGCTTACAAACGCCGAACGCCCGCTGGTGCTGCTCGGCGGCGGCTGCGCCAACGCCGCCATGCCCGCCCAGCGGTTGGTCGAGCGGCTGGGCGCCCCGACGCTGACCACCATCAATGCCAAGGGAGTGCTGGGCCGCCATCACCCGCTGGATCTGGGGGCGACCGCCACCCTTCCCGCGGTACGAAGCCTTGTCGCCGAGGCGGACGTGATTTTGGCCGTAGGCACCGAGCTTGGCGAGACCGATTTTGATCTGACCTTCGACGGCGGCTTCCAACTGGGCGGGCGGCTGATTCGTGTGGATATCGATCCGCAACAGCTCGGGCGCAATCAGGAAGCGGATCTGGCGCTATTGGCCGAGGCCGATGAGGCGCTGACGGCGCTGTTTAGAGCCCTGCCCGCCTCGCTCAAGCGCTACCAGAATGACGGCGCGCGCATCGCCCGGCTGCGCGGCCAGCTCGCCCTCGAGCAGGACCCGGCACTGGCACCGTTCGCACCGCTTTTTGGCACGTTTTTCAAGGCGCTGCCGGAGGCGATTATCGTAGGTGACTCCACCGCGCCGGTTTATGCTGGTAACTACCTGGCCTCTATGCCCGCCCCGCGGCGCTGGTTCAACGCCGCCACTGGCTTTGGCACCCTGGGTTACGGGTTACCCGCCGCCCTGGGGGCGGCGCTTGGCTGCCCGGATCAGCCCGTGGTGGCTCTGGTGGGCGACGGCGGGCTGCAGTTCGTCATCGGCGAGCTGGCCACCGCCCGCGATCTCGACACGGCGGTGGCGGTGGTCATCTGGAACAATCAGGGCTTTGAAGAAATTCGCCGCTCCATGGCCGAGCAGGATGTTTCGCCCACCGGCGTCGATCTGGAGCCGCCGGATTTTGCCGACATCGCCCGCGCTTACCGCTGCCGTTACCAGGCGGTGACCAGCCCCCTGGCGCTTGAGGACACCCTGGGGTGCCTGAGTAACGCCGCCTCGCCGCTGATCATTGAAATCGACGCCACTGCCTGGTGTTCGAGCGTTCAGTGATCGCTTTCTTTAATCGACTAAAAGGATGTTGCCATGCGTAGAACGCTACTGACCTCGCTGACCCTTCTCACCGCGCTGCCGCTGACCGCCCAGGCCCAGGACGAAAGCCGCGAGCTTCGCCTGGTGGTGCCGCCCTGGCCCGGCGTGACCGTCAAGACCGAGATCCTCTCGCAACTGATCGAGCCGCTGGGCTACACCACCGAGACTCAAGAACTTAGCTCGACGGTGGGTTACAACACGCTGCAGCGCGGCGATAGCGACGCCTTTCTGGGCGGCTGGCTGCCCGCTCAGCAAGAGAGCTATAACGCCACCATGGCCACCGGCACCATCGTGGATCTGGGCAACAACGTGGAAGGCGCGCGCATGGGCTTCGCAGTGCCGGGCTACATCGCCGATGAAGGCATCACCAGCGCCGAACAGTTGGCCGACCCGGAGATCGCCGAACGTTTCGAACGGCGCATCTACAGCATCGAAAGCGGCTCCACGGTCACCGAGATGTTCGAAAATGCCCAGGACCACGACATCTACGGCCTCGCCGACTGGTCCGTGCTCTCCTCCTCCACGCCGGGCATGCTCAGCGAAGTCGCCAGCGCCAACAATGATCAGCGCTGGATACTCTTCTACGGCTGGACCCCGCACTGGATGGTGCCGGAGTATGACGTGCAGATTCTCGACGATCCGCAAGGTGTTTTCGGCGATCGCAACGGCGGTAACGATGTGAATACCATCGTCGCTAAAGAGTACTTCGAGGCAAACCCCAACATGGGCCGCCTGCTCGATCAGTTCACCTTCACAGCCGACGAGCAGAGCGAGTACATCAGCGCCTACAGCCTGGAAGAGCGCGACCTGGAAGAGGTGGCGAGCGAGTGGCTTGCGAACCACCCCGAGCGCGTCGCCACCTTTCTGGACGGCGTGACCACTTTTGATGGAGAAGACGCCCAAACCGCTTTCGAGGAGCGCCCATGAGCCACGATACCCTGACCGAGCAAGAGATTCGCGACGACCTGGCCGCGGCGTATCAGCTGATTGCAATGGAGGGCATGGACGACAATATCGACACGCACCTCTCGGCGCGCCTGCCCGGGGAGCGCTTTCTGCTCAACGCCTACGGGCTGCGCTTCGACGAGATACGCGCCGATAACCTGGTCATCGTCAACGGCGATGGCGAGGTGCTCGACGACCCGACGGGGCTGGGCATCAACCCGGCGGGTTTCACCATCCACAGCGCCCTGCATGACGCCCGCCCGGAAGTGCACTGCGTGCTGCATACCCATACCGTGGCCGGGGTGGCGCTGTCGTGTCTCGAGGAAGGGCTCTTACCGCTCAACCAATGGGCGCTACAGTTCTATAATCGGCTGAGCTATCACGCATTCGAGGGCATCGCGCTGGATCTCGACGAGCGCGAGCGCCTGGCTTCTGACTTGGGCGGCAACTCGGCGATGATTCTGCGCCAGCACGGCCTGCTGACCTGCGGGCAAAGCGTGGGTGAGGCGTTTCTGCGCATGCGCGATCTGGAGCGTAGCTGCCGAGCGCAGCTGGCCGCCCAGGGTACCGGGCAAGCCTTGATTCACGCCTCCAATGAAATGGGCGAGCACGTTGCCCAGCAGTTCGAAGCGTGGGCCGCCGGCCCGGCCGGCACCGGCCGCGCCTGGCAGGCCCAGCGGCGCCGGCTGGAACAAAGCGGGCGTTAACGCCCGCCTTGCCCGGCGCTTGACCGCCGGGCAAAGCCGCGGGGCGCGGCGATGCGGAAAAACCGCTCGACCACGCTCGCTTCCACGGCCGGTGTGACAAGCGAGACCGCCACGAACACCGGTAGATTGAGCATCAAGCCCCAGAAACCGGCGTGAATCCCCAGCGGATGCGACCAAAGCGTCGTGAACGCCACCGTGATGACGAACCCCGCCAGAATCCCCGCCATGACGCCGAGCTTCGAAGCCCGCGGCCAGAAGAACATGCCGATGAACGCCGGCAGCACCTGGGAGGCAAAACCCAGGCCCACCAGCAGGATCATTACCAGGCTTCCCGGCTCGGCAATCGCCAACGGGGCGATAATGAAGGCCATGACCGGCAGCAGCAGCCAGCGGGCCAGCTTCGCGGTGAATGCATCGGAAAGTTTAAACAGCGGCTGCAAAACATCCTTGGTGGTCGAGAGCGCCACCGAGTGGATGAACGGCTCGCTCGAGGACATCGAGGCGGCCAGCGTCCCCGCGCCCAGAAGCCCGACCAGCACCACCGGCAGGTTCGCCATGGCGTACTCCAGCACCACGGTGTCGGCCCGGGCCAGATCCGGCAGCGAGTAGATACCGATGAAGCCGACCACCACCATGGGCAGGATAACCACGTAGTAGGTCGGAAGCCAAGTGGCGCTTCGCCGAATCGTGCGCGCCGATGACGCGCACATCCACTGGGTCCACACCGGGGGCATGAACGAGAACATCGAGACGATGATCGAGGTGGTCCAGAAGCTGAAGCTCATGTCGCCGCCGGCCCCAGGCAGCGTAAGAAACTCGCCGTGATCCGCCTGAATACGCTCGAACACATCGGCAAGATTCAAACCACCGGTCGCACTGTGTACCGCCCATAGCCCGACCGCCCAGGCCACCACCAGCATGAGCGCGCCCTGAAAGGCGCTGGTCCGGCCGATGGCACGCTGGCCGCTGACGTAGAGATACACCGCAATGCAGGCAAGCACGATGATCGCGCCGAGCCAAACCGGTATGGCACCGCCGCTCATCACGAATAAAATGTAGGCCGAGCCCACCGTTTGCAGCACCGCGTAGGCGACAGACCCCACCGCCATGACCAACGCGGCCAACGCGCCCAGAGCCGGGCTCTGGTAGCGATCCGCAATGGCGCTTGCTTGGGTCACGTGACCAAACTGCTCACCGAACTGCCACACTTTTGGGCCGAAGTACCAGGCCACCAACGCCAGATACGCGAGATAAATCGCCACGTAGAACACCGCCACGCCCTTGGAATAAGCCCAGCCCGGCGCGCCCATGAAGGTGTAGGCGCTCACGCTGCCCGCCGCGATCAGTAAGTAAAGCGTGACCGGCCCCATGCTGCGCCCGGCCACGCCCCACTGCTCGAGGGTATCCATGCGGTGGCCGGCGCGCGCTTTCAAACCGATCGTCATGGCGATGGCGACGTACCCAAGCGTAATGACCAGCGGCCAAAAACTATTCATGGCCATCCCTCTCGACGACCCGGTTGCCCGCAAGCATCACACCTACGCAGGCGAAGATGACCCCGTAGCTCCACACGATCAAAAGCGGCACACCCAGCACAAGCGCGGCGTGATTGAACAGACCGATGACCGGCCAAGTACCGGCCATCACCAGAAGAATAAAGGCGATCAGTAGCCCCCACCCTGCCCGGGAGGTAGGTAAGACGAACGGACGACGCATGGCAGTTCCTTTTGAATTGTTCGATGACATGGCAGTTATTCACGATTTATGAGCGATTGGTGGCCAGCGCACGGGAAGCGCCAATGCGGTTTCCAGCTGATAGGCCAGTTTCAAGACCCCGTGATCGCTGAAGCGCGGGCCGACCAGCTGGACGCCGATAGGCATTCCTTCCTGGCTGTAGCCGGCATTGAGCGAAAGCGCCGGCTGTTCACCCATGTTCCAAGGCACGGTATAGGCGATATGCTCGAAGGGCCGGCGGGGGTCGTCGGTCGGCGAGGGCCACTCGGCGGGAAAGGCGACGTTGGGGGTGGTGGGCGAGATGACGAAATCCACCCTGTCGAAGACGGCTTCGCTTGCACGGCGCATCACCATGGTCTGTTGAAAGCCGTTCACCGCGTCCAGCGAGGTCGACGCCTTGGCCGCGTTTGCCCATTGGGTAATCGCGGGCAGCACTTGGGCGCGAGCCTCGTCGTCAAGCTTGTCGAGCTCGCTTTGCTGACGCGCCTGCCAGAAGCAGTCCAGACCGTCGAGCATCTCGCGGGTCAGCACGGGATCAACCGGCATCAGGGTGGCGCCGCGCGCCTCCAGCAGCTTGGCAGCGGTGGTGACCGCGGCCTCGATCTCCGGCTCGAGCGGAAGCCCGCAGCCCGCGTCCATCATGACACCGATACGCAGGCCGTGCAGATCCAAGGAGAGATCCTGCCAGTCGATGTCCTCCGGTGGCAGGCGCATGGCGTCGCGTCGGTCGGTACGACTCATTGTCGGCATGACCAGAGCGACGTCTTCGACACAGCGCACCATGGGACCGGCGCAGCGTCCCACGTAGTAGGGGTCGATCGGAATACGGCCAAGGGTCGGCTTGAAGCCCACGACGCCGCACCATGCCGCCGGCAGACGCACCGAACCGCCGATATCCGTGCCGATATGCACCGGCCCGAACCCCGCCGCCGCCGCCGCGCCAGCACCGGAGCTAGAGCCACCGGTGTTGCAGCTCAAGTTCCAGGGGTTACGGGTTAGCCCGTGAAAGGAAGAGAGCCCCGAGGAAAGCATGCCGAAGTCCGGGCAGGTGGTCTTGCCAAGCAAAACCGCCTGGGCCTCGTTCAACCGCGCGGCGGGCGGAGCGTCCTCTGTTGCCGGCGTTTGATCGCCAAGGCCTGTGCCCACCGGGATGGGCTGGCCGCGAGTGGCCACCAGTTCCTTCAACGTGACCGGCACGCCGTCGAGCGCGCCCAGATGCTCACCTTTCGCCCAGCGCGCGCTGGAGGCGTTGGCCGCCTGCAGAAAGTGCTCCGGAGAATAGGCATACAGCGCGTTGAGGTGGGGCTCAAGGCGCTCAATGTGATTGATCAGTGCACTGGCGACCTCGCTTGGCGAAAACGTCTTGTCGCGGTAGCCGTTCAACAGCTGGGTAGCCGTCAATTGATGAAGCTCAAACATGCCGTCGTCCTTCGCGTTGTTATCGACGTTTCTAGAATGGCGTTAGTCAGCGCTACATACTATTTCAATTTATACGCCGGCGTGTCCACTTTTTGTGTGCACGATCAACGCGATGGACTATCGTGCGCCTGAAGCGCCTCGGCGAGTCGAGAAAGGCAGGCTTCGACGGCGAAACTTCGCGTGCGGTGACGAAAGACGCAGAGATCCATGCGCGCCGGCTCCAGCTCGTCCGGGGCAAGTGGGACGCTTGCGAGCTCGCCCTGCCGACACTCCCGGGCAACCGCCATGGGCGGCAGAATTAGCACGCCGGCGCCGTTCAGGGCCAGCGCTTTCTGCGTTTCGAGCGAGGCGGTAGCGAAAGTCGGCATGAGTTTGATACCCGCCCGGTGGGCGCTTCGCTCGAGCGCTTGCCGGGCCCCGAAGGACTCCCCGGGCAGGATGATGCGGTGCTCGGCCAGGCGCGCCAGCGTGATCTCGCGCTCGGCGGCAAGCGGATGACCAACCGCCATTACCGCATGGTGCTCGAGACGAGCACTCGCAAGAATGAGGATATCTTCGTGGCGCGGCATGAAAAACGAAAGGCCGATATCCGCACTGCCCAAACGTAGCCCTTCAACCATCTGCCCGGCGCTGGCAATCTTGATATCGAAATTGAGCCGCGGATAGTGCTGGCCCATATCGGCGAGTGCCGGCGCCAGCAACCCTGCGACCACGCCTTCGGCGACCTGCAGGCGAACCCGCCCGGTACGCAAGCCCTTGAGATCGGCAATGTGTTCCTGTACGCGCTCCAAGTCGCGCAGAGTATGCTGCGCCTGGGCGGCTAAAAGCTCACCCGCCGCGGTCAGGCTGATACCGCTGGGCCCGCGTTCTAGAAGCGGCGCCCCCAGCTGATGCTCCAGCAGATCGATTTGGCGGCTGATGGCGGTGGGCGCGATATGCAGCATCGCAGCCGCTTGGCGCAGCGAGCGGCATCGCGCCACGGTATCGAAATAGTGCAACGCGCGGCCGCTGATCATGACGTTTCCTCGCTGTTTTCAACGTTTAACTGGCGCGCCATGATCGTTACCCTCTCCCCGGCGTAGGTGATTTGCTCGATTTCCTGCCAGCCCAGACGTTGGTAGAGCGCCTGCTGATCCGGCGTATAAAGATAAAAGCGCGCGATAGCGTTTTCACGCGCTTCGCGCTCCACGCGTTGAACCAGGCGCGAAGCAATCCCGCGCCCACGCCACTCGGGTAACACGTACACCGAGGCAAGCCAAGGCGTAAGCTCCGGCCGGCTTGTCACATCGTCGGCAATCAGGCTGGCGGTGCCTACCGCCACGCCGCTTGTCAGCGCCACGAACAGCGAGGGTACGCCGCACTTGCCGCACTCTTGGCGCGTCTCTTCGAGCGCCTCGGCAAACGTGCGCTCCGGGTGTAACTGTTGCCCCCAGGTGTCAAAGGTCCATCTCGCGATCACCGGGAGAAAAGGACTATCGGCGTTGAGCCGCTCAATAGTTAGAGAGTTCTGCATATTTCGCTCTTCAAGAGGGAGCACGCGCCAGTAACAGACGCCCGCCGATCAGAAAGAAGACTACCCCGGATACGCTTTGGATCCAGGTCCAGACCGGGGGCTTGCAAAGCCATCGCGCGACCTTGTCCAATGCCACAACCACGACACTATAAAAAATCAGCGCAACAAGCGCATGGCTCACCCCCATACCCAAGCCCCCTAGCCAATAAGCGTCAGCGCTTTGAGCATCCAGAAACTGCGGAAACGCCGCGACGTAAAAAATGGCCGGCTTAGGATTCAACAGATTGGTCAGCAGCCCCTTCAACACTAGCTGCGCTTTACCCGTTCTGGGCGTGGGGCGCTCGCTGGTGGATGGAACCTTCAAAGGGGCGCTTTTGAAAGCGTTACCCAGCGCCTTCACTCCCAGCCAGATCAGATACGCCGCACCCGCCAGCTTGACCAAGGAAAACAAGGCGGTGGACGCTAGTATGAGCGCTCCCAACCCGACAAGCGCCAAGCTTGCGTGGATCAGAATAGCCACACAAAAACCCAACGTTATTAAAAGACCCGCGCTGCGCCCTTGAGAAGGTGTGGCCTGAAGCAGTAAAAAAAGATTTACCCCGGGGGACACCACGACCAGCGTGACGATGAAGATAAACAGAAAATAGTCGTTGAGCGTCATCAAGAACTCCTCTTAAAGCGGTGAACGCACGAGCGCATGGCCCTTTTACGTATTCTGCCTTACGAACTCGAAGGTCTGCGGGTGCTGCGCGCAGTAAAAAACGTAGATGAGTCCGCACGCGCCCCAATCCAGGTTCGCCTCCTCCTCGGAGTCGATCTGCACAAAGAACGTCATGGGCGCCTGGCAGTGCGGGCAATCGGGCACGTGTTCGCCCTGTAAATAGTGCGGATAGCCGCCGCGCCAGCTCTTTAGCTCATCGAGACAGCCCGCCCGCGTCGTGGCATCGTTCAGCGCCTCCCAAGGGCTTTGCGGGTCGAGCTCGCCGCAAAGGGTCTCGGCTTTCGGCGAGTGAGTATAGAGCCCTTCCCAGTCCGGCAGCACGCGCACCGTCTGCGTGGTTACCCGACAGGGCGTGGTGGCATCAACATCGACGCAGGGTCGCTCCAGGTGGGTCTGTTTCGCACTTTCGGGCGCCTTGAACCACTGCGCGTGCCAGAGGCCCCGGTCGCGCGGGTCGTCTCCGGCGGGCAGGCAGTGATGGCAATAATAGAAGACGAACATGGCGTTCGCCGAGGCATCGAACAGCTGCAAAATGAACGAGAGCGGCTGCTCGCAGAGGCGGCACATGGGCCACGCGGTATCTGCCTCGGCGTAAGGTGCGCCGCCGAACTTGCTCTCGAGCGAAGGCTCTTTCATGGCCGGGTCGGCGTGGGGCGTCACTACCTGCGCGTTTTGGATCAGCGGGGCGAGCAACGTGTCGAGTCGTTCTCTCATGGGCGGCTCCGGGCATCTATTAGGCGACTCTAACCTAAAACCCGCCGAGCGATAAGCGCCCCGGTTCGAGCCATCGTCTATTGGTGTGCTTAAGGCAGCAAAAAGCCGGGCAGTCGCCCGGCTTCACGTTCTTGTATCGAAAAGCGGTGCGTTAGCGCTCGCTTAGAACATGGTGTTTTCGTTGGCGGACTCTTCCGGCACGATTTGGATGACGTCCCAATGTTCGACGATCATGCCGTCTTCCACGCGGAAAATATCGACCACGGCTTCGCCCGGGTCGTCCTCGCCGTTGGTGGAGTGTACGTGCAGCCAGACCAGATCTCCGTCGGTGGCACTACGGGTGATATCCGCGTGGGAATCCGGGTTCTCTTCGAAGAAGTCCGAGAAGTAGGAGACGAAAGGCTCCTTGCCATCCGGCACGCCGGGGTTGTGCTGGATATAGTCGTCGGCCACGACCTCTGACGCCTCGTCGGTTTCGTGGTCGTTGAAGAAGCGCTCGTAGAACTCGACGACCAGCTCGCGGTTGGCCTCCTCGGCCTCCAGGTCGCGCTCACCGGTTTGGGCAAATGCCGCACCGCTTACTAGAGAGGCCGACAACAGCAGCGCCGCGGCCGGTAAAACGCTTTTTTTGAGCAACATGGGGGTGTCCTTTTTTCTGTTAGTAGCCAACGGTAAAGCGTTGACGGATATGCTCGGGTTTTTCCAGCTCGTCGACCAGCGCGATGGCGTAGTCTTCAAACGAGATGCGGCTGTTGCCGTCGCCATCGACGAGCAGCTCATCCTTGCCCAGGCGGAAGTGGCCGGTGCGCTCACCGGGTTCGAACTCCGCCGAGGGCGACAGGAAGGTCCACTCAAGATCTCCCGCTTGCTGGAGTTTTTCAAGAAATATCGCGCCGCTTCCGGCTTCCGGCTTGTAGTCATCCGGGAAGTCAGGCTGGTCGATCACGCGCTGGTTGGGCCCCACCAGCAAGCTGCCGGCGCCGCCCACCACCAGGTAGCGCTTGACGCCGGAATCCTTGACCGCGCCGATCAGCGTGTCCGGATCGCTTGTCGAGAACGGCACCGCGCTGATCACGGCATCGAACCCCGAGAGCAACCGGGCGAGAGCGGCGCGATCGTCGGCGTCGCCCTGCACCGCTTTAACGCCGTCCAACGTGCTGATCTTATCGGGGTGGCGGGCAATCGCCGTGACTTGATGGCCGCGCTCGACGAGTTCTTTCAGGATGCGTGAACCGGCGTTACCGGATGCGCCAACAAGAGCTACCTGTGCCATTTGAAACCTCCACGTACGTGCTCGATGGTTTTATCAGCATACCAGGTCTACAAAAAAGACCATAAACCGATCATAATCCACCGCCGGATCGAACCACAAGAAGTCACTTTTTACTTACCAGGTCACCCTACGCTGACCATGGAGTCACGACAGACCATGCCCAACACGAACGCCTCGACTACCGGCTACGTCTTTGAACAGCCCTGCCCTATTCGCGATGTGCTGGACCGTATCGGCGATCAGTGGAGTCTACTGGTGCTGGAAGCGCTCGAGGTACGCACGCTGCGCTTCAACGAACTTGGCCGCGAGATTGGTGATATCTCGAAACAGATGCTTTCCAAAACCCTCAAGCATCTGGAGCAGGACGGCTTTATCGAGCGTACGCTCTACCCGGAAGTACCGCCGCGAGTGGAGTACCGGCTGACCCCGCTCGGCCACTCGTTTCTGGCACCGATGAAGCAGCTCGTGGGCTGGGCGGATACCCATCACCAAAGCATCTGCGAAGCGCGAGCGCGCTACCAGAGGGGATGAGTCTCACAGAGTAAACGGACGTCGAAAGCATCCGCCATAGGGAACCCCGCTTAACGATCGACCGGGGGCTTTAACATATCGATATGCAAGATGCCGTCTTCGTCGTAGGCCTCCCCCACCGTTTGAAAGCCCAGCGATTCGTAGAAGGTAGTGAGATAGACCTGCGCGCCGATACGAATGCCCAGGCCCGGGTAGCGCTCTTCGGTGAAGCGAATCGCCTCCGCCATCAAGGCGCGCCCGTACTGGTGGCCCCGGTACGCCTGGACGGTCATCACCCGCCCAATCGAAGGCTCGGCGAATTTATCCCCCGGCCCCACCAGGCGAATATAGGCGGCAAGCGCCCCGTCGAGCGTGGCGCGCAGATGCCACGCCAGCGGGTCGAGCGCGTCGATCTCCTGATAGGCGCAGGCTTGCTCGACCACGAATACTGCCTCGCGTGCGCGGGCGATCGTGTAAAACTCGAGGGTGCTTAGCTCGTTGAATCGTGCCCAGTGAAAACGTAGCGCCATGAAGGTTTTTATCCCGATGTCGGTTGAAAGATCTCAATCGATTATAGCGACACCGCCCAGCAAACCCCACAGACAACCATTGGCCAAAGCCTGTTCCTGCAAGGCCAAGGCGCCTTCCTTCCCGGCCAGTGGCACCGCAACCAAATCGCTGGCTAAAGCCTGCTCCTACAAGGCCTGGCTAGCTTCCGGTCGGCGGCCGATGCATAGGGCCATGAAGAGTAGATATCGGCTATCGCCAAACTGCTTTACGATCAATTATCATTAACGCTCTAAGTCATTTTTATGCGCCACCGTCTCGCGGTCGTGTAGGCGATTCATAACGGATCAACGATGCCACGAAACCCTCGATATCCCCGACTAACGACCTCTCTCTGGCGGCTGGCGCTGGTGCTTGCTTCGCTTTGGAGTACCACCGCCCTCGCCCAGCAGCGCGACCCAGGAATGACGACGGGAGGTACCGTGCTGAACGACGCGCCGGAGAGCTACCACTTCGAGCGCTTCAACGTGGCAAGCGCCGACAACGAGCGCCGCTGGCGCGTCACGCTGGGTATTCCGACAGAAAGCGCTCCCGAAAACGGGTTTCCAGCGTTCTGGATGCTCGACGCCAACGCCGCGCTGATGGAGTTCGATACCGCCCTGCTCGACTCCCTCGACGAGCAGGGCGTTCCACCGGTATTGGTATTCCTCGGCTACGACAACGACCTGCGTATCGACCGCCGACGGCTACAGGACTACACCTTTATCACGCGCGCCCTGGAGGACGGCGAAACCCCGCCGGAGTACCCAGGCGGCGGCGCCGATGCCTTTCTGGAGGTAATCGAGGGCCAGGTTCGCGCGGAGATCGAAAAGCGCGTGGCCACCGACCCTTCGAAGCAAACGCTCTGGGGCCACTCGCTGGGCGGGTTGTTCGTGTTACATACGCTGTTTACCCGCCCTGACGCATTCACCACCTACGCCCCGGGTAGCCCATCGCTTTGGTGGGCCGACGGCGCCCTGCTCGGCCAGCCACAGCGCGACTTCACGACCCGCTACGCGGGCCAGCCGGTACGGGTGCTGCTGAGTCTGGGTGGCAGCGAGCGCGAACGCGATCACAGCCACCGCGACCTGAGCGACCCGCGCGTGCAGGCGCACATCCAACGCATTTCGAGTGTGGCGCCGGACGCCCCGGAAAGACTGGCCGAGCGCCTCGACGCCATGGACGGCATCACGGCAAGCTACCGCGAATTTCCGGGCATGGGCCACGGCCAAACCTTTCGCGCTTCGCTGATGGATGCCCTTCATCAGATCACCGGCGTCGCCATTATCGACGCGCCGCGTTAAACACCCGCTACTCTTTCCGCCCGCCGGCCTGGCCTATGGCGGGGCGCCTTGCCAGCTAACCCACCCGCCAGCGAAGCGGCGCCGTGTCCTCAAGCACGCCCGTCTCATCCCAGTCGTCCCACCCGGCGAAGGGGATCGGCCGCTCCTGGTTAAGCTTTTGCACGCGCTCGGCCCAGCGCTCTTTGCACCTTTGTAGATGTTCGACCAGCGCATCCTGTTGTTGATACTCGATACCGCCGCCCTGTACCCCAAAACTCACCTGGGGCGCCAACACCTCGAACCCCACGTAGTAGAGCGAGGAGTGAATCGGCCAGAGCCAGGCGGCCATGTCGCCTGCCCGGCCAAAAGGCTGGAAGGCGTGTCGGGGTGAGCCGGCGGTAACCGAGAGCAGCGCACGCTTGCCCTTGAAGTAGCCTTGGTCGTAACGCATCCGGCTGGTGTAGCGCCCCCCGTAAACCAACACACGATCGAACCAGCCTTTCAAAATGGCCGGCTGGGCGTGCCACCAGAGCGGAAATTGAAAAATCACCAGGTCCGCCCACTCGAGCCGGTCGAGTTCGCGCGCAACCTCCGCCGGTAGCGCCTGTTGCTCGTAGTGCGCGCGCTGTTCATCGAGCGGGGCGAAAACCTCGTCACCGTGGCGCCCGTAGTGTTCGGCGCGCTCGACCGGGTCGAAGCGCTCGGCGTAGAGGTCGTTGACCTCGACCGTATGCCCCGCGCTATGTAGCTGATCAACCGCGGTGTCGATCAGCACGCCGTTGAACGAGCGCCGCTCGGGGTGAGCTGAAATGATCAATACGTTCATGTCCAACCTTCGCTGTCACTGAGTAGAGTGACAGGCTAACCTGTTCGTATTTGCCGCCCCATTCCCTAAAAATGACAAGTGGATTTGCATGAATGCACAGCAATTGAAGTGGGATGACTTACAGGTGGTGCTCGCCGTCGCCTCACAGGGTTCGCTCTCCGGCGCCAGCCGAGCGCTGCACGTTAGCCACGCGACGGTATTTCGTCGGCTCAACGCGATTGAAAAGCGTCTGAACGTCACCCTGTTCGAGCGCCATCGCCACGGCTATACCCCAACGCTTGCGGGTGAAGACCTGGCGGCCACTGCCAAGCGGGTACAATATGAGGTGTACGGCGCCGAACGACGCGTCGTCGGCCAGGATCTCACGCTTTCGGGCACGCTACGTATCACCACCACCGACACACTGTTCGCCGGGCTTTTAAGCCCGGTGTTCGCTGCGTTTCGCAAGCGCCACCCGGACATCGACCTCGAAGTGGCGATCTCCAACCAGCGCCACAGCCTCTCGCGCCGGGAAGCGGACATCGCCATCCGCCCCACCCGCACGCCGCCGGAAGCGCTGGTCGGGCGCCCGCTCGGCGAGGTGGCCCTGGCAGTGTATGGCCAGCGCACGCGCTGGCAGGCAACGCCCACCCCACGCCCGCCCGGCGCCCTACTCGATGAGTGCTGGGTAGGCCCGGACGTTCACATGGGCGACGCCGTTCTGGAGGACTGGATGAAGGATAAAAACGCCGCCTACCGGCTGGATAGCCTGCTGGGCATGCAATCAGCGGTACGCGAGGGTGCTGGCATAGCGGTACTCCCCTGCTACCTGGGCGACGGCGATAGCGCTTTGGTACGCTTGAGCGATCCCATCGAGGCGCTCGCAACGCCGCTTTGGCTGCTAACCCACCCGGATCTTCGCCAGGTAGCACGCGTACGCGCTTTTATGGAGACGGTGACGCAAGCAATCCGGCGCACGTCTGTTTATAGTTGAGCGCCTTTTAGCCGGCGTAAAAGCGCGTCCAGCCCCATAGCAAAAGTAACGCGAAAAGCAGCCAGACCAGGGTGGCCACGGTCAGGGTTCCGGTCAGGGTGAGCCGGTAGCTTACGTAGTAGATGGCAACGAGATAAGCTGCGTAGGGAATCAGCGAGCAGAGCCCGAACAGCGCCGTGGTGCGCAGATCCGCCATGCCGCGCTCGGAACCTACGATGTAGTGGGCAATCAGCGCAAAAGTGGGAAACAGCGGCACCAACCCGGCGATGAAAAAGCTTTTGGTGCGCGACAAAAGCGCAATGAGCAGCACCGCCAGCGCCCCAAGCAGACATTTCAACAAAAGCGCCATCGCGCGTTACCTCTCGTTTTCCTGGGTGTCGTTTTCCTGGGTGTCGTTTTCCTGGGTGCGCTGATCAAGACTTTCCAGCATCTGCTTGAGCAACGCATCGAGCTCGCCGCGTTGCGCATCATCCAGGCTGCTGACCAGCGTCTGCTGCGTTTCGACGTGAGCGGTCACGGCGGCATCGATCAGCGCAAAGCCTTCAGTTGAAAGTGAAATCAAAAAACCGCGCCCGTCGTCCGGGTTTTTGACTCGTTCGACGAGCCCCGCTTTTTCGAGCTGCTGAATCCGATGGGTCATGGTGCCCGAGGTCACCATGGTCGAGGCCATAAGATCGCTTGGTGAAAGCGCGTAGGGTGGGCCTTCGCGCCGGAGCGTGGCGAGCACGTCAAAGCTCGAGTCGCTCAGCCCAAACGCCGCCCAGGTGGGTTCCATGGCGCGCATCAGGGCATTATGCAGCCGCTTGAGTCGGCCAAGCGTGCCCATGGGCGCCACGTCCAGGTCCGGGCGCTCTTGCTGCCACTGTTTGAGTATTTTATCGACGTGATCCATACGCCAAGCTTACGTTTTTTTATCTTGACGTCAAGGTAAAACCCCAGATACCTTGATATCAAGATACTTAACCAGAGGCTTGTCATGCAGCGAACCACCTCTTACCCAGCCGCCGTCAGTGCGGTCACTTCGAGCCGCCTCGTGCCGCTTGCCTATTTGCTCGCCGGCGGCATGCTGCTGGGGCTTTCCACCAACCTGGCCAAGCAGGCCGGGGAAATGGGCATTTCACCGTTAGCGTTTCTGTTCTGGTCGCTGGGCGGCGCCGCGTTTTTGCTGCTCGCACTGGGCGCGATGCGTGGGCGGCTGCCGCCGGTCAACGCCCGAACGCTGGAGTACTACACGGTGTCGGCGCTGGTCGGCGTGGCGGGCTCCAACCTGCTGTTCTTCTCGGCGATCGCGCATATCGGGGCGGGGTTCGTGGCACTCATCATCACTTTGCCGCCGCTGCTCACCTACCTGGGCGCGCTGGTTTTAAAGATAGAGCGCTTCCAGCTTAGCCGCGGCCTTGGCGTGCTTTTGGCGCTGGCCGGGGCGATGACGTTGGCCGCACACAAGGTGGCCGCCCCGGATGCCGACGTGCGCTGGGTGTTGCTGGCCCTGCTCGGCCCGGTGCTACTCGCCGTGGGCAATCTGTACCGCACGCTGCGCTGGCCCGCGGGAGTCTCCGGCGAGGCGCTTGCCCCGGGTATGCTGGTCGCCGCCGTGGTGCTTTTGCTGGGAGTGAGCCTGCTGCCCGGCTTCTCGCTTGGGCTGCCCGCTCTGCGCCCAGGCGTGGTGGCGTTGATGGCGCTGCAAGCGGCGGTTTTTGCCGGCCAGTTTTTGCTGCTCTTTTTGCTACAAAAAAGCGGCGGCCCGGTGCTTTTAAGCCTGCTGGGCTCCGTCGGGGCGCTGTTCGGCGTGCCGGTGGCGATTTTTCTGCAGGGCGAAAGCGCCCCGCAAGGGTTGCTGGCCGGCGCGCTGCTAATCGGCGGAGGGATCGCGCTGCTCAATTTAGGTAAAGCCAGGTCGCTTTCCTGAGTTCGGTTATCAACCAGGAAGGTTTTGAGGATGAGAAGGGGCGTTCAGAAAACCGGGCGCTCCATATAATGGGTGTTATCCTGGGTTTTACGGATATGAAACCCCATGCGCTCGTAGAGCGCCCTGGCCGGGTTGATGCAGAACACCCGCAGACGCAAGGCAGAGACCCCCTCTCGCCGCGCTTTATCATGAGTGAAGCGGATGGCCGCCGCCCCCAGCCCCTGGCGCTGCCATGTTGGAGCAATCTGCAGCTCGCGAATGTAGTACGCATGGTCGTCGCGGTTGATACATAAAAGCCCCACCGGACACGTGTCGATCACCAGTTGATAGCTTTCGAGCTCGCGCCAATCACGATCGAACACGGCGTCGTCCCAGTGCATGTCGAGCCGCTTGTAATAGCACATCATGTTGTGCTGAATGAGCCGTGAAGCAAACGCCTTGTCGCGGGTTGGCTGAAAGAGCGGCGTCATGGGATAGAGTGTCCTTGAACGGCCTGAACGTTAAAGCGCCCCGTTATAAGATGAGCGCTCTTTCTTGATCCGCTATACTCCCTAATAGCAAAGCCATAGCGAAGGATGATTGATGAACAACGTATCCATGGAAACAAAACGCCGCTATCAGGCAAAAGTAAGGCGTTCCAATTATCAGGCGAGTATGGCGCTGGAAGGAATCACTGTCGATTATCAAGCACGCAAAGCGAATAAAGCCGAGGTGTTAGCGAAATATGGGAAGCATAAAGCTCGCTGATGGATAAATACGGCACCGGGCAGGATCCTTATTGCTATACGGGTACCGGTGTTCTGCGCAATAAGCTGGAGATTATCGATGCCGAGGAGCTCGAAGCGGCAGAACTTGAGCTTTCCCTGATAAACGCTGACAGCATTGAGCTTTCATCGCCCCCCTACGATTTCGAATATCTAAAACATCTTCATTACCAGCTTTTCAATGACCTTTATCGTTGGGCGGGTAATGTCCGTACCATTGATATCGCCAAGGGCAATACGCGATTTTGCAATGTCAATCGCATCCCTCCCGAAGCAGAAAAGCTTTTCGCAAAACTGGCAGAGCAGCATTACTTTGCAACGCTCAACAAAGCAGATCTCATATCGGCCTGTGCCGAGTTGTATGGTGATCTAAACGTTTTGCATCCCTTTCGCGACGGCAACGGTCGCGCCCAAAGACTGTTTTTCGAGCACCTGATCATCAACTGTGGTTATCAGCTTTCGTGGCATCATCTCGAACGCAGTGAATGGATTGAGGCCAATATCGCAGGTGTTCATTGCAACTATCGGCCTTTGGCATCCCTCTTTGAGCGCTGTATCGGCTCACCTCTGCCGAGTTGACCTGCTACCTCAACTGAAACGGATACACCGAGCCGATCTCGAGAAGCTGCGTGAGCTCGTCGAGGGCGGTGAGCGACTCACGAGCAAGCTGCGGGTCGGCGAGATCTTCCGCGGCCAACCGGTCGCGATAGTGGTGTTCGACCCAAGCGCTAAGATCCTCGAACAGCGCGGGCGTGAGCAGCACGCGGCCATCGATCGCGTCGCGTTCGACCTCGGAAAGCACCACACGCAAGCGCAGGCACGCGGGGCCGCCGCCGTTTTGCATGCTCTGCTTGACGTCCTTGACGATGACCTCGCTGATGGGGTTGTAGCCCGCCAGAATCAGATCCTGAAGCGGCCGCCATACCGCCTCGTTTTCCTGGCACTCGCCGGGCACGACCAGGGTCATGGTGCCATCCGGGTTGGAAAGTAGCTGCGAGTTGAACAGATACGAGCTCACCGCGTCGTCCAGGCTGACGGCCTCCTGGGGCACGCGCACCGCAATCAAAGGCGTGGTCATTTTGGCGCGTAGCGCGTCGAGCGTCGCCTCTTCGTCCAGAAACGCCATCTCGTGGTAGAGCAGTACGGGCCCGTTGCCCACGGCGATCACGTCGTTGTGGAACACGCCGGCATCGATGGCGTCCGGGTGCTGCTGGGCGAACACGGTTTGCGCCTCGCCCAGGCCGTGCTGGCGAGCCACGGCCTGGCTCGCCTCCAGCGTTTGCCGCGCCGGGTAGCGGCCAGGCTCGCGCTCGCCGCCGAACGCCTTACGCCCGTAAACGAACAGGTGCACGCCGGGTTCGCCGTACTCGCCGCAAAGCCTGGTGTGATTGGCGGCGCCCTCGTCGGAAAAGGCCGGCGTGGCGGGCAGCGCCGGGTGATGGCTAAAGTGGCGCTCATGGGCAAAAATCGAGCGAAGCACGCGCCCGGTGGTGTCGGGCTCCAAAAAGCGGTGAAAGCTCGACTGCAGGTTGGCCGGGGTAAAGTGCGCGCGGGCGTCCGGCGAATCCATACTGGGCGTGACGGTGGCGGCGTTGGCGGTCCACATGCTGGAGGCCGAACAGACGGCGCGCAAAAGCTGGGGGGCATCCCGCCCGGCGCGCGCCAGCACCTCGCCGTCGCTTCCGCTAAAGCCCAGATCGCGCAGCGCGCCGACATCCGGGCGCTGCTGGGGCGGCAGCACCCCTTGGGCGTAGCCAGCCTCCATGAGCGACTTCATCTTCAAAAGCCCCTGCAGCGCGCCCTCTTTGGGGTTGGCCACGTGGCCTTCGTGGCGCTTGGAGGCCAGATTGCCCGCCGCCAGCCCGGCGTAGTTATGGGTGGGGCCGACCAGGCCGTCGAAATTGACCTCGCGAACATCCGCCTGGCCGTGGCTCATAGCGTGACTCCTGGCGGCAGGGTCTCTGGCATCTCCAGCGACTCGGCCTCCATCGAGGCCACCGGGTAGGCGCAGTAGTCCGCCGCGTAAAAGGCGCTCGGGCGGTGATTACCGCTGTCGCCTACGCCGCCAAAGGGCGCATCCCCGGAGGCGCCGGTGGTCTGGCGGTTCCAGTTGACGATCCCCGCGCGAATGCGCAGCAAAAAGTCGTCCCAGTCCGCTTGGTCGCCACCAATTAGCCCCGCGGAGAGCCCGAAGCGGGTGTCGTTGGCAAGCGTGATCGCCTCGTCCCAATCACCGTAGCGGTGAATTTTCAAAAGCGGGCCGAAGTGCTCCTCGTCGGGCACATCGAGCCCGGTCACGTCGATCAACGCCGGGCTCAAAAGGCTGGTGTTCTCTTCCAGGCGCTGCATTCGGTTGATCACCCGGCCGCCCAGCGCCTCGAGGCCACTTTGGGCCTCGAGCAGGCCGTTCGCGGCGGCAACGCTTACAAGCCCCGCGTAAAACGGCGCCGGATTCTCTTCAAAAGGCCCGGCCACGTGCAATTTCTCGATTGCCGCGGAAAGCGCCGCTACCAGCCGGTCGCCGGCCTCGCCTTGGGGCACGATCAAACGCCGGGCGCAGGTGCAGCGCTGCCCGCCGGAGAGAAACGCGGATTGCAAAATGGTCAATACGGCGGCGCGCTCTTCCTGCACGTCCTTGACCACCAGCGGGTTGTTGCCGCCAAGCTCTAAAGCCAGGATTTTATCCAACTGGCCGGCAAACTGCTGGTGCAGCAGGCCACCGACCTTGGCGCTGCCGGTAAACAGCAGCCCGTCGATATAGGCGCTGCCCGCCAGGGCCTGACCCACGTCCGCCCCGCCCTGCACCAGGTTGATGACCCCGTCGGGCAGGCCCGCCTCCAACCAGCACTGCAGAGTCAGGTCCGCGGTCAGCGGGGTCTGCTCACTGGGCTTGAAGACCACGGTGTTGCCCGCCAAAAGCGCCGGTACGATATGTCCGTTGGGAAGATGACCGGGAAAGTTATAGGGGCCGAACACCGCCATCACGCCGTGAGGGCGATGGCGCAGCACGGCCTTGGCGCTGCCGACTTCCTTCTCGCGCTCGCCGGTTCGCTCGGTGTACGCCCGGGCAGAGAGCGCGACCTTACCGACCATCGCGCCGGCTTCGGTACGCGCCTCCCAAAGCGGCTTGCCGGTTTCTGAAGCGATCGCCAGGGCGAGCTCTTCGCTGCGCGACTTGAGCACCTCGGCGAAACGCTCGGTCAGCGCGCGGCGCGCCTCGAAGGGCGTGCGCGCCCAGCCGCCAAAGGCCTGGCGCGCGGCCGCGACCGCTTGCCCGACCTGGTCGGTACTTGCGCCTTCGCCTTGCCAAAGCGTTTGCCCGCCGACCGGGTCTCGTTTGGTCAAGGCCGCGCCTTCACCGGCCTGCCACTGGCCGCCAATCATCTGCTGCGCTTTGGCGTTCAAAGAAGATGAGGTCATGACGTCTCCCTGGTATCGAGTAGTCTGAGCGATTCGCCGGTGCCGACGCCAAGGCGCCGGGCCTCTTCGTCGCTGAGCACGAGCGTGCCGTTGTCGTCGGGCCCGCGGCCCACCCAGGCGGCGCGAAAATCGCCCATGGCGGTGGTCGCGGCTAGCCAGCGGCTCACGCTTTGGGGCGCGGCGTTTTTAACGACCTCTACCGGGCACACCCGCGAGGTACGCACGGCGCGCACGTCGTCGATATACGCTTCGACGGTGGGGCCGCCGTCGAAAATATCGATATAACCCTCCCAACGAAGCCCCTCTTTTTTGAGCATCTCGAGCGCCGGGCGGGTGTGGCGGTGCACCTGGCCGATACAGCCGCGGGCCTGTTCGGACATGAAGGTGGTGTAGATCGGAAACTTGGGCATCAGCTCGCCGATGAAGCTCTTCTGACCCAACCCCGTCAGCCGGTCGGCTTCGTTGAAGTCCATCGGAAAGAAGTGCTTGCCCAGGCTCTCCCAGAACGGGCTTTTGTTGTGCTCGTCGAACACCCCGCGCATTTCCGCCAGCACTTTATCGGGAAAACGGTCGCGAAACTGGGCGATGAATAGCCACCGCGCCTTGGAAAGAAGCGCCCCGTTTCGCAGGTGCTTGTTCGCTTCGCCGCGGTACTCCGGGCGCACGAACAGCGAACACACCTCGGCGTCGCCGGTGTGATCCGAGCTCAAAAAAAGCGTGTCGATGGTGCGGTGCAAGTCGAGCTGTATCGAGGAATGGGCAAGTGTGCCCAGCCGGTAGTGATAAAACGGCACGTCGCGGCCGATCTGACCCACGATGGCGCAGCAACCGGCAAGCTCCCCGGTGACGTCGTCTTCGAGCACGAAAAAGTAGAGCCGGTCGTCGACCGGCGTGCGCTCTTCAAAAGCGCGCGCGGCGGATTCGATTTTCTCGACGAGAAACTCGCGGTTGTCGGGCAGCGAGGTAAACCCCACCCCGGCCTGCTGCGCCAGCACCTGAAGCCCTTCGATATCGTCACGGACAATGGGCCGAATGCGCATTACATCTCTCCCTCGTCAAGAACATCCTGGGCGCTGGGCAGCGCAAGCGGGGCCACCAGCACCGCCCGGCCCTCTTCCACGTTGAGCCGCTTTGCGTGCTCGGGGCTAAGCATCAGCTGGCCGGTGGGCGACAGCGCATAACGGGCTACCAGGCAGCGAAAATCCTCGCCCTGATTGGCGATGAGCGCGGGCTCGGCATCCGGCAGCGTATGCGCCGGGCGGATACGCACCGGATGCCACCCCGCCTGGCGAAAGGTCTCCAGGCGTTCGCGCTCGGCCTTGACGATCGGCCCGGCGTCGAAAATATCGACATGGCGCGAGCGCACGAAACCTTCATTCAGAAGCTCCTGCAAAGGCGCCTCGTGGGCCGGGTGCTCGCGGCCGATCGCCGCCCGCGCCTGGGGCGTCAAAAGCGGCAAGTAGAGCGGAAACTGCGGCATCACCTCGGCGATGAAACTCTTGGAGCGCATCCCCGCGATGTGGTTGATCTCCTGAAAGCTGCGCGCGAAGAAGTGATTGCCCACGCTCTCCCAGAACGGCGAGCGCTGCTCGCCATCCAGGTAGCCGGGAAACGCCACGGCCAGAATGCGCGAGAAGCGCTCCGGGTACTGGGCGATGAACATTAGCCTGGCCCGGCGCAGCAGGCTCTCGGCGCTGGTGCCCTGATAGCGTGGGTCGAGGGAGAACGCGCAGAGTAGCGTGGCATCCGACACCTCGTGGGAAAGCGCCAGGGTCTGCACCTCGCGGCGCACGTTCAGCTGCTGGGAGGCGTGAATCAGCGTTTCCTGACGGTAGGTGTAGTAGGCATCCGTGGCGCCAGCCTGGGCGCGTACCGTTGCCGTGCCCAGCACCCGCGCCGCGCCTTCATTGTTTGCCTCTTCCAGCACGAACATATACTGCTCGTCGCCGGGAAACTCCGCCTGACGGGCGAACGCTTCCAGCGAGCGCTCGATGCGCTCCTCCAGGCGTTCCCGATTGGCCGGCAAGTTGGTCAGTTTGGGCACGGCGTTTTCGGCCAGCGCCATCAGCGCGTCGATATCCGCCATCGCCACCGGCCGAACGATGCGTAACCCCACTTTCTCTGACGGCATGGTTGCGTCTGTCCGGCTCATGAAGCGTTAACGAGGCGTTTTATCGCGCGCTCCAGGCGCACCATGGCCTCTTTGATATCGGCCTCAGGAATCACCAGCGACGGCGCCAAACGCAGCACGTTGGGCCCGGCGATCAGCGCCATCAAGCCCTCTTCGAGGGCCAGCGGCAGAATATCTTTCGCCCGGCCTTCGAAGTCATCGCTCATCTGCGCGCCGATCAAAAGCCCCATACCGCGAACTTCCTTAAAAACGCCATATTTTTCGTTGATCGCTTCGAGATGGCGACGGAAAAGCTGGTGGCGCGTCTCGACGCCTTCGAGCACCTCGGGGGTGTCGATCACCTTAAGGGCAGCCAGTGCCACCGCCGAGCCCAGGGCGTTGCCGCCGTAGGTGGAGCCGTGGGTGCCAAAGCCCAGGGAGGCGCCGATCTTGTCCGTGGTGAGCATCGCGCCAATGGGGAAACCACCGCCCAACGACTTGGCGCTGGTGAGGATATCCGGGGTCACGCCGTAGCGCTGGTAAGCGTAGAGCTTGCCGCTGCGACCCACGCCGGTTTGCACCTCATCAAAGATCAACAGCGCGTCATGTTCGTCGCAGAGCGCGCGCAACCCTTCCAAAAATTCCTGGCTAGCGGGAATGATACCGCCCTCGCCTTGCATGGGTTCGACCATTACCGCGCAGGTGTCATCCCCCATCAGCGCGCGTACGCTTTCCAGGTCGTTGAACGTGGCGTGCTGGATACCGCCGGGGATCGGGCCAAAGCCCTGGGAGTACTTGGGCTGGCCACCCACGCTGACGGTAAACAGCGTGCGCCCGTGAAAGGACTGGCTAAAGGAGATGATCTTGTCCTTATGCTCGCCGACGTGATCCACGGCGTAGCGGCGCGCCAGTTTCAGCGCGGCTTCGTTGGCCTCGCCCCCCGAGGAGCAGAGATACACTTTTTCGGCGAAGGTGCTATCGACGAGCTTTTTGGCAAGCTGCAAAGCCGGCTCGTTGGTATAGATGTTGGAGAGGTGCCAGAGCTTTTCGCCCTGCTCCTTGAGCGCGCCCACCAGCGCCGGATGGCAGTGGCCCAGCGAGTTCACGGCGATACCACCGGCCAGGTCGATATACTCGCGCCCGTCCTGATCCCACAAGCGGCTACCCTCGCCGCGCACCGGCACCACCTGCTGGGGCGAGTAGTTGGGGGTCATGTAGGTATCGAAATCCTGACGGCTTGGCGTATGGCTCATTGAGGGTCTCCAGTCGGGGCGAAAGGGTTTTAGTATACGCAGCCTGGCAGGTTTCGCACTTTCACGAATGGGACGGGTAATTATGGAAAGCGGCAGTTCGCCGGCAAAGACTGATGACCACGACCTATCAAAAAGAAGCGCTTACGCCCCTGGAAGGCCGCTTGATTTTTGATGATCAGCCGCCATAGTTGTTATGCGTTGAAGATTCGCGTTAACGCGACGGTTTTATTAGGCGGCCATCCAGTTGCTTATTCAAGGAGAGCGAGATGCACATCGATTTAAGCGGTAAACGGGCGGTAGTGACAGGCTCTACCGCAGGTATCGGCTACGCGATCGCCAAAGGGCTCGCCGCGGCGGGTGCCGAGGTAGTGATTACCGGGCGCACCAAAGAGCGCATCGACCAAGCGCTCGAATCCTTGAGTCGCGAGGTGGACAGCGCCAACGCCACCGGCGTGGCAGCAGACCTGGCAACGGCGGATGGCTGCCAAAAGCTGATAGAGCGCGTGCCCGAGGCCGATATTTTGATCAACAACGTGGGGATCTTCGAAGGCGGCGACTTTTTTGACACCGACGACGACACCTGGCAGCGCTTTTTCGATACCAACGTGATGAGTGCAGTACGCCTGTCGCGCCATTACGCCAAGGGCATGCGCGAGCGCAACTGGGGCCGGGTCGAATTTATTTCCAGTGAATCGGCGCTGAACATTCCCACCGAGATGGTTCACTACGGCATGACTAAATCCGCCCTGCAGGCGGTCTCTCGCGGGCTTGCCAAAACCCTGAGCGGCACCAACGTTACGGTCAACGCCATCCTGCCCGGGCCCACACGCTCTGAAGGCGTCATGCGCCTAATGGAGGCGCAGGCCAAAGAGAAAGGCATCTCGCTTGCAGAGGCCGAAACGCAGTTCATCGACGAAAACCGCCCTTCTTCCATCATCCAGCGCCTGGCAACGTCGGACGAGGTCGCCAACCTGTGCGTTTACGTAGCGTCTGAACAGGCCAGCGCCACCACCGGAGCGGCGCTTCGCGTGGAAGGCGGCATCGTGGATACCATGGCGTAGCGTTACTCGAAAAGCGTACCGGAGGAAGAAAAAGGCCGCTCGACGCGGCCTTTTTGCCGAACGCTCGGTGCGCTCAAGGCACCAGTCGTTCCTCCCGAGGTGTAAGGCCGAAGTGATTACGGTAGGCGGTGGAGAAGTGCGCCCCGGAGGAGAACCCAACCGCCAGCGCGATATCCCCCACCGGCTGGTCGCTTTCCCGCAGGCGCTTGCGCGCTTCTTGCAGGCGCAAGTCCAGGTAGTAGCGGCTGGGCACCGCCTGCAGGTACTTCTTGAAAAGCCGCTCGAGTTGGCGCCGTGAAATGCCCAGATGCTCGGCAAGTTCGAGGGTCGAAAACGGCTCTTCGATATTGGCTTCCATCAACGCGACGGCGTCTATCAGACTTTGCGGCGCGTGGCCCAGGCGGCTGCGTAGCGGCACGTGCTGGGGCTCGTCGGCCATGCGCACGCGCTCGTAGGCAAAGTGCTCCGAGACTTTTCGGGCAAGCTCCTCGCCCAGGTCCCGGCGAATCAGCGTCAGGCTCATATCGAGCGCGGCGGTGCCGCTGGCGCAGCTCAGCCGGGTGCGGTCGATTTCAAACAGCGTCTGGGTGAAGGTGACCGCCGGGTAGGCCTGGGAGAGCGCGGCGAAGCGCTGCCAGGGAAGCGTTGCCCGGTAGCCGTCCAGCAACCCGCAGCGCGCTAGCACCTCGCTACCGCCGGCAACCCCTCCAAGCGCCGTTTTGCTGGCAAGCGTTCTAAGCCACTCGACAAGCCTTGGAGAAAGCGGGTAGGGCAATGGCGAAGGCGCGGCTATAAAGACGCTATCAAGCGCCACCGGGGCGTTTTGCAAGCCGTACTCGACCTGGGTGGTGAGCGCTGCGGCGCTTCGCACGCTGCCCTCGTCAAGGCCCAATGTGACGATCTGATAACGAAGCTTACCGCTTAGCTGGTTGGCCAGCAGCAACGGCTCGACCAAACAAGAATGCGAGAGCAGCGAGAAGCCGGGCAGCAGCAACACCCCGATACGATGGCCGGCAAACGAACGGGCAGAATGTAGCGACGCTTGCGCCATGGGGAAACGACCGGTTGAAGACAGAGGCTCATCTTAACCAACAAAGCGTTTTAAATCAGCGTGAAATAGCGGGCAAGAAAAAGGGCAAGGGGGAAACCCCTTGCCCTGCTGCCTCGATGCTTTAGCCAGGCGTTACTGGTTACGGTTGGGGTGGTTGGCCACCTCGCCTACCTGCATGTCGCCATCGACCTGGCTGTAGTTATCCTCGTTATACTCTTCGGTGGCGGACTCGATTTCGTCGCTGCCGTAGGTCGTTTGCATGACGAGCTGGTCGTCCTCGACGTTGATTTCCTGAAGCGCCAGCGCCACATCGGTGGCACCGAAGCCCCAGAATCCGCCAATGGAGACGATCGCGTAGAGATCGCCGGAGTCGTTGTGCTCTACAACGTTATCGACGCTACCGATCTCTTCGCCTTCCTGGTTGACCACGGTCATACCTTCGACCTCGCTGATCGTCAGCGACATCAAGCCACCCTGGGTATCGTTTTCGGCCAGGCTTTCATCGGATTCGCGGTTATCCGGGTCTTCCATGGCGTTCGGCGAGCGACCTTCATTGTCGCCCATCTGGCCGTCGCTGGCGGTGGTTTCGTCGTCGTCCACCGCGGTGTCGTCCGCCATGGTTTCTTCGGTGTTCATGTCGTTATCGGTGGGGCTGGGCTCGCTCTCCATTTGACCCGCACTATCACCCCCGGCGGCGTCGTCGCTCATGGCGTCGTCGTCGGTATCCATGCCCTGGTCATCGCTCATCTGACCCTGGCTGTCACCCGTCGCACTGGTATCAGTACTGGTATCGGTGTCTGTGTCTGAATCGGTGTCCGTACCCGAATCGGTGTCCGTGTCACCGCTTTGCATCTCGCCGCTATCGTCTTCGGTGCTCGTCTGGCTTTGCGCGCCCTGGGCGCCCTGGGCGCCAGCGCCGGAGGTCTGCTGCTGTTCCGTCGAGCCGCCCGCGGCTTGGTCACCTTCGCTGGCCGACTCTTCCTGGGCCAGCGCATGGATCGACATGCCTGCACAAATCGCCGCGATGGCAACCGCCAATGTAGTCCGTTTCATGGGGTGTCTCCTTAAAGTTAAGATGCTCTATTGAAGCTAGTGAGCAAACCCGCGATACGCAATAAATATTGCACCGAGCCAGTCAACGCAGACGCCTGGAGATACGCAGAGCGCGTTAAAATATTAGCCGCCGTTGACGATTCCCAGAATGATCACCAGTGCCAGCACGACGGCCAGCACGGTGATGACGATAGGCAAAAGCTTATGCAAGCCCTTGGAGGAGCGCTTGGCTTCGGGCTGCAGGTGGGCGGGTTTTTGAGGCTCTTTTTCGGGGACACGCTGGCCCAGTACGTGTTCTTTTTTCTCGCCGGGCGTGCTGCTTTCTTCGGTATCCATACTCGCCTTCCTCGGGCGGGCGCCCCTTGCCTCACCCTCTTTTCGATAAAGGGCGCCCGCCTTTCGTTAACCGCCGGGGCTTACGGTCAAAGCGATACGACGTCGAACTCGACCTCCGGGTTAACGTCGGCGTCGTAATCGACGTCGGTGCGCTCAAAGCCAAACAATTTCAAAAAGTCATGCTTGTAACCAGCATAGTCGGTAATTTCGAAAAGGTTATCGCTGGTGACTTCCGGCCAGAGATCCTGGCAGGCTTTTTGAACATCGTCGCGAAGCTCCCAGTCGTCGAGCCGGAAACGACCCATGTCGTCGAGCCCTTTGTCGACAGAGGAATCGGCATAGAGGCGCTCGCCAAACAGGCGGTTCAACTGGTCGATGGTACCTTCGTGCAGGCCCTGCTCTTTCATGATGCGATAGACCATGGCGATGTAGAGCGGCATGACCGGGATCGCCGCGCTGGCCTGGGTGACCACGGACTTGAGCACTGCCACGTTCGCCCCGCCGCCGCTTTGGCTTAGCGTGTCGTCGATGGCGGTGGCGGCGCGGTCCAAATCTTCCTTGGCCTTGCCAAGCGCGCCGTGCCAGTAGATCGGCCAGGTGATCTCGGTACCGATGTAGCTAAACGCTACGCTTTTGGCGCCCTTGGCGAGCACGCCGGCTTCATTAAGGGCGTTCATCCAAAGTTCCCAGTCTTCGCCGCCCATCACGGTGATGGTGTCGTCAATCTCGGCCTGGGTGGCGGGCTCGACTTCTGCTTCGATGATGGCGTCTTTATTGGTATCGATGGCCGTTGCGCGGTAGGTCTCACCAATCGGTTTCAAACTCGAGCGCTTGAGCTCGCCGGTATCGGGCATTTTGCGCACCGGGGATGCCAGCGAGTAAACCACCAGATCCACCTCGCCCAGGTCCTGCTTGATCAGTTCGATGGCTTTTTCGCGAGCCTCGTGAGAGAAAGCGTCGCCGTTGATCGCCTTGCTATAAAGGCCTTCCTGCTTGGCGAACTTGTCGAAGGCGGCACTGTTGTACCAGCCGGCGGTGCCGGGTTTCTTTTCACTGCCCGGTTTTTCGAAGAACACGCCCAGCGTATCGGCGCCATAGCCGAAGGCGGCGGTCACGCGCGCCGCCAGGCCGTAGCCACTGGAGGCACCGATCACCAGAACCTTTTTGGGGCCTTTGCTTTTATCCAAACCGCGCGCTTTGGTCGCTTCGATCTGCTCGAGCACGTTCTGCTCGCAGCCCTTGGGATGGGTCGTCGTACAGATAAAACCGCGTACTTTGGGTTTGATAATCACGAAGGATCTCCTTATCGAAAATGGGCGTTCATCAGCGGGCAGCGCCGCCGCGTTAGCGCCTATTCTATCCGTCTCGACCGGCGCTGTCCGCCCTTGAGCTTCGCGTCCATTAGCGTCAGGATACGCAATGAATGCGACACCCCCGATAAGGCGGCTAAAAAAGAGTGATGAACGCTTGATGAATGCACAGCAGTTAGTGGATGAGCGCGGCGATTTGTGGCTAGCGCTTGCCCCGTTATGGCTCGACCGCGAGCCCGGCGAGCGCGATTACGCGAACATGGTCGAGGTCATCGAGGCGCACACGATGTCGTTCAAGGAGCTCGAGTGGATGTTTCGCCTGGAGCTTGCCCCGGTGATGGCGCGCCACCAGCTCTCCATCGCCAGCGAGTGGCGTCAGTTCGACGATCGCAAGCTGATGCAGCAGCTGGTGTCGCACAACCTGCGTTTGACTGGCTGGCGGCGCAAGAGCTGGGCGCTATTCTCGGGCTTGACCACGATGATGGTGCGCCACCGCTGGGCAGCACTGATGAACCGTTTGATGGTCGCGCGCGGCCAGGTGTAGCCCGCCCTCGCTAAGCGGTGGGGCTTTTATCCAGCGCCGCTTCGAGCGCCCGGCGCAGCGGGTAGCCGTGCTCCTTGGGCCCGAACCGGGCCACCACCTGGCCGTCGCGGTCGACCAGAAACTTGGTGAAGTTCCACTTGATCATCCGGGTACCCAAAAGCCCCGGCGCCTGCCCTTTTAGCTGAACGAACAGCGGGTGTGCGTCCGGGCCGTTCACCTTGACCTTCTCCATCAGCGGAAAGTGCACGCCGAAGCGCTCCTCGCCCAAGCGGCAAAACGCCTCCGCACCTTCCGGCGATTGGCGGCCGAACTGGTTGCAGGGGAAGCCAAGCACGGTAAAGCCGCGGTCGCGGTAGCGCTGGTAGAGCGCTTCGAGCTCTTTTAACTGCGGAGTAAAGCCGCACTGACTGGCGACGTTGACCACCAAAAGCACCTGTCCTTGCAGCGCGCGCAGGTTGAAGGGTTGGCCCTGATGGGTGTAACAGTCCTGCTCGAAAATCGTCATCACAAGCCCCTGCTTATATATCTGAATCACTGTGTATCATGATCGAGGCGGGAAGACCATGTAAGCCAGAACACGGCCCCCTTCCGCTTAGACCAGCGGCCCGGCCACCACGCGAAGCGCCAGGGCGATCAAAAAGATACCGGTGACGCGATTGACCCAGTGCGAGTAGCGCTGAAGCCAGGGCAGTATCGAAGAGTGGGAAAGCCCTAGCGCCACCAGCAAGTACCAGCCGCCGTCTATCACCATCGCCGTGATCACGACGATCGCCTTGGCGTCAAAGCCCATCTGCAGGGTGACGAACTGGCTGAGCAGCGCGACGAAAAACAAAATGAGCTTGGGATTACAAAGCGCCACCAACAGCGCCTCTTTGACCGCCTGGCGCTGGGTCGTGGCCGCCAGCGCCGGCGACAGCACCCCGGCGCTGCCCGCCCGCAGCGCTTTGATGCCAAGCCAGGCAAGGTAGGCCGCCCCAAGCCAGGTGATCCACTGAAACACCTGGGGGTGGCTTGCGATCAGCGCACCCAGGCCCAGCACCGTGAGCAGCGCGTAAAAGCCCACGCCCAACGCGTGGGTGAGCGCCGCGGTGACGCCTCTGATACGCCCGCCGCCCAGCGTATGACGTAGCACGAGCGCCAGGCTCGGCCCAGGTGACATCGCCCCCATCACGCATATCGCCGCCAGCGAAAGCCATAAGGATAGCTGCATCTTTTTTTCCGAAGAATTGTCGTCGAGCGCCGACCCACGTCACGCTTGCCCTTAAATAACGCTTTTAGCATGGTACCCTGTTGGGTAAAATTTTTCCCTTTTGATAAACAGTGCTCTGATGAACCTCGTTCTGATGAACAGTATTCTGATGAACAGTGCTCTGATGAATCTTGTTTATGGACATAGCTCGGACGAACATAGCGCCTGACGTTCAGGCGGCTTTAGGCGACGAAAGGACGTTAACATGGGTAGGGCGTTTCAAAACCGTAAAGAGTCAATGGCCAAAACGGCCGCGGCGAAGACCAAGGTATACAGCAAGTACGGGCGCGAAATTTATGTCGTCGCCAAATCCGGCGGCACCGACCCGAACAGCAACCTCGCCCTGCGGGGGTTGATGGAGCGCGCCAAGAAAGACCAGGTGCCCTCGCACGTCATCGACAAGGCGCTGGACAAAGCCAACGGCGCCGGTGGCGAGGATTTTTCCACCTCCCGCTACGAAGGCTTCGGCCCCGGCAACGCCATGGTGATCGTGGAGTGCTTGACCGATAACGCCAACCGCACCTTCGGCGACGTGCGCGGCTGCTTCACCAAAACCAAGAGCAAGATCGGCACGCCCGGAAGCGTCAGCCACATGTTCGATCACTGCGCGATCTTCGCCTTTCAGGGCCAGGACGAGGAAGCGGTGCTGGAAGCGCTGATGGAAGCCGATGTGGATGTCACCGATATCGAGCAGGAAGAGGCGCACATTACCGTCTTCGCCCCGCACACCGAATACGCCAAGGCCAAGCAGGCGCTGCTCGACGCCTTTGGCGAGATCGATTTCGAAGCGGACGAGATCCAGTTTTTGCCCCAGACCACCACCCCATTAGAAGGCGACGATGCGGTGATGTTCGAGAAGTTTCTGGATATGCTCAACGACCTGGACGACGTGCAGAACGTCTTTCACAGCGCGGAGCTACCCGAGCAGGACGCCTAAAGCGCGCTTAGCCGCGCGGCTTGCTCGGCGCTCCCGTCACTTCGCCGCTGGAATCCAGCGCAGTATCCGGCGGCAGCAGCGCTGATTGGACGCCGGCCTTACTCAGCACTTTTTTGCCGCGAACGGTAAGGTCGGTGATGAACAGAAACTGCTGGCGCGGGTCGACCGGGTAGGCGCGAATGCGGTAGTGGGTTCCCCAGGGCTTCTCCTCGGCCACGATGGTGATGGGTGCTTCGAACTTGAGGTAGGCGCTGGTCAGCGCCACGTCCTTCAGCGCCTGGCGCACCCAGCCGGCCTGCTCCTCCACGTAGAGATAAAAACTCGCTACGCACTGAAGCGTCGGCCCACCGTTATTGGCGTTATAGACCGGCGTCTCCCACAGTTTGAGGTGCGGCATGGAGACCAGATCGTCGTCCGGCGTCTGGATATGCACCGTGCGCATCCCCACATGCTTGACCTCGCCGTAGGTATCCTCGATCTGCACCCAGTCTCCGGGCCGATAGGGAAGCTCTACCGCCGACACCACCCCGGCGATCAGGCTGCTCACGTAGTCCTTGAGCGCAAACCCCACCGCCAGGCCTATGGCGCCGAAAAGCGTCACCATGTTGCGAAGCGAAGGGTCGATGACGATCGGCACGATCAAAACGATGGCCGCGATCAAAATCAACAGCCTGGTTAGCGGGACCAGCGCGAAGACGCGAAAACGCAGTTGGCCGTGAAGCCGGTTCGCCAGCCAGTTGAGCCCGCGCTGGCTTAAAACGATCAACAGCACCGTGGCCAGCAAAATCGCCAGTACGGTGAGGATCGCGGGGGTATCGATATCGTTGAATAACCTGGCGTACTGTTTGCGCTCTTCCATGGGTCTCTCCTGGAATCTCTCCTAAACACTCACCTGCGTGTACGCTATAGCGCATCCACCAGATAATTTCGCGATACCAGCAGTTCGCGCACGCTTGCATAGCTCAAGGGGGCCACCTGCCAGCGCCCCTGCTGCTCGCCCAGCACCTTCAGGCGCGTGAGCGTGAGCCGAGCGTTGAGGGTTTCGTGGTAGGAGAACGGCAGTACCGCGGCAAGTGCCGCGTCGTTCAAGCCGCCATGAATCAAAAGCGCATGAAGGACCAGAATCGCTACGTCGCCGGTATCGTTGGTCAGTTCGGCCTCGTCGAGGGCGTCGATCAGCCAAAGTTCGTTATCGTCGCTGGTGCTTGAAACAGGCTCGCGCAGTCGCTCGCGCCAGTAGTACCACGCCACGCCCAGGTGGCCCCGGCAGTAGGCCGCCAGGTACTGTAGCTCGCTTTTGCTTTTGGCACTTCGCTTGTCGCGCCGTTGGTTGGAAACCGGCTTGCCGGTGCGCGTACTGTAGACCGTCAGCGCGTTTTGGCCCTCGCCCAAAAAGTACTCGGCCAACTGCTCACCCTCCACGGCCTGAAGCGTTAGCGCCGGTACGCTATCGAGCCCCACCACGTGTTTTAAATAGGCGTAGCTCCAGCTATCGCAACCGATCACGCCCCGCCCGAGCTGTCCGGCCAGAGCACTTTCCAGAAACGCGCGCACGCCCTGTATGCCTTGGCTTGTGCGCAAAAAACAGTGCTGTAAAGCAGGGAGCACCCAGCGGGATTTGCCGTCGAACTGCGCCATCCAGCTGCTATCGCCGTCGAGTAGCGCCTCGATGCTCGGCGCCTCACAGGTATCTATAGCGTGCAGCCGCGCCCAGTGCGCGGCCACGTCGCCGTGGCCACCAAAAGGCGGGGTAATGAAAAAAATGACCGGTTCGCTGGCATACTCGGCGGTAATGACGGCGTCCAGCGCGCGGGCGGCCCGGGACCAATCGATGGGCGGCACCAAATGCGCCAGGCGCACTTCCGGGAGTTTACGAAGCTTTTCTTCCTCGATCGCCTGACGCTCGGCGGCGCGCTTGCCGGTCAGCCAGGTTTTGGCGGCGCGAAGGTAGCGCTGGCGTCTCGAGTGCTGGGTTTTCTCCGGGGTGGAAAACGCTTCGAGTTGGACGACCTCGCCCAGCGGGTGAGCAGCATTTTCCGAACGCTTCGCCATATAACGTCTCAAGTGACTGTATCGACCGTAAAGAGTAGCACGGCAAAAGCGCTAAAGCGGTGCTTATCGAACTTAACCAGGGCGCAACGGTCTTAGCTTGGACGTAACGTAAAAGCTCACCAACGCAGCCATTACCCCGGATTCGAGCCGCAAGCCTCATGCGACGAGGCGGGCGCTGGGGGCAGTGCTAAACGGGAGGTCGCAATGAGCGTTGTTCCGGTTAATCAAAGAGAGCTTCACGATAAGCTCACCAAGTGTATTGCGGGCGAGCGGGTGCTGATCGACCACCAGGGCAGCCGCTTTAGCGCGCGGATCCAGCACGCGGGTATCAAAGGCGTAAAAGTGATTCCCGAAGCGCTGATCAATAATACCGCCGGGGACCCTGGCGATATCGAAGGCGTGGTGCATCCCTACGAGGACATTATGGAGCTCGAGGTCAAGGGCGTGGTGTATAGCCGTACCACCGAGCCGACCGCGCACAGCGCCTGACCCGGCATCCGCCCGCCTGGCGGGCCTTGCCAAAAATAATCCCTGCACGCCTTGAACGGCGTGCAGGGATTTATCGTTTTAAAGCGGGCGTTAGCCCGTATCCGGCGGCGTTAGAACGTCAGGCAGATTTTGCCGAAGTGCTTACCGGATTCCTGATGGCGAAACGCCTCGGCGATCTCTTCAAGACCGAACTCGCGATCGATCACCGGGCGCATGCCCGCGGTATCGATGGCGCGAATCATCTCGATCTGATCGCGGCGGTTGCCCACGATCAAGCCCTTGAGCGTGGCCTGCTTGGCCATCAGCTTGGCGGTGGGAATATCGCCTTCACGCCCGGTCAGAATGCCGATCAGCGCCATGTGACCGCCAATCTTGATCGCCTCGATGGACTGGGGCAGCGTCGCCGGCCCGCCGACTTCGACGATATGGTCCACGCCTTCACCGTTGGTCAGCGCCTGGACTTCCTTGCCCCACTCCGGCGTCTCTTTATAGTTGATGGTGTGCTCGGCGCCCATTTCCCGCAGGCGTTCGAGCTTCTCGTTGGAGGAGGACGTCGCAATGACCCGCGCGCCCATCATCTTGGCAAACTGCAGCGCGAAGATGGAGACGCCGCCGGTACCCAGCACCAGCACGGTGTCGCCAGCCTTGATGTTGCCGTCCACTACCAGCGCCCGCCAAGCGGTCAGGCCTGCCGTGGTGAGCGTGGCAGCTTCCGCGTGGCTGTAGCCTTCGGGTTGGTGGGTAAAGCCACTGGCCGGGCCGGTCACTTCTTCCCGCGCGTAGCCATCGACGCCATCGCCTGGGGTAGTGGCGAAGTTATCGACCCGCGCCGGGCCTTCGAGCCAGGTCGGGAAGAAAGTGGAGACCACCCGATCACCCACGGCGAATTCCTCGACGCCTTCGCCCACGGCTTCTACCACACCGGCGCCGTCGGACATCGGAATGCGCCCGTCGTCGGTCGGGATCATGCCCGCAGCCACCGCGTAGTCGTGGAAGTTGAGCGAGCTTGCGTGCAGGCGCACCTTGATTTCCCCGGATTGAGGCGCTTTCGCGGGCGCCCCATCAACGGCCAAGAGCTTATCCAAACCGCCCGGTGCCTGTAGCTTAATCGTTTTCATGACGACCTCCTTGATCCGTGTATGGGAATGAGGTGGGGGCATCCTGGTTCAGATCAAGGCCCTCGTCCAACTCCTGGGCCAGGAACCCGCCGGACTGGCGCTGCCAGAGCCTTGCGTAGATACCGCCTTTATCGAGCAACTCCTGATGGGTGCCGCTTTCCACCAGCTGGCCCTGGTCGACCACGATGAGCCGGTCCAGCATGGCAATGGTGGAGAGCCGGTGGGCGATCGCGATCACGGTCTTGCCTTCCATCAGCGCGTCGAGCTGCTCCTGGATCGCCGCCTCGACCTCGGAATCCAGCGCCGAGGTCGCCTCGTCGAGCACCAGAATCGGTGCGTTTTTTAGAAGCACCCGGGCAATGGCGATACGTTGGCGCTGGCCGCCGGAGAGCTTTACGCCGCGCTCGCCGACGTGGGCATCCAGGCCGCGCCGACCGGAAGGGTCGACCAGGTCATCGATGAAGGTATCCGCGTGGGCGCGGCAAACCGCGCGCCACACGTCGTCGTCGCTGGCCTCGGGGCTGCCGTAGCGAATGTTGTCTCTGAGCGAGCGGTGCAAAAGCGAGGTGTCCTGGGTCACCATGCCGATCTGGTGGCGAAGCGAGGTCTGGGTGACCTCGTCGATATTTTGGCCATCGATACGAATGCGCCCGCCCTGCAGGTCGTAAAAACGCAGCAGCAGGTTGGCAAGCGTGGACTTGCCGGCCCCGGAGCGCCCGATCAGGCCGATCTTCTCGCCGGGTTTGATGGTCAGATCGAAGCCGTCGAACACGGTCTTGTGCTCGCCCTGGGCCTGGGCGTAGTGGAAGGTGAGCGCATCGAATACGATCTCGCCGCGGGGCACCTCGAGCGGCGAAGCGTCTGGGGCGTCATTGATGCTCGGCGCCTGGGCGATGGTGTTCATGCCGTCCTGCACGGTGCCGATGTTCTCGAAAAGCCCGGCGACTTCCCAGAGTATCCAGTCGGACATGAAGCGAATGCGCATCACCAGCGCGATGGCGATGGCCAGCACCCCGAGCGAGATCGCCTCCAGATACCAGGCGCTGATCGCCATACCGGCAATGCCCACCAGCAACATCGTGTTTAAAAGCGTCAAGCACACGCTCATCACCGTCACCAGGCGCATCTGGCGATGCACCGTGGTTAGAAACCCCTCCATGGCGTCCTTGGCGTAGCGCTGCTCGCGCACGGTATCGGCAAAGAGCTTGATGGTTTGAATGTTGCTGTAGCTGTCGACCACGCGCCCGGTCATCTCGGCGCGGGCATCGGCCTGCGCCATGGAGACATCGCGAAGGCGCGGCACGAAGTAGCGCATGATGCCCAGATACCCCAGCAGCCAAAGCCCCAGCGGCAGCAAAAGCCAGGGGTCGGCGCGGCCCAACAAGAAAGCCGCACCGGTGAAATAGACCAGCGCGTAGACCATCAGGTCCATCACCTTGGTGACGGTCTCGCGAATAGCCAGTGCGGTCTGCATCACCTTTTGCGAGACGCGCCCGGCGAACTCGTCCTGGTAGAACGCCAGGCTTTGGCTGAGCATATGACGATGCGAAAGCCAGCGGCCGATCATCGGGTAATTGCCGAAGATGCTTTGGTGGGTAATCAAGGACTGCAAGAGCACCAAAAGCGGCAGTCCCAGGATGACCACCAGGCCCACCCCGGCAAGCCACAGGCCGTTTTCCTGCCAGAACCCGGCGCGCTCGACATTACCCAGCCAGTCCACCAGCTCGCCCATGTAGCTGAAAAAGAACACCTCGGCGGCGGAGACCGCGCCGGTGACCAGCGACATCACCAAAAGCAGCGGCCAGATCGGTTTTGAGAAGTGCCAGATAAACGGCAAAAGCCCCTTCGGCGGCGTCTCGAGCGCGCCTTCCGGGTACGGGTTCACACGGCTTTCAAAGGTGTGAAAAAGCGATTTCAGCGTGCGAGCGAGCATGAAAAGTCCTTATGGATAGCCCTTATGGATAGCCCTTAAAGCCCAGGATTTAAAAGTACCGAGCGTAGGTCCTGGCACGGCTTTATTAGCGGCGCATTAAAAAACGCGCCCAGAAAGGCGCCACGACCATCAGCGTGATCATGCGTAAAAGATGATGAAAGGCAACGAACACCGGGTCGATATCCAGCGCCACGGCGAGAATGGCGATTTCACCTATGCCGCCCGGCGCCAGCGCCAGAAACGCCACGTCGCGCCCTACGCCCAACAACTGATGAATCAGTTCAGCGAAGACGGCCAGCACGGCTAACGCCGCCAGCGTCGCCACGCCGGATTGCCACAGATAACGCCCGAACGTACGCCCGGTCAGGCCCTTGAAGCGCGAGCCGATCGCGCTACCCAGCACCCAAAGCATCACATTCATGCCCCACTCGGGAAGCGTAAGACTTGCGATATCGAACCCCGAGAGCACCGCGGCGGCCAAAAGCGGCGCCAGCAGCGCTGCGCTTGGCAGGCGCAGCCAGCGCCCCAGTGGCAGCAAAAGCGGGATCAAAAGCAGCATCCAGCCGTCGGTCAGCGCAGCATCGACGCCGCCCAGGCTTTCGCCGCTGCCGCTGGAGACCCAAAACAGCGGCGGCAGAAATAGAATCACTAAAATGACCCGCAGCGACTGGGCGAGCGCAATGCGCTGCGGGTCGCCGCCGGCCTTGTCGCCGAGCAGAATCATCGCGGTCATGGCCCCGGGGGCGGCGCTGAACCAGGCGCTGGTCGAATCGAACCCGCAGCGGCGGTACCAGCGCGCCGCGACCGCCGTGGAAGCCGCCACCCCCAGTAACAAAAGTACCGCCGAGACCGGCCAATCCCCCACGCGGTGGGCCAATTGCGGCGTGACCTGGCTGCCCAGCACCAGCCCCATCACCGCCAAAAACACGTTGCGAAGCCCCTCGGGTACCGCCACGTGAACGCCCCGGGACGAGAGCAGCAGGTTCGCGGTCAGCGGCCCCAGCATCCACGCAAGCGGAAGGCCGGTGAGCTGAAAAAGCACACCGCCCACCACCCCGGCACCCAGCGATATCCCCAACGCGCGTGCCGTGCGCCTGCTCATCGTCATCCCTTTCACTTCGCCACCCCAAGCGCTACCGCGCCCTTTGTTAACCCGCTAAACAATGCTGCAGCTTAGCATTTTGGCGGCGAAGTAAGGTTAGTGGCGTAAGGTCAGTACGGGTAGCCGTCGTCGTCCCCATCGTCGTCGCGAAGGCGTGCCTGGCGTTCGGCCTCCTCCTCTTTGGCGTCGTCGATGACGTCCATAAGCTCGCCTACGTCAGCCAGGTGGGTATCGAACTCGAAGTGGCCGGTCAGTTGGCTATCCGGGGTCAGCTTGCCGGCCTCATAAAGCGCCCACATCTCTTTAGCGTAGTGGGTCTCTAAAAGCGACGGGGCGTAGCGGCCGAAATAGGCGCGCATGTTGTTCACATCGCGCTCGAGCATGGCGGCGGCGCTGTTGTTGCCCGCCGCGTCCACCGCCTGGGGCAAGTCGATGATCACCGGGCCTTCGCCATCGACCAGCACGTTGAACTCGGATAAATCGCCGTGAACGAGACCGGCGCACAGCATCAGCACCACGTCGTTGATCACCTTGGCGTGATAGGCAATCGCCTGCTCTTCACTCAGTGCTACATCGCCCAGCCGCGGGGCCACATCACCGTTGGCATCGGTGATCATTTCCATCAACAGCACGCCATCGACGAAACCGTAGGGTTGGGGAACGCGTACACCGGCGCCTGCAAGCCGGTAAAGCGCATCGACCTCGGCGGAGAGCCAGGCCTGCTCCTGCTCTTTCTGGCCGTATTTGGTCTTTTTGGCCATGGCCCGCGCCCGGCGGCTGTTACGCTCCTTGCGCCCTTCCTGGTACTGAACGGCCTGCTTGAAGCTACGCTGCTTGGCCTCCTTGAAGACCTTGGCACAGCGTTTTTCACCGCTGGATCGAACGACATACACCTGCGCTTCCTTGCCGCTCATCAACTGCATCAGCACCTCTTCCACGAGGCCGTCGTCGACCAGAGGCTGTAATCGTTTGGGTATCTTCATAACGTGCGGCGGTCACTCCTGATGGCGGATGCGTGCGTGGTGAATACGTGAGCGTTCAATATGTTCATGCTAAAGGCGGCGTACGCGAAAGGCGCGGCCCTTGAGTTTATCGCGCTCGAGCTTGCCAAGCGCTTTATTGACCACCTCGCGGTCGACCGCCACGAAAGCACTGCGTGCCTGTACCTTGATCTTGCCGACCTGGTCCCCCCGCAGTCCCCCTTCGCCGGTCAGCGCGCCGAGAATATCGCCGGGGCGCAGCTTGTCCTTCTTGCCACCGTTTAGCTGAAGCGTCGCCATGGCGGGCTCGAAAGGGGTTTGCTGGCGGGGTTTGGGCAGGGCCTCTAACGTGAACACCTCGCTTAGGTACTCACCGAGGCGCTCGAGGCGGTAGTGCTCTTCCGGGGCGACCAGGGTGGCGGCAATGCCGCTCTCTCCGGCGCGGCCGGTGCGCCCAACCCGGTGGACATGCACGCCCTGCTCGCGGGCAATCTGGTAGTTGAACACGGCGTCGAGCTTGGCGATGTCGAGCCCGCGCGCGGCGACGTCGGTGGCCACCAGAATCGACACGCTCTGGTTGGCGAACATCACCAAAATCCGGTCGCGGTCTTTCTGCTCAAGATCACCGTGCAGCGCCACGGCGCTAAAGCCCGCGTCGCTTAGCTCCTCGGCGACCTGATCGGTTTCGCGCTTGGTGTTGCAAAACACCACGCTGGTGGTCGGCCGGTAGTGAAGCAGCAGATCCACCAGCCCTTTCATGCGCGCTCGTTCGCCGTTAACGGCAAAAAAGTGCTGCTCGATGGTAGTGTCGTCGTGGGTCTCGGTGACCGCCACACTGACGTGATCGCGCAGCACCCCGCGGGTCATCTCGGCAAGCTCACCGCCGGCGTGCTCATCCGGGAAGGTTGCGCTGAACAAAAGTGTCTGCCGATCGGCAGGTGTGGCGCGAATGATCGCATCGATCGACGGACGAAAGCCCATATCGAGCATACGATCGGCTTCGTCCAGCACCAGCGTGGACAGCCCATCCAGGCTTAGCGAGCCCTTGCGCAGGTGCTCTTCGATGCGTCCGGGCGTGCCCACCACGATGTGCGCGCCGTGCTCGAGGGAGGCAAGCTGCGGGCCAAACGGGGCGCCGCCGCAAAGCGTGAGCACCTTGACGTTGGCAAGCGTGCGGGCAAGCCCGCGAATCGCCTCGGCCACCTGGTCGGCAAGCTCGCGGGTGGGGCAAAGCACCAGGCTTTGAATGTGTGAGCGTTCGAGCCGCAATTGGGCGAGCAGCGCCAGGCCGAACGCGGCGGTTTTACCCGAGCCGGTTTTGGCCTGGCCGAGCACATCGCGACCCTCGAGCATAGGCGGCAAGCTTTGCGCCTGAATCGGCGTCATCTCGTGGTACGCCAGAGACGCCAGGTTATCGATAAGAGCGGGGGGCAGTGCCAGAGAGGCAAAAGAAGTATCGGCCACGAAAAATTCCTGAAATGGGCGAAAGCGCCTTGCTCATGGGCAAGGCGGCGCCGGTAATACGCTTAACGGGCACCATACCAGAAAGCGGCCTCGTTTGCCCTCGCGCTATACGCCGAGCACCGCAAAGCGCGCCTGACAAAGCCTGGCAAGCGTCTCCGGCGCCAGGGCGATTTCGAGCCCGCGCCGCCCGGCGCTGACGTAGATACGCGAAAAGCGCTGGGCGGAGTCGTCGATAAAGCTCGCCAGGCGTTTTTTCTGACCCAACGGACTCACCCCACCCAGCACGTAGCCGGTCGCGCGCTCCACCGCCTCCGGGCTTGCCATGGCCGCTTTCTTGGCCCCGGCCGCCTTGGCCACCTGCTTCAACCCCAGCTGATGGGTGACCGGCACCACCGCCACCGCCAGGGTCTTGCCATCGAGCTCCACCACCAGGGTTTTGAACACCTGCGCCGGATCGACCCCCAGCTTTTCCGCGGCTTCCAGCCCGTAGGAGGCCACCCCGCTTTCGTGGCTGTACTCATGGATGTCGAAATCGATGCCCGCTTTTTTGGCGGTGTTGATCGCTGGCGTCATGGGACTCTCGTATCGTTTCAGTAGTAACCGTTTTGGCGTTTAGCACCTTCATCTGGCGGGGCGATAAAGCGCTGCTAAACTTTAGCAAAGCGTTATCACGAAGGCACACTAATACCCTCCACTCCAAAGGAGCTTGGCATGCCGGCAAAATCGAAAGCGCAGCAAAAAGCGGCGGGCGCGGCCCTTTCGGCCAAGCGCGGTGAAACGAAACCAGGTGAGCTTGTGGGTTCGTCCAAAGAGATGTACGACTCGATGAGCGAAGAGGAGCTCGAAGACTTCGCCAGCACCCAACGTAAAGGCAAACCCGAAAAAAAGCGCGATTAAACCCAAAAAGCGGCGCCCGGCATTGAAGTGCCGGGCGCCGCTTTTCGACAAGCCCAGAGCCTACTGGCAGGGCACGACCTTGCGCAGCGTGTCCTTGGCCCACAGGGTCTGGCCATCCGGGGTGCGGCCCTGCTCGTTCCAGCGCTCGGTGCTTTCCAGGCAATAAGAGCCCAGGTCTTCGGTGCGCGGGTCGGGGTTGGAGGGGCGCTCGCCGCCCACGCGCATGATATCCGGGTTGCTCGACGTATAGCGGGGCGCGACGGTGGAGCTGGCGCAGCCCGCTACCAACAGGGTAGCCAGCAGCGCGGGTAGAAAGCGGCAAAGTAGCATGTCATTGAAACCCTCTAAATTCCGATGTAATTACCGGTAGGGCTAGATACCACCGCGCTCGAAAAGCGTCAATCGTTTTAGTACCGCTTAAGTCACCAGCGTGATACTGGTGACCGGGCGCAGCTGGCGGTAATGGCAGTGGCGGGTCACGCTTTCGACGATTGCCTCGGCGTCGTCGATCTGCGCTTTTTCAAGCTGAATGTCGACCATGAGAAAATTACCGACCCGCGCCAGGCGTACGTCACGCTCTGCCACGTCGAAATCCGCGACATGGCGCACAAGCTCCTGGCGCATACCACCGCCGGGCTCGCCGAACATCAGCTCCTTGAGCGCGCCGCGCACCATCTTCACCGGCATGGGCATGAAGTAGGCGACGATCACCAGCACCATCACCGGGTCGGCAAAGCGGGCATAACTTGCCCAGGGGGTGTAGGTGAGCCCAAAGGTGAGCATGAACCCGATCAGCACCGCGCCGCTTAGCCAGGTGTCCATCTGCCACTGCTTGAGCTCCGCGGCCATCAACGAAGAATGCCGCCCCCGGGCGTAGCGGCCAAGCCGCCACCAGGTAAAAAGACACCCCGCCACGTTGGCCAGGCCAAACAGCAGCGCCAAATCCAGGGTGACCATACGCCCGCCCCGGTAAAGGCTCCAAAGCGCCGAGACCAGCGAGAACAGGCATACCAGCGCAATCACCACGCCCTTGAGCAGCACCGCCAGCGGTTCCACGGTCAGCCGGCCAAAGGGGTAGCGCTCATCCGCGGGCTTTTGAGCATGACCCAGCGCCACCAGCGAAAGCGAGGCCAGCACCAGGCTGAGTAGCGAGTAGCCGCTGTCGAATAAAATGGTGATGGAGCCGGAGGCCAAGCCGATAAAGAGCCCGGCAAACGCGAAGAGCGAAGCAGAGAGCGCCGAAAATCTGAGCGCACGGCGCTCGAGCGTTGAGGAAGACACGCGAAAACCATCCAATAAGGGGTGAAAGGTGCGCCATAATAGGCGCCACGAACAGCACTTACCAATCGCTCAGCGCCAATCTATTTGGCACTCGACGGGGCATCCATGCGAATCGAACAGATCCAGGCGTTTATCGAGGTCACCGAGCAGCGCTCGTTTGCCGGCGCCGCCCGCCATACGGGTATGAAACGCAGCACGCTTAGCGCCATGGTGAGCGCGCTGGAAGACCACCTGGGCGTGGCGCTTTTCGAGCGCTCCGGCAATAGCCTTACGCTGTCGCCCATGGGGGAAAGCATTCTGCCCGACTGCTACCGCTTGATGACCAGCGCCGGGCGGATCAACAAATATTGCCAGCAGCAACGCCTGGGCGTTGAAAGTCAGCTCTGTATCGCCCGAGACGACGCCCTACCCGAAACCTTTTGGCAAAACGTGATGCACGACATCAAGGCGCGCTACCCGCTCACCGCCATTTCTGTTTACCTGGCCCCGCCCCAGGCCCACCACGCGCTGATCGCCCGCCAAACCGTGGATATCGCCTTTGGGCTCTACGCCGCGCCAAGCGTAGTTTTAAATGCGCAGAGCCTGGCGCCGGTGGACATGCGCCTGGTCGCCGCCCCGCACCACCCGCTAAGCCGCTTGCCAAGCGTTCGCCGCGATGACCTGGCCCAGTACACCCAGATCTGTTTGAGCCACGTTCAGGATGACAAGCTGGTCAGCGAAGCGCTTTTTTCCGCCAACTACTTGAGCCTGACCATGTTCGAGCTGATTCGCGACGCCGTGATTCAGGGCACCGGCTGGGCACTGCTGCCCTCGCTGCTGGTGAGCGAGGCGTTAAGCGCCGGTACGCTCAACCGCCTGCCCCACGAGCTTGCGCTGGAGAGCTACCACTACCGCACGCTCGAAGGTGAGCACCAGGGGCCGGTGGCTACGGTGTTGCTTAACAAAGTGGCGCAATTCTTGGCCATCGAAGCTTAACGCCGGTTTCGTTGAAACGCGGGAGTGGCGAAAAGTGGCGGTGCCTTCCACTCTATAAAAAAGCCACAGAGGAGATTAATGACACTCGAAAGACTCAACACGGGCAGTGTCATTGATGCGTAAACAAGCCCTGCCAGTGTCGATGTTGCCGTCAACTCAGGAGCGACTTCCCCGATGGTCAAACTCGATAAGAAAGCCAAACGCCTCTATGTTCTCGATACCAATGTCCTGATCCACGACCCCGCCGCCCTTTACCATTTCGATGAGCACGACGTGGTCATTCCCATGACCGTTCTCGAGGAGCTCGATAAGCACAAAAACGGCATCCGTGATATCGCCCGCACCGCCCGCCAGGTCAGCCGTACACTCTCGGAGCTCACAAGCCAGGTCACGTTCCGGGAAGTTCAAAACGGCGTTCCCATCCCGCGTATTAGCGGCCAAAGCGGCTGCTTACACTTTCTCTGCTACAACGATCTCAAGCTTTTAAACGAAGTCAGCGACACCGCCGACAACCGCATTCTGGCCGAAACCTGCCGGCTGCGCGACGAACGTCCGGACGCTTCGGTCATCCTGATCACCAAGGATATCAACCTGCGCATCAAGGCCGCCGCGCTCAAGGTGCCGGTGGAGGATTACCACAACGACCGCGCCTTCTCGGACAGCGACGCCATGATCGAAGGCGCCAGCATCGTCGATCACGCGGGGCTTGAAGGTACTTCGCTTTGGGAGACGCTCAATGTCGAGGTCCATGTCGAACGCGCGGGCCACCACACCTTTTACCACCTCAAGGGCGAGATGCCCGTCGAGTGGCACACCGGCATGCTGGTCTCGGATAGCGAAAACGGCGCCGAGTTCGAGGCGGTCGTACGCGAGCTGGGGCCCAAAAGCGCCACACTCCAGCTTCTGACCAACTACCGCCACCACGCCGGCGTGTGGGGTGTACACGCCCACGATAGCCGCCAGAACTTCACCCTGAACCTGTTGATGGACCCGGAAATCGACCTGGTCACCATCGCCGGAAGCGCCGGTACCGGCAAGACCTACATGACGCTGGCCGCCGCGTTTCAGCAAACCCTGGACGCCAAGCGCTTCGAGCGCATCGTGTTCACCCGCGCGCCGATCCCCATGGGCGAGGATATCGGCTTTCTACCCGGCACCGAGGAGGAGAAAATGTCGCCCTGGATGGGGGCGTTTCACGACAACATGGACAACCTTCTGCGTAACGACGACGGCGAGTCGAGCTGGGACAACGGCGCCACCCGCCAACTGATCGGCTCCCGGGTCCAGATTCGCTCGCCGGGCTTCATGCGCGGGCGCACCCTGAACGACACCTTCCTGATCATCGACGAGGCGCAAAACTTCACCCCTAAACAGCTCAAGTCTTTGGTTACGCGCGCCGGGCGTAATACCAAGATCGTCTGCCTCGGTAACGTCGGTCAGATCGACACGCCCTACCTCTCCGCCAACACCTGCGGCATGGCCGCCGTGGTCGAGCGCTTTCGCGACTGGCCCCACGCCGGGCACATTACCTTGAAATGCGTCGAGCGCTCGCGCCTGGCGCTGGCCGCCGAAGAACTTTTATAAAAAGAGCATTTATAAGAAGAGCCTTTATAAAAGGCCCGCCACGCTAACTGGATAAATCTCTTAAACCTCACCTACAAAAGCGCCGCCTAACAGGCGGCGCTATGGCTATCCGGTGACGGGCGTCTACTTGCTATCCTGGTTTTTCCGGTCCTCCCCCATCGGGTTGGTCACCCCCACCGTATCCGCCGCGAAGGCTTCGCGCTCGCCCAACGGGCGCGGCTGGCCCACCGTCGTATCACTCAGGGTTTGGCGCTCGAGCTCGCAGTTGAGCTCGGCGCCAAACAGGACGGTAAAGGCCGACAACCAAAACCACATCATCAGCGCCACCACCGCGCCCAAAGAGCCGTAAAGCTCGCTGAAAGCGCTGAAGTTACGCACGTAGAGCGAAAGCGCCGCGGAGCCAACCAGCCAGGCGGCGGTCGCCAGCAGCGTACCGTAGTTGATCCACTCCCAGCGGGGTTTACGCCGGTAGGGGGCAAAGCGGTAAAGCAGCGCGATCAGGACACTCATCAAAATGAGCAGCGCCGGCCAGCGCAGCCACTTCAAGACCCGGTCCACGGGGGATTCGATAGTGAGCGAATCCACCGCCATGGGCACCAGCGCAATGAACGCAAGCGACACCAGGGTCATGACGATCAGCCCAAAGGTCAGCATGGTCAGCAGCACCGTGCGGTGCAAAAAAGGGCGTTTTTCACTCTCGCCGTACACCACGTTGAGCCCCACCACCAGCACCGCAACCCCTTTGGAGGCGATGAACATGGCGACCGCCAGCCCAATCATCGCCGCCATGAAGTTCCCCATTTCGGTGCTCTCGATCACCTGCTCGGCCTGTTGATCCATAAGCCCCGCCGCGTCCGGCGGCATGAACCGGCTAATTTCGTAAAGCTGCTGGGCCGCTTCGAGCGGGTCGAACAACAACCCCCACAGTGAAATCACCGCCGCGATGGTGGGGAAAAACGCCAGTAAAGCGTAGAAGGCCGCCCCCGCCGCCAGCATGGTCAGCCGGTTACGCCGGGCGGCACGTATCACCCGCCAGCCGACATCGATCAACCCTGCCTTCGGAATATCCTCGGGGGCGCGGGCGCGCCGGCCCCGGGACGTGCTTTTTTGGTGTGATCGGCTCATCCCAGGCCCTCCCAAATCAGTAAAAGTGCCAATAGCACGGCAAAGGCCATCATCAAGCCGCTGCCGTGCCGACGCATCCATCCCTCGCCTTGCAGGGTTTCAACCAACTGTGTCATAACGCGCGCCTCCAAAGCGAGCGCGCGTTCGACGCTGGCGTGCTTCGCCCGTTTCATCTTATTACTCACGCCCTTACAAAAGGCCACGCTTTTCAAGGCAATCGGGCGGTACACCCACCACAAATCCCCGGGCGGTAGCGGCTTAAAGCCAAGCACTCGGGCAAGCCAGTACCCCGCCACCACGGCCAGCACGCCAGCGGGTAACGGCCAGGCCAGCGACCAAAGCGAAGAGAGCCCCGGTACGTGTACACTGCCCTCGGGCAGCGGCAGCCACCAGGGCACACAAAGCGCCCCGGCAATCGCCAGCGCCCAGCCGCCCAGTTGGAAGGCGTCACTGCCGCCTTCGCCGCGCTGCTGCCACTGGCGCCAAAAGCAGACGCTCACCAGCGCCGTGGTGCCCACCGCCGCCAGCGTCAGCAGCATGATCACCTGGCTATGGTGCATCTCCTCTAGTGCGTGCTTGACGCTGTACTTGCTGATGATGCCCGCGCCAAAGGCGCCGGTGAGCGAAAGCCCGGGCAACGCCAGCGCCAGCCATAAAATCACCGGGGGACGTCGCGGCAAGTGTTCGCTGATGCTGGTACCCAGAAAGAGCGCCCCCTTGGCCAGCGCGTGGTGACCGGCAAATAGCACGATACCTGGCAGTAACAGCGGCCAAAGCGCGGCGTTGACCAGGCCCATGGCCACCAGCGCCGTCATCATGCCCATTTGGCTGATGCTCGAGTAGGCCAGCACTGCCTTGGGATGGTGCTGGCCCACGCCGTAAAGCGCCGCCCCAAAAGCCGCGGCAAAGCCGGCGACGAGCATCACCTCGCCAAGGGTTTCGAGCTCGGCGGAAAGGCCTTCGGCGCCCAGCGGTAAAAGCACTAGCCAGCCCAAAAGACCGGCCTTGATCATGGCCCCGCTAAGCACCGCGCTCGCCGGGGCCGGGGCCGCCGGATGGGCCAGCGGCAGCCATACGTGAAGCCCCACAACCCCCGCCTTGACGCCAAACCCCAGCCACAGCAAAAGCGCCATCCACGCCCCCTGGGGCGCATCGAGAATCCCTTCGCGCACCCCGGCAAGCGTGGTCGCCTGGGACTCCCCCGCGGCCCACAGAAGCCCTGCCAAAATCAGCCCCTCGCCGAGTACCGCCAACAGGATATAGGCGCTCGCTCCACGTTTGGCGCTCGCATCCTGGTTGTGCAGTACCAACGGGTAAGCCGCAAAGGTCATCAGTGCAAAGCCGAGGTAAAAGCTTGCGATATCCTGGGAAAGGATCAAGAACGCATTGCCCAAAAACGTCAGCGGCCAGAAAAGCGTAAAACGTAACAGCCGAGTGCCCTCTGCCGCCTCGCCCTCGCGGGCCCGCACCAAGGAGCTCTTGAAATAGCCGCGGGCGTGCAGCGCCGCCAGGCTCCATAAAAGCGCGGTAAACCCAAGCCAGGCGCGGCTCAGCGCGTTGAGCTCCCAGTGGCCGCCCAGCATCCAGGCCGACCAGCTCCACTGGGCTTCGCCGACAAACGCAAGCGCCAGCGCAGGCCAGCCAGCACTTAGCCACCAAACGTTAAAAAAGCCGCGCTTCGCTGCAGGCACGCGCAGCGCCTGCCAGATAACGCCCGCCGCCACGGCCATGGGCCAGCCAAGCGCGAGTAGAAAGAGCGCCGTCATGGCAGATACTCCCCGACCGCGACCCGGGTCGCCCAGTCCAGCGGACTAAACGGCAGCCCTGCCAAAAGCCCGGCGCCCAGGCTCACCACCGCGGTAAACACCGCCGGCCACAACAGCCAGCCATGGGTTTCCAGCCGCCCCAGGCGCTGCTCCTGGGGCCACTCGCCCACCCCGTGAGCGGGGCCCTCACAAAACCAGAGCCGGTACACGACGGGTAAAAAGTAAATCGCGTTGAGCACACTGCTGGCTACCAGCACCGCCACGACCCAGTACATCTGGGCCTCGATCGCGCCAATCCCTAAGTACCACTTGGTGATGAACCCGGCGGTCGGCGGTAGCCCCATCATGCCAAGCGCGCCCACGGTAAACGCGATACTGGTCAGCGGCATGCGCTTGCCGGCGCCGTTCATTTCATCGATACGGTGAATACCGAGCTCCTCGGCGTAGATACCCGCGCAGAAAAACAGCGTCACCTTCATCAACCCCTGGTGAAGCAGATGCGCCAGCGCCCCGATCGTGCCGAAGGGCCCGACCAAACACACCCCTAACACCACGTAGGACACCTGGCTGATGGTGGAAAACGCAAGCCTGGGCTTGAGCTCTTTTTGGGTAATCGCGCGCAGCGAGCCGTAGATGATCGTAAACGAGGCCAGTACCGCCAGCACCGTGGTCACGCCGAGTTCGACGCTTAGCTCGATGCCGTAAAGATCGTAGATGATACGCAAAATGCCGAACGCCCCGGCTTTGACCACGGCCACGGCGTGGAGCAGCGCGCTGACCGGCGCCGGGGCCACCATCGCCCGGGGCAGCCAACCATGCAGCGGCACGATCGCCGCTTTGACCGAAAGCCCCCCGACCAGCAGCGCGAAGATCACGGTCAAAAGCACGCGGTGGTCGTCAAGATAACGCGTAAGGCCACGCTCGGAGGCGAAGGATTGATCGCCGGTCAGGCTATAGAGCAACACCACGCCCAAAAGCAGCACGACCCCGGCGCTGAGCGTATAGCGCAGATACACCCGCCCCGCCGCCAGCGCCTTGGCACTGCCCGCGTGGGCCACCAGGGGGTAGGTCGAAAGCGTGAGCATTTCGTAGAAAATCAAAAAGGTGAACAGATTTCCCGCCAGCGCCACGCCCAGGGTGCTGGTCACGCAGAGGCTGAAAAAGCCGAAAAAGCGCTTACGGTTGGCCGCCCCTTCCAGGTAGCCGATCGCGTAAATGGTGGTGCAGAGCCACAGAACCGAGGAGAGCCCGGCGAACATCACGCCCAGGGCGTCGGCCCGCAGCACGAAATCGATACCGCCGATGATCTGAAAACTGAAGGTATCCTCGTACCCGGCCGACACCCGCCCCACCATCAGCGTTACCAGCGCTACTTTACAGGCCGCCGCGCTCAGGTTGATCACGGTGCGCACGGCGCGCGCTTCTTCCGGCAGCGCAAAGATCGCTGTGGCGGCAAACAGCGACACCAGCAAAGCCGCCAGCGGTAACCAGTCCATATTCATACGCCACCCCCGTGTAATAGCGAAAGCGGCAGATGCGCCAACAGCCCTAAAGCAAGCGCGGCCAAGGCAAGCGCCAGGGCGATGGCGTCCATGCCCGGCGCCAGGGGCTGGTAGCGATGATGCGGGGCGGTTTCATCGAAGGAGTAGCGAAACACGCGAAACACGTAGGCCGCGGTCAGCAGTGTGCCGGCCAATAGTGCCGCCACGGCCACCCACTGCCCTGACAACACCATGGCGTGGAGCAGCAGCCACTTGGCGGTAAACCCGGCACTCGGGGGCAGCCCCATCAGCGTGATCGAGGCGATCCCAAAGACCAACAGCGACAGCGGCAGATGCCGGCTGGTCCCCGAAAGTCCTTTGAGCGAGCTCTCGCCGGTCGCCAGTATCAAATTGCCCGCGGCCAGAAACATCGCCGCCTTGGCCAGGGCGTGGCCGATCAGCTGCAGCCAGAAGCCCTGCCAGGCAAGCGCCTGGGGAATCGGCGCGACATCCGGGCCAAGCAGCAGGGGAAAGGCGACCATCAGATACCCAAGCTGGGCCACCGTGGACGAGGCCACCAGGGTTTTCAGCGAGTCCGCCCGCCAGGCGATCAACCCGCCCCAGACGATCGCCAGCGCCCCAAGCCAGGCGATGAAGCGCGGTGCCCAGAAGGTATCGGGCAGCAAAATGCTCCAGAGCAGAATCAGGATATAAAGCGATGCCTTGATGACCAGCCCCGCGTGCAGCGCGCTGACCGGCGTCCAGGCGTTCTCGTGCACCGGGCTCAACCAGCCGTGCAACGGAAAAAGCGCGGCTTTCAGAGCAAGCCCGGCGCCTAGAAGCGACGCCGCCACCCAAGCGACCGCACCGGGCTCGACCACCTCGGCCAGCTTCATCAGTTCGAGCTGGCCCCACTCCCCCAGAATGAGCGCCACCCCCATCAGATAAGTAAGCGACCCCACCAGGGTGAGCAGTAAATAGCGCATCCCCGCTTCCAGGGCGGCGGCCTTGTTCGATAACAGCAGCATGGCCACGGCCGACAGGCCCACGACCTCCAGGGCGAAATAGAGCGTCAACAGATCCGAGGCGAACCATAAAAGCGACAGCGCACTGATCTCGGCCCCCATGAGCGGCCAGAGCCAGCGCTGATTCGGGCCCGCCTCGGTCAGGCGCAAATAGCCCGGCGCGTAGAGCGCCGCCGCCGCGCCGACGCACTGAGTGAGCAACAGCAAAAGCGCGCCCAGCCCGTTCAAGCGAAGCGACAGATTCACCCCCGCCACCTCGGCCTGCCAGCGCAAAGTGCCCGCCGCCTGGGCATCCACCATTAGCGCCACCCCGGCGCCCAACACGACAAGGCTGACGACGAGCAGCGCACCCACCCGCCTGGGCGGAAAAACCGCTGCTAAAAGCCCCGCCAGTAGCGGCAGTAACAGCACGCACAAAAGCGCCCAGTGGCTAAGTGGCAGCGGTGTAAAGGTACTTTCCAGTAGACCGAAGCGCCAGCTCATTGCGCGCGCTCCGGGTGTTGCAGGTCTTCCTGGTCCGCTTCACCTTCGTGGGCGCGTAGCTGTCGAATCACCAGCGCCCCCAAAAGCGAACCGAGCCAGGCGATCATCAGCGCCACGCCGACCAGCGCCTGGGCGCCTTCAACGGTACCGGCAAGCCCGGTCATCAATAAAAAAACGCTGGAGCCCAGTACATTGAAGGCAATCAGCCGGCGCAGGCGATGCCGATGCAGGGCGAAGGCGCCCATCGCCGTGCCCACGATCAGCACCGCCACCAGCATCAGCGGATGCTCCGAAGGCGCGTAGGCCATGCCGGGCATGACAAGACGAAGCACCGCCCCGACCATGAAACACCAGGCCACGGTCAGCACCGCCCGGGCCAGGCGGTGGCTGACCGGGCCACGAAAGGTATCGATGTGGCGGCTTGACGAGGATACGCGGCGAAAAAAGCCAAAGCGTGGCCATAAATCGCTACCGGTGAGTTCGTGAAAGGAAAAATAGCGAGGGTGATAGCCAAAGGCGCCGAGGGCGTAAAACAGGGTAGCGCCGGTTAGTAGTACGCCCAGCACGAACTCCACCAGGGCGAGCCAGGGCGCGCCCAACCACCCCCAAACGAGCACCATGAGCAGGGCAAACACGACAAAGGCGCAGGTTGCCCGCGCCACGTGGCGGTCGAACAGGCAGACAAAGGCGGAAAGGCCAAGGCAAAGAGCCAGGCCCATTTCCAAAAGGTCGATAGACGCTAGCATAGGCCTTTGCGGGTACCCCTCGGCTTGAAAAAAACGACTGTGCCTGCCTTTTATTCGCTTGTCGACGTTGGGCTAACCCAGGCGCGCCTGCAGCCATTTTCCGATATCGTTGACCTGCTGCGGGCAGAGCGCGTGCGCCATGGGATATTGGCGGTAGTTAACGCTATAGCCCTTCTCTTTCAGGCGGTCGGCGCCGGCCCGGCCCAGGGTCTCCGGTACCACCGGGTCGAAGTTGCCGTGGTGTACTTCCACCGGCACCGACTGGTTCGCCGCGGCCAATTCGATGCTTTCACCAGTGGCCAGGTACGTCGACATGGCAAGCAACCCGCCCAACGGCTGATCGAACGTGAGCGCGGCCTGGTAGGCGACCGCCCCACCCTGGGAGAAGCCGGCCACGATGATCCGGCGGCTATCCATCCCCTGGTCGAGCTGCTCTTGAATCAGCGCCTGGATGCGCTCGGCGGAGTGCTTAAGCTGTGTTTCATCCACCCGGCGCCCCAGGTCCATCGCCAGAATATCGTACCAGGCGGGCATCACCATGCCGCCGTTCACGGTCACCGGCAAGCGCGGTGCGTGGGGCATGATGAAGCGGATATTCAGGTTTTTGGAAAGCCCCATGGCCGGGATCAGCGGCTCGAAATCGTGACCGTCAGCGCCCAGGCCGTGGATGATGAATACGCAGGCATCCGCGGGCTGCCCGTTCTTGGGCTCGACGATCAACTCACCAGGCTCTGACATAGCGTGATTTCCTCGCAATAAAAGCGACACCCTAGCGCAAAGTGAGGCGCTGGGCGAGTGGTTCGGCTAGAACGGCCACACCAGCGGAATCAACGCAACGGCAATGGCGCCGGTCAGCACGTTCAAACCGCCGCCTACCTTGAGGAAATCAGTGATGCGATAGCCGCCGGGGCCATAGACCATCAGGTTGGTTTGATAACCAATCGGCGTCAAAAAACTGGCCGAGGCGGCGAACATGATGGTCACCACGAACGGCATGATGCTCACGCCCAGACTCTCCGCCGCCGCCGTCACGACCGGAAAAATGATTACCGCGGCGGCGTTGTTGGTGACCAGTTCGGTCAAAAGCGCCACGACGCAGTAGGTGCCCAGCAGCAAAAGCCAGGGGCTGCCCGCCACCATCGAAAGCACGCCCCCGGCCAGCGCGTCCGCCGCCCCCGAGCTTGTAAGCGCCGCCCCCACCCCGAAGGAGGCGGCAATGGTCAAAAGCACCTGGGTGTCGAGGCCGCGCTTGGCACCGCCCACCGTGCAGCAGCCGGTCAAGAGCACCAGCGCCGCGCCCAGCATCGCCGCACCCAGCATGCTCAGCACGCCCACCGCCGCCAGCAGCACTGCGCCGAGCAAAATCGCCCAGGCCAACGGGGCTTTTTCGTGCACCGGGCGGGCGGCACCGTTGAGCTCACTGATCAGCAGAAAATCCCGGGATTCCCGGTGGCGCTCGATGAACGGGGGGCGCGCCTCCAAAAGCAGCACATCGGAAGACTGCAAACGCACCTGACCCAGATTGCCGGTGACCCGCTCGCCGCCGCGACACACCGCCAGCACCGCCGCGCCGTAGAGCGTGCGAAAGCGGCCGTCGCGAATCCGCTGGCCAATAAACTGGCACTGGCTGGAGACCACCGCCTCGACCAGGCGGCGCTCCTTGAACTCTTTCTCCAGATTCGAGCCGCGCTCGCTCGAGGGAATCAGCCCGCGAATCTGCTGAAGCTCCACCGCCGCATCGCTGGTGCCGGCGAACACCAGCCGGTCGCCGCCTTTCAGCCGCTCGCCGGGGCCGACGACGCTGACCACGTTGCCCGCGCGCTCGATCTCGACCAGAAACAGCTCCTGAAGATGTCTAAGTCCCGCCTCCTCGACGCTGCGGTCGACCAGTACGCCGCTCGGGTCCACCTCCATTTCGATGGTGAACTCCCGCGGGTTGGCAAAGACTTTGCTCATCCCTTCTCGGCTGGGTAAAAGTTTGGGCGCCACGAAAATCAGATAGGCAAGCCCCGCCACCGCGACCGGTATGCCCACCCAGGCCAAGTCGAAAAGCCCCATGGAGACCTCGGGGTAGCGCTCGGTCAAAAGCCCGTAGACCACCAGGTTGGTACTGGTGCCGAAAAGCGTCACCGTACCGCCCAGAATCGACGCGAAACTCAGCGGCATTAGAAGCCGCTGGGGCGAACGCTTGATACGCCGGCTCCAGCTCATCACCGCTGGGATGTAGGTCGCCATGACCGGCGTATTGTTCAAAAACGCGCTGAGCGAGGCGACCGGCAGCACCAGCCGCACCAGCGAACGCCGCTCGGTGGCAGGCGTCCCCAACACAAAGCGGATGATCAGATCGATCCCGCCGGTTTCCCGGATACCCGCCACCAGCACGTACATGAAGGCCACGGTAAAAAGCCCCGCATTGGAGAAGCCACCCAGCGCCTGGCCCGGGTCGATCACCCCCAGGGTCATCAGCACCACCACCGCGCCGAGCAGGATGATATCCGGGCCCAGGCGTGAGAGCGCCATTAACGGAAACACTGTCAATACGACCCCGATTGCAATCCAAGCATCTAGTGACATGACACGCGCCTTAAACAGTAAACGCTGCCATTGTGCCGCTTGGCAAATATTCTAAAAAGTTATTTTTAGAAACACATTAATACCATAAAAGAATAAGCAAACGAGCCGCCGCGCCTCGCCGAACGTAACCCTGTTAGTCACATCCGCCGTCTTTGGCGATTCAAAACATAGCGCCTGTATCTTATGTAAAAAGTAACGGTCTCTTAAAAAGTAACTAAGCTGATAAACGGGTGGCCGTTACCAAAACGAAAACAATGTCACTGGGTCTTGCCCCCCTTCGTCTTACTTCGCAGCTGTTCAATGCGCTGATCGATCGTGGTGTACGGCCAGATCTATCCGTGAATACTGGGAGTACCCCATGAAAACGCGTCATATCTTCGTCGTCGGCCTCAATGACTTCAATCATGAACGCCTCAAGCGGCTTCGAGGCGCCGAGCATTTTCACTTTCACGGGGTCATCGAACCCGCCGAGGTCTACGACACCGAAATATTTCCCATCGAGTCCATGGTCGAACGCGCCACTCAAACGCTCTCGGCCTTCGAGCACGACATCGACGCAATCGTCGGCTACATGGACTTTCCGGTCTCGACCATGCTGCCGCTTCTATGCAGGCGCTTCGCTACCCGCACGACCACCCTGGAAAGCCTTTTGAAGTGCGAGCACAAGTACTGGAGCCGGCTTTGCCAGCGCGAGGTGATCGGCAACTTCATTCCCCGTTTTACCGCTTTTGATCCCTTCGATGACCAGGCGCTGACCGAGATCGGCAAGGCGGGGCTCTACTTCCCGTTTTTCGTCAAACCGATCAAGTCCTCCGGCTCGCGGCTCGGGTTTCGTATCGACAGCCCCGAGGACTTCGAGTCCGCCATCGCAAAACTGCGCAGCGACATCGGGCTCATTTCCGAGCCCTTCAACTATATCCTCGAACAGGCCGAGATCCCCGACGAGGTGCGCAAGGTCGACGGCGGCTTCTGTATGGCCGAAGAGATCATCGGCGGCTGGCAGTGCACCGTGGAGGGCTACGTATTCGAGGGCAAGGTCGTCCCCTATGGCATCGTGGACTCACTGCGCTACCCGCGGGTACTCAGCTTTCTGTGCTACCACTACCCCTCCACCCTGCCGGATAAAATCCAGGACAAGATGCGTGAGCTGACCACCACGCTGATCGCGCATATCGGGTTTGATAACGCCGCCTTCAACGTAGAGTTTTTCTGGGACGAAGTGCAAAACCGTATCTGGCTTTTGGAGGTCAACACGCGTATTTCCCAGTCCCATTGCGATATTTTCGAGAAAGTCGACGGCGTCAGCCATCAGCAGGTCACCGTCGATTTGGCGCTGGGGCAGAAACCGAACATGCCCCATCGCGAAGGCGACTACCCGGTGGCCGGCAAGTTTTTCTACCGGGTGTTCTTCGAAGACGCCACGGTCTCCCGGGTCCCCTCCCAGGCAGAGATCGAAGCGCTCGAAGCGGACTTCCCCGGCACCCTGATCGACCTTCAAGTCGTGCCCGGCCAGCGGCTGTCGGCGCTGCCCGAGCAGGACGCCTATAGCTACGCGCTGGCCTATATCTGGATGGGCGCACAAAGTAGCCAAGCGCTGGAACAAAACTACTTGGCGCTTGCCCAGCGGCTCACCTTCGACTTCGCCGAGGTCGTCGGGTAACCCATCGCTTGCGCTTGCAAAGGAGTGTGTTGATGCAGATCGTGGATAACTTGCCCCGCCGGGTTTTCGAAGAGGAGACCTGGATCGAAATGAGCGACGGTACGCGCCTGGCCGTGCGCATCTGGCGACCAGAAGATGCCGAGAGCGATCCGGTCCCGGCGATCGTCGAGTACCTGCCCTACCGTAAACGTGACCTGACCGCCCAGCGCGATGCGGGTATGCACCGTTTCTGGGCCGGCCACGGCTACGCCGGGGTGCGAGTAGACATTCGCGGCACCGGCGAGTCCGACGGCGTACTTTATGACGAATACCTGCCCCAGGAGCTCGATGACGGCGTGGAAATTCTGGCCTGGCTCGAGCGCCAACCCTGGTGTACCGGCAAGGCCGGCATGGTGGGTATTTCCTGGGGCGGCTTCAACGGCCTGCAGATCGCCGCGCGCCAGCCGCCCCAGCTCAAGGCGATCATCACCATCTGCTCCACCGACGACCGCTACGCCGACGACGTTCACCACATGGGCGGCTGCCTGCTGGTCGACAACCTCTCCTGGGCATCGACCATGTTCGACGGCAACGCCTGCCCGCCGGACCCGGCACTGGTCGGCGAGCGCTGGCGCGAGATGTGGCATGAGCGCCTGGCAGGCAGCGGGCTTTGGCTCAAGCAGTGGCTCGAGCACCAGCGCCGCGACGACTACTGGAAGCATGGGTCGGTGTGTGAGGACTTCAGCGCGATTCGCTGCCCGGTCTACGCCATCAGCGGCTGGGCGGACGGCTACTGCAACGCGGTGTTCCGGCTCATGCAGGGCCTCGACGTGCCCCGCAAAGGGCTCATTGGCCCCTGGTCGCACAAGTACCCGCACCTGGGGGTTCCAGGGCCGGCCATTGGCTTTTTGCAGGATGCGCTGCGCTGGTGGGACTACTGGCTCAAGGGCATCGACAACACCATCATGGACGAGCCCATGCTGCGGGTATGGATGCAGGAGTCGGCGCCGCCTTCGACGCGCTACGACCACCGCCCGGGGCGCTGGGTCGCCGAACCCGCCTGGCCATCCGCCAATATCGTGCCCCAACACTTCATGCTGACCGCCGGCCACGACCTGGTGCCGGAAACCGATGCCAACCGGGAAGCGGCAAGCGACACGCCGCTTTCGCTGCGCTCGTCGCTGTCGGTGGGACTTCACGCGGGCAAGTGGTGCTCCTACAACGCCCCGCCGGACTTGCCCCACGACCAGCGCGACGAGGACGGCGGCGCGCTGATCTTTCAAACCGCCATGCTGGCATCGCCGCTGGAGATTTGCGGCCAGCCAGTGCTGGAGCTCGAGCTCTCCTCGGACAAGCCAGTGGCCATGGTCGCGGTGCGCCTGATCGACATTCACCCGGACGACAAAGCCACCCGGGTCTCCTACGGGCTATTGAACCTGACCCACCGTGACAGCAACGAGCACCCAAAACCGCTGGAGCCGGGCAAACGCTACCGGGTCAAGGTAGCGCTCAAGCATATCGCCCAGCAGTTCGTCGCCGGGCACGCCATTCGCGTATCGCTTTCGACCAGCTATTGGCCGATCGCCTGGCCCGCGCCGGAGCCCGCCCGGCTCACCTTTCACCCCGAGGCCTGCCGGCTGACCCTGCCCACCCGGGAGCCGCGCGCCGAAGAAGAGGCGGCCCTGCCGGCCTTCGAGCCGCCGGTGTCCGCACCCGGGCTCGCTACCACGGTGCTTGCTCCGGGGAGCGAGAGCTGGCGGGTGATCCGCGATTTGGCGACCGACGTCAACGAGCTCGAGGTGATCAACGATGAAGGGCGCTACCGTTTCGACGATATCGGCCTCGAAATCGGCGGCAAGGTGACCGAGCGCTACCGTTACGCCTACGGCGACTATCGCAGTATCGAAGGGATAACCGACTGGGAGCGCATTTTTCGACGCGGTGACTGGGAGGTTCGCACCCTCACCCATACCAGGCTTACGGCCAGCGCCGACGCGTTTCGTATTCAGGCCACGCTGGACGCCTGGGAGGGGGAAACGCGGGTGTATTCGCAAAGCTGGGACGAATTCATACCGCGGGATCTGGTATGAAAAAGCCTTATATGAAAAAAGCTTGTATAAAAACAAAAAACCCCGCGATTGGCGGGGTTTTTTCGTTCCGTTTACCTTAGCGGCAATCGGACAACATCAACGCTGTAAAATTACAGTACTTTGATGTTGGAAGCCTGAAGGCCTTTTTTACCCTGAGTGACGTCGAAGGAAACCTTCTGGCCGTCTTGCAGAGTTTTGAAGCCGTCAGCCTGGATTTCAGAGAAATGCGCGAACAGATCGTCGCCATTGTCGTCCGGAGAAATGAAGCCGAAGCCTTTAGTGTCGTTAAACCACTTAACGGTACCAGTTGCCATGATCGAAAATCCTCGATTTAGCTTAATCTAAAGCCGGGTAATACCCGAGTTACAGTGGGTAGAACAAGAAACTTTCACCAGACTCAACGCTAAAGCGTTTCAATGCTGCTGACAACGTTCGACTTGCTAACCTACTGCTTGAAGGATGTGCCCTACCAATGCACATGTCAAATTATATTTGAAAAAAATGTCAATACGATGACGGCCCTTTCAACGCTCCTCTAAAACCCACCGTGCGGCCTTTTCAGCGATCATCAGCGTGGGTGAATTGGTGTTCCCACTGGTGATCGTCGGCATGATGCCTGCGTCCGCAATACGCAGCCCGGCCACCCCGAAAACGCGCAGCCGACTGTCGACTACCGCCATTTCATCCTCCGCTTTACCCATGCGCGTGGACCCCACCGGATGAAAGATGGTGGTGCCGATATCCCCGGCCAAGCGGGTAAGCTCTTCGTCGCTTTGATACTGCATACCAGGCTTGACCTCTTGGGGCTTGTAACGGGCAAACGCCGGCTGCGCGGCAATGTGGCGGGTGACGCGAAGCGAATCCACGGCCACCTTTTGATCCTCCGCGGTACTCAGGTAGTTGGGGCTGATCAAGGGTGCCGCTTTGGGGTCGCGGCTTTTCAGTCGCACCGTGCCCCGACTTGTGGGGTTCAAGTTGCAGACGCTTGCGGTAATCGCTGGAAAAGGATGCAGCGGCTGGCCGAAGGCCTCCAAACTCAAGGGCTGCACGTGGTACTGGATATTGGGATGGGCGTAGTCGCTGGAACTTCGCGTAAAGGCACCCAGTTGCGAAGGCGCCATGCTCATCGGCCCGGTTCGCCTGGTCAAATACTCCCAACCGATGCCCATTTTGCCCCATAGCGTGCCGGCAATGGTATTGAGCGTTTGGGCATTGCTGACACGATACACCGAACGGATCTGGAGGTGATCCTGCAGGTTTTCGCCCACGCCGGGGAGCTCCTTTACTACCTTTATACCAACGCTTTCCAGCGGCTTTCGCGGGCCGATACCGGAAAGCTGTAAAAGGTGTGGCGTGCCAATCGCCCCGGCGCAGAGCACCACTTCTTTATCGGCGTTCACTCGCTGCACGCGCCCACCGCGCAGTACTTCAACCCCCGTGCAGCGCAGCGCCTCCTTTGCTTGATCGAGGCAGAGCGTATTGACCTGAGTCGAATACCAAAGCGTCAAATTCGGGCGCTCGAGCGCCGGGCGCAAAAACGCCTTGGCGGTGTTCCAGCGCCAGCCCGCGCGCTGGTTCACATCGAAGTACGCCACCCCTTCGTTGCAGCCGCGGTTGAAATCGTCGGTGGGCGGAATACCCGCCTGCTGGGCGGCTTGGGCGAAATCATCCAGTACGGGCCATTTGAGCCGCTGCTTTTCGACCCGCCACTCGCCGTCTTTACCGTGAAACTTGCGATGCTCGGTATCGGCGCCGCCCGCCTCGTCCATACGGTAGTGGCTTTCGTGGCGGATAAAATCCTCGAGGCACGCCTCCCAGCGCCAGGCCGGGTCGCCGGTGACACGGGCCCAGTGGTCATAGTCGCGGGCCTGGCCGCGCATGTATATCATGCCGTTAATGCTCGAGCAGCCTCCCAAAACCTTACCCCGAGGGTAAATGAGCGAGCGTCCGTTCAAGCCCTGGGCTGGTTCGGTCTTGAAAAGCCAGTCCGTGCGCGGGTTGTTGATGCAGTAAAGGTAGCCCACCGGCACGTGAATCCAGTAGTAGTTATCGCGCCCGCCCGCCTCTATCAAAAGCACCCGGTTAGCGGGGTCGGCGCTTAGCCGGTTGGCCATCAAGCACCCGGCGGTACCGGCTCCGATGACGATGTAGTCGAACGGCTGATCGATTTGGCGTGCACCCTTGTTATTGGTCTTGGCCATAGCGCCTCCCGGACGTTGATTATCTGGCATCGCACCTTTGAAAGCGCCACTGCCAGCGCCTCTTCATCAAGGCTTAAAAGCGCCAAAAACGCAAACGGCGCCCGAACGCGGCGAAGGGGCCGGCCTGGCCGTATCGGCCAAGCCATGAGCCTGGAACACCGCCGTCAGGAACCTTCGCGCTTGGTAAATGATCAAAACGAGCTACCTTGAAATCGTCGCTTTAAAAAACAGGTTTTGCCAAAGCAGGATTTCTCTACTAAAGTATCAGGCGAGTCAATTAGACCAGTCGGCTAGTAATTTTTTATTGCATCGTACTGGTTGCGGTGTCTTCGCCACCGCGACATCAAACAAGCGTTGATCTATAGATAGGAGATCTTATGAGCAACAGCATCACGACAGTCAACCCGGCCACCGGCGAGAACCTTGAAAGCTATCCGTTGATGGATGAAAGCCAGGCCCTCAAGGTGGTCGAGCAGACCCATGAGGCCTTTCTGCAGTGGCGCCTGAAGTCGCTCGACGAGCGGGCCAAGGTCGTCAAGGCGATTGGTAAAGCACTTGCCGACAACAAGGAAGCGTTCGTCAACCTGATGGTCGACGAAATGGGCAAGCCGCCGGAAGAAGCGCGTGGGGAAATCGATCTGTGTGTCGGTATCTGCGACTACACCGCCGAGCAAGGCCCGACCAAGCTTGCCGATGAAGAGCGCAAGCCCGGCAACGGTGAGCGTGGCTTCGTCACCTACTCGCCGATGGGCGTGATCTACGGCATTCAGCCGTGGAACTTCCCCGCTTATCAGGCGGTTCGTTACTCCATCGCCAACATCATGGCGGGTAACGCGGTGCTGCTCAAGCACGCCGAAAACGTCACCGGCAGCGGCCTGCTGCTCGAGAAAATCTACCGTGAAGCCGGCCTGCCGGAAAACGTCTTCCGCACGCTGGTCATCTCCCACGATGTGTCGGACAAGATCATCGAGCACAAATACGTGCGCGGTGTGACGCTGACCGGTAGCGACGGCGCTGGCCGCAAGGTTGCCGCCAAGGCGGCCGAGAACCTCAAGAAAACCGTTCTCGAGCTTGGCTCCAACGACGCCTACCTGGTGCTGGACGACGCGGATATGGATCTGGCCGTCGACACCTGCGTCACGGGCCGGGTGTATAACGGTGGCCAGACCTGCGTGGCCGCGAAGCGCTTCGTGGTGACCGAGAAAAACTACGAGGCGTTCAAAGAGCGTTTCGTCGAGAAGATGAAGAGCCTGAAAGTGGGTGACCCGAAAGAGAGCGGCACCAACGTTGGCCCGATGGCGCGTGTCGATCTGCGCGACGGCCTGCACGACCAGGTAGAGCAAAGCGTGAGCAAAGGCGCCAAAATCCTCTGCGGCGGTGAAAAGCCCACTGGTCCCGGTGCGTTCTACCCGATCACCGTGCTGGAAAACGTCGAGCCCGGCCAGCCGGCTTATGATGACGAGCTGTTCGGCCCGGTCGCAGCGCTGATTCGTGCAAAAGACGACGAAGACGCCATGCGCATCGCTAACGACAGCCGTTACGGCTTGGGCGGCGGTATCATCTCCAAGGACTCCAAGCGCGCCGCGGAGCTTGCCAGCAAGTACTTCGATACCGGCATGGTCTTCATCAACGGCTTTGGCGTCGCCACGCCGGAAATGCCCTTTGGCGGCGTGAAGGACTCCGGCTACGGCCGCGAGCACGGCGGCTTCGGCATGCACGAATTCGTCAACGCCAAGGCGGTCATCGTCGTTAGCGAGTAATACCGCAACGCCTTTGGCTGGCCAGTTTGACTGGTTAGAAACGAAAAACGCCGCAAGCGCTGCTTGCGGCGTTTTTTTATGCCCTGAAGGTGTGATTACCTGCTTTCGCGCGCCAGACGCTCGAGCTCGGACGCCTGCTCATTGGAGATACCCATCGCGTTGGCAAGCTGGTCGAGCCACGCGCGCCCCTTGGGATCCCCATCATTTATAACCGCCACGCTAATCAAGTACATCTCGCGGGCGGCCTCGGGCGAGTCCGCCTGCTCGGCAAGCGCCTCGGCATCCAGTGAAGCGTTTAGCTGCTGCTCGACCCAGGCGTGCAGCTCATCATCGGCGCCCAGGGCGTGCATCTTTCCGGTCATCGAGGCGCGTATCTGCTCGTCGTTTTGAACGGCGGCGCGGGCGGCCATGATCATGGCCTGCAGCAGTGTCCGGCTGCGCTGCTCCTGGCGCTCGCCGCTGAGGGAGTCGACGTGTTCGCCCTTCGCTCGGGCCTCGTCGCTTTCCCACTCGCTGTCCGCTGCGCCACCACGGCCGTTGCGTAACTGGGAGCTCTGCCACGCGTTCCAGGCATACACGCCTATGCCTGCCACAAGGCCATATTTGAGCGCCTTACCGGTCAGCTTGCGGCCAGGCCCGGAGCCCATGAGTATCGCCAGGGCGCCGCCGCCCAGCGCACTCTTCGTATCGAAGCCGCTCGAACGGGATGACGGGCCCGATGCATGACGGCCCACGCGGTGATCCGGCTGACCATCCGACCGAAGCGCTGGATCATCCAGCACTCCCTTGATAGCGAATTCGCCGTCATCTTGCTGCATCAACTGCTTAAGAATAGTACTCGCGTTCATCCGTGGACTCCTTGAGCTAATGGAGTGGCAACCCGCCACCCTACCAGCAGATTAGACGCTTTCGGCCCCTTTTACCTCAACCCGGCTTCCCAGGCGGCTGGTACTGACCTCTATACGAACCGGCATTTGCTCTTTAAGTTCGCTCACATGCGAGATGATGCCGATCATGCGCCCGCTCATTTGCAGATCGCACAGCACCGCAATCGCCTGATCCAGCGCGTCCTGGTCCAGGCTTCCAAAGCCTTCGTCGATGAACAGCGTATCGAGCTGGATGCCGCCGGCGTAGGCCTGGACCACGTCTGAAAGCCCCAGCGCCAGCGAAAGCGCCGCCATGAAGGACTCGCCGCCGGAGAGCGTGGCCACCGAGCGCTGCTTGCCGGTGTAGGTATCGGCGACGTCGAGTTCCAGGCCGGACGCCTTGTTGCCCTTCGAGGGGTCTTCGCGGCGCACCAGCTGGTAGCGCCCGCGGCTCATGCGCACCAGCCGTTCGGAGGCCTGAATCAGCACGTCGTCGAGCAGTACCCCCAGCACGAAGCGCTGCAGGCTGATGCGGTGGCCGGTGCGCCCGTTGGCGACATCACTGAGCGTGCCCCAGAGCCGGTACTCCGCCTCGAGCTTTTGCTGAGCCGCGTGGGCAGCCGCGAGTTTTTGACGAATGCCGGCCAGGTTGGCCAGCCGAGCATCGAGGGAGCGCCAGGCTTCGAGCCGGGTGTTCTCCTCGTGCTGGGCGGCCTCGACCGCCGCCTCGAGCTCGGCCACGTCCGGCAGCGCTTGCTCGCCCAGTTGGGCGTTGGCGCTGGCCAGTGCCCCTTCCAGTTCGGCCAGGCGATGCCGGTAGCTTTCGACTTGCTCGGAAAGCGCCTGGCGCTGGTGGGCGTCGAGCCTGGCGGCCTCGAAGGCCGCGGCGTCCTCGAAGGGGCTTTGACCCAGCGCCTCGCGCCAGGCGGCGCTTGCCTTTTCAAGGGCGCTCGTACACTCCGCCAGGCGTTTGTCGGCGCCGCTTAGCCGCTCTTCACAGCGGGCTTTTTGGCTTTCGTGCGCGTTAAACGCCTGCTGGGCCTTTTGGTAGGTGCTCTCGATTTGCGCAATGTCGCTATCAAGTGTGGCCAGGCTCGCCTTGAGTGCCTGGGGGTCGCGGGCATCCGCAGGCAGCGCCTCACTTAGTTGCTCGTAGTGGCTTGCCAGGCGCAGCGCCTCCTCCCGAGCGGTGTCCATCTCGGCGCGGCGGGTTTTGAGCGCTTTGTCCTGAGCCGCCCACTCCTGACGCAGCACGTCGCGGCTTTGTTGGTGCTGGGTAATCTCGCTTTCTACCTGGCCACGCCGCGCCGCTTGTTCGCCTTGCGCCCTCACGGCGTGCTCGAGTTCGGCCAGGGTCGCGCTCGCCCACTCGCCCAGTGCCTGGCTCACCTGAGCGTGCTGCTCATCGAGGTTTTGGCGTTTCTGGCGGCTCTCTTGCAGCGCGCGCTCGGCGGCATTGCTTGCCTGGCGGGCGTTTTCTAGCGCCACCCGGGCCTGTTCCACCTGTTCTTTGGTGACCACGTCGACCTGGCCTTCGGCGGGGGCCGGGTGAGCGGGGCTGCCGCATACCGGGCACGGCGTATCGGCTTGTAAGGTGCGCGCCAACAGCGCCGCCTGCCCCTGGTGCCAGCGCATTTCCTGCTCGGTGGCGTAGCGCTCGGCGTGCTGGGCCTCCCGCTGGCAACGCTCGAGGGTTTGTTCGCCACCGCGGCGCTGCTCGTCGAGCGCCGGGGCCTGGCGGTCGAGCGCCTCCAGCTCCTGGCGTTTGGCAAGCAGCTCCCGGTGGCGGGCAAGCTCCGAAGGCGCCCCTGCCAGGCGCTGGTACTCGGTTTGGAGTGCCTCCAGCTGCGTACTGAGCGCCTCGCCCCGGCGCCGGGTATCCTCGAGGGCTTTCTCGTCGCGCTGAAAATTCGCCTCGGCGGTTTGCTTGTGGGCCGCCGCCGCCTGCACGCGGGCGCTTAGCGCGTGAAGCGCCTGGCCTTTCTCCAGATACTCGCCCAACTGGCGGCGGCGTTCGGTAAGCTCGCCAAGGTCCTGATGCCGCCGGCGGGCCGCCTCGAGCGCGGCGTTGGCGGTTTCCACGCGGGTGCGCTGTTCACTCAAGGCCTCGCTGGCCTGGCGCTGCTCCGCTTGCGCGGCCTGCAGCGCCTGATGCGCCTGATGGCGGGCCTCAAAAGGGGCGCGCAGCGTTTGGGCCTGGCCGTCCTGGCTTAGCCGCGCCTGGGCGCGCTCGATCGCCTCGGCCTGTTCGATGTGCGCGGCCTTGTCGTTGACCAGGACGTCGCGGGCGGCGAACTGACGCTTCAACGCGGCACCCACGTCGCGGTTTTTCTCCGCCACGCGGCGCGCCCGGCCGGCGGCTTCGCGCAGGGCGTGCGCCTGCTCGACCCGGGGCGTTAGCGCGCTCGCCTCCTCCTCCAGCGCCGCTTCGCTTTCGAGCTCGCCGCCGGCCAGAATCCCGCTAATGTGCTGATGGTGGCTTTTGACCCTGGCGACGATCTCTTTCGAGCGTTCCAGCAACTGCTCTTCGATGCGCTGAAAAATATGCGTTTGAAAGAGTTTGGCGAAGATCTTCTCGCGATCCTTGGACTCTGCGACCAGCAGCTCACGAAACCGGCCCTGGGGAAGCACCATCACCTGGCGAAACTGAACGGCGTCCAGGCCCAGCAGCGTCTGTACCTGGCCGGTGGCTTCGCTCACGCTTTTGGCGACCAGGCACTTATCCTCTTGGCGGTCCTCGGTCAGGCGCCAAAGCTGGGCCTCGGTACTTTGGGTGGTGGTGCCCTCGCCTCGCGCCTTGGGGCGCTCCTGCTGGGGTACGCGACGAATGCGGTAGAGCGCGCCGCGTAGGCGAAAATCGAGGGTGACCTCGGTCAACAGCGAAGCGTCGGCCTGGTCGCAGCGCATTTGACTCGCCGTGCGCTCGTCACCGGTGGTTTGGCCGTAGAGCGCAAAGCAGATGGCGTCGAGAATCGAGCTTTTGCCCGCCCCGGTGGGCCCGTTGATCAAAAAAAGCGGGTGCTCGCCCAGGGCGGTGAAATCGAGGCGCTCGCATCCGGCGAAAGGGCCGAACGCCTGCATGGTCAGCGCCAGCGGGGTCATGAGGCGCCCTCCGCTTTACTCAACTCGCCGATCAAATCGCGCATGAGGGCCTGCTGCTCATTGGTCATCGCCTCGCCGCTGGTCTGCTCGAAAAAGTCGCTGAACATGTCCAGCGTGCTGAACTCGAGCTTTTCGCGGTCGAGCTGCTGGGCGCCGCGCGACTCGAGCATGCCGGGCTTTTCCAGGTGCAGCACGTTGGGATACAGCGCGCGCAGCTTGCTCATGGGGTCGAGAATCGCGTGACGATCAGTAAGGCGCACCAGCAGGTAATCGTCGCGGCCCGCGCTTTCGCCCTGGCCGGCGGCCAGGAGCGCTTCGAGTTCGCCTTCCAGTACGCGCACTTCGCGCCTAGGGGTTAACGGGCGGTGCTCGAAGTTTACGTGTCCTTGCCCGTCGACATCCACCAGGGTGACGCCCTTGCGCTGGCGGGCTTCCGAGAAGCTGTATTTCAAAAGCGAGCCGCTGTAGCGGATATGTTCGCCGCCGCGATACTGCGGGCCGTGCAGATGGCCAAGGGCGACGTAATCAAAGCCCTGCATCGGCTCCCAGGCCACGCTCTCCGCGCCGCCCAGGTTCAGCGGGCGCTCGGAATCCGAGGCGCTGGCGCCGTCGACGAAGCAGTGGCTCATCAAAAACGTCGGCGTACCCCCGCGGCGGGCGGCCTCGATACGTTCGAGCAAGAAGCGGTGGGCGCTGTCGAAATCCCGCACGTCACATTTGAAGTGGCTGCGTACGTGGGCAGGGTCCGCGTAGGGAATGCCGAAAACATCCACCTCGACGCCACCGGCGGTGAGCGTGACCGGCGCATCACAATCCGCCAAATCAGAAAGGATATGCAGGCCCGCCTTTTTAAGATGACGGGCGCCAAAGCGAAGCCGCTCGGCGCTATCGTGGTTGCCAGAGATCATCACGACCGGTAAGCCGCGCTTTTCGCAAAGCTCGAAAAGAATGTCGTCGAGCAGCGTAACGGCGGCGGCCGGGGGAACCGAGCGGTCGAAAACGTCGCCGGCGACCAGCACGACGTCCACCGCGTCCCGGTCGACGATCTCGACGAGCTGGTTCAAAACGAAGCGCTGGTCTTCAAGCAGCGAGACGTTGTGAAACAAACGCCCCAGATGCCAGTCCGCGGTGTGAAGTAGTCGCATGGCAGGCTCGCCGTTGTAAAAAGTGCCCGCATCTTAGCACTCTCTAAAGACCATTCTCCAAAGAGCGCTCTTCAAAATGGCGTTGGCCAAAACGGCGCAGGAAGCTGCCACGCGTCACGATGCCTAGAGCGGCATCAGGGTTCGAGGGGTAGATTGCGCTTGTGGGCGGTACGCTCATAGGTTTGCACGATGGTGGCCCGGGCCTCGTCGCCGACATCCTTGCCCATCAAAAAGGCGTCGATGTCGTCGTAGGTAACGCCCAGCGCGTCTTCGTCGGCTAGCTGCGGCTTCAGCGTTTCGAGATCCGCGGTGGGCTGTTTGGTCACCAGCGCCTGGGGGGCGCCCAGCTCGGCGCCAAGTTGGCGCACCTGGTCCTTGGTCAAACTGGCCAGTGGGGCTACGTCGCAGGCCCCGTCACCATACTTGGTGAAAAAGCCCATGATGGCCTCGGCGGCCTGGTCGGTACCGACCACCAACCCGCCGTGGGTGCCTGCGACGGCGTACTGGGCAATCATGCGCTGGCGCGCCTTGATATTACCCAACACGAAATCGCGTTGGTGTTCGTCCTTGAACGCGAGCTCCCCTTGCTCGAGCGCCTCGAGCGCCGCATCGCTTGCCGGTTTGACGTTCACCGTCAGCACATGATCGGGTTTGATGAACTCGAGGGCCTGCTGAGCGTCGTCCTCATCGTGTTGTGTGGCGTAGGGCAAGCGCATGGCGTAGAACTGCGCGTCGAGGTACTTTTCCCGCGCCTTTTCGACTGCCATCTGAGCCAGCCGCCCAGCGACGGTGGAATCCACCCCGCCGCTGATCCCCAGAACCAACGCGTGCTGCCCCGAATCGCGCATCTTGTGGTAGAGGAAATCCACACGCCGTTCGATTTCATCCTGCGCATCGATAGAGGGGGCGATGTTGAGCGCCTTGCGAATTTGCGCCTGCTTCTCGGTATTCTGCTTCATTCTGGTCTCCTGTGTATGAACGCGAAATTGTAGGGACACTAAATGGCGGTTTCATTCATAGCGTAGCGGATGGTGGGCGTTAGCCAAGCGGCGACGTTTCACCCTTCAATATCTGCTCGTAATAGGTACTTATCCGCTCGAGGGCGTAGTGGGCAGCTTGAAGACGCACCTCGTTGCGCTCGCCGGAAAAGCGCCGCGTTTCGCTGAAAAGAAATTCCTGATTGTCATGGCGAAAGGCCCAGGCAAAGCACACAGTCCCCACGGGAATATCGTCGTGGGGCTCTGGGCCGGCGATACCGGTATTACTAACGGCTACATTGGCATCGTTGTTGTGCATTGCGCCCAGCGCCAGCTCGCGACTGGTCTCTTCGCTGGTCAGCCCGAACTGATCGATCGTGGCGAAGCCCACCGACAGGTAACGATTTTTGGCCTCCGGCGAATAGACCGCCAGGCCGCAATCGATATTCTGACCACTGCCGGGAATGCGCGCCAGCTCCGAAACGATCAGCCCCGCCGTACAGGATTCAGCAGTGGCAAGCTTGAGTTCGTGCTCCTGCAGGTAGCTGCATACATCTTCCAAGAAGGACATATGACCTCTCCTTAACGCCCAATGCGGGCATGCGTGTCTCCCTGACTCCCCGTAAAGCTTTACTGTTGTACCTGGCGCTTCACGCGCTTTACTTGCCCTCATACGATAGTCCTCGCCCGGGGCCCAAGGCTTTAACCTCGATCAACCGCCTCCTGTTTAATGACAAAAGCGCCTGGGCAGGACCAGCGGATGAAAACCGGCATAAAAAAAGCCCCACACGAAGTGGGGCTTTGATAGGCGTACTTTTAGCGCTCGGTTGCCAAGCGGCTAGTTACGAAACGCGTCCGGGTAGGTGGTCAAATCGATGCCCCAAAGAACCGGCAGCAGGAAGTAGGTCGCCGCCACGATCAACAAGAGCGCGATGATGTTGAGCCAGAAACCGTTGCGCACCATTTCGACGATGGTGATCTTGCCAGTGGCGAAGATGATTGCGTTGGGCGGTGTACCGACCGGCAGCATGAAGGCGCAGTTCGCCGCCATTGCCGCGGGCACCATCAGCACGAACGGGTGTACGTTCAATGCCAGCGCCAACGAGGCCAGCACGGGCAGGATCATCGTCGCGGTGGCGGTGTTGGAGGTAATCTCGGTGAGATAGAGCACCATGGCCGTGGAGAGCAGAATGACCAGCAGGAAGTTGGCCCCTTCCAGTACGCTCATTTGATCGCCCATCCAGGCCGCCAACCCGGAGGAGTTGAAGCCGGCGGCAATGGCCAGGCCACCGCCGAATAGCAGCAAAATGCCCCAGGGCACATCCTTGGCGATATCCCAATCCAGCAGGCAGCCCCCCTTGTTGGGCGAGGGAATCAAAAATAGCGCAACCGCCGCCGCAATGGCGATCATGGTATCGCTGATGCCGGGGATGTTGATGATCTGGCCCTGCCAGAGAAACGAGCGGGTAATCCAGAAAAACGCGGCCATCAGAAAGACCGCTAGTACCGCCTTCTCTTCGAAGCTGGTACGACCCAGCGCATCCATCTCTTTTTTGATCAGCGCTTTACCGCCGGGCAGATGACCAAGATTCATCGGGTAGATAAACCGGGTCAGCATCAGCCAGCCGACCACCAGCAAAACCACGACCACCGGGAAAGCAAACATCAGCCAGCCGGCGAAGGAGACTTCGTAGCCGAACAGCTCGCTGACTACCGCCGCCAAAATGATGTTGGGGGGCGTGCCGATCAGCGTGCCCAGGCCACCGATCGTGCCGCCGTAACCCACGCCAAAAATCAGCGCCTTGCTGAACTTTTCGATCTCGACGCTGTGATCGCCCTCGGTTTTGTTGAGCTCCTGGGTGACCTGGTAAACGATCGCGGTACCGATTGGCAGCATCATCATGACCGAGGCGGTGTTGGAAACCCACATGGACAAAAAGCCGGTTGCGGCCATGAAGCCGAACACGATGCTGTTGATGCTGGTGCCCAGAATCGAAATGATCGTCAGGGCAATGCGCTTGTGAAGATCCCACTTCTCCATGGCCAGGGCGATCATGAAACCACCCAGGAAAAGGAACACGATCGGATTGCCGTAGGCGGCCGTGACCGCTCCCCCGTCGAGGGCGCCGGTAATCGGTAGCAGTATGATCGGCAACAGCGACGTCGCCGGAATCGGAATCGCTTCGGTCACCCACCAAACCGCGACCCAAAGCGTCGTTGCCAGCACCATGCGGGCTTCGAAGCTCAGGTCCTCGGGCTGAAAGAACATGACCGTCAAGGCGAACAGCAGCGGCCCAAGCACGAGCCCCACGGTTTGGGCCTTGTTGTAGGCGGGCGGGCGCGGCGGCTGGTTGTCCGGTTCGCCACCTTCGGGTTGCCCGGGCGCGCCTGAACCGCCGTGAGGGGCTCCGGGCGCGCTACTTGTCGGCAGCGCGCAGAGTAAAAGATTTTTGGCCTGGTGGTGATAGTGCCAAAGCTGGCCCCAGAGCGTGTAGGTGGCAGTTCTGAGCATAGAGCAGTACCGCTTGAAGTCGAGTGAGCAAAAAGGCGCGTCGCCTTAGCGAACCTTACGGGATGGTTAAAATAGCGTTGCTGATTGTAGCGGGCCCTTTATTCACTGCAAGCGCCCAATAGTCCAGTTAATTAACCGTTTTTGCGACCAAAGTCTAACAACTTTAGTTTGATAGTAAGCTAACGGTCTTTTGTGCGCCTCGCACCCGATCAAACCCCTTCTATACCGTGCCGGTCACCGAGGGTACGTGCCAGCCCCTCGAACCGAATGCCCATACGAAAGATGAACTTTTTGTATAAGTTTTATGAACCACGTGAGTACGTCTTAGTCTATACTTTCGCCAAGACCCAGAGAATGTCTGTATAAGCATCGGGTTTTGAAAGCCGTACACGTTCGAGGGGATAATGTAAGTTATAGACGCTCAAGGAGTTAAGATGATACGCCAACATCTTTTCAATGGAGCACAGCCCGGAAGTCGCGAACATCTCGAGAAATTCCTTAACGAACAAAGGATTAACCGAGAAAAAGAGAGGAAGAACGACCTGATTTGGTTAACCGCCGCCTCTTTTTTAGCCGGTAGCCTCGTGACGCTGGCCTTTGCCATACCGCTTTAGTACCGCGCTTTTCATAACGAAAACCCCGCCTTACACGGCGGGGTTTTTTTATACAGGCAGCTTTTTGCCCGCCCAGCGAAATTGATGATTGATTCTCCTTGAAAGGTGTATTACTGTGAATTGGTACAAGACACGTATAAATAAATACTTAAGTTAAGTAATCGCATTCACAAGGAGTGGTGGCATGCATAGATTAAAACTGGAAAACATCTCGGAAGCTGGCCTGAAGCTTGCTATTCAAGAACTACGCGAAGAGATGTACGACACCCCGCAGTGTGATTTCACGATTGCCAAGATGCTGAGCCATTGCGGTCATTTCGAAACCGCAGAGCGTCATCTGGATGAAATGCTGCTGAAATGGGGCTCTTCGCCGGACGTCATCGAACTCACCGACAAGGGCTTTGCCATGGTCGATGCGATGAGTGCTACGGCCCACGCCCAGAAAGTCGGCGAGCGCGCTGCTAAAAAAGCGACTCAAACCGCTAAAACAGCCAAAACCGAATCGGCCGCTGCGCTGGTGTAAGGCGCTCTTCTCTATAGACTAGACCGAACGAGCGTATTCCAAAACGGCTTGCTTTCCTGATGAAAGCAAGCCGTTTTGCGTTGTAACGTTCACGTACACGAGCTTGCCTGCTTTTCCCCCGTATACCGCCGCCCGGCGTGCACCGTAACGTTTTTTATCATGAGCCCCCTCGCTCACGCCTCAACTGCTAGAATGCTTCGCTTCTCGCGGGCGCGAGCGACTCGCTTCGGCGCCATTTCCAGTGATTGACCATGAGCTCTGCAATGATTGCGACTGCCCAAACGGTGTTTCGGCCTCTTCTACGGCTGGGCCTTATTTCCCAAATTCTCATTGGCATCGTGGCCGGGGTGCTGCTCGCCCTTTGGGCCCCGGCGGGGGCGGCCCGCGTTGCCCTGCTCGGCCAGCTATTCATTAGTGCGCTGCAAGCGGTCGCGCCCATTCTGGTCTTCGTGCTGGTCATGGCGGCGATTGCCGCGCACCAACGGGGCCGGCCCACCCAGATCCGCTCGGTATTGGGGCTTTATGTGGTCGGTACGTTGATCGCGGCGCTGATCGCCGTGGCCGCCAGCTTCATGTTGCCGACCGAAATCGCGCTCGATACGCCCCAGGCCGACGGGACACCGCCTGGCGATATTCTAAGCGTGCTGCGCGACTTGCTGCTCAACGCGGTGGCCAACCCGGTCAGCGCCCTGATGGAGGCCAACTTTATCGCCATTCTGGTCTGGGCCATCGCACTGGGTTTGGCACTGCGCCAGGCAAGCGACGGCACCCGCCAGACGCTTGCCGACCTTTCCACGGCGGTCACCCGGCTGGTCACCCTGGTGATTCGTTTGGCCCCGCTGGGGATTTTCGGGTTGGTGGCAGGCACGATTGCGCAGTCCGGCGTGGAGGCGCTTCTCAACTACGCCCAGCTGTTGGCGGTCATCGTGGGCTGTATGGCCATCGTCGCGCTGATCAGCAACCCGCTATTGGTTTACTTCGTGACCCGGCAAAACCCCTACCCGCTGGTATGGGCGTGCCTTCGTGGTAGCGCGATCACCGCGTTCTTCACGCGCAGCTCCGCGGCCAACATTCCGGTCAACCTGGAGCTTTGCCGCCGCCTGGAGCTGGACGCCGACACCTACTCCATTTCGATCCCGCTGGGCGCCACCATCAACATGTGCGGCGCGGCGATCACCATTACCGTGATTACCCTGGCCACGACCCATACGTTGGGTATCAGCGTCGACTTCCCCACGGCGCTTCTGCTGTGCATCGTATCGGCGCTGGCGGCCTGTGGGGTTTCCGGCGTGGCGGGCGGCTCCTTGATGCTGATCCCCATGGCCGCCAGCCTGTTCGGCATTCCCACGGAAGTGGCCATGCAGGCGGTCGCCATCGGCTTTGTCATCAGCGTGGTACAGGATGCCACCGAAACCGCGCTGAACTCCTCCACCGACGTGCTGTTTACCGCCGCCGCCTGCCGGGCACGCAGGAAAAACACCTAGCTCTCCGGGTTTATCCCATCGCTTCTTGAACGCCGGGTTGACGACTCGGCGTTCTTTGGTTAAAACGTTCCATATATGGAACGCTTGGTATAAGAGCGCTTCGACCACCGTATGACGCGCCCGGAGTTTGCCCCATGAACGAAAACGCCCTGCGGGTACTGGGAGAGCATCTACAGCGCCTTCGCCAGGCACGAGGGCACTCGCTTAGTCAGCTGGCAAGCGCGGCGGGTATGGCGAAGTCCAACCTTAGCCGGCTCGAACAGGGCATCGGCAACCCGACACTGGATACGATCTGGCGGCTAGCGGTGCAGCTCGACGTACCGTTCGGGACACTCATAGCCCCGGTCAACGAAGCGCTTGGCGATGGCGGCGTCGAGGTACAGCTTATCGAGCAAAGCAGTGGCCCGCCCCCGACCGATGCCTACTGGATGCGCTGCGCCCCCTATACCGAGCGCCGCGCCGACGCTCATACGCCGGGTGCCCGGGAGACGCTGATGCTGATTAGCGGCCAGCTCGAAGCCGGTGAAGACGGCGCGCTGACTCGGCTGTTACCCGGCGACACCCTGAGCATCGACGCCGACCGACCGCACCTCTACCGCACCCAGCGCGATAGTGCTTCGTTGTTCATTACCATTACGTATCACTAAAGGCCCCGCTTTATGCGCCAGTCAACCGATCACCCCGCGCGCCCCCACTCTGTGTGGCGCGCCGCAAGGCAAGGCGTACTCGACGGCATGCCCTTGCTGGGCGGCTACGTGCCGGTGTCGCTATCCTTCGGCCTGGTGGCTTCTCAGGCCGGGTTCACGACCTGGGAGGCCGCGGCGATTTCGGTGCTGATCTACGCCGGCGCGTCCCAGTTTCTGTTCGTGGGCATGGTCGCGGCCGGGGCGCCCCTTTGGCTGGTGGTGCTACTGACCCTTTTGATCAACGTGCGCCACGTAGTGTACGGCCCCAACCTGGCGGCGCTTTTACCGCGTAGCCGCCACTGGCCCTGGCTAATGCACGGGCTGACCGATCAGGTCTTCGGGCTGGCGCTGACGAAGCTGCCCGGAATCGCAAAGCCCGACCGCTTTGGCTGGTTTTTAGGGGCTGCGCTGATGGCCTGGGCGATGTGGGTGTTGGGCACGGTGGTGGGCGCGGTAGGCGGTGAAGCAGTGACCGGCTACTGGCCGCTACTCGGCGACATCATGCCCTTCGCGCTGCCCGCCTTGTTCTTGACCATGACCGCGCCGCGCTTTATCGATCTACGCTGGTCACTGGCGCTTGGCACTACCATCATGGCGGCCATGGCCCTCGCTTTAACCGGCGCGAGCAACGTGGCCATTCCACTGGCGGCGGCCTGCGGGGCGCTTTGCTATTACGCGGTGCGCTTTTCTTATAGGGGGCGCCCATGAGCGTGGAACTTTGGATCGCCGTCGTGCTCTCGGCACTCGGGACGCTTTTGATTCGCGTGATACCGTTTCTATGGATGCAGCGCCGCCTCGATCAAAGCGAAGGGCCCGCGGCGATGCCGGAGTGGCTGGCCATTCTGGGGCCGCTGATGATCGCCGCGGTCCTTGGGGTGTCGATCATACCGGTCAACCCCAGCGCCGTTTCCTGGTTGGGCACCGCCCTTGGGCTGCTCACGACGTTGCTGGTGTGGCGGCGGCTACGCTCGCTGGGCTGGCCGGTGGCGGCCGGCGTTGCGGTGTTCGGCGCGGTGGTGGTGGCGTTCAACGCATTTTGAATCGTCTGACAGAGCTCACGAGCGCCTTTTCACACCTTCGGCCTCTTGAAGAAAGTTGCCCGCCGCTTGCTGCATATCGGCGTGATAAAGCTGGCACTGGTGGCGTCCGCTTTGCTTGACGGCGTACATCGCCATATCGGCAAGATGGAGGAGCTCGCTTTCGCTCTGCGCATGGTCCGGGTAAAGACTCACCCCGATGCTGACGCTGATCGCGTGCTCGTGACCTTCGAGCTGGCAGGGTTTGGCGAGCGCTGCCAGAATTTTATCGCCCACGCCCAGCGCGCTAGAGGCGTCGTCGATTTCGCTCAACAGCACGACGAATTCATCGCCGCCCTGCCGGCAGATGGTATCCGTGGTGCGTAAGCAGGCTTTGAGCCGCTCGGCCACGACCTGCAAATAGCGGTCTCCCAGCGCGTGACCAAAGGTGTCGTTGATCGCTTTGAAGTGGTCGATATCCAGATACAAAAGCGCCAAAGACTGCTGACGGCGCCGGGCCAGGCTCATGGCACGCGACAGGCGCTCGGCAAACAAAAAGCGGTTGGGCAGCCCGGTGAGCGGGTCGTGCTGCGCCTGGTAGGCAAACCGGGCAGAACGCGTCAGCGATTGGCAGGCATCGTGAAAAATCACTACCGCGCCGACGACCTCGCCATGGCGGTTATGAACCGGTGCGGCGGAATCCTCTATTTCCAGCTGGCTGCCATCGCGACGCGTCAAAACGGCGTCGAGGGAGAGTTCTATGGGCCGGTTTTCGGCCATGGCCCGCCCTGCAGGGTTGAGCACGCTGGCGTGGGTCTGGTTATCGACCAATGGGAGCACCCGTTCGAGCGGGTTGCCAAACGCCTCTGCTCGCGTCCACCCGGTGAGCTCTTCGGCCATTTTATTGAGGTAGGTAACGCGACTGTGGGTATCCGTGGTCAACACCGCATCGCAAATCGAATTGAGCGTAATGTAGGCCCACTCTTTCTCGGCGTGTAGCGCGGTATCCGCCTTCTCCCGCTGCTCGCTCACGGCTATCTCGCTTTTGCCCGTGTCCACGTCATCGTCATTGCACTCACCGTTCAGCATGACCCCTTTCTCCATGAGTAAGATTGTCCGGCTGCATCTTCTTGACCACCGCTGTACGCCCGCCGGGCGTTGCTTTTACTGCCCTCGCCTTTTTCGAAACATCATGGCTTCAGCGCCGTCCGAAATACCCGGTACGCGAATAGGGCGTCATCCCTATAGTGTTTAATCTGCCGGTCAACTCGAAAACATGCCGATTGATTGAATAAGCCTTTTATACTTCTACGTGTCTCGTTGCCCAGTGTATACAAAATATAAAAAAATGACACAAACTGTAAACAAACGCCTATGAGCACCTTTTGCTGCCTGGGCAGCGGTGCAGGCCCAGAAGGGGGCTGAGGCATTCCCACGGCGGGCGGGCATAAAAAACCCCGCTCCGTGGAGCGGGGTTGCTGGTTCGGGCTTTTAAAAGGGCCCGGCGGCTCAATGGCGGCGCCGGCGCCAGAGCAAAAAGCCCAGCAGCGCGATGATCGCAACGCCGACTGCTACCATGCCCGCCCGGGCCAGCAGCAGCAGGTCCGAGTCCGCCCCGCCGGCGCGCAGCTCGGACACCCGAGCCGTTTCCATGGTGACGTCGCTTTCGCCGAACTCGCTCATCAGGTAGTTGGTGACCTCGGCCACCTGCCCATCGTCGAGCTCGTCGGCGAAACCGAGCATGCCCTGGCGGTGTTCCGGCCAGACACCCTCGAGAATCACCATGGCGACGTTATCCGCGTTGGGTTTGTCGAGCACCGGATGACCGGCCAGTGGGGGCAAACCGTTCAAGCCGCTGCCATTGGGGGCGTGGCAGGCCGCGCACTGGTCGCGATAGATGCGCTCGCCGGGGCCGATATCCGCAAGGGCGGCCGGGGTATCGTCATCCATGAGCTGGCCGATGTTAGAAAAGTCAGCGTTGTCGCTGCCCTCTTCATCCGCTACCCCGGCCTGCGCACTGGCTTCTTCGCTCTCGCCTTCCGGCAGCAGGTAGACGGCGATCGCTTCGATGTCGTCCTCCGGCATGCGCGAGAAGCTCAGGTCGATCGCCTCGAGCATCGGGCCGGCGGCGGTGGCGCCGTTATCGGCGTGGCCGGTGCGCAGGTAGTCGACCAGTTGGCTGCGACTCCAACCGCCAATGCCGCTTTCCGGGTCATCGGTGATATCCGGCGCGTACCAGGTACCCAACGAGCCGCCGCTGAGCGCCTGGCCGGACTTCTCGGCCATCAGCAAATTACGCGGCGTATGGCAGGTGCCGCAGTGGGTGGCGCCTTCAACGAGATAGGCGCCGCGGTTCCACTGCTCGGAGCGCTCCGGGTCCGGCTCGAAGGGGCCGCTGTCCAGAAACAGCACGTTCCAGGCCGCCATGGAGAAGCGCAGGTTGAAGGGGAACGGCAGCTCGGTTTCCGGCGCAACGTCATCGGAGGGCGCTACGTCGTGCATGAAGTAGGCGTAGAGCGCCTCGATGTCGTCATCGGTGAGCTTGGCGTAGGCGGTGTAAGGCATCGCCGGGTAGAGATGCCCGCCATCGGCGCGCACGCCTTCGCGCATCGCGCGGGAAAACTCGTCGAGGGAATAGCCACCGATGCCCGCATCCGACGGCGTGATATTGGTGGTGAAGATAGTACCCAGCGGGCTCTCGATGGGGTGGCCGCCGCTAAACGCCGGCCGGCCCGGCTCCGAGTGGCAAGCGGCGCAGTCACCGGCGATGGCCACCGCTTCGCCGCGCTGGATCAGCTCGCGGCTCGGCTCATCCGTTTGAGCCATGGCGACACTCGCAAAGCCGCTTGCGGCCAATAAAAGCCCTGCCTTGAGGCGATTATCCATGCTGGGTCTCCTCCAGAATGCGGTCCGCCGTGCGTAGCGCCAGCGCCGCCGCGGTCAGGGTGACGTTGCAGGTACCCACCGTGGGCATCACGCCGGTGCCGACCATGAAGAGGTTTTCATGATCGTGAGCGCGGCCCCACTGGTCGGTCACGCTGGTGGCCGGGTCATTGCCCATGGAGAGCGTGCCGGTGATGTGCTGGCGATTGGAGAACGCGCCGCTGCGGCTGTGCTTGATGTTGGTGCCCCCCAGCATTTCGGCAATGCGGTCGTAGTGCTCGCGGGTCACTTCGGTGCCGCGCTGCTCGTACTCGCCGATGCTCCAGTGCATGCGCGGCGTGGGCAGGCCCAGGGCGTCGCGCTTGTCACTCAGGGTGACGCGGTTGTTCGGGTCCGGCAGCTGTTCCATGGCATTTTTGATCCCCAACCGGCGGGCGGCGCGGTAGCGCACCTGCTCCTGCAGCTCACGGCCGTGGTAGCCCTCGGCGAGCAGCTCCTTGGTGACCGTATCGACCTTGGAGCCGTTGGAGATATCGATCCGGAACGGCGCGTATTCAGTACGGAAATCGCCGTCGCGGAAGTCACCGATAGAGCACGGACTGACCGGGCCGCGGCCGGGCCAGATCGGCTCGTCGACATCGAAGTTGATACCAATCGCCGGGTGGTCGCAAAGATTACGCCCGACGTTGTCACGCACGTTGGCGATGCCGTGCTCAAAGGTGTCGCTTGACGACATCAACAGCAGCTTGGGCGTCTCGATGGCGTTGGCGGCCAGCACTACGGTCTGGGCGGTGACCTTGTGGCTCACCTTTTCCCAATCGTAATAGTGCACGGCGCTGATCCGGCCTTCGCTATCGTGCTCGAGGTTGTAGACCACCGCCTCGGTGATGATCTCGACCCCTTCCCGCTCGGCTTCCTGGGCGGCGATGCCACCGTGATACTGGGCGTCGATCGGGCAGATCGGCATGCAGTTGTTGTTGCCGCAGCACGCCGGGCGGCCGTCGAAGTTGCGGCTGTTGCGCGCGGTGGAGTCGTCGATGACGCGATAATCCGGCGCCAGCCGCTCGGTGACCCGCTGCTGCAAGTAAGAGGCCGGCACGCGCTCCATGGGGTAGGGCTTGGCCCGCGGCGAGCCGTTATCCGGCTCGCCGCCGGTGCCGGTGATCACTTCCACCTGGTAGTAGTAGTCCTCGAGATCGTCGTAGCTGATCGGCCAATCCACGCCGACCCCGTAAAGGCTTTGGGTACGAAAATCGTTGGGCACGAAGCGCCACATCTGCGCCGCCCAGTGCCAGGAGGTGCCGCCCAGCATGCGAATGTACTGGGCGTTGTAGGGGTGCGGCCCGGCCTGGTCCAGGTATTCGTTGGCCGTGGGCGAAAAGCGCGGGTGCGGGGCCATCTCCGAATAGGGGTACGGCGCCATGTAATCGGACTTGAAGGCGGACTCGCGGTAGTTCTGCACCAGCTCGCCGCGGCCCTTGCGGGGGCCGGATTCCAGCAGCAGCACGGAGCGCCCGGCCCGGGCCAGGCGCGTGGCGAGCAAGGAACCACAAATGCCCGCACCGACCACGACGACGTCGGCAACTTTATCGTTACTCATGGGGATCACTTATTCTCTTCAAAAAGCTACGGTCTTTGGAAAGCTTTGGTTTTTAGAAAGCCCTGGTTTTTGGCAAGCGTTCTCTTTGGAAAGCTCTGCCTTTGAAAAAACCTTCTTTAAGGGGCTCGATGCCAGCTGCCGCAGGGGCCGTAGGAGAAACTCGAAGGCACCAGCTTGTCGGCGACAATCTGGTTGGAGAGCGAGTTGAGGTAGGTGACATAGACCGTCTGCTCGCCGGTACCGACTACGCCGGTGTACCAGCCGCTGAGCATGTAACGGGCCGTGGCCTCTTCCACCGCGTACTCTTCGCCAAAATCGAGGCGCGAGGCCTGAAGCAGCGCCGGCTGCTCATCGAGCAGGGTTTTTAGGCGCGTCAGGTGCTCGGTAAAATCCTCCAGGGCGAGTTTGGAGGCATGCACCAACGCACTTGCGAGGTTTTCGTCGAGCTCGTCGCGCGCAATCAGCCGGCGCGAGACGTCGAGGAACTCGCTCACTTCATTGGCGGAGGCGTCTTGGGGCCCGGCCAGGGCTTCGGGCACTGCTAGCCAGCGCCCGGCCACGCCCGTAAGCGCAAAGCCGCCGGCCATCTGGATGACGCGGCGGCGAGTAATAGTTGCCATGTTCGTTCGTTCCCTTGCGTACCCGCCGCCGATCAGCATCGGCGGCAGTGGACCGCTTTGCGGCTAAATCAGCGTGCCGATTACGTCTTAACACGCTATTAATCGGCGCATATTATACCTTAGTCGCGCCACACCGACACTATTAGTTATAAGCCGAATTGACCCCATCAATGGCCCTATAACGAGGTCTAGTATCCGTTTTAGCGCTCGATACGAAGTGATCCCAGGCCCTCGAGCAGCGAGGGCGCCCAACACTTTGAAAAGCGGCTTAATGTCTGACGTATTTGCCTATACAATTAGCCCGCAAACGACCTCCCCATGAAAGCTTTTAGGCCGCGTTGCCTTTGTTTCAAATACGGTTGTCCGACCTCGCATCATCAAGGGATTACGCGTGCAAAAACGTCACTCTTCATCCGGTGTTTCTCGCCGCCAACTGCTGATCGGCGGCGCCAGCCTGCTGGGCTATTTCACCTTCACGGGCCCCACCAGGGCCTGGGCGCAGGCCTTCGAAGGCACGCCCCTTCACCAGCGTTTCATGCAGCTTTCAAAGCTTTTGATCAATCATGAGCTCCACGAAGGCACCGGGCTTCGCATCGCCGCCTTCGCCGCCCAGAAGTACGCCCACCTGGACGAGCGTATCGACCAGATCGTCGCCATTGCCGAGCAACACAATGCCGTCGAGGTCGAGCAGTTTTTCGAGGCAATTCCCGACGGCGAGCCCCGGGACTTCGCCTACTGGGTGATTGCCGCCTGGTACAGCGGCGCCTCGAGCAGCGCCGCCGATGCCGAACAGTTCACCTTCGAGCACGCGCTGACGTATCAGACCACGATCGACATCGTGCCGATTCCCACCTACGCCTACTCGGCGCCGAATGCCTGGAGCCGCCCACCGGCCCCGCTCTTGCCCGTTCCGAGTTTCTAAGCCAACACCTTTACTAAAAAAGACCCCAGACTCGCCATGACTCAAACAGCTTCCGCCGACGTGGTCATCGTCGGTACCGGCGTCGTCGGCGTCGTCGTCGCCGAACAGCTCCTCGACGCCGGCCACTCCGTGCTAATGCTCGACGCCGGCCCGCGGGTGACCCGCGCCGAAATCGTCGAGAACTACCGTAATCTGCCGCTGGGTATCAAGGGCAGCGCCTCGTCGAGCTACCCGCCCAAGCCCTGGGCGCCACACCCGATGCCGAACGACGACTACCTGCAGCTCGACGGCCCGGATTCCTACGCCCAGACCTATATCCGCTACGCCGGCGGCTCGACCTGGCACTGGGCCGGCACCTGCTGGCGGCTGACCCCGGACGACATGCGCCTGAACTCGCTCTACGGCGTCGGCCGGGACTGGCCGTTCGATTACGCCACCCTCGACCCCTACTACAACATGGCCGAGCAGAAGCTGGGCATCTGTGGGCCTTCTGATCCGGCGCTGCAGTGGCCGCCCCAGCCGCGCTCGGCGCCCTACCCGATGCCCCACCTGCCCTTCTCCCCGGGCGAGGAGAAATTCAGCCAGGTGGTGAAGGACGCCCTGGGCTACACCAACCTGCCGGTGGCTCAGGCGCGCAACAGCGGCTCGCCCTATGACGATCGCCCGGCGTGCTGCGGCAACAACAACTGCGTGCCGGTGTGCCCGATTGGCGCCAAGTACGACGCCGCCACCGCGCTGGGTCGGCTGGAAGCGAAAGGTGCGGTAATCCTTTCCAACGCCGTGGCCAACCACATCGAAACCGGCGAAGGCAACCGCATCGAGGCGGTGCACTACCTGGACCCGGAGCGCCAGAGCCACCGGGTGACTGGCAACCACTTCGTAATCGCCTGCAACGCCATCGAAACGCCCAAGCTCTTGCTGATGTCCGCGGATTCGCGCAACCCAAGCGGCATCGCCAACAGCTCCGACCAGGTGGGGCGCAATATGATGGACCACCCGCAGATGGGCCTGACGCTGACCCTGGACGAACCCTACTGGCTGGGCCAGGGGCCGGTGGTCAACAGCGGCATCATGGAGACCTCCCAGGGCGATTTCCGCGCCGAACACGCCGGCGCCTACTTTCGCATGAACAACTTCGCGCGCAACCGCTACGAGACCTTCAACGCGCTGAAAACCGGCAAGGTCGGCCGGGCGCTGGACGAAGAGATCCGTCGTCGCGCGGCGTGCACGGTCAACGTCGTGGCCGCCCACGAGATCCTGCCGGACCCCAATAACCGGCTGACGCTCTCCGCTAAAAAGGATTGGCTTGGCCTGCCCAAGCCCCACGTCTACTACGACGTGGGCGACTACACGCGGCGCTCCGCCGAGGTCTACTCGATGCCGATCGCCCGGCGCATCGCCGAGGCCATGGGCGCGGTCGACGTCCAGGAACCCACCACCTTCGCCCAGAGCAAACACCTGATGGGCAGCACCATCATGGGCACCGACCCGGCGGACTCGGTGGTGGATACGGACTGCCGCTCCTTCGATCACGCCAACCTCTTTCTGCCCGGCGGCGGCGCGATGCCGAGCACCGCCACCGGCAACAGCACGATCACCATGGTCGCGCTGGCCTTCAAGGCCGCCGAGGCGCTGATCGGCCAGGCGAGGGGTGCATGATGTCCAAACGTTTGTTCGCCCGCACGCTGACCGCGGCTTGCCTCATTGCCCCGCTGCCGCTACTGGCCGATGCGCCTGGCGCAGACCTCGATGACGAGACCCTGGCCCGTGGCGCCTACCTGGCCACCGCCGCAGACTGTACCGCCTGCCACACCGCCCCCGGCGGCGAGCCGATGGCGGGTGGCCTGGAGATCACTTCGCCCATTGGCGCCATCGTCTCCACCAATATCACGCCTGCGCCAAACCACGGCATTGGCGGCTATAGCGAAGCGCAGTTCGCCCGGGCACTGCGCCAGGGCATTCGCGCCGATGGCGCCAACCTCTACCCGGCGATGCCCTACACCGCCTACGCGCACATGAGCGATGAGGACATTCACGCGCTCTACGTCTACTTCATGGAGGGCGTCGAGCCGGTGGACGCGCCCACGGCGCCGACCAAGCTGCCGTTCCCCATGAACCTGCGCGTGGCGATGAAAGGCTGGAATCTGCTGTTCCACGACGCCGAGCCGCTGGAGAACGACCCGGAGCGCTCTGCGGCCTGGAACCGCGGGCGTTACCTGGTCGAAGGCCCCGGCCACTGTAGTAGCTGCCATACGCCGCGGGGCCTTTTGATGCAGGAGAAGCGCGACCAGGCGTTGACCGGCGCCCAGGTAGGCCCCTGGTACGCGCCCAACATCACCCCGAACGAGGAGAGCGGCATCGGCAGTTGGGACCACGACGAGCTGGTCACCTACCTGCGCACCGGCAAGCTTGATCAGGCCCAAGCCGCCGGCAGCATGGCGGAAGCGGTCGAGCATAGTTTCCAGCATCTGACCGACGATGACCTCGGCGCCATTGCCACCTATCTCGAAGCGGTGCCGGGCAGCGACGAAGAGGATGCCGTAGCCAACCGCTTTGGCCACGGCGAGGCCGGCGACGAACTGGCAAGCTTTCGAGGCGACGGCTACGCCGAAGGGCTCGACGGCGACAGCCGCGGCGCGCAGATCTACTCGGCCAATTGCGCCTCTTGCCACCAGTTGGATGGCCGCGGCACCGAAGACGGTTACTACCCGCGCCTTTATCAAAACGGCGCGCTGGGGGACGAAAACGCCAGCAACCTGATCGCCACGATCCTCTACGGCGTCGACCGCGAAGCAGGCGATGAGCACGTGTTCATGCCGCCCTTCGGCGAGCAGCCCAACGCGTTCAATTCGCTGGACAACGACGAGATCGCCGCGCTTTCCAACTACCTGCTGCGCCACTTCGGTAAAACCGATGCCGAGGGCCGCCCCGCCCTCGAGGTTTCCGCCGACGATGTTCAGGAGATCCGCGAAGGCGGGCCACGCTCGCCGCTGGTGCTGCTGGCCCGCATTGGCCTGGGCGCGGGGGTGCTCGCGCTGTTACTGATGGGGGTCTGGCTGGTGCGCCGGCGGCGCGCTCGGCGCCAGCAATAAACGCGAGACGCGAAATAAGCCCGGCGCACGCCGGGCTTTTTTGCGCTTACACGTTTGCGCCCAAAACATAGAATCGATAACGCTTTGCATTCTCTTCTAGCGCGTGCCAACATCGCTTTTTTTGCTCGGATACCCTTCGTGGCCAACACACAGCGTTGTCTTAGCGGCCGCTTTCAGCGCCAGCGGCTACTTGCCTTGTGTGGCGGGCTGCTGCTCGTAGCGTTTTGCTGTCCCCCTTCGTTGGCCGCCGAACCGACAGAGGATGCTACGCCGCGCATCGTGACGCTTTACCAGGGCGCCACCGATAGCGCCGTCGCTTTAGGCGTGCCCCCCATTGGCGTGGTCGATTCCTGGCTCGAGCCCCCCATGTACCGCTACCTGCGAGATGCGCTGACCGATGTAGAACACGTGGGGCTCGAGACCCAGCCCAACCTGGAAAAAATCGCCTGGCTTGCGCCGGATCGGGTGATCGCCAGCGACTTTCGTCACGCGCGCGTCGCGCCGCTGCTACGCGCTATAGCACCGACGGTATTCGCCCCCACGGTGTTTGATTTCAAAACCACGCTCATGCTGGTAGCCGATGCCACCGGGCGCGAAGCCCAGGCCGAAAGGCTCCTACAACAGTGGGATGCGCGCGTCGCCGATTTCCGCCAGCAGATGGCGACGAAGCTTGGCGAGCAGTGGCCTTTAAGCGCGGCCGTTGTGCGCTTTAAAAGCGACCATCTGCGCATCTACACCAGCGGCTTTGCAGGCTCGATTCTCGACGAGCTGGGCTTCGAGCAGCCGGATACGCTGCAAACCCAGGGCTGGGGCATGAAGCTTACCAACAGCGAAAACATTCCGGTGCTGGAGGCCGACGTGATGTTCGTGCTGCTCGAGCCGGATGACCCGGCCATAGAGGCCAACTACCGGCGTTGGCGCGCTCACCCGCTCTGGCAGCGGCTGAGTTCGGTGCGCCAGCAGCGCGTTTTCGAGGCGGACCCGGTGAGCTGGATGATGGGCGGCGGCATCCTGGCCGCCAACGCCATGCTCGATGACCTTTACCGCCACTACGAACTCACTCCCGCCAGCCCCCAAGCATGTTTGGCGTTAGGCACTGAAGTACGGGAAACCCCGCCGTGTTGAGGCGCAGGTCGAGCAAACTCATCGGCCTGCTGGGCGGCGCGGGTATTCTGCTGTTCGCGTTTATATCGAGCGTCAAGCTGGGTACGACGTCTATTGCGTGGGGGACTATCTGGAGTGCGCTGCTGCACTACGACCCGGGCCAGGTCGACCAGATCATTTTACTGACCGAGCGCCTGCCCCGCGCCGTGGTGGCCACCCTGGTGGGCGCAAGCCTGGCGACCGCCGGGGCGCTGATGCAGACCATGACGCGCAACCCGCTCGCCTCGCCCGGTATTTTGGGCATCAATGCCGGGGCGATGTTCTTTGTGGTGGTGTCGGTATCGCTACTCCCGCTGCATGCCCCGGTGCACTATGTGGGGGCCGCGCTACTCGGGGCGCTGGTCGCCGCGGGCCTTGTGATTTTGCTAAGCCGCGGCCGCCAGGGCGAGTTTTCGCCGCTGCGCGTGGTGCTGGCCGGCGTGGCGGTCACGGCGCTGTTCGTTTCGTTCAGCCAGGGGCTTTTGGTGATCGACCAGCAAAGCTTCGAGAGCGTGCTTTACTGGCTGGCAGGCTCGGTGGCCGGGCGCGATCTTGCGCTTATTGCACCGCTGTTGCCGCTGTTTTTCGCAGGCTTCGTGCTGAGCGCGTTGCTGGCCGGGCGCGCCAATGCGCTGCTGCTGGGTGACGACATGGTCACCAACCTGGGGTTACAAGCCAACACCCTGAAGCTGCTACTGGGGCTTTGTGTGATCGTGCTGGCGGGCACCTCGGTAGCGCTGGCCGGTATGATCGGCTTTGTGGGGCTGATCGTGCCGCACATGGCGCGCGGGCTGTTCGGTATCGACCACCGCTGGCTGCTGCCCGCCTGTGCCTTGCTGGGGGGCGCCTTGCTGCTGCTGGCCGATGTCGCCGCGCGCTTTTTGATACCGCCCCAGGAGATCCCGGTGGGCGTCATGACCGCGCTGATCGGCACGCCCTTCTTTATTTACCTGGCACGACGCAGGCTGACGGCGCGATGAAAACAGGCATTTCGTGTAGCGCCGAGCGCAGCGCCCCGCCCGCCCTCTCCTTTTCGCGACGGCTGCTGCTGTTGAGTTGTTTTCTGGCAGCAAGCGCTCTGCTTTCGCTATGTCTGGGCAGTTTTCCCACTTCACTACGCCAGGTACTGCGCGCCCTGGCCGCGCCTGCGAGTAGTGATATCGCTTTTATCGTTTGGGAATTGCGCCTGCCACGCATTGCGCTTGCGATACTGGTTGGTGCGGCGCTGGCCATCGCCGGGGCGATTCTTCAGCGTATCGTGCGCAACCCTTTGGCCTCCCCGGATGTCATCGGGATTACCAGCGGCGCCGCCTTTGCCGCGGTGCTGTTTCTGACGCTCTCGAGCACGACGCTAAGCATTCACTTACTCCCCCTGGCGGCGATGCTCGGGGCGCTGGTGTCGGCGCTACTGGTCGCAAGCCTTGCCTGGAGAAACGGCCTTAACCCTTCGCGCATGGTGCTGGTGGGTATCGGTTTGGCGGCGGCGATGGGCGCGGCCACCACGCTATTGATCGTGATGAGCGACGATTCCAGTGCGATGGCGGCCTACGTATGGCTGACCGGGAGTCTTTACGCTGCGCAGTGGAAGGATGCCCTGGGGATGCTGGCGTGGCTGGTGGTGACGCTGCCCGTTTGCCTGGCGTTGGCCCGTCACGCCGACGCCATGGCGCTGGGCGATGGCGTGGCGCAGGGGCTGGGGGTGGCGATCATAAAAAGCCGGCTGGCGCTATTGGCCTGTAGCGTGGTGCTGGCAGGCGCGGCGGTGGCGTTTGCCGGGGGCTTGAGCTTTGTCGGCCTGATTGCGCCCCACCTGGCGGCCAGGCTGGTGGGGCATAAACTGGCAAAGCTCATCCCCGCCTCGGCGCTGGTCGGCGCGTTGATCGTGCTCTACGCCGACCTTTTAGGCCGGGTGGCCTTTCTTCCCAAGGACTTGCCCGCCGGTATCTTCGTGGCCGGCATCGGCGCGCCGTTTTTCGTCTTCCTTCTCTATAAAACGCGTTAACCCTCAGTGATAAAAACCGCGCTAACCTTTAGAAATCCAGCCGGTAGCCCAGGGTCAGCGTGCGGCCACGCCCGGCAAAGTAGCGCTCGTCGTTGACCAGCGCACTTTGCGAATAGTAGGTGACGTACTGCTCGTCCAGCAGGTTAGCCACGCCTACATTTACCTGGCCGACCGGCAGTTGGTAGCCCAGGGCGGCGTCCATCAATAGATAACCATCGAACTCGCGGTCGGCTTCGTCGAAGGTTTTATCGAAGGCGTAGTTGGCCTGTACGAAGGTCGAAAGATCGTCGGTCCAGTTGGCCGACCAGCGAGCCGTCATACGATCCGGCGAAACATCCAGCCCGGACAGTTTGGCGTCCAGGTTTCCGTCTTCGTTGCTGTCATAGCGCCCTTTCATCCGCGAGTAGGCCACACGAGCCGAATGCCGATCGGTAAACTGATAGTCGACCGAGGCCTCGAAGCCCTTGATCTCGGTTTCCTGGCGCTGCATGTAGAACACATCGTCCACTTCGGTCAGGCGGCTGCCAAAGTCCGACGACGACTGGTAATAGCTAAGCTCCGCCGCCAACCGGTCGTTTTCGAAGCGCACCCCGGTTTCGACATTGTCGGTCACGACCGGGCTTAGGTTGTCGATGCTGCCCACGGACTGGTTGGGCGTGCTGATTCCCCTCAAGGCACGGCCTACGTCGGGGATCGAGAAGCCTTCGGAATAATTGGCAAACAGGCTCCAGTGGTCGACCGGATTCCAAACCGCGCCCAGGTTATAGAGCGTTTCGTTGAAGCTTGGCGAGCCGCCTTCGACCGCCACGCCGTTGTTGGCGGCCACCGTTTGGTAGTCGTCGATATCGAGCTTGGCATACTCATAGCGCGCCCCGAAGGAGAGCAGCAGCGACTCGACCGGGCGCAGATCGGCCTGAACGAACGGCGATAGATCGGTGTAGTCGGTTTGCGGCACGTAGGTGCGATCGCTCTGGTATAGGTACTGCTCGGTTTCATCGAACAGGGTATCGAAGCCGACGGTAAGCTTTAGGCGCTCCTCCCAAAAATCATCCCGGGTAAGCGACACCTTGGTACCAAACTTGCTGGTGGCGGCCATGGTCTGGTCATAAAACGTGCCGATCGGGGCGATGCTGGCGTCCTGGAAGGTGGCGGAGTCGGTCGCGCCGAACAGCGCTTCGTAGTCCTGGTAGAACACCTGGGCGCTTAGGTGCATGCCGGCCAGGTCATAGTGGTCGTAGCCAAGCCCGGTCGTCCACACCCGGTTGTAGGGCGCATCGCCTTCTGGCGTACCGCGCTCAGAGGTCGTGACCACGCCGCCCGCGCGATCGCCGGTCACGCTCACGTAATCGTTATGCCCTTCGATGTTGTAGTGGTTAACGCTGAACTGCAGGCGCTGGTCGTCATCCACCCAGTAGGCCAGCTTGCCCAGAATATCGAAAGAGCGGGAATCCATCAGGTCGCCCTGGGTGTTATCCACCCCGACCGCGTCACCGTGGCCATCCAGAAATAGCCCCTGGTCTTCATGGCTTGCCGAGAACAGGTAGTCGACATCGCCGCTATTGCCGCTCACGCCGTAGCTGGTTTTATAGCTTAGCGTATCGCTGTCGAGCTCGCGGGTGGGCGTGGTGATCTGCGCTTCCACGTGCTGATTGAACGAGCCGGGCTCGGGTCGCTTGGTGATCAGGTTGATCACGCCGCCCGCCGCCCCTACACCGTTGGTGGCGTTGGCGCCCTGGATCACCTCGATCTGCTCGACCATCGAAAAATCGATGGCGTGCGCTTCACGCCCGGTCGGGCGCAGCGGGTTGGACTGGGGAATGCCATCGATCAATATCAGCGGCGTGCGGCCTCTCAGGGTTTCGCCGCTGCCGCTCATCTTTTGGCGGCTGGGCGAGTAGGACGGCAGCAGGTTGCTGAGTATCTGCGAGGAGTCGCTCGAGAACTGGCGCTGCTGGCCGATCTCTTCTTCGCTGATGATACGCACCGTTTGCGGCGAGTCTTGCGGGGTGGCACTGGTGCGCGAGGCGGTCACCACCATGGGCTGCTCAGCGTTGGCGCGCCCCGTTGCGGTCTGGTCGGTCACCGTTTGTTGAGCGTAGCCCTGAGTAGCTGCGACCAGCCCTGCCAGCGTGACGGTTGGCCACATTATCAAGCGTTTTTTGACCTGCACTGTGTAGTTTCCTTCTGCTCGAACGCGCGCCCAACTAAAACACGCTTACAAATGATAATGATTATATTGCGCATATTAGGCCTTCGTTATGCGCAAAATGGAACACCACGTTCGGCTAAAATCGAAAATAATTTCCGGTCAATGACACTCCGCTTTTAATACCTCGCCAATGCCCGCCTCGAGCAACGAGGGTTACCATTGAAAATGAGAATATTTTATCTTAGGGTCTGGCTATCCTGATCACCCGATGAGCCCGCGAATGCCTTCTCCACCTGCTCTTGAGCCGCGCCTGACCGGCGACGATTTACACGTTGGCTACGAGGCTGCACCGGTTTTGAAGGGAGTCGATATCGCCGTCGAAGAGGGTCGGCTTACCGTGCTGCTGGGGCCCAACGGTTGCGGCAAGTCGACTCTTCTCAAAACGCTTGCCCGCACGCTTAGCCCCACCGCCGGCCACGTCTACCTGGACGGCAAGGACATTCACCGCAGCAATACCCGCGATGTCGCCAGGCGGCTGGGCATTTTGCCCCAGGGGCCAGTGGCGCCGGAGGGGCTAACGGTCAAACAACTGGTCGGTATGGGCCGTTTTCCGCACCAGGGGCTTTGGCAAAAAAACACGCGCCAGGACAGCGCAGCGGTTGATGAGGCCATGGCCTATACCAATGTCGGCGAATTCGCCGAGCGCAGTGTGGATGCGCTCTCCGGCGGCCAGCGCCAGCGCTGCTGGATTGCCATGGTACTGGCCCAGCAAACCGATCTGATTTTGCTCGACGAGCCCACCACCTTTTTGGACTTGAAGGTGCAGGTCGACCTGCTCGAGCTGCTTTCCCGGCTGGCCCATGAAAAGAATCGCACGCTGCTGCTGGTGCTTCACGACCTGAACCTGGCCGCCGCCTACGCCGACCACCTGGTGCTGATGCGCGACGGGCAAATCATCACCAGTGGCGCGCCCGGCCAGGTGTTTACGGCGGAAAACCTCGAGCGCGTGTTCAATCTCGATGCCCAAATCCTTTTTGACCCGGAAAGCGGCCATCCCCTTTGTGTACCGCGCAAAGGGGGCGGCGCCGCTAGCCTGCAAGCGACGAGGCGCGCCTCATGAAACAGACTTTCTGCGCCGACTTAAGCCGTGAACAGAGCGACCCACTTGCGGGTAGTGCCGCCCACGCCGAGCGCAACCTGCTGCTGAGCTGGCCACGCGCCAAATGGCAGCGCAACCTGCGCCACGCAAGCGATATGAGCGATACGCTGGTCGAGATGCTCGACCAAATGGCGGGCAACGGGCGGCGGGTCAATCTCATCCACCGTCAGGGCCAGGACGCCACTCGGCATACGGTCTTTTTAATGCCAGAAAGGCAACGTTTTAGCGTCGCGCGAGATGAGCTGACGCTGTTTTTGGCCGCGTGGCAGAACGCCGACTCGCTTGAACGGTGGGAGCAGGCCCCGCCCGTGCATGACCTCATACTCTGCTGCACCCACGGTAAAAAGGATAAATGCTGCGCCAAATACGGCTATAAAACCTTCAAGGCGCTAGCGCACACCGTTGCCGAGCATCACCTGCCCTTTGACGTATGGGAGAGCAGCCACTTGGGCGGTTGCCGACTGGCTGCCAGCGTTATCCTGTTGCCCAACGCGCGCAAATACGGGCGCATCACCCCGGAGCAAACGCTGGATTTTCTGCAAACCGAAGCCAACGGCTTGCGCTTTCTGCCCGGCTACCGGGGTGGCTCGCAGCTTACCCCCGCCCAACAAAGCGCCGAGCTTGCACTGCTCGAGCGCTTGAGCACGCAGGCCTCCCAGCCCCAACTTACCCTGCTGGACGAAAGCGGCGGCGAGCATGAACGCACCCTGCGCTGGCGCTGCGAGCAGCAAGGCGCGCAAAGTGAGGCCCAGGTACACTGTCAGGCCACGCCGCTGATGCGTGTCGATTCCTGCGCCGATCTCGATCAAGGGCCCACCGAAAGCCTGGTGTGGCGAGCCACTCACCTCGACGGCCAGGCCCTTCAGGCCTAAGGCCTTGCGACTTGCATAAAAAAAGCCCGGCGTGCCGGGCTTTTTGCGCTTGATGCCGGGCGTTGGGCTTACCAGCGGTAGCTGACGCTTCCGATCACGCTTCGCGAGTCGCCGTAGTAGCAGTAGAAATCGCAGCCGCTGACGTACTCTTTATCGGTGAGGTTTTTAACGTTCACCTGGGCGGACCAGTTCTCGTCGATCTCATAACGGGCCATGGCGTCATAAAGCGTGGTCGAGGAGACGTTGCCTTCGACGCTGCTGCCGGGGCTGGCTTCGCTTTCGCCCAGATAGCGCACGCCGGCGCCAATCGACAGACCCGGCAGCGCCCGGCTCATGTCGTAACCCAGCCACGCGGAAGCCGAGTGGCGCGGAATCAGCGGCACCCGCTCGTCCTGCTGGTCGTCGCTTTCGTCATAGCGCGCGTCGGTGTAGGTGTAGGCGGCGGTCAGCTGTAGCTCATCGGTCAGGTAGCCCACGCCCTCTACTTCAAAACCGTTGGAGCGGCGCTCGCCCGCTTGTTCCTGCACCGGGGCATCGGTGGAAATCAGCGTATTGCTTTCCTTGATATCGAAGGCGGCAATGGTGACGTAGCCGTCGACATCGAAGGGCGCGATTTTAACCCCCGCCTCTAGCTGGCGGCCTTCCAGCGGCTCGTAGCTCGAGCCGCTCGGGCCGATACCCGCCACCGGCGTGAAGGATTCGCTGTAGCTTACGTAGGGCGAAACGCCGTTGTCGCCCAGATACATGGCGCCGGCGGTCAGCGAGAGCTGCTCGTCGTCATAACTTTCGCTGGAACTACCGGTGGCATCCGAGAAGTCGTCGCTGCTGTCGACGTTGTCGTAACGGGCTCCGGCCAAAAATACCCAGCTGTCCGCCACGCGCAGCTGGTCCTGCACGTAAAAGCCGAGCTGGCGGCGGTCGACATCGTGCTCGGTGGGGTCGCCGGTATCCGGCGCGCTAAACGAGGCGTAGTCCGGGTTGTAGAGATCCACGGTGTCGATATTGGAGAACAGCGACGAGCCGTCCCCGGCGGTGCGGAAGCTGTCGCGGTTGGTGTAGTTCAAATCGAGCTTTTGGTAGTCCGCGCCGAACAGCAGCGTGTTTTCGGTGTTTTCGGTATAGGTGCGCGCGATCAGGCGGTTGTCGATCGTGAAGCCGTCGTACTCGCCGTCGCGGTCGATCACGCCCCGCGAGATACCCCGCGGCGGCGTCACGTAGGAGTTGGGGTAGACGTTTCTAAGCTCGAGATCGAGATTGGTGTAGCGCGCGTTCTGCTGAAACTCCCAGGTATCATTGATCTGGTGCTCAAGCTCGTAACCCAGCGCTACCTGGCGCTGATTGAGGTGGTCGTAATCGGGCTGGCCGTAGTTGGTATGGCGGTCGATCTTGCCAAAGGGCGAGTCGTTCACCGTGCCAAAAGCGGGGAAAAAGCCCGAGGTAGGGGTGCCTTCGTCTTTCTGGACGCTTGCCAAAAACGTGACCGTGGTGTCATCGCTGAAATCCACGGCCAGGCTCGGCGCGAAGTAGTAGCGCTCTTTCTCGCTGCCGTTGAGTTCGCCGTCCTGGTCGCGATAAAGCGCCACGGTGCGATAGCGCATATCGTCGCGTTCGCCCACCGGGCCGGACACGTCGATGCCCACCTGGCGGTGACCGTCGTTGCCCGCCTCTACGGTGATATTACCCTGGGGTTCATCCGTCGGGCGCTTGCTGATCGCGTTGATCACACCGCCGGGAGGCGCCTCGCCGTAAAGAATCGACGCCGGGCCCTTCAAGAGATCGACCCGCTCTAGCCCGAAGGTTTCGTTCATCCACCAGAAGTAGCCGCCGGTACGAAACAGGCGCAGGCCGTCCTGGTAAGTGGCGTTTTCCGCACTAAAGCCGCGCAGGAAGAACCAGTCCGCGTTGTTGTCGTTGCCGTAGGGCTGCGAGGTGACACCAGAGCGGTACTGGAAGGTCTCGTCGTACTTGTTGACGCCGCGATCTTCGAGCTCCTGCTCACTGACCGTGGAAATAGCCCGCGGCGTTTCGATATCCGGCGTTGCGACCTTGAGCGCGGTGGCGGTGACCACCGTCGTGCCCATATCCACCGTTTCTTCCTGAGCCAGTGCGGCCAGGGGCGCCATGCTCAGCGCACTTCCTAACGAGATAAGCATTGAACGGCGAACGGCAAACGATAACGGTGCGGCTGCAAACGGAGGTCGGAGCATGAGGGCAGTCTCATTAAAGAGCAAAATGGGCGGTCAGCAAAGCTGAATGATACGGATTATTATTCACAATCACAATATCGAGGCCGACTCAAGCCGCTTTGCCGGAACAAGGCGTTGCACGATCAAAAGCCCGCCAGCCCCGGCTTTATCGAGAGCGCCAACAGGCCTACTTCCCTGCCCTCACCTTCGGCTACCGGCATGAAAGATATCCGCCAGCCGCCGGCGCTCGTGCTCCTCATAAAAGCTCGGGTCATCGAAGAGATCCGGCTGTACGGCGTCGAACATCATGCCCAGCACCTCGGCACTGCTCTGCACCATCGGCTCGAAGTGGGCAGTGTGGGTTTTCAGCGCTCGCACGCGGCGTCGGCGATAGATCGCGTACACACCCAGCAGCGTGAAGACGCAGGCAATATAGAGCGGCAAGCCGTGATCGCCCACCGCGTGCATCAGCGAGCCCGCCGCCAAGGGGGCTACCGCGCAGCCGGCGCCGTGCATCACCAGCATATCCGCCGAGCCCGCGACGATCTCATCCGGGTGGAGCTGGTCGATCAACTGCGCCACCGCCAGCGGGTAGAGCGAAAACGCCAGCCCGCCCCACAAGAAGTAGAGCCCCAATAGCACGTTATGACTGGGCGCAAATGGAATTGCAGCCGCCACCAGCGCCGCGCTCAGTACCACCCAAATCAACACCAGTGGCCGGTCGTGCTGATCGGAAAAACGCCCGATGGGAATCTGCAAAAGCGCCCCACCGACGATGGCCGTACTCATCACCAGCCCCACCCCGGCGATATCGAACCCCAAGTGGGTCGCGTAGATCGGCGTCATTGACCAAAACGCCCCCATGGCAAACCCGGAGAGCGCCGCCGACGCCACCGCCAGCGGCGCAAACCCCAAAAGCGCCCGCAGGCTGCTTTTCGGCCGCTCGGAGATCTTCGGCTGCACGCGGCGCGTCAGCGTAATCGGCAGCACCGCCCAACTGATCAAAATCGCGATCATCACGAACAGCAGAAAGCCCTCCGGCGATGACAGCCGCAAAAACTGCTGCGCTATGGCCAGCGCCCCCAGGTTGACCACCATATAAACGGCAAAGATGCGCCCCCGCTCGTGGCTTGCCGCTTGGCTATTGAGCCAGCTTTCGATCACCGTAATCAGGGTTATAAACGAGAGCCCATAAATAATACGCAGCACCAGCCACACCCAGGGGTTGATGAACACCAGGTGCAAAAGCGCCATGGTGGCGCATATCGAGGCGCAAAAACCGAACGTGCGGATATGGCCCATCCGCTTGATCAACCGCCGGCTCATCCAGGTGCCGCAAATAAAGCCCACGAAATACCCGGACATCACCATGCCCAACAGCGTGGTCGAAAACCCCTCGCTTGTGCCGCGGAGTGTAAGCAGCGTGTTGAGTAGGCCGTTGCCCAGCAGCAGAAGCGCCACGCTTTGGAGGATCGATTTGACCGGTCTGAGCATTGTTAGTGAGCGCATGAGGCTTCCTCGTAGGCGAGCCGTTCGAGCCACTCGCCAGTGAGTGGGCGAACGTATACGAAAAGCAATGCATAAAGGGTGCCACGGTCGGCCCTAAAAACGCTCAAATCCTACTGCACATAGTTGCAAAATAAACCGCTTTGTAACAATTAGCTTATAAGATACTGCATAAATAACTAATTATATTGTTAATTATTAATTCTCCATGAATGCAACCAAGTGCCACTTTTAATTTAAATAGCTTCCAGGGTTTTATCGCGAAAAACGCGAAACCGCGCTTACCGGCGCGACGATAAAACCCAAAGGCGGCCGCCCGCCGCGATCGAGCGATCCCGGGCCTTGATAAAGGAAAACCGATGGGCATTAAAAGAGCGCTTTGCACCTTCCCCGCTATCGCTGTGAGCATGGCAACAGCGGCACAGGCGAATGATAGCTTTGATTTACAAGCGTTAATCGAGCGTGCCAGACAAGAAGCGCCGATTACCGTATACGCACCTACCGGCAAAATCGTTCAACAGGCGCAGGACTTTACCGCCCAATACGATGTAAGCGCGACAGGCGTTAAAGCCAAAGCGCCCCAAACCATCGAGATCGTAAGCCGTGGATCACGCGCCAACAATGTCCAGGCCGATGTGATCATGATAGAGGACGCCCCCGGTGCCACCGAGCTCTTGATCGACCCGGAATACGTGACCAGCTGGACACCCGGTGACATGCTGGGCGAGATCATCAACGAGTATCAGAACCCGCTCACCGTTATTCTGGCCCCCAATCTCTGGGCCTATAACACGGCAGAGTACGACACTTGCCCGATTACGAATATATGGCAGCTCACCCAACAAGAGTGGCGCAATAAGGTCACACTACAGGACCCATCGCTCAAGCCGCTTTATATCGACTGGTTCAATCAGATGGCCACTCATCACGACCAAGCGATGGCCGATGCGTTTCTGGCCTTGAACGGCGAGGCCCTCGTCACCGACGAAGATTCAGCAACCGCTGAATTCGTCAAACGCCTTGCCCAAAACGCCCCCTTGATAACACCTTCCGACAGCGATGCCGCCCAGGCCATAGGCGCCCCGGATGTCGACGATAGCTTCGTAGGAATGATCAGCACCGCGGCATTTCGGGAAAATAAAAACGGCATGACGATGGGCATATGCAACGACATGCAGCCGTTCATTGGCGTGAGCTACCCCACTTTCGGCCTCATCACTACTCAGACCAAAAGCCCCAATGCCGCCAGGCTCTTCATTCATTACCTGATGATCGAGGAAGGCATCGCCCTACAGAGCATGGACGGCAAAATGTCGACCAACACGACGTTTAGCCTACCCGATGAAGAAGCGTCCGGTATCGATCAATTCAAGGATCAGCTCATGATGTATAACACCGCTACGACCAACGCGGACTGGGAGAATCGCCAGGATTGGCTGGACCTTTGGAGCTTGAACTATTCGCGTTAATCCGAACCGGCGCATAGACGCCCCGTTCCACACCTAACCGCCGATAATAGCCCCGCGCCACTCACAGCATGTCATTGCAGAGTGGCGCGGACTTTTTACTGGGTAACGCGTGAAAGTCTCCTCAACGCTCTTTCTGCAAAAGCCGTGCGCGCATTTAAGCTTTTCTAACACATCCATTTTTCCAATTGAAGCGCCATGGCGGGCTGGTTAGAATGTAGCCTCTAATTCAACTTTACCATTGGGTGGACGGCCCGATGCCGGAACCCCGACACCTATGGCCACGTTCATTCCCGCCCTTACGACCGCCCCTCGAATGACCCGTGGCGAACGGCGCGTCGCGCAAAGACTCGATAGCCTGCTGGAAGAAGACTATATCGTCTGGTACGACATTCCTCTGGGGCAAAAGCGCCGCTATCCGGACTTCATCGTTCTTCACCCGGCGCGGGGCCTGCTGTTTCTCGAGGTCAAGGACTGGAAGATCGAAACCCTGCGCTTCATCACGCCGGACAGCGTAGAGATCGACACCCAACAAGGGCGCAAAACGGTCAGCAATCCGCTATTTCAAGCGCGCCAATGCGCCTTTGCCGCCATTGATCAACTAAAGCGCGACCCGCAGCTGACCCAGACCGATAAGCGCTATCAGGGTAAGCTCTGCTTTCCCTACGGGCATGGCGTCGTTTTTCCCAACATCACACGCCTGCAGTGGAACAAGGCCATTTCCGAGGCGGAGCAAGAGATCGTACTGCCGGGCCACCTGGTGATCTGTAAGGACGAGATGGCCCCCACCACCGACCCCGAAGCGTTTCAGCAGCGCCTCTGGAGTATGTTCGGCTACCAGTTTGGCGAGAAGCTCACTCTCCCCCAGCTCGACCGGATTCGCTGGCAGCTCTTCCCGGAGGTGCGCATCGACGCCCCGACCGGGGATCTGTTCGGTGACGGCGAGGAACACGAGACCAATGCCGCCCCGGCCACGGAGGTCGTGCCCAATATCGTGCGCGTCATGGACATTCATCAGGAGCAGCTGGCGCGCAGTATGGGCGACGGCCACCGGGTGATTCACGGCGTGGCCGGCTCCGGTAAAACCTTGATCCTTGGCTACCGCTGCCTGCATCTGGCCCAGGCAACGAGCAAACCGATTTTAGTGCTGTGTTTCAATATTACGCTGGCGGCAAGGCTTCGCTGCTTTATCACCGAAAAAGGTATCGCCGACAAAGTCATGGTTCACCACTTCCATGAGTGGTGCGGCCAGCAGTTGAAGACTTATAACGTCGACCTGCTGACAGGCAGCAAACCAGCCTACGAGCGCCAAGTGGAAAGCGTGATTCAAGCCGTCGACGAGTCGCGCATTCCGCGGGCGCAATATGCTGCGGTGATGATCGACGAAGGCCACGACTTCGAGCGCGAGTGGCTGAAGCTGGTGGTACAGATGATCGACCCGGACACCAACTCGTTGTTGCTGCTCTACGACGATGCCCAGTCCATCTACCAGAAAGGCGCGCTGAAATTTCCGCTTTCTTCGGCCGGTGTTCAGGCCCGTGGGCGCACCACCATTCTCAAACTGAACTATCGCAATACTCGGGAAATCCTTACGTTCGCCTACGATTTTGCACGAGACTTCCTGGAAGCCTGTGAGGCCGACGATGACCATATACCGCTGATCACCCCCGAAGTGGCCGGGGTAAGTGGGCCCAAGCCGGCATTTCGCGCTTTCGATAATGCCCATCTCGAGGCACGCTATCTGGTGCACTGCATTCAGACGTGGCAGCGCCAAGGCAGCGAGCTGAACACTATTGCCGTGGTCTATACCAGCAACGCCCAAGGAAAGCTCTTCCACAAAGCCTTGCAGGCCGCCGGCATTCCTTGCCGTTGCCTGCAAACGCCTGCCGACAAGCGCAGCTACGACCCGGAAGCCGACGAGGTAGTACTGCTCAGCCGTCAAAGCAGCAAGGGGCTAGAGTTCGACACGGTACTGCTCAGCGGGCTTGGGGCACTCAGTCTTGATGAGGAAAAACAGGCTCAGGAAGCGCGTCTGCTCTACGTAGGCATGACCCGTGCCCGGCGCCGCCTGATGGTGACCAGCAGCAAGGAAAACTGGTACACCGAGCGGCTGAGCGAGCTGGCGGCGGCTTGAAGGTAGCGGCTTTTTTATATCACCTGTGAGCGAGGCACCTGAATGGCGATCGAACAAGGCATCTGGAAGCTGGCAAGCGATACCGACGAGGCACCGCAAAAACTACGCCCTATGGGGCTAGCCGACGAGGGGAAGCTGGAAGATCAGATCATGCAGGATGTCTCGATCCTCAACCGGGACTGGCTGCTGATCGGCCGTCAGGTGCGCACCGGCTTCGATAAGCTCATCGACCTGCTCGCGCTGGATGCCAACGGTAACGTGATCATCATCGAGCTTAAACGTGATAAAACGCCCCGCGACGTGGTCGCCCAAGCCATCGACTACGCCAGCTGGGTCGTCACTTGGCCGACTATCAGTTGATCGATATCTACCAGGCCTTCAATGAGCGCTATCCACGCCCTCACCCGACTCTGGAAGATGCCTTTTCCGCCAAGTTTGGCGTACCGCTTGATGACGTCTCGCTCAATGACAGCCACCAGATGGTTGTGGTGGCGACACGGCTCGACGCCAGCAGTGAGCGGATCATCAACTACTTGAATGACCACGCTCAGCTTTCGATCAACGCGATGTTCTTCTCGGCGTTCGAAGACGGCGGCAACCACTACCTGAGCCGCGCCTGGATGATCGACCCGGACGAGCCGCCCAAGCCCGCCGCGCGCAAGGCGCAAAAGGCGCCGTGGAACGGCGAGTTCTACGCCTCGTTTGGCGATGATCGGCCTTGGGAATTGGCGCGCCGTTTTGGTTTTATCGCCGGTGGCGGCGCCCACTGGTACTCCAAGACGCTCAACCTGCTTTCCGAAGGCGACCGGGTCTGGGTTAACATTCCCAAAACCGGCTACGTCGGCGTTGCGGAAGTAACCGGCGAGCGGCTTCGGGCAGATGAATTCATGGTCGAGACGTCGAGCGGCCTTCAAGCACTACACGAAGTAACGACCCCAGCCGATTACCCCCACCTGCATCGTGCGAATATGTCTGATGACGAAGACACGCTGGAGTATCTCGTGCCGGTTCGCTGGATCAAAAGCGTTCCCGCGATGGCGGCATTTCGCGAAGTGGGGCTATTTGGTAATCAGAATACAGTGTGCAAGCCGACGACACCAAAGTGGGAGCATACGGTGGAAAGGCTGAAACAGGTTTGGAAGATTGCTTGAAAGCTCGTTTTCGGGAACGAGAAATCAGGAAAAGAATTGGTGGGCCCAGTCCGACTTGAACGGACGACCAAGGGATTATGAGTTAGCGCTATAGCACTAAGTTACTGAAAAAAAGAAATTAACCTTAATATAGCAAAGGGAATAGTCTTTTAGAATCAGTAATTTAGCGAAGTTATAGAGTAGCATGTGCAGCTAATATGTGTACCGAGGGTGTACTGATTTTGAGTTCTCACCTCTCTCGAACAGCATGCCTATGGGTAGCACCTACATTGCGAACTATACAGAATTTTGTATACTTACATCATGTCAGAATACAAACCCCTAAATTTCCGAGGTAGCGCCCTCGCCGATCTCCGCGCTTTCCCTGCGACTGTCCGGCAGGAAGCAGGTTACCAGCTTGATAAGGTGCAAAGAGGGCTTAATCCGAACGACTGGAAGCCAATGGCCACTGTTGGTCAGGGCATGCGGGAAATTCGCATCAGAGACGCTGGTGGTGCATTTCGAGTGATCTACGTAGCCAAGCTTGCCGAAGCTGTCTATATTCTGCACTGCTTCCAGAAGAAAACCCAGAAGACGAGTAAGGCGGATCTCGACCTGGCCGAAGCCAGATATCGCGCCTTGCTAAGCGAGGTGAAACGATGAGTAATGAAACTTTTGAAAGCGTGTGGGACGCCATCGAGGATACTGCCGCCGAAGCGGAAAATATGAAGCTTCGCTCCGGCCTGATGATGGCCCTTGAGCAGCACATTAACCGGCAGGGCTGGACTCAGGGCGAAGCTGCTAAGCGGCTGGGCGTCACTCAACCCAGGGTATCCGATCTGATGTGTGGCAAAATCCACCTATTTGGTCTTGATACACTGGTGAATATGGTAGTGGCGGCTGGGCTGCATGTCGAAATGCGCGTACTTGAGGTCGCTTAAAAACATTGCTGTTCTGTACGTAGAAATATTTACGCAAGATCGTCCCTTTGATGGGCGGACACTATGTGTAAAGAAAACTACCAAATTTGGTGCGACTTTTATCGTCCAGAAGCGGTTTCTTAGACATCTCTGATATAACGCTCGGTTCACGCGCCGGTTTGGAGCTGCAAAGCAGCGGAAAACCGGTCGCTGTGCAGCCGACTGTTAAATCTCTACTGCTCCTGAAGTTTCTTTCTCTCGACATAAGCCAGAAACTCTTGACCAAGCTTTGTTGTCGAGAAGCGTCGCCACCTTACACCCGCGACTTTTTCGTTTTGTACAAGCCCATGAATTTGGAGTTTCGGGCAAACGTTATTGTATATAAAACCATAGCCATCATGTTGGCCCGCCTTGTTAGTTATCCCGATAACGATAACATCTTTGAGTTTAATGAATAACTTATACAAGCTAATCTCAATATCGTCGTCCTTTTCAGTAGCATTTGGAGGGACTTTAATTTTTATTGATTCTAGTATCTTTTCTAGCGCCTGAAACTCTTCTTCTGTGCTATCCTTTTTGCCGCTCGCCATCTTCGTTTTTAAATCAGAATTCTCTTTAGATAGTTCATCGACCTCTTTTGAAAGTTTATTTATTTCTTCAACAAGCGCTTTCGTGTCTGGAACCTCATCACCTGATACCCAACCGGAAAGGTCTCGTGAAGCCGCGATATCTGATAGGCTTTCCATCACACAAAGGCGGATATCTTTCTCATCCTCAAAAAAGGAGGACATATTCGAAAGAACATTTTGTCTGAATAGCTCCAGCTCTGCCTGTCGGTCTTTTTCAAAAACAGAACTGCCATGAACTTTAACTTTTTCCTCAAGCGCATCTTCTTTAATGACTACAGCAAATAGAGGCTTTCCAATTTCCAAAGCGTAGTTACACTCTAGCTCTGTATAGCTGACCCCTGACTCCTTTTCGACGCTTCCATATCTTCCCCCAAGAATCAACATGTAGACGTCGGATTCGTCGATCCATCTTTTGATCACTTCTAGCTGACTTTGATCACCAGCGGTAAAGAGTTCCATACCTGCCGGAATATTACCAGATTTCAAAACGGCACTTACTGCAGCCTGCCTTTCTTCAATTAAGTCCGTATACGTGGAAGAAATGAACACCTGTAGTCGCTTCTTCATGAAAACTCCATATTGAATTTAACGCCGCCTTCAATAGCCGCCGAAGGCGGTCGATTGCATGGCTTTGTTAAGTTTACGTGGCACTATCTTCAGGCAGATAGTACATTACTGGAGTTTCGCCATTATCCTGATACCTTTTTGATAATAAGCCAGCATCTATAAGTGCGTGTAGCTTCTTTTTAAGGCTCATTCGCTGGCGACCCGTTCCGCCAAGAATTTTATGTGCTTGCATAAGAGTTAGAGGCTTCCCAGCTTCGCGTAAAAGTGAAAATATTTGCTCTGAGGTCACATCATCTTCTGAGCATTTCGAAGGGTGGACAATAACGTTTGAAGATTCTGCTATCTCACGGGTCTGGTTGATTTTCTCTTCTAGAGCTGAAAGCTGGCTGTTCAAAACCTCTTTTAATTCAGAAGCGTTCTTATTTTCCTTTTCGCCAAGCTCTTCTTTAGCAACTTTAAGTACGTCGCTTTTCACTTTCTCTAGAAACTCATCTAAGTCATCAAAGCTTTTATTAACTTCTGAAGAAGGAGAAATAGCAGCATCTAATGTTTTATCAAACATGCTAACAATATGAGATTGCAGTCCAGACATTTTCTCTTCTACTTTTGTTAGAGCATCATTTGCCGCTTTTTGTAGTTCCACACCATCTCGATAGAACTTTAACGAGGCAAAAAACCCAATAACCGTAACGATTAGGGCTACGATAGATAAAATAATCGCTAGAACATCGGAGATGATTGATAGCTGAACTGTTTGAATTACGACTTCACTATTTGGCATTTTCTCGATTTCTCCTTGTGAACTTAACAGTGATTATACACCCCACTACATAACCTGATTGACCCCGACGGCACGTTCATTCAGGTTATACCGCCATTTATTTACGGCCTATCTCATTGAAATCACAATAAATTAAGCATAAATAGGCTGCATAACATAGATTATCGTGCCGGCTGCATAACACTGATGAAACAGCATGCTGCTTTTGCCGAGAGGGTCGCTTTGGGTCGTGATCAGTTATAATAGGCCCTTCCGTAGATTGCTACTCAGCAAAAAAAAGCCACTACCTGACCTCCCTTGTTACACACCTAGTAAATCACCGCCTCATCTCGCTCGATGCCATTTGCGAAGCGTAGATTACCCTCGTCTCGGAACTCCGTGCTTTGGAGCTCTTTGAGTTTATAGATGATCTCGGTCGGGCGCTGCTTCTCGGGGTATTAGGGCTCGACTAAGCCCCCTTTGCTGAACGGGGTGAAGCACTAATCACCCCTTGGCGCAGGCACTTTTCTTCACGCTTATTGAGACGGTAGTGAGTCAACTCAAGCTCGCTGACACCCTCCCCCTTATGACCGTAGCCGCCGACCGTGCCGAACTTTCAGCCGCAGGTCGTCATGCCTTTGTATACCCACCTAAACTGAGCTTACCTGCTGCTCGCCATGTTATCACCCGCGCTTGGCATAATTATGCGTAATAGCCTAGCGCTTCAAGGATACAATGGGAAGTCTACTTAGGCCGTTATACTGCTATTAAGACGACACCTGCCCAAATCCTTCTCCAACGGCACCAGTTAGTACCATCAACGACAGGTATACCTGCTAGGCTTGCGGATATTCTGGACAGGGTTATACGTCAGGCCTAGCCTCCATTCTTGAATAGACACGGTGAAGAGGTGGCCAAGCAGAGCAAGCTCTAGACGCACGGTACTCGGGCTAATTAGTTCCCCTCGGCGTCCCTAACTGTTTAAACGCTTGTCGCGGTAGTTGGCGACCAACTCTGGCGTGAGAGCGGCCAAGGAGTATTTGCCCAAATGTTCGATGAGCGTATCAGCCTTGAGGCGTTCGCTTTTCTGGCTGCTGGGTTTCTTGGTAGGGGGGATATCGGCCAAATAGCGCTTTAGCGCTGCTTCAAGCGTCATTCTCTCTGAGGATATAAACGCCGCGCACCATTTCATCTTCAGTGCGGCGTGCCCAATCTTGGGCGTCACGTTTGGTACGGAAGGTCTTTGCAGTGGTGGGCCAACCCGACTTGCGGATGACGGCTTTCCAGGTTGCAGAAGGGGTCTTAACGATGGTGGCCATAAAAATCTCCAGGGCCTGACAGATCGGCACTGTACCGAAACTGTACCCTTGGAACAGGGGACTCACCACATAAAATTGATAAGCTACTGATTTTAATGGTGGGCCCAGTCCGACTTGAACGGACGACCAAGGGATTATGAGTCCCCTGCTCTAACCAACTGAGCTATGGGCCCGAAAGGCGTGCATATCATAGCGAATGTGGCGGGGCGAGGCTACCCCTGGGGCGCTATCTTGATCTTATTGCGGCACTTTTACACCGCGGGCGAGTCTGCTGATGAGTCCTTACTATGGAGACATGCCATGAAAGCCTTGTTTGCTCTTTTACCGCTGGTGCTGGCGATGCCGGTGTCGGCGGATTGGCAGCTGGATTCGAGCCAGTCCCAGGTGCAGGCGAGTATTACCCAGCTCGACGGCGGCTCGCCGCAAACCCATCATCATCAGGTGCGTGATTTGCAGGGCGAGATTTCGCCGGACGGCACCCTGCGCCTGCCGCTGAAACTCAGCCAGACCGACCTGCTCTCGCGCTTTGGCGAGCTGCCGGTATGGGCGCGGCTTCTCACTGATTCCACGCTGGTGACGTTGACCGCGCAGATGCCGCCGGAGCGCCTCGATCGTCTGGATATCGGCGAGTCGATGGTCGAAACGCTGACCTTTCGCGTGCAAACCGAGGGTATCAATCAGCAAGAAGACGTGCCGCTGCGCTTCACCCGGGAAGGCTTGAACCAGGTACGCGTGACCCACGCCGAGCCCATGGCCTTGAATGGCAGCACGCTCATGGCCAACAACACGGTGCGCACGGTGATGTCGCTGCTGGGCTACCAGCAAATTGCCGACCATGTGCCGGTCACCCTCGATGCAGTGCTGATCAACCGTTAGCGCTTAAGTAGCCGCCGCTCGGCGCACGCTGGCAATCAAGGGGCTGCCGGTGTCCGGGTCTTTCAAAAGCGTGCAGTCTACCTGGTAAAGCGTACGTACCAGCGCCGGGGTCACGACCTCGGCGGGCGTGCCTTCGGCGACGATACGCCCTTCACACATGGCAATGAGATGATCGGCGTAGCGACAGGCGCTGGCCAAATCGTGTAGGACCATCACTACGGTGCGCCCTTTACGGGCAAGCTTTTGCACCAGTTCGAACACTTCGATCTGGTGGCCCAAATCCAGCGCGGAAGTGGGTTCATCAAGCAGCAGCAGCGGCGTTTGCTGGGCGATGGTCATGGCGATCCAGGCGCGCTGGCGCTGCCCACCGGAAAGCGCCTCGAGCGGCCTGTCCGCCAGCGCCTCCAAGCCGGCGGCCTTGAGCGCGTACTCGACGACCTGCTGGTCCTCCGGCGACCACTGGCGCAGCCACCCCTGATGGGGCTGGCGGCCAAAGCGGATCAGCTCGGTGACGGTGAGCCCTTCCGGTGCCACAGCCTCCTGGGGCAGCAGCGCAAGCTTTTTGGCAAGCGCCTTGGCGGGTAATGCCTGGATATCGGCGCCGTCGAGCAGTACCGCACCGCTTTCCGGCTTGTGCAGCCGGGCAAGCCCCGAAAGCAGCGTGGACTTACCGCAGCCGTTGGGCCCCACAATGGCCGTCACCTGGCCGCTGGGCAGGTGAAGGCCCAGCTCGTTGATCACCCGGCGTGCGCCGTAGTTCATGTTCAGCGCTTGGGTGGCAAGCGTAGGCGTGTCGTGCGAGGTGCTCATGGGTGGCTCCGTTGCGGGCGCATCAAGATCCATAAAAGCCAGGGGCCGCCCACCACGGCGGTCACGATGCCCACGGGAATTTCGATGGGGGATAAAAGCGTTCGCCCGGCCAAATCCGCCAGTACCATGACCAGCGCGCCGGCAAGCGTGGCGGCCAGCACCGGTACGTGGCGTGAGCTTGAAAGCGAACGGGCGATTTCCGGGCCGATCAGCGCGACCATGCCCACCGGGCCTGCCACCGCGACGGCAAGGCCGGTGAGCACCACGGAAAGCGCCAACACTTGTATGCGGCAAGCCTTGACCTTCACCCCCAGCCCGCTGGCCACGGCGTCTCTAAAGCGCAGCAGCGTGAGCGAGCGTGCCAGCACCATGGCCAGCACGATACCCACCGCCAACCCCAAGGCCAGAAGCAGTACCGCATCGGGTGAACGGGCGTTGAGGGTGCCGACGGTCCAGGGGTAGGCGGCGTTGGCGTCGTCGATGGGTACCCGAGCCAAAATGAACTGGGTCAGCGCGCCAAACACCGCGCCTACGCCAATGCCCGCCACGATGAACCGGTACCCCTGGGTGCCGCTGCCCGCGGAAAGGCCAAAGGTAATCGCCGCGGCGGTGGTGGCCCCGGCCAGCGCCATGGCGGGCGGGGCGATAGACGTACCAATACCGATGACCGAGGCGACCGCGAACGCCGTCGCGCCGTTATCGATACCGATGATACCAGGCGTTGCCAGCCGGTTGCCGGCCAGCGTCTGCATCAGGATACCCGCCAGTGCAAAGGCCCCGCCGGTCAGGCAGGCGCCAGCCAGGCGCGGCAGGCGAAGCTCCTGCACCATGAAGGTGGTCATGATGTCGCCCTGGCCCGCCAGCGCCGGAATCACTTCGCTAATCGAAAGCGGCACGCTGCCAAAGGCCAGATACACGACCCCGGCTACCAATAGCGCGAGGACGAGCGCGCAGTTGACCCATACCGCGCGGCGCTCGAACAGTACGCTGTACGCCTGCCCATTGGCGTGCCAGGCCAGGCGCCAGTAGCCAGGCAGCGCCGGGTCGCTCGCTTTGCGTGCGCGCACGTCGTCCACCGCCTCGTGTTGGGAAGAGAGCTCCGGCATGTACTCGGGGCTCGCTGTCGTTTTGGTTGCCATCGTCACTGTTAACAATAATTACCGTGTAAATAGTTATCGTGTAAATAGTTACCGTGGTAGAAGACCACCCCGCAAAGGCGTGGGCTCAAAGCATGGGTAAACGCCGGGCGCGCACCACCGCGATCAGCACCGGCGCGCCGCAAAGCGCGGTCAACACCCCCAGCGGTAACTCCGAAGGGGCGACCACGACCCGCGAAATGATATCGGCGCTCAGCACGATCAGGGGCCCGATGGGCAGACAGAACCAGAGCGTGCGGCGAATGTCCGGCCCGGCCAGTGCCCGGGCGACGAACGGTACCACCAGGCCCACGAACGCAATCGGCCCGGCGATTGCCGTAGCCGCGCCGACCAAAAGCGCCACACAGCCGATCACGACCCAGCGGATCAATGAAGGATGATGGCCAAGCCCGGAGGCGGCGCGCTCGCCCAGCGCCAGCGCCGCCAGCGGGCGGGCGGTGAACGCCACCATTACCGCGGCCACGGCCAGGCTTGGCAGCACGGCGGCCAAATCCTCGAGGCGCCGCCCGGCCAAGCTACCCACGACCCAGAAGCGGATCTCGTCCGCGGCGCGCTGGTCATAAAGCAAAATCAGCGAGGTCAGCGAGCCCAAAAGCCCGGAAAACGCCGCACCGGCCAGCACCAGGCGCACCGGGTCGTTGCCCACGCCGCGAAAGCGCGCCACGCTCAGCACACAGACACACCCGGCCAGCGCCCCCAGCTGGGCCACGGAAATACGCAGCGTCGCCGCGCTCGCGCCGAGCACCAACGCCAACGCAACGGCGAACGCCGACCCGGCACTCACGCCCAAAAGCCCCGGCTCGGCCAAGGGGTTACGCGATACCGCCTGTAAAAGCGCCCCGGCCACGCCAAGGGCAACCCCCACCACGATGCCGATCAGCATGCGCGGCGCGCGTAGCTCTTGCACCACAAAGCGCGCTTCGCTGTCGGCGCTGCCCTGCAAAAGCGCCAGCACTCGCACCGGCCCCACGCTGCCAGCGCCGATCAACAGGCTCAACACACTCACCGCCACGAGGGCGGTGAGCAGATACATCATCAGAACACGGGGCGTTTGGCGTGTGACGGCCCCGCTAAGTGCGTGGGCGATTCCGGTCACGGCAGCAAGGCGTTTTCGATACTATCCAGAATGGCCATGGCCGCCAACGGGCCGCTGGCACTGCTCCAAAGCTGGCCATCGACTGGTATCACTCGGTCTTGCTGTACGACATTCAGGCGGTTGAAGGCATTGCTCTGTTTGGCGGCGTCCAGCGCCTCCTGGCCGTCTTCGTTGAGCGTGGCCAGAAACAGCCAGTCGCCGTCGACCATGGAAATATTCTCCAGGCTCAGCGCATCGCTGTGCGCGCTGCCCTCTTCGACCAGCCCGGCATCACTCACATCGATACCCACGCGGTTGAGAAGCCCGGTGGCAATCAGGTTTTGTGACATGACCATGGGGCCGCTGGGCATCCAGCGCACCACGAAGGCGTTCTCGTCCGGGTGGTTTTCCTGAATCCTTTGTGAAAGTTCTTCGACCCGCGCTTCCACCGCCTGAATTACCTCTTCCACCGCCTCCTGGCGGTTGAGCGCTTCGCCAAACAGGCGCGCTTCGGCTTCCCAGTTGTCCGGCTTGAAGGTCTGAGTCGGCGGCACGATGGTGGGCGCAATGCGCGAAAGCAGCTGGTACTGCTCTTCGGGGAGCTGGGCGGCGGCCAGGATCAAATCCGGTTTTTGAGAAAGTACGGCTTCGATATTGATTTCACGTACCACGCCTACCATCTCCGGGCGCTCATCGTCGAAGTACTCGGTCACGTAGTTGGCCACATCGGTGCCACCACGGGTACTCACAGCGCCCAGCGGTATGATGCCGGCGGCAATGGCGGTGTCCAGCGCGCCTTCGTAAACTGTCACCACGCGCTCGGGGGTGCCTTCGACCTCCACCTCGCCAAAGCCGGTTTCGAGCGTCCGCGCCTGGGCGTGCCCCGCGAAAAGTGCGCTGACCAAAGCACCCGCCATTGCCAAACGGCCTACCGTGTTACCCCGCGCTGTACCCGCCATCGAAACTCTCCTGTTTGTTAATGCCATTGATAGTAACGATTCTCAAAAGCAATTGCATTACCAATTTATCCTTTCCCCCGCCCCTCTTTGCAAAAATGCCGGAGCGCCGTTAGCGGCGGACCAGCGATGCAGCGCACTTTTCGCCAAGCGTTCCGTATAAAGCAACACTGTGTTCCTCAATTTTCGCTCGATATCGGGAACTATTATTTTTAGACTTCCAATTACATTTGATAACAAGTCTCATTAACAAGATAACCACTTTCATCGCAAGGGTTCTTCAATGCCTCGTTTTACTCGCACCGCCATTGCCAGCGCCGTCGCCCTGGGCGCTTTTGCTACTGCCGCGCACGCCCAGCAGGTGACCAACAACCTCGACGATATGGTCGTGACCGCCGCCGGGTACGAGCAAACGCTGAACAATGCGCCGGCCAGTATCTCGGTGGTCACCCGCCAGGAACTCGAGCAGAACCAGTTCACCAACGTGGCCGAGGCCATTGCCGATATTCCCGGCGTGGATACCCGCGCCGGTACCGGCAAAACCGGCGGGCGGGAGATTTCGATTCGCGGCATGCCCAGCGACTACACCTTGATCCTGATCGACGGGCGCCGCCAGAATACCTCCGGCGATGTCACGCCCAACGGTTTTAGCTCGACCTCCACCAGTTTCATGCCGCCGCTTTCCGCTATCGAGCGTATCGAAGTCATCCGTGGGCCGATGTCGACGCTTTACGGCTCCGACGCCATGGGCGGGGTCATCAATATCATCACCCGCCGGGTGGGGACCGAATGGGCGGGGTCGGTCAGCGTCGAGACTTCCTTCCAGGAGGACCGCGACGAAGGCAACAGCTCTACCCTCAACCTCTACGCCTCGGGCCCGCTGGTGGAAGACACCCTCGGCGTCCAACTACGCGGGCGTTTGTTCGACCGCGCAAGCTCCGAGCGCCTGGTCGAGGACAGCGTCGGCCGTGACCCCCGCCCGGCGGAGGCACGCATCTACTCGATCGGCGGCCGGGTGAGCTTCACCCCGGACGATACCCACGAAATCTGGCTGGACGCCGAGCGCGCCCGCCAGACCTACGATAACGACGACTGCCGCCTGGGAAGCCTGGACGGCCTGCGCCGCAGCGACTGCGAGACGCCGGAGCCGAATTCCTTCTTCGGCTACGAGGACGAGCTGCGCTTCAACCGCGACCAGATCGCCCTGGGCCACTCCGCGCGTTTGAGCGCGGGCACCTGGGACACCAGCATTACCCGCAACGAAACCGAGTCGCTGGGCCGCACGTTGCCCGCAGGTAACGCCCCGGCCTACGGCTACGTGGCCCAGGGCGGCGAGCCGCGCCAGCTCGAAAACCGGGACATCGTGGTGGATACCAAATTCGTGGCGCCGCTGGATGATCACATGGTCACCGTGGGCGGGCAGTACATTGACGCCGAGCTGATCGACGCCACTGCAGGCGATGAAAAATTCAGCCAGTCGAGCTGGGCGGTCTTTCTCGAGGACGAGTGGTTTTTACGCGACGACCTGGCGCTGACCCTGGGCGGGCGCTTTGAGCACCACAACGCCTTTGGCGGCCACTTCAGCCCGCGCGGCTATCTGGTGTGGAATACCACCGACGAGTGGACGCTCAAGGGCGGCATCAGCCAGGGCTATAAGACCCCGACGCTGAACCAGCTGCACGACGGCGTTAACGGTTTTGGCAACCAAGGGCTCTCGGCGAGTCTAGGCTCGCCCAACCTGTCGCCGGAAAAGAGCACCAACTACGAAATCGGCGCGATCTACGACAACCTGGATAACTTCTCCGCCGGGGCGACGGTCTTCTTTACCCAGTTCCGTGACCGTATCGCCAATGGTGACGACCTTCCGAACTGCCAGTTTGTCGATAGCAGCGGCAACCGCCCGTTTGCGGATGCGGCCAACTGCATCAGCGTGGGCGACTTCACCACCCAGGATAGCTTCAATCAGGAAATCAACGTCGACCGCGCCGAAACCCGCGGTATCGAGCTGACCAGCCGTTACCAGTTTGCCCCCCAATGGAGCATCAGCGGCGGTTACACCTACACCGATACCGAAGTGACCTCCGGCGACAACGAAGGCCAGGCGCTGACCAACGCGCCCAAACACAAGCTAACCGCGGATCTCTCCTGGGCGATCAACGCGCGCTGGACCACAACGCTCGAAGGCGAATACTACGCTTCTCGCGACCGCTTTAGCGGCAGCGTCTCGGGGAACTCCGCCGCACTGGTCGAACAAGTGGGTAACGATCTGGATGGCTATGAGCTATTCAATCTGCGCTCATCTTACCGCTTCTCGGACAACGTTCGCCTGACCGGCCGGGTCGACAACCTGCTCGACAAGGACTTCTCCGACTACGACACCTACACCTTCGACGGCGATACCTACGTCGCCTACCGCTACACGCAAACCGGGCGCTCGAATACCGGCGTGGCGGTGGATGGCCGCAGCTACTGGCTCTCCGCCACCTACGACTTCTAAGGCTGGTTGCTTTCGATCGATGCTCTCTGATCTCGCTTACTGATTTTAGCCCCGGCAAACACCGGGGCTTTTTTAGCACGCTACGAACACCCCGCCCCCGGCTCCTCCAACGCAAAAATGGCTACCCGTAGGTAGCCGTTTTCAGCCATACATAAAGGCTGTGAAGCAAGCGCGGAGACGGCGCTTGCGATCAGAGTTCGTCTCAAGGGGAAAGCCATGACGATGTTCCTATGTGATCCATTTTTTAATGGGTTTTTGAATGCTAATTATTAGCATTCACATAGTCACATACTCACGCGGTGTCGCGGTGGGACACGCCGTTCAACGAGGTGGAACAGGAATGTCTCTTATTTTCATTTACACGGCAAACTGGCACAATGAGCGCAATATCACTGCCCGCGGGCCTTTCTCATGTTTGATTTCGATGAACTTGCCGCATTTTCGGATGTGATGGCGACCGGCAGTCTAACGCGCAGCGCTCAGAAGATGGGTCTGGCCAAATCCACCTTAAGCCGGCGTATCAGCCAATTGGAAGCGCGCTTAAACCAGCCGCTTTTAAGACGCCAGGCGAACCAGCTGATTCCAACCGAGGCGGGGCTATTATTCAACGGCTACTGCAACGAACTTTTAGCGTTGGCCGGGCAAAGCCAGGAAGCGCTTTCGGAGCTGCGCGAAGAGATTAGCGGCAAGATCACGCTGGAAGCGCACGGCGTACTGGCAAGGGATTGGGTCGCCGGCGTGGCCGAGACGTTTCTGGCCCGCTACCCCGGGATCGAACTGACCCTGCGTTGTCGCGAAACCCCCTCCGCCAAACTCGATAGCAACAGCGTGCATATTTGGCTGGGTAGCATCGACGACTGCGGCCTGAACCAGGAGCGGCTGGGCCAACTTACCCGAGGGCTTTACGCAAGCCCGCATTACCTGGCGCAAGCGCCTGCGCTGGCCCACCCAGGCGAGCTCTACCAACATGCCTGGATAGACCTGCTCGATACCGCATCGAAGGGGCTGGCGCTTTATCACGCGGATGCGCCGGAATACGTTTTCTCCCCGCCCCGCTCGCGGCTGCGCGTGGATTTGACCGTGATGCATATCAACGCGATCGCCAGCGGCCAGGGCATCGGGCTTTTGCCCCACTGGATAGTCGACCAGCGCGAAGCGCATCACCCGGGCGAGCTGGTGCACTGCCTGGCCGGGTGGGAGCCCAAACCTCTGCCGGTGTCGCTGCTTTACGCCTACGGCCATCATTCGCGCCGGGTCAGCGCGCTGCTAAGCTTTCTGCGCGAGCGCGTGCCCACGCCTTGGCAGGTGCCGCCCCTTTCAGCCTAGCTGGAAAGCCGGGCTTTTTGCCGGGCCGCGCCGGGAAACCTTGCCAGCTAACGACCTAATTGCCGACAATAGGCGCTTACGCTCGCCAAGGACGCTCCATGCTCGTTGAACTCTTCGCCGTCATGGCCCCGGTGCTCGCCGGGGCCGGGCTCGGCTTTATGTGGGTCCGTTTGGGCTACCCCTACCCGATCGATTTCGTCACCCGGCTGGTATTCAATATCGGCACCCCGGCGCTGGTACTGGCCTCGCTTGCCGGTGCCTCGATCGATGCCCATACGTTCGGTAAAACCATGCTGGCCACGGCCCTGGTGCTGAGTCTCATGGGGCTGATGGCCTTTGGGGCCGCGCGGCTTTTGCGCAAGGACTGGCGGGTCATCCTGGCGCCCATGATGTATCCCAATACCGGCAATATGGGCCTGCCGGTGGTGCTCTACGCTTTTGGCAGTGCCGGGTTTATCTACGGCATCACCATCATGGTGACCGTCTCGCTTTTTCAGTTCACGATCGGCGCGATGCTCTCGAGCCGCGGCAATCCGCTCAAAACCCTGGTCAAAACCCCTACGGTCTACGCGATTTTGATCGCCACGGCGCTACTTTTGACCGACACGGCGCTGCCGGCCTGGCTTGCCAACACCGTGGACCTGATGTCCGGGTTTACCGTCCCGCTGATGCTGATCACCCTGGGGGTGTCGCTTGCCAGCATCCAGGTCAAGAACCTGCGCTCCGGCATTGGCTTTAGCCTGGTCCGCATTCCACTGGCCGCCGGGCTTGCCTGGCTCGTCTCGACGCTTTTGAATCTGCCGCCGCTGGGTCAGAGTATTTTGATTTTGCAGATGTGCATGCCGGTGGCCGTGTTCAATTACCTGTTCGCCCAGCGCGCCAAGCGCGAGCCGGTCTACGTGGCAAGCCTGGTGTTCTGCTCGACCCTGCTGGCGCTTTTCTATCTGCCGGCGCTGCTGGCGCTGATGATGTAGCGTTTAACGGAACCTACCCCGTTGAGCGTAGTCACTGCTAGATTAAGTATAATTCCCAAGCCGGAGATCACGCTCATGACGACAACGCCTGCCTTGGCGCTCACGCACCTCGACCGCCGTGCTTCACCGTTTTTTTCACCGTTACTGGGCGGGCTGTTGCTGCTGGGCGGTTTGCATAGCGCCCAGGCCGAGGTCATCACCGACGCCGTGACCACCGATGCCGCCACGTTTTCCATCGAACGCGTGGCCGAGGGCTTTACACGCCCCTGGGCGGTCGCCTTTCTACCCGACGGGCGGTACCTGGTCAGCGAGCGTAGCGGTCATCTGAACCTGGTGGATAGCGAGGGCCAGGCGCAGGTGCTCAGCGGCATGCCCGATGTGAGCAGTCAGGGCCAGGGCGGGCTTTTGGACGTCGTACTCCACCCGGATTTTGGCGACGGAGAACACGACTGGATCTATTTCACCTGGAGCAAGCCCGACGCCAACGGCACGCGTACCGCACTTTCGCGAGTGCATTGGGAAGGCGAAGAGCTGGGGGGTGTCGAGCACCTTTTCGAGCAGGATCGCGCCTCGGGCCCTGGCCGCCACTACGGCTCGCGCCTGGCGTGGCTCGATGACGGCACGCTGTTGATGAGCGTGGGTGACCGGGGCTCCGACCCCAGCCGCGCCCAGGCAAGCGATGACCATGCGGGCTCTACCCTTCGCCTGACCGACACCGGCGCCGCCGCCCAGGACAACCCCTTTATCGACGATGCCGACACCCTCGATGAGATCTATACGCTTGGCAACCGCAACATTCAGGGCATGGTGGTGCGCGAAAACGGCCAGGCGTGGGTCTCCGAGCATGGCCCGCGCACCGGCGACGAGCTGAACCTGATCAAGGCCGGCCACAACTACGGCTGGCCCGAGGTAACTCTGGGCAACGACTACGCCACCAATGAGCCGCTGGGCGCGAACTCGGCCCCCGGCATGACGGACCCGGCGGTGGACCTGGAGGGGCGCTTTGCGCCCTCCGGGCTTGCGGAAGTCTCAAGCGAAGGCTTTGCCCGCTGGCAGGGCAACCTGCTGGCCGGCGGGCTTGCCAGCGAAAAGCTCGAGCGTTTCGTGATCGACGGCGAGCGCGTGGTCGAAAGCGAGGTCGTACTGGAAGGTCAGATCGGGCGTATTCGCGACGTGCGCCAGGGCCCGGATGGCGGCATCTACCTTTTGACCGATAGCGACCAGGCCGGGCTTTATCGTCTGATGCCGGTCGATTAACCTTTGACACCTTTTCTGGCACGATGGATACCCGATGCGCTTACGTAACTTAATGATTTTAACGGTCATCGTGCCGCTATTTATGGCACTGGTCGTGTTTAGTTTCGTGGCCATCAAAGCGCTCGAGGATAACGTCCGTTCCAAGCTTCAAACCGAGGTCGAAATCATCACCCGGGCGCTGAGCACTTCATTGAGCTACGCAGTAGCCCGCGACAGCGCCGCCCCCCTCGAGGAGGCGCTACAGTCCGCGTTCTCGTTTCACCGTATTTACGGCGCTTACGTATTCGACGTGCAGGGCCGGGAAATTTACGGCCTGGGGCTGGGTAAAAACCTGTTTACCCCGGATGAAATTCAAAGCGTGATCGAGCGCGACGACCTTTACAGCAACTACCGCCAGCACGACGGCTGGACCTACTACTCGGCGCTGATTCCGCTGCGCACCCAGGACGGCAGCGTGTATGGCGTCCTGCAGGTCAACCGGCTCAACACCGGCATCGAAAACTATACGGGCTTTATCAGTATCGTCGCGGTGCTGGTGTTCATCATTGGTGCCGGCGGCATCGTGCTGAGCATCTGGTGGGGCTTTCGCCGCTATATCGAACGGCCTTTGAACCAGCTCTTGCGTGTTATGCTTTTGGTCGAAGACGGGGATCGTAGCCAGCGGGCAAGTGTCGAGGGGCCGGTCGAGTACCGCCGCCTGGCCTCGGGGCTCAACGGTATGCTCGACGCCATGGCCGAAAAGGACCAGGACATCGATGCCCGGCGCCGGCGCGAAATCGAGCTCGAGAAGCGTCTGCGCAAATCCAAAAAGCTTGCCGAACTCGGCGTACTCGCCGCCGGCGTTGCCCACGAAATCGGCGCGCCGCTTACCGTCATCAACGGCCAGGCGCAGCGTCTGGCCCGGCGGGATGTGATCGGCGACGACGAGCGGGCAAGGCTTGGCCGCATTCGTGGCGAGGTCGAGCGCATCGTGGAGATCGTACGCCAGCTGATGGAGCTTGGCCGCCAGCACAATGTGGAGAAAGACCGACAGTCGCTTGACCACCTGATCATGAGTGCCAGTGAACTGGTGGAAGAGGAGCTGGAGCCGCGCGGCATCCGCCTCGATATCAAGCTCCCCGACCCGTCGCTTTGCGTGCTGGTCGACGGCCAACAGATCGTGCAGGTACTGACCAACCTGCTGCGCAACGCAGCGCAAGCGCCGGATGTCAGCCTCGTGCAGGTACGCGCGCAGCAGCAGGAAGACGAAATTACGCTGATGGTCGAGGACGACGGCCCGGGCATTCCGGCGTCGAATCACCAGCAGGTGTTCGACCCGTTCTTTACGACCAAGCCCGTAGGCCAGGGCAGTGGCCTGGGGCTTTCCATGGTACACCGCATTATCAACGATCACGGCGGGACGATTGGCGTGTTCGATAGCGCCCTCGGGGGGGCGGGGTTTGAAATCACCCTCCCCTTGAGTGAAACCGCATCCGCTTGAGGAAGACGTTTGTGACCGAACAGGACCACCTTTTACCGTTACTGGTCGTCGAAGACGACCCCGCGATCCGTGAGCTCCTGGAAGAGGAGTTGCACGACGCGGGTTATCAGACGCTGGGCGTACCCAGCGCCGAAGAGGCCATGGCGCTTTTAAGCCACACGCCCGTGGCCATGATGATCACCGATGTACGTCTGCCCGGCATGACCGGTATCCAGCTACTACAGCAACTGCGCCAAAGCGGCTCGGAGCTGGGTATCATCGTCATTACCGCCTTTGGCACCATCGACCAGGCGGTCGAGGCGCTCAAACTCGGCGCCGATGATTTTCTCACCAAACCATTGGACCTGGACGCCATACGCGAAGCGGTATTTCGGGTGCTCGAGCGCCAGCGCCTGGCGCTCAATCACGACAACGAGCTCAACCACTTCCACGGCATCGTGGGTAAAAGTCACGCCATGCAGGCGCTTTTTCACGACGCCTCTCGGCTTGCCAAAAGCAACGCCCCGATTCTCATTCTGGGCGAAAGCGGCACCGGTAAGGAACTGCTCGCCCGCGCGATTCACCAGGAAAGCCCGCGAGCCGAGGCGCCGTTCGTGCCGGTCAACTGCGCAAGCATTCCCGCCGACCTGATGGAGAGCGAGTTCTTTGGTCACGTGAAAGGCGCTTTCACCGGCGCCAACGAAGCGCGCAAGGGCCTTTTCCAAAGCGCCCAGGGCGGCAGTCTGTTTCTGGATGAGATCGGCGAAATGCCCATCAACCTGCAGGCCAAACTGTTGCGCGCGTTGCAGGAGAAAACCGTACGCCCGGTGGGCGGCGAGCGCGAAGAGCCGGTGGATGTGCGCATTATCGCCGCCACTCACCGTCATCTGGAAAAAGAGATCGAGGCGCAGAACTTTCGCAGCGACTTGTTCTACCGCCTGGAGACGTTTTCGCTACGCATACCGCCGCTGCGCGAACGCGGAAGCGACATCGAGCACCTGATTTTCGCCCTGATCGACAAGCACGCCGAAGCCCAGGGCAAGCAGATCGAACAGATCGAACCCGATGCGTTGAACACGCTTTTAAGCTACCCCTTCCCCGGCAACGTGCGCGAACTCGAGAACGCGGTAATGCGCGCGGTCACGCTGAGCGAAGAGGGTTTGTTGAAGCACGGCGACCTGCCCGAACGGCTTCGCGACCATGCGGGCTCGCACTCCGAGGCCGAGCTCTCGCCCACGCTAAGCGGCGAGGTACTCCCCGGCATCCAGGCGCCAGCACCGGCGCAGCACCGCTGGCCAAGTCTTGAAGAGGTCGAAAAGCGCTATATCCGCAAGGTGCTGGAAGCGACCGGCGGCAACAAGCGCCGTACGGCGGAGGTACTCGGGATTGCCCGGCGCACGCTATACCGGCGTTTGGAAGACGACAGCTAAACGCCGGGCTGCGCGCAGCCATTCGCTGCGAAACCGGCATTCTCGACGGCAAAGGGCCAGGCAGTGTAACTGCCTGGCCCTTTTGCTTTTTGCCTATCAGCGCTTAATGCCCGAGATTTAAACGTCGTCGCTGGGTGTTTCCCCTGCGTCATCGTTGGACATGGGCCCGGTCCCCATGGGCTGCTCTTCTTCCGGCTCTGCATCCGGATTGGGTGCGTCGTTGTCACCACAGCCCGCCAGCCCAAGTGCACCCAGCGCCAGCAAGGCGCTCAACAAAAGCGCCGTAAAGCGATTATTACGTTTTGTCGCCATGTCCTTCTCCTTGACCTTAAGGCAATCCTTGAATCGGTAATCCCGAACGGGGCTTACTTAACGTAGCGCTAGCGCCGGGTTTTTACCAGCTCGATTAGCGCGCTAAACGCCCAGCCGGGCAGCGGTTTTCGGTCAATGGGCTTTTAGGCACATTCACCAGGGTAGTAACCAAAAAAACCCCCGCGGGGGGCGGGGGTAATGGTGATGATCCGCTAGTGACAGCCGCAGGGAACAGACAGCCGTGCCGAATCACCACCGTAGGGAGCGGTAAAAAACTTACTGGTTCAGTTGTTCGTCGTCGTTGGTTTCGTCACCCGGCATGGGGTCGGTACCTTCACCAAAGCCCGGGTTCTCTTCGGGGTCTTGATCGTTCATGGGCTCGGTCTCATCGCCGGGCATCGGCTCTTGCGACGTGGCGGCGTTGTCGTCAAGACCCGGGTCCGTCGTCGCGGGGTCGTTCATGGCAGGGTCGTTGCCCATGGCCGGGTCGTCGTTCATGGCGGGGTCATCGTTCATGGTACCCGGCTCATTCGTGACGCCATCGTTTTGCTGCATGGTCTCGGGCTGTTGGGTCGGCGGCACTTCTTCGTCATCGTTGCCGCAGCCTGCAAGCGCTAGCGAGCTTACCGTCGCCAACATACCGAGTGCGATGAGCGACTTGCGCTTGAACGGTTTCGCTTGCTTATCCATAAGACCTGTCTCCATTAATTCATCGATTGCTTCATCAACTTTATCGAATCCAGCCAGTGAGTCGTCAAGACTCGATAGGCATTTGAAGCGACGAAAATAGTGTTTGATAAAACTGTTACATGTTATGTGCCAAAATCGCTCTTTAAAAAATTAAATCATTATAAAACAGTTATTTAAAAAAATAACTCGCGTATTCCAGGTTTCATCTATGCTGATTGAGGTGGGATCAAAATGACACATGTAGCGTTAGTTAACCGTGTGACCAGGGCGTTGTGACACACCGGCATCGTTTATGTATAATAAAATTTAATAAATCAAAGTGTAATAGTTAATTTGCTTTTATGATCCCTTGGGGTCCGTAGGATCAACGGTTGCTGTGGCGCTTGCGCCACAAGGATGCCCAACGACAAGTCACTTCAATAAAAGGCACGGTCAATGGATGAAACACGTCCTGTTAAAATTCGGGTTCGGAATTTAAGCAAGGTATTCGGGAAACAACCAAAGAAAGCACTCGAGCTTCGCGATCAGGGCCTAAAGCGCTCCGAGATTCTCGAGAAAACCGGACAAACCCTGGGCCTTTCCAACATTTCTTTCGATGTTTATGAAGGCGAACTCCTGGTCATCATGGGGCTTTCAGGGTCGGGTAAATCAACGCTCATCCGCTGTTTGAACCGGCTTATCGAAACCACCGAAGGTGAAATCGTCATCGACGACGAAGACATCCCTTCCCTCGGCGAAAAAGCGCTTTTGGAGTGCCGTCGGCGCCATTTCTCGATGGTCTTTCAAAACTTTGCGCTCTTCCCTCACCGAACGGTCCAACAAAACGCCGAATTCGGTCTCGAGATTCGCGGTATTGAGAAGGCCAAGCGCCGGGAGCTTGCCCATAGCTCCCTCCAGCAGGTGGGGCTGGGAGGCTGGGAGGACGCCTACCCCAACCAGCTCTCCGGTGGCATGCAGCAGCGCGTGGGCCTTGCCCGAGCGCTTGCCAACGATGCCAGCGTTCTGCTCATGGACGAAGCCTTCTCCGCACTGGACCCCTTGATTCGCAAGGACATGCAGCAAGAGCTTCTTCAGCTGCAGACCCGCATGCAAAAAACCACCGTCTTCATCACCCACGACCTGGACGAGGCGCTAAGCATTGGCGATCGCATCGTGCTATTGAAAGATGGTGAAATCGTTCAGATCGGCACCCCCGAAGAAATTCTGACCAAACCGGCGGATGACTACGTGCGCCGCTTTATCGAAGGCGTGGACCGCTCGCGTATCTTGACCGCCGAAAGCGCCATGCGCCCGGTGCGCACCAGTGCCCGGGACACCGACGGCCCGCGCACTGCGCTTCGCCGTATGCGCGAATACAGCCTCGACTCTATCTACATGACCGGCCGCGACCGCCGCCTGCACGGGCTATTAACCGCAGACGCCGCGGGCAAAGCAATAGAGGCCGGCGCCGACTCGCTCGCCGGGTATCTCACCCAGGACTTCCGTCAGGTCCCCCCCGAGGAGCCCCTGCAGCACCTGTTCGCCATGTTCAGCGAAAAGAGCTTCCCGATTGCCGTGGTCGATGAACAAAAGCGGCTGCTCGGGGTGGTCGTTAAAGGCGCGGTACTCGATGAACTGGCACGAGCAGGAGAGCAGTAATGGATATTCCACGCATTCCCTTGGGTAACTGGATCGAGACGGCGCTGAGATGGCTAACCAGCGAGTACTCGGTCGTCACGCGGGCTATTTCCCGTTTTACCCAAACCGGTATCAATAGCCTGAATGACAGCCTGATGTGGCTACCCGAGTGGGCATTGATGGCGCTGATCGCCCTGCTCTGCTGGCGACTGGCCAGCACGCGCTTGGCCATTGGCGCGGTAGCGGGTCTGGCACTGATCTGGAATCTGGGTCTTTGGAACCCGATGATCGAGACGCTGACGCTGGTGGTGATCGCCACCCTGGTGGCGGTGGTGATTGCGCTACCGATCGGCATTCTGGCAGCGCTCTCGGACCGGCTTTATCGCGTCATCATGCCGATTCTGGATTTCATGCAGACCATGCCCGCGTTCGTCTATTTGATTCCGGCGATCCCGTTTTTCGGCATTGGGGCGGTATCGGCCATTTTTGCCACCGTCATATTCTCCATGCCGCCGGCCATTCGTTTCACGACCTTGGGGATTCGCCAGGTCCCGACGGATCTGATCGAAGCCGCCGATGCCTACGGCGCGACCCGCGCTCAAAAGCTTTTCAAAGTGCAGCTGCCGCTTTCGCTGCCCACGGTCATGGCCGGTATCAACCAGACCATCATGCTGGCGCTCTCGATGGTGGTGATCGCAGCGATGATCGGCGCCGACGGCCTGGGCAGCGAAGTATGGCGCGCCATCCAGCGCCTGCGGCCAGGCGACGGCTTCGAAGCCGGTATCGCGGTGGTCATTCTGGCCATGCTGCTGGACCGTTTGACTCAATCGCTGCGCAAAACGCGTAAGCAGTAGAACCTTCGGCTTATTGCCGGGCTTGAAAGTTGAAGCCCGGCGTATAAGCCACCAGGCTTGAGAGGCCAAAACGGGACGCGTTCCAGTATGTTTTGGCTCTCATCAAGTAGAGGCGTTGACCTCTTATAAAAGCGTCATTCATCAATAAGGGAAACAACATGAAAACACGCATCAATCGTTCGATTCGTCTCGCCACCCTTGGCGCGCTTGCCGGTAGCACCCTGATGACGGGCACGCTTGCCCAGGCCCAGGAGCAGGGCACGATCAATCTCGCCTACGTCGAGTGGTCCTCGGAAGTAGCCTCCACCAACGTGATCGCCGCGGTGCTCGAACAGGCGGGCTACGAGGTAAACATGACCTCACTGTCCGCGGCGGCCATGTTCCAGGCGCTGTCTACCGGTGATGCCGATGCCATCGTGGCGGCCTGGCTACCGACCACCCACGCCGAATACATGGAGCGCATCGACGGCGACGTAGAAGACCTCGGTCCCAACCTGGACGGCACCAAGCTCGGCCTGGTCGTCCCCGAGTACACCGATGTGGACTCCATCGACGCGCTAAACGATAACGCAGCCCTTTTCGACAACGAGATCATCGGTATTGACCCGGGTGCTGGCCTGATGGGCCTGGCCGAGGAAGTCGTCGATACCTATGACCTTGAGCTCAACCTGCGTAGCGGCAGCGATGCCACCATGGTCGCCGCACTCAGCAATGCGATCAATAACGAAGAAGATATCGTCGTCACCAGCTGGACCCCGCACTGGATGTTCGCCCGCTGGGATCTCAAATACCTTGACGACCCGGAAGGCGTCTTCGGCGGTGCCGAACAGATCCACACCGTGGTACGCAACGGTTTCGAAGACGAAATGCCCGAAGCCTACGCCATTCTCGACGCTTTCGAGTGGACGCCGGAGCAGATGGGCGAGGTCATGCTGATGAACCAGGAAGATGGCAGCGACCCCTACGAAACCGCCAAGCAGTGGGTCGAAGAGAACCAGGATGTGGTCGAGCAGTGGCTCGATTCCTAAGCGCTCCCCGCTGCCATGGCCGGGAAGGGCAAGGCTCTTCTCGGCCTGATGCATAAATTGTTCGTAGAAAATCATACTTTCTGATGCAGTAAAAGTTTCTCGCATGACCTATCTTGCTGGATAGCAACCCGGCCCCATGTCATGAATTCGCTTCAATATGGAGAAAGACCGAGTGGAAAACGAAAAACCCAATCAGTCCCAGGAAGAGCCCGTTGGCGAGGGGATACCCTCGCCCGACGGCCCCGCCAATCTCATCGACACCGATTACGTCATCGGTCAGGACAATATCACCACCAACAAGATGGGGTTCAGCCTCGACCTTCACGGCAAGGTGTTTAGTATCTCGGCGGTGATTATCCTGCTGTTCGTGATTATAACCCTCGCCCTTCAGGACACGATCGAGCCGTTTTATAACGCTATATTCAGCTTTTTGACCGGTAACCTGGCGTGGTTCTTCATCCTTGCCGCCAACCTCTTCGTGCTTCTCTGCCTTGGGTTGATTGTCTCCCCTCTAGGCAAAATTCGCCTTGGTGGAGCCGACGCCAAGCCGGATTTTACCTATATGGGCTGGTTCTCCATGCTCTTTGCTGCGGGTATGGGTATCGGGCTAATGTTCTTTGGTGTCAGCGAGCCGTTGACCCACTTCGGTACCGCTCTGGAAGGGGGCTCCGGCGCTCCCTTGATGGGCGCCCCGGGCGATGAGGCCACCTCGACAGCGCTCGCCATGGCGGCCACTATTTACCACTGGGGCCTACACCCCTGGGCAATTTACGCGGTCGTCGCGCTCTCGCTGGCGCTCTTTTCGTTCAACAAGGGGCTTCCCCTCTCGATGCGCTCGGTGTTCTACCCTATTCTGGGTGAGCGTGTTTGGGGCTGGCCGGGCCACGTCATCGATATCCTGGCGGTATTCGCGACGCTCTTCGGTCTTGCCACCTCGTTGGGGCTGGGCGCTACCCAGGCAGCCGCTGGCCTCTCCTATCTATTTAACGCACCGGAAAGCGACATTACGATGATCCTGTTGATCATCGGTATCACGATGATCGCCATCTGCTCGATCATTGCCGGCGTCGATAAAGGTGTACAGCTGCTCTCCAAGATCAACATCGCCCTGGCGGCGGCGCTGCTCTTCTTCGTGATCGCTGTCGGCCCGACCCTGTTCATCGCCACGGGCTTCTTCGAAAACATGTTCAACTACGTGGTCAACCTGCCTGCGCTCGCTAACCCCTTCGGGCGCGATGACAGCGGCTTTACCCAAGGCTGGACCGCCTTCTACTGGGCCTGGTGGATCTCCTGGTCGCCCTACGTCGGTATGTTCATCGCCCGGGTATCCCGCGGGCGTACGGTACGTGAGTTCCTGATCTCGGTATTGATCGTGCCCACCGTTGTATCGGTCCTCTGGATGACCGCTTTCGGCGGCACCGCCATCGACCAGTTCATCAGCCAGGGCATCGAAGCCGTACGGGAAGGCGACGGCGATCTCCAGCTCTTCTTGATGCTCGAGCAACTGCCGTTTTCGCAGATCACTTCCTTCATCGGGATCGTGCTGGTCATCGTCTTCTTCGTGACCTCCTCGGACTCGGGTTCACTGGTCATCGACTCGATCACCGCTGGCGGTAAAGTGGACGCTCCCAAGCCGCAGCGTGTGTTCTGGGCCATCATCGAAGGGGCCATCGCCATTGCGCTGCTTCTTGGCGGCGGCTTGACCGCACTGCAGACCATGGCGGTCTCTACCGGCTTCCCGTTCACCATCATCCTGTTGGTCGCAAGCTATGCGATCATTAAGGGTCTGATGAGCGAACCCAAGGCGGTTTAAGCCAAACGCGTACAGCGCAGCAACACGAAACGGGCGGCCCTCTGGGGCCGCCCGTTTTGTATGCGTAGCGTATATGGCGAGATAACCGGTTTAGTGGCACCCGTGTCAGCCATTGGACGGTTGGCGCTTTTTATCATCAATTATTTTACAAACAACAATCACCACGACTCATCAATACAATCCTTGTTAATATATGGCGCCGCAAGCACGACACAGCGCTCGAGGGCGTATTTCTAACCAAAACGGAGAGGTACCCGTGGATAAACAAGAACCAAATGATGCCCCGGAGGAACCGGGGTCGGAGGGGATTCCTGCGCCCGAAGGAGCAGCGAACCTGATCGATACCGACTATGTCGTCGGCCAGGACAACTTTACGACCAATAAAATGGGTCTCAACCTTGACCTGCACGGCAAGGTATTCAGCATTTCAGCGATCGTCATATTGCTATTCGTGGTATTGACCTTGTCGCTGCAAGATACGATTTCGCCGATATACGATGCCATTTTTGACTTTTTAACGGGCAAACTGTCCTGGTTCTTTATCACTGCTGCCAATATCTTCGTTATTTTATGTATTGGCTTGATTTTCTCCCCGCTGGGTAAAATACGTTTGGGTGGCACCAACGCGAAACCCGACTACACCTATATGGGTTGGTTTTCGATGCTGTTTGCCGCGGGCATGGGCATTGGTTTGATGTTCTTCGCTGTCAATGAGCCCATCACCCACTTCGGAACCTCGTTTGAGGGTGCGAGTGGGGCACCGCTGGGGGGCGCCGCGGGTGACGCTGCGGGTGCTACGTCACTGGCCATGGCCGCCACTATCTATCACTGGGGTCTGCACCCCTGGGCGATTTACGCCATCGTGGCACTTTCGCTGGCCCTGTTTTCGTACAACAAGGGATTGCCGCTTTCGATGCGCTCGGTGTTCTACCCTATTTTGGGCGAGCGCGTTTGGGGGTGGCCCGGCCATTTAATCGATATTCTGGCCGTGTTTGCTTCGCTTTTTGGTTTGGCGACGTCGCTCGGTCTAGGCGCTAGCCAGGCAGCCGCGGGACTGACCTATCTGTTCGGCGCGCCGGAAGGCGACATTACGATGATCCTGTTGATTATCGGCATCACGATGCTGGCCATCGCGTCCCTTGCGGCCGGTGTCGATAAAGGCATGCAGCTGCTTTCCAAGATCAACATCATCATGGCGGCGCTGCTGCTGTTCTTCGTGATTGCCGTTGGCCCTACCCTGTTCATCATGTCGGGCTTTTTTGAAAACCTGTGGAGCTACGCGACTAACTTCACCGCGCTTTCAACGCCCTTTGGCCGCGAGGATGCAAGCTTCAGCCAGGGCTGGACCACCTTCTATTGGGCATGGTGGATCTCCTGGTCCCCGTACGTCGGCATGTTCATCGCCCGTGTATCGCGGGGCCGTACGGTCCGGGAATTCCTGATTTCCGTGTTGATCATACCGTCGCTGGTATCCGTACTTTGGATGACCACCTTTGGTGGCACAGCTATCGACCAGGTTGTGAGTCAGGGTATTGGCGCCGTGCGCGATGCGGGCGTCGACCTTCAGCTTTTCGTCATGCTGGAGCAACTCCCATTGGCACAAATCACGTCCTTCGTCGCGATTTTGTTGGTCATCATCTTCTTTGTGACCTCGTCCGACTCGGGCTCCCTGGTGGTGGACTCCATCACGGCGGGCGGCAAAGTGGATGCCCCCACCTCCCAGCGCGTGTTTTGGGCCATCATCGAAGGCGCCATTGCCATCGCGCTACTGCTGGGCGGCGGATTGACGGCTCTCCAAACCATGGCGGTGTCTACCGGCTTCCCGTTCGCCCTTATTCTTCTGGTGGCGTGCTATGCCATCATCAAGGGCTTGATGAGCGAACCCAAAGCGGTTTAGACAAACGTTTTTAGCAGGCAAAATGAAAACGGGCAGCCCCAGGGCTGCCCGTTTTTTTGCGCTCAACAAATGGCGGCGGCTAGCACCAGAAGTTTTTGAGCGGGGTATCCGGCGAATAACGGTGCGCTACCTGGGCCTGAAAGAGCTCAGCGGTGGCCATGGCGTCGACCAGCGCATGGTGGCCCTGATAGGTGGGCAAACCGTAACGCTGACGGCTGGCATCGAGACGAATCGAGACCGGGGGCCTGCCCAACCAGCGGCGAAATCGCGACCATAGCGTTTGGCGGTGAAGGCGCGCTTCCAGCGACATGGTATCGATCATGGGAAACAGTACGCCCTCTTTGCGGCGCGACTTCACCGCTGCATCCAGAAACGGCCGCTCGATATTGCGAAAGTGCACCACCACCAGCCGACCGGCCAGCTCGTCCAAAAGATCGCCCAAAATCTCGTTCAGATCCGGGGCGTGGCTGATTTCCGAGTGTGTGATGTGGTGATAGGCCACCGACTCCCCGTTAAGCGGCCTCGAGGGTTTGACCAGCCAGTAACGCCGCGTCGAGAGCGGGATACGGTCGAGCGTGAAGTGGATCAAGCCGATGCTGACGATGGCGTGACGGCGCTCATCCAGTCCGGTCGTTTCCATATCCAGCGCGACCATGGGTACGTCTGAGATGGGCGTGTCCGGGCCGGGCAACGCGGTATCGAAAAAGGCCTTGAGGGCCGGATCTTTAGCGTGGTTAGCGCGCTTGGCCATATACCCGGCCCAGTCGGCTTGTTTGATGCGCTGGCGCGGCCGTATTCCTTTCATAATTTAGCCTCTAGCGCTGGGTCGGCATGGGGTAGCGGAACTTCAGGAATTTCTGCGCGTTGCTCAACATCTGAAACGCGTCCTTGAGCGTGTGGCGCTCGCTATCGTCGACGTTTTCCGGCTCGATGTTGTTATCCGGTTCGCGCTCTTCCTGAAGGTCGATCATTTGGTGGCGAAGCCGCGATATGCACAAAAATTCGAACGCATAGCTGAGCTTGTCGCTCACCCCGGAGGCAAGCAGCTGCGTATTATCGATATCGTTCAAGCGCTGGAAGCTATTTTGGGCCTTGGAGCCACACGCCAGGGCGTGAACGCGTATCAGATCCACCATGGGCGCAGTGCCGCGGCGCTTTAGATTGATCGAGTTGTTGTGCTTGCCATCTTTTTCCATCACGAACGTGCGGAAAAACCCGAGCGGCGGCGTGCGATTGAGGGCATTGCGGGCCATTGCGGCCAAAAAGCGCGGGGCCTCCGGCGCTCTTTGGGCAATCAGGTCCTGCAGGGTTTCCACGTAGTGGTCCTCGCCGTAAATGCTGTCCAGATCGAAAAAGATCGAGCTATGTAGCAGTTTCTCCGGCGTAGGGTTGGCGATCCACTCCTCGAAATAATTTTTCCAAACGTGCAAGGGTTGGCGCCACTGCTCGTTGGTGGCCATGATATCGCCCTTGCAGTAGGTATAGCCGCAAGCGTCGAGGCCGTCGCTGACGAAGGCGGCCAGCGCCTTGAAGTAGTCGTCGTGCTGGGCGGGGTCGAACCGGTCCGAAAGTACCAGCGCGTTATCCTGGTCGGTCACGATGCCCTGCTCGTTACGCGCCATGGAGCCATTGACCATGAAGCAGTACGGCACCGGCGGCGGGCCCAGCTCTTCCTCGGCCAATTCCAAAAGCCGCCGGGAGAAGCTGCGCCCGATCGTCGAGAGCGCGCTTCCCACCATCACCGAGTTGGCGCCCTCCTGCAGCATGCGCACGAACGAGGCGCGAACATCCGACGCCAAGCGGGCCAGGCCCTGAACGCTCGACTGATTGAAAATGTTACTGACCAGGTAAAGCCCGCTATGGGTTTCGTAGCGGATGATGTCGGAGAGATGCACCACGCCCACCGGGCGCTGGCGATAGAGCACCGGCAAATGGTGCACATTGCTTCGCAGCATGATGAGCATGGCTTCATAAATGGAGGCGTCGGACTGGACCGTAATCAGCTTATCCGACACCACCTCGCCTATCGGCGTCTGCGGCGAAAGGCCCTTGGCGACGACCCGGTTACGAAAGTCACTGTCGGTCAAAATACCGCACATCTGCCAGGTCTTGCCTTCACTATCCTTGAAACTGTAGCGCGGGTTCTCGCTGCCTTCGTCGATGACCAGCACGGCCGAGGCCTGGGCCTGGCTGACCTGGACCGCCGCCTGCTGCACGCTGATGGTGGACTCCACCATGACCGGATAGCGCGACACCAGTTTGCGAATCCGCGTGACCATCATGTCGTTGGATTTTTGCTGCTGCTGGGCGGCGCTTTCGAGCCTGGGGCGCTCGAGTTCGACGAAGTCGGCGAAGTCCTCGTCCTCTTCACACAGGCGCTGGAAGATATGCTTGGGAATGAAGTACATGAGCGTATCTTCGATCGCCGTGGCGGGAAATCGCACGCGATGATTTCTCAACAGGCTGAAATGACCAAAAATATCGCCTTCGCCCAGCCGGTTATAGAGCTCGCCCCGGCGGCGGTACACTTCGACCGCCCCGCTTCGGATATAGCAAAGCTCATCGAGCACTTCGTTGAGCGTTAGCACTTCGCTACCGGTTTTGTAATAGCGAACTTCTACGCATTCGGCAATCGCGTCCAGCAGCTCATCCGACAGTCCATCGAAGGGCGGGAACTGTCCCATGTGCTGGCGTATTTCCCACAATTCCACATCCATAGCGACTCCTTGAGTGCAACGCTCACTTCAGTGGATCAAGTTTGGCGGTATTCAAGCACTCGGTAAAGCAGCGCGCACAAAAAAGCCCGGTGCAAGGCACCGGGCTTTCGGGTAATGCAGCGGCAAGCGAGCGTTAAAGCACTATTGATTGCTATACGCCCGCCATGCCAGGCACTTATTCAGTTACGACTGGTTAGCCATTTCCTGAACGCGCTGCATCATTTCCGGATCCTGCTGAATGGATTGGCCGATCGCGTTGAAGGTATCGACATCCAAACCGCTGTCCTCGACGACTTCGAGCATACGGTCATTGGCTTCGGCGCGTACTTCCTGCTGTGCGGACTCGTCTTCTGCTTCCTGCAGACGCTGTGTGTACTCTTGAGAGATCACGGCGATTTCTTGAGAAGCATCGGCGAACTGCTGTAGCTGCTGATCAGAGAAGTCCTGAGCCGGCGCTTGCTGGGTGGCCATCGGGTCTTGCGCCGGGTCTTGCGCTTGCTGGGCGTTGGCGGTACCTGCCATCAGGCCGGTTGCAAGCAGTGCAGCTGAAAACAAAGCAGTCAAACGTTGCATGATAAGAAACCTCTTTGCGCATTATGTATGTGGTGATTCAGACGCGACATGCTTCCACAGGTTCAACTTTTAGTGAAATTATACGCAACAAAGTGTTAATAAATGTAACCAAGCAGCTTACAGGTCGTGGTGCTTTAGCGTTTTAAGAGGTGACAGCGCAAAGCGTTCCGGCGACGGGCGTCGCCGATGAAGCCCTTAGAGAAGGTTTAGAGCCGCTCGAGGTAGCCCACGCCGCCCAGGTTGCGCATTTGCTGGCGGATCCACTGGCTGCGCCGCTCGACCTGGCCGTCCGGGCGCGAGGCGCTGCGGTTACGTGGGTCGGGCAGGATCGCGGCCAGCAAGCTGGCCTGACGTTCGGTCATGGCACCGCCCGAGGCGCCGAAGTAGTGATCCGCCGCGGCCTCCAGGCCAAATACGCCGGTGTCCCACTCGGCCACGTTCAGGTACACCTCGAGGATGCGCGTTTTACTCCAGAAGGTTTCGATCAATAGCGTAAACCATGCCTCGAGCCCTTTACGCAGCCAGCTGCGCCCGCTCCATAGAAAGACATTCTTGGCGGTTTGCTGGCTCAAGGTGCTGGCGCCGCGCAGGCGAGATCCTTCCTGGCGGGCCTGCCAGGCGCGGCGCAATTCGACCAAATCGAAGCCGCGGTGCTGGGGAAAACGCTGATCTTCCGCCGCGATCACGGCGAGCTTGGCGTTGCTCGATAGATCCTCGAAGCTTCGCCACTGGCGGGTAATGGTGATCGGCTCGCGGTTGATAATGCTCTGCACCTTGCGCTCGGCCATGATCATCGACCCCGGCGGCGGCACCACGCTAAAGAGCAGCACCAGCGCTACGGATAGCAGCACGAAGGCGAGTGCGCCACGCCATACAACGCGCCATAGAAGACGCAAATAGCGGCGAAGCGCACGATTGAGCATTACGACATCCTTAGGGTTTCATGAGGTGCTGCGCATGATAACGCAGATGCTCCTCGATGAACGAGGCGATAAAGAAGTAGCTGTGATCGTACCCTGGCTGGCGGCGCAGCGTTAGCGGATGGTCGTGCTCTTCACACACGGCCTCTAAACGCTCCGGCTTGAGCTGCTCTTCCAAAAACTGGTCCGCGTCGCCCTGGTCGATGAACAAACGCTGACGCGAGGCGCCGTTGGCGACCAGCTCGCAGGCATCGTATTGGCGCCAGCGGGACTCATCCTCGCCCAGGTAGGCGCTAAAGGCCTTCTGGCCCCAGGGGCAGTTCATCGGATTCACGACCGGGGAGAAAGCGGATACCGAACTAAACCGGCCAGGATGGCGCAGCGCCAGAATGAGCGCACCGTGTCCGCCCATGGAGTGCCCGCTGATCGACTCCCGCCCGTTCACCGGGAAGTGCTGGCGCACCACGGAGGGAAGCTCCTCGACCACGTAGTCGTACATGCGGTAGTGGCTCTTCCAGGGGGCCTGGGTGGCGTTGACGTAGAAGCCCGCCCCGGAGCCCAGATCGAAACTTTCGTGCTCGCCGGGCAGGTCGGTGTCCCGCGGGCTGGTATCCGGGCATACGATGGCGATGCCAAGCTCGGCGGCCACGCGGTGAGCGCCGGCTTTTTGCATGAAATTTTCGTCGTTGCAGGTAAGCCCGGAAAGCCACCAGACCAGCGGCACGCGCTCGTTTTCAGCCTGGGGCGGCAGGTAAACGGCAAAGACCATGTTGCAGTCCAGCGCCCGCGAGTAGTGGCGGTAGCGCTTGTGCCAGCCGCCGAAGCTGCGGTTGGCGGAGACGAGCTCCAGAGTTTCGCTCATGCTCATGAGTAAGCTCCTAAAGATGAAAACGCGGCGGGATAGCCCACCGCGTTTGGTCACGCTTGTGACGATAGCGTTAAATGCATACGGCCGTCTGACGACACGTTAGAAGTGCAAAACGGTGCGAATGCTTTCGCCCTTGTGAAGCAGGTCGAACGCTTCGTTGATCTTCTCGAACGGCATGTCGTGGGTGATGAAATCGTCGATATTGATCTCGCCGTTCATGTAGCTTTCCACGTAGCCCGGAAGCTCACTGCGCCCTTTGACGCCACCGAACGCGGAGCCTTTCCAGACTCGGCCGGTCACCAGTTGGAAAGGCCGCGTGGAGATCTCTTCGCCAGCGCCGGCCACGCCGATGATGATCGACTCACCCCAGCCCTTGTGGCAGCACTCGAGCGCCGAGCGCATGACGTTGACGTTGCCGATACACTCGAAGGAGTAGTCTACGCCGCCGTCGGTCATATCCACGATGACCTGCTGGATCGGGTCCGAGTACTTCTTCGGGTTGACGAAGTCGGTGGCGCCGAACTGCTTGGCCAGTTCGAACTTGTCTTCGTTGACGTCGATGGCGATGATACGGCCCGCCTTGGCCATTACCGCGCCCTGAATCGCCGCCAGGCCGATCGCGCCCAAACCGAAGATCGCCACGGTGTCGCCGGGCTGAACCTTAGCGGTATTGAGCACCGCGCCGATACCGGTGGTCACGCCGCACCCCAACAGGCAAATCTTGTCCATGGGCGCTTCTTTGGAGACCACGGCCAGCGATACTTCCGGTACGACGGTGTACTCACTGAAGGTAGACGTGCCCATATAGTGATGCAGCTTCTGGCCATCCAGCGAGAACCGCGAGGTACCGTCGGGCATGACACCCTTCCCTTGAGTCGCGCGTACGCTGCTGCAAAGGTTGGTCTTGCCGGAAAGGCAGAACTTACACTTGCCGCACTCGGCGGTATAAAGCGGAATGACGTGATCGCCGGGTTTCAGGCTGGTTACGCCCTCGCCTACTTCCTGGACGATACCCGCGCCTTCGTGGCCCAGTACCGCAGGGAAGTTACCCTCCGGATCCTTACCCGACAGCGTATAGGCATCGGTATGACAAACGCTGGTGGCTTCCATCTTGACCAGCACTTCACCGGCCTTGGGGCCTTCTACATCGATCTCGACTAGCTCGAGCGGCTTACCCGCTTCAAGCGCTACAGCAGCGCGTGATTTCATACCATATCTCCTGGGACAAAGAGCAAAGACCTTACTCGATGCGGGTAAGTGTAGTCAGCTAGGCGCCAGGGATAAATAGGGATATACTCACAACATTATTGCTGGACAGCAACAATGGGCTTCGAGGAGTTTCATGCAGCACTGGGATCGTATCGAAGCGTTTGTCGAAGTCGTACGGCTAGGGACGTTTTCTGCCGCCGCGCGCCATCTGAAAGTATCCACTTCGCACACCAGCCGGCTGGTCAGCCAACTGGAAAACCAGCTCGGCGTGCAGCTTCTCTATCGCACCACGCGCCAAATCCGCCTTACCGATGCCGGCTCGCTTTATGTCGAGCACTGCCGCCATCTGTTCGATGGCCTGCGCGATGCCGAGCAGGCCATTAGCGAGCTTCAGGCTAAACCCAAAGGCCTTTTAAAGCTGACCTGCGCGACCACCTTCGGCGAGCGCTTCGTGGCACCGCTGGTCAACGAGTTTCAGTGCCAGCACCCGGAGCTCGAAGTGCACATGCACTTCACCAATCGCGAAGTCGAGCTGATCGACGAAGGTTTCGATATCGCGATCCGCATGGGCGTATTGAAGGATTCCTCGCTGATCGCCAAGCGTCTTTGTGAGCGCCGCGAATATATCGTCGGCGCATCCAGCTACTTTCGCCAGGCGCCCCGCCCCCATACGCTTTCGGAACTCAGCCAGCACCCCTGCCTTTTGGGCTCGCGGCCCTACTGGCTTTTCGAGGTCAACGGCCAGCGCCGCGAGGTTCGCCTGGAGGGTCGCTGGAGCGGCAACTCCGGGCCTGCGCTACTGGACGCCGCCTTGAAAGGGCTCGGCCTTGCCCAGCTTCCCGACTACTACGTGGCGCCTTACCTTGAAAGTGGCGAGCTAATCGCGGTACTGGAGCCGTTTCAACACCACGATACTGCCGTCTGGGCGGTCTACCCCCGCCACCGCCATCTTTCGCCCAAAATTCGTCAGTTGGTCGACTATCTCGCGGCGCATATCGAAAAAAAGCTACCCCCACGCGCGGCGCCAGGTTAAAAAGTGACAATCGGGTGACAAAAGCGCCCATGGAGCGCCTTGACGGCATTATCAGCGTGCGAGCACGAAGAAGTGACGATATAATGAACATTCATCAATGAATGTTTATAGCCGACGCTATGTCTTGTAAGGAAGCTCAATGTCACTCCCCCCACCCAACTGGCCCATCAATTTTAAAACGACTCTCATGCGTGCAACGCTTTATGTTTTGTTCATCGGTGCAATCGCCCAGGGCGCCTACCTGGAAGCGCTCTATATGCCCGTGCTTCGCTTTAGCGAAAACGGCTTTACCGAGCTGACCCAAACCGCGGTGCTGGCGACCTGCTGCCTCATGCTGATTTATGTGCGCCAGGTGTTAAAAGTATGGCCCACGGTCACGCTACTGCTGTTTGCCTTTATTGCCTCGTCGCTGGTCCGCGAGCAGGACTATTTTCTGGACGAGTACATCGCCCGCAATACCTGGAAAATCCTGGTCGCGCTGATCGTGATTCCTTCGATTGCCTGGGTGGTGATCAAGCGCCAACAGTTTTTGGACGAGTTCCGCTACTACAGCAACACCTTCGCTTTCGGCCTTTTCGCCGGCGGAGTGTTGACGACTTACGTCTTTTCGCGCCTGTACGGGCGGAGCATTTTCTGGGAAGCAGTGCTTGGCGAAGGCTACGAGCGCACCTTCAAGGACGCTGCGGAAGAGGTCGTCGAGCTTCTCGGCTATAGCCTGATCCTGTTTGCCACCCTCGAGCTTCTGCTGATGGCGCGGCGGATCTACCTTGCCCGCCAGGCGGCCAAACCCCTGCCCTGATACGCCCTGCCGCCCGCTTTTTAATGCCGCCCTCGAGGCGGCGTTTCATTTTTTATATACCGCTATTCGTAAAGCCATTTGCGAAGGTTTTGGCATGACCGTAGTGTTTTCGTTTAACACTTTTTAAACCTTCCCAATAATCAACCGGATACATTCCTCTCATGGAAAACCCCAACAGCGCCGAAAAGGCATCCAAGCGCAGCGCGTTCACGCGCTTTCTGGATAGCGTCGAGTGGCTGGGCAACCTGCTGCCCCACCCGGTGACGCTATTCGCCATTTTGTGTGTTCTCGTGGTCGTGGCCAGCGGCATTGCCGGCGCTCTAGACGTCTCGGTGGCCGACCCGCGCCCCGCCAACGAAGGCGAATGGATTACGGTCAATTCGCTCTTGAACGCCGACGGGCTTCGCCGCCTGATTACCGAAGTGGTCACCAACTTCACCGGGTTCGCGCCGCTTGGCACCGTGCTGGTCGCCATGCTCGGCGTGGGCGTGGCGGAGCACTCGGGGCTTTTATCCGCCTCCATGCGCGCGCTGGTGCTCAACCGCTCGCCGCGTTTGGTCACCTACGCCGTCGTGTTTGCCGGCATACTATCCAACATGGCCGCCGAACTCGGCTACGTGGTGCTGATTCCGCTGGCCGCGATGATCTTTCACTCCCTGGGTCGCCACCCCCTGGCGGGGCTGGCCGCGGCGTTCTGCGGGGTGTCCGGCGGCTATAGCGCGAACCTTCTGATCGGCACCGTCGACCCGCTGCTCTCCGGCATTACCCAGGAAGCGGCGCGGCTTCTCGACCCGGCCTATATCGTGGGTGCCGAGGCCAACTGGTTCTTCATGTTCGTAAGCACCTTTTTCGTGACCATCATCGGGGGGCTGGTGACCGAGTACATCGTCGAGCCCAAACTTGGCAAGTTCGACCAGGCCTATGCCGAAAGCGATATCGACGACCAGCAAATGGCAGGGCTAAAAGCGAGCGAAAAGCGCGCGCTCAAGGGGACCGGCCTAGCCCTACTCGCCATCGTCGCCGTGCTCCTCGCGCTGGTGGTACCGGAAAGCGGTGTGCTGCGTAATCAGGAAACCGGCGCGATCGGTGGCTCGCCCTTTTTGAGCGGTATCGTGGTGATCGTAGCGGTATCGTTTACCCTGCTCGGCTTTGTCTACGGGCGTATGGCGGGCACCATGCACACCGACCGCGACGTAGTGAACGCCATGGCCAAGAGCATGAGCAGCCTCGGGCTCTATATCGTGCTGGTGTTTTTCGCCGCGCAGTTCGTCGCCCTCTTCAACTGGAGCAACTTCGGTACGGTGACGGCGGTCGCCGGCGCGAGCCTTCTGGACTCATTAGGCCTGAGCGGTCCGGGGCTTTTCGCGCTGTTCATCTTGATGTGCGCCTTCGTCAATCTGTCGCTGGGTAGCGCTTCGGCCCAGTGGGCGGTGACCGCGCCGATCTTCGTGCCCATGCTGATGCTGATGGGCTACGCCCCGGAGGTCATCCAGGCCGCCTACCGGATCGGCGACTCCACCACCAACCTGATCACGCCAATGATGAGCTACTTCGGTCTGATTTTGGCCGTCGCCTCGCGTTATCGTAAGGACATGGGAATCGGCACCCTGGTCGCGCTGATGCTGCCCTATACCCTGTTCATGCTGGTGGGCTGGAGCATTTTGTTCTTCATCTGGGTGTTCGTATTTGGACTACCGGTCGGCCCGGGGGCGGCCACCTACTACACGCTATAAAAAGCCCACTGCACGAAAAAGCCCGCCGTTCAAAGAACGGCGGGCTTTTGCTTTCCACGACTTACTACTTACTACTTACTATTTACCACTTACTACTCACCACTCACTAATTACCACTCACTACTTACCACTCACGCTTCACTACTCATCGAGAAACGAGCGTAGCGGCTCCGAGCGGCTGGGGTGGCGCAGCTTGCGAAGCGCTTTGGCTTCGATCTGGCGGATACGCTCGCGGGTCACGTCGAACTGCTTGCCCACTTCCTCGAGGGTGTGGTCGGTGTTCATATCGATACCGAAACGCATGCGCAGCACCTTGGCTTCCCGGGCGGTCAAGCCACCGAGCACATTGCGGGTCGCCTCGATCAAGCCTTCGCCGGTGGCCAGGTCGATCGGCAGCAGCATGGTGCCGTCTTCGATGAAGTCACCCAGGTGCGAGTCGTCGTCGTCACCGATGGGCGTCTCCATGGAGATCGGCTCCTTGGCGATCTTCAGGACCTTGCGTACCTTGTCTTCCGGCATCTCAAGGCGCTCGCCAAGCTCTTCCGGCGTGGGCTCGCGGCCCATTTCCTGAAGCATCTGACGCGATACGCGGTTGAGCTTGTTGATCGTTTCGATCATGTGCACCGGAATACGGATGGTGCGCGCCTGGTCGGCGATCGAACGGGTAATCGCCTGACGAATCCACCAGGTGGCGTAGGTCGAGAACTTGTAACCGCGGCGGTATTCGAACTTGTCGACCGCTTTCATCAAACCGATGTTGCCTTCCTGAATGAGATCCAGGAACTGAAGGCCACGGTTGGTGTACTTCTTGGCGATCGAGATCACCAGACGCAGGTTGGCCTCGACCATCTCTTTCTTGGCCCGGCGCGCCTTGGCCTCACCGATCGAGAGCTTGCGGTTGACCTCTTTGAGATCCGACACGATCAGCTGGACCATGTCCTCTTCAAAGGCGATCTTGCGCTGGCAGCGGGCGATATCGGCGCGCAGCGGCTCCAAACGATCGGCGTACTTCGGCTGCTCTTCCTGGAATTTATCCAGCCAGCCCTTGTTCGATTCAAAACCGGGGAAGGACTTGATGAACAGCTTGCGCGGTACCTTGGCCTTTTTCACGCAAAGCTGCATGATGGCCTTTTCCTGGGCCCGCACCTGCTCGACGCTGATACGCACCTGGCCCACCAGACGTTCGAAGTGCTTGGGCACGAGCTTGATCGGCGAGAACAGCTCGGCCAGACGCGCCTGCTCGGCCTTGAGCTCGGCACTGCCGCGGCCATGCTTTTTGAACGCGGTGTCCACAGCGGCGTTTTGCTCACGGATCTGCTCGAAGCGCGCACGCGCCTCTTCCGGGTCCGGGCCACCTTCGCTGGCGGTGCTATCGTCGTCCTCGTCCTCACCGTCGCCGTCGATCTCGGCGTCATCGCCAGGCTCAGGGTCGACTTCGGGCTCAACCACTTCGGCTTCGGCAACGCCTGGAATACCTTCGTCCGGGTCGATGAAGCCGGAGAAAAGATCCGACAGTCGGCCTGGCGCCTCCTCGTCCTGGGTCGCGTCGTAGGCGTCGAGGATGGAGGTCACCGCGCCCGGCAAATAGGCAAGTGACGACATCACTTCCCGCGTGCCCTCTTCGATCCGTTTGGCGATTTCGATTTCGCCTTCGCGGGTCAGAAGCTCGACCGTACCCATCTCGCGCATGTACATGCGCACCGGGTCGGTCGTGCGACCTACGTCGCTTTCCACGGCGGCAAGGGCCGCAACGGCCTCTTCCGCAGCGGACTCGTCCGTGGAGTGATCCGACATCATCAAAGTGTCTTCATCCGGCGCTTCTTCAACGACATTGATACCCATGTCGTTGATCATGCCAATGATGTCTTCCACTTGATCCGGGTCGGCGATATCCTCGGGTAGATGGTCGTTGACCTCGGCATAGGTCAGGTAACCCTGTTCCTTGCCGCGCGCGATCAACTCCTTCAGACGCGACTGCTGCTGCGCATTTCCAGCCATAGAAACCCTATCTCGACGAAGAAGAATGAAACACCTGGGGCGCTGAATCGATTAAACTCAACAAGCCGAACATTATAGCGTAATTTGCTGGTTTTTTCCCAGCGAAACGTATTTGCGCGGTGAATCAGGTGTGTTAGTTTGTTCGGTTAGACCATTTTATGGCCCGTAATACTCCCTATATGGCGCCTGGCGGCGGAAATTCAACCCGCACACTGCGCTCTTTTCAAACGCCCTACCCTGCTCTTCGCTTCGAGCGCTTCTCGATTTCATTTCCTGTTGTGACGCTACTGCTTGCGTGTCAGTTCGACCACCAGGGTGGCCAAACGTTGCCGCTGGGTTTTATCAAGTTTCTGCCCCGAACGCTCGAGCGCCAGCAGCGCGTGGTACTCCTCTTCCGGCGAGCGCTTGCGCTGATGGGCGCTTAGGTGTTCGACCAGCCCTAAAAGCTCGGTTTCGCGCGTAGCCGCCGGAATCAAAAGCTCCCGCCGGGCAAGCTCGGCCAGCACCTGGCCCTCTTCGCTGCCTTGAAAATGCGCCAGCACCACCTGGGGGCTTTTATAGCGCCCGGCGCGCAAAAGCGTGACCAGCTCGCGACAAAGCGGCGTATGACTGTCGTCTTCCGGCAGCCAGTCGAGCTCGCCCGGTAGTGCTTCGACCAACCGCGGCTCGAAAAGCAGCAATTGATTGATACGTTCGACGCTCGAGAGCACCTTACCAAGCGCCGACCGCGGCCTGGCCGCTTTCCGGGGGGCGGCGGGGGAAGGCGCAGACTGCGCCGACTCGTCGACATCGACCTCGGCGGCAGGCGCCGGGGCGCGCTTTTCGAGCATGGCCTGAAGCTGCTCTTTGGCGAGCCCGCTTCGCTTGGCAAGCGCCTCGAACAGCAGCGACTGAAGCATGCCCTCCGGCACCTTACCAATCGCCTGCAGTACCTGGCTTGCAAAGCGTTCGCGCCCCTCGACCGTATTCAAATCGCGCCCCTGGCCGGCCTGCTCGAACAAAAACTCGGACAGCGGCATCGCGCAGGTGACCCGGTCCTGAAAGGCTTTTTCGCCTTCGCGGCGTACCAGCGAATCCGGGTCTTCGCCTTCGGGCAGAAACAAAAAGCGCGCCTCGCGCCCGTCGATCATCTGCGGCAGCGCCGTTTCCAGCGCCCGGCTGGCGGCCTGACGCCCGGCGCGGTCGCCGTCGAAGCAGAACACCACGCGGTTGACCAAGCGAAAAAGGCGATGCAGGTGATCTTCGGTAGTCGCAGTGCCAAGGGTTGCCACGGCGTTGTGAATGCCATACTGCGCCAGCGCCACCACGTCCATGTAGCCTTCGACCATGATCAGCTGTTCGAGCTTATTGACCGCCCGGCGGGCCTCATAAAGCCCGTAAAGCTCGCGGCCTTTATGAAACACCGGCGTTTCTGGCGAGTTCAGGTACTTCGGCTGGCCGTCCCCCATGATGCGCCCGCCAAAGCCCAGCGTGCGCCCGCGCAGGTCGCGGATGGGGAACATCACCCGGTCGCGGAAACGGTCATAGGTGCGCCCGGTATCTTCGCGGTGAATCAAAAGCCCGTATTCGACCTGAACCTCTTCGCTCACGCCCTTGGCGCCGAGGTGCTGCTTGAGCGCCTCCCAGCCGTCCGGGGCGAACCCGATACCGTAGGTACTGATCACCTCGTCGGACAAATCCCGCTTTTTGAGGTACGCCTTGGCGGCCTGGCCTTCCTGCATTTTGAGCCGCTCGCGGTAAAAGCTACCGGCAAGCTCCAGAAGGTTCACGCCCTCTTTGCGCTTTTGCTCGCGCTTGCGCTCCCGGGGGTCGTCACCGCCTTCGCGCGGAACCTCGAGCCCCTGGCGTGCGGCCAGCTGTTCGACGGCTTCGGGGAAAGGGAGCTTGTCGTACTCCATTAAAAAGCGCAGCGCGTTGCCGTTGGCGCCGCAGCCAAAGCAGTGGTAGAACTGCTTGTCGGCGCTCACCGTAAATGAAGGGGTCTTTTCCTGATGGAAGGGGCAAAGGCCCGAGTAGTTACGCCCGGCCTTTTTAAGTTGCACGCGCTCACCCACCACCTCGACGACGTCGACGCGGTCCAATAGATCGTCAATGAATCGCTGGGGGATCTGTCCGGCCATGGGTGAACGTTTCCTGCGCGGGGCAAGACAAAATAATGTAACCCAAACGGCCTGCTTGGGTTACGCCACTCTCTCTTGTAAGCATCGATTTTTGGGGCGCCTTAAAAACAAACGGCCACCTTACGGCGGCCGCTTGGCATCCCTCTTGAAATATCCACTAAAACCAACGTGGATATTTCTGGGTACGGATCAATAGAGCCGTTCGAAACGCTTTTGCTCACGCTGAATCTTCTTGGCGTGACGTTTTACGGCCGCGGCCGCTTTGCGCTTGCGCTCAGCAGTCGGCTTCTCGTAATGCTCACGACGGCGTACTTCGGAAAGAACACCGGCTTTTTCGCAAGAACGCTTGAAGCGACGCAGGGCGACGTCAAACGGCTCGTTATCACGTACTTTTACAGAAGGCATTAAGCACTCACCACCTTAAGGAGACTTAGTTCGGATAGTGCGTACACCGCTTTATACAACATCTGTAGATACAGTGTACGACCCTTTTTACAGCGCCGAGTAGTCTAGTCGCCACAAGGCAATTTTGCAACCGGCCGCTTTTGGGCCGCCTTCGCCAAACACCGTGGGCGGCCAGGGCTCAAAGCTGCTCGCGCAGGTGTGAAAGCGAGGCGCCAATGCGCGAGGCAAGCTGCTCTTCGTCCAGGTCCAAAAGCTCGCCGCCGCGTTTGGCGATGCGCCCGCCCACGGCGACCAGCGACACGTTGGCCGGGGTGGCGGCGAATACGATAAAGGCAAAAGGCTCGGTGGGCAGCATGCCAAGGCTGACGCTTTTAGTATCGAGCATGATCAGATCCGCCTGCTTGCCCGGGGTGAGCGTACCGATCTCCTCGCCCATACCGATGGACTCGGCGCCCTGGCGGGTGGCAAGGGAAACGAGGCGCTCGCAGTCGACGCCTTCCTGCTCGCCGCTGGCGCCAATCTCGGTCAGCGCGGCGTGCTTCATCACCGCGAACATATCGCCGCAACCCGCCAGGGCGTTGCCGTCGATACCCAGCCCCAAACGCTCGACGTCCTTGAAGTGGGAAAGACGGGTGAGCCCGTAGCCGACCCGGTGCTCGGTGACCGGCGTCAGCGAAAGGCTCGCCCCGGCCTCGGCCAGGGCGGCCAGGTGCTCTTCGCGCGCGTCGGTGGCGTGCACCACCTGAAGCCGGGGTACCAAAAACTCGCCATCGATCAGATGCTGGAACATCTCGTGGCGGCCTTCGCCGCTTACGTGCACGGAAATCGGCAGGTCAAGCTCCCGCGCGGTGTCGAACTCTCGGCGCTTCATGGTCAGCGCGTCCTGGTTGCCCAGATTATTCGGCAGCCGCCAGGCCAGGCCCAGGGAAAGGCGCCCCTGCTCGCCGTAACGCTCCCAGTTGTCGTGAAGCTCGCTCAGGCGCTCCAGATCGATCTGGCTGCCGTTGGTTTTGCTTTCGTTGCCGAAAAGCAGCCGCACGCGCAGCGGCGAGGCGGACAGCGCCTCAAGCGCCGCCTGGCTATGCTCGTGGCTACGGTTATTGTCGAAAAAGTCATTACTGGTCGTGATCCCGGCGCTAACGTTCTCCATCGCCCCCAGATATTCGCCGACCCAGATATCGGAGGCGCGAAAATGCTCGGCCAGGTGGTTGGTCAGCGGGAAGAACAGGTTGTCCTCGCGCTGGCCGAACATACCGCGCATTTGGGTTTGCCACAGATGGTTGTGAGTATCGACGAGCCCCGGCATGACGATGAAGCCTTCGCCGTTGATGATTTCGCTATCGCCGGTATCGAGATTTTCACCCACCGCTTCGATCTTGCCATCGACGACCCAGACGTCGGCTTTTTCCAGCGGCGCGCGGCCCGGCTCCATGGTCAGCACGGTGGCGCCTTTGATACACCAGCGCTGGGGTGAGGCTTCGGATGCGTCTTCACCGCTCTCGTTTGAGGAGTCGCTTGCGTAGGCGGCGGGGATCAAGCTTGCCCCCGCGACGGCGGACACTGTGCCCAAAAGCCTACGCCGGGTAATACTGAACGGGTCCCGCATTACGATCTCCTCGAAGTGGATAAACGGATCTTCACTAAAGCTAGTCGAGCTTTTCCTGGCGTCAACCGCCGGTGAACGACGAAAGCGCATAACGGCTCGCCGGGTAAGCGTGATAAAATCGCCGCCATCAAGTGATTTACAGAGACCCCCTATGCGTGTGCTTGGCATTGAGACCTCCTGCGACGAAACCGGCGTAGCGATATTTGATACACAAAAGCCCGAGGGCGAAGGGCTTTTGGCCGATGCGCTTTACAGCCAGGTGGCCATGCACGCCGAGTACGGCGGCGTCGTGCCCGAGCTCGCCTCAAGGGATCATACCCGTAAGCTGTTACCGCTGATCGACCAGGTCTTGCACCAGGCAGGTCTTGGCAAACAGGACCTTGACGGTATCGCCTACACCGCCGGGCCGGGGCTTGTCGGCGCGCTGATGGTGGGTGCCAGCACCGCCCACGGCATGGCTCGGGCGCTGGATATTCCGGTGCTGGGCGTGCACCACATGGAGGGCCACCTGCTCGCGCCGATGCTCGAGGAGCACGCCCCGGCGTTTCCCTTCGCCGCGCTTTTGGTCTCCGGCGGGCATACCCAGCTGGTCGAAGTGGCCGGGCTCGGCCGCTACCGGCTGCTGGGCGAGTCCGTGGACGACGCCGCGGGTGAAGCCTTCGACAAGGCCGCCAAGATGCTGGGCCTTGCCTACCCCGGCGGCCCGCTGGTCGCCCAACTCGCCGAACGCGGCGACCCCAAGCGTTTTCGCTTTCCGCGGCCGATGACCGACCGCCCCGGGCTCGACTTCAGCTTTTCCGGGCTCAAGACCCACACCCTGACGACGCTAAAAAAACTCGATGCCGAGGGGGCGCTCGACGAGCAGGCCCGCGCCGACGTTGCCCGGGCGTTCGAGGAGGCGGTCGTCGATACCATGGTGATCAAGTGCCGTCGGGCGCTGGACGAAACCGGCCTCAAGCGGCTGGTGATGGCCGGCGGGGTCAGCGCCAACGCGCGCCTGCGCGAGCGCCTGGCCGTGGAGACCCGAAAGCGCGGCGCCGACACCTTCTACCCCCGTGCGCGGTTTTGCACCGACAACGGGGCGATGATCGCTTATGTGGGTGCGATGCGCCTGAACGCCGGCGAGCATGACCAGGTCGGCATCATGCAGGCCACGCCGCGCTGGCCACTGGAGAAGCTCACCCCGCCCGCGCGTTAGCGGCGCCCGCCAAGGTCGGGCTCCTCGCCTCGGCGCAAGCGGCGAATATTGAACGCGTGGCGTAAGAACACCACCAGCGTAAAGGTGCCCACCACATAGACGTAGGCCGGGGAAAACCAAAGCGCCAGCAGCAAAGCGAGCAGCGCGCTTATAAGCGAGGCCGCCGCCGCGGTGCGCAGCCGCCAGGCCAGCAGCGCCCAGCATGCCGCGCTTGATAGCGCCACCCAGGGCACCAGCACCAACAGCGCCCCAAAGGCGCAGGCCACCGCCTTGCCGCCGCGAAAGCCGTGCCACAGCGGGTAGCTGTGGCCCAGCAGCACCGCCAGGCCCACCCCGCCCTGAACCCATACCGGCAGCCCCTGGCCTTTGGCCAGGGCAAGCACGGGCATCGCTTTGGCGGCATCGAGGACAAGCGTCGCGCCCGCCAGGCGCGGCCCGTAAAGGCGCAGCACGTTGGAAACACCGGGATTGCAGGAACCGCACTCCCGCGGGTCCGCCACCCGGGCCAGGCGGCACACGAAAAGCGCGGCGAGCCAGCTACCGCAAAGGTAACCCAACACCACGCAGAGAAGCGCTACCACCCGGCAACAACCCGCTGTTTTGTATCGTTGACCGGCTTGCTCACGTACACTATTTCCTGACTGTGATGGGGATAAGACGCATGGACCGTATTTTAATTGAAGGCCTGGTGATTGAAACCGTTATTGGCGTTTACGACTGGGAGCGCACCATCACCCAGTCGCTGCGCCTGGATCTAACGCTTGCAACGGATATACGCCCGGCCGCGGCGACGGACGATTTACGCCTGACCCTGGACTACGCCGCGATCTGCCAGCGTATTCAGCAGTTCGCCGACGCGCATCAGTTCGCACTGATCGAAACCTTCGCCGAACGGCTTTGCGAATACCTGCGCCACGAGTTTCCGATTAGCTGGCTACGCCTGGCCGTGCGCAAGCCCGGTGCAGTACCCCAGGCACAAAGCGTCGGCCTTGAAATCGTGCGCGGCGAGATCCCCGAGGTCATCGAGGCATCCACGCCGTGAACCTGGTGTGTTTAAGCCTTGGCAGCAACGCCGAGCCACTACGCCATTTGGCCGCCTGTTTCGAGGCGCTCGAGCAAACCTTTGGCGAGGTCAGCATCTCGCGGGTCTTCGAAAGCGAGCCGGTCGGCTGCGAAGGCGAAGCCAACTTTTATAACGCGGTGGTGGCGTTCAAAAGCGATTGGAGTATCCCGGCGCTCAGCGCCTGGACGAAGGCCCAGGAAGCGGCGCTAAACCCGCGCGTCGCCACCCAGCGCCACCAGCCCAAGGCGCTGGATATCGACCTTTTGAGCGTGGGCGACATCTGCGCGCAAATGGGTGAGCTTACGCTTCCCCGGGACGACATCACCCGCTACGCCTTCGTGCTCCAGCCGCTGGCGGAGCTTCTGCCCGACCAGCGCCACCCCCGCTGCCAGACCCCTTACAAAACGCTTTTCGAGCGCGCCGATTTCCAAAACCAGCGCCTCTGGCCGGTGGCCTTCGAGTGGCGCGGCGTGGCGATCTCGCCCTGAGCTTTTTAACCTGACAGCGCCTCAGAAACCGCCCACTGGCGCCGCTCGCGCAGTGCCTGGCCAAGCTCCCCACCGCGAAAGCCCTCGGCTATCAGCGCCTGGGGGTTGACCTTGCGCGCGTGCTCAAATGCCTGGGTCAACGGTTCCCGTAAGTCCGGCGCCAGCGTCGCCACCAGCTCGAGCTGTGCTTCGACCTGAGCGGGTTTACGAAAGGCGTCCAGCCGCTCCAGCCAGTTGAATACGCCCTCGGCGCTCAGGGCGGCCTTCAACAGCGCACGGGTGAGCGCCACGTGGCGGCAAAGCGCGGCCACGGCGTTGGGCAGGCGCAGCCGCTCGACCAGCGCCTCCCGTTTGGTATCACTGAGGGCACTTGCCAGTAACGCCATACGCCAGTGGGCCAGCGCCTGGCCCTGCTCGGGCGGGGCCAGGCGCATCAGCGCAAGCGCCTCGACAAGCACCGGCGCAAGCCCTGGCCACCAGCTCTCAAGCGCCCCGCAATCGTTCAGGGTGGTGAAATACGCCGCCGGGCTCGGCTCGCCCAGCGCCTTTTCGGTTTCTACCCACACCCGCTCGGCGGCCAGGTGTTCGAGCTCGCCGGCGTCGCTCATCTGTCGCATCAGCGCACGCGTTTCATCGGCGATGACAAAACCAAGCTCCGCGTAGCGGGCCAGAAAACGGGCGGTGCGCAGCACGCGCAGCGGGTCTTCGCCAAACGCCGGCGAAACGTGGCGCAGCACGCGTTTTTCGAGATCGCCCTGGCCGTCGAACGGGTCGCAAAGCGTGGCGTCCGGGCGCTGGGCGATAGCGTTGATGGTCAAATCCCGGCGCAGCAAATCCTCTTCGAGCGTCACCTGTGGGCTTGCGTGCACCTCGAAGCCACTATAGCCGTGACCGGCCTTGCGCTCGGTACGCGCCAGGGCGTACTCCTCGGCCGTTTCCGGGTGCAAAAACACGGGAAAATCACGGCCTACGGGCTTGAAGCCGCGCTCACGCATCGCATCGACCGTGGCGCCCACCACGACCCAGTCGTTGTCATAAACCGGCCAGCCCAGCAGCGCATCGCGCACGGCGCCGCCCACCCGGTAAACCTCCAGCCCCTCCAGGCGACGATCGTGTTCGGCCACCTTAAGCTCCTTCATTTTGACTGGCCACCGCGATGCGCTCGCCGGTATCGAGGTTCATCGCGGTCAACGCGCCGCCCCACACGCAGCCGGTATCCAGGGCGTGGACGTCGATTTTAGCCTTTGGGGTCTGGCCCTCGAGCGCAGCCCAGTGGCCGAATATGAGCCGAATATCGTCCTCCCGCGGGAACTGAAACCAGGGGTAGAAACCGGCTGGCGCGCTATCCAGGCCCTCCTTGGCGGCAAAATCGAGGGTGCCATCGGCGCTGATAAAGCGCATACGGCAAAACACGTTGACCAGGGCGCGCAGCCGGTCCATGCCGTCCAGTGCCTCGGTGAAGCGCGCCGGCTCATTGCCGTAAAGCGTCTCGAGAAAGCGCCCGGAAGACTCGCTTGCAAGCGCGGCCTGGACCTCGGCGCTGTAGCCAAGCGCGGCCTCGGCGCCCCAGCTCGGAAGTATTCCGGCGTGGGCCATCAGGGTGGTTTCTTCTACGACCGCCAGTGGCTGGGCCTGAAGCCAGTCGAGCAGCGCCTCGCGTTTGGGGGCGCCCAGAATATCGTCCAGGGTGTCGCCGCGCTTGAGCCGCCCGCCGCCCCGGGCGGCCACCAGCAGGTGAAAATCATGATTGCCCAGTACGCAGCGCGCGGCACTTCCCAGCGCCTTGGCCTCTTGCAGGCAGGCAAGCGAGCCGGGGCCACGGTTGATCAGATCCCCCACCAGCCACAGCGTATCGCGGGTCGGGTCGAAGCTGAGCTTATCGAGCAGGGCGACGAACTCCGCGTGGCAGCCGTGCAGATCCCCGATGGCGTATGTACTCATAAAAAAAGCCTTATGGTTGGCTAATAAAGATTAAAACGTTAAAGAAAATGCCCCGCTCCCGGCATCCGATCGGCTAATCTGGGGGGACGACCATCACAACGAAAAACGGGCCCTATGCGAGCTATCTCTTTAACGAAGACCGGTCAGCCGTCAACGGCGAAAGACCCTGCACGCCGGGCGCTTTTAAAAGCTGCCTCGCTGGGCGCCGGGAGCGCGCTATTGGCCGGCGCCCCCTGGACCAGCGCCTTTGCCGCCCAAACCGCGGCACCGGTGATCAAAAACGGCTGGCTGCTCGCCCCCGCCGACCTGGACACTAACCATTAATGTATCAGCCATTTGAAGCGCTAAGCGAGCGCCAGCCTTATGATGTCTGCGTGATCGGCGCCGGGGCGGCGGGCATTACCCTTGCCATGACCCTGGCCCAGCAGGGCCACCAGGTGCTTCTATGCGAAGGCGGCGAGGCCTCGCGAAGCGAGCGCTCCCAGGCACTTTACCGGGGTACCAGCGTAGGCGACACCTACCTGGATCTGGCCAGTATCCGGCTTCGCTATATGGGCGGCTCGACCAACCACTGGGGCGGCGTATGCCGGACGCTTGACGCCCACGACTTCACCGCCAAGACCGCCGCGCCACAAACCGGCTGGCCGATCGGCAAGCAAGCGCTCGCCCCTTATTTCGAAGCCGCCGCGGCGCTTTTGGACCTGGAAACCATCCCACCGGATGCGCCCATCGACGGCGCGGGGCTCGAGCGCGTTTATTTCTCGCTGGGTCATGCCGTGCGCATGAAGGACAAGTTCGCCGCCACCCTGAACGGGCTCGAGACCCTCACCTACTGCCTGACCGCCAACCTGGTCGGGCTCGAGACCGACGGTGACCGCGTGCACGCGGCTACGTTTAGCGACTTCGACGGCGTACGCAAAACCATACGCGCGCGCACCTTCGTGCTGGCCTGCGGCGGCATCGAAAACTCGCGCCTGCTGCTTTGGTGCAATCAGCAAAGCGGCGGGCGGCTGGTGCCGGATGACAGAACGCTTGGCCGCTACTGGATGGAGCACCCCCACGCGACCATCGGCCAGGCGCTGTTGTTCGAGCCCGCCCGCTTCGGGCTCGACACCGATTACAACGTCTATCTCTCGCCCACCGCCGCCGCCATGGCCGAGCGCGGCATCCTCAACTGCGGGCTGCGTCTGCACCGCATGGCCCCGGAAGCCACCGAGGCGCTCATCACGGAGCTTGCCGAGCAGGCGCCCGGGCTTGGCGCCGAACTCGCGGGAAGAGCGGGTGGCCCGGTCATGCACGGGGTGTACCTGCGCGCCGCCTGGGAGCAGGAGCCGCGATTCGACAACGCCGTGGAGCTTTCCAATGAGCGCGACGCGCTGGGCGTGCCGTTGAGTCGGCTGGTGTGGCAGCAGTCGGCACTCGACCGGCATACGATTCGCGAAAGCCTGATGCTTTTGGGCGAGTACCTGCTTAAGCAGAATATTGGCCGCGTGCAGTTCGCCGACTGGCTAGCCGCGGAGCCGGTAGCGCTGCCCGAAGAGGGGGAAATTGCCGGGCGCCATCACATGGGTGGTACGCGCATGAGTGAGAGCGCCGACCAGGGCGTGGTCGATCGCGACTGCCGACTCTTCGCCCAGCAAAACATGTACGTGGCCGGCTCCAGCGTGTTCGCAAGCGCCGGCCATGCCAACCCCACGCTCACCATCGTGCAGCTCGCCCTGCGCCTTGGCGTTCACCTCGACGAAAAGCTGCGTGGCGAGATACCTGGCTAGTGGAGCTGGCTGGGCGCGGCCAGACGAAACGGCGCGATGGCGACGTCGAAAGCGCGCTGGGTGGAGGTGTTGAGCAGCGTATAGGCGCCTTCCATGACGCCGACCGGGGTTTGCAGAATCGCCCGGCTGGTGTAGCGAAAGCGCTGGCCGGGGCCGATGAGCGGCTGCTGGCCGACCACGCCCTTGCCGCGTACTTCCTGGGCGTCGCCACTGCCCTGGGTGATCTTCCAGTAGCGCGCCATCAGCTGCACGCTGTGCGGGCTCTGGTTATGCACCGTCACGGTATAGCTGAACACGTAACGCGACTCGCTTTCGCTGGACTCCTCCGGGCAGTACGCCGGGACCACGCTCACCTCGATCGCTAACTGGCTCACGAATCACCCCGCTCGGCGTCCGGCGAAAGCGCGGCCACGTGGTTGGCGATCGTGACGTACTCTTCTACGCTCAGCGTTTGGGGGCGCCGGCCCGGGTCGATCTCGAGGCTTTCCAGGGTCTCGGCGCTAACCCGCCCCTTGAGGTTGTTGCGCAGCGTCTTGCGCCGCTGGCCGAAGGCGAGCTTGACCAGCTCGAACAAAAGCGCCGGGTCCGTCGCCGTATGGGGCAGCTCCTCATGGGGGGTCAGCCGCACGATGGCGGAATCCACCTTGGGCTGCGGCACGAACGCCTCCGGCGCCACGACGAAGAGCTGCTCGACCTGGCAGTAGTACTGCGCCATGACCGAAAGCCGCCCCCAGTCGGTGCCGCCGGGTTCGGCGGCCAGCCGCTCGACGACTTCCTTTTGCAGCATGAAGTGCATATCCGCCACCGCGGACCCCATGCCCAGCAGGTGGATGATCAACGGCGTCGAGATGTTGTAAGGCAGGTTGCCCACTACGCGCAGCGCCGGGCCGTCGCCCTTGAGCGCGTGAAAGTCGAACTTCAGCGCGTCGCCTTCGTGAATGACAAAGCCCGGGTAGTTGAAAAACTGCACGCGCAGCCCCGGGATCAGGTCACGGTCGAGCTCGACCACTTCAAGAGCGCCGTTGGCGTCCAGAAGCGGCCCGGTCAGCGCGCCCTGACCCGGGCCGATCTCGATCAGCCGGTCGCCCTTCGCCGGCCCAATAGCGCGAATGATGCGCGAAATGGTGCCAGGGTCACGAAGAAAGTTCTGACCGAAGCGTTTTCTAGCTCGGTGTTGAAGGGGCGCTTGAGACATCTAACGAAAGTCCTTGAGTAGGATAGAGCATGTAACGGTGTGGGCGGGCCAGTGACGGCTAAGCGGGCAGCGCGGCGGCGCGGCGCCCGCTTAATCGGCGCGCCAGGTTGAGCGCCACCAGAAGGCTATCCGGGTTTGCCACGCCGCGGCCGGCCAAATCGAGCGCGGTGCCGTGGTCTACCGAGGTGCGCACCAGCGGCAGGCCCAGGGTGATATTGGCCGCCTGACCAAAGCCTGCATACTTTAGCACTGAAAGCCCCTGGTCGTGATACATCGCCAGCACGGCGTCGACCTCTTGCAAGTGGCGCGGGGTAAACAGCGTATCCGCCGGGAAAGGGCCGCGCACGTCGATGCCCTGGCCACGCAGGTGGGTAAGCGCCGGGGTGATCGTCTCGATCTCCTCGCGCCCCAAGTGCCCGTCCTCCCCGGCGTGGGGGTTCAGCCCGCACACGGCAATGCGTGGCGCGGCAATACCGAACTGGCGGGTTAGATCGGCGGCAAGAATCGTTACGATCCGCGTTAGACGCTCGAAGGTGATCGCATCGGCGACGTCGCGAAGCGCCAGGTGGGTGGTCGCCAGCGCCACGCGAAGGTCCCCACTGCCCTGCCAACTGCTTGCCTGAGTATGCAGCGCGCGGTCGGTGGCCAGCATCATCACCACCTCGTCGACCCCACAGGCGTCGCGCAGCCACTCGGTGTGGCCGGTAAAATCCTTGAAGCCGCCGTCGATGATCACGCCCTTGTGCAGCGGCGCGGTGACGATGGCGCCGGCCAGGCCTTGCTGGCAGGCGCGAACGCCCACCTCGAGGGTTTCGATCACGTAGGCGGCGTTGGCCGGGTCGAGGACACCCGGGGTGCACGGTGCTTTCAGCGCTACCGGCCAAACCCCCAGATGCGGCGTGCCGGGGCGCTCCAAATGCCCGTCCTCGGCGACGACGATTTCCAGGTCCAGGCCAAGGCGCGCGGCGCGATCTTGCAGCATCCCGGGGTCGCCCACCGCCAGCACCTCGGGGCCGAGACGCCCCTGGGCTGCAAGCATCAGGACCAGTTCCGGGCCGATGCCGGCGGGCTCCCCGGTGGTGATCAACAGCGGAAGAGGAGCGCTTTCAGCCATTACCGGCGGATATCCACAAAGGCCTGGTCACGAATCTCACGCTGCCAGTTTTGCAGCTCTTCGTTGGCACGGCGCTGGAAAATCGCCTGGCGTACCTGCTCGCGACGGCTCTCGTCGGTCACGTCCTGACGGCGGCGGTCGAGCACTTCGATGATGTGGTAGCCGAACTGCGAGCGCACCGGCGCGGAGACCTGGCCGGCACTTAGGTCGTTCATCGCCTCTTCGAAGGCGGGCACGGTCTGGCCCGGGCGTACCCAGCCAAGGTCGCCGCCGTTCATGGCGCTGCCCCGGTCGTCGCTCAGTTCACGGGCCACCGCACCGAACGCCTCGCCCTGCTGCAGGCGCGCGCGGGCCTGTTCGGCGCGCTCCCGCGCCTGGTCTTCATTGCGGGTGGGCGTAAGCTCCACCAGAATATGGCGCGCCTGGCTCTCTTCGATGAACGCCTGGCCCTGCTGCGCGGGCTGCTGCTCGAGGAAGCGCTCGACATCGCGGTCGCTGACGCTGACGCGCTGCTGAATCTGGCGCTGCTGGACCTGGCGCATGAGCATCTCGCGGCGCACGTCTTCGCGCACCTCGGCAAGCGACATACCGTCGGCTTCGACGGCGTCGGCAAAGGCGTCCATGCTCAGGCCGTTGGATTCGGCGATGGTTCTTAGCTGACGATTGAGCTCGGTATCGTCGACGCTCAGATTGGCCTGGCGGGCCATTTGCAGCTGGATTTCGTCGAGCACCATGCGCTCGAGCACCTGCTCCTGGAGCTGGCGGCGCGGCGGCAGGTTCCCGCCCTGGGCCTGGGCTTGCTGCTCGACCTGCGCCATACGCTCGTCGAGCTCGCTTTGCATGATCACGCCGTCGTTGACCACCGCGGCCACGCTGTCCAGGGTTTGGCGTTGGCTATTTTGGAAATCCTGGGCGTGGGCATTAACGCTTACCAGCGCCGCGCTCGCGCCCAGACACAGCGCCAGCGCCCCGGCCGTCGATAGCCACTTTAGCTGCCGTGAAAAACCGCCACCTGCCAGGCTCTTGTTCATCGTCATAGAAAAATCTCTTGTCGTCGCTATTGAATAAAAGCGGGGTATTGGATGGTCATGCGTTACAAAGGTGACGGGGTATAGCCCGGAACCGCCCGGTCGAAATACGTGTTCGCTCCCTGGCCAACGCCGCCCAAACCGCGGAACACGAAGCGCAGAAACAGCCCGCGGTCGCTGAAATCGTCCCCTGCTCGGGCGGTGTCGTTATCGTCGATCCACTCGCGCCAGACCACCTGCACGCCGTAGCAGCAGTCGTTCCACTGCACACCGGCGAGCTGCTCCAGCGCCCGGTCGTTGGTTTGGTCATACAGATAGCGCCCGATCAGGTCGATCTGCGGGGCGGCCTTGTAGCCCACCGAGAGATCCCACTCTTCGCGGCTATAGTCGCGAAAGCCGTCGTCACCGGGTACCACGCCCGGGTCGAACCCTTCGATCTCCCAACGGTAGCCAAGGTTCACTACGTGGCCCTCGGGATGACGATAAGCTACGTCGACGCTGGAGCGCTCGGTCTGCTCGCGTTGATCATCGTACAGCCACTCGTAGCCGGTGCTCCAGCGATCGCTGATCTGCCAATCGAGCCGGGTGACCAGCGGCGAGCGCTCGCGGGTCGCCTGGTAGCGGCTTTGCGGGTTCACGTTCGGGTTCTCTTCCGGGCGGTCGGGCAGCGTATCCGGGTCGCCGTCGCTGTCGATGCGCCGCTCGGCGAAGTACACGCTTTGGCCGACGCCGAAGCTCAGCCGGTCCCGCCCGGCACCATCCTCGATCAAACGTGACTGAACGCCTAACGACACCCGGTTGAGATCGCCCACCCGGTCGGCGCCGGAAAAGCGATGGGGCGACCAAAGCTGATCCCAAGAGAAGGCGCGCTCGCGGCTGTCGAACTCGGGCAAATCCACCTGATCGGTACGTGGAACGTAGGCGTAGTGGAGCCGCGGCTCCAGGGTCTGGCGGTAGTCGCTTTCGCCCAGCGCCAGTTCGCGCTCGAACACCAGGCCGCTGTCGATAGAGGTAATCGCGACGCTGCGCGTAGGCGAGGTGCTGCGACTGGTGTCACGGTTGCCGTAATCGAGCTCGTAGGCGGTGTTCCAAAACTCGGTGCGCGGCTCGATATACCCCCAGGGCTCCTCGAAACGCCAGCCCGCCGCCGGCGAAAGGTGAAGCCGGGAGCCGTTGGCGGCTTCGCGCTCCGGCACCAGAGTTTCATCGACATCGCGCCAGAAGTAGGTGGCGTTGGAGCGCCACTGGCTATAAAAGCCGTTCCCGAGCTGCCAGTTGTTGGTGTTGGCCGTCAAACTCGGTAGCCGGTAAAAGGGCTTGTCGCTGTCGCTTAGCGGGTCTTCCAGGCGCTGAAACCCCTGGGCGCGGGCGTCGAGCTGCCAGCGCTCGCCGCGGTAGTCGACCTGGGCCAAACGCTCCATCGCGGCGCGGTCGCTGCGGCCGAACTCGGCGCCGAAGTCGTCGAAGTAGCGCCCGTCGCTGGCCCCGCCGTAGCGCAGGCTGTAGTTGCTGCGCGGGTTGACGCGGCCGCGGTGGCGGGCGTCGATATACCAGCGATCCTCGCCTTCGAAACGGTTATCGCCGGTGCGCCGACCGCCGTCGTCGGCCAGATAGCCACCCTCGACCATGCCCTGACTCTCATCGAGCAGGTAGCGGTATTCGCCGTTTAAAAGAAGGCCGCGGTCACTCATCAAGCGCGGGGTGATGGTGGCGTCCTGATTGGGCGCGATGTTCCAGTAAAACGGCTGGGCGTAGTCCAGCCCGCTGTTTGAAAAGCCCAGGGTCGGCCACAAAAAGCCGGTTTGGCGGCGCTCATCCAGCGGAAAGCGCACCCAGGGCCAGTAAAACACCGGCACGTCCTTGACCTCGAGGCGGGCGTTGCGCGCGGTGCCAAAGCCCGCGGCCTGATCGAGGCGGATATCGCTACTCACCAACTGCCAGGTGTTTTCGCCCGGATCGCAGGTGGTAAAACGGGCATCGTGCAGCCGATACTGGTTTTCGCCGGTCTGTTCGAGCTGGCTGGCCTGGCCGCGCAGGTGGGGCTCGTAGAGCACGAAACGGCTGTCGTCGATACGGCCGCGGTCTTCGTTGAGACGCAGGGTGGCCTGGTCACCGCGCAAAAGCGCCTGGCCGTTGCGCAGTGCCAGTCCGCCTTCGACCTCGACCTGTTCCCGGCTGGACGGCAGAAAAACCTGCGCGGCCTGAAGCTCGCTATCCGCCCGGCGCAGCACTACGTCGCCGCGCAGCAGCGCTTCACCATTCTGGGCGTAGTCGGCTTGTGTCGTTTCAATCGAGAGCGTTTCGGGGTTTTGCTCGGCGGGTAACCGGTAGCCGGGCATGACGTAGCGCCCGCGGCATAGCTGGCCCTCGGCCTCGGCGGGCCGGTACGGTTGCCAGTCCAGCGCCTCGGCAGGCAAGGGTTCACTCTGCGCCATCGCTGAATACGCGGTGAGCGCAAAAATGCCCACCAGCGTGTGTCCTACCGGCGCAGTGCGCGTAAATCGCTTGCCCATGTTCGTTATCCTTGGCATTCAGAATCGGTATTATACAGCTCGCTAGATGTCCGACCAGCAAGGAGCTTGCATGCCCACTTCCAGGATCGACGCCCTCACCCGATGGGTCGCTGAAAAAAACGGTCTCGCGCCGTCCGCTCTCACCCTCGCCCCGGCCGGGGGAGATGCGAGTTTTCGCCGCTATTTTCGCCTGATACTGCCCTCAGGCGAAACACAAATTGTCATGGACGCCCCGCCCGAGCAAGAGGACTCGGCGCCGTTCGTCGCCATCGGCCGGCAATGGCACGCGGCGAACCTCCCCGTGCCCGCCATCTACCACGCCGATCTTGACGCCGGTTTCATGCTGCTCGAAGACCTGGGCGATACCCCGCTTCAGGCGGCGTTTACCGATGCCGCCAGCGCCCGCGCGCGCACCGGTGAAGCGCTCGAGCTGATCGGTCGGCTGCAAAACGCCGCCAGCCCTGACGCTCTGGCGCCGTACGATGCCTCGCTACTACGCCGCGAACTCGAGCTGTTCCCCACCTGGTGTTTAACCCAGTGGCTTGGCCTCGAGGCGCCGGAAAGCCTGGCCGCGCTGAACGACGACCTGATCGCCCAGGCGCTGGCGCAGCCGGTGGTGAGTGTACACCGGGATTTCGATGCCATGAACCTCATGCCCCACGCCGGAAAGCTCTACATGATCGATTTTCAGGACGCGGTGGCCGGCCCCATCAGCTATGACGTCATCTCGATTCTTTGCGGGCGCTACTGGCGCTTCGAGCCCGCCGAATTCGACGCCCTGGTCAGGCACTTCTACACGCAGGCACGCCGGGACGGGCGCCTCTGCTCGAAAGTCGATGAAACCACGTTTTTGACCCAGTGCCGCGCCATGGCCGCCCAGCGTTCGCTCAAGGTGCTGGGGATTTTCTGCCGCCTGACCCTGCGCGACGCCAAAACCGGGTACCTGGCGCGTTTGCCGCACTTTTTGAACCACCTCGAGGACAGCCTGGCAGCACTTGGCCAGCACGCCGCGTTCACCACCTGGCTGCGTGACACCCTGCGCCCCGCGATCACCGCAAAGCTGGATGAGACTGCATGAAGGCGATGATTCTGGCCGCCGGGCTTGGCACGCGTATGCGCCCGCTGACCGACACCTGCCCCAAGCCGCTTTTGCCGGTAGGCGGCAAGGCGCTGATCGAGCACCACCTGGAGCACCTACGCCTGGCCGGTATCGACGAGGTCGTCATCAACGTAAGCTACCGCGCCGATCAGATCATCGAGGCGCTGGGCGATGGCGAGCGCTTCGGGCTTTCGATTCGCTATAGCGTCGAGCCAACGCCTTTGGAGACCGGCGGTGGCATTTTCAACGCGCTACCGCTTTTAGGCGAGGCGCCCTTTTTGCTGGTCAACGGCGATGTCTGGTGCGACTGGCTGCCCACGCCCACCCTTGCCCCGGGCAAGCTGGCCCATCTGGTGTTAGTGGATAACCCGCCACAACACCCGGAGGGCGACTTCGCCATCATCGAAGGCCTGGCCCGGATGGCCACACCCGCGCTCACCTATTCGGGCATCGGCGTTCTCCACCCGGCGCTGTTTGAAAACTGCAGCGCCGGCGCCTTCGCCCTGGCGCCGCTTTTTAAAGCGGCGATAGCCAAGGGCCTGGTCAGCGCCGAGCACTTTGCCGGCCACTGGGTCGACGTGGGCACGCCGGCGCGGCTTGGCGTGCTCGAACGCCATTTGGCAGCGCGCTAAACTGATTCACCCTTTTGACAGGAGGACCCGTGAGCCTTGCCGATGATATTGCCCTGACGCCGCTGGTCGCGGTTTACGGCACGCTGAAAAAAGGCCTCAACAACGCCCACGTGCTGGAGGGCGCCGAGTTTTTGGGCGGTGACCGGAGCGCGCTCCTTACGCTCTACGACGTCGGCCCCTACCCTGGCGCCAAACGCCGTGACTCCAAAGGGATCGCGCTGGAGATTTACCGCGTCGGTAAAGAGACCCTGGCGGCGCTGGATGTACTGGAAGATCACCGCCCACAAGCGCCCTTTGACGGCGAGTATCAGCGCGTCACGCTTGCCACTCGCTTTGGCGACGCTTGGGTGTACCTCTACAACCCGGATACCGCCGCACTGAGCGCCATCGGCGAAGGCGGCTGGCCGGTAGAGGGATAGCGCCGGTTGGCGCAAAGGCGTGTTATGCTGCGCGCCACGTACGAATCGTTGAGAGAGGAGAGCCGCGTGAAAGCACGGGTGAAGTGGACAGACGGCCGCCAGTTCGTGGCGGAATCGGGCAGTGGCCATAGCGTTGTGATCGATGGCCCGCCGGATCACGGCGGGCGCGATACCGGCCCCCGCCCCATGGAAATGCTGCTGATGGGCATGGGTAGCTGCACCGCCTTTGACGTGCTCAACATTCTCGACAAGGCCCGGGCAGACGTCACCGACTGCGTAGCGGAGATCGACGCCGAGCGCGCTGACGAGGTGCCGTCGGTGTTCACCCGCATCCACGTTCATTTCGTGGTGACCGGGCGGGCGCTCAAAGAGAAGCAGGTACAGCGCGCCGTGGAGCTTTCCGCCGAGAAGTACTGCAGCGCCTCGATCATGCTGGTCAAGGGCGGGGTCGACGTGACTCACTCCTTCGAAATTCAGGACGCCGCGGCGGATTAAAATCGCGTCGCTGGATGCAACTCGGGGACCGGGCGGGCATAATACGCCCGCCCGGTCCCCGGGCAACGTAAAATCAGGAACATGTACGGATCCGGTTCCGGCGCTGGCTCGTCGGGGTGTTTTCACTGCTACCAGGAGGCGCGGAATTGCCTGATAATCTCCGACTCCACGGGTTTAACAACCTCACCAGCTCGTTAAGCTTCAACATTTACGATATCTGCTACGCCAAGACCGAAGAGCAGCGCGGCGAGTATATCGATTATATCGACGAGCTTTATAACGCCGAGCGTTTGACGCAGATTCTCAAGGATGTGACCAATATCATTGGTGCTCACGTGCTCAATATCGCACGTCAGGATTACGAGCCCCACGGCGCGAGCGTGACGGTGCTGATCGCCGAGCACGAGTTGGACGAGCCGCTACCCGCGCAGACCAAGCCGGGCCCGGGGCCGCTACCGGAAACCGTGGTCGGCCATTTGGATAAAAGCCACGTCACGGTGCATAGCTACCCGGAATCCCACCCGGATAACGGCATCAGCACGTTCCGGCTGGATATCGACGTCTCCACCTGTGGCCACATCAGCCCGCTCAAGGCGCTGAACTACCTGATCCACAGCTTCGATTCCGATATCGTCACCATCGACTACCGGGTACGCGGTTTCACCCGGGATGTGGACGGCAAGAAGCTCTTCATCGATCACGCCATCACCTCGATTCAGGACTACCTGGCCGAGGATACCAAGCAGGCGTATCAGATGATGGATGTGAACGTGTATCAGGACAACATGTTCCATACCAAGATGCTGCTCAAGGATTTCGAACTGGATAACTACCTGTTCGGCACCTCGCGCCGGGACATCACTTTTGAGGAAGCGCGGGAAATCGAAAACCGCCTGCGCAAGGAGATGCTGGAGATCTTCTACTCGCGCAATATCGATTAGCCTTTGGCGATCGAAAACAAAAAAGCCGACGCCTGCGCGTCGGCTTTTTTGATGGCGGCTCCGGGCCCGGAGGCTCGCGCAACCCTACGCGGGGGCGCTGTGAATACTTCCCTGTAAGCTACTTTCGCCTTCCCTGGCGAAAGACCCCCGCTACGGGTTACACGATCCTCCTCCCACTGAGCGCATAGCTTTGTATCGATCCTCGGCTAGTAAACCTTTTCCTCTCCTTCCGGGCGCGTTTTGAAGCGCCGGTGCAGCCACAGATACTGCTCCGGGTGTTTGCGAATCGCCCGTTCGATGAACTGGTTGACCCGGGTGGCATCCTCTACCTCGTCCTTGCTCGGGAAGTTCTCGAAGGCGGGCAGGCACTCGATGGTATAGGTGCGGTTATCCGGGTTTCTATGGAACATCAATGGCACCACTGGCGCGCCGGTCATACGGGCGATCTTGGAGGTCAAGCGAATGGTCGCCGCCTGTTGACCGAATAGCGGCGCGAAGACGCTGACATCGCGGCCGAAATCCTGATCCGGCGAGTACCAGACGATATGGCCCGCCTTGATACGGCGCACCACCCCGCGCAGGTCGTGGCGGTCGATGGCCTGGCCGAAAATGCGCGAACGGGCACGGGTCATGAAACGCTCGAACAGCGGGTTGTTGTGGGGCCGGTACACCACGTCCGCCGGGAAGAAGAGCGAGTGCAGCGCCCCGCCCAAATCCAGCGTCGAAAAGTGAATGCCAACCACCAGTACGCCCTTGCCCTGGGCCTTCGCCCGGGCCAGGTGCTCCTCGCCGTTATAGGCGACACGGTGCCTGAAGCCCTGCGCGCTGCGACACCACCCGGTGGCGGTTTCCACCAGCCCGATCCCGTTGGCGATGAAGGTCTCCTTGACCAGCTGTCGCTGGGCATCAACGCTTTTCTCGGGAAAGCAGAGCGCGATATTGGTGGCGGTAATGTGGCGCCGGCGTTTGATCAGCGCCCAGGCGAGCAGGCCGATCATCTTGCCGATCCAAAGCTTAAGCCGCCAGGGCAGCCAGGCGACGAGATACATCGCGCCAATGGCGACCCAGGTGGGCCAGTAGCGCGGATGCGCGAAAGAGCGGGGAAACGTTTTTTTAGACATACCAGTAACCGTTAAGTGAGCGCGCCGCTGTAAATGCGCGGCACGCGAGGCAAGACCCCGGTCAACAGCGTATAGCTGATCGTATCGCAGTGGCGGGCCACTTCATCGACGCACAGCAACGCCCCGTGGGCACTTTGGCCCCAAAGCACCACCTCGCTGCCAATCCCGGCGTCGATATCGCTCACATCGACCGTGAGCATATCCATCGACACCCGCCCGGCGATGGGGCAGCGCTGACCGTTGACGAGTACCGGCGTGCCGTCAACGGCGTGGCGGTCATACCCATCACCGTAGCCTGCGGCCACCACGGCGATGCGCGAGCGCCGCGGCGCTAACCAGCGCCCCCCGTAGCCCACCGGCTCGCCTTTTTCGACACTGCGCAGGGCGATGATTTCTGAGCGCAGGCTCATGACCGGGCGAAGCGCGCGGGTGATGGCGTTATCCACCTCGAGTGGATTGCTGCCGTAAAGCATCACGCCGGGCCGGTTCCAGGCGCCGTGGGCGGCGCGGTGGGCAAGCGTTGCGGGAGAGTTCGCCAGGCAAAGCGAAGCGCCGAGGGTTTCAGCGAGCGCTTTGACCGTCGTCATTTGCCGGTCGAAATAGCCACGCTCGCCGGCATCCGCCGTGGCGAAGTGGCTCATCAGATGAAGCGCGCCCACCTGAGGCGCGGTGCTCAGGCGGTGCCATACCTGCTTCACACGCTCTGGGTCAAAGCCCAGCCGATGCATCCCCGAATCCACCTTCACCCACACGGGGATCGGTTTTTTGGGCGTGCAGGCTAAAAGCGCCTCGACCTGCCAGTCGCTGTGCACGCTGACCCATAGGCCAAGGGTATCCACCAGGGCCAATTCGTCGGCGCTGAAAAAGCCTTCAAGCAGCACGATGGGCCCTTGTATGCCACCCTCGCGCAGGGTGATGGCCTCTTCGATACAGGCCACCGCGAAGGCCGGCACCTGGGACGCCAGCGCGCGGGCGCAGGCAAGCGCGCCGTGGCCGTAGGCGTTGGCCTTGATGACCGCAACGGACTGGCTTTGGGGCGCGCAGCCCGCGGCTAGCTGATAGTTATGACGCAGCGCGTCTAAATCGATATGGGCCGCTAGCGGGCGCATTTTAACGGTTCTCACTTACAGACGTCTCGCGGCGCCTGACGACGGTCGTTCATGAAATCGGATATTGAAGGCGCCCGAATGGGTAGCCCACTAACATTAACGCACCGGATAGTTAATCCGGTGCGTTAGGTCTTGCCTTTTGTAAGGCTCGCTGGGGGTATTAGCTCTCGAAAATAGCGTCGAGAGAAAGACCCTGTTTTTCCAGCGCGCGGCGAAGCTTCTTTAAGGCTTCCACCTGTATCTGACGAACCCGTTCCCGGGTCAGGCCGATTTCAGCGCCGACTTCCTCGAGGGTCGCCGATTCGTGTCCGCGCAGGCCAAAGCGGCGAACCACGACTTCACGCTGCTTTTCACTCAGCTCGTCGAGCCAGTGATCCACGTGCTCGCGCACGTCCCCATCCACCAGAAGCGATTCCGGGCCGGAGACATCGTCATCTGCCAGGGTATCGATCAAGGGCTTGTCACTTTCGCCGCCCATGGGGTAGTCCACGGAGGAGACGCGCTCGTTGAGCCCCAGCATCTTCTTGACGGTTTCGACCGGTTTATCCAGGTGTTCGGCGATCTCTTCCGCCGTTGCCTCGTGGTCGAGCTTTTGGGTGAGTTCCCGCGCGGCGCGCAGGTAGATATTGAGTTCCTTGACCACGTGAATGGGCAAACGAATGGTGCGGGTCTGGTTCATCAGCGCCCGTTCGATCGTTTGGCGAATCCACCAGGTCGCGTAGGTCGAAAAACGAAAACCGCGCTCGGGGTCGAACTTTTCGACGGCGCGGATCAGACCCAGATTGCCTTCCTCGATCAAATCCAACAGCGTCAGGCCACGATTGAGGTAGCGCCGGGCAATTTTTACCACCAGGCGCAGGTTCGATTCGATCATTCGCGAGCGCCCAAGCGGGTCACCCTTGCGCGCCAAACGGCCGTAATAGACCTCTTCTTCTGGCGTCAACAGCGGCGAAAAACCGATCTCGTTGAGATAAATTTGCGTAGCGTCCAGGCTTTGGGTCGCTTGACGATCCTCGCGACCCAGCGCTTTTTCGAAGGCGTTTTCCTCTTCGGTGGCGGTGTCTTCAGCGTCGTCCAACGCTTCTTCCACCGTCTCCAGGTCAACCTCCTGTAGGTCCTTCTCCAGCATACTCATGGTCTTACCCCCGTTGTCTTGCCTAACCGCCATGTAGAAAAGTATGGGTGGTCGCACTTCAATGTGCGCGTACACCGTTATTGTTATATGACGCTCTTATCAAGCTATCCGGGTTCTTCCAATGGCGCCGAGCGCCCTTACCAAGCCGTTTAGAGAGAACGCGTTAGCGCGATGGTAAAAATTCCAAGGGGTTTTGGGGCTGGCCATCGCGGCGCACCTCAAAATGGAGTTTGACGCTGTCGGTATCGCTATCGCCCATCGTGGCAATGACTTCTCCCGCTTCGACCACATCGTTTTCGCTGACGCTCAAACTGTCGTTGTGAGCATAGGCGCTTAGATACTGATCGTTGTGTTTGAGCAGTATGAGGTTGCCGTAACCCCGCACACCGCTACCGGCGTATACCACGATGCCAGGACCGGCGGCTCTTACAGGTTGCCCCTTTTGTCCGGTGATATCAATCCCGGCGGTAATCGTACCGCCTTCACCGAAGTTTCCGCTCACCTGCCCATCGGTGGGCCAGCGCCAGTTGACATCGTCGACCGGGGTGAAGCTTCGCGAGGAGCGATCCGGCGCGGAAGCGGCGGGCGCCGGTTCGGGCTCTGGCTCGGCGGCGGGTTCGGGTTCCGGCTCGGGTTCCGGCGTCGGCTCGGGTTCCGGTTCGGGCTCCGGGGGGCGCTCGTCCGCCTGGGGCGACTCGCTTTGCGGGGCGTCCTGTGCCGTTTCGGGCTCGCTGGCGCTCGGGCCATCCGGCGTCTCGCTTTCGCCCCGCTCGGCATTGATGCGCTGATTACGCTCGATCGCGCTTTCATCCGGCAAGAGCCAGTCCATCTGCTGGTCGTCGCTTTGGCTGGCAGCCTGATTGCTGGCCGCTACGGTCGTCGAGTTCAAGCCCGTGGCGACCGCGCCGCTTTGACGCGACGCTTGAGCGTCACCGCCTTGATGGGAGGCCTGATTACGCGCCGGCGCGCTTCCCGCTCCCTGGCGCAGCGCAATGGTCTGGCCCGGATGGATCTGGTAAGGCGCGTCGATGTCGTTGAGCGCCGCCAGCTCGCGGTAGTCCAGGTCGTGCTGCCAGGCGATACCGTAAAGCGTGTCGCCCGGGGCGACGGTGTATTGAGGCGAGTCTTCCACGGCGCGCCTCGCCTCGCTCAAGTCCCGTACCTGCGGGGTGTGTGGCTGCTGGTTCGCGCAGCCGCTAACGGCCAGCGCTAACAAAGACAGTGTCAAAACCTTACGCATGCAAACCCTACTCCTTTTCAACGCCGCGCGCTTTATGTCGAACTGCGTGGCCTTTGAGCTGCACGCCGATTGAGTAATACTACCAGAAGCGCCCCAACGAGCATCAATGCGACCACGCCCACCACCTGGGCGGAAGCGCCGGTCAACGCGGCGTACTCGCTTGGCAGTAAGTAGCGGTGAGCCAGTGGAATCATCTGCCCTTCTGGCCCCTGTTGGTAGCTCAGTAGTTCGCGCCAGGGCCATAGCACCGGTAGCGAGCCGACGATGAAGCCAAGCAATAGCTGCATGGTGCCCGCGTGGTAGCGCTTTAAAAGCCAGCCCAAAAACCGTGAAAAAAGCATCAAGCCGACGAGGCATCCCACGCCAAACAGCATGATAATACTCATATCAAGGCTTTTGATAGCCCCCATGATGGTGCCATAAAGCCCCATGGTGAGTAACAAAAAGCTCCCCGAGACCCCGGGCAGCAGCATCGCACTGATGGCGATGGCACCGGCGGTCATCACGATCAGCGCCTCGTTACCCAGTAGTAAAATAAGCGGCATCAGCGCCGGCAGCCCGCGGGCGAGCAGAAAACCGGCCAAAAGCGGCAGTATATAGATAAGCCGCCAACGCCCGGTGGCGCGGCTGACCACCAGCGCCGAGGCGGCCACCAAACCAAAAAAGAAACCGTCGAGCAAGAGCGGATGCGCCTGCATCAGCCAAAGCGCCACATGCGCTACGCTGACCAGACTCACCGCAACGCCCGCCAGTAGCGGTAGCAAAAACCCCAGGTTGAGGTGAGCAAAAAGCCCGCGCCAGCCACCCCGGCGCCAGGCCCCCCAGGCGCTGGGGCCGAACTGGCGAATGGTATGGATCAGCTCTTCATAAATACCGGTAATGAAGGCGATGGTGCCACCGGAGACACCGGGGACCGCGTCGGCGGCGCCCATCCCCGCGCCTTTGAAAAATACGCCCAAGCGTCGATGCTTCAATCCACCACTCCTTGCAATAAAGGGACAAACCGTACCGGCTCGAGTCTTCGTTTCTCGAAGGCGCCGCCGATACGCTTGACCTGCGTTAACCACTGGCTGCCGTCCGGCGCTTCCAGCGGGGCAATCAGTACGCCGTCGCGGGTTAGCTGCTCCAACAAGGGTTCCGGGAGCGACTGCGCGCAGGCGGTCAATAAAATCACGTCGAAAGGCCCTTTTTGCGGCCAGCCTTCGCCGCCGTCGGCCAGGGCCAGCTGGACGCGGGCGTCCAGATACTCGAGCCGCTTGGCGGCGCGGCCGGCAAGCGTCGCTATACGCTCGACGGAGTAGAGCGAGGGCACCAGCCGCGCCAGAATGAGCGCCTGATACCCGGACCCGGTGCCCACCTCCAGCACGCGCTGCGGCCTGGCCTTTAGCACCAGTTCGGTCATCCGCGCCACGGTAAACGGCTGCGAGAGCGTTTGCCCGCAGCCAATCGGCAGCGCCGTGTCTTCGTAGGCGCGATGGGCAAGCGCTTCGTCGACGAACAAATGGCGTGGCTCGCGGGCCATCACCTCGAGCACCCGGGTATTCGTAATGCCCTGGCCCACCAGACGTTCGACCATACGATTACGCGTGCGCTGGGACGTCATGCCCCGCCCACGGCGCTCTCCTGACGAGAGCTCAGTCAAAAGCGTCCAGCCAGGCTTGCACGTCCGCGCGGGCGGGGTGGCGGGTTAAATCGGTCTGGAGCGGGGTAATCGAGACAAAACCTGCGTTGATCGCGGCAAAATCGGTATCCTCGCCGTCGTCAGCGTTGGCCGCCACCGGGGCGATCCAGTACCGCGTGCGCCCTCTTGGGTCCTGGACCGGCAGCGCTTTTTCCGCCGGCCCCCGATAGCCAAGCCGGGTCACCTTGACGCCCTGAATCTCCTCCCAGGGCAGGTCAGGCACGTTGACGTTCAAAAGCGTACGCGGCGGCAGCGAAAGTGCGCCCGCGGCGCCCACCAGCGTGGCCGCCATGCGCGCCGCGGTCTCGAAGTGGCGCCCACCGCAAAGCGACACCGCCATCGCGGTCATGCCCAGGTTGCGCCCCTCCATGGCCGCAGCCACCGTGCCGGAGTAGAGCACGTCGTCGCCCAGGTTGCTGCCGTGGTTAATACCGGCAATGACCAGGTCCGGGCGCTCGTCCCACACGCCGTTGACGCCCAGATACACGCAGTCGGCGGGGGTGCCGTCGACACTGTAAAAGCCGTTATCAAGTGCGGTGAGCGACAGCGGACGCGAAAGCGTCAGCGAGTTGCTCGCCCCGCTGCGGTCCCGGTCCGGGGCGACCACGCGCAGGTGGGCATGATTCACCAGGCCGTCGTGCAGGGCGCGCAAACCCGGCGCATACACGCCGTCGTCATTGGATAGCAGCAGTCGTCGCATGGGCCTCTCCTGGGGCATTGTCTCGGGCGTAACGCCTGGTTCAAAAGTCCGGATGATCGATCAGCTCGCCGAGAAGCGAGGTGGCAAAACTTCCCCTGGGCAGCGAAAATTCGAGCACCGCCGCCGCGCTCTCCCAGGTAAGCCGGGGCTCGATGACACGTACGCGCAGCGCCCGGTGGCTCTTTTTCACGCCCGCCCTGACCAGGCCATCGCAAAGCGCCGGGTGGGAGGCGTAAAGCGCCTGCTCGTAGGCCAGCGCCTCGCCGGTTGCCGGCTCGCCGGTGCCCCAAAGCGGGCCGGTCGGGTGCAGGTCGAGGGCGTCGGCCCGCGCTTCGAGCCCCTCGTCCTCGGCCCGGGCATTAAACACGCTTTGCGTGCCGTCGAGCATCAAGGTATCGCCTAAAAGCGGGGTTCTCCAGCGGCCGTCCGCGATCCGCGCGCCTAACACTTCGTTGAATAGAAAGCTGCGTGCGGTGGAAAGCAGCATTCCCTGGCGGTCGTCGCGCTTGCGCCAGCCTTTTTGCAAAATGGCCGCCGCTTTTTGCAGGTTGCGCCCCTCACTACCAAAGCGCTGGGGACCGAAGTAGTTGGCCACTCCCTCACGGCAGAGCGCCTCCCAGCGAGGCAAGAACGTCTCCGTGTTGATGGCCTCACCGCTTACCCGCAGGCGAAAGCGATTGGTGCGGTGAACGCCCCGCTTGAGCTTTCTTGGGTGGCGCCCCTGCTCGATCACCTTGATACCCAGCGACTCGAGCGAATGATCGAGGGTCGGCGGTGCGCTCGCCCCCGGCAGTTGTACGCTGAGCCACTGGCGCGTGACCGCGGTCCGATCCTTCATACCCGAGTAGCCCACGGCGCGGGGACTCACCTCGCAGAGCCGGCTTAGCGCGTTCACCACGTCGAGGGTGGTCTGGTTGCGCTTTTCGATACGCAGCCAAAGGTGCTCGCCGCTGCCTTCCGGGGTGAAGTCGAGCTGCTCGTCGACCCAAAAATCCTCCGGCGAGGCGCGGTAACTTCCCGGCGCGCGGGGCCCAAAGCGGGCGTCGAGCACCCGCGGCCAAACGGGCAGTGCCCCCATTAGTTGGCCGCCGGCTGTAGCAGCACGACCGCCTCGGCGGCGATACCTTCGCCACGGCCGGTAAAACCGAGGCGCTCGGTGGTGGTGGCCTTGACGCTGACCAGCCCCATATCCGCCCCGACATCCTCGGCAATCACGCGGCGCATGGCGTCGATATGCGGCGCCATTTTAGGCGCCTGGGCCATGATCGTGGCGTCCAGGTTACCGACCACGAAGCCCGCCTCCCGCACCAGCGCCACTACGTGGCGCAGCAGCTCGCGGCTGTCCGCGCCTTGCCAGGCGGCGTCGGTGTCGGGGAAGTGGCGGCCGATATCGCCCAGCGCGCAGGCGCCCAACAGGGCATCGCTGATCGCGTGGAGCAGCACGTCGCCGTCGGAGTGGGCGACGAAGCCTTGTTCGAAAGCGAGCTCGACCCCGCCGACCATCAAATGGTCGCCGGGGCCGAAGCGGTGTACGTCAAATCCATGGCCAATACGCATCGAGACTACTCTTCGCTGTTGCCTGCCTGTAGCGCCAAAATGGCCGCCGCCAAGGCAAGGTCGTCAGGGTGGGTGATTTTCAGGTTGTCGCGCCGCGCACTGACCAGCCGCGGTGCCTGGCCCAGCGCCTCGACGGCCGAGGCTTCGTCGGTCACCATTACGCCATTTTCAACGGCCTGATCGAGGGCACGCTTTAAAAGCGCGAAGCGAAAGCCCTGGGGCGTCAGCGCGTGCCAAAGCCCGTCGCGGGGCTCGGTTGTCGCGCTCAAACCAGGCCCGCCTTCACGCTTCATGGTATCCGCCACGGGCATGGCCAGAAGCGCCCCGCTCGGGTGCTCCATCGCCGCCTGGTAAAGCGCGTGCAGATCCCGAGACGTCACGCAGGGGCGCGCCACGTCGTGCACCATGACGATGTCGTCCGGGGCGGCGGCCATGGCATCGAGCGCATTTTGCACGCTGTCCATGCGCTCGTTACCGCCCTCGACCCGCTGCCACTGGGCAAACGGCACCCAGGCCGGGTCGAACCAGCGATCCGCCGGGTCCAGGCAGAGCACCAGACGCGCTTCGGGAAAGGCGCGGTAAAGACGCTCGAGGGTATGCGCCAGCACCGGGCGCGCCGCAATCGGCAGATACTGTTTGGGGGTGGCGCTACCCATGCGTCGCCCCTGCCCCGCCGCGGGCACCACCAGCCACAACGCCTTACTCATCGTCGCTGTCCGGGGCGTTCGCCGCAGGCGCAAGGTTTGGCTGGGTCACCAGTGCCGCGTTCAGGCCGATCAATTCGTTTTGGATCGCCACCCCTGGCACCCAGAAGAACTGCTCGTCGCTTCGCACCATGCCCATATCGCTGCGCGCGCGCTCTTCGATCGCATCCAAACCGGTTTTAAGGTCGGTGACCTCGGCGGCCAGCCGGGCGTTGCGCTCACGCATGGGCGCATTCGCCGCTTCCTGCACTGTCACGCGCGCCTCGACGCGCTGCAGATCCTGCCAGCCGCCGTTACCCAGCCATAGCTGATACTGTAAAAAACCTAGAACGCCCAGCAAGGCGACGACCAGCCATCGATGCATCTGAAGTTCCTGTAATCAAGTGCCTTTGGGGCAGGCGTGAACGGCGCGCATTATGCCATTTAGCGGGCGAAGCGGCGAGCCGTGTCTTTAGCCTTCGGTTTTAAACGGTAGCGCTTCTAACGCGGCTGCCCGGTACGCCTTTACGTGCTGCCCTTCCTGGGCGCAGAACTCGGCCACCCCGGCGGCAAGGCCGGGATGCGCCACATAGTGAAGCGACTGCGTGGGGGTGGGGGCGAACCCGCGCACCAGCTTGTGCTCGCCCTGGGTGCCGGGGTCGAAAAGCGTCAGCCCCCGCGCGAGGCAGAACTCGATGCCCTGGTAGTAGCAGGCCTCGAAGTGCAGGCAGTCGGCGACCACTTCACTGCCCCAGTAGCGCCCGTAAAGCGTGGTAGCACCGCGAAAATAGAGCGCGGCGGCCACGGGTCGGCCTTCCACCAGCGCCTGAACCAGCACCAGTGAGGCCGGCATGTCCCGGCGCAGCGCGTCAAAAAATGCCGCGTTCAAGTACGGCGGGCGGCCGCGCTCGTGGTAGGTGATCGTATAGCACTGAAAAAAGTGTGCCATGGCGGCCTCGTCGATCTCGTCACCTTCCAGACGGCGCAGCGTAATCCCCTGCTCGGCCACCAGACGCCGCTCGCGCTTGATCGTCTTTCGCCGCTTGGCGGTCAGGCTTGCCAAAAAGCCGTCGAAATCCTCGAAGCCCCGATCGTGCCACTGAAACTGCACGCCCTGGCGGGTAATCAGATCAGGGCTTTGCGCCTGCCAGGCGGCCACCTCCTGGTCGTTGGCAAACAGCAGGTGCCAGCTCGAAAGGCCCAACTCATCGCACTGGCGCCGCCACCCCTTGGCCAGCAGCGCGTAGGCGCTTTGCGGGTCGATATCATCTGCGATGAGCATGCGCTGACCCGGCACCGGCGTGAACGGAATGGCGCTTAACGCCTTGGGATAGTAGTCGCCGCCGGCGCGCTCGAGGGCCTCGGCCCAGCCCCAGTCGAAGACGTACTCGCCGTTGGAATGACTTTTAAGATACATCGGCAGCGCCGCGACCAACCGCTCACCCTGCCACACGCTTAGATGACGCGGCTGCCAGCCGGTGGCCTCGCTTACCGAGCCGCTTTGCTCCAGCGCGCGCAAAAACGCATGGCGTAAAAAGGGCTGCTCCGGGCTTACCAGCGCATCCCACTGCGCGGGAGTAACGCCGTCGACTGCTGAGAGCGTCACCAGTGTTAGCGCCTGGGAAGACATGCCACCTTGCATGAGCACCTCACATTGAACCATTAACACTCAAGACGTTCAGTATCGCTCAATCGTTTGCCCACTAGAACCCGGCCGGGCGATTTACCTACTTTGGCCTGTAAAACGCCCCGCTCAGTGCCGGATTATTAAAGCCCGGGCCCAAATGTCCGATAAACAATGAATTGGCTCAATTTTATGGACGACATATGCAAGCCGCCGACATCCCCGATAACGAATCCCAGCGCCTAGCGGCCCTGCATAGCCTGGAGGTGCTGGACACGCTTCCCGACGAAACGCTGGAACGTTTGACCGAGCTTGCTTGCGATATCTTCGAAGTGCCCATTGCGCTGATTTCACTGGTCGATGAAAAACGCCAGTGGTTCAAGTCGCATACCGGATTGGACGTCGATGAAACCCCCAAGGAGTTTTCGTTTTGCGCCCACGCCGTTTACAAAAACGACATTTTGGTTGTCGAAGACACCTTCAAGGACCTGCGCTTTGCCGATAATCCGCTGGTCCTGGGGGCCCCGCACATTCGCTTTTACGCGGGCTACCCGCTGCGCCCGGTCGACAACCAGGTGATCGGCACGCTTTGCCTGATCGACAAAACGCCGCGCCACTTTACCGAGCGCGAACAGCGGCTTCTGGCCAACATGGCAGGCCAGGTCGAAGAGCTTTTACGCCAGCACAAGCTACGGGCCGAGCTTACGCGCACCGCGCGGCGCTTCGAAGCCCTGTTCAGCAAAAGCGCCACCGCCAAGATTCGCATCGACCGCGAAGGCTCCATCATCGCGATCAACCCCTTCGCCCTGAGCCTTTTGGGCTACGAAGCGCACGAGCTTTTGAACCAAAACATCGCCGTTTTGACCCCGCCCCACATTGCCAGCGAACACGATCTGTTCATCTCGCGGTATCTGGACGGGGGCGAGCCCAAGGTGATTGGCCGGGGGCGCGAGGTCGAGGCGATGCACCGCCAGGGCCACCGGGTGCCGGTGCACCTGGCGGTCAATGCCATTCACGATAACCAGGGCAAGGTGGTCGAGTTTTTGGGCGTGCTGACCGATTTGACCACCATTTACGAAGCCAACCGGCGGATCGTAAAGGAGCAGAGCCTTTTGAAGGTGCTGCATCAGGGGATTACCGACTACCAGGCGCTGATGTCCGGCGAGCAGCTCTGGACGTTTCTTTTGGAGGCGCTGCGCGAGCTCACCGACAGCGACTACGCGCTGATTGGCGAGGTACTGCCCACCGATACCACCAATGCCCTCAAGATTCACGCCATTACCGATCTTTCCTGGAGCGCCTCCTCCCGGGAGCTGATGTCTCGCCTGCGCAGTGGCGACATGACGCTGACCCATCCCGGCTCGCTCCTTGGCCGAGTATTTGCCCACGGCGAGGTCGTGATGACCAACGACGTGTATGGCCACCGCGAGCGCGGCGGCTTTCCACCCGGGCACCCGCGTCTGGACAACTACCTCGGCGTGCCCATTTACAGCGGCGAACGTCTGATCGGCATGTACGCCATTGCCAACAGCAAGCAGCCGCTCAACCAGGCGCTGCTCGATTGGCTTCAGCCGTTTACCGATACCTGTGCACTGCTGATCAATCTGTACCGGCAAATGGCCGAGCGCGAACAGGTCACCTGCGATTTGGCGACCGCCCGGGACCAGGCCGAAAAGGCCAACCAGGCGAAAAGCGAATTCCTCTCGTCGATGAGCCACGAACTGCGTACGCCGCTCAATGCCATCATCGGTTTTGCCCAGCTGATGAGCAAGGGCCGCCGCGACCCCCTCAGCGAAAAACAGCAGCGCCAAGTCGGCCAGATCGAAACCAGCGGCCAGCACCTTTTAAGCCTGATCAACGAGGTGCTCGATCTTGCCAAAATCGAGGCGGGGCATCTGGCGCTGTCCCTCGAGCCGATCCTGGTCGCCAACGTGCTCGACGACGCCTGCGCCACCCTCGAGGCCAATATCGAAGCGGCAGGCATCACGCTCAAGCGCGCCAGGGTGGAGGCCGGCTTAAACGTCATGGCGGACTACACCCGCACCAAGCAGGTGCTTTTGAACCTGATTTCCAACGCGATCAAGTACAACTGCGACAACGGCGTGATCGAGATCGTCGTGACGCCCCAGCAAGACACGTTGAAGATCAGCGTGATCGACACCGGCATAGGCATCGACGAGGCGCGTCAGCACGAGCTCTTTCAGCCCTTCAACCGGCTGGAGGCCGAACACACCACCATCGAGGGTACCGGTATCGGGCTTGCCATCACCCGGGAGCTCGTCACCCGCATGCAGGGCCATATCGGGGTCAGTAGCGTAGCGGGACAAGGCTCGACGTTCTGGTTCACGCTACCACTGGCCGAACACGGCGTGGCGAAAGCGGACACGCCCGCCTCCGCCGTGCCGGGCCCGCAAAGCAGCAAGCGGCGCTTTAAAGTGCTCTACGTCGAGGACAACCCTACGAATCAGCAGCTGATGCAGGACATTATCGACGATTTCGACGAGATCGAGCTGCAAACCGTTGCCAGCGCCGAGCTTGCGCTGGATATCCTGCGTCACGCGGTCCCGGACCTGGTGCTGATGGATATCCACCTGCCGGGCATGAACGGTTATCAGGCCCTTAAAGCCCTGCGCCAAACACCAGGACTCGAGGCCATGACGGTGGTTGCGCTGTCGGCCAATGCGCTGCCGCGGGATATAGAAGAAGGCCTGGCGGCGGGCTTTAACGACTACCTGACCAAACCTATCAATATCGAGAAACTCTCGAGCATGCTCAAAGAGTTTCTCCACGTTGCGCCTGGAAGTGATCCATGAAACTAGCCCGCAAACACCTGTTAGTGGTCGATGACAATACGGCCAACGTCGAGCTGCTACTCGATCTTTTGGATGATCACGGCTTTGACAATACCCATGGCATGAGCGACCCGCGGGAGGTGGTGAGCTACTGCCAAAGAAAGCGCCCGGATCTGATGCTGCTCGATATCCGCATGCCGCATATGGACGGCTATGCGGTCATGGAGGCGCTCAACGCGGCGTTCGGCGACCACGCCTTTCCCATCATCGTGCTGACGGCACAAATCGACGATGAGACCCGCCGTCGCGCCCAATCCATGGGCGTGCGCGATTTCATCACCAAACCCTTCAAGCACGACGACGTCATGCAGCGCGTTCACAACGTGTTGGAGGTCGAACACCGCTACCAGCTGCGCACTCAGCAAGCCGAAAACCTGGAGCGGCTAACGGCGCAGCAGCATCAGGCGCTCGACCACCAGGCGCGGACGGACACCATCACCAAGCTACCCAACCGCCGGGCGATGACCCAGACGCTGCGTATGGCGGCGAACGAAAACGCCCCGACCGGGCTTTTGTTTATCGCCATCGACCAGCTCGACGAGGTGGTGCGCTTTCATGGCTACGCGATTGCCGACAAACTCATGCTACACGTAAGCCAACAGCTCTATGCTCGGCTAGACGACACTGCCAAGCTTGGCATGTGGGGCGGTAGCGAACTTCTGGTCGTGCTACAAGAAACCAGCATCGATCAGTTGATCGGCCAGGCGGTACAGCTTTTGGAGTGCTTCAACCAGGACCAGACGCTGGACGATTTACTGCTGCCGCTGGCCGTGCGTATCGGCATCAGCAGCGCGGAAGGCGCCTTCGACCCGGAGCGCCTGGTGCACATGGCCGCGCTTGCCTTGCCGCAGAAAAACGGCCCCGTGCGCGTGCAGAGCTACAACGAAGAGCTCGAAACGCTCCAGCGCCACCGCTTGCACTTACAGCAGTCGATTCGCGGCGCCACCCAGCGCGGGGAAATGAGCCTGGCCTTTCAGCCCAAGCTGTCGCTTTCGACCAATCAGGTGATCGGCGCCGAGGCGCTGCTGCGCTGGGATCATCCTTCGCTTGGCCGTATATCACCGGCGGAGTTCATTCCGCTGGCCGAAGCCAGCGGCGATATTCTCACCATCGGCGAGTGGGTCATCGAAGAGGCGCTGCGCCACATCGTGGCCTGGCGTGGGCAAGGACTGTTGGAGGATAACTTTCATATCGCGGTCAACGTCGCCGCTCGCCAGCTCGGCCGGCGCGACTTTGCCGAGACGCTTTTAAGCACCCTGGCCGCATTTAACGTTCCCATGCGCTTTTTCGCTTTGGAAGTGACCGAGTCCGGCCTTTTGAGCGATATGCACAATGCGCGCGCCCAGCTTGCCAAGCTCTCCGAGAACAACATCGCCGTCGCCATCGACGATTTCGGCACCGGCCACTCTTCGCTTGCCTACATCAAGACGCTGCCCTTCTCGACGTTAAAGATCGACCGCGCCTTCGTGATGGACCTCGAAGACATGGAGGTCGACCGCCACCTGGCGCTGGCGATTACCCGGCTGGCCCATGCGGTGGGCTGCGACGTCGTGGCCGAGGGAATCGAGACGAAAGCCCAGGCGGATTACCTGCGCTCCATTGGTTGTGAAGCGGCGCAGGGGTATTATTACTCCCAGCCTCTGCCCGCCGATGAATTTTACGACTTTTGTACTCGGTGGGGCGCCCACTCCCCCACGACGAACGCTCAGGAAACCCAATGGCCCACGACCTCCTTGACCGCTTACGCGAACGGCTCAATGACTTAAACCGCTCCGAGTTCAAGGTGGCCAACGTCATTATGAACGACCCGGCAGCGGCGACGAGCCTGAGCATCGCAAGCCTCGCCCAGGCGGCGGGGGTCAGCGAGCCTACCGTCAACCGGTTTTGCCGCAACTTTGGCGCCAAGGGGTATCCGGATTTCAAGATCAAGCTGGCCCAGAGCCTGGCCGGCGGCACGCCCTACGTAACCCGCGCCGTCGAGCCTGGCGACAACGCCACCCAGTACACCCCGAAAATCTTCGGCGCCACGATTGCGGCGCTAAAAGACGCCGAGCGCCAGGTCGACATGGCCGCGGTCGAGCGCATGGTCGACTACCTCACCCAGGCCAAGCACATTCACTTTTTTGGTTTGGGTGCTTCCGGTGCGGTGGCCCAGGATGCCCAGCACAAGTTCTTTCGCTTCAACCTGCCGGTCATGGCCTACATCGATGTCCTGATGCAGCGCATGGTGGCTGCGGCCTGCCATACCGGGGATGTCGTGGTGATCATCTCCTACACCGGCCGCACTCGGGAGCTCGTCGATATCGCCCAAATCGCCCGAGCGGCGGGGGCGGTGGTACTGGGCATTACCGCGCCGGACTCGCCTTTGGCCCGGGAGTGTACGGCCACCCTGGACGTCGCCACCCCGGAGGACACCGACCACTACATGCCGATGACCTCCCGGGTCATCCAGCTCACCCTGATCGACGCGCTGGCCACCGGCGTGACGCTTCGCCGGGGCGAGGATTTTCTACCCCACCTTAAAAAGATCAAGGAGAGCCTGCGCGACACGCGCTTTCCGCTGGAGTAGCGCTCAAACGGCGCCGCGTGAGCGCTACTCGCCCACCGCAGCGGTTACGGTAATTTCCACTTTGAGCTCCTCGGAAGGCATCGCCGCGCACACGCAGGTGCGCGCCGGGGCGTAGCCTTCCGGCACCCAGGCGTCCCACACCGCGTTCATGGCCGCCACGTCACCGCCCTCCTTGAGATACACCGTGGCGCTCAAAAGCTGCTCGCGGCTGGAGCCGATCTCCTTTAGCAGCGCATCGACGCGCTCGAGCATGCTTTGCGTCTGCTCGGTAATATCGCCCTGGCGGGCGTCGGGGCCTGCCACCTGGCCGCACAGATACGCCACCCCTTGATGGATGACCGCGCGGCTCATGCGTGCTTTGGTATCGTGGCGCTCGATCGACATGGTTTTTCTCCTTGAAACGGTTTGAGAAGAGCTTGAGAGTAATTGATGACGGCGCCGTCAGGGCCGGGTGGAGACCGGGCGGTGCTCGAACACCCGGCGCAGCACGAAGCTCGTGTGCGCCCCGGTAACGCCTTCGATGCGGTTGATGACGCGCAGCAGCAGGTGCTGGTACTCGTCCATATCGCGAATCAAAATCTTGAGCTGGAAATCCGCGGCCTGGCCGGTGATGATCAAACACTCGATGACGTTGGGAATCTCGCGGACGTGGCGCTCGAAGTTATCGAAGCGCTCCTGGGTATGCTGGTCCATGGCAATATGCAAAAGGACCATCAGGTCGTACCCGAGCTGGCGGGCATCGACCTCGGCGCGGTAGCCTGTGATCAGGCCGTTTTCTTCCAGCGCGCGTACCCGGCGAAGACACGGCGAAGGCGAAAGCCCGATCCGTTCGGCGAGCAGCTGATTGCTGATGCGCCCCTCCTGTTGAAGCACATCGAGAATATGCCGGTCATAGCGATCGAGCTCTAACGGAGTCGGCAACATCAGCTATCTCCTGCCGTAAAATAGAGTTTTAAAGATAGTTTCTGCCAATTATCCGCGCAAGTTCTCTTGATTAGCAATAATCTTCTACGGCTACAGCGCTATACTGGTGCTATCGTAAAAGCCCGGCGACGGGGCCACTGTGATCCAGAAGCCCAGTGTTCGCCAGGCCTTGCTCACTTTTCCGAACAACCGTCAGGAAGCGTTTATGTCCGCCTTCGATCATCGCAAATACCGCCCTGCCCCCCGCGTTCCCGCGTTCAACCGCACGTGGCCGGACCAGGATCTCGAGCGCGCCCCCATCTGGGTGAGCGAGGACCTGCGCGACGGCAACCAGGCGCTACTCGAGCCGATGAGCGTCGAGCAGAAAAAACGCTTCTGGCACCAGATCGTCAAGGTCGGCATCAAGGAAGTGATGGTCGGCTTTCCTTCGGCGAGCCAGCCGGATTTTGATTTCGTGCGCTGGCTGATCGAGGAGGACCAGATCCCGGAGGATGTGACCATCGCCGTGCTGGTGCAGTGTCGCGAGCACCTGATCGAGAAGACGTTCGAGTCGCTCGTTGGCGTGAAGCGCGCGATCATCCACCTCTACAACTCGACGTCCACCGTTCAGCGCGAGCGGGTCTTCGAGATGGACCGCGGCGGCATTACCGATATCGCCGTGCAGGGCGCCACCTGGGTCAAGACCTACGCCGACCAGTACCCGGGCGTCGACTGGCGTTTTCAGTACTCGCCGGAGAGCTTCTCGAGCACCGAGATCGACTTCTCGCTGGCGATTTGCGAGGCGGTGATGGACGTGTGGCAGCCCACCCCGGACACCCCCTGCATCCTGAACCTGCCCACCACCGTGGAAGTGGCCGGCCCGCATCACCACGCCGACCAGATCGAGTATTTCTGCCAGCACATCAGCCGGCGCGACAGCGTGATTATCTCGGTGCACACGCATAACGACCGCGGCGGCGCGGTGGCCTCGGCGGAGCTTGCGCTGCTGGCCGGCGCCGACCGGGTGGAAGGCACACTACTGGGCAACGGCGAGCGCACCGGCAACATGGATATCGTGACCCTGGCCATGAACCTCTACAGCCAGGGCATCGACCCCATGCTCGATCTCTCCAACCCGGACGAGATCATCCAGGTGGTCCACGAATGCACCGGCATTACCATGCACCCTCGCCACCCCTGGGTCGGCGAGATGGTCTACACCGCGTTTTCCGGAAGCCACCAGGATGCGATCCGCAAGTCGCTCAAGCACCAGAAGGCGGACGAGCCCTGGCAGGTGGCGTACCTGCCCATCGACCCCCACGATATCGGCCGCGACTACCAGGCGGTGATCCGCGTGAACAGCCAGTCCGGCAAGGGCGGCATGGCGTTCTTGCTGGAGCGCGACTACGGCATCAACCTGCCGCGCTGGATGATGCTGGCGCTGGCCCCCTACGTTCAAAAAGAGAGCGAAGTGCGCAACAGCGAGCTCTCCAGCGAAATGGTCCGCCAGGTGATGTTCGATCATTTCAGCCACCCGGCGCCGCTGGCCCTGGCGGATTACCGCCTCTCCAGGGGCCAAAACGAAGGTATCGAAATCACCCTGTGGGAAGGCTCCCAAACGCTGCGACTGGCGGGTACCGGCAACGGCGCCATGTCCGCCTTTACCGATGCCTGGCATAAGCACTCCGGCAGCCACGTGGCGATCGTCGACTACAGCGAGCATTCGCTGGGCGGCGATAGCGAAGCCAACGCCATTGCGTTCGTGCAGCTCAATGTCGACGGCCAGCGCATCTGCGCCTTCGCCGAAGATAGCGACACGGTCAGCGCCTCGCTGAAAGCGCTGCTTGCGGGCATCAACGCCTCGCTCGAATCCGGTGCCAACACCCCCGCTCCAGCGGACAACGCCACGGTCTGACCCCATCGTCCAGGGCCCGCCGCCGCGGGCCTGTTATACTCCCTCCGATGACGCCTTTGACGAGAGGAATCGATGGGGCAAGGATTGATCAACGTGACACTGCTGGCCCTGGGCGCCGGGCTTGGCGGCATGGGGCGTTTCGCCGTCGTCAACCTTGCGGCAAGGCGTTGGGGGCCGGGGTTTCCCTGGGGCACGCTGCTGGTCAACGCCAGTGGCGCCCTGGCCGCCGGCGGCCTGCTGGGCCACTACGGCCTGGCGCACCTTTCAAACTCCCCGCTCGGCCTTATGGTGGTCGCCGGTTTGCTCGGCGGCTACACCACCGTTTCCTCGCTTAGCCTGCAAACGCTTTCGCTTTGGCAAAACCAGCGCCGTCTAGCGGCGTCGGCCAATCTTACGGGCACGCTTGGCCTGGGGCTATTGATGGCGGGAGTGGGCTGGTTTTTGGCGGGAGGTGGCGCGTGGCCGGCGTAAAAGCGTACCTGGCGGTGGGGTTGGGTACCGCGCTTGGCAGCGTTTGCCGCTACGGGGTGTCGCTCTGGGCGCTGGCCGCGCTGGGCGGTGCCTTTGCCTGGGGCACGCTGATCGTCAACGCCTTAGGGTCACTTTTGATAGGCTGGCTTGCCACCATGGCGTCGCACCGGGGCGAAAGCGTCTGGGCGCGCCTGCAGCCCTTGCTGGTGACGGGTTTCTGCGCAGGCTTTACGACCTTTTCGCTGTTCAGCCTGGAAGTGCTTTCACTGCTTCAAAGCGAGCCCGGGCTCGCCCTGCTCTACGTTTTGCTCAGCCTGGTCATGTGGCTTTGTGGCGTAGCGCTGGGCGAGCGGCTGGCTCAGAGGTGTTTAGCGAAGAACCAGAACCGGTAGCTCGCTTTGGCGCAGCATGCGTGTCGTGGTGCTGCCCACCAGCAGGTGGCGGATGCGCGAATGCCCGTAGGCCCCCATGACCAGCAGATCGATGCCGTGCTCCCGCTCGTAGGTATCGAGCGTCTCATCGACCTCGCCTGCGCGAATGGCACCCAGCGCCTCGTGACCCGCGTCGCGCAGCGTGGTCAGCGCCCAGTCGAGCTGAGAACGATTTTCCGCCGTCTCGGCCCCGGTGATCAGCACGTGGCACTCGCAGCCGGTAAACAGCGGCGAGCGGGCCAGCATGTCCACCCCCTTGCGGGCCGTCTTGCTGCCGTCAAAGGCGATCAGCACCTTTTGGGGCTTTTTGAAACCGGCCGGAACCATGAGCACAGGACGGTGCATCTCGCGCACGACGCGCTCGAGATTGGCGCCCAAATGATGGCTGGCCTGATGCGCGGTTTCGCCGCGTTTGCCCACCACCACCAGCCGCGTCTCGTTTTCGAGCCCGACCAGCGTTTCCACCAGCGTGCCGTTCAGTTGGCGCACGCCGGGGTCGATCACGCCCTTTTCAACGGCGCGCGTCTGGGCGGCTTCCAGCATCAGCCGCCCCTGTTCCCGGTTTATCCTGGCGCGCTGCTCGTCGAGGGTAGAGAGTTCTTCCATCAGGTGCTCGCGGGCACCAAAACGCAGGTTGCCGGAAAGATCCTGTTCGCCGGGGGCCGTGGAGTGATTATCGACCACGTGGACGAAACTCAGCGGCGCGTTCAACGCACGGCTCGCCCAGGCGGCGTAATCGCAGACGCCCTCTGAAAATCGGGAGCCGTCGATGGCGGCGACGACGTATTCGGTCACAACGTATTCGGTCATGCTGTTCTCCTTGTTCGTCAGTGGCCGTGCGTCAATGGCCGCCCATCAGTTTTTCGACGGCCTGGGGGTCGTTATGCACCGCGTAACGGTCGACCACCGTGGCGCTGGCTTCGCTCAAGCCTACAAGTTCCACCTCGGTCCCTTCGCGGCGAAACTTGATCACGACGCGATCAAGGGCCTGCACGGCGGTCACGTCCCAGAAGTGCGCACGGGATAGATCGATCGTCACCTTATCCAGGCTCTCTTTGAAGTCGAACGCCGCTAAAAAGCGCTCGGAAGAGGCAAAGAACACCTGGCCGACCACCTGATACTCGCGTGCACGCCCTGCCTCGACCTCGGTCGAGCCGATGTACATGATATTGCCCACCTTGTTGGCGAAGAACAGCGCCGCCAGCAGCACGCCGACGAATACGCCAAGCGCCAGATTGTGGGTACCCACGGTCACGGCCACCGTGGCCAGCATCACAATATTGGTGCTCATGGGATGCTTTTTCAGATCGCGAATCGACTCCCAGCTAAAGGTACCGATCGACACCATGATCATCACCGCCACCAGCGCCGCCATGGGAATCTGCGAGACCCAATCGGAAAGAAATACCACCATTAAAAGCAGCACCACGCCGGCAATCAGCGTGGAAAGCCGGGTACGCCCGCCGGATTTGATGTTGATCACCGACTGACCGATCATCGCGCAGCCCGCCATGCCACCAAGCAGACCCGCGCCGATGTTGGCCGCGCCCTGCCCCTTGCACTCACGGTTTTTGTTGCTCGGGGTATCGGTCAGATCATCGACGATGGTCGCCGTCATCATCGATTCCAGAAGGCCCACGACCGCCAGCATGATGGCGTAGGGGAAAATGATGGTCAGGGTTTCAAGGGTCAACGGTACACTGGGCCACAAGAAGACCGGCAGCGTATCGGGTAGTTCGCCCATATCGCCGACCGTGCGAATATCCATGCCGCTTACCACGTACACGATGGTCAGCACCACGATGCACACCAGCGGCGACGGCAGCGACTTGCCGATAGCGGGTAAGTAAGGAAACAGGTAAATGATGCCAAGCCCCGCCGCGGTCATGGCGTAGACGTGCCAGGTGACATCGGTAAGCTCCGGCAGTTGCGCCATGAAGATCAGAATCGCCAGCGCGTTGACGAAGCCCGTCACCACCGAGCGTGAGACGAAGCGCATCAGCTCGGCAAGCTTCAGATAGCCGGCCGCGATCTGTAGGACACCGGTCAGCAGCGTGGCCGCCAGCAGATACTCGAGGCCATGCTCGCGCACCAGCGTCACCATCAGAAGCGCCATGGCGCCGGTGGCCGCCGAGATCATGCCCGGGCGTCCGCCGGTAAAGGCGATGATCACCGCGATACAAAACGACGCGTAGAGCCCTACTTTCGGGTCGACACCCGCGATGATCGAAAACGCGATCGCCTCGGGGATCAGCGCAAGCGCCACCACTATTCCCGAAAGCGAATCGCCTTTGATGTTTGAAAACCATTCGTGCTTGCTAAAAAGCGCCATACCCATATCCTGGTCAAAAGTGTGCTGAATTATTCACTACCCGCCATAGACACGCGAAAACGCGTCGTCCGGGGGCGACAAAACACGGCTCGAAGCCGCAAGGAGGGGGGGGCATAACGCTAGGGTGGAAGGATCTTCCAACGCAGTTTGAAGGACATGGACGGCAACTATCTTGAAATAAATATTGCGCGATAAGCCCGGATAGAGCTTTCGCTTGGGCGGTGGATTATAGCAAGCAAGTCTTCGATTGCCACCCACTATTAGTCAACTTCTATTTTGTATGTAGTAAACCACTATTAGCCAAACGGGGAATAAAGCAGGATCATGGTCACAATCCCCCGCCCACCATCGTCTACACAGCTGCCCATGCGCCTTCATCAAAAATAGTTAGACTTTGGCTACTTTCGCACTAATATAATCAGATAAAAGTTGTATACAAGCCGTACAACTCAAAAAAATACTTATACAAATACGCAGCTCACAGGGAAGCCACCATGCTCACTTACTTCACACACTCCGCCCTACCGGTCGCACTGCAGGAACACACTGCCAGCATCCATTTCACCCCGGCGGGCGTCATCGAAGACGCCAGCCCCCTGTTTTTGGAGAAGGTCGGTTACTGCCTGGAAGATATCGTTGGCCAACACCACAGTATTTTCTGCGCTCAGGAAGAGGTCGACTCCCCGGATTACCGGCGCTTCTGGGCAGCGCTTGCCAACGGCGAGCCCCAGCAGGGCAGCTTTCGGCGTATCAGCGCGACCGGGGAGGATGTCTGGCTCGAAGCGATCTACCTGCCGGTGAGAAACCGCCGCCACAAGGTGGTCAAAATCATCAAGATCGCAAGCGACATCTCCAAGCAGCACCAGTCGGCAGAGAGCCACAGCGCGGTATTGAAAGCGCTGGATAGCTCCATGGCGGTCATCGAGTTCACCCCGGATGGCACCATCCTCAACGCCAACGTCAACTTCGAGCGCACCATGGGGTATAAAAGCGGCGAAATCACCGGCCAGCATCACCGTATTTTCTGCACGCCGGACTTCGTTCCCCAACTCGCGGTGTTCTGGGGCGAGCTTGCCAGCGGCCAATTCAAGCAGGGTAAGTTCGAGCGGCTCAACAGCCGGGGCCAGAGCATCTGGCTGGAAGCGACCTATAACCCGGTGTTCGACAGCAAAGGCAACGTCATCAAGGTCGTCAAGTTCGCCACCGACATCACCTCGGCCGTTCAAGAGAACGAGGCTGCCCGGCGCGCGGTGCTCAACGCCCAAAGCACGTCCAGCCAAACCGAACAGATCGCCCAAAACGGTTTGACTCACTTGCATAAGGTGGTCGAGGAGTCTCGGCAGGCGTCCAAAACCCTGGAGGATGCCCAGGCACTGATGGCCGCGCTCAACCAGCAGGCGCAAACCATCAATAAAATCACCGCCTCGATCGCCAGAATTGCCAACCAAACCAATTTGCTATCGCTCAACGCGGCGGTGGAAGCGGCCCGGGCCGGCGAACAGGGGCGTGGTTTCGCCGTGGTCGCTAACGAAGTACGCCAGCTGGCCAAGGGCTCGAGCGAAGCCGTGGAAGAGATCACGCGCGTGCTCAAGGAAAACAGTGACCTGGTCGAGCGCACGAGCCTGGCCGTTCAGCAGGTCGTCGAGCAAGGTAAAAACAGCCAGATAAGCGTTGGTGAAATCGAGACCATCGTCAACGAGATCCTTACCGGCGCCCGGGGCGTGTCGAACTCGGTGGATCAGCTCGCTCTACAGTCCGCGTAAGCGACCCTGCGAGTATAGAAAAAGGCGGCTAATCGCCGCCCTTCTTCTTATCAAAGGCCTGGCCTTGCAGGCTTTTTCGTGCCCGTTACTTGAGGCTGGTCTTGCGCAGGTACGGCAGTACCGCATCGAAATCACCAAACTTTTCTTTGGCGTCTTCGTTGGATACGCTGGGCGGAATAATAACGTCCTGACCCACGGTCCAATCCGCGGGGGTGGCAACGCCGTGCTTGGCCGTCGCCTGCAGCGCATCGAGGGCACGCAGGATTTCACCGAAGTTGCGCCCGACCGTCATCGGATAGGTCATGGAAAGCTTCAGCTGCTTGTCCGGGCCAATGATGAACACCGAGCGCACGGTGGCACTATCCGCCGGGGTGCGGCCATCGGGAAGATAAGCATCTTCTGGGAGCATATCGAAAAGCTTGGAGACCGCGAGGCCTTCGTCGGCGATGATCGGAAACTCGACCGAACTTCCGCTGTAGCTTTCGATATCCCCCGCCCAGCGTTTGTGGTCGTCGACGCCGTCGACAGACACACCGATCACTTTGGTGCCGCGCTTTTTCCACTCTTCACTGAGCTTGGCGACCGCGCCGAACTCGGTGGTGCAGACCGGGGTAAAGTCTTTCGGATGAGAGAACAAAATCGCCCAGCTATCGCCAATCCAGTCGTGAAAGCGAATGCTGCCCTGGCTGGTATCGGCGTCGAAATCCGGTACGACTGCATTGATACGTAATGACATCGTTCCTCCTCGGCGGGGCAAGTACCCCTCATAACGAAAATGACTTTTAGCACGCACACTATAGAACATTAAACGCTAATAGACCCACCCCTGGCCGTTATGGCGGGCCGATTTTTTCGCTATATCGCTATAGCGTCATGCCACTATCAAGCGCTGGTGCCCGCCTGGCTCACCATTCGCTTGGCCAGGTCGTCCAGGCCGGTCACGGTCATATCCGGTTCGATCCCCCAGGGGTCGAAAGGGGCATCCGAGCGACGGCGCACCCAGGCGCTTTTGAGGCCGGCGTGTTTGGCGCCGATCACGTCAAAGGGGTTGCTGGAAATGAGCCAGGTATGCTCCGGGCGGGTATCGAGCCGGCTGCGCAGGTAGGCGTAGACCGCGGGGTCGGGTTTGAAGCGCTTGATACGATCGACGCTGACCATGTCGTCCATATAGGCGGTGACCCCGGCCTTGCCGAGCAGCGCCCCCATGGCCTCTTCGGTGCCGTTGGAAAACGCCACGCAGCGTAGCCCGGCCTCTTTTAATTGGCCAAGCGCGCCCGCCACATCATCGAAGGCGGGCAGCTCACCGTACACGGCCATCAGGTGGTCGCAGTCGTTGTCGGAAAGGCCGGTTTGCATCGCGCGGTCGGTCAAGACCAACGCCTTCTGCGTGCATTCGGCAAAGTTTACGTAGGCGCCCATCAAACCAAAGCGAAAGCTGTACTCCAGCTGCTTCTCGCGCCAGCGCCGTGCAAACTCCGCGGCCTTGTCGGGCTGGGCCAGGCGGCGCTCGAGCTCCACGACAACGCCCTGGGTATCGATGAGCGTGCCGTATACGTCAAAAGCCAGTACCGGTTGCATGTTCACCTCGCTTGCGGTTTTAAGTCGTCGGTTTCTCGAGTAGCCGGCTTGCCAGCCCCCACCACGTCGCTACTCGACCCGGCGGCGCGCGATGAGACTGGCCACCGTGAGGCCCCAGTATGTTATTTTTCGCTTGCGATCAAAACATCCGGGGGCGGTGGCTGGCTTTTTTCGTTGCGTCTAATGCGCGAAAGCCAGCGCTGCCGGGCGTAATGTCTAAGATTCGCCACGCGGTCGGTTTCATCGACGATGTCCTGACCCAGAATGGTTTCGATGATGTCCTCCAGGGTGATCAAGCCCACGAACGTGCCGTGCTCGTCAAAGACCACCCGCATGTGCATGTGATCCTTCAGCATGGAGACGAAAACGCGCTCGACGTTATGGGCGCCCTCCACTCGCCCGATGGGGTGGGCAAGCTCGCTCATCGTCTTGTCGTCGTCGGCGTGGTAGATATCCGCTTTGTGCACGTAGCCAAAAGGCTGCTCGCCGCTATCCATGACCGGAAAGCGAGTAAACGACGCCTTGCCGAACGCCTCGAAAAAGGCTGCGACGGTCATGGCCGGGGTGACCGTGACGCACACCGTACGCGGGGTCATGGCCTGGGATACGGCGATTTCGTGCAGGTTGAGCATATTGACGATGGTGCGCGATTCGTCCTCGTCGAGCACCTTCTGCTCGAGGCCCACCCGCGCCAGCACCTTGATCTCGCCACGCAGGTCGACATCGTGCTCGGCGGTGCCCAAACGGCGAGTGATCTGCTCGGAGAGCCAGATAAAGGGAAGAAGTGCCAAGATCATGGGCCTTAAAAGGCGCGGCAGAAACGGCGCCAGCCCCCGCCAGTAGGTCGCCCCGATCGTCTTGGGAATGATTTCGGAAAGCACCAAAATCAACAGCGTCATCACCGCGGAGACGATCGCGATCGAGCTTTCGCCGAACACCACCGCCGCCTGGGCACCGACCGCCGTCGCCCCGACCGTGTGGGCAATGGTATTGAGCGTGAGAATCGCCGCCAGCGGCCGGTCGATATGGGTCTTCAAACCCTCGAGCGCGGCGTGAAGCCCGGGGTCGCCATCCTTGAGCCGGCCAATGTAGCTGGGCGTAATGGACAACAGTGCGGCTTCGAGGATGGAGCATACAAACGAAAGGGCAATGGCAAGCGTTGCGGTAACGACGAGCAGGAACATGAGTGCCTGGCGACCTGAGAGTGAGGGAGGGCTTGAATGCTTATAGGTGGTGGATGAGACGGCGTCAATAGCGCGCAACGGCAAGACCCAACAAAAGCGCCGCTACAGGGCGTAGCGGCGCTCTAACCTTGCCGGTAATGAAGACTCAGCGGCTCAAACGGTAAACGCCGCTTCCTGGTCGCCGGTTTTGAGATCCCCCGAGCGGGTCAGCTCGTCGGTCACCCGGTCGACGGCGCGTTTGGTGCGGGCAATCACTTCGTCCACTTCCTGGCGATTAATCGTCAGCGGCGGCGCAAAACCGAGAATATCGCCCTGGGGCATGGCCCGGGCGATCAGATTCTCTTCAAGCGCCGCGGCGGCGACCCGCGGGCCGACTTTCAACGCCGGGTCGAAGTGCAACCGCTCCCGGGCATCCGGGGAGAACTCGAGGGCGGCCATCAGGCCCACACCGCGCACGTCGCCCAAAAGCGGGTGGCCTTCGAACGTGGCCTTGAGCTGTTGCTGGAAGTAGCTGCCGGTTTCTGCGGCGTTACCCACCAGGTTTTCGCGCTCGATGATGTCCAGATTGGCAAGCCCCGCCGCACACCCCAAAGCGTGGCCGGAGTAGGTCCAGCCGTGGCCGATCGGGCCGAACTCACCGGTGCCCTGCTCGAGTACTTTCCACACCTTGTCGCCGACGATCACCCCGGAAAGCGGCTGGTAGGCGCTGGTCAGTCCCTTGGCGATGGTGACCAGATCCGGCTTCATGGCGTAGTGGTGGCTGCCGAACTCCGAGCCGGTACGGCCAAAGCCACAGACCACTTCATCGGCGATCAAAAGCACATCGTACTTAGCGAGCACCGCCTGAATGGCTTCCCAGTAGCCTTCCGGCGGCGGCACGATACCGCCGGTGCCGAGTACCGGCTCGCCGATGAAGGCTGCTACGGTTTCGGGGCCCTCTTCGAGAATCATCGTCTCGAGCTTCTCGGCGCAGTACGCCGAGAATTCGCGTTCGGTCATGCCGTGCTGCTCCGCGGCGCGCAGGTAGTAATGCGGCGCTTCGGTGTGGCGAATGGTGTCGATGGGCAGATCGAAATGGTCGTGAAACGCTTTCAAGCCGGTCAACGACCCGGAGGCGATGCCGGAGCCGTGGTAGCCGCGCATCCGCGAGATCACCTTTTTCTTCTGTGGGCGGCCCAACACATTATTGTAGTAGCGCACGATCTTGAGCTGGGTTTCGTTGGCATCTGAGCCTGACATGCCGTAGTAGACCTTCGACATGTTCATGCCAGCGGCTTTCAGGATGCGCTCGGAGAGCTCGATCTGCGGCTCGTTGGCGTGGCCCACGTAGGTGTGGTAGTAGGAAATTTCCATCGCCTGCTTGTAGATCGCCTCGGCGATTTCGGTGCGCCCGTAGCCGACATTCACACAATATAGCCCGGCGAAGCCGTCGATGAACTCGCGGCCATCCTTGTCGACGATGTTGATGCCCTGACCACCGGTGATGACCCGGCCCGGAGCGTCGCCCTGGGCGAAATCCTTGAGGTGGGTGGAGGCGTGAAACGTGACCTTACGGTCACGCTCGATCAGATCCTGGTGCAAGCTCATGGCGTTCTCTCTGAAAAAAATAAACCTCCCCACAAGGGGAGGGTCTTGTCGATGGGTCGTAGCCGGCACTTAGCTTCCGGAAACCGAGCCCAGCGCCCCGAGGCAGTAGTATTTGGTTTCGAGGTACTCGTCGATCCCGGTGGCGCCGCCCTCGCGGCCAAGGCCGGACTGCTTCACACCGCCGAAGGGCACCGGCGGGCCGGTCATCTTGACCGAGTTGACGCTGACCATACCGTACTCGAGCGCGCGCATCAGTTTCCAGATGCGGCGGATATCGTGGGTATAGACGTAGGCCGCCAGGCCGTACTCGGTGTCGTTGGCCATGGCGATGACCTCGTCGTCGCTGGCGTAGGCCGTGATACCGGCCACCGGGGCGAAGTTCTCCTCGCGCCAGACCTTCATCTTCGGCGTGACGCCTTTGAGCAGTACCGGCATGAAGTAATTCTCCCCCGGCGCATCTTGCTGGTCGCCGGCCACCAGGGTGGCGCCCTGGGAGATCGCGTCGTCGACGATGGCGGCGGCTTTCTCCACCGCCTGGCGGTGAATCAGCGGGCCCAGATCGCTCTCGCTGTGCAGGCCGTTACCCACGGTAAGTGCGGCCATGCGCTCGGCAAACTCGGCAACGAAGGCGTCATGGATCGATTCGTGGACCAGAATGCGGTTGGCGGCCAGGCAGTCCTGCCCGGCGGTCTGGAACTTGGCGTTCACCGCGGCATAAGCCGCCTCTTTCGGGTCCATGTCCGGGCCGACGATGAACGGCGCATTGCCGCCAAGCTCCAGGGAAAGCCGCTTGACGGTGTGGGCGCTTTGCTCGATCAAAAGCCGCCCGACCCGGGTGGAGCCGGTAAACGAAAGCGCGCGAATGCGCGGTTCGCTGCACAGTATTTTGGAAACCTCGGCGGGCTCGCCCAGCACCACGTTGAAAATGCCGGCGGGAATGCCGGCGCGCTCGGCAAGCTCCGCCAGCGCCAGCGCGGAAAACGGCGTCTCGTTGGCGGGTTTGATGATCACCGGGCAGCCCGCCGCAAGCGCTGCGGCGGCCTTGCGGGTGATCATCGCAAGCGGGAAGTTCCAGGGGGTGATCATCGCCGCGATTCCCACCGGCTCCTTGATCGTGCCAAGCGTTGCGTTGGGAATATGACTGGGAATGGTCTCGCCGTAGGTGCGCTTGCCCTCTTCGGCGAACCAGCGTACGAAACTGGCCCCGTACTCGACCTCGCCCCGGGCGTCCGGCAGCGGCTTGCCCTGCTCCAGGGTCATGATCATCGCCAGGTCTTCGCGGTGCGCCTGGATCAGATCATACCAGGCGAGCAGCCGCTCGCAGCGCTCGTCGGCGCGCAGCAGGCGCCACTGGCCGAAAGCATTTTCCGCCGCATCCACGGCGGCGGTGACCTGGCGGGCCTCGAGAAGCGGGATATGACCAATGACCTCGTTGGTGGCCGGGTCGACCACGGCCTCTTCGCGCCCGCCCTCGCCGTGGGTCCATTGACCGTTCACGTAGGCGTACTGGCGGAAAAGACGCGGGTCCTCCAGTCGTTTGGCAAGCGTTGTCGATAGCGTGGTCATGAACATTTTCCTTAAGCCGTCTCGTTTAAAGCACGGCCTGGCTGCGCGTGAACGATCGGCAGACGACGCAAAACGTGCCGCCTGCCCTTATTTCAGCCTAAGGAAAAACGCGCACGAAGTGTTTTTGAAAACCCGCACAACGAGCGGCCCTTTTTTTGCCAGCCCCGCTATTAACGCTACTTTTTTTGGCGAGCACACTTCGCGAAGGACCGAAAGCGATTAAAACGCAGGTTTCACGGATATGACCAAGCCATGGTCCGCGCTCTTTGGTGCTAATATCCTCCCAAGGGCTTTCAGCCAAATTTACCAGCCCTTGAATTAGGAATTTCCCTTTCTCTTCGCGCAGTAGCTCAGAAAAGCGATAACCTACGAGATCACTGTGTACCGACTGCCCTACTTCCAGCTGCTGGCCCAGACCAATGGCACCTCCACGGTCAAGGAGCGCTACGATATCGACCGCCACGACCGGCGGCTTCGCACGTTGCGCCTGCTCAGCGCGCTGCTGACGATTTTTTATTTCTCCTACATTCCCGTGGACATCTATCTACTGTCGGACACCGGCCTGCACTCGGCGATAATGCGCTTTGCCGTGGCCACGCCGCTTGCTACCTTCATGTTCTGGTATCTAAAACGTCCCGTTCCCATTCGTCATAAGGAGCTTGCCAGCACCATCATGGTCAGCCTGGCCCTGCTGGTATGGTGTTTGGGCCTGCTGGGCACCAGCGACCCGCGCGTACTGCACTACTTCTACGCAGGCCTGGTGTTTCAGCTCGCGCTGGCCATCGTGCTGGCCCACCCGTTCGAGTACACCCTGGTCGCCTCGCTCTTCAATTGCGTATGCATTTACACCGTCATCTGGTTTTTACCCGGCGCCAATACGGAGTACGTGATCAATCACCTGGTGGTGGGCGTGCCCACCTTGATATTGACCCTGTTGGCGAACTACCGCTTCTCGACGGAATCGCTGCAGCTCTATTTACAGCACGCCAACGCGGAAGAGCTCCGCGTCGAGCTTGCCAAACGTAACGAGACGCTGGACCGTCTTTCTCACCTGGACCCGTTGACCGGGCTCGCCAACCGCCGGGGCCTGAACCGGCACGCCGCTTCGCTGACGCGCAATCGGCGCGTACCGGACAAGTTCGCGGCGGTCATTTTGATCGACGTGGACCATTTCAAGGCGTTCAACGACGCCTACGGCCATGACGAAGGCGACGCCTGTCTGCAACAAATCGCCCGGGCCATTCAAAGCGCCTGTGGCCGGCACGATACGGCCTGCCGATACGGCGGCGAAGAGTTTTTGGTCCTTCATACCGATAGTTCGGACAGCGCCAAAGCGGGGGCCTTGCTGGCCGAGCAGATACGGGCCGGCGTCGAAGCGCTCGCGATCGTCCACCAGGCCTCCCACACGGGGTACGTGACGGTCAGTGTGGGCGTCTGCACGGGGAGTCTGGAGCACGGCGAGGGGTTACCGCGTTTGATCAAAGCCGCGGATCAAGCGCTTTATACCGCGAAAGGCGCCGGGCGCAACCGGGTGGGCGAAGGCCCTTACGGCGACCCGGACGATATTCAGCTGTCGCTTCTAAGCGACGATTAGAGGATATCCGCGGCGCCGATCTCGACCGCGCTTTTCTTCACCGTCTTGGTGACGATGTAGGTAAAGTAGCGCTCGATACCGGCATCGGAGACCAGCCATCGATCCATCAGCCGCTGGTAGCTATCGATCGAGCGCGCCTCGAATTTCACCAGGTAATCGACGCCGCCGCCCACCGCGACACACTCGGTGGCCTCCGGGGTTTCCTGCACCAGCGCCTCGAAGCGCGTAAAGCTCTCCGCGTTATGCGCTTTTAGCTCGATCTGCACCCAGACCGTATTGCGCGGCACCAGCACGTCCGGGTTGATGCGCGCGGTATAGCCCTCGATCACCCCCGCCTGCTCCAGGCGCTTGACCCGCTCCCAGCAGGGGCTGATCGAAAGATTGATCGCCTCGGCCAGTTTGGACTTGGTGATGCGCCCATCCCGGCCGAGGATATCGAGGATTTTCAAATCGAAGCGGTCGAGTTTTAGCACGCGGTTACTCACGCCTCCAAACGGTCGACGACATCGGCGATCACCGCCAGCGTGTCTCCCATATGGATCAGCGACGGGGCGCGCCGGGCCATCAAAATGCCGTCGCGCTCGGCCTGGTAGGCCACGGGCTCGGTACCGCTTCGCGCCATATCGTAAACGTAAGCGATGGTTTGGCCTTTTTTCACGGCGTCGCCCAGCGCCACGGTCAGCTCCAACACGCCTTCATGCTGGCTCTGTACGTAGCAGCTCGCATCGGGCATATCGAGATAGACCTGGCCATCTTTGGGCATGGCGACCTCGCCCGACACCAACCCGTAGTGAATCAGAAAGTTGCGCACGCCCTGCTCGGTGATCGCCATGCTCTGCGGGGTCGAGGTGCCGCCGCCGCCCAGTTCGGTGGCCACGAACGTTTTGCCCTGGCGCTCGCAGGCGGTATCGAAGAGTTTCTCGGCGTCGAGCTCGAACATCACCATGGCGTAGGGCGCGCCAAACGCCTTGGCGCCCTCGAGTGCCACCTGCTGCTGCGCTTTGTCATCCAGCACGTGGGAGGCGGCGAAGGGCAGAATGTCCAGCGTGCGCCCGCCAGAGTGCAGGTCCAACACCACGTCGCTCATCGGCACCAGCACCCGGGTAAAGTAGTCGGCAATTTGCGCGGTCACGCTACCATCCGGATTGCCGGGGAAGCTTCGGTTCAGGTTCCCCTTGTCCATCGGCGAGGTCCGCGTGCCCGCCATCACCGCCGGCGTATTCATGCAGGGCACGATGATGACCCGGCCGGTGACGTCTTGCGCTTTCAGCGCGCTGGAAAGCTTGAGCAGCGAGGTAATGCCTTCGTATTCGTCGCCGTGGTTACCGCCGGTCAAAAGCGCGGTGGGGCCATCCCCGTTTTTCACCACGGTCACCGGGATCATCACCGCCCCCCAGGCCGAGACGTCCGTCGAAATAGGCAGCTTCAAAAAACCGTGCTGAACGCCGTCGGCCTCGAAGTCGACGGTGGCGGAAACCGGGCTTGGCCGTTGCGTGTTCGTCTCAGAGCTCATCACTGTATCCTTGGTCGATTCGTTCATCGGCGGCGTTACTTGACGAACAGCTGGCGAGGGAAGTTCGCCAGTGTCTCGCAGCCGGTTTCGGTAATCAGAATGCTTTCGGTGATCTCCAGGCCCCACTCGTCGACCCAGAGACCGGGCATGAAGTGAAACGTCATGCCGGGCTTGAGAATCGTATCGTCAGAGGGGCGCAGGCTCATGGTGCGCTCACCCCAGTCCGGCGGGTAGGAGAGCCCGATCGAGTAGCCGCAGCGCGCCCCGCCCCGGTCGAAGCCGTACTTGTCCATCGCCGCCCCCAGCGCCATCGCGATATCCGCGGTGCGGTTGCCGGGTTTGGCCACCGCCAGGCCGTTTTCGATTCCTTCCAAAAGCGCGGATTCGGCGCGGATGAAATCCGTCGGCGGTGTGCCCAGAAACACGGTGCGCGACATCGGCGCGTGGTAGCGCTTGAACACCCCGGCGATCTCGAAAAAGGTGCCCTCGCCTTTACGAAACGGCGTGTCGTCCCAGGTCAGGTGCGGGGCGGCGGCGTCCTTGCCGGTGGGCAGCATCGGCACGATGGCCGGGTAGTCACCGCCGAAGACCTTGCCGGTTTCGTCCACGAACCCTTCGATACCCACCCGATAGATTTCGGAGACCAGCTTGCTTTTGGGAAGCCCGGGCTCGACGACTTCGATGATCCGCGAGTGCATGCCCTCGACGATTTTACCCGCCACGCGCATGTAGGCGATTTCCTGGGGGGATTTGATGGCCCGACACCAGTTGACCAGCGCGTTGGCGTCCATGAAACGCGCGTGGGGCAGCTCGCGTAAAAGGCTCTGGTACGCTTTGGCGGAGAAGTAGTAGTTGTCCATCTCCATACCCACCACGCCAGTGTGCCAGCCGCGCCCGGGCATCACCGATTGGGCTAGATACTCCATCGGGTGCATGTCCGGGTTTTGCACGTAGTAGTCGGGGTAATAGGTGATGTTGTCCGGGTCGATCCAGCAGGTGCGAAGCGCCCCGTTGGCGTCCATACGGCGCCCGAACCAGACCGGCTCCCCTTCCAGGCCCACCAGCACGCACTGATGCACGTAGAACGACCAGCCGTCATAGCCGGTTAGCCAGGCCATATTGGAGGGGTCGCTGACGATCAGCACGTCGATGCCGCGGCCGGCCATTTCTGCACGCACCTTCCAAAGGCGATTGGCATACTCTTCGCGAGTGAAAGGCAGGGAAACCTCATTCATCGAGTAACTCGCCCTTAAAAATCACTAAAAACCAGCTTGCTGGGCCAATGCAGCGACGCTTTGGCGCGAGCGCCGCCAAAACGTCGTCTTTAGCCGATACTAGCACCCACCCTTGGCTACTGGTCAAAGCCTTTATCAAAAACCCCTTTGGGGCGCGAATCGATGCCCACCAGGGGGTTAGAGAAGACATCCACCGCCTGGCGCTACTTTTTACGCGCAAGGCGGCTTCTCAAAAGTTCGAGTACGGCGCGCTCGTCCGGGCCGGTCAGATCGTCGTGTTCGAGCTCGACGTCGACCAGCTGACGAAAGTTTTCCAGCGTCTGGCCGTCCAGGTAGCTCTCCACGACCCGCGGGTCGATATAGCTCGCCTTGGCGATACTCGGCGTATTGCCCAGCGACTTGGCGACCTTTTCGACGGCCTGGCGCACGTTCTTTTCGCTGATCTTTTCATCGTCGTCGAAGCCCAGCTCCTCGAGCGCCAGGGCGGCAATCGAGGTGCCCGCCCAGGTGCGAAAATCCTTGGCGCTAAAGGCTTCGCCCATCACCTCGTGGATATAGTCGTTGAGATCCTGGCTATCCACGCGCACCTTGTTGCCGTTTTCGTCGAAGTATTTGAAGATTTCATAGCCTGGCGTGTCGTCGAGCTCGGCCACCACGCTTGCCAGGCGCGCGTCCTCGACTACCCGGTGCTGGTTTTGGCCACTTTTACCCCGGTAGTCGAAAATCAGCTCGTCGCCATCGATGGTCAAGTGCTTGGAGCGCATGGTGGTGAGTCCATATGAGTCGTTTTGCTGACGGTAGCGCTCGCTGCCCGGGCGGAAGTAGGCGCTGTCGATCAGGCGCACCATGCAGGCCAAGACTTTCTCCCGGGGAAGGCCTTTTGGCGCAGGTGCTGGCCGGTCACCCGGCGCATCGGCGTAAGCTTTTGGGCGAAGGCGATCATCCGATCGAATTTCTTCGCCTCGCGCTTCTCGCGCCACTTGGGGTTGTAAACGTACTGCTTGCGACCGGCGTCGTCGCGGCCGGTGGCGTAAATGTGATGGCGCTTATCGAGCGTGATCTCGACGTCCCGCCAGGCCGGTGGAATGGCAAGCGATTTGATCCACTCGCGCCACTGGGTGTCCTTGAGCGTTTCACCGTCTTCGGTGCGGTAGGTAAAGCCCTTGCCACTGCGTTGGCGGGTGACTACTTGGGCGCTGGTCGTCATGCTGGATCTCCTTTCCCGATGGCGAAAGCGCGCCTTTGAGCGCGCGCCGGGGCACGGCCGCCTCCTTGCAGCCCTTACCCCACTTAACCCATGATAGCTGGTAACCCGCAACATGCGATTTCGAGGAGCGCTTCATGAAAATAGTGGTACATACCGACCAGGCCCAGCAGTGGCAAGCCGCCCTTTTAGAGGCGTTCCCGAAGGCCACCGTGCTCACAAGCGACGCCCCAAAGGCGGATCGGCTGGGCGCCGACTATCTGGCGGTCTGGAAAGCGCCGGGCTATTTACTGGCCGAGCAAACGGCGCTCAAGGGCATCATCAACCTGGGCGCCGGCGTAGATCATCTTTTGAACACCCCCGAGCGCCCCGCCAATGTGCCGATCGTCAAACTGCGCGATGCCGGCATGGGCGAGCTGATGGCCGACTACGTGCTTTACGGGGTGCTGCACTTTTACCGCAGCATGGACCGCTACGCGGCCCAGCAGCCCAGCGCGCAGTGGCAAACCCAGGAAGTCGTGGAGAAATCCCAGTGGCCGGTCGGCGTTTTGGGCCTGGGGGCAATCGGCCGCTCGGTGGCGGCGGCGCTTTATCAGTCGGGCTTTCCGGTGCTCGGCTGGAGCCGTTCGCCAAAGGAGTTGAAAAACGTTCGCTGCCTGCACGGCGAGGCGGGCCTCGATGAGCTTTTAAGCCAGGTACGCAGCGTGGTGACCATTTTGCCGGACACCCCGGCGACCCGGCATATTTTAAACGCCGAGCGTCTTCATCGACTGCCAAAAGGCGCCAGCGTGATCAACCCGGGCCGGGGCAGCTTGATCGACGAAAACGCGCTGATCGAGGCGCTGGGCGATGGCCAGGCGCCGGGGCATTTACGCGGAGCGCTACTCGATGTGTTCGAGCAGGAGCCGCTGCCCGCCGAGCATGCCCTGTGGCAACATCCGCGTGTTATTATTACGCCGCATATGGCGGCCCCCACGCCGCTTGTGGATGCCATCGACCAGGTCATCTCCTACCTTCACGCCTTCGAGGATGGAGAGTCACTTGCCACGGTCAACCCGGAAAACGGCTACTAGCGCACGCCAGATGCCCATAATGAAAGGCCTGACGTGAACGAAGTGCCTGGTTCGAGGCTCTTAGGGACGATTTGCACACAAAGGAGTGGAACCTGTGCCCCGTATTTTGAAAGCGATGTCCAAACCCCGACGACTCGGCGCGTTGCTGCTCGCCGCCCTGGGGATGGGAAGTGCCCCTACCGCCGTCTCCAGCGAAGAGACGGGCTTCAACGATCCGCGCCCTTTTGAAGCGCGCTACCGCCTCGAGGTTCGCAACTGGCCCGGCGCTACGGTGCGCCATACGCTGAGCCAGGAAGGAAGCCACTGGTTGAGCAGCATGCGCTTCTCCGTCGCCGTTGCCAAAGGCGAGGAGCGAAGCCGCTTTACCGTCGACGATGACACCACCCGTTCGCTTTTGTACTCGAGCAGCTACTCGCTGTTCGGCGTGGGCGATAGCTACCAACTGGGTGAAAGTGAACTCACGGCACTCGACCGCCAGGCCGCACTGTTCGACCTTTCCCGCCGCGCCGGTTCTGAAGAGTGCACCCAACGGGCGCCCTGCGAACTCGAGTTTCTCGATCATCGCGGCCGCGACGAACATTTTCAGTACTATACCAACGATACCGCCACCGTTGACGTACCCGCCGGCGAGTTCGATACCCAGAGCGTGACGCTTACGGATGTCGAGAAACCCGACCGCCATATGGAAATCAGCTTCGCCCCCGAGTGGCCCGGGCTGATTCTCTCGGTGGAGTACTTCAAGGACGGCCGCCGGGATACCGCGATCACGTTGACCGAGTTCACCCCAAGCGATGGCGCCGCCCCCTAAATGCTCACGGGTTTATTGATCGTTCTACTGCCCCTGATCGGGGGCTATCTGGTGCGCGTTCGCTCACCCTACCTCCAGCACCTGATCAACCGGGGCGTTAGCGCTTCGGTGTATCTCATTTTGCTGCTGATGGGCGTAAGCCTGGCCGGGCTCGAAAACCTGGCCGGCGAGCTTTCGCGCCTGGGCGCAAGTGCCCTGATACTTTTCAGCCTTACCGCCGTGTTCAACCTGGCAGCCCTGGGGTGGCTATCACGCCGGATGGCCCTCAAGGCCGGCACCTCACCGGTGGTCAAGGATGCGCCGGCCAGCAAGCTTGCCGCTATGCAAGGGTCGCTGTTGTTGCTGGTCACGGTGGTGGCCGGGGTGGCCGCCGGGCTTTTGCTCGCCCCGGTTCTGGGCCGCGGCGTATTTGCCACGGCGGATACGCTGGCCGAGTGGGCGCTTTACGCGCTGCTTGCGCTGATTGGCTGCCAACTGCGCAACTCCGGCATGGCGCTCAAGCAAATTCTGCTCAACCGGCTGGGGCTTGCCATCGCGGTGACGCTTGCCGCAAGCTCGCTGCTGGCCGGCGCTGTCGCCGCGCCGCTTCTCTCGCTAAGCGTGAGCGAAGGCCTGGCCCTGGCCTCGGGGTTTGGCTGGTATTCGCTGTCCGCCATTTTGATCGGCGACCAGCTGGGGCCCCTGCTCGGCGGCGTTGCATTTTTCAACGACCTGGCCCGGGAGCTTCTGGCGTTTATCTTGATTCCACTGATCATCCACCGCCACGCCGCCCTGGCCATCGGGTTCGGCGGCGCCACCTCGATGGACTTCACTCTGCCGGTCATCCAGCAGCACGGCGGCGTGGCCTGCGTGCCGGTCGCGGTGGTCAGCGGATTCATTTTGTCGCTTCTGTCCCCTCCCCTGATACTCTTTTTTCTCTCGCTATCCCCTTAGGGTCTGTGACACACGGCGCCCCGCCGCCGTGTGTCAAAGCCTCGGTATCTTTCAAATCGAGCTTTTCGCATCAGACCTTCCCATCGAACATTGCAAATCAACGCCCTGCTTAACTCTCTTACTTTCCTTTCTACCCTCGAATCATTTTGTTCTCGATTTAAAAAAACAAAAACTTCAGCCTCTATCGAATGCTAACCGGTGTTATAAAAAGCACTCTAACGTCATGCATTAAAAGCATTTGTTTTAACTCAACCCAAGAGATTGCTAAGTATAAATCAACAAAACAATAAAAATATTGGTTAACCAACGTTATGGATAGCCAAAAGCTTACAGCTTTATTATTTTTTTCGACTAAAGTAATAGAGAAAACCCGCCACAGTGCTTGGCGCGGGCGGTCGACAGGAACGTCGCCGAGATAATGAGTTATCTAATCCAACAGTATCTACCATGATAACCGGGGAGGTTGAGCATGGACGAGGGGGTATTGGGCAATAAAAGCAGTCATAAAGCCGATTCTCAAGTGAGTTCAAAAATAAACTATAAAACGCCAACATCTTATAAAATAAACACTTCCTTGAATGCCCGCTTGAAGACGACGCGTTATAACTCAGAAAAAAACGTCATCGGACGACATCGGACAACTTCAGATAACACTTCGATTACTCGCCGCCCACCGTTTGACGATTCGCCCTCCAAATCAGTACTTTTCGTTACCACCGAGATGAGCGACTTCGTCAAGGTGGGTGGGCTGGGTGACGTTTCCTCGGCCCTCCCTCGGGCCCTATCGGCACATCACGATGTCCGCGTACTGATTCCGGGTTACCGCGATATCCTCACCGCCGATGTCGTGATCACGCCGGTCGGCGAGCTTGCCGCCTTCGCCGACTTGCCAGCGTGCAAGATCGGCCAGATCACTTGCCGCGACGGTCTGATCGTCTACGTCCTGCTCTGCCCGGAACTCTTCGATCGCGAAGGCACGCCCTACGGGCGCGGCTCCAGCGGCTACGGCGATGGCCAAGACACCGGCTGGGCGGATAACGACATCCGCTTCGCCCGGCTCTCCAAGGCAGCGGCGGATATTGCCCAGGGCCTGGCGGGGCTCGATTGGCAGCCCAAACTGTTGCACCTGAACGACTGGGCCTGCGGCCTCGCCCCGGCTTATCTGCATTGGCAGAACGCGCCGATGCCCTGCATCTTTACGATTCACAACCTGGCCTATCAAGGGCTTTTCGACGGCTCCCGGCGGGCGGCGCTGGGCATTCCAGAGCACGCCTTCAATATCGATGGCGTCGAGTATTACGGCGATCTCTCCTTCATGAAAGCCGGTATCAACTACGCCTCCCGCGTCACCACGGTGAGTGCCACCTACGCCCAGGAGATCACCACGCCCCAATTCGGCTGCGGGCTGGACGGCCTTCTTCGTTGCAAGGCCGACCAGGGGCGCTTGAGCGGTATCCCCAACGGTATCGACGACTCCTGGGACCCGCGCACCGACAGCCATCTGATTCAGGCGTTCTCCTCCAACGATTGGCGCGGAAAGCGCGCCAACGCCGATTACGTACGCCTGCGCTACGGGTTATTACCGGGTGCCGGGCCGCTGTTCGTGGTGATCTCGCGCCTGGTTCATCAAAAGGGGCTGGACCTGACCATCGAGGCCACCAAGGCGATCGTCGAGGCCGGGGGGCAAATCGTTTTCATGGGCTGCGGTGAGCATGACGTGGAGCAGGCGCTTCGCGCGCTGGCGCGGCGCTATCAAGGCGCCGTGGCCGCCTATATCGGCTTCGACGAGTACCAGGCGCGCTGCCTCTTCGCCGGCAGCGATTTTCTGCTCATGCCTTCGCGCTTCGAACCCTGCGGGTTGAGCCAGATGTACGCCCAGCGCTTTGGCTCGCTGCCCATCGCCCACCGCACCGGCGGGCTTGCCGATACCATCGAGGACGGGGTGACCGGTTTTCTGTTCGACGACATGCAGTTCGGAAGCTACATGCGCGCCATCCAGCGCGCCTTCGCCGTACATAAATGCACGGACCTTTTTAACGCCATGCGCGGCGCCGCCATGACCGGACGCTACCACTGGCGCCAGTCCATCATTCCCTACACCAGGCTCTATCAGCAGGCCATCGAGGCCGAACGCATCACGACGCAGCGTCTTTGAAGGAGTCGAAGCGATGCAAGAACGCAGTCAGCGCCCCGCCCTGGGGGCCAACGTGCTCGACGACGGTCGAACGCGGTTCGTTCTGTGGGCACCGGATGCCGAACAGGTCGAACTCGAGGTACAAGGATTCGAGCGGGTCACCATGGCAAAAGAGGCCAATGGTTGCGTCAGCGCCGAGCTTGCCTGTGGCCACGGCGCGCGCTATAGCTACCGGGTCGTCACGCCGGAAGGCACGCTGAACGTCCCCGACCCGGCCGCCCGGGCTCAGGCAGGAGATATTCATGGGCCGAGCGTGGTGATCGACCCGGCCCACTATGTCTGGCGCCACACACAATGGCGGGGCCGGCCCTGGCGAGAAACCGTGCTTTACGAGCTTCATGCGGGCGCACTCGGTGGGTTCGACGGCGTGCGCGCGCACCTGGGCCACCTGCAGACGTTGGGCGTCACCGCCATCGAGCTGATGCCGGTGGCCGCTTACCCCGGCACGCGCAACTGGGGATATGACGGCGTGCTGCCCTACGCGGTTCAGGCAAGCTACGGCACACCCGACGAGTTGAAAGCGCTGATCGATGAGGCCCACGGCCTGGGGCTCTCGGTCTTTCTCGACGTGGTGTACAACCACTTCGGCCCGGACGGCAACTACCTGGCCCACTACGCCGCCGGCTTCTTTCGCGACGACGTCGACACCCCCTGGGGCCCCGCCATCGACTTTCGCGCGCCCATGGTGCGCCGCTTTTTCATCGACAACGCCCTGATGTGGCTCACGGAGTACCGCCTGGACGGGCTGCGCTTCGACGCCGTGCACGCCATCGGCGAGCAGGATTTTCTGGTGGAACTCGCCGAGACGATTCGCCGAGTGATCCCCACTGATCGCCACGTGCACCTGGTGCTCGAAAACGAGGCCAACAGCGCCTCGCTGCTCGAAGCGCCGCTATTCACCGCGCAGTGGAACGACGACTGGCACAACGTGATGCACGTTTTGCTAACCGGCGAAAGCGAGGGCTATTACGGCGACTTCACCGAGGCGCCCACTCAGCGCCTTGCGCGTTGTTTGAACGAGGGGTTCATCTACCAGGGCGCGGCCTCGCGCCACGGGCGGCCCCGCGGCGAGCCCAGCGCTCACCTTACCCCCACCGCGTTCGTGGCGTTTTTGCAAAACCACGACCAGACCGGTAACCGGGCGCTGGGCGAGCGCCTGAGCGTGCTCGCCGACCCGGATGCGCTGGCCGCGGCCACCCTCTTGCTGCTGCTCTCGCCCATGGTGCCGCTTTTGTTCATGGGCGAAGAGTGGGGCTCGAAGCGCCCGTTTCTCTTTTTCACCGATCACAACGAAACCCTGGCCGAGGCGGTGCGCGAAGGGCGCCGGGCGGAGTTCGCCGACTTCGCCGCGTTCAAGGACGCCAAGGCTCGCGAGCACATCCCCGACCCCAACGCCCCCGACACCTTCGATGCCTCGCTGCCGGATTTCCAGGCGCGAACGCTAGCGCCCCACCATGCCATCCTCGAGCGCTACCGCACGCTTTTATCCCTGCGCCATCTCCAGGTCGTACCGCGCCTGGAAGGGGCAAGATCGCTGGGGGCGGATGTTTTGGGCGACAAAGCCGTACTCGCCCGCTGGCGTCTGGGCGACGGCGCACAGCTGGTGATCGCGATCAACCTGGGCGAGACCGACGTGGAGAGCACAATGCTTGAAAGCCAGTCGCTGCGCCTGGAAACGCATTTATGCGAAAGCCGCGACGGCGTGGCAAGCACCGCCGAGACGGGCCGGCTGCCCCCGCGCTCGGCGGCGGCGTGGCTGATGACCGGCGAACACGGAGACACGCCATGAATACTCCCCTTCAGGATCTTGCTCAGGCAGCCGGGCTGCTGCTCGAGTGGGAGGACAGCGATGGCGCCGCCTGCCGGCTCTCCCTGGATGCCCAGCACCGTCTGCTCGATAGTCTTGGCTTTGCCACCGACTCCGCCGCCGCGATCGCCGAAAGCCACCAACGCCTGGCTCGAATGAGTGCCTGGCGAAGCCCGGATGACTGGCCGGCGCTGATTACCGCAGATGTCGACGCCCCCACCCCGCTCCCTTCGCCGCTTGCCCCGGGCACACCGTTCGCCCTCGTTCTGGAAAGCGGGGAGCGCCGTGAGGGGACACTCGATGAGGCCTCTCGCGTGCCCGCCATCGACGCGCCGGGCTACCACCGGCTGACGATCGAGCGCGCCACGCTCACCCTGGCCGTAGCGCCGCCGCGCTGCTTCACCCCGGCGGATGCGGCCCAAAGCGCACCGCCACGGCTTTGGGGTGCGGCGGTTCAGCTCTACGCACTGCGCCGGCCCGGCGACGGCGGGATCGGGGATCTCGAGGCGCTCGCCCAAAGTGCTGCTCAGCTTGGGGAGCTGGGGGCGGACGCCCTGGCGATCAGCCCCACCCACGCCATGTTCAGCGCCAATGTGCATCACTACAGCCCCTACTCCCCCTCCAGCCGGCTGCTTTACAACGTGCTTCACTGCGCCCCGGAGACGCTGCTGGGCGAGACCGCGGTCGCACGCGCCAAGGCGCATGGTCACACGCAGCAGAAACTTGCCGCCCTCGAAGCCGAGGCGTTCGTTAACTGGCCGGAGGCGGCCCGGGCCAAGCTTGGCTGGCTGCGTTTTCTGTACGATGACGTCATCAACGGCGATGACCCGCAAGCGCGGCAATGGCGCGACCAGTTGCAGGCGTTTCGCCAGGCCGGCGGCGAGGCGCTCGAACATCACTGCCGCTTCGAGGCCCTTCAACAGATCAACGGCCCCGGCGACTGGCACGCCTGGACAGAGGCCTTGCGCGATCCGCAAAGCGAAGCGGTCACGGCCTTCGCCCAACGCCATACCCTCGAGATCGGCTTTCACGCCTTTCTCCAGTGGCTCACCGCCGAAGGGCTCGAGCGCGCGCATCAAAGCGCCCGGCAAGCGGGCATGAGGGTCGGGCTGATCGCCGATCTGGCGGTCGGCGTCGACCCGGCGGGCAGCCAGACCTGGAGCCGCCCGGGCGAGATGCTCGACGGCCTTTCGATCGGCGCGCCGCCGGATCTGTTCAACGCCGACGGGCAGGACTGGGGCCTTGCGGCCTTCTCGCCCTGGGGGCTCGTGCACTCGGGCTTTCAAAGCTTCATCGACATGCTGCGCTGCGGTTTCGCCCACGCCGGCGGGCTCAGAATCGATCACGTTTTGGGCCTGCAGCGCCTGTGGCTGGTGCCCGCGGGTGCTTCACCAGGCGCCGGTGGCTATCTGCGCTACCCGCTAAAGGATCTGCTGCGCCTGGTCGCGCTGGAGTCCTTTCGCCACCAGGCGATCGTCATCGGCGAGGATTTGGGCACCGTGGCACCGGACTTTCGCGAGGCCCTCGCCGCCCGGGGCATTCTCGGCATGCAGGTGCTTTGGTTCGAGCAGGACGACCAGCAGCGCTTTCTGAGCGCTGACCAGTGGTCCGACGCCGCGCTTGCCACCACCACGACCCACGACCTGCCAACGGTGGCGGGCTGGTGGGCGGGCCGCGACATCCAGTGGCGAAGTAAGCTCGGGCTCTTGAAGCCCGACCAGAGCAGCGCAACCGAAGAGGCTGCCCGCAAACAGGAGCGAGGGCGCCTGGCGAGCACTATCGGGCTTCTCAGCGCCTCGTCCGCCCCTGACGCGCTTGCCGCCGCCGACATTCCCGCCTCGCGGGTGATCGATGCCTGCCTTGACCACCTGGCCGCCACCTCGGCACCGCTGGTGCTGATTCCCATCGAGGACATTCTGGGTCTGGAGGAGCAGCCGAACCTGCCCAACAGCGGCGAGCAGCACCCCAACTGGCGCCGCCGCCTGGCCGCCGACAGCCCGTCGCTTTTCTCCTGCCTGCAAACACGCCAGCGTCTCGAGCGTTTTGCCCAGGCCAGGCGCCAGCGCCCCATCGATTCGCCGGCGTCCGAAGCCGAGCCTAAAACCGCGCCCAGCAAGGGGCCTTTCCATGAATGAGATTCGCGCAACGCTTCGGCTCCAGTTTCACAAGGGCTTCACGCTTTGGGATGCCGAGCGTTTGGTGGCGCACTTCGCCGCGCTCGGGGTGAGCCACCTCTACGCCTCGCCGCTTCAGGCCTCGCGGGCGGGCTCGCCACACGGCTACGACGGCGTCGACCCCACGCGTATCGACGACGAAGTCGGTGGTGAAGCGGCGCTCAAGGCGCTGGTCGAGACGCTTCGCGCCCACCAGATGGGGCTGGTACTGGATATCGTGCCCAATCACCTCGCCGTGGGCGGCTCGGAAAACCCCTGGTGGCAGGACGTGCTGACCTGGGGTGAGCAGAGCGCCTATGCCGGGTTTTTCGATATCGACTGGGATTCCCCCGACCCGCTGTTGAAAGGCAAGCTGCTGGCGCCGTTTCTGGGCGCACCCTACCAACAGACGCTGGCCGCCGGCGAGCTTTGCCTGCGCTTTGACCAGGGCGGCTTTCACGTTGCCTACCACGAGCACCGCTTTCCCATCGACCCGCGCCATTACGGCGACATCCTGCGCTTCGCCGAGCACAGCGCGCTTCATGAGCAGGCCGCGTTTTTCGACTCCCTGGCCCATAAGGCGCCCCCGGCCATGCAGGCGGGCCAGGCCTGTGCCCAGTTGAACCAGGTGCTCGACGCGCCGGACGCCCGCGCCTGTCTCGAGGGCGTACTGGCGTTATTCAAGGCAAGCGACCCGCATGGCATGACCCGGCTGCACGCGCTGCTTTCGCGCCAGCACTACCGGCTGGCCTACTGGCGCACCGCCAGCGACGAGATCAACTGGCGGCGCTTTTTCGATGTTACCGAGCTTGGCGGGCTACGCATCGAAAACCCCGGGATCTTCGACGCCGTGCACGCCCTGCCGCTTCGCCTGGTAAAAGAAGGCTGGGTGGATGGCCTGCGCATCGACCACGTCGACGGGCTGGCCGACCCGCGAGGCTACTGCCTGCGCCTGCGCAGCCGGCTGGACGCGCTGGAGGCGAGCCGACCCACCGAGGCGCCGCGGCGGGTGGCGCTGTATGTCGAGAAAATTCTCGGCGTCGGTGAAACGCTGCATACGGATTGGGGCGTGGACGGCACCAGCGGCTACGAGTTCATGAACGAGGTGTCGGGGCTCATGCACGACCCGGCGGGGGAGCAGCCCTTTCGCGCATTGTGGCGCGACGTCAGCGGCCGCGCGCTTACGTTCATGGAGGAAGTACGCCAGGCCCGGGGCGAAATCCTCACCTCGTTGCTGGCAAGCGAATACGCCGCCTGCGCCCGGGCGCTTCACGCGGTGGCCCGCGCCGGTCTTTCGCACCGCGACATCACGCTGGGCTCTATCCGCCGGGCGCTGTACGCCCTGGTGGTGCACTTTCCCATCTACCGCAGCTACGCCGATGACAGCGGCCGCCCCCCGGCGGACGAGGCGTTTTTTCAGGAGGCGATGGCCGGGGCCAGACGCGCGCTGAGCCCGCCGGATCGCGACACCCTCGAGGCGCTGGCGCGCTGGCTGGGGGGCGAAGCACCCCGAGGCTGCACCGACAAGGCCGAGCGCGCGCTCAGAAACCGCGCCATCGTGCGCTTTCAACAGCTCACCTCGCCGGTGGCCGCCAAGGCGGTGGAGGATACGGCGGGGTATCGCAGCGCCGCGCTGCTATCGCGAAACGACGTGGGTTTCGACGGCGAACACTTCCACCATACGCCGGCGCGCTTTCACGCCGCCAACGCCCAGCGCGCCCAGGCGTTTCCCTCTGCCATGGTGACCACCGCCACCCACGACCACAAGCGCGGCGAGGACGTTCGCGCCCGGCTTGCTGCCTTGAGCGAACACGCCCCGCGCTTCACGCGTCTTGTGGGCGAATGGCGCGCCCTGGCCGCGCCCTTGCGCCAGACGCTTGCGGACGGTGTGGCGCCTTCGCCCGGCGATGAACTGCTGCTTTACCAGATCATTGTCGCCGCCTGGCCGCCCACCCTCGCCCCCCGGGACACCCAGAACACACAGGATACCCAGGCCATGGCGACGTTCATCCAGCGCCTGGGCGAGTGGCAGCAAAAGGCGCTGCGCGAGGCGAAGCTTAAAAGCCACTGGCTCTGGCCCAACGACGCCTACGAGCAGGCGTGCCGGCGCTTTTTGGAGGGGCTTCTCACCACGCCTGCACTGCGCGACGGCCTTCACCGCGCGGCGCGAATGCTCGATCTGCCCGGCGCGGTTAACGGCCTGACACAAACGGCGCTGCGCCTGAGCGTGCCCGGCGTCGCCGACCTTTATCAGGGCAACGATTTCTGGGATTACAGCCTGGTCGACCCGGACAACCGCCGCCCGGTGGATTACGCCGCGCGACAGGCCGCGCTTTCAAGCGCCCCGGCTCTAGAGCAGGCGCTGGAAAGCTGGCCGGACGGGCACATCAAGCAGTTGGTGACGGCCAGGCTTTTGGCCCTTCGAGGCCGCTATCCGGCGCTGTTTTTAAAGGGTAGCTATCAGCCCCTTTCAGCCAGCGGCGAGCACGCCGAGCGCGTGGTGGCGTTTCTTCGCCGCTATAACGGGCAAACGCTGCTGGTGGTGGTCCCGCGCCTGAGCGCGGCGCTGCTGGATTCGAGCGACCAGCCCCTGCCGCACTGGGGCGACACGCGCCTCGAGGGCGTGCCGGGGCGCTGGCGTAGCGTACTGACCATGGCAAGCGTGGCATCCCAGGGCGAGGCGATCCCGCTTGGTGAGCTGCTGTCCACGCTGCCGGTGGGGGTATTTCTAAATGAAGACAGTTCGGGGAGTGACGGCGACGCGAACGCTTTCACCCCCGATGAGCAATGACAGCGCGCAAGGCGCAGGGAGAGTTGAAATGATCGATGAAGAACGTGTCCGGCAACTGGCCTACAGCATCTGGGAAGCCGAAGGACGCCCGGAGGGCCAGCAACAACAGCACTGGGAGCGGGCGCGAAAGATCGTCGCCGCCGAACAACACGCCGAAAGCGATGCCCAGGACGAGCTGCTCGCCCCCCTGGACGAGCCGCCGATCATGGAAGAGGACCTGCCCCTGGAGGAAGACGAGCGCGGCATCGAAGAAAGTCGTCTGCCGCTGGATGAGCCGGAAGACGATTTCGATGCCATCTCCCCCCAGGACGAGGCCCGCTTAAACGAAGTCAGCGACGACCTGCCGGTTCAGGATCGTGGCCACGCCCCGGGCGTCGAGCCAGTGCCCGCCCCGGAGCGCTCGCGCGTGAGTGCCGGGGCCAAACAGAGTGACAAAGCCGGAGCGACACCGCCGGCCAAAAAGGCGGCGCCGCGTAAGCGCTCGCCTAAAACTGAAAAATAGCCACTTTCCCCGTGTTGGGCCGGGGCGGTGTAAGCCGCCCCCTGCGAGCCACCAGGGCTCAAGGAATGAAGACGATGACGATAAGCCAGACGCCGCGGGATGGCGACAGCACCGTAGCCGCCGATGAATCGCCTAGCGTGATACGCCGCTCCCGCGTGCACGAAGGGTGGTCTTTTCCGCTGGGCGCGACCTGGGATGGGCTGGGAGTGAATTTCGCGCTTTTCTCCGCCCATGCCACCCGGGTAGAGCTTTGCCTGTTCGACGCCAGCGGCGAGCACGAGATCGAGCGCATCGAGCTTCCCGAGTACACCGACGAGGTATGGCACGGCTATCTACCGGACGCGCGCCCGGGTCTGCTTTACGGCTATCGGGTGTATGGCCCCTACGCGCCGCAACAGGGCCACCGCTTCAACCATCACAAGCTCTTGCTCGACCCTTACGCCAAGCAGATCGTCGGCGAAATCCAGTGGGATGACGCGCTATTTGGCTACACCATCGGCCACGAAGACGCGGATCTGAGCTTCGACGAGCGCGACAGCGCCCCGTTCATGCCCCGCTGTAAAGTGGTCGACCCGGCCTTCACCTGGGGGCGCTCGCGAGAAGTACAGCTGCCCTGGGATCACACCATCGTCTATGAGACCCACGTGCGGGGCTACACCATGCGCCACCCCGCCGTGCCCGAGGCACTGCGCGGTACCTTCGCCGGGTTGATGGTCAATGACGTAGTGGGCTACATCCGTTCGCTGGGCGTCTCATCGATCGAGCTTTTGCCCATCCATGCTTTCGTCGACGATCAGCGCCTGCAGGAGCAGGGGCTGCACAACTTCTGGGGTTACAACACCCTGGGGTTCTTCGCCCCCCACTCGCGCTATCTCTCCGGCGAGAGTGTCAACGAGTTCAAGGAGATGGTGGCCCGTTTCCACGCCGCCGACATGGAAGTGATTCTCGATGTGGTCTACAACCACACCGCCGAAGGCAACCAGCTCGGCCCGACGCTTTCGCTCAAGGGGATCGATAACGCCTCCTACTACCGGCTGATGCCGGAAGAGTCGCGCTACTACATCGACGACACCGGTACCGGCAACACCCTGAATCTGAGCCATCAGCGCGTGCTGCAAATGGTCACCGACTCGCTGCGCTACTGGGCCACCGAAATGCGCGTGGACGGTTTTCGCTTCGACCTGGCCACGATTTTGGGCCGCGAGCCCCATGGCTTCGACGAAGGCGGCGGCTTTCTAGACGCCTGCCGCCAGGACCCGGTGCTCGGCCGGGTGAAGCTGATCGCCGAGCCCTGGGACTGCGGCCCCGGCGGCTATCAGGTTGGCGGCTTTCCCCCGGGCTGGGCGGAGTGGAACGACCGTTACCGCGACTGCGTGCGCGCCTTCTGGCGCGGCGACGAAGGCCAGCTTCAAGAGCTTGCCGCCAGGCTGATGGGCTCGGCGGATATCTTCAAGCGCCGGGGGCGGCGTCCGTTCGCCTCGGTGAATTTCGTCACCGCCCACGATGGCTACACCCTGTACGACCTGGTGGCCTACAACGACAAGCACAACGACGCCAACGGCGAAAACAATCAGGATGGCCACGGCCACAACATCTCCTTCAACCACGGCGAGGAAGGTCCCACCGAGGATAGCGAGATCAAGGCGCTGCGCCTGCGCCAAATCCGCAACATGATCGCCACGACGCTGTTTTCCCAGGGCACGCCGATGCTGCTGGCCGGCGACGAACTGCTGCGCACCCAACAGGGCAACAATAACGCCTACTGCCAGGACAACGAGATCAGCTGGCTCGACTGGAACCTCGAAGGCGACGCCCACGCCATGATCGAGTACGTCCGTCGAGTGAGTGCCCTTCGCCTTCGCTACCCGATTCTACGTCGCGGCCGCTTTCTCAGCGGCGAGTACAACGAGGAGCTCGGTCTCAAGGAAGTGACCTGGCTTGCCGCGGACGGCGACGAGATGAGCGTGGAGCGCTGGGAAGACCCGAGCCTGCGCGTGCTGGGGCTTCTGCTCGACGGCCGCGCCCAGCCAAGCGGTATCCGCCGGGCCGGGGCCGATGACACCCTTTTGCTGCTGTTCAACGCCGGCGATGAGGACGTGCGTTTCACCCTGCCCGAGCCAGCCCAGGGCCGCTGGCACTGCCGTCTGGACAATGCCCGACCGGATGATCTGGAACTCGACGCCCCCGACGAGGCGTTTGCCCTGGCCAGCCATTCGCTGGCGCTTCTGGAACTCGTCAGCGCCACCGGCCCCCGCGCGCCTGGCCGTTAGGTCCATCCGACATGCCTTTGAGCAAGGAGAGCTACGCTATGGCTTCGATACATCATGACGTCCCCCGCGAAAGCGATGCGCTGTCCCGGGCCGTTCACGCACCGCGCATCGCCATCGAGGCCGTCGCCCCGGCCCTGGAGGATGGCCGTTTCGCCGCCAAGGCCACCGTCGATGAGCCGGTACGCGTCTCGGCGACCATCTTTGCCGACGGCCACGACGTGCTGGCCGCCGAAATCGGCTGGGTCGACGATCAGGGCCAGGAGCAGCGTGCCCCGATGCAGCTCGCCAAACCCCTGGGGCTCGACCGCTGGGAGGGCCACTTCACCCCCACTCGGGTAGGCCGCCACGTCTTTTATATCGAAGCCTGGTGGGACGTTTTCGCCACCTACCGCTATGAGCTTTCCAAAAAGCACGCCGCCGGCGTGCCCATCGCCCTGGAGCTCAAGGAGGGCCGCCTGCTGCTCGAGCGCGCCGCCGCCCGGGCAAGCGTTCCGCTACGCCAAGCCCTCGAGCAGCGCCTGGACGCGCTGGCCCAGGCGGCGGACGAAGGCGCCCGGGTGGCGCTGCTGCTCGAACGCGATACCGCGCGGCTGATGAACGATGCCGACCCGCGCCCCCACCTGACCCGCACCCATGCCGACTACCCTATAGAGGTGGAGCGCCTGCGGGCACGCTTCGCCAGCTGGTACGAGCTTTTTCCACGCTCGGAGACGTCGGATGCCGGCCGCCACGGCACGTTCAAGGACGTGCACCGGCGCTTGCCGTTGATCCGCGACATGGGCTTCGATGTGCTCTACTTCCCGCCCATTCATCCTATCGGGCGAAAGCATCGTAAAGGGCCCAACAACAGCCTCGAGGCCGGGCCGACGGATCCGGGCAGCCCCTACGCAATCGGAAGCGACGAGGGCGGCCACGAGGCCATTCATCCGGAGCTTGGCAGCCGTGAGGATTTCCGCGAACTGGTGCGCGCGGCGAGCCTACACGGCCTGGAGATCGCGCTCGACTTTGCCATTCAGTGCTCCCCGGATCACCCCTGGCTTGCCGAGCATCCGGGTTGGTTCTCCTGGCGGCCCGACGGCACGATTCGCTACGCCGAGAACCCGCCCAAAAAGTATCAGGACATCGTCAACGTCGACTTCTACGCCGAGGACGCGGTGCCCGGGCTTTGGCGCGAGCTGCGTGACGTGGTCCAGGCGTGGGTCGATGAAGGCGTGAAGATCTTTCGCGTCGATAACCCGCACACCAAACCGCTGCCCTTTTGGGAGTGGCTGATCGCCGATATCCGCGCCCGCGACCCCGACGTGATGTTCCTGGCGGAAGCCTTTACTCGCCCGACCATGATGCTGCGCCTGGGCAAGCTCGGTTTTACCCAGAGCTACACCTACTTTACCTGGCGTCACACCAAGGCCGAACTGACCGAATATTTCACCGAGCTCAATGAAGCACCGCAGCGTGACGGTTACCGCCCCAACTTCTTCGTCAATACGCCGGATATCAACCCCTACTTCCTGCAGTCGTCCGGACGTCCTGGCTTTCTGCAGCGTGCAGCGCTTGCCACCATGGGTTCGGGGCTTTGGGGCATGTATTCAGGGTTCGAGCTGTGCGAAGGCGCCCCGGTGCCCGGCAAGGAAGAGTATCTCGATTCCGAGAAGTACGAGGTTCGCCCACGGGATTACCAGGCGCCCGGCAATATCGTCTACGAGATTACTCAGCTCAATCGGATTCGGCGCGAAAATCCGGCCCTGCATACCCACCTGAACCTCGAGGTTCATAGCGTTCTTAACGACCGCGTGCTGCTTTTCAGCAAGCACACCGACGCGCTTGATAACGTCATTCTAGTGGCCGTCAATCTGGACCCGTTCGAGTCTCAGGAGGGCGCCCTTGAACTGCCGCTGGCGTTACTCGGCCTGAGCGACGATGCCGCCCTTCATGTCGAAGACCTGATGAGCGGCCGGCGCTGGACCTGGCAGGGCAAGTGGCAGTCGATTCGACTCGACCCAGCGGTGCTGCCGTTCGCCATCTGGCGCATCCGTGCGGCGGACTAGCCGTCTGGAAGCCGGAGATTTCTTATTGATTTATACACATTGATGACAGCGGAGAGGGTAAGCCAATGATGGATGCCAGTAGCGAAACACACGCCGTCGAGGCGATGGATTTCCTCGATGACCCACTCTGGTACAAGGACGCCGTGATCTATCAGGTGCACGTCAAGTCGTTCTTTGACGCCAACGACGACGGCATCGGCGATTTTGAAGGTCTGATCCAGAAGCTCGACTATATCGTAAGCCTGGGCGTCAACACGATCTGGATACTGCCGTTCTACCCGTCGCCCCGGCGCGACGACGGCTACGATATCGCCGAATATACCGGCGTCAGCCCCGACTACGGCACCCTCGACGATGCCAAGCGCTTCATCGAACAGGCGCACCAGCGCGGGCTGCGCGTGATTACCGAGCTGGTCATCAACCATACTTCCGACCAGCACGAGTGGTTCCAGCGTGCGCGCAACGCCCCGGCCGGCTCGCCGGAGCGCGACTTCTACGTCTGGTCGGACACGGATCAAGCCTACCAAGGCACACGCATCATCTTTCTGGACACCGAATCCTCCAACTGGACCTGGGACCCGGTGGCCGGCGCCTACTTCTGGCACCGTTTCTACTCCCACCAGCCGGATCTCAACTTCGACAACCCCGTGGTACTCGACGAGATTCTCAAGGTCATGGCGTACTGGCTGGACCTGGGGGTCGACGGCCTGCGTTTGGATGCCATTCCTTATCTTGTCGAGCGCGAAGGCACCAATAACGAAAACCTTCCGGAAACCCACGTGGTGCTCAAGAAGATCCGTGCGGTGCTCGACGAGCGCTACCCGGACCGTATGCTGCTCGCCGAGGCCAACCAGTGGCCCGAGGACACCCGCCCTTATTTTGGCGATGGCGACGAGTGCCACATGGCGTTTCACTTCCCGCTGATGCCGCGCATGTACATGGCGCTGGCCCAGGAGGATCGCTTCCCGATCACCGACATCCTGCGCCAGACGCCGGACATTCCGGCCAACTGTCAGTGGGCGATTTTCTTGCGCAACCACGACGAGCTAACGCTTGAAATGGTGACCGACAAGGAGCGTGACTACCTGTGGAATCACTACGCCTCTGACCGCCGGGCGCGTATCAACCTGGGGATTCGGCGGCGCCTGGCACCGCTTTTACAACGTGACCGGCGGCGCATTGAGCTGCTCAACAGCTTGCTGCTTTCAATGCCGGGTACGCCGGTGCTGTATTACGGCGACGAGATCGGCATGGGTGACAATATCTACCTGGGCGATCGTGACGGCGTACGCACACCGATGCAGTGGTCGGTCGACCGCAACGGCGGCTTCTCCCGCGCCGACCCGGCCCAACTGGTACTTCCCCCGGTCATGGACCCGCTCTACGGCTATCAAACCGTCAATGTCGAGGCCCAGACTCGCGATGCGCACTCGCTGCTCAACAACCAGCGCCGCCTGCTGGCGGTGCGCAGCCAGCACCGGGCTTTCAGCCGCGGCGCCATGCGCCCGCTCTATCCGGCCAACCGGCATATTCTCGCCTACCTGCGCGAGATGACCCTGGATAACGGCGAGTCCGAAACCCTGCTGTGCGTGGCCAACGTGGCCAGTACCGCCCAGGCGGTCGAGCTCGATCTTTCCGCTTTTGCAGGGCAAGTGCCGGTAGAGATGGTCGGCGGCAGTGCGTTCCCGCCGGTGGGCAGCCTGCCTTATCTGCTTACACTGCCACCCTACGGCTTCTTCTGGTTCCTGCTGGCCCCGGCGACCGCCATGCCCGAGTGGCATACGCCGGTACCCGCGCCGATGCCGGATTTCGTCACCCTGATCATCAAAAAGCGTCTCGAGGAGATTTTCGAAGGCGCCTCAAGGCAGTTGCTCGAGCGCGAGACCTTGCCGCACTACCTGACCAAGCGGCGCTGGTTTGCGGCCAAGCAGGCGCGCGTCGAGGCGATTCATCTGCACGCGCTTGCAAGCCTTGCGCACAGCGGCCATACCCTGCTGCTCAGCGAGCTTGAGATCACCCATGCCCAGGGCAGCGAGCGCTATCAGCTACCGCTGGCGTTTCTGGCTGAGGATGAGCAGAGCAGTCCTCTTGCCCAACAGCTTGCCATGGCGCGGGTACGCCGCTTCCATGAAGTGGGTTTGCTCACCGATGCGCTGACGCTGGACGCCTTTACCCTGGCCGTTCTGGATGCCCTGCGTCAGTCCGTGGTGCTGCCAAGCGCGAGAGGCGCTATCCACTTTCTGCCAACGCCGGCGCTTGTCGAGCTTTCGCTGCCCGAGCACCCGGAGATTGCCCAGCAGGGCGCCGAGCAGTCCAATAGCTCAGTGGTGATCAACCATCAACTGGTGCTCAAGCTGTTTCGTCGTCTGGAATCCGGCGTTCACCCGGAAGCCGAGATCGGCCGTTACCTGACCGAGCGGGGCTTTATCAACACCGCCCCGCTACTGGGGGAAGTGACCCAGGTCGATGAGCAGGGCACGCCGCAGACCCTGATGATTGTGCAAGGGTTTATCGATAACCAGGGTGATGCGTGGTCATGGACCCGCTCGACCCTCGAACGCGCGATTCGCGAGGCTCTGGCGGACGAGCAGTCCCATGAACTCGTGAAGGACAAGGCGCGCTACGGCGCGTTCGATGAGCTGGAAGCCTTTGCCGCCACCCTGGGCCAGCGCCTGGGCGAGCTGCATAGGGTGCTGGCGCTGCCTACCGATGACCCGGCGTTTGCCAGCGAAGTAGCCGGGCCCGCCCAGGTTACACACTGGAAAGAGCGCGTGACGCAGCGCGTCGAAGAAGCGCTGGCGCTGCTTGAACGGCACATGGGCGCCGCCGATGCTGCCGACCAGCAGCTTGCCGCAAGCGTTCTGGCCAAGCGTGACGAACTCCTCTCTTCCATCGACTACATGGCCGCGCTTGCCGAGGGAAGCCTCGTCACCCGTATCCATGGCGACCTGCATCTTGGCCAGGTACTGGTGGCCCACGACGATGCCTATATCATCGATTTCGAGGGTGAGCCGGCAAGGCCGCTTGAAGAGCGCCGCGCCAAGGACAGCCCGCTGCGCGATGTGGCCGGTATGCTGCGCTCCTTCGATTACGCCTACGCCAGGATCGAAGAGGCCCAGGGGGGCCACAGTGAAGCCGACAGCGCCGGCAAGGGTCATCAGGTGGTGGAGCAGTATCTGCTTAAAGGGCGCCAGGTGTTCTTGAATGCCTACTGGCAGGCCACGCTGGAGCTTCCCCACGCGTGGCAGAAAGCCAACGGCGCCGCGGCGGCCGTTGACCTGTTCGTGCTCGAAAAGACTGCCTACGAAATCGCCTACGAAGCCGCTAACCGCCCGACCTGGCTTGGCGTGCCGCTGCGCGGCCTGGCGGCCATTGTTGACCAGCTAAGCCCAGGAGAGCCCCATGAATGATGTTACGACTACCCGGCCCGTGCTGGATGACACGCTGCGGCTGAGTGAAGACGACGCCACTGCCCTGGTCGAAGGCACCCACCGCGATCCTTTTTCGGTATTGGGGATGCATACCGACGAACAGGGCGAATACCTGCGGGTCTACCTGCCCGGCGCTGTCGGGGTGGATGTGCTGGACCGGGATGGCGGCGTGCGCTGCTGCCTGACGGGCCTGCAGATCCCCGGCCTGTTCGCCGCGCGGCTGCCCCACGCCGCGCCCTATCAGTTGCACATCCGCTGGCCCCAGGGCGAGCAGATCACCGAGGATCCGTACAGCTTCGACCTGCTCCTGGGTGAGACGGATCTTTACCTGCTGGGCGAAGGCAACCATCGCAACCTGGGGCACTGCCTGGGCGCCCAGCCCATGACGGTAGAGGACATCCAGGGCGTGCGCTTTGCCGTCTGGGCGCCGAATGCAAGGCGGGTCTCGGTGGTGGGTCACTTCAACAGCTGGGATGGCCGGCGCCACGCAATGCGCCTGCGCCACCCAGCCGGGGTGTGGGAGCTGTTCATTCCACGCCTGGGCCCGGGGGAGGCGTACAAATACGAGATTCTGGAGGCCCATGGCGCGCTTGGCCTGCGCGCGGACCCGGTGGCGCTGGCCACCGAAGCCCCGCCCTCCACCGCCTCGGTGGTCGCCGATACCACGCCGTTTACCTGGCATGACGATGAGTGGATCGAAAAGCGGGAAAAGGCGCACGCGCCCTCTGCCCCCATGAGTATTTATGAGGTGCATGCCGCCTCCTGGCGCAAGCACGGTGGCGACAACGGCGAACTTTACAGCTGGCGGGACTTGGCCGAGCACCTGATCCCCTACGTGCTCGAGCTGGGTTTTACCCACGTCGAGCTGCTGCCCATCATGGAGCATCCTTTCGGCGGCTCCTGGGGTTACCAGCCGCTTGGCCAGTTTGCCCCCAGCGCCCGCTTTGGCACACCCGCCGACTTCGCCTACTTCGTCGATGCGTGCCACCGTGCCGGGCTTGGCGTGATTCTTGACTGGGTGCCGGCGCACTTCCCCACCGACCCCCATGGCCTGGCACGCTTTGACGGTACCGCCCTGTATGAGTACGAACACCCCTTTGAAGGGTTTCATCAGGACTGGAACACCTACATCTACAACCTGGGTCGGCGGGAAGTGCACGGTTTCATGCTGGCCTCGGCGCTTCATTGGCTGAAGCACTTTCATATCGATGCGCTGCGCGTGGATGCGGTGGCTTCCATGCTTTATCGCAACTACTCGCGCAACGAAGGCGAGTGGATCCCCAACCGCCACGGCGGCCAGGAGAATCTCGAAACCATCGATTTCCTGCGCCATCTCAACGATGTGGTCAGCGAAGAAGCGCCCGGTACCATCGTGATCGCCGAAGAGTCCACCGCCTGGCCGGGGGTGACCCAGCCGACTGCGGAAGGCGGGCTGGGGTTTGCCTACAAGTGGAACATGGGCTGGATGCACGACACCCTGACCTATATCGCCAAGGATCCGATCTATCGCTCTCACGCCCATCATGAGATGACCTTTCCCATGGTGTACGCGTTCTCCGAGCACTACGTGCTGCCGATTTCCCACGACGAAGTGGTGCACGGCAAGGGCTCGCTGATCGGCAAGATGCCCGGCGACGAGTGGCAACAGTTCGCCAACCTGCGTGCCTATCTATCACTCATGTGGTCGCAGCCGGGCAAGAAGCTTTTGTTCATGGGCTGCGAGTTCGGCCAGTGGCGCGAGTGGAGCCACGACCGTGAGCTGGATTGGGCACTGCTGGATGAGCCACGACACGCCGGCATTCATCGCCTGGTGGGCGATCTCAACCGCCTCTACGCGACGCTCCCCGCCCTTCACGAGCAGGACAGCGAGCCGCGCGGCTTCACCTGGGTGATGAGCAACGACGAGACCCATAGCGTCTTCGCCTGGCTTCGCACCAGCGCCGGCGGCGAGCCGGTGCTGGTGGTGGCCAACATGACCCCCGTCCCCCACCACGGCTATCGTTTGGGCGTGCCGGTCGCGGGTCGCTGGGAAGAGCGGCTCAACAGCGACGCCGAGTGCTACGGCGGCTCCAACCTGGGCAACCTGGGCCATATCGTTGCCGATGATGCGCCGCTGCACGGCCAGAGCGCGAGCCTTGCACTCACCCTGCCGCCGCTTTCGGTACTGGTACTGAGTCCGGCAGGGTCTGAGCGCGTTCGCATCTAAAATCGCGCTTGGCCCGATAAAGGCCTCGTTGGGCGGATAAAGCCAGCTCGGGGCCGATTCGTTACGCCGGCGCGAAGTGCGCCAGCTTGCTTTCGAGATGGCGGCGCACCGCCAGCCACTCGGCGGCGATGATCGAGTAGACCACGGTGTCGCGCAGCGAGCCATCCGGCATGATCTGGTGGGATCTCAAAATGCCGTCCTGCTTGGCGCCCAGACGCTCGATGGCCGCGCGGGAGGCGTGGTTGAAAAAGTGGGTGCGAAACTCCGCGGCCACCGCATTCGATGCCTCGAACAGGTTGGCCAGCATCAACAACTTGCATTCGGTATTCACCGGCGTACGCCGCACGCTTTGGGCGTACCAGGTGTAGCCCAGCATCGCCCGGCGGTTGGCGGCATCGACCTCGTAGAACCGCGTGGTGCCGACGATGTCACCGCTGGCAATATGGCGCACGGCGTAGGCGAGGTTGCCCGCCGCCGCCGCGTCCATCCCGCGCTCCACAAAGGCGGCCATATCGTCCGGGTGGGGCACGCTTGCGTACCAGAGTTTCCAGGCCTCGCCGTCGCTGACCGCGCGCGCAAGCCCTTCGATATGACCGGCATTGAGTGGCTCGAGCACGATGTGCTGGCCTTCCAACTGCTGCTCCTTGATGAACATGGAGCCTCCTTGGGATGAACGGGTGGGTTGAACTACCTGGCTTGCGCCTCGCCCAGCGGGCCAGGCGTTGCAACCAGATTACTCTACTCGCCGGCCAGATGATCGCTCAGCGCGTGGAAGAATTCGGTGATCGGTACGATTTCCATGGCTTCCGCCTTGGGCTGGGCGCTGGTCATACTGATCACCATGTCGTTGTCCGGGTCGATGAAGATCCACTGGCCAAATATCCCCACCGCCGAAAACGCGCCCTCGCCTTCCGGCCACCAGGAGTAGCCGTATTCAATCTCTTCACCGCCGATCTCATGGGGCCGTGCCGACTCTGCGACCCAGCCTTCGGGCAGCACGTTGGGCGCGTTATATTCATCCAGCACGAACTGGCCAAAGCGAGCGTAGTCGGCAAGCGTGATCAAAAGCCCACTGCCGCCAATTTCCTGGCCGTCTTCGCTATCGAGCCACCACTTGGCATCCGTCTCCATGCCGTAATCGGCCCAGATTTTCTCGGACAGATATTCGGAGGCGCTTTTACCCACCGCGCCGTTGATGATCGCCGAGAGCAGCTGGGTTTCGCCGGTGCTGTAGTTCCACACCTCGCCGGGCGGCCCCGCCCGCTCTAAACCGCCCATGAAATCCAGCAGTGCACCGGGGCGCTGTTCGAGCTGTAGCTCGAGCATGTGGCGCCGCTCCGAGTTCGGGTCGGCGTAGGTTTCATCCCAGGCCACCCCGGAGGCCATGAGCAGAATATGCTCGACGCTGACATCGTCGTAGACACTGCCGACGAGTTCGGGCACGTAGGTACTGACCGCGTCATCGAGGCTTTCGATATGGCCATCCTTGAGGGCGGCGCCGATCAGCGTCGAGGAGATCGACTTGGCGATCGACATCGACATCCAGGCCGTCTCGGCGCTGTTGCCCAGGGCGTACTGTTCGAACACCACGTCGTTGTCGTGCACCGCCATCAGGCCGCTCACCCGGTTGAGCGCCATGAAGTCATAAATATCGTAGGTGACGCCTTCATGGGTCAGCGAGAAGTTCTCTAACGAGGCGTCGCGCTGGCCGAACTGATGCGGGGAGCTTGCCGCCTTCACCGTACGGGTCGGGAATAGCCGGTCGATATGGCGCGAAAGCTCTACCTGCTCATCGGGCATCATTTGGCCGCTGTAGAGCTTTCGCACCTCGCTTTGGCTCTGCTCGGCGCTTTGGGCGAAGCTCGCGCCGGAGACCAGCGTCAGGGCGGCAGCGATTGAAGTCAGGCTCATCGGTGTCATGGCATTTCCGGTCAGTGAATAAGGTTCAAGAGGCCCGACGCGCGCGGGCGGCGTGAAGTTTCTTGTAGCTTTCGATCAGGCGCTGGTGGCGCTCGAGACCGTCGAGCTGCAGGTTGGTCGGCGTGAGGCCATAAAAGCGTACATCGCCGGTTATCGACCCAACCACCGCCGCCATGGTCTCTTCGCCGAACATGCGGGTCAGATTGGGCAGGTAGTTGTCGCGTTCCAGCTCGTCGTCGAGCTCGATTTCGAGCACGGCGTTGAGGGCCTGATAGAAGAGCCCGCGCTCGACGGTGTTGTCGTTGTACTGCTGGAACATCTCCACGCAGTCCAGCGCCTCTTCAAAGCGGCCCAGCGCCAAAAAGATCAAAAGCTTGAGCTCTAAAATAGTGAGCTGGCCCCAGACCGTGTTCTCGTCGAACTCGATGCCGATCAGCGTGATGATATCGGCGTGATCGTCCATCTGGCTCTCTTCCAGACGCTCGACCAGATCCGTCAGCTGCGCGTCATCCAGGCGGTGCAGGTTGAGGATGTCCTCGCGGTAGTCCAGCGCCTTGTTGGTGTTGTCCCAGATGAGATCCTCGATCGGGTACACCTCGGAGTAGCCCGGCACCAGAATACGACACACCGGCGCGCCCAAATCTTCGTGCACCGCCATGTAGACTTCGGCGTCGAGCTCGGCAAAGATAGCGAGAAGCGTGTCGGCCTCCTGTTGCGAGGTTTTGCTGCCGCCCTCAGAAAAGTCCCACTCGACGAACTCGAAGTTCGACTGGGCGCTGAAAAAGCGCCAGGACACCACGCCCACGGAGTCGATGAAGTGCTCGACGAAGTTGTTGGGCTCGGCCACGGTCTGGGAGTTGAAGGTCGGCAGCGGCAGATCATTCAGGCCTTCGAAACTGCGGCCCTGCAGAAGTTCGGTCAAGCTTCGCTCCAGCGCCACCTCGAAGCGCGGGTGCGCGCCGAAAGAAGCGAACACGCCGCCGGTGCGCGGGTTCATCAATGTGACGCACATTACCGGGAACTGGCCGCCCATCGAGGCATCCTTGACCAGCACCGGGAAGCCCTGGGCTTCGAGTGCGGCGATGCCTTCCTTGATGCCCGGGTACTTCGCGATTACCTCTTGCGGCACGTCCGGCAGTGCCAGTTCCTGCTCCAGAATGTCGCGCTTGACCGCTCGCTCGAAAATCTCGGAAAGACACTGCACCTGGGCTTCCGCTAGGGTGTTGCCCGCGCTCATGCCGTTGCTTAAAAACAGGTTCTCGATCAAATTCGACGGGAAATAGACCGTCTCGCCGTCGCTTTGACGTGTAAAGGGCAAGGAGACGATGCCGCGATCCACGCGTCCGGAGTTGGTGTCATAAAGGTGCGAGCCGGCAAGCTCGCCTTCCGGGTTGTAGATCGCCAGGGTATGCGCGTCGAGGATCTCCTCGGGTAGCGTGTCGTCCGGGCCCGGCTGGAACCACTTTTCATTGGGGTAGTGGACGAACTCGCTGCCCGCGATCTCTTCGCCGAAGAACTGGTCGTTGTAGAAGAAGTTGCACGACAAACGCTCGATGAACTCACCAAGCGCCGAGCAGAGTGCGCTCTCTTTGGTCGCGCCCTTGCCATTGGTGAAGCACATGGGCGCGGCGGCGTCGCGAATGTGCAGCGACCAAACGTGGGGCACGATGTTGCGCCAGGAGGCGATCTCGATCTTCATGCCGAGATCACTGAGAATGCCGCTCATGCGGGCAATGGTCTGCTCCAGCGGCGCATCCTTGCCTTCGATGAACGTCTCGCCGCCTTCAGGGGCGCCCATCAGCAGGGCCTGGGCGTCCTCGTCGATGTTCTCGACCACCTCGATTTGAAACTCCGGGCCAGTCTGCACGACCTTTTTCACCGTGCAGCGGTCGATGGAGCGCAGCATGCCCTCGCGGTCTTTTTCGGAGATATCCTCGGGAAGCTCGACCTGGATCTTGAAGATCTGCTTGTAGCGGTTCTCCGGGTCGACGATGTTGTTCTGAGACAGGCGAATGTTGTCAGTGGGGATATTGCGCGCGTTGCAGTACACCTTCACGAAATACGCCGCGCACATGGCGGACGAGGCCAGAAAGTAATCGAACGGCCCCGGGGCGGAGCCGTCCCCCTTGTAGCGAATGGGCTGGTCGGAGACGACGCTAAAGTCGTCGAACTTCGCCTCGAGGCGCAGGTTATCGAGGTAGTTAACTTTGATTTCCATGGGGGGACGTCCGAATCAATGAGTGTGCCCTACTCGATTTACGAGGCTGGGCGATGGCGCCCATTATCCAGTTTTTCGTCCGCCCCGTCTTGCCTGCGTTAAGTGAGTGTTTTGATCAGCACCTTGGATTTGCGGGCGTGGTTGTAGGCGTCGCGCTTGAGCGGCGGCAGATCCTCGAGGCTTGCGCTCTGAAAGCCGCGCTCGACGAACCAGTGGGCGGTATGCGTGGTGAGCACGAAAATCGAGGCCAGCAGACGCCGGCGCGCGCGCTGCTCGGCGGCTTCGACCAGCCGCTCGCCGCGCTCGCCGCCGCGGTAGTTTTCGTGCACCGCCACGCAGGCCAGCTCGCCAATCGCCGCATCGGCAAAGACGTGCAGCGCCGCGCAGCCGATCACCATGCCGTCGCGCTCGATCACCTGGTAGTCGTCGATCTCGTGCTCGAGGCGCTCGCGGGAGCGCGCCACCAGCATGCCGCGCCGCTCAAGCGGTTCCAAAAGCTCTAAAAGCCCCCCCACGTCGTTAAGCGTCGCCGGGCGCAGTTGCTCGTAGTGCTGTTCGGTAATCATCGTGCCCACGCCATCCCGGGTGAAGAGCTCGCCCAGCAACGCGTCCTGGTCGTGCCAGCAGAGCAGGTGGGTGCGCGCCACGCCCTTGCGCGCTGCGCTGCACGCCGCGCTCAAATGGCGGGCAAGCTCGCTTCCCGGCGCGGCGCTCTCGAAGCGCGGCGCGGCCTCGTCCGGGCTTAACTGGCGCAAAAGGCCGCCCTGCTCGTCCTTGAGCCCTTCGGAGTCGCCCAATAAAATCAGTTTGTCGGCATTGAGCGCGACCGCGGCGTGCTGGGCGATTTCCGAGGCGTCCAGGTCGAACACCTCGCCGGTGCTGGAAAACCCCAGCGGCGGCAACAACACCAGCGACCCTTGGGCCAAAAGCTCCTCGATGGCCCCGCCGCGCACCCGGCGCACCTCGCCGCTGTGATCGAAATCCACGCCCTCGCGCACGCCCAGGGGCTTGGCGGTGACCAGGTTGCCGGATACCACGCTCAGTTCCACGCCGTGCAGCGGCGAGCTTGGCAAACCAAGCGACAAGCGCGCCTCCAGCCAAAGCCGCTGGTGCGACGCCACCTGCTCCACCTGGGCCATCACCGCGCGGTCGGCGACCCAGCGCCCGCCCACGTGCACCGGCTCGATGCCGCTCTCTCTCAGCGCCTTTTGCACCTGGGGGCGCACACCGAACACCACCACCAGCCGAACGCCAAGAGTGTGCAAAAGCGCCAGGTCCTGGATCAGCTGCTCGCCGCGACTGGAGGCCATGGCATCGCCTTCGACCAGGATAACGAAGGTTCGCCCTCGGTGAGCGTTGATGTAGGGCGAGGCGTTGCGGAACCAGTCGACAAAGGGGAAGCGTGTATCCAAGGGGCCGCTCTCCGGCAGCAGGTGAATGGGAAGCTTGCGTCACGACAAAGGACTTACTTTACCAGAGCCCAAAAAGCGCGGCACCGTTTTGCCTATCTTGCCGCAGGGCAAGATAGGCAAAACGGTGCCGCGCTAGAGGGTGGGGCCCTTTTAGCCGAACATGCCCTTGAACGTGAAGAAGAACAATATGGCCAAACCCGCACCGGCGGGCAGCGTGATGAGCCAGGAGATCACGATGGTGCCGATAACGCGCAGGTTGAGGGCGGCCATACCGCGGGCCAGGCCCACGCCGAGCACCGCGCCCACCAGCGTATGGGTGGTCGAGATGGGAAGACCGGTGGCGGAGGCCAGTACCACGGTACTCGCCGCGGCAAGTGTTGCCGCAAAGCCGCGGCTCGGGGTGAGCTCGGTAATACCGGTCCCCACGGTTGCGATCACCCGGTGGCCGTAGGTCACCAGGCCAAACACGATGCCGCCGCCGCCGAGTACCAGCACCCACCAGGGCACCAGCGCGGCGCTGTCGATCACGCCCTGGCTTCTGACCACGCTGATCACCGCGGCAAGCGGACCCACCGCGTTGGCCACGTCGTTGGAGCCATGGGCGAAGGCCATGGCGCAGGCGGTAAAGATCATCAGCACGCCGAACACCCGCTCGACGTTGGCGTAGCCGAAGTGGTCGCTGGCACTTTGCTCGAACTTGATGCGTCGCTGCATCAAGACCCCCAGGCCCATGATCAGCGCGCCGATCAGAATCGAAAGCAGCAGGCTTTGGCTAAAGCTCAAATCGAGCCCCACGTGGGAAAGCCCCTTGGTGAGCGTCACCATGGCGACGATAAAGCCGACCAAAAACACGTAGCCTGGCACGTAGCGTTTGGCCGCGGTGAAGGGGTCGCTGTTTTCAAAAATCAGGTGATGAACGGACTTGAACAGCACATAGCCGATGGTACCGGCCAAAAGCGGCGAGACCACCCAGCTCGAGGCGATCTGGCCCACCTTGCCCCAGGCCACTGCGTCCACCCCCAGGCCCACCGCGGCGAAGCCGACGATCGCGCCGACGATCGAGTGGGTGGTGGAGACCGGCCAGCCCCGGGCCGAGGCGACCATTAGCCAGATACCCGCGGCCAAAAGCGCCGAGAGCATGCCGTAAACCAAAAACTGCGGATTCGCCTCCAAAAGGTTCGGGTCGATGATGCCGCCGCGAATGGTGGAGGTCACCTCACCACCGGCAAGCCAGGCGCCCAAAAACTCGAAAATCACGGCGATGATGATGGCCTGCTTGATGGTGATCGCCTTGGACCCCACCGAGGTTCCCATGGCATTGGCGACATCGTTGGCACCGACCCCCCAGGCCATGAAAAAGCCAAAAACACAGGCGAGAATGATAAATACATCGCCATATTGGGCAATAATCTGCATGCGGTCCCCTTAACGCGCGGTCAAAATCTGCAGTCGGCTACCCACGCGTTCCGCGCGGTCCGATACTTCGCCCACCCACTCGATGATCTTGTAGAGAAAGATCACATCGACCGGGGGAAGCTGGCTTTCGAGCTCGAAAAGCTGGCGACGGATCGCCACCTGCTGATCGTCCGCCTGGTGTTCCAGGGTATGCAGCTCACGAATCATGGTGTGCATTACATCCGACACGTTGCGCCCAAAGCCGGACTCCAAAAGCTCCTTGAGCTCTTCGAGGGCCTGGCGTGCCTGGGCCACGCAGGCAACGCTGGTCATCATGTAGTCACGCATGGGCGTGGCCAGCTCGTCGGGCACGCGCATTTTACGTCCCAGCATAATGCCGGTAATGTCACGCACCTTGTTGGCGATCTTATCCTGCACGCTGATCAGATCGAGTAGATCCGAGCGCGAGACCGGCAGGAACATGGTGTTGGGCAGGTTGAGCCGCAGCTCGGTTTTCAACGTATCCGCGTCGTGCTCGAGGCAGGTAACCTTTTCGCGAAGGGTGGCGGCCGTTTCCCAGTCACCGACAAGCGAGGCCTCGAAAAAGGGCAACAGTTGGTCGGCGCACTCGTTGGCTTTAACGATATGGGCCAAAAGCGGCTGGAATGGCGAGCGGCCAAACATGGCGGAAAAAGGATTGGAGGTAACCATAGTGCCTTTCATCCTGAGTGTGGAAAGCCTGAAAATGGCGGCGCCAGTATAAAGAGTGCGCCCGCCCCCGTCATGAAAAGTTCATAAAAGACGTCAAAATTTAACGCAATGTTCACAAAAGCAAGGTAGCTATTGTCATGGAAAATCACGCCCCGCTTGAAGTCGAGCTTAAGCTAGCGCTGCCTGCGGCGTCCATCGATGCCCTTCTAAGCTTTCCGGCCCTTTCCCAGGAGCCGGTGAAAAAAAAGCTCAAGAATACCTACTTCGATACCCCCAAAGGGGATTTGGCTGGCGCCGGGATCGCGTTGCGGCTTCGCCAGAGTGATACCCAAACCCTTCAAACGGTGAAAACCAAGGGCCACGGTGGTGGCGGGCTCTCGACGCGCAACGAGTGGGAGATGGCCGTGGAAAACGGGCTGGATACCCAGGCGCTTGCGGCCCTTCCCCCTTTCGAAGGCCCACTGGGCGAGGCGCTTTCTGCGCTGACACCGAGCTTGAGTACCGACTTCGACCGGCGCAGCTGGTTGATCGACTGGAGCGATAGCCGCATCGAGCTGGTGCTCGATGAAGGCCAAATCGAGTGCAACGGCGCCGGCGCCACCATTTGCGAAGTCGAGCTCGAACTCAAGGCGGGCTCGCCCTCAGCGCTTTGGTCGCTGGCGCTGTCGCTTTCGGCTCAAACCGCGCTTCGCCCGAGCGATTCGAGCAAGGCCGCCCGGGGCAATGCGTTGGGCCACGGGCAGTGGTCGCTCCCCGAAGCCGAAACGCCCGGCGAGTGGCTTCACCGCGCCACCGTTGCCCTGGACGCCTACAAGGACAGCGGGCAAAGCCAGCATTTCGAAAGCGCCGCGCACGCCTACAAAACCCTGGCCGATCACAAGGACCTGGACGAGACGCTTCGCCCGACCGCCGCGGCGCTTTACCGGGCGCTCGATCCCAACGTGCCCAGCATTACGTTTGGCTATAACGCGCTGAGTCTGGCGCATCGCCTGGCCCTTGAAAGCGCGCTAAGCTAAGCGGGCTCGTTACTTAAGGATATCGCCATGAGTTTTCATCTCGCGCCGGGACCGGAAGGCATCCGCTCGCAGCTTTTCCACATTATTTTCGAATCCGACACGCCCGCCGCCAAGGCCTTCGACCTGGTGCTGATCGTCATGATCCTGATGAGCGTCTCGGTGATTTTGCTCGGCAGCGTCGAGGGTTACGCCCAGCGCTATGGCGATATCTTCCTCTACATGGAGTGGTGCTTCACCGCCGCCTTTAGCATCGAGCTTTTGGTGCGCCTTTACTGTCTGGAACGCCCAACGGTCTATATCAAGAGCTTTTACGGCATAGTGGATTTGGTCGCCATTTTGCCCACTTGGCTTGTGCTATTGGTGCCCGGCGCCCACGCGCTGGTCATCGTGCGGCTTTTACGGGTGCTGCGGATTTTCCGTATTCTGCGACTGATGGAGTTCGTCGGCGAGGGGCGTATGCTCTTGGAGGCGCTGCACCGCAGCCTGCGCCAGATCCTTTTGTTTTTCAGCAGCATCCTGATGGTGGTCACGCTCTTCGCCGCGCTGATGTACACCATCGAATCCGAAGAGGCGGGTTTTACCAGCATTCCGATCGCGATGTACTGGGCCATCGTGAGCATGACCACGGTGGGCTACGGCGACATCGTGCCGGTCACCCCGGTGGGTAAGACGATCACCATGATTTTGATGCTGATCGGCTACTCGGTGATCGCCGTGCCCACCGGGGTGTTCTCCGCCCAGGTGATCCGCTCGATTCGTGAGGACCGCTACTCGGAAGAGGCCTGCCCGGGCTGCGGCCACGACCGCCACGAAAAGCGCGCCCGTTATTGTCTGCGCTGCGGCACCTGGCTCGACGAATTCAGCGAGGACCCCCGCGAGGAAAAAGAGGAGAAAAAGCGCAAAAAGGACAAGGCGCATCAGGACGCTGACCGTGAGGGCGATGAGCCAGCAAAGGATAGCAATGGAGATGAAAATGGAGACGGGGACGAGGACGGCGCCGGGACCTAACGCTCGGCGCCCCTCGTCAGGGCCGACCGACCCTAGCTTTCAAAGGGGGTCGTGTCGCCGCGCCCTTCCCGCACGATCTTCGGTGGCAGCTCGCGCAGGTCGATCACGCTGGTCGGGTCCAGGTGGCAGGCCCCGCCATCGATGATCAAATCCAGGTGGGCACTGTAGCGCTCACGAATCTCCTCGGGCTCGTTCAGCGGGAGCGCTTCGTCCACCGGAATGAGCGTTACGCTCATCATGGGCTCACCAAGCGCCTCGAGCAGCGCGTGGGTGATCTGGTGATCCGGCACGCGCACGCCGATCGAGCGTCGTTTGGGATGCAGCAAAAGCCGGGGCACCTCGGTGGTGGCTTCCAGAATATAGGTGTAGGGGCCGGGCGTGTGCGCCTTTAGAAGGCGAAACACCGCGTTATCCACCTTGGCGTAGGTGCCTATCTCGGAGAGATCCGAGCACATCAGCGTAAAATTATGCTTGTCATCGAGCGAGCGCAGCCACTTGATCTTCTCGATCGCCTTTTTCTCGCCCAGGTGACAACCCAGCGCATACCCGGAGTCCGTCGGGTAGGCAACGACGCCGCCTTTTCGAATGATCTCGACCGCCTGGTCGATCAAGCGCTTTTGCGGATTTTCCGGATGTATCTGAAAGTACTGACTCATTACTCGCTCCTTGGCTGTTGAAATGCCCGGATGGGCCTACCTCAAGCATAGCGGTTAGTGAGGCCTTACGCTCTGGATGACGCTACTGGCTTGCGCCGAGCAGCCCGCCGGGCGCCTGGTGCATGTGGACAAGCCGGGGGTGCTGCCAGATGGGTAGCGCCGCGGTACGCGGAATTTCGCTCATGCTGCCGGGGGCAGAGTGGCTGCCGGGAAAGTGAAAATCGCTGCCGAGCGAGGCGTAAAGTCCACGCTCGTCGAGCTGGCGGGCCAGATCCCGGGTGCTGTCCGGGTTCTGTTGGCCGCTGACCAGCTCCACGGCCTGCCCGCCGGCGGCGGTAAACGTATCCATCAACTGGCCGCGCTTGCGCCGGGTCAGCCCGTAACGCAGCGGGTGGGCGATCGCCGCCACGCCACCGGAGGCCACGACCCACTCCACCGCTTCACCAATCTCTGGCCAGTGCGCTTTGACGTCGCCCTTTTTGCCGCTGCCCAGGTAGCGCTTGAACGCTCCGGCCCAGTCCGGCGCCAGGCCCTCGGCCACCAGCGCCCGGGCAAAGTCCGGCCGTCCCAGCGGCCGGTCGCTTCCGGCCTGGGCCTGGGCCTTGGCCAGGGCGTCACGCAGGCCAAGCTTTTCGAGGCGCTCGGCGATCACCTCGGCGCGCTTGATGCGCGCCCGGCGCTGAAATTCGAGCCCCTCGACCAGCGGCCCCTGAACGCCGCCGGGCATCAGCGCTACCACGTGAATATTGATGCCCTGCCAGCGGGTGGAAAGCTCGCAACCCGCGACCAGGCAGAGGCCTTCACGCTCGGCGGCGCGGGCGGCCTCGTCGACCCCGTCCATGGTGTCGTGGTCGGTCAGCGACATGAAGGAGAGCCCGCGACTTGCGCACAGCGCCACCAGCTCGGAGGGCGATAGCGCCCCGTCGGAGGCGGTGGAGTGCATGTGCAAATCGACCGGGTAGCGGTGATCGGCATCGAAGGTAGTGGGCAGCACGGTGACGGGCAGTCGAGGCATAGGCATGACGTCGCAGGGGGAGTTTGTCAGAATAGGGGCGCTTCACGTATAAGTACGTGTGCAGCGTTCACACAGCGCATGTTACACGGCGCGCAGCGGTCATACGACCCGCCGCCGTGCCCCGTTCGCGGCTTACAAGCGCGCTATAGTGAGCGCTTGGCCCCGCCCGGTCAACGGGCCCATCCATCAAGGCCTGGTCGAAAACCAGCCCATTCGCTTACGTCCAAGGAAGCCCCATGCTATATGCCATTATCAGTCAAGACGTGTCCGAGAGTCTGGAAAAGCGCCTGACGGCGCGCCCGGACCACCTTGCCCGCCTGGAAGCGCTGCGCGACGAGGGGCGTTTGGTACTGGCCGGCCCCCACCCGTCCATCGACAGCGAAACCCCGGGGGATACCGGCTTTAGCGGAAGCCTGGTCGTTGCCGAGTTCGAAAGCCTCGACGATGCCCAAACCTGGGCGGATCAAGACCCCTACGTGGATGCCGGCGTCTACGCTACCGTGACGGTGAAGCCTTTCAAAAAAGTATTACCTTGATTTTCAAAGGCAGCTATGCGGCAACGCCGGGTTTTGCACAGAGGCTGTGGAAAACTCTGTGAAAACATGGCGGACGCTTTTCTTAAAGCGAGAGATAACGCCCGTATTAACAAATTGGTCATTTTTTAATCGCTTTCCCCTACGCCCCGACAACGGATACCCGTGTGACCCAGCGCCACCCTGCTCTACCACCCCTAAAAGCGTTAACCGCTCCCCAGCTCACCTGGGACGACGCCGCCCCGCACTCCACGCGCTTTGACGACGTCTACTTCTCTCGCGAGGATGGCCGCGCCGAGACCGAGCATGTCTTTTTGAACGCCAACCGCCTGCCGGAGCGCTTCGCTTGCTGGGCGCCGGGTCGTCCCTTCGTGATCGGCGAAACCGGCTTTGGCACCGGGCTCAACATGCTCTGCGCCTGGGCCTGCTTCGAAGAACACGCCGCCCCCAATGCTCGGCTTCATCTGTTATCCACAGAAATGTACCCGCTCGAGCGCGAGGCGCTCGAGCGGGCGCTAAGCGCCTGGCCCTCGCTTGCGCGCCACGCAAAGGTGCTTTGCGCCCAGTGGCCCGAGCCGGTCAGCGGTATCCACCGGCTGCACCTGTCTGAGCGCGTCACCCTCGACCTGCACTTTGGCGACACCACCGAGCGGCTGGCGCTGCTGGATGGCCAGGTCGACGCCTGGTTTCTCGACGGCTTCGCCCCATCGAAAAACGAGGCAATGTGGCAACCCGCGCTTTTCGAGGCCATGGCGGCGCGCTCGCGCCCCAACGCGACCTTTGCCACTTTTACCTGCGCCGGCATCGTCAAGCGCGGGCTGAAGGCCGCCGGGTTTACGATCAGAAAGGTGCCAGGCTTTGGGCGTAAGCGCGAGATGCTGGCCGGTGAGATCGCCTCCCCCCCGGTGGATAACCGCCGCGCCGCGACGCCCTGGTTTACCCCGCCCGCGGTACAAAAAGCCGAGCGGGTCGCGGTGATTGGCGCAGGGCTTGCCGGAACGAGCGTCGCGGCAGCACTTGCCCGGCGCGGGGTGGAGGTGACGGTATACGAGACCGAGGCGCCCGGCGCTGGCGGCTCGGGTAACCGCCAGGGCGCGCTTTACGTCAAACTCGCCGCCGAGACCAACGACCAGAGCCGTTTTTATTTAGCCGGGCTTTTGTACAGCGCGCGCTGGTTGGGCGGGCTGCCCAAAAACGACGCGTTTTGGGCGCCCTGTGGCGTGGTGCAGATTGCGCAAAGCGACAAGGAAGCGGGCCGCCAGCGGCGCTTTTTGAAGCGCCACCCGCTGGGCGAGGCGGTGGTGAAGGCGCACGAGGGGCCTCTAGCAGGACTTACGGACGTGCCGGGCAGCGTCGAGCACGCCCTGGTTTACCCGCAGGCGGGCTGGGTACGCCCTGCAGCGCTTTGTCAGGCGCTACTGGCGCACCCGGGTATCGAGTACCGCCAGGCCCAGGTCACGGCGCTGACCCCGACCCCCGGCGGCTGGCAGCTTGCCCTCGATAACGCCACGAGCGTCGAGGCCGACCAGGTGGTCATCGCCAACGCCCACCTGGCCAATGCACTGGAACAAACCCGCACACTTCCCTTTCAGCAGGTGCGTGGCCAGGTGAGTTCGTTGGCGCTGCCCGACGGCGTCAACGCGCCGACGCGGGTGGTGTGCGCCGGCGGCTACCTCTGCCCGCCGGCGGACGGCGTGCTCACCTTCGGGGCGAGTTTCATCCCCAACGACGGCGAGCGCGACATTCGCCTGGCGGATCACCAGCGCAATATCGATGAGCTACGCGCGGCCCTGCCCGAGTGGGTCGATGAACTCGAACGAATGAGCGGACCGCTTACGCCGGAACGCCTTACCGGGCGCGCGGCGGTACGCGCGGCGAGCCCGGACAAAACCCCCTACGCCGGGCCCGTGCCGGTGTTCGAGCAGTGGCGCCGCGACTACGCCGCGCTCACCAAGGACGCCTGCCGCGTAGCGCCAATTCCCGGTGCCCACCACCCGGGGCTTTGGATCACCGCCGCCCACGGCAGCCGTGGGCTTGCAAGCACGCCGCTTTGCGCCGAGGTGATCGCCTCGAGCATGTGCGATGAGCCGCGGCCGCTGGAGTATACGCTCGTCGATCATCTACACCCGGGAAGGCGACTGATCAGCGAGCTGATCCGCGCCCAGTCCGCGTGACTTAGTAGTCGCCTTCTTCTTCGTCATCGGCGATATCGCGCCCAAAGGCGCGCCACTGGGCAAGCGTCATGACCTCGGTCTGCTCGAGCTCGATATCGTGGGCGATCAAGAGCTCGCCGCGCTCGAGCTGGCGCTTGAGCTCGATGACCCAGCCGTGCATGCCTTCACCGCTGGTGTCGGTGGTGTCGTAGCCCTGGCGGGTCACGAACGTCTGAAGCAGCGCGTCGAGGGTCTCCGGTGGCAGCATCCGTGCGGGTACTTCGATGAATCGGCTCATGACATTTGCTCCCAATCGGCAAGTCGTTGAATAAAGACGTCCTCACTGAGTACGTCCACCCCTAGCTCCTCGGCTTTGGCGAGCTTGCTGCCCGCGGCCTCGCCGGCGACCACGCCGGTGGTCTTTTTGGACACGCTACCCGCGACCTTGGCGCCCAGCGCTTGCAGGCGCGCCTTGCCCTCGTCGCGGGTCATGGTTTCCAAACTGCCGGTCAGTACCCAGGTCTGACCTTCGAGCGGCCTGGGGCCCTGGGTGACTTCCACCTCTTGCCAAGAAACGCCCACCCGGATCAAGTCGGCGATGGTGTTCTGGTTATGCGGCTGCTTGAAAAACGTATGTACGTGGGCGGCGACGATCGGGCCGACATCTTTGACCGCCTCGAGCGCGGCCTGCTCGGCGCCCGCCAGCGCCTGTAGCGTGCCGAAGTGGCTCGCCAGGTTGGCGGCGGTGGCCTCGCCCACCTCGCGAATGCCGAGGGCATAGATAAAGCGCGCGAAGGTGGTGCTTTTAGCCTTTTCGAGCGACTGCACCAGGTTTTCCGAGGACTTTTGCGCCATGCGCGGCAGCGTTGCCAGCCGCTCGACGCCGATTTCGAAAAGATTCGCGGGGGTCTGCACCCAGTCGCGCTCGACCAGTTGGTCGATGATTTTCACGCCCAGGCCGTCGATGTCCAGCGCCTTGCGGCTGGCAAAGTGCTTGAGCGCCTCCTTGCGCTGGGCGGGGCAAAAGAGCCCGCCGGAGCAGCGCGCGACCGCCTCGCCCTCGACGCGCTCGATCTGTGAGCCGCATACCGGGCAGGCGTCGGGAAACACGATCGCTTTCGCCGAGGTCGGGCGCTTGTCGGTATCCACCCGAACCACCTGGGGGATGACATCGCCGGCCCGGCGAATCGCCACGGTGTCGCCGATCATGACGCCCAGCCGAGTGATTTCATCGGCGTTGTGTAGCGTCGCGTTGGAGACCGTCACGCCAGCCACCGTGACCGGTTCAAGCCGCGCAACCGGCGTAATGGCGCCGGTGCGCCCGACCTGGAACTCGACGTCGTTGAGGGTCGTGATCTCCTCCTGGGCCGGAAACTTGAACGCCACCGCCCAGCGCGGGGCGCGAGCCACGAAGCCAAGCTCACGCTGGGCGCGCAGATCGTTGACCTTGATCACCACGCCGTCGATATCAAACCCCAGGGTCAGGCGCTTCTCGCCGAGCCGTTCGCAGTAGTCGGCGACCGCCTGGGGGCCCTTGAGCGTGGCAAGCTCCGCGCTCGAGCGAAACCCGAGCGTTTTCAGCCGCTCCATCAGCGCGCTGTGGGTGGTATCGCCGCTATCCGGCTCTAACCTGGCCACCTGATAGCCGTGAAACTCCAGCGGGCGCTTGGCGGTAATCCGCGGGTCGAGCTGACGAAGACTCCCGGCGGCGGCGTTGCGCGGGTTGGCGAACACGCGGCTCTCCTCTTCCCGGGCGCGCTCGTTGAGCGCCTCGAAGCCTTTGTGCTGCATGATGACTTCGCCACGCACTTCCAAAAGCTCGGGAACATGGTCGCCGCGCAATTTGAGCGGCACCGAGCGCAGCGTGCGCAAATTCGACGTAATGCCTTCGCCGGTGCGCCCGTCGCCCCGGGTGGCGCCGCTTACCAATACGCCCTGCTCATAGACCAGCGACACCGCCGCGCCGTCGAGCTTGGGCTCGCAACTGAACTCGAGCTCGTCAGGGGTTCGCTCCAAACGCTCGGCCACGCGCTCGGCGAAAGCGACGACGTCGTCGCGATTGAACGCGTTGTCCAGCGAGAGCATGGGTAGCGCGTGGGTCACCGCGGGAAAGCCCTCCGCCGGGGCAGCGCCGACGCGCTGGGTGGGCGAATCGACCGTCACCAGTTCCGGGTAGTCCGCTTCGATGTTTTTGAGCGCCTGGAGCTTGCGGTCGTAGTCGGCATCGGTCAGTGCGGGCTCGTCGAGTACGTAGTAGCGGTGGTTGGCGTCGTCGAGCTCGGCGCGCAGCGCGGCGATTTCCTCACGCACCTGGGGGGAAGGCTGGCTCATGCAATAGGGTTCCGTAAAACAGTACGTAGTGGCGCTATCCTAAAGCCTGGCGGCGTTAGGCTCTAGTAACAAAAACACCCGCCTGGCGAGGCGGGTGTTTTGAGACGCTTAAAAAGCCGATTAGCGGGCGGTGTGGCGCTGCAGGCGGTGGCGGCGCTCGAACTCGTGCACGCGCTGGCGAGCAAACTCGATGGTCTGCGCCGTCATGACGCTGTGGTTTTCGTCCTTGAGCTCGCCGCCCATGTGACGTACGACCACCATGGCGGTCTCGACCATCGCTTCGAACGCAGCGGAGCTATCGAGCGCCCCGGGCAGCGGCATCAAAAACGAGATACCCGGGGTGGCAAACTCGTCCATCTCTTCGATGGGGAAGGTGCCGGGCTTGACCACGTTCACCATGGAGAACTGCAGCTCACTGTCCGGACTTTCGGTTTCGAAGCGGTGAAAAACGCCCATTTCGCGGCTAAAGCGCAATCCGCAGGCCATCATCAGTTCCAAAAGCTTGCCGCCGTCAAAGCCCTCTTCGTCCCGCGAGAGCACGCTGATCACCACCATTTCCGAGGCATCGGTCAGCGTCTCTTTGGCGCGAGCGCCCGATACATCGTGGCGCAGCGCTTTTTCGAGCGCCGGGTGGGGGCGAACGACGTTTTCGTCAAAAGCCGGTGCATCGTAGGCCTCATCGAACGCTGCCTCGTCTTCGTCGAAGCGCGCGTTTCTCGCGCTTTGGCCGCGCAGCGCCCCCATCGAAGGCTCGGCGCTATAAAGGTCGTCGTCATTGTACTGCGCCGTTGCGTGGGCGGCCTCGGTTTCGCGGGCCCGGGCGTGCTCCTGGGCAATACGCGCCTTTTCGGCTTCGGCGGCTTCCCGGGCCTCGCGGCGCTGCTCGGCTTCCAGTGCCTTACGCTCGGCTTTCTGCTTGGCAAGCGCCTTGACGCGTTCGGCTTTTTCCGCCTTTTTACGCGCGCGCTCCTGACGACGCTCGATCAGGCGGCGCTTGAAGGAGCGGCCCATGCCCTCGAAATCGACCAGACGGTACTCGTCTATGGCGTCGTCATCGAGCTCACCGGCGGTGTTGGAGCGCAGCTGGCGCCGCTGACGCGACTCGCTGGTTTTGGCAAAGGCGGCGTCTTCGGGCTCGGCGCGCAGCACGGGCTCGTCGGTCGCGGTATCGCCTTTTTCGCTCTCATTAGGCGCTGCGGCTTCCACTGGTTCAGGGCCAACCGCCTGAGTAGAAAAGCCAAGTTCGGTGGGCGTCACGCCAGGCGAGGGTGGCGTATCGCGGGGTGCTGACGGTGTGGATGCGCCGCCGCTGGTAGGCTCGGCCGCCGAAGGCGCTTCACTGACCGGTGCTTCATCGGCAAAAAGGCTCGGCTCGCGACGCTCTTCAACGGGGGCATGTTTAACGGGGCTCTGACCAGCCGGGCGCTCGCTCGGGTTCGCTGGGCGGGCTGGTTCGGCGGTGCTTGTCGGGGCGCTCGCTTTAGGGGCAGCGCGGGAAGCGTCGGGGCTTTCTTCTTCACGCTCGCTGAAACCGCCCTGATAGGCGAAGCGCTGGCCGGTGGCCGCGCTTTTCGAGCGGGCCGCCACTTTGGAAAACGAGCGTTTGAAATCGGAGAGTACCCTGGAGGGGCCGGGATGGTCCTGACGCTCGAGCTTGGGCTTTTTACCCAAACCGCTGTAGTCGGCGGGCTTGACGACCCGGGCACCGCCGTTGGGCAGCTCCCAGCTTAGCTCGGCCTCTTTGGCCTCGTCATCGAGCTCGTTCACCGATGCCTTGGGCAGGTTGTCGACCGCCTGGTCAAGACGCGGTACCCGACGCTGACGCTGGAGCCTTCGCACTCCATCGACCACGATAAGCGACACCAACGCCAATCCTAGAATGATTAACCACTCTCTTAATTCCATGTCGAGCATTCCACGGGTCATTTTAACCGATTTAAGGCGCTACCCCTGATGATATCCGCGTCCATCCAAACGCTATATTTACCACCAGGCATAGTGCGTCTGCTACAAAAAAGGGCAACCTGCTGCTCTATCTAATAAAGCTTACCCCGCTACTCGCCAGCCATCGACGTAGCAAGCCCCGCTTTTCGACAAGCCCAACGGCCAAAAGTGCCATCCTGGCGCTTGATTGGGTCGGCCACCTTCGTGCAACAACGCCCTTTTACTTTTGCTTCAGCGCTTCTTTATTCATGGCTAACGCCCTAGGCTAGCAATGAAGTAAAGTTCGCCGAAAAGCTTACTAGTGCGACAATTGTAGAAGCATTAACGCTAGATGACAAAATCTTACAACCATATTCGATCATTAAACAAGCACAACTAAGCATTATCGCAACAGGAGTTCGTTAGTTCTTGCGAGTTTGAACACACAACACTCTTCGTTTTCTACTGTGGCATTAATGTTTTTACTATATGTATTTCCAGTAGTCGAGCGCTCCCCTTAATCGTAACGGGACCCAATAACCCGTTTGCAATCCCCTGTTATCAAAGACTTTCGACTGCGCCTGCGTGACTTTGGCGGTTGAACCTGGCCGGCTCGAAGCCCGCCGGCCAGCTGCTTATGAAGTGTCGCGCTGAAACGAATAGCAAGAGGCGGCGATTAATCGATCAACGGCAAGCGTTGTAGCCCCTTTTGCGCCGGATTACTGACAAAAGAGCGCCCATTTCACGCTTGGCTAACACTTATTCAAGCCCAGGGATGCATAGAGCACTTATCTTCGCCGGGCTAAAATCATGAACAATGCGTAATAGCCGCCAACGGTCGATCTCGTATTAACGGGTCAGTCGACTAGCGCGGTGGCCTCTTCGATACCCACGGACACCAGCCGCGAAACGCCAGGCTCCTGCATGGTCACGCCCATCAGGCGCTCGGCGGCCTCCATGGCGATCTTGTTGTGGGTGATGTAGATAAACTGCACGCTCTCGGACATTTCCTTGACGAGCTTTGCGTAGCGGCCGACGTTGGCGTCGTCCAGCGGCGCGTCGACTTCGTCGAGCATACAAAACGGCGCCGGATTGAGCTGGAAGATCGCGAACACCAGCGACAGCGCCGTTAGCGCCTTCTCGCCTCCGGAAAGCAGGTGAATGGTGCTGTTTTTCTTGCCCGGCGGGCGCGCCATGATGGCAACGCCGGTTTCCAGCAGGTCGTCGCCGGTCAGCGTCAGCCACGCCGCGCCGCCGCCGAATACCCGCGGGAAAAGCGCCTGTAGCCCGGCGTTGACCTGATCGAAGGTTTCGCGAAAACGCACCCGCGTCTCCTGATCGATACGCTTGATCGCCCGGTCCAGGGTTTCCAGCGCCTCGGTAAGCTCGGCATGCTGCGCCTCTAAATAGTCGCGCCGCTCGGCCTGCTGGTCGTACTCCTCGATCGCGGCGAGATTGATCGCGCCAAGACGGCGTATCTTCTCGGTCGTGCCTTCCAACAGCGACTGCCAGCGCGACTCCTCGGCATCATCGGCAAGTCCGGCGGCCAGCGCCTCGGCGTCGTGGCCAAGCTCCGCAAGCGCCTCGTCCTGGGTGGTGGCCTTGAGCGCCAGCGCTTGAACCTCCATACGCAGGGTTTGCAGCTGCTCCCGGCTTTGCTCGAGGGTGCGCTCGTGATTTTGCCGAGCGAGCTCGTCGTTTTTGAGCTGCTCGGAGATCACCTGGGCTTGCTCTCGGGTTTCGCTCAGCCGTGCCTGGCGCTGCTCACGCTCGTGGAGAAGCTCCTCGAGCTCTTCGGCGGCCAGCTCGTCGGGCTCCAAAAGTGTTTCGCGCGCCTCTTCGAGCTCTTCGATACGTAGCTTCAAGCGCTCTTCGCTTTCGCTCGAGCGGCTCTGCTGGGCGCGCAGGCTATCGCGCTCGGTGTTGAGCCGCTCGCGCTCCAACGCAAGCGCCTGCTGGCTCGCCTTGAGCGGCGCTTGCTCCCGGGTTAGGCGGTCAGACTCTTCCCGTGCGCGGGTGCGCTGCTCGACGCTCTCTTCCCGGGCGGTGGCCGCCTCCTCCAGGCGCGTCATCGCTTCACCCCAGCGCTCGCGCTGCTCCTCGAGGGTCAAGGCAAGGCTCTCCTCGTCCTCTCTTAGCGTGGCAAGCTCTTCGTCGATCTCCGCGGCGCGGCCCTGCAGGTGCTCCAGACGCTGGGCCAGGCGCTGCTCCTTCACCGCCAGTTGCTGGCGAAGGCTACCGTGCTCGCGCTCCTCTTCGCCACGCTGCTCGCGCTCGCTCTCGAGCGTTTCGAGGGTTCGGGCCAGCGTCTCGCAGCGCTCGTCGAGTTCCGCCAACGCCTGCTCGACGGCCTCGCGCTGCTGGCTTAGCTCGTCAAAGCGTCGCCGGGTCATCAACAGCGCATCGACGCCTTCACCACTGGCCTTTTGATGCAGCCAGCCGCGCCCGCACCAAAGGCCCGAACGGCTAACCACGCTCTCGCCCGGGGCGAGGTGCGCCACTTGTGCCTGGGCCTGGTCGTCGCTCTCGACAAAGTGAATGCGCGAAAGCCACTCCCCCAGCGCTCCGGCGCCGCTGACCAGGCAGTCGAGCCGGGCGTCGCTCGCGGCGGTGCTCGCCTCGCTTTGAATCAAACACCAGTCGGTGGCCAGCGCCTCGGGCAGCGCCTTGAGCGTAGCGCCACTGACCATGCGGGCATTGAGCCAGGGCGCGAGCAGCCAGGACACCACCGGCTCCCAACCAGGCGAGGCGCTGAGCGTCTCGCCAAGGCGCGGGGCGTTTTCGAGCCCCAGGGCTTCGAGGTGGGTGTGCAGATCCGGGTCATGGTCGGCAAGCGCTGCGTCGATCAACGCCTTGAGCGAGGCGAGCTCGCCCTGGCACTGGCTGAGCTCGCCGCGCTTTTCTTCGCGCACGCTCAGAGCACTTTGATGGGCGGTGCGCACCTCGCTGTAGCGGGCCTGGCGCTGTTCGCGTTCGGTTTGAAAGTGTTCGGCGCGGCGCTCGGCCTCCTGCAGCTCGGCCAGGCTCTGGGCATGTTCTTTTTGCAGCGAAGCGGTGTCGTCGAGCTCACCGCGCTGCTGCTCGCGGCGAGCCCGTTCGGCCTGCTGGCGCTTGATACGCTGTTCCAGATCGACGATCTGGTCCTGGCAGCGCTCGGCGTCGCGGCTGACATCGCGCCAGCGCGCATCGATATCGGCGAAGCGCTGCTCGGCGGCCTCGAGCGCCGGGGCGGCTTGCGCCAGCGTCTCTTCGAGCACTTCGAGCTGCTCCTGTTGAGCTTCGAGCTCGGGCAGTAATGTCTCCCAACGCGCCTCGATCTCGGCAAGGCGGGTCTGGTCGCCTTCACTGACCCGGCGCTGCTCGTCAAGGTCGCGCCGGGCGGTGTCGATGTCGTTTGCTAACTGGCTTTCGCGGCTTTTGCGGTGGGCCTGATCCTGCTCGAGGCGCGCAATGCGCGTGGTGGTTTCGAAAAACTGCTGCTGATGACGCTCGAGTACCTCAGAGAGCTCATCGTGCTGAGCGCGGGCCTGCTCGAGGCGGGTTTCGCAGGCGCGCACGCCGAAAACGTCTTTTTCGACGCTGATTTCGAGCTCGCGCACCCGGCTCTCCTGGCGGGTCTGCTCAGCGCGCAAGGCGCGGCCGCGAATCAGCGCAAGCTCGCCCTTGAGCTGGTACTCCTGGGCTTTCAAGGTCTGGTAGCGCTTGGCGGACTCGGCCTGGCGCTTCAAGCGTTCGAGCTGCTTGTCGAGCTCTTCGCGGATATCGTCGAGGCGCTCCAGATTCTCCTGGGTGCGGCGCATGCGGTTTTCGGTCTCGCGACGGCGCTCCTTGTATTTGGAGATCCCCGCCGCTTCTTCCAGGGTCGCGCGCAGGTCGTCCGGGCGCGCCTCGATCAGCCGCGAGATCATGCCCTGGCCGATCAGCGCGTAGGAGCGCGGGCCAAGCCCGGTACCCATGAAGAGATCCGCGATATCCCGGCGGCGACACTTTTGGCCGTTGAAAAAGTAGTTGGACTGGCCGTCCCGGGTGACCAAACGCTTGACGACGATTTCCGCGTACTGGGCGTAGGCGCCGCCCATACTGCCGTCGCGGTTATCGAACTTTAATTCGATCGCCGCCTGGCCGACCGGCTTGCGCCCGGTGGAGCCGTTGAAGATGACGTCCGCCATCGACTCACCGCGCAGCGTCTTGGCCGAGGACTCGCCCATCACCCAGCGCACCGCGTCGATGATATTGGATTTGCCGCAGCCGTTGGGCCCGACGATCGCGGTCATGTTGCCATCGAAGGGCACCGTAATGGGGTCGACGAAGGACTTGAACCCGGTAAGGCGTATGGACGTTAAGCGCATTGCGGCTCTTTATAAAGCAGATAAAAATCGAGCGGGCTATTCAAACACACCGTCGGTCGAAACGTTAGCGCTATCGGCGTCCTCCAGCCGGGCGCTTGCCGTGCGAATCCCCTCACGCAGCGCCTCCACCGTTTCGCTGTCCTCCAGACTCGCCAGTGCCCGGCGCCAGCGGTCGATGGCGAGCGCGTAGTCGCCTTCGTCGAAGGCGTGAACGCCGAGAAGGCTCAGCACCTTGGGCTGGCGCGGGTCGGCCGCCAGGGCTTCGTCGGCCAGCGCCCGAACATTTGGGGTGAGCCTGCGCCCGGCCATGAAAAAGCGAAGCTCGGCGAGCTCGCCCAAAAGCGCCGGGGCGCGTCCGTCGATCTCGATGAGCCGGGTCAGTGCCTCATCCGCTTTTTCGAGCTCGCCGCTTTGGCGGTAAAAGCTAAACAGCATACCCCACACGTTGGCGTTTTCAGGCTGGCGTTCGGCCTCGCCCTTCAAACGCTCGAGGTAGCGCTCCATGGAGGGGTTGGGGTCGTTTTCCACCGACTGCTGCAGCGCGTAGAGAGCAAGGTCACCCTCGGCGCCGTTTTGTTGATAGATAAAAACCCCCGCCGCCAGTGCCGCGACCACCACCACGGGAATGGCCAAGCGCCCCGAACCCGGGGCCTTGAGCGCGCGCCGGGGCGTTGCAGCGGTGTCGTCGAGCAGGCTGCGCTCGAGCTCGAGTTTGGCCTCGTCAAAGCGCGCCTGGTCGATGTCGCCATTCGCCTGCGCGTTTTCGAGCGAGGCGAGGCGGCGTTTGAAAATGGCCACGTTCTGCTGGTTGGCGCCGTCGGCTTCCTCGAAGCGGCGCTGGGCCTCATGGAGCGCCCGGGCTCGCCAAAGCGGGGCGAGCAGCAGCCAAAGCGCGGGGAGTGCGGCGAGCGCAATCGCAATCCAAAGCGGCGTCATGGGGACCTCTCGCGGTTGATCAACGTGTCCAGCCGTTCGCGCTCCGCCGCGCTCAGCGCCTGGCTCGAGGCCTGGCGCCGGGCGCGCACGATCAGCGCCAGAATCACCATCGCCAGCAGCACCAGCGCAATGGGCACCCCCCAAAGCAAGTAGGTGCGGTTTTCCAGACGCGGGTTATAAAGAATGTACTCACCAAAGCGGGCCACCATATGGTTGACGATTTCGCTGTCCGACTGGCCCTGGTGGAGAAGCTCGAACACGCGCTGGCGCATGTCGGCGGCGATCGGCGCGTTGGAATCGTCGATGGCCTGGTTTTCGCACAGCGGGCAGCGCATGGAGGCGGTCAGGTCCGCATAACGCTGCGCGAGCACCGGGTCGTCGAACTCGCGCACCTCGATAGCCGCCAGCACTAAAGGGCTCACCAGTAACAGCATCAGAACGAACAGAGACCTCAACGCCATTTCTCGACCTCCGGTAGAATGCGCGCATCGACATCGTCGGGGCCGATGTAGCCCTTGTGGTGATAGCGGATCACGCCGTCGCGGTCGACCAGAAAGGTTTCCGGGGCGCCGTAAACGCCAAGGTCGAATCCCAAACGGCCCTCCGGGTCGAAAATGTTTACCTCGAAAGGGTCGCCGTACTCGCTCAAAAACTGCCCACCCTTTTCCCGAGTGTCGCGGTAGTTCACGCCGACCATGCGAATGCCGTGCTCGGCCAGCGTCAAGAGCTGGGGCATCTCCTGCTTGCAGGCCGGACACCATTCCCCCCAGACGTTGACCAGCGTGAGCTTGCCGCGCAAAAGCGATTCATCCACCTGGGATGCCGGGTCGCGCAGCGTGCTCGCTTCGAACGCGGGGAACGGCCGGGCCATCAGCGCCGAGTCGCGCTGGGTGGGGTCGCGGGAAAGGCCCTGGTAGAAGAAAAGCGCAATACCGACAAAACCAAGCGGTAACAGCAGCAACAGCCAGCGTCTCATGATAGCGCCTCCACAGGAGTGTCGAGGGCGTGGGGGCGTGTTTTGGATCGCCGGTAGCGCTTGTCGATCACCGCCAGCACCGCCCCCGCCGCCATCAACAGCGCCCCCAGCCAAAGCCAACGTACGAAGGGCTTGTACTGAATGCGCATGGCGTAGCTGCCGTCCTCCAGGTCTTCGCCCATCGCCACGTAAAGGTCGCGAAAGAGCCCCGGACGCAGCGCGACCTGGGTCATCGGCATACGGGTGGCGATGTAAAGGCGCTTCTCCGGTTGCATCATGAACGCCCGGCCGTCGTCGCCCTTGCGCACCTCGATCAGCGAGGTGTCGGCCAGAAAATTCGCCCCGCGCCGGCTGATCAGTTCCTGCATGGTGAACTGATAACCCGCCACCTCGACCGTGGTGTCCGGCGCCATGCGCACGTTACGCTCGATGTTGTAGTTCGAGACCACCGTGACGCCGATGATCGTGACCGCCATGCCGACGTGGCCCAGCACCATGCCCCAGTAGGCGAGCGAGAGCTTGCCAAGCCCGCGGGTGACCGAACTTGACCGGCGGCAGGTATCGAAGACATCCCGGGCCAGCGGCAGCACGATCCAGAGCGCGGCCAAAAGCCCCAGGCTCACCCACAGGTTCCACTCGCCCGCGTACAAAAGCGGCGCCACCGCGCTAATGACCAGGGCGGCCAGCCCCGAAAGCCAAAGCTTCGCCTTGAGCTCCCCCGCGCCCATGTGCTTCCAGCGCGCCAGCGGGCCAAGGCCCATGAACAGGCACAGCAAAACGGTCAGCGGCACGAACAGCGCGTTGAAATACGGCGGGCCCACGCTGATTTTGCCCAGATTCAGCGAATCGAGAATCAAGGGATAAACGGTACCGAGCAGCACGGTGACGGTCATGATCACCAGCAGCAAATTGTTGACCAGCAACAGCGAATCCCGGGATAGCCAGCCAAAGCCGACCTGGTGGCTGACCCGCGGGGCGCGCAGCGCAAACAGTAGAAGCGACAGCGTCACCGTCACGCTTAGAAGCACCAAAATGAAAAATCCGCGGGCCGGGTCGTTGGCGAAGGCGTGCACCGAGGTCAGCACGCCGGAGCGCACCAAAAACGTGCCCATCAGCGACAGCGAAAAAGTGGTGATGGCCAAAAGCACCGTCCAGCTTTTGAACGAGCCCCGCTTTTCGGTCACGGCCAGGGAGTGCAAAAGCGCGGTGCCGGTCAGCCAAGGCAAAAGCGAGGCGTTCTCGACCGGGTCCCAGAACCACCAGCCGCCCCAGCCAAGCTCGTAGTAAGCCCACCAGCTGCCCAGCGCAATGCCGACCGTCAAAAACGCCCAGGCGATATTCGCCCAGGGGCGCGCCCAACGGGTCCAGGCCGCGTCCAGCCGCCCGCCGATCAGCGCGGCGATGGCGAAGGCGAAGACCACCGAAAAACCGACGTAGCCCATGTAGAGCATGGGCGGGTGGATCACCAGGCCAAAATCCTGCAAGAGCGGGTTCAGATCGGCGCCGTCGCTTGGCATATTGAGCAACAGGCGCTCGAAAGGGTTGGAGGTGAGCAGGATGAAGGCCAAAAAGCCAACGCTGATCATGCCCATCACGCTCTGCACCCGGGCGGCCATATCCCGGGGCAGCGGCTTCGAAAAGTGGGAAGCGGCAAAGCCCCAGCCGGCCAGCATCAAGCTCCAAAGCAGCACCGAACCTTCGTGATTACCCCAAACGGCGCTGGCCTTGTAGTACCAGGGCAGCATCGAGTTGGAGTTGTTGGCCACGTTGGCCACGCTGAAGTCGTCGAGCAGGTAGCTTGCGCTCAGGCAGGCGTAGGCAAGACCGACGAACAGAAACTGCCCCGCCGCCATGGGGCCACCATAGGCCATCCAGAGCGGGCGGCGACTTAGCGTGCCCGCCAGTGGCAGCGTGGCCTGAACCAGCGCCAGCATCAGCGCCAGAATCAGCGCGAAATGGCCCACTTCGGGAATCATCTTTACCCACATACGTTAATTCCCGTCCGTTTGAGGGCGGCCCGGCCCTTCCAACTGTTTGACGACCCGTTCGGCCTTTTGCTGATAGTCCGCCGGTGAGTAGCCCGCCTCCTCAAGCGCCTGGGCGACCTCAGGTGGCATGTAGTTTTCATCGTGACGCGCCAGCACCTTGTCCGCTCTCAGGCGTCCGTCGGCCTGCAACTCGCCGACCACGACCACGCCTTGGCCTTCGCGAAACAAATCCGGCAGGATACCGCTGTAGTAAACGCTCACCTCGTCCACGTAGTCTGTGACCACGAAGGCGACGTCCAGACTTTGCGGGTCGCGAGCGACGGAACCCGCCTTGACCAGCCCGCCGGCGCGGATCTGGCGCTCCAGGGGTGCCTGGCCCTGGGCGATTTGCACCGGACTAAAGAACAAATTGATGTTGGCGCGCAGCGCAAAGAGGGTCAGCCCCACGGCCACGCCCGCCAGCGCCACTACGCCAATGAGCGCGAAAAGCCGCTGCTTGCGTTTAGGCGTCATCATTACCCCCAGGGTGTGAAGAAGAGCGCGGGCCGTTTTGCGCGCGGGCCCGCTCGCGGCGGGCGCGGCGCCTCACTGCTTTGACCAGCCCGCGGCGCTCCAGGCGCGCCTGTAAAAGGCACAGTAATAGCAGCAAGGCAGTGACGCCCCAGGCCGACCAAACGTAAACGCCGTGGCCGCCCATCGCGAAAAATTCCGTCAGCGAGGTGAACGCCATCATCTCTCTCCGCTTAGGAGCGCGCGTACCCAGCGCTTGTCGCCTTCCCGGCGCAGAATTTCGCTGCGCGTGCGCGCAAGCGTAATCGCGGCGAAAAAGCTATAAAAACCGACCAGCATGACGAGCAGCGGCAGCCACATGGCCGCCGGCATCGCCGGGCGCGAGGTCAGCGTAAAGGTGGCGGACTGGTGCAGGGTGTACCACCACTCGACCGAGTACTTGATGATCGGAATATTGATCACGCCGACCATGGCGAGAAGCGCCGCGGCCCGGGCGCCGCTGTCCCGGCGATTGAACGCACCGCGCAGAGCGATCACGCCCAGGTACAAAAAAAGCAGAATCAGCATCGAGGTCAGCCGCGCGTCCCACTCCCACCAGGTCCCCCAGGTAGGTACGCCCCACACCGCGCCGGAAAACAGCGCCGTAAACGTCATGGCCGCGCCGAACGGCGCCATCACCTTGGCGGCCATGTCGGCCACCTTGATCTTCCACACCATGAACACCAGGCTTGCCAGCGCCATGGAAACGAACACCGACTGGGCCAGCAGCGCAGCGGGCACGTGAACATAAATGATGCGAAAGCTCTCGCCCTGCTGGTAGTCCGCTGGCGCCACCGCCAACCCCCATACTGAGCCTGTGACAAGCGCGAGCGCCGCAAGCGCCCAGCACCAGGGCTCGAGCCGGGTGCTCAGGCGATAAAACCACTTGGGTGAACCAAACTTATGAATGAAAGCCCACATGGCGCGCATCCTTAGCCGTTGATACTGATACGAAGCGAGGCGACAATCGCCGGCGGCGCCAGCAAAAGCGCCACCGCCAGCAGCGCCCCTAACATGGCAAGCTGTGGCGCGGCGCTTTCGAGTGCGATGGCGGTCTGCACCGCGCCGGTCCCAAACACCAGCACCGGAATATAAAGCGGCAGAATCAAAAGCGAGGTCAGCACGCCGCCCCGTGCCAGACCCACCGTTAGCGCGGCGCCAATCGCGCCCACAAGGCTCAGCGTAGCGCTGCCCAGCAGTAGTGAAAGCGCAAGCACCGCATAGCTTCCCGCCGGGAGTGCCAGCATCGCGCCCAGCACCGGCGCCATGAGCGCAAGCGGCAGCCCGGTTAAAAGCCAGTGTACGCCCACCTTGGCCAGCACCTGCGCCAGTAGCGGCTGCGGGGCGATCAGCAGTTGCTCGAGACTGCCATCCTCGAAATCGCTGCGAAAAAGCGTATCGAGCGAGAGTAACGCCGCCAACAGCGCCGCTACCCACAAAAGCCCGGGGGCTATCACCGATAAAAGCGCGGGGTCCGGCGAAATACCGATTGGGAACAGCGTGATCACCAGCGCGTAAAACACCAGGGGATTGAGCGCCTCGCCGCGACGGCGAAAGGCCAGGGTGAGATCCCGGGTAAACGTCGCCTTGAACGCCCGAAAAGCGCCGCCAGGGGCGGCTCGAAGTAACGTCTTTTGATCAGCCGGCGTCACGTTCCACCCTCTCGCCAAGCGTAATACGCCGCACCCGGGTTTGTTCCGCCAGGGCGTGGTGGGTCGTGATCACCACGCTGCCGCCTTTGTCGGCGTGGGCCCAAAGTGTTTGCTCCAGCGCCTTTACCCCTTCCCGGTCGATCGCGGTGAACGGCTCATCGAGTATCCAAAGCGCCCGGGGTGTCAGATTCAGTCGGGCAAGCGCTACGCGCCGCCCTTGGCCTGCGGACAGCTGCCCCACCGGCACGTCTTCGAATCCGGCCAGGCCGATGTCACCCAGCGCGCGCTCGCAGGCCGCCTCGCTTACCGGCCCGCCATCCAACGCCTGGTACCAGGCAAGGTTTTCCAATGGCGTCAGCCCCGCTTTGACGCCCGGCGCGTGGCCCAGATACACCAGATTGGCGAGAAAATCATCGCGGCATTGGCCCAGCGGCTTTTCGTTGAAATAGAGCGTGCCCTCGTAATCGTTGAGCTGGCCCGCCAGTATCTTTAAAAGCGTGGTTTTGCCGCTGCCGTTGGGGCCTTCGACACGCAGAAGCTCACCTGCGTTGATCTCGACATCGAGCCCCTTGAATAGAAAGCGGTCATCGCGCTCGCAGGCAAGCTTTCGGGCTTGAAGGCGCAGGCTCAAAGCGGTCTCCCAAGGCGTGGATATCGCGCGCACTCTACACAAAAAGGCATTTTTTCGCCAGCGTAGCGCCGCCTCGAGCATCACCCCCTTTACTAAAGCCCACAGCCACGGGGCCCTGCCAAAAAGAAGAGCGCGATACGACACAGAAGTCTGCATATAGGGCTAGCACTGTATGCAAAAACAGGTTTATACTCCAACCACTGTATGAAAAGACATGCACCCGCGTCGCTTTTCACTTGTTCACGCCCAGGGAGCGGGCGATTGCTGGAGAGAAACAAATGATCGCATCACGACCGCTTGAGACCTCGAACGCTCTGCGCCCCAACGCCCCGAGCACCAGAGAGTACGCTACGCCCCGCGCCGCCAGCACCGAGCGCGACGTGACCCGGCGCAATACCTATGCGCTGCGCGTTCGCGGCAATCGCATGCAGCAGTACAACCTGTTCGACGGTGACGTGATCGTGATCCACCGCCACCAGCGCGGCCCCCACCGGGAAACCGCCACGGCCACCATCAACCAGCACGAAGTGGTGCTCAAGGAACTCTCGATCAACAGGCTCGGCGTGCATCTGTGCCCCGAGGACCAGGCGATGCCGGCGGTTTTCCTGCATAATGGCGATATCCAGGTGCTGGGCATGGTAATGGGCAAAAGCCCCGCCGCTGCCGAGAAGCGCCACTAATCGCCTTCAGGAGCCCCGTTTGCGCTACCGAGCCCCGAATCTTTCCCCGGACACGCACTTCGAGGCCGAGATCGTCGTCGAAAAAAGCCAGTTCATCACCTGGCTTTGCCACGCCCCGACGCCGGATGCGTTCGAAGCGCTTCTAAAAACCGCCCGCGCCGCCCACCCTGGTGCCAGCCACCACTGCACTGCCTTCATTGCCGGCCCGCCCGGCGAGCAAACCGCGATTGGTTTTTCTGACGACGGCGAACCCGGCGGCACCGCAGGCCGGCCGATGTACCAGGCGCTTCTGGGGAGTGCTCTGGGCGAAGTCGGTTGCGTGGTGATTCGCTACTTTGGCGGCACCAAGCTTGGCACCGGCGGGCTCGCCCGCGCCTACGCCCAGGCCGTGAACAAGGCGCTCGAAACCCTACCCACCCGGGAAATCGTCGAGCGTGAACACTACCTTTTGAAAGTCGCTTTCGCCCAGGAAGCCCAGGCCCGCGCCTATTTCGAAGAGCAGCGCGCGCCGATTGCCGCCGCCGACTACGACGGCCAGGGCGTCACGCTCACCGTGGCCTGGCCCAAAGACGAGGCCGCGGACTTCACGACGCTTGAGAACCGGCTTAAAAGCACGCTGGATATTCAAAAGCGTTAAAGCTGAATGGGCCAGCAGGTGGGCTGGTCTCGAGCAGCCCTACGCGAGGGCGCTGTAAATACCTCCTTGTACGCTACTTTCGCCATCCCTGGCGAAAGACCCTCGCTACGGGCTACTCGAGACCGTGGAAATTTCAGACATGGACAAACCAAAACGCCCCGCTCATGCGGGGCGTTTTGATTACTAACAGCGCCTATCCCAAATACTTGATCATCACCCCGGCGGCCACCGCCGAGCCGATCACGCCGGCCACGTTCGGCCCCATGGCGTGCATCAAGAGGAAGTTGTGCGGGTTGGACTCGAGCCCCACCCGGTTGGCCACCCGCGCCGCCATCGGCACCGCTGAGACCCCGGCGGCGCCAATCAACGGGTTGATCGGCATTTTGCTGACCAGGTTCATCAGCTTGGCCATCAATACCCCCGCGGCGGTGCCGATCCCGAAGGCCACGATACCAAGGCCCAGAATGCCCAGCGTCTCGAAGGCCAGAAAGCTTTCGGCCATCAGCTTGGAGCCCACCGAGAGCCCCAGCACGATGGTGACGATATTGATCAAGGCGTTCTGGGCGGTATCCGCCAGGCGCTCGACCACGCCGCACTCGCGCATCAGGTTACCAAAGCAGAACATGCCCAAAAGCGGCGCGGCGTCCGGTAGAAACAGCGCCACCAGAATCAACAGCATGAGCGGAAACACGATCTTCTCGAGTTTCGAGACCGGGCGCAGCTGCGTCATGGCGATCTTGCGCTCTTTATCGGTGGTCAGAAGACGCATGATCGGCGGCTGGATCAACGGTACCAGCGCCATGTAGGCGTAGGCCGCCACGGCAATCGCGCCCAATAATTCGGGGGCCAGCACGCTCGAGACGTAGATCGAGGTCGGCCCGTCCGCTCCGCCGATGATCCCGATCGCCGCCGCCTGATTGAGCGAGAAGTCCATCACCCCCATCGAGGTGAGCAGGACCGCCCCAAAGAGCGTGGCGAAAATGCCGAACTGCGCCGCCGCGCCCAGAAACAGCGTACGCGGGTTGGCAAGCAAAGGACCGAAATCGGTCATCGCGCCCACGCCCATGAAGATGACCAGTGGCGCGATGCCCGAGCCAATGGCCACGCTGTAGAAGTTATACAGCACGCCGTTGCTGTAACCCGCCCCCACGGCAATATCGCGGGCGGCACGCATCTGCTCTGGCGCGGCGTTATGCGCCACCGCTTTGAGCGCTTCCCGCCAGGCCTCCGCCCCGGCAACCGGGTCGAGCGCCACGCCAAGTGCCGCACCGATTTGCTGCAAAATCGCCGGACGCGCTACTTCGATCGCCTGGTCGAGCGCGGAGATCGCAAGGCCCGCCTCGGGGATGTTGGCCAAAATGCCGCCAAAGCCGATGGGCACCAGCAAAAGCGGCTCGAACTTCTTGTAGATGGCGAGATACAAAAGCACCAGCGCCACCAGGATCATGACGGCCTGGCCGAGCGCGAGGTTATAAAGCCCCGAGCCCTCCCATAGGGTGATTAATTTATCCATTACCGTATGCCCTTAAAGCTCGACCAGGGAGTCACCAACGGCGACGCTATCGCCCTCGCTTACGTTGACACTGGACACCGTGCCGGCGCTTTGGGCGCGCACTTCGGTCTCCATCTTCATGGCTTCAAGAATCACCACCACGTCGCCTTCCGCGACCTGGTCGCCCACCTTCACGTTGACCTTGAAGATGTTACCCGCAAGCGGCGCATCGATCCCCTCGCCGCTGGGCGCGGCGGGTTGGCTGGCAGGCTGCTCGGCTGGCGCGCCACTGGCCGGCGTTTCGCTTACCTGGCTGATATCGCCGCCTTCGGCGACCTCGACCACGTAGGCCTTGCCGTTGAGCTTGACGGTGTAGGTCTCGGGCCCCTGGGCGGGGGCGCCTTTGGCCGGCGCTTTGGTTTTTTCTTCGCTTACGGCCACGCTTTGCGGGTCGGCCTGGGGGGCGGGCTCGAAGACGTCCGGGTTGTCGCGGTTTTTCAAAAACTTGAGGCCGATCTGCGGGAACAGCGCATAGGTCAACACGTCGTCGATACGCGACTCACCTTCGGCCAGGCGGATGTTCTCGGCCTGGGCTTTTTCTTCAAGCTCACTGGCCAGGCGCTCCATCTCCGGGGCGAGGTTGTCCGCCGGGCGGCAGGTGATCGGCTCACCGCCGTCCAACACGCGCTTTTGCAGCTCCGAGCTAAACGGCGCGGGGGCAGCACCGTACTCGCCTTTGAGTAGCGCCTGCACCTCTTTGGAGATCGACTTGTAGCGCTCTCCCATCATCACGTTCATCACCGCCTGGGTGCCCACGATCTGCGAGGTCGGGGTGACCAGCGGAATGAAACCGAGATCTTCACGCACCCGCGGAATTTCGCTGAGCACGTCGTCGAGCTTGTCGCCGGCGCCCTGCTCTTTTAGCTGGCCTTCCATATTGGTCAGCATACCGCCGGGCACCTGGGCGACCAGAATTCGCGAGTCGATCCCCCGGAGCGAGCCCTCGAACGCCGCGTACTTTTTGCGTACCTGACGGAAATAGCCCGCGATATCCTCGAGCGCTTCCAGATCCAGCCCCGTGTCGCGGTCGGTATCCTTGAGCATGGCGACCACGGACTCCGTCGGACTATGACCGTAGGTCATCGACATCGACGAGATCGCGGTATCGACGTTATCCACGCCCGCTTCGACCGCCTTCAAAATGGTCGACGTCGAAAGTCCGGTGGTCGCGTGGCAGTGCAAATGCACGGGAATCGAGAGCGTCTTTTTGAGTCGTGTGACCAAATCAAAAGCGGTATAGGGCGTCAAAAGCCCGGCCATGTCCTTGATCGCCAGCGAGTCGGCGCCCATGTCCGCGATGGTGCTGGCAAGCTCGACCCAACTGTCCAGGGTGTGGACCGGGCTCACCGTGTAGGAGATGGTGCCCTGGGCGTGGCCGCCAACCTTCCGCACAGCCTTGATCGCGCGCTCCAGGTTGCGCGGGTCGTTCATCGCATCGAAAACGCGAAACACGTCGACGCCGTTGGTTTTGGCCCGCTCGACGAATTTGTCGACCACGTCATCGGCGTAGTGGCGATAGCCCAGCAGGTTCTGGCCGCGCAACAGCATTGCCTGAGGCGTGTTGGGCATCGCCTCTTTCAGCGCGCGAATGCGCTCCCAGGGGTCTTCTCCCAGGTAGCGGATACACGAATCAAACGTCGCCCCACCCCAGGTTTCGAGCGACCAGAAGCCGATGTTGTCGAGTTTTTCGGCGATGGGGAGCATGTCGTCCAGGCGCAGGCGAGTAGCGAACAGCGACTGGTGGGCATCGCGAAGGACGACATCGGTAACCCCTAGAGGGCGTTTGTTCTCGTTCATGCTCTATATCTCAAAAAAGGGTGTTGTGTTAGTAAACTTAACAAAATACAGCGCTGCGCTTTTGTAAAGTTCGCTAGGGCTTCCTGTCGTTACCGAGTACTTGATGTGCGGTAACGATGCACGGCAGCCGAGATAACGGCCAGGGTTTCGTCATCCTGACCCACAGGCTCCGGTGGGGCCGCGCGCCCGGCGGGTTGGGTGGCGGCTTGTGGGGCGGGCTGAAAGCGCCGTATGACCGCCGACATCAGCGTGACGCTGATCACCAGGATGGTAAGAAAAACAAAGACGAACCCCATCCCCATCGCCATTAGGGCCAGCCCTTCCTGGAGCAATTCTCCTTCTTGCATACTTCCCCCGCCTGGTCATGTCATTGAGTGGCACACCAAACGCCTCTAAAGGCGCTTGGCGCAGTGAGGACAATCCTCTAACCTGCCACATTCAGAATAGAATGCAATGACGCTAAAGTGGAAGCCATGGTTGTTAATTTACTACAAAAGGGGGAGATCGGCCTGGCGCCGATGGAAGGTGTGATCGACGCCCTCACCCGCGATCTACTGACGCGCCAGCCCGGTTTCGACTGGACGGTCACCGAGTTTGTCCGCGTGGTGGATGCCCGCCTGCCTTCCCGCGTGTTTTACAAGCACTGCCCCGAACTCGAGCTCGAGCACGTGGCCACGCCCAGCGGCGTGCCGGTCCATCTGCAGCTTTTGGGATCCAGCCCCGAGGCGCTGGCCGAAAACGCGCGCCAGGCGGCTTCGTTGGGCGCAGTCAGCGTGGATCTAAACTTCGGCTGCCCGGCCAAACTGGTCAACCGCCACGATGGCGGTGCCTCGCTATTGCGCCGCCCCGAGCGCGTCTATCAGGCCGTCGATGCGGTCTACCAGGCGCTCGAAGGGCAAATACCGGTGACGGCGAAGATTCGTCTGGGCTTTTCGGACCGGCGCCTGGCCGTTGCCTGCGGCCAGGCCGCCGAGGCAGGTGGGGCCTCGCGGCTGGTCGTACACGGGCGCACCCGCGACGAAGGCTATCGCCCACCGGCCCACTGGGAGTGGATTGGCAAAATTCGCGCACGCCTGGGCATCCCCGTCGTTGCCAACGGCGATATCTGGACGCTGGAAGATTACTGGAAAGCGCGCACGCTCTCGGGCTGCCAGGATGTGATGCTGGGGCGCAGCGCCCTGGCGGACCCCTGGCTTGCGCCGCGCATTCGCCACTGGCTCGACACCGGGGAGCGCCTGGGCGAGACGACCTGGGCGATGCGCGCCGGCGTCATTGCCGACTACGCCAGGCGCCAGCGCGAAGCGCTACCGGACCGTGTTGTCGTATCGCTGGTGAAGCAGTGGCTTGCTCAAATGCGCCAATCAAGCCACGAGGCCGATCAGCACTTTCAGCGCTTAAAGCGGGTGACCGAACTCGATACGCTCTTGCGCGAGCTCGCCCCGGCGACGCCACAACCCACCGACCCCACCCCCGCCTAACCCAAAAGCGCCCGGCCAAAAAAAACGCCTGACCACATAAAGTGGCAGGCGTTTTAAACGACCGCAGAGAGCGCGGGCCGCCCTCTTGCGTCAGGTTCCATCCTTTTGAACCGACTCGATACCCGGCGCCCAAGCAGCCGCGTTACGCGCACTGACTCAAGGCACCAACGCAGAAAACCCGCCTTTGAAAAGGCGGGTTTTCCTGGAATCTGGCGCGCCCGGGAGGATTCGAACCTCCGACCCTCTGATTCGTAGTCAGATACTCTATCCAGCTGAGCTACGGGCGCTTGATTGTCGTTAATCGACGAAAAACATTGTAACATCAATCACTTGGCAACGAAAGGCTTGTTAGAACAGAACATCGAACTAAAAGCCCTGAAGACTTACAAGATGGCGCGCCCGGGAGGATTCGAACCTCCGACCCTCTGATTCGTAGTCAGATACTCTATCCAGCTGAGCTACGGGCGCTTATCTTAAAGCAACTGCTCTTCAAGCAATCATGTTACGGGTTATGCGGTTGGCGGAGAGAGAGGGATTCGAACCCTCGATAGGGCTATAAACCCTATACTCCCTTAGCAGGGGAGCGCCTTCAGCCACTCGGCCACCTCTCCTCAACGGCACGGCGCGAATATTACCGATAATACTGAGGCTTGTCCAGACTTAAGCAGAAATTTTTTCGCGCCGGCTTTGGGTTAGCGCTTAAACGCCCTTTAGTGGACGTGGTATAAGGCGCCATTTATTCGGGTTCGCTTTCAGTATCGCGCTCGCGCTGGATTCGCTGATAAATCTCTTCGCGATGTACGGCGACATCCTTGGGGGCGTTAACACCAATTCTAACTTGATTACCTTTTACACCTAACACCGTGACGGTGATCTCATCACCTATCATCAGTGTCTCGCCTACGCGGCGCGTTAGGATGAGCATGGCTGATCTCCTTCTCAGACGTTTGTACAACGGTTCGTGTCCGCCAGAGGCGTCAACGCCGCCATTATGCGGCAAAGCGGCACCAGTCACCAACGACTGATGCCTCTGGCTCCATGACACTTGAACTTCCGTTGCAAGAAAGCTCACCACCTACGGTAGCAAGTTACCTCTTAGCGTAGAAGGTTTGGAGCACAAATGTTATTCGGATTCTACATTTGCATTATCCAGCCCGAACGCCTTATGCAGTGCGTTGACCGCCAGTTCCATGTGCTTTTCGTCAATGACCACCGAAATTTTGATCTCCGAGGTGGAGACCATACGGATATTGACGTTCTCGTCGGCCAGCACACGAAACATTTTCGAGGCCACCCCAGCGTGGGAGCGCATACCCACACCGACCAGCGACACCTTGGCGATATTGTCATCGCCGCGCAGCTCGCCGCCGCCGAGGTCCGGGATCACGGTCTCTTCCAAAAGCCTTTTGGTCGCCTTGTAATCGCCCTTGGCCACGGTAAAGGTGAAATCGGTGTAGTCGCCGGCCGGCGCCACGTTCTGCACGATCATATCGACTTCGATATTGGCATCGGCAATGGGGCCGAGAATGCGCGAGGCAACACCGGGAACGTCCGGGGTGTGCAAAAGGGTCAGCTTGGCTTCGTTTTTGGTAAAGGCAATACCGGAGATCAGCGGTTCTTCCATGGAATCCTCGTCTTGGTCAGCATCTGCAATAATCAGGGTACCGGGGCCGTCCTCGAAGCTCGAGAGCACCCGTAGCGGAACGTTGTACTTGCCGGCAAACTCCACCGCGCGGATCTGCAGCACCTTGGAGCCCAGGCTTGCAAGCTCCAGCATCTCTTCGACGGTGATGCTTTCAAGGCGCTGTGCGCGGGAGCATACGCGGGGGTCGGTGGTGTAAACGCCATCGACGTCGGTATAGATCTGGCACTCGTCGGCGCCGAGCGCGGCCGCCAGCGCCACCCCGGTGGTGTCCGAGCCACCGCGGCCCAGGGTGGTGATATTGCCCTCGTCGTCCACCCCCTGAAAACCGGCCACGACCACCACCTTGCCGGCATCGAGATCGCTTTTCAGGTCGTCGGTTTCGATGCGCTGAATGCGCGCCTTGGTATAGGCGCTATCGGTATGGATACCGACCTGGGCGCCGGTGTGCGACGTCGCCGGGACACCCAACTGCTGAAGCGCCATGGCAAGCAGCGAGATGGTCACCTGCTCGCCGGTGGAGAGCAGCATATCCATTTCCCGCGGCGTCGGGTCGTCGTTCAAGGCCTGGGCCATCTCGGTGAGACGGTTGGTCTCGCCGCTCATGGCAGAAACGACCACGACGACCTGGTGGCCCTGGTCGCGAAAGCCTTTTACTTTTTCCGCCACGGCCTTGATACGGTCGACCGAGCCGACCGACGTACCGCCGAACTTTTGTACGTATAGTGCCATATGCCATTTTCCCTATGGGTTCGGAGTAAAAGAGTAATAGTAGACTAGCCCGGCATTGGCGTTGGAAACCCGCGCCAGCTACTACGCCGATGAATATAAAAAAGGCCGGTGGCAACGCTGCCACCGGCCCCTTGCTTAGAGCACGCTTTCCAACCAGGCCGGTACGCTTTCAAGCGCCCCCGGCAAGGCATCGGGTTGGCTACCCCCGGCCTGGGCCATATCGGCCCGTCCGCCGCCTTTGCCGCCTACCTGGGCGGCCACGTGATTGACGAGCTCGCCGGCTTTCACGCGGTGGGTCAAGTCGTCGGTGACACCGGCGATCAGGCTCACCTTGCCCGCCGCCTGGTCGGCCACCGCCAAAAGGATCACCCCGGAACCCAGCTTGTTCTTGAGCTGGTCGAGCATACCGCGTAGATCCTTACCGGAAACGCCTTCGAGCTGGGTGGCCAGCAGCTTCACGCCGCCGACTTCCTGCGCCTGGCTCAACATATCGCTGCCCGCCGAGCTTGCCAGCTTCGCCTTGAGCTGCTCGAGCTCTTTTTCGAGGGTGCGGTTGCGCTCGAAAAGCGATTCGATGCGGGATTCGACCTGCTCGGGCTTGGTCTTGAGCCGCGCCCCCAGCCGCTCCAGGGCGGCCTCTTGCTGGTAGAAGTACGCCAGCGCGTTTTCGCCCGTGATCGCCTCGATACGGCGAACGCCGGCGGCGGTGCCCGCCTCCGTCACGATATGGAAGCAGCCGATATCACCGCTTCGCGCCACGTGGGTGCCGCCGCAGAGCTCGATGGAGAAATCGTCAGCGCCGATGGTCAACACGCGGACGTTATCGGCGTACTTCGCCTCGAACAGGGCCGCAGCCCCTTTGGCTTTCGCCTCCTCGAGGCTCATCTGCTCGGTTTTGGTCGGCGCGTTGGCCAGCACCTGCTCATTGACCAGCCGCTCGACTTCCTTGAGCTGCTCCGCCGTCAACGCTTCGAAGTGGCTGAAGTCGAAGCGCAGCCGCTCGGCGTTAACCAGCGACCCCTTCTGCTGGACGTGGTCGCCCAGCACCATACGCAGCGCTTCGTGCAGCAGGTGAGTGGCAGAGTGGTTACGCACGGTGGCAGCACGCAGGCCAGTGTCGACCTCGCCGCGCACATCCGCCCCCACGCTGAGCGTGCCTTCGACCATCACACCTTGATGCAGATGGTGACCACTTTGCTTTTGCGTATCGTTGACCTGAAAACGCCCGCCCTCGACATGCAAGTAGCCGGTATCGCCTACCTGGCCGCCGGACTCGCCGTAAAACGGCGTGCGGTCCAGCACCACGATGCCTTTCTGGCCTGCCTCGAGCGCGGCGAGCGCGTTGCCTTCGCTATCCACCAGCGCGGTGACTTTGGCGTCATCGGCCAAAAGCTCGTAGCCGGTGAAGTCCGTGGTGCCGTCGAGCTCGATATTGGCGCTGTAATCGGCGCCGAACTGGCTCGCGGCCCGGGCACGTTCGCGCTGGGCTTCAAGCGCCTGCTGAAAGCCCTCTTCGTCGAGTTTGACGCCACGCTCGCGGCACACGTCGGCGGTCAAATCGAAGGGAAAGCCGTAGGTATCGTAAAGCTTGAAGACCGTCTCGCCGGGCAGCGTATCGCCTTGTAAAGACTCGAGCGCCTCATTCAAGAGACCCATACCGTGATCCAGGGTGCGCGCGAACTGCTCTTCTTCCTTGAGCAGTACCCGGGCGATTTGATCGCTGGATTCGCGAAGCTCCGGGTAGGCGTCCCCCATCTCGGCGTCGAGGGCGGCGACCAGCGTATGGAAAAACGCGCCGGTCGCGCCTAGCTTGTGACCATGGCGCACCGCGCGGCGGATGATCCGGCGCAATACGTAACCGCGGCCCTCGTTAGACGGCAGTACGCCGTCAGCGATCAAAAACGCGCAGGAGCGGATATGGTCGGCAATGACGCGCAGCGACGGCGCTTCCAAGTCGCTGTAGCCGGTGGCCTTGGCCGCCGCCTTGAGCAGGTTTTGGAACAGGTCGATCTCGTAGTTGGAGTGCACGCCCTGCATCACCGCCGCCACGCGCTCGAGGCCCATGCCGGTGTCGATCGACGGCTTGGGTAGCGGGTTTAGCGTGCCCTGGGCGTCACGGTCGAACTGCATGAAGACCAGGTTCCAGATCTCGATGTAGCGGTCGCCGTCCTCTTCCGGACTTCCCGGCGGGCCACCCCATACGTCAGCACCGTGATCGAAGAAGATCTCCGAGCTCGGGCCACAGGGGCCGGTATCGCCCATCTGCCAGAAGTTGTCTTCGTCGAGGCGCGAGAAACGCGCCGGGTCGATGCCGATCTCGTCTTTCCAGATCCGTTCGGCTTCTTCATCGCTTATGTGCACGGTGACCCAAAGTTTCTCTTTGGGCAGCCCCAGGGTCTCGGTCAAAAAGCGCCAGGCAAAGCGGATGGCGTCTCGCTTGAAGTAGTCGCCGAAGCTGAAGTTACCCAGCATTTCGAAAAAGGTGTGGTGGCGCGCGGTGTAGCCGACGTTATCCAGGTCGTTGTGCTTGCCGCCGGCGCGCACGCAGCGCTGGGCCGAGGTGGCGCGCACGTAGGGGCGCGGGTCACGACCCAGAAACACGTCCTTGAACGGCACCATGCCCGCGTTGGTGAACAACAGCGTCGGGTCGTTGCCCGGTACCAGCGAGCTCGAGGGAACCACGGTATGTCCGTGCTCCTCGAAATAGGTTAGAAAGGCCTGCCTGATCTCTGCGCTTTTCATAGGGGTTCCGTGACAATAAAACGTGATGCCTCGGGGCGCTGTCGCCACCACCCTGGGGCACGCAAAACATCTATTATAACGAAGTTGCCCCACGACTAAAGCCACGATGGGCGTGGCCGGGTCAAACAGAGGGAATTAGGCGAAAACCAGAGGGAATTAGGGAAAGACAGAGGGACTGAATGCGCGCTTCAAGTGTCCAGCCGGGACAGCGCGTAGCGAATTTGATCGAAGTCGAAGCCACGATTGGCGAGAAAGCGTTCGCGTTTGGCGCGCTCTTTAGGGGGAACGAACGATTCACCGGCCGGCGCCCCGGAATCGCTGAAGCGCCTTGAAAGCGTCTCGAAGGCAAGCTCGAACCAGTCGATTCGTTCCTGGGTCTGAACGGATTCGAAAGCCTCCGCTTGAAGGTCGCTTTCCACACCGCGGCGCCTAAGCTCCATTTTGATACGCACCGGACCCTGCCCGCGCAGAATGCGTGAGCGCACGAAACTTTCGGCGAAACGGCTGTCGCTTTGAAGCCCCTGCTCCTGCAGGGCGTCCAGACAGCTTTCGATCTCCCCGTCCTCGAAACTCTTTTGGGTGAGTTTCTCGAAAAGCTCGGCGCGAGAGTACTCGCGCCGCGCCAGAAGATCCATGGCGACCCCGCGCGGGGTCGCGTTTTTAGTGCCAAACACGGACGTCTCCGAAGCTTTGCATTGCCAGCACTTAGATCAGGCTATCTTCGCCGTCGGCATCGGCTTCCGCCGGTGCCGCAACCTCTTCCTCTTTTTTCGGGTCGGGCTTGGCAAGAAGCTGCTCGCGAATCTGGCTTTCGATCTCTTCCATGATCTCCGGATGCTCTTCCAGGTACTGGGAAGCGTTGGCTTTACCCTGGCCGATTTTGCTGCCCTTGTAGCTGTACCAGGCGCCGGCTTTATCCACCAGGTTGCACTGCACGCCCAGGTCGATCACCTCGCCGGCGTGGTAGATCCCCTTGCCGTAAAGAATCTGGAACTCGGCCTGGCGGAAAGGCGGCGCGACCTTGTTCTTCACGACCTTGACGCGGGTTTCGTTACCGGTGACTTCGTCGCCGGACTTCACCGAGCCGGTACGGCGAATATCCAAACGTACGCTGGAGTAGAACTTCAGCGCGTTACCGCCGGTGGTGGTTTCGGGGCTGCCGAACATCACGCCGATTTTCATGCGGATCTGATTGATGAACACCACCAGACAGTTGGCGTTTTTGATGTTGCCGGTGATCTTACGCAGCGCCTGGGACATCAAGCGGGCTTGAAGGCCCACGTGAGTGTCGCCCATTTCGCCTTCGATCTCGGCGCGCGGCGTAAGGGCGGCCACGGAGTCGATGATGATGACGTCGACGCCGCCGGAGCGTACCAGCATGTCGGTGATTTCGAGCGCCTGCTCACCGGTATCCGGCTGGGACACCAGCAGGTCGTCCAGGTTGATACCCAGCTTTTCCGCGTAGCTTGGGTCGAGGGCGTGCTCGGCGTCCACGAAGGCACACACCTTGCCCTGCTTTTGCGCCTGCGCAATGACCGACAGCGTCAGCGTCGTTTTACCCGAGGACTCCGGCCCGAAGATTTCCACCACGCGCCCATAAGGAAGCCCGCCGATGCCGAGGGCGATATCGAGGCCGAGCGAGCCGGTCGATACCGATGGCATGACCACCCGCGGCGCATCGCCCAAACGCATGACGGTGCCCTTGCCGAACTGACGATCGATCTGGCCGAGCGCGGCGTTCAGTGCTTTTGTGCGGTTTTCATCTTGAGCCATTTAAAGCGTCCTCGTAACAACCTGTATAATTAGCCAGTATTATGCCAAATAATAGCGCTAAAACCTATCCCTGACACGCTATTTATTTACGCCAAACCATGCCATGTTGGGTACTTCCAGCGCCTTTCGATGACCGCTTCGTTAGTCCGATAGGCGCAAAATCAGGGCCACCAGCGCCTCGCGTACCGCCTGCTCGCGCACCGCCTGACGGCTACCGGGAAAGACGAAGCGTTGGGCGTGTTGGCGGGCTTCATCGCCCACGCTAAGCCAGACGAGCCCGACGGGCTTATCGGTGCTGCCACCCCCCGGGCCTGCCACGCCGCTCACCGCCACGCCAAGGCTTGCACCGCTTTCCCGGCACGCCCCCTTGACCATTTCATTGACCACCACCTCGCTCACCGCGCCGTGGGCGCCAAGGGTCTCTTCTGCGACACCCAGAAGGCGGGTCTTGGCGGCGTTGGAGTAGGTGACCACGCCGGTTTCAAAGTAGCCGGAGCTACCTGGCGCGGCGGTAATCGCCGTAGCAATCCCACCGCCGGTGCAGGACTCCGCGGTGGTCAGCGTAACGTTTCGAGCAAGGCAAAGCCTGCCCAGGCGCTTCGAAAGAAGCGCCAGATCGAGATTTTTCAAACCAGACGCGTCAGCGGCCATGCAGACTCCTTCATGTAAGCGCTCCGTTCAGCGTAGAATACTGCGTTTCACTTGCCCATAGAACATGGCGCAATACGTTTGCGCCACGCTCAATCAGGACGCCCATGTCACAGGCCAGCCCCGCGCACACGCCAATGATGGCGCAATACCTCAAAATCAAACGCGAACACCCCGAGGTCCTGCTTTTTTACCGGATGGGGGATTTCTACGAGCTCTTCTTCGACGATGCCAAGCGTGCCGCCACGCTTTTGGATATCACCCTGACCGCCCGCGGCCAAAGCGGCGGCAAGCCGATTCCCATGGCCGGTGTACCCTACCACAGCGCCGAAGGCTATTTGGCCCGACTGGTAAGCGCTGGCGAATCGGTCGCGATCTGCGAGCAGATCGGCGACCCGGCCACCAGCAAGGGCCCGGTGGAGCGCCAGGTGGTGCGCATCGTCACCCCCGGCACGCTGCACGACGAAGCGCTGCTCGATGCCCGCCGCGACAACGTGCTGGTCGCGCTGTGCCCGGGCAAGGAGCGCTTTGGCCTGGCCTGGCTCGAGCTCTCCAGCGGGCGCTTCAACGTGCTCGAAGTCGAAAGCGAAGCGGAGATGCTGGCCGAGTTGACCCGCCTGGCGCCGGCGGAGCTTTTAGTGCCGGAGAACCTGACCCTGCCCGAGGCGTGGTCGCAAAAGCGCAGCCTGCGCCGCCAGGGCGAGTGGCTTTTCGATCTGGAAAGCGCCACGCGCAGCCTTTGTGATCAGTTCGAGGTGCAGGATCTGCGCGGCTTCGGCTGCGCCCACCTGACCACCGCGCTGGTCGCCGCCGGCGTGCTGGTCGACTACGCCCGGGACACCCAGCGCTCGCGCCTGCCCCACGTGACCGCCATTACCGTGGAAAACCGGGACGACGCGGTGGTGATCGACGCCGCCAGCCGGCGCAATCTGGAAATCGACCTCAATCTGGGCGGCAGCACCGATAATACCCTGGCAAGCGTTCTGGACACCTGCGCCACCGCCATGGGTTCGCGGCTTTTAAAGCGCTGGCTCAACCGCCCGCTGCGCCAAACCCAAGTCGTTCAGGCCCGCCAGGCGGGCGTGGCACTGCTTACCCTGGACGGCGCCTATATGGCGCTGCGCGAAGCGCTTTCCGAACTAGGGGATATCGAGCGTATTTTGGCCCGCGTGGCGCTCTACAGCGCCCGCCCCCGCGATCTGGCCAAGCTGCGCGACGCGCTCAATGCCCTGCCCACGCTGCAGGGGCTTTTAGAAGAAGTCGAGAGCGGCAGCGCCATCGATAGCCTCAAGCCGCATATTCGCCCCTACCCGGAGATGGCCGATACGTTGAGCCGGGCGATCATCACCAACCCGCCGGTGGTGATTCGCGACGGCGGTGTCATCGCCCAGGGCTTCGATAGCGAGCTCGACGAGCACCGGGGGCTTGCCGAGAACGCCGGTGATTATTTGATCGAGCTCGAACGGCGCGAGCGCGAACGCACCGGCCTTTCCCACCTGAAGGTGGGCTACAACCGGGTTCACGGCTACTTCATCGAACTACCCCGCGCCCAGGCCCAACAGGCCCCGGCGGAGTACATTCGCCGCCAGACGCTGAAAAACGCCGAGCGCTTCATCATCCCCGAGCTCAAGGAGTTCGAGGACAAGGCGCTATCGGCCAAGTCTCGGGCGCTCTCGCGAGAAAAATGGCTCTACGAGCGGCTGCTGGGCGAGCTCAACACTCTGCTCCACGAGCTCCAGGGCACCTCCCAGGCGCTGGCGGAACTCGACGTGCTGTGCGCCTTTGCCGAGCGCGCCGAGGCGCTGGACTGGGTACGCCCGACGCTCACGGCCCACACCGGCATTCACGTAAGCGCCGGGCGCCACCCGGTGGTCGAGCACGTAAGCCAGGCGCCCTTCGTGCCCAACGATATCGACCTCTCCCCCCAACGGCACATGCTGATCATTACCGGCCCCAACATGGGCGGTAAATCGACCTACATGCGCCAGACCGCGCTGATCGCACTGCTCGCTCATAGCGGCAGCTTCGTGCCCGCCCAATCCGCGGAAATCGGCCCGCTGGATCGCATCTTCACGCGTATCGGCTCCTCGGATGACCTGGCCGGCGGGCGCTCCACCTTCATGGTGGAGATGACCGAAACCGCCAATATCTTGCACAACGCCACCGAGCAGAGTCTGGTGTTGATGGACGAGATCGGCCGTGGCACCAGCACCTTCGACGGGCTGTCCCTTGCCTGGGCAAGCGCCGAGCAGCTGGCCGCGACCAAAGCGCTGACGCTCTTTGCCACCCACTATTTCGAGATGACCGGGCTAACCGACCAGACCCAGGGCGTGGCCAACATCCACCTGACCGCCACCGAACACGGCGACAGCATCGTGTTCATGCACCGCATCGAGGCCGGCCCGGCCAGCCAAAGCTACGGCCTGCAGGTCGCCCAGCTGGCCGGTGTGCCCGCCGGGGTGATTGCCCGGGCGCGGCAAAAGCTCGTGGCCCTTGAGCAACGCGATATAGACGAGCAGCAACGCGATACAGGTGAGCCGCAACGAAACGTGCAGGGGCAACCGGTTGATGGGGGCGAGCGCCAGCCCGCTGCCAGCCAAACGCCCCAGCAAAACGACCTGTTCGCCAGTGCGCCGCACCCGGTCGTGGAAGCGCTCAAGGGCATGGAGGTCGACGCGCTGTCGCCCCGCGAGGCCCTCGAGCTTTTGTATCAGTGGCGCGAGCTTCTATAAGCGGTGCAGTTGGCGCTTGCCGCGGGGCATAGGCACCTCTAGAATACGGCCCATATTTTTTAGCTTCTAAAAAACGGCTGATTTATAACCATTCACGATTAACTATCATTCACGACACGCCATGGCCATACCGTGCGGTGGCCATGCAAGAGGGATAAACCGATGACGTTTGTCGTTACCGAAAACTGCATTCAGTGCAAATATACCGACTGCGTAGAAGTCTGCCCGGTCGACTGCTTTTACGAAGGTCCGAACTTTTTGGTGATTCATCCGGACGAGTGCATCGACTGCGCGCTGTGTGAGCCGGAGTGCCCCGCCGAGGCGATCTTCTCGGAAGACGAGCTTCCGGAGGGTCAGCAACCGTTCATCGAGATCAACGCCGAGCTTGCCGATGTCTGGCCCAATATCAGCGAGAAGAAAGACCCGCTGCCGGACGCCGAAGAGTGGGACGGCAAAACCGGCAAGATGGACAAGCTCGAGCGCTAGGTTCGAGTATCGCCCATAAAAAAAGCCACCCGAGGGTGGCTTTTTTGGGCCTAAAAGAAAGCGCTTTAGACCGCCTTGGGCTCGCCAAGCTCCTCGGAGTCCGCGGCGAAGACCGCGCCGTCGTGCTGCTTGAGCAGGCGGCTGGTGACCGTGCCCGCGGTCATCGAACCGTTGACGTTGATCGCCGTGCGGCCCATGTCGATCAGCGGCTCGATGGAGATCAAAAGCCCGGCCAGCGCAATGGGCAGATCCAGCGTCGAGAGCACGATGATCGCGGCAAAGGTCGCCCCGCCGCCGACCCCGGCAATGCCGAAGGAAGCAAGCGTTACCACCAGCACCAGGGTACCCAAAAACTCGAGCGAGAGTGGATCGACCCCGACCGTAGGGGCGATCATCATGGCGAGCATCGCAGGATAAAGACCCGCGCAGCCGTTCTGGCCGATGGTCGCGCCGAAGGAGGCGGCGAAGTTGGCAATCGCCGGCGGCACGCCGATGCGGTCCACCTGGGCTTCGATATTGAGCGGAATGGTCGCAGCACTCGAGCGCGAGGTGAACGCGAAGGTGAGCACCGGCCATACTTTCTTGAAGTAGCGCAGCGGGTTGACGCCCGCCCCGGACAAAAAGAGCGCGTGCATGACCAAAATGAGTGCCAGGCCCACGTAGGAGGCCACCACGAAACCGAGCAAGCCCAGGATGTCGTCGAGATTCGAGGTCGCCACCACTCGGGTCATCAGCGCCATGACCCCATAAGGCGTGAGGCGAATCACCATACGTACCAGGCGCATGATCCACTTCTGCACCACGTCGATGCCCTCGATCAGCTTGTCGCCGAGCGCGGCGTTTTCGCGCTTGATGCCCAGTGCGGCCAGGCCCAAAAAGGTCGCGAAGATCACCACGCTAATGATCGAGGTGGGCCGCGCGCCGGCCAGGTCCTGGAACGGGTTACTGGGAATGAACGACAGCAGCAGCTGCGGCACGGTGAGATCCGACACCTGGGCGCTGCGCTCGATGATGTCCTGGCCGCGCTCGAGTTCCCGCGCGCCCTGCACCAGACCTTCCGCGGAAAGGCCGAACAGCTGCGTCATGCCGATACCGATCACCGCTGAAATCGCGGTGGTCAGCATCAAAACGGCCAGCACCCCGAAGCTGATCTTGCCAAGCGAGCTTGCGTCGTGAAGGCGCGTGACCGCCGAAAGGATCGTCACCAGTACCAGCGGCATGATGATCATCTTCAAAAGCTGCACATAGCCGCCGCCAACCAGATTTACCCAGTCGAGGGTGCCGGCCAGCGTGGCGGTATCGGCGAAAAGCGCCTGCAAAATGGCGCCCAGCACGACACCCGCGACCAGACCCACCAGCACCACACGGGAAAGACTCGCTCCGCGGCGCTGCCAGCGCGCCAAAAGCGCGATCGCTAACGCCAAAACCAATACGTTGATAACAACTAACCAGGGCATAGTAGCCGCCTCCTGATAGCGAGTGCGGTGCAAAAGCGCACCGGGAAAGCAGCGCTAAATTGATAGTCTGCTAATTCAGGCGCGCAATGGTAATTAATAGAGGAAAGGAATAACAATGCGTTTTTCTTATAACTACTGATAGATTTAGCGATTAGCCTACCGCCGGTGCTCATACGGGCATAAAAAAGGCGGCCCATAGGCCGCCCGCTCCAAGCACTTTCTCTGACCACTCCCTGTGTCGAACTTCCTGGGTACTTCTCCCTGCCGAGGCCACGATCGTCTGGTCACTCGGCGCACCTTCAACATTACGCTCTATACTGCCTAAAGCATCCTTGCCTCCCCTTGTCCTGATCACAGTGTGCCAGAGATTCAGCGCTGCACAAAAAGCGCCAACCGCCCAAAAAAAGCGAGCCCGCAGGCCCGCCTCAATGACAAAAAACTTACATTTCAAATGCTTGGATAAATCGCGGTCGATAAAAGCGCTCGGATCCTAACGCTTATAAGCGGATATCGACGGCCTAAGTAAGCGATCTCTTACAAATTCTTAAGACAATGCTTACACCAGAGGCCTGGACTTTACTGTCCTTTGATCGCTTTCAAGCCCGGGTACTCGACATTGCCAAGCTCGGCTTCGATCGCCAGCAGCCGGTTGTACTTGGCGACCCGGTCCGAGCGGCAAAGCGAGCCGGTCTTGATCTGGCCCGCCGCGGTGCCCACGGCCAGGTCCGCAATGGTGGTGTCTTCGGTTTCGCCGGAGCGGTGTGAGATCACGGCGGTAAAGCCGGCATCCTGGGCCATCTGGATCGCATCGAGGGTCTCGGAGAGCGAGCCGATCTGGTTGAACTTGATCAAAATCGAGTTGCCGATCTGCTCGTCGATGCCGCGCTTGAGGATACGCGTGTTGGTTACGAACAAATCGTCGCCGACCAGCTGGATTTTGTCGCCGAGCTTGTCGGTCAACGCTTTCCAGCCGTCCCAGTCGGACTCGTCCATGCCGTCTTCGATCGAGACGATCGGGTAGTCATCGCAAAGCCCTGCCAGGTAGTCGGTGAAGCCCTGGGCGTCGAAGCTTTTGCCTTCGCCGGAAAGATTGTACTGGCCATCCTTGTAAAACTCGGAGGAGGCGCAGTCCAGTGCCAGAGTGACGTCCTGGCCCAGGGTGTAGCCGGCATCACTCACCGCCTGCTTGATCACCGCCAGCGCCTCGGCGTTGGAGGAAAGATTTGGCGCGAAGCCGCCTTCGTCGCCAACGGAGGTGGAAAGCCCCTTGGCGGCGAGCACCTTTTTCAGCGCGTGGAAGATTTCCGCGCCGACCTTAAGCCCCTCGGAGAAGCTGGAAGCCCCCACCGGCTGAACCATGAACTCCTGGATATCGACGTTGTTATCCGCGTGCTCGCCGCCATTGAGAATGTTCATCATCGGCACGGGCATGCTGTAGTGGCCAGGCTTGCCGTAAAGCTCGGCAATGTGAGCGTAAAGCGCGACGCCCTTGGCGTTCGCCGCCGCCTTGGCCGCCGCCAGCGATACCGCAAGAATCGCATTGGCGCCCAGGTTCGCCTTGTTGTCGGTGCCATCGAGTTTCAGCATGGCGTTGTCCAGGCCGCGCTGATCCCGGGCGTCCATACCGACGAGTGCCTCGCGGATACTGCCATTGACCGCGCCCACGGCTTTCAAAACACCCTTGCCCAGGTAGCGCGTTTTGTCGCCGTCGCGAAGCTCGAGCGCCTCGCGGGAGCCGGTCGAAGCGCCGCTGGGGGCGCACGCCTGGCCTATCGCGCCGCTTTCCAAACGCACCGTGGCGCTTACGGTGGGGTTACCGCGGGAATCCAGCACTTCAAGCGCGGTGATATCCACAATTTTGGTCATGACAGCGTCCTTTGATTGTCGGTTTACTGAATAGCGATGTTTCCCGTTGACGCACGCGTGCGTCAGTTCAGGTACTCGAACCTGATATCAGGGCCTGGCCGGCCGGTTAGCGAATGGCGAGCGGCTCGAAGCCCTTCACCAGCGCATCGAGCTTTGAAAGCTGGGTCAAAAACGGCGCGAGTTGATCCAGCGGCAGCGCGCAGGGCCCGTCGCACTTGGCGTTGTCCGGGTCCGGGTGCGCTTCCAAAAAGAGCCCGGCCAAGCCTACGGCAACGCCGGCCCGGGCGAGTTCCGCCACCTGGGCGCGGCGCCCGTCGGCGCTGTCAGCACGCCCGCCCGGGCGCTGCAGCGCATGGGTGACATCGAAAAAGAGCGGGTAGCCGGTCTGTTTCATGTCGCCAAAGCCGAGCATGTCCACCACGAGGTTGTTGTAGCCAAAGCTCGAACCACGCTCGCAAAGCATCAAGCGGTCGTTCCCGGCCTCCTGAAACTTGGTGATGATATGGCGCATCTCGTGCGGGGCGAGAAACTGCGGCTTTTTGATATTGATCGCCGCCCCGGTTTCGGCCATGGCCACGACCAGATCGGTCTGGCGAGCCAAAAACGCGGGCAGTTGGATGATATCAGCCACTTGTGCAGCGGCGGCGGCCTGGTGGGGCTCGTGCACGTCGGTAATGATCGGCACGTTATAGCGCGCCTTGATATCGGCCAGGATCTGGAGGCCCTTCTCGAGCCCCGGCCCCCGGTAGGAGTGCACGGAGCTACGGTTGGCCTTGTCGAAACTCGCCTTGAACACGTAGGGCATGGCAAGTGCCGTGGTGGCCTCAACGTAGGCGGCGGCCACCTCATCGGCAAGCTCGGCAGACTCCAGCACGTTCATGCCGCCCAACAGCATCAGCGGCAAAGAATTGCCGGCGGTTAGGCCGGCAACGGAAATATGACGCTCGCTGGAAGTGGACGGCGAAGAGTCGTGTGAGGTCATGATCGTCCCTTAATCGTGGTCGTGGGGCGCGGCGTGAGCGCGCGTACGTTGCGCCTTGTGTTCGACCGCGGCGTTCACGAAGCCCGAGAACAGCGGATGGCCGTCCCGCGGGGTGGAGGTGAATTCCGGGTGGAACTGACACGCCACGTACCAGGGGTGGTCAGAAAGCTCGACCATCTCGACCAGCGACTGATCCACGCTCTTGCCGGAGATCACAAGGCCCGCTTTTTCCAGCTCGTCGATGAACTGGTTATTCACCTCGAAACGGTGGCGGTGGCGCTCGACGATTTCATCCGAGCCGTAGGCCTCGCGGGCGCGGCTATTCGGCGCCAGGTGGCATACCTGCCCGCCCAGGCGCATGGTGCCGCCAAGATCCGATGCCGCATCGCGCAGCTCGATCTTGCCCTCGGCGTTGATCCACTCGGTAATCAAGCCGACCACCGGGTGCTGGGTGTCGTGGGTGAACTCGGTAGAGTTGGCATCCGTCCAGCCCGCCACGTTGCGCGCGAATTCGATGACCGCGACCTGCATACCGAGACAAATCCCCAGATACGGCACGTTGTTTTCGCGGGCGAACTGGGCGGTCTTGATCTTGCCTTCCACACCGCGCTCGCCAAAGCCGCCGGGCACCAAAATGGCGTCTTTACCCGCCAGACGCTCGGTGCCGTGGCGCTCGATGTCTTCGGAGTCGATGTAGTCGATATTGACCTTGATACGCCCCTGGATACCGGCGTGAATCAGCGCTTCGTTGAGCGACTTGTAGGCGTCCAGCAGCTCCATGTACTTGCCGACCATGGCAATGCTGACCGACTTCAGCGGGTTGAGCTTGGCGTCCAGCACCTTCACCCACTCGGTGAGATCGGCGGGCCCGGCTTCCAGGCGCAGCTTGTCGCAGACGATGTCGTCGAGGCCATGCTCGTGAAGCATCAGCGGAATGCGATAGATGGTATCGGCATCCTGTAGCGGCACGACCGCGCGCTCTTCGACGTTGGTGAACAGCGCGATCTTGCGCCGCTCGCTCTCTTCGAGCTCGACTTCGCTACGACAAATCAGGATATCCGGCTGGATACCGATGGAGCGCAGCTCTTTCACGCTGTGCTGGGTCGGCTTGGTCTTGGTCTCGCCGGCGGTCTTGATGTAGGGCACCAGCGTCAGGTGCATGAACAGCGCGCGGTTGGCGCCCTGCTCGCTACGGATCTGGCGAATCGACTCCAAAAACGGCAGCGACTCGATATCGCCGACGGTGCCGCCGATCTCGACCAGCGCCACGTCGAAGCCTTTACCGCCGTCGTAGACGCGCTGTTTGATTTCGTCGGTGATATGCGGAATCACCTGCACCGTACCGCCCAGGTAGTCGCCGCGGCGCTCCTTGCGCAGCACGTGCTCGTAGACCCGGCCGGTGGTGAAGTTGTTGCCCTGGGTCATCCTGGTTCGAATGAAGCGCTCGTAGTGGCCAAGGTCCAGATCGGTTTCAGCGCCATCCTCGGTGACGAACACCTCGCCGTGCTGGAAGGGACTCATGGTGCCCGGGTCCACGTTAATGTACGGGTCGAGCTTGAGCATGGTGACCTTAAGGCCGCGGGCCTCTAGAATCGCCGCCAGCGAGGCCGACGCGATGCCCTTGCCAAGAGAGGACACAACGCCGCCGGTCACGAAGATATATCGTGTCATGGAAAACCTGTAAGAACGTGATCAATGGGTGTTGCAGAAAGCCACACCAGGATGGGATGGCAGAATAACAGAGTACGCCTAAAGGCTCAATTTGAACTATCGGGTCAGCGGGACTCCCGCCGCCTCAAACAGGTCGCTGACCACCACGATGAATGTGCCACCGCCGTCCTTGTAGGAGCCCAATTCCATTGGGCGATGGAAGGCGCCAGCCTTCCCCGGCCGTGCCACCCTTTTCAAGACACCATTTTCAAAACACCATAAAAAAGCGGCCCGTGTCGCCACGGCCCGCTTTTGGTCACACTAAAACGTCAAACTCAAACGCCCAGGTAATCCAGCATCCCCTCGGCGGCCTGGCGGCCCTCAAAAATGGCGGTGACCACCAGATCCGAGCCGCGCACCATATCGCCGCCGGCAAAGATCTTTTCGTTGCTGGTCTGGAAGGCGTACTGGCCGTGCTCCGGGGCCTTGACCAGGCGGCGCTCGTCGACGTCCACACTCGCGCCTTCGAACCAGGGAATGGAGCTTGCCTGGAAACCAAAGGCGACGACCACGGCGTCTGCGGGAATCACTTCCTCGGAGCCGGGCACGATTTCCGGGCGGCGGCGGCCGTTTTCATCCGCCTCGCCCAGGCGCGTGCGCACGACTTTCACGCCCTCGACCTGCTCGTCCCCCACCACCGCGACGGGCTGGCGGTTGAACAGAAACTCGACGCCTTCTTCGCGGGCGTTGGCCACCTCGCGCCGCGAGCCGGGCATGTTCTCTTCGTCCCGGCGGTAGGCGCAGGTCACGCTTTCGGCGTTCTGGCGAATCGAGCTGCGGTTACAGTCCATCGCCGTGTCGCCGCCGCCGAGTACGACCACGCGCTTGCCTTCCATCGAAATGTAGTCCGCCGGGTCTTTCTCGAAGCCCAGCCGGCGATTGACGTTGGCGATCAGAAAATCGAGCGCCTTGTAAACGCCGGGCAGGTCTTCGCCGGGAAAGCCGCCTTCCATGTACTGGTAGGTGCCCATGCCTAGAAAGACCGCGTCATACTCTTGCACCAGCGTATCGAACTCGATGTCCACGCCGATTTCGACGTTCAGGCGAAACTCGATGCCCATTTCCTCGAATACCGAGCGGCGGCGCTCCATGACGTTCTTTTCGAGCTTGAACTCGGGGATACCGAAGGTCAAAAGCCCGCCGATCTCCGGGTGGCGGTCGAATACCACGGGTTTGACGCCGTTGCGCGCGAGAACATCCGCCGCACCGAGCCCCGCCGGGCCCGCGCCGATGATCGCGACCTTTTTATCGGTCCATACCACCTTGGACATGTCCGGGCGCCAGCCCATGGCAAAGGCGGTATCGGTGATGTACTTCTCGATCGAGCCGATGGTCACCGCGCCGAAACCGTCGTTGAGCGTGCAATCACCTTCGCAGAGCCGGTCCTGGGGGCAGACCCGCCCGCACACTTCCGGCAGCGAATTGGTCTTGTGGGAAAGCTCGGCGGCTTCGATGATGTTGCCTTCCACCACCAGCTGCAGCCAGTTGGGAATGTAGTTGTGCACCGGGCACTTCCACTCGCAGTACGGGTTACCGCAGTGCAGGCAGCGGTGGGCCTGGCTTGCCGCGTCCACGGGCTTGAACGGCTCGTAGATTTCGGCGAACTCTTTGGCGCGGGTGTACGCCTCTTTTTTCTGCGGGTCTTTACGACCCACATCGATAAACTGGAAATCGTTGTTCAAACGGTTGGGCATGATCTCTCTCCTCTCGGCGATGGACACATTGGATTACTGCGGCTGACGCCGAGATTGATCCAGCAAACTACCCAGGCTCGCCGCCTTCGGCTTCACCAGCCAGAAGTGGCGCGCATAGTCGCTAAAGTCTTCCAAAATGGCCGCGCCGCGTTTTGAACCGGTCTCGGCAACGTACGCCTCGATCATCTCACGCAGGTGGCGGCGGTACGCTTCCATCGCTTCGGTGTTCACGCGGTGGATTTCCACCAGCTCATGATTGTACTTATCCACGAAGTTACGCTCTTCGTCGAGCACATAGGCGAAGCCGCCGGTCATGCCTGCGCCGAAGTTCACGCCGGTTTCCCCCAGTACGCAGACGATACCGCCGGTCATGTATTCGCAGCAGTGATCGCCCGCGCCCTCGATGACCGCCATGGCGCCGGAGTTGCGCACGCCAAAGCGCTCGCCGGCCACGCCCGCGGCATACAGCGTGCCGCCGGTGGCGCCATAAAGGCAGGTATTGCCGACGATCGAGGTCTTGTGGCTTTCGAACTCGCTCACCCTGGGCGGCACGATCACGATGCGACCGCCGTTCATGCCCTTGCCCACGTAATCGTTGGCATCACCTTCCAGATAAAGGTTGAGACCTCGGGCGTTCCATACGCCAAAGCTTTGGCCGGCAACGCCGGTAAAGCGCGCGGTGACCGGTGCCTCTTCGAGACCCTCTTCGCCGTAACGCTTGGCAATGGCGCCGGAGGAGCGCGCGCCTACACTACGGTCGCAGTTGGTGATATCGAAGCTGAACTCACCACCCGAGCGATTTTCGATCGCTTCCGCCAACGCATCGAGAACCTCCTGGTTCTTGGCCCCCGGGTCATGGGGTTCGTTGCGGTTCACCGTGCAAAACTGCGGCGCGTCCGCGGGCACGTAGTCGTTTTTCAAAAGCGGCGTCAAATCCAGCTGACGCTGGGCGGGCGTACGCCCTTCGATCACTTCCAAAAGATCCGTACGGCCGATCAGGTCGGTCAACTTGCGCACGCCGATCAGCGCCATCAGCTCGCGCACCTCTTCGGCGATGAAGCGGAAGTAGTTTTTGACCATGTCGACGGTGCCGCGAAAGTGCTCGCCGCGCAGGTAGTCGTCCTGGGTGGCGACACCGGTGGCGCAGTTATTGAGATGGCAAATACGCAGGTATTTACACCCCAGCGCGACCATCGGCGCGGTGCCAAAGCCAAAGCTCTCGGCGCCCAGAATCGCCGCCTTGACGACGTCCAGACCGGTTTTCAAGCCGCCGTCGGTCTGCAGGCGGATCTTGTCGCGCAGCCCGTTGATGCGCAGCGCCTGATGCACCTCCGGCAGGCCCAGCTCCCAGGGGGAACCGGCGTGCTTGATCGAGGTGACCGGGCTTGCCGCGGTGCCGCCATCGTAGCCGGAGACGGTAATCAGGTCCGCGTAGGCCTTGGCAACGCCGGTGGCGATGGTACCGATGCCCGGCTCGGAGACCAGCTTGACCGACACCTGAGCCTCGGGATTGACCTGCTTGAGATCGAAAATCAGCTGCGCCAGATCCTCGATCGAGTAGATATCGTGGTGCGGCGGCGGCGAAATCAGCGTGACACCAGGCACGGCGTAGCGCAGCCGGGCGATGAGTTCGTTCACCTTGCCGCCGGGCAGCTGGCCGCCCTCGCCGGGCTTGGCGCCCTGGGCCACCTTGATCTGGAGCACCTCGGCGTTGACCAGATACGAGGGCGTAACGCCGAAACGGCCCGAGGCGATCTGCTTGATTTTCGAGCTTCTGATGGTGCCGTAGCGGGCGTGGTCTTCGCCGCCTTCGCCGGAGTTGGAGCGCCCGCCGGCTTCGTTCATCGCCTGGGCGAGCGCCTCGTGGGCCTCCGGCGAGAGCGCACCCAGCGACATACCGGCGCTATCGAAGCGCGGCAGTAGACCCTCGACAGACTCTACCTCGTCGAGTTCGATCGAATCGCCGGTGAGCTTGAGCTTCAACAAATCGCGAATGGTCGCGACCGGGCGCTCGTTGACCAGCTGGGCGAACTTCTTCCACTTGGCGTAGCTGCCCTCCTGCACCGCCGCTTGCAAGGTCATGACCACGTCCGGGTTGTAGGCGTGGTACTCAAACCCGTGGACGTACTTGAACTGGCCGCCCTGGGAGATTCCCTTGCGCGGCGTCCAGGCATCCTTGGCCACCAGCGTCTGCTGCATCTGCAGCTCATTAAAGCCCGCACCCTGAATGCGCGAGGCCATGCCCACGAAACAGGTGTCCATCACTTCGTCATTCAGGCCGACGGCTTCGAACAGCTGTGAGCCGCGGTAGGAGGCGAGCGTCGAAATTCCCATCTTGGAAAGGATTTTGAACAACCCTTTCTGAAGCCCCTTGCGGTAGTTTTCGCGACCATCAGCGGGGTTGCCGGTCAGCTCGCCGACCCGGTGCATGTCCGCCATGACCTGGTAGGCAAGCCAGGGGTAAACCGCCGTGGCGCCCACGCCAAAGAGCACCGCCATCTGGTGGGCGTCCCGGGCGTAGCCGGTTTCCACGATGATGTTGGCGTTGGGGCGCAGCGCCAGCCTTCCCAGGTGGCTGTGCACCGCGCCGACGGCCAACGCCGCCTGGATCGGTACTTCGCCTTTGGGAAGCTCGGCATCCGAGAGCACCAGCAGCACGCAGCCCGCCTTGACCTGCTCTTCGGCCTTTTGGCAAAGCGCGGTCACGGCCTGCTTGAGACTCGTTTCCTCCGGGTTATAGCCAAGCGGCAACGGGCAGCTGGCAAAGGCCGGATCGTCCTGACTGACCAGCGCGGTGAACTTGCGCGGCGAGAGGATCGGCGTGGTCAGAATCAGACGGTGCGCGTGCTCGGGGGTGGCCTTGAACACGTTGAGCTCCGCGCCGCAGCAGGTTTCCAGCGACATCACGATCGCCTCACGCAGCGGATCGATCGGCGGATTGGTCACCTGGGCAAACTTCTGACGGAAGTAGTCGGTGAGCAGGCGCGGGCGGCTGGAAAGCACCGCCATGGGGGTGTCGTCACCCATGGAGCCCACCGCCTCCTGGCCGCTTTCGGCCAGCGGGCGCAGCAGCTGGTCGCGCTCTTCACTGGTCACCTGAAACATCTTTTGCTGCACGTTGAGCGAATCGGCATCCATGCTCTGAAAACGTGCAAGCTCGGTCAGCGCCGACTCCAGGTAGCTGGCCTGCTCTTTGAGCCAACGCTTATAGGGGTAGGCAGACTTCAGGCGGTTGTCGATATCGTCGGTGTGCAATACTTCACCGGTTTGGGTATCCACGGCGAGCATCTGCCCCGGCCCCACGCGCCCCTTGGCGACCACGTCCTCGGGCTTGTAGCCGTAGGTGCCGGTTTCGGAGGCAAGCGTAATGTAGCCGTTTTTGGTCATCACCCAGCGCGCCGGGCGCAGGCCGTTACGGTCGAGCATGCACACGGCCTGGCGGCCATCGGTCATGACCACGCCGGCCGGGCCGTCCCAGGGCTCCATGTGCATGGAGTTGTACTCATAAAAGGCGCGCAGCTCCGCGTCCATGGTTTCGACGTTCTGCCAGGCCGGCGGCACCATCATACGCACGGCGCGATGAAGCTCCATACCACCGGTGAGCAGTACTTCGAGCATGTTGTCCATGCTCGAGGAGTCGGAACCGGTCGTGTTGACGACTTCGTCGAGCTCGGCGATGTCCGGCAGGTGCTCGCTTGAGAAGTTGGCCTTGCGCGAGTTGGCCCAGCCGCGGTTGGCCTCGATGGTGTTGATTTCACCGTTGTGGGCGAGCAGACGAAACGGCTGCGCCAGCGGCCAACGCGGCGCGGTGTTGGTCGAAAAGCGTTGGTGGAAGACGCAGATAGCGGTTTCCAGGCGCGGGTCGTTCAGGTCCTTGTAGAACGCCGGCAGATCTTCCGGCATGACCAGGCCTTTATAGGAGACCACCTCAGAGGAGAGCGAAGAGACGTAAAAGTCCTCGTCACCCTTGAGCGCCTGCTCGGCGTAGCGCCGGGCCATGAAGAGATCCACGGCGAAATTGCTGCTATCGCCGGGCTCGATGAAAACCTGCTCGATGCGCGGCAGACAATCCAGCGCCATGGGACCGCATACGCTGGCGTCGGTGGGGACTTCGCGCCAGCCAAGGCGCTTGAGTCCGCGCTGGTCGAGCTCGCGTTCCAGGGTTTCCCGGGCACGCTGGGCGCGTGTTTCGTCAACGGGTAGAAAGATCACGCCCACGGCAAAGTGTTCGCCAAGCTCGACGTCCAGCGCCTCTTTGGCGGTTTCACGCATGAACCGGGTGGGCATTTTTAAAAGCAGCCCACAGCCATCGCCGGTTTTGCCGTCAGCGGCGATACCGCCGCGGTGCGTCATGCACGTCAGCGACTCGATGGCCGTCTTTAAAAGATCGTGACTGGCGTCCCCTTGCATATGAGCAATAAGCCCAAAGCCGCAGTTATCACGAAACTCGCCAGGCTGATGAAGACCTTTGTTCATGGGCGTGCCTCTAGTCAAGGTGTTTTACTGGCAGCGACTCTATGCTTTAATAGCGGGTTTTCTTTTTATTATGCTACGTATTTCCCGCCCGAGCCCCCTGCTCTGATGCGTTCGCTGCCGCAGGAAAATGGCCGCTCAGCATAGCCACTCGCCCCCATCCGGCGCAATCGCCCGACCGCCTGAAATTTCTCAAAACCCTTGCCAAATCCTGCATTTGCATTAACACCCGACTAAAAAATATAGCCCGGTCAATCACTTAACCCCAAAAGCGACGCCGCTCTACAAGCCTCAAATGGCGCATAGACTTTAGTCTAACCATGGCACAACAACCCATGCCGATAGCGCATACGGCATACCGATTAACATGGGTAATGCAGATTCGGGGCCCCTGAAACGACAAGACCCGCCATCCTGGCGGGTCCTGAACATGGGAGCAGACGACTAACGCGGGTCGGCGGCGCCTTGATTGACGGCTCGGGGGTAGCGCTGGAGCAGCGCTTCGAGGGTCGCGGGGGGTGTCTGGTCGCTGATCACCGCCTGGCCCAGGGCCTCGAGCAGTATCAGGCGAAGCCGGGAATCGATGTTTTTCTTGTCCAGGCGCATACGGCTCAAAAAGTCTTCGACCTGCATGCCTTCGGGGGCGGCAAGCGGCAGCCCGGCGCTTTCGATCACCGCTTTGGTACGGGCCAGGTCCCCGGCGCTGAGCATGCCAAGCGTGTGAGAAAGCGCGGCGGCCATGGCCATGCCGGCGCCCACTGCCTCGCCGTGCAGCCAGTTACCGTAGCCCTGGTGCGCCTCGATGGCGTGGCCGAAGGTATGCCCCAGGTTCAAAAGCGCCCGCACGCCCTGCTCGGTTTCGTCATCGGCGACGATATCTGCCTTGGTCTGACAGCTTCGCGCGATCGCTTCGCTAATGGCCTCGGGCTCGACGCGGCGAAGCGCCTCCATATTGGCTTCGAGCCAGCTCAAAAATGCCTCGTCGCGAATCAGGCCGTACTTGATCACCTCGGCAAGCCCGGCGGAGAGCTCGCGGTCAGGCAGTGTCGTCAGCGTATCGGTATCGACCAGCACCGCTTTAGGCTGCCAGAACGCGCCGATCATGTTCTTGCCAAGCGGATGATTGACGCCGGTTTTACCGCCCACCGAGGAGTCCACCTGAGAGAGCAGCGTGGTGGGCACCTGGATGAACGCGACCCCCCGCTGGTAGGCGGCGGCGGCGAAGCCGACCATGTCCCCGATTACCCCACCGCCGAGCGCCACCAGCGTACAGCGCCGGTTGAAGCCGGCGCCGAGCAGCGCATCCCAGATGCGCTCGACCTGCTCGATACGTTTATACTGCTCGCCGTCGGGCAGTACCAGCGTGCGTACGCTACACGCCTCGGGCAAGGCCTGGCAGAGCGTGTCGAGATATAAAGGCGCGATGGTCTCGTTGGTCACCACGAGCACCTGGCTACCCGCAATATAAGGGGCGAGCAGACCGGGCTCGGCAATCAAACCAGCGCCGATGTGAATAGGGTAGCTGCGCTCGGCAAGAGCTACGTTCAGGGTGCGCTTGGCGCTTGACGTCATGACGATACCTTGGAATCGGTCGGGTAGGCGCTTTCGAGCGGGTCGTTGAGGCGCTGGGCACGGCGGAGAATATCGTTGACCACCGACCGCGGGCTTCGTCGGTCGGTGCGCACGGTCACATCCGAGGTGGCGCGGTAGAGCGGGTCGCGGGCGGTGAACATGTCCCGCAGCACCTGTTCGCGGTTGGCGCACTGCAACAGCGGGCGGTTTTTGTCCCGGCTGGTGCGCCTTAGCTGCTGTTCGACCGTCGTGAGCAGATAGACCACGGTGCCACGTTCTCGCAGCGCCTGGCGGTTCTCTTCGCGTAGTACCGCGCCGCCGCCGGTGGCCAACACCACGCCTTGCAGGCGGGTCAGCTCGTCGATCATCTGCATTTCGCGCTGGCGAAAGCCAAGCTCACCCTCGACATCGAAAATCCAGGGTATATCCGCACCGCAGCGATCCTGTATGACGTGGTCACTGTCATAAAAGGTGCGCGAAAGCTCTGCGGCCAACAAGCGGCCGATCGTACTTTTGCCGGCGCCCATGGGGCCGACCAAAAAAAGGCTGGGTAAATCCTGCATCAGCGAACCGCCAAACCATCATCTAGTAGTCGTGGAGTTATAAACACTAACAGCTCTACCTTTTCATTGCTCTCCTGGGTGTAGCGAAATAGCCGCCCGAGGAAGGGTAGATCGCCCAATAACGGGGTTTTGGCAATTTGGCTGAGCTGCTCAGTGGTTAAGATACCGCCAAGCACGACGGTTTGGCCATTGTCGACCAGCACCTGGGTTTCGATCTGATTGGTATCGATGGGCGGCTCGCCGCCGAATTCGCTTTCCCGAAAGCTGTCGTTTTTGATCACAAGATCCATGATGATGCGGTTATCCGGGGTGATCTGCGGGGTGACCTCCAACGAAAGCTCGGCTTCCTTGAACTGGGTATCCGGATTGCCCTGCACATCCACGCTCTGAAACGCGCGCTCCTCGCCCTGGCGGATAGTCGCGGTGCGCTGGTTGGCGGTGATGATGCGCGGCTGGGAGATCGTCTGACTCTTGCCTTCGCTTTCGAGCGCCCTGAGTTCGAGATCCAGCAGCACGTCGCCGGAGAGATAACCAAAGCTAAACCCGGTGCCGGCCACCGCGCCGGCCCCCAGGTCGACGGCAAGCCCGCCCTGGGCGCGGTTGATGCCATCCGGGTTGATATTGCGTCGGCCGTAGGTCGTGCCATCTTCGTTGAGCTGAAAACCGCGGGTGCTCGAAACGCCCCAGTTGATGCCCAGCTCGCGCGAGGCGGTGTCCCGGGCGATGACGATGCGCGCCTCGATCTGCACCTGGCGCACGGCGATGTCCAGACGGTCGAGGGTGGCGAGTATTTCGCGAATCTGCTCGGCGGTGTCCTGAACCAACAGCGTATTGGTGCGCTGGTCGACGGTGACCCGACCGCGGTCGGTCAAAAGCCCGAAGCCGTCGCCACCGCGCAAAAGCTGGGCGAAATCCTCGGCGCGGGCGTAGCGCACTTCGATGAATTCGGTGACCAGTGGCGTGAGGGTCTGGCGCTGATTGCGCGACTCGATCTCCTGGCGCTCGATATCGGCAAGCTCCCCCGCCGGTGCGATGACGATCACATTGCCCTGTTCGCGACTCGAGAGCCCCTGGCTTTGCAAAATCAGCGCCAGCGCCTGGTCCCAGGGCACTTCGTTCAGGTTGAGCGTGACCCGCCCGGTCACGCTGTCGCTGGCCACCAGGTTCAGGCCGGTGAACTCGGCAAGCGTGGCCAGCACCGAACGCACCTCGATATCCTGAAAGTTGAGGCTCAGCCGGTCGCCGGTGAAGCTCTCCTCGCCCCGCTGGGCAAGCGATTCGGATTCGGCGACGGGCTCCACGTCCACGGTCAGCACCCGCCCACTCTGCGAAGAGAGCATCGCAAAAGCCCCCTGGGTTTGAAGCTCCAACTGCACCCCCCGTGCGGTGGCGCGCGGCGTGATGCGGTTGATCGGCGTGGCGAAGTCGGTGACATCGAGGATCTGGTCGAGCGAATCCGGCAAGGTCACGCCTTCCAGGTTGGCCAGCACGACGCCGCGGTCGGCTTCCTCGACAGTGGCGCTCACGCCGCTTTGGCTAAACGTGACCAGCAGCCGCCCGGCGCCGTTGGCGCCACGGCGAAAGTCGATGTTCTCGACCTGGGGTCCGCTGGCACTGGCGGGGGTTGAAGCGCTGGCAACAGAGGCCGCCGGCGGCGTTGTCGCAGCCTGGGCAGTAGAGGTTGAAGTAGATGCAGAAGCCGTCGCGGCCGGGGGCGTACCGCCGGTCGGAGTCAGGAAAACGCTTAGCCGGCTGGGGGACGGCGCCGAGCGAAACGTATGCGCCCCCTGCAGCTCGACGATCAACCGCGTGCGCCCGCCCCCTTCAATGGTCGTGATCCGCTCGACCCCCGCCTGGTCGACCACCAGGTTACGGTTTTCGAGCCCGCTTTGGGTATCCGGCAAATCCAGCGCCAAACGCGGCGGCGACTCCAGCGCGTAGCCGGTGAGCTCGGCGGGAGGGCCGTCGAAGGAGAGCAAAAGCTCCACCTCCCCTTGGGATGCCTCGCGCACCTGAAGATCGGTCAACAGCACGGCATTGGCCATGGCAGGCCAGAGGGCGAGCAGGAAAAGCGCGGTATAGCGGGCAGTGATGAGCATAAACAACGGGTCCCGGATCAACGTCTATCAAGCGATAAGTAGTAACAGCCGGCTAGGGGTCGAGTGACAGCGCGGCCGGGCTCTCCTGCCAGCCCTCCTGCTCGCTGAATACGCGCTCGAGCAGAGTGACTTCCTCTAGCGAAATACGGGTGACCTCCCCGTAGTTGGATCCCATGTGATTCCCTTCGCGCACGTTCACGACGCTGCCATCCGGCGTGGCGACCAGCGCTACGCGCTGGCCCCCCATTTGCAGCGTACCGACCAAGCGCAGCGAGGCAAGCGCAAAGGCTTCCAGCGGCTCCAGGGGGCGCTGGGTATCCGGCGCCATGGCGCTGTTTCGCGGCGAGATTGTCTCACTTCGCGCCAACTGCTCAGGCGCCAAAAACGGGCTGCGCGACTCGCTATATTGGTAGTTTAAATATGCCGCCTCGGGAAAAGGCGCGCTTGCAAGGGAAGCCTGCCCACTGGGGGCGCGGCGGATATCGGCAAGCGTGGCGTCCAGCTCGTCCAGCCGGGCATCGCTGCAGCCGGTCAGGGCCGCCACCAGGGCCATCATGCACACGCGGCGTTGTCTCATGGCGCCGCCTCCTCGTGGCCGGGGTCGTCGATATAGCTGTAGGTGCGCGCCACCAAAGAGAGCCTGAGCACGTCGCTTTGCGGCTCGACCGGTGTAATGGTCAAGTCGTGCTGGGTGACGATACGCGCGAGCTGGCTGATGTCGGCCACGAAGCGGCCCAGCTGGTGATACCCCCCGCGCACCTGAATATCCAACGGATGCTCGATGTAGTGTTCGTTGCTCACGGTCGTACGCAACCGGACGACTTCGATGGTCAGCCGGTTATCCACCGCGGCGTCGCTGATGCTGTCCAAAAGCGAGGGAATCTCGGCGCTGGTGGGCAGCATGGCGCGCATCCGGTCCATCTGCCCGCCGAGGGTGTTCAACTGGTTCTGCACGTTGGGCAAAAGCGCCACTTCCGAGGCCTTGACCCGGTATTCGCTCAAAAGGCGCGCCTCTTCGCGCTGCGCCTCGGCCAATCTGGCGCGTTTGTCGCTGACCTGCCACGCCATTAGCCCACCAAAGGCGAGCGCGAACATCAGCACCACGCAAAGCGCTTTCAAAAAAACCGGCCAACTGCCCGCTTCCTTGAGATCCAGGCTTTGTACGTCGACTTCCTTGAGGCGCTGCCACTCGTGGCGCGCCCGGGCTCGCGTCATCACTGGGCGGCCTCCCCTTGACCGGCGTCAGAGCTTGTATCGTGTAGCGTCTGGACGACCTCGAAGCCAAACCGCCGCCCTTGCTGGTTCGGGGCGCTGGTCACCTCGGAAAGTACCGGCACGGCAAAGCCTGACATACTCGCAATGCGGCGCAGCTGCTCGGAGACCTGGCGCTCGTCGCTGGCCGTCGCGGTGAGGCGGACCCGCTCCCCTTCCCGGCTAAGCTGCTCGTAGACCACGCCGTCGGCCAGGCTCGCGGCAAGCGCGTTGAAAAGCTCGACGGTATCGGTGCGCTCGCTTTGCAGGGTTTTGAAAAGCTCGAGCTGAGTACTGAGCTGTGCCGCGTCCGCCTGATAGCGCTTCACGTCGGCAATCTCTTGCTCCAACTGCTCGACATGGCGGGTGATGTAGGCGTTGCGCATCTCTTGCCCATCGAGCTCTTGCTGATACACAAGCCCCACAGCCAGCGCCATCAACACCCCCACGACCAGCGCCAGGGCCAGCACTTTATAGAACTGCCGGGTGCGCTTTTCCCGGCGCGCATCCCGCCAGGCCAACAGGTTGATGTTGATATTCATTGGCCCACCTTCATGGCAAGCCCACAGGCGGTGAGCATGGCCGGCGCGTCGTTGGTCAGGCCCTCGACGTTCAGCCGCTTATAGATGTGCATCCGGTGAAAGGGGTTGGCCAGCGTCACCGCCAGGCCGTTTTCTTCGGCGATACGCTCGGCAAGCCCCGGGATCACGCTCGACCCGCCGGCCAGTACCAGGTGCTCGACCCGCTGTTTGCGCCCGGCGGTATAGTAAAGCTGCAGCGAGCGGCCCACCTGCTGCACCACGGTTTCGATAAAAGGCGTTAGCACGTTGGCCTGATAATCCTCGGGCAGGCCGCCGCGCTTTTTGGCAAGGCCGGCCTCTTCGTTGCTCAGGTCGAACCGTTCGCGAATGGCATCGGTCAACTGGCGCCCGCCAAACACCGTGTCGCGGCTGTAGGTAATGCGCCCGTCGCGCAGCACGTGAAACGCGTTCATATTAGCGCCCAGATCCACCAGGGCCACGCATGCCCTGGGGTCGTCACTGACGTTGAGCGCCCGCCGGAGCTCGCCAAACGAGCGCTCGACGGCGAAGGTTTCGACATCCACCGCGGCGGGTTCGAGCCCGGCCTGTACCAGCGTATCGGTCAGTTGGCTGACGTCGCGCTGACGACACGCCACCAGCGCCACCTGCTGCTGGCTTTCGTCATCGGGCACCACCCCCAAACGCTGAAAATCGAAGGCCACCTCGTTGAACGGAAAAGGAATGTGGCGGTCGTACTCCTCGATTATCCGCGCCTCGATCTCGTCTTCGCCCAGCGAAGCGGGAAAGCTCAGGGTTTTGCTAATGGCGGCGCTGGCGGGAACGGCGACCGCGGCTTTACGGGTCGAGGGGTTGGCGTGTTCGACGGCGTTTCGAAGCACGCGGGCGACATCGCTGATATCGCGTATCCGGCGCTCCACCACGGCCCCCTCTTTGAGCGGGCGCACGGCGTAGCTCTGAACCTGAAAATTGCCGTCCAGCTGCTTGAGCTCTAAAAGCTTAACGGTGGCCGAGGTGATATCGACCCCGATCAACCCCTTTCCAGACTTTGGTAGGCGCATGTGGTCCCGTTGATTTTGTCGTCTTGTCGAGCGTCGTCCGAGGTTACCTTATTTTTGGCGCCGCCACACGTTGAGGCAATCATGGCATATCAACACTGGTGGCCGAGGGCCTGGCTTCTTATAATGGTCGCCAATTGCGCAATACGGCCAGTTGGACGCCGTACTTATCTTATCTCCACGGGTGCCCTCTGTTCATGACGTTTTTTCGAACCCTTATCCTGTCACTGGTTTCGATGGCTGCCGCCCTGGTGGGCGCCGCCGTGCTGGCCGTGGTAGGCGCTGCCATCTACTTTTCTCCGGGACTTCCCGACGTTCGCCAGCTGCAAAATTTCGAATTGCATACCCCGCTACGTATCTTCACCAACGACGGCCGATTGATCGGCGAGTTCGGTGAAGAGCGGCGCATGGTGGTCGATTTCGACGAAATCCCCCAGGACATGATCAACGCGCTGGTCGCCGCGGAGGATTCGAGCTACTTCGAACACGCCGGGGTCGACCCGCGCGGGCTTGCCCGCGCGGCGGTGGAGCTTGCCCGAAGCGGCGGCTCGATCCAGTCCGGGGGCTCGACCATCACCATGCAGGTCGCGCGTAACTATATGCTGACGCTGGATCAAACCTTCACGCGTAAGATTCGTGAAATCCTGCTGGCGCTGCAGATGGAGCAAGTGCTCTCCAAAGAGCAAATCTTCGAGCTTTATGTCAACAAGATCTTTTTGGGTAACCGCGCCTACGGCATCGCCACCGCCGCGGAAACCTACTACGACCGGCCGCTTGCCGAGCTAACGCTTGCCGAAACCGCAATGATCGCGGGGCTTCCCAAAGCGCCGTCGGCATTCAACCCGCTGGCCAACTCCGAGCGCTCGCTGATTCGCCGCAACTGGATTTTGTTCCGTATGCGCGAGCTTGGCTATATCGATAACGATACCTACCAGGCCTCGGTGCAGGACCCGGTGACCGCGCGTCGCCACTACACCCAAACCGAAGTGGACGCCTCCTACGTCTCGGAAATGGCGCGCCAGTACGCGGTGGAGCGCTTTGGCGACACCGCCTACACCGGCGGCTACCGGATCTACACCACCATCGACAGCGAGCTTCAACCCGCCGCCCGCAATGCGCTGGCCAACGGCTTGATCGAGTACGACCGGCGCCACGGCTGGCGCGGCGCGGAGCAGCGCGACATCGCCGCAAGCCTCGTCGAAGCCCAGGAGCAAACCAATACTCAAGGCCTTGAAGAGGAGCTTTCCGAGTCGCCGGAAATTCGCCAGACCGCGCGCCAGGCCGCGGAGCGCAGCCAGACCGAGATCGAAGGCATCGACGGCGACGTTTCCAACTGGCTGCAGGTACTCGAGCGCACGCCCAACTACGGCCTTTTGCAACCGGCCATCGTGGTCCAGAGCAGCGGCCGGGAAATGCAGGTGCTGACCCGCGACCGCGAACTTAGAACCATCGCCTGGGACGGCCTGAACTGGGCACGCGCCTACCAAAGCCCGCGCAGCCGCGGCGGCGAGCCGTCAAGTGCCGACCAGATCGCCGTGCGCGGAGACCTGATCCGCGTGGTGGAGAACGACGACGACACGCTCAGGCTTTCTCAGCGCCCGGACGTCGAAGGTTCGCTGGTGGTTCAGGACCCGCGCACCGGCGCGATTCTGGCGCTGCAGGGCGGCTTCGACTTCAACGCCAGCAAGTTCAACCGCGCCATTCAGGCCCAGCGTCAGTCGGGCTCGATCTTCAAGCCCTTCATCTACCTGGCCGCCCTCGACGACGGCGACATGACAGCGGCGAGCGTGGTCAACGACTCGCCCCTGGTGGTAGACGACGGCAGCAACTCGCTGTGGCGGCCGATGAACTCCAGCCGCGACTTCCAGGGGCCGATGCGCCTGCGCCCGGCGCTGGCACGTTCGCGCAACCTGGTCACCATTCGCGTACTCCAGACCATGGGCGTCAACCCGACCATCAACTACCTGGAAGGCTTCGGCTTCTCGGTCGACCGGCTGCCCCGCGGGCTTTCCCTGGCGCTGGGTAGCGCGAGCCTCACGCCTATGGAGATGACCAACGCTTACGCGGTGATCGCCAACGGCGGCTTCCAGGTATCGCCCTGGTTCATCGAGCGCGTCACCCGCGACGACGACCGGGAGATCCTCGACGAGGCCACGCCGCAGATCGCCTGCCCGAGCTGCGCCGAAGGCCAGGAGAGCGTCGAGATCGACGGCAAGGAGTATCCGGTCGCCCGGCGCGTCGCCGATGCCGGCGCAGTATATATTCTGCGCGACATGCTGCGCGACGTGATCACCTCGGGCACCGGGCGCGCCGCGCTCAGCCTGAACCGCGACGACATCGTGGGTAAAACCGGTACCACCAACAACCAGCGCGATGCCTGGTTCGCCGGTTTCAACAGCGACCTGGTCACGACGGTCTGGGTGGGTAAGGACAGCAACGAAACCACCGCGGAATACGGCGCCAGCGCCGCCCTGCCGATCTGGATCGACTTCATGGGCGGCGCCCTGGAAGGCACGCCTTCGGCCCTGCCGGAGCGCCCCGCCTCCATCGTCACCGCACGGGTCGACCCGGACAGCGGCCGCCGCTTGTACGACAGCCAGTCCGGCGGGCTCGTGGAGCTTTTCCGTGAGGGCCACCTGCCCTCCTACCAGGCGCGCACCATTAGCCGCGAGCTCGAGGAGGCCAGCGGCTCCCAGGGTTCGGGCGCGGCGGAATCGATCTTCTAGCCAGGCCGCGATGACAAGGCCCAACGAAAAAGCCCGGAACATGGTTCCGGGCTTTTTTATGTGCGGCCATAATACGTGAGTTACGCCTTCACGACGGTCACCTCGCGGCGGCTGGCCAGGTAGTTGGCGCTGATCACCGCCGCGATCACCACCACGCCGGCTATTTCGGTCCAAAGACTTGGGTAGAAGACGCCAAAGATCGCCGCCCCTATCGCCAGGCGCGGTAGCCACGCCATGCGCGTAAACAGATACCCCTCGAGCGAGGCGGCAAAGGCGCACAGCGCAAAGATCGCGATCACCGCGTTCCAGGCCACGACCAGCACCGGCCCGCCCAGGATGATCTCCGGGTTGAACACCATGAACAGCGGGATCAGGTAGAGCCCCTTGGCAAACTTCCAGGCCTGGAAGCCGGTTTCCATGGGTTTACTGCCGGCAATCGCCGCCCCGGCAAACCCGGCCAGCGCGATCGGCGGGGTCACGTTGGAGTCCTGGGAGTACCAGAACACCACCAGATGCGCGATCAACAGCGGCACGCCGAATTCACTGGTGAGCGCCGGCCCGACCAGCACGATCAGCACGATATAACTCGCCGTAACCGGCAGCCCCATACCCAGCACCAGGCTCGCCAGCAGCACCATGACCAGTGCAAGCACCAGGTTGCCGCCGGAAAAAGCGAGCATCATCGAGGAGAACTTGAGCCCCAGCCCGGTCAGCCCCACTACGCCGACGATGATACCCGCCACCGCGCAGGCCATGGACACCGCCACGGCGTTGCGCGCGCCAAGCTCCAGCCCTTCGACCAGCTTGATGAGCCCCGCCCACACCACGTTTTTGGTGCGCTCGAAGGTCACCGGCTGGCCCTGGCCGGGGGCGACGAAGAAGTACCAAAGCGCGTAGCGAATCACCGCCACGGCGACCATGGTCACCACCGCGTAGTAGCCCACCCGCATGGGCGAAAGGTTCATGACCAGCAGCCAGACCAGTACCGCCAGCGGCAGCAAGAAGTGCCAGCCATCCTTCATCACCTGACGCATTTTGGGCAGCTCGCTTCTCGGCATGCCCTGCATGCCTTGCTTTAGCGCGATGATATGCACGAAGAGATAGACCGTGGCGAAGTACATGATGGCCGGCAGGATGCTGATCTTGACGATGTCCAGGTACGGCGTGTTGGTGTACTCGGCGATCAAAAACGCCCCGGCCCCCATCAGCGGCGGCATGATTTGCCCGCCGGTCGACGCCGCGGCCTCGATGCCGCCAGCCTGCTTGGGCTGATAGCCGAGCTTTTTCATGAGCGGAATGGTAAAGGCGCCGGTGGTCACCACGTTGGCAATGGCGCTACCCGATATCGAGCCCATGCCCGCCGAGGCGAGTACCGCCGCCTTGGCCGGGCCGCCGCGCTGGCGCCCGGTGGCCGCATAAGCCATGTCGATGAAAAACCGCCCCGCGCCGGTGCTCTCCAAAAAGGCGCCGAACAGCACGAAAATGAAGATATAGGTGGCCGCCACCCCCAGCGGCAGGCCGAAAATGCCCTCCTGACCAAGGTAAAGCTGCCCCGCCACACGATCGAGCGTATAGCCGCGGTGGGACAAAATACCCGGCAACCACTCGCCAAGCCAGGCCAGTTCCCCCCGGGGCCCGGCCAGCGCGTAGACGATCGCGATCAGGCCGATGATCGTCATGCCAAAGCCCACCGCCCGCCGGCTGGCTTCCAGCACCGTGACCGTGGCGATGATCGCTACGGTGATATCGGTCTGGTTCCAGAACCCGGCCCGGTTGATGATCTCATCCAAAAAGAAGACCAGGTAGCCGCCGGTGACCAAAGCGCCGGCAAAGAAGATCGCGTCGAGGGCCCAGCCGAGCACGCCGCGCGCGCGGGTCGGGCCGAACACGGGAAACATCAAAAACGCCAGCAGCATGATCAGCGCCAGGTGGATACTGCGCTGATAGAAAAGCCCCAGCGGCTGAATGCCCGCCGAGTAGAGCTGGAAAAGCGAAAGGGCAACCGCCACGATCGTGATGGCCCAAAGTGCCAGGCGGGGCTGCACCGCGTTTGCCCCCGGCATGACCACCGCAGGTTGAGTGGATTCGCTCATGGAGTCCTCGAAAGGGTTAGCAAGCAAAGAGTTTTAACGTCAAGGGATAGCCGCAGACACCGGCTCACGGCGCGGTGAGTTCGACGATCACCCGCTCACCGGGGGCGCGCTCGCTCAGGCTCACCGTTTCATGGCCGCTATCGGGCCAGCTGATGCGATGGTTCACCGAGAGTGCCCCTACGCGTAGCCGGTAGCGATTGCCTGGCACGGCCTCGTCGATGGCGTTGATCCAATAGCCGCCTTCGCCGTCGGAAACCTGCACCCCGCGCCCGGCGATATGACCAAGACCCGCGGCGAAGTCCGGCTGGTGGCTACGCTCCAGCACCATCTGCCCACCGCGGTTTTGGTAGCAGTCGAGCACGGTAAAGTGCGCCACCGAGTGGTTCCAGGCCATGCACCAGCGGCTTTCATCGGGAATGGGGTGATCGAGCAGCACGGCGCCGGCGTCGCTGGTAATCGTCAAACGCGCCGGCGCCTGTCCCCAGGCACCGGCGCTTTGTAGCGCCACCAGTGAAAGCGCTATCAGCGGCGCAGCTAGCCACTGCATGATCGAGCGCCTCGGGTAGGCTTAAGGGCGCAGACGATCGGGGATCTCGGCGCCGGTCTCTTCGAAGTAGCGGATGGCACCCGGGTGGAGCGGCACCGGCGTAGACTCCATCGTGAACTCGACGGTGGTGTCGTTGGCCGCCGGGTGAACGGCGATCAGCTCGTCGGTGTGCTCGAAAAGCACCTGGGTGAGCTGGTAGGCAAGCTCTTCGTCCATATCCGCGTTGACCACCAGGACGTTGGGAATGCCGATGGTCTGCACTGCTTCGTCCATACCGTCGTAGAGGTCTGCAGCCAGCTCGTAGCGCGCAAACACTTCCTCTTCTTGCTGAGCGTTACTGATCTCTTCATCGGACAGGCCGATCAAACGAATATCCCGGGTGGCCGCCAGGTTCATGATCGAGCTGGTCGGCGGGCCCACGCTCCAGAACCCGGCGTCGATGTCGCCATCGCGGATGGCGTCGGCGGTTTCGTTGAAATTCAACCGTTGGGCGGTGAAGTCGTCGTAGCTTATGCCGTTGGCTTCGAGCAGCGCACGGGCGTTGAGCTCGGTGCCGCTACCCGGCGCGCCCACGGACACCCGCTTACCGGCCAGGTCACTAATGCTCTGGATATCGGACTCCGCAAGCGTGACCAGTTGTACGGCGTTGGGGTAGATCGAAGCCAGCGCCCGGGTGTTTTCGACCTGACGGCCTTCGAAGTCGCCCGTGCCGGTATAGGCCTGGTAGACGGTGTCCGCCAACGCGGTGGCCATGTCCGCGTCGCCACGCATGATCAGGCCCATGTTCTCGACCGAAGCGCCGGTGACTTCCGCGGTCGCCTGCGCCCCTTCGATATGGTTGTTGATCATTTCGGCCAGACCGCCACCAATCGGATAGTAGACGCCCCCGGTGCCCCCGGTGGCAATCGAGAGCTGCTGTGCGCTGGCGGGTAGCGCCAGCGCTAACATGGTCGTGGCGGCAGCGTATTTTAGCGTTCGCATGGGCGTTGTCTCTCTCATGGGTGCGTTATTGATATTGGAATCGCAAGGTAAACGCGGCTTTGTGGTTTTTGAAAGCCGCTTTAATGACGTTAGCACGGTTTCAAAACAAACGTTAATGGGACGATAGTGCCATAGCTGCGGCGCCGTAAAAGCGCTCGCCCCCTGCTGCGCTCACCGGCCGACGCCTGGCGGCGTCCTTTCACGAAATAGCGTCACTTGAGATAAATTTTCAAAATTACGCAATAATGACGCCTATTTTGCCCCCACCCCAGGAGATTCGATGGAACCGCCCCTACCCCGTCCCAACCTGGCCATTAGCGCCTACCGCGATTTGAAGCGGGATATCATTCGCGGGCGCTACCCGCCGGGCGAGAAACTCTTGATGAGCCTTTTGAAAACGCATTACGGGGTAAGCACCGGCCCGCTGCGAGAGGCGCTTTCCCAGCTGGTGGCCGACCGGTTGGTGGTCGCCATTAGCCAGCGCGGCTACCGCGTCGCGCCCATGTCGCTTGCCGAACTGGGCGATATTTACGACGCCCGCGCCCAGCTCGAAGGCCTGGTGCTGGGGTTGGCGATCGAACGTGGCGACGATGACTGGGAAGCCGACGTGCTAGCCACCGCCCACCGGCTGGGCAAGGTCACCGACGTCAGCAGCCCGGATGAGCTTCTCGATAACTGGGACCAGCGCCACCAGGCCTTCCATACCGCCATTGCCAGCGGCTGCAACTCCCCCCACCTGCTGCAAATGCGCGATGCGCTGTTCAACCAGGTCGAGCGTTACCGCCACCTTTGGTTGCAGGAAACCGTGATGTCGGCCAGCGCGCTGGCCCAAAAGCACCAGGAGCACAGCGCGCTGGTCGAGGTGATTCTGGCCCGAGAAAGCAACCGCGCCGCGGGCATGATGCGCGAGCACCTGATGACCCCGGTACCGGTCATTACCGAGGTGCTACGAGCGCGGGGCATCGACTAAAGTCGACGTTTTATAAAAATGTAGATATTTCTTTTAAACGGCGATACATTGCAAGCACTCACCAAGAGGGCTTTCGCCATGTCACGCTTTAACTGGGATGACCCGCTGCTGCTCGAGCAGCAACTTACCGACGAAGAACGCCAGATCCGCGACGCCGCGCGGGACTACTGCCAGCAAAATCTTCAGCCGCGCGTGCTCAGCGCGTTTCGTGAGGAGCGTTTCGATCGCGAGATCATGTCCGAGATGGGCGAGCTGGGACTTCTAGGCGCCACCGTTGCCGAGGAGTACGGCGGCGCGGGCGTCAATAACGTGGCCTACGGGTTGATCGCCCGCGAGGTAGAGCGGGTCGACTCCGGCTACCGTTCGGCGATGAGCGTGCAGTCGTCGCTGGTGATGTACCCCATCGAAGCCTACGGCTCTGAGGAGCAAAAGCAGAAGTACCTGCCCAAACTCGCCAGCGGCGAAATGGTCGGCTGCTTTGGCCTGACCGAGCCGGACCACGGTTCCGACCCGGGTTCGATGATCACCCGTGCCGAGCAGGTCGACGGCGGCTACCGGCTGACCGGCGCCAAGATGTGGATCACCAACAGCCCGATCGCCGATATCGCCGTGGTCTGGGCAAAATCCGCCGCTCACGACGACCAGATCAAGGGCTTCATCGTCGAGCGCGGGTTCGAGGGCTTCTCCACCCCGAAAATCGAAGGCAAGGTGTCGCTGCGCGCCTCGATCACCGGCGAGATCGTGCTCGATGGCACCTTCGTTCCCGAAGAGAACCTGCTGCCTAACGTCAGTGGGCTGAAAGGCCCGTTCGGCTGTTTGAACAAGGCGCGCTACGGCATTGCCTGGGGCGTGATGGGCACCGCGGAGTTCTGCTGGCACGCCGCGCGCCAATACACCCTGGATCGCAAGCAGTTCAACCGCCCGCTTGCCGCCAACCAGCTGATCCAGAAAAAGCTCGCCGATATGCAAACCGAGATCGCCCTCGGCCTTCAGGCCGCGCTGCAGGTGGGCCGTTTGATGGATACCGGCAACTGGACACCGGAGATGGTCTCGCTGATCAAACGCAACAACTGCGGCAAGGCGCTGGATATCGCGCGGGTCTCCCGGGACATGCACGGCGGCAACGGCGTCTCCGATGAATACGGCGTCATTCGCCACATGGTGAACCTGGAGTCGGTGAACACCTACGAAGGCACCCACGATGTCCATGCCTTGATTTTGGGCCGCGCCCAGACCGGCCTACAGGCGTTTTTCTAAGCCCACGCCAGGTTCTTACACGGCGCCCAAGGAGCCATTATGAGCGATACGCCAACGCCGCTTAAGGGCATCAAGGTGCTCGACCTTTCCCGCGTGCTGGCCGGCCCCTGGTGCGGGCAGACCCTGGCCGACATGGGCGCCGATGTCATCAAGATCGAGCGCCCGGGTAGCGGCGACGACACCCGTCACTGGGGCCCGCCCTGGCTTGGCGAAAGTTTCGAGTCCGCCTATTACCTGTGCGCCAACCGCGGCAAGCGTTCGGTCACGGTGGATATGGCAAAACCCGAAGGCCAGGCGCTGATCAAGACCCTGGCCGGCGACGCCGACGTGGTGCTCGAGAACTTCAAGGTCGGGGGGCTCAAGCGCTACGGGCTCGACTTCGAGAGCCTAAAAACGATCAACCCGGGGCTCGTTTACTGCTCGATCACCGGGTTCGGTCAGCAGAGCCCCTACGCCCACCGGGCCGGCTACGACTTCATGATCCAGGCCATGGGCGGCTTGATGAGCCTGACCGGCCAACCCGACGAAGTGCCCGGCGGCGGCCCGGTGAAAGTGGGCGTGGCGATCACCGATATTTTCACCGGCCTTTACGCCACCAACGCCATCCTCGCCGCGCTTTATGCACGCCGCGAAAGCGGCGAAGGCTGCCATATCGACCTTTCGCTGATGGATGTTCAGGTGGGGGTTTTGGCCAATCAGGCCACCAACTACCTGACCTCCCACCAGGTGCCCAAGCGGCTGGGTAACGCCCACCCCAATATCGTGCCCTACCAGGCGTTTGCCACCCAGGATGGGCATATCATCGTCGCGGTGGGTAACGACGCCCAGTTCAAGCGCTTTTGCGCAGCGATCGGCCAGCCTGCGCTTTGTAAAGATGCCCGTTTCGCCACCAACGGCGCCCGGGTCGCCCACCGCGAGGCGCTCGTGCCGCTTTTAGAGGCGGCGATTGCCCTCAGGCCCATCGACCATTGGCTTGCGACGCTGGAAAACGCCGGCGTGCCCTGCGGGCCGATCAATACCCTGGACCGGGTGTTCGAGGATGCCCACGTCAAGGCGCGGGGGCTCAAGCAGACCCTGCCCCACCCCACGGCGGGCAGCGTCGACCTGGTGGCCAACCCGGTTCGTATCGACGGCCACGCGGTATCTGCCCAAACCGCCCCTCCGCTTTTAGGCCAGCATACCGACAGCGTGCTGGAGGAAATCGGTATCACCGCCGCCCAGCGCGAAGCGCTCTATAAGGCGGGCATCATTTAGCGCAGCCTTGAGCGCCCGCAACGGGCGCTTAAGCCAACTTCGCCCTTTCCCGAAAGCTTCTTCAACATAAATTAAAAGGGCGTGTGGACCTTAACGCCCGTCATGTACGCAACCCCCCTCTGCTACTAGACTGCTACGAGTCATATTGACGTCACACGTCACAAAACGCGCCAAGACGCGTTGAATACTCAAAAACACCAAGGGCTTAACAGAGGATTTTTCATGAGTAACTGCGCTCGGGTAGAGGGTCGGTGTAATCGCTGCGATGGCGAGCTCCCCTTCGATTTCACTATGGCGTTTCAACCTATCGTGGATCTATCGAAAGCGCAGGTCACCACCTATGAAGCGCTCGTGCGCGGTGTGAACGGCGAGTCCGCCTGGAGCATCATTTCCAAAGTCACCGACGACTTGCTCTACCGCTTCGACCAGGCCTGCCGGGTCAAGGCCATCGAGATGGCAAGCGCGCTGAATATGCAGACCAACCTGTCGATCAACTTTCTACCCAACGCGGTGTACGAACCCCACGCCTGCATACAGGCGACCCTGGAAGTTTCCCGGCGCGTTGGCTGGCCAGCCAGCCGCCTGGTGTTCGAAATTACCGAAACCGAGCGCGTCGAGGACCGCCAACACCTGGCCAATATCATCGATGCGTATCGCAACATGGGGTTCCAGACCGCCCTGGACGATTTCGGCAACGGCTACGCCAATCTGGATCTACTCACCGATTTGAACCCCGACAAGCTTAAGATCGATCGTGAAATCGTCATGAACTGCGATAGCGACCCGCGCCGCCAGGCCCTGCTCAAAGCGGTCGTTTCGCTGGCCCAGGAACTCGACATCGCGGTGATTGCCGAAGGCATCGAAACCCACAGCGAAGCGCTGTGGCTAGCCCGTGCTGGCATTATGCGCCAGCAAGGCTACTTTTACGCCAAGCCCGCTATCAACTCATTGGGTGAGGACCTTACGCCGCGGCTCGTGGCACTGCGAGACGAAGCGCTCGCGCGTTCAAATCCCGGAGTGGTGAATGCCTGATATTTCGGCCGAGCAATTACAAGAAATGGTAAAACGCTCCAAACGCAATGCGTGGAGTGTACTGACTAGCGCGCCCATAGGAATCTGCGTCACCGATGACCAGGGCTGCTTCGAGCTCGTCAATCCAGCTTACTGCAACTTTTACGGTTACACCGAGAAAGAGCTCATCGGTCAGCCCTTCACCGTCATGGTAGCGCCGGAGTATCGCGAAAAGGCCAGCGCCCTGCACGATGAGTTCCTGCAAGGTACGGAACTGACCGAGATGCGTCAGGAGTGGCAGGTTTTTTGTAAAAACGGCGACTTGCGCACCATCATTGCCGAAGCCGCACGGGTAGAAGGCGATGATGGCACCCCGCGCAAAGTAACCTTCGTAATCGACATCACCGAGCGCAAACAGCTGGAGGAACGGCTTCGAGAGGCGAACGACCGCCTGGACCACCTGGCCAGCCACGATGGCCTTACCGGGCTTTTGAATCGCCGCGCTGGAATTTGCCATCTTAGCGAAGAACTCAAACGCTGCCGGCGCTATGGGGGCGATCTCAGCGTCATGATGTTCGACCTGGATCGCTTCAAAACCATCAACGACACCTATGGCCACGCGACTGGGGATACGGTACTGACCGAGCTTTCCGCCGCGATCGATAATATGCTTCGCGACACCGACGTTCAGGTGCGCTTAGGGGGCGAAGAGTTTTTGGTCATCATGCCCGAAACCAGCAGTAGCGAAGCCCAAACCGCCGCCGAACGCCTTCGCGCGCACATAGAAGAACAGACCTTCACCGAGCATGCACTGACGATCACGCTCTCCGGCGGGGTCGCCAGCACCCCGGCCTCCTGCGCCGAGCAGTTGATCGAGCGCGGCGACCAAGGCATGTACCGCGCCAAGGAGCAAGGGCGTAACCAGATCGTGGTGGCTCAGCCAGAGACATCCGAAGAATTTTAATAGCGGCGTAGGCGTACTATGCTAATGCCCTACCCGTGATTCATGCCCAACGCTAAAGGAACCCGCCATGACCAATGCCGAGCTTAACGCGCTAAAGCAAAAATACGTGGCCGCCGGCGCGGCAAGCCCCGCCACCGCCTTCGCCGCCCGTGCCGAAAACGCCGAGATTTGGGATGCCGACGGCCACCGCTTCATCGATTTTGCCGGCGGCATTGGCGTACTCAACATTGGCCACCGCCACCCGAAGGTCGTCGCGGCGGTCAAGGAACAGCTCGACAAGGTGATGCACACCTGCCAGACCGTCATGCCCTATGAAGGCTACGTGAAGGTGGCCGAAAAGCTCAGCCAGGTCGTGCCGGTACGCGGCCATGCCAAGGTGATGCTGGCCAACTCCGGTGCCGAGGCGCTGGAAAATGCCGTGAAGATCGCCCGCGCGGCTACCGGCCGCCCCAACGTGGTCTGCTTCGACGGCGGCTATCACGGGCGTACCTTCTACACCATGGCGATGAACGGTAAGGTCGCACCCTACCAGACCGACTTCGGCCCGATGCCGGGGACCGTTTTCCGTGCACCTTATCCGGTGCCCTACCACGGCATCAGCGAAGACGAGGCGATTCGTGGCTTGATGATGGCGCTGAAAACCGACGCCGGCCCGACCAACACCGCCGCCATCGTACTCGAACCCGTGCTCGGCGAAGGCGGCTTCTACGCCGCCCCGGCCTCCTTTCTCAAACGCGTTCGCGACATCTGCGATGAGCTCGGTATCCTGATGATCGTCGACGAAGTGCAGTCGGGTTTCGGGCGTACCGGCAAGCTCTTTGCCATCGAGCACAGCGACGTCGAGCCCGACATCATGACCATGGCGAAAAGCATGGCCGATGGCATGCCGATTTCGGCCATCGTCGGTACCGATAAAATCATGGACGCCTCTGGCCCCAACTCGCTGGGCGGCACCTACACCGGCAGCCCCACCACCTGCGCCGCGGCCCTGGCGGTACTCGAGGTGTTCGAGGAAGAGAACATTCTCGAGCAGAGCCTGGCGCTGGGTAACAAGCTGGTCAAACGTTTCCACGAGTGGCAGAACAAGTTCGACTGCATCGATAACGTGCGCAATCTGGGCGCCATGGCCGCGTTCGAGCTGGTCACCGAGAAAGAAGGTAAAAAGGCACCGAACCCGGACCTGGCCGGAGCGCTTTGCAAAAAAGCCCGCGAAAAAGGCCTGATCCTGCTCTCCTGCGGTATGTACGGCAACACCATCCGCTTTTTGATGCCGATCACCATCGAAGACGATGTGCTCAACGAAGGCCTGGACATCATCGAGTCCTGCCTGGATTCGCTGACCTGATCCCCGAGCCAAACGCCGCCTGAACGCAAAAACGCCGCCCTATCGGGCGGCGTTTTTTTAATCCTCTAATCCTTGGGCCGGCGATCCCCTTCGAGAAAATTCGCCGTGAATACCGCTTTGCCGTGGGTTTCGAAGGACCATTTCATGACATCGTTAAGGGCGGCCATGACCGCGTCGAATTCGCCGAACACCTGGGTGCTCATGCGGTTGGGGTGAACCTCGAGCCCGCTTTGCTCCAGGCGCTGGACGACCTCCTTGACCACCGGTTTGAAGTCGTCGGTCAGCGGGTAGTAGCTTAGCTGTACGGAAAGATACATGGTCGCTCTCCTGGTCATTATAAATAGGGCTTAAGGCCCTCAATGGGCCTGGATACGCTGCCAGGCATCGAGGATCGCCGTGCGGGTCTCCTCCGGGTGTTCCATCGGGAACATATGCCCGCCCGGCACGCGGTTGACCGACATCCCCTTACGCTGCAGGCGGCAAATGCGCTTGGGTGTCATCAGGTCAGAGCCCGCGCCGGCGACGATTTCCACTGGCACCTGAACCCGGGCCAGCCGGAACGAAAGGTGATCCGGCAGGTTGCGAAAGATGGCGACCTCGACGCCGGGTTCGAACACCAGCTCGGCCTGGCCATCCTCGAGTAGCCGGGTGCCTGTTTCAACATAGTCGCTAAGCGCCTGCGGGGTAAAGGTGCGAAAAAGCCCACGCCGTTTGAGCGAAGTGGTCATCGCCTCGCGGCTGGGCCACACGCTTCGCCGGTTGCGCGTTTTGCCGGCTGGGGTGATCCGGTCGACGAAGCCAAAGCGCTTGGCCGCTTTCAACGCCCAGGCATCGATGCCCATCATCAAGGGCGGGTCGAGCATGACCACACCGTAAAAGCGCTTGGGCTCGCGCAGTGCGGCCATGGCCATCAGCGTGCCGCCCAGCGAGTGGCCCACGCCCAGCACCTTCGTGTGCGTAGGCAGGTAATGTAAAAGCTCATCGACCAGGTTGGCCCAGTTGCGATTCACCGGGAAGCGCGGGTGATGCCCGACCCGGTCGATAGGCTGAAGATCGAAGTGCTCGGCCAGAGGCGCCAGCAGGCTTTTGTAACTGTCGCCGGTAAAGCCGTTGGCGTGGGCGAAGACCAGGGGAGGACGTGAAGGTGTCATAAGGGCTCTGTCATAAGGGCTTTTTAATAAAGGCTCTGGCAGTATAAGAAATAGTACGGTCCGGCGGTCCGGGGCGCAGCAGCCATTAGGCCGCTATCGGTCATACAGCTGTTTTAATCAAAGCCAGAACCGGCGTCAAGGCCAAGCCCCTGGGCCCTTAAAACAGCGAAAGCTGGGTGTCCGGGGCGCCGTCGGCCAGCCGGTAGCCTACTCCCAGCAGGCGTACCGGGCGCGCCCCACGCGCCCAGCCAACGTTCAAAAGCGATTCGAACTGCGCCATGTTCGGCGCGGGGTCGGCGTGCTCGACCGTGGTTTGGGTAAAGTCGTTGAACTTCACCTTGACCATCAGCCCCTTCACCGCCGGGGGCGGGTCCAGTCGTGCGTAGCGCCGCTCCAAATCGCTCAAAAGCTCGGGAAGCTCGCCCCGGCACGCCTCGAGCGTGGGCAAATCCTGGGAGTAGGTTTGTTCGGTGCTGATCGACTTACGCTCGCGGTGGGTCTTGACCGGGCGCTCGTCATGGCCGCGGCTTAGATCAAACAAACGTTTACCAAAGCGCCCGAAGTGCTCGATCAGCTCGGTGAGCGCTCGGGTGCGCAGGTCCGCGCAGGTGTGGATATCGAGGCTGGCCATTTTTTCCGCCGTGCGCGGGCCAACGCCGTGAATCTTTTTGACCGGCAGCGCCTCGACGAAGCGCTCGACGTCGTCGGGCGGAATCACGCACAGGCCATCGGGCTTGTTCCAGTCGCTGGCGATCTTGGCTAAAAACTTGTTGGGGGCAACGCCGGCGGAGACGGTAATGCCCACCTCCCGGCGCACTTTCTCGCGAATGGCCTGGGCCATCAGCGTGGCGCTGCCTTTGAACTGGGTCACCTGGGAGACGTCCAGAAACGCTTCGTCCAGTGACAGCGGTTCGATCAGCTCGGTCATCTCGCGGTAGATGGCAAACACTTGGCGGGCCACGTCCTTGTACTTGGCCATGTCGCCACGAATGATGGTGAGGTGCGGGCAGCGTTTGAGCGCCTGGCCCATGGGCATGGCGGAGTGGATGCCGTACTCCCGCGCGGGGTAGTTGCACGTGGCGACCACGCCGCGCTGCTCCACGGAACCGCCAATGGCGATAGGAATATCCGCAAGCGCCGGGTTATCGCGCATTTCGACCGCTGCGTAGAAGCAGTCGCAGTCACAGTGAATAATCTTGCGCACGGGCCCCTGCTTACCTCCGTGTCGAAAAGCAGGGCCACGTGAAAAGCCACCGCCTTAACTGTAAAAAATCACAGTGTAGCATAGCCCCGACGCGCTCACGCCATGCCATGGCGTGTAGCGGCTAGGTACCGCAGAAGGTGCGCAGTACCTGTTCGCTGCTGGTAGCCGGGGCGGCCAAGCGGCGCGCGCTCGTCGATTCATCGAACGGGTTGGTTATCGCCGCCAGCAGCGTATGAAACGGCGCGAAATCCCCCTGAAGCGCGGCGTCGATGACCTCTTTCACGCGGTGGTTGCGGGGGATGACCACCGGGTTGGCGCGGCGCATGGTGTGCTGACGCGTGGCGTGCTCGGCCAGCTCGCTGCCCCGCCAGGTCTCGAGCCATCCATCCAGTGCATTCGGCGTTTGGGAGAGCGCCAGCAGCGCCTCGCGGCTGGCATCGTCGAAGTCGATGGCGTAATGGGTCAGCGCATCGAAGGTGGCGGTCATGTCCATGCGCCCTTGCTGCATCAGCGTTTCGAGCTCGTCCATCAGGGTGTCGGCAAGCTCCGGCGCGTCCTCTTCGAGCCCCAGCTTGGCAATACGCAACTGCCGCCGGGCATGATCGAAGTGCGTGTCGAAACCGCGAATCACCTCTACCGCGCGCTCGACGCCCTCTTCGCCCTGCACGTTCATCAAGGGCAGCAAGGTTTCGGCAAAGCGGGCCAGGTTCCACTGGGCCGCCGCGGGCTGGTTATTAAACGCGTAGCGCCCGCCTTCGTCGATCGAGCTGTACACCTTACCCGGGTCGAACTGTTCCATGAAGGCGCAGGGGCCGTAGTCGATGGTTTCGCCACTGATACTGGTGTTGTCGGTATTCATCACGCCGTGAATAAACCCGACGCTCATCCAGCGGGCGACGAGCTTGGCCTGGCGGCGGGTCACGCACTCGAGTAGCGCCAGGTAAGGGTCGTCTTCGGTCATGACCTCGGGGTAATGGCGCTGGATGACGTAGTCCGCCAGCGCTTTTAAAGTGGTCTGATCCTGACGCGCGGCAAACTGGAAGGTGCCCACGCGAACGTGGCTCGAGGCGACCCGGGTGAACACCGCGCCGGGCTCGGGCATTTGACGCACCACGCGCTCGCCTGCGGCCACCGCCGCCAGCGCTCGGGTGGTGGGCACGCCGATAGCGGCCATGAACTCGCTGACCAGGTATTCGCGCAGCACCGGCCCGAGCGGCGAGCGACCGTCGCCGCCACGGGAGAACGGCGTTCGCCCGCTGCCCTTGAGCTGGACATCCCAGCGCTTGCCCTCACTATCCACTACCTCGCCCAACAGCAGCGCGCGGCCATCGCCCAGCTGGGGCACGAAGTTGCCGAACTGATGCCCGGCGTAGCCAAGCGCGACGGGGCGCGCCCCTTCCGGCGTTATGTTACCGCTGAACCACTGCGCAAGCGTTGCTTGATCCGGCACGGCGCGCGCGCCGAGCGTCTTTGCGAGCGCCTCGTTGAAGGCGATCAGAGAGGGGGCAGCAACGCCCGCGGGCTCGCAGGCACGCCATAGCGGCTCGGGAAGCGTTTGGTACTCGTGATCGAAGTTCAGCACTAAGGCCTCCACTTTCAATAGTCAGGCTGGGGTAATACCCTAGCATCTTGCTCAAGTTTATGGCGACATCATGCGCTCTTCCAGCCCTCTTTCACCATCGATTCATACCCCGCTGCCCCGGCGCTTTTACGACCGGGATACCCTGCTGGTCGCTCGTGAGCTTTTGGGCTGCCAACTGGTGCGCCGGGTGGGCGATGAGCTGGTCGCCGCCACCATCGTGGAAACCGAAGCGTACAGGGGTGCTGCGGACTCCGCCTGCCACGCGCACCGGCGCAAAACGCCGCGCACCGAGGCGATGTTCGGCCCGCCCGGCCACGCCTACGTGTACCTGGTGTACGGCATGCACTGGCTTTTGAATATCGTTACCCAGCCCGAAGGCAACCCCTGTGCGGTGCTGGTGCGCGCGGTCGAACCTGCGGTCAACGAAGAGGCCATGCGCTACTACCGCCCTATTCAGGGCAAGGCGCTCTGCAACGGTCCTGGCAAGCTCACCCGGGCACTGCAAATCGACAAATCGCTTTACGGTGAAGACATGACCCAACCGGAAACGCTTTGGGTCACCCAGGGCAAGGCCGTTGAGCGTATTTCGAGCGGGCCGCGTGTGGGGATCGACTACGCCGCCCCGGCGGATCGCGACGCACCCTGGCGGCTTTGGGTGGTGGATAACCCCTGGGTCTCTAAAGCGCGTTAGTGCCCGTTTGCTCCAGGCAGGTCAACGCGTGAGCCAATACCGGGGTGAGCGGCGCGCGCCACTGATGGGTAAGCAGGTGATCGGCCCGGGTCACGCCCAGCGAAAGTGACGCCACCGGCAGGCCCCGGGCGTGGGCCTCGCGGCAGAAGCGGTAGCCGGAGAACACCATCAACGAGGTGCCCACGGCCAGCACCGCACTAGAGCGGGCCAGCGCCGCCTCGGCTTCGAGCCGGCGCGCCATGGGCACCACGTCGCCGTAATAGACCACGTCAGGCTTCAATATGCCGCTACAGCGTGGGCAGTCGTACACCTTGAAGCTCGAGAAATCGGCTTCCAGATCCGCGTCGCCGTCCGGGGCGTGGGCGGCGTCCATTGCCGCAAAGCGGGGGTTCATGCGCGCCATTTCCGCGTGCATGGCGTAGCGCATGATGCTGTAACCGCAGCGCATGCAGCTCACCGTATCCGCCCGGCCATGCAGGTCGACCACGCGTTTTGAGCCCGCCCGCTGATGAAGCCGGTCGACGTTTTGCGTCACCAGCATTTCCACCATGCCCTTGGCTTCGAGCGCGGCCAGCACCCGGTGCGAACCGCCCACCTGGGCGCTGCCCAGCGCCTTGAAGCCGATCAGCGCCCGCGCCCAGTAACGCTTGCGCACACTGGCACTTCCCATGAAGTCACCGTGCTGCACCGGCGGCGAGCGTTTCCACTGGCCGTTGGCATCGCGGTAATCGGGAATGCCGCTGTCGGTGCTGACCCCGGCACCGGTAATGATGAAAAGCCGCGGGTGGCGAAGTATGAACGCCGCCAACTCTTCGCCCGCCTGCTCAACATCCGTCAGGTTTTTTATCTGCGTCAATACTTCACCCCAGGAAAGCGGTTAACATCTCAACGATACTGTAAGACAGTGGCGGTGCATACAACGTGCCCGCCCCGGCCTAACGAGGAGCCCTTTCATGCAGCGAGATCACGATATCATCATCATTGGCGGCGGCATGGTGGGCGCGGCACTGGCCGCGCGGCTGGGGCAAGCCGGCCGCCGCGTGGCGCTGATCGAACACAGCACGCCCCCCAAGGCCCCCGAGGGCGACTATGACCTGCGTATCTCGTCGCTGAACAAACGCTCGCTCGACTTCATCGAGGCAAGCCACACTAACCTTCCGCTAGAGCGCACCTCGTCGTTTCGCCATATCGAAGTGTGGAACCAGGAAGGCGCCGGGCACAGCCTGTTTTCGGCCGAGGACAGCGATATGGAGCGCTTTGGCCTGTTCATCGAGAACATCGCGCTTCAGCACGCCCTGTGGCAGCGCCTGGAAAGCATGGCCTGCGTGACGCTTTATACCGAAACCACGCTGGTGGCGACCTACGCAAGCGGAAGCACCCGCATGGTGGAGCTGGATAACGGCCAGACCCTGAGCGCCGAACTGGTGGTCGGTGCCGACGGCGCGAACTCCAAACTGCGCGAGCTAGCCGGTATCGAGATCGCCACCCACGACTACCACCAGCGCGCGATGATCATCAACGTGGAGACGGTACTTCCGCAGCAAGATGTGAGCTGGCAGTGCTTCACGCCCAACGGGCCGCTTGCCATGCTGCCGCTGCCCGGCCACCGCGCCTCCCTTGTGTGGTACGACCAGGAAGGCGCCACCCAGGCCCGCGAGGCCATGGACGACGCCGCCCTTAAAACCGCCATTGAAGCGGCGTACCCCAAGCGGCTGGGGGGTATTACCCGCGTGGTCGCCCGCGCAAGCTTCCCCATCAAACGCCAGCACGCCAGAAGCTACACCGCCAAACGCCTGGCGCTAATGGGCGACGCCGCCCACGTGGTACACCCGCTGGCGGGTCAGGGGCTGAACATTGGCCTGCACGACGCCGACGCCCTGGCCGAGCTGATTCTGGGCCACACCGATGCCGGTGACAGCGCCGCGCTCAAACGCTACGAGTGGCAGCGCCGCCTGGCCAACCAGGCGATGATTGCCGCCACGGACAGCTTCCATCATCTATTCACCGGCGCCAAGCCGCTGCGCCAGCTGGGCGATTTTAGCCTGCAGCTGGCCGAGCGCCTGCCCTTTGCCAAGCGCATGATGATGATGCAGGCCAATGGGTTGAATCCGTTCAAACGGCGATAACGGACGCCAGCGATAGCCACGGGTTTTAGCTTGACTCGCTGGCGCTTGATTGAGCGCCAGCGCTGTTTAGGTCACCTCGAAATCGAACGGGTGAACATCGTCAAGACTGACCGTGCTGCGATAGCACGCCTTCCTTATCCAAACTGAACTCGGCAAAATCCCGCGCCAGATAAAGCGTGCCGAAGTAATTACGCTCGGCCTCCTCGCGGATCTCCTCGATCGAAGACGAGGACTGAGTATGCGACTGGTAGCGCGGGCTAAAGTGCGTTAGCACCAAATTAGGCAGCGCCGCCGCCTCGGCCAACGCAGCCACCTGTTGTGCATAGCTGTGCCCTACCTCACTCGCTTTTTCGGCCATCGCGGCAGTATAAGTGGCTTCGTGCACTAGCACTTGGGCATCCGCGCACGCTTCTGTGAGAAGCTCGGGGCTGTCGTTGTCACCGGCAATTACTATCTTGCCGGGCGGGTTTTTGAACACCCGATAGTCCGCGCTTTTCAGCGTCTCGCCGCCCCACTCGATATCCACGCCCTGCTGAATTTGGCCCCAGAGCGGGCCGCGCGGAATGCCCCGCGCGGTCAATGCTTCGACGTTCAAATCCTGCTTGGGCTTTTCGGTAAAGCTGTAGGCGTAGGAAGCCACGCCGTGAGAAAGACGCGAGGTGGCGACCGCCATGTTCTCGAACTCGACGTCTGGCAGCGCGTCGGCGTCCATGAACGTCACGGCAAAAGGCAGCGAGAGCGACGTGGTCTCGAACGTTGCCTTCATCCACGCCTGGATGCCGGCGGGCGCCACCACGATGAGTGGCGCCTGGCGGCCGTTCATCGCCGCGCTCGCCAAAAGCCCCGGCAGCCCGTAGCAGTGGTCGCCGTGCACGTGGGTGATCAATATAGCGCGCAGCGCATTCAGCGAAAGGCGGGTGTAAAGGATCTGCTGCTGGGTGCCCTCGCCGCAGTCGATCAGATACCAGCCCTTGCCCTTACGCTCGCAAAGCGCAACGGCGGAGACGTTGCGCTGTTTGGTGGGGACGCCGGCAGAGGTGCCAAGAAAAAGCAGGTTCATGGTGATCCCGTGTGATGGTTAGCGTTCTCGAACATTGCCAGTGTTTCCTGAGCCTCGGGTATGCCGGAAGCGGCCGCTTTCTCGAGCCATTCGGCCCCCGCCGCATAATCTTCGTAGCCCGCCCAGCCATCGATCAAGGCCAACCCCCAATTATACTGGGCGGCCGGATGTCCTTTATTGGCTGCTTTCTCGAAGTACTGGCCGGCCTTTACATCGTTCACTGGAACGAACTGCCCCGCCATGTGCATACAACCAAGGTTGAACTCTGCATACATCAACCACTTGCCGTTCAAGGCCGCCGCTTTCTCGAAACATTGGTAGGCTCTTTCATGGTCCTCCTTCACCCCTATGCCATCCAGGCACCTGGACCCTAGATCGATAAGGCCTCTTTCACCTTCTAGCGTTTCCAGCACTTCAAGGTGGCGAACCGCTCTTGCTTCGTCATGATTCTCAAAGCCCGCCGCCAGGAACTGATGATGAGAGATTCTGATCTTTCTTAACCATTTGGCAGGCATCAATCCTGCGGCGATACCCGTATCAGTGGCGACGTGAATGCGCCGCCAACAGGGAATGTTTTTCAGCAAACCAGGGAAACGCCGGTACCGCGACCACGCCAATTTTTCGTCAGTAATGGGCGCCCCACAACGCTTGCAAACCAGTCGTGTTCTATAGAACCTTTTGGTCTGGTCAAAGAAGGTAAATAAAAGCGCCGCCCCCAGAACATATAAAAGAGTACTGGATACGTGCAGCATTAACGTACCGAATCCACCGACCAAAAGCGCCCACCGCAGCAATATAATGACGATGTTTTTAAACGTCCACGGCAGTACCCAGGCAGCACTTCCTCGGCAGCCCAAGCAACACATAATGTCCTTCACTTTTCGTTTTCCCAAGCGCCACCTTTTACCGGCTAATTGTGAGATCGAACGGCTCTTATTAAAGCACCACGGCGGTTAAGCCAGCAGGTCTCCGCGCTCCCATAGCGAGATCACGACGTTCATTTGCTGGTTATGCTTTTTTTGGGTGCCTTTTATCACTTGCTTCCAAAGCGCCCCGGCATCTTGCGCGAGTGCTGGCCTCTCCCGGAGCAGGTAAACCGCCTCGATCGCATGATCTTTATTCACGCTGGAACGCAGCAGGTTTTCCCCGGCAACGCCCTTGACCATACCGTTCTCTATAAGTCCCAAAAACGCCGAGCGCGGGCATCCCTTTTTTCTACTGGCCTTTTGCTCGGGAAATATCGTGAGTGCTGCCTTGGCCCAGGCCTCGGCGGGTGGCGCGCCGGAGCGGCATTGATCGACCGCCTTTCGTGCAATCTGTGCGTATTTGTTCATCGTCTCTTTACCTAAACTTAATAAAGCGAGCTTATCCTGGAGCCTGCCCATTCGCCATGAAATGACCCGAGTCAATCTATCGGTTTTGAATCGAAACGAAGTGGGTACATCACTGTCACAGACGATTACACTGATCATGCAACTCACTCTACGTACAGGACTATTCACCATGGAAGCGACCAACGAGAAAGTCTTCATCAGCCCGGCCCGCTACGTTCAGGGTGAAGGTGTAACGGCCCGCGCCGGCCATTATGTCTCGGCACTGGGCAAAAAAGCCCTACTCATCGCCGACGACGTGGTCTGGAAAATTGCCGGTAAGCAATTAAGCGAGAGCCTGGAAAACGAAGGCGTGAGTTTCGAGCGCGTCGTGTTCGAGGGCGAGGCCTCCACGCGCGAGATCGAGCGGATCAGTGAGCTGGGCCGCCAGCAACAAGCGCAGGTCGTTATCGGCTTCGGCGGCGGTAAGACGATCGACACCGCCAAGGGCGTGGCCGACGAGCTCAAAGCCGCCTGTGCCGTACTGCCGACCACGGCGTCTACCGATGCGCCGACCAGTGCGCTCTCGGTCATCTACAACGATGAAGGCGAGTTCGAGTCCTATCGCTTTTTCGACAAGAACCCCAACCTGGTGCTGGTGGACACCGGCATCATCTGCAAGGCGCCGCCGCGCTTTTTAGCCTCCGGCATTGCCGATGCGCTGGCCACTTGGGTCGAGGCGCGCGCCGCCATTCGTGCCAACGCCAACAACATGGCCGGCGGCAAGTCCACGCTTCTGGGCGCGACCATTGGCGAGAAGTGCGAAGAGATCCTCTTCGAGCACGCCATGCTCGCCTACCAGGCAAACCAGGCGCAGATCGTCACGCCCTCGTTCGAGGCCGTGGTGGAAGCCAACACCCTGCTCAGCGGTCTCGGTTTCGAAAGCGGCGGCCTGGCAGGCGCCCACGCCATTCACAACGGCTTTACCGCCCTGCACGGCGAGATCCACGACCTGACCCACGGTGAAAAAGTCGCCTACGGCACCATGGCGCAGTTGATTCTCGACCAGACCCCGCAGGCAGAACTGGAAGAGTACCTGGACCTGTACCTAGCGCTGGGCCTTCCGGTTACGCTGAAGGCGCTCAAGCTCGACGAAGCCAGTGACGACGATTTATTCCGCGTCGCCGAGGCCGCGCTGAAAGAAGGCGAGTCGAGCCACAACCTGGCGTACGAACTCACGCCGCAGCAGGTGGTTAGCGCCATCAAGGCGGTGGATGTGCATGCGCGCGCGTTTATGGAGAAGGTGGGCCTGAGCGAGTAAGGCTTAAAAGCGGGGCGCTTCGGCGCTCCGCGTTTTACCCTCTTCTCAACCGCGCGCTGCTCTTTTGATCATGGCCACCGCGCCGGACTCCGCTCTGCCGTTGAACTCGAAACCCAACGACTGATACAGATGGAGAGCAGGCTTGTTCGACTCAAACACCTTGAGCGTAAACGCACTGACCTGTTGCTTTGATGCGGCCTCTTCCATCAGCGCCACGCAAAGCGCTCTACCCACGCCCTGCCCCCTCAAAGCCGGATCGACCACCAGCCGCGCCAAGTGGATAACGCCGCCTTCACGTTGCAGTATTTGGCCAAACGCTACCCGTTGACCTGTAGCATCCAGATAAACATAAGCGTTTTGCTCGGAGGCCTCCATATCAGCCCAGGCGCTGGCGGGCGTTGCCGGGTAACGCACTGCTGGCCCTGCCCACATAAGGAATGCTTGCTCCGTGGTGGGCCATTTTAAAACCTTTGCGAGGTCTGCTTGCTCTGCTGCTCGTAATGTCATGTGGGTTATCTTTTGACTATCCGTCATCCCTTATCCGCAAGACGCGCCATATGGTAGGCGTTCACATACTCGCCGCCCCTAAAGGCAAACGCGACCGACTCGCCTTCAATCTCAAAGCCGATGTTCGGCACATTTGAAGCTACCGGGTGCTAGCGGCAAGCCTTACGCCCAATGCAACGAACAAAGCCCCGAGCCCTCGATCCAGCCAAAGCCCCACCTGCCGGTTTTGCTTTAAAAAAGACCCCAGCCGCGCCCCGGCCAATACCAACGGTGTCTCAATGAATGCTGCAACCACGATGATAAGCGTGCCGTGGAGAAACAACTGCGCACCAGTAGACCCAGCGCCGGGCACCACGAACTGAGGCAAGAAGGCGAGAAAGAAAATGGCGACCTTGGGATTCAGTGCAGAAACCAGCACGCCTTGCCAATAGACAGAGCGACTACCTGGTTTGTTGGAATGTTCACCGGAGACAAAAGAATCACCACGCGACAGCAGCATCTTGATACCGAGCCATATCAGATAAGCAGCGCCCAGCCATTTGACGATGGAAAACGCCAGCGCGGACGTGGCTAGTATGGCCGAAAGCCCGGCGGCTGCCATGACCGCATGCACCCCGGCCCCGGTCCAGATACCCAACATGGCCGCCAGCCCCTGCCGCCGGCCGTTGCGCAGCGTCTGCCCCAGAATGAACGCGATATCCGGCCCTGGCGACAGATTCAAAAGTACCGCTGCCGATAAGAAGGTCATCCAGTGGAGGACGGTGTACTCGAACATGACGGGGCTCCCAATGGCCTTTTTATCGTTAGCACAGCGGCGATGCGGTGGGCTTTGCAATTAATAACTAATGTACCGCCTTACACATTGAAATTCACGATCTGGCACTCGGTAAAAAGTCTTTTCCGATAATATCGCCCAGCTGATTCTTGACCACACCATTGACGACGACCTCTACCGCGTGGCCGAAACCGTGCTAAAAGAAGGCGAATCGAGCCACAACCTGGCCTATGAGCTCACGCCGCAGCAGGTCGTAAGCGCCATCAAGGCGGTAGATGTGCACGCACGGGCGTTCATGGAGAAGGTGGGGCTGAGCGAGTAATAGTAAATGGCGAAGCGCTTTGGCGCTTCGCCATTTATGTTCAGTATGATCTTTTTTCTACATCAAGCTGGGGAAGGCGCTAAAGCCATCGCATCGTACGCCCACACCGCGACGCATCACGCCGCTTCGAAATCCAGAGGACGGATGTTATCCAGATTGACCGTGCCACGAGCTACCCAGAGATCATACATATCCTGCATCGCTAGCCAGCTTTCAGGCGTACGCCCAAGCACCTTGGACAAACGCAACGACATTTCCGGACTGATACCGCTATTGCCCTTTAGCAGCCGAGACAGCGTAGAAGGTGAAACGCCCAAGCTGGAAGCCAACTGACGAGAGCTGATACCGAAAGGCTCCAGATATACCTCGCGAATGAATTCACCAGAATGCGGCGGATTATGCATCGTCATTAGTGATAATCCTCATTATGGATTGGAGTTGGCGTTTTCCTCGGCCACCTGACGCAGCGCATCGACCAGCACATCCGCGGGCTGGGCGCCTGAAATCAGGTAGCGGCCGTCGAGGATGAAGCCCGGGACGGCGCTCACTCCGGCCTCCATGAATTTCTGCTGTGCCGCTCGCACCTCGTCCGCGTACTGATCAGAGCGGGCGATGGCTTCGGCGGCGTCGCCATCAAGCCCCACCTCGATCGCCTTCTCGCGTAGCACCTCCGGGTCTGCCGGATTTTTCGCCTCACCAAAGTAGGTATCGAACAGGGCCAGTTGCAGGGGCGTTTCCAGGTTCTGCGTGGCCGCCCAGGCAAGTACACGGTGCGCATCGAAGGTATTATTCGCCCGGCGCTCCACGGCGCCACGGAAATTCAAGCCGAGCTCTTCGGCCACTGCCATGATCTCACGCTGGGACTGCTCCATGGTGGCCGCATCCTTGCCGTACTTGCGGCACAGGTGCTCCAGAATGGGCTCGCCTTCGGGCGGCATGTCGCGGTTGAGTTCAAAGGGCTGCCAGTGAAGTTCGACTTCGATCTCGCCCTTCAAGGTTTCCAGCGCTTGTTCCAAACGGCGGTAGCCGATGGCGCACCACGGGCAGGCGACGTCGGACACCAGGTCAATTCTCACTTTTTGCATAATGTATATCCCTTTGACATATCCCATAATTCGATCAAACTATAGGAATCATGCTACGTGCATATAGCAAGTAACGACAGTACTGAAAAGGAGGCGGCCGTGGAAAAAGCAGCGGTGTTTAAAAGTAATCGTAGCCAAGCGGTGCGCATGCCTAAATCGCTCGCGCTACCGGAGGGCGTTACACGTGTTGATGTGATTGCAGTGGGTCGCGCGCGCTTGATTACGCCCACAGGTGAAGCGTGGGACAGCTGGTTCGACGGCCCAAGCGTCACCGCAGATTTTATGGGTGAACGCGAGCAGCCCGTTGAACAGGAACGCGAGGCGTTTTGATGCTTAAGTACATGCTCGATACGAATATCTGCATTTTTACCATCAAACATAAACCGGCTCATGTTCGCGAGACCTTTAATCAGCATAGCGAGCAGATTTGCATCAGTACCGTGACACTAATGGAATTGGTGTACGGTGCGGAGAAATCCGCTTCTCCCGAGAAAAATTTAAGTGTGATAGAAGGATTCGCCGCCCGGCTGGAAGTACTCGACTACGACCCTGGCGCCGCCTACCACAGTGGAGAACTACGAAGCGAGCTGGCCAAAGCGGGCACCCCCATCGGCCCCTATGATCAGATGATTGCCGGGCATGCTCGCTCAAGAGGACTGATTCTGGTCACCAATAACGTGCGTGAGTTTAATCGCGTGCCTGGACTTCGAGTAGAAGATTGGCTTTGAGGCGATAGCTACTTGGCTCGAACCCTGCACTTCCATCTGCGCTAATGCCAACAACATGGCAGGCGTCGAAGCGACGCTACTCGGTGCGATCATCGGTTAGAAGGACAAGACAGTGGACGCCCGCACCTTCATGGCGAAGGCAGGCCTGAGCGAATAAGGCATTGATCAGGAGGTTATGGAAAGGATAAAGGTGTTACTCGAGCGCGGGTTCCGGTAACACCGGCGGCGTACTGTCCATATAGGTCAGGAAGTCTTGCCAGATGTCGTGCGTTCGCTGTTTCGTTAAACGGGTAAGGCAGGTAATGCCCATGACGCCGCGAATGCTCCCCTCGCGCCACTGCGTATAGACAGCGCCGCAATGGGCAGCGGCATACGCCTGCCACTGCTTTTGAGCCACCTGAATCGCTTCGACTAGCTCAGGGTCAGCTTCGTTATATTCAACGCTCGTCTCCAGATAGTGGGTAAGTACATCCTCGGCGGCCTCTAAATCGATAGCCGCGCACCGATTGGTCTCGAGCGTGTTCATTATGTTATTGCAATCAAGCGCCTCGTCGTCCGCCACGGCGGGCAGCGACAGCGAAGCGAGTACTATCAATAGCCACTTTTTCATTTTTTCCCCAAACGCACATAAGGTGCTGGCCAGGCGGGCACAACCGCCATGATCTCACATTCGATGCCAAGGAGATCATCTAAACGTTGAACGCCCCTGCCCGCGCAGATATGGCCTTCACGGGCGGCCAGCCCAAAGCCCAGCAACCATCAGCTCAGCAACCTGTGCTGATTATAGCCCGCGGCCAATTTTATTGGGCCCTTCCGGGCATGGCGTACTTTCCCCTGGCGTAAGAGCGACATCGTATTGGGGCTGAAAGTCATCACCACGACTCCACAGGGTCGTGTGTGTTTCAAAACCGGCTTTGACCACGCACCAATTCCAAAAAAACACGCTTGCGCCGTGAATCATCAGCGATTCAGTGCGCCACTCCTTCATTTCTGGAAAGCTTGCCTCGCCGTTATGATTGGTTTGATCACTCGTTCTCATCTGTTCAAGGCCATATGGGTAGGAACTCGATATTAAAGCCACCCAAGCATTTTGAATGGGCTTTTCTTCCACATCGGTGACGAGGATTTCAGCCTCCGGCTGAAGCGTTTTGTTGACGGGATAAACAACACAGCCTGATAGCAACAGCGTTATCGTTAGTATGAGTATTTTCATGTTTGGTTCGCTATAATGCCGCACTTAGCGGCTCGTCCGCTGCAATGCCTTGTTAGGCTTTATTCCAGGGCTTTAAGAATGCCAATTTCGCACCAAAACCAATAAACACTACCCCTGTGACTGACTTTAACCACCTGGTAAACCCAACGCTACTTGCAAGGCCTTTCAACTGAGACAGTAATAAAATCATGGCAGAAAACCAAACTAAATTGACAGTCGCATGTGCAGAAACCAGAAAGTATGCTTGAGAGGCACGGCGGTCTCAATGAGCAAGTGCAACACCTAATCTATCAGGTAGGGTATTGCCATGATTCCCTGTTATCGCCATCTTTCTGCTGAAGACCGAGCCGCCATCATGCTGATGCGGGTTAACCACTCGATCCGCGCTATCGCCCGTCAGTTGGGACGTGCGCCCAGCACCATTTCACGAGAACTTGCACGCCACCGAATTAGACCTGGCAGCGCGTATGACGCCAGCCTCGCTGGATACCGAGCCCGATTGAACCGCTGTCGGCCTCGCGGCTGCCCGAAGCTGGCCCTCGATGGTGAGCTGTTCGAATTGGTGGCCTACCTGCTGCGCAAGTACTGGTCACCAGAGCAAATAGCCCGCACACTGAAGCGCATGTTTCCTTATAACACTGATCGCCACGTCTCGCACGAAGCCATCTATAACGCGCTATACCTCATGCCACGCGGCTCGCTCAAGAAAAAACTGATTGTCTGTTTGCGCCAGGGTAACGGTAGACGACGACCTCGCAGCCGTGGCAAGGATAGGCGACAACAGATTCCCGACCTGGTCAGCATCCATCTGCGGCCTCCTGAAATCGAAGATCGCCTAATGCCTGGCCATTGGGAGGGTGACCTCATCATCGGTGCCGACAACCGCTCTGCTGTCGGTACGTTGGTAGAACGAACCACTCGGCTGGTCATCCTGGCGAAAGTGAATGGCACCACAGCTACAGCAGCGGCCGCCGGCTTCAGCGACAAGCTCAATGAGGTGCCGCGCTCCCTGCGCCTGTCCATGACTTACGATCAGGGCCGAGAAATGGTGAAACATGCCGAGATCACCCAGAAGACAGGTACTGCAATCTATTTTGCCGACCCGCACAGCCCATGGCAGCGGGGCTCCAATGAGAACACCAATGGACTGTTGCGGCAGTACCTGCCGAAGGGCACGGACCTGTCGGTCTACAGCCAGGAAGAACTCGACGCGATCGCCGACTCACTGAATACACGGCCGCGCAAGACACTGAACTGGCGCACGCCGCTGGAAGTCTATGCAGAGGTGCTCAAGAAATCCGTCGCCGATCCGGGCACTATTCAATAGTGTTGCACTTGCAACTTGAGACCGCCCGGGTTTATTGATTTGTTAGATGTTTTCTAAATTTTGGAGCTGAAAGGTAAAGCTAAAATATAGTTTTCCATAAAATCTAAATTGAGTTTCCCGTTTTCAGCTACTGGAAGCAAAATTGGTGTTTCCTCCATCCTCTCTTTGTGCCATTTCCTGCCATAACTAAACCTAAATTTATTAAGCTTTATCAAGGATATTATAAACAGTGCAATGTATTGATTAAACTTCGGAAACATATCATCTCGTGGATATAGCACATTAACATCATCAGAAGCCAGAAACGCATTAGGTTGATAAAATGCTTCCCCAACAGATCCATTGTAGTTCACAGTTATAACATTTCCCACATGATCAGTCGACTGACCTACAAAGTTTGTAACGCCATTCTTACGATCAGTAGAACCAATAAACGGATTTTTACCCGGCTTCATGTTCGCCTTAGTTAAACGTTTACCTTTCTTAATATCAAATATCTCATCAAACCTAAATGTTGACCAATGTGTACCTTTGAGATCTATATTTTTTTTTCTCAAAGGTTTTTTAGCACCATTGAACATGGTTAGTTTTTCTTCTACGACCCAATCAGGGAAATTTTCCAAACTGGGCACCCTGATATACTTTATTGTTCTATTTGCTTCTCTACCAAATGCGCTGTATCTAAAACGATTTCGCTCAATACAAAGGCATATAAATAACTTTTGCTGTAGCGTCATCTCTTTTTTAGGTATAAGAACTGCAACATTTTGTGCCGTATAAAAACCATAATCTTGAACAAATGATGAAAGCAGCTTGGTTCCACCTAAAGATACAGAAATAGAACCTGCTGGCATCTTATCGACACCAACAATTTCCTTAACGTAAGCGGATATACCATTATTCTGCGAAGTTCTTGAAACAAAGGGAACACCCTTCTCAACTTGCTGCATTTTATTTAAGTCAAGCTTTGTCCCATATTGCACATAAAATAGCTCTTGAAGTTCAATCAACGCTACACCTCGTTAAGCAATTTAAATATCGCATAGTTTCTAACAGTTTCCTCAAAATCTTTTTCAGATATTGTAGAATAATCTGTCTCTAAGTATGCTTCAGCAACCCATTCATCATCAGCAGTCACATATGCCGTTACTGAAGTGCCAGCGTGAACTTCATTATTTCGGTATGCTTCAACCCAAGAATCCCTAACGCTAGGCCATAAATTTTTAAGGTCAATTCTTCCTAAATGCTTAGTTTTTTCAAAACCATCATTTCGCCAGTATCCAAACCACGTTTTCTTCTTAGAAGTTTCGTGGGGTTTATGCGCTTCAAATACAACAATGCAGGTAATAGTTCCTACTGGATAAAAAAGTTCATTAGGCATCGACATAACTGCATTCAGAGAATGCTTACCTAATATCTCGCGTTTTGCAGCATTTGGCGTGATAACACAACTTACAGGTATAATTGCAACACCAATCCCGCCCGGCTTAAGCTGATCAAGCATATGTTTAACGAAGTAAAGCTCATGCAACTCTGCATCACTCTTTGACTGTGCATATGGAGGGTTTAATAGCCCTACATTTGGACGTTCAAGCTTTTTCCCACTTACGACCTTATTCTCTTCCTTTGCTCTTTCTCTAATAGACTTCATTATAGCATCATCAAAACAACTTCCTTGATGAAGATTAGCTTTACCATCCCCACGAAGGATCATATTACTTGCTGCCAATGCAAACATCTTAGGGCTATTTTCTATACCTATAAGCTTGTTTTTCTTTATATCTTTGCGCTCTTCTTCAGTAACAGCTGATTTCAACATAGCTTGCATTGCTGAAATTAGAAAACCACCTGTTCCAGCACATATATCTAGAACAGTATCTTTCTTTGAAATATTTGCTATTTCACAAAACAACTCTGTAACGTGTCTCGGGGTAAGAACAATACCAAGAGCTTTTTTGTCTCCTCCTGTATATTTTAAAAACTCCCCATAAAAATGACCTACAACATCGAAATTATGATACACGCTAATAAATGGCCATACATTATCATCAATTTCTTTAATTACTTCGTATAAAACACCTTGAGGGTATTTTTTAACTAACTTTGAGTCAGGCTTGCCAAGATTAGGCAAGCCTGCAACATTAGCATATGGCTGAAGCATTGTATCTTTTTTTGCCTGCGGAATTTCAGCTTTATCTAGTTCATCTTTAATTGCTTCAAGCCACTTCCTTGGCATGTCTGATGCACTATAAAACTTGAAAGAATTCAAGAATGGTTTATTCATTAATGAAATCAACGTACCACTTACAAGAAGTGGCTTATCTTCTTCCGGTATTTTAGCTGTAGTCCAGATAAATTCATGTAGGTCTTTCGCAAAACTGATTAGGTCACGATGCCTTTTTCTTTCTACTTCTGGGTCAAAAGATGCGAGTCTATAATAATCATCAAAAGATACTATCTCCTTAACGCTAACCCCGGACTCATTGACAAAATCTTTATATGCATCTGAACCACATGGAATAAGATAATTCGAAATAAGCAATGAATCATCTGTTGTTCCGCTAGCAGCTATTGCCAAAACCGTGTATTCCTTAGATAAATATTTTGCATAATGTAAAACACCATCGACAGCATATTCTTTAGGGTTGTCAAGGCTGTGACTTTGATGTTTTTTTGCATCAGCTTTACACTCAACAACTATAATAAAATTGGCATCAGCTTCCCAAGTGATAATAAACTCTGGATATCCAATTTTACCTGTATTAGATTTACTTGCCGTTTTAAGGAGAGAGGAGACTCTTTTTATTTGTGACTTTTGCTCTTCAATTACAATTCCATTATCTACGTCAAAATACTTATTCTTTCGCAGTAGTTCTCTAATAAGATTTTCAGTAATTCTTTCGTTAGACACCTTTTTTTCCTTAATTTTGGAACTACGATTATCCGCTAACATTAATTTTACATAAAACTACACAACCGCAATAAACGTACCGACACATTCATTGATGTTATGCAGCTAACTGGTTCGACTATACACGTTGACTGCGTTGCAAAAGAGCTAATTGCGGCAGCATAACCCAATTTCCACCGCTCAAGCCAATACCACACACACCATATCCCCACCCAACCACTGCTGCTTTAGCCCGCGCTGTTTTTCCAGCATCAGCGTCAGGTAGTCGCGCCATGGATGATCAGATGGCAGCGCAGCAAGGTGCTTACGCAGCCTGCGCTGGTAAGGAAACTGTTCCGCAGGCACGTGCAGCGGCGTGGCGTTTTGGGTGAGCCATTCGATGGTGGGTAGGAGTAAGTGAGTAGCACTGCTGTCGAGCGCTAGCGTCACGCCTTTAACATCGAAGTCACCGGCGTAAATATGCGGTCGATGGGTTTTGCGCCACGCCTCGGCCAGTAACGCAAAGCCGCCGCCGTAGTGGCTGTCGCCGCGGTAGACGACCAGCGGGTTTGCGTAGCCGCTTAGCGCTGAAATATCCGGCAAAAACTCGTAGAAGCTATCCAGATTCTCGACCTGAATGAGGGCGCTGAACGCGCTCAGTTTTAGCGTCTGTATATCTACATCGCGAATGGCGCGCGGTTCGCTGGCAAGCCCGACCAGTGGCTGCGGCGGAAAGCTTACAAGCACTCGTCGCGCGCGGGGGCTTTCGCGGGTGGCTTTATCCTCTTCCACGCCCTCCTTCGCTTGGGCTGCGCTGGTCATGCCGCTGAGGGAGCGGCCTAGCGGAGCGATTCGGGCGCTTTCTAACACGGCGTTAATCTGCGCCAGCAAGGCGGTATCGAAACGCAGTGCTTTGCTGGTGATGCGCGAGGCCAGGTCAATGTCGTGCTGGTGGCACCAGGCCACTACGTCGTCTACCCACTGGCGGCGGGGCTTTTCCACCGTGGGCTGGCGGAGCAGTTCGCGGGCTATACCATTGAGCCCATTGCGGGCGCGGCTGGGCAGATTCATACGGCAAGCTTCAGTTCAACGTCGTGGATCAGGCGCAGGTGATTGAAGGCACTGGCCTGGCTCTCCTGCTGCTTGAGCCGGAACGCTTTTTGATCGCTGCGCGGCAGGCCCTGGTACTCGGCAATGACCTGATAAAGCCAGATTTCATCCGGCCACTCCAGCGGGCTTTCGTGCAGGTAATCAAGGGCGCTGACCGGCGCGGCGCCGGGCTGGTCGATCACGCTCAGGTAGAAGTGTTCCACGTCCTGCTTCAGCGCCTGCTGGCGGGCAGCGGCCAGGCTGCTTTCCGGGGCCTGGGCCGGGGCGGCGGCGTCTACCGTTTGGGTGGTGTGGCGCGGCTGGGGTAGCTGGTGGAGCAGCTCGGCAAGCACTTGGCACTCCAGGTTGCGATCCAGCGCCGGGGCGGCAGCCGCGCTTAGCGGGGCAGCCTGGTTGACCAGATTTGGCACCTCGCTGCGCCTTGCGTAGTTGCCGGGCACAAAGCCTGGGTGCTCGCGCATGAAGGCTGTCATACCGCTGATCAGGCGGCTGCGCGCCTGCTGCTTGCGAAAGCGCGCCATCAGCTCGATCAAGCGCCGCTGCACTTCACGCAGGCCGGTGTAGTGGTGGCTTAACTGCTGTTGAAGCTGACTGATCAATAGCTTGCGTAGGCTGCCGTCGCTGCCCACCAGCTCAATCAGCTCGTCGAAGTCGATCAGCGCCAGGCCATCCAACAGCCTTGCGATCTGTTTCTGGGCGCGGTCGTTCTCGCGGATCTTGTCGTTAAGCTGGCTGACGAAACCGAAATCGCTATTGAGCCGCTGCCATAGGCTATCAATGGCATCCGCGAAGCGCCCGTTCAGGTCGTCGACCTCCTGGCGCAGGCGCATTAGCTGCTGCTCCAGCTTCCAGTGCTCGCCGCGGCTGCGCGCTTCCCGGTAGCTGTGCACCAAGGCACGAATCAGCTCCAGGGTCTCCGCTACGTCAGCGTTCACGTGGCGGCGGGTCTCGTCGGCGAGCATTTCGGCGATCAGTTCGCGCACCTTGGGCGAAAGCTTCACGCCGCTGTGCTCGTCCGGCCGCCAGAGAATGCGCGCGGCCAGCAGCTTGCGCAGGGCGCTGTCGCTGAGCGATTCCAGCGGCACTTCATCGCGGGTATAGGCCTGCATCAGTGCCTCGGAATGCTTGCCCAACAGCGCCAGCCGTTCGCTGCCGGTTTTCAGCAGGCGGCTCTCCAGCTCACTCACACTACTGTTCGTACTCTTGCTCACACTTCTGCTCACAAGAGGGCCTCCTGCTTGCTCTCTTCGTCCTCAATCTCGATCGGCAGATTCTCTTCATCGCGAATAAAGCGCACCAGGTCCACCAGGTAGTCGATCTTGCCGGTCACCACGAACACTTGCCGCTCAGAATGCGGCTGAAGCAGGTAGCCGTGCTCTTTCAGGCGCTTGAAGACCTGCTTTACCTGGGCATCCAGCTGGTCACTTTGCGAGCCAAAAAAGCTGTCGGTGGCCAGCCGTTCCAGACGCTCGCGCAGGCTGTGGTTGTCTTCACACTTGGCGCTGAACTCGGCGGGTTTGAGCACATCGCCGGGGGCAGCCAGGGTGTCGCGGCCCAGCGCTTCCTGCACCAGCTGCAGCCACTCCAGCAGCGGCAGCAGGCTGTTGAGCGTGTCACCCAGCTGGCGCGAGAGCTGATCCCGGGCGCTGTCATTAAGCTGGCGCCAGGCCAGAAAATAGACGCTGCCCTCTTCGTTGCTGGCCAAGCGGCGGTTGAGCGGGCGCAGGTAGGTGTCGATCGCCTCGCGGGTCTCTTCGTTGCGCAAGTGCCGATAGCCGCTCGCGTCGCTGACCGGGCAGATGAAGTCGCCCGCCAGCAGGCGCTCAAGCAGTGGGCCGTGTTCGATCATGCTATTACCTCCTGCTGGCGTTCCTGGAGCCGCTCGGCCAGGCGGCTTAGCCGTGGCTCGATACGTTTCAACACCCGCTTGTTGGGGTGGGCGTCGTCGCGGTCGATCAAATAGCGGTTGGCGAACAGCAGCAGTACGTCGGATTCCGGATTGGGGAAGGCGCCGACGATGTGAATGCGGTTGCTGTCGCAGGCGTCGAACAGCTTTTCGACGTTGTGGTACGCCAGCGTGCCGATCTCGTCAATCGGCCAGTGGATGGCGATATCCGCATCGCCGCGCAGCAGGCGGGTAAACGCCAGCAGGAATTTGCACAGAATCAGATACGCCATGCCGTGGCTGGAGGACTCCAGCAGTTGACGGTCGTTCTTGATCACCAGGTCCGTGCCGCCTTCGTTTAAGTGAAGTTCCAAACGCAGCAGGCTTTCAAAGCTGTACTGCTGGTCGCTGCGCAGCAGATCGACTACGTCGGCCAGGGTGTTCAGGTAGTCGTCGCTGGGCAGCGTTTGGCCGGATTCCCGCCACTCTTTATAGCGCTGGGCGAACAGCTTCAGCGGCTCCCAGAAGCCCAGTTCATCGATGGTGGACTGGATACGCACTTCGGCCTTGCTGATGCCTTCCAGGCGCAGGTCGTCGGCGACTTCTTCGGAAAGCCGGCGGCTCTGGGCGCTGATGCGGCGGTTCAAATCGCGGAACACGGTGAAGAACTTGTCCAAGTCGTCGCTCAGGTTGCGCCCTTCCTGAATCAACTGCTGCTGTTGATCCTCGAGCAGTTTGAGCATATCGCGCAGCAGCGGCAATTGAAGGCGTGGGTTGTCGCTTTTAAGCTTGCTGCGTTCGCTCTCCAGCGCCTCGGCAAAGCCGCTGCTGGCGTCCTTGATCAGTTGGCTTTCTACGTCCAGACACCCCCGGCGCAGCTGTTCGATCAGCTGATGGCGGCTGGCCAGCGCCTGGCGTGCGCGCTCGATGCGCTCGTCCACATCGCCCACCGGTGCCGCCGGGGCCTGGCCATCGGCCATCAGCGCCAGCCCTTCCAGCTGGGTGATCAGCGGCTTCAGGGCCTCCAGTGCGCTGTGCTCGCTTTCGCGCTGGGTTTTAAGCCCGCTCACTGTGCTCTGGTGCGCCTTGCGCGCCGCCTGGAAGGTGTTTTTCAGGTGCTCTTTATCGCGCTGAAGCGTTTGTTCGGCCTGGGAAAGCTCTGCCTCCTGGGCCACCAGCTGCGGTTTGTGCTGGCCCCACTCCACGCGCATGAAGCGGGTGTACTCGGTGAGTTCCTCTTGGCGCGCGGCGGTAACGCGGATGCGCTCCTCCTGGCGTGCCAGGCGCTCTTTGGTATCTGTTAGCTTGGCCGGGTCGACACCCTGCTCGGCCAGCTCCTGGCTGAAGGCTTCTTCCAGTTCCGCGCGCTGGCGCTGGTGTTCGGTGTTGGCGTCGCTTAGCTGCTGCTTGTACTGGCGCAGCTGGGCTTCCAAGCTATCTTGCTGGCTCTGGCCATCAGCCTTGAGTTCCAGCAGCTGGCTTTGATGGGTTTCCTCCAGGGCGGCCAGCGCCAGCTGTTTCTCTTCGCGCAGTTCGGTTTGCGCCTGCTCCTGGCGGGCCAACGCGGCTTGATGGGCGGCGCGGCGCTCCTGCTGGCGCTTGGCGTGGCGCTCCTGTTGCTGGCGGCGCGCCTCTATCGCAAACTCGACTTCCTGCTCGGCGCGCTTGTGGGCCATGCGGCCCTGATCCTGCGCTTCATCGGCTTTTTGGACGCGCTCGTTATGCTGTTTGAGCGCTTTTTCGCTGGCCTGGCCCTCGGCCTGTACGCGGCGCTTGGCGCTGTCCGCGTCTTCGATGGCGGCCAGCAGCGTGGCTTCGTCCTGGGCGTAATCCGGCAAGGCGATGGCGGAGAGATCCAGCGCCAGCCCGAACAGGTCGTTGCTTCCGCCTTCGGCCAACTGCGGGGCGAGATCACGCCGTTCCAGCAATTCCGGGGCAATCACCTTGCCCAGCTGCTGCTCCCAGCCGGGGCGATGGTAGCGCAGGAAGTGGCGAAGGCTGCCCTGCTCCGGGTCGCGCTGCTGATAGAGCGCGTAGCAGCGCTGCTCGGCGCGCTCCAGTTGCTGGCGAAGCTGCACCAGCTGCTGCTCAGCGTCATCCCGGGCGCGGCGGCAGCTTTCGAACTCCCGGCGCAGGCCGTCAAGCGTTGCGGCCGAGGCATTGCGCTCCTGCTGGGCCTGATCCAGCCGCGCCTGGGCAAGCTCTGCCTCCGAAGCTTCTTCGGCGGTCTGGGTGGAAAGCGAGAGCTGCGCCTTAAGCTCGGCGAGCTGCTCGACGCCGAGCTCGAGCTGAGCCTGATACTCGCCGTCCAGGCGCTGGCGCTCGTGCTGGTAGTGCTCATTGAGCTGCTGCTCAGCGGCCCACTGCTGTTCCCGGCGCTGGGCTTTTTCCTCCACCAGGGCGTCGATCAGCGCCTGGGCTTCGCCGGTCTGGCGGGCCAGCGTCTCGGATAATTCGCGTAGGCGCCCGTCCAAGCGTGCCTGGCTCTCCTTGACCGCATCCTGCATCACGTTCAGGTGGGCGCGCAGCTGGTCGCGCTGTTCGCGCCACTGAGGCAGCGCGTTGATGTCACGCTCCAGGGCCGGCATGTCCGCATCAACGTAGCGCTCGTACTGTGCTTGCAGGTCGTTCAGGCGGCGCTGGGTCTGCTGTAGGTCGCTTGCTACTTCGCTGTGGCGGTCGTTCAGCGCGTCGCGCGCCTCACTGTAATCGCTCTCCTGCTGCTGAAACTCGCGCTGGTGGCGGGTAAGTTCGGCCTCTACATCGGCCATGCGCCGCTCGGCTTGCTGGCGGTCGTCATCGAGCTGGGGCTTGAGCTGCCACAGGGTGGCGTCCAGGTGAGCAAGCTCCCGGTCGATTCCCGCAAGCCGGGCAAGCGATGCCTGCAGTGGCTCCAGACGCATGGACTGGCGCATCTGGGCAATCCACTCGCGCGCCTTGGTATTGCGAATGCGCGTCACGGGAAGCTCGACGCCATCCTCTTCGAAAATCGCCGCCAGCATGGTCTTGAGGGTGTCCATCTTGCCCTCCTTGGCATGCACCGCCGAGACCAGCTTTTCGATATGGCGAATGCGCCGCTCGGGCTTGACCAGGCTGAACTGCGCGGCCATCTGGCGAAGCTTGAGGCCGTCGCGGCTGTTGCCATGCAGCTGAGTGAAGTCGTTTTGCATCACCGAGCGAAATTCAGACGTGGCGCCAAGCTTTGAGGATACCGGCGTACCGCTGTGGCGCAGGCTGCTGGCCCACTGGGTGTAGTCGAGTGCCACCACGCCGGCCTCGCTTTGCACCAGGTAGTCTTCCGGGCGATAGGGCGCGGCGACGAAGCGGTACTCGACCCCGCCATCGCTTTTGCGCGTCAATACCGCCTGGCAGATATTGCCCGCCTCGCGGCGGTACTCGTACACCAGATAGCTGTTGCGGTGGGGCAGGTAGAACGCATCGAACTTCATGCGCGTCTTGGGCACGACCTTGTTGGGCAGCTCGCCGTAAAACACCGGGACCAGCCGCTGAAGCGTGGTCTTGCCCGAGGCGTTGGTGCCGCAAATATTGGTGTGGCCATCCACACTCAGCTCGACCACGCCTTCCAGGTGGCCGTGAATCATCACGATGCGTAGCAGATGCGCCATGCGTGTCCTTGAGCGGTAGAGAGTCTAAATAAAGAGTCTAAAAGGTCTATCTTGCCAGACACTTGAGCAGCTTGTCCTACTGTTGTGAGACTTAACCGCCCCGCCCTTTATTGACGCATCGCCGGCCCAGCCTTTGTTCAGCCATGTCATCCCAGGCCCACTTATGGCGCGCCAATACACGCTGCTGATCTTTTATAGTGCGTTTTCTTAAGGCCCACTACACCGCCAGGCGCGGCGTTTCATGACACCCAGGCAGTGGCACGAAAATTGCTTTTCTATAAAAGCCTAATGAGAAAATCAATTTTCATATATTGATCGTCTGTTCCAGAGAAACGCGCCCCTCGATAGGGTCAAAAGGCAAGCTGCTCGGACGATTGATCGCTTCAACATAATGAGATCGATATGCAAACACTTCAGATTGCCGCTACCGGCCACAGCCTCAACTATTTGCCGGAATATATCGCTGTTGAGAATGGTTACTTCAAAGAGGAAGGTCTCGATGTCAGCGCCATCGTGCCAGAACCCTGGGACCAGGTGATCGATGAAATCGAGAACAGCACCTCGCATTTCGCGCTGGGAGGAATCTGGGTACCCACGATGTATCACGGCCACGGCAAAGCCCTGGAACCTTTCGCCCAGCTCTCGGCGCGCTGCCCCATGGCCATCGTTGGCCGTCATGATAAAGCGTTGAAATTCGAGGAGTTGGCGGGCAGTACCATCCTGGTACCCGGTGGCAACGGCTCGAGCCCGGGCATGTTTCTGGAATTGTTGCTCGAGGAGAACGGGGTCGCGCTCGATAGCGTCAATATGGCGCGCAGCCTTTCGGGCAAAATGATGAAGGAGCTATTCGTCGGGGGGCTGGGCGATTATCTGATGATCGACCCTATTTCTGCTTTGAAGCTGGCCCGAGAAACCGACAACTTTATCGTGTCTCATCTCAGCCAAACCGGCGGCGATATCCCGTGGAGTGTCTACTACAGCACCCCGAATACCGCTGGCGACGACGCCGAGCAACAGGTACGTTTCATGCGCGGATTGAAGCGCGGTATGCAGTACGTGATCGACCACCCGGCCGACGAAATGCGCCCGCTGCTAACCCGGCTTTTCCCCCACAATGATATCGAGGATCTGGTCACCCTGGTCGATGCCTATCGTCGCTGGGGCATGTGGACGACGCCGCGCATCGACGAGCCCTCTTATCAGCGCTGGCAGCGTGGCATTGCGGCGGGCAACCTGACGGCTTCGCCGATCCCCCATGAAACGCTGGTCAACACGGGCATCGCTGATCGAGCAAGTGTTTGACAGCGATAAAGCGTTACTTCTCCGGCACCTGCTCAACGGTGTCGGAGAAATCCGCTTCGCCCTAATGGGCGACCACTAGCGGCTTTTTGTGCCGAGTTCACCCAGTTGGTAGTGGTAGGCGTCGCTCTCGGCCAAGCGCTGGCGCTCAGCCTGACCAGCTTGAACGAAGGCCATATCGATCAAAAGATGACAAAGCGCCATGGCCGAGGCGTGGTTGTCGAGCGGCCCAGGGCTCTGGCAAATACATTTCAAATGCCAGCTCGCATCCGGGTCGGTTGCCATGTTGTCGTCGGTGATCACCAGTATATTGGCCCCGGTGCCACTGCAAAGCTCCAGGAGCGCGTGCCACTGGGTGGGCCTTCGCCGCATTCCGAACAGCACCACCACGTCGTTTGCGCCAATCGCGCTCAGGTGCTCGCCAAGGCTTCCATCCATGCCGGAAACGAAGCGAACATCGTCCTTCAATTGATAAAGCTGCCATTGAAAGTACGCGGCTAACGACTGGCTCGCCCTGGCACCCGACACCCATATCCTGCGCGCCTTGAGCAGCGCCTTGACGATGGCCAGCACCTCCTGCTCATGAAGGCGGCCAAGGGTCGCTTTTATGTTGTCCTGGCCAAGCGTGGCGTAGGTTTCAAGAGCGACATCCTGGGCGGCCGCCCCACGGCCGGCCAGAAACAGGGCCGACCCGGACTGCTGCTCTTCTCTTACATGGCGCCGGGCCGCCTCGAAACTTTCGTACCCCAGCCGCCTGATAAACCGGGAGACGGTGGAGTTGGACACCTGCGCAAGACCCGCAAGCTCCGTGGCCGAGTAGCTGGCGAGTTCACCCGGAAAATCCAGAATAAAATCCGCCAGCTTTTTTTCCGCCGGGTGTAGCGCCGCAAGGCTTCGCTTGACGCGGGCGAGAAACGAAGCGTCTGGCGTATCTTGTGTCGTTTGGTTGGATTGCTTCGCCATGACGTCTCCCCGTGGCGCAACGAATTAATCGGCGGCTTTCAAGGCCATTCACTCCGCCACCATGGTGACGGAGTAGAAGGACAGAAGCACTTCTCCGATGGATTCTTTACGACAGGGCAACAGGCTCGCCCGCCGGTCGATCAATGGCCTGCCCGTGCTGGTCCAGCATCCTCTCACCGCTTTCAGCGTCAAACCAGTAAGCATCAGCCGCCTGATAGCTCAGGGAACAAGGCTCGCCCACTGCGCAGCGTACATTGCCCTGTATTCGTGCGAACACCATATCCCGGTCGATCAACGCCGTCTCTTCTTCGGTGCCCAGATGGACGCCAACGATCGTTTCTGCGCCGAGCTTTTCGATAACGGCGACACGGCCATGAAGCAAGCCGCTGTCGCGGCTGACCATCTCGAGCTTTTCGGGCCGAATACCGAGCGTCACTCGTTTTTGAGGCGGCACGACGCCGGGATGCTCCCAACCGTGATGCCCGGACGATGTGAGCCGGTTGCCTTCGGCCTCGACCGTAACGAGGTTCATGGCAGGCGAGCCAATAAACCGGGCAACGAACGTATTGCGCGGGTTATCGTAGATCTCCTCCGGTGCGCCGACCTGCTGTATGACGCCCTGATTCATGATGATGATGCGGGTCGCCATGGTCATCGCTTCGACCTGGTCGTGGGTAACGTAGATGAAGGTTTTACCCACTTTCTGGTGAAGCGCCGATATTTCGGAGCGCATCTGCGTACGCAGCTTGGCATCCAGGTTGGAGAGCGGCTCGTCGAGCAGATAGATCGACGGGTCACGCACCAGCGCCCGCGCCAGCGCGACTCGCTGGCGCTGACCGCCTGATAACGCCGACGGGCGCCGGTCCAGCATCGGTGTCAGCTCCAACTGCTCGGCCATTTCATTCGTCTTTTGCACGATGGCGGGATCGCGCATCAGCTTCCAGCGATAGAAGGCATTGACGAGAGGCAGATGCTGCCAGGTGCGAAAGCGATTCATGATCAGTGGAAACGCAATATTGGCGCGCACGCTCATGTGCGGATAAAGCGCATAGCTTTGGAAAACGAACGCGATACCACGCTCGCGCGGGCCCCACTCATTGGCGCGTTGACCATCAAACAAGAGCTCTCCGGAAGAGATCTCGCCAAGCCCGGCAATCATGCGCAGCAGGGTCGATTTACCGCAGCCCGAAGGCCCCAGCAGCACGAGAAACTCGCTGTCTTTGACCTCGGCGGTAAAGCTGTCGACCACCGTCTGGGTGCCGAAGGATTTCGAAACATCGCGAAAGGCTAGTTCAGGCATACTTACCCCTTGACCGCACCGGCGGTAAGCCCGGTGACAATGCGCCGTTGAATGAGCAGGAAGAAAACGATCGCGGGCACGCTGAAAATCAGCGCAGACGCCATCACGGTAGGTAACGGTGTTTCGTACTGGCCGATGAAGGAGGCCAGGCCAACGCTTGCGGGCCACAGGTCGCGGTCGGTAAGAAACGTCGAGGCGAACAGAAACTCGTTCCATCCGGAGAAAAACGAGATGACCGCCGCCGCCGAAAGGCTGGGCGCGATCAGCGGCAGCACGATCAGCGAGAAAGTGCCGAAACGCGGGCAGTTGTCGATGGCAGCGGACTCTTCGATTTCATAGGGGACCTTGTCGACCGCGCCCTTGATCACGAAAGCGGCGACCGGCAGGGAGAAGCCAACGTTGGCGAGCACCAATCCGAACAAGCTATTGAGCAGCCCCAACGAGATAAACATGGTGTAGAGCGGCACCACGACCAGCGCCTCGGGCACTACCTGGGTGGTAAACAGCAGAAAGCCGATCGACCCGCGGCCGCGAAACTGCATCCGGCTCAATGCGTACCCCACCAGCGCCCCCAGGGCGAGGCTCAGCACCGTGGTACCCGCCGCGATAAAGAAGGTGTTGAATAGCCAGCCCAATGCGGGCACATCGCTCAAAGAGAGGAAAAGCTCGGGCAGATTCATCAGGTTGAGAAGCAGCGCCTGCCCGCTGCCGTAAAGCTGTTCGCTGTCGGCGAGCGCCGTATTGAGCATCCAGTAAAGCGGGAACCCCGCAAAGAGCACCAACAGGCAAATCAGTAGCGTACGTAGAATATTGAGCGGTTTGATGTGATTCATGCTCGCCTCTCGGCCGCCGTCTGGCGACGTTCGACTATTTGATGAAAGGCCGCGACCAGTAGCGCCAACCCAAGCCCCACGACGCCGTAGGCGCTGGCAAGCCCCAAGTCATACTCCTCGAACGCGATTTTTCTAAGCTCGACGACCAAGGTGCCGGTGCTCTGTAGCGGGCCACCCCCGGTCAACAGATAGATGATGTCGTAACGGCGTATCGACCAGACAGCGATCAACAGCGCCACCAACTGCACGGCGGGCCGGATATGGGGCCAGGTAACGAAACGAAAGACATTGAGCGAATCCGCGCCGTCGATTCTTGCGGCTTCGCGCACTTCTTCTGGCACCGACTGAAGTGCCGCCAGCACTACCAGCATGACGAAGGGCGTTGCCTGCCAAATCGTAACGAGCAGCACACCTCCCAGCGCCAGGTCGGGATCAGAAAGCCAGGACTGCGCCGAGAACCCGGCCATTTCGACCAGTTGGTTGAGCACGCCGGACTGCTCGTTGTACATCCAAAGCCAGATCAGCGCAGCCGCCACGTTCGGCACCGCCCAGCCAAACAGCAGGATGGCCCTGACCACAGAGCGCCCCGGAAAAGGCCGGTTGATTGCCAGCGCCGAAATGACCCCAAGCGTGACGCTTGCCAATACCGCCACCAGCGAGTAAACGACCGTGACGCGCAGCGTCATAAAGAAGCCTGGGTCGTTCAATAGAAGCTGATAGTTACCCAATCCGATGAACTGGCCGCCACTGGGGTTGGTCAACCGCGCGGTAGTCAGGCTGGTGAACATCTGCGATACCAGCGGCCAGAACATGAAGATGCTCAGATAAATCAGCGGAACCGCGATAAAGAGATATGGAAGCAGGGACGCTTTCGTCTCCCTGGACAGTCGTTGCATCATGACATTTCCCTCGTGACCACCGGGTATCAGAATCTCACGTCGATACGGCGCTGAGCCGCTTCCAGCGCGTCGGCGGGGTCCTCATCACCCACGATCACTCTTTCGACGGCCCCCATGACGGTGCGCATGATCGCGGGGGTTTGCAGCTCATAACCGGGAATCAACGTGCTGCGCGAGTGACGCCCCAGCTCGATAAAGGCCTCGGCCCAGGGGTTATCGGCCAGGAACGCATCGGTGACGGGAACGTCGGTGGCCAGCGTATCCGGGCCCGAGGCTTCACGAAGCGCCTGCTGGCCCGGCTCGGAAACCAGCCACGCCAAAAACGCTAACGCCTCTTCCTTGTGTTCGCTTTGAGCATTGACGCCAATGAACAGTTGCTGGTGGGCGCCGGGGTGAGCAAACGGTAGCGCGGCCGCCCCCAGGTCACGGGAGTCCAGGGCGCCGCCGTTGGCGATATTCAACGTGCCGCCGCTGTTGTCGACACTGAAAGCGACCTGGTTGCGTTTGAAACGTACGCGCTGGGTGGGGAAGTCATCCCCCTGGGGCATGATGCTCGCATCGTATGCTTTTTTGAACGCGCCAATGGCCTCCACGGCTTCCGGCGTATTGATGGTCAGCTCGCCTTCATCGTTTACCCAGTGAACGTCATAGCCGTACGCCCAGTTCTGGAAATCCATGTACCAGCCCACGTAGTCCGCCATACTATGGCGGGCCGTGAAGCCGATCACGCCCGCGTCATCGCGCATCTGGCTTGCCGATGCGATCAGCTCGTCCACGGATGTCGGCGCCGAGACCCCCGCCTGCTCGATCAGCGGCTGGTTATAGATCAACGCGTAGGGGGCGCGCTGCCAGGCAACGCCGTAGCGCACGCCATCGACAACGGCGCTGTCGTTCGTCGCGTTCAGGTTATCCACACCGGCGACCGCCGTTTCGGCGTCAGCCAGAAAACCGGCTTCCGCGGCGGTGTGAAAAAGCCCTTCCTGCATGATCATCAGGTCGGCTGCCTGGCCGCCCGACAGCTCCGTCATCAACTTCGTATTGATTTCCGCCGATGGAATCATCTGCCGCTCCAGGGCGACGCCCACCTCCTGGCCCGGGTACTCCAACATCGCATTCCATAGCGCCTCACCGCGCAAGGCATCCAGCCACTGCGAGTTGACAAGCGTCAGAGTGGTGGCTTCTTGCTGGGCGAAGGCGACCGGTAGGGAGGCAAGCGATACCATAAGCACGCTGCTCTTAAGAAGTTTCGGGACAACGGGGAGATTACGCATGGTGTTTCCTCTTTATAATGAAAATATCCGGGAAATAGCCGCTTCGTTACTCCGCCCAGTTCCACGCATCTTCGGGCGCAAACCGCTGAGCAAAGTCGGTCGCAATATCGTTTCGTTTAGCGATCCAGACGTCGTCGTACTGGCGGATGTATTCGAGAAACTTGCGTACCCCCTCGATTCGCCCGGGCCGCATGATTCGCGCATGTAGCCCGATCGACATCATTCTTCCCGTGGAACCCGACTCGCGATAAAGGGTGTCGAACGTACTGCGCAGATAGTCATAAAAATCCGCCGAACTGGTATAACCCGGCCCGGTCTGGCCGCCCCAGAATCGCGCGTCGTTGGTGTCCAGCGCGTAGGGCACGACCAGCATGGGTCGACCGGCTACATCGGCGTAGTAAGGCAAGTCGTCATTGCTCGTCGCACAGTCGTAGAGAAGGCCCTCTTCCGCCATGATCTGGCGTGTATTTTCGGTAATCGGCGGACGCGGGAACGCCCCCATGATTTGCTTGCCGGTCAGCTGCTTGACCTGATCGATACAGTGGCGCAGCTCTGCTCTTTCTTCGCCTTCGCAAACGCCCACGCGAGAGATCGAGCGTGCCCCGTGAGACACGAAATCACAGTCGCTGCGCTTGAGCTTTTCGACAAGCTCAGGGAGTAGCGGTAGCGACTCGGAAGAGACGAACATGGAAAAAGGCGCATCGAACTCCTCGAAAAGCCGTAGCAAGCGCCAAATCCCCGCCCGGGTGCCATACTCGTATTCGCCCTCCTGAATCAGGTCCCGTTCGGAGGGGGGAAGCGAGCTGATATTCCAGGTTCTGGAATCGCGCTCTACATCACCCAGCAGGGGGCTGCGCTCGGTGCCTTCTTCGTAGTTGATGGCCAGATTGACCGCTACTCGTGCTCGGTTTTGCCACTGAAATGTGGGCGGTGTTTCGCCATACCCTTTGAAGTCCCGCTCCCGGCGACCCGCCCTTGATGTCCAGTCCAGCATCGTTTTTTACCTCGTCATGTTATGGGCCGACCCAAGCCGTATCCGCGGATGGCACCTGCCTCGTGCAGCGCTGAAAAGCCTTTCGATGAGTTCGTCGGCGTGAAAAATTAATATCTTTTCTTCGTTTTCATGAAATGCACTTTTCATGCCAATCATTCCAATGCGCTACGCCAAGGCCTATCGACGGTGTGTGTTGGGAAGCAGATGCTTGAGCAGGTATCAACGGGCTGCACCACGGCAAGGCGTATTCAAGCGATGCCTGGTGAAGATGGTGCGCTGCGGGAAAAGGGGTGACCAGACAGAAGAGCATCGACCGAGTGCGGCTTGATCGCCGGGGCTTTATGTATCCGCGGAACTTCTTGATACTAGGCGCTCGCTTCGCCAGCGCCGTAGCACTTTGTCGTGTCGGCGCGCGTGCCATCTGAACTGCAGGAAATCATCATGCCCCGCTACCCCGAGCACCTGACCGGCGAAGGCCCGGTCAATCCTTTCCCCGGTATCAAGGCCCTGGAGCGCCGCCTTGGGCGGGCCATTCCTCATCAGTTGGGCTCCAACGAAGGGCTTGATATGCCGCATCGGGCACTGCGCGCGCACTTTGGTGATGCCCTGACCGAGCACGCCTACCGCTACGGCGATGCCGAAGCCATGGGCGTGCGTACCCGCTTGAGCGCGCAACTGGGTACGCCGCTGGAGCACCTGCTGGTGGACGCCGGGGCGGATAGCCTGATTGCGCTGGCCCTGCGCACCACCTGCGAGGCCGGGGAAACGGTGATTGCGACGGCGGGCACCTACCCGACCTTTGGCTATTTTGCCCGAGGCCAGGACTGTCGGCTGGTCGAGCCGGGCTATCGCGAGGCCCCCGGCGTATTGGCCCCCGACCTAAAAGCGCTGGCCGCCGCCGCCCACCAGGAAGAGGCGCAACTGGTCTACCTGGCCAACCCGGATAACCCCGGCGGCCATCTGCACGACGACGAGGCGATTCTCACCCTTCGCGAAGCGCTGCCGGCTACCTGCTGGCTGTTGCTGGACGAAGCCTATGGCGATTTTCGCGATGACGCGGGCAGCGACTTTGCCGCCCGCGCCCTACCCGGGGTGATTCGCCTGCGTACGCTCTCCAAGGCCCACGGCATGGCCGGGCTTCGTATCGGCTACGCGATTGCCGAGCCCGAGGTGCTTGCGATGATGATGAAGGTGCGTATTCACTACGCGGTGTCGTCGGTCGCGATGGCCGCCGCCGAGGTCGTGCTGGACAACCTCGATGAGGTGCACGCGCACGTAGCGGATGTTAAAGCGCGCCGCGAGCAACTGGCTGAGCACTTTCGCGCCCTGGGGGCGGATGTACTCCCGAGTGCCACCAACTTTGTCGGCATTCGCCTACCAAACGCCGAGTTGGCCGCCACCGTTCACCAGCAGCTACTGGAAGAAGGCGTGCTGGTCGCGCGCCTGGCCCACCCAAAGCTCAATAACGTGATCCGCATTACCGCGGTGGCAGATGCGCTGGTGCCCGGGCGGCTGTCGCCGCTCGAGCAGGCAATCAAAAGCGGTGCCTGATAGTGTCGGCCAGGGCCTTTGCTTGCCTCGTACAAAAAAGGCCCATCGACTAAGCGATGGGCCTTTTGGCAGCGCGGCGAATGGCGCTTAAGCCAGCGGCTTAGGCCAGGCTATAAAGGTCTTCACCGAACTGTACCTGCTGAATGCCGATCAGGATATTGGTGCCTTCATCGGCCCCCGCTACCTGCCACTGGCCGTTACCCGTCTGGACAATCTGGTACTGATCGACCGCCTGGCTAAAGGCGGCGGTGTTGACGCCGCCGTTGCCGATCAGGGTGTCGTTACCGGCGCCGCCGAAGAACCAGTTATCGGCGTCGTTGCCGATGATTTCGTCGTCGAAGTCGGTGCCCACGACGGCTTCGATGACGGTGCCCATCGCAATGGAGACGTTCTTTTCGGCTTGCTCGACGCGATCGAGGCCCACGTATTTGATACCGATATCGCTAAACTGGCCTTCGCGCAGATCGACCCTGGCGCCTACCTGCTGGTTACTCAGGTCGAACGTATCGAAGCCGCCACCATCCCAGATATTCTCGAACACCGGCTCGTCAGCGGAGAAGACGTAGACATCGTCGCCCGCGTTGTAGTCGGTATTGGCGCCATAGAGGTACTGGATGGCCGCCGCGTCGTAGAGCATCGGGCCTTCCGGATTCACGTAGTTGTACGTGTAGCTACCGTTGCCACTCTCTTCGAAGATATAGCCCATGTCGCGGTAGGGGCTATAGGACATCACGCTCAGTTGATAGGTGTCTTCCGAGCCGGGAACGACCACGCCCGAGCCCGACTGCTCAAAGGAGTGCTTCAGCCCCAGGGCGTGGCCGATCTCATGCACCAGCGTATGGAAGTCGTAGGAGCCTTGTGCAAAATCGCTGTTTTGGCTCGCGGTGTTGATCCACACATCGCCGCCCACCTCGCTGACGCTATAATCTACCAGGTTGCCCTGCCAGTCGTTACGGTATTGAGCAATGGAGGGGTAATAAGCCCAGGCGGCGGCGTTATCGGTCACCGCGCCGGAGAAGCCAAAGCGCAGGTCGCCCTGGGTCTGAGCGTTATCCGCCACTTCGACGAAATTGATATTGGCGACATCCGCCCAGGTCTGCAGCGCCAGGCGTACGGCCTGTTGCTGAGCGGCATCGAGCCCCACCAACTGGTTGGGTTCGCCACTGCCGTAGTTGGCCTGCCAGGTACTGGTTCGCACATTGGGAAAACTGTAGGTCAGCGTCACGCCATTACCTGGCCCAACGCCCCACGCCGAACCGCCCAGCAGGGAATCGATCATGTCATCGCCGGAATAGGCGTACGCATCATCGTAGCCGCGGCCACCAAACTGCTGCGTCAGGTTGTAGTCGGAGACGTACTCGCTGCCATTGACGAACTCCACCCCCTCCATGGCCGTCGCTTGCGTGGCGCTCACCTGCGCCTGCGCCGTGTGGTTTTTTGATGCGTCCGCGAAGCTTCGTACTGCGTCTTGAAAATACTTCATTCCTGACTACTCCCCTGCCAAGCATATTGAATAATTAGATGAGTCATTATTGGTCTAAGCCGAAAGGCTTAGACGCTAGCTTAACTTAACTATTCATAGCCGTCAGTTACCCTTTGCCTTTCCTTTGCCCTTCATTTCCTGGCCTGCACGACGTGGCACGGGGAGAATGCAAAAGCCCCGGCCTGAGCCGGGGCTTTTTAAACGCTGCCTCATACGGGCTAACGCCGGGGTACTATCAAGCGTCCGGTAGCGCCGCGATCACCATGATCTCGACCTTCCACTCCGGCCTGGCGAGTTTGGCCTCGGTGGCGGCGCGCACCGGCGGCGTGTTGGCGCCGATCCAGGCTTCCCAGGCGGCGTTCATCTGGTCGAACTCGGCCATGTCGGTGACCCACACCTGGGCGGAGATCAGGTGCGCTTTCGAGGAGCCGGCCTTCTCGAGCAGCTCGTCGATGCGAGACAGTACCTGCTCGGTCTGGCCTTTCATGTCGGCGCTGGCATCGCTCGGTACCTGGCCTGCCAAATAAACGGTGCCGTTGTGGATCGCCACCTGGCTCATGCGGGCGTTGCTGTCGTGATAGGTTACGCTCATGTCTTTTCTCCCAACCGTGATTAAAGATGCTTTGGGATAGTACATGAAGCAGTAGCGGGCGTGTCGAGAAACGCGCCATGGGCAATGGCGCGGGCACGGCGCAAAGGGCTGGCGCCTGAAAGGCTATTTAGCAGGACGTAAAAGTAGTAGGGCGTAAAAAAGGAGGAGTGCGTAAAGCAGCAGGGCATAAAAAAGGGCCTGACGAAAAACGTCAGGCCCTCAAAAGATGGTACCGGTGGCCAGACTCGAACTGGCACGCCTTTTACAGCGGCGGATTTTGAATCCGCTGCGTCTACCAATTCCGCCACACCGGCAATGGCTGGGCATTATACGGAGAATTGCCGCCAGGTCAATCACATCGACTGACTTTGTGATGCGAAAGCGCTATCCTATGGCGCCTGTTTGATCACTGAAAAGAGCTTGCCCATGCAGCGCGCGGACTTCCACTTCGAGCTACCCGATGAGCTGATTGCTCGCTACCCTTCCGAGCAACGTAGCGACTGCCGCTTGTTGTGCGTCGATGCCGAAAACGGCGCGCTCGCGCATCGCCAGTTCACAGAGCTGACCGAGCTTCTGGCGCCGGGCGATCTACTGGTTTTCAACGACACCCGCGTGATCCCTGCCCGCCTGCATGGCCACAAGGCCAGCGGCGGCAAGGTGGAAATGCTTTTAGAGCGCCCGCTGGATAGCCACCGGGGGCTTGCCCACCTGCGCTCGAGCAAGTCGCCCAAGCCTGGCACCGAGCTAATCTTCGAGGGCGACATTCACGCCGTGGTGGAAGCCCGCCATGATGCGCTGTTCGAGCTGCGCTTTTTGGGCGAGACGCCGATGATCGCGCTTCTGGAGCGCCACGGCCATATGCCGCTGCCGCCCTATATCACGCGGGAAGACGAGCTGAGTGATCGCGAGCGCTACCAGACCGTGTACGCCCGCCGCGAAGGCGCGGTGGCCGCCCCGACGGCGGGGCTGCATTTCGATCAGCCGCTGCTGGACGCGCTGGCCGAAAAAGGCGTGGACAGCGCCTTCGTCACGCTGCACGTGGGCGCGGGCACTTTCCAGCCGGTGCGGGTGGACAACATCCTCGAGCACCACATGCACAGCGAGTGGATCGAGGTGTCCGAGGCGACCTGCCAGAAAGTGCGCGACACCCGCGCGGCGGGCAACCGGGTCATCGCCGTGGGCACCACCAGCGTTCGCTGTCTGGAAAGCGCCTGCCAGAAAAGCGCCGATGGCGAGATCGCCCCCTATAGCGGCGAAACCGATATCTTCATCTACCCGGGTTACGAGTGGCGCTGCGTGGATGCGTTGATCACCAACTTCCACCTGCCGGAATCGACGCTTTTGATGCTGGTCTCCGCGTTTGTGGGGTACGCCAACACCATGCACGCCTACCAGGCAGCGGTGGACGAGCGCTACGCCTTTTTCAGCTACGGCGACGCCATGCTGCTGACCCGTTGAGCACGCCTTCTTTTATTAGCGCTTCACCGACGATTATTGACGAGTACGACAATGCGAAATGAATGCTTTATGCGCTTCGAGCGCCTGGCGGAAGACGGCCGCGCTCGGCGCGGGCGCCTGCACTTTCCCCGCGGCACGGTCGAAACCCCGGCGTTCATGCCGGTCGGCACCTACGGCACCGTGAAAGGCATGACGCCGGAAGCGGTCAAGGAGATCGGCGCGGAGATCATCCTGGGCAACACCTTCCATTTATGGCTGCGCCCGGGCACGGAAGTGATCGAAGGCCACGGCGACCTGCACGATTTCGCCCAGTGGGATAAGCCGATTCTCACCGACTCCGGCGGCTTCCAGGTCTTTTCGCTGGGCGAGACCCGCAAGATTACCGAGCAGGGCGTGCACTTTCGCTCGCCGGTAGATGGCAGCAAGGTCTTCATGGGCCCGGAAGAGTCGATGGCCGTGCAGCGCTCGCTGGGCTCGGACGTGGTGATGATTTTTGACGAGTGCACGCCCTACCCGGCCACCTTTGACGAAGCCGAGAAGTCCATGGAGCTGTCGCTTCGCTGGGCCCAGCGCTCCCGCGATGCCCACGGCGATTCGCCTTCGGCGCTTTTTGGTATCATCCAGGGCGGTATGCACCCCGATCTTCGCGAGCGCTCGTTGAAGGGCCTTTTGGAGATCGGCTTCGATGGCCTGGCGATCGGCGGACTTTCCGTCGGCGAGCCCAAGGAAGAGATGATCAAGGTGCTCGACTACCTGCCCACCTGGATGCCGGACGACACCCCCCGCTACTTGATGGGTGTGGGCAAGCCCGAGGATTTGGTGGAAGGCGTGCGCCGCGGTGTGGACATGTTCGACTGCGTGATGCCGACCCGCAACGCGCGTAACGGCCATCTTTTCGTCTCCACGGGGACGGTCAAGATTCGCAACGCCACGCACCGCCACGACACGCGAGCCCTCGATGACGAGTGCGACTGCTATACGTGTAAAAACTTCTCGCGCGCCTACCTGCACCACCTGGATCGTTGCAACGAAATGCTGGGCTCGATGCTCAATACGATCCACAACCTGCGGTTCTATCAGCGCGTCATGGCGGATTTGCGCGCGGCAATCGAAGCGGGTACATTGACCGCCTTTGTGGAAGGGTTTTACGCCCAGCGCGGCCTGCCCGTGCCACCGCTTGCGAATTGATCGCCACGCGCCTTGGCGCGTGGTTTAACCGCTTCACCCATTAACGTCTAACCCAGGAGTTCGCTCGATGCTGGATTTCTTTATCTCCCCGGCGCATGCCGAAGGAGCCGTCGGCGGCGGCGGCGGGATCGCCCAAATCGTCATGTTGGTCGGTTTCGTACTGATTTTCTACTTCCTGCTGTGGCGCCCGCAGGCCAAGCGTGCCAAGCAGCACAAGCAGCTGGTGACCAGCCTGGACAAGGGCGATGAAGTCGTCATCGGCGGCGGCCTGGTGGGCCGTGTGACCAAAGTGTCGGATGAGTTTCTCACCCTGGAAGTGTCCGAAGGCACCGAAGTGAACGTGCAGAAAAACGCCGTGGCCGCGGTGCTGCCCAAAGGTACTATCAAGTCCATCTAATCATTGCCCCACCCTGCCGAACGTGCCAGCCACCCCGGCACGGGTGACATGGTCGATGATGGTAAACGTTGCCGTACGTGGTTCGACCGCGTACGGCAATTCCGTATGTCATTGAAGGCAGGGCTTACATGCTCAACCGTTACCCCCTGTGGAAGTATCTACTGATACTGGTCGTCTTGATCGTTGGCCTTATCTACTCGCTTCCCAATTTATTTCCCGCCGACCCCGCCATTCAGGTAAGCAGCGCCCAGGGCGACACCCTCGACGAACGCGAGATTTCGCGCGTCCAGCAGGCGCTGGCCGATAACGACATCGACGTGACCGGCACCGAACTGCAAAACGGCCAGTGGCTGATTCGCCTGCAAAGCGACGACGACCAGCTCAACGCCCGGGATGTAGCGTCTGAGGTACTCGGGCCCGACGCGACCGTGGCGCTGAACCTGGCCGACGCGACCCCCGGCTGGCTGCAGGCGTTTTCCGCCTCGCCCATGACCCTGGGTCTGGATTTGCGTGGCGGCGTGCACTTTTTGCTGGAAGTGGACATGGACGCGGCCATTACCCAGCGCCTGGAAGTCAACGCCAGCGCCATGCGCGAGCTTCTGCGCGATGAGCGTATCCGCTACCGTAATACCGAAATCGACGGCCAGTCGCTCTCGCTGGACTTTGCAAGCTCGGATGACCGGGACGCCGCAAGACGCTTGATCAGCCGCGAATTCCCCGACTTCGACTACGCAAGTGAAGGCAGCGGCCGCTCATCGACACTGGTGATGTCGATGAGCGATCAAACCGTCAGCGAGATCCAGGACTACGCGGTCAATCAGAACCTGACCACCCTGCGCAACCGGGTGGACGAGCTGGGTGTGGCGGAGCCCATGGTGCAGCGCCAGGGGCCGAGTCAGATCGTGGTCGAACTGCCCGGCATTCAGGATACCGTGGCCGCCAAGCGCATCGTGGGCGCGACGGCGAACCTGGAATTCCGCCTGGAAGCGCGCAACGACACCCCGGACATGGAAACCGAAACCCACGTGTTTCGTAACCAGCCGGGGCGCTCGGCAGAGCTGATGCGCGATGTGATCATCACCGGCGACAGCGTTTCGAGCGCGAGCAACAGCTTCGATGAAAACGGCCGCCCCCAGGTCAACATCAACCTGGACGGCACCGGCGGTACGCTCATGAACCGCGCTACGCGTACCAATATCGGGCGCAACATGGCGGTGCTGTTCATCGAGCACAAAAGCGAAGACACCGTGGTCACCGACCCGGACACCGGCGAAGAGACCATCGAGCGCGAGCCCTACGTGGAGCGCGGCCTGATCAGCCTGGCGACCATCCAGAGCGCGCTGGGTAATAGTTTCCGCATCACCGGGCTGGACTCCCCCACCGAAGCCGCCGAGCTTGCGCTGCTGCTGCGCTCCGGCTCGCTGGCCGCGCCCATCTACTTTGCGCAAGAGCGTACCATCGGGCCAAGCCTGGGCGCCGAGAACATCGAGCGCGGCCTGCTATCGGTACAGATCGGCCTGCTGTTGGTGGTGCTGTTCATGCTGGCCCGCTACAAGGTGTTCGGCGTGTTCGCGACCGTGGCACTGGGTTTGAACCTGACCATGCTGGTCGCGGTGATGTCCATGCTGGGCGCCACGCTTACGCTTCCCGGTATTGCGGGTATCGTACTGACCCTGGGGATGGCGGTGGACGCCAACGTGCTGATCTTCGAGCGCATCCGCGAAGAGCTTAGAAACGGGCTGTCGATTCCCCAGGCGATTCACGCCGGCTACGAGCGCGCCTTTACCTCGATCGTCGATGCCAACATCACCACGCTATTGGTGGCGGTGATTTTGTTCTCGATCGGCACCGGTCCGGTGAAAGGCTTTGCCGTAACGCTCTCAATCGGCATTTTGACGTCGATGTTCACCGCGCTGATGGTGACGCGCGCCATGGTCAACCTGACCTACGGCAGCAAACCCGTCAAAAAGCTATGGATCTAATCACCATGTTCCGGATCCTTGCGCTTCGCCCCGACTTCAAGAGGTGGTCATGAAACCCCTATCACACCTGCAAATCGACTTCATGGGTCGGCGGAAGTTGGCGTTTATCGCCTCCGCCATCATGCTGGTCGTGTCGATCATCGCCATCGCCGTTTTCAACCTGAACCTGGGGCTGGATTTCACCGGCGGCACGCTGATCGAAGTGCGCTACGGCGCAGCGCCGTCGTTGGATGCCGTACGCCAGCTACTGGAAAGCAACGGCTTCCAGGACGTCTCGGTACAAACCTTCGGTGCCTCCACCGAGGTGCTGATTCGCCTACAGCAGGCGTTCGACCCGGACGTCGGTACCGAAGTGGTCGGCCTTTTACGCGAAAGCGGTGACAGCGTTAACCTGATTCGCGCCGAGTTCGTCGGCGCCCAGGTGGGCGATCAGTTGCGCGATCAAAGCGGGATGGGCCTGATGGTGGCGCTCGGCGTGGTCATGCTCTACGTCGCCCTGCGCTTTCAGTACAAGTTCGCCATCGGTGCGCTGCTGGCCCTGGTGCACGACGTCATCATCGTGGTCGGCGTGTTCGCGCTGTTCCAGCTCGACTTCAACCTGACCGTGCTGGCGGCGATTCTGGCGGTCATCGGCTACTCGCTCAACGACACCATCGTGGTTTACGATCGCATCCGTGAATCGATTCGCACCTCGCAGATCGACGATATGCCGCAGATCTTCAACGAAGCGATCAACGCCACGCTGTCACGCACGCTCGCCACCTCCGGCACTACGGTGCTGGTACTGCTGGCGCTGCTGATTCTGGGCGGCGACATGATCCAGAACTTCGCCGTGGCGCTGCTCATCGGCATCGTGGTGGGTACGTTCTCCTCGATCTACATTTCCGGGGCGCTGCTGCTGCCGCTGAAACTCTCGCGGGAAGATTTGATCCCGACGAAGAAAGTGATCGACGAAGAGGAAGAAGAGCTACCGTAACGGCGCTTTTCAACCCCAGGGCTCGACCAAAAAAAGCCCCTGCCGGGAAACCGGCAGGGGCTTTTTACGATTCACGATTCACTATTTACGATTCACCACTCACTATTTACGATTCACCACTCACTATTTACGATTCACCACTCACGATTCACGATTCACGATTCACGATTCACAACTTACGATTCACAACTCACAAACATCAAACGTGCGGCGCCAGCTGCTTGATCAACGCCTTGTAGAGGCGCGGGCCGGCGGCCATCAGCTGGCCTTCGGGCTTGATCGAGGGCTGGCCTTGCAGCGTACCGGTCAAGGCACCGGCTTCTTTTAGCAGCAACGAGCCGACGTGCAGGTCCTGCTCTTCGAGACCGAGCACGAAGAGACTATCCACACGACCGCAGGCAAGCTCGCAGATATCCAGCAGGCCGCTGCCGGTGGCAATCAGCGTGTCGGTTTGCGGGGCCACGTGCTGGGCCACGCTCAAATAAGCGGGAAGGTGGGTATCGCGCAGCCAGGAAGGCGGCAGGCTCATCGCCATGCGGGTACCGGGAAGCGCGGTCGATTTGCTGACGCGCATACGCTTGTCGTTGTGCTGGGCGCCGCTGCCGCGGCTGGCGATGTACTCGTCATCGCCGAAGGGGGAAATCACCACCGCGTGTTCCGGGCGGCCTTTTTTAAGACACACCACGGAAAGTGCAAAGCCTTTACCCGCCACGGACAAGTTGGAGTAGCCGTGAAGCGGTTCGATGTTCCAGACGATGTCGGCGCCGTCGCCTTCGCCCGCCTTGTGCGGGGTATAGCGGCCGCTTACGCCGTGCTGCGGGTAGCCGCGCTGGAGCTGGTGCACCACGGTGGCTTCCGCCTTGCGCGCGGTGTCTTCTAAAAGCCGCTCGAGGTTGGACTCCTCATGAGCGTTTTCGATACGCTCGCGAACGCGTAAAAATTGTTCAACGGCGCTACGCGCAGCGCGCAGCGTAAACTGGACCATCGGATTCATGATCAAACCTTGCACAGTGATGTTAAAGAACGGCGGCACAGAAAGGGTGAACGTGCCTTTGGCGCGCAATTCTAACAGAGCCCCCTCGGGCTTGCTATCGACTCATGATAAACTGCGCGCTTAACGTCACTACCGAGCCTTTTCATGCTTGAGCGCATCCGCATCGTTCTTATCGGCACCAGTCACCCCGGCAATATCGGCGCCGTTGCCCGCGCCATGCACAATATGGGACTCGCGGACCTCCGCCTGGTCGCACCGCGCTGCGAGGTCATCACCCAGGACAGTATCTCCCGCGCCTCGGGGGCGGACCATCTGCTGCACAGCGCCCAGGTGGTGGGCACCCTCGAAGAGGCGGTCGCGGACTGCACGTTGGCCGTCGGCGCTAGCGCCCGTTCGCGCACCCTCCCCTGGCCGATGCTCTCGCCGCGCGAGCTGGGCGATACGCTTTCCACCGAGTGCCGGGCGGATAACGCCCAGGTAGCGCTGGTATTCGGCCGCGAGGACAGCGGCCTGACCAACTCAGAGCTTCAGCGCTGCCACGCCCACGTGCATATCCCCACCAACGCGGACTTCAGCTCGCTGAATTTGGCCGCGGCCGTGCAGGTGATTAGCTACGAATGCCGCGTGGCCTGGCTTGCGGGCCAAGAGGCTTCGCCAGTCGAAAGCGACGATACGCTTGCCACCCATGAAGAGCTCGAGCGCTACTTCGAGCACCTGGAACGCACGCTGATCACCATCGACTTTCACGACCCGGAAAAGCCCCGTCAGCTCATGGCCAGGTTAAGGCGGCTTTACCTGCGCGCGCGGGTCGAAAAATTCGAGATGAACATTCTGCGCGGCGTGCTCACCGCCACGGAAAAAGCGGCGGGCGAAAAGCCGCGCTAAACTGACGCCACGAACTCAAAGGCCGCGGCCCGGGGCGCGACTCTGTCGTGCGCCCGGCGCCCTGGCCTAACGAAAATGCGCTGTTGCCTGAACGAAGGACCCCCCATGTTTGAACGTTTGCGTGAAGATATTAATAGCGTGTTCGACCGCGACCCGGCGGCGCGCAACTTCCTCGAGGTACTCACCAACTACCCGGGCCTTCACGCGCTGCTGCTTCACCGCGGCGCTCACTGGCTCTGGAAGAAAAACCTCAAGTGGCTGGCGCGCACGATTTCGACCTTCGCCCGCGCCCTGACCGGCATCGAGATCCACCCGGGGGCGACCATCGGGCGGCGCTTTTTCATCGACCACGGCATGGGCGTGGTGATCGGTGAAACCGCGCTGGTCGGCGACAACGTGACCCTCTACCAGGGCGTGACCCTGGGCGGCACCAGCTGGAATAAAGGCAAACGCCACCCGACACTAGGCGACGGCGTCATCGTCGGTGCCGGGGCAAAGATTTTGGGGCCGTTCACCGTAGGCGCCGGGGCGAAGGTGGGCTCCAATGCGGTGGTCACCAAGGAAGTACCCGCCGGGGCGACCGTCGTGGGGATTCCCGGCAAGGTCGTTCAGCGCCCGGACCCGGACGTGGAAGCCGCGCCCGAGGTCGACCCGGCCCGGCGCGAGGCCATGTGCCAGAAATTCGGCTTCGACGCCTACGGCGTGAGCCAGGATATGCCCGACCCGGTGGCGCGCTCCATACAGGCGATACTCGATCACATGCACGCCGTCGACGGACGCATGGAGCGCATGTGCGCAACCCTTGGCAAGCTCGACGCCAGCTACCGCGAAGGCCGCCTGCCCGAGCTCAACGACGAGGACTTTGCCGGCGTGCTGGACGAACACGAAACCGGCTGCGAAGGCCTCGAGCCCGAACCCACGACGCCGACGCCCGCATCAAAGACGGACGATACCCGGCGCTAGCCTGGCCCCCCACCCGATAGGCGACCGGAAAGTCGCTGACCATAATAGTTGACCAAAGTACTCGGGATTTCCCATAATGGTCCTCTATTTTTGTCAGTGCGCCCAAGGTTGGCACCGGGATTTCCTATGCGTTTGACCACCAAAGGCCGTTACGCCGTGACGGCGATGCTCGATTTGGCGCTTCACGCCGAGCAAGGCCCCACGTGTCTGAACGATATTTCAAAGCGTCAGGAGATTTCGCTTTCGTACCTGGAGCAGCTTTTTGCACGGCTGCGCCGGGCGGGGCTGGTCAAAAGCGTGCGCGGCCCCGGCGGCGGCTATCTGCTGGTCCGCGAACTCGACGATATCAGCGTCGCTCAGGTGATCGACGCGGTGAACGAAAGCGTCGATGCCACGCGCTGTCAGGGCATGTCGGATTGCCAGCAGGGCGATATCTGCCTGACCCACTACTTATGGTGCGAGCTCTCCGGTCAGATTCGCCAGTTTCTTGATGACGTCACCCTGGGTCAGCTCGCCAAGCGCCCGGACGTCTTGCAAACGGCGACCCGTCAGCGCCACCGCGTCGATGCGAGCATCCTCGCCTCTTCCCAATGATTTAAAACGCCGCTGGAACCCATGACGACGACTTCCGCCCCCCCGCTTCCCGTTTATCTGGACTACGCCGCCACCACACCGGTGGATGAACGCGTGGCCGCTGTCATGCAGCGCTACTTGACGGTGGATCAGCTCTTCGCCAACCCGGCCTCGCGCAGCCATATGCTGGGCTGGCAGGCCGAGCAGGCCGTCGAGCAGGCGCGCCGCCAGGTAGCGGACACGATTGGCGCAGACCCCAGGGAAATCGTCTGGACCAGCGGCGCAACGGAAGCCGACAACCTGGCGCTGACCGGTTTCATGCGCGCCAACCGCGAGCGCGGCATGCACCTGGTGACCTCGACCATCGAGCACAAGGCGGTGATCGATACCGCCAAGGCCCTGGAGCTCGAGGGCTTCGAGGTCACCTGGATCACCCCGGGAAGCGATGGCCGCACCACGCCAGAACAGCTCAAGGCGGCGCTTCGCGACGACACTGTCCTGGTCTCGCTAATGGCGGTGAACAACGAACTGGGCGCGGTCAACGACATCGCCGCACTCGCCAAAACGGCCCACGAATTCGGCGCGGCGTTTCACACCGATGCCGCCCAGGCGGTGGGGCGTATTACGCTCGACGCCGCCGCCCAGGAAGTCGACCTGATGTCGCTTTCCGCGCATAAAACGTATGGGCCGAAAGGAATAGGCGCGCTTTACGTGAAACGCCATCCGGATATTCGTGTCGAAGCGCTTATCCACGGTGGTGGCCACGAGCGTGGTATGCGCTCGGGCACGCTGCCCACCCATCAGATTGCCGGTATGGGCGAGGCGTTTGCATTGATGCGCGAGGTCGGCGAGGCCGACCAGGTCAACATCGCGCGCCTGAACGCACGGTTTTTGAAAGGACTTGAAGGGCTGGGCGGCGTGCACGTCAACGCGGCAAGCGAGCACGCCGTGCCTAACATCGTCAACGTGGCGTTCGAAGGCGTGGAGGGCGAGCCGCTTTTGATGGCGCTGCGCGATCTGGCGATATCCACCGGCTCGGCCTGTAACTCTGCAAGCGTCGAACCCTCTTATGTATTACTGGGCACCGGTATCCCGCGAGAGCTCGCCCACTCATCGCTGCGCTTTAGTTTTGGGCGCTTTACGACCGAACACGAGATCGATCATGCGCTTGGCCTGATCCACCATGCGGTGAGCGGTTTACGCACACCGCCGCGCTAAGGCCGAAACGTTCAAGGAGCATGCCAATGGCAACACTAACGATTACCCAGGACGCCGCTAAACAGATCCGCCACGTGCTCGATGAGCGCGGTCAGGGCCTGGGGCTTCGCGTCGCCGTCAAACCAAGCGGCTGCTCGGGCTATAGCTACGTGCTGGACTTCGCCGACGAAGCGAAAGACGACGAAGTACGCTTTGAAGAGCATGGCGCCAGCGTCTATGTCGACCCACAGGCACTGGAAATGCTCGACGGCAGCGAAGTCGATTACGTCAGCGAAGGCCTCAACCGCTACTTTCGCTTCAACAACCCCAACGTCAAGGATGAGTGCGGCTGCGGCGAGAGTTTCACCGTTTAGCCGAACCGGTATTCATCCCCGCTGGGAGGCGCTATAATCGCGCCCACTTGGCCTGGCGCTTGGCGTCTGCCACGAGATTTTTGCGCCGCTTCATGATGAAGCGGCACTTTCTGTTATATACCCTCTAAGGAGCTACACCATGGCGACCGAACGCACTCTTTCCATCATCAAGCCCGATGCCGTTGCAAAAAACGCGATTGGCGACATCATCGCGCGTTTTGAAAGCGCCGGTCTGCGCGTCGTTGCCGCCAAGATGGTCCATCTTTCCGAAGAGAAAGCGGGCGGTTTCTACGCCGAGCACAAAGAGCGCCCCTTCTTTAAAGATCTGGTCGGCTTCATGACTTCTGGCCCGGTCGTCGTTCAGGTACTGGAAGGCGAAGGCGCCGTTGCCAAAAACCGCGACCTGATGGGTGCGACCAACCCGAAAGAAGCCGAAGCGGGCACTATCCGCGCCGACTTCGCTGAAACCATCGACGCCAACGCCGTTCACGGTTCCGACTCCGCTGAAAGCGCCGAGCGCGAAATCTCTTACTTCTTCGGCAACGACGAAATCTGCCCGCGCTAATCCCGCGCTGGCGTTTCACACGCGTTGCTGGCCATTTTTGCGGGGGTTCGCCCCCGCCCTTTCCAAGCGCTGAGCCATGACCACCACCGTAGCCCAACATACGCCGGATGCGACCGTCGCCTCCAAGTCCTCCTCTGATGCATCCGCTGCACCGGCGCTGCAAAATCTGCTGGGGCTTTCCCGCGCGCAGATGGAAGCGTTCTTTCTCTCGATTGGCGAGAAAAAATTCCGCGCCGCCCAGATGATGAAGTGGATTCACCAGGAGGGCGTCGACGATTTTGCCGCGATGACCAACCTTTCCAAAGCACTGCGCGAAAAGCTCGCCCAGGTGGCGGAAGTTCGTGGGCCGGCGGTGGTGTACGAAGGCACCTCGACGGATGGCACTCGCAAGTGGGTGCTCGAGGTGGAAGATGGCAGCTACGTGGAAACGGTGCTGATCCCGGCGGAAAACGGCAAGCGCCGTACGCTCTGCGTCTCCTCCCAAGTGGGGTGCTCGCTGGACTGCAGTTTCTGCTCCACGGGTAAGCAGGGCTTTCAGCGTAACCTGACCGCCGCCGAGATCATCGGCCAGGTGTGGGTCGCGCAACGCAGCGTCGGCCCGCGCCGCGACACGGCCAACCGCCCGGTGACCAACGTGGTCATGATGGGTATGGGTGAGCCGCTTCTGAATTTCGACAACGTCGTGCCAGCCATGAAGCTGATGCTCGACGACAGCGGTTACGGCCTCTCCAAGCGCCGGGTGACGCTCTCCACCTCCGGCGTAGTCCCCATGCTCGACAAGCTCGGCGACGAGATCGACGTGAGCCTGGCGATCTCGCTGCACGCCGCCAATGACGAGCTGCGCAACGAGTTAGTGCCGATCAACCGCAAGTACAACATCCGCGCGCTTTTGGATGCCTGCCACCGCTACCTGGCCAAGTGCCCGGAAAACCGGCAGGTGACGATCGAATACACCCTGATCAAGGATGTTAACGACCAGCAGGAGCACGCCGAGCAGCTCGCCGATCTGCTCAAGGAACTTGCCTGCAAGATCAATTTGATTCCGTTCAACCCGTTTCCCAACTCCGGTTACGAGAAGCCCTCGCGCAATCAGGTCATGCGCTTTCAGCAGTGGCTTTACGACCTGGGTTACAACGCCACCGTACGCATGACGCGTGGCGACGATATCGACGCCGCCTGCGGGCAGCTCGTGGGGCGTGTGAAGGACCGCACCAAGCGTAGTGCGCGCCATATTCAGTCGGTACAGCTCGACGCCGACTAACGCGCCTTGACTTCCATCCGGCACAGCGCTTTGATGGACCCTGTTTCGACCTGGCATAATGGTCTGATAAACATCGGCGTTTGATAAACATCGGCGGTTGGTTAACATCGACGTTTGATAAAGCCCGTCACCTGAGACGGACCGGCGTCGGGCAGGTAGCGGTTTAACATTCACCCACGAGGGCGTACATGATTGACGGTAGGCGCGCGACCCCCTTTAGAGTATCGATACTGCCCGTGCTGCTGGGTAGCCTGATGCTCGCCGGGTGCGCAACGACCAGCACGCCTTCCTCGCAGCGCACCGGTCAGGACGCTGCCAGCGCCTACAGCGAACTCGGCATTGCCTACCTCGAGCGCGGTAATCTTCCCCGCGCGCTTAACGCCCTCGACCGCGCCCTCGAAGCCGACCCGCAAAATGCCGAGGCACTTCAAGGCATGGCGCTGGTCTATCAGCAACAGGGTGAGAACGCGTTGGCCCAGCGCTATTTCCTAAAGGCCGTCGAGGCGGCGCCCTCTTTTACCCGCGCGCGTAATAACTACGCAGCGTTTTTATACCAGCAGGCCCGTTTCAACGAGGCCTGCGAGCAGTTGGAGCTCGCGTCCCAGGACGCTCAGTACGCCAACCGCGCCCAGCTTTTTACCAATTTAGGGCAGTGCTACGTGGCGTTGAACGATGTCAATCGCGCCCGTGAGCGGTTCGCGCGTGCCCAAAGTATCGACCCGCGAAGTCCGCGCGGGTATTTAATGTTAGCCGAATTGGAAGCTTCTCAGGGCAATTACGACCGCGCCTGGGCACCACTGCAAAGTTACCTGCAGTTGGCCGGCCCCGACCCACAGGCGCTAACACTGGCCGCCACGATTGCCCGCGCCCGCGGCGATGAACAAGCCGCCGCGGATTATCAGCGTCGGTCACTGGACGGCCCAGCGCCCTGATCACCTAATTATTGAAGGATGCTCAGCCATGAGCGACACACATTTAAACGAGAATATAACGACCTCGACCGCTTCGACCGCCTCTCCCGGCGAGCTGCTCAGCAGTCAGCGTGAACAGCTTGGCGTACCGCTCACCGACGCCGCCCTGGCGCTGAATCTGCGCCCCGCCGTGGTCGAAGGGCTCGAGCGCGACCATTACGATGAGATCCCCGTGGTCACCTACCGGCGCGGCTACCTGCGTTCCTACGCCAAATACCTGGGGATGGATGAGCGGGTCGTGCTGGAAGCGTATCAGGCGCGCTTTGGCACCGCCGACGCCGAGCGCAAGGTAACGCCAGTGACGACCTCGCGGCCCCCGTCGCGGGCCGGCGCTTGGCTGTTTAAGCTGGTGACGCTATTAGTGATTGCCGGGCTGATCGGCGTGACGGTGATGTGGTGGCAAAGCCGTGGCGGCAGCGAACCGCCCAGCATGGGTGCCACGCCCTCGTCCGAAGAAGAGAGCCAGTTCGCCACGCCGGAAAACGATGCAGCCGCGGACCTGCCGGACACGCCGGTCTCCTCCCCCGAGCCAAGCGATGCCCAGAACGGCGAAGACGAAGCAAGCGCCGAGCAAGCGCCGGTCAGCGAGCCCGAGCCGGTGCAGCCGTCCGAGACCGCGATCGAATCGGCCCAGACGATTGCCGCCACGCAAGCGGAAGGCGGCGAAGAGCAGGCCCAGACAGACGCCAGGACGATGGCACTGACCTTTAACGAGCAGTCCTGGACCGAAATTTTCGATGCCAACAATCAGCGCGTTTTCGTGGGCCTGCAAACACCGGGCACCACGGCTACAGTTGAAGGCGAACCGCCTTTTCGACTCACCATCGGTAACGCCACCGGCGTGGAACTGATCTACCTGGGCGAGAGTGTCGATCTTGGCCAGCGCGCCGGTGCCAATAACGTTGCCCGATTTACTCTAGGAGAGTGATCCGTCTTATGCACGCCCCTTCTCCAATCAAACGCCGAGTGTCCCGCCAGATCCACGTTGGCAAGGTTCCGGTAGGCGGCGATGCACCGATTGCGGTGCAGAGCATGACCAATACCGACACCCTGGACGTGGACGCCACCGTCGGCCAGATCCAGCAGCTGGAAAAAGCCGGCGCCGATATCGTGCGGGTCTCGGTGCCGGACATGGACGCCGCCGAAGCCTTTGGCCGCATCAAGCAACGCGTTGACGTGCCGCTGGTGGCGGACATCCACTTCGACTACAAGATCGCCCTGCGCGTCGCCGAGCTGGGTGTGGACTGCCTGCGCATCAACCCCGGCAACATCGGCCGGGAAGATCGCGTCAAGGCGGTGGTCAACGCCGCCCGGGATAACGGTATTCCGATTCGTATCGGCGTCAACGCGGGCTCGCTCGAGAAAGACCTGCAGAAGAAGTACGGCGAGCCGACCCCGGAAGCGCTGGTGGAATCCGCCATGCGCCACATCGACTACCTCGACCGGCTCGATTTCCACGATTTCAAGGTCAGCGTCAAGGCCTCGGACGTGTTCATGGCGGTCGCGGCCTACCGGGACCTGGCCTCGCGCATCGAACAGCCCCTGCACTTGGGCATCACCGAAGCCGGCGGGCTGCGCTCGGGCACGGTGAAATCGTCGATCGGCCTTGGCATGCTGTTGATGGATGGCATCGGCGATACCATTCGCGTGTCGCTGGCCGCCGACCCGGTCGAGGAAATCAAGGTCGGTTTCGACATGCTCAAGAGCTTGAAGCTGCGCGCCAAGGGGATCAACTTCATCGCCTGCCCCAGCTGCTCGCGCCAGAACTTCGACGTCATCGACACCATGAACCAGCTCGAAGAGCGCCTGGAAGACGTGATGACGCCGCTCAACGTCTCGGTGATCGGCTGCGTGGTCAACGGCCCCGGCGAGGCCAAGGAGACCGATATCGGTCTAACCGGCGGCTCACCGGCCAACCTGGTCTATATCGACGGTAAACCGGCCAGCAAACTACGCAACGACCACCTGGTCGACGACCTGGAAGCGATGATCCGCGAAAAAGTTCGCCTCAAACAGCAGCAACAAGACGACGTCATCACGCGTAGCGTGTAACGCCGTAAAAGACGGGCAGCCCCGCAAGAGGCTGCCCGTGCTTATAAGGAGTCTTCATTGAGCAAGTCCGGTGCTAAAAAGATTCAAGCCATTCGTGGTATGAACGATCTATTGCCCAGCGAGAGCCCTCGCTGGCAATTTTTTGAGGCGAAGGTGCGCAACCTGATGCAGCGCTACGCCTTCGACGAAATCCGCATGCCGATCGTCGAGCAAACCGCGCTGTTCGCCCGTTCGATCGGTGAAGTGACCGACATCGTCGAAAAAGAGATGTACACCTTCGAGGACCGAAACGGCGACAGCCTGACGCTGCGCCCGGAAGGCACCGCCAGCTGCGTGCGCGCCGCCATGGAGCACGGCCTGCTCTACAACCAGACCCAGCGGCTCTGGTACCAGGGCCCGATGTTTCGCCACGAGCGCCCGCAAAAGGGCCGCTACCGCCAGTTCCACCAGGTCGGTGTGGAAGCCTACGGCTTCGAAGGCCCGGATATCGACGCCGAGGTGATTTTACTCTCGGCGCGCCTTTGGCAGGAACTGGGCCTAAGCGAGCACGTGACGCTGGAGCTCAACTCGCTGGGCTCGCTCGACGCCCGGGCGGCCTACCGTGACAAGCTCGTCGCCTACTTCAACGAGCACCAGGACGTTCTCGACGAGGACTCCAAACGGCGCCTGGAAAGCAACCCGCTGCGTATTCTGGATTCCAAGAACCCGGCAATGGCGGACATGCTCGACGGCGCGCCGCAGTTGATGGATCACCTGGACGAAGCGTCGCTCGAGCACTTCGAGCAGTTGACGGCACTATTGGAAGCCGCGGGTATCAAGTACGTGGTCAACCCGCGCCTGGTGCGCGGGCTGGACTACTACTCGCGCACGGTATTCGAGTGGACCACCACGGCGCTGGGAAGCCAGGGCACCGTGTGTGCCGGCGGGCGCTACGATGGCCTGGTCGAGCAGCTGGGCGGCAAGCCCACCCCGGCGGTGGGGTTTGCCATGGGTATCGAGCGGCTGATTTTGCTGTTGGAAACCCTCGATTTGGTCCCCGCAGAAGCTCTGGGCGGGTGCGATGTCTACTTGCTGGCAATGGACGATAGCGCCACCACCGCCGCGCTGACGCTTGCCGAACGGCTACGCAATGAGCTGCCGGGCCTTGGCCTGCAACTTCACTGCGGCGGCGGCAGTTTCAAAAGCCGCATGAAAAAGGCCGATAAAAGCGCCGCCCGCGTGGTGCTGTTGCTGGGCGAAGACGAAGTGGCCAATCAAACGGTCACACTCAAGTTCCTGCGCGAAGAGCGCGAGCAGCAAACCCTCGAGCAGAGCGCGCTGGTCGACACGCTCGACGCACTCATCGCCCGCTAAGCGCTTGACCATTCAAAGGCCGCAAGGCCCGGTGGGCCAAACCGGCCTACCCACTATGCCAGAACAAGGAGGCCGCCCGTGGCGGAGCTGAGAAGCGAAGAAGAACAGCTTGATGTCATCAAGCGCTGGTGGAAAGAGAACGGCACCTCGCTGCTCGCCGGCGCTGTGATCGCTGCGGCCGGGGTATTCGGTTGGCACGCCTGGCAGAACTACCAGGAAGGCCAGGCAGCGGCGGCCTCGGTGCGCTACCAGCAGTTGATGACCATCAGCAACGCGCCGGAGCAGAGCACCGAGCAATTCGAAACCGCGCGTAGCCTGGTCGACGAGATCAACGATGATCACGGCGGCACGCTCTACGCCGAGCTTGCGCTTTTGATCGAAGCACGCCTGGCCGTCGAGCAGAACGACCTGGACGGCGCCCGGGAAGCGCTCGAGCGCGCGGCGGACAACGCCTCGCGGGATTACGTGAAAAGCCTTGCCCAGCTGCGTCTGGCCCGGGTGGAAATCGCCCAGGGTAACCCGGACCGGGCGCTGTCGCTGCTGGACGAGCCGATGGCCGACTCGCTGGCCGCACAGCGCTTTGACGCCCGCGGCGACGCCTATGCCGCCCTAGGCGATACCGATAACGCCCGCACGGCCTGGCAAGAAGCCCTGGCCCTGGATGGTCAGAACCAGTCGCTTTACGGCATTCAGTTTAAGCTAGACGACCTTGGCGCCGAGGAGGCGACCTCCTGATGACGATCAGCCTTTCAAAACCGTTATTCAATAAAGCGCTTCTGCGCGCCACGCTAGGCGCGGCAGCGCTGGTAATGCTTGCCGGCTGCGCCAGCAAGAGCGAACCCGCTTTCACGCCGAAGGAGCTCACCAGCTTCAACGAAACCACGAACGTGGAGAACGTCTGGCGGCAAAGCGTCGGCGACGGCCTGGGGCGCGCTCGCTACCCCATCGAGCCAACCCGCGAAGGCAACACCGTGTTCGCCGCCGACGCCCAGGGCGTGGTCATGGCGTTCAATGCCAATAACGGCGAACGCCAATGGCGTATCGAGCTCGACACGCCGTTATCCAGTGCGCTGAACGCCATTGCCGGCCAGCTATATCTTGCTACGCGTAACGGCGAAGTGATCGCGATCGACCAAAACGATGGCAGCATCAACTGGCGTTCGCGGGTCTCCAGCGAAGTACTCGCCGCGCCCCAGGCCAATCAGCAGCTGCTGGTCGTGCAAAGCGTCGACGGCCAAATTACCGCGCTCGATCGCCAAACCGGCCAGGAGCGCTGGGTCTACACCAGCTCCCAGCCCGCGCTTACGTTGCGGGGTACCGGCACACCGATGGTGATCGACCCGGTCACGTTCGTGGGCCTGGCCAACGGCCGCCTGGCTACGCTTGATAACCGTAGCGGCCAGCCGCTTTGGGACATGCAGATCGCCACACCCCGCGGGCGCAGCGAAGTCGAGCGGCTGGTGGATCTTTCCGGCCAGCCGGTTCTCAGCCAGGACGGGCGCCTGTTCGTCACCAGCTATAACGGCCGCGTCGTAGCCCTCGAGGCGACCCAGGGCGGCACGCTTTGGGAGACCAACCTCTCTAGCCGCCACACGCCGGTACTCGTCGGCAATACGCTGTTCGTCGTCACCGACGACAGTCAGGTCGTGGCGCTGGACGCCAACAGCGGCCAGGAAATCTGGCGCAACGACGACCTGGAAGATCGCTGGCTGACCGCCCCCGCCTTCGCCGATGGTCGCCTGGTCGTCGGTGACTTCGAAGGCTACGTGCATCTCATCGATGCCCGCGAAGGCAACATCGTTGGCCGTACCCGGGTGCACAAGTCGGGCATCACCCTGCGCCCGGTCACCGAAGGCAGCACCATTCATGTACAGGCCAACAATGGCCGGCTGCAAACGTTGGAACTCACTCCATGACACCCGTCATCGCTCTAGTCGGTCGGCCCAATGTGGGCAAATCGACGCTGTTTAACCGCCTGACACGCTCGCGGGATGCCCTCGTGGCCGATTTTCCCGGCCTTACCCGCGATCGTAAATACGGCAACGGCCTGCTGGGTAACAAGACCTACACGGTCATCGACACCGGCGGCATTAGCGGGGACGAGGAAGGCATCGACGCGGCCATGGCCGAGCAGTCGCTGGCCGCGATCGACGAAGCCGATATCGTGCTGTTTCTGGTCGACGGCCGCTCGGGGCTGAACGTCGCCGACGAGGCGATCGCCAACCACCTGCGCGTCAACCAGAAGAAAACCTGGCTGGTGGTCAATAAAACCGACGGGCTCGAAGAGCACTCGGCGATGGGGGATTTTTGGGGTCTGGGCCTTGGCGATCCCTGGCCGATCGCCGCCGCCCACGGGCGCAACGTGTCGCTTTTGATGGACACCGTGCTCGAGCCCTTCCCCGCCCGCGACGAAAGCATTCCGGCGGATACCGGCAGCAAGGGTATTCGTATCGGCGTGATCGGCCGGCCCAACGTGGGGAAATCCACCCTGGTCAACCGGCTGCTCGGCGAAGACCGGGTGGTGGTGTTCGACGAAGCCGGCACCACCCGCGATGCCATCGAGATCCCCTTCGAGCGCCGCGGCAAGCCATTCGTGCTGGTGGATACCGCAGGGGTCAGGCGGCGCAAGAACGTCAGCGAGATCGCCGAGAAGTTCTCGATCATTAAAACGCTGGATGCCATCAAGGAGTGCCACGTAGCGGTGATGGTGCTGGATGCGCGCAGCGGCCTGGTCGAGCAGGACATGCACCTGCTGGATTACGTGCTGACCACCGGCCGGGCGCTGGTGCTCGCGGTCAACAAGTGGGACGGTCTTGAGAGCGACGCCAAGGAGAAGATGCGCTCCGAAATCAAGCGCCGCCTGGGCTTTGCCGACTACGCCGAGATGCACTTTATCTCCGCGCTGCACGGCACCGCGGTGGGCGATCTCTACCCGTCCATCGAGCGCGCGTTCGAGGCGGCCAACGCCCACTGGTCGACCAACCGCCTGACCACGCTCTTACAAGATGCCACCAGCCAGCATCCGCCGCCCATGATCAACGGCCGGCGTATCAAGCTGCGCATGGCCCACCAGGGCGGCAGCAACCCGCCGATCATCGTGGTCCACGGCAACCAGACAAGCTCCTTGCCCGAAGCCTACCGGCGCTATCTGACCAACACCTTCCGCAAGGTGTTGAAAGTCCGCGGCACCCCCATGCGTTTCGAGTTCCGCTCCGGCGACAACCCCTATGATCACATGGCCGGCGCCAGCGACAAGGAAAAAGCCAAAAAGCGCGAGCTGGACCGCACCAAGGAAGCACGCCAGAAACGCCGCTAACGCGAGCCTGACGCTTCTCTAAAAACGTCTGCTGAGCTATTCAGCGGGCGTTTTTTATGGTGGCCGCCCACCCCGGCAGCGCGTTGCGCTGCATCGCTGGCTGAAGCCTGCTCCTACAATGGATGAGTGCACGGCTTTATTGTAGGAGCCCAATTCATTGGGCGATGGCGGCGTCAGCCGCCCTTACTCGATGGCGCCCGCTGGTGTGCCAGAGCCACCTACCCCGGCAGCGCTGCGCGCTGCATCGCTGGCTAAAGCCTGCTCCTACAATGGATGAGTGCACGGCTTTATTGTAGGAGCCCAATTCATTGGGCGATGGCGGCGATAGCCGCCCTTACTCGATGGATCGCACTGACGCGCCACCGCCTACCCCGGCAGCGCTGTGCGCTGCATCGCTGGCTGAAGCCTGCTCCTACAAGAGATGGGTGCACGACTTTATTGTAGGAGCCCAATTCATTGGGCGATGGCGGCGCCAGCCGCCCTTACTCGATGGAGCCTACTGGTGCGTTATAGCCACCTACCCCGGCAGCGCTGTGCGCTGCATCGCTGGCTGAAGCCTGCTCCTACAATAGATGGGTACACGGCTTTATTGTAGGAGCCCAATTCATTGGGCGATGGCGGCGCCAGCCGCCCTTACTCAATGGATCGCACGGGTACGCCACGGCCACCTACCCCGGCAGCGCTGAGCGCTGCATCGCTGGCTGAAGCCTGCTCCTACAATGGATGAGTGCACGGCTTTATTGTAGGAGCCCAATTCATTGGGCGATGGCGGCGTCAGCCGCCCTTACTCGATGGATCGCACTTATGCGCCACATCACTTAACCCCGGCAGCGCTGTGCGCTGCATCGCTGGCTGAAGCCTGCTCCTACAATGGATAGGTGCACGGCTTTATTGTAGGAGCCCAATTCATTGGGCGATGGCGGCGCCAGCCGCCCTTACTGGATGGGGCCTACTGGTGCGCTACCGCCTACCCCGGCAGCGCTGTGCGCTGCTTCGCTGGCTGAAGCCTGCTCCTACAACCCCTTTTTCCCGGGCCCACCGTAGGAGCTGAATTCATTCGGCGATGGCGGCGCCGGCCGCCCTTACTTGATGGCGCCCGCTGGTACGGCACGGCCACCCACCCCGGCAGCGCTGTGCGCTGCATCGCTGGCTGAAGCCTGCTCCTACCACCCCTTTTGCCCCAGGCCCACGGTAGGAGCTGAATTCATTCGGCGATGGCGGCGTCAGCCGCCCTTACTGGACGGGTTGCGTTCGCCCGCTCATGGGCCATGTGATAAACCAGTTGACAAACATCACCGCTCTACCTCAAATGGCCTGGCTTTTCATTGCTGGCCCTACCACCTTTCGCCCTTCACAGGAGGGACTCATGGCTCATCTTGCGCGCCGTTGGCGCTGGCTAACGCTTCTAAGCCTGGCAAGCCTACTCACCGGCTGTCTGGCGCTTCCTCAGACCAGCCTTTTTGCTTTTCGCTTGGCGGTCACGTCCTTGGGTGTCGAGAACGTGAAGGTGGGGCCTTATGATCTGAACGCGGGGTTCGACACTACTAACTTGTCGAGCCTGATCGCGTCCAGCCTAGGGTCGGGTAGCTTGCCGATCCAGGCGACCATGGCGCTGGGGCTTGGCCTGCCGGCGGGGATGCCGGCGGTCAATATGTCGGGGTTCAACTGGACGCTGGATATGCCCGGTGCGGATCCCGTCTCCGGGCGCTACGCCGAGGAGGTCTCGCTAACGCCGGGGGACGGGGCGAATTTGCGCCTGCCGGTGTCCTTCGACGTGCTGGCCACCGACCCGCAGCGTCTTCGCCCGATGATCAACCTGGCGCAGCAGTTGGCCTCCCACGGCTCGCTGCCTGCGGGCAGCGAGCTGGCGATTACGCCGGGGAACCTGCGCGGGCTTGGCATGACCCTGCCATCGGGGCTGTTCACGCCGACCATTCGCCTCAACGTGGGCCAGGACGGCCAGCTCACGCCGGTACGTTAAAGCCCCTGGCGCCCGACCCAGTGGGCGGCAAACTGCCAGGCGGCGCGCCCGCTGCGCCCGCCGCGCTGCGTGGCGAAACGAACCGCCTCTTCGCGGGCGGCGTCGTTCCAGGCGTCTCCGCCGCCCAGCTTTACGACCCAATGAGCGCAGACGTCCAGGTAGGTCGCCTGGTTGAAAGGATGAAACCCAAGCCACAAGCCAAAGCGATCCGAAAGCGAGATTTTCTCTTCGACGGCGTCGCCGTGGTGAAGCTCTTCCCCCACCAACTGCGAGCTTTGGTTATCCGCCATCGATTCCGGCAGCAGGTGGCGGCGGTTGGAAGTCGCGTAGATCAGCACGTTCTCCGGCGGGCCGGTTAGCGCGCCATCCAGCACGCTTTTGAGCGCCTTGTAGGCGTCGTCGTTGCCCTCGAAGGAAAGGTCGTCACAGTAGACCACGAAGCGATGCGGTGTATGACGAAGCTCCTCGACCAACTGCGGCAGGCTTGCCAGGTCATAGCGGTCGACCTGGATCAGGCGCAGGCCGTCCGCCGCCAGCGTATTGATCAGCGCGCGAACGATCGACGATTTGCCGCTCCCCCGGGAGCCCCACAAAAGCGCGTGATTGGCGGGCAAGCCCTTCAAAAACGCCCGGGTGTTATCGAGGAGCGCCTTTTTTTGCCGCTCGATGCCGAGCAGATCATCCAGCGTCGTGGTATCGCGTGGCGGTACCGGCACCAGCCGCCCACCCAGCGGATGGCGCTGCCACAGAGCAGCGCTTTGAGTGGACCAATCCACCGGTGCCGGCGCCGGAGGCAGCCAGTGCTCGGCGCGCTCTAAAAGGCGTGTAAGGCGCCTGGTTAATTCGTCATCCATATTTGCCCTCCCAATACGTTATGATAAAACTACCGTCATCGGACCGTTCATACCATTTACCCACAAGGAATCTTTCATGCGTTGGCTTCGCCCTTTCGCCGTTACGGCTTTGTGCGCTTCACTTGCGGCCTGTAGCACTTCGCCGACCGGCCGCTCGCAGCTTCTGCTGCTCTCGGATGCCGAGCTCAATCAGATGGGCCAGCAGGCCTTCGCTCAGTACCAGCAGGATGTGCCCATGGGGGATCAGGCAAGCCTTCGCTACGTACAGTGCATCACTAACGCCATCGTCGATGTGCTGCCCAGCGAACAGCGCAATTTGGACTGGCAGGTGCGCGTGTTCGAATCGGAGCAGCCCAACGCCTTCGCGCTGCCCGGCGGCTACATGGGCGTGAATACCGGCATGCTCGATTTGGCCACCAGCCAGGACCAGCTCGCCTCGGTGGTAGGCCACGAAATCGGCCACGTGCTGGCCAACCACGCCAACGAGCGCGCCTCGACCCAGAGCGCGACCTCGCTAGGCCTTTCAGTGATTTCGAGCACCTCGGGCATGCAGTCCGCGGGCGGCCAGCAGCTGATGGGCGTGCTGGGCATGGGCGCCGAGTACGGCATCGCGCTGCCCTTCTCCCGCCGTCATGAAAGCGAAGCGGACATCATCGGCCAGGACCTGATGGCCCAGGCCGGGTTCGACCCGCGGGAAAGCGTCACCCTTTGGGAAAACATGCAGGCGGCCTCCAGCGGCGGCGCGCCGCCGGCCTGGATGTCGACCCACCCAAGCCAGGATCAACGTATCAGTGGGCTCCAGTCCGGCATGGGCCAGGCCATGGCCACTTATGAGCAGGCCAGAAGCCAGGGCCGCACGCCGAACTGCTCGCGCCCGTAGCCCCTATCGCGGCGTGCCCAAGGCACGCCGCGTTCAGCCGGCAAGCGATTGCCTAAGCATCTCGCGCACCGACGCGGTATCCGGGCGCACGTTGCGCCAGAGGAAAAATGCCTCTGCGGCCTGCTCGACCAGCATGCCCAGGCCGTCTACCGTGGTGGCACCGCGTGTATCAGCCCACTGCATGAATACCGTCGGCTCTGCCCCGTACATCATGTCGTAGGCGTAACCCCCCGGGTTGAACAGCACGTCCGGTAACGGCGGCAAATCGCCGGCCAGGCTTGCGCTGGTACCGTTGATCACCAGATCGAACGTGCCGAAAAGCGCGTGATACCCGCCCCCGCTTGTCTTGCCTAAATCCGCGAAATCCCGAGCCAGCGCTTCGGCCTTGTCAGCCGTGCGGTTGGCGATCACGATTTCCTGCGGGCCTTCGTTCAACAGCGGCTCGAGCACGCCGCGCACCGCGCCACCGGCGCCCAGCAGCAGAATGCGTGCATCGCGCAGCGCCACCCCTTGGACTTTTAGATCCCGCAGCAGGCCAACGCCGTCGGTGTTGTCGCCATAGACGCGGCCGTTTTGGCCGTTGATCAGGGTATTCACCGCACCGGCGCGCCGAGCGCGCAGGCTGAGCGTATCGCACAGCGCAAAGGCATCCTGTTTGAACGGCACGGTCACGTTGGCACCATACCCACCCTGGTGGCAAAACTGCTGCCAGGCGGCGGTGAAGCCGTCGAGGGGGGCAAGCTCGGCGGTGTAGCGCAGGGCCTGACCGGTTTGCTCGGCGAAGGCCTGATGAATCATCGGCGATTTGGAGTGTTTGACCGGGTTACCGAGCACACAGTAGTGATCGCTCACGGGCTCACTCCCAGGTTTTCGGCCTCGGTCAGCCAATCGCGCGGGGTCAGGTAGTCGTCCAGGTGCGCTTCGGGGCTGCCGGAACCTGGGGTATAGCCATACTCCCAGCGGGCCAGCGGCGGCATCGACATCAAGATGGACTCGGTGCGCCCGCCGCTTTGCAAACCAAACAGCGTCCCCCGGTCCCACACCAGGTTGAACTCCACGTAGCGCCCGCGCCGATAGAGCTGGAATTCGCGCTCGCGCTCGCCCCAGGGCGTGTCACGGCGGCGCTCGATAATCGGCAGGTAAGCCTTTAAAAAGCTATCGCCCACGGCGCGCTGAAAGGCGAAGGCGTGCTCGAAATCCGGCGCGTTCAGGTCATCGAAGAAGAGCCCTCCTACACCGCGGGTTTCATCGCGATGCTTGAGGTAGAAATACTCGTCGCACCACGCCTTGTAGCGGGGGTAAACCTCGTCGCCAAAGGGCGCGCAGGCGTTTTTGGCCACCTGGTGCCAGTGCACCACGTCTTCGAACACCGGGTAGTACGGGGTGAGATCGATGCCGCCGCCAAACCACCAAACCGGTGCCTCGCCCTCTTTTTCGGCGATGAAAAAGCGCACGTTGCCGTGGCTGGTGGGCACGTGCGGGTTCTCCGGATGCAGCACCCAGGACACCCCCACCGCGTGGAAGCTGCGCCCGGCCAACTCTGGGCGCGAGGCGGTCGCCGAGGGCGGCAGCGTTTCACCAAACACGTGGGAGTAGTTGACCCCGCCCTTTTCGAAAATCGCGCCGTTTTCGATCACTCGCGAGCGCCCGCCGCCGCCGGCTTCACGCTCCCAGCTCTCTTCTCTGAACGTGCCGCGGCCATCGGCCTGGGCAAGACCTTCGCAGAGCCGGTCCTGCAGGTTCATCAGGTACGTTTTAACGTCGTCAAGGTGCTCGTGGGCCACAGTATCTCCAAAGCCGTGCCTGAAAGGGTAGACGCTTATGGTAAGGGGTAAGGCGCAAGGGGTGAAGGGGCAATCGAACGGCTCAGGCGCGGCCCTGAAACCGCGTCAGCGCCCGGCGGTAGGCGCCGCTTCTTACCGCGCGGCTGATCAGGGGCATCGCGCCTTTGATGCTGGCGCGAACGAGCCGGCGCTGGAGCTTCGACATATCGAGCTCGAGCTGGCGCGCGGCCCATTCGGGCAGAAGGTCGATCCCCGCGCGCATAAAAAGCGCCCCGCCCGGGCGCAATATCAGATGCCGTGGCGGCGCGGCCAGCAGCACCTGGATCACATCCCGGGTGCGCTCATCGCACACAAGCTCGCCGCGCTTCGTTTCGAGATACGCCGCGACCGCCTCCCGGCTGTCGGGCACCTCGCGCGCGCCCAGCGCCTCGGCGATGCAGGCGGTTTCGAAAAAGTAGCGGTCCTGGTCGGCCGCGCTCAGGTTCGGGTTGCGGTACAGCAGGTGGCCGGCCATGAAGCGGCTCATTTCCGCGACGTGCACCCAGGTGAGCAGGTCCGGGTCATCGGCGGCGTACGGGCGGCCGTCGGCGGCCTGGCCGCGCACATGGGCATGTACCCGGCGCACCCGAGCAATTGCCTCTTCGGCCTGCTCGAACGTACCGAAACTGGTGGTGGCGATAAAGTCGCTGGTACGCCGCAGCCGGCCCACCATGTCGTGGCGAAAGTTGGAATGGTCCCACACGCCGGCCAGCGCCAGCGGGTGCAGCATCTGGAGTAAAAGCGCGCTGATGCCGCCGCACATCATCGGCGTGAAGTCGCCGTGGATGTTGCGCACCAGGCCGTCCTGGGGAAAAGGCCCCGGCGCCTGGCCGGCCCGCGCCGCGCCCAGCCGCGCTACCATGGCGTCCATCAGAAAGGTGCTCATATCAGGAGCGCAGCACCTTGCCGGAGGCCAGGTCGCGAATGGTGCTGGGGCGCGCCTCGGCGCCCAGCTCGCCGGGCAGGATGGCGCCAAGTTCCGCGCCAAACAGCGTCTGCACCTCTTGTTCGGTCATGGCCGGTGGCTCGCCCGCACGGTTGGCCGAGGTGGACACCAGCGGCCCGCCAAAGGCGTCGCACAGCGCTTTCAAGCCAGGGTGATTGGTAACGCGCAGCGCCACGCTTTGGTGGGCACCGCGCACCAACGCGTGACTGCGACCGTTGTCCGGCACAAGCCAGGTGTTGGGGCCGGGCCAGCTCGCTGCAAGCGGGGCGTGCAGCGCAAGCGGAAGCCCGGCAAGCCAGGGGCCGAACTGCTCGATGCTGGCCGCCACCAAAATGACGCCCTTGGCGGGGTCGCGCTCTTTCATGCGCATCAAGTGGGTGAGTGCTTGCTCGTTGTCCGGGTCGCAGCCAAGCCCCCACACCGCCTCGGTCGGGCACGCGACAACGCCGCCTTCGCGAAGGGCCCGGGTCGCGCGTTGAAGTTCCACCGTCGATGTCATCAAGGCCTCCTTTGAGTATTCGGCGTTGCCAGCCAACGTGGGTTTATCTTACCACGGCCTAGCCAAGGCGCACCCAGCCGCCCGCCTGCTGTGCCACAAGGCCATCGAGCTCCAGCATCAAAAGGCGCTGCTGGCATTCGCCCACGCTTTGCGCGGTATGGTGCACCAGCAGGTCGATGGGGGTAGGGGCCGAGGACAGCGCGGCAAGCAGCGCATCCGGCGGCGGGCTTTCAGCCGAGTGACTCATGGCCGTCAAAGGTTCGGTTGGGGGTTGTGCCGGCGCCTGGGCTGCGGGCATGTACGCAGGCGCCCAGTGGCCAAGCTCATCGAGCATATCGTCGACGTGGCGTGCCAGGGTCGCGCCGCTTTTTAAAAGCGCCAAACTGCCCTGGGCCTGGACGTTATGAATCGAGCCCGGCACGGCGAAGAGCTCGCGGCCCTGCTCCAGGGCAAGCCTTGCACTCACCAAACTACCGCTTTTCTCGGTAGCCTCGACCACCAGCGTGCCCAGCGAAAGCCCGGTGACGATACGATTGCGCCGCGGGAAAAAAGCGGGCCGCGCTTTGGTGCCGGGCGGGTGCTCGGCCAGCACCAAAGCGCCGGGGGTTTGGCTTAGCTGCTCATAAAGCGCGCGGTGGCTCGCCGGATAGATGATATCCACGCCACCGCCCAGCACCGCCACGGTGGCGCCCCCTTCGTCGAGGGCGGCTTGCTGGGCCAGCCCGTCTACGCCCAGCGCCATGCCGCTCACCACGCACCAGCCGCGCCGGGCCAGTTCCCGGGCGAAGTGCCGAGCGTTTCGGGCGCCTTCGCCGGTCGGCTTGCGGGTACCGACCATGGCGATACTCGGCCCTTTGAGCGCGTCGAGATCGCCCAGCGCCCAAAGCACCGGCGGCGGGTCGGGTAGCTCATCGAGTAAAGCAGGCCAGTGGGGGTGGCCCGGATGAAGCACGTGGCGCTGCGGCCCACCGGCGAGCCAGTCGAGCGTGGCGTTCACCCGCGCCTGCAGCGGGCTTTTAGAAGGATGATCGAGCCAGAGCCTTAGCGCACTTGCCGCCGGACCCGGCAATGCGGCAAGCCACCCCTGGGGCCAGCTGGGCTGGCGTTGGGTCAGCGCCTTGATGCGATGAGCGCCCATTCCCGGTAGCGCTTCCACGGCCAGCCATGCGTTCGTATCCATTCCCGCCCCCTTTTACACCTGTACACCTAGCGCTCGGGTGAGCGCACCTCGTCGCCTATCGCCAATACGTTGGACGCCTGCATGACCAGCGCATAGCTCATGCGGTTATAGGGCTTGAATATCATGACCAGCCCGCTTTGCGTATTGGGCAGCTGGAAAAGCTCCCCGGTGCGCGGGTCGTTGATGAGCTCGCCTTGCTGGTCCACGCGCAGTACGTGGCCCGGCTGCAGGCCGTCCTCGGTCCCCAGGTCCAGCGCCACGATTTGCAGCCTGCCGATAAACCGCACCCCGCCGGGGGCGGCGATAATGTGCCCGGCCACGTCATTGAGCGGGGCGCGCGGCTGAAAATCCGCCTCGAAGGTATCGTCCAGCGTGAGCAGGATATCGTTGTTGCGCACCTCCTGCTGGGCGCTCAGCACCTTGACGCTTGCGATCTCGCCCTGCTGGCCGGCCCGTTGCGCTTCGCCGATATAGACGAGCTCGCGCCCCAGGGTTTCGCCTTCGGCGGACAGGTAGGGCTCGCCGGGGCGATAAAAGCCCATGCGCGTGTCCGCCGGGAGCTCGCCGCGCACGTAAAGCGTGTCACCAGCGCCGCTAATGAAGCGCTCGTTCTCGCCGCCTACCACGTAGCCAAGCTCGTGAAGCGGCTCATTGGGCTGTTGAACGCGGTGCTGGCGTAAAAATACATCGACCACCTCGCGGGGCAGCGCCGTCACGGCCTCGCGGGGCTCGACCCGGCGCACCTGGGGCGAAAGCTTCACCACCGGGCGCCCGGGCTCGAAATCAAAACAGGGGACGCCGGCGCAGTCGCCAAGCACAAGGGTATCGCCTGGGTAGATACGATGAGGGTTTCGAATCTGCGGGTTGGCCTGCCAAAGCGTGGGCCACTGCCAGGGGGCACGTAGAAAGCGCGCCGAAATATCCCAAAGCGTGTCGCCCTGTACGACGGTGTAGCGCTCGGGGGCGTCGTCGCGGATACGCTCCCAAGCCATTGCGGCACTGGCGGCAAGCGAGCCCCCCAGCAAAAGCGCGACGAAGGCGCTATAACGAAGGGATTTTTTAACGGCCATGGCGATTCCCTGAAAGGGGTGAGAGCGGTAGAAGACACGCCTGCGCGCATGCCCAGAAGTACCGCCAGCATGATATAGTGGCCTATAGTAAAGCACATAGACGCGCTAACCCAATTGAGGCAGGGGCGCGGGCGACTTTCAAGCGCGGTCATTGACCCGCCGCCGGAACCTGTCGCGGTTTTTAACCTCTATTCTAGCCCCTGTTTTGAAACCACAGATTGAATAACGGTGATAGTAACGCCATGGCTACACGTCCCATTCTCGAATTTCCCGATGAGCGCCTGAGAACCAAGGCGAAACCGGTTGAGACCGTTGATGACAGCGTCCGCCAGCTCGTCGACGATATGCTGGAAACCATGTACGACGCGCGCGGCATCGGGCTTGCCGCCACCCAGGTCGACGTTCACCAGCGCGTGGTGGTGATGGACGTCTCTGAAAACGGTGACGCGCCGCTGGTGTTGATCAACCCGCGCTACGAGCCGATCGGCGAAGAGCAAGAGCCGCTCTCCGAAGGGTGTCTGTCGATCCCCGAGCACTACGCCGAGGTGCCGCGTTTTCTCAAGGTCAAACTCAATGCCCAGGATCGCAACGGCGAGGCCTACGAGCTCGAAGCCGATGGCCTGCTCGCCCACTGTATCCAGCACGAGTACGACCACCTTGAAGGGGTACTTTTCGTCGACTACCTCTCGGCGTTGAAGCGCGACCGCATCATGAAAAAGATGCAAAAGCGCCACAAGCTGCAGGACGCCTAAGCGATCAAAAAGCCGCCCACCGGGCGGCTTTTACGCCCCTCTCGCTATTTTCTGAAAAAAGCCCGAACAGGTAGACCCATGCCCCCACTGCGCGTCGTCTTTGCCGGCACCCCGGATTTTGCCGAATCACACCTTGCCGCCCTGCTCGAAAGCGGCCACCAGGTGGTAGGCGTTTATACGCAGCCCGACCGGCCCGCTGGGCGTGGGCGCAAGCTTACCCCGGGCCCGGTCAAGCGTCTGGCCCTCGAGCACGAACTGCCGGTCTATCAGCCGATGAGCCTGAAAGACCCTGCCGCCCAGGCCGAGCTCGCCGCCCTCGAGGCCGATATCATGGTGGTCGTGGCCTACGGGCTTTTGCTCCCCCAGGCCGTCTTAGACATCCCGCGCCTTGGCTGTATCAACGTTCACGCCTCACTGCTGCCCCGCTGGCGCGGCGCCGCGCCCATTCAGCGCGCCATCGAAGCCGGCGACGCGGCCTCCGGTGTGACCATCATGCAGATGGACGCAGGCCTGGACACCGGCGCGATGCTCAGTGAAATACGCACGCCGATCACCGAGCACACCACCGGCGGCGCGCTCCATGACCAGCTCGCCGAGGACGGCGCCAAAGCGCTGATCGAAACGCTCGACGCTTTGCGCCAAACGAGCGCCACGGCCACGCCCCAGCCGCTGGAGGGCGTCACCTACGCGGCCAAGCTGAGCAAGGCGGAAGCCGAGCTCGACTTCACGCAAAGCGCCGATGTGCTGGCGCGCAAAATCCGCGCCTTCAACCCCTGGCCGGTCGCCTGGTGCGCGCTGGGCGATGAGCGCCTGCGCCTTTACATGGCCCGCGCCGAAGGCCCGGCCCCGCATTCATCCGCCCCGGGCACGCTGCTGGCCCACGGGGACGATCATCTGCGCATCGCCTGCGGCGAGCACGGCCACCAGGTGCTGTGCGTTAGCCACGTGCAGCTCCCCGGCGCCAAAATGCTGCCAGTCAGCGCACTACTCAACGCCCCACAGCCCCGGCTTGCCCCAGGCAGCCAGCTGGGCACGCCAACGATCGAACAGACGCATAACGGAGAGAACTCATGAGCGCCAAGCGCCCCCAGGAAGGCAGTGGCCAGGAGGTGCGCGCCGCCGCCGCGCGCGCGCTGACGCCGGTCCTCAACGAACAAGGGTCGCTGGCCGGCCTTGACGAGCACAGCGTGATCGCCCGGGACCGGGGCCTTTTAAAAGAGCTCTGCTTTGGCAGTTGCCGCCGCCTGCCGCGCCTTGAAGCGCTGGCCGCGAAGCTTCTCAAGCAGCCGTTCAAAAAGCGCGATCAGGATATTCACGCGCTGTTATTGATCGGCATCTACCAGCTTTTGTACATGCGGATTCCCGCCCACGCGGCGGTGGGTGAAACCGCCGGCGCGGCGCGGCTTTTGAAAAAAGAGTGGGCCACCCGGGTATTGAACGGCTGCCTGCGCCGGCTTCAGCGCGAAGGCGAGGCACTGCAAGCCGAGGTGGACCGCGACGAAAGCGTGGCGCTGGAACACCCGCCCTGGCTTTTGAAAGTGCTGCGCGAGGCCTGGCCCGAGCAGTGGCGCGAAGTGGTAGAGGCCAATAACCACCCCGGCCCCATGACCCTGCGCGTCAATCAGCGCCAGCTCGACCGCGAGGCGTACCTTGGCAAGCTGGTCGATCAAGGGCTCGACGCGCACCTGTGCGCCCACGCCCCGGACGGCATCACGCTGGAAACGCCCTGCGACGTCTCGATACTGCCAGGCTTCAAGGAGGGCTGGGTCAGTGTTCAGGACGAGGCGGCTCAGTTGAGTGCGGCACTTCTGGGCCCGGCGCTTGCGCCCCGCCCCGGCGCCCAGGTGCTCGATGCCTGCGCCGCCCCCGGCGGCAAAACCGCTCACCTGCTCGAGCAGTTCGATATCGCGCTGACCGCCATCGACATGGATAACCAGCGCCTGGCCCGGGTCGACGATACGCTCAGCCGGCTCAAGCTCAGCGCCGATTTGCGCCACGCCGACGCCGCCGAGCGCGACTGGTGGAGCGGCACGCACTTCGATGCTATTTTACTCGATGCGCCCTGTTCGGGCACCGGCGTGATTCGCCGCCACCCGGATATCAAAAAGCTGCGCCGTCAAAGCGATATTGGCCAACTGGCCAAGCTCCAGGCCTCGCTTTTGGATAACCTGTGGGGCCTTTTGCGCCCGGGCGGCACGCTTTTGTACGCGACCTGCTCGGTGCTGCCCCAGGAGAACGCCCAACAAATCGAGGCGTTCATCAGCCGCACCCCGGATGCGCGGGCCACCACCCCGTCGGATGTGGCCTGGGGCGAGACGAGCGGCCACGGCCGCCAGCTCTTTTCGCAACAAAACAGTCACGATGGCTTTTTTTATGCCAGGCTGGAAAAGCGTTTGGCGTAACCAGGCGCTCGAAGCCGTTTATTCACCACAAGGATGAAAATCGTATGAGTAATCATATCTACAAGCACGTAGAGATCACCGGCTCTTCTGAAACCAGCATCGAAGACGCCGTGCAAAACGCCCTCGCCAAGGCGTCCGAGTCGATCGATCATATGCGCTGGCTGGACGTCATCGATACCCGCGGGCATATCGAAAACGGCCGGGTGGCTCATTGGCAGGTGACGGTGAAGGTCGGCTTCACCCTGGATTAATTTCCTCACTGCTTTTCGACGGCGGCTGGTTTACACTGGCCGCCGTCTTTATTTGCGGCGCCCTTTCGCTCTTTTCATTAAAACGCCGGCGCTTTCAATGGAACCGATTCAGCCATGAAAATCATCATTCTTGGCGCCGGCCAGGTCGGCGGGGCGCTGGCCGAACACCTCGCGCGCGAAGAGAACGATATCACCGTGGTCGACACGGACACGGCCAAGCTCAGAGAGCTTCACACCAGGCTCGATATCCGCACCGTGACCGGCGCTGGTTCCTACCCGATCATCCTGCGTCAGGCAGGCTGCGAAGACGCCGACATGTTGATCGCGGTGACCAACTCCGACGAAGTCAACATGATCGCCTGCCAGGTCGCGCACACGCTTTTTCGCACGCCGACCAAGATCGCCCGGGTACGCGCCACGCCCTATCTTACTCGCAAGGGGCTATTCGCCCACGAAGCCATCCCCATCGACGTATTGATCAGCCCCGAACAGGTGGTGACCGACCACGTGCGCCGCTTGATCGAACACCCCGGCGCCCTTCAGGTGCTGGAGTTCGCCGGCGGGCTCGTTCAGCTGGTGGCGGTAAAGGCGTTTTACGGCGGCCCGCTGGTGGGCCAGGACCTGGCGTTTTTGGGCCGCCACATGCCCAACGTGGATACCCGCGTCGCGGCCATTTACCGGCGCAACCGGCCGATCATTCCGCGGGGCGATACGATCATCGAGGCCGACGACGAAGTGTTCTTCCTCGCCGCCCGGCGCGACATTCGCGCGGTGATGAGCGAGCTTAGACGGGTCGAGCGCGGTTTTCGCCGAGTGGTCATCGCCGGCGGCGGCAATATCGGCGAGCGCCTGGCCGAGCATCTGGAGCACAGCCACCAGGTCAAGATCATCGAGCACAGCCTTACGCGCTGTACGAACCTTTCCGAGCGCCTCGACCGTACCGTGGTGCTGCACGGCAGCGCCACCAGCAAGCGGCTTTTGGAAGAGGAGAATATCGAGGATTGCGATATTTTCTGCGCGTTGACCAACGACGACGAGGTCAACATCATGTCGTCGCTTTTGGCCAAACGGCTGGGGGCAAAAAAGGTGCTGACGCTGATCAACAACGCCGCCTACGTGGATCTGGTCCAGGGCGGTGAGATCGACATCGCGATCTCGCCCCAGCAGGCAACGATCGGGAGCCTTTTGACCCACGTGCGCCGGGGCGACATCGTCAACGTGCATTCCCTGCGCCGGGGTGCGGCCGAGGCAATCGAGGCGATCGCCCACGGTGACAAGCAGTCTTCCAAGGTGGTCGGCCGGGCGGTGCGCGATATCGGCCTGCCCGAGGGCACGACCATCGGGGCGATGGTGCGCGGCAAGGAAGTCATCATCGCCCACGGTGACGCCGTGGTGGAAAGCGGCGATCACGTGATTTTGTTCGTGATCGACAAGCGCCGGATTCGCGACGTCGAACGGCTTTTTCAAGTCGGCCTTACGTTCTTTTAAACACTGTCCAGGAGCCGTTCGATTCCATGAGCCTGCGGGTCATTCTACGCATTTTAGGGCTGCTGTTGATGCTCTTCAGCCTTACCATGTTGCCGCCCACGCTGATGTCGCTATGGTTTCGCGATGGCGTCTGGTACGCCTTTATTAGCGGCATCGCGATTACCGTGGCCACGGGCCTGCTGCTCTATCTGCCCAACCGGCGCGCGCACAAGGAGCTGCGCATTCGCGATGGTTTCATCATCGCGGCGATGTTCTGGACGGTGCTGGCGTTTTTCGGCTCGATCCCGTTGATGCTGTTCGGCGACGCCGCCCTCGATTTCACCGACGCGGTGTTCGAGTCGTTCTCGGGGCTCACCACCACCGGGGCCACGGTGATTACCGGCATCGACTTTCTGCCCGAATCGATTCGCTACTACCGCCAGCAGCTTCAGTGGCTGGGCGGCATGGGGATCGTGGTACTGGCCGTGGCCATTTTGCCGACGCTGGGCGTGGGCGGCATGGCGCTTTACCGCACCGAGATCCCGGGCCCGCTCAAGGACTCCAAGCTCACCCCCCGCATCACCGAAACCGCCAAGGCGCTCTGGTACATTTACGCCACGCTGACCATGGCGTGCCTGGTGGCCTATATGCTGGCGGGCATGAACTGGTTCGACGCGCTCGGCCACAGCTTTTCGACCGTGGCCATCGGCGGGTTCTCCACCCACGATGCCAGTATCGGCTACTTCAACAACGCCGCCATCGAGTTGATTTGCGTCGCCTTCATGCTGATTTCGGCGTTCAGCTTCAGCCTGCATTTTATCGCCTGGCGGGAGAAGCGCCTGCTGCACTACTTCGAAGACCCGGAAGCGCGCTTTCTGATGCTGTTTCTAGCGGGGCTGGTCACCATCGCGACCTTCACGCTCTGGTTTACCGGCACCTACGTCACCCTTCACGGCCTGCGCCACGCGCTTTTTGAGGTGGTCTCGGTGGCCACGACCGCCGGCTTTGCGGTGGCGGATTTTTCCGGCTGGCCCGGGGCGCTGCCGTTCATGCTGTTCGTGGCCGCCTTCATCGGTGGCTGCTCCGGCTCGACCGCTGGCGGCATGAAGGTGATTCGTATCATTTTGATTTTAAAACAGGGCATGCGTGAGGTAATGCGCCTGATCCACCCCAACGCGGTCATCGCGGTCAAGGTGGGCAAGGTGAGCGTGCCGGACAGCATCGCCCAGGCCGTTTGGGGCTTTTTCTCCGCCTACGTGATGCTGTTCTTTTTGATGCTGGTCGGCGTCATGGCGACCGGTGTGGATCAAATCACCGCCTGGTCCACCGTTGGCTCGGCGCTCAACAACCTGGGCCCGGCGCTTGGCGAGGCAAGCGAACACTACGGCGACATGCCGGACCTGGCCAAGTGGATTCTGGTGCTGGCGATGCTTTTAGGCCGCCTCGAGATCTTTACCGTACTGGTTCTGTTCACCCCCGCGTTCTGGCGCCGCTAAGCCGCGAGGCCCCCTTTTTTTAGTGAGACAACCATGATTGATGACGACGCACCCTCCTCCACCGAGCCGCCCCAGGCGCTTCCGGCGACCAGCGGGCCCTTGAACACCGTTGACATAGGCGCGACCCGCTACACCCTGCTGGGCACCGCCCACGTATCGGCCCAAAGCGCCGAGGACGTCACGCGCCTGCTCGATAGCGGCGCCTTCGATGCCGTGGCCATCGAGCTTTGCGAGGCCCGCCACCACAGCATGACCCACCCGGACGCCATGGGCGAGCAAGACCTTTTCCAGGTGTTCAAGCAGGGCAAGGCGGGCATGGTGGCGGCCAGCCTCGCCCTGGGCGCGTTTCAGCAGCGCATCGCCGACCAGTCCGGTATTCAGCCAGGGGCCGAGATGCGCGCGGCGGTCGAGGCGAGCCAGAACCATGGCTTGTCGCTTTTGATGATCGACCGCGACGTGGGCGTGACGCTAAAGCGTATCTACAGCAACGTCCCCTGGTGGCAACGCTTTTCGCTGTTTACCGGGCTGCTCGGCAGCGTCATGTCTCGCCAGGACGTGTCCAAGGAAGAGATCGAAAAGCTCAAGGAGGGCGACATGCTGGAGGCCACCTTCAGCGAATTCGCCGCCGAGTCGGAAAATCTCTATACCCCTTTGATTCGCGAGCGCGACCGTTACATGGCGCTGCGCCTGGCCGAGCAAGCCCCGCCCGGGCGCTACAAGAACGTGCTGGTGGTACTAGGCGCCGGCCACTTGAAAGGCACCACGGAGCACCTGAGCGCGCCGCTGCCCGAGACCCCCAAAACCGAGCGCGAAGCGCTGGAGACCACGCCGCCGCCTTCCAAAATATGGAAGGCGCTGCCTTGGCTCATTACCGCCCTGGTGATTACCGGCTTCGCGATCGGCTTTTCGCGCAATACCGAGCTTGGCTGGCAGTTGGTGCTGGAGTGGTTCTTGATCAACGGTATTCTCTCCGGCGGGGCGACCATTATTGCGTTGGCCCACCCGGTCACGGTGATCACTACCTTCTTCGCCGCCCCGCTCACCTCGCTCAACCCAACGATTGGCGCCGGGTTCGTGGCCGCCGGGGTCGAGCTTTACATGCGCAAGCCCAAGGTGCGCGATTTCTCTTCGCTGCGCCACGACGTGACCCAGTTGAAAGGCTGGTGGAAAAACCGCGTGTCGCGCACGCTGCTGGTGTTCATTCTGGCCACGCTGGGCTCGGCGGTAGGCACCTGGGTGGCCGGCTTTAGAATCGCCGGTGCGCTGTTTGGCAGCGCCGTGTGAACAACATCGAGCGCGCGCCCTGGCAAGCGGATGCGCTGCTGCTATTGGTCACGATGGTGGCAGCGGCGGGCTGGATATTTTCCAAGGAGGCGCTGGCGGGTATGCCGCCGCTGCTATTCATCGGCACCCGCTTTTTGCTTGCCGGGCTGGTGCTGCTCGGCTTTGCCTGGCCTTCGCTTGCCAGGCTGCCCGCGCGGCGTATACGCCGCGGCCTGTTCGTGGGAGTACTGTTTAGTGCCGCCATTGGCTTTTGGATTCTCGGGCTTAGCCACTCCGACCACCTGGGCGAAAGCGCCTTTATCAATAGCCTGGGGATTTTGCTGGTGCCGGTGGTCGCACGGCTGCTGTTCGGTGACCGCCCGCCCCGCTCGACCTGGGTGGCGCTGCCGGTCGCCCTGGCGGGCTTTGCGCTGCTCTCGCTCAACGCAGGCTTCCGGTTAGAAGCCAGCCAGCTCTACATGGTGTGCGCTGCGCTGTGCTTTGCGTTTTTGATCAACGTCAACACCCGCGTGGTGCGCCACGTGCCGGCGCTGGCGCTCACCACGCTGCAACTGCTCGCGGTGGGGGTGGTGTTGAGCGTTACGTCGCTGCTGGTGGAGCATCAGCCGGTGGTGCTCAGCACCTCGATTCTGGGCTGGTTCATGGCCAGTGCGTTGCTGGCCAGCGCCCTGCGCTTTTTCCTGCAGATCACCGCCCAGGGCATGACCACGCCCAGCCACGCCTCGGTGATACTCATGCTCGAGGCGGTGTGGACCGCGCTACTCGCCGGCTGGTGGTTTGGCGAAACCATGTCTTTGCTACAGCTTTTGGGGTGCAGCCTGATTTTCGCTGCGCTGCTGATCAACCGCTGGTTTTGGGTGCGCAAGGTGCTGCTGCGCTGGCTGCCTAACTAGCCCTGCGCCTTTCGCGCCAGCAACCGCCGCATGGCCGGGGTCGGCTCGTCGATCTTGCGATAGAAACGGCTCTCCGCGTAGCTATCGTTGAACACGTCGAAGTAATCGTCCAGCACGCTCGCCGCGTCCTCGTCGCCGGCCTGGCGCAGAAGCTCGGTGGCCACTTCCGCGGTGCACAGGTGCGCGCGGGAGGCGGGCTTTCTTAGCCGGTAGCGGGTTTCGCGCTCGGTATGTAGCGGCAGCACCGGCAGTGCGTCCAGGTAAGGGCTTTTGCGAAACATGCGCCGCGCCTGGCGCCAGGTACCGTCCAAAATGATAAACACCGGTATGCGCGCCTCCCGCTTGGCACTGTGCACGGCGTCGATCCCCACCACGCGTTCGGCGTAGTCCGGGTGGTCATCCGGAAAGATCACGAAAGGCGCGTAGCGCGGGTCCTCGAGCAGGGCGATCAATTCCGGGTCCGGCGCAGTGCGATACCAGGTAAATACCCGGGTTTGCGCCAGCACATCGCCAATCAACCGCCCGGTATTGGTCGGCTTGTAATGCTCGAGGGAATGGGTGATCAGCCATACCTGGGCGTGGCTTTGCGCCACGGCCTTGTAGGGGCACAGGCAGTTGAGCTTGGGCAGGTTACAGCCTTCGCAGCGGATCACGAAACTGCCACGCGCCTTGAACTCGCGCCGCGGCGGTTGAGGATGCTCGGCCGGCGCATCCTGTTCACAGGTAGTATCAGAGGCAGACATCCGTGCACCCAGTTAGTCAAAGGGCGCCGAGTATAAAGCAGCGCCCGGCGCGTGACGAGCCAGACCCGCCTGCCGGGGCCAGTGAAAGCGGGCGGCGCGCCCGAGATCCAACGCCCGCCCCCGGATCAGGAGAGTTCGAAACTCCTCTGGCGACGCCACTGGTTGACCAGCGCCGGCACACCCTCACCGGCGGTGGTGTTGATCGCCAGGACACCGGGCGGGGTCAGGGCATCCGCATCCGGGTCGATCAGCGCACAGGGGGTTTCCGCGCCGATATAAGACAAAAGCGAGGCGGCGGGCATGACCGCAAGCGAAGTGCCCACCACCAGAAAGAAGTCCGCCTGGCTTGCAAGCTCACAGGCCTGGTCGAAAAGCGGCACGGATTCGCCGAACCAGACCACGTCCGGGCGCAGCTGGCTGCCCTTGTCGCACACCTCGCCCAGGGCGATATTACCGGTGACCGGGTAGCGCAGCCGCGCATCGACGCTGGAGCGCGCCTTTAGAATCTCGCCATGAAGATGCAGCACTTGAGAAGAGCCTGCGCGCTCGTGCAGGTCGTCGATATTTTGGGTAATGATCGAAACGCTGAAACCATCCTGCTCGAGAGCGGCCAGCGCCTTGTGCGCCGCGTTGGGTTTGGCTTTACGAATCTGCGCGCGGCGCTGGTCGTAGAAGGCCAGCACGCGCTCGGGGTCATCGCGAAAGCCTTCCGGGGTGGCGACCTTTTCGACCGGGTGTTCCTCCCACAGGCCGTCGCTTGCGCGAAACGTCTTGATGCCGCTTTCCACGCTGATGCCGGAGCCGGTAAACACTACCAGGTGCGGCAACGACACCGCCTGCAAGTGGCTGCCGTCTGCGGGCTCGCTTGTCAACATAACGCCCTCCTTTGCCATTCAAAGGGCCGCTCGAACTAAAGTGAAGGCGGCCGGAAATGCTTGTTAGCCTAGGCGATATGCCGGATAAAAAACAGTCAGTCGGCCACCAGAAAGTTACGTGTCGATCCGATGCCCTCGACCACGTCGTCTTCGCTGCGATCCTTGAGCTTCACACCGGAAAGCTTACGCTCGCGCGCCTCCTTCAACAGCAGCAACAGCTTTCGGGCAGCGCTTTTCATATCGAGCCCTGCCGGGCGCACGTTGGAGATACAGTTGCGCCGGTCGTCCTTGAGGCCCACTTCCGGCGCCCAGGTCATGTAGAGGCCCAGGCTATCCGGCGAGCTAAGCCCCGGGCGCTCGCCGATCATGACCAGCACGGCGTCGGCGTTCAAAAGCGCGCCGACCTCGTCGCCAATGGCGACCCGCCCCTGCTCGACGATGCTAAGCGGCGCGAGCGTCCAATCGAGCGCGTCTTCCTCGAACGCCTGGTAGAGCGCTTGTAAAAACGGCGCGCTGTTTTGCTGCACGGCCAGCGCCGAGAGACCATCGACGATCACCACGGCCAGGTCGGCGCGCTCGGTGGTGGCGTGCTCCTTGAGCCGCCCGTGGGAATCGTCGTCGAGCCGGCGGCCGTAGCCCGGGCGCTGTAGATACGTGGCCCGGTCCTCGGCGTGACTGTGCAGCGCTATCGGGGCGGTTTCGAGGGCGAGCGCCTCGGTCAATGTCTCGCTCAGTGCCTCTAGCGCTAGCGGGCAGTGCACCGCGTCCTGAGCCTGGGCGTGGGCCAGCTGGAATTCCAACAGCTTGCTGGTGGGCAGGCTCACCCCGGCCCGGCCAAGGCCGATGCGCGCGTCGGTAAAGGCGCGCAGCGTCTCCCAGGGGTTTTCGACGACGACCGGCTCGTGGCGCTGCGGGCTTTCGGTGGGCGTTCCAGGCGTTGGTTTATTGTTCATGGCGGGCCTTCCCGGGTAGATGGCGCAAGCTATTGGCAAAGGCGGCGGGCAAGGCCTCGCTCAGCCGGTGGGCGTCGATATCGCTGAAAATCTGCATGCGCGAAAGCCACTGTTCGAACTCCGGCGCGGCCTTGAGCCCGAGCGCCCGGCGGGCGTAGAGCGCATCGTGAAACGAGGTGGTCTGATAGTTGAGCATGATGTCATCAGAGCCTGGAATGCCCATCACGAAATTGCACCCGGCCACGCCCAGAAGCGTGAGCAGGTTGTCCATGTCGTTCTGGTCGGCCTGGGCGTGGTTGGTGTAGCAGACGTCGCACCCCATGGGCACGCCCAAAAGCTTGCCGCAGAAATGATCCTCGAGCCCGGCGCGGGTGATCTCTTTACCATCGAAGAGATACTCCGGGCCGATGAAGCCGACCACGGTATTGACCAGCAACGGGCTGAACTTGCGCGCCACGCCGTAGGCGCGCGCTTCGCAGGTTTGCTGATCCAGCCCATGGTGGGCGTCGGCGGAGAGGGAGCTGCCTTGACCGGTCTCGAAGTACATGACGTTGCGCCCCACCGTGCCGCGATTGAGCGACTGCGCCGCGGCTTCTGCCTCGGCAAGCGTTGCCAGATCGAAGCCGAAACTGCGATTGGTGGCTTCGGTGCCGCCGATGGACTGAAAGACCAGGTCCACCGGGGCGTTTTGCTCGATCGCTTCCAGCGTGTTGGTCACGTGGGTCAGCACGCAGGACTGGGTGGGGATCTCGTATTTTTGAATCACCTCGTCCATCAGGCGCATCAGCTTCACGCTTTGGGCGACGTTGTCGGTGGCCGGGTTGATGCCGATCACCGCGTCGCCACTGCCGTATAAAAGCCCGTCCAGAATACTCGCCGCGATGCCGGTCACGTCGTCGGTCGGGTGGTTGGGCTGAAGCCGCGTGGAGAGCCGTCCGGGCAAGCCGATGGTATTACGAAACGCGGTGGTTACATGGCACTTCTTGGCCACCAAAATCAGGTCCTGGTTGCGCATCAGCTTGCTCACCGCGGCGGCCATTTCCGGCGTGATACCGGCGCGCACGCGCTCCAGCACCTCGGGGGTGGCCTGGTCCGACAACAGCCAGTTGCGAAAATCGCCCACGGTCAAATGCTTGATGGGCGCAAAGGCGCTGACGTCGTGGTCGTCAATGATCAGCCGGGTGATTTCGTCGTCTTCATAAGCAATCAACGCCTCACTCAAAAACGTGGTGAGCGGAAGCTCCGCCAGGACCATCTGGGCAACCACGCGCTCCTCGGCGCTTTGTGCCATCACACCGGCCAGCCGGTCGCCGGCGCGCGCCGGAGTGGCCTTCGCCATCAGCTCGGCAAGGCTTTTAAAGCGGTAGCAGCGGCTACCCACTTGGGTGTGGTAGGTCCCGGCCATGGGGAGTCTCCTTCGCACTCGAGGGTCCTCGACACCTGGCACGCAACGACCAGCGGCCAGCATCGGAACCGTTTATTGGCTTTTCCCCACCTTAGCGCTAACCGCCCGCTTCGCCTATCAAGTTTCGGCAAATCCGGCGCCCTTCCCTGCGCCACGCGGCGAACCGGCGACGGCCCAACTCACGCCTGGCCCCCGAGCCAACGGCGGGCGAAATCCTCCGGAGGCAACGGCTGGTCGAAGTAGTAGCCCTGGCCCTGGATACAGCCCATGTCGATCAGCGGCTTGATCTGCGGCGGGCTCTCGATCCCTTCGGCGATCGTCTCCAGACCCAGGGTGTGGGCCATGGCGATAATGGTGGCAACGATCATTCGGTCGTTTTCGCTGGTGAGCATGTCGCGGATGAACGAGATGTCGATCTTGATCTTGTCCACGGCGAAGCGTTTCAAATAGGCAAGCGACGAGTAGCCGGTGCCGAAGTCGTCGATGGCCAGGCCCATGCCCTGCTCCTTGAAGTGGCGGGTCATCGCAACGGCCTCTTCGGGGTTGATCATGATGCCGCTTTCGGTCAGCTCCAGGCTCAGCGCGGACGGGGCGATCTGGTAGGTGCTGCAGTTTTCGAGCAGCGCATCGGCCAGGTCGCTGTCGTCGAACTGATCCGCCGCTATGTTGATCGCCAACTGCCCGCGAAACGTGAGCCCCTGCGCCTTCCAGTGGGCAAGATGCTGGCAGGCTTTTTCGATCACGCAGCGGCCCAGCGCTATCATCATGCCGCGCTCTTCGGCCAGCGGAATGAAAACCCCCGGCGAGATGCTGCCAAGCACGTCATCCTGCCAGCGGCATAGCGCCTCGGCACCGATCAGCTCGCCGGTTTGCATGTCCACCTGAGGCTGAAAGTGCAGACTCAGGGTTTTATCGGCGATCGCGGCGCTCAACCGTTTGGCCATGTCCAGCTTTTCGCGCATGACCTGCTCCATCCAGGGCTCGAAAAGGCGCGTATTGACCGGCTGCCGCTTGGCCTGATACATGGCGGTATCGGCGTACTTCAGAAGGCCCTGCGCGCTCGTCGCCTGCTCCGGAAACAGCGATATACCCACGCTTGCGCTGAGCTCCGCCGAGTGCTGTTCGACGACGATCGGGACTTCGAGCGCCTTTTGAAGCGACGCGGCAACGTCGTGAGCCGCCTGCTGGCCGGTGTCACGGCAGATGACGACGAACTCGTCGCTGCCCAGCCGCGCCAGGTAGTGTCGATCGCCGAGCACCGCCGCGAAACGCTGGGCCACTTCGCTGAGCACCATATCGCCCCCGTGGTGGCCAGCCGTGTCGTTCACCTCCTTAAAATGATCGAGCCCCAATAGCAGCAGCGCCAGCGGCCGAGGCGGCCTGGCCACAACGTACTGGGACAGCTGGCGAATGAAATCGGCGCGGTTGGGTAGCTGCGTGCCTTCATCCCGGTAGGCCAGCTCGCGGATACGGCTCTCGTCTTGCTGGCGGGAGAGCTCCGAGGCGACCCGGGCGGCAAATATCTGCAGTACTTCTCGGGCAATGTGGGTGTGCGTCAGCGCCTGCTCGTACATGACGCCGACGATACCGATCGGCTTGCCCTGGGCGTCATCCAGGCGGTGGCCGATATAGCCATTCACCCAATCGAGCGCGCCGTTGGCCTCGCGGGGCATGCGCACCGAAGCGCCTTCCAGCACGATACACTCGCGGTTCGCAATGACGTCCTCACACGGCACACCCGTCAGGCGATAGCGAAGCCCGGGCTGCTCCTCGCCGTTGACGTGAATCGATACCATCGTGGCGATATCGGGGTCCTCTTTGTCCAGCGTGGCGATAAACCCGACCTCTGCCGAGAGCGCGGTCGCCATGTGCACGGTCAGTTGCGACAAAAAGGCCTTGCCGTGGCCGGCGGACACCGCGGTGGCCACGTGGGTCACCGCGTGCTGAATGCACTGCTCGTTTTGGCGGCGCAGAAAATTGTCCAGCCCGAACGCGATATCGTTGGCCAGGTCGCCGAGGATCTTGAGCTCTTTTTCGGAAATGGCCGCGTCCTGGGCGTGATAACAACTCAGCACGCCCAGCGGAACATCACGAAACATCAGAGGCAGCGCAATAAACGCTTTGACGCCGAGGGCCAGCAGCGCCTCCTTGAGATTCTCGTTGACCCCGCCGGTGTTCGTAAGCTCACTCACCACCAGGGCGCGGCCCTGCTCGAACGCTTTTTGAGTGACGGTGTGGCTATAGCGTTTGATCATGAGTTGGCGCGGGCTGCACCAGGCGACTTCCTCGCCATCCCGGTCCGCCATGGCCGTGACGCTCAGCGAATCCGCGCGCTGCGTGGCGTCGGGCCGGCTGACCCAGGCCGCCGCATAGCCACCGGTGCCCACGGCCACATCGCAACAGCCTTGCATCAAGGCGGCCTCGGTTGGGGCATTGAACACCGCCTCGCCGCCTTCGCTTAAAAGCTGAAGCGCCCGGCGCTGGCGGTCGATATGCACTTTCGCGCTGGCCCCCGCCAATTGGCGCGAGAGCTCGACCCCCGCCAGGGAAGCCGCAATCCGCAGCGTATCGATAGCGAAATCCGGCAGGGTTAAAGGGGAGGAGTGAATGAGCGCTACGACGCCGAGCCAGTTGGCGTCGGCATCCAGCATGGGCACCCCCAAAAAGCCTTCGGCCGAGAGCGCCGCAAGATGCGGATCATCAGGAAACTGCTCACAGACACCCTGGCTTACCATGAATTCGCAACCGGGATTGATTTGGGCGCACACGGCCCCTTTGATGGAGTACGGTGCTTCACTTATCCACTGCCCGTTCGAGTAAAACGCCAGCGGCGATACGAAGCTCCCATGGGCATCGATACGGGCGATGAACACGTGATCGACATCGAGCAGCGACGCTAATGAAAACGTAAGGTGTTGAAAAAATTCTTCCCGGCCACTGCTGATTAAACTTCTTGATAACTGCTTTAAAACATCCGGTGCAGAGTCAGGAAACATGATATGAAGCGCCTTCAAATTGATCAGTTAACGGCATTTAAGCCCATGCCTTAAAACAACATTGTTCGCCTGCTCTATTTCGTCAATGTCGCGCCCCCTGAACGGCGGGTCTTGGGTAACAGTGTAACAACTCCCCTAATGTATCGGATTCCCCGCCGTTCAAATACCGCCCACCGTCGGATCGCCGCTACTCGGGTTTTGAGGTTTGGACGGTGATGCCCTGCGGCCAATGCCAAACTCGGTGCAAACGCCTTTGACTCAGGCGCTATGGGCCAAAAGGCGACCGGCCTTCGCTTTGCAAGTCGGTGAATAAAAAAGAGAGGCCCAAGGCCTCTCTTTTGGTTTTCTTCGCAGGGAAATTTACAGCAGCCGGGGCAGCCAGGTTGCAAGGCTTGGGAAAACGACCAGCAGCGCTACCAAGAGCATCGAGCAGAGAATATAGGGGATCGCCGCAGAATAAATCTCGCGCATGGTCGTGCCCGGCGGGGCAACGCCTTTCATGACGAAGAGCAAAAGCCCCAGCGGCGGCGTCGAGAAGCTGATCTCCAGCGCCAGCAGTACGACCACGCCAAACCAGATCAGATCGAACCCCAACGCCTGGGCGAGCGGGAAGAAGATAGGCACGGTGAGCATCATGATCGAGATCTGCTCCATGAAGGTGCCCAACACCAACAGCACCGCAAACATCGCGATCAGCATCAGAATCGGCGAGAGATCGAAGCTCGTGGCCCACTGAATGAGCCCGCCGGAGGCGCCGGAAAACCCCAGAAGCTGACTGAACGTGGCCGAACCGAATACGATCAAGTACGCCATCAGCGTGACCTTGAGCGCCCCGGTGACCGACTGCTTGAACGCCGTCCAGGTCATGCAGCGAAAGATAAAGCCCAGAATGATCACGCCCAGCGCACCGAAGGCCGCCGCCTCGGAGGGGGTGGCAAAGCCGACCAGCATGAGGGCGACGATAATCACCATCACGCTCAGCATGGGCAGGATATCGGTCACGATGAGCTTCAACTTGGCGCTCAAGGGGACCGGTTCCAGCTCGTAAGCGGGTGCCGCCAGCGGGTCACGCCTGGTCTGAATGAAAATGGTCGCCATGTAAAAGCCGGCAAGCGTCAGCCCCGGCAGGATGCCGGCAATCAGCAAAGCGCCAATATCGATTTTGGCAAGCGTGGCCAGCAGCACCGCCAGCGCCGAGGGTGGAATGATGATGGCAAGCCCGCCGGTACCCAGAATCGGGCCGATGGCCATTTTCTTTTTATAGCCGCGGCGCTCCATCTCCGGCACCAACAGCGAACCCATCAGCGCCGTGGAGCCCATGGACGAGCCGCTCAGGGTCGAAAATGCCGTTCCCCCGACGACGGTCACGTAGGAAAGCCGACCGGGCACCTTGCCCATGAGCTGGTCCACGGCGTTGAACATCCGCATACCAAGCCCCGTTCGAAAGAAAAGCTCCCCCATAAGCAAAAAAAGCGGAATCGGCACCAGATTGAAGCTCGAAAGCGCCCCGAAGCCGTTGTTGAGCATTTGCACGATGCCCGTCTGGCCGCCCATGAAGTGCCAGGCACCGATCACGTTAGCGGCCAAAAAGGCCAATGCGATGGGTGTGCCCACCGCCATGAAGAGAAGAATCAGCGAGAGCAGAAACGCCAGAGCCAGATACCATTCCATTATTCTTTAATCCCCGCTTCGCCGCTGTGAAGAATGTCCGGGCCGACCACGAAACGGCCGAACTCCACCGCCATCAGGGTAAAACTGACCGGAAAAACACTGGTGAGTATCCATTTGGGGACGAAGAACGCCCGTACGTCGTAGTCGCTGCGCTCGATATTGAGCAGGAAAAGATCCAGCCCCTTCCAGGCAAGCACCAGGCTCACCAGTACACACACCAACGCCACCGCCCTGCTTAGAATGTTCAGAAGCGGCGGCGGCAAAATGGAGGTGAGAAGCTCGATATGGACGTGGCCTTTCTGACGCACAAGCCAGGGAGCGCCCAGCAGCGTGAGATAGAACATGGCGTATTCAGTGGAGAGAAAAAACCACGCCGACGGTTGAAGGCCCAGGTTACGGATCACCACCGATAGCACCACCGCGACCATCAGCCATACCAGCATGATCGCGGCCAGCAGTGCCATTCCATTCAAAAGCCATAAGTAGCCGCGTTGTACAAAGCGCATAGAAGCCTCTGGGCAGTTGACGCTATACAAAAAGGCGCAGGCCAAAAAACCTGCGCCTTTTACCTATTACAGGTCGTTGAACTTTTCGATCAGCTCATCGAAATGCTCGAGCCCCATGGGGTGACGCTCCATCTGGCTGCGCATACGCGCCCAAGTGGCTTCGCGGGCGGCATCGGCGTAGCGCTTGGCGGCGTCGCCTTCCAGGGTGACGACGTCCATACCGTTGTCTTCGAGCTCGGTCTGCTGCTCGACGGCTAAATCGGCCAGGTGCTCGGCGCTTTCACGTTCGTGCTCGATCGCGACGTCCTGAAGAATTTCCTGGGCCTCCGGGCTTAGCTGATTCCATTTATCGAGGTTGACGATCACCCCCATGTCCGTCGAGAAGAACGCAGGGTCGATGCGGTAGTTCAAGAAGCTGTCCCAGTTGAGCTCCTGAAGCCCTATCTGGGTCCAGCCGGTCGCGTTGACGACGCTACGCTCGAGCGCCGAGTAGACATCGGTGGTGGGCAGGCTGATGGGCTGCGCGCCGAGGTAATCCTGGAAAAAGGCGTCATAAACGGGATTACTGCGAAGGCGTAGCCCGGAAATATCCAGGTTGCCTTCATCGTCCAGGCGTGGCTCTTCGAGGGTGTAAAGGTTGTAGCTCACGCCGCTATCGAACCAGCCCAGGTAATAAGTCCCCATCTTCGTTTGATGGATCTCGTTGAGCAGGTCGATTCCGCCGTTTTCCCGAGCATGAATGGCGTTGGTATTCGAGGCCACCATAGCGTCGCGCTCGGGCACCGTGCCGGCGTAAAAACTCGCCGCGGTATAGGCCATATCCACCACGCCGTTGCGTACCGCATCGGGCTGCTCGGAAAGGCCGATGACCTCGGGGCCACCGCGCACGTTGATCTGCACCACGCCTTCACCGCGCTCGTTGACCTTGTCCACGAACGCCAGAAAGCTTTGGGTATAGATCAGCGAGGGAGGAAAGGCGTGCACGGCGTTGATTTGATCAACGGCCAACGCCTGAGTCGAAGCAAGCGCCGTTAACACGCCAAGGGTGAGGGGTATTTTTTTCATTTGCTGTCTCCTGCACGAAGTTGTTTTGGGTAGCGCTTTTATAGGGATGCGCCCGGTCAAGCGTGCGTGGCGTTGTGGTGGTGAATGACATCACTCTTGTCTTTTTATCGTGTGTACGCGGGCGCCTACGCGCCCGTGTTTTAGCCTTTACCGATCAACGTGGACGTGGCCGGCTCGGGGTACGCCCAGGGAAACTGGCGGGCGTAGTGCCGGGAGAAGTCACTAATCGCGCTTTCGTGCTGGCGGGTCATGTCGATATCGTCCCAGCCGTTGAGCAGCTTTGTTCGCCATACCGGGTTGATGCTGAAACCGATTTCGACCTCATCGATACGGATGCGCTGCTCGGTCAGGTCGACCTGCACCGCTTTGATGTCACTAAGCGCCGCTAACAGGCGTTCGGCGTCGTCTTCTTCCACCACGGCGGGCAACAGGCCGTTATTCACCGCGTTGGAGGCGAAAATATCGCCAAAGCTTGGCGCAATAACGCAGCGAAAGCCGTAATCCACCAGTGCGTAGACCGCCGCTTCCCGGGACGAGCCCGCGCCGAAATTGCGCCGGCTCACCAGTATCTGTGCGGTGCTGGCTTGTGGCTGGTTCAAAATGAAGTCGGGGTCGAGCTCGCCTTGCGCGTCTCGACAGACGTCGTAGAGTAGAAACTGCCCGTACCCCACGCTTCGCGGCTCTTTCATGAAGCGCGCGGGAATCAGCTGGTCGGTATCCACGTTGGCGTAGGGCAGCGCTGCCCCCGGCGCCTTCAAAAGGTCGATTGGTGTCATGAGCGTGCTCCCTGGGCCGCATTTTCAGGCGTTGCCAACCGGCGCACATCCGCCAGATGCCCTTCGATAGCCGCAGCGGCGACCATGGCCGGCGACATCAGATGCGTTCGCGCCCCAGGGCCCTGGCGTCCCTTGAAGTTACGGTTGGTCGTCGAGGCGCAGCGCTCGCCGCTTGGCACGGTATCGCCATTCATGCCCACGCACATGGAGCATCCCGAGTGGCGCCATTCGAGTCCGGCGTCCAGAAAAACACGATCCAGACCTTCGGATTCCGCCTGCACTTTCACCTGCGTAGAACCTGGCGATACGATGCCGGGCACACGACTTTGACGGCCCTTGAGTACCGCCGCCGCCGCACGCAAGTCTTCGATACGCGCATTGGTACACGAGCCGATGAACACCCGGTCGATGACGATATCGGTGAGTTTCTGGCCAGGCTCGAGGCCCATATATTCAAGGCTTTCCCGCATCTGGCGCGTTCTGGCCGCATCATCCGCGCGGTCCGGGTCCGGAACATACTGGTCGATCGGCAGCGCTTCTTCCGGCGAGACGCCCCAAGTCACGGTAGGCGCTATCTCGCCGGCGTCGATCGTGATGTCCTGGTCGAACACGGCCTCCGGGTCACTTTTTAAAGTCGACCAATACGCGCAGGCCTGATCGAAAAGCTCACCCCTGGGGCTATACGGGCGGCCCTTGAGGTAGTCGAAAGTGGTCTGGTCCGGGGCGATCATGCCACAGCGCCCGCCTCCCTCGATGGAAAGGTTACAAAGGGTCAAGCGCGCCTCCATGGAGAGCGCGCGAACCGCTTCACCGGCGTACTCGATGGCGTAGCCCCGTGCGCCATCCGCGCCCAAGCGCGAAATCCAGGTCAAGGCGATATCCTTGGCCGTTACACCCGGGCAAAGGGTGCCCTCGAGAGTAATCCGCATGACCTTCGGCCGGGTTTGCCAAAGCGTTTGAGTGGCCAGTACGTGGGCGACTTCCGAGGCCCCGATACCAAAGGCGATACTGCCGAACGCGCCGTGGGTGGCGGTATGGCTATCGCCGCACACCATAATGAGACCTGGCTGGGTAAGCCCCTGCTCAGGACCCATAACGTGGACAATGCCTTGGCGTGGGTCATCGAGCCCGAAAAGCGTCACATCGTGTTTGGCGGTGTTGTCGGTCAGCTGCTCGATCATCGAGCGCACCTTGGGGTCGGCCACTTGGGCCAGGTGGCGCGACTGAGTAGGGACGTAGTGGTCGGCGATGCCGAAGGTCAGCGCGGGCTGGGCCACGGGGAGCTCACGCTCGCCCAACTTGTTGAAAGCGTGAAAGGAGCCTTCATGCACGAAGTGCCGGTCGATCCACAAAAGGCTTTGGCCGCTTTCACTGCGGTGCACTTCGTGGGCCCGCCACACCTTGTCGAATAGCGTTGTTGGGGTACTCATCACAGTCGCTTTCCCGGCCTGTGCCATCGAGTAGCACGTGTTATTGATTTGCGGGCCTTGCAATCGACGTTGCCCCGCTGCCTTTACCCCATACAACTAGCGCAGTCTTACAACACAGGTCAAATGTATTTTTTTATTTTTAAAATCTGTATTAAAAATAATACCTATATTTCGTAAAGCGACGGTTCAGGATTTTTCATCCGTTGGCATACCGCCAACGCGCGGCTCCCAGTAACGCGAGCTGTCGTCGCCGTTACGCTCCAGATCGATTTGAAAGCGGTAGCGGTCCGGGCGGTAGAACGCCTCCAGATGCTCGACGCCCTGGCCTTTTTCATCGAACACCACCCGCGTCAAGGCGATCAGCGGGGAGCCAACCGAGACCTCGAGGGCCTGGGCGATGTCGTGGCTGGCAAGCGTAGCCGAAATGGATTGCGAGGCGTGATCCACCTTGACGCCGCTGCGCTCCAGCAGCACGAACAAGGGCGTATTGGCCAGGTCCATTTCGTTGTAGTGCAGCGCAATGGCTTCGGGTACGTGGGTAATCAGGTACGAAAACGGGTTGTTATCGACCATCCGCACGCGTACCGAGCGCTGAGCCTTACTGCCCGGCGCCATCCCCAACCGCTCGCTGATCGGCTCGGGAGGCGGGGCGTAGCCAAATTCCAATAGCCGTACCTGGGAAGCCTCGCTCATTTTCTTCATGTTGGGCATCAGGTTGGACACACTGGCCGTCATCACGGTGGCATCCAACGGCTGTTCGAGCACCACGGTACCCACGCCCGCCTTACGCACGACCAGATCGCTTGCATGTAGCGCCTTGATGGCACGGCGCACGGTCACGCGCGAAACGCCGTGCTGCTCGGCTAGCCTGTTCTCGCCGGGCAACTTGCTGCCCGCCGGTAGCCGCCCGCTCAAGATGGCGTCTTTTAGTAGTAAATAGATCCGATGTGATTTCGTTCCCCCTACTACTGAGGTATGTGCCTCGCTCATCCCTTTTTCTCCCTACGGCTTAAAAAAATGCTCGCCCTACTTGACGCGGCCTACATAGTAGACATAAAAATGTATCAAATATAATACATTTTAATACTCTACCCCCACGGCCCACAAAGACATCTTAACCTTATGCTGGATCGACCAACGGCCCCCTAACACGCTATTAAACGTCAAGAGGTACACCATGGACAGTCAAGCGAGCGAGCGCCGCGGCGGCGATAAAACGCAGGTGCGCGCTTTTTTGAACGCCATGGAGGCGCGCGAGCTTGAAAGAGCGGGCCGCTACCTGGCGGATGACGTCGTCCTGCAGTTCCCGGGCGCACCGCCCATGCATTCCCTCGAAGAGGTCGTTGCCTGGGCGAGCAGTCGCTATCGCCGCGCACAGAAAACGCTTCATGCCATTGACCACTGCGTGACGTCGTTCGACTCCATCGTGATCTGCCATGGGGAGCTTGGCGTGGAGTGGCTGGATGGCACCGTTTCGAACGCAGTGCGCTTTATCGACCGCTTCGAGCTGAAGGACGGGCTGATTTGCCGCCAGGACGTCTGGAATGACCTGGCGCTTGCCCATAAAGAGCCCGCCCCTTCGGGCCCTTCTCGTTAGTGCGTTATGCCATTCAAGCGCGCGGCTATTCATCCTACATAAAGAGAGCCTTATGACACGCCGAGACACTGCTAACCACACACCTTCGCACCTCAAAACGCTGCTGACCGACCCCGAGATCGTGGTGGCCCCTGGCGTTTTCGACGCACTCGGTGCCTCGCTTGCCGAACAGGCCGGTTTCAACACGGTGTATCTTTCCGGCGCCAGCCTTGCCTATACCCAGCTGGGCCGCCCGGATATCGGCCTTTTGAGTATCACCGAGATCTGCACCGCGATGTCGCATATTCGTGAGCGGACCAACCTGTCGGTGGTCGTCGATTGCGACACCGGCTTTGGCAACGCCATGAACGTGATGCGAAGCGTAAGCCTTCTGGAGCGCGCCGGCGCCAACGCCATTCAACTCGAAGACCAGACCTACCCCAAACGCTGTGGCCACTTGAAGGGTAAAACCCTGGTGCCCAAGGGTGAAATGGTCGGGAAATTGCATGCAGCACTGGATGCCCGGGAAAGCGACAACACCTTGATCATCGGGCGTACCGATGCGCTGGGCGTAGAAGGCACCGACAGCGCCATCGAGCGTGCCCAGGCTTATTTCGAGGCCGGTGTGGATATGCTGTTCATCGAAGGGATTCGCAGCGACGAGGATATCCAGAAAATCATGGCGCAGTTCAAGGGCAAGATCCCCATCATGGCCAACATGGTGGAAGGCGGCGACACGCCGCTGCAAAACGCCCAGGCACTGCAGGCGCTTGGCTTTTCGCTGGTGATTTTCCCCGGCGCGCTGGTACGGGCGATCACCCATATGGCAAGCCGCTTTTTCGCCACGCTGAAAGAAGACGGCACCACGGATGGCTTTCGCGACCAGATGCTCGATTTCAAACAGCTCAACGACTACCTGGGCACCCAACAGATGCTCGAGCTGGGCGAGCAGTACGACAATCATTAGCGTCTCGCAGAAGACGCTTGGCTCACCATAAAATCACAGGAGACGACGATGCAGACGACCGATAAGACGGCCAAAGAGATTTTTCACGAGGTGATGGCCAACCCCCAGCGGGTGCCGTTCGGGTTTGGCAACAAGGCCGTTTTGGTCAACGTCGACCCGCAAAAGGCTTACACCCGTACGGATCTTTTCAAAACCGCCTACGAGACCGACCCGAGACAGCTCGAGTATACCAACCAGCTGGCCCGCGGCTTTCGGGAAAAGGGCTGGCCGGTGGTCTGGACCCACGTCGCGTTCATGGACTCCGCCGAGGACGCCGGCGTGTGGGGGACGCGCACCGATACACCGGACTCGCTGCAGAACATCAAGTACGGCTCCGAGCGCGCCGAGTTCGACGAGCGCGTCGAGATCGACCAGGGGCGCGATGTGATCTACACCAAGCGGATGCCCTCGGCGTTTTTCGAGACGCCGCTGCAGTCGCTTTTGGTGTGGCATCAGGTCGACACGGTGATCATCACCGGCGGCTCGACTTCTGGCTGCATTCGCGCCACCGCCGTGGAGAGCCTCTCGCGCGGCTACCGCACCATCGTGCCCGAGGAGTGCGTGGCGGATAAACACGAAAGCTACCACTACGCCAACCTGACCGATCTTCATCTGAAGTACGCCGATGTGATGCCCGTGGCCGACGTGCTGGCGTGGCTTGAGGGTAAAAGTTAAGGAAAGGAGCTAGCGATGAAAGAGCCCGTCAAGAAAGAGTCTCTAGGCGTTTACGACTACTGGGCCTATGACCAACGCCCTAAAATCACCTGGCCCGGCGGCGCGAAGGTCGCCTTCTGGGTCGCGCCCAATATCGAGTACTACGAGCTGGACCCGCCGCAAAATCCCAGCCGCAAACCCTGGCCACACCCGCACCCGGCAGTGCCCGGCTTCAGCATTCGCGACTACGGCAACCGCGTGGGCCACCAGCGCCAAATGGCCCTGCTGGACAAGTACGGGATACGCGGCTCGGTGTCGCTTTCGACGGCGCTTTGCGAACACCACCCGGAAATCATCCGTATGTGCCAGGAGCGCGACTGGGAGTTCTTCAGCCACGGCATTTACAACACGCGCTACACCTATGGCCTGAGCGAAGCCCAGGAGCGCGCCATGATCCGCGACAGCATGGAAACCATCCACCGCCATACCGGCCAAGCCTGCGCCGGGTATCTCGCGCCAGCGCTCTCGCACTCCGAGCGCACGCTGGACCTGTTCGCTGAGGTCGGCGAGGAGCTTTTCGGAAGCCACGGCGGGCTCTACACCTGCGATCTGTTCCACGATGACCAGCCTACGCCGGTGCGCGTGCGCTCGAATAAACGCTTCATCTCCATGCCCTACTCGATGGAGATGAACGACACCATCGCCTACGCGGTGAACAAGGTGGAGCCGCGCCAGTACGCCACCATGCTCAAGCGCCACTTCGATCGCCTCTACCTGGAGGGCGCCGAGTCCGGCACGGTGATGTGCATCCCCACCCACAACTACCAGGTGAGCTGCCCGCACCGTATCAAGGCGTTCGAAGAGGCGCTCGAGTACATCACCGGCCATCCGGACGTATGGGTGGCCACCGGGCGCGAAATCGCGGACTACTACCTGGCCCACTATTATGACGCCGCGCTCGACAGCATCGCGGCTCAGGCTGTCACTGCCGGCAAGGAGGGGTAACCCCATGGCGCTCAACGATGACTACCTCGACTACCCCTTGCGCCGCCACGGCTACGACCACGACCGCTATGACTGGTCGATGCTCAGCGAGCGCCCCAAGCTCACTTGGCCAAACGGCAAGACACTCGCGGTGTGGATCAATATCTCGCTGCAGTTTTATCCACTTGACCAGCGCGGTGAGCCCTTCAAGGTCCCCAACGGCATGACCATGCCCTACCCGGACCTGCGCCATTTTTCGCTGCGCGACTACGGCAACCGGGTGGGCATCTATCGCGTGCTCAAGGCCCTCGAGCAATACGGTATCACCCCCACCTTTGCGATCAACGCCCAGCTCGCCGAGCAGACGCCGTATCTGGTTAAACGCCTTCAAGAACACGGTGGCGAGTTCATCGCCCACGGCTGGAACATGGACCACCTTCACTACGGCGGCCAGCCCATCGAAGAGGAAGCCGAGCTGGTCAAGCGCAGCGTCGAGACCCTGCGCCGCGTCACCGGCCAGAACGTTCGTGGCTGGCTAAGCCCCGCCAAACACCAAAGCTTCAACACCCCGGATTTATTGGCCGAGAACGGTATCACCTACTGCGCCGACTGGGTCAACGACGACCTGCCCTACCCCTGCCACACCAACACGGGCAGCCTAACCATGATGCCCCTTTCCACCGAGATCGAGGATCAGTTCGTAATGAGCCAGAACCTGCACTCGGAAGATGCCTGGGTGACCCAAGTCAAGGATGCCTTCGACTTCCTGCTCGAAGAGTCGCGCCAGCAGGGCGGGCGCCTTTTCGCCTTGAACCTTCACCCCTGGCTTGTGGGCCAGCCCCACCGCATTGCCTGCCTGGAAGAGGTGCTTGCGCATATTAGCGGCCACGACGAGGTATGGCAGGCCCCGGCGGGCGAGATTCTGGATGCTTTCAATGCCCCGAGGGAGTCAGCCTAATGGCAATTATTCCCTGTACTCAGGCCGATGCGTTTGACGCTCACCTGCCGCTGTTGATCATTGGCGCCGGCGCGTGTGGACTGGTCGCGGCCCTCGCCGCGCAAGAGGCCGGTATCGAGCTTGCCGTGCTGGAGCGCGACGCGCTACCACGCGGCAGCACCGCGATGTCCTCGGGCTTCATTCCCGCGGCCAACACCCGGTTTCAAAAAGCGCGGGGCGTCAGCGACACGCCCGCCGCCATGGCCGACGACATTCAGCGTAAAAACGGCTTTGAGGCGGACCCGGCCATCGTGGAGCTACTGGCGAGCCAATCCGGGCCGGTGATCGAGTGGCTGGCCGAGCAACACCGCCTGCCCTTCGAGCTGGTGGAAGGCTTTTTATACCCCGGCCATACCCACCTGCGCATGCATGCCACGCCCCGGCGAACCGGGGAAGAGCTGATGGGGGCGCTGCTAGGCGCGGCCGAGGCCGCCGGGATCGATATTCTCACCCAGGCGCGAGTGGTCGATCTACACGTGGATGACACCCGGCGAGTGCGCGGCGTGACCCTCGAGCGCCCGGACGGCAGCCTGGAAAGCATTGGCTGCGATGCGTTGATCCTGGCCTGCAACGGCTACGGCGGTAACCCGGAGCTGGTGAATCGCTATATTCCCTCGCTGAAGGACGCGCTCTACTACGGCCACGAGGGCAACCAGGGCGACGCCCTCCTTTGGGGCCAAGCGCTGGGCGCCAGCACCAAAGACCTGGCCGCCTGCCAGGGCCACGGCTCGCTTGCCACGCCGCACCAGACGCTGATCAGCTGGGCGGTGATGATGCAGGGGGGCGTTCAGGTCAACGTCGAAGGGGCGCGTTTTTCCAACGAACACGGCGGCTACTCGGAGCAGGCCGCCAGGGTGCTGGCCCAGCCGGAAAAGATTGCCTGGAACCTGTTCGACGAGCGCATTCACCATACGGTAACGGCGTTCGAGGATTATCGTAATGCGTTTGAAGCCGGCGCCGTACGCCGTTTCGAAAATCTGGCCGACATGGCCGCCGGATTGAAACTCCCCCAAGCGGCGCTGGAGACGACGCTGGCCGAGATGACGCAGCACGCCGCCGAGCAAACGGCGGATACGTTTGGCCGCCATTTCGAACCGGCTACCCTACTGACGCCCCCCTACTACGCCATTCGCGTAACCGGCGCGCTGTTTCATACCCAGGGCGGACTCGAGATCGACCCGCAGGCGCGGGTGCTGGACCTACAGGGCCAGGCGCTGCCCAACCTGTTCGCGGCCGGCGGCGCTGCCCGCGGCGTATCGGGCTCCAATGACAGGGGCTATCTTTCCGGTAACGGCCTTTTGAGTGCTGTAGTACTGGGCGCTGTGGCGGGTAAAAGCGCGACCGCATTGCTCAAATGAAAATGCTGCTCGTTGGATTGCACCCTTGAGAGAGCGTTTTAAATGCCAACCAGGCGCTGAAAGCCCCTTTTCAGCGCCGGAATATTTTAACCCCTCTCTTTATTTTTACAGCAACACATAAAAACAATGGTCGCTCGACAGGCGGACGAAGGCGCCTGGCGCCGTGGGTTTTGCGGAAGTGACCAACGCCGACATTGCGCGTGATATCGTTGTCGTCTTTCCATCCTGGCGGGTGATGGCCAATGAGCTGGCCTACGGCGCTAACCGGCCAAGGGGCACGGCGCCTGGCGGCTTTTCCAGCTCAGCCCTTCTCCTGGACCGTGCCTTGCGTTTCTTTACCCAACGAGAGCCTTCGATGTTTCATTTTGCCGTTTCGCTACCCTGCCTGATCGTAATCATTCGCTTCATTGCGCCACTGGGCTGGCCGCTGTGGGTCAAGCTGGCGTTGAGCGTGTTGCTGCTGGCGGTGTCGCAGCATCACCTGCTGACCCAACTAGCCTTCGGCAGTATGTTTTCACCGGAAGTGCCGCGCGCGGTCGTACTGGCCGTCAATACGCTGTTCGGCGCCATGATTTTTCTGGCGCTGATGCTGCTGGTCACCGACGCCGTTACCGCGCTGCTGGCGCTGGCTAAAGGACACCTGCTCGCTATCCCCGCCGCGCTTCGCTATACGCTGGCCGCCCTCGCCCTTGGCGTTGCCGCCTTCGGCGTTAGCCAGGCGGCAAGGGTGCCACCGCTCAAGGATGTCGAGATCGCGATCCCCGGGCTGCCCGACGCTTTCGAGGGTTACCAGATCGCTCACCTGACCGATCTACACATCAGCCGGCTGTTCGAGCGGCCCTGGGTCGAGGAGGTAGTGGCGCAGACCAACGCCCTGGGCGCCGATGTCGTTCTGATTACCGGGGATTTGATCGATGGCCAGCTGGCGGCGCGCCGCGAGGATGTCGCCCCGCTCGCCGGGCTTTCGGCGCCGGACGGCGTGATCGTAAGCCCGGGGAACCACGAATACTATTTCGGCGTCGAGCAGTGGCTTTCGCACTATCAGACGCTGGGTATGCAGATACTCGCCAACCAGCACACCGTTATCGAACGCGACGGGGCCGCACTGGTGATAGCGGGAGTGACGGACGCCGCCGCCACCGGGCGCGGGCGCCCGGGGCCGGATTTAGCCCAGGCGCTGGAAGGAGCCCCGCCGGAGGCGGCGGTGATTTTACTCGACCACCAGCCGCGCAACGCCGCCAGGGCCGCCGCGCAAGGCGTTGACCTACAGCTCTCAGGGCACACGCACGGCGGCATGATTGTGGGGCTCGATCGGATCGTCGCCCGCGCCAACAACGGCTTCGTATCCGGGCGTTATGAGGTCGATGGCATGACGCTTTATCTGAATAACGGCACCGCGCTGTGGCCGGGTTTCGCCCTGCGTTTGGGCAAACCTTCCGAGCTTACGCGGATTACGCTGCGCCAGGAGTAAGCCAGACTTTTTGTACGCGCAAAGGGGATACTTTTTCGTCGAACACAGTCGATCGCATCCATTGCGCTTCAAGCGATCACGAGCCACCATCAACGGCGCTTCTTCCCTCAAGTCCAGCCCGACGTCGAGGCAGCAGCGCTAGAGACGGGGTCTTTATCTACTTGGCGCTCGGTGAAGGAGACACCCTGATCAATACACAAGGAATACTGCCGGTCGCAAGAACCGGGATAGACCCGCTAGCATAGCCCAAATCGACCCGTTGCCTTTTTCATATCTTCGACGTACGTCTTGAGAGTCATCTTTGCCTTATCGCTTGCCAGCGCCCGGGCCTTTGACTCATAAATTTTTCAAGGCACTACCATTTAGCCGTAAAGTCGCTCGAGTTCTTCAAACAACCCTTCGAGCCCCTGACGCTGCTCAGCATGCGCTTCAGGGTATTCACTCTTCGGAGTAAATGCATTTTCTGCCATTTCATCCCATTCCAGAACACGCTCAATGGTGGCTTTCCAGATAGCCGGTTCGCCGCCCAGGTATTCATTGATCTGTTCCCCAACCACTGAGTGAAGAGAAGCAAACAGCGCAGGGTCACCTGAGGGCGGTAAGTCGGGACGAGCGGTTAGGTGAATTCGATACCTGAGCTGACCTGCATAGAACCAGAAAGCGGCCTCTTCTTTATCGCCCCTGGAGAAGAGTTCAGCGGCATACTGGTAATATTCAGCCGGGTGTGAGCTTGATGCATCGCCAGGGGCAAACGTTGTGTCGGTGACAGTATCCGAGAAAACGGGGGGTGATAAGAAGGCCATAGTGATGACCATTAAAAAGCAAAGCGTTGTAATTCGTTTCATTTTATCCGTGCCCTTTTTGTAAATTTCAAGATAGATCCCATTACGCTCAACCTGGCGGCCTGTTGGTGCTATTACCTATCGGTATGCCGAGGCAACAACGCCAGAAAGAGCGGCTGTATCTCCCTGGCGTTCGATGAAGAAGAGAACATGATCAAAACGCAAGGCAGGATCACGGCCACGAGCGCAGGCATGGGCACCATGTTAAAGAAATAGCCGATCGCGACCGCGAAACTGGCCAGACCTGCAAGCGTGACCCAGATGGATCCCTTGCCTGTGGTTTTTTCAATGCGCTCGACATGCTCCTCGAATGCCGCCTTCTGTTCTTCATTGAGGGGTAATTCCGCATGGCACTTGGGACACACCACTGGTTTGCCTTCCTGTAGTGCTTTGGTCTGTTTCCAGTTGGCCGGCCATTTATGATGGCACCCCTGGCACGTTAGAACGGCAAGGGTACCCATTGGCCACTTCATTTCTGTCATGACACGATCCTTACTGATGGTAATCCGAAACTGGCTGGGCGTTGCTTCTGAAGGGAAACGAAGGGTAGGCCTTTTGGCGGGCCGCGGGCACCGCGACGCCAAAGTGTTGGGCGATATCACCCATTTCGATGAATTTCTCGCCACGCAAGTAAGCTGCCCGTAATAGCTCGCTTAGCTCGGTGACTTCTTTCGACGGGGTAGCCCACCGGGATTTCGGCAAGGGTTTCGACCACTCGGCCAGCCAGTCATGAGGCACGGCTTTCGGCAGAATGTGTTTCATGCGGTATTCGGTGTACCAGTGGGCAAAGCGGGCGTGTTCCCACAGCCGCTTGCGACGGAAGCGCCGCCAGCGGGCCTTGTCATTGGTGCGTTCGCACTCGGCCTTTTCACGGGCCACGTAAGCGTCGTACCACTCGACGCCCCACTCACGGGCGGCAGGTGTGATGGCCTCGCCACCTTCTTCCATAAAGCGGCGGATGTACTCCCACTGGGACAGCGCCCCCGGTAGCCCGCCCACGCTGACGATGATGCCCGCCCCCGGTAGCGTATAACCGGGGCGCTCCGGGTCCGGGGGCAGCAGTGCAAAGTTCCAGCCAAAACCGGTGATGGCCCCCGGGCCCAGGCTCGGGTTGAAACCACACACCGCAATCACGTCTTCCCAGGGCACCAGCACCGTGCGGCGCTCGCGTTTGCAGAGTCGGCAGATGAGATCGTAAAGGGGAGGATAAACGAAGAAAAAGGTAAACCCGCCGACATGCATCAGCATAAAGCCGAAGGGAAAACTCTCACGAGCACCGCGCAGCCACTCGCCTATTTCAATGAGGCCCATGAAGCCAGAAATATTCACAGCAAAGCTAGCCGCCGACGCTAACCAAAGATTGTGAGGGGCGGGCAGCCAGAAACGACCTGGTGGATCGACCACAAAGGCCACTTCTCGACGCTGACGATTCAAACGGATGGGCGGCATACGCTTAAATAGCGTATTGAGCCAAAGAATCGCAAGGGTAAAGACAAATAGAAAACCTGTATACAGCCCCCCACCCCATACTGCAAATGCTAACTCTTGCATCGTATTTTTCATAAGAGTAGCCAAAACAAGTATCAAGCAAAAACCACTCATAAATAGCGTTAAACCACTTAGCATATGTCCCGCCGTCATCATGCTATCCGGGCTGGCACCTTGGCGGATATCCATGGTGGCGTCATCGTGGCGCGCATTGACATGCGCCACATCCACGGCGTATTCGCTATTCACCGGTAGCGGCAAGGGGCTTAAGCAGTATTGCTCGCCCCCGGCGCGGCTTTCCCGTTCTCCTGCGCACATGGGGGGCAGAGCAGAGCGAATATTCGTCTTGAACATAGTGACCTTATGCGGTGATACCCTGACGTCGATAAGCGTCGGCGAACACCATTTCAATCGGCAAGGCCGGGTCTTGCTCGCGAATACGCTTGACCTCTTTGGACAATCTTACCAACTCATCGCTTGGTTTGACCCACTGTTCTTCGGGCAGTGGTTTCGACCATTCAATCATCTCAGGCGGCAGCAGGTTAGGGCGCGCCTTGCTCAAGCGGCGGTTGTCCCACTCGGTCAAATAGCCCGGCAGATTCCAAAGCTGAATAATGTCCATCGCGTACCAGGCGCCCCAGTAGAGCCAGCCGATCTCGCCGCTGGCACGGCGTTCATTCATTCGCTGGCGCGCCCGGCGCAGGGTATGTACGCCTTCCCAGGGGGGATCGTTTTCTTCGCGCGCGGTTAGCGGGTCCTGTATTTCAGCCTGAGTATTGACCTCATACTCCATGTAGGCACGTACAGCTTCCCATTGGCTGATCGCCAGCGGTTTGGCGAAGGTCATGAACTCGATTTTTAGCCAATGCCCCGTTTCAGGATGCGCGTAGCCCATGCCTACGCCAAACTGTTGCTGCACACCGTACTGAGTAACGCCACGCGCCTCGACTACCCAGGCCATGAGGGACTCCCAGGGCACAATGACTGTTTCTTTTGTTTCTTCTACTACAAAACAAACTTCGCGGCGTTGGCGGTGAAAGCGAACGGGGGGTGCATTGCGTAAGCGCCTAAGCACTGTCCAGTGGCCTGAGTACATTATTAAAAAAACTGCGCCTCCTCCCGCTAAACCTACCCAAAATCCATATGTATAGTTACCTAAAATAAAATCAAATGAAGCGTCAGGTAGCAGCAGCCAAAAAACAGTTGGGAAAACTAACGAAGATAATAAAAATAATCCAAAAGCCGCCCCGGTCAGCAGTTGCCAGCCAAAAACATCCATGTATCCACCGCCTACATCCAGGCACGTCTCATTAAGGCTACTAATCGAACCATTTAAATCCAGTGCCTGATGACCAGTGGGCAACGGTTTAGGGGAAAGATAGGTAATACGCCCCCCAGGGAGGGATTGGGTCTCTCCTGGCTGATGAGGCTGATGAGTATCTGGCTGTGGCAGCTCCGGTGCCTTTAAACTCATTGTTTATATCCTGATTTTCCGCCATGCCTTTATTTGTTCTGTCCTGGTCCAGCCATGCTCTTCATACCGCCTGCCTCGCGCCCGAAAGGAAACGTGGGATAAGACGTTTGCTGAGGCACTTCAGACGTTATGCCAAAGCGTTTTTCGATATCGCCCATCGTGCTGAACGTTTCGCCACGCCGGTAGGCGGCGCGTACGATGGTGCTGAGCTGGACCTGAGACGCCGAGGGGGTGGCCCGCTCTTCGGGCGGCAGGGGTTTGGACCATTCGGCAAGCCAGCCCCTGGGTACCGCCTGGGGCAGAATATGCTGCTCGCGATAGTCGGCATACCAGTGCGCAAAGCGGGCGAGCTCCCACCGTTTGCCGCGCCGAAAACGTCGCCACTTTTTCGGCTCGTTGGTACGCTCGAAATACGCCTTGGCCTGCGTCATCTCGTCGTTGTATTTTTCCGTCCAGGATTTGTCACTTCGGGCAGAGATGGAGCTGGGACCTTCTTCCATAAAGCAACGTATATATTCCCACTGCGCCAACGCCCCCGGATAGCCGCCTACCCCGCACGAGAGCCCGCCGCCGGGCAGCGCATAGCCCGGGCGCTCGGGGTCAGGGGCCAAAAGCTCAAACTCCCAGCCAACGCCGGAGATGCCATAGGGCGATAGGTGTTGGCTGACCCCTGCCAGCGCCACCACGTCTTCCCAGGGAACGATGACCGTACGACGCTCGCGTTTGCAAAAGCGCGATACCGTGTCGTAAATGAAAGGGTAAACGAACATTAACGCGACTGTCGTTATATGGATTAGCACAAACCCGATAGGAAAGTGCTCGGTTCTGCCGTAAAACCAGTCATGAATCTCAAAAAGGGCTACGCCCACGCTGAAGGCGGAAAGAAACGAAACCACTGACCACCACACCACATTTTCCGGTGCTGGCATCCAAAAACGCCCCTTGGGCGCCACGACAAACGCCACTTCTCGGCGGTGGCGATTCAAGCGTACCGGCGGCGTCCTTCTAAGAGCGGTGTTCATGAAAGGGATGGCAAAATTACCCATCACCAATAAAATTATATACGAGAGTAAAAATATAAATAAAAATATCGTTATATAGCCCCCCCCCCTCATCGCAGCAACCCATAACCCGAACAGAGACACGAAAATCACAAAAACGCCCCCACCTGTCACACAGGTCCCAGCCATCATGGTTGCTTCCGGGTTTGACCCTGGGCGGAGATCCATCACGGCATCGTCGTGGTACACATCGACTTTGGTTACGTCGTGGGCAAGCTCACTATCGGTGGGCAGGGGTAGCGGGCTCAAGCAATACTGCACGCTGCCGCCTTGTCTTGCCCACTGGCCCGCGCGCAGCGACGCGGGGCTGGTTGACTCATGATTCGCCATTACCAGGCCTCCTCGTGATTGAAGGGTGACGTCCAGGGCGTCAGCGGCATATCAGGCCAGGTTCCGGGTTTACGAGTACTAAAGAATCCATCATCTAGCTGATTGATCTTTTCCCAATCACGCGGGACTTCATCTCCCCGTTTATAGAGCTCGTATACCTGAGTTGACGCCACCTCTTCGCCCGGTCCGGATACATCGGCGTATAACGCTGTACGCACCACTAAGCGCACAAAAAATAGCCCCTCAACACGATCCGGGGGGAAATGATATATGATTTTTTGGATGCCATTCTCGTCAGCTTGTGGTAAAGCGTAGGTCAGCACGTCTTGTGTCAAATCTTCGGGCGTTCCGTCCCCGGAGTACATCCCCCATAGCCCCAACCACAGATTGCTTGAATCGGGCGCCTGCCCCCCAGGTAAGGTTAATCTAAAAGCCAGGTCGTGCATGAGCGGCCCCTCTAAACCTAGCGAGTACTTTCGCGCAACCCCCTGAACTTCAACGTTTGCCTTATTGTCATTTAGTTTTTCAAGCTCTAGCTGATGCTCTTCAAGGCTTTGATATTCTGCCTTGCTGCCCCAGTAACTACGCTGACACCAGCTTTGCAACTTGCTCAATGAAAAGTGGCTGGCCAAGACGTCCCCCACAATATACAAGACGGTACACGCCGCCACCATCCAGTTGATCCACACTCCAGTTCGCAGAAGTAGGAGCCGCTTGGCAACCTGGGATCCACTCATGGACCTTGAGAACACATAGGCTCTTATACCTTGAGTTAACATGCCAACCGACGTGCCCGACGAGCCAAACAGGGCCACCTGGTTGGCAATTCTCTCTGGTTCAGTACTTACACGGCCCAACTTCATAAACTGTCTAATCGTTTCCAAAAGAGCAGCAGTACCACCTGCTAGATTGGTCCAAGCCATTGCCTTATTAGCCGCTCTTGCCCACCGTTCCAGCTGTTCGGGGCTACCCGCTGCCGCTTTCAATGGGTTGTCAGCGACTTGCAGAAATGAACGTCCTTCAAACAGCTTCCGGTGCCTGGCATCCACCAGCATTTCATTTATTGCCAAAGCTGATGACATTGTGCCCAAGGATAGCGATAACACATTTGAGAAATTCTCAACGAATCGATCATCACCGGTTTCTTTCAACATGTCTACAACGGCAACGACGAACAAAACGCCGCCTAGAACGCTTAGGCTACTATTCAGTGCAAGCGAAAAAGCACTAGACGGTGATATATTGCCTTGTTCATCTCTAATTAAAAGGCGAGTTTCACTCATCACTCCTTCTTGTGATGCTGACGCAAGTCTCGCATTAGCATTGATTTCTTCGGCGGCGGCTCGTGTCGCTCGCGCTGTCAGCCCCGTTGCTCTGACGAATCCAGTTTTCTTTGGTTGAACAGGAAAGCTTAGAAGCCTGATATTCTCAATACCTTCTTTAATGATGCGCTCTTGTTCGAGCACAATCGCTGAAGCCCTCCGTAGTGATGCTGCATAATACTGATCAACACCCTGCCATGGATAATTATCCGGACTCGCTGAGTGGATTGATCTATCACGCATATCTTTTAAAATGGGGAGCACCGGTTCAAAATCAGGAACTCTTCCTCTATATGCTGCGTAATGTTCCTTAGCATTTTCGACAGTATTTATCCAATAACTCAACTTATCAATATGAGCTTGGTCCGGAAGTTCAATACCTAGCTCAAGCTTACCCAAAATATCGGACAATAACCCCCTTAACCCTCCCGGCAGGTTTTGTGAACCCAACAAATTATCAAGACGACCATGAACATCCAATTCGGTGGTATTCTTCACCAAACCCTTGACAACTTCTCGACCAAATAGTTTTTCTTTATAATGCATTTCACTGGCAACACCAGCGGCTGCCTCTTCATCTAGCCCCTTAATACTTCGAAAGCGCAACCCTACTTGCTCTTTAATTTTATTTTTCCACTCTTCAAAATTACTAAGCGCGCCCTTAACGCTCATTAAAGCGTTAATTTGATTCAGAGCCTTTTGCGGACCATTAACTAAGGGAAGAAAATTTCGCAAAAAATACTCTTCTGGCACATAATGTGCCAGATGCGAGGCATTAAGCTCATCTCCCGCATAATACTCAGTCAGAAACTCCTCTTGGCCACAAAATATCAATGTGTCAAAAAAACATTTCTCAATGACGCTACTTAAAACGATATGCTCGGTAACCTCTCTATCAAGCAATAAGCGATAGTGATGCCAAGTACTGGCAAGATTAGCCAAGTCTTGTCCTATCAAGGAATAGGCCGTTTGCCAGAAATCTGTCAGGAAATTGGCATACTCAAGATAGAGGCCCATCTCCTGTTGACGAATGACGTCAACAATTCCGTGCGGTGCTAATAAACCGTTACCACCAATAACTTCTCTAAAATGTTCTCTTTCCCTTTTTTCAACAAATTCTCTAACTGAATCAGCGTCTGTTTTTAATTTTCCCGCTAATTCTTCACTAAGTTCATCTATCTCTCTATCGATATCTTCAGACTCTCTGGTTTTAGATCCGCCAAAACTCCCTTCCTTTTTTATGGCCTCGTTTTTCGTTTCTCGATATCGCTCACAAAGGCCCGCCAGCTCAAGAAGATCAGTCTGTTCATCCTGCTCAGCATTTTTTAACCAGCCGGGAATATTACCTTGACCAGCATTAGCCACGTAATTGTCGAAATCCAGCGTCATCATACTTTCAATCGCTTTTGCGGAGAAATTCTCGGCCTGGTACTTTCCCTGCCATGCTTCCTGCTGCTCGGATAAAGCTCTCCAGAGCTGAGCCCAATCTTTCACACGAGCAGGTATATCCTCGACAATGAGAATGGCGCTATCCTGTTGGTAGCTACTTTTAATACTGCCTATTATTTCTCCCGCTGAAGCGGCTTGCCAAGGAGTCAGCTCTGCTTCATCACACCACGGGTAGCTGCCCGGTTCAGGCTCTACCTGCGGTTGGCTTTCATCATAATCTGGTGCCTCTGGAGTGGGCTGATACTCTCCCAAGTCATCCGCCAACGCCGTAGGCAAGTCAGCAGGGTCCAGTAGATGTGCAGTGCCATGACAATAACCACTGATGCCAACCGAGATCATCACTTGGCGTCTGAACTCAGGCACCAGCAACATGGAAGCATGCGGCTCCGTCAATTCGAGCGTGCTATGTAGCACCTGGATACTGCCACGCCGCTCGAGTAGTATCTCGTCGCCGCTACCATCGGGCTCTACCTTGAACTTCTGCAGTTGTTCAGGGGCTACGCTGTGGACAATGTACAGCCAGCCCGAACGTATGGGGCGTATCCCCGAGCGCCGAAAGCTGCCTCCGTAAACCGGAGCAAAGCCCTGAACCGCTTCGGCACGTTCGGCCTCTGGCTCTTCCACCATGGCGTAACGTACGGGAACCAGCTGGATATCCTCTTTCGTCAGCGTGCACTGGCCGCTTTCGTCACCTGGGTCATTATCGGGCTGATTATCGGCCACGCGATTAGCGGCTGTTATATCATTGCTCATACCGTTTCATCCTTTTCCAACGCTTGCTGAGCAAGACTGGCGGCATCTTTTAGACGCTTCATCGGTGTTTGGTCGTTTGAATACAATAGCAATCCAGCTAACGCGGGGTGCTTGTGCATATCCAATGCGGCTTCACCGTAAGCCCCCAATATGTTGGCCATGTAAAAATGCGCTCTTTGTCCTACGAATCCCAAGCGAGCCGTTATTTCGATTACCTTTTGGGCTGCAGCACTCTCAGAGGCGTTATCTTCAATGAGTGGAGATGATGAGAAATAATGTCGCAGGTGCTCTTCAAGCCTGTCCTGAAAGCGTTGCCAATTTACCTTCGACAAAGCAGACAGGTGCGATTCCTGTAATTTGAAAGACGTTGAAAAATCAGGTGGTTTGTTTTCCAAACGTTTGTTGTTATGGGCCTTCCACCATGTAATCGATCCATGTTGGTTAACGGGAATCCAGGCACGTTCTATAGCTGTTCCAAAAATCTCTGCGCAAGTATCATTTTCTTCAATGCTGAACAGGTGGTGCAGGACAGTGGGAGAAGCGAGACGCAACACCTGTGCTCCGTGAACCGGATGTTCCACGATAAGCAACCAGCGCAGCTGAGCTAATAGCGCTTGACGTGGTGCATTGCTATAAAGCAACCACCCCCACTGCTGCTGCCCACCGTATTGGACATAAGCATCCCAAATAGCCGATGCATGTTCGATGGGCACCAGGCAAGGTGAAGCTTGCCGGCATTCTTTAAGCGGTGTTTTTAAATAAAGAACATCGTAATCGGGTAGTTCCAAAACTTCATATAACCAGCTTTCCAGGGCCGGATGTGCCAACGCATCCAGTAGCAAATAGTAGCCTGAGCGCTTTATTACTTCGCTGTAAGCGGGTAGTCCTGCCGGTGAATATACCTGTGGAACATGTCGAGAGTTATTATGCATCCTCCCCTCCTGTGGCACGATCCGCCGGCGGTTCACACAGGTTAGTGAGCGCGCTTCCCTGCTCAAGAGCCGCTAGCTGACGGGGTGTATCCAATGTCGGGGAGTGTGCAATCGCCTCCACTCGATCATGATCCTTTCCTTCCAATACAGGCGGTAATTTGGGCGGCTGCGCCGCCTGCCCGGTCCCATTACCCGGGCTGCCCCCCGCATTCACCTTCACGGTCGGCCCGACGATGGTAATGCCACTGCCATCCAGCTTGATGAAGCTGCCGCCCGCGTTGAGGGTGATCTCGCTGCCCGCTTCCAGCACGACCTTGTGACCGGCCTTGATGTGGAGTTCGCGGCCGCTTTCGCTGAGCCAGGCCTGGCCTGTGTTGAGGTGAAGGCTGCCCTGCACGGTGAGGTGCTGATCGCCTTCGCCATGTTCGAAGCGGTCGCCGTGCACCGTGTGATGATCATCGTGATCGACCTCGCTGATGCGGTCGTTTTTGACGTTCAGGAAGCTGTCGTTTTCGATTTCCTCGGTCCGGTCGTTGAGCGTTAAAAGCTCCAGGTCCTTCTGGGCGTGGACCCAGATCTGCTCTTCCCCCGCCTCGTCCTCGAAGCGCAGTTCGTTGAAGCCTTCGGCCTTGTGGCTTTGCGTGCGCAGCACCGTGCGGGTCTTGTTCGCCGGTAAATCGTAGGGCGGCTGGTTGACCGCGTGGTAGGTACGCCCGGTCACCAGCGGCTGGTCCGGGTCGCCTTCCAGAAACGAGACGATCACTTCGTGGCCGATGCGTGGTAGTGCAATGCTGCCGTAGCCGCCGCCGGCCCAGCCCTGGGAGACGCGGACCCAGCAGCTGGCGGTGTCATCCGGCTCGGCGTAGCGGTTCCAGGGGAACTGGACCTTGACCCGGCCGTGCTCGTCGCAGTGAATCTCTTCGCCTTCCGGGCCGACCACGAAAGCCACCTGGGGGCCGTCGACTCTTGGCTTGGGGTTGGGCGTGGCGCGCCAGGCGGCGTCGCCGGGCATCAGCGTGACCTGGTTGACGTAGCGGGTCATGCCGCCGGTGTCGCTGGCGCTGATGCTGTCCTCTTCCAGCGCCTGGGGCTGCTCGCCGGCGTGGTGCACCGCGACCACCTGCCAGTCCCGGTTGAGGCTTTCGGTGTCATGGTCGGTCAGCGTGAAGCGTGCGCCGGGGGCGAACTCGGGCAAATCGCTTTGGGCGCTGGCCGTGGTGGCGTTGCGGCGCAGGTGCTCCAGGCGGATGCGGGTGAAGGGCTTGCCGGAGGCGTCTTCCTTGTAGCGGCCGGGGTAGTCAAAGTGTTCGTAGTCGGTCTGCTGGCCGTGCTCGGCGACGTCATCGCCCATGTGATCGTGAAGCTGGGCGTAGGCCGGGTTTTTAAAACTGTAGTCCTTGAGCTGGGCGCTGGCGGCGGCGACCCGGGCGGTGTGGCTCAGCTTGCGCACGTGCCGGGTGGGGGGCGTGCCGCCGGCGCGGCTGTGGTAGGTGCGCTCGCCCAGGTTGGTGAGTACCTGGGGGTCGTCGGAGAACACCAGCCGATGAGCACCGCCCTCGCTGTCCTCGAACTCGTGGAAATAGAACAGGCCCTCCTCGGCGGCGAGGCGCTCGATGAAGGTGAGATCCGTTTCGCGGTACTGCACGCAGTATTCCCGCTCGAGGGGTTCACGGCTGACGGCGAAGGCCACGTCCGTGATGCCGCGCTCGTCCAGCAGGGTGTTGATGATGGTGAGCGGGTCGACCTTCTGGAAGATGCGCGAGTTCTGGCGCAGCGAGGTGCGCCAGAGCGCCGGGCGCAGCGTTAGCGAGTAGAAGGTGCGCCGATGGCCACGATCACCCCGGCCGAACTCGCTGATGATGCCGTGGACCCGGCGCAGCGGCTCGCCGTCCTGCCAGACGGTCAACGTGGCTTCGCGGTCGAGAAGCTCGGAAGCCTCCAGGTCGCCTTCGCGACTGGCGATGTTCAGCGTCAGCTCGAAGGGCTCGGAGAGCGCCTCGCGGTGGGTGAAGTCGATGACCGCGACGTCATCCACGCCCGCAAGCGTGAGAGTGAATTGAAGCCCTTTTCCTTTTGCCATTGCGCTGCTCCTTGCCTCTTAACCCGTCACTAGAGAATGACGAGAATAACGACCTGGGCGACAAGCGCAAACGTATCCGCTACAAGGAGCGAATCACTTACACAAATGTAAGAAATTGCTTACATAATCGAAGTAAACTTGACTAAAAAGGCGTCTCCAGAGCGAAGCGCGGTTGATCGCGTCCTTCGATCGAGACGTGCTCATTGAACATCTCGAGCGGACGCACCCAGAGGCCGTACTCACCGTACAGCGCGCGATAAACGACCAGCTCTTCTTCGCTTTCGCTATGCCGGGCGGTGCCAAGCACCTCGTAAAGTGCGCCTTTATAGTGGCGGTAAATGCCGGGAACGGGGGCGGTCATTCGCTTTCCTTTTCAGTAACGGGGGTGACATCGCTCAGGTGGGCTTTTTTCGCCAAGCGCTCCAGCACTTTGGAAGCCGCCACGAAGCCAAAGGTGCCGGTGACGAAGGTGGCGGCGCCAAAGCCGGAGGCGCAGTCCAGCCGGGTGGCATCCCCGCTGCCGGGCTTTTGTAGGCACACTTCGCCGTCCGCGCCTGGGTAAACCAGCTGTTCGTCGGAGTAGACGCACTCGACCGAAAAGCGCCGCTTGGGGTTGCGCGAGAAGTTGTAGTCCCGACGCAGGCGCGAGCGCACTTTCGAAAGCAGCGGGTCGTGCTCGGTGCGGGTGAGATCCGCTACCTGAATGCGCGTGGGGTCGGTTTGCCCGCCGGCGGCTCCCGTCACGGTGATGGGGATCTTGCGCCGCTTGCACCAGGCGATCAGCGCGGCCTTGGCGATCACGCTGTCAATGGCGTCGACCACGTGGTCGGCGTCATCGGGAATGCGATCAAACAGGTTCGTCGGGGTCACAAACGCGGTATCGGCGATGATGTCGATGTCAGGGTTGATCAAGCGGCAGCGCTCGGCCAGCACCGCGACCTTGGGCTGGCCGATGGTACCATCGAGGGCGTGAAGCTGGCGGTTGACGTTGGAGACGCAGACGTCGTCCAGGTCGATCAGCGTGAGCTTGCCAACTCCTGAGCGCGCCAGCGCCTCGACCGTCCAGCTGCCCACCCCACCCACGCCGACCACCACCACGTGGGCGTGTCGAAAGGCATTGGCTGCGCGCTGGCCGTAAAGGCGGTTAATGCCGCCAAAGCGGAAGTCGTAGTCGGTCGACATGGCAAACTCTCTATCAATGTTCGGTTAGCGCGAATGTTGGGTTAACGTGCCGGGGTCGCGTCGGTATCCGGTGTTAGCGCCTCAAGACGGGCGCCATCCACCGGCAGGTGCCCGGCCCAACCCAACTGCTCGAAAAGCGCGGTCATCACCGGGTCCAACGCGCAGCCGATGCTCAAGCGGTCCGACTGGAACGGGTGGTCGAACGCCAGGTGGCTGGCCGCCAGCAATAGCCGCGGGGCGCCAAGCTGCTCGGCGAAAAAGCGATTGTGTACGCTTTTACCGTGTTTGGCATCGCCAATGATGGGGTAGCCGCGCCGCGAAAGGTGGCGGCGTATTTGATGGCGCCGCCCGGTCAGCGGGCGCGCCTCGACCAGCGAGTAGCGCGCCACCGGGTAGCGGTCGACCTGCACCGGCAGTTCCACGCTGTCCAGCCGTGTGATATCGGTGCGCGCGGCCAGGGCGGGCATTTCTGCCTTGGGGCGGGTGCCGTCCTCTTCGCGCAGCGGGTAGTCGAGGGTCTCGGCATCCGGGGCCTTGCCGCGCACCACCGCCAGGTAGCGTTTTTCCACCACGCGCTCGTTGAACGCCTGACTTAGCTTGCTCGCGGCCTCGGAAGAGAGCGCCATGACCATCACCCCCGAGGTCGGCCGGTCCAGCCGGTGAACCGGATAGACCCGCTGACCCAACTGGTCGCGCAGCATTTGCAGCAGGAAGGTGGTTTCTCCCCGGGCGAGTTTGGAGCGGTGCACCAAAAGCCCGGCGGGCTTGTGCAGCGCCACCAGGTGCTCGTCCTGATAAAGAATGCGTAACGCCGCCATGGCCTTCCCCGCAAAAAAAGTGGCGCTATTGTCGCGGCTTCGCCGGCGGTTGTCACCCGGCCAGGATAATAACCCCCGGCCACGTTGGCGCCACCGGCGCCAAGCAGCTACCTTGTAAAGGCACCCTTCGGGGCTTCCATGGAACAGGAAAGGAGAAACCACATGCGTTTAGCAACCCCTCTTACCGGTATTGCAGCGGCCCTTCTACTAGCAGGCGCTGCCCATGCCCAAACCAGCGACTCGCTGGAAGTAAACATGCACGAAGTCACCGCCGACGGCGTAGAAGAAGCGCTGGGCACCGTGACTATCGAAGAAAGCTCGGAGTTCGGCGGCGTGCTGCTGACGCCCTCCATTACCGACCTGGAGCCCGGCATTTACGGCTTCCACCTGCACCAGAACCCGAGCTGCGAACCCGCCGAGGATGACGACGGCGAGATGACCGCCGCCCAGGCCGCCGGTGGTCACTACGACCCGGAAGGAACCGACACCCACCAGGGCCCGTACGGCGAAGGCCACCTGGGTGACCTTCCGGTCCTCACGGTGAACGAAGACGGCGAAGCGAACCTTCCGGTACTCGCGCCGCGCTTGAGCATGGACGACATGACCGACCGCGCCTTGATCATTCATGAAGGCGGCGACACCTACGAAGACGAGCCGCATCTGGGCGGCGGCGGTGCCCGCATGCTATGTGGCGTTACCCCCGCGTCCTGATCCCCGCACTCGTGTGAATCGAAAACGGGCAGCCCATGGCTGCCCGTTTTGCGTTATAAAGCCCCGTGGCCCGGCAAGGGAAACTAAAGTCGTAGAGCGAATCCCGCCGCGAACAGATACATTCGCAGGCTTGGGCAGGCCAGCCGTGCCTAACGCCTGCTGCCCCCGCCCGTTCCCCCTTGCCACCGACCACCACCGGGTGCCCCCAATGATCACCTTCATCGCCTCGATACTGCTGCTAATAGTAGGGTACTTTACCTACGGCAAGTTCGTTGACCGCGTGTTCGTCGCCGACCGAAAGCGTCCGACACCGGCTTTTAGCATGCGCGACAACATCGACTACGTGCCGATGAACACCACGCGTAACTCACTCATTCAGCTTCTTAACATCGCGGGTGTGGGGCCTATTTTCGGGCCGATTCTGGGCGCGCTTTACGGCCCCGTGGCTTTTGTGTGGATCGTGATCGGCTGCATTTTTGCCGGTGCGGTGCACGACTACCTGACCGGCATGATCTCGATTCGTAACCACGGCGCCCACCTGCCGCAACTGGCGGGCAAGTTTTTGGGCAAGGCGATGAAACACGTGGTCAACGGCTTCGCGCTGTTGCTGCTGTTACTGGTGGGCACGGTATTCGTGACCTCCCCCGCGACGCTGTTGGCGAATATGACCTCGCTTTCGCTGGTGGGCATTACGCTGGCGATTTTTGCCTACTACCTGATCGCCACGCTGTTGCCGATCGATAAAGTGATCGGCCGGGTATACCCCTACTTTGGCGCGCTGTTGCTCTTTAGCGCCGCGGGTATTGGCATTGGCTTGATCGTGACCGGCGCGCCGATTCCGGAGCTTTCGTTTGCCAACATGCACCCGGAAGGCGCGCCGATCTTCCCGCTGCTGTTTTTAACGATCTCCTGCGGCGCGCTTTCCGGCTTTCACGCCACGCAAACGCCGATCATCTCGCGCACCACGGAAAACGAATCCAACGGGCGCCGTATCTTCTACGGCATGATGATTACCGAAGGCGTGATTGCGATGATCTGGGCCGCCGCCGCCATGAGCCTATTCTACGGCGACCAGACGCTGTCTGACGTACTCGCCGCCGGTGGCCCTGCCGCCGTGGTGAGCGAAGTCTCGACCACGATGCTGGGCGCCGTGGGCGGTACGCTGGCCATTCTGGGCGTTATCGTGCTGCCGATCACCTCCGGTGACACCGCGTTTCGCAGTGCGCGCATGATCATTGCCGACTACCTGAAAATCGCCCAGAAACCGATCGCCAAACGCATCATGATCGCCCTGCCGCTGTTCGTGATCTCCTACGCGCTGACCCACATGGACTTCACGCTGCTATGGCGCTACTTCTCCTGGGCCAACCAGACCACCGCGGTGATCGCCCTGTGGGTGGGCACCATGTATCTGGTGTTGTCACGCAAGCCCTACCTGATCACGGCGATTCCTGCGGTCTTCATGACCATGGCGACCTTTACCTACCTGGCCTTCGCGCCGATCGGGTTCGGCCTTCCGCTGCAGATGAGCTACGTGGTGGCCGCACTTGGCACGCTGGTGTGCATCGCGCTGTTCATGAAGCGCGTACGCCGCCTGAGCCGGGCGACCTTCTCCGTGGACGAGCCGGTCGCGGCGTTCGAAGGATCTGACGCCTTCGCAGCACAGAACCGCTAACCTCTTCCCCCAGCGTTAGATCCAGCTCCAGCCCGCTCGACGGTTAATACCGCCGGGCGGTTTTTTTTAAAGCACTTTTAAAGAATACTTTTTAAAAGTACTTTTAGTGTCGTGCTCTCATCGCCAAGCCAGACTTCACGACATCGTCTAAAGCATCAAAAGTAATTAACCTGTATTAACTTATTAACATAAAAACAGCCAACTTAATTTAGACTAAAAGAGCAGCGCATTGATAGTTATAGACAATATTGAAACCAACTAACATTACTTAAAGACACCTAAACGCATAACATAAATCAAACTATAAAAATTATAAATATTTGATTTAAATTAAAAACCAACTACTCAAACAATAATAGCGATTAATACTCGAATATCTCTTCTTATGTGCCAGGCTGTGAAAGGCAGGAAGCACTACATTTTGACGAAACGTAAAAGCCAATTACTCCACACTCGTTGTTCAATAGTAAACGTTCATTTTTATTGAACAATTTTTTACTGAACAAAGCGTTGCCGGAGTAATGACCAAGGAACCCCTTGGCAAACGACTAAGGAGAGTAATCATGTTTCATCATTCATCCAAACTTCAGTACCCGGTCAAGGTCGACAAGCCCAACCCCCAGTTCGCCATGCTACTGCAACAGGCGATTGGTGGTATCGAGGGCGAAATTCGCGTGGCCATGCAGTATTTCTTCCAGGCGATGGGCGCCCGCGGCGATGACCGTATTCGTGACATACTAATGTCGACCGCCACCGAAGAACTATCGCACATCGAGATGCTGGGCCATGCCGTTGCGCTCAATCTGGAAGGCGCGCCGGTTTCCTATCAGGAAGAAACCGCCAAGGACCCGGTGATGAACGCCATCCTGGGCGGTGCAAACCCGCGCCACCTGCTGTCATCGGGCCTTTCTGCCATGCCGGTCAACGCCAACGGCGTGCCTTTTGATATGAGCCACGTGTACGCCACCGGCAATATCGGCGCGGACATGATGGCCAACGTGGCGGCGGAATCCGGCGGGCGCGTTCTGGCCACGCGTCTTTATAACTGGACCGACGATCACGGCATGAAGGACTTCCTGTCGTTTTTGATCGCCCGGGATACCTATCACCAGCAGCAGTGGCTGGCCATCATCGAGGAGCTGGGTGGAATGGAAGCGCAGTTACCGATTCCCAACTCGACGCCGGAAGAGCATGAGGCGACCGAGCACTCCTACTACTACCTGAACACCTTGCTGGATAAAGACGCACCGAAAGGCCGCTGGGGCGAAGGACCTTCGCTTGACGGGCGCAGCCAGTACTCGATCAAGAATACGCCGGAGCCGCTGGGTCAAGAGCCAAGCCTGGGGGGCGCCAAACCCAACTCTGGGGCGCAAACCGAGCAGGTCGACCCGTCCAAATAAAGGGTCGTCCATAAAAAAACCCCGAACCTGGTTCGGGGTTTTTTTGGGCTAAACGAAGGCTTATTCGTTTTCGCCGGCCATTTGCATCTGGCGCAGCATGTAATTCTGGACACCGACTTTATCGATCAGGCTGAGCTCGGTTTCGATGTGGTCGATGTGCTCTTCTTCATCGGCCAGCAAATCGCGCAGCATGTCGCGGGTCACGTAGTCTTTCACGCTTTCGCAGTAGGTGATGGCTTCGATGTAGTCGTTACGGCCGTCGTGTTCGATCTTGAGATCGCACTCGAGCATTTCCTTGACGTTTTCACCGATATGCAGCTTGCCCAGGTCCTGCAGGTTGGGCAGCCCTTCCAAAAACAGGATGCGCTCGATGATCTTGTCAGCGTGCTGCATCTCTTCGATGGATTCGTCGTATTCCCACTTGGCCAGCGCCTTTAGGCCCCAGTCCTTGTACATTTTGGCGTGCAAAAAGTACTGGTTGATCGCAACGAGTTCGTTACCCAGTGCGATATTGAGATGTTGAATAACCTTGGGATCGCCTTTCATATATCACCTTCTTTGTGCGTGCGCTCTTTTTGTCGTAAAAGGTTTTTCGGACAATCAAGCAGTTACGTCATTAAAGGAGCAGCGGCCCACAAGGCATACTCCCGGATGACTGAGAGTATAAAGGAGCAAGCTAAAAATTCAAACAAATCAGTTATTTGCTAAAAGTAACTTAAACAATAGTGATTCGCGTCATACGGCGTAAGCGAGACCCATATCGGCTTGCTGGCGCTCGTCGTAAATCGCTTCACGGGTAATGGATTTGGCAAGGCAGGCACACTTGCCACACTGGGTCGCGCAGCCGGTGGCTTCGCGCACGTCGCGAAAGCTACGCGCGCCGTCGCTCACCTGCTGACGGATTTGATGGTCGGTCACACCCTTGCACATGCACACGTACATGACATCACCTCATAAAATGCATAAACCGAATGTAAATGATTCGCATACATCTTATCAAGTAAAAATCAGTCGCTTTTGTTAAGCGTTTTTAGTTACCTCGCGTTTTATAAAACCAATACAGTACGTTAGCGCTCAGGCCAAGGATTGAAAAAATCGCACAAAAAAGCCGGGCCACTTTTGGGTACCCGGCTTTTCACATCTTTTAAGCGGTTAGCCGTTTCGGTGCAGGAAGTAGCCCCCGACGACGGCACACGCCAACGTAGGCACCAGCACCGCCCATACCGGCGAGAAACCAAAGATACTGGAAGCCGGCGCCAGCAGATCCTGCACGTACTTGAAAACGAGCCCGGTGACGACCCCGTAGAAAACCCGGGTGCCGGCGGCTACGGTGCGCAGGGGCCCGAAAACGAACGAGGCGGCAATGAGGACCAGCGAGGCCATGGTCAGCGGCATCAGCACCTTCTGCCAGAAGTAGAGCAAGGGCTGCTCGGCGCTAAGCCCCTGGCTTTGCAGAAAGTTGGCGTAGGCCCACAGCTCGCTGGGCGCCTGGCTTTCGATATCGCGTAAAAGCCGCTCCAGCTGGGTGGGGGTCAGCGCGGTTTCCCACATCGCCTGGGGCACGTACTCGGACTCGGTGTGGTCGTCATAAATGCGCGTGGTGTTCACGTCCTCCAACTGCCACACGCCCTCTTCCCAGTAAGCGCGCTCAGCACGGGTCGCTTCGACCAGGCGGCGCTCTTCGAAACGGTAGCGCGTCAAATCGAGCACCACGTTGTCGGCGCGAATGGCGCCAAAACGGTAAACGCTGTCGCCCTCGAACTGCCAGCCGCTGCGGCTTGTGAGCATGGTGCCTTCCCCCTGGCGCTGTTCCAGCCGCCAGGCTTCGGCGAACTGCTCGGTTCGGGGGCTGACGAACTCCGCCACCAGCAGCACTACCGCTACCACTAACAGCACCGGCTTCATCACCCCCCAGACGATACGCGCAAGCGAGCGCCCGGCCGCGCGCATCACGGTCAGCTCGTTGCTGGAGGCCATGGTGCCCAGGCCGATCAGTGCGCCGATCAGCACCGCCACCGGGGCGTATTGATAAAACCGCCAGGGCAGGCGCATGCCAAGATACAAAAGCACGTCCAGCGCCGAGTAATTCCCCTGGGTGTCGCCCAGGTCGCCAATGTAGGCCAGGGTTATATCCAGGCCCAGCAGCACGATCTGTACGATGACGATAGCGCCCAGTATGTTGCGGGCGATGTAGCGGTCCAAACGATCCGCCGGCGTTAAAAAACCGAGCATTAGCGCATTCCTTTACGTTGCGAGCGCCAGATCAGCAGACACCCGAGCCCCAAAAAGAGCCCATGCACCGGCCAAACCCCCACCGTGGTGGCGAGAGTACCGCTGCCGATGGCATCCACGGCGGCCAGCAGCAGGCTTAAATAGGCGACGTACAAAAAGACTGCCGGCAAGAGCTTGGCGAACCGCCCCTGGCGCGGGTTGACCTGGGAGAGCGGCTGAGCCAGCAGCGCCAGCACGAACACCATCAGCGGAAGCCCCGCCCGCCACTGAAACTGCGCCTGGGCGCGCGGCCCGGGCTCGCGCCATAGATCCGCCGTGGTGGCGTATTCCAGCGAATCGAGTTCCTGGCGTTCGCGGCTGAGCCCCAAACGCAGCGTGTAGCGATCGAACACCAGCCGCTCGGCGGCCTGGCGCCCGGGGGTGACGCCGTAGCGTTCGCCCTCTTCCAGCACCAGAAAGCGGCTGCCGGTCTCCATTCGGGTCTCCTGATGGCCCGCGCGCGCCCGAGTGATGTAGCTGTGCGGGCTGTCGCTATCCGGGTTGGCCTGCTCGTGCACCAGCACCTCCTGCATTTCGGTGCCGTCGCTGTTGAAATCGCTGATATACGCCGTGCGCCCGCCGCCAAAGGACTGAAAGCGCCCGGGGGCGAGCACCGAGACATCCAAACGGCTGCGCTGCTCCTCGATGGTGGCGTCGGTCAAGAGCGCGCCGGCCGGGGTGAGCCACAGGCTGCAAAGCCCCACCAGCACGGCCACGACCGAAGCCGGCAGCAGCGTGACCCGTAAAAGGCGCGTGGGGCTCATGCCGCAGGCGACCATCACGGTGATTTCGCTATTCATATAGAGCTGGCCGTAGGCGAGCAGAATGCCGAGAAAAAACGCCAGCGGCAGAATCAGCTCCATGAACCCGGGCAGGTGATAAAACATCAAACTGCCCAGAATGGTGACGGGAAAATCGCCCTCAGCGGCATCGGCGAAGTAGCGAATGAAGCGGCTACCCATGATGACCAGCAACAAAATGCCGGCCACCGCCGACATGGTGAGTAACACTTCACGAGTCAAGTACCGAAATAAAATCAACGCGCTCTCCGGCTAAGCCTGCAGGTGACCATGCAATGCGTTCATGGCTTGGGTACACTAATACAACGTACGATCGCGGTATTATCGCGAATCACTTGATGCTTGTCTTGTTGGAGACGTCATGGAATTTTCCGTTCAGACGGCCAATCCCGCCAAATCCGAAACGGCGTGCCTTGTTCTGCCCGTCTATAAAGATAGCGAGCTGCTGCCTGCGGTGGCGAAATTGGACGACGCGAGCGAGCGGCTGATCGGCCAATTACTCGAGCGCGGCGATTTCGACGCAGCCCTGGGCAACGTTCAGCTGATCCCCTTCGCCCCCGGGCTTGGCGCGCAGCGGCTTCTGCTGGTCGGCCTTGGCGAGCGCGAAAAGTGCCGGGAAGCGGCCGTTATCAAGGCGATGGAGGCCGCCATGACCGCGCTGGTGAAACTGCCCATCGACGAAGCCAGCACCGCCTTCACCGATATCCCGCTGGAAGGGCGCGACACCGCCTGGAAGGCGCGCAAGACCCTGGAGGCCGCCGAGCGCGCGCTCTACCGTTTCGACCAGTTCAAATCCGCTCCGGCGCCCACGCCTACGCTTGCCAAACTGCACCTGATCGTCAGTGAAAGCGGCGAGGTGCAAAACGCCCAGTACGGCGCCAAAATCGGCTGTGCGATCGGCCAGGGCGTCAACTTTACGCGCACGCTGGCCAACCTGCCCGGCAATGTTTGCACGCCGCGCTACCTGGCCGAACAGGCACAAAAGCTGGGTAAGGAGTCGCGCGGCGCCCTCGACGTGGAAATTCTGGACGAAGAGGCGCTCGAAGCACTGGGCGCGGGCTCGCTTTTATCGGTCGGCCGCGGCAGCGTCGAGCCTTCACGGCTGATCGTCATGAAGTACCAGGGCGCCGACGACCCGGACGAAGCCCCCCACGTGCTGATCGGCAAGGGTATCACCTTCGATACCGGCGGCATCTCGCTCAAGCCCGGCGACGGCATGGACGAGATGAAGTTCGACATGGGCGGCGCCGCTGGCGTGTTCGGCACGGTCAAGGCGGTACTCGAGATAAAGCCCAGGCTCAACGCGGTATTCATCGTGGCCGCTGCCGAAAACATGCCCGACGGCGCAGCGACCAAGCCTGGTGACATCATCAAGACCCTCAAGGGTTTGACCGTCGAGGTGCTCAACACCGACGCCGAGGGCCGGCTGGTACTGTGCGATGCGCTCACCTACGCCGAGCGCTTCACCCCGGCCAGCGTCATCGATATCGCCACGCTCACCGGGGCGGTCATCGTCGGCCTTGGCCACCACGCCACCGGGCTTTTGTCCAACGACGACGACCTGGCCCTCGACGTACTGGAAGCCGGCGAAACCGCCTGGGATCGCACCTGGCAGCTGCCGCTTTGGGACGAATACCAGGAGCAGCTGGACTCCAACTTCGCGGACCTTGCCAATATCGGCGGGCGCCCGGCGGGTACGATCACCGCGGCGTGCTTTCTGTCACGTTTTGCCGATCATTTCCCCTGGGCGCACCTGGATATCGCCGGCACAGCCTGGCACTCGGGTAAGCAAAAAGGCGCTACCGGCCGCCCGGTGGGGCTTTTGACCCAGTATTTGCTGGACCGCGAAACCGACGCCCAGGTCGATACCGAGACAAAATAAGCGCTTATGGCGCGTAACGGTTGCCTTTCACCGCCACAACCGTTAAACCTGAAACATCAAGGCGCCCACCCGACCGGGCGCCTTCCCCATTTTTGATGCTTACCCCCGCGGGGGTGCTTTGCGGAGACGATACGCCGTGCCCACTGCAAGTTCAGCAACTCGTTTTGAAATTCTGCCCTCCAATCAGGCAGCGCCGGACAACCTTCGCGAAAGCGTGCTGGCAAACCCAGGCTTTGGCAAACACTTCACCGACCACATGGCGCACGTGCGCTGGACGGTCGACGCCGATTGGCACGGCCACCAGGTGCGCCCCTACGGGCCGCTGACCCTGGACCCGGCCGCCGCGGTGCTGCACTACGGCCAGGAAATCTTCGAGGGCATCAAGGCCTACCGCCACGCGGACGGCTCGGTCTGGACCTTCCGCCCGGAGAAAAACGCCGAGCGCCTGCGCCGTAGCGCCCGTCGCCTGGCACTCCCCGAGCTTTCCGACGAGGACTTCCTGGGCTCGATCAAAGCCTTGCTGGCCCAGGACCACACCTGGGTGCCCACCCCGCAAAGCGATGCCGACGAGTGCAGCTTGTACCTGCGCCCGTTCATGATCGCCTCAGAGGCCTTCCTCGGCGTTCGCCCGGCCCACGAAGTGGACTACTACGTGATCGCCTCCCCCGCGGCCTCCTACTTCAAGGGCGGCGTGAACCCGGTCTCGATCTGGCTTTCGTCCACCTACAAGCGCGCCGCCGCTGGCGGCACCGGCTTTGCCAAGTGTGGCGGCAACTACGCGGCTTCACTCGCCGCGCAGAAAGAGGCCGAAGGCCACGGCTGCGGCCAGGTCGCGTTTTTGGACGCGGCGGAGAACAAGTGGATCGAAGAGCTCGGTGGCATGAACCTGTTCTTCGTGTTCAAGGATGGCCGCCTGGTCACCCCGCGCCTGACCGATACGATTCTCGAAGGCGTGACGCGCAACTCGGTACTCACGCTTGCCAAAGACATGGGTCTGACCCCGGAAGAGCGCCCGATCAGCATCGACGAATGGCGCGAAGGTGCCGAGTCCGGTGAGATCACTGAAGTCTTCGCCTGCGGCACCGCCGCGGTAATTACCCCGGTGGGCGAGCTGGTCACCGAGCACGAGCGTATTCGCCTAAACGGCGAAGGCGGCAATGAAGTGGCCATGCGCATTCGCAAAACCCTGCTGGACATTCAGTACGGGCGCAGCGATGACACCCACGGCTGGCTGACCCAACTGGTGTAACCCCTCCCGCCGCCGCCTCGTGCGGCGGCGACCTTTCAGGCCTTCAGACGTTTCAATGCGGGAATTCCATGGCGCGAATCGACTTCTACATACTTCAGGACACCACCCTGGAGGCGCGGCTCGCCTTTGCCTGCAAGCTGGCGGACACCATCTACCGCAAGGGCTACCGGCTGCATCTTCACTGCGAGGACCAGGCGCTGGCGCAGCAAGCCGACGACGCGCTCTGGACCTTTCGCGACGATGCCTACCTGCCCCACGCGATCGAAGGTAGCGACATGGCGATAAGCGTGCCCATCACGCTGGGCTTTGGCGCGCTGCCTACCCCGGCGGAAGAGACCGCGCTTTTGAACCTGCACCCGGAAATTCCCGACGGGATCGAGCGCTTCACAAGAGTTGCCGAAATCATCAACCAGCATCAGCAGGTGCTCGTTACCAAACGCGCCTGTTGGCAGCGCTATAAGGAGCTTGGTCACGAGGTGGTGCCGCACAAGATTGGGTAAAAGGCCTGCAAGGGATATCCAGAGCAAATCTAACCTATAGCGTGCTTTGCCGACAGCTGAGCAAACCAGGAGCCCTCGTCAGCTCCCCTGACGCATCGGATCATATCGCGCTATACTAGCCGCCATTTTTCGCCCCCTTTATGAATTTCATGCTTGCCTCGGGCGTCTCTCGGGAAAGCATCGTTTGCGAGTCACTCCATGGAAAAGACCTACCAACCCGAACAGATCGAAACCCGCTGGTACGCGCGCTGGGAGGCGGACAACCGCTTCGCGCCGTCAGGCACCGGTGCGCCCTTCTCCATCATGATTCCGCCGCCCAACGTGACCGGCAGCCTCCACATGGGCCATGCCTTCCAGGACACCATCATGGATACCCTGACGCGCTGGAAGCGGATGCAGGGTAACAATACGCTCTGGCAGGTCGGCACCGACCACGCGGGGATCGCGACCCAAATGCTGGTGGAGCGCAAGGTGGCCGCGGAAGAAGGCAAGACGCGCCACGAGCTGGGGCGCGAGGCGTTCACGGATAAGATCTGGGAGTGGAAGGAAGAGTCTGGCGGCCACATTACCCGCCAGCTTCGCCGCATGGGCGCCAGTGTGGACTGGTCCCGCGAGCGCTTCACCATGGACGACGGCTTCTACAAGGCGGTGCAGGAAGTATTCGTGCGCCTGCATGAAGACAATCTGATTTACCGCGGCAAGCGCCTGGTCAACTGGGACCCGACGCTGCACACCGCGATTTCCGATTTGGAAGTGGAGAACAAAGAGCAGCAAGGCAGCTTCTGGCATTTCCGCTACCCGCTGGCCGACGGCGTTAAAACCGCGGACGGCAAGGATCACGTCGTCGTCGCCACCACCCGCCCGGAAACCCTTTTGGGCGATACCGGCGTGGCGGTGAACCCGGAAGACGAACGTTACGCATCATTAGTGGGCCAATTCATCGAGCTGCCGCTGGTGGGCCGGCGCATTCCCATCGTCGCTGACGAGCACGCGGACATGGAGAAAGGCTCGGGCTGTGTGAAGATCACCCCGGCCCACGACTTCAACGACTACGAAGTCGGCAAGCGCCAGAACCATCTGTTGATCAACGTCTTCTCGAAAGACGCCACGATTCTCGAGCGCGCCGAGATCTTCGACCTCAAGGGCCAGCCCCAGCCGGAAGAAGACGCCACCCTGCCCGCGAAATACGCCGGGCTCGACCGGTTCGAGGCGCGCCAGCAGATCGTCGACGACATGGACGCGCTCGGCCTGCTACTCGAGGTGGAGGCGGTCAACAACACCCTGCCCTATGGCGACCGCTCCGGTGACGTCATCGAGCCGCTTTTGACCGATCAGTGGTTCGTGGCCGTCGACCAGCTCGCCAAGCCCGCCATCGCGGCGGTCGAGAACGGCGACATCCAGTTCGTGCCCAAGAACTACGAAAACATGTACTTCGCCTGGATGCGCGACCTGCAGGACTGGTGCATCTCGCGCCAGCTCTGGTGGGGCCACCGCATTCCCGCCTGGTACGACGAGCAAGGCAACGTCTTTGTGGCGCGCACTGAAGCCGAGGCCCGGGAAAAGCACGGCCTGAGCAGCGATATCACGCTCACCCAGGACGAAGACGTGCTGGACACCTGGTTCAGCTCGGGTCTTTGGACCTTCGGCACCCTTGGCTGGCCGGAAAAAACCCCGGAGCTCGAGACCTTCCACCCGACCAGCGTGCTGGTGACGGGCTTCGACATCATCTTCTTCTGGGTCGCCCGGATGATCATGATGACGCTAAAGTTCACCGACCAGGTGCCCTTCAAGACCGTCTACGTGCACGGCCTGGTGCGGGACGGCCAGGGCCAGAAGATGTCCAAGTCCAAGGGCAACGTACTCGACCCGATCGATTTGATCGACGGCATCAGCTTGGACGCGCTTCTCGAGAAGCGGACCGGCAACATGATGCAGCCGAAAAAAGCCAAAGCGATTGCCAAGGCGACCAAGGACGAGTTCAAGGACGGCATCGAGCCCCACGGCACCGACGCGCTGCGCTTCACGTTCCTCTCGCAAGCGACCACCGGGCGCGATATCAAGTTCGACATGAACCGCCTGGACGGCTACCGCAACTTCTGCAACAAGCTCTGGAACGCCTCGCGCTACGTGCTGATGAATGCCGAAGGCGAAGACTGCGGCACCGGTGACGAGGCGGTGACACTCTCGCTGGCGGATCGCTGGATCATCTCGCAGCTGCAAAAAACCGAAGCCCAGGTCACCAAAGCGATGGAGGAGTACCGTTTTGATCACGCCTCCCAAGCGCTTTACGAGTTCGTGTGGAACGAGTACTGCGACTGGTATCTGGAGCTCTCCAAGCCGGTGCTTTGGGACGAGAACGCCACGGCTGAAGCCAAACGCGGCACCCGTCGCACCCTGGTACGCGTACTGGAAACCATCCTGCGCCTGGCCCACCCGATGATGCCCTACATCTCCGAAGAGATCTGGCAGCGCGTCGCCCCGCTTGCCGGGCGCTACCCGGGCCAGGACGCCTCGATCATGAACCAGCCCTGGCCCCAGGCGATTGATGCCCAAATCGACGAGCAGGCGAGCCGCGATATCGAGTGGCTCAAAGGCGTGATCGTCGCCGTGCGTAACATCCGCGCCGAGATGAACATTGCCCCGGGCAAACCGCTGGACGTACTGCTGACCAAGGGCCAGCCGACGGACGCCGAGCGCCTGGAGAACAACCGCCTGTTCCTCTCCAAGCTGGCCAAGCTCGAAAGCGTGACCTGGCTTGCCAACCCGGACGATGCCCCGCTTAGCGCCACCCAGCTGGTCGGTGATATGGAAGTGCTGGTGCCCATGGCGGATCTCATCGATAAGGACACAGAGCTTGCGCGCTTGAACAAGGAGATCGAGAAACAGGACAAGCTGATCGGCGGCGTCGAGAAGAAGCTTTCCAACGAAAGCTTCACCGCCAAGGCGCCGGCCGCCGTGATCGACAAAGAGCGCGGGAAGCTTGCCGAGTTCCAGTCCGCCAAAAAGCTGCTCGAAGAGCAGAAAACCAAGATCGAAGCGCTCTAGGGTCTGTTTGAAAAGTCGACGAGCGAAGACAAGACAAGGCAAAAATTGGCGAAAAAACGGAGTTTACATGTGTAAATGAGTATTTTGAGCCAATTTTTAACGCCGTATTGTCGAGCGCAGGCACTTTTCAGACAGAGCCTAACGTACGCGCGTTTTAATCCTTTAGAACCCTCGCTAAACGCCAGCGCCACCTTCTCGGGTGGCGCTGGCGTTTTAGGGTCGCAATTACCTATCAGTGGCGGAACACGTACTCCGATCCATCGGTAAAGCGGCTGAAGCGATAGATCGACGGGTCACAGGTGGTTTCTTCGCCGGCAATCATCTCGGCGAGCATTTCCCCGGAAGCCGGCGCGGTGGTGAGGCCGTTGCCGGAGAAACCGGTGATGACGAAGAGCCCATCGTTATCCGGTACGTCTGAAATCACCTGGGTGGAGTCCGGCGTTGCGTCGATCATGCCCGCCCAGCGCTCGCGCACCTGGGCGTTTTCGTACTGCGGGTAGGCGCGGCGCAGGTTGGCCAAAGCCGTGTTCACTTCGTCTTCATCCACGCTGCCCGAGAGCATCCGTACCTGCTCGAAGGGCGTGATCTCATCGGCGGACCATTTTGAGGCCATGTTGAGCGAGGCGAAGAAGTCGCTCGACAGGCGTACCTTGAGCAGATCGCCGGAGTGCTTCAGCGCCGGCAAGAAGTCCAGCAGCATGCGGAAGCTGTCGGTGGTGATGGGCGCGACGTTGGCCGATACACCCACCGCGGTTTCGCCGGTGTCCATCTGACGCCAAGCGAAATCCGGACCATAGCCGGCACCGGGCAAGGCGTTGTCGATGGGGCTCAAACGCTGCATGGACGAGGCAATGGTGAGCTGCGGTAGATGAACGCCCAGGTTACCAGCAAACAGCGACGACCAGGCACCGCCGGCCAGCACGACCTGGGAGGCCTTGATGTAGCCCTTCTCGGTATGCACGCCGACGACTCTACCGCCCTGGCGGTCGATGGTGCGCGCCGCACAAGGGGAAACGATCTGCACGCCCTCATTCATCGCCCCGCGCGCAATGCGCGAGACCGAATAGCGCGGCTCGGCGGTGCCGTCGCTGGGTTGATGAAGCACCGCTTTGTATTGCCCGGCGCCCTGGGGCAGCAGCCGGTCGAGTTCGCTACCCGTGACCAGCTTCGCATCGGTCTGCGGCTGAATCTCCCGCGCCTGGTCAAGCCAGTCCTGGCTTGCGCTCACCTCGTCGTCGGTGGCCAGCAGCGAGTAATTGCCTGTCTGGCGAAAACCAATGTCCTCACCAAAGCGCTCGGCAAAGCCTTGCCAGATTGCCTTCGAGCGGTTGGCAAGCTCCAGCTTGCCCAAATCCCAGCTATTGGAGTAGACCCAACCGAAGGCACGGCTGGACTGCTCCCCCGCCACCACACCCTTTTCGAGCACCACCGTACTGAGCCCTTTCTGGTTGAGAAACAGCGCCGTGGAAAGCCCGGCGATGCCGCCACCGATCACCACCACATCGGCCTGGGCGGGCAAGGTGTCCGAGGTGGCCACGCCTTCCGCCCGGGGGATCTGTGATTCCAGACGCCAGCCTGGGCGGGCGCCGTAGGTCGCGCCTAAAAAACCACCCATCACGCCGCCGGCGATACCGGTACCGGCGGACAAGAGAAAACTGCGTCTGGATAGCGCCATGGCTCTGTACCTTTTGACGTGTATGAATGCGGCGCTCATGAAGCGCTCACGAAAAAAGAGAGATTATGACTGACCAGTCGGAAAATAAAAGTGCGCTTTTTTGACGCAATCGATCAACTCGTTGCAACGAAAAATACCGACGACATGGCAAGGCGTTCAGCGCGAGCCAGCGGGGATAAGGTAAACTGCCAGTGTTCACTGATCGACGAAGACCGGGAGGCCCATGGCACGCAAGAAAGAGATTTCCCTCGAGCGCATTCTGGACGCCGCCGACGCCATCATCATGGAAAGCGCCGGGCGCCAGTTCACCCTCGACGCCGTGGCCGAGCGCGCCGGTATCAGCAAAGGGGGCCTGGTCTACAGCTTCGCGACCAAGGACGACCTGGTGGCCGCGGTCCTGCAGCGCGAGATCGAGCGCGTGCATGGCGCCGTCAAAACCCGGGCAGGCAGCGATTGGCAACATAGCCACAAACGCCTGCTCGCCTATCTCGATGAGGCGCTGACCGAAGACGACCGGCTCATTCGCCGCTCCGCCTTTCTGATGACGGCCCTGCTGCATTCGCCGGAGAAATCGCGCCCGGCAAGAGAGTATTACCGCACCATTTTAGAGCTGTTCGACGGCGACGATATCGCCAGTAAAGACATCCGCCAGGCCGTGCTTGCAATCGAAGGGCTCTTTCTGCTGCGTGGCCTGGGCTTTGCCGACCCCACGCCCGAGGAGTGGAGCTCGGTACTCGAACACGCCCGCACCACCGTGGCCAATGCCATCGCCGCCAGCAGCGCCGATAAGACCGAAAAGTGAGGAGGCGAGCATGACGCAAAGATTACGAAACACTGTTCATTAACAGGCTAAGCAACTAAACTATGCCCTGAACCATAAGCCGCAATATGGGTATTGCCATGCACACTCGCCGCATTTTTTTTTACAACTTCCTTGGGTTTGCCCTGATCGCCAGCTGGTGGCTGCCATCGGTCCTTTTTTGGACCAAGCTGGACGATGACGTCTTTTTCTTCTTCAACCAGTTCGTAAGCCCGGTCTACCCGCGCTGGGTCGAGACCATGGCGCTGCTCAACACCCGTGCCTTCGATAAAGTGATGTTCGGCGTGCTGGTGATCATGCTGTTCTTCGCCATGGTGCGCGACAAGAACGGCAGCTGGCCCAAGTGGCTGGCAATTGGCCTGATCATGTCGGCGGTGGGGGCGCTGCTGGGTGAAATGCTGCACATGGATCTACTCGCTGCCCGCCCGAGCCCTACGGTGTGGCACGACGACGTCAACATTCTCAACAACTACACCTATCTGAACGCCAAGGCGACCGCCTCCAACAGCTTCCCGAGCGACCACGGGGTGCTTGCCATGGTGTTCGCCAGCTTCATGCTGCGCTTCGCCGACCGCCTGATCGCCTCACTTTCCGTGGCGCTGGCTATCTTCGTGACCCTGCCGCGCATTTTGGTGGGTGGCCATTGGGTGAGCGATGTCTACTTCGGGGCACTTGCCATCGTGCTGGTGGTACTGCCCTGGATTCTGTGCAACTCGTATATCTCGAGCTTGATCGACCGGATGGCACGCTTTTTCGATACCGCCGCTCACAAGCTCTTACCCCGGTTTCACTAAGCCACCCCTTGCGGCCGCCCTTGGGCGGCCGTTTTGATTGGCCCCTTACCACCGGCCGCAACGGATACGTTATGGACATGAGTCAGCTGGAACACGTGGTCATTGCCCTGGGCGTTCAACTCCTGCTCGCCCTGCTCCCCCGGGTCACCCTTTGGGTGTCCGGCTCGCTGGCCGTGGCGGTGTTCCTGGGCCGCGAAATCGCCCAGCACGAGTATCGCCTGGCCATTCAGCGCGGCTGGGAGTGGGGCCAAACCCAGCCGGTGGGCATGTTCGAAGGCGTGTACACCGGCTGGCACCTGGGTTCCATACTCGATGTACTGATGCCGGCGGTGGCCTGTTTTATTCTGGCGCTGATGGTCACTTTGGTGCGTCGAAACAGGCGTTAACGCCAACTCCTCTTCTCTTGGCAACGTCGTCCCCATCCCACGGCACGAGCTATCTTTTCGACCGCCAAACGATGCCACTGCCGCACCTTAGCGCCCTTCTTCTGTCCCTTTTTTTCAGGGGACAGGCTACAAAATACTCAGGTGTCGCCCATGGCCACCGGCGTCTTTTTTGGCGCGACACCGTTCGTTATCCCGCTATAGGGGCTAAGATTACTTGAGCGCCTTTAGCACTGCCGACAAGGCCGCTCACCCTCTGCGCCCCCTATGGAGGCTCTATCATGTTGCTACGCAATGGATCCATTGGCCCTAGTGTCACCGCGCTACAGCGCGAGCTCAATACTGCCGGTTACGCCATCAGCGTTGACGGGCACTATGGCCCTGAAACCGAACGCGCCGTTCGCCGCTATCAGCTCGCAAAAGGCCTGGTGGCGGACGGCATCGCCGGCCCCAAGACCCGCGCCGCCCTGCATGGCCAGCACAATAACCGTATGCTCGGTCAGCGCGACCTGGTCGAGGCGGCTAACCGGCTGGAGATCGAGCTCGCCGCCATTTTGGCCGTCAACGAAGTGGAAAGCCGAGGACAAGGCTTTCATAGTGGCGGCCCTCGTGACGGCCAGCCGATCATTTTGTTCGAACGCCACATCATGCACCGCCGACTGCAACACCACGGTATCGACCCGGCGCCTCACCAACGTGCCCAACCCGATATCGTGAATACGAGCGCGGGCGGTTATATCGGCGGCTACCTGGAGCACGACCGCCGTGATCGCGCCGGAAATATCCACAGCGCCGCGTCTATCGAATCCGCGAGTTGGGGGCTATTCCAGATCATGGGCTTTCACTGGGAACTCCTTGGATACGACTCCGCCGAGCACTTCGCCACCAGCATGGGGATCTACGAATCCCACCAGCTTGACGCGTTCGTGCGCTTCATTGAAGCGGACAGCGCAATTCACGCCGCGCTACGCCGTCACGATTGGGTCGACTTCGCCCGCCGCTACAACGGCCCCAACTACGCCGCGAACGACTACGACACTCGCCTTGCCGCCGCCTACCGCCGCCACGCACAAGGTTTGATGCTAGCCGCGTAAGCCGGTTCACGCTTTGGCCAGCGCCGCCGCGCTGGCCGCGCACTTTCTGAACCAAACACCTAATCGTTCCTTTTATACCCATACTCTGAACTGCCTGCGCGGCAGCGAACAACGACACCTTCGTTACACCTGACGCCACCCTTTTCTAAGCTGCCTGCACGGCAGCGAACCAGACCATCAGCGAGCATATCGCGGTGGTGCTTTTCTAAGCTGCCTGCACGGCAGCGAACTTGCTTGTCCATGATCGACAAGTCCTGGATCATTTCTAAGCTGCCTGCACGGCAGCGAACGCGGTCTGGTCGAACTGCAGGTTTAGCCGGCTTTTCTAAGCTGCCTGCGCGGCAGCGAACCTTGTGGACTCGAATCTCGAATATTTCCGCGCTTTCTAAGCTGCCTGCGCGGCAGCGAACTACCTCGACCACCGACGACCTCGCCCGCCAAGTTTCTAAGCTGCCTACGCGGCAGCGAACGAGAAGCTCGGTAATACCGAGCTTTGCTAAAATTTCTAAGCTGCCTACGCGGCAGCGAACCTGTTGAGGTGACTCAACGGGGAATTGGTCGTTTTCTAAGCTGCCTGCGCGGCAGCGAACAACGTCAACTTCCGCTACTCTACGCGCGCGATTTTCTAAGCTGCCTGCGCGGCAGCGAGCCCAGGGTGGCATGTGGATCACTGGTCGCAAATTTTCTAAGCTGCCTGCGCGGCAGCGAACAAGCTCCCGCGCCAACGGGGGCTTTTCTTTTGTTTCTAAGCTGCCTGCGCGGCAGCGAACACGCGCTGGCTTCTTCTTCGGCCCTTCGTTGCTTTCTAAGCTGCCTGCGCGGCAGCGAACGTATTGCTGTTCTTGCTCGGCGGCACCGTCGATTTCTAAGCTGCCTGCGCGGCAGCGAACTCGAGCGTGCAAGACCACATCATTATGTTTGATTTCTAAGCTGCCTGCGCGGCAGCGAACGATCACTTCGCTGGCCAACCTGTCGCTCTACTTTTCTAAGCTGCCTGCGCGGCAGCGAACCCCAGCTGCGCCTCGACCAGCTCTTGCCGCTGTTTCTAAGCTGCCTGCGCGGCAGCGAACGCTCTTGAGCGCCAGGCCGAAACGTTGGGCATTTTCTAAGCTGCCTGCGCGGCAGCGAACAATTTCATTCGCTCGCAGCTCAATGCGGCCATTTTCTAAGCTGCCTGCGCGGCAGCGAACAACTGTATTTTCTTGCCTTCCTCGCCCTCTACTTTCTAAGCTGCCTGCGCGGCAGCGAACCGTCCCTGTGTTGGGTGGGTTGCGGATGTTTAGTTTCTAAGCTGCCTGCGCGGCAGCGAACCGCTTTATCTTCGTCGTTCCAGCGCTTGTAGTTTTCTAAGCTGCCTGCGCGGCAGCGAACTCCGGACATCGTAATAACGTGGGGGGTAGAGATTTCTAAGCTGCCTGCGCGGCAGCGAACAAGTTCCCCCCACGTTGGTATGGGGTGTCGATTTTCTAAGCTGCCTGCGCGGCAGCGAACTTCGTGCTGTGACTGCGAGCGATAATTAAATCTTTCTAAGCTGCCTGCGCGGCAGCGAACGCCCAGCCGCCAGAAGGTTGGGAAACTATAGATTTCTAAGCTGCCTGCGCGGCAGCGAACAAAGCTAACCCCTGTGAACCTTGCACTATAGATTTCTAAGCTGCCTGCGCGGCAGCGAACAAAGCTAACCCCTGTGAACCTTGCACTATAGATTTCTAAGCTGCCTGCGCGGCAGCGAACGTTCATTGTCTGAACCTGTTTTTAATGTGCTGTTTCTAAGCTGCCTGCGCGGCAGCGAACATCAGGTTAGCAGGCATTAGCAAGCATTTATATTTCTAAGCTGCCTGCGCGGCAGCGAACGATGTTGTTGTTGAATGGAAGGACTGATTAATTTTCTAAGCTGCCTGCGCGGCAGCGAACTCCAGGTTCTTTTAAGACAGCGTGTGCTGTATTTTCTAAGCTGCCTGCACGGCAGCGAACTAAAATCACTGTTTGTGCTGATGGATGTGGTTTTTTCTAAGCTGCCTGCGCGGCAGCGAAGGTTTTTGCTCGATGGAATTGGCCAGCTCTCGCTTTCTAAGCTGCCTGCGCGGCAGCGAACATCGATAAGGACGACGACTGGACCACCGAAGATTTCTAAGCTGCCTGCGCGGCAGCGAACTAGAGTCTATCAAGAGTAATTATCTGATTGCTAAAGGACTTTGGTCTACAAGCGCGGAATTACCCTTTTCTTGAGCCGGTCACTAAGTGACTGATTTTCGGTAAGTCGTTTTTGAATTTAAAAAAAGGGTCGAAATCAACTGGTGGCGCTAAGAGAGTTGAGTTGTAAGAGGAGTGCCAAATACAGTGCAAGAGCAGTGGCGATATAGCGAACACTGTCTCTAGAAGGCAAACGTGTCCATCGGTGGGCGTTTTTTAGACATACAAAAAAGCCGCCTAAAAAGGCGGCTTGATCGTGTTCGTTAACGTTTTAGCTTTTAACCATTTTAAATGGTGCCGACACCAGGAGTCGAACCCGGGACCTACTGATTACAAGTCAGTTGCTCTACCAACTGAGCTATGTCGGCGCTTCACGTTTTCTTGAACATTTGACTACCTTGCTTTACAGCGAGCCAGTCAACAAGAAATTTTGTTGGCAATGGCTGGGGTACCAGGATTCGAACCTGGGAATGCCGCTACCAAAAAGCGGTGCCTTACCACTTGGCGATACCCCAACGCTTGGTGGCCAGAGACGGAATCGAACCGCCGACACGGGGATTTTCAATCCCCTGCTCTACCAACTGAGCTATCTGGCCGCTGCCAACGGTGCGTATTAAACTAAAAAGTCCGCTTTTCGTCAACACCTTTGTGAAACTTTCTTTCCGATCACGTGGTTATAGCAAAGCGCCACGTTTGTGGGCGCTGGCCCCGCCGGGCCAAAACGCCCGCCATTCGTGGGCTAGGGCTGGCTGGGGGGCACGTAGCCTTCGGCCTGGTCGGTGGTTTCGTTATTTAAAAAGCGCTCCATCTGATCCATCAGGTATTGGCGCGATTCCGGCTCGAGCATGTTGAGGTGCTTTTCATTGATCAGGCGGGTCTGGAGCGCCTGCCACTCCCCCCAGGCTTTTTGGGACACCGTGGCCTGAATCTCCTGGCCCTGCTTGCCGGGCAGCGGCGGAAACGCAAGCGCGGGTAGCTCTTGCTGGTACTTACGACAGAAAACCGTGTTGCTCATGGGGTGCTCCTTTTGAAATGGGGAATCGATATCGAGTATGGGCTAGGGCCCCGGGGTCGGATCAAGCGAAAACGGCACCACTTGACTTAGCAGCGCCTTGACCGGCGCAGCCAGGCCCAGGGCAGGCGGGTCGTTGGGGTCGTACCATATGCCCTGCTCGTGCACGCCGTTCATTTCCTTGCAGCTCACCGGCTGCGGGGTGATCGAAAGCCGGAAGTGGCTAAAGGTGTGAGTGAAATCCGGTAAGGGGTGCGCTTTATGGGGCGCTTTGACCCGGGTCTGTAGCCAGTCGTCGAGGGCCTGGTAGTCGTCGAACTGGGGCAGCCCCCATAACCCACCCCAAAGCCCCGAAGGCGGGCGCTGCTCCAGCCATACGCGCCCCTGGTCGTCGCGCAGCATCAGCATGATGGTTTCGCGGGTGGGTAGCGTTTTTTTGGGTTTGGATTCCGGGTAGCGCTGCGGGGCGCCTTCCTGGTAGGCGGCGCATACGTCGTTGAACGGGCAGATGATGCAGTCGGGTCGCGCTCGGGTGCAAAGCGTGGCGCCGAAATCCATGACCGCTTGGGTGTAGTCGGCTAGGCGCTCGCCGGGAGTAAAGTACTCCGCCAACGCCCAAAGCTTGCGCTCAACGGCGGGCCTGCCGGGCCAGCCGGGTACGGCGTGCAGCCGGGTGAGCGAGCGTTTGACGTTGCCGTCCAGAATGGGCGCGCGGGCGCCAGTGCTTTGGGCAATGATGGCGCCAGCGGTGGAGCGGCCAATACCGGGCAGCGCCGTGAGCGCCTCGACGCTCTCAGAAGGCAGCTCGCCGCCGTGCTCCTCGCAGGCGATGCGCGCGGCTTTATGCAGGTTGCGGGCGCGGGCGTAGTAGCCAAGCCCGGTCCATAGGTGGAGCACTTCGTCCTGGGGGGCACCGGCCAGCGCCTTAAGCGTCGGGAAGTGCTCCATGAAGCGCTCGAAGTAGGGAATCACGGTATTTACCTGGGTTTGCTGCAGCATGATTTCCGAGACCCACACGCGGTAGGCGCTGCGCGGCGACTGCCAGGGCAGATCGTGACGGCCGTACTGGTCGAACCAGGTCAGCAGCCGGTGTTGAAATTCAGGGGCCGTCAGGCACGGCGTGGGCGTATCGGCCATTTAATGTTCCAGCTCCCTTTAGAGCAGTTAATGAGGTAATGCGGGCGATAACAAAAGCGCCGGCCCTTGGGCCGGCGCATCAAAGGGGTCCAGTCTCAATCGAACAGATTGCGGATACCGTTGCGCAGTTCCCGCGCGGCACCTTCCCCCAGGCGTTGGTCGATATTGTCGAGCGTTTCGCCCAGGCGCTCTTCGAGTTCACTACCGGCTTCGTCTCTAACCAGCGCTACCACCGAGCTCTGAAAGGCCTCGCGATCCAGACGGCACCACTGGGACTTTTCGTCGTCGATATGGCCTTCGCACAGCACGGGCAGCGCAAGCGCCTGTAGGCGCGGGTTGACCGAGCAGGCCGCGTCGGCGGTATCGACCAGCCGGGCGTTGGCGCGGGTCAGGAAGTTCATGCTGTTGAGGTTGAGCTCCCCGTCACCCTGCATATCGATACCCGGCAGGGTGATCAGCAGGTCGTCGCTGGTGACCACGCCGTTGCGCACGTTAAAGGTAGCGCCAAACTGCTCGAAACGGGTATCGGGCTGCCAGTCTCTGAGCGTCCCTTCGCCTTCGATGCGGGCCACCAGTTCGCACACCTGTTGAGAGACGTTGGTGTGCAAAATCGCGCCGTCGTTCAGGCGCGCGTCGAGCTCGCCGTTGAGGTTGCTGGTCAGCACGTCGCGGGTGTTGCCCTGGGTCGAGAGATCGCCCGCTATGTTCAAGCGCCCGCGAATCGGGGACTCTTCGTCGCTGAAGGTTTCGATCAGCGGGGCGACCTGCACGCCCTCTACCTGGGGGGCCAGCTGCCAGGTCAAAATGGGCTCGCGGGCGTCCAGGGTACCGGTGGCGTTGAGCGCCCCGTCGTAAAAGCGCGACTCGAACCCGGTCAGCTGGTGCAGGCCCTGCTCGCCCCGCAGCGAAAGCGCCGGGTCGTTGAACACGAGCCCGGCAAGCTCGAGCTGATCGAGCGCCAGATCACCCTGTAGATCGAGCGTGGCAAGCCACGCCTGGGGCAGCAGCGGGTTTTCTTGCTGGGCCACGGCGCGGCGAATGATGCTCCGGCTGGCCTGCTGGGCGGTGACCGGCCCCGGCAAGTAGTGGTCCAGGTTGAGCTGGTCGCCGGTCAAATCGAAGTCGAGCGCGCTGCCATCCAGCGCCGCGGCCAGCTCGCCGGTAAAGGTGCTACTGTCGATTACCAGCGAAAGCTGCGGCAGCGAAATCTGCTCGAGGCTCCCCTGCACCGGGCTGGTCATGGCGACGTCGCTCAGTGCGGCTTCACTAGCGGTATTGAGTTCGACCCCCATGCGCGAAAGCCAGGGGCGCAGGGTAAAGGGCGCGGCGTTGAGCTGGCCCTGGTACTGCGGGTCGTCCTGGAACTGTTCGATATTGAGATGACCGCTTACGCGCAGCCCATCGGGGCCGGTGAGCTGGGCATCGCGTAACTGGGCGGTTTGCGCGGCCCAGTCGGCATCGAGGGCAAAGGCCAGCGTCATCGCCAGGCTGCCCTGCCAGTTTTCGGCGTGGCGAAAACCGGTTTCCAGTACGCCTTCGCTCACGCTCAGGCGCTGTTCGGCCAGCCGGGCGGTCATTTCCGCGGCTCGCAGGCTTAGCTGCTGCGGCTCGCTCTCTTGCGAGGTGGTCGAGCGCGTGCCGAGTTGGAAGTTTTCGAAAACGACCTGCTCTTCGTCCAGCCCCAGCCGCATACGGGTTTCAAGGCTGACCTCGCTGGTGAACACCGGCGGGCGCTCCAGCGCTTCGGCGTCCAATCGGTTGTGCCGAGTAAGGGTGAACATCGCCTTTAGCGGGAAAGAGCGCGCCGGGTTGACGTTGCTGCCGGAAATATCCAACGACTGCAGCCGCCAAAGCGACTGGCTGGGCGCGTCACGAAAACGGATATCGGCATTGCGCACTTCGACACTGGCGATATTGAGCACCACCGAGAGATTGCCCGCATCGACATGGGGGCCGGCGCTGGCCGGCGCCAGCACGGTTTCGGCGGTTTCGCTGTTCTGCTCGGCCAGCCGGTCCACGAGCAGTTGCCAGTTGCCCTCGCCTTCGGCGTTGCGCTCGAGGTTCAGGCGCACGCCGTCCAGGGTCAGCCCATCGACGGCGATTTCACCGCGCAGCAATGGCGCGAAGGCCACGCTCACCTCGGCACTGTCGACGGCGGCGAAGGAGGTTTCTTCCCGCGATTGTGCGGGCAGCCAGGCGCGGGCCTGTTCGACGCTAACGCCAATGCGCGGGTAGAACGACCAGGTGATCGGCCCTTCCAGCGCCAGGCTCAGCCCGGTTTGTTCCTCGACCACCTCGACCAGGCGCGGTTTGAAATCCTCGGGATCCAAAAAGGTGGTGACATACACCACGGCGGCCACGGCCACCATGGCCAAAATACCGACCGCGGCCAGCAAAATACGCAATAACTGTTTCATCACCCTTTCCCTTGTGGGTCTAGCTCGACATACTCGTTGGGGTCGCTTTCGTGAAAAGCGCCGTTACCGGCATTGGAAGTGGCCACGGAACTCGGCCGGTAGCCTATTTTGGAAAGCAGCACGCGATCGGCCAGCGGCAATGTCGCCGTGGCAATGCGCAGCGTGCGGCCCTGGTGCTTTGCCTGTTCGGCCAACAGTGCCATAAGGCGTGACCCTACGCCACGCCGCCGGGCGCTCTTGCGAACGCAAAGCTCGGACAACCACCAGGCGCGGTCCTCGGCCTCAAAAATAGCCACCGCCCCCAGCAGGTGTTCATTGAAATGGGCGCAGGCAAAGAATTGCCGGTTCTCGAGGTGCTCCTCGATAAAAGGCGCCACCTCGAGGGTTTTGATGCGCGCCTGGGGGGCGTCCTCATAAATACGCTTCAAATCGAGGCGTATGTGTTCGTCGGCCTCCCACCGGGCCTGGTCAACGTAGAAAAGCGTCACCGGCATGCTGAAATCCTCCTGGCTACGGCTAAGCCGCTCGATGGGCGCCGGTAAAGTGGCAACCTTATCGCGCATTGTAGCGGATGGGGTCATCGATTCTCTATAATGGTTGTTTTGGCTCGCTATTATGTCCAGGCCCCGGGGGTTACCGAAGCCCATGCCCGCCGCCCACTATGCGCGTAAGCGCAGGAGATGCAACATGTCAGCGCGAATTGCCACGGTCAGCCGTGACACCAACGAAACGCAGATCACCGTCACGATCAATCTGGACGGCCAGGGCCATCTAAAAGGTGAGTCCGGCGTGGCGTTTCTTGATCACATGCTAGACCAAGTCGCGCGGCACGGGATGATCGATATCGAGCTCGACGTGACCGGCGACCTGCACATCGACGACCACCATACGGTCGAGGATTTAGGCATCACCCTGGGTCAGGCGTTCAATGAAGCCGTGGGCGACAAGCGCGGCATCTACCGCTACGGCCACGCTTACGTGCCGTTGGATGAAGCTCTTTCCCGCGTGGTGGTGGATTTCTCCGGCCGGCCGGGGCTATTCATGAACGCCGCCTTCACTCGCGCTACCATCGGGCGAATGGACACCCAGCTTTTCAGCGAGTTTTTCCAGGGGTTCGTCAGCCACGCCCGCGTGACGCTGCATATCGACAACCTCAAGGGAGATAACGCCCACCACCAGGCAGAAACCATTTTCAAGGCCTTTGGCCGGGCGCTACGCATGGCGCTGGCCGAAGACGCGCGAATGGCCGGACAGATGCCCTCGACCAAGGGAACGCTTTAATGTCGAAGGCTGCCTGCCGGTCGACTTCGCTAACCACTAAAAGGAGCGCGTAATGACCATTGCCGTTATCGATTATGGAATGGGCAACCTGCATTCCGTGGCCAAGGCGCTTGAACACGTCACACACGAAAACGTCATCATTACCCGGGATGCCCGCCGCATTCTGGGCGCCACCCGCGTGGTGCTACCAGGCCAGGGCGCAATTCGCGATTGCATTGGCGAACTCGAACGTACCGAGCTTCGCGGTTTGGTCGACGATATTCTGACCCGCCAGGCCAAGCCGCTTTTGGGCATTTGCGTAGGCCAGCAAATGCTGATGGAGAAAAGCGAAGAGAACGGCGGCGTGGACTGCCTGGGCTTTTTTCAGGGCAGCGTCGACCGTTTCCCCCCGGACATGCGCGACGAGCACGACCAGCGCCTGAAGGTGCCGCACATGGGTTGGAACCGGCTCACTCAGCACCACGACCACCCGCTGTGGGCGGGTATCGAAAACGACGAGCGCTTCTATTTCGTGCACGGCTACTACGTCAACGCCAGCCAGGATGCCCACGTATTGGGCACGACCCAGTACGGCAAGGTGAAAGCCCACGTGGCCATTGGCCGCGACGCCACGTTCGCCGTGCAGTTTCACCCGGAAAAAAGCGCACGCGCGGGTCTTCGCCTGCTTGAAAACTTCGTTACCTGGACGCCCTGAGAGGATTTACCATGCTAGTTATTCCCGCGATTGATCTCAAAGACGGCCAGTGCGTGCGCTTGAAGCAGGGCCGTATGGAGGATGCCACCTCCTACGGCGATGACCCGGTCGCCATGGCCGCCCGCTGGGTAGACGCCGGTGCGCGCCGCCTGCACCTGGTCGATTTGAACGGCGCTTTCGAAGGCAAGCCGGTCAACGGCGAGGCGGTCACCGCGATCGCCCGCGCCTACCCGGACCTACCCATTCAGATCGGCGGCGGCATTCGCAGCGCGGAAACCATCGAGCATTACTTAAGCGCCGGCGTTTCCTACGTGATCATCGGTACCAAGGCGGTGAAAGAGCCAGCATTCGTCGGCGAAATGTGCCGCGCCTTTCCCGGCAAGATCATCGTTGGCCTGGATGCAAAAGATGGCTTCGTGGCCACCGATGGCTGGGCGGAGGTCTCCACCATCAAGGCGACCGAACTTGCCAAGCGCTTCGCCAATGACGGCGTTTCGAGCATCGTCTACACCGACATCGCCCGAGACGGGATGATGCAAGGCGTCAATATCGAGGCCACCGCCGAGCTTGCTCGCGAAGGGGGCCTTCCGGTCATCGCCTCCGGCGGGGTGACCAACCTCGACGACATCCAGGCGCTTTGTGGCGTAGCGGATAGCGGTATTCTGGGCGCCATTACCGGCCGCGCCATTTATGAAGGAAGCCTGGACGTGCGTGAGGCCCAGCGCCTGAGCGACGAGCTGACCGGGGGCAAGGTATGAGCCTGGCCAAGCGGATCATCCCTTGCCTGGATGTCGACGCGGGCCGTGTGGTCAAGGGCGTCAATTTCGTGGGCATTCGCGATGCCGGCGACCCGGTGGAGATCGCCAAGCGCTATAACCAGCAGGGCGCCGACGAGATCACCTTTTTGGATATCACCGCAAGCTCCGACGAGCGCGCGACCACGGTGGACATGGTGTCGCGTATCGCCGGCGAAGTGTTCATTCCGCTCACGGTGGGCGGTGGTATCCGCACCTGCGATGACATTCGCACCATGCTCAACGCCGGCGCCGACAAGGTGTCGATCAACACCGCCGCGGTGACCAATCCGGATTTCGTTTTCGAAGCCGCCGAACGCTTCGGCAGCCAGTGCATCGTGGTGGCGATCGACGCCAAAATGGTCTCCAAGGAGGGCGAAACGCCGCGCTGGGAAATCTTCACCCACGGTGGGCGCAAACCGACCGGGTTGGACGCCGTCGAGTGGGCGAAGAAGATGGTCGAACTGGGTGCCGGCGAATTGCTGCTGACCAGCATGGACCGCGACGGCACCAAAAGCGGCTTCGACCTGGGCGTGACCCACGCCATTTCCGAGGCGGTGAGCGTGCCGGTGATCGCCTCGGGCGGGGTGGGCACTCTGGAGCACCTGGTCGACGGCGTATTGAAAGGCGGTGCCGACGCGGTGCTGGCGGCCAGCATCTTCCACTTCAGCGAGTACACGATTCCCGAAGCCAAGCGCTTCATGGCCGAGCGCGGCATCGAGATGCGCCTGTAAATCAAGCCCCGTGGATTCACCCGGCACGGCCAGGCCGGCCGGGTCATCCAGGCGCTCAAAAGCGTGTTTTAAGCGTCGTCGTCCTCATCAAGGCTTAGCCCCAGGTTGCTAATGCCGCCGTTGCGGCCAAGCACGCGTATTTCTTTTAACGCGGCCTTATCGAGGGGCGCACTCACCGCTTCCAGCACCGCGTCCTGAAAGTCGTTTTCGTCTTCCATTAGCGGGTGATCGCGAATGATCAGCGCAAGCTTCTGGGCATCCTCCTCCCCTTCGGTGAGTTCGATAAAGGCGCGCACGCCGGCCCGAGAGGTGCGGCTCACGTCCAGCACCGCCTCGCCGGCTTCCCCTTGCAGTGTATCCAGCAGCGAGGTGACGGACACCACCGCATCCAGCGCCCGGCGGGCACCGAAGCTGTCGTCCTCGGCGGGCGGTTCACACTCGGCCAGCTTCTCTGCCTGGCGGGCAAAATCGATGCTGGCGTTGGGCACCGTGAGCCGCTCCCATACCAGGCTCAACACGGTTTTAAGTGTATGGCTGTCGCCGTGACCGGTGGTCTGCTCGTAAAGCGCGTAGTTGGGGATCAGCCGCTCACAAAGGGCCGCCATAAAGGCTTGCTGGGCCGTCAGCGAAAGCGTTTGCAGCTTTTGATAAAATCCAAGAGGTTTGGCCACCATGTTGATTTCCTGAGCCTTTATATGGGTAAAAACGGTATTGGTGAAAACGGTATTGGTGAAAACAGGGCGATACGCTATCGTCGCACACCCAAGCGATATTTTCGCAGTGAACGACGGCCGGCGAGGAGATTACCATGCATATTCATTTGCTACAGCACGGCCCTGACCACGGCCCCGCGCGCCTTACCGACTGGCTCGAGAGCATGGGCCACAGCTACACCGTGTTCCGCCTGTTCGAAGGCGAGCTCACCCCGCGCCACGGCGAATGCGACGCGCTCATCGTACTCGATGGCCCGGAGACGCTAGCCAAGGATCCCCCCGCCTGGTTCAAGGCAGAAAAAAAGCTTCTCAACCGCTATCTTGACGGCCAGCGCCCGGTACTGGGTATCGGCCTGGGGGCGCTTTGGATCGCCGAGGCCCTGGACGCAGTGATCGCACCGGGCACCTACCCGGAAACCGGCTGGCACACGGTGACGCTTGCGCCAGATAGCCCGTTCGATTTGCCGGAACGCTTTGAGGCGTTCATGTGGCACCGCTACGTGTTTAGCCTGCCCGAGGACGCTTTGCCGTTAGGCGGAAGCGAAGCCGCCCCGCTTCAGGGCTTTGCCTGGGACGGCGGGCGGGTGGTCGGCCTTATGTGCCACCTCGAGGCGACGGCGCAGAGCGTGGCCGGGTTGTTCGAACACCCACCAGCCGCGCCCGGCACTCAGGCACTCGACCGTTACCTGCAAAGCGAGCAGGCCATCGTGGAGAACCCCGGGCGCTTTCACGGCCTGGCCCCGCTTTTGGACCGGGTGATGCTGCAGTGGTTAGCGCGCGCCTAGGCGCTCCACGCTCGGGCGGCTTCCAGGCAGCTATCCCAATCGCCTACGTGGAGCGGTGCCGGGGCGTTCTGGCGCCGCTCCAGGTGGTAGCGGTATAGCGGGTCGTAATATTCGGTCAAAAGCGGCCCAAGCCAGGCTTCGTGGGCCTGCACGTTGCCCTGGGCGTGAGCGCTAAACGCCATAGCCTGCAGCCGTTGAAGGCGCTGTAGGCGGGCGTTGCCCAGCCGTTTGGCTAAGCGTTTGAGGCTGTTGGAGAGCTGCTCCTTCATGCGCTCCCAGCCCTGCTCGGGGCCAAAACGCGCCGCGTACGCTGCCTCCAGCGCTTCGATATAGTCATAACGAAGCTGCTCCAAACGCCAGTCCAGCGGCATCTCGACGCGAATACGCGGCGCCTTCTCGAGCGCCTGCCAAAAGGTGAGCGGAATATTGGCACTGCCGATCTGGCGTGACTCGTCTTCCATGACCAGCTTGGCGTTTTGACCCAAAAGCTGCCGGGCCAGGGCGTGCTCGAAATCGATCTGAGTGGCCGGCTCATCGGGTTGGCGACCAAACGCCGAGCCCTTGTGATTGGCGCAGGCTTCCAAATCGATGCCGTTTTGCAGCTGGTTGATCAGCACCGTTTTGGCCGAGCCAGTCAGCCCCGATACGACCAGCATTGGCTGCTCGGCGGCCTGGTCGATACGCTCACAGAGCGCGCGGCGCATGGCTTTCCAACCGCCTTGAATACGCGGTACATCGACGCCCGCCTCCGCAAGCCACTGCTGGGCGATCTGCGAGCGCAGGCCGCCACGAAAGCAGTAAAGCACTGCCTCGGGGTGGCACTCGAGATACCCACGCCAGGCCTCGATGCGCGCCTTTTTAACGTCGCCGCTAACCAGACGCTCGCCCAGCGCGATCGCGGCTTGCTGGCCGTGCTCCTTGTAAGCGATGCCTACCTGGTGGCGCTCTTCGTCCACCATTAACGGCAGGTTGACCGCGCCGGGCAGGCCGCCCTGGGCGAACTCCACCGGCGCGCGCACATCGACCAGCGGCGCGCCCTTGCCAATCAGCGCGGTCGTAGCGGGTAGGTCGGTGGTCATTTACCCAACCACTTCGATCAACGCGTCGCCTGCGCGCGCCTTCAGTGTACCGAAGGGCTGCAGGTTCAGGCCGTGCTCGCGGCCAACGCGCTCGACATCATCCTGCCAGGCGGGGTCGACGCTGAGCAAAAGGCCCCCGGAGGTCTGCGGGTCGCAAAGCCACTGCCAGTGGGCTTCGTCCATGGCGGGCAGCTGGGTGCCCAGGGCGTCGCGGTTGCGCAGCGTGCCACCGGGCACCGCGCCCTGGCGCCGGTAGGCTTCGGCCTCGGAAAGCCGCGGCAGGCGGCGAAAATCGACCTGGGCCATCACGTTGCTGGCGCTGCAAATCTCGCTCAGGTGGCCGGCCAGGCCGAAGCCGGTCACATCGGTCATGGCGTTGAGGCCTTTGACCTTGGCAAGTTCGATACCGATGCGGTTGGATTTCAGCATGGTTTCACGGGCAAGGCCGTGGTGGCCGTCTTCCAACAAGCCGCGCTTCTCCGCCGTGGTCAAAAGCCCCACGCCCAAAGGCTTGGTCAAATAGAGCAGGTCGCCGGGTTTGGCGCTGCTGTTGAGTTTGAGCTGGTCGAGCTGGACCAGGCCGTTGACCGCCAGGCCAAATATCGGCTCCGGCGCATCGATGGAGTGCCCGCCGGCCAGCGCCACGCCAAGCTCGCGGCACACGCCCTGGGCGCCGGCGATGACGTCGCCGGCGATCTCCGGGGCGAGCTTGTCCACCGGCCAGCCCAGAATGCTCAGCGCCATGACCGGCGTGGCGCCCATGGCGTAAATGTCGCTAATGGCGTTGGTCGCGGCAATACGGCCGAAATCGAAGGGGTCATCGACGATCGGCATGAAAAAGTCGGTCGTCGAGACCATGCCGCGGCCGTCGCCCAGGTCATACACAGCGGCGTCTTCCCGGCCCTGATTGCCGACGATCAACTGTTTGTGCCCCGCGGCCGGCCCCGCCTTGGCTAGAATGCTGTCCAGCACGTCCGGGGCGATTTTGCAGCCGCAACCGGCGCCGTGGCTATATTGGGTTAGTCGAATCGAACTCATCGTATCGCTCCTTGAAAAAAATCCATTGGTGCGTCGTTATTGGTATTGGCCCGTCGTTTCGTGTCTATGACGACAGGCCGCTGTTAAAAGCGGCGTATCTAAAAGCTTCGTATCTAAAAGCGTAGTACAGCTTAAAGTGCTTCCAGCGCATCGCTTAGTTTATCGACGGGGATGACTTCCATCCCCTTGGGTGGCTGCTTTGGGGCGTTGGCCCGCGGCACGATAGCGCGCAAAAAGCCGTGCTTGGCCGCCTCGACAATGCGCTCCTGGCCGCTGGGCACCGGCCGGATCTCGCCGGAAAGCCCCACCTCGCCAAACACCACCAGTTCCTTGGCCAGCGCCCGGTTTTGCAGGCTCGACACCACTGCCAGCAGCACCGCTAAATCGGCGCTGGTCTCCAGCACTTTGACACCGCCCACCACGTTCAAGAAGACGTCCTGGTCGCCGGTGAAAAGCCCACCGTGGCGGTTGAGTACGGCCAGCAGCATCGCCAGGCGGTTTTGATCCACGCCTACCGCGACGCGCCGTGGGTTGCCCAGCGCCGATTCATCCACCAACGCCTGCACCTCGACCAGAATCGGCCGCGTACCTTCCCACACCACCATGACCAGGCTACCCGGCGACTGCTCTTCCGGGCGGGAGAGGAAAATGGCACTGGGGTTTTTGACCTCTTTCATGCCCTGTTCCAGCATGGCAAAGACACCCAGCTCGTTCACCGCGCCAAAGCGGTTTTTCTGACCGCGCAAGGTTCTAAAGCGCGAGTCGGCGCCGCCTTCCAAAAGCAATGAGGCGTCGATCATGTGCTCGAGCACCTTGGGCCCGGCCAGGGTGCCATCCTTGGTGACGTGGCCGACCAGCAATAACACCGTATTGCTCTGCTTGGCGAAACGGGTCAGCGCCGCCGACGATTCGCGCACCTGGGCGACCCCGCCAGGCGCGGAGCTGATGTCTTCCAGGTGCATGGTCTGGATCGAGTCGATCACCAGTATTTCGGGCTTTTCGCGCTCGGCGACCGCTAAAATCGTCTCGACGCTGGTTTCGGCCAGCATCTTGAGCCCGCTGGTCGGCAACTGTAGGCGGTGGGCGCGCATGGCGACCTGGGAAAGCGACTCCTCACCGGTCACGTACATGATACGCCGCTGCTGGGCGAGCTTGCAGGCGGTTTGCAGTAAAAGGGTCGACTTACCCGCACCGGGGTTGCCGCCCAGCAGCACCGCAGAGCCCGGAACCAGCCCACCGCCCAGCACGCGGTCGAACTCGCCGAAGGTCGAGCTGAGCCTCGGCACTTCGCTTAAATCGACATTGCTCAAGTCGACCACGTCCCGGGAAAGATCCCCCGCGTAGCCGCCGCGCCCTTGAGCGGGGGCGCCGCTACCGGGCCGGGCGCTCGCCAGGCGGACCTCGCTTAGCGTATTCCATTCGTTGCAGCTCGAGCACTGCCCTTGCCACTTACGGTACTCGGCACCGCATTCGGTACACACAAAGGCGCTCTTTGCTTTTGCCACGCCGTTTCGCTCCTGTCTCACTGTCTACCATGGCCTAACCAACGCCTGGCAAAAACACAAAAGGCGGCTCGCGGCCGCCTTTGTCTATCGAACAATGTGCAGTTCCTGCGCGCTTACTGGCGCTGAAGCTGCAGCATCTCGCCGTTTTCAAAGCGGCGGCGTTCCGGGTCGATCAGCTCGAGGGTTTGCTCGCTAATCTTCTGGAAGTAGTAGATCTGGCCATCGCCATTGGGCGTGAGTTCGTACACGGTCGCGTTCGAATCAGAAGGCGTACCGGTCAGCACTTCCCAGTTACCGGTGTAGTTTTCGTCCGGCGGCGTTTGGGGATGATTACGATAGCTTGCCTGCAGCGCGAACGTACGCTCCTGCGGGTCACTGCTCTCTTCACCTTCCAACGTGACATCCAGATCGATGCCGTCACAGTTGCGGCAAGGCAGCGTGCCCTGATAGTTCGCCTGGGACGCGCTCATCGCCGGTGCCTGTTCACTCTGATCGGTCTGGCCAGATGCGCAGCCTGCCAACAGTGCCAACATAGCCGAACCGGCTAGCAAACTCCTGAATTGCATTGGGTGTCTCCTTATCGTGTTGGACATACATTTCTTTCGTGCGCTTGTGACAGCATAACCGCTACAAGGTGCAACGCCCAGCCCCGACACCTTAGGAATCGCACAAGGGCACCGCAACGCAGCAAAGGCGCAGAACGTCGCGGCCGGTAGAACTTGCGCTGGGTCGAGCGCCGGGCCACCATGATGCTCCTTGCAAGGATAATCAGGTTACCTCTAATGAGCCAATTCTGGAGCCCCGCCGTTCGGTCACTCACCCCGTATGTGCCCGGCGAGCAGCCCGTTGAGCGCCTTATCAAGCTCAACACCAATGAAAACCCTTACCCCCCGGCGCCGGGCGTGGGCCAGGCACTGGGGAGCTACGCAACGGATCATCTGCGGTTATACCCGGACCCTACCTCCCGCGCGCTTCGCCAAACGCTTGCCGACACCATGGCCGTCGATATCACCAACACCTTTGTCGGCAACGGCTCCGATGAAGTGCTGGCCTTCGCCTTCAAGGCGTTTTTCTGCCACGGCGCCCCGCTCGATGCGCCGGCGATCACCTACAGCTTCTACCCGGTTTACGCCAACTTGTACGGTATCGAACTTCGCCAACACGCGCTCGATGCCAAGTGGGAGGTCGACCTTGACGCCCTGAGCGCAAACACCGAGCGCAGCGGCGTGATTCTGGCCAACCCCAACGCGCCGACCGGCCACGCTCACTCCCTCGATGCCATCGAAGCGCTTTTGCAGCGCGTGCCGGACAGGGTAGTGCTGATCGACGAAGCCTACGTCGATTTCGGCGCCGAGAGCGCGGTTGCGCTGACCAAGCGCTATCCAAACCTGCTGGTGACTGGCACGTTTTCCAAATCGCGCAGCCTGGCCGGGCTACGTTTGGGCTACGCCATCGGCTCAGCCGAGCTGATCGACGGCCTGCAGCGCGTCAAGGACTCGTTCAACTCCTTCCCGGTGGACAGCCTGGCAAGCCTGGTCGGTATCGAGGCGTTAAAAGACCAGGCGCATTTCGACGCCTGCCGCAACCATGTGATCGCGACCCGCGAGCGCACGCGCGGCCGTTTAGAGGCACTCGGCTTTGAAGTGCTGCCCTCGAAGGCGAATTTCGTGCTCACCCAGCACCCGGCGTTCGAAGGCGCCCAGCTTTTCGCCGCCCTGCGCGAACGCGGCATTCTAGTACGCCACTTCAACACCGACACGCTCGCCAACTTCCTGCGCATCACCATCGGCACCGACGACGAAATGGACAGCCTGATGGAAGCACTGGAAAGCATCTGCCGTTAAGGGCCACTTTGTACCCTTGTAGGAGCCGGCTTCAGCCCGCGATGCGGCGCACCGCGCCGCCGGGGTGGACGGCCGGCATGGTGGCGAATCCAACTCCGGGCGGCTGACGCCGCCATCGCCCGATGAAATCGGGCTCCTACAAGGGCCGCGGTGGCACCGTGGCGGGCACTATTTAAACCGTCCGGCCTTTTCCTGCGCACATAAAAAAAGCCCCGAACACAGAGTGTTCGGGGCTTTTTCGAAGAGGTGCCTGACGATAACCTACTCTCGCATGGGGAGACCCCACACTACCATCGGCGCGTTGCGGTTTCACTTCCGAGTTCGGCAAGGGATCGGGTGGTTCACGCAAGCCATGGTCGTCAGGCGTAACTTTCAATGTATATCGGCTGACGTTTTGTGATCGTTTCTTTTTTGCGTATCCGGTGCTCTGTCGAGCGTCGTTGTCACTGCGGGCCAGACCCCTTGGGTGTTATAGGGTCAAGCCTCACGGGCCATTAGTACACGTTAGCTCAACGCCTTGCAGCGCGTCCACACCGTGCCTATCAACCAGCTGGTCTCGCTGGGCCCTTCAGGAGGCTCGAGGCCTCGGGGATGTCTCATCTTGAAGGGGGCTTCCCGCTTAGATGCTTTCAGCGGTTATCCCGTCCGCACATAGCTACCCGGCAATGCAACTGGCGTGACAACCGGAACACCAGAGGTGCGTCCACTCCGGTCCTCTCGTACTAGGAGCAGCCCTTCTCAAACATCCAACGCCCACGGCAGATAGGGACCGAACTGTCTCACGACGTTCTAAACCCAGCTCGCGTACCACTTTAAATGGCGAACAGCCATACCCTTGGGACCGACTTCAGCCCCAGGATGTGATGAGCCGACATCGAGGTGCCAAACACCGCCGTCGATGTGAACTCTTGGGCGGTATCAGCCTGTTATCCCCGGAGTACCTTTTATCCGTTGAGCGATGGCCCTTCCATACAGAACCACCGGATCACTAGAACCTGCTTTCGCACCTGCTCGACGTGTCTGTCTCGCAGTCAAGCACCCTTATGCTCTTGCACTCATTGCACGATGTCCGACCGTGCTGAGGGTACCTTCGTGCTCCTCCGTTACTCTTTGGGAGGAGACCGCCCCAGTCAAACTACCCACCACACACTGTCCTCGATCCGGATAACGGACCCGAGTGAGAACACCAATGATGCCAGGCTGGTATTTCAAGGTTGGCTCCCTCCGAACTGGCGTCCGGAGTTCAAAGCCTCCCAGCTATCCTACACAGGCAACATCAGTATCCAGTGTGAAGCTATAGTAAAGGTTCACGGGGTCTTTCCGTCTAGCCGCGGGTACACCGCATCTTCACGGCGATTTCAATTTCACTGAGTCTCGGGTGGAGACAGCGTGGCCATCATTACGCCATTCGTGCAGGTCGGAACTTACCCGACAAGGAATTTCGCTACCTTAGGACCGTTATAGTTACGGCCGCCGTTTACCGGGGCTTCGATCAAGAGCTTCGCCTTGCGGCTAACACCATCACTTAACCTTCCGGCACCGGGCAGGCGTCACACCCTATACGTCCGCTTGCGCGTTAGCAGAGTGCTGTGTTTTTACTAAACAGTTGCAGCCACCTGGTATCTTCGACCGGTTCGGGCTAAAGGAGCAAGTCCTCTCACCCTAATCCGGCGTGCCTTCTCCCGAAGTTACGGCACCATTTTGCCTAGTTCCTTCACCCGAGTTCTCTCAAGCGCCTTGGGATTCTCACCCTGACCACCTGTGTCGGTTTGGGGTACGGTCGCATGTCATCTGAAGCTTAGAGGCTTTTCCTGGAAGCGTGGCATCAGTGACTTCCGGATCGTAATCCGTTCGTCTCGCGTCTCGGCTTTAAAGGGTCCCGGATTTACCTGAGACCCAGGCCTACTCGCTTTCACCAGGACAACCAACGCCTGGCTCACCTAGCCTTCTCCGTCCCCCCATCGCAATGACATCCGGTACGGGAATATTAGCCCGTTTCCCATCGACTACGCCTTTCGGCCTCGCCTTAGGGGCCGACTCACTCTGCTCTGATTAGCATCGAACAGAAAACCTTGGTCTTCCGGCGGGGGAGTTTTTCACTCCCCTTATCGTTACTCATGTCAGCATTCGCACTCGTGATACCTCCAGCAGACCTCTCGATCCACCTTCATCGGCTTACACGACGCTCCTCTACCGCTCATCCAGAGGATGAACCCGTAGCTTCGGTACCTGGTTTGAGCCCCGTTACATCTTCCGCGCAGGCCGACTCGACTAGTGAGCTATTACGCTTTCTTTAAAGGATGGCTGCTTCTAAGCCAACCTCCTAGCTGTCTGAGCCTTCCCACATCGTTTCCCACTTAACCAGGATTTGGGGACCTTAGCTGACGGTCCGGGTTGTTGCCCTTTTCACGACGGACGTTAGCACCCGCCGTGTGTCTCCCACGCTGCACTCACCGGTATTCGGAGTTTGCCTCGGGTTGGTAAGCCGGGATGGCCCCCTAGCCGAAACAGTGCTCTACCCCCGGTGGTGATACGTGAGGCGCTACCTAAATAGCTTTCGAGGAGAACCAGCTATCTCCGGGCTTGATTAGCCTTTCACTCCGATCCACAAGTCATCCAAATCTTTTTCAACAGATCCTGGTTCGGGCCTCCAGTTGATGTTACTCAACCTTCACCCTGCTCATGGATAGATCGCCCGGTTTCGGGTCTATATCCAGCGACTGGTCGCCCAGTTAAGACTCGCTTTCGCTACGCCTCCCCTATCGGTTAAGCTCGCCACTGAATATAAGTCGCTGACCCATTATACAAAAGGTACGCAGTCACCCAACAAGTGGGCTCCTACTGCTTGTACGCACACGGTTTCAGGATCTATTTCACTCCCCTCGCCGGGGTTCTTTTCGCCTTTCCCTCACGGTACTGGTTCACTATCGGTCAGTCAGGAGTATTTAGCCTTGGAGGATGGTCCCCCCGTCTTCAATCAGGGTTTCTCGTGCCCCGACCTACTCGATTTCACATGATCAGACTTTCGACTACGGGGCTATCACCCGCTACGGCCGGACTTCCCAATCCGTTCGTCTAGCCATTCACATGCTTAAGGGCTGGTCCCCGTTCGCTCGCCGCTACTGGGGGAATCTCGGTTGATTTCTTTTCCTCGGGGTACTTAGATGTTTCAGTTCCCCCGGTTCGCCTCGTATCCCTATGTATTCAGGATACGATACTGACCTTGTGGTCAGTGGGTTTCCCCATTCAGAGATGTCCGGGTCACAGGTTGTTTGCCACCTCACCGAACCTTATCGCAGGCTACAACGTCTTTCATCGCCTCTGACTGCCTAGGCATCCACCGTGTGCGCTTCATTGCTTGACCCTATAACCCGAAGGAGTCTGGATCCCGCAATGACAACGATTGCCGGATACGCTTGAAACGTATCACAAAACAATTGCGTATCGAGATCACGCCACGAACACGCAAGCCCGAGGGCTTTTGTCTTCGTATCGTCATTCGATACTGTCAGCATGATATACATTGTTAAAGAGCGACTGCCATAAGCAGTGATAAGGCATCGCCGAAGGCGATTGACTTATCACTGCTCATTCAACAGCTACTTGATCAGGTAATTCATTGTGAGCGCTTGCCGGGAGAGTGACGCATCGTTTAAGGAGGTGATCCAGCCGCAGGTTCCCCTACGGCTACCTTGTTACGACTTCACCCCAGTCATGAACCACACCGTGGTGATCGCCCTCCAAAGTTAGGCTAACCACTTCTGGTGCAGTCCACTCCCATGGTGTGACGGGCGGTGTGTACAAGGCCCGGGAACGTATTCACCGTGGCATTCTGATCCACGATTACTAGCGATTCCGACTTCACGGAGTCGAGTTGCAGACTCCGATCCGGACTGAGACCGGCTTTCCGGGATTCGCTTACTCTCGCGAGTTCGCAGCCCTTTGTACCGGCCATTGTAGCACGTGTGTAGCCCTACCCGTAAGGGCCATGATGACTTGACGTCGTCCCCACCTTCCTCCGGTTTGTCACCGGCAGTCTCCCTAGAGTTCCCACCATTACGTGCTGGCAAATAGGGACAAGGGTTGCGCTCGTTACGGGACTTAACCCAACATTTCACAACACGAGCTGACGACAGCCATGCAGCACCTGTCTCTGCGTTCCCGAAGGCACCCCGGAATCTCTTCCGGGTTCGCAGGATGTCAAGGGTAGGTAAGGTTCTTCGCGTTGCATCGAATTAAACCACATGCTCCACCGCTTGTGCGGGCCCCCGTCAATTCATTTGAGTTTTAACCTTGCGGCCGTACTCCCCAGGCGGTCGACTTATCGCGTTAACTTCGCCACAAAGTGCACAAGGCACCCAACGGCTGGTCGACATCGTTTACGGCGTGGACTACCAGGGTATCTAATCCTGTTTGCTACCCACGCTTTCGCACCTCAGTGTCAGTGTCAGTCCAGAAGGCCGCCTTCGCCACTGGTATTCCTCCCGATCTCTACGCATTTCACCGCTACACCGGGAATTCCACCTTCCTCTCCTGCACTCTAGCGTGACAGTTCCGGATGCCGTTCCCAGGTTGAGCCCGGGGCTTTCACAACCGGCTTGTCATGCCACCTACGCGCGCTTTACGCCCAGTAATTCCGATTAACGCTTGCACCCTCCGTATTACCGCGGCTGCTGGCACGGAGTTAGCCGGTGCTTCTTCTGCGAGTGATGTCTTTCCTGGCGGGTATTAACCGCCAGGCGTTCTTCCTCGCTGAAAGTGCTTTACAACCCGAAAGCCTTCTTCACACACGCGGCATGGCTGGATCAGGCTTGCGCCCATTGTCCAATATTCCCCACTGCTGCCTCCCGTAGGAGTTCGGGCCGTGTCTCAGTCCCGATGTGGCTGATCATCCTCTCAGACCAGCTACGGATCGTTGCCTTGGTGAGCCGTTACCTCACCAACCAGCTAATCCGACATAGGCTCATCCGATAGCGGGAGCCGGAGCCCCCTTTCTCCCGTAGGACGTATGCGGTATTAGCCTGGGTTTCCCCAGGTTATCCCCCACTACCGGGTAGATTCCTATGCATTACTCACCCGTCCGCCGCTCGTCAGCGTCCAGCAAGCTGGACCTGTTACCGCTCGACTTGCATGTGTTAAGCCTGCCGCCAGCGTTCAATCTGAGCCATGATCAAACTCTTCAGTTTAAAATCATTGTGATTCTTGCCTGTCGCTCGAAAGCAACAGAGGCGAATCAATCCTGGCTCAAGGTTCAAACGAATTTGAAGAATTCGAAAACTCTTCTTGTGCGCTTGCCTTGATGTTTGGTGACTTGTCACCCTCATCGGCAAACGCCCACATGAATTACCTGATCAAATTGTTAAAGAGCGGTTTCGCTTCGACTTAAACACTGACTCGATGACCTGAGCCGGTTGCCGTAGCGAGGAAGGCGTATTCTACGCATTTCCTGAAGTTTGTCAACCGCCGATTTTGGCGAGTGAAGCGAGCGAACAAAAAAACGCTAACCTCCTGACAAACCGAGAGTTTTCACTCTCATTCACCGCTGGCAACGCCTTGCGTCCCCGGCAGCGGATGCGTACTTTACGGATTCACTGCCGAGAGTGCAAGGGCTTTTTGAAAAAGCTTTATTAAAAGAACACATAAGCGTCACGCCAGCGTAACCTTTAGCGGGTACCGCCCTGCTTGCTCTTGCTTTTAGCCTTGCGCACGACCGCGTAAACCGGGCCCGAGAGCACATAAGCGCCAAACAGTAGTAGTAGCATGACCGATGGCTCGACCGAGATCATGACAAAACCGAGCACGACGGCCAGTAGTACGACAAAAGGTACCGGCTTTTTGAAGTCGAGCTCCTTGAAACTGTAGTAGCGAATGTTACTCACCATCAACACGCCTGCCGCACCCACCACGACCAGCATTAAAAGCTTGAAGCCAAAGGCATCGGCATCGAAGCTGTGGAAGGTCCATACGCTGGCGGCAACCAGTGCGGCGGCGGAAGGGCTTGGCAAGCCGATGAACCACTTTTTGTCGGTACTGCCGATCTGCACGTTGAACCGTGCCAATCTGAGCGCGGCACAGGCAACGTACAAGAAGGCGACGACCCAGCCGGTCTTGCCGATATCCTGAAGAATCCAGCTAAACGCCACCAATGCCGGCGCCATGCCAAAGGAGATCATGTCGGCCAGACTGTCATACTCGGCGCCGAAGGCGCTTTGCGTATTGGTCATGCGCGCCACGCGGCCATCGAGGCCGTCGAGCACCATGGCGATGAAGATAGCCACCGCCGCCGCGCTAAAATCACCGTTGATACCGGCGACCACCGCAAAAAAGCCGGAGAACAGCGCCGAGGTCGTAAACAGGTTGGGCAGCAGGTAAATGCCTTTGCGACGGATCTTCTGACCGTCTTCGACGGCTTCTTCGACGACCTCGGTTTCGCGCAAAAATGCCGTGGCGAGATCTTCGTTGCTGACCGACTCGCTGTCCTTCTCTGGATTATAAGGCGGCGGAGTATGTCCTGGCTCTTGGTCGCGAGCATCCTGAGTCATAAGCGTCATCCCTAATGTGAAGTCATGTATAGGCAGGTTTTCATTCTACACGCTACCCGGCCAACGGCTACCGCTATTGGCACCCGGCACCAAACGCAAAAAGGGCGCGATAAACGCGCCCTTCTTTAATAGCAACCAACTTTACGATACAGGTATCGAATCAGTTTTTGCTCTTGTCGACCAACTGGTTGGCCGCGATCCACGGCATCATGCCGCGCAGTTTGGCACCGACCTGCTCGATTTCGTGCTCGGCGTTCAGACGACGGCGCGCGGTCATCGACGGGTAGTTGGAAGTACCTTCGCTGATGAACATCTTGGCGTACTCGCCAGTCTGAATGCGCTTGAGCGCATTGCGCATCGCTTCACGAGACTGCTCGTTGATCACTTCGGTGCCGGTCACGTACTCGCCGTACTCCGCATTGTTGGAGATCGAGTAGTTCATGTTGGCGATGCCGCCTTCATACATCAAGTCGACGATCAGCTTGAGCTCGTGTAGGCACTCGAAGTAGGCCATTTCCGGCGCGTAGCCCGCTTCGGTCAACGTTTCGAAGCCCGCTTTTACAAGTTCGACCGCGCCGCCGCAAAGGACTGCCTGCTCGCCAAACAAATCGGTTTCGGTTTCGTCCTTAAAGGTAGTTTCGATGATACCGCTGCGACCACCGCCCACGCCCGCGGCGTAAGAGAGCGCGAGTTCCTTGGCGTTGCCGGATGCATCCTGGTGAATGGCAATTAGATCCGGGATACCGCCGCCTTTGACGAACTCGGAACGCACGGTGTGGCCCGGCGCTTTCGGCGCGATCATGATCACGTCCAGGTCCTGGCGCGGCTCGATCTGGTTGTAGTGGATGTTGAAACCGTGGGCGAACGCCAACGTCGCGCCCTCTTTCAGGTTCGGCTCGACTTCCTGCTCGTAGATCGCTTTCTGGTTCTCGTCCGGGGCGAGCAGCATCACCACGTCGGCGGTTTTGCACGCATCGGCAACGCTTGCCACGTTAAGACCCGCCGCTTCGGCCTTGGAAGCAGAGGAAGACCCCTGGCGCAGCGCCACGGTGACATCGACACCGGACTCTTTCAGGTTGTTGGCGTGGGCGTGCCCCTGGGAGCCGTAACCCACGATGGTGACCTTCTTGGCCTGGATCAGGGAAAGGTCGCAATCTTTATCGTAAAAAACGCGCATGGTGGTCTCCTAAAAGTCGTTATCGAATCGTGTCTTTTTTAAACCGTTTATGCGAAACGGCTTCAGCGTTGCTGGCCAACCGAGCCGTGGTGCGGCGTCGGTATGTGGCGATGAGTTAACTCTACGCCGCGCCAATCGTTGCGTAAAACGCTATATTTGCAAGATACTATTTCAAATAGTGAAACACAGAGACTGCGATGGACTTCCGCCTGTTTAAACACGCCCTGGCGCTTTCGGACACGCTGCACTTCGGCCGCGCTAGCGAGCTATGCCACATAAGCCCCTCGACACTTAGCCGTTCGATCCAACAGTTGGAAAGCGAATTGGGCGCGCGGCTTTTCGAGCGCGACAACCGCCACGTGACGCTCACCCCCCAGGGGGAAGCATTTCAGCGCTACGCCCGGGAAGCACTCGAACAGTGGGAGCTTCAAAAGCGCACCCTGGCCGCCGGAGCAACGGAGCTTTTCGGTGAAATCAGCATTTACTGCTCGGTAACCGCCAGCTACAGCTTCCTGTACGAACTTTTGAGCGACGTACGCCAACGCCACCCCGGTATCGAACTCAAGTTACACACCGGCGACCCGGCCGAGGCGATGTCCCGCGTGCTGGAAGGCCAGGACGACATGGCGATCACCCCACGCCCGCGCATCCCGCCAAGCGCCCTCACCTTCAAATCCCTCACCCGCTCGCCGCTGCTGTTTATCGCACCGATGTACGCTTACGCGTGGCTGCCCAAAGCGCCGGCAAGCTCCACCGCCGAGCAATGGCGAGAGGTGCCGATGATTCTCTCGGAAGCCGGATTATCACGGGAGTACGCCAACACCTGGTTCAAGGCGATGGGCGTAGCGCCACGCATCTACGCTCAGGTGGCCGGGCACGAAGCGATCGTCAGCATGGTGGCGCTGGGCTTTGGGGTCGGGGTAGTGCCCAAAATCGTACTGGATAACAGCCCGCTGGCCGGACGCGTGCAGGTTCTGCCGGTCAAACCCGAGCTACCCCACTACGACGTAGGCCTTTGCGTGCTCAACCGGCGCTTGAAAACACCGATGATCGATGCTTTTTGGGCTACGGTGAACGAGCACTGAAGAGTTTTTGGCGAATCGCACGGCTTTCGGTATTTGAAATTAATCAAAATTAGCAAAATAGCCCTGGATGCGCAAAAAAGCAGCACTGTAAACAGCTGGCGAAATCGCAAGCGCCTGGATCGAGTGCTACGTTTGGAAAATCACTTTTGTCAAAACCGGCACGATCAGAAACAGTGGGACCAGCAGAAAGGTGCTGACCACAATAAATTCCGTTAGTGCCTGGCCTTGTTGCGACGATCTTTTCATCTAAAGACTCAAACTCAAAAGGATTCGTCGAGATAGCCTTTTTCTTTCAAAGCCTCGACAAAAGCTCTATAACTCTCTCCCCCTCTTCTATCACGAAACATTTCTATCGCGCCAATAGCAGAGCTATCATTGACGTTTTTTAATTCAGGATCAGCTCCGGCGTCCAGAAGCGCTAAAGCGGTTTGATACTCATCGCCTAATACAGCATCATATAGCGGCGTATTACCAAACTTATCTCGATAATTAACATCAGCGCCATGAGCTATCACCAAATTTATTTGGTCGATATACTCATCTGCCATAGGCTGAAACAATAACGTATTCTCCTCGCGGACTTGTGTGTCCGGATCAGCCCCTGCTTGCAGAGCCACTTCGATAAATGCAGGATCGGGGTTCTTAAAGGCCTGATATATAAGATATATAGTACTTACTCCAGGCTTATCTTCGTCGACCACTACCAAATTGGGATCGCCACCATGACTCAACATGTAGCGAAACGCCTCGAGATTGGCCTCCATCGTGACTGACCAGAAAAGCGGTGTCATGCCGTCTTCACCGGACGCGTTGGGATCGGCGCCCGCATCCAGTGCCTGCTGTATAGCTTCAAGATCGCCTTGCCCGGCTGCTTCGGCAAGCGCCAGTTGCACCGGATCGGAAAAGTAGCTACCCGGTTGCTGTGAGTAGGTAGAGAAATTGGCGCAGGCAGGCAGCGCCATGGCCATCAGTAAGATCAAGGCCCAAACTCTTAGTATTTGCATAAAATCTCCATTCGTTTTCAATGTACCGACTTGGCATTAGCTGGCGTTATAAGCTGCGCGCTCATGGAAAGCAGTATAGCGATGCTTTTAGAAGCACTGCGCCCCTTCCACACCCAAGCAATCGACAAGACTATTGACGAATCACCATGATCAAGACACTCTACGTTAACTTAACCTGAAACAATCAAGAGAGAAAGTCGATGCTTAAAAATAACTTGCTTGCCATAATGGCAGCTTTAATGATGGGCAGTACCGTCGCTTATGCCGACTATTTTAATAGCTACGGCGCTGCACGCGACCAAGTGCTTAAACAAAATACAAGCGGATTATTTACCCAAGAAGATTCATGTGACATGGTCTCGCAAATGGCGGGATCGATCATGGATAATCATTTGGCAGGCGCGCCCAAGCATCCCGTTATCGAGGATAATGAACTCGAGGAGGAGGTACAGCAAGCCGAGGAAGATTACAGCATCATGTCAACCGGGTTGGCTGTGGTTAAAGTGTACACCTACGACCTGGACGAGTTTTCTTCTGCCGAGAGTTTTCGTGAGCAGTTTTACCAGGACTGCTTGGAGGATTAAGTAGGCTTCACTCTCGTGTCATCAGCTACACCTATCGCTTGGTTACACCGGACACGTACTGGCTAGTCATCGGTTGTTATTGATACGCCTTAACCAAAAAGCCGGTCAGCTTCTGCTGATTGGCTTTTTGCCGAGCGATTGCCATATTAGCTAACGCGTTAAAGCGACACACATTATCCCCGGGCAAACCCGCCCACCGATGAGCCCCACTTTGAGGATGCCGTCCGGGGCCACTGCCTGAAGGAAGGCGCTCGGCTTGGTGGCGTCGCCGGTGATTTGTACGGTGTAGAGGCCCGCCGTGAAGCCGACGATATACGCGCGAAAGATAGCGACCACCCGCTTTACTTCGTCACGGGCCACGCTACCGACCTTCCCCTTTCACTACTCAGAAAGAGATCAAGGTCAGTTAGTCCAGTTGAACAACGAAGAACCAGTCGACCAAGGCCGTCTGGCTTTAGCTCGTTTATGGGGTTGTTAAAAAAGCCAGCATTCGACTTTTCATCCTGCTTTAGGGAAATCACTATTGCCAAAACCGGCACGATCAGAAACAGTGGGGCCAGCAGGAAGGTGGTGACCACAATAAATTCTGTTAGTGCCTGACCTTGTTGCGACAATCTTTTCATCTAAAGACTCAAACTCAAAAGGATTCGTCGAGATAACCTTTTTCCTTCAAGGCATTAATAAGCTGGTTGTAGTCATGTCCACCTTCTCTATCATGGAACTCCTCGATTATTCCCAGAGCAGTTGTACCATTTACTTCGTTTTCTAGTGTAGGGTCAGCGCCCGCTTTAATTAAGGCCAAGGCAGTCTTATATTCGCTACCGTACAGTGCTCGATGCAAAGGGGGTGCCTGGAATTGCCCCCTATGATTTACATCAGCGCCGTGCTCTATTAACAAATTCACATTGTCAATATAAAAATCCAATTTTCTCTCAAATAGTAGAGTATTTCCCTTTCTTGTATTGACTATCGTATTGGGATCGGCGCCTGCTTCTAATGCTGCCTCTAGAAACGCTGGGTTAGTTTGCGTAAAAGCCAGATAAATTAAGTGAATAGTGCTTATGCCAGGCTTGTCCTCGTCAACGACTACGAGATTGGGGTCACCACCGTGCTCCAACAAATAACGAAATCCTTCGATATTGACACCCAGCGTGTCCGTTACCGACCAGAAAAGCGGGGTCATGCCATCCTTACCTGGCATATTAGGGTCGGCACCTTGGTTGAGTGCTTGTTGCATGGCCTCAATATCGCCCCGCCCGGCGGCGACAGCCAATGCTCGCTGGGCAGGTTCGGAAAAGTAGTAGCCCGCATCCGTTGAATAGGAAGGCGAATTGGCACATGCAGGCAGTGCCATGGCCATCAACAGAATTGCGGTCCACATTTTAAATAACGGCATAAAATCTCCATTCATTATTCAGGCCATCGTTCGGATATCATTCGAGGCCGCAGGCACTATGGTTACTAACCGCAGCAGCATTCCCCCACTGCTTATCGAGCCCTGTACCACCTGAGCACTCATTAATCGGCAAAACTATTGACTAACCATTTCGTTCAGGGGACCCTACTTTAACTTAATTTGATAAAACCAGGATAGCAAACCGATGCATAAAAAACCGCTCTTCATGACAGCAGCCGCCCTATTGATTGCCAGCAGCACCGCCCACGCGGATTACTACAACAGTTACGGAGCACGGGTAGAATCTCTAGGTTCTCTCGATAAAACAGACTCCTGCGCAATGGCATCAGAAATCACAGAACAAATACTAACTATCCATAAGGGAGGCCATCCTGCGATGGAAACCCTAGAAGGTGATGAACTGGATGCGTCTCTAGAAGAAGCAGAGGCTAACCATCATCTGAACGCTATAGAGCTATCTATTGTGAAAGCTTATTCGTATGACCTGGATCAATTCTCTTCCCCCGAAGAATTCAAGGAACAATTCTATCAAGACTGTCTAGAGGAAAAATAGCTCCAGACCTCTGATACTCAATTCAAGCTTTCAATGCAGCATCTGCGATATTCAGGGCTTCTGAATCATCAGCCAGCGCCTGTGCCAATGCTTTCCAATCGAGGAGCTTTCTGGTCGGTCATTCAACTCATTGACCACTCGTCGCCCCTCGGTATGTTTTATGCGTTGCCAAGCCCCACACCTTTGACTAACCAAGAGCCAACCAGGATGCACCATAAGCAACTACTTACCACAGCAGCCGTTTTCCTGCTCAGCTGTAGCGTCGTACAAGCTGATACCTTCGATAGTTTTGGAGCACGTGCCAGTGATACTATTGAGTCTTTTGATGGCCCTATAGGGGCCTACACTCGCCCCAAATCGTGCGAAATGGCAGCTGCAGTGGCAGGGATATTGATGCGAGAGCACTTATCCGGCAGCACTGTATCCAGAGATTTTGAAGAAGAAGAATTAGAGAAAGCCAAACAAGAGGAGACGTCTGCTTCGGCCTCTCATGACCTCGCCCTTGCCAAGGCGTCTACTTATGATCTGAATATGTTTTCTTCCGTGGATGATTTTACCGACCAGTATCATCAGGACTGTGTGGCTTTTGAAGGAGACGAGTAGCTTTTATATGGCTACCGCAACCACAGTATGTTCTACCGTCGGCGGCGCGCTGAGGCCTTCCATGGGGTAGTCGGTGAGATTGGCTAACCCCATTCATTAAAAAAACCGGTCAACTGTCGTTGACCGGTTTTTTCGCTAATGACAGCGGGTACTTTCACTCAGACTAAAGCGACAGCACCTTATCTCCCCGGGCAATACCCGAGACCCCGGTGCGCCCTACTTCGAGAATGCCGACCGGCGCCATGGCCTGAAGGAAGGCGTCCAGCTTGGCGGCGTCGCCGGTGATTTGCACGGTGTAGAGACTCGGGGTGACGTCGACGATCTGCGCGCGGAAGATATCCACCGTGCGCTTCACTTCGTCCCGGGCCGCGCCCAGCGCTTTTACCTTCACCAGCATCAGCTCGCGCTCGATGTGGTTGCCCTCGGTCAAATCGACCAGCTTGACCACATCGATCAGCTTGTTGAGGTGCTTGGTGATCTGCTCGATCACCCGGTCGTCGCCCACCGTCGTGACCGTCAAACGCGAAAGCGACGGGTCCTCGGTGGGCGCCACGTTGAGGGTTTCGATGTTGTAATTACGCTGAGAAAACAAGCCCACCACACGTGATAGCGCACCCGGTTCGTTTTCCAGAAGAATCGAGATGATATGACGCATCAGGTACGCTCCGTTTTAGACAGCAGCATGTCGCGCATCGCGCCCAGGGGCACCTGCATCGGATAGACGTGCTCGAAGGGGTCGACCTTGATATCCAAAAACACCAGCTCGTGCTTGTCGGCAAAGGCCCGCTCCAGCGCCGGTTCGAGCTCCTCCATGGTGGTCACGGTGATCGCGGTGAAGCCGTAGGCCTCGATCAACAGATGAAAATCCGGTAGCGACTCCATGTAGGAGTGGGCGTGGCGCGACTTGTAGTTCAAGTCCTGCCATTGGCGCACCATCCCCAGCGACTGGTTATTCAGATTGACGATTTTGACCCCGACCCCGTACTGCTTACAGGTCGAGAGCTCCTGCATCATCATCTGGAAGCTGCCTTCGCCGGTGATGCACACCACGTCGTCATCCGGGTAGCTCTTCTTGATGCCCATGGCCGCCGGAAAACCAAAGCCCATGGTGCCAAGCCCGCCAGAGGTGACCAGCCGGTTGGGCTTGTCGAACTTGTAGTACTGGGCGGCAAACATCTGGTGCTGGCCCACGTCGGTGGTGACGAACGCCTCACCCCGCGTGACGCGGCACACCGCCTCGACCACTTCCTGGGGCTTGAGCGCCTCACCGGCTTTGGAAGGCTCATAAAGCTTGCCTTCACGCTCAAAGCGCCAGCCGTCGATTTTCTCCCACCACTCGCCTAGCGCCTGGGCGTGCTCTACCGTACGGCCCTGGGTCAGGCTGATCATCTCGTTGATGACGCCCGCCGCGGGGCCGACGATCGGCACGTCCGCGCGCACGGTCTTGGAGATCGAGCTCGGGTCCACGTCCACATGAATGATCTTGGCCGTGGGGCAGAACTTGGAGGTGTTGTTGGTCACCCGGTCATCAAAGCGCGCACCAATGGCGATGATCAGATCCGCGTGGTGCATGGCCATGTTCGACTCATAAGAGCCGTGCATCCCCAACCACCCCAAACACTGCTTGTCGCTTTGCGGGTAGGCGCCAATGCCCATCAGGGTAGTGGTGATCGGAAAGCCGAGCTTTTTGACCAGATCGGTCAAGCCTTCACTGGCATTGCCCGTCACCACGCCGCCGCCGGTATAAAAAACCGGGCGCTTGGCCTTGAGCATCAGCTCCACGGCCTTTTTGATCTGGCCGGTATGGCCGCGGCTGACCGGGTTATACGAGCGCAGCTTGACCTTTTTCGGGTAGGTGTACTCGTAGCGCTCGGTCGGGGCGGTCATATCCTTGGGAATATCGACCACCACCGGGCCCGGGCGGCCGGTCGAGGCAAGATAAAACGCCTTTTTCAGCACGTCCGGAATCTCGGAGGGGTGACGGATCGAGAAGCTGTGCTTCACGATCGGGCGCGTCACGCCCACGATATCGGTTTCCTGGAAGGCGTCTTCGCCAATCAAGTGGCTCGCCACCTGGCCGCACAAAACGACCATGGGAATGGAGTCCATGTAGGCGGTGGCGATGCCGGTCACGGCGTTGGTCGCCCCGGGCCCAGAGGTCACCAGCACCACGCCGGGCTTGCCGGAGGCGCGTGCGTAGCCATCGGCGGCGTGGGTCGCTGCCTGTTCGTGGCGAACGAGGATATGTTTGACATCGTCCTGACGGAAAAGCGCATCGTAGATATGCAGCGCCGCCCCGCCGGGGTACCCATAAATATATTCGACGCCCTCATCTTTCAAGAAGCGGGCGATCATGTCTGCGCCGGAAAGCAGTTCCACAGTAATTCTCCCCTAAAGGTCTCGAGTGCGATCCGCAGATAGCTGCGGTGTCGAGTGCGGCGGTATGCCGCTGCCGGCGGTGCCGACACCTGATGCCAAACCCTGGCATACGGCCCGGTTAGGGCCTGCACTCTCATCGGAAGCGGGCCTTCGAGGCTACTTCCTCTCGCGGCGGTTCGCCGCGTCGGGGCGTTGGCCAGACCACGCGGTTAGCGGGGCCTGGAAGTCCTTCGGCGGGTAAAGGCGTAAGCCTACCCTTCACGCGGGGATAGGGGATTACCCGAGGGGTCCGCGTCCGCAAATCAGGAACCCACAAGATTCCAATAGCGCGCCTGGCGTGTCAACCTTTCATCGCCCCAAACAAGGGCAGGCGCACCAAAACCGGCGAAAAAAACCAGTCACTTACCAAAAAGCCCCGCCGCGGCAAGCCGGGCGGGGCCAGGGGGGCTCATAAAGGCCAGTTCATCAAACGCGGATCAGGCAAACACCAGCCGCCCTTCCTCGGCGCTAATGTGAATGGTCGCGCCCGGGGCGTACTTGCCGGCCAGCAGGTCCTGAGCCAGCGGGTTTTCGATACGGCTTTGAATCGCCCGCTTGAGCGGCCTTGCGCCATAGACCGGGTCAAAGCCCACGACGGCCAACTGCGCCATGGCGTCATCGCTAATCGCCAGACGCAAGCCATGTTCGGCGAGGCGCGCCTTGAGGCGCTCGAGCTGAATGGACGCAATCGCCTGAATCTGGGTTTGGCCCAGGGCGTGGAACACCACCACTTCGTCGATGCGGTTGATGAGTTCCGGACGGAAGTGGTTGCCCACCACCTCCATCACCGCGCTCTTCATCGTCTCATAGCCGGTCGCTTCATCGCCGGCATCGCCGCCCATACGCTGGATGATGTCCGAGCCCATGTTCGAGGTCATGACGATCACGGTGTTACGAAAGTCCACCGTACGGCCCTGGCCATCGGTCAGGCGGCCGTCTTCGAGCACCTGCAGCAAAATGTTGAACACGTCCGGGTGGGCTTTCTCCACCTCGTCGAGCAGCAGCACCGAGTAGGGCTTGCGGCGCACCGCCTCGGTAAGATAACCGCCCTCTTCATACCCCACGTAGCCGGGAGGCGCGCCGATCAACCGCGCCACGGAGTGCTTCTCCATGAACTCGGACATGTCGATACGTACCATTGCCTCTTCGGTGTCGAAGAGGAAGTTGGCCAGCGACTTGCAAAGCTCGGTCTTGCCCACCCCGGTCGGGCCTAAAAACAGAAACGAGCCGTTGGGCCGGTTGGGGTCCGAAAGCCCGGCCCGGGAGCGGCGCACCGCGTTGGCTACCGCTTCCACCGCCTCGTCCTGGCCGATGACGCGTTCGTGCAGCGCCTCTTCCATGCGTAAAAGCTTGTCGCGCTCGCCTTCGAGCATCTTGGACACCGGAATGCCGGTCCAGCGTGAAACGACCTCGGCGATCTCCTCTTCGGTCACGTTGGAGCGAAGAAGCTGGTGGCTGGCGGTGTCGGCTTCCCCCTCGCCACTCTCGGCAATTTTCTTCTCGAGCTCGGGAATCCTGCCGTACTGAATTTCCGACATCCGGCCCAGATCGCCCTGGCGGCGCGCCTGCTCCAGATCGGTACGGGCCTGCTCCAGCTCGGCCTTGAACTGCGCCGCCCCCTGAATACTGGCCTTTTCCGCCTTCCAGATCTCGTCGAGGTCGGCGTACTCGCGCTCGAGATCCAGGATATGACCGCTTAGCGCCTCTAAACGCTTTTTGGTCGCCTCGTCGGTCTCTTTTTTGAGCGCCTCGCGCTCCATCTTGAGCTGGATCAAGCGGCGGTCGAGGCGATCCATCGCTTCGGGCTTGGAGTCGAGCTCCATGCGGATACGCGAGGCGGCCTCGTCGATCAGGTCGATCGCTTTGTCCGGAAGCTGCCGGTCGGTGATGTAGCGCGTAGAAAGCTTGGCCGCGGCGATGATCGCCGAATCGGTGATGGCCACGCCGTGGTGCACTTCGTAGCGCTCTTTAAGGCCGCGCAGAATCGCTACGGTGTCCTCTTCCGAGGGCTCGTCGACCAGCACTTTCTGGAAACGGCGCTCCAGGGCTGCGTCCTTTTCGATGTACTTGCGGTACTCGTCCAGGGTGGTCGCGCCCACGCAGTGAAGCTCGCCCCGGGCAAGCGCCGGTTTGAGCATGTTGCCGGCGTCCATCGCGCCTTCGGCTTTGCCCGCCCCGACCATGGTGTGCAGCTCGTCGATGAAGAGGATCACGCGACCCTCCTCCTGGGCGAGCTCCTTGAGCACCGCTTTCAAGCGCTCCTCGAACTCGCCGCGAAACTTGGCACCGGCAAGCAAAGAGCCCATGTCGAGCGAGAGCACGCGCTTGTCTTTCAACCCTTCCGGCACCTCGCCATCCACGATACGGCTGGCAAGCCCCTCGACGATGGCGGTTTTACCCACGCCGGGCTCGCCGATCAATACCGGGTTGTTCTTGGTGCGCCGCTGGAGGACCTGGATGGTACGGCGAATCTCGTCGTCGCGGCCGATCACCGGGTCGAGCTTGCCGTCCAGCGCCCGCTGGGTGAGATCCATGGTGTACTTGTTGAGCGCCTCGCGCTGGTCTTCGGCGTTGGCGTCATCGACGTTGGCGCCGCCGCGAAGGCCCGTGATCGCGGCTTCCAGCGCCTGGCGGTTAAGCCCGGCCTCTTTCAGCGTTTTGGCGAGCGCACCGTTATCCAGCGCCGCCAACAGCACCAGTTCGCTTGCAATGAACTGGTCGCCACGCTTTTGCGCTTCTCGGTCGGTGAGGTTGAAGAGCTTGATCAGATCCCGGGAGGGCTGCACGTCGCCATCGAACTGGCCAACCTTTGGCAGGTTATCGAGCTGACGCTTGAGGCCCTCGCGCAGGCGTGAACTCGAACCCTGGGCTTTTTCGACCAGCGCCTTGATGCCGGTGTCTTTAGCATCCAGCAGTGCGGTCAATAGGTGAACCGGTTCCAACTGATTATGGCCCTGGCCGACGGCCAGCGACTGTGCATCGGCAATGGCGGCTTGTAGTTTGGCGGTGAATTTATCGAATCGCATGACATTCTCCTGGGGAAAGCCGCGCGTTTGGACGCGGGCGTGGCCCTAACGAAGGTTTAATCTGCCAGGTGCGCTTTTTATGAGAACCCTCTAAAAAGTTATGGGAACTCTCTAAAAAGGCGTTGGCTTGACAAATTAAATGGTGCCGATTCAGCGCCCTTTCAAGAGGTGGCCCTGTCGAAGGGCTTCACCTTTGGGGCTTTTTAATCGCTTAGGCCGAGAAATCGCTTAGGCCGAGACATCCTGCAACCAAACCACGCTTGCCATGCGCCCGGTAGCGCCGGCATCGCGCCGGTAAGAGTAAAAGCGCGGCTCGCAGGCGGTGCAGAAATGGCCGCCGCTGATGTGGTGGATGCCAAGCGCAGCCAGGCGAAAGCGCGCCAACCGGTAGAGATCCGCCATGTAGTGGTTCAGCCGGTAGGGGCTATGCTCGAAGGCCTCGATGGTTTCCGGGTGGGCGCCCACGAAGGCGCCGTACACCTCCGGGCCCACCTCGAACTGGGCGTTGGAAATCGCCGGGCCCAGCCACACCAGAATATCGTCGGCGGGGCAGTTCATCGCGGCCACGGTCGCTTCCAGCACGCCGCCGGCAAGGCCTTTCCAGCCCGCGTGGGCGACCGCCACCTGGCTGCCCTGGCGGTTACAGAAAAAAACCGGCAGACAATCGGCGGTCAGCACCACGCAGGCGTAGTGCGTTGACGTGGCAATCGAGGCATCGGCCTTGGGCGGCGTGGCCTGGTAGGTTTGCTGGACCCGCGCGCCATGAATCTGGTCGAGCCACAAGAGCGGGCGGTCGTCGCCGATTTCCTTGTGCAGAAGCCGCCGGCAAAGGGCTACGTGGTCCGGGTGGTCGCCCACGTGATTGGCCGGGTTGAAGGCGGCGAAATCTCCCTGACTCGGGCCGGTTTCGCGGGTGGTGACGAAGCCGCGCACGTTGGCCGGGGCCGGCCAGTCCGGCTCGACGAGACTCGGATGAAGATCGATGGCATCGCTCATCGCCGCGTCTCGCTGTCTTCGCGCAGGTAGTCCAGCAGCATTAAAAGCTCATCGGGAAGCGCCGCCCTGAACGTCATCGGCTCCTCGGTGATCGGATGAATGAAGCTGAGTTTACGGGCGTGAAGGGCCTGGCGAGGGAACTCGCGAAGAATCTCCTTGAGCGGCTCGCTTGCCCCGGGCGGAAGCTTGGCACGCCCGCTATAGAGCGGATCACCAATCAGCGGGTAGCGCGCGTGGGCCATGTGTACACGAATCTGGTGGGTGCGCCCGGTTTCCAGTTGGCAGCGCACGTGGGTGTGGGCACGAAAGCGTTCGACCACCCGGTAGTGGGTCACGGCGGGCTTGCCCGAAGCGGTGACCGCCTGGCGCTTGCGATCCTTCGGATGGCGCCCAATGGGCGCATCGACGGTTGCCCCGGAGACGGGCTTGCCCAGCACCACCGCATCGTACTGGCGCGAAACGCTGCGCGCTTGCAGCTGCTCGACCAGCCGGGTCTGAGCGGTCAGCGTTTTGGCGACCATCATCAACCCGGTGGTGTCTTTATCCAGCCGGTGAACGATCCCCGCCCGGGGTATCTCGGCAAGCGCGCCGTGATGAAACAGCAGCGCGTTCAAAAGCGTGCCATCCGGGTTGCCCGCCGCCGGGTGAACGACCATATTGGCGGGCTTGTTCAGCACGATGATCGCCTCGTCTTCATACACGATATCCAGGGCGATCTCCTGGGGGGCAAAGCGCGTATCGTCCTCCAGGGTGGTATGAAGATGCAGCGTTTCCAAACCGTGAAGCTTGGCTTTGGGCTTGGCCGCCGCGCCGTCCACGGTCAGCTCGCCGGCATTGATCCACGTTTTCAAGCGCTCGCGGGAGTATTCGCTGAACAACTCGGCCGCGGCCTGGTCCAACCGAGCGCCAGCCAGGGCGGCGGGCACCTGGCGTGTGGCTTCAATGATGTGCGACATGCAAAACCTCTTTAAGACACAGAACCCCGAACGAAACGCCAGGATGCCTGCGTTTTGCGCCAAGGTGTTTTATAGTGGGCCAATTGCGACCTATTCTACCATTTCTACTTATGGCCATCTTCGCTTTTCGGTGATTGAGGCTTGTTTGCAACGAGGATGATGATGCGCGTTTTCTCCACTGCCCACCGCTTTGGCGCCGTAGCCTTGAGCCTGGCCCTGTTGGCCGGCTGCGCCAGCAACAATAACGACGACGCCGAGCAGGACGAAGGCGAGTTCGGCGGGGTGCAGGAGCGTGAGCTCTACGAGCTTGCCCGCACCGCGCTTGAAGACAACCGCTACCCCATCGCCATCGAGCGGCTGGAAGCGCTGGACACCCGCTACCCCTTCGGCGCTCACGCCGAGCAGGCGCAGCTCGAGCTGATCTACGCCTACTACGAAAACGGCAACTGGGAAGAGGCGCGCGCCGCGGCCAGCCGCTTCATTCGCTTGCAGCCCGACCACCCCCAGGTGGATTACGCCTACTACCTGCGCGGCCTGTCGGCTTGGCAGGCCGGGCGTTTCAGCCTCGAGCGCCTGCGCCTGATCGATATCTCCAAGCGCGACCTTGGCGCCTCGCGGGATGCCTATAACGATTTCCGCGAGCTGATTCAGCGCTTCCCGCAGAGCGAGTACGCCCCGGACGCCCAGCAGCGCATCGTCTACCTGCGCGAGCTTTTAGCCCAGCACGAGCTGCACGTGGCGGATTACTACCTGCGTCGCGGCGCCTATCTTGCCGCCGTCGAGCGCGGCCGCTGGGTGATCGAGAACTTCCCGGAAGCCAACGCCACCCGCGACGCATTGGCCACCATGGTCGAAGGCTACCAGGGCCTGGGCATGAACGACCGCGCCGAGGAAGTCCTCACCGTACTGCGCGAAAACGCCCCCAACCACAACCAGCTTCGCGGCGACCGCTTCGTTCCCAAACACGTCTCCGCTAACCGCTAACGCCGGACACCCGACGCCTTAACGGCAGGCGTCGGGCCGCTGCCCGCGGAAGAGACACCGTTTAGCCGGTCCGTCGTTTCAGCCTTTAATTGTACAAACGCCTTATGGACGCGCGTGGTCCAAAAGGCGTTTTTTTATGCGTATTCTGGCGTTTGGTATTACCAGGCCCACCGCCCACTCGCTATAACAATCGGTAATATTTAACTACAATTATTATTTGTACAAATATCGTACAAATAACTAACCTCTCTCCTGCTGCCGTATAACTAAAAACACTTTGGGACTGCACCACTCAAGCAGCCCACGAAAAAAGAACACTCCACAGCGAGGGAACGCGCTTGAACACGTTACGCTCTTGGAAAATCACCACACGCCTGACCGTCGGTTTCTCCATTGTCCTGGTCCTGCTGGCCTTGCTCACCGCGATAGGGATCTATCAGGTCAACCAAATCAGCAACGACCTGACCGAAATCAACGACATCAACGGCAACAAACAGCGCCAAGCGATCGACTGGCGGGGGAGCGTACACGACCGCGCCATCGCACTGCGCGATATCGTCATCACCACCACCGCTGAACAGTACCGCGCGTTAAATGGTGAAATGCAGCGTCTGCAAGATGACTACCGTAGCGCCTCCCAGGCAATGGCCAGCATCGTTCAAAGCGCACCAGGGCCCGCTCAGGAGGCAAGCATCATCGAGCGCATCGAAGCCCAACAGGCGCTGACCCTGGGCTTGACTGAGGCCGTCATCGAAGCCCGGCTCGCGGGGGATTTCGCCGCCGCCCAAACGCTTTTGATCGAACAGGCAGGCCCCGCTTACGCGCAGTGGCTTTCGCAAATCAACGAATTCATCGATCTTCAGGGGCAGCTCAATGATGTGACCACCGACCACGCCCGGGAAACCGCGGCAGGTTTCGAGATGCTGATGATCGTTTTGACGCTCGCGGCGCTGCTGCTGGGCGGGCTCATCGCGTTCTACCTATCGCGGCAACTGCTGGGCGAACTGGGCGCCGAACCCGACCAGGTGCAGGCGTTCTCGAGCGCTATCGGCAACGGTAACCTGGCGGTGGCCGACGAGCGCCGTCAGGCACAGCCGAATACCCGGGAACGCGGCATCATGGCCTCGCAAATGGCCATGGCCGAGCAGCTTCAACGTATCGTTTTGGACGTGCGCACCTCTGCCGAGGCAGTGGCGAGCAACAGCGAGCAGATCGCCGAGGGGAATAACAACCTCGCCTCGCGTACCGAGCAGCAATCAAGTGCGCTGGCCCAAACCGCTGCCGCCATGGAAGAGCTCAGCAGCACCGTGACCCAGAATGCCGCCAACGCCGAGCAAGCAAGCCGGGAAGCAAGCCAGGCCGCCGCGACTGCAAAGGAAGGCGGCAAGGCGGTCAACGAGCTTGCCACCACGATGAACGAGCTGGATCAAAGCTCTCAGGAAATTGCCGGTATTATCTCGACCATCGACGCGATCGCTTTCCAGACCAACATTCTGGCGCTCAACGCCTCGGTCGAGGCGGCGCGGGCCGGTGAGCACGGCCGCGGGTTTGCCGTGGTTGCCAGCGAAGTGCGCAGCCTCGCCCAGCGTAGCGCCAACGCCGCCCAGGAGATCAACGCGCTGATTTCCAGCAACCTGGAACGCATGAAACACGGCAACGAGCGTGCCAGCCACGCCAACCAGTCCACCAATGAGATCGTCAGCGCCATCGAGCGGGTCAATGTGATCATCGGCGAAATCAGTAGCGCCAGCGTCGAACAAAGTGCCGGTGTTCGGGAGGTCAATCAGGCCGTCTCCGAGATGGACCAGATGACCCAGGATAACGCCACCCTGGTCAATGAAAGCGCAACCGCCGCCAAAACGCTGCGCCAAAACGCCCAGGCCCTGATGCAGACCATGCAGATATTCAAACTGCCCCCGTCTACCAGCCAGCCATTACGCGACACGCCCCGCCGCGAAGCGCCCAAGCCAAGCGCGCCTGCCGAAACCAGCAAGGCGCTAGCACCGGCCTCCTCCGAGCCCGCCTGGGAGAGTTTCTGAGGAGAACTTTTGAGAAACGCTTTTAAGAAGAGCGCTCAAATGACGTTCAAACCCGACTCGCAGGCCACCCCTTAACCCAAAAAAGCCAAACAGCGTTTGGCTTTTTTGATGGGGCGGGCTTTAAGGTTCAACGCTTGGGGTCAATCGCCGGGCTGCCAGCCGTTGACGATGGGGTAGCGGCGGTCGCGGCCGAACCCGCGGGCGGTCACGCGAACGCCGACCGGTGCCTGGCGGCGCTTGTATTCGCAGCGGTCCACCAGTTTCACGACCTGGTAGACATCGTCCTGGGAAAAGCCCTCGGCGATGATCGCCTCGGCACTCATGTCGCCCTCGATATAGCGCGAGAGGATCGCATCGAGCACGGCGTAGTCGGGCAGGGAGTCGCTGTCGTTTTGGTCCGGGGCGAGCTCGGCACTCGGTGGGCGTTCGATGACCCGCTCGGGCACCGCCGGCGACTGGGTGTTGCGCCAGCGCGCCAGCCGGTACACCCAGGTTTTATATACATCCTTCAAGGCGTTGTAGCCGCCCACCATGTCGCCGTAGAGCGTGGCGTAGCCCACCGCCATTTCGCTCTTGTTGCCGGTGGTCAGCACCATCAAGCCTTTCTTGTTGGAGATCGCCATCAACAGCACCCCGCGACAGCGCGACTGCAGGTTCTCCTCGGTCGTGTCTTGCTCGGCGCCGGCAAAGCTCTCGGATAGCGTCTGGGTGAAGGCCTCGACCATCGGCTCGATCGGCATGACATCGAAATCGACGCCCAGCATCTCGGCCTGGGCGGCGGCGTCCTGCTTCGAGATATCCGCAGTGTAGCGGTAAGGCATCATCACCGCGTGCACACGCTGCTCACCCAGGGCGTCCACCGCGATCGCCAGCGACAGCGCCGAGTCGATCCCGCCGGAAAGTCCTAGCACTACGCCACTGAAGCCGCTTTTGTTGACGTAGTCGCGAACGCCGGTCACCAACGCGCAGTAAAGGCTCTCCTCCGCCGAGACGTCGGGTTCGATTTCGCCGGCCTCGGGGGCCCAGGCGTTTTCCGGGGTCTGAGTGAGGCGCACCGGCATAAGCCCTGCCTGCCAGTAAGGCGCGAGTATCTTGAGCTCGCCCTGGGCATCGACCACGCTCGAGCCGCCGTCGAATACCAATTCGTCTTGGCCGCCAATGGTGTTGACGTAGACGATGGGGCGATTCACGGCCTGAGCGCGTTGGGTGAGCAGGCGCCGACGCTCGCCGGGCTTTTCCTGATGATAGGGCGAGGCATTGAGCACCACGAGCGCATCGGCGCCCTGCCCGCAGGCGGCCTCGATGGGCGCGCTCTCCCAAAGGTCTTCGCAGATCAGAAGGCCGAGTTTGGCGCCCTTGTGCTCGAATACCAGCGGCGCATTGCCGGGCGTGAAGTAGCGCTGCTCGTCGAACACCTGGTAATTGGGCAGCGCTTGCTTGGCGTACTCCGCCTGCCACTCGCCGTTATACAGCACCCCGGCCAGGTTGAAACGCTTCCCATCGCGAACGCCGGGGTAGCCAATGATCACCAGCACGTCCTTGACGACCTTTTGCGCCATGGTGTCGCGGGCCTCCTGCAGGCGCGACTCCATCGAAGCCCTCAATAAAAGATCCTCCGGCGGGTAGCCGGTCAAGAAAAGCTCGGGGAATACCACCACGTCCGCCCGGTGCTCGATACGCGCCTCGCGCACGGCTTCGATCGCGCGGGCGGCATTACCGGGAATATCCCCGACCAAAGGGTCGAGTTGGGCCATGACCAGCGTTAAGTCTTGCATGGGGGGTAAAATCTCTTGAGAATCCTTGAAACATACCGTTTGGACGCCACGCGATGGCACTCAAAGCCCAGCCTCCAAACCGTACCGGCAAGCGGGTATTGTCCCGCAAGCGCCGGTTACTGGCAAAGGCTCTGGCGTTAAACGCACGCATTCGAACACGCAGTATTTTACACACCCACTTTCCCGCCCGGGAGCGATAAAAGGATGAACCTGTTGATCATTCGGCTACTTATTTTTGCGGTGGTGTTCTACGTTGGCCTGAAACTTTACGGCATGTACCGCCAACACAAGCTCTCGCAAAAAACGGCGGCGCCCGAGCGCGTCGAAGGCGGCGCCATGGTGCGCTGTCGCTGGTGCGAGGTGCACGTACCGGAAAGCGAGGCGCTGCGCTTTGAGGAAAAGTGGTTCTGCTCCGCCGCCCACCGGGAGCGCTATATTCAGGAGCAGAAGAAGGACGGCCCCGTCTAGAGAACGAGCCGCTCTTGAGTGGGTACATACGGCGTCGGGTCGATCAGCGGCGGGCGCTTTAACAGCGTATCGACCAGCAAATGGGTAGATGCCGGCGCGAGCACCAGACCATTACGATGGTGGCCCGCGTTGATATAGAGCGACCCGTAGCCGGGCAGCGCGCCGATGAACGGAAGCCCGCCGGGCGAGCCCGGGCGCAGCCCGGACCAGTGGTGCGCTACCGGGTAACCGGCAAGCGCGGGAACAATCGCCTCGGCGCTTTGCTTGAGTGAAACCAGCGCCGCCTCGTCGGTGGTTTTATCGAACCCGGCTTCTTCCAGGGTCGAGCCCACCAGCAAAAGCCCATCGCTGCGGGGAATGATATAGCGCCCATCCTTGAGCACCACCCGCTGTACAAGCCCGGGCGGGGCGCGGTAGGCAATCATTTGCCCTTTGACCGGACGTACCGGCAAGCGGATACCGAGCGGTGCCAACAGCGCAGCACTCCAGGCGCCGGCGCAGAGCACGGTGCGGCCGGCCAAAAGCGGCCCCTGAGGCGTATTCACCCCCGCAATGTCGCCGTTTCGTTCGATAAGCCCTTCGACCGGCTGGCCCTCGCAAAGCGTCACGCCCGGCATGGCGGAGAGCCTGGCGCGTAGTGCCTGGCCCAGCCGCGGGTTGCGCACGCTGCCAAGCGTTGGCATCCAGAGCGCGCCGCTACCCGCCTCGGCCTGGGGTTCCTTTTCGTGCACGAAGGCGGCGCCCACGCGCTCGAGCGGTTTACCCATTTGATGCGCCCAGGCGAGCGCCGCCTCGTCATCCTCGACGCTCAAATACAAAAGCCCTTTCTGGCGATACTCCGGGTCGATGCCGGTCTCTTCCAATAAGCGCAAGGCAAGCGCCGGATAGGCGCCCTCCGACCAGCGCGAAAGCCAGGAAATGGCCGCCGAGTGGCGCCAGGGATAGAGCGGCGACACGATACCGCCCCCCGCCCAGGAGGCCTCTTGCCCGCAGGTGCCGCGCTCGACGATACACACCGTCTGGCCGGCATCGGCAAGCTGTAGGGCGGTCATCATGCCGATGATACCGCCACCCACTATCAAGAAATCACTCACAAGGCCTGTCCCTTTTTACCTACAACCAACTACGCCTGAACCTACACCAGGCTCCGCTCATGCCTACGCCCCACCCGAGGAAAGCGCTCTAACCTGAAAAGAGGTCCGCCAGGGTGAGCCCATGCAAAAAGCACTCCTACCCCACCATCAACGCTCGCGTTACGCCAGCGCCCAGGCAGCGCACGGCGTGCATCGCGCCAGCGGGATTACGTTTTTGGAGCTGGTCGTCGCACTCTTCATTATTGGCTTATTGACCACCGGCGCCCTTCCCCACCTTCAGGCGCTAAACCAACGCACAGCGCTCAAAGGCGAGATCAATCGCTTTCAGCGGGCATTCTCGCTGGCTCGCAATACGGCCATTACTCGGCGCGAGACCGTCACCCTTTGCCCGGTTACCGCCGCCTTTCGCTGCAGCGACGACTGGAGCCTGCCGCTGGCGGTGATCGACGGCGCGCCTCGTCAAAGCGCTAAGCGCCAGCGCATCCTGTGGATTTTCCCCGCGCACCCGAAAAGCCGCATTACCTACAACCGCCACTGGCGCCAGGTACGCTACACACCGCTGGGCCACGCCAGCGGCTATAACGGTAGCTTCAAACTCTGCAGCGGCGCCAACACGGGTAAAGAGCTGGTGCTAAGCCAGCTGGGCCGGCTACGGGTAGACAGCGCGCCCGTGACCTGCGCCGACCCTTGAAGCGCTGCTTGAATCAGCCAATACCGTCGAGGTAGCGCTCGGCGTCGAGTGCTGCCATGCAGCCGCTGCCCGCGGAGGTAATCGCTTGGCGGTAGATATGGTCCATCACGTCGCCGCAGGCAAACACACCGGGCACGCTGGTGGCGGTGGCGTTGCCTTCGAGACCGGAATTGACGGTAATGTAGCCGCCCTTCATGGCGAGCTGGCCTTCGAAAATACCGGTATTGGGGCTATGGCCAATGGCAACGAAAAGCCCAGGCGCGTGGAGCTCCTTGACGGTGCCATCGAGGGTCGACTTCAGCCGCACCCCGGTCACACCGCTGTTATCGCCCAGCACTTCGTCGACCTGCTGGAACCACTCCAGCGCGATCGTACCGGCCTCGACCTTCTCCTGAAGTTTGTCCTGCAGGATTTTCTCCGCGCGCAGCGTGTCGCGGCGGTGTACCAGGGTCACCTTGGAGGCGATATTGGAAAGATAGAGCGCCTCTTCCACGGCGGTGTTACCGCCGCCCACCACCACGACCTCCTGATTACGATAGAAAAAGCCGTCGCAGGTCGCGCAGGCGGACACGCCCTGGCCCATGAACTGCTGCTCGGTGGGCAGCCCCAGGTAGCGGGCGCTGGCACCGGTGGCAATGATCAGCGCATCGCAGGTGTAGGTGCCGCTATCGCCTTTCAATGTATAGGGTTTTTCGCCTAAGCTGACTTCATGGATATGGTCGAACAGTACCTCGGTATTGAAGCGCTCGGCGTGAGCTTGCATCTTTTCCATCAGCGCCGGGCCCTGGATGCCCTCGGCCTCGCCCGGCCAGTTATCCACATCGGTGGTCGTGGTCAACTGGCCGCCCGCCTGCAGCCCGGTAATCAGCAACGGCTGCAGGTTGGCGCGCGCGGCGTACACCGCCGCGGTGTACCCGGCAGGCCCGGAGCCAAGAATAATCAAACGTTCATGACGCGTTTCCATGACACCACCTATATCGAATAAAACGGATGGCCCGGCCAGCAGGATGCGAGTAGTACGGGCCGAAAACCAAACAAGAGAGTCTGCCTGAAATGGCGTCGAGTACAAGCAATTACAAGGGGGAGGCTTGGCCATTAGGCCAGGATCCCTTGAAAGCCGGGTTTAAAGTACCCATGTGCTATTAATAAGCTAGGCTCTAGAAAACGAACCACCGTGGCACTGCAATCATCCAATACATAGCAAGCAAGAGCCCGCATTCAAGAGAGAGGAGCATGGAATGAGCAAGATCCCCGATACGCTCAGCACCCTGGAGGTGGGGAGTCACTCCTACACCTATTACAGCCTGCCCAAGGCGGCCGATGCGCTTGGCAACATAGACCGGCTACCCAAGACCCTGAAAATCCTGCTGGAAAACCAGCTACGCTTTGGCGACGACGAAAGCGTCGAAAACGACGACCTGCAAGCGCTGGTAGACTGGCAAAAAGAGGGTAAATCCAGCCGCGAGATCGGCTATCGCCCGGCGCGGGTTCTCATGCAGGACTTCACCGGCGTACCCGGCGTGGTGGATCTGGCCTCCATGCGCGATGCGGTCGAAAAGCTCGGTGAAGACCCGGCCCGTATCAACCCGCTCTCGCCGGTCGATCTGGTCATCGACCACTCGGTCATGGTCGACGAGTTCGGCCACGCCACGGCGTTCGAGGAGAACGTCGAGATCGAAATGCAGCGTAACCGCGAGCGTTACGAGTTTCTGCGCTGGGGCCAGCAGGCCTTCGATAATTTTAAAGTGGTCCCGCCGGGCACGGGTATCTGCCACCAGGTCAACCTCGAGTACCTGGGCAAATCGGTCTGGACCAAGGAAGAAGACGGCAAAACCTACGCCTTCCCCGACACCCTGGTCGGCACCGACTCGCACACCACCATGATCAACGGCCTGGGCGTGCTTGGCTGGGGCGTGGGCGGCATCGAAGCCGAGGCCGCGATGCTCGGTCAGCCAGTTTCCATGCTGATTCCCGAAGTCATCGGCTTCAAGCTCGACGGCAAGCTTCAGGAAGGCATCACCGCGACCGACCTGGTGCTCACCGTTACCGAAATGCTGCGCAAGAAAGGCGTGGTGGGTAAGTTCGTCGAGTTCTACGGCGACGGCCTCAAAGACCTGCCGCTGGCCGACCGCGCCACCATCGCCAACATGGCGCCGGAGTACGGTGCGACCTGCGGCTTCTTCCCGGTGGATGAAGAAACCCTGAACTACATGCGCCTAACCGGGCGTGAAGACGATCAGATCGCGCTCGTGAAAGCCTACAGCCAGGAACAGGGCCTGTGGCGCGAGCCCGGCGACGAGCCGATTTTCAGCGACTCGCTGGGGCTCGATATGAGCACCGTCGAGGCAAGCCTGGCCGGGCCCAAGCGCCCCCAGGACCGGGTATCGCTCAAGGACCTGCCTAGCGCCTTCGCCAAGGTAATGGAAAACGACGGCAAGACCCAGCCGGACACCGAAACCGGCAAGTTCTCCTCGGAAGGCGGCCAGACCGCCGTGGGCGTCGAGCGTAGCTTCGAGCACAACGACAGCCAGGATGTGTCCTACAACGGCCAGAGCTTCCGTTTGAACCCGGGGGCCGTGGTCATTGCCGCGATCACGTCGTGCACCAACACCTCCAACCCCAGCGTGATGATGGCCGCCGGCCTTCTGGCCCGCAAGGCACGCGAAAAAGGTCTGGAAACCAAGCCCTGGGTCAAGACCTCGCTGGCGCCGGGCTCCAAGGTGGTCACCGACTACCTGGCCGCCGCAGATCTGAACAACGACCTGGACGCGCTGGGCTTCAACCTGGTGGGCTACGGCTGCACGACCTGTATCGGTAACTCCGGCCCGCTGCCCGAGGAGATCGAAAAAGCGATCAACACCGGTGACCTGGCGGTCGCCTCGGTGCTTTCGGGCAACCGTAACTTCGAAGGCCGGGTTCACCCGCTGGTCAAAACCAACTGGCTCTCCTCGCCGCCCCTGGTCGTGGCCTACGCGCTGGCCGGTAACGTACAGAGCAACCTGACCACTGACCCACTGGGCGATGACTCTGATGGCAACCCGGTCTATCTGAAAGACATCTGGCCCTCCCAGGCCGAGATCGCCGAGGCGGTCGAGAAAGTGAACACCGACATGTTCCGCAAGGAGTATGGCGAGGTGTTCGAAGGCGACGAGACGTGGAAAGCGATCAACGTACCGGAAAGCCAGGTGTACGAGTGGCCGGACTCCACCTACATTCAACACCCACCCTTCTTTGAAGGCATGGGCCGCGAGCCGGAACCCACCGAGGACGTTAAAAACGCGCGGGTCCTGGCGATGCTGGGCGACTCGGTCACCACCGACCACATCTCGCCGGCCGGCTCCATCAAGCCGGACAGCCCCGCCGGGCGCTACTTGCAGGAAAACGGCGTGAAGCCGGTGGATTTCAACTCCTACGGTTCGCGCCGGGGTAACCACCAGGTCATGATGCGCGGTACCTTCGCCAACGTGCGCATTCAAAACGAAATGCTCGACGGCGTGGTCGGCGGCGAAACCCGCCACGTGCCCAGCGGCGAGCAGATGTCTATCTACGACGCGGCGATGAAGTACCAGGAAGAAGGCACGCCCCTGGTGGTCATTGCCGGTAAAGAGTACGGCACCGGGTCGAGTCGCGACTGGGCGGCCAAGGGCACGCGCCTGCTGGGCGTGCGCGCGGTACTGGCGGAGTCTTACGAGCGTATCCACCGCTCCAACCTGATCGGTATGGGCGTGGTGCCGCTGCAGTTCCCGGAAGGCGAAAGCCGTGAAAGCCTGGGACTGACCGGCGATGAAGAAGTATCCATCGAAGGATTGGGCGATCTAAGCCCGGGCTCCAATGTCAAGGTCACCATCAAAAAGGGCAGTGACGAGCGTACGATCGAGGCGAAATGCCGGATCGATACGATCAACGAGCTGGCGTACTACCGCCACGGTGGTATCCTGCACTACGTGCTGCGCAAGATGATTGGCGCAGCGTAAGCCCTACCGGCAACGCACGACCCAATGCTTGCACGCCCCCACTCCGGTGGGGGCTTTTTTTGGCCCTAAAAAAGCGCCGCTACCCAAGTAGCGGCGCCGAGAGCCTTGAACGTTAAAACGCTTAAACGGCGCGACGGCGGTAGTCGCGGTAGTCCGGGTCCCAGCTCGCGTTTTCGATATCCTTACGCAGCTGTGTGCCGCTGGTGGTCAGCGCGACGCCGTTATGCTGCGCCATGGCCGCCACCTCGAAAGCGATCGACTGGCTGATTTCGCGAATCTTGGAAAGCGGCGGCAAAAGCGCGCCCTTGCCCTCTTTGACCAGCGGCGCTTCCCGGGCCAGCGCTCTTGATGCACTCATCAGCATCTCGTCGGTCACCCGGTGCGCCTTGGCGGCTACCACGCCCAGGCCAATGCCGGGGAAGATATAGGCGTTGTTGCACTGGGCAATCGCGTAGGTGCGCCCGTTATAGACCACCGGCGCGAAGGGGCTGCCGGTGGCGACCAGCGCCTGACCGTCGGTCCAGCGAATCACGTCTTCCGGTACCGCCTCGGCCTGGGAGGTCGGGTTGGAGAGCGGCATGATGACCGGGTTCTCGCAGCCGGCGTGCATGGTGCGGATCACCTGCTCGGTGAAGATACCGCGCTGGCCGCACACGCCGATCAGCACCGTGGGCTTGATCTGCGCGATGGTCTCTTCCAGGCCCTGGCCGTTCCAGTCGGCGACCAGCGCCGGGTCGTGGGCCAGGCGGCGCTGGAAATCGCGCTGCCAGGGTTGGTCCGTCGTCATCAGCCCGTCGCGGTCGATCACGTAGACACGCTCGCGGGCCTCGCGCTCGGAAAGCCCCTCGGACTGCATGGCGACCACGACCTGCTCGGCGATACCGCAGCCGGCAGAGCCGCCGCCGACGAACACCACGCGCTGCTTGGCGATGCTCTCTTCCCGGGCATGACAGGCGGCCATCAGCGTACCCACCACCACTGAGGCGGTGCCCTGAACGTCATCGTTGAAGCAGCAAAGCTCGTTGCGGTAGCGCTCCAGTAGCGGTACGGCGTTGGCCTGGGCGAAATCCTCGAACTGCAGCAGGGCGTTGGGCCAGCGGCGCTTGAGCGCGGCGATGAACTGCGCCATGAAGGCGTCGTACTCTTCCTGGCCGACCCGTTCGTGGCGCCAGCCCATGTACATGGGGTCATCCAAAAGCGCCTGATTGTTGGTGCCCACGTCGATCATGATGGGCAGGGTATGGGCCGGGCTGATCCCGCCACAGGCGGTGTAGAGCGCCAGCTTACCAATGGGAATTCCCATACCGCCGATGCCCTGGTCGCCCAGACCCAGAATGCGCTCGCCGTCGGTGACCACGATCACCTTGACGTTGTCCTTGGTGGCACTGCGCAGGATATCGTCCATGTGCTCGCGGTCCGGGTAGCCGATGAAAAGCCCCCGGTGATTGCGATAGATATTGGAGAATTCCTGACACGCCTTGCCCACGGTCGGCGTATAGATGATCGGCAGCATCTCTTCCAGGTGCTCGGACACCAGGCGGAAATAGAGCGTTTCGTTATCGTCCTGGATGGCGCGCAGATAGATATGGCGGTCCAGGTCGCTGTGACACTGCTGGTACTGGCGATAGCTGCGCTCGAGCTGGTCTTCGATGGTCTCGACCTTTTGCGGCAACAGACCGATCAAATTGAACGCGAGCCGCTCCTCTTGAGTAAACGCGCTGCCTTTGTTCAATAGCGGCATTTCAAGCAAGGAAGGACCGGCGTAAGGAATGTATAAGGGGCGTTTGCTCTGAGTCATGGGGCTCTCTTTTCGTCCATTACTGCTGCAGCGCAGCAATATCAAGCGTTTACGGTTATAACGGCATAATGTATCACGCCACTACGACAAAGGTGGCACGCAGCCGGGCTTTGAGCAAAAAAATGCCCCGCTTTTTTAGCGGGGCGTTGAACATCAACCGGTTAGCGTCAGGCCGTTTTGGCCTTGGGTTTGCGCCCTTCTACACCGGCGAAAAACAGCGGCCGCAATTTGACCCCCAGCATATTGCCGGCAAAGGCAGCGGCCATCCAGAGCCAGCCGTGCAGGCTGCCCGAGGCAATACCGCTGAAGTAAGCGCCAATATTGCAGCCAAAGGCCAGCCGCGCGCCGTAACCCAGCATCAGCCCACCGAGAATCGCCGCGATCACCGAGCGGATCGGGATGTTGAAATTCGGTGCAAAGCGCCCGGCCAGGTGGGCGGCGGCCATCGCGCCCAGCATGATGCCGATATTCATCACGGTAGTAATGTCCGAGAAAATACTGGCATCCAGCGCCACCATGTTGGATTCCGACTGCCAATACCCCCACTGGGTGACATCACCGCCCACGAAGTTAAAGACCTTCGCGCCCCAGAGCGCAAAGGCCGAGGTAATACCCCAGGGGCGCCCGGCCAGCGCCAGGGTAGCGAAGTTCAAAAACGCCAGCGCCACGGCGCCGGCCAATAGCGGCCAGGGGCCTTCGAGCCAACGCATGCTACCCGGTTTGGTCACCGGGGCCGGTTTTTCTAGCTGGCCGTGGCGTCGGCGCTCCATTACCACCGTCAACGCGGCGATGGCGGCGAACAGCACCAGGCTGATCGCGATGCCGCCACCCGGGCCCGCTACTTCGACCAGCGAGACCGGCGCAAACGCGGGCAGGCTCTGCCACCAGGTAAAGTGCGCGGTGCCGATCACCGAGCCCACGATGAAGAACAGCAGCGTAATCAGCATGCGCGCATTGCCGCCCCCGGCGGTAAACAGCGTACCCGAGGCGCACCCGCCGCCAAGCTGCATGCCCAAACCGAAGATGAACGCGCCGACCACCACAGAGATCCCGATGGGGCGGACAAAGCCAGAGACCGGCATATCGAATAACGTGCCCGCGCCCAGGGCGGGGAAAAACAGCACCACTGCGATGGCGAGCATCACCATCTGCGCGCGCAGCCCGCGGCCCCGGCGTTCGGTGATGAACGCCCGCCAGGCCGCGGTAAAGCCAAACGCCGCGTGGTAGAGCGCCACACCAAACAGGCCGCCAATGATCATCAGCATGCCGGTGTTGGCACTAAAGAACACGCCGATCAATAGCGCCCCGAAAACGATCGCCGCCATGGCGATCAGCGGAACACGGTACTTGCTGGAGAAATTTTCAGCCTCCGCGGAGGCGGGAGTGGTCGACATAGCGCACCTTCGATCTTTTCATAAACTCAACATCTATACGGCGAAAACGGACGTATTCACCACCCTTTGAACCTCAATTTAAAACGCTTTTGCGATACCTCACCAAAGCTCGCTGCGCTTTGGCTACTCGCTTTTCTCACTCTTGCCTTGTTCACCGCTTGCCGGCTCGTCGTCTTCGTCACGCTGCACGTAGAGCGCATTGATCAGCACAAAGCCGATAACGGTGAGCGGCGCCGCCAACAGCACCCCGGCCACGCCAAACAGCGTACTGGCGGCAAAGAGTGAAAACAGCAGCATGGCGGGGGGCAAATTCACCGCGCGCTGCTGAACCAGCGGCTGCATCACGTTGCCTTCGATCTGCTGGATAATGGTATAGGCGATCAGCACAAAAAGCGCCGTTTGCGGGCTGACCGTGTAGGCCAGTAGCAGCGCGGGGATGGCCGCGATCAGCGGGCCGACCAGCGGCACGAAATCCAGCACGCCGGCAATCAGGCCAAGGCCCAGCGGCGCGGGCACACCCAAAAGCCACATGCTCACGCCGACCAGCAGGCCCGTCACGACCATCGCGACCAGTTGGCCACCCAGCCAAAACCGCAGCGCCTTGCCGCTTTTATCCAGCGCCTCGGCCAGCTTGTCCCGGCTTTTGACCGGCGCCAGCAACAACAACCCGCGGCGGTAGACATCCGGCTGAGCGGCAAAATACACCATCCCCACGATCAGCGCGAAGAAATTGACCAGGCTGCCCCCCATGGAGACGACCACCATGCCCACCTGCGCCAGGCCGTTTTCGAAAACCGAGCCCGCCCGCTCGCCGGCGTTCTCCATTAGCGGCTCAAGTGGAGTGCCCTGAAGGCGCTCCTGCAACTGCTCCCAGGCTTCGGGCAGCAAAGTCGAAAGCGACTCGAGTTCCGACGCCACCTGGGAGCCAAAGGCTACGCTGATCCCCGCCAGCACCAGCGTCAATGTCACCACCACGATCAGAAGCGACAGCCAGCGCGGCACCCCCCATTTGAGCAGCGGCACCATACAGGTTTGCAAAATACACGCACCCACCACCGCGCCGAAAATCAGCAGCAACAGCCCCACCAGCTTCCAAAGCACCAGCGCCAGTACCGCCAGCGCCAGTACGATCATCGCTTTTTCCGTAAACGTTTGATGACGGTACGTCGATTGCATTCAATAGTCCCTTTGTAAATACCGTTCGATAAAAGCCGGAATACCCGTTGCAGCGCTCCCTTACATGCTGCACCTCACCGCGCTTTTCAAGCGCCGCCCAGTGTATTTCGCTTATCCGCCCAGCACCTAACGAATACGCGTTTGCTCATGGCCAAGCCCGAGCCCGGTCACGACGTAGAAAAGCGAAAACACGATCGCGCCATAACAGAGAATGGCGTAGATGAAAAAATCCGCCGTGGAAACGCCCAGTGTAGCCGCCGTGAAAGCGCCCGTGACGCCCCAGGGAATGAGCGGGGAGAGCGTGGTGCCGGTGTCTTCCAAAATCCTGGACAGGTTCTTGGGCGGCGTGCCGCTATTGGCGACCAGCGGGCGCAGTAGCGGCCCCAAAAGCGCGAAGGTGACGTAGTAGCTGCCGGTCAGCAAGAACGCCAGGCTGTGCAGCCCCATGGCACTACCCAGCACCTGCCGCCGCCCGGCCTGACGTTCGTTCAACAGCGCAATCGCCGCATCAAGGGTGCCCGCGCTTTTGAACGGGGCGCCCAGTACGGCCGCGGCGATCAGCACCGCCACCGTGGACATCATGCTCTGCAGCCCGCCGCGGGAGAGCATGCTATCGACCATCTCCTCCCCGGTACTGGCGCTATAGCCGCCGTTCATGGCATTGCCGATCTCGCTCGCCCCCGCCCCTTGAAGCAGCGCGGCGATCAGCGCGCCGCTGACGATACCCACGGCGAACGACGGCAGCACCGGCTTTTTCAGAAGAATGCAGATGAACACCATCACCGGCGGAAGCAGCGTGACGATATTGATACTGAACACCGCATTGAGCGTCTCGATCAGCGCGGCGGTTTCCGGCGCGCTGGCTTGGCCCGTGCTGATGCTACTACCAAGCCACGCGTAGACCGCCAGCGCAATGAGATACGCCGGCAGCGTCGAGTAGAGCATGTGACGAATGTGAGTCACGATGTTCACCTCGCACACGGCGGACGCCATGACGGTCGTATCGGAAAGCGGCGACAGCTTGTCGCCGAAAAACGTCCCCGTAACGATCGCCCCCGCCGCCCAGGCGAGCGGCACGTCGAGCCCCACGGCCACCGCCATGAGCGCCACTCCGATCGTGCTGAGCGTGCCCCAGGACGTGCCCGCCATGACCGACATCAACGAGCACGACAAACATGCCACCACCAAAAAAAGCCCCGGTGACAGCAGCTCGAGCCCCAGCGTAACCATGGCCGGTATCGTGCCCGAGAGCATCCATACCCCCACCATCATCCCCACGCTGATGAGGATCAAAATGGGAATCAGCATAGCCTGAATGCCTTTTAAAAGGTCCTCCTCCAGCCGCGCCCAGGAGATCCCCCATAAAAGACACAGCGAGATCGCAAGGCTCCCCGCCACGATGAGCGCCACCGCGGTCGGGATGGCCAGCCACATAATGGCACCCAGCAAACTGCCCACGGCGACCACCAATAAAGCAAGATGATGAAGGCCGCCCAGTGCGACACCAGGCTCTGACGCTGAAGTATGACGAGACATGCAGGCTCCTCGCTAACGCGTGGTCGTAGTGGTTGTCGTTGGATACTTTTTTCAAGACCCGGACTGCACTGTACACAAAAGCCCTTCCCCAGCTAAGTGGAAGGGCCTTGTTTGACGCAATAAAACGCAGCGCGACCGTTAGACAGCCGCCCTGTTTACCGAACAGGCATGACGTTTGTTCGCTTAAACGAAGCGGCCCAGGCCCATGGCCGAACGTAGCTTCTCGATGCTGCGCGTGGCCTCTTCCCGGGCGCGCTCGGCGCCTTTTTGCAGCACCGCTTCGATATGGCCCGGGTCTTCCAGCAGCGCCGTGTAGCGCTCGCGCGGCGCGCTCAGGTGTGCGTTCAGGTAATCGAACACCTGGTTTTTCGCATCCCCCCAGCCAATGCCCGCCGCGTACTGCTCGCGAAGCGCCGCGGTTTCCTCAACGGATGCAAACGCTGCGTAGATCTGAAACAGCGTGCAGGTGTCCGGGTCTTTCGGCTCGCCAGGCTCCAAGGAGTTGGTCTTGATCTTGCGAACGAGCTTTTGAAGCTTTTTCTCCGGGGCGAACAAGGGGATGGTGTTGTCGTAGCTTTTCGACATCTTGCGCCCGTCCAGGCCTTTCAACACCTCGGACTTTTCATCCACCACCGCCTCGGGCTGCACGAAGTAGTTCCCCCGGTACAGGTGATTGAAGCGCCCGGCGATATCGCGGGCCATCTCGATGTGCTGGATCTGGTCGCGCCCCACCGGCACCTTGTTGGCGTTGAACATCAGGATATCCGCCGCCATCAGCACCGGATAGCCAAAGAGCCCCATGGTCACGCCTTTATCCGCGTCCTGGTTGCCCGCCTCTTCGTTGTCCGCCACCGCCGCTTTATAGGCGTGGGCCCGGTTCATCAAGCCCTTGGCGCACACGCAGGAGAGCATCCACGTAAGCTCCGGGATTTCCGGAATATCCGACTGACGGTAAAAAATCGCGTTGTCGGTATCGAGCCCCAGCGCCAGCCACGTGGCCGCGATCTCCAGGCGCGACTGCTGCACCCGCTTCGGGTCCTGGCACTTGATCAGTGCGTGGTAGTCGGCCATGAAATAGAACGACTGCACGTTCGGGTCCTGGCTTGCCTCGATGGCCGGCTTGATGGCCCCCACATAGTTACCCAAATGGGGGGTGCCGGAGGTGGTAATCCCGGTCAGCACACGGGTTTTGGCATTGCTCATGGTGTGATGGATCCAGCGTCAGATAAATCGAAAAAGATAGGGGATTGTACACTCAATGGAGGGAAATCGTCGCCCAGACAACGCGGCCCTTTGCGGTTCTACCCCCGCCTCATCCACGAGTTGTGATTAAGGGCCCGTTACTGGTTAACGGGAGCCGTTACGGCAAACGGCGACTGCGCCTGTTTTGCAATCGTTTGACGCATAACGCGGCGGCTCCCCCCATCCCGCCCAGCAGGGCGCCAAGAAAGAGCATAAAAATCACCCATTCATGATTGCCGGTCGTCGCGATCGTTATAAAGTAGCTATCCAGTGCAACACTCGCTGAGGTAGCGGCTGCCGAATGGAGGATGACCTTTTTGGCGGTCAGCATACCCATTGCCAAACCACATAAAAAAATCAAAACATAGGCAAAGTGTACCGTTACTACCGCCACCACGAATTCATTCGACATCACGTGATTCGATAGAAAGGTGGCGCCTGCCTGATAAGCGTCTTTAACCAAGCGATAAGCGCTCATACAAAGCAAATAGTTAAAAGCCAGCGGATTGAGCTTGAAAGCAGGGCCGTTCCTTCCGCCCACCATAAGAAATCTCCCACTTACTCGGCTGTTGTATTGCCTGCCTCTAAAACCAGCGGCTATTGAGCGATATCTTTTGAGAAAAAGGCGTAGCCAAGAGCCAGCGAAACCAGAATGCGCTGAATTGAATCCAGCATGTTGATCAACGGTGTGGAGACGTAGTAACCGCCCACTACCCCTTCGAAAACCCACAACATCATGCTAAAAAGAAGCACGTTCCTGAAGACCAGTGGCTTAAAAAGAAGCCCTGCAAGCCCAGCGAGCTCGGTCACTATAATAATGACTTCTAAATTCCTTAATCCTTCCTCATTGAAAATCGAAGAGTATCCTTGCCACCCTAACAACTCAACATGTTGCTCTGGCATATAAAACGCCATCTGCCATCCAAAATAGTACAGCGCTATATTGCTCAAAAACGATGCCAGAACAAGTGATCTAAACAGCGTGCTCTCAACCATATCAACTCTCGCCTTAATAAGTGGCACACATATCAGAATACTGCTTCCGGGCGCTCTCATTCGAGTGATCAAGAGCGCTCAAAAAACTCTCTAAATCAGCACCCACCTCCCCCTCCAACTGATCCTGATATAAAGCGAGCGTTGAAAGGTTTTTGGCGTACATAAAGTCACTCATATACCGTCCCAAAATAGCCAAAGTCGCTATAAGCACTATTAAAAAAACCATAAGCGCTATCGTAAATCTTAGAAACTTCATATTAATGGGCCCTAATCCTTTTTCTTTCTTCAATTTCTTTCAACTCTTCAAGTGCCAGGCTTCTGGACGCAGCAGAATTCTCAGGAAAGACATCGGCTATTTTTTCGCATATAGCTTCCCTTCTTTTTGTAGCTTCCTCTTCAATAGATCGACCGTACTTTTCCAGCACAGCACTTCTTTCGAAGTACTCGCTCGCAAAAGACAGCGCACCGCCTGACAACAGCGCGATCAATGCAGGCATTAAAACAAGCTTATACACTATCTACTCCTTTATACTTTCAAAACGCCTTGAACGTGATTTCAGCTCTAAATAGGCCAGGGTTTCGTCAGCCTCTTGGTCAAGGTAAGGGTTCGGCGTCTTGCGCGGCGGAGGTCACGATTTCTCGATACAGAATGGCCATGGCCGTTACAGAAATGAGCGAGGTCGCAAAGAAAAGTAGTGGCCGAAGGAGCGACAAAGCACCTGCACTCGGCAGGCTTTCGAGCGCTATCCCTATCACGGTTGGAAAGAGCGCCAATACAACGAAAGCACTCCACTGGTAGGGGCGAGAGAGTTGCCAGGCCAATCGAAAGGTAAGCGGCTGACCGACCGCAATACCGGGCAACACCAGCGCCAAACGGCTGTAGAGATAACCACTCAGCAGTAGCGAGACCCAAACACCGGCGACGGGAACGAAAGCGAATAGCGACACTGGAATGAATAACGCATAAAGACCTAGCTGGTATAAGAAAAGTCGCGTTTCACGTTGCCCCCAGAAAAGCCCCCTACCAAAGCCGCTGGTTTGCTGACGCAAGATGGCATTGCATACCACGACCACCAAAAGCGTGTAGGCCGCTATATCGATGGCCTCTGCCAGTAACTCAAGTGACAGGTAAAGCGCCACTGGCCTGGGTTGAAGGATGACGACTCCTTGGGTAAGTAGCGCTGCTATTAGCGTCAGCCCCAACGGACCGATAAGCGCTATTAGTGACACACTTTTGTAATTCGCCAGTGTGGTAAAAGTTTCGGCAAAGGTATTTTTCAACATTAATTGAATCGCTTTATTGATGCCAAGAGATGCCAAGGCGCCTCAAGGGCTTTGGTAACCTAGGAACGTATGGTATAAGATTTTTGCAACATTTTGGCTGATTGAGAAAAGTATATACCTGCTCGAAATCAAAAAAATCGACACTTAATCATCCAAATTCTTCCTCCGGCGATGTAGGACATATATCAAGCCATAACAGGCAAGAACCAAAAGCATTACCAAAACAAACACTTCTATCAAAGTAACGTCATAAGAGCGTTCACCATCAGAAAATAAAAAACCGTGAAGTACTCGAGGAGTACCATGCCACCCTTCATACATCCATAGATTCCACCAAATCACAGAGGCAACTCCCGACACCATAATCCAACATACTATTTTCAAGATGATTATAAGCATGCTGGCAGTCCTATATAATGCTAACGATGGCCTAGAGAACTCTCTTGCCGTTCTATCTTTCTATTAAACCTGGCGGCCAAAAGGCGGTCCGGTAATCAAAGTGCTCGGCGGTTGAGCCTGCTGGAGGTCTTCAATGCGCAGCTTAAGCGCGAAACTGCCTGGTTTGAATACGATAGCCGGGCGCTGGCTTTCTCCAACTAAAGCGTGGTTAGCGTCCAGTTCGCTGTATACGATGTGGTTCTCCTTTTCATCAACGTCTACACGACCCAATTTAATGTAGAAAAATAGCTGTGTAGGGCCGCACTCTAACTCGAAGGTTTCATAGCTCGCGGGCTCGCTCATTACTCCCCTCCTTGTGGGCTGAAGCGTGCCAGCCATGCTTGGTATTCTGCCTCATCGAAGCGCTTTTCGTTTCGTGCATTGCCAAATAGCTGAGGGTGAATTCCCTGATGATCCTGGATGCGAACGGGTTCGATAATCTCAGCCACCCGCTGGTAGTCCGCAAGAACTGCATTAATTTCGGGGTTTTCGTTATCCCCCAATTGTGGCGTGGAGCCAGCGCGCAAAATAGCGCCTCCGTTGTACTCCATCACCGATAGGTCGCCCATTTTCTCTTTGACCTGCTCCACACCTCCCAGCTCAGCCAACCACTGATCGGAAAGAATTGTTAACCAATCGACTCTTTTTAAGCCACGATCCAGATTAAAGGAATGTTCGCTGAATTGATTAATTTGAAGACCGGGAAAGCGCTGGCCAAACTTATACTCAAGTATGACGGCTTCATCGCTTTTTTCGTAACCATAAGATCGACCTAACCAAAACCCGGAATATCCATGCTCCGGTTTTAGTTTATCGCACCAACGTTGTACAAGCTCGGGTAACTTCTGCTCTCGCTCGACAAAAAAATCAATGGGAAACTGGAAATACAAACGACTAAGTTGTCTTCTCTGGTCAGCGCTTGGTCGTTTACCCAACACTACAAAAGCATGACTATCCGCATCACTACGCCGCTGACCACCGTGATAAACGAACTCCCACTCGCCAGGGCCGTAAGTAGGTAGCCAGTCAAAAGGGGTAATATAGCTATCGAATCCTTTGAGCTTTTTCCAGCGGCCAGTGGTAGGGTTGGTCGTCCAGGTCAGTTGGTCGCCGACCAGGTCCCGGTAATCGGCGAGGATATCCAACACCGCCTGACGCTTCTCTTCTTGCTGGGAGCCAGTAAAAAACAGCGCCACACCGAGGCTAATTTTAAATAGCACGCCGTTGTCGGTTTCGACTGTTAGCAGGCGATCCAGTTCATCTTGCTGGGTATCCATTGCGTCAACTCCTTGTACTAAACATTGGGCAAAATACTCAATTCCCCTCTGGATACCAGATAATACCTATCACTTTCGCCTGCAGTTCAACAATGGCGTTACGGTCGCCCGCCCGAAAGCGTAATCGCCAAGGGTCGCCGCGCTCGATTACTTCCAGCGTGTGGAGATAAGGAATCAGTTTTTCCTGCGCCACCGCAGGGTCGACCAGAGGCCAGCGCTCTCCTTCTTGGATATGTACGAACGTATCGCCTTCTACCTCAAACACCATGGTGCCCGGTCCCCAGAAGAGGGTAATATCCGACTGTATCGACCAGTCGCCATCGCTGCACACGATACGAATCGCCTGTTCGTTAACGTCCACCCGCTCCAGCTCGATGTCAGGAAACAGCTGCGTAGGAATCCACTCCAGCTCGAACGTTTCGCCGCTCGCTGTTGGTTCGCTCATTGCTCACTCCCTTGGGGGCTAAAGCGCGCTAGCCAGGCTTGGTACTCAGCCTCATCAAATCGTTTTTCGTGGCGCACGTCACCAAATAGCTGGGGATGAATGCCTTGATGGTCTTTGATACGAACGGGCTCGATAATTTCCGCCACCCGGCGGTAGTCGGCTAAGGCGGCATTGACCTCGGGATTTTCGTTGTCACCCAGCTGCGGCATGGGGCCAGCGCGCAGAATGGCGCCGCCGTTATACTCCAGCACCGGCAGCTCACCCATTTGTTCTTTGACTTGCTCTAATCCACCTAATCTTTCTATCAAATGATCAGATAGAATTGTTAGCCAATCAACACCTTTTAAGCCTCGATACAAATTTAAAGAGTGTGTAGTGAAACTATTAATTTGAAGACCGGGAAAGCGTTGGCCAAACTTATATTCGAGAATTACCGTCTCATCACTATCTTCATACCCCTTAGATCGTCCTAGAAAGGATCCTGAATACCCATGCTCTGGTTTTAGTTTATCGCACCAGCGCTGCACAATTTCAGGTAACGTCTGCTCACGCTCGACGAAAAAATCAAAAGGAAATTGACAATATATGTAGCTTAAGTCTTCATCCTTTAAAACACCTAGAGATACTATTTCATACGAATTAGCATCGCTACGCCGATGACCACCATGGTAGACAAACTCCCACTCGCCGGGGCCGTAGCTAGGCAACCAGTCAAAGGGGGCCACATAGCTATCAAACCCATTATAAGCTTCTTCCAACGACCAGTAGTAGGGTTCGTGGTCCAGGTCAGTTGATCACCAACCAAGTCGCGGTAGTCAGCGAGAATATCCAATACAGCCTGGCGCTTTTCATTCTGCTGGGAACCGGTAAAAAACAGCGCCACGCCCAGGCAGATTTTAAACAGCACGCCGTTATCGGTTTCGACGGTTAGCAGTTCATCCAAATTCTGCAATTTCATCCATTTTCTCTCCTTAAGAAGGACGCGATTGGCGTTACCGTCATAGTGAATGGCGCCATCGGCTTGGCGCGCGATCTTATTGATGCGTAGAGATAGGCTATCATAGCGTTAAATTGCTTCCACGGTTTCCCCTGCTCGCTCGAGCAAAGGAGTCGAGCGCTGGCTGTCACGTTCTTCACGTACGATGCGTTCACCGTTGACATCCAGGACGTAGCAGTGGGTTTGGTCGCCGTGCTGGCGGCCGGCGGCGTCGTAGCTGTAGGCAATAACGCTGGAGGCGTGATCATTCTGCACGCTTCTGAAATTCATGCGCCCAGGGGCGTCGTATTGGTACGGCTAGCCACCGCCGTTCTGCGCGCCGCGCAGGGTCAAGTGATTGGCAATCTGCCGACAAACAATTCCTGGCACTCAGTATAGATTGTGCAGATCCCTAGGTTTTAATACTGGCCTAAACTATTACTTCGATAAAAAATACATAGACATCCAATATAACTAATAAAAAAACCAACTACACAAAGAAAAATTAAAATCTAAAAACTTACTCTATCTTGATCAACTTGTTATTTTCAAAAAATAAAGTTAATTCGTTCACCGTCATCAAGTCTAGCTCTTTTGACTCCTTCACGAGGATAGTATTATCTCCATAATTATTTATATCATTTATGCTTTTAGCAATCACTTCTTTTTCCTTACCAATCCATTCATTTTCAAGCAGCTCTAGTATAATATCCTTATGCTGTACCTGAGACTCATAACTACTTTTTAAGTAAGAATATGAGATACTAATATCCACTAAAAAAAGCAAAGCAAAAGCCAAACATAACGACATCAAAAAAAGCAATATAAAAATAACTGCTCTCATTATTTCCAACCAGTATCAGTACATTCTTGAAAGAATGTAAAACAATTATTTTTTAACCGAGGCTTGCAACTATATGCCGATTTTTCATGATCATTTTCAAATTTTTCGATATATCTATACATTTTTTATCAATCCAAATTAGAATGAAAAGTTATTTTTAAATTAGCTACTATTCCTGCACGTTCTGACAAGGCTTCCCTTAGAGCGCCTCATGAGATTTTCGATAGAGTGCCGTCGCTACTTGTTTCTAAATCAAGAAAAACAATCTTTCTTAAACCCCATAATTGCCTGGAATAGCTCCTCCTGTAATACCCAACTGCTCAGCCCCATACCTACCATATTCATGGTACTGTATCTCACCTCTATTATTATAGCCTAATATACCAGGATTCCCTCCCAGCCTGGTCGGACTAAATACAAAGCCACTACTAAATAGGCCAATCGGGGAAATGCACGTGACATCCGGTTAACCCCATCATGACGATACCGGACGCCTTTACGCTGCGTAACGCGGTTATCGGTGATCGGAAAGGGGTTGCCATCCACAATGTAGCGGTGGGCTTGGTCGCCGTGCTGCCCGGCTAGGCGGGAGGCAGCATCATGGCTTTTCGAGCTGGCACAGGATTTTGGATACTCACCTGACTGGAACTACTTTATTCCAGCATTCTGAAAATTTCAGGGCGCTGGATGCTCCCGATGCAAAACTTCAATATCCTACTGTCACAGATGGCTCTCAGTTGCCCAAGCACCTGTGTAAATACATCAGCCTTTAAGCCGGGCTACATGACACTATTTTGGCCAAAACTTTAGATATTGACTCACATCTTGCGACGTCGCCATTCAGTTTTTCCTCGAAAAAAGTTTTATTAAAAAATTTAAAGCCCCTTTTATTATCAAAACAAAATTTATAAAAAACAACAAAAAAAGAAAGATAATAGTGAATCCCAAGTACTTTCCCCGAATACACTGCCAATGACTCACTCTGACCCATCTCTCTTCTTGTTCAACACCTTCTTCAGATAAAACTTCATAAACATATTCTTCGCCATCTCCCGGCGAATACCTTTGAAGTGAAAAAAGCTCTTCATTCTTTTCCCAATCAATTGCTTTAAAGTAAAATTTACGGCCTATCGATGCTGTATTATACCCAACAATAATTTTAAATTTTCTTGCTCCTTTAACCCACTTATCAAACACTGGTTTTTCTTTATTTGTACTAGATATAACTTCCGTGTTACCGATCATTAACTGAAATCGATCATCAAACCAAGAGGGTGAAAGGCCTAGCGCTAGCTCTGGCTTTTTTTCTCTTATGCCACAGTAAAGGGCAGTTGAAGAATTCATGTACAGTAAAATCAAGGCTAAGAAAAATAAACTGGCAACAAAAAAAGCATATGAAGAACGCATATTTTTAGGACCACCTATTATGGTTTTGGAAAGGTAATTGACCAGTCGAAGGTATTATATAGATATGGTGTGCCCCCTAGCTCAACGCCCATACCTATAGGATCCTTAAAGCCAACAGGGTTTTCCTCCCGGTTCATAATCGAAACTGTAAAGGTTGTTGTGCAGCTTGCTTCAGTGCAAACCTCAGTATAATCAGTCTTCATTCTACCTATATGAAAGGTATCCCCCCCTCTATATGAGATCCATATCAGTTCTGTGTGATTCTCTACCTCTTCCACGCATATTTCTTTCGCTTTGGGTTTGAATGCCGAGATGGTTGATTATTTTATCCTTAACTGACTGACAAAGTGCTGCGGGGCTACCGTTACCGCTGTAATAATGTGCTACCACGTCGCTGGAGTTTTTTAAGATACTATAGTCACGGATGCGCTCCATCCAGACCCAGCGGAACCCCCGCCCCATCGGATTAGCCACATACCCACACAAATTCGTATCACCGCGTAACCCAATTCGGATCCTGACTCACATACCGCCCCTGCTGAGGATCGTAATACCAGTGGCGATTGTAATAGAGTCCGCTTTCACTGCCCCTGGAAGAGAATCGGCTGACGGGCACTGCCGCTTACATTTTCACTGCCGCCCAGTCGTCGGGCTGGCCCTGCCACTGTGTTTCGCCATTGGCGGCAACGAGTTTCATCGGGGTGCCAATCGCATCGGTGACGAAGGCGCTGAGTTGCGGGCCCTGTTCGGTGTCGTCTATGCGCAGCATGGGCACGAAGCTGCCCGGCTCGTAGACGATGGGGTAGATTTATTGATTCGTGAATTCAGAAAAGAATGGTTCAATTCTTACCGGCAGGCTGAACGCTGACATTCCCTGGCAACCAATGGACATAGCCTTTCACGCCATTTTTAAGTTGAACCTTGTAGTACATAGAGTCTTTTGCATATTCAGGATAGAGTACCTGTGCCACCTCGCCTTTGCTCATTATGTCAATGATTTGTACTTGTTCACCAGGAGGGCCACTAGCAGGAAAATTTTCATAAACCGTGATAGAAGTTTCAGCTATTAAAATTGACTCCGATTTACTCTTCACAAAAAAGCTCAATGTGTATAAGGCAGCCAAAACTGCAAAAATTACAGATAGAATCATTTTGCCCATGGTGCAGTACTTCCCTCAAATGGCCACATAACATTACTTTTTCAGCTTGCTCAGTCGGTTGATAAAACTCTGATCTCGAAAACAATTCAGATTCCAGTAGTGAAAAACCAAGAGATACTGGAAGTATATTCCATCCAAAATTATAACCAAGTTGCTGTAAGCAGTCTTGAACAGGTGTACCACAATTTTTTGTTAATATACTGTATGATGAATATTGACTACTCATGAAATTTTGTAGCAGTTCTTCCTCTTCTCCAGTCAGATCTAGATGAATTCCTCTTCCGAGGCGAAAATTATTGTTCTTAAGGTCCTCACTCGCCAGCATTACAGACATTCCCGATGGACCATAGCTATAAGCTGTATCGTTAATGCTTGCCGACACATAACCAAAAGGTGAAGCTCCTCGCCCTACTGGTTTCCATATTGTGACCGTTGTTTCCGACCCAAGCGGATCCGCTGCAGCTATCGGGTTCTTCACATACCCATACAAATTCACACCACCGCGTGGTCCAATAGAGTACTGACTCACATACCGGCCCTGCTGTGGGTCGTAGTACCGGTGCCGATTGTAATAGAGCCCACTCTCCTCGTCCTGCCATTGCCCCTGAAACCGAATCGGCTGACGGGCACTGCCGCACGCGTTTTTCACTGCCGCCCAATCATCGGGCTGGCCCTGCCACTGCGTTTCGCCGTTGGCGGCAACGAGCTGCATCGGGCTGCCAATCGCATCCGTGACGAAGGCGCTGAGTTGCGGGCCTTCTTGGGCATCGTCGTAACTGAACACGACTTCGCCATGCTCGTTGATGACGCTGATGAGATGGCCGTTGGCGTCCCAGCGGTACTGCTCAGTGCTGGCTGGAAAGAGACGCAATATTTTGTTGCGTTCATAACCATTACACTCCACGACCAAAACCCAGGACTATTCTCTACAAGGACCAACTGCTCCAGCGCATAGTCACACTATTAAGCTCAACGTCTGTTTCAAAGATGATTCTGTCATACGTTTTCCCACGCTCCAAACTGCCGTTTTTCCGTAAGAACAAGCGTAGGCCATTACTGGTATCCGCAACTCCTCCACGATGATAGACTTTAACTTCATCGCCATTTGAGGTGTTAATCAAAGTAGCTGCTATACGCCCTTCAACAAAGACCTGATCACTCCATGCTTTTATAGCTTCCCAATCATCAACATCATTTGGCTGCATCGAAGTCACATCAATACTAATATACGCACCGCCTATTACCCTCACTGGTTTTTCTAAATTAAACACAAGATGGCTGCCTTCCCCCATGTCAACTGGTGATGGCGTTAACGTAACCGGGTTACCAAAAAAACAACTAAAAAAAGTGTTTTTAAAACATTTATAAATTCGGACATAATAGTAACCTCGCCCAAAGCTTTGTCATCCAAGTGTTTTTAGCATTAGCCTTTGCAGATGGTTAATGATTATAAATAATGAGGGCGTATTGCTGGATATGCATGCAATAGGCCTAAGGGATCTCCCGCCGATAGAGCGAGTAACCCACCACACGCCACCGCTCGCCTGTGCGAGTATCGTAGTAACCGCCCTGGGCATTGCGGCCTTCATCTTCCATCCGCCAACTGCCGCCGCCATCGTAGCTAACCGCTGTCACATCGCTGCCCAACAGGCTGCCTTGATTCACGCCGTCAAATAGCAGGCCTTCATCGGGGGTGATGTAAAGGGCATAACCCACCAGGTCGCTATCAAATTCGTGCAGCTCGGTTAACTCGTCGCCATTCCAGTGCCAGACGGAAGACGGGTGGTCGGGAAGCTTGTCTTTGGGCATAAAGCCATGAGGGCGGCCCCGTCTGGCCAGAATATACGTTTCGCTTTGGTCGGTCGCCGCGATATCCATGACGCGGTAATGGCCCAGGGCCAGCTCAAAGCCGGGCTCGTCTTCTCCCCAGGGCAGGGTGTACATCACGCTTTCGCCGCGGACTTGATCATGAAAGGCCATGCGCAGGACGTTATCTTCCCCGAGCGCGACTAAATCAAAGCGTTGGCGTTCGTTGCCAGGGTCGCGGGATGTTTCTGGCACCGGAATTTCCTGCCAATTGTCGCCGCCATCGTTAGTGCGCCAGATATGGGGCCCCCAGCCAATCAGGTAGCCGCGCTCGGCGTCGATAAAACGCAGGGCGGAAATATTCTGCTCCTCCGGCCAGCGCATTTTCTCCCAGGACTCGCCCTGATCATTGGATTTGAATAACTGCGTGATTTGAGGCGTATAGCGCTCGCCTGGAGGTGGGCTTAAGTGATAATCCATCCATCCTGTGGCCAGGTAAAGCGTATTCCAATCCCTGGATAGCCACCAGTCAGCTTGTTGGGCAGGCTCTTCAAATAGCCGATCAGCCCCGTTACTAATTGATCCACTTAATAGCCTTACCGTACGGCGATTAGCTCTTTCGTTGACATCCCCCATCCAAGGTTCCGAAGGTTCCGCTTTTTGCAGGGTGCTACGCTCCTCGCGAGGTTTAAAAGTTATTTCGGGTTTTGTAAGCTTGAGAGATAGTGTGTTATCCCCTCGAATCCTAAAGTCGCCAGGCCCGTAAGGTTCATCTTCTTTTATAAAATCGCTACTAACCCGCTCCCACATACTCCAACTCCCTATGACCCAACTCGTGACCAAAATGGCAGCCACGCCAAAAAACCAACGAGTTTTTCGCATAACGATATCTCCTACTGGAGATGGTCTATTAAACGTGAAAGCGCCATAGTGGATCAGCGGTGACGACCCGTGGCCGCCGGAGGTGGATGGGCGCGTTTCAGCCAGATGTATGGTCTCGAAGTGTAATGGTCTATTCGACAAGCCACGACCACGCACGCCATCCGAAAGGACATACAGCGATCGACGGCTTCGGTCGCAGAATTGAGTCGACGCTACAACCTCAATCCCAAAACCGTCCGCAAATGGCGGCAGCGCACGTCGGTTGAAAAAGAGAGAATGGGGGCAAAGACACGTCGCTCGTCTTCTCTGACACCGATGGAAGAAGCCACTGCCGTCACCTGCCGGCGAACGACGCACCTGCCACTGGATGACTGCCTGTTTACGCTGCAGCGCTTTATCCCGCACCTGACGCGCTCCAGCCTGCATCGCCTCTATCAGCGTCACGGTATCAGCCGGTTGCCACTTGAAGCCGGAGCCCAAACAAAAGGACAGCCGTTCAGGGCGTATGCGATCGGCTACGTGCATCTCGTTATCTGTGACATCCGCACCAGCCAGGATGCCCCGGACAGGTTCCATCATGAACCGAACCACTACTTTGTGGGACAGAACACCTAACCACTACACTTCGGGAACAAACATCTAAAATCAACGGCCTTTTTGACGAATGATTCTAATGCAAAAAAGGTTTGTAGCTAATATCAAAGCCACTCCTAAAGCTATGAAGCTTACTTCTTTCCCAACCAAGACTTGAAGGTTGTCTTTATAGAAAGTTATTAAAATAACAGTTACAATCAAAACGGATATTATATATTTTGCTCCACTCACCTCTGCCACTGCTTCTTCTACTATTTCTTTACTACGATATGAATCAAGTAGTGGCAACAACATAGATGTCATAATGAGCAAAGGCCCTTCTATTGGATGTTCAATAAAAATATAAAATATCGGGACAAGCATAGCGCATGCAACACTCACTAAGTAAGTAATAAATGAGCATCTTAGGCATATTTTTCTTTTTTCTATCACTCGCTTCCTCTTTCTTTTGCTAACAAGGAAGGAATACTCCTTTACGTCCAAATAAGGCTAATATATGAGAACAAAGGTATTCCATTCCAGTAATTGACCAAAGACACTAAAGAGTTACCTCTTAGAATTAATCCGACATAATACAGCTCATGACCTCCATAATTAATGGGCTTTGTAATTATTTACGTATCAATGACAATTGGAGAAGGAATTACAATATGGTATAGCAGTTCTTGATTTTGACGATAGGAATTATCTTCTGGTCACCGTGCTGGCTGCCGTTCAGGCGGCCGGCGGCATCATAAAAACAATCTTATAAATTTATATAGCTAATCATTGATGGATATTATTCATGACCTGAAGTCCATCTCAAGTATCCTGGAGGGTAACCGATCAGCATTACTGAAGCTGACACATGAAGCATTAGACCTATCGCCAAAGAAAACAAAAGTACTCTTAAATCTATTCCTTCTTCAAAAAGCATTATAACAATACCTATAATAGAGCAAAGGCAGACAACTACTATAAAGCCACATAGAAATCTAAAAAAATCTCACCTTTTTAACTCTATTTCTCTTCAACATGCCGATCTCCGAATTTTAAATACTAATCAATCTAAAATTTCACTTAATCCTCGAAAGTATCGATTTGCCAAGGTTCTTACGATAGAGCCTCCCCCAGCACCCGATTCATAAGCACTTGTTATAAGAGCCGAATTAAAAGCGGTAATGCTTGCAACCAACCTCAAAGTACCTGGGTGATTACCGAGATGAGGAGCAGGCCCTTAAACACATAATTACCAATTGTATAACCACCATATTTTTGGACAATCCTTCCCCCGATACAGTCATCCCTGTCCAAAGTTTAATGGGGCAATACCTGTGCTGCGCTTATTGCTTAAATTCAGGTTTATTGTTTATCAAAAAAGTAAAAAATGCCCCCAGTTACTTGTAAGTTCTTCTTGATACTTTTTTTCTGCTCCATAGGTGTCATCAACAAGATTTGATAGATTGACCAAAAATAAAGCGATTAGCTTACTTTGCTCAATGGTAAAAATTTCAGTCGCTTCTTTATCTCCTAGTACGCTAAAAAAAATTGAGTCAAAGTAATCACCAATATTTCCTTTTTTTAAATTTTCAACTTCATAAAAATAATCGATAAATGCCGGAAGATAATAAATTTCACCTAACTTGCTTAATGATAAAAAAGGCCCCCAATCAAAGTCAAATTCTTCTGCATTATTAAAGTTAACTTCATACCATTTTTTTTCATGGAAAGTGGCCCGTTGCTTGAAGAAATTTTCTTCATCAGATAAGTCCCCGTAAGAAGCCAAAATGGGAAGGAATAGCTCCCCGCTTGGGAAGCTAGTTGGAAACTCCCTGAGAAGCTTTTTTCTATATATTTCGTGGTTGGAGAGTCTTAGACTGGACATTTGCCACCATTGTTCAATCGCTAAAATACGTCAATATATTTAAACATTAGGTTATCACTTTTTACTTCATAATCTCTAGCAAACGACACGGCATTTCTAAAATTTTGATTTATTTGGTTATTATGACCTGCATCGCCTTTAGCAAAGTATCTTCCAACTATATTAATCCTAGCCTGAGCACAAGCGTCGAAAATCTCAGCTCTACCATATTCAATCTCATTATGATCACACATCCCAAGCCCTTTTGTTCTGTTACACGCCTCATCTTGTTGCCTCTTTAACTCATCCTGTTCATCAGGAGTACAATTGCCCCCATAGCCAGGTAATGAGCGGTCACCAGCTGCTGTCCTGTGTGCAGCAGTGAGTCACTCTACCTCTTGTGCTCTAGATGACACTGATGTTGAACCCGGTAAGGTTGCTACTACAGCCGTAGCAGCTGCCACTCCTACACCTGTAATCCATTGTGCTGCAGAAGCGCATGCGGGAGTAACAACTGGTATCGCACGTGCTGCGGCCGGGTTTAAACCTAACGGATCCACCATCCCCGTCGGATTAGCGACATACCCATACAAATTCGTACCACCGCGCAACCCAATCGGATCCTGACTCGCATACCGCCCCTGCAGTGGATCGTAATACCGATGACGGTTGTTGTCTTCGTCTTGCCATTGGCCCTGAAAGCGAATCGGCTGCGTTGTATTCCCACGCACGTTCTTCACTGCCTTCCACTCATCGGCTGTGCCTGCCATTTCGTTTCGCCATTGGGCGCCTACAGTTGCATCGGCGTACCCAGCGCATCGGTCACAAAAGCGCTCATCATTTGGCCTTGCTGGGTGCCGTCGATGCGCAGCATGGGCACAAAGCTGCCCGGTTCGTAGACGATGGTCGAGCGCTGATTCTCGCTGTCTTCCCGCACGATCTTGTCGCCGTCCCAGCCGTAGTGGGTGGTGGCGGTGGTGCCGTCTACTGGGCGCACGGTCTTATTGATCCGGCGGCCCAGAGCGTCGTAACGGTAGGTGGCATCGACCGTACGGCCCCGCTCGCTTGCGCGGGTGAGCTGGACCAGGCGGTTGGCACCATCAAAACCAAGCGTCAGGCGGTCGCCGTTGGCGGCCTGCTTTTCGATCATGTTGCCCGCGCCGTCGAAGCGGTGGCGGGCGCCGTCCAGGCGGTTACCGGCGACATCGAGGGCGTAGCGGTGGGCCTGGTCGCCGTGCTGGCTGCCGGTCAGGCGGCCCGCGGCGTCATAGCTGTAGGCAATAACGCTGGAAGCCTGGTCACTCTTGCACGCTTCTGAAACTCATGCGGCCCAGGGCGTCGTACTGGTACTGCTGGCAGCCCTCATGAATAAGCCGGGTTCAATAGTGTTGCACTTGGAAATTGATGCCGTCCACTCATCCGTCGGCTTTACTTAAGGATATAAGTACTGGCTTTGACGTTGGTTTTGTATAGGTAATATGAACTCTATAATCAGCAATGTTATCCCATCGTTCCGCAGCCACAGAACCATCGCTACGTTTTCGATTCCAAGATGGATTCCCCAACATGGTTTTAATATCTTCTTGATTAGCAGAAAAAGACAAGCCTATCGGCAGTTTTCCATTGAACTGAGTGTAACCATCCTTACCTTCACCATATAAAAAAACCCCGCTTAAATAGAGTGCACTTTTTCCTATCGGTTGATTGGTTATCCCTAAAAATACAGCTTCACCTGTAAATACTAAAGAATAACCTTTAGCGGGTCGTTCAATATATGCTCTATATTCGCTGTCAGGCAAAATCAGATCGTTAGATAAATCGATGCTCTCTTTTTGTAGAATGCTATTCAGTTGTCGGCTCGATACCGCATCTCCAAGACACCCGAGTAAGTTTTCAATTTCCATACTAATAAGTCCTTGCGAAGAAAGTTAATCCGCGTCTATTTGGTTTAACAATGATTGGTCATATTCTGCATTTGTTCTTCGCTTAATTACAGTAGCAGCTTCATCAAGAGCGGTAACCCCCCCGCAACCCAATCGGATCCTGACTCACATACCGCCCCTGCTGCGGATCATAATACCGATGCCGGTTGTAGTAGAGCCCACTCTCCTCGTCCTGCCACTGCCCCTAGAAGCGAATCGGCTGACGGGCACTGCCACGCACATTTTTCACCGCCGCCCAGTCATCGGGCTGGCCCTGCCACTGCGTTTCGCCATTGGCGGCGACGAGCTGCATCGGGGTGCCGATCGCATCCGTGACGAAGGCGCTGAGTTGCGGGCCTTTCTGGGTATCGGCGATGCGCAACATCGGCACAAAGCTGCCCGGTTCGTAGACGATGGTCGAGCGCTGATTCTCGCTGTCTTCCCGCACGATCTTGTCGCCGTCCCAGCCGTAGTGGGTGGTGGCGGTGGTGCCGTCTACTTGGCGCACGGTCTTATTGATCCGGCGGCCCAGAGCGTCGTAACGGTAGGTGGCATCGACCGTACGGCCCCGCTCGCTTGCGCGGGTGAGCCGGACCAGGCGGTTGGCGCCATCGTAACCGAGCGTCAGGCGGTCGCCGTTGGCGGTTTGCTTTTCGATCATGTTGCCCGCGCCGTCGAAGCGGTGGCGGGCGCCGTCCAGGTGATCGAGGCGGTTGTCGGTCAGCGCCTGTTGGCCGTCCAGGCGGTTACCGGCGGCATCGAGGGCGTAGCGGTGGGCCTGGTCGCCGTGCTGGCTGCCGGTCAGGCGGCCGGCGGCGTCATAAAAACAATCTTATAAATTTATATACTTAATCATTGACGGATATTATTCATGGCCTGAACTCCAACTCAAGTATCTTGGTGGGTAGCCGGTCAGTATTACTGAAGCTGATACATGAAGCATTAGACCTATCGCCAAAGCAAAGAAAAGTATTCTTAAACCCATTCCTTCTTCAAAAAGTATTTTAACAATACCTATAATAGAAAAAAGGCAGACGACTACTATAAAGCCACATAAAATCTATAAAAAGTCTCACTTTTTTAACTTTATTACTTTTCAACATACCGATTTTCGATTTTTTAAATCATGGCAGTCTCAAGTTCTAAGTGCAACGCTATTGAATAGTGCCTGGACCGGCGACGGATTTCTTGAGCACCTCAGCATAGACTTCCAGCGGCGTGCGCCAGTCCAGTGTCTTGCGTGGTCGTGTATTCAGTGAGTCGGCGATCGCGTCGAGCTCTTCCTGGCTGTAGACCGACAGGTCCGTGCCCTTCGGCAGGTACTGCCGCAACAGTCCATTGATGTTCTCATTGGAACCCCGCTGCCATGGGCTATCCGGATCGGCAAAGTGGATCGCTGTCCCCTCTTCTGAGTGATCTCAGCATGCTTTACCATCTCTTTGCCCTGATCATAGGTCATCGATAGGCGCAGGGAGCGCGGTACCTCATTGAGCGTGTCGCTACAGCCAGCGGCCGCTGCTGTGGCCGTGGTGCCGTCCACTTTCGCCAGGACAGGATCACCAGCCGCGTGGCTCGCTCTACCAACGTATCGACAGCAGAGCGGTTGTGGGCACCGATGATGAGGTCACCCTCTCAATGGCCCGGCATCAGGCGATCTTCGGTCTTAGGAGGGCGCAGATGGATGCTGACCAGGTCGGGAATCTGTTGGCGTCTATCCTTGCAACGGCTTCGGGGGCGTCGTTTGCCGTTACCCTGGCGCAAGCAGGCAATCAGTTCCTTCTTGAGCGAGCCGCGCGGCATGAGGTAGAGCGCACTGTAGATGGCTTCGTGCGAGACGTGGCGGTCAGTGTTATTAGGAAACATACGTTTCATTGTGCGGGCAATTTGCTCTGGTGAGCAGTACTTGCGCAGCAGGTAGACCACCAGCTCGAACAGCTCACCATCGAGGTGCAGCTTCGGGCAACGTCGAGGCCGACAGCGGCTCAGTCGGGCGCGATGTCCAGCGAGGCTGGAGTCATACGCTCTGTCAGGGCTAACAGTATGACGCACCAGTTCTCGTGAAATAGTGCCAGGCGCACGCCCTAACTGACGCGCGATGGAACGAATCGAGTGGTGACCCTGCATCAGCATGATGGCGGCTTGGTCTTCAGCAGAAAGAGGCGATAACAATGAGTCATGGCAATACCTTACCTGATAGGTTAAGTGTTGCACTTGCTCATTGAGAGCGCCCATTCTTACCCTAAACGTATTGCATTTAAGGCTTAAAATTACTTTATCTTTAAGAGCAAACCACTCTAACTGTTAACCCATCTTTGTAAGAGAAATACTCTTTACAACCATCATCCAGCTCCCTCACTCCTATATCTTTAGCACTCATCACCTCCGTCAACTCGACCTTCCCATTTTCATTCCAGTCCATGTCTTTCCACGGATATCCTTTCATAAGGCCCAGTCCTAAATTTACTGAAACATACATGCCAAATAATAAACACAATCCTATGACAAACCACTTCATGTTACCAACCTGCCCAAGGCGCACTGTCAAATCGATTTGGTTCTGCATAGCTAGGGTTTTTGCTATAAAGATCTTCTTGCTTTATCAGTCCAACTTCTGAAAGTGATTCAGATAACGAGTTAGGGGTTATATTTATTCCCAAATCATATCCTAAGTCTTCTAACCCTCTTTCTAAGGGATCAGTGCAGTTAAAACCTAGCGCTCCATAACTACCTTTACCTTGTTGCCATTTAAGCCTACGTTCAAGCTGAGCCTCCTGACTGGGTGAAAGATCAATAGTATACCCTTTGGCATTTCTAAAATCGTTTCTTTCCATATATTCTTGGTGAGGTAAAATAGACATTCCACTAGGTCCCCATGAGTAATTAGTACCATTAATATTGGTAGCAACATGGCCTAACGATGATCCGCCCCACCCCACCCCTTCAAATATAATAACTTCTGTTTTTAAACCTTTTGGATCGATAAAATTAATAGGATTTTTTACATACCCATACAGATTCGTTCCACCCCGCAGCCCAATCGGATCTTGGCTCACATACCGCCCCTGCTGGGGGTCGTAATACCGGTGCCGGTTGTAATAGAGCCCGCTCTCCTCGTCCTGCCATTGCCCCTGGAACCGAATCGGCTGACGGGCACTGCCGCGCGCGTTTTTGACCGCCGCCCAATCATCAGGCTGAGCCTGCCATTTCGTGTCTCCATTGGGCGCGACCAGCTGCATCGGCGTGCCAATCGCATCGGTGACGAAGGCGCTGAGCTGTGGGCCTTCCTGGGTGTCGTCGATGCGCAACATGGGCACAAAGCTGCCCGGCTCGTAGACGATAGTCGAGTGCTGATTGTCGCTTTCTTCGCGCACGAGGCGGTCGCCGTCCCAGCCGTAGTGGGTGGTGGCGGTGGTGCCGTTTTCGTGGCGCACGGTTTTGCTGATGCGGCGGCCCAGGCCGTCGTAGCGGTAGGTGGCCTCGACCGTACGGCCTCGCTCGCTTGCGCGGGTGAGCTGGACCAGGCGATTGGCACCATCGTAACCGAGCGTCAGGCGGTCGCCGTTGGCGGCCTGCTTTTCGATCATGTTGCCCGCGCCGTCGAAGCGGTGGCGGGCGCCGTCCAGGTGGTCGAGGCGGTTGTCGGTCAGCGCCTGTTGGCCGTCCAGGCGGTTACCGGCGGCATCGAGGGCGTAGCGGTGGGCCTGGTCGCCGTGCTGGCTGCCGGTCAGGCGGCCGGCGGCGTCATAGCTGTAGGCGATGACGCGGGAGGCCTGGTCACTCTGCACGCTTCTGAAACTCATCCGGCCCAGGGCGTCGTACTGGTACTGCTGCCCGCCACCGTTCTGCGCGCCACGCAGCGTCAGGTGATCGAGCTGGCCGAGGTTCGTATAGCCGCGCTCCAGAATCAGGGGCGGCACCTGGTCGCCCGATGCCAGCGTCAGGCGGCGCTGGGTTTCCCGGTGCAGGGCGTCCGGCTCCAGGTCGATTTCCAGGTTCAGCCCCGGGGCGCTCAGCCCGTGCAGGTGGCCGCTGCCGTAGGTGTGCCAGTTGAGCGCGGGTAGCTCGCCGAACTGGCTCGCTTGCGGGGCGCCGTTGGCGGTGAGGGTGTGCTGCTGCTGCCACTGCCAGCCACTGCCGCCTTCGATACCCGCGTGGCGCTGCTGCTCACCGACCAGCCGCTTGGCGTCATCATATTGAAACGCGACTTCGCCGTGCTCGTTGGTAACGCTCATGAGCTGGCCGTTGGCGCCCCAGCGGTACTGCTCTTGGCTTGCCGGGGCGTGCTCGGTGGCGGGTAAATGGCGCGCCGCAAGGCGTCCGGCGGCGTCGTACTCATAGCGTGTGGCCAGCGGCTGGCCGTCCGGTCCGGGGCGGCTGGCTTCGATGCGCTCGATCAGTTGGCCCGCTTCATCGTAGCGGTACTGCTGTTCGCGGCCGTCCGGGCCGGTCTCGCTGGCCAGGCGGTCCATGTCGTCGTAGGTGAAGCGGTAGACCGCGCCGTTGCCCAGGGTCAGCTCACTCAGACGGCCCACATCGTCGAAGGCGGTGAACTGCTGGCTGCCGTCGGCCTCGGTGCGCTGGGCCGGGCGGCCGTGTTCGTCGAAGAAGAACTGCTGGCGGAAACCCTGGGGGCCTTCCACTTCGACCAGCCGCCCTTGAGGGTCGAAATGCTGGTGCCAGTAAAGGCCGTTGGGCAGTTGGGTGGCGGTGCGTCGGCCCAGCTCGTCGTGCTGGGTGCGCGTGGTCTCGCCCAGGGCGTTGGTGGCACTGGCCAGATATCCGCGGCGGTCGTACTTAAACTCGGTGCGCTGCTCGGAGCAGTCGATCTCGGCGGTGACCTGGCCGAGGGCGTTCCACTCGCGCTGGTGGGTGGCGCCACCCGGGTCGGTCACCGTCGTGGCACGGTCGGGCAGGCGCTCGTCGTCGTAAGCAAACGCCGTGGTGCCTGTCGGCCCCGTCACTTCCACCGGCTGACCACGTTCGTTACGAGTGATTTGCCAGTGCTGGCTCTCCGGCCCTTCGATGCTCACCGTGTCGCCCAACGCATCGCGCTCGATGCTCCAGCGCTGGCCGTCCGGTGTTACCTGGCCGATGACCTGGCCACTTTCGTTACGCTCGATCCTTGTTTCCCGGCCCAGCGGGTCGGCCGTGGCAATTTTTTGCCCGGCGCGGTCATAGCGAAATTCGATACGCGAGCCGTCGGCGCGGGTGTGCGCCGTCCAGCGCTTGCCGGGGCCGCTGCCCACGAAGTGGTAACGCTCTTCGCGGCCCAGGTGGTCGGTGACCTGGGTGTGATCGACGTGATACTCAAAACGCCGCGCCAGGCCGCCAGCTTCCTGCTGGCCTACTACGCGGCCGTCCGGCGCGTGGCGGTCCCAGGTGTAGTGGGCTTCCATACCGCCGGGCACGCGGTGGGCGGTCAGCATGTGATCCTGCCACTCGAACTCACGCACCACCTCGCCGTGGCGCTGGCGCACGGCGAGCAGATCCCCGGCCGAGCTATAGGAGTAGCGCACCAGCCAGTCGCCGGGGGCGCTGCCGTCGTGCTCTTTGGCAAGTTTCACGCCGGTAAGGCGCTGGCCCGCATCGTTGGGCTGGCTGGGCAGCATCGCCTCGTAAACGAACTGGTAGTGGCGCCCGGCGCTGTCGGTGACGCGCGTCAGCAGGTCCGCCTCCCACTGGTACTCGGTGGTGTAGCCGTTGCGGTCATGCTCCTGGGTCAGTGGCCAGCGGGCGCTGGGGTCGGCGGGCTGTTCGAACACGTAGTAAACGAGACTCGCATCGCTTAGCACGATGCGCTGGGGATCCTGGCGCAGTGTTTCGTCCAGAACCTGCCAGCGCGGGTCCGCCTCTGCTTCCTGTGAATCCGGGCCGCCGCGACGAATCCAGAGCTGTTCGGTGGGGGAAAAGCGCGCCTGACCCGGTGCCAATTCGCCAAAGGTAATCTCGCGCCCCTGGGCGTCGTGAACGATACAGGCGTTTTCATGAAGCTCGAGTGCCAGGCTTGCGCCGGGTACCGACCAGCCTTGGCCGAGAATGCCCACGTTGGCATTGCTGGAAAGATAGCCGCGGCTGAACACGAAGGGTCGGGGTGCAGGCAGCGCGAAGTCGGTCTCGGCAGGCAACAGCTTGGCGCCCAGCAGCGGGTTGACCGGGCTGCCCACGGCAGGCTCACAGGCACTGCAGTCGCTGGCCAGGCCGTCGCTGATGTCGATGTCGGCAAAGTCCACGGGGGTGGCGGCGGCAATGTCGCTGGTTAGCGTTGGGGTCTGATGAGGCTCGAGGGTGGTGTCCTCGCTCTCCTCCGGCTCGGCCTCGCCGGGCAGGCGGGGCAACACGATGGCCTGGCCCTGGCCACGCCCCGGGCTTCCGCCGGAGTTGATCTTGACCTGGGAGCCGACAATGGTAACGCCGCTCGGGTCGAGTTTGATAAAGCTGCCGCCGGCCTTCAGGGTAATCTCGGCACCGGCCTCCAGTACGATCTGCGTGCCCGCCTTGTGGTGAACCTCCTGCCCCGCTTCCAGAAGCTGCGCCTCGCCGTACAGCTCGTGGCGGGTCTGGTCCACCTGCAGGTGGTCGTCACCCTTGATTTGGGTAAAACGGTCGTTGTGGACCGTCAGGTGATCGTCATTATGGATTTCGCTGAGGCGGTTGCGATGCACCTTGAGGTGACTGTCGTTGCGAATTTCTTCGGTGCGGTCGTTGAGCGTTAAAAGCTCCAGGTCTTTTTGAGCGTGGACCCAGATCTGCTCCTCGCCCGCCTCGTCCTCGAAGCGCAGTTCGTTGAAGCCTTCGGCCTTGTGGCTTTGCGTGCGCAGCACCGTGCGGGTCTTGTTCGCCGGTAAATCGTAGGGCGGCTGGTTGACCGCGTGGTACGTACGCCCGGTGACCAGCGGCTGGTCCGGGTCACCTTCCAGGAAGGAAACGATCACCTCGTGGCCGATGCGCGGCAGTGCAATGCTGCCGTAGCCGCCGCCGGCCCAGCCCTGGGAGACGCGGACCCAGCAGCTGGCGGTGTCATCCGGCTCGGCGTAGCGGTCCCAGGGGAACTGGACCTTGACCCGGCCGTGTTCGTCGCAGTGAATCTCTTCGCCTTCCGGGCCGACCACGAAGGCCACCTGGGGACCGTCGACCCGGGGCTTGGGGTTGGGCGTGGCGCGCCAGGCGGCGTCGCCGGGCATCAGCGTGACCTGGTTGACGTAGCGGGTCATGCCGCCGGTGTCGCTGGCGCTGATGCTGTCCTCTTCCAGCGCCTGGGGCTGCTCGCCGGCGTGGTGCACCGCGACCACCTGCCAGTCCCGGTTGAGGCTTTCGGTGTCGTGATCAACAAGCGTGAAGCGTGCGCCGGGGGCGAACTCGGGCAGATCGCTTTGGGCGCTGGCCGTGGTGGCGTTGCGGCGCAGGTGCTCCAGGCGGATGCGGGTGAAGGGCTTGCCGGAGGCGTCTTCCTTGTAGCGGCCGGGGTAGTCAAAGTGTTCGTAGTCGGTCTGTTGACCGTGCTCGGCGACGTCATCGCCCATGTGATCGTGAAGCTGGGCGTAGGCCGGGTTCTTGAAGCTGTAGTCCTTGAGCTGGGCGCTGGCGGCGGCGACCCGGGCGGTGTGGCTCAGCTTGCGCACGTGGCGGGTAGGCGGCGTGCCGCCGGCGCGGCTGTGATAGGTGCGCTCGCCCAGGTTGGTGAGTACCTGGGGGTCGTCGGAGAACACCAGCCGGTGGGCGCCGCCCTCGCTGTCCTCGAACTCGTGGAAATAGAACAGGCCCTCCTCGGCGGCGAGGCGCTCGATGAAGGTGAGATCCGTCTCGCGGTACTGCACGCAGTATTCCCGCTCGAGGGGTTCGCGGCTGACGGCGAAGGCCACGTCCGTAATACCGCGCTCGTCCAGCAGGGTGTTGATGATGGTGAGCGGATCGACCTTCTGGAAGATGCGCGAGTTCTGGCGCAGCGAGGTGCGCCAGAGCGCCGGGCGCAGTGTCAGCGAGTAGAAGGTGCGCCGATGGCCGCGATCCCCTCGGCCGAACTCGCTGATGATGCCGTGGACCCGGCGCAGCGGCTCGCCGTCCTGCCAGACGGTCAGCGTGGCTTCGCGGTCAAGAAGCTCCGCCGCGTCCAGGTCGCCTTCGCGGCTGGCGACGTTCAGGGTCAGCTCGAAGGGCTCGGAGAGCGCCTCGCGGTGGGTGAAGTCGATGACCGCGACGTCATCCACGCCGGGCAGCATTAAAGTGAACTGTAGGCCGGTGGCTGGCATGTTAACTTCCCTCTCCTGAACCTGAACCGATCACCACGCCGCCGCAATCAACGTCGTGGCTGGTGAGTGCAACGGGCGTGCCGTCGACGAAAATAGTGCCGGAACCCTGAGCGATACTGCGCGGGTGGGGCGAATGGCTGGGCTTTTGGTGCGCCTCCAGGGGGTCGCCTTTACGGGCCACCGGCTTGCCGTCCATGATGACCGTGGGGCTACCCGAGATGACCGGCGAGGGCACATAGCCGTTGTGCTCGGTGCCGATATCCCCTACCAGTACGAATTTTTGGCCCATTGCTCGACTCCTTCTCCGCGTCAGCGTGTGCGTGCGCTTATTCATGTTGCTCGTGGGTGGCGCTTGCGTATCCTGGCTATTCAGCCCGCTCGTTCGTCCCGCTCATTCATCCCACTTAGCAGGCGCCTCGAAACTGGCGATTTCCTGGGCATCTACGTGCTGGCGGCTAAAACCTGCGGTTTCCAGGCTATTGACCGCCGAGTGGCATTTAAGCGGCAGGCGCGTTTGTAGCGGCACGCCGCTCAAGCTTCGCCGTAGCGCGCGCAGTAGCCTCGTACCGTGGCCGCTGCCCTTCCACTCTTTGCTGATATAAAAGAACTTGAGCTGCCAAGCCGACTCGTCGTCGGGCCGACAGGCCAACACCATGCCCAGCGGCGGCCCGTCGCCGTGGCGAAGCGCCAAAAGCTGCCCCTGCCAGTGCGCCACCTGCCCGTCATCACGCTGCAGCCATACCTGGCGGTGCACGGTGAACTCCAGCGCGCGGCGCAGCGTATCGAGGGCGCTTTTGTCGCGCAGTAGCCAGGGCGAATAGCCCCGGCCATCGGCCTGGTACACCGCTTCGATGAAGTTGTCGATGTCCTCTTCCCGGGCAGCCTCCAGGGGCCGGGCGCGCCGGCCCTTGGCGCGCTTATGGCGCGAGGCCGGCTTGTCCGCCCCGCTAAAGAGCTTTTTAAGTTGCGTCAGCATGGCCACCTCGCTCGGCGTAAAGGGCGGAGGGAAGCTGGAACCCTGCGGCCAGCGGCCGGGTAAACGGGTTGGGCGCGCCGCCGGCAAACAGCCGGTAGCGCATGGTGCCGCCATCCACGTTGAAACGAAGCTCCAGCTCACGCTCGCTCACGCTGGTGACCTCGGCCTGCTCCAGCAGCCTGAACCAGGCCCAGGCGCCATCCTGACTGACGCTTCGCGGCGAACGGTTCACTTCGCTTGGCACCATGGTAAGGCGGCTTTCGGTGCCGCCGCGCAGGGCGTTGGGCCAGATCATCGATACCCGCTGGCTAACGCTGTGGGCGTACTCGATCAGCTGACCATCGACACTGATGACGCTGCGGCGCTTGTTGGCGCTCAAGCTGACCGGCTCCAGGGCGAACTCGACATCGAGCGCGCCGTCGCGGCTGAAGTAGGCGCGGCGAATCTGCTCGGCCTGGTCCACCGCCGTGTAGAGGCTTTCGCGCAGCAGCGAGTTGCCCTGGGCGTCGGTCAGGTACTCCGGCGCGCCTTCGATGAAGGGCTGCAGGCTGTCCTGATAGAACGTATCCAGGATGCCGCCGGGGGCGAAGAAGTCCTCGAAGTCGTTGAGCGCGACCTCCTGGGTGGCGTTGGGCGCGATGGGATAGCGTCCGGCCAGGCGCTCCTGGTACGGCGCGACCACTTCGTCGAGCCACAGGCTTTCCAGGTGGCGCGTGGCGCTGACCATCAAAAGCTCCCAGCTTTGGTCCGCCAAGCGGTGGAGCATGCTGGCGACCGGCTCCGGGGTGTTGTCGGCGATACGCTTGAGGTTTTCGATCGGGTCGTTACCGCGCAGCGAGAGCCGGTCGCGGGCGCTCAAGAAGGCGGCGCGGCCGCTGTCGCTCGACTCTTCGATCTCCATCAGGTAATCGCGCAGCGACGTCACCGCGGTCTTGATCTCGTTCAGCGACGAGGGGTTGCCGTTGTCGGCCTGGCTTAGCCGGTTAAGATCGGTGAAGGGCTGCTCGATGGCCAGCGCCAACTGGTAGCGCTGAGACTGGCGCAGCGCCTCGCGGGCCTGGTCATCGTCCTCGGGGAGCTCCGGGTAGAGGCTGGTATTGCGCTCCACCGCGTCCAGCAGCCGGTCCAGCGGGCGCTGGGCGCCGACCAGCGCATCCGCCACCACGATCGCTTGGCGGATATCCGGCAGCGGTACCAGCTGCGTATTGGCCAGCGCGTCGCGCCAGCTCACCTGGTAGTCGCTGACGTAGTACTCGCGTAGCGCGGTTTGAAGCTGCTCTTTATCCGCCTCGCTAAAGTTGATGTCGTCGCGCTGGCCGAGCACCCAGATGTCGATCAGGGCAAGCTCCACGGCGCGGTCGAGCTCCTGCAGGAAGTAGCTTTCGAAGCCGTCACGGGTGACCAGGTAAGGCAGCGTCACGTGCTCCGGGTCGTCGTTGCGCGCCATGAACACGGTGTTGAAGAGCGTGCCCACGCTGCGACGCAGATCCAGCGCCTGGCCCTGGCGGCTGCCGGCGGCCTTGAGCGCGGCGTAGACCCGCTCGTCGATCGGCTGACGGGAGAGATCCTGCTGAGCGGAGGCGATGCTGCCTTGAAGCGGCGCCATGGCCTGCTCGGCGTTCGGGCTGCCCGCCTCGACACGCCCCTGAAGGTCGCTGTGCTGCATGGCGTAATCCAGATGCATCATCAGGCGCTGCTGCACCTCGCCCTGCTGGGGGAAGTAGCTCTGCCAGCGATTCGCCATATAGCGCTCCACGCGCTCGGTCTGGCGCCCGCTTTGATCCGACATCATGCGCAGTACGCGAAGCAAGGCGAGCTTTTCGTTACTGCCCTCTTCGGCGCGGTTCATGTCGTCCATGATGCCGATCATCAGTGCGGGCAGGAATTGATGCTCCAGCATGGCCAGATACGCCCGCTCGACCTGGGCGCCGATTACGTGGCCCTGGTAAAGCCCCATGTCCGCCAGGTACGGCGTATGGGTGCGGTACTCGCCGAAGGTTTCCATGGCGTAGCGCAGCCGGTCCAGCGGGTCCAGAAGCTCGCGACCGCTGGGGTCGTCGCTTTGGAAGGCCTCCGGCTGGGTGGCCAAAAAGGTTTCCGCGCGCTCTTCCACCGCGGAAAGTGAGACGCTGTTTTTCTGGTAGAAGTGGGTCCAGCCGCCGACCAGCCCCAGCCCCAGAATGGCGCAGGCGGCCAGGCTTGCGTTGCGCATGCGCTGGCGCCGCTGGGCGACGCGCGCGTTGTCGGAGGCAAGGCCCGCCTCGGGGTAGATCACCTTCTCGAACAGCTCTTCGGTGAAGTAGAGCGCGCTGCGTGCCGCCCGGTGGGCGGGTTGCACGCTGTCGTCCATGCCGTAGCGCCGCGCCGCGGCGTCAACGAAGGGGTCCTCGGGCACGCCCTGCTGGTAGACCGAGGTAAAGTAGGTGCCGCGCACCATCGCCGCGGTCGAGAAGCGGTCGCTGGAGAGCGCCTCGGTCAAAAAGCCCAGCAGCACGTCGCGAAGCCCAGCCAGTTGGCGCACGAAGCGGAACACCGATTCGCGCTCCTCGCGGTCGCGGCACTCCGAGAGCATGGCGGGCATCATGTGGTTGAGCCGCGTGAGCATGGCGTCGAAATCGGCCTCGAACTCCGCCTCCCACTGCCCGGGGGTATCGATGGAGTCCGGGGTGAAGGTGAAGCCCAGCGGCGCCTTGCGCGCGGCGCGAGAGTAATGGCGGAAGAAGTCGTCGAAGCCGTGGAGCAGGTCCATCTTGCTAAAGGTGACATACACGGGAAGCCGGGCGCCGTGGCGCTCCATCAGCTCGCGCAGGCGGCTGCGCAAAAGCGTGGCGTAGGCTTTACGCACCGCCACCTGGGCGTGGCTCAGGCGCGCCAGGTCGAGCACCAGCACGATGCCATCCAGCGGGCGCCGGGCGCGGTTACGCTCCAGCCACTCCACGAAGTGATCCCAAAGCCTGCGCTGAAGCTCCTGGGGTTCGCCGCCTTCCATGGCGCCCTGGGTCAAGAGTTCGCCGTCCGGGTCGATCAACACCGCCTTGTCGCCGATCCACCAGTCAAAGCCGAGCTGGCCTTGTTTGCTGCTCTGCCCGGTGGCCTTCATCACGTGGGTCAGAGCGAAGTTCTGGCCGGAGCGGTTGATCAGGCTGGTCTTGCCCGCGTTTTCCACGCCCATGACCAGATACCAGGGCAGCCGGTAGCGGCCGTTGCCGCCACCCAGGCTCTCGATGATCTCGTCGAGCACGCCGTTGAGCGACTCTTCCTGGCGCTCGACCTGGGACATGATCGGGTCGTGCTGGCGCGCCTGTTCCTGCTCGCGCTCGGTGTCCATATCGCGCAGCCGCCGGGCCAGGCGAACGCCCCACACCACGGCTACGACCGTGACGATGATGAGCGTGGCCGCCAGGCGGTTGATGAAGGGGGCAAGCGGCGTCACCCCGCGCACTTCCCAGCTCGGCCCGAACCACCAGATCGCCACCAGCAGCAACGCCACCAGCACGGCCCACAAGAGCATGGAGAGCCGCGAGAGTCCTTTGACTTTATTGACGTGGGCGTTGGCCCGGTTTTTCGCCGTTTGCGCCCGGGAGAAGCCCGGCACGTAGCGGCTCAGCTTTGATTTCAAGGTTGACCACATTAGCCTTTATCCCTCGTCCCTATTGATGATGACCATCGGTTTACCCTGGTGGTACGGTTGGCGTTCACCCCGAGGGGGTCTCCGGCAGCGCGGCTTTCAAACGTGCGATCAGCGAAGGCTCCCACTGCTCCAGCGCCAGCTCGCTGACCGTTTGGTGGAGCGTGACGTAGTGCTGCTGCGCCAGGCTCGAAAGCCCCGCCTCTTCCAAAAGCTCCGCGCTCGCCAGCCGCCAGTAGGCGCTCTCTCTGGGCGAGCGCGCCGCGCCCAGGCCCTGGTCCAACACTTTCAGCGCCGCGCCGGTGTCGTTTTGCGCCAGCGCCTCGCGTGCCTCTTCAAGCCCCTGGTGCCAGGCCTCGCCCCCGCTTTCCGGCGCCGCGCCCCCCTGTTGGGCGCTTTGCAGCCAGCGCGCGGTTTCCTCGTCGACGAACGCGGCGCCGTTATTGAAGGTGAGCGCCTCGATCCCCGGCAGGCGCTGTACGAAACGCTGGGTTTCATCGCGAATCGCCTCGGCGCAGCGCGGGTGGCCCAGCTGTTTGGCAAGCCCGGCACTCAGCCGGTGGCCTTCCAACCAGTAAGGGCTCACCGCGAGGCTTTTTTCGATTCGCTGCCAAAGGCTTGAATCGCCGCCCTTGGCCAGCGCCTCGCGGTACTCGGCGGTACGGTCCGCCGAGACCGGCGCCAGTTCGGTCTTGCCGTTCTCCCGGGCGCCCGGCAGCGCCTGGATCGTGCTCCAGATCGCGTAGCGGCGAAGGCGATAGACCAGCGGCTCGCCCAGCGACTGCTCGGCCATGAACTCCGCCATGTTGAGCAGGGCCTGGCGGTTGCCGCGCTCGTTGCCGGATTCCAGACGAAGCTCCGGCGCCTTCGCCGCCGGAGCCGCGGTCTCGGGCTGCGCCTGGGCCTGGCCCTGAGATCGAGCGGCGGATGTCGAACCCCCTTCGCCACCTGGCGAGGCGGGCGTATCGCTGGCCGCCGTGTTCGTTTCCTGGCTCGGGCGCAGGGCGTTCAGTTGGCGCGTCAGCTCGTCCAGCGCCTGATGGGGCAGGGATTTCTGCGCCACCTGCTGGGCAAGTTCGGCAAGCGATGTTTCACAGGCCTCGAACTCGTCCTGAGCGTTGTGGAAATCCAGCGTCGCCAGCAGTTTTATACTGCGCTGGATGAACTGCTGAAAAAGCCGGGGGCGCAGTTTGTCGCCGCGCTTGCCGGCGAACGGATAGGCGCTTTCCCACCAGGGCGCGGCGATGCTGCGGGCCAGCAGGCGAAGCGAGAGCGCAAAGCGCACGCCGCTGCCGCCGTGCTGCATGCAGTGCATCAAGTGCCCCAGTACTTTCAAGTCCTTGCCCTGTTCGCTGAGCATGCGAATCGCCAACGTCTCGGCGTTTTCCCAGTCGATGCTGGCGTGCTGGAGCGAGCCGATCTTCATCATCTCCTCGTCCAGGGTCAGGTAGCTGTTGCTGTCCTCGACCGGCACACCCACCGGCGCGCCCTCGGCGTTCTCGGGAAGCGGCGCCAGCAAAGGCTCGAGCTGCGATTCTGCGGTAATTTGCATGAACCTCCCCTTACCAGCCGCACGCGTCGCGCAGCGGGTCGATGACCTCGCGCAGACCCGAGACATCAAAGCGCAGCCCATCGAGTTCGGCCAGGTCGCTTTGCAGCGTGACGGCGCCGGTACCCAGCAACTGGCGAAGCGTCTCGATGGCGGGCAGCCCGCGCCCGCCGCTGACCACGCGGCCGCCGTCGCGCACGCGCCACTGCTGAGGGATGGAGCCGTTGTCGCCGACCAGCCGTACATCCACCCGCGCCTGGCTAAGCGGTGCGGGCAGGTGCAGCTGGAAACGCGTGATCCACTTTTCACAGGCCAGTACCATCACCGGCCGCGGCGGCGTGGTGCCCAGCGCCGGCACGCTGATCAAGATAGTGTCCGCGGTGGTGTTGGCGATCAGCCCCATGTCGTCGTCACCGCGGCCCGCTTCCTGGCGTTCGACCGCGTACCAGAGCGCGGGCAGCTCGCCCTGCTCCTGGGTGGTCGTCGCCTCCAAAAACAGCGCGTCGTAGCAGTTGAGCCGCTCGAGGCGCGACGCCTCCTCAGTGCACGCCTGGGCGCTATCCAGTAGCGCCTCGGGCGCCTGGGCCTTCGCGCCGGCGCTTGCCAATAAGCCCAGCAGCAGTAAGGCGCTGCCCGGCCATCGGCGTTTTAACAGCATCACGTTCATTTGGTATCCAGCTCCAGTAGCTGACATTTGTGCGCCAGGGTTCGCTTGGGTAGCCCCAGACTTTCCGCCGCCTGCGCCCGGTTGCCGCCGAAGCGTTGCAGCCGCTTGCGAATGATCGTCGACTCGATTTCACGCAGCGCCTGGCGCAGATCGTCGATTTCGCTTTCCAGCACGGCGTCGCCGGATGGGGCCTGGGTGGCCTCTTGGGTGGGCAGCGCAGGCGTATCGTCCGGCGCTTGCTCGCCGGGCAGCATGGCGGCGTCGATATCCGCCCCCTGGGGGGTCATGGCGCAGGCGTAGTCGATCACGTTTTTAAGCTCGCGCACGTTGCCCGGGTAGGCGCGGCGGTGTAAAAGCCGCAGCGCCGCCGGGGTGATGCCCATCTCTTCGCGCGCCTCGCGGCTGCAGAAGTCGCGAATGAACGAGCGGGCCAGGGTTTCGATATCGTCGCGGCGGCTGGCCAGCGGCACCAGGGTGATCGGAAACTGCCCCAGCCGGTAGTAAAGGTCCGCGCGAAAGCGCTGCTCCTTGATCTGCTCGCGCAGCGGCTGATGCGTGGCCGCCACCAGGCGCAAATCGGCGCAGCGCTCGTCGGTCGAACCCAGCGGCCGGTAGCGCCCGCTCTCCAGTACGCGTAAAAGCTTGGCCTGTAGCGCCAGCGGCATGTCGCCGATCTCATCGAGAAACAGCGTGCCACCGTGGGCCTTGGCGATCAGCCCTTCGCGGGGTTGGTCGGCGCCGGAGAACGCGCCCTTGACGTGGCCAAAGAGCTCGGACTCCAGCAGCGTTTCGGGGATCGCCGCGCAGTTGATCGCCATGAAGGATTCGCGGGCCCGGCCGGAAAGCTCGTGAATGGCCTGGGCTACGCGGTCCTTGCCGGTGCCGGTTTCACCTTGTAGCAGCACCGCCAGGTTGGTTTCCGCGGCGCGCACCACCTGGCTTCTCAGGGCCTGCATGGCGGCGGACTGACCGAGAATCTGCTCGCCGAGGCGATTGGCAAGGCTTTGCCGGCGGGCGCCGTCGTTGAGCTTGGCCAGCGAATCCTGCAGTACTCGGGAGCGTTGGCGCTCGCCGTGCTCCCGCGCCAGACGTGCCCACAAACGACATAAAAGCGCCTCGAACGCGGCCATACCGGCTTCATCAAAAAGCGCGTCCAGCGCCTCGGGCTCCCCGGCCAGGAGCAGCACGCCCAGCCATTCGCGCCGGCCATCCAACGCCCGGAGCGGGCGAAGGCGTAGCTGGCGGCGGGTGGCAAGTGACGCGATCTGGCCCTGAAAGCCCGGGTGGTCCAGGCGCAGGCGGGCGTCGCTGACGCTCAGGCTGAGCGCGCTGTCGTTACGCACGACGTGGGCGTAGGGGTGGCTGAAATCGCCGCAGTCGAACTGCGTGTCGAGGCCGTCGCGGCCCAGCCAGCGCCCGCTGCCGTCGATATACAGACACTCCGCCGCGTCCACGCCCGGGCAGTCGCGCAAAAGCCTGGCCGCTTGCTTGCGCAGCGCGGAAAGCGACGCGCTCTCCACCAGCGTCAACGCCAGCGGCATGGCCGCAAGCGCTGCACTGGGCAGGCCGGTTAACGAGCGGGCGGGAAGCGTCATGGCGTCAGGCGACCTCGGCGGTGAAGCGGTCGTGTTCACTATCGACCCCCAGCACCACGCTCGACACCGCTTCGCGGCGCGCCATGCGCTCCAAAAGCGCCCGGGAGAGCGGCGGCAGCAGTTCGCCGTCGATCACCGACTCGAGCATGCGCGCGCCGTTTTCGCTGCGCGTGGCGCGAATGCAGATCGCCTCCAGTAGCGCGTCGTCCAGCACCACCTCGGCCTGGCGGTGGCGGGCCCGAATGCGCCCGGCCAGGGTGTCGAGCTTGGCACGCACGATCTCGCGCAGCGTCTCGCCCTCCAATGGCAGGTAGGGCACCACCTCCATGCGTGCAAGCAGTGCCGGTTTGAAAAACGCCGCCAGCACCGGATAAAGCGCCTGGTCGAGGGCGGCCGGGTCGCGGCGGTGCTCGTTGATCGCTTCATAGCCCAGGTTGGACGTGAGGAAGAACAGCACGTTCTTGCAGTCGATCAACCGCCCTTCGCCGTCGGCCAGCTCGCCCTTATCGAACGCCTGGTAGAACAGATTCAGCACGTCCGGGTGGGCTTTTTCGACTTCGTCGAGCAGTACCACCGAGTAAGGCCGTTTGCGGATCGCCTCGGTCAACAGACCGCCTTCGCCGAAGCCGACGTAGCCCGGCGGCGAGCCGATCAGCCGCGAGACCGTGTGCTTTTCCTGGTACTCGGACATGTTGATGGTGGTGAGGAATTCGCGACCGCCGTAGAGCTGCTCGGCGATCTGCACCACGGTTTCGGTTTTGCCCACGCCGCTGGGCCCGGCGAGCAAAAACGCGCCCAGCGGGCGTCCCGGGCGACGAAGGTCCGCCCGGGCGGTCAGCAGATGACGATGGATACGCTCGATCGCGCTGTCCTGGCCCTTGATCAGCTCGCCCAGATGCTCGGGGAGCTCGGTCAGGCGGGTGAGCTCGTCGCTGGTCATACGCTCGACGGGCACGCCGGTCCAGTCGCCGATGACCTGGGCGATCTGCGCCTCTTCGACACTGGGATTGACCAGCGCAAAGGTTTGCTGGAGCTCTCTGAGCGTTGCCTCGCGCTCGGCAAGCTCGGCGTGTAGCGCCGAGGCTTCGCCGTTTTCGTCGGCGTCGAGCAGCTGGCGGTGGAGCGACACGATAGCGTCCACGCATTCGCGCTGGGCCTGCCAGGCCGCTTCCAGGGTGGCAAGCTCCTCTTCGAGCCCGGCCAACTGCTCGGCCAACGCCTCGCTCTGGGCGCTGTCCGGGGTGCGGCCCAAAAGCGTCTCCCGGGTCAGCTGGTCGCGCTCGCGAAGCGCCGCGGTATGCGCGCTTTTCAGGTGGCTTAGCTGGCGCGGCGGTGTGTCCAGCGCCTGGGCCAGCCGCGTGCAGGCGGTATCCAGCACGTCGATCGCTTTGTCCGGCAGTTGGCGCCCGGCCAGGTAGCGCGCCGAGAGCGCGGCGGCGGCGCGCAGGCCGCTGTCGCCGATCAACACGTTATGGGCGCGCTCGTAGACATCGCGCAGGCCACGCAGTATCACCAGCGCCTGCTCGACGCTGGGCTCGCTCAGCGCCACGGGCTGGAAACGCCGCGACAGCGCCGGGTCCTTCTCGAAGTACTTTTTGTACTCGCGCCAGGTGGTGGCGGCGATAGTGCGCAGCTCCCCGCGGGCCAGCGCCGGTTTGAGCAGGTTGGCCGCATCGCCGCCGCCCTCCTGGTTGCCGGCGCCGATCAGCGTGTGGGCTTCGTCGATGAACAAAAGCGTGGGGCGCGCGGCATTTTTGACTTCGTCGATCACCGCCTTGAGGCGTTTTTCGAACTCGCCCTTGACCGCCGCGCCGGCCTGCAGCGCGCCCAGGTCGAGGGTCAAGAGTTCGACCCCACTGAGCGCGGAAGGCACCTGCCCGGCCACGATGCGTGCGGCCAGGCCTTCGACCACCGCGCTTTTGCCCACCCCGGCGTCGCCGATCACGATGGGGTTGTTCTTACGCCGCCGCCCCAGAATATCGAGCATCTGGTCGATTTCCGGGTCGCGGCCAAGCACCGGGTCGAGCTCGCCGTTGCGCGCCTGCTCGGTGAGCGAGGTGGCAAAGCGCGCCAGCGCGCTATCGTCGCCGGCGGGCGCCGCTTTCGAAGGCTCTTGAGAGGCGTCCTTGGGGGCTTCGGCGGAATCCGCGGTGAGCGTATCGAGCCCCCGGCGCAGGCTCTCCCGGTTGATCTCTGCCAGCAGCCGCCTCGAGCCCTGGCCCAGATAGCGCTCCGGGGTATGTAAAAGCGCGGTGAAGATGGCGCCGCTTCGCAGCGTGCGGTGCTGGTATTCGGTGGCGGCCAGAAGCCAGGCGTCCTGCAAAAGCTCGATCAAAAGCGGCGAGAAGCTGGGCGTGGCGACCTCGGTGGTGCGCGGCGGCCGTGTCTCTTCGGCAAGCAGCGCGCGCAGCGCGTCGCTGTCTACCTCGAGGCGCTCACAGAGCACGCGCACATCACAAAGTGGCTGGTCGAGCAGCGCCTGGAGAAGATGGCCGACGCTCACTTCCGGGGCCTGCTGCTGGGCGCACAGCACCGCGGCCTGCTCGAGTCCCTGGCGGGCGATGGTATTGAGGCGGTCGATGAGCGCGGGTAGCTCTACCCTGAGCATGGTGTTCTCCTAGCGGTACAGTTGGTTGAGAAGCGTGGTGATCTGCTCGGCCTGCTGGTCAAGCGACCAGGCAAAGCCCAGATACACCGCCACCATGGCCGCGCCGAACAGCGCGAAAATACCCCAGATGGGAAAGTTGGCGCCGCGGTGGCGCTGATGGCCAGGCACCACGTTGTCCAGCGGCTGGGTCAGGGTGTCCTCTACGGCAGGCTCTAACGCCGACAGCTGGTCGCCCAGCGCGCGCACGATCTGTTCGTACTCGTCGCGCCCGTGAGACATGACCCGGTAGCGCCCCTCGAACCCCAAACAGAGGCAGAGATAGATGAAGGCGAGCATGTCCCGGTAGCGCTTGGGCTCCTGTTGAAGCCGCGCCAAAATGGAGAAGACCTTCTCGCCGCCCCAGGTTTCGTTGTGAAAGCGGGTCAAAAGCGAGTGCTCCGCCCACTTACTTTGGCGCCCCCAGGGCATACCCATCACCGCCTCGTCGATGAACGAGCAGAGCACGTAGCGGTAGGCTAAAAGCGTGGCGCGGTCGTAGCCTTGCTCGGTGAGCTCGATCTCGATGGCGGCGATCTCGTCGACGACCTGGCGATAGAGGCGCTCGACATCGGACACGTTGTCGAGCTGGCGCACCCGGACCACCATGCCCAAAAGGCTGCCCGCGGCGTCGACCAGCGGGTTGAGGTTATGACCGCGCAGCTTGAACCAGTAGTCTTCGTCGGCGTCGAGCTGACCGGCGTGGCTATGGATGAGATGCTCCAGGCCACGCTCGTTGATCAGGTCCTCGTGGCGGCCTTTGGACGCCTCCCGTCGACCCCCGGGGTGCTGCTCTTCAGTGACAAGCTGTTGCATGGCTTAACTCCTGATCGCCCAGAACTGCATTTCCAGGCCGGGGAAATCGCCGGCCACGTGGAACGCAAAACCGCTGGCACCTTCGAGCATGCCCCAGGCCTCGCTTTGGCGGTCCAACTGGAAGTAGGTGTAGCCGGCGTGGTAGGGAAGCTCCCGCGGGGCCACCGGCAGCGGCTCCAGCGGAATGCCGGGCAGCTGCAGGCTGATGAGATCGCGAATGCGCTCGACGCTGGCCACCTTGGTCTGCTGCAAGAAGAGCTTGCGCAGCCGCTCGCCGGGCATGTCCGCGCGCACCGCGAGAATGAACTCGGCGGTTTCGATCAGGCTGGTATCGGAAAGCGGCGCCACCAGCAGGCCAAAACGACGCGCCTGAAGCTGGATGGCCACCGCGCGCGGCTCCAGCACCGTCGAGAGCGCCTGGCGCAGCATCTTCATCAGCGGGCGGAAGGCGCGATCCGGGTGGTCGTGGTCGTAGGCCGGGCACTCCGGGGGCAGGCGCGACTCGTCGGTAAACGTCACCAGCTCGCAGGACACTTCGTGCATGGTGTCGTAGAGGCGCTCCGGGTGAAGCTGGCCAAGCCTGGCCAGGTGTTGAAAGCGCGGCTGGGCGCGGTTCAAAAGCTGCAGCAGCATAAAGTCCGACACGTCCGCCACCCCGGCCTGATGCGGCGTAGAGAGGCGCTGGGCGATATTGCGCGCCCGCTCGCGCATCAAGCCCGCCATCTCACCGACGAAGCGCTGCAGGCTGGGCGCAGCCTGAACGTTCATCAAGGTGGGCAGGAAATGCTCGTCCAGCACCAGGCTTCCGTCCGGGCGGCGCTCGACGATGCGCGCCACCGCCAAACAGGCGTAGCCGCTGCGGTCGTCGCGCTCCAGCAGCAGCCGTGGCGACACCCGGGCTACGTCCAGGTCTGCCGTGGCGCCCTCCTGGGAGTGCAGGTCGCGCACGCTGCGCGTGGTCATGCGATAGCGTGCCGGCAGGTCGTCTTCGGGCCAGCGCACCTCGCCCACGCCGTCGGTGGCCAGCGGAATCCCCAAATAGACGACCTGGTTGGTGATGCTCGAGTCACTGATCTCCAGGGGCGCAGGTTCGGTATCGTCGCTTGGCAAATGAAACGCCACGCCGTCGGGCATGACGCCGGCGGCCCGGCTGATGGCGACCCGGCCAAAGCTCAAGAACTCGTTGTTCAGCTCCAGGCTGAGAAAGCCATACAGATAGTGGCTAACGCCTTGCAGGCGCGTATCCAAAAGCCCTTCCAGGCTTCGCTGCTGCTGCTGGAAATGCTGGGGCTTGATAAACAGCCCTTCGCTCCATACCACACGATTTCGGCTGGCCATTAGTCCTCCTTCCTTAGTTCTACTTCGCTCTCCCGAAGGTGAACCAGCAGGTGGTAGTGTTCGGCGCGGCTTCTCACCTTCACGACCTTTTTCCACTCGGCCTCGTTGGGCGTGGCGTAAAAGGCGATGAGGCCGATGTAGCGCGTCTCTTCGTCGATCTCGAACGGCTCATAGAACTTCCACTGCCCGGGGAGCAGGGTGAAGTCATCGTGGGTGAGATAATTGGTACCCAGCGCCTCCTCCATATCCTCGCTTAGCTGGATAATGTCGGCGGCCATGAGCATCGAGTCGTCTTTCAACTGCAGCACCTGAAAGCGCAGCGGCGTGCCTTCGCCTTCCACGTTGGGGTTCACGTTGGACTCGGCGATCATGCTCAGATCGATAAGCGTCGGGCGGTCTTCCGGGTAACCCACGGGCGTCGACGGGTCGCGCATGATCTCCCAGGTCTTGCCGGCGGCCTCCCGCGTAGAGGCGCAGCCGGCAAACAGCAGGCAAAGCGCCAGCACGCCGATCAGCCGCGCAAGGTTCACGGTGGCCGCCGGGGCGGGAAAGTGGGGGGCTGCGCTCATGGCTGCTCCCGCTGCTGCTGACGGACGGACTGGTCGTAGGCCTGCTCGAATACTTCCCAGAAGAGCTTTTGAAAGCCCTGCTGGCGCCCGGAATTGAGCTCGCGGTAGTAGTGCTGGTACATCTCCCAGGCCCAGCCGTCTTCGTCTTCGATCCGGTTACCCGCGCCGCGGTAGGCGTGAAAGCGCTTCAACAGCGCCTCGGGCGAGAACGCATCGAGAATGGCGCCAAGGGCCTGGCCGATCGCCTCCTCCACGGCGTGCTGGTGCTGGCCCTGATGGCGCAGGCTTTCGGCGACCGCTTCGGGGGCGGAGAGATGCACGTAGCTGCGCTGGGCCGAGAACATGGTTTCGGCGGTCTCCTCGAACGAGAGCCCCAGGCGCAGCGGGTTGTCTTCGATCGGCTGCAGGCGGCGGTCGCGCAGCGGGTACTTGCTGTCGTTTTGTGACTGCTGCAGGGTGCGCAGGCCATCGATGGTGGCGCGCAGGGTTTGGCCGGCCTCTTCCAAAAACGCCTGCTGCTCGCCGCTATCGCGAAAAGGCAGGTCGAAGCCCAGCCCTCGAAGCAGCGGGTCGGCGCCTACGTGGCTCAGCGACTGGGGCGTCGGCTTTTGCCAGCGATCCTCCAACTGCTCGCCTACAGAGCGCTCCAGGTCGTCCAGTTGCCGCTCATCCATGTCACTGCTCCTCTGCTTGTTCGTGCCGGTCAAGGGTTTGATATCGGGCAGGCGTACCGCTTCTTCGCGGGGCTCGCGCTGCCCGTTGCTGTTGTGCTGGCTATAGTGCTGGCGCTGGGCGAAGGGCATCGCCTCCAGCGGTTCGATGTCCCGGGCGCTGGGCTCGCCTTCGTCCAGCGCCGCCATGGGGTCGTGCTTGAGCGAGCCGGGAATCACGCCGCCCAGCGCCTCGATCGGGTCTTCGCGCTGATCAAAGCGCTCGGGCTGGGCGGGCTGTTCGCTTCGCCGGGGCCCCGTGCCGCCGTCCCGGGTGACGTCTTCCTGCTCTTCGTCGACCAGGGTGGTCAGCGAGTGCACGCCGGGCTGCCAGGCGTGGCGATTCCCCATGTGAATCTTGAGCCGGTAGACGCCCACGGTCAGCTCGTCGCCGTCGCGCAGGGCCACCTTACGATTACGCCCTACCGGCAGCGTGGCGCGGTTGATGAAGGTCTGGCCGCTGGCATCCACCAGGCAGAACTTGCCGTCGATTTTGGTGATCTCGGCGTGGCGGGGCTGGATCTCGCGCGCCTGGTCCTGCAGCAGCCAGTCGTCCTGGCCGCCGCTGCCAAGCGTCCCTCCATCGCTATGAAAGACATGGCTGCTGGAGGAGCGGCCTTCGAGCTGTTCACTGTTCAAAACCACCAGCGTTATGGCGTCAAACGGGTCGGCTTGCATGGTTTAACTCGTCATTTGAATGCGTACGCGGCGGCGCGTGCTTTCTTCGCCGCCCTCGGGGTCGACGAACGTGGTCCAGCCCAGCTGGCACGAGCCAGCATCACCAAGACGCATGGGCTTTACCGCGCTCTCCAACAGTTCGAGCTCCAGGTCGTAGGCCAGCGGCTCGCGCAGCACGAAGCTCACCAGGGTTTTCAGCGGGTCGTGCTCCTGGCCGTCGGGCAAAAAGTCGCGAAACCGCTCGAGACTCAAGCCGCGCAGGCAGAGCGCAAACTTGCCCTGCACGTCAGCCACGCGCTCGCCGGCCACGACATCCTCACCCAGTGTCATGCCGCTCATTCCGGTACGGCTTCGCTGATCAAGCGGGATCTCGACCCAGCGCTTGACCCACTGTTCGATCTCGACCTGCTCCAGATCGAAGCAGTGACTGACGATGCCGCACACCACCTCCGGCGAGCGCGAGCGCCCGGCCAAAAGCCCGGCGTAGGCGAGCATCTTGCTCCAGTTGATCGGCGTTTCGCCGCGCAGGTTAGCGTCGGCCAACCCCACCAGCGCAAACACCGAGGCCGAGAAGCCATCTTCGGCGTTATCCTGGTAGCGCACGTAGTGGCGGTACTTGCGCCAGTTACGGTGCATCAACGTCAATAGACGATGATTGAAGAAATCCAAAAATGCCCCGGCATTGCCCTCCTGGTGGGCCGACTCGTGGGCCAGCGCCTCCAGGTAGTAGCTCGGCAGCGGCGACTGCGAGCCCTGAAGGCCCAGAAAGCTCACTTCCATGGCGTACTGGCCATGCTCATCAAGGCCCAGCGCGAGTACGTCGCTGCCCGGGAAGCCGAGCGAAGCCGAGCTCTTGTAGCGCACCCGCGAAAACACGGGCACGCTACCGCCAGGCCGCTGCTCCAGGTCGTCGCCGTGACGGTGGTGCAGAAGCTCTACCAATTGGAAAAAATCAAAGCGCCGCGCCCGGTTCAAAAGCGGCGCCAGCGCTACATCAGGGGCTGCTGCCCCGCTTGTGAGCTCCATACGTAACGCTCTTGGTTATGCCGGTTGATGACCTGCAACTCGTGAAAGGAGTTGATGCTGGCGTAAAGCGATAAAAAGCGCGCGAGGACACTGCCGAACAGGTACAGGCTGCCTTCATCGCCAAACGCGTCCTGGTCCAGGGTCATCACCGAGCGCAAACCGCGCACGGGCATGCCCCGGCGCAGCCGGTCCACCGGCTGCGTATCGATCTCGATAATGCCGTCCAGGCGTTTTTGCGCGACGCGCTCGGCCTGGCGGTCCACCAAAGCGCGAAAATCGTAGGCCTTGAGGACCGAGCAGAGCGCGTCGCGGCTGAGTAGCGACAGGTAGTTGAGCGACAAGTTGGAAATCAATGTCCACAGCAGCCCGTCATCGATCGCCGGGCGCAACACCGGCGTTGGCCGGGTCACGTTGCGAAAGCTTGCGAAGGTGGGGCTATTCTGGGTTTCCACGCAGATATCGCCCACGGTCAGCTGCTCGGGGAGCTCGCGGTTGCTGCAGGTCAGGCCAAGCGATATCGTCTCGCGCCGCCCAAGGCAGAGCGCTTCGTCGCCGCGTACCAGCGAGATATCGTGATCGAACCCGTCGCCGCGCATGCTGGTGCGCACCCGCGTCCGGAAATAGAGCGAGTCGCGCCCACGGTCGCGCTCGATCTGGTGCTGGAAGCTCTCGAAGGGGACATAGCGGCGCTGGCCGTTTTGGGCACCGCTTCCCGCCCCTTCCAACCGCCCGACCACGTCGTCCACGCTGAACACCTCGAAGTGCGACGGCGCCTTGCTGCTTGGGCGAATACGGTACTCGCTGCGCTCGCCGGTCAAATCGACCGGTTCGGCATCGTGCTCGAACAGGTTGATGGCCGGGGCACAATAGAGCGCCAGGTGTTCATCCTGAAGCCGCGCATCGGTGGGCAGCGGGCGCGAGAACACGAAGCGTAGCGTCACCTTCTCGGCGGTTTTCGCAGGTAGCGCGCCGCCCAGGCCATGCACATCGAAGAAGTGAAATGCCTCGGGAAAGCACAGGTACTCCTGCAAAATGCGATAGCCCTGGTGCACGTTGCGCGGGTAGGGCAAAAGCGCCTGGTCGGGCTCGAAGCCCACCGGGCGCAGGGCATTTGCCGAAAGCGTCTGGCGCTGGCCGTCGATCTCGAGCTCCAACCGGCCCAGGTAGTGGCTCATCCACAGATAGAGCGTGCGCGCGGTGTAGCCGTCGCCGCCCAGATAAAGACGCAGCGCCTCTACGCCGAGCTCGTTCATGGGCTGGTCGCTGTGCACGTCCATGGCCAGCTCGACAATCGAGGACTCGCGAGTATGGCGAGCGGTGACGCCCGCGTGGGCCAGCGGGTAGAGCGCAACATCGTGACAGGTACGAAACAGGCAGGCGGTGCCTTCGACCGGTGTGCTCGAAAGCTCGGTACCGCGGGCCACGCTTTGCTGCTGACTGAGCACGTGCCAGACCGGGGTGAACTGTACCACCGCCATGCTCGGCACCGGACGCAGGTAGTTCGGCCATAGCATGCTGATCAGCGAGTGCGTCAGCTCCGGGAATTCGTCTTCCACCTTTTCGCGCATTCGCCCGGTCAGAAAGGCAAACCCTTCCAGCAGCCGCTCGACGTCCGGGTCGGTGCTTCGCTCGGACAGAAACCGGCTAAGGCCCGGGTTCGCCTCGGCAAACTCACGGCCCTGACGCTTGAGGAAGTTAAGTTCGTCGCGGTAGTAGCGGTTGAGCATGAATGCCTTCCCGCGCGATCAGTTCATACACTGATAGCGCTTGTTGTTGAGCAGCAGATCGATCGTGGCCTGGGCGCTATCGTGGCCAAGCGCGACGGTGGCGTGCACTTGAAAACGCAGCTGCAAGGGGTCGCCGCCGTTAGGCAGCGACTCCACTTCCACCCGCTTTACCCGGGGCTCGAAGCGTTCGATGCATTGGCGGATCGCCTGCTTGATATTGAGCTCCAAATCCAACACGCCGATGGTGGCGTCGTTGAAATCCAAAAGCCCCAATTCCGGTGCACAGGCGCTGTTGCCGGGGTGGCTGTTGAGAAGCTCTACCAAGTGGCGTTTGATCGACTCCACCACCTCACCGAGCCGGGTCTCTTCCGAGCGCTGATCCGGCTGGTGAGGGGCCGCCAAGCGCTCGAACAATCGGCTGCCTAAACGCCCATTGCTTTGCGTGGCCATAGCGCGTTACTTCCCTTATTCCTTGTCGAGACGCCCGACCAGGGAGAGTTCGAAGTTCGCGCCCATGTACTTGAAGTGCGGACGTACCGACATCGATACCTGGTACCAGCCCGGCTCGCCTTCGACATCCGAGACCTGGATCGAGGCGGCGCGCAGCGGACGACGGCTACGTACATCGGAAGGCGGATTTTCCTGGTCGGCCACGTACTGGCGAATCCAGGCGTTGAGCTCGCGCTCCAGGTCCTGGCGCTCTTTCCAGGAACCGATCTGCTCGCGCTGAAGCACCTTCACGTAGTGCGCCAGGCGGTTGATGATGAACATGTAAGGCAGCTGGGTGCCCAGTTTGAAGTTGGTCTCCGCGGCCTTGCCTTCGGTAGTGTTCGGGAACACCTTGGGCTTTTGCACCGAGTTGGCCGAGAAGAACGCGGCGTTGTCGCTGCCCTTGCGCATGGTCAGCGAGATGAAGCCCTCTTCGGCCATCTCGAACTCGCGCCGGTCGGTGATCAACACCTCGGTTGGAATTTTTGCCTGAAGCTGGCCGAAGGCCTCGTAGGTATGCACCGGCAGGTTTTCCACCGCGCCGCCGCTTTGCGGGCCGATGATGTTCGGGCACCAACGGTACTTGGCGAAGCTGTCGGTCAAACGCTCGGCGAGCAGGTAAGCGGTGTTACCCCAAAGGTAGTGCTCGTGGTTCTCGCTGACCGTTTCGCGGTAGTTGAAGGTCTTGACCGGGTTTTCGATCGGATCATAGGGCGTACGCAGCAAAAAGCGCGGCGCGGTCAGGCCCAGATAGCGCGCATCTTCGGACTCGCGCAGGCTGCGCCAGCGGGCGTATTTCGGCCCTTCGAAGATGGCTTTGAGATCTTTGATGTTGGGCAGCTCTTCGAAGCTGTCGACGCCGAAGAAAGAAGGCGCCACCGACGACATGAAGGGCGCGTGCGCCATCGCGCCGACCGCCGAGGTGTACTGCAAAAGCTTCATGTCCGGCGTGGAAGGCGAGAAGTCGTAGTGGCCGATGATCCCGGCAACGGGCTCACCGCCGAACTGGCCATACCCGGCGTTATAGACGTGATGATAAAGACCGCTCTGGCTGACTTCCGGGGCGAATTCGAAATCTTCCAGAAGCTCCTGCTTGGTGGCGTGCAGCACATCGAGCTTGATGTTTTCGCGAAAGTCGGTGCGGTCGACCAGAAGCTTCAAACCTCGCCACGCGGACTCGAGCTGCTGAAACTCCTGGTTATGCAGCACTTCGTCCACTTGATGGCTGATCTTGCGATCGAGCTCGACGATCATGTTGTCCACGATCGACTTGTTCACCTTGGGCGCTGCGTTGTCATCCGCCAACAGCTGGGAAATAAAGGCGGCAACCCCTTGCTTGGCCACATCGTAGCCTTCATCGGCCGGGGCCATACGGGTCTGCGCCATGACCTGGTCCAGCAGCGACGCCTCTTCGGTTTCTGTCTGAACCGCCTGGGACTGATCTTTAACCGTCTTGCTCATCGTTTCGTCTCGCACTATTGGGGTTAGGAAATTGATACACGGGCCGGGATTACTCGTTAGGGCGCTCGGTATCCATTAACTCCAATTCATTGAGAAGCTGCTGGCGCGCTTCGTCGTTTTCCAGCAGTTTTTGCAAACGATCCCGGAAAGCGGGTACGTTGCCCAGCGGGCCTTTCAGCGCTACCAGCGCTTCGCGCAGCTCGACCAGCTTGCGAAGCTCCGGCACCTGTTTGGCGAGCGAGTCCGGCGAGAAGTCTTCGAGGGACTTGAAGGAAAGATTAACGGCCATATCGCCGGCGTCCTCGCCCTCTTCGAGGCGATTGGCCACCGAGGTTTGCAGGGACAAATCGGCTTCGCGCATGACCGACTGAAAGTTGTTCTTGTCCACCGATACGGATTGGCGCTCTTCGATGGGCGTCTCTTCTTCGCCGCCCTTGAAGTCGCCCACTACCAGCAGTTTGAGCGGAAGCTCGGTATCCGCCTGCTGGTCGCCGGTGGCCGGAACGTATTTGATATTGATGCGCTCTTTCGGCGCGACGGTGCCTTGTTTAGCCATTGGATGCGTCCTGAAAGCGAGAAAATCGAACGTTTACGTTAATAATTCTCAATTAACCCAAGTTAACGAATCTGTCAGGTCATGCCAATGCGCCATTTTTAAACACTTAAAAAGAGGCGTCGGGAAGGGAACTTTTTCACTTTGAATTTGCGCGACAATTGGCACAATTTTGTAGAATTTAGCCGACTATCTAATGAAAATTAATTTACCGAAAAGCCAATGTAAGACATCTCTTACACAACAAAACGATAATGTCTTACAAATAAAATCCTGATTTTCTCAACATGAAATCACCAACGGGTGGCCTTAGTGCCAAGCGATGGTTAAGCTAGCCACTTTTTCACCCCAAAAGTCTCACTTCAATGAGCTTTTTCGCCCCTGTGAAGCGCTTCTTTCTCTGGCTTTGGCTAATAAAACGTTATAAGCACCTCGACCCTAGGAATTTCAAGCAACTTGTTGCCCCGCAGGCAAGTGCTTGCCTGTTTTCGAGCAAGTCTCGGCCCAGGCATACTTTCATAAAATTTTAATATTTTAATAAAGCATTGATTAAAATAGATATTTTTTAGATGGCATACGGCTTGCCTTAGTAAAGAGTGTTCACCGGGTATTCGTACCCTTATCGCAACGCTTGATCGAGGAGCTATTTATGCCAACTCCATGTTATATCAGCATCGAAGGCCAGACTCAGGGCAACATCACGGCCGGCGCTTTCACACCGGATTCCGTCGGCAACATCTATGTCGAAGGTCACGAAGACGAAATGCTGGTCCAGGAATTCAAGCACGTCGTCACGGTGCCCACCGACCCGCAGTCCGGTCAGCCCTCCGGCCAGCGCGCCCACAAGCCGTTCGTATTCACCGTCGCGCTGAACAAGGCCGTGCCGCTGATGTACAACGCCCTGGCCTCCGGCGAAATGCTGCCCACCGTAGAGCTTAAGTGGTACCGCACCTCGGTCGAAGGTAAGCAAGAGCACTTCTTCACCACCTCGCTGACCGATGCCACCATCGTCGACATCAACCTGCGCATGCCCCACGCCCAGGACATCCAGAAGTCCGAGTTCACCCAGCTGATGGACGTCTCGCTTGCGTACCGTAAAATCGATTGGGAACACACCGTTGCCGGCACCTCGGGTTCCGACGACTGGCGCGCGCCGATCGAAGGCTAAGCATTGCCTCAATGCTTGCCGCATAAAAAAACCCCTTCCTTAAGGGGTTTTTTATGGTCGCGCGATTTGTCTCCCCCTACTACTCCCAACGCCTCTGCCCCGCGCCTTCGTCACCTTCCACACGCACAAAAATCGGCTCGCTGTGCGCGATCAGTGACGCGCGCGGGTCGTCGTTTGCGTAGACCACGCCCAGCGCCATCACCCAGTGCTCGTCGTGGCGGATAACGGGAAGATAAACACAGCTGCGTGCGCGGCAGCGTTGAACGGCGCCAGGCTCTTGGGAGAAGACGGGGAAGCGTAGGCGCTGGTCGGGGGTAAGGGTTGGGGCGTTCTCCCAGTCAAGCAGATCGAACGCGGAGAGTGCTTCGACGGCGGCGGTTTCCGCGCGCATTTGCGCCTTTAACGCGGCGCGGTAGTTGGCCGCCTGGCGCTGGTCGATGAGCGCCGACTGCACCCCGACGATGCCGAGCATCAAAGCGCTTGCCAGCACCACCATGACCACGGCCAGCGCCGCCCCTTGCTGGCGGGCCGGCCGTTCGGGGGAGACCTCAGGGCGCCAGATCATCACGGGCTAACACGTCTTGGCGCGGGGTAATGTGAAAGGCGATGTCTTGGCCCTTGGGCCCCAGCGGCAACGCAATGCGAAGCGCGCCGCCGCCCACCGGTTCGCCCAGGGGCTCGTCCCGCGGGCAGGCGCTTTCGCCGAGCTTTTCGAACGACACCAGCGGCTGGGCCTCGGTGGTGTCCTGTACCGTGCAGCGGCAGTCGCTGGACGTTGCGCGGCAGGTCAGGTGAAATAGCGCCTCTGCCTGGTCGTTAACGCCGCCCTCGCGCCGTAGCCGGCTGGCGAGCGTCGTTGCGGCATATACCAGCGTCTCCTGTTGGCGGCCCAGCCGGTCGACCTGCTCGAAGGTATGAAAGCTTGAGAGCAGCAGTTGCCCGGCGCCGATCACCAAAAGACTGCCCAGGGTCAGGGCGACCAAAAGCTCGCTGAGTGTGAAGCCCCGCTGCCTGCCCATCGTACCCTCCTATAGCTCGCCCGGTAGCAAAAACCGGTACTCCGCGTTAGCCAAAGACGCGTGCGTAACGGTGATGACGAACCCACACCCCTGGCGCTGAATATCGCCGGACGCCTGCTCGAGCACCGCTTCGCTATCCGTAAACCAGTGGCGCTGCCAGGCGCGCTCGACGCCTTCGAGTTTGCGACCGGCGCAGCGCGGGCTTGCCTGATACGCCGCCCAAAGCCGCTCCTGGGCGTCCAATACGGCAACGCTTGCCAGCGTGCGCTGGTAGCCCTCGCTTGCGCTTTGCAGCGCCTTTAGCTGCAGCGCCCCCATGCCGATCAACCCAATCGATAGAATCAGCAGCGCGACCAGCGCCTCCACCAGGGAGAAGCCGCGCTGGCCCACCATTACCAGCACTCCTCGGGGCCACGCTCGCCGAGCGCATTCAGGGTAAGCGGGTTATCGCAGCCGTCATCGCGTGAGGTGTTCGCCAAGATCAAAAAGCCGCCCTGCTCTTCGTTGGGTTCGAACGTCAGCGCATAGTGGCCATCCGGCGAGGTCTCGGTAATGGAGCAGCCGTTTTCATAACTATAGTTACGTGCGTAGCAGCGCTCGAGCTCGGCGGCGGCGTTGAGTAAGCCGGCCTTACCGTCGGTGCGTACCGCGTTTTCGACGTAGCGCTGGTAGCCCGGGTAGGCGATGCCCGCCAGCAGGCCAATGATGGCCGCGACGATGAGCATTTCGATGAGAGTGAAGCCGCGCTGGTGCGTCGATGCACCCGCGCGGTGATCCAGGAAGTTAGCCACTCGGTACGCCTCGTTTTAGTTAGCCCATACCCTGAGTATGGCGAAACGGCGTACCGATTGCATTAGCCGCTTGCGATGACCTGGTCGCGAAGCTCTTTAGGCATGGAAAAAGTAATGTTCTCTTCGCGCCCGGCAAGTTCGCTTGGGTCGGTCGCGCCCAGGGATTTGAGCCGGTCGATGACGCCTTTGACCAGTACTTCCGGGGCGCTGGCGCCGGCGGTTACGCCGATGCGCGAAACGTTATCGAGCCAGTGGCTTTCGATCTGCTCGGCGTTATCGATGAGATACGCCGGCGTGCCGATGCGCTCGGAGAGCTCGCGCAGGCGGTTGGAGTTGGAGCTATTGGGGCTGCCGACCACGAGGATCAGATCGTTTTCGGTGGCCAGGTCCCGCACCGCATCCTGGCGGTTTTGGGTGGCGTAGCAGATGTCGTTTTTGCGCGGGCCCTGAATCTCGGGAAATTTATCCCGCAGGGCGTCGATCACCTTGGCCGTATCGTCCATCGAGAGCGTGGTTTGTGTCACGAAGGAGAGCGTGGCCGGGTCGCTTACTTCGAGATTGGCCACGTCTTCTTCATCCTCGACCAGATAGATACGTCCGCCAAAGGAGGTGTCGTAGCGGCCCATGGTACCCTCGACTTCCGGGTGGCCTTCGTGGCCGATCAGGATGCACTCCTGGCCACGCTTGGCGTAGCGCAATACTTCCATGTGCACCTTGGTGACCAGCGGGCAGGTTGCGTCGAACACCTTGAGCCCGCGCTGGTCGGCGTCTTCCTGCACGGCCTGGGAAACGCCGTGGGCGGAAAAGATCACGATCACGTCGTCCGGCACCTCGTCGAGCTCTTCGACGAACACCGCGCCGCGCTCACGAAGCGAATCCACGACGAACTTGTTATGGACCACTTCATGACGGACATAAACCGGCGGGCCGAAAACGTCCAGAGCGCGGTTGACGATGTCGATGGCGCGGTCCACCCCGGCACAAAAGCCGCGGGGGTTGGCCAGTTGAATCGTGATCGGCTGCGCCGTTTCTGAAGGCTCGGTTTGGGGTGCGTTCATAATAGCGCCTTGATGCGTGAGCGCATCGCTAGTGAATAAAAGCCCGGTCGCTCGAAAGGTGACGCCAAGGGCATGCCCTTACGGACAGCGCCGCGCCCGGCTTGTTCTATCGACGGGCGTTTCCCGCTTTTCGATTAAAGCGGGAAACCGTGTCAGTTGTGTAACAAGCCCGGCGCAGGCGCACTTAGTGCGTGGTCATCGGCTTGACGTCGAGCACCTCGACCTCGAAGGTCAGTGTACGCCCGGCGAGTGGGTGATTGAAGTCCACCTCGATCCGGTCGCCGTCGATGGTCTTGACCACGCCGGGAAGCTCGGTGCCCGCCTTGTCGGCAAAGGACATCACCATGCCGATTTCCGGCTCTTCGTCGCCGAAGTCCGCGCGCTTGAGCGTTTGAATGTTTTGCTCGTTGTGCTGGCCGAAGGCGTGCTCCGGGGTGATATCGAACGTACCCTGCTGGCCCGGCGCCAATCCCTTGATGGGGTACTCGAAACCCGGCGGCAGGTTGCCGTCGCCAAAGGTGAAACTCGCCGGCGCTTTCTCTTTGGTCGAGTCCACCACCGTACCGTCTTCGAGTTTCAGGGTGAAATGCAGGGTAATGTCCATACCCTCGTCGATGACATAGTCCATACGCTTCTCGCTATTGGCTGCTTTCGTGTAACGCGGCTTTCTTGCGTCGCCGATCGCCCATGATTGATTCCCAGATTAGCAGGGCGGCGCCGATCACGATGCCCATATCCGCCACGTTAAACGCCGGGTAGTACCAGCCCGCCACGTGAAAGGACAAAAAGTCCACCACGTAGCCGTGAATCAGGCGATCATACAAATTGCCCAGCGCCCCGCCGATGATCAACGGAAGCGCTACGGCCAAAAGCCTCTCGTCCCGGCGGATGCGCGAAAGCCAGACCGTCAGGCCCACGCTCGCGCCCACGGCGATAAGGGCAAAGAACCAGCGCTGCCAGCCTGGGTGGTTGGCCAGAAAACTGAAGGCCGCCCCAAAGTTATGCATCAAACGCAAATCGAAAAAGGGCAGCACGCGTAACGGCTGATTATAGTCGAGCAGATGACTCATCGCGTACTTGCTCGCCAGGTCCAGCGCAATGACCGCCACGGCCAGCCATAGCCAGCGTAGCGGGCGATGCATGGGCGGCGGGCTTGCAAGCGGCGCCTTCGGCGCGGCCTCAGGCATAGCGGCGGACCTCGCCCGGGCCATCCGGCAGGTTCAGAATCGAGCGCTCGCAAAGGGTCGGGTGCTCTGGATGGCTGCCCACGTCCGGGCGGCGCTCCCAGCTGCGCTCGCACTTCTCATGAGGGCTTGGCACTACGGCTACCTTCAGCCCCTCGAGCTCGCTGTGGGCGCTGGCATCCGCCTCATCCAGCGGCTTGAGCGTGGCCTCGGAGGTGATCAGCACGAAGCGCAGCTCGTCGCCCAGGCTTTCCAGCAGCGTACGGAATTCGTCGCTGACATAAAGCGTCGCTTCGCTATCCAGCGACCCCTTGATGGTGCCTTCACCCCGCGCCTCTTCCAAACGCTTGTTGACCGCGTGCTTGACCTCCATGACCTGCTCCCAGAACGCCCGGCCCATCGGCGCGTCGTCGTCAAGCACCGCCAGCCCTTCGTAATAGGTTTCGAGCAGCACGCTGTCGCCGCGCTCGCCGGGGATGTGCTCGAAAATTTCTTCGGCGGTGAAGGAGAGAATCGGCGCGACCCAGCGGGCGAGCGCCTCGATGACGTGATAAAGCGCACTCTGACAGCTACGCCGGGCCAGCGAATCCGCCTGGGTGGTGTACTGGCGGTCCTTGATGATATCCAGGTAGAAGCCGCCCAGGTCCCGGGCGCAGAAGTCGTGCACCTGCTGGTAAACGTCGCGGAAACGGTACTCATCAAACGCCGTCTGGATACGCCCCTGAAGCTGCGCGGTGCGATCCACGATCCAACGATCCAACGCAATCATGTCGTCAAAGGCAACCATGTCGCGGTTCGGCTCGAAGCCGGTCAGGTTGCCCAGCAAGAAGCGTGCGGTATTACGGATACGCCGGTAGACATCGGCGGTGCGCTTCAAGATCTCGTCGGATACCGCCATTTCGCCGGAGTAGTCCGTCGAGGCGGTCCACAGGCGCAGAATGTCGGCGCCGAGCTTGTCCATCACCGTTTGCGGGGCGACCACGTTGCCGATCGACTTGGACATCTTGCGCCCCTGAGCATCCACGGTGAAGCCGTGGGTCAGAAGCTGACGGTACGGCGGGTGGCCATCGATCGCCGAGCCGGTCAAGAGCGACGAGTGGAACCAGCCGCGGTGCTGATCCGAGCCTTCCAAATACAGATCCGCCCGCGGGCCGGACTCGTGGCCGTGGGGGTGCGAGCCCCGGAGCACGTGGCGGTGAGTGGTGCCGGAGTCGAACCACACATCCAGGGTGTCGGAGATCTTGTCATAGTCGTCGGCCTCACTACCCAGAAGCTCGGCGGCCTCGAGGCTGAACCAGGCGTCGATGCCGCCCTCTTCCACGCGCCTGGCGGCTTCTTCCATCAGCTCGACGGTGCGCGGGTGCAGCTCGCCGGTCTGCTTGTGCAGGAAAAACGGAATCGGCACGCCCCAGTTACGCTGGCGCGAGATGCACCAGTCCGGGCGGTTGGCGATCATGCTGTGCAGTCGCGCCTGGCCCCAACTGGGAGTGAAGGCGGTGGCCTCGATCCCCTCGAGGGCTTTCTGGCGAAGGGTCTTGCCGTCACGGCCTTCGATATCCATGCCCACGAACCACTGAGCCGTGGCGCGGTAGATCACCGGCGTTTTGTGGCGCCAGCAGTGCATGTAGCTGTGGGTGATGGGCTTGTGCGCCATCAAAGCGCCGGCCTCATCGAGTGCGGCGACGATGTTCGGGTTCGCTTTCCAGATCATCTGCCCACCGAAGCGCTCCAAGTCGTCGATATAGACGCCGTTGCTCTGCACCGGGTTGAGCATATCGTCAAAACTCATACCGTAGGCGCGGCAGGTATTGAAGTCATCCACGCCGTAAGACGGCGCGGAGTGGACGATACCGGTGCTGCCGACGTCACTCTCGACGTAGTCCGCCAGATACACCGGCGACAGGCGATCATAAAGCGGATGGCGGAAGTTGATCAGCTCAAGCGACTCGCCTTTCGCCGTGGCGATGACTTCGCCTTGCAGGTCGAAACGCGCCAGACAGCTCTCGACCAGCTCTTCGGCGAGCAGCAACAACCGCTCGCCGGTGTCGACCAGCGCGTAGGTGAACTCGGGGTGGACGTTCAGCGCCTGGTTGGCCGGGATGGTCCAGGGCGTGGTGGTCCAGATGACCACGGCGGCAGGCTTTGAAAGCGAATCCAAACCGAAGGCCGCGGCCAGCTTGTCGGCGTCTTCGACCGGGAAAGCAACGTCGATGGCGTCAGACTTCTTGTCCTGGTACTCCACTTCGGCCTCGGCCAGGGCGGAGGCGCAGTCGAAGCACCAGTTGACCGGCTTCAGCCCCTTGAAGACGTAACCGGCGTCGACCATGTCGGCCAGCGCCCGGATCTCACCGGCCTCATTAACGAAATCCATCGAGCGGTAAGGATGATGCCAGTCGCCGATCACGCCCAGCCGCACGAAATCGGTGAGCTGGGTTTCGATCTGGGCACCGGCGTACTCGCGGCAAAGCGCCCGGGCATGCGCCGGCGAAAGGTGCTTGCCGTGGGTGGTTTCCACCTTGTGCTCGATCGGCAGGCCATGGCAGTCCCAACCCGGCACATAAGGGGCGTCGAACCCGGCCAGGTTCTTGGACTTGACGATGATGTCCTTGAGGATCTTGTTGACGGCGTGACCGATATGGATGCTGCCGTTGGCGTAGGGAGGGCCATCGTGCAGCACGAAAAGCGGGGCACCGGCGCGGGCATCGCGCAGGCGCTGGTAAAGGTCCATATCCTGCCATTTGGAAACCCGACCCGGCTCCTGCTTGGGCAGCATGCCGCGCATGGGGAAGTCGGTTTCAGGCAGATTGAGCGTTTGCTTGTAGTCCATAGGTCCGGTCAGCCGTCGTTAGCATCGGCGTCGTCCGCCGAAGAGAAATCAGAAGAAGCGGCTTCTCGCCCAAGCGGGGCCGAAGCCAGCCAAACATCCAGCGCGTCGCTTTCAAAGGCCGCTCTGGATGCGTGTGATGTGAAATCCGGTAAGACGGAATCCGTTGAAGCAAACTCCGTCGAGGTGTCCGTCGTCGAGGCAGCCTTGGCAAGGCCTGCCTGGAGCGGGGCAAAATAGTACCGGCCCCGCGCCTGGTCGCGCTGAATCTGCGCCTTGAGTGCCGCGAAGTCGTCGAACTTCACCTCCCCGCGTAGCCGCACGCAGGGGTACACCGAAAGCCGCTGGCCATAAAGGTCGCCGTTAAAGTCATAAAGGTGCACCTCGAGGGTCGGCCGCTTGGCGCCCACCGTCGGGCGAAAGCCGACGTTGGCCACCCCCGGGTAACAGGTGCCGTCCTCGAGCTCGGCCACCACCGCGAACACGCCGCGAAGCGTCAGCGGCTGGGGCAGAAGCGGCAAATTCGCCGTCGGCGCGCCGATGGTGCGCCCCAGCTGCTGGTCGCGCACTACCCGCCCGGACACCGAGTAGGGCCGGCCCAGCAAACGCCGCGCGGCGGCGAAATTACCGCTGGCAAGCATGGTGCGCACCCGCGAACTCGACACGCGCTCGTCTTCCAGCGTGAAGGTGCGCGTGTGCTCAACGGCGAAGCCTTCTTCGTCACCCACGGCTTTTAAAAGCTCGAAGTCACCGCGCCGGTCGCAGCCAAAGCGAAAGTCGTCGCCCACCACCAGGTGTTTGACGCCCAGGCCCTCGATCAACACCTGGTCGATGAACTCGCGCCCGGTCAAACTTCTAAGGGTGTCGTTGAACGCCAGGCAAAGCACCCGCTCGGCGCCGTGCTGCCCAAGTAAGCGCACCTTTTCACGCAGCCTTGTCAGGCGCGGTGGGGCCTGCTCGCCGGCAAAATACTCCCGGGGCTGAGGCTCGAAGACCACGACCGTCAACGGCACTTGCAGCCGCGCTGCGTGCTCGCGGCACTGCTGCATGATCGCCTGATGGCCGCGGTGCACGCCGTCGAAGTTACCGATGGTGGCAACGCAGCCGCGCTCATCCGCGGTTAAATTGTGCAGACCTCGTATAACGTGCATGGCCCCTCTAGCGTTAAGCGTGGGTAAAGGCTGGATCAATACAAGAAAGCCTGTGATTATAACGAACGCGCCGGGAAGCTGCAGTCAAGATTACGCGCGCGGGCCCAGGGCGAAATCAGCTCGTCAGTTTGAAGTGGCGAAGCCTAAGCCCCCAGGCGCCCAACCAGGCAAAGTAGAGCCCACCGCCCAGAGCGATCAGCCCGAACACCCAGCCGATCCGCTGCCAAAGCCCAACGTCCAGCCATTCTTGCCAGGGCGGTGTCACCAGATAAAGTGCCGTCCCCATCAGAGCACTTCCGCCAATGAGCTGCACCGCGTAGCGCCCCCAGCCGGGCTGGAACACCAGCACTTTCTCACGATAGAGCAAATAGCCCAAAAGCCCGGCGTTCAAAAACGCGGAGAGCGCCGTGGCCAGCGCCAGCCCCGCGTGCGCCAGCGGCCAAATCAGTATTAGGTTGAAGACCATATTGGCGACCATGGCGAAAATGCCCACCTTGACCGGCGTTTTGGTGTCCTGACGGGCAAAAAAGCCCGGCGCCAGCACCTTGATCAGCATGAAGGCCACCAGCCCTACGGCGTAGGCGCGCAGGCTCATCGAGGCCATCTGGATGTCGCTTGCGGTCATCGCGCCGTAGTGAAACAGGGTAATCAAAAAGGGCTCGGCGAGCACCACCAGCGCAAGGGCTGCCGGCACACCCAAAAGCAACACGACGCGAATCGCCCAGTCGAGCATTTTGGCGAAGTGCTCGCTGGACTGCTCGGCGTGGCGCTTGGAGAGCGCGGGCAAAATCACCGTGCCGATCGCCACGCCGAATACCCCCAGCGGCAGTTCCACCAAACGGTCCGAATAGTAGAGCCAGGAGACGCTGCCCGCGGCCAAAAGCGAGGCCAGCACCGTATCCAGCAGCAGGTTGATTTGCGACACCGACACGCCAAAAAGCGCCGGGCCCATTAGTTTCAGAATACGTTTGACGCCGTCGTGGGCGAAGTTTGGCCAGGGCGTGGGCAAAAGCCCGAGCCGGTAGAGAAACGGCACCTGAAACGCGAGCTGGGCGGCGCCTGCGATCAGTACCCCCCAGGCCAGCGCCATGGCGGGCTCTTCCATCAACGGCATCAGAAAAAGCGCCGCGCCGATCAGCGACAAATTCAACAGCACCGGCGTGAAGGCGGGCACGGCGAACCGGTTCCAGGTATTGAGCACGCTGCCGGAAAACGCGGTCAGCGAAATCAACAGCAGGTACGGAAAGGTCAGGCGCAGCATGTCCGCGGTGAGCGCGAGCTTTTCCGGGTCATCGCGGCCAAAGCCCGGTGCGAAGAGCCAGACGAGCCAGGGCGCGCTCAGCATGGCGAGTGCTGTAATCAGCGCCAAAATGGCGGTCAAACTGCCCGCCACCGCATTCAAGAGCTCGCGGATCTCCTCGCGGGTGCGCTGGGTGGAGTACTCCGAGAGCACCGGCACGAAGGCCTGGTTAAAGGCGCCTTCGGCAAACAGCCGGCGTAGAAAATTGGGGATCTTGAAGGCGACGAAAAACGCATCCGCGCCGGTGCCCGCGCCAAGGAAGGTCGCGACCACGACGTCCCGCGCAAGCCCCATGACGCGTGAAAGCATGGTCATGGCGCTGACCACCAGCCCCGAGCGCATTAGCCCGCGTTTGGCCACCGCTGTGTGTTGGGGGGAGGTCTGTGTCATCGCGTCATCCGTCGGGCTCGAGCATTTATCCAGGCACAAAAAAACCGGCCGCAGCCGGTTTTTTCAAGACGCTGCCGGCTTACGCTGCCAGCGCTTTAATCCGCTTGTTCAAGCGGCTTTTCAGGCGCGCGGCCTTTTTCTTGGACAGCGCGTCCTTGTCGGCGATGCGGTCAACGACCGGCTGCATCACCTTGAACTCTTCCATTGCCTTGCCATGGTCGCCGGTGTTGATCGCTTTGATCACACGCTTGACGTAGGTGCGGACCATGCTGCGCTGGCTGGATTTCAGGACGCGACGTGACTCGGCCTGGCGGGCGCGCTTGCGAGCTTGCTTGCTGTTCGCCACTGGTATCTCCTTGGAGAATAAAGGTTGCCTTTAGGGCAACGAATTAACTATGTAATTTCGCGGGGCAAAAGCCCAATCGCGACATTTCCTTAACAACCAATTGATTTGGCTAAACTTTACGCTTTGCCAAAACGTGTAACGCGCAGCTCAAAAACTGCCCGTTCAACGGTCTTGTCTGAGAGGATGGCGTAGTTTATCACGCGTGGGCGGGGCTTGCTAGCGCTTGTCAAGCGGGGCGCCCCAGACAAAAAAGCTCGGATTCAATACCTGCTCGGGGGTGTGGTAACCAAGCGGCTCCCCCGCCTGGTCGACCACGCAGCCACCGGCCTCTTCGACCAGGACCTGAGCGGCGGCGGTGTCCCAAAGGCTGGTCGGCCCGAAACGCGGGTAAACGTCCGCACGCCCCTCGGCAATCAGGCAGGCTTTTAGCGAGCTCCCCAGCGCCGTTATGCAGTGCGCGCCCAGACTCTCGAGCCAGGCACTCAGTCGCGGGTCCTGATGCGAGCGGCTGCCGAGTACCCGATAGCCCTGCGCTGGCACGCCGACGCAGGTGTGAATGGGCTGCCATGTGCCCGTTTGCTGCGCCTTGAAGGCGCCAAGCCCGCGCGCCGCCAGGTAGCTAACGTTTAGCGCCGGGGCCACGACCACGCCGAGCACCGGCGCACCACGGTGGATCAGCGCGATATTCACCGTGAACTCGTCGTTGCGCTTGATGAACTCTTTAGTGCCGTCCAGCGGATCGACCAACCAGTAAGTGCACTCCGGCGCCGGGCCTTCGAAATGCGCCACGCTCTCCTCGGAAAGCACCGGCACCTCTGGGGTAAGGTGCTCGAGTGCTTCGACGATGGCAGCGTTGGCGCGGGTATCGGCCTCGGTGACCGGGCTTTGGTCGGCTTTTAACGCCACCGTGATCGCCTGGCGATACACCGTCAGAATGATCTCGGAAGCGCTTAGCGCAATCTGCCACACCGCCTCCAACAGCGGCTTGTCCACGTTGGGCACGCGGCCTCCCTTTTAGTTGGCCTTGCGCCAGCCGCCCAGCACGCGGCTGTCCGGGCCAAAGAACACGACTCGGTCGTGGTCGATCAGGTAGCGGTAGGCGGTTTCGAGCATGTCGGTCACGCGCAGGGCGTCCTCGAGCTCGTCGCAGCCCATCCGCGTCGTGGAAAGATCGCCCACTTCGATGCGCTGGCTTTCGCCAAGGCTTACACCGCCTTTGAAGTTATTGCAGCCGTCGTTGCCCGAGATACGCCCATCCGGGTGAATCTGGAAAAACGCCGTTTGCGGCAGTGAGAGGCGCTCGTCGGTGCCCATCAGCAGCAGATTCCAGCGCGGGCCGACGATCGCCCCGGAGAGCTCGGCGCCGCCTTGCGAAACGGGCTTTTGGGTCTGCGGTGGCGGGCTGCTGGCGCAGCCGCCCAGTAGCAGCGCCGTACCCAGGGCCAGCGCGCCAATAAGGTATTTTTTCACCAATCGCTCCCTGCGTTACCAGCTGCCGCTGTTTTCCATCGAAGCCCAAGGCTCTTCCGGCTCGAAGGCGTCGCCTTTTTGGAGCAGCTCGACGGAAATGCCATCCGGTGATTTCACGAACGCCATATTGCCATCCCGCGGTGGGCGGTTGATGGTCACGCCGGCGTTCTGGAGCTTTTCGCACAGCGCGTAGATGTCGTCGACCCGGTAGGCCAGGTGGCCGAAGTTGCGCCCGCCCTCATACTCTTCCGGATCCCAATTGTAGGTCAGCTCGAGTTCCGGAGCGTTCAAGCGCTCGGCGCGGGGCGTATCGTCCGGCGCGGCCAAAAAAATCAGCGTAAAGCGGCCCTTTTCGCTCTCCTTGCGGCGCACTTCTTCCATGCCCAGAAGATCGCAGTAGAAGTGCAGCGAAGCGTCGATATCGCTGATACGCACCATGGTATGTAAAAACCGCATAAAATCCCCTTTTTGAAAGCACTCGGCGTCACAGAACGTTAACGCAAATAGAATAGACCCGATTGAGTCATTGATGAAGGGTCAGGGACGGCAATCCCCACGCTTTTTGTACAACCCCAATACAGCCAGTCAACGCGAAAACAAAAACGTATAATGCTACGCTTACGAAGATTTTAACACCCGTTAAGGAAACGTTGTGGATTCGATTACGCAAGCGGCCCTGGGCGCCGCTGTCGGCGGGGCGGTGCTGGGCCGCCGCCTTGGCCGCAAGGCCGTTTTGGTGGGCGCGCTTTTGGGCACCCTGCCCGACCTGGACGTTGCCCTGGACTACGGCGACGCCATTCTCAACGTGACCGAACACCGCGGCTTTAGCCATTCGCTGTTCGTGCTGACCGGGCTTGGCAGCCTGCTGGCGCTACTAAGCTGGCGCTTTCTGCCGGGGCGAGCATCGCTTGGCCGCTGGTGGCTATTTTTCACGCTCGCGCTCCTTACCCACCCGCTGCTCGATGCGCTGACCACCTACGGCACCCAATTGCTCTGGCCGCTGGAGGTAGCCCCCGCCGCCTGGCCCATCGTGTTCATTATCGACCCTCTCTATAGTCTGGCGCTGCTGGGCGGGCTTTTTGCGGCGTGCCTCACCCGCCGGGTCGTCTACTACTGCGCCCTGGGGCTGCTGCTTTCGAGTCTCTACTTGCTGATGGCGGCGGGTATGAAGTGGTCCGTCGAGGCGCGCCTGGCACCGGAACTCGAGGCGCGGGGCCTGGAAAACGCCGCGCTGATGATTCAGCCCACGCCGTTCAACATTTTGCTGTGGCGGGCCACGGCCGTAGAGGGGAATCGCTACTACGAGGGGCTGGTCAGCGTTTTCGATGACGATCAGCCGCCGATGATCGAGACCTTTCAACGCCAGCGGCAGCCGCTCGAAAACGCGGCGCTTTCAAGCACGCTGGGCCAGCGTCTGGCCTGGTTCAGCGGGCCCTTTCTACGCTACGAGGTCGAGTCGGTCGAAGGTGACGAGACCCTGATCGCCACCGACCTGCGCCTGGGCTTTCCAGGCTTTCACCCGTTCAACTTCACCCTGGCGACCCTCCAGGATGGCGCGTGGGTGCCGGTGGCGGTCAGCGAGCAGCGCCCCACCGAGCGAGGCCTGAGCGCTTCGGCGCTCACCCGCTTGGCCCGCCGCGTGGCCGGCGACAAGAATGCGCTTTGTGCAAGTGATTTCATCGCCCCCGAATGGCGTGTCGAAGGCGAAACCCAGGCGTGTCGTCGCTAGGCTCTGTCTGAAAAGTGCCTGCGCTCGACAATACGGCGTTAAAAATTGGCTCAAAATACTCATTTACACATGTAAACTCCGTTTTTTCGCCAATTTTTGCCTTGTCTTGTCTTCGCTCGTCGACTTTTCAGACAGACCTTAGCTAACGAAAGGCTCCGCGTTAGTTGGGCGCTATGCCCTGGCCGCACCCGCTATACTGCTCGCCCTGGTAGGTGAGCGTTACCCGGGCCGGAAAGGGTTCGTCACTGACGCGATCGAAACAGGCGCCCGCGTCGATGCGTACTCTGAAGAAAGGTTCGACATCGGCGCTTTCGAGCACCACCCGGCCGGCCTCGTTATCCAGCACGCTGATCATATAAGGGAAGCGCTCGACGGGCTGGTCGGGCCGAGTCGCCAGGCTAATGACCGGTTCGTCGTGGGCAAGCGAGACGCGCCAGGCAGGCTTTTGGCCCTGGCCGAGAAACATCACCCCCGGGTGCTCGGCGCGGGTAAACGCCTGGCGCTGTCCGGCTTTCTGGCACTGAAGCTGGCCGCGCGGGGTTTCGACCAGCGCCTTTTCGCCGCGGTCCCAAACGCTTATTTCGCCATCCTGATAACGTGCGCCGCTGGCAACGACGGCCCGGGGCAGCTGCCAGGCGCCGTGGAGCGACCATAGCCGCAGCGCCTGGTCGTTATCGGCGGCCACCAGGTGCTGGTTGGCCGGCTGGCAGTGCCAAGCGGTGAAGCGCTCGGCGCTACCGGGAAAAAGCGACGACGGCAGCAGCGGCGCGGCGTTTTGCGTCGTCGTCGTCCCCGGCGTCTGACCGCCGGACGGCGCCGCACAGCCGGCAAGCCATAGGCCCAGACAAGCGGCGCCGAGCGCCTTGAGCGGTTTAGAATCGAGCATGAATGTTCCCTGTAACGCTTTTTTTAGTGGAGTTGAGTGAGCACTAGCCGCGCGTAAACGCGCCCAGATCGTGAGGGTCGAAAACCGTCACGCGATCCGGCAGGCCAAGCGCCTGACGGCGCTCGACCACGTGCTCTTTTTGCTGCAAACGCGCGGGATCCGGCTGTTTATCGTTGAGCGCGGCTACCTGATCCACCCCTTCGTGGTAGAAGCTCAAAATATCGAGCGCAGCGCGGTTGTCCTCGTCGACGGCGCGGGTAAGCGAGTCCTGGTAGCCCTGGATGCGCGAAAGATGGTTTTTGAGCTGCCAAACGTAGCTGATCTCGCCCATCCAGGGGCGCTCCTTGAGCCCGGCAAAGAGCGCGCTGGTCGCCAAAAGTCCGAGCACGATCCCTAAACCGTGAGTCCAGATACTGCTGCCCAGCGCCGAGCTCAGCAGCAGTGAAAACAGCATGCCAAAGATGATCAGTTGGCCCACCATCACGACGCTGATCATGCGCGCCTTGCGCCGGTAGCGCTTGGGTTCTTGCTCTTGCAGGGTAAAGGCCATCGCCACCTCCGATTAAATAGCCTCTATCATACGGGGGTGGTCAGGCCTGGCAAGCGCCGGCTGTAAATGCCCGGGGATGCGCAACGCCCTGGATTATTGGCCGGCCAAACGCTGCGCCGCGGTTTTGAGCAGGTGCTCGGTGGTATCCCAGCCGACACAGGCATCGGTCACTGATACGCCGTAGCGCATGGCGCCGGGCTTCAACGCCTGCTTGCCTTCGAACAGGTGGCTTTCGAGCATCAGCGCGACCAAATGGGCATCCCCGGCCTGGCGCTGGTCGAGCACGTCGAGCATCACCTCGCTCTGGCGCCGGTGGTCCTTGCGCGCGTTGGCGTGGCTGCAGTCGACCATGAGCCGCGGGTTCTGCCCTGCTTCCATCAGCCGGGCACTCGCCTGGCGGACGTGATGGGCCTGGTAGTTGGGCTCGCCGTGTCCACCGCGCAGCACGACATGGGTATGGGGGTTGCCCGCGCTTTGCTGCATGACCGGGCGGCCTTTACCGTCCTGGGCGAAGCGCTGATGGGAGTGGGCGGCGGCCTGCATGGCGTCGATGGCCACCTGCAAGTCACCGCTGGTGGCGTTCTTGAAGCCCACCGCGGCGCGCAGGTCACTGGCAAGCTCGCGGTGAAGCTGGGATTCGGTCGTGCGCGCGCCGATCGCCACCCAGCTCAAAAGGTCTTCCAGGTAGGGGGCGAGCATCGGCTGCAAAAGCTCGGTGGCCACGGGCAGCCCGCGACTGGCAACCGCGTGCATCAGCTCGCGGGAGCGGGTCACCCCCCGGGCCATGTCGCCGGTACCGTCCAAATCCGGGTCGTAGGCCAGGCCTTTCCAGCCCACGGTGGTGCGGGGTTTTTCGACGTAGACACGCATCACCGGCAGAATCTGCTCGCTGACCTCCTCGCTCAGTGCCGCAAGGCGGTCGGCGTACTCCAGCGCCGCGTCCGGGTCGTGGATCGAGCAGGGCCCGACCACGACCAGAAGGCGCGAGTCCTCGCCGGTCAGAATGCGCTGGACAGCCTGGCGCTGCCCATCGAGCTGACGGCTCAGGGCGGCATCGACGTGCACCCGGCTCAAAAGCTCATCGGGCAGGGGGAGCGGCTGTGGGTTCTGGGGCTCGGCGCTGCTTAGGGACTGGGCGGAGCGGGTCGCACTCATCAAAGCACTCATGGCGTTAACTCTCATTCATCAAAGGACATCGGATACTCGTCGTGCCACCCACAGGGGCCCGGCCGGAGGTGGCTACCTGTACCGACCGCGCGCCGCTAAATCGCCAGCTATAGCCGTAACCCATCAACGAGGCAGCAAAAGCGTTGGCATAAGCGGTCATGGTCGAACTCCTTGATGAACGTGTCGTGAATTCCACATCGGGTGGTGGGTAAAACGCGCTTCAAAACGCAAAAACCCCGGCGGGGTTACCAGCCGGGGTTTCAAACGTCGGCAGGCAACCCAGAAGGTATGCCTGCGGGGTTGGCCTAAGCGCCAGCCCGAGGCATACCGGGGCTAAACCAATAAACGCCATAACCAAACGCGCAGGCGAAAGCCGCCGCCAGGGGCGTGGCCAGTGTCGCTTTGCTGTTTCGTAAATGGATCATGGGTTTATCCGGTTGAAAGGCCGATAAGCGTTATGGGCTTATCCTGCCTGCATTGCGTAAAAATAACAACTCTACCGCTCGCCCCTCAAAGGCGGACTATAGAAGTTGGCTATTTGGCCGGGCGCGGCGCGTAGGCGAAGACGTCCGAGTAAAGCCTGTCCGGCACTGCGCCGTGGGCTTCTAATACGTCCACGCAGGCGTAGACCATGCCCGGTGAGCCGGACAGGTACACATCGCACTCGCCCACTGCCACGGGCGTACCTTCGATGGCAAGCGTGGGCAAGGCGCGCTCCAACACGTCGGTGATGCGCCCCTGGTAGTGGGCGATGCGCGGGCTGTCCGCCAGCGGCTGATCCAATTCGAGCTCGGTAACCGCGTGAAAGTGCACGTTGTCAAAGCGCGCCGCCCACTCGCTGGCCAGATACTCGGCGTAGAGGTCGCGATGTTCCCGCGCCGCCCACCAGATGAACACGGGCCGGGCCGGCTGCTCTTCGAGCACCGCTTCGACGATCGCCTTCATCTGCGCAAAGCCGGTACCGGCGGCGATCAACAAAAGCGGACGGTGGCTTTGACTATCCAGCACGCTCTCGCCGCCGGGCATGCGAATGGTGAGCTCGCCGGAAAGGGTGAGAAGCTCGCGCAGCCTGACGGAATTATCGCGCTCCGGGCGATGCTGAATGTGCAGCTCGATGACACCGTCGCCGCGCCCATGGCTTGCGATGGAAAACGGCACCCAGGTCGTGTCATCGAGCTTGAGCTCGAGATACTGGCCGGGCAGGTGATTGATCGCCTGGGGGTCGCCCTTGAGCGTCACCCCGAGCACGTCAGAACTCAACTCTTTGATATCGGTAATCCGACAGGTAATCGTCTGACGCCCTGACGTTTGATGTAGCGCCCTTGTGCTCATGAAAGCCTCTTTAAAAAAACTGCGTACTTGGCTAGCCGTGGCGCGAAGCCGGACGCTCGATACCGATGCCCAGCGATTCCCAGCGCTCGTCGACCCGGGCTTTCACCGCCTCGTCCATGACGATGGGCGTGCCCCACTCACGATCGGTTTCGCCAGGCCACTTGTTGGTGGCATCGAGCCCCATTTTGGAACCAAGCCCTGAAACCGGCGAAGCGAAATCCAGGTAGTCGATCGGCGTATTTTCCACCATCACGGTGTCCCTGGCCGGGTCCATGCGCGTGGTGATCGCCCACATCACGTCTTCCCAGTTGCGCGCGTCCACGTCGTCGTCGAGCACGATCACGAACTTGGTGTACATGAACTGGCGCAAAAAGCTCCATACCCCCATCATCACGCGCTTGGCGTGGCCGGGATACTGCTTTTTCATGGTCACCACGGCCATCCGGTAAGAGCACCCTTCCGGCGGCAGGTAGAAATCGACGATCTCGGGAAACTGCTTATTGAGAATGGGCACGAAGACTTCGTTGAGCGCCACGCCGAGAATCGCCGGTTCGTCCGGCGGACGACCCGTATAGGTCGAGTGATAGATCGCGTCGCGGCGACGGGTCATGCGCGTCACGGTAAACACCGGGAAGTGATCCACCTCGTTGTAGTAGCCGGTGTGATCCCCATAGGGGCCTTCCGGGGCCATGTCATCCGGGTAGATGAAGCCTTCCAGAATGATCTCCGCGGACGCCGGCACTTCTAAATCCGCGTGATGACAGGCCACGAGCTCGGTACGCGAGCCTCTCAAGAGCCCGGCGAAGGCGTACTCGGAAAGTGAGTCCGGAATGGGGGTCACCGCGCCCAGAATGGTCGCCGGGTCGGCGCCGAGGGCAACGGCCACGGGAAAAGGCTCGCCGGGGTGTTCTTTCTGGAACTCCTGAAAGTCCAGCGCCCCGCCGCGGTGAGAGAGCCAGCGCATGATCAGCCGGTTCTTGCCGATTTTTTGCTGGCGGTAAATCCCCAGGTTCTGGCGCTTTTTGTGCGGGCCTTTCGTGATGACCAGCGGCCAGGTCACGAGCGGAGCGGCGTCGCCGGGCCAGCAGTGCTGAATCGGAAGCGCGTCGAGGTTGACGTCCTCGCCTTCGAACACGACTTCCTGCACCGGGGCGCGTTTGACGGTTTTCGGCCCCATGCTCAGCACCTGCTTGAAGATCGGCAGCTTCTCCCAGGCGTCTCTCAAGCCCTTGGGCGGGTCCGGCTCTTTCAAAAATGCGAGAAGCTTACCGACTTCGCGAAGTGCCGCGACGGACTCCTGGCCCATGCCCAGCGCCACCCGCTCGGGCGTGCCGAACAGGTTGCCCAGAAGCGGCATGTCGTGGCCCTTCACGTTCTCGAACAGCAGGGCCGGGCCGCCGGCGCGCAGGGTCCGATCGCAAATCTCGGTGATCTCGAGGTAAGGGTCTACCTCCACCTGGATTCGCTTAAGCTCACCGCGCTCCTCGAGGGCTTTGATGAAATCGCGCAAGTCGTTATATTTCAAAACCTTTCCCCGTGGTCGTGATCGCCCGCCGTGTTAACGGCGCTTCATCGCCTCGAAAAACTCAAGATTGGTCTTGGTATCTTTCAAGCGATCGATCAAAAATTCCGTGGCGGCGGTATCTTCCATCGGGTTCAAGAGCTTGCGCAAAATCCACATACGCTGCATTTCGTCTTCCGAGGCCAGAAGGTCCTCGCGGCGGGTGCCGCTGCGGCGGATGTTGATCGCCGGGAAAACGCGCTTTTCCGCCAGTTTGCGGTCCAGGTGCGCTTCCATGTTGCCGGTACCCTTGAACTCCTCGAAGATCACTTCGTCCATTTTGGAGCCGGTGTCGACCAGCGCCGTGGCGATGATCGTAAGGCTTCCGCCCTCTTCGATGTTACGCGCCGCACCGAAGAAGCGCTTGGGCTTTTCAAGGGCGTGGGCATCGACACCACCGGTGAGTACCTTGCCAGAGCTGGGTACCACGGTGTTGTAGGCGCGCGCCAGGCGGGTGATGGAGTCGAGCAGAATCACCACGTCCTTTTTGTGCTCGACCAGGCGCTTGGCCTTTTCGATGACCATCTCGGCGACCTGCACGTGGCGGGCCGGCGGCTCATCGAAGGTCGAGGCGACCACTTCGCCGCGCACGGTGCGCGACATTTCGGTCACCTCCTCCGGGCGCTCGTCGATCAGCAGCACGATCAGATGACACTCGGGGCTGTTGCGCGTAATGGACGTCGCGATGTTTTGCAGCATCAACGTCTTACCCGCCTTGGGCGGCGACACCAAAAGCCCCCGCTGGCCCTTACCGATCGGCGCGGTCAAATCGAGGATACGCGCGGTCAGATCTTCCGTGGAGCCGTTGCCGATCTCCAGGGGGAGCCGGTCATTGGGAAACAGCGGCGTCAGGTTCTCGAAGAGAATCTTGTGCTTGGCGTTTTCCGGACGGTCGAAGTTGATCTGGCTGACCTTCAACAGCGCGAAGTAGCGCTCACCCTCTTTCGGCGGACGAATTTTGCCGGAGATCGAGTCGCCCTTGCGCAGATTGAAACGACGAATCTGTGACGGCGACACGTAGATGTCGTCCGGCCCGGCGAGATACGAGCTGTCGGCGCTGCGCAGAAAGCCAAAGCCATCCTGGAGAATTTCCAGCACACCGTCGCCGTAGATATCCTCACCGCTTTTAGCGTGCTTTTTGAGGATAGCGAAGATGATGTCCTGCTTGCGCGAACGAGCCAGGTTGTCGATCCCCATTTCGCGGGCGATTTCGAGCAGCTCGGGAACGGATTTTTGCTTGAGTTCAGTGAGATTCATCGGAGTGTTAGAAAATTGCTCATGAAAGCCAGGCGCCGAGCGCCGGGAATAAGACAGGAGGCGTTTTGAGTCCGCCCAGTGGTGCGTTCAGGTCCCGCTAGACGAGTTGAGCGACGCCGCCCCGCCATACTGAAAGCGCAGGTGCTGCTCGACTCGAAGGTGCTTGGAATCTGCTTATTTTGATCTACTCAAGGAGTGAGCAGAATCAACGGGTTCTGACGACTTGGAATCAGGCCAGTTAGACGTTCCAGGCTGACGTTTCGAAACAACGGCTTCTGCGTCAACGTTCGTTAGGTCAATGTTCGTTAGAAAGTGCCAACGAACCACCCTGGATCAGGCCAGTAGCTCGATGGTAGTCAAGCAACGGGCTAAACGCAAGCCCCTGGCAATTGACAACGGCCTATTGGCGACGCAACCTTGGCATAGCCCACTGGAAGGAACGCTCATGCTCAAGGATCTCTCGCTCTCGGACGTCGACCCGGCCCCGGCCTCGGACAGTACCGAACCGGCGCGTCTGGCCGCCATCGACCTGGGGTCGAATAGCTTCCACCTTCTAGTGGCCAACTACGCCAACGAGCGCCTTCAGGTGGTCGCGCGCCTGGGTGAAAAGGTGCAGCTAGCCGCCGGGCTCGATGAGAGCGGCTATCTGAGCGAACCCGCTATGCAGCGCGCCCTCGAGTGCCTGGCGCGCTTTGCGCCGTTTTTGAACGATATCGACCCGGCCAATATGCGCGTGGTGGGCACCAACGCCCTGCGCGATGCCCACAACAGCCAGGATTTCATCGAACAGGCCGAAGCCCAGCTGGGCTACCCGATCGAGATCATCGCCGGGCGCGAAGAGGCGCGGCTGATCTATCTGGGCGCGGCCCACGCGCTGGCCGAGAGCGGCCGGCGGCTGATCGTCGATATCGGCGGCGGCTCGACGGAGCTGATTATCGGCGAGGCCTTCGAGCCCAAAGCACTCGAGAGCCTGCGCATGGGCTGCGTGACCTACTCGAGCCGCTACTTTCCCGATGGCGAGCTCAGCGAGAAGCGCATGCGCCGCGCCGAGCTTGCCGCGCTTTCCGAGCTTGCCAACATCCAGCGCCCTTACCAGCGCCTGGGCTGGGCCGACCCGGTAGGCTCCAGCGGCACCATCAAGGCCGCCGCCAGCGTGCTCTTTGCCTACGGCGATACGCCTCAGGAAGGCCTGATTACCCGGGCGGGGCTCAAGAAACTGCGCGAGCGGCTGATCAAATGCAAAAGCCTCGACAAGGTCGCCCTCGACGGCCTCAAGGAGGACCGCGCCCGGGTGTTCCCGGCGGGCGTGGCGATTTTGGGTGCGATCTTCGAGGCGTTCGACCTCAAGGAGATGCGCTTTGCCGACGGGGCGCTTCGCGAAGGCGTGCTGTTCGACATGGCCGGGCGCAACGACGCCGAGGACACCCGCGCCAAAACCCTGACCAATCTGCAGCGCATTTACGATGTGGATACCCGCCAGGCCGGCAACGTGGCGCTGACCGCCAGGCGGCTGTTCGACCAGGTCAAGCGCGCCTGGCGGCTCTCCGATGAGCAGAGCCACTTTTTGCAGTGGGCGTGTCTGGTGCACGAAATAGGGCTTGCGATCTCCCACAGCCAGTTTCACCGCCACGGCGCCTACTTGCTGGAGCACTCGGATTTGGCCGGTTTCTCGCGCCCGGAGCAGCAACTTCTGGCCCACCTGGTGCGCGCCCATCGGCGTAAGTTTCCGGTCAAGGAGTGGCAAAACCTGCCCGCAGCCCAGCGCGATGCCAATGCCAAGTTGGCGCGGCTTCTGCGTCTGGCGGTGCTGATCAACCACTCCCGCCCGGAAGAGGCGCCCACCGCGCCGAACCTGAGCGCCAGCGAACAGACGCTGACCCTCACCCTGCCGGCAAGCGACGAACCGACGCTTTTGAGCACCGATTTAGAGCAGGAGCAGGCCTACATGCAGGCGGCGGGGTTTGCGCTAAAGCTGGTGTAAAAGCGCTCAAACGCCGCGAAGCGCGGCGTCCCGGGCTTCGAACAGCACCTGGCCGGCCTCACTCAAAGCGCCCAGGCAGCGCTCGCCGCTCATCACCACGATCACCCGCGGGCGCTGCCAGGGCGGCACTCCCGCCTCCTGCAGCAGTCGCTTGAGATCGCGCCGCCCACGCCGGGCCAGATCGATCACCTCACCGCCCTTGCGAAAGCGCAGCGTCACCGCCTGTAGCGGGTTCAGCGTCACGCTCAATGGCCCCAGGGGTGTCGCAACGCCCGCCTCGCCGTTCCACTCCACCTGCCACTCGGGCAGCGCGCCCAGCGGCGCCATGAGATAAAGCCGCCCCCGCCATAACCGCGCCTCGGCGCCGGGCCAGCTCACCTGCACGCGGGCATCCGCCGCCGCCCTTAGCTGGCTCAAAAGACTCATCAAACGCGCCCTGGGCGGGGTGGGAAGCTCGAGCGACTGACAGAGCGTGCGGATCAAAAGTCGCTGGCGGGCCGGCGAATAGGCGCCGAGCGCGGTGGCGTCGACGCATCCGGGTCCGCAGGTGATACGGGCCAGATCCTCGGCGGCGTACTCGCTTAACAGCGTGTCGGCCTCGGCGGCCAGCGCCGCGCTTTGGGCAAGCGCGGCTGGCGCCTGCCAACGCTGCGCCAGGGCGGGCATCACGGTGTGGCGCAGCCGGTTACGGTCGAGCGCGATATCCTCGTTGGTCGGGTCATCGCACCACTGAAGGCCAAGCGTCTGGGCGGCCGCCTCGAAATCGCTGCGCGCCGTATCAAGCCAGGGGCGCAAAAGCGTGCGCCCCTGCCACTGGCGCACGTAAGGCATACCCGCCAGACCGCGCACGCCGCTGCCGCGAAGCGCGGCCAGCAGAAAGGTTTCGGCCTGGTCGTTTTGGTGCTGGGCAAGCCACAGCGTATCCCCCGGAGGCACGTGCGCGGCGAACGCCTGGTAGCGCGCTCGCCGCGCGGCGGCCTCGACCCCGTCGCCCTGAACATCGACGTGGACGGTGGCCACGCTAAGCGCCACCTCAAGGGTATGGCACAGGGCCTGGCAGTGCGCCTCGAAGCCGGCGGCACCGGGCTGTAAGCCGTGGTTGACGTGCAGGGCGTGAAGGGTTCGGCCGGTCTGGCGGCATACCCTGGCGGCCAGGGTGAGCAGTAGCGTGGAGTCCAGCCCGCCGGAGAGCGCCACCCAAATAGAGCGCCCCGGCGCTGTATGCGCCAGGGCGTCGGTCAACAGCCGTTCGAGCGAATCCGAGGGCTTATGCGGTGGGCGCGCCATAGCTCATCAGGCGATCATAACGGCGCTCCAACAGCGCGTCGGTATCCATGCGCTTGAGCCGGTCGAGGCTTTCGCCCAGGGTCTGCTTGACGCGCTCGGCGGTGGTTTGCGGGTGACGGTGAGCGCCGCCCAGCGGCTCCTTGATCAGCTCGTCGACGAAGCCAAGCTCTTTCAAGCGCTCGGCGGTGATGCCCATGGCCTGGGCGGCCTCGGACGCCTTGTCGGCGCTTTTCCACAAAATGGAGGCGCAGCCTTCCGGCGAGATCACCGAGTAGGTCGAGTACTGCAGCATGTGCAGCTCGTCGCACACGCCGATGGCCAGCGCCCCGCCGGAGCCACCCTCGCCCACCACGGTCGAGATGATCGGGGTTTTCAGCCGCGACATGACCGCCAGGTTATAGGCGATGGCCTCGGATTGGCCCCGCTCCTCGGCGTCGATACCGGGGTAGGCGCCGGGGGTGTCGATGAAGGTCAGCACCGGCATTTTGAAGCGCTCGGCCATTTCCATCAGGCGACAAGCCTTGCGGTAGCCCTCCGGGCGCGGCATACCGAAGTTGCGGCGCACCTTCTCTTTGACGTCGCGCCCTTTCTGATGACCGATCACCATCACCGGGGCGTCGTCGAGGCGCGCCACGCCGCCCACCAGGGCCGCGTCGTCGGCGAAGTTACGGTCGCCGTGCAGCTCGTCGAAATCGGTGAAGATCGAGGCGAAGTAGTCCAGCGGATAGGGGCGCTGGGGGTGGCGCGAAATCTGGGATACCTGCCAGGGCGTCAAATCCTTGAAGATCGACTCGGTCAACTTGCGGCTTTTCTCTTCGAGCCGGGTAATTTCGTCGGACAGGTTGACCTGGTTGTCGGAGCTTACCAAGCGCAGCTCCTCAATTTTCGCCTGAAGCTCTGCTATGGGCTGTTCAAAATCGAGATAGTTGGGGTTCATCGGCTCTGCCTGTAAGCTGCCTGTAAAAAAACAAGCCTGATTAAAAACGTCGTCAAACGTGCATTATCGCACCCTAACCGGCGCGCGCAAGGCGCACCGGTCAAACGCTACTTGTAGCGCAGCTGAATACCGACCTGGCCTTCGACGTCGCGAAGGGTTTGCAACAGGTCGTCGCTGGGGGTCACGCTCCAGCTTTCGTCGAGTGCCAGCCACCCGGTAGCATCCGCGTGGCGGTAGTGAAGGTGTATCGGAAGCCCGGCCTCGTCGCGGTACGGGGTTAGACAATCGCGCAGGCTCTCGACCAGCCGGCCGTTGATCTGCGCGGCGTCCAGGGCGATCTCCACGCCTTGCCCGTAGCGCAGCCGCGCCGCCACCATGGGCGTGACCTCCTTGCCGCGTAGCTTGAGCCCGCCGGAGAAGTCGTCGCTCGACACGTCGCCTTCGACGATCAGCACCTGGCCGTCGAGGCTCTGGCCTCTAAGCTGCTCGAACAATTCGCCAAAGATCGAGGCTTCGATGCGTCCGGTACGGTCGTCCAGGGTGACGAACGCCATGGTGTCGCCGCGCTTGGACTTCATGGTGCGCATGGCGACCACCAGCCCGGCGACCCGCTGGGGCTCCCAGGAGGGCTTGAGCTCGCTGATGCGCGTGGAGACGAAGCGCTTGAGCTCCCGCTCGTACTCGTCGATCGGGTGACCGGTGAGATAAAGGCCGAGGGTGTCCTTTTCGCCGGCCAGTCGCTCACGATCGGACCACTCCCGGGCGTGGCGGTACTCCAGGTAGACATCGCTCTCCTGCTCTTCCTCCACCGCGAACGCCTCGCCGAACATGTCCATCATGCCCAGATTCTGGTTGGCGTGGTTCTGGGCCGCCGCCTTCAAGGCGTCTTCCATGGCCGCAAACAGCACCGCCCGGTTGGGGCCGAGATTATCCAAGGCGCCTGAGCGAATCAACGCCTCCAGGGTGCGCTTGTTCATCCGCTTGGCGTCGATGCGCCGGCAGAAATCGAACAGATCCTTGAACGGGCCGTCCGTCTCGCGGGCCTCGACGATGGCGCCGATGGGGCCTTCGCCGACGCCGCGAATCGCACCCAGCCCGTAAACCACCCGGGCCTCGATATCCACGGTGAACTTGTAGCCGCCCACGTTGACGTCCGGCGGGGTCACGGTGAGCTTTAAGTTGCGACACTCCTCGATCAAGGGAACGACCTTGTCGAGGTTGTCCATCTCGGTGGAGAGCACCGCGGCCATGAACGGCCCCGGGTAGTGGGCCTTGAGCCATGCAGTTTGGTAGGAGACCAGCGCGTAGGCCGCCGAGTGCGACTTGTTGAAGCCGTAACCGGCGAATTTTTCTACCAGGTCGAAGATGTTACCCGCCAGGTCCTTGTCGATGCCGTTGGCCGCGCACCCTTCCATGAAGCCGGCGCGCTGCTTGGCCATCTCTTCGGGCTTTTTCTTACCCATCGCCCGGCGCAGCATGTCCGCCTGGCCCAGGCTGTACCCCGCCATGACCTGGGCGATCTGCATGACCTGTTCCTGGTACAGGATGATGCCGTAGGTCGGCGAAAGCACCGGTTTCAACAGCTCGTGCTGGTAATCCGGGTGTGGATAAGATACTTCGGCGCGGCCGTGTTTGCGGTTGATGAAGTCGTCCACCATGCCGGACTGCAGCGGGCCCGGGCGGAAAAGCGCCACCAAAGCGATCATGTCGTCGAGTGAGTCCGGCAGCAGGCGCTTGATCAGCTCCTTCATGCCGCGGGATTCGAGCTGGAACACCGCGGTGGTCTCGGCGCGCTTGAGCATTTCAAACGTCTTGCCATCGTCGAGCGGGATGGCGTCGATGTTGAGCGAGCCCTGGCCTGCGGCGTCGCGCACCTTGTCGACCATCTCCAGCGCCCAGTCGATGATCGTAAGCGTACGCAGACCCAAAAAGTCGAACTTGACCAGCCCCGCCTCTTCGATGTCGTTCTTGTCGAACTGCACCACCAGCCCCGAGCCGTCCTCGTCGCACAGAAGCGGCGAGAAGTCGGTCAGCTTGGTCGGGGCGATGACCACGCCGCCGGCGTGCTTGCCGGTACCGCGGGTGGTGCCCTCGAGCTTGAGCGCCATCTCCCAGATCTCTTCGGCCTCGTCGTCGTTCTCGATAAACTCCTTGAGCGCCGGCTCCTGCTCGATCGCCTTGCCAAGCGTCATGCCCACTTCAAAGGGAATCAGTTTGGAGAGCTTGTCGCCGAGTGAGTAGGGCCGCCCCTGGGCACGGGCCACGTCGCGCACCACGGCCTTGGCGGCCATGGTGCCGAAGGTGACGATCTGGGACACCGCGTTACGCCCGTAACGATCCGCCACGTAGTCGATGACCCGGTCGCGCTTTTCCATGCAAAAGTCGACGTCGAAGTCGGGCATCGAGACCCGCTCCGGGTTCAAGAAGCGCTCGAACAGCAGATCGTAACCAATCGGGTCGAGATCGGTGATCTTCTGGGCGTAGGCCACCAAGGAGCCGGCGCCGGAGCCACGCCCCGGGCCCACCGGCACGTCGTTGTCCTTGGCCCACTGGATGAAGTCCATCACGATCAGAAAGTAGCCGGGAAAGCCCATCTGGATGATGATCTCGAGCTCGAAGTCGAGCCGCTCCCGGTAGCGCTGGTCGATCTCCTTGTACTCGTCGCTGTCCCGCGGGTAGCGCTCAGCGGGAAACAGAAAATCGAGACGCTCGGTCAGGCCGTCGTGGGAGACCTTTCTAAAGAACTCGTCCTGGGTCATGCCCTCGGGGATGCCGAACTCCGGCAGAAAGATTTCGCCCAGGCGCACATCGACGCTGCAGCGCCGGGCGATCATCACGCTGTTCTCCAGCGCCTCGGGAATATCCGAGAAGAGCTCGGCCATCTCCTCCGGGGTTTTCAGGTACTGCTCTTGTGAGTAGCGGCGCTCGCGGCGCGGATCATCGAGCGCCTTGCCCTCACCGATCGCCACCCGGGTTTCGTGGGCCCAAAAGTCGTCGCGCTCCAGAAAACGTACGTCGTTGGTGGCCACCACCGGCGTGCCGGTTTCCACGGCAAGCTTCACGCTTGCATGCACGCAGGCCTCTTCCAGCGCGCGCCCGGTACGCACGAGCTCCAGGTAGAAGCGGTCGGGGAACGCCGCCTGCCACTGCTCCAAAAGCGCCTTCGCTTCACGCTCGTGCTCGCTCAAAAGGTGACGGCCAATCTCGCCCTCGCGTGCCCCGGAAAGCGCGATCAGCCCGTCGCTTTGCTCGAGCACCCACTGCTTGTCCAGAATCGCGCGGCCCTGGCGCTGGCCGTCGCTCCAGCCTTTGGAGATCAGCTCGGTCAGGTTGCGATAACCCACGTCGTTCATCGCCAAAAGCGTAATGCGGTAAGGGTGCGCCGTATCATGAGGGTTCGCCAGCCACAGGTCAGAGCCGATGATCGGCTTGAGCCCTGCGCCCTGGGCGGCCTTGTAGAACTTCACCAGGCCGAACAGGTTCGCCTCGTCGGTCAAGGCCAGCGCCGGCATGGCGCGGCTTTCAGTCGTGCTGACCAGCGATTTCAGCTTCACCAGGCCGTCGACCAGGGAGTATTCGCTGTGCAAACGCAGATGAACGAAGGGAGACGTCATAGGACTTTCACCACTGGATAAATAAATGGGCCGTCGTCAGGCCAGCGCTAGCTGACGCTTGACCGGCGCAAAGCTTACGCGATGTTCACTCAGCGGGCCGTGCGCCGCCAGCGCCGCGAGGTGCTCTTTGGTCGGGTAGCCCTTGTGGCGGGCGAAACCATAGGCAGGGTGGCGCGCATCGAGCGCCACCATCTGGGCGTCCCGGGCCACCTTGGCCAGAATCGAGGCCGCGGCAATCGCCGGGTGGCGGGCATCGCCCTTGACGACGGCCTGGCCGGGAAGCGCGTGGCCGGGTAAACGATTGCCGTCCACCAGCAAATACTCTGCTTGCGGGGCGAGGCCGTCAATCGCCCGACGCATGGCCAGGTGCGTGGCGTGAAAAATATTGAGTGTATCCACCTCCGAAGCGCTCGCCTCGGCCACGCAGTAAGCCAGCGCCTGGGCTCGAATCTGCGCATCCAGCGCTTCGCGTTTGGCCGCACTCAACGTCTTCGAGTCGTTGAGCCCATCAATAGGCGCTGCCGGGTCGAGCATGACCGCCGCGGCGACGACGCTGCCCACCAGCGGGCCGCGCCCGACCTCGTCCACACCGGCCAGGTACGCGCCGGCGTAGGGAATCTGTAAAGGCGGGTACTCTTTAGGTGTCTTGATGGCCATACGCCTCCTCGGAATCCTTGGGTAGCGGGCGGCCTTCGGCGACCGCCTCGACGGCCAGCGCCGCGCGAACGCTCGCCCCGCGTTGAAGCGCGGCGTGCATGCTGGCAAAGCGCGCCTCCAGCGCCTGGCGGGAAGCGTCATCCTCCAGCAGCGCATTCAGCGCGTCGACAATCGCCTCCGGCGTGGCGGCGTCCTGAACGAGCTCTTCCACCAGCGCCTGCTGGGCGATCAGGTTGGGCAGCGAGATCCAGCGCGTCTTGACCAGCCGCCTGGCAAGCCAATGAGTGGCCGGAGCCATCTTGTAGGCCACCAGCATCGCCCGGTGACAAAGCATCGCCTCGAGTGCGGCGGTCCCGGAGGTCAGCAGCACCAGGTTGCTGGCCACCATGGCCTCGCGGGCGCGGCCTTGAATGAGCGTGACCGTGGCCGCGAGCGCCGGGGTTTGGCGTAAAAGCGCCTCGAGCTCCTCGTAGCGCTGCGCGGTGGCGGCGGGAATGACCACACAAAGCGCTGGATGGCGCTCCTTGAGCCGAGTCACCGCCTCGAGAAAGGTCTCACCCATGAAGCGGATTTCGTTGCCCCGGGAGCCGGGCAGCACCGCCAAGAGGGGGCCGTCCTCGGGAAGCCCGAGCGCCTGGCGGGCGGCGGTGCGGTCGTTTTGAAGCGCCATTTCGTCGGCCAGCGGGTGGCCGACGAAAGCGACCGGCACCTGGTGACGTTGATAGAACGCCGCCTCGAAAGGCAGAAACGTCAGCATGGCGTCCACGGCGCGGGCGATCTTTTTGACCCGGCCCTGGCGCCAGGCCCATACCGAGGGGCTGACGTAGTGGGCGGTCTTGATGCCCGCGCGGCGCAGCTTGAGCTCGAGGCCGGTATTGAAGTCCGGCGCGTCGATGCCGATCATGATGTCCGGCTGCCACTCACACGCCTCAACAAAGAGCGTGCGGCGAACGCGAACGAGTTCGGGCAGGTGCTTGACCACCTCGACCAGCCCCATGACCGAGAGGGTTTCCAGCGGAAAGCGGCTCTGCATGCCCTCGGCCTGCATATTGGGTCCACCGATACCACGAAACTCGACGCCTGGGTGGCGCGCGCGCAGCGCGCGCATCAGCCCGGCGCCCAGCTGGTCGCCCGAGAGCTCGCCGGCGACAAGGTATACACGCGCTAAGGCCATGCTCATCTTCCTGTGGCGTTGGTGGTCACGCCGTGGCAGAGCGTCACCCGGTTCTGATCTAGCGGACGATACCGCGCGTGGAGCGCTCGATCGAGTCGGCGAAGTGCGTGACCTCGGGGATATCGAAGCGCGTGCGCATTTCTTCGAGGGCCTGCTCGACGGTCATTCCCTGACGGTAGACCAGCTTGTAGGAGGCGGTCAGCGCACTGATCGCCTCGCGGCTGAAGCCGCGGCGTTTGAGCCCCACCAGGTTGAGGCCGCGCGCCTCGGCCGGATTACCGTTGATCATCATGTAGCAGGGCGTGTCCTTGGTGATGATCGAGCCGCCGCCGGCCATGGCGTAGTCGCCAAAGTGGCAGAACTGATGGACCGCCGAGAGCCCGCCCAGAATCGCGAAGTTGCCGACGGTCACGTGGCCGGCCAGGGTCACCTGGTTGGCAAGAATACAGTCGTCGCCGATCAGGCAGTCGTGGCCGACGTGGACGTAGGCCATGAACAGATTGCGCGAACCGATGGTGGTTTCGCCGCGATCCTGCACGGTGCCGCGATGCAGCGTCACGCCTTCGCGCACGACGTTGTCATCGCCCATCACCAGGCGGGTGGGTTCGCCGGCGTACTTCTTGTCCTGGCACTCCTCACCCACGGAGGCGAACTGGAAAATACGCGTGCGCTTACCAAGCCTGGTGGGGCCCTTGACCACCACGTGGGGGCCGATCACCGAGCCCTCGTCGATTTCGACATCGGGGCCGATCACGCTGAACGGGCCGACCTCGACGTCGTCGGCAAGGCGGGCCGTTGGGTCGACCAGTGCGGTAGGATGTATCAAGTTACCTTCCTCTCGGCACAGATGATTTCCCCTGCGCAGGCAAGCTCGCCGTCCACCGTGGCTTCGCAGGCAAACTTCCAGATACCGCGTTTGCCACGAATCACGTTCGCCTCCAGACGCAGCTGGTCGCCGGGCATGACCGGGCGCTTGAAGCGCACGTTGTCGCTGCCCACGAGGTAGTACACGTAGCCGTCGGCGGGCAGTTTGTTGACGGTTTTGAAGCCCAAAATGCCGCAGGCCTGGGCCAGTGCTTCGATCACCAGCACGCCGGGCATGATCGGGTGATGGGGGAAGTGCCCATTGAAGAAGGGCTCGTTGATGCTGACGTTCTTGTACGCCACGATGGATTCGCCCACAGTTAACTGCGTCACTCGATCCACCAGCAAGAACGGGTAGCGGTGAGGCAAGTATTCGCGAATTTCGTTAATATCCATAACCATCGTAACGACCTCAAAAAAGACAAAAAACCTGACAGCGAATCAGGTAAATGCCAGCGTCGACGCTGGCAAAAGGTGGCGAATTATACCCCCGCAGCCGGGTGAAGGGCCACCTGGCGCGAACCTAAAACGCGCCTCTAGTCATCGCGGCGTACTTTTTCCAACTTGTTCAGCCGCTTGGCGATCTCGTCGAGCTGTTTGAAACGCACGGCGTTCTTGCGCCACTGGGTGTTGTTCATCGCCCCGGTGCCGGAGGAGTAAACGCCCGGCTCTAGAATGGAGTTGGTCACCAGGCTCATGCCGGTGACCTGGACGCCGTCGCAGATCGTCAGGTGCCCGGAGAGCCCGACCCCGCCGCCCAGCATGCAGTGCTTGCCGACCTGGGTGGAGCCGGCAATACCCACGCAGCCCGCCAGCGCGCTGTGATCGCCGATGCTCACGTTGTGGGCGATCTGCACCTGGCTGTCGATTTTGACGTCGCGGCCGATCAACGTATCGCCCAGTGCGCCGCGGTCGATACTCGAGCAACTGCCGACTTCCACGTCGTCGCCGAGCACGACCCCGCCCAGCTGGGCGATCTTGTGCCAGCCCGCGCCGTCGTGGGCAAAACCGAAGCCGTCGCCGCCAATCACGCAGCCGCTTTGCAGGATCACCCGCTTGCCGATCACGCAGCCGTGGCAAACGGTGACGTTGGCGTGAAGGCGCGAGCCCTCACCGATCGTGGTGTCCGCGCCGATCATGCTGCCGGCGCCGACCACCACCCGCGCGCCCAGCGTGACGCCGGACTCGATCACCGCGTTGGCCTGAATCGAGACGTCTTCGCCCAGCACGACGTCGTCGGCGACCACCGCGGTTGGGTGAATACCGATCGTGTCACGCGCTTTCACGGGGTCGAACAGTTGGGAGACTTTGGCGTAGGCCAGGTACGGGTTGTCGATCTCGAGGCGAGGCACCGGGCAGTTTTTGCCGTGCTCGGGGTGAAGCAGCACCGCCGCTGCCCGGGTGGTCGTCAGATCCTTGAGATAGGCGCGGTTGGCCAAAAAAGCGATCTGGTCGGGCTCGGCTTCCTTGAGCGTTGCCAATCCGCGAATCGGCTGGTCAGCGTCGCCGTCGTAGGCGATGTCCAGGTGGCGAGCGATATCAGCCAGCGTGATGGTGTGAGAAGCGTGCGTCATGGGAGCCCACAATTGCGCGGGTGCGACAGCGCCGCACCCCATCGATTAGTTTATAGCGAGTCGAAAATCTGCGTAACTTCGTTGGTAACGTTGGGCAGATCCGTCGAGGAGTGCAGTACCCCCTGGGGCTCCACCAGCACATCGATGTTATGACGCGCCAGTACCTGCTCGACGGCTTGCTCGAGTTTGGACTCGGCGCTTTCCAGAAACTGCTGTTCGGAGTTTTGCTGGGCCTGCAGCACGTCGCGGCGCAGCTGCTCGAAGCGGCTGCCCTTCTGCTGAAGCTCGGCAATCAGCGATTCGCGCTGGGCCTGGCCCATGGTCTCGCCTTCGTTTTGCAGGCGCTGCTGAAGCTGCTGGAGCTCGTTGCCCAGGCCCTGGGCTTCGCGCTGTTGGCTACCGATTTGACCTTCCAGCTGGCTCAGCGAGGTTTGTGCGGACTGCGTGTTCATCAGCGCAGCGCGCCAATCGAGTACCGCCACCTCGGAGGCAAAAGCGGGAAGCGCCATGCTCCCGAGAAGACATACCGCGGCCGTCAATTTACGCATGCTAACTCCTTTTCTTAAGCTGACGCGGGTCAGGCCGGCAAGCGCCGGCCGACCATGGGCGTATTAGAACGTTTGGCCCAACGAGAACTGGAAGAACTGCGTGTCGTCGCCGCTTTCATCGTTGAGCGGCTTGGCCACGCTGAAGGTAAGCGGCCCAACCGGCGTTAGCCAGGCAAGGCCCACACCCGCGCTGTAGCGTAGATCGCCCAGGTCGACACCAGAGCTGCAGCGCTGGCGTCCGGCGTCTTCGTCCAATACATCGTAGCAAGAGTCCAGGAAGGTGTTACCCGCATCCACGAACAGCGACGGCTGAATCGAGCGCTGATCTTCGACGAAGGGCAGCGGGAAGAGTATCTCGGCGCTGCCTTCCATCAATACGTTACCGCCAAGCGTCCGGTCACGGCCGCCTTCGCGAGCCGGCGTGGTGCGCTGGCCCAGGGTGTTGGAGGTGTAGCCACGCACCGAGCCCAAACCGCCGGCGTAGAAGTTTTCATAGAACGGGAACGGGTCGTTGGTTCCCAGCGTATCGGCGTAGCCCAAATTACCGGTGAACTTCAGCGCCCAGGTTTGCTCTTCGTTGACCGGGAAGAGCTGCTGCGCGCGGGCGCGAGCCTTGTAGTACTGGGCGTCGCTGCCCGGCACGCCGGCTTCCACCGACAGGCGCTGGTAGTTACCCGCGGTCGGCATGACGCCACGGTTCAAGTTGTTGCGGGTCCAGCTGGCGGTGAGCTTCAGGCTTTGGGCATCCTTACCCTCCTCTTCCACGTAGCGGCGGATTTCCGAGGCGGTATCGAAGTAGGTCTTGACCGTCAGGTCTTCGATGCTGGCGCCGAAGTTGAGCCGCGAAAGCTCGCTGATCGGGTAGCCGAAGTTGATACCCGCGCCGTAAGCGTCGGTGGAGAACGTCGAAATGTCGGAGTCGGCGTAGTCGGTCTCGCGGTAGAAAACGTTATAGCCCCGCGAGATACCGTCCAGCGTCCAGTAGGGGTCGGTGAAGGCGAAGTTGACACTGGTGAAGGTATCGCTTCGCTGAGCGCCGATGTTGACCCGGTTACCGGTACCCAGGAAGTTGTTCTGCGCCAGGCCCACGCCGTAGATGATACCGGCGCTTTGCGAGAAGCCCACGCTTGCCGACACCGAGCCCGAGGGCTGCTCTTCGACGTTATAGGTCACGTCCAGAAGGTCGGGCTGGCCGGGCACCGGCTGGGTGTCGACCTCGACCTGGCTGAAAAAGCCGAGCCGCTCGAGGCGCTGGCGGGACTGAGTGATCGAGTCGGTGGAGGCCGGCGCGCCCTCCATCTGGGTCATCTCGCGGCGCAGCACTTCGTCCTGGGTGGTGGTGTTACCGTAAAATTCGATACGCCGAACGTAGGCGCGCTGGCCCGGATCGACGGCGATCACCAGGTCCACGCTATCGCCGCTGCCGGTTTGCTCAGGCACGCCCTGCACCTCGGCAAAGGCGAAGCCTTCGGCGCCCAGGCGGCTTCGCAGCGCCTCGGTCGAGGCGTTGATCTGCCCGCGGGAGAAGACGTCGCCGCTTTCCACTTCCAGCAGCTGACGCGCTTCGCTTTCGCTGATTTGCAGATCACCGGCAAAGCGGATGTCACCGACGCGAAACTGCTCGCCTTCATCCACGTTCAGGGTGATGTAGATGTCGGTTTGTTCCGGGCCGATGGAGACCTGGGTCGAGGTCACGTCGAAATTGATGTAGCCGCGGTCCAGGTAGAACGAGCGCAGCCGCTCGATATCGCCGGCCAGCGCCTCGCGGGAGTATTCGTCGTTGGAGAACCAGCCAAAGATGCGTCCGGGGCGGTCTTCGAGCTCGAACACGCTGCGCAACGTCTCGTCGTCGAAGTCGTCGTTACCGACGATGTTGATTTGGCGGATGGTCGCAACGTCGCCTTCGTTGACGTTGATGTTGACCTGAACGCGACCTTCGTCGATCTCCTGAACGTCGGTGCTGATGCTCGCACTGTAACGTCCCTGGGACTGATAGACGCCTTCGAGCTCGCGCTGGATCTCTTCGAGTGTCGAGAGCTGCAGCACCTGGCCTTCGGAAAGGCCGGACTGGCGCAAGCCTCGGCGCAGGTCGTCATCGGCGATTTCGCTGTTGCCGGTAATGTTCAAACGCGCGATGGTCGGGCGCTCGACGACCTGGATGACGAGGACGTCACCTTCCCGGGCAAGCGATACGTCTTCGAAAAGGCCGGTAGCGAACAGATTACGCGCCGCCTCCGCCAGCTCCTGCTCGCTGACGTTGTCGTTGGCGCTGACGGGAAAGGCATTGAAGACCGAGGCGGCAGATACGCGCTGCAGCCCTTCTACACGAATGTCCGAAACGTCAAAGGATTGTGCCTGGGCGCTACCCGCCGCCGCCAGCAGGAGTGCCGCCATTCCAAGGGTCTTGATTTTCATGCAGTCAGTTCGCTCGCGTTGGTCTGCCGGTTATTAAACAGGCACCATATACATTTGTGCAGGCGGATGACAAGGCATCTTAGGCGCTACACGCGTCATTACCAAAGGCGCATCAGATCGAAGTAGAGCGCCATTACCATCAGCGTCCCTACCATGGCGAGTCCGATACGCAGCCCCACCGCCTGGGCTTTTTCCGAAACCGGGCGTCCGCGCACGATTTCGATGAAGTAGTAAAGTAAGTGCCCACCATCGAGTACCGGAATAGGCAGAAGGTTCAAAACACCGAGGCTGATGGAAAGGTACGCTAAAAAGCCCAGGAACGCTTCCACCCCCGCCCGAGCGGAATCGCCGGAGATTTGCGCGATGGTGATCGGCCCGGACAGGTTGGACGGCGAAATGAGTCCCACCAGCATCTTGCGAATCGCATCCAGGGTTAACATGATCATTCCGCCGGTGCGCGAAAACGCCTGCCCCACTGCCTCGACGGGACCAAAACGGATCTCGCGCGTGAGCTCTTCGGGCCAATCGATCTGCTCTACCCCTGCGCCAATGTACCCAACCTCGGCGCCGTTCTCCAGTGGTTTGCGCGCCGGTGTCAGCGACAACGCTGCCGGCTCCCCGTCGCGCTCATAGCGTATTTCCAGCGTCTGACCGGCGCTTTCGCGAATGATCGACACAAAAGCCATCCAGTCGGCGATGGGCTCACCGTCGATGGCGATCATCCGATCCCCGGGTTCGAGCCCGGCAACGGCTGCGGCTTCACCGTCGAGCACCGGGCCGAGCACCGCCGGTACGTCCGGGCGCCAGGGGGCGAAGCCTAAACTCTGCAGCGGCTGAGGCGGGTCCTGACGGGCGAGGTAGCGAGTCACCGGCAGAGCGTAGGTGCGCGGTGCGCTGGCGTCGTTGTCTCGTGCCTCGATGGCGAGCTCGCCGCTGTAGCCGATCAGCGAAACGAGCTTTAGGTTGATATCTTCCCAGGAACGCATGGGGTCGTTCTGGACCGCCGTGATCTCCGCGCCTTCGGGGAGGCCGGCTTCAAAAGCGGGCGAGCCCTCGACCACGTCGCCGACGATCGGCATGACCGTGGTCGTACCGGCCACGAACAGCGCCCAGTAGGCCACCAAAGCGAGCAGGAAATTGGCGATCGGCCCGGCGGCGACGATCGCGATACGCGCCCAGACGCTTTTACGGTTAAAGGCCTGGTCGAGCTGGTCCTGGGGTACCGGCGCTTCGCGCTCGTCGAGCATCTTGACATAGCCACCCAGCGGAATGGCGGCCACGGCGAACTCGGTGCCGTGACGATCCGTCTTCGACCAGAAGGGCTTGCCAAAGCCGACCGAGAAGCGCAGCACCTTGACGCCGCAGCGCCTGGCGACCCAAAAATGACCGAACTCGTGGAAGGTGACCAGCACCCCCAGCACGACGATAACCGCTAAAACGTTCTGAACAAGCCCCACACGCTACTCCTTGGTGATCTCACGCCTCGCGGGTATCCGCGGTTTCGAGCAAGTGTCTTGCTTGCTCCCGCGCCCACTGGTCCGCCGCCAAAATTTGCTCGACGGTGTCCGCGCGGTGCGCGTGCGGCGAGGCCATGACGCCTTCCACCAGCTCGGCAATGGCGCCAAAGCGAAGGCGGCCGTCGAGAAAGGCCTCTACCGCGACTTCGTTGGCCGCGTTCAGCACCGCCGGTGCAGCGCCGCCGCGCTGCATGGCTTCCCGGGCAAGACGCAGGCAGGGAAAGCGGGTTTCGTCCGGCGCCTCGAAATCGAGCCGCGCCACCTGGAAAAGATCGAGCGTTTCCACGCCGGCCTCGATACGCTCGGGCCAGGCAAGCCCATAGGCAATGGGCGTGCGCATATCCGGGTTGCCCAGCTGGGCAATCACCGAGCCGTCGCTGTAAGCCGCCATGGAGTGAATCACGCTTTGTGGGTGCACCACCACCTGAATCTGCTCGGGGGTGGCGTCGAACAGCCAGCACGCCTCGATCAGCTCGAGGCCCTTGTTCATTAGCGTGGCGCTGTCGACCGAGATCTTGCGCCCCATCGACCAGTTGGGGTGCGCGCAGGCCTGCTCCGGGGTCGCCGCCATGATAGCGGCGCTCTCCCACTGGCGAAACGGCCCGCCGGAGGCAGTCAGCAAAAGCTTTCGCACACCAAAGCGTTCGAGCCCGCCGCGGTGCTCCACCGGCAGGCACTGATAGATCGCGTTGTGTTCGGAGTCGATCGGCAGGAGCGTGGCACCGGAGCGCGCCACGGCGTCCATGAAGAGCGCGCCGCTCATCACCAGCGCCTCCTTGTTGGCAAGCAAGATACGCTTACCCGCTTCAGCGGCGGCCAGGGCCGGCAAAAGCCCCGCCGCGCCAACGATCGCCGCCATCACCGTGTCCACTCGGGCGTCCCGGGCGACGGCGCACAGCGCCTGCTCGCCAAAACTCACCTGCGTGGTAAGCCCGGCCCCTTCGAGAGCGGCCTCGAGCCAGGCGGCGTCTTCGGCGGTGTCGAGTACCGCAGCCTGTGGGTGGTGCACCTTGCACTGCTCGAAAAGCGCCTCTTTCGAGGTGTGGGCGGTTAGCGCGTGGACGCGATAGCGCGCCGGATGGCGGGCGATCACGTCCAGCGTGTTTTTACCGATCGAGCCGGTCGAGCCCAGCACCGTGATGCGTTGCGGATTGGCTGAGCTCATAGCGCGGTGACCTGAACGCTAAGCACTTCCACGTAGAGAAGCGCGAACAACGGAACCGCCGCGGTCAGGCTATCGATGCGATCGAGCACGCCCCCGTGGCCGGGCAGCAAATTGCTCGAGTCCTTGATGTCGCGAAAGCGCTTGAGCATGCTTTCCAATAGATCACCCAGCACCGACACGAAGGTCACCAGCGCCGTCATCGCAATCAAGATGAGGCCGCCGGTCACGCCCATCGGCTGCCAAAAAGCAAAGCCGAGCGCCAGAATAGCGGTGGCGGTCAGCGCCCCGAAGACACCTTCCCAGGTTTTGCCCGGGCTGACCCGGGGAGCCAGTTTGCGCTTGCCAAAGCGCCGCCCGGCGAAGTAGGCCCCGATATCGGCGCCCCACACCAGCAGCAGTACGAACAGTAGCCACACCGCGCCGCTTTCACGCAACACGTTGAAGCCCACCCAGCACGGCAGCAGCACCCAAAGGCCCATGGCCAGCCGCCAGGTGGTACTTTGCCACTGCTGGCGCTTCTCCGGGTAGTGGGCCACCCAGTAGAAGTTGACCGCCCAGCCAAGCGCGGCGACCCACAAGGGCCAGGCGGCAAAGGCCGCCCCGCCTAACCACATGGCCGCCATGAACAGCGCCGTCAACGCCACCAGCTTGAGGCGTTTTGAGCGGCGGGTAACGCCGGCCAGATTGGTCCACTCCCAGGCGCCCAGCAGTACGATGAGCGCGGTGAAAAGCGCAAAGGCGCCGCCTTGTAATCCAAACAGGCCGATCAGCGTCAGAGGCGCCAACCAGGCTGCGGTGATGATCCGCTGTCTAAGCACCTTGCGCCTCTATTTGTTCATCGGTCATGCCAAAGCGTCGGCGCCGCGAGAAAAACTCGTCAAGGGCGCTGTCGAACGCCGCGGCACCGAAGTCCGGCCAAAACAAGGGGGAGAAGTAGAGCTCGGCGTAGGCAAGCTGCCAGAGCAAAAAGTTGGAGAGCCGTTGCTCGCCGCTGGTGCGAATACACAGATCCACCGGCGGCACATCACAGGTATTCATCGCCTGACCGAGGCGCGTTTCGTCGATTTCGCTTGGCTCGAGGGTACCCGCCGCCACCTGTTCGGCAAGCGCGCGGCTGGCCCGGGCGATGTCCCAGTGGCCGCCGTAGTTGGCGGCGATCACCAGGTGCATGCCGGTGTTGCTCTCGGTCAGCGTCTCGGCGCGCTGAATATGTTTTTGTATGGCCTGGGAAAAGCCCTGCTGCTCGCCGATCACCGAAAGCCTTATATTGCGCTCGTGAAGCTTTTTGACCTCGCGCTTGAGCGCCATCAAAAAGAGCTCCATCAGCGCATTGACCTCCGCCGCCGGACGCTTCCAGTTTTCGCTGGAGAACGCGAACAGGCTCAGGGTCTTGATGCCGCGTTCGGCGGCGCGCTGGATCACCGCGCGCACGGCTTCTACGCCGGCACGGTGACCGCGTACGCCGGAAAGCCCCCGGGCGCGTGCCCAGCGGTTGTTACCATCCATGATAATAGCGATATGCAACGGGCTCGACTCCCCGGCGTGAGAAGGCAGCGCGTCGCACGGCGCCTGGGTCGGAAACTGCGGCGACGTCATGAGTTCTCGCACCAACGTTCAGTCATAAATAAGCCATACAATCGCCCGGGGCGGCAAACCGCACCGGGCGTAATAAAAGACACGACTACACCTGCATCAAATCCTGCTCTTTGGCGGCCAGGGCCTTTTCGATGTCGGCAATGTACTTATCGGTCAGCTTCTGGATCTCGTCTTCCCCCTGGCGCTGATCGTCTTCGGTGATCTCTTTATCCTTGAGCAGGTTTTTGAAATCGCCGTTGGCGTCGCGACGTACGTTACGAATCGCCACCCGGGTGTTTTCGGCCTCGGAACGCGCCTGCTTGATGTAGCTTTTGCGCGTTTCTTCGGTCAGCATCGGCATCGGCACGCGAATCACGTTACCGGCGCTCGACGGGTTGAGGCCCAAATCGGCGGTCATGATCGCTTTTTCGATCTTGGGCACCATGGGCTGCTCCCAGGGCGTGACGGCCAGGGTGCGCGCGTCTTCGACGTTGACCGAGGCCACCTGATTGAGGGGCACCTGACCGCCGTAATAATCCACGGTGACGGCGTCCAGAATACTGGGGTGGGCGCGGCCGGTACGGATCTTTTTGAAGTTGGTATGCAGCGCGTCGACACTTTTTTGCATGCGCGCGTCGGCATCTTTCTTGATGTCGTTAATCACGTTTTCATCCTCTGTCTATCAGCGTGCCTTCCTTGCCCCCTACGACGAGGTTGAGCAAGGCGCCAGGCTTGTTCATGTTGAATACACGTACCGGCATGTCATGGTCACGTACCAGGCAGATAGCGGTCAAATCCATTACGCCAAGCTTTTGCTCGAGGGCGTCGTCGTAGGTCAACTGCTCGTACTTGACGGCGTCGGCATGCTTGACCGGATCCTTATTGTACACACCGTCTACCTTGGTGGCTTTAATGACCACGTCGACATCGACTTCGATACCGCGCAGGCACGCGGCCGAGTCGGTCGTAAAGAACGGGTTGCCGGTGCCGGCGGAAAACAGCACGACGTCGCCGGAGGTCAAATAGCGAATCGCCGTGCGGCGGTCGTAATGCTCCACCACGCCACTCATGGGAATCGCTGACATCACCCGCGAGCGGATGTTGGAACGCTCGAGGGCGTCACGCATCGCCAGTGCATTCATCACCGTTGCCAGCATTCCCATGTGATCGCCGGTTACACGGTCCATACCTGCTTCGTTGAGCGCCGCTCCGCGAAACAGATTACCGCCTCCGATCACGATCCCCACCTGGACACCGATGCCCACGAGCTGTCCGATCTCCAGCGCCATGCGATCCAGCACCGCCGGGTCGATACCAAAATCGTGCTCGCCCATCAGCGCCTCGCCCGAAAGCTTGAGCAAGATACGCTTGTACTTGGATTTCGATTTATCCATTTTACCGGCGATGGGGTTGGCTTCTTGAACATCACGTGACATGGCATCTCTCCAGGATAAAGAACAAAGGGGGTAGCAGGTCCTTTTAAGGGCCGAACGCAAAGGCCGGATACACAATGGCGTGCGCTTACGCGCACGCCATTATCGAACGGGAACCTGCGACCTTAGCGACGGCCAGCCTGTTCCATTACCTCTTTAGCGAAGTCGACTTCTTCTTTCTCGATGCCCTCGCCCACTTCAAAGCGCGTAAAGCTGACCACTTCACCACCGGCCGCCTTGACGAACTCGGCAACGGTCTGGTTGGGGTCTTTGACGAAGGCCTGCTGGGTCAGGCTGTTCTCGGCCAGGTACTTCTTCAAACGGCCTTGAACCATCTTCTCGGCGATCTGCTCGGGCTTGCCGGCCATGTCGGGCTGGGCCAGGATGATCGCTTTCTCTTCGTCGAGCTCGGCCTGGGGCATATCTTCCGGGTGAGAAACACTCGGATTGATCGCCGCCACGTGCATCGCCACGCCTTTAGCGGTTTCGCTGTCGCCGCCGGTCAGTACGGTCAACACGCCGATACGACCGCCATGGACGTATTCGCCCACCAGACCGCCTTCGACGGCATCGACGACGACGGCACGACGCACGCCGATGTTCTCGCCGATCTTCTGAACGAGCTGTTCACGTTCGGTTTCGATATCGCCTTCGGTAACCGCGGCCACGTCTTCGCTTTTAGCGGCGAAGAAGGCGTCGGCGACCTTTTTAGCGAAATTGATGAAGTTTTCATCGCGCGAAACGAAGTCGGTCTCGGAGTTGATCTCGACCATTACACCGTAGCTGCCGTCGTCGGCAACGCGGGTCACCACGGCGCCTTCGGCGGCGACACGGTCGGCTTTCTTGGCGGCTTTGAGACCCGAGTTCTTGCGCAGGTTCTCGATTGCCACTTCGATATCGCCACCGGTTTCGGTGAGTGCTTTTTTGCACTCCATCATGCCAAGACCGGTACGTTCGCGCAGTTCTTTAACCTGAGAGGCGCTGATAGCTGCCATGAGAAATTCACCTCTGAAAGGATTCTTGAGAGTTAGACGCGCTACAAAGTATAGACAAGGCGTATGACCGCTTTGTATCACTGCCCGTTCAGCGCAGATCATCGTTTGTAGTGCGTATGCCGGCGTCAAACCTGGCGTAATCGGCCCGCCAAGCGGGCAAAAGGGGGCCAAAGCCCCCTTCACGCGATGCGGCTAGACGGCCCGCCGCATCCACCGTGACCGTGTTACTCGGCCGCGGCGTCGGTTTCGGCGGACGCCTGCTCGTCGGTTACTTCAACGAACTCGTCCGGACGACCTTCTTTAGCGCGGCCACACGCGTCGGCAATCGCCTTCACGTAGATCTGGATCGCGCGGATGGAGTCGTCGTTACCCGGAATGACGTAATCCACGCCATCGGGGTTGGAGTTGGTATCGACCACGCCAATGACCGGGATACCCAGCTTGTTGGCTTCGTTGATCGCGATACGCTCATGATCGACGTCGATCACGAACAGCGCGTCCGGCAGACCGCCCATTTCCTTGATACCGCCGATGGAGCGCTCGAGCTTGTCTTGCTCGCGGGTCGCCATCAGAACTTCTTTCTTGGTCAGCTTCGCGAACGTGCCGTCTTCGTGCATGGTCTCAAGCTCGCGCAGACGCTTGATGGACTGACGGATCGTTTTGAAGTTGGTCAACATGCCGCCCAACCAGCGATGGTTGACGAACGGCTGGCTAACGCGGTTGGCTTCTTCCTTGATGACCTTGCTGGCGCTGCGCTTGGTACCAACGAACAAAATCTTGTTGTTGGACGACGCCATCTTCTCGACCACGTCGATCGCTTCGTTCAGCGCCGGCAGGGTGTGCTCGAGGTTGATGATGTGAATCTTGTTGCGCGCGCCAAAGATGAACTTGCTCATCTTCGGGTTCCAGTATTTGGTCTGGTGACCGAAGTGAGCGCCTGCTTTGAGCAGGTCACGCATGTTAACGTGTGCCATGGTAAAACTCCTGAAACTCGGGTTAGGCCTCCACGCACCCCATGGATCCGACCGATAGTCTCGACGCTGAATCAGCGTCTAGCGAGGCTAAAGGCACCCGGGACCATGTGCCGGTGCATGTGTGTTTTCAAGGCTTGCTGTTTAGCCTCACGGGACATCCGCAGGGCTTCCTCTTGTACGCTTGCCCGCCGCCGGCTCGATCGCGGGGCGATTACGGGATGGCGATTGCAGTAAAGCGCGCGGCTTTATACCATATATCATTGTCAAGATGAAGTCGCACCCCTGGGTTTGCGTCTACTCCCGACCCAACACGCCATATCGAGAAGTCATGAACGTTCCAATCAAGACAGCGGAAGAAATCGAAAAGATGCGCGAAGCCGGCCGTCAGGCGGCCAGCGTTTTTGAAATGATCACGCCCTTTATAGCCGCAGGTGTCACCACCGGCGAGATCGACAAGCGCTGTCACGAGTACATCGTCGATGAGCTAGGCTCACAACCTGCGCCGCTGAACTACCACGGCTATACCCACGCCACCTGCATTTCGCTCAATCACGTGGTGTGTCACGGCTTCCCGGACTTCAGCAAGAAGCTGAAAAACGGCGACATCATGAACCTGGACATCACCGTCAAAACCGCCGACGGCTACCACGGTGATTCCAGCATGATGTTCATCATCGGCGAGACCATCCAGGGCGAGCGCCTGTGTCGCGTGACCCAGGAGTGCCTTTACAAGAGCATCGCCCAGGTCAAACCCGGCGTGCATCTTTCCGAGCTTGCGCGCACCATTCAAAAGCACGCCGAAGGCAACGGCTACTCGGTGGTACGCGACTTCTGCGGCCACGGTATCGGCGCCGGCTTTCACGAAGACCCGCAGTTTCTGCACTACGACGGCTACGCGCCGAGCGCGGATATCGCACTCGAGCCCGGCATGTGCTTCACCATCGAGCCGATGATCAATGTCGGCGGCTACAAGACCAAGGTACTGCGCGACGGCTGGACCGCGGTCACCAAGGACAAGAGCCTGTCCGCCCAGTGGGAGCACACGCTGCTGGTTACCGAAAGCGGCGTTGACGTGCTGACTGCGCGCAGCGACGAAGATTTCAGCTTCTTGAACTGATGCTTTTACACCACCACCGGTTCGAGCCGGACGCTACCCTGTTCGATCTTAAGGCGTTTCGCGCGGAACTCGCCGGCACGCGCTCGCCGGTGGCCCCGTTCAAGGCGGCGCTCAAGCAGCTGCAAGCGCGCCTGGACGAGCAGTTTCGGGCCGGCGGTGACATCCGCGATTTGGTGCGCGGGCGCGCCTGGTACCTGGACCAGCTACTGGCCATCGCCTGGCAGCGCCACGCCTGGCCGGATGACGCCATCGCCCTGGTCGCCGTAGGCGGCTATGGGCGCGGCGAGCTTCACCCCCACTCCGATATCGATCTGCTGCTGCTGCTGGAGCAAGACGACGACAGCGCTTACCGCGAGCCGCTCACCGCCTTTATCACCTTTTTATGGGATATTGGCCTGGAGATCGGCCACAGCGTGCGCTCGCTCAATGACTGCGAGCGCGAGGCGCGAGACGACGTCACGGTGATCACCAACCTGCTCGAATCGCGCCTGGTCGCCGGTCCAAAGCGGCTGCGCGAGGCGATGCGAAGCCGTTTGAGCCCGGCAAATCTGTGGCCGGCGGATCGTTTTTTCGAGGCCAAGTGGCAAGAGCAGATCACCCGCCACTACCGCTACAACAACTCGGAGTATCATCTGGAGCCGAATATCAAAAGCTCGCCGGGCGGGCTTCGCGATATTCAGATGATCGGCTGGATTGCCAAGCGCCACTTCGATATCGAGCAGTACGCCGACATAGTGGCCAACGGCTTCATGAACGACGCGGAGCTTCGCATTCTAAGCCAGGGCCAGGCCTTTTTATGGCAGGTACGCTATGCGTTGCACATGCTGACCGACCGCGCCGAGGACCGCTTGCTGTTCGATCATCAGCGCACCATCGCCTTGATGTTCGGCTTTCGCGATACGCCGGAGCGCCTGGCCGTCGAGCAGTTCATGAAGCGCTATTATCGTCACGTCACCGCCCTTGCCGGGCTCAACGACATGCTGCTCCAGCACTTCGACGAGGTCATTCTGCGCGGCAAGGAAGAGCTCGAAACGGTCACGCTCAACGAGCGCTTCGAGACCAAGGGCGGCTACATTCAGGCGCGCTCGCGCAGCCTGTTTCGCGACCACCCCGAGGCGATGCTCGAGCTTTTCCTGCTGATGGCCGAGCACCCGGAGATCGAAGGGGTGCGCGCCGACACCATCCGGCTGATTCGCGACCACCGCCACCAGATCGACGACCACTACCGCGACGACCCGCACCATCAGCGCCTGTTCATGGCGATCATCCGCTCGCCGGGTAACGTACCGCGCCAGCTCCGGCGTATGAACCGCTACGGCATTCTGGGCAAATACCTGCCGGAGTTCGGCCGCGCGGTCGGCCTGATGCAGCACGACCTTTTCCATATCTATACCGTCGACGCGCACACCCTGCGCCTGCTCAAGTTTTTGAACGGTTTTAGAAAACCCGAAGCCAAGGCGGACTTTCCGGTCGCCGCCCCGCTGATCCACCAGTTGCCCAAACTCGAACTTTTGTGGATCGCCGGGCTTTATCACGATATCGGCAAGGGCCGCGGCGGCGACCACTCGATCATCGGCGCCCTCGATGTCGAGCAGTTCTGCCGCCGCCACCACGTCTCGCTGCACGACACCAACCTGGTGAAGTGGCTGGTCGAGCATCACCTTTTGATGTCCATGACTGCGCAAAAGCGGGACATCAGCGACCCGGACGTGATTCGCGACTTCGCCCTGGTGGTGCGCAACGAAACCCGCCTGGATTATCTTTACGTGCTCACCGTGGCGGATATCAACGCCACCAACCCCACGCTCTGGAACGGCTGGCGGGCGTCGCTTTTGCGCCAGCTCTACGCGGAAACCAAGCGCGCGCTGCGCCGCGGGCTCAAAAACCCGCCGGACCGGGACGACTGGATCCGTGAAACCCGCTGTGAAGCGCGGTCGCTTTTGCAGAACCTGGGAGTGGCCAGCGAGCAGATCGATACCCTGTGGGAGTCGCTGGGTGAGGACTACTTTCTACAGTACGCGCCCAGCGAGATCGTCTGGCAGGCCCAGGGCATTCTCGCCCACCAGCCCTCTCTACTTCCGCTGGTGTTGATCAGTGCGCCCACCGAGGACATGGCCGAAGGCGGGACCAAGGTGTTTATCCACACCCGCTCGGTGGACGACCTGTTCGCCGCCACCGCCGCGGCCATGGAGCAGCTGGGGCTTTCGATTCACGACGCGCGTATCGCGACTTCGCACAACGACTGGACGCTCAACACCTTCATCGTGTTGGACAGCCAGGGCCAGCCGATTCGCGATGTTGATCGCATCGAAGAGATGCGCAGCCACCTGGTCGAGGAACTCGACGACCCGGACGACTACCCGCAGATCGTCACCCGGCATACGCCGCGCCAGCTCAAGCACTTCAAGGTGCCAACGGAAGTGATCATCGAGCAGGACCCGGCCAACGAGCGCACCCTGTTGGAGCTGACCGCCCCGGACCGCCCGGGCCTTCTCGCCCGAGTGGGGCGTATCTTCATGGAGCAGGATATCGCGCTTTCTACGGCCAAGATCGCAACCCTTGGCGAGCGGGTCGAGGACGTGTTCTTCATCACCACCAAAGCGGGCGAGGCGCTGACCGACCCGGCGCGCCAGCAGCGCCTGCGCGAGCGTTTGATCGAGGAGCTGGGCGTGTGAGCAAGGAGGGCCGGTGGCGCCGGGTATAGCGCTTCTATTCGTATGGGTGCTGGCCGTGGCCTACATGGATCTTCGCAAACGCCAGATCGCCAACCGCCTCGTGTATCCGTTTTTGCTGCTGGCCGCGGGGTGGCTGGCCGTGACCGGCGAAAGCCTGATCGGGGTGGCCTGGCCCCAGGCGCTATTCGGGGTGGGAGGCGCGCTGCTGCTCGCCATACCCGGCCACGTAAAGGGGGTACTGGGCGGAGGCGACGTCAAACTGCTGGCCGCCCTTGGCCTGTGTTTGGGCACGACGGGGTTGCTGGCGGTAGTGGCGCTGACGGCGGCGCTGCTCGTCGTGTGGCACACCCTCGCGCGGCGCTTGCCGGCAAAAACCCGGGCGGCCCTTGCGCACTACGCACCGGGGATTTGCCCGCCCCCGCGCGATCACACCCAGGACCCTCTCGTTCAAGATTCAGATGAACCGGGCTACTATGCCTACGCCCCCTTCATTGCGCTGGCGCTCGTGCTATTGGTGCTAGGGGCCATCAGCTTCACCGGCTAGGCTCTGTCTGAAAAGTGCCTGCGCTCGACAATACGGCGTTAAAAATTAGCTCAAAATACTCATTTACACATGTAAACTCCGTTTTTTCGCCAATTTTTGCCTTGTCTTGTCTTCGCCCGTCGACTTTTCAGACAGACCCTAGTTGCCGCTGAAACCGCCGGCGGTATCGCTTGCGTAGCGTTCGGGAATGGGGTGGTTGAAGCTATCAAGCCAGCGCTGATGAGCAAGCTCCTGCTCCCGGGGTGAGAGGGACTGGGGCGTAAGCGATGCCTGGTGGCCCTGGCGCTGAACCTGTAGCCAGTTATCCGCCGCGGTCATCGAATGCTTGCCCGGGCCCGCGCAGCCGCTTAACAGGGCGACCATCAAAGGCGCGGCCACCAGCGCGACCAACCCCCGACCAACGCCCTTGGCTTGGGCGCCCCGCAGGCTACCTACCTTGCAATATGCCATTTCTTTATCTCCCTTGTAGCGGCGCATGGACTTAACGGCGCTGCTGATCTTCCAGCTGCATCTGGCGGGCGCGGGTTTCGGCGCGCTGGTACTGTAGGGGCGTCCCCCGCCCGTTGCTCAGCAGCGCGCTTGCGGCCTGGGGTCGCTGCTGATAGATCAGCAGCGTCATTAAATTCTCCAGCGGCAGCGCGTCGTCCTGGCTTAGCTCCAGCGCGGTCATGAACTCGAACCGCGCTTTTTCGAGCTCGCGACGCTGTAGATGAACGAAGCCCAGGTCGTTACGGATTTTGAAACTGGCGGGGTAGAGCCTGGCCGCTTCGCGCATATGGGCGAGCGCCTGATCGAAGTCGCCAGCAACGACGGCTACCTGGCCAAGGCCCTGGTGCGCCTCGGCGGCCACGCAGCTGTCGAGCAGCGAGCGGTAGAGCGCTTGCGCTTCGGGGTCCTTCAACTGACGCAAAATTTGCGCCTTGCGCAGGCGCACCTCGGCAATCGACTCGGGCAGCTGCTCGAGGTGGGCCAGCGCCGCATGGGGCCTTCCCTGCTCGGCCATATCGTTGGCAAGCTCGACGGCGAGCTGCTGTTCCGGCGCCAGTTGGCGGCACGCATCGACCGGCGCGCCCGCCGTCGAGGACACCCCGGCACAGCCGGAAAGCGCCAGCGCGAGAAGCACCGTAGCGCTCGCTAAAACATGGTTCATCAATTCATCCCCGATATCGCGGCAAAAATGGCCATAAAGCCAGGCCCTGCCAGAATAATCAGCAGCGCTGGAAAGAGAAACAAGACCATCGCCCCGGACATCTTGGCCGAAAGCTTGGAGACCTTCTCCTGCTGGTCGGTGATTCGCCGGTCGTGGAAAAGCTCCTTGAGCGAAATGAGCGAGGCGACCGCCCCACCGCCCTGGCGTATCAACTGCTCGAGAATCACCACGCAGTCGTTGAGCGGGTCCACATCAAGCCTTTCGGCCATGACGCTGAGCTCAGTGGCCAGGTCGAGGCCGGCGTCGACGCGGCTGAGCACGCGCCGGAGTTCCCGGGAAAGCTCGGGCAGAATGTGCTCTCCCTCCCGGGAGAGTACCCGCAGCGACTGATCCACGGTCATGCCCACCTCGAAGAGCATGCGCAACAGCGGCAGCATCGCCGACACCTCTTCGTTGATAGCGGCGTGGCGCTTTGCGACCTGCTTTTTGAGCCAGCGCTTGGGCAGAAAAAAACCGAGCGCCGCGGCGATGAATACCGCCAACAGCGATGGGCCATCGCCCCAAAGCGCGCTAACCAGGGTGGCCAGTACGCCGGTCGCGATCGGCACGCCCAACTGAAACGCGTAATAGGTGGCCCGCTGGTCGACGCCGCGCCAGCTCAACTGCTCCATCAACTTCGGAACTTCCGCGTCCAGCTTGCCATCCAGGTAGGCAAGTTCTCCCAGCAGCGTACGCCGCGATATGCGGCCAGGGGTATCGGTCACCGCGATGCGCTGGGCAATCATGGCCGCTTTCCAGCGCTTGGTGAGCAGCACATAGCCCACCAGGCCCGCCGCAACAAAAAAAAGTAACGCACTGAGGGTCAAAAGCGTCATGGTTACATACTCTTCAGCATACGCCACAAAAGCGTACAGCCAGTCACTTGTAGCGTTAAAGAAAGTAGCAGCATGGCCTTACCGGGCGTCGTTGCCCACATATCGAGTATGAACGTCGGGTTCGTCATCAAAATATAGCTCCCTATGGCGATGGGCAGGCCGGCCAATACTATCGCGCTGATACGCGTCTCGCCGGTCATGGCACTCAACTGGCGGCTGGCCTGCTCCCGGTCGCGGATGATCATGATCAGGTTATTGAGCATATCGGTGGAGTTGCCGCCATAGCGCTGGTTGACCTGAACCCCCAGCGCCAGCATGTAAAACTCCTCCCGGGGGTAATCCTCGGCAAACTCGTTGACCGCTTCCGCCAGCGGCATGCCAAGCTCTATATCCCGGCGCACGGTTTGTATCGCCTGGTTGAGCGGGTCGGGGCAGCGCTTCATGGCAAGCAGCATGGCATCGCTCAAGGTTCTACCGGATTTGATACTGCGTATCATATGATCCAACAGCGTAGGCAGCTGCGCGATCATGCGCTCCAGGCGTTTTTGCGCCCGCCACTGCCCGACGAGATAGACCACCAGCGCTATCAAGACGAGCGCAATCGGCGGCAGCATCCAGCTAATTTGGGTCAGCATCAGCGCCAGCAGAAGCACCAGCGCCGTTGCCACCGCCACCACCCAGGAGGGCAGTTCGAGCCCGGCCTGGCTTATCCAGCGCGCCACGCCTCTGGGTCGGCGCTCGCGTCGGGTCATCGGTGTGCGCTCGCTTTGAAGCCGCTGGCCCACGCGCTCACCCACCGCCTGGCGGCGGCTTAAGTTCACCAACAAAAGCCCGGCGCCTAGCAGCATGAAGCTGCCCACCATCAACAAAAGCGATACGCTACCCACCGCTCGCCCCCGGTAATGCGCCCTGGAGTTTTTCGTTGACCACCTGGGTGCTCTTTTGCACAAAGCTTTGCTGGTGCCGGTCGTAGCGAAACAGCAGGTTGGTGACGTAATTGCCCTGCTCCAGCCCGCCAAGCTCGATGATCTCGCTGATACAGCGCTGGCCGCTGGGCAAACGGGACAGTTGAATGATCACCTCGATCGCCGAGGCGATCGAGCGGCGCACGGTACTTTCGGGCACCTGAACGCCGGAAAGCCCCACCAGGGTTTCGATACGTAGCAGTGAATCGCCGGCGTTGTTGGCGTGTATCGAGGTCATCGACCCTTCGTGGCCGGTGTTCATCGCCGAGAGCACATCGAGCACCTCGACCCCGCGGGTTTCGCCCAAGATGATCCGGTCGGGGCGCATGCGCAGCGCGTTGCGCACCAGGTTTCGAGCGGTCACCTCACCGTGGCCATCCGCGTTGGGCGGGCGCGTCTCCAAACGCACGACGTGGCCGTGCTTGAGCTGAAGCTCCGCGGTATCCTCGATGGTCACCAGGCGCTCGCGCTGATCGATCAGGCTGCTCAACAGGTTCAGCATGGTGGTTTTACCCGTTCCGGTTCCCCCGCTGATGACGATATTGCAGCGCCTTTTCACCGCGCACTCGAGAAACGCCAACATGTCCTCGTTCAGCGAGCCGGCGCCGACCAGTTCCTTACTTTGCAGCATGTCCTTACGAAACTTACGCACCGAAAGACAGGCGCCGTCCAGAGCGATGGGTGGAATCACCGCATTGACCCGGCTGCCATCCGGCAGGCGGGCGTCGACCATGGGCGAGGATTCGTCCAGCCGCCGCCCAAGCGGGGCAAGAATGCGCTGAATGACCCGCTGAAGGTGATGGTCATCGACGAACTGCAAATCGCTTTGCGACAGCACCCCACGGCGCTCGACGAAAATACGCTCACACCCGTTGACCAGGATCTCCGTCACGCTGGGATCACTGAGCAGCATTTCCAGCGGGCCGAAGCCGGTGAGCTCGTCGATCATCTCCTCGGTGAGCCGGTCGATCTCATAGCCCGACACCGCCAACTGATGCAGCCGGGTAAAGGACTGGATATGCACGGCCAGAAACCGCCTAAGCTCGTGCCGGCTGCCTTCGACCAGGTTAGAGCCTTCATCGCCTAGCTGATCGATCAGGTAGCGGTGCAAACGCTCTTTAAGCTGAAAAAGCTGCTGGCGGCCCACTCGCTCCATAAGACGTCCTCTTTGGTGTGCAATGCAAAACCCTCATGATCTTTCCCAACCCGATACCTGGCCGGGGGTTAGCGCCGTAGCCGGGGCCATCGCCAACGCCCTCGACGCTCTTCCACCGACTCGGGCAATAACGTTTTGGCCAAGCGCCGCAACGCTCTGGAGAGTTCGCTGTGGGGCGCCAATTCAAACAGCGGCACGCCCTGGTTGAGACTATTGAGCCGCTGTTCCGCTAGTGCCGGCAGCACCGCGGCAAGTGGCGTGGCGAAGGTGTCCGCCAGCACCTCCGGTGTGGGCGAGACGCTGGGTAAATGGCGGTCCACCAGCAAGCCCAGCCGGTTCAGAGTAATGCCTTCCGTTTTGTAGCGCTGCAGCCGCTCCAGATTGCGACGGCTGCAGGGCACGCTCTGCTGGACGTACCAAAGCACCTGGTCCGCCGCGCTTGCCAGGGCGCGCAAAAACCCGCTGTCCGCCTGGCCGCAGGCGTTGATCACGATAAAGGCGAAGTGCTGGCGCAAAACCCCCAACAAAAGGATCGCTTCCGCGTAGCTGTATTGCTCGGGATAGCGCTCGTCCTGGAGCAGCGGCAGCACGAAAAGCCCGCTTTCGTGCCGGGAAAACACGTTGGCGATGACCGCGCTGTCGATACGCTGGGCGGAACTCATGGCGTCCTCGACGCCAAAGCTGCACTTCAGGTTCAAAAGCGCCTCCAGCTCGCCAAGCCCGGGGGCGGCATCGATCAACAAAACCGGCGAGTGCTGTTCGGCCACCGATAGCGCCAGATGGGCGGCCACCCAGGTCGTATCCGCCGTGGCGTCCGTGCCCTCCAGCACCACCACGTTGGCGCGGGGGCCGGAGCTTCCGCCGATGATCGACGGCTGTTTTCGAAGCAGCCGACGCATGAGGCTTTGCACCTCACTGCGGCGCTGACCCACGGTCAGGTAGTCCCGCGCGCCGGCGCGCATCGCACCCAGCACCAGCGCGTTCTCGGCGCTCTCCCCGACGGCGACGACGGCAAGATCCGGGCGCGACTCGACCACGCCCTCGATCACCAAAAGCGCCATGTCGCTGTTACTCGGGTCGATATAGAAAAAGATGAGGCCACTGCCCATCTGATCGGCCAAGCCGATAATGGCTTCCAACTGAGGGTTGACCGGCACCAGCCGGGTCTGCTCCACCAGGGTCGCCTTGAGCCAGCTAATCTCTGCGTCGCCGCAGCCGCATACCATGAATATCTGCATCATCGCCCCTATTGTGACAGTCCGGCGCTGCGGTTGAACGAGCCGTCCTCAAGCAGCAGCTCGTGCACGCTGGGCGCGTAATCGCGCACCTCTTCGCCGGGCAGGGCGGGCAGCGTCGCATCCGCCGCAATGGGCTGTACCAGGTGCGGCGTGACGATCATCAGCAGTTCGCGCTCTTCGCTGCGGGTTTGGCTATTGCGGAAAAAAGCGCCAAGGATCGGCACGCTCCCGATCCCCGGGAGCTGCCTCACCTGGGCACTGCGATTGGTGCTGATCAGGCCGCTGATGATGAAGCTTTCGCCGCTGGCAAGCGAAACGCTGGTGTCCGAACGGCGAACCGTCAGCGCGGGCACCGTCGTGCCCTCAATGGTGACGCCGTTGGCGAAATCAAGCTCGCTGACTTCCGGGGCGACCTTGAGCGTAATCCGCTGCTCGTCGATGACCGTCGGCGTCAGCGTGAGCCGCACCCCGAACTCCTTGTACTCGATGGAGACGCTGTCGCTACCTGCACTGGGCACGGGGATAGGGAACTCGCCGCCGGCCAGAAAACTGGCGCTTTGCCCGCTCAGCGCGACCAAACTCGGCCGCGCCAGGGTATAGGCGAAGCCGCTGGTCTCCAGGGCGCTAAGCGCGGCCATGACGCGCTGACTTCCCCCCCCGACCACCAGGTTGAAACCGCTGCTGGAAAGCGGCACGTTGGCGCCGGGGGTCAACGCGCCGATGGTGCCCACGCCGACGGACCCGGGGCCAACGCCTGGCGAGGCGAACAGATTGTTATTAGAAGCGCCGAACAGCGACACCCCGACTTCGCGAAGCCGGGTCCGGTTGACCTCGACGAAGCGAATGTCGGTCTGCACCTGGGAGGGCACCGGCGCACGTTGCAAAGCGCGCTCGCCAAGCGCTTGGCTCGCGGCGCCCGAAACGCTCAGGGCGATCTCGACCGGCGCATCGGCGCAGGGGGTCCAAATCGAGGCGTTGGTGACGCCGCCCGCCAGGGGGGTAATCAAAAAAGCGTTGCCGGAGGTCAGCTGCACGTTGGCCACCTCAGGATTGCCGACCGCCAGGCGCTCGATGGCGACCGGCAACGCCACCTCCCGGTGTATGCCCGGGGCCAATTCGAGCGCGGCCGGCACCTGGCTCAACTCGCTACAGCTGGACTGCGCAAGCGCCCCGGAGGAGTAGCTCCCCACGCCCACCAGCACGCCGGCTAACATGCGTATCAGGTTCTTCATTGGTCTCCCTTACCCTGGCCTTTAACGCCCTGGCATCTCGTTATTGGTTTATCGTTATGAGTAGGTCGTAACAAGCATGTGGTGACTGGCAAGTCGTTGATAATGGCACGTCGTTGATAACAGCACGTCGTTAACAATGCAGCCGCGGTCTAAGGCGCTTCCAGGCTTCTCACCGCCCCGCGAATCACGGCGACCGACGATTCGCTGGTCTCTGGCGAACGCGGGGCAGGCGCAGGCGCCGGCGCCTGCTGGTACGGGGGCGGCGCGGTATCATTCACGGGCACGGCCGGGGGGGGCGCAGCCGGGCGCAGGGCCAACTGCTCGAACTGAAAAAGCTGCTGGTTGAGGTCCTGGATCGAAGAGGCGCCGGGGGCCCCGCGATGAAAATCGGCCAGACGCCGCTCCTCAGAGGCGCGCACGGCAATTCTTAGCTCGCCGACATCCGCGGCCAGGGCAAAGCGGGTGAGCAGCGTCTCGGGGACGGCGAGCACCAGCGTTCCCGAGGACGGGTTGGCGCCCCCCGAGGCGCTATCGGTTAGAGTCGACAGCGGCTGGACCGTTTCGCCTTCCGCGGTCAGCCCCAGCACGCTACCCACCGTCAATACGCGCAGGGCCGGCACGGCCACCTGCATCGTACGATCGGCGTTTTGCTCGGTCTGGGGAAGAAACAGCAGCACATCCACGTAGTCGCCGGGCGAGACATGCCCCCCGGCGCCCATGGCCGGGTTGAAAGGTACGGCAATCGCCCGCTCGTCGGATCGAATCATGCGCGCCACCGTACCGCCGCTGGCAAAGTGGCTCTCTTTCAATACCGTCCCTTGAGCGGTATCGAGCCCCACGGAGCGCCCTATCAAAAGATCCGGATCGCTGAACCCGCCCGGCGGCATCAGGCTCAGCCGTTCTATCTGGAGATCCTCGCGAACGATTGGATGATAAGCGCGCAGGTCCTTCGCGACCACCACGACCTCCACCCCGGGCAGGGGCTCGGCCGTTTCGCCAAGCACCGGGTCGCCGGATGCGTCAACGCCCGCGGCAGGCGCCGGTGCGGGCTGCTGGGCGATTCGAATACCCGCATAGCCCACGGCGATGGCCGCCACCACCAGCGCCACCGCAATACACATTAAAAAACGGCTACTCACTATTGTTGGCTCCCAACACTGTGCGCTTGTTTGGTCCATCGACCAGGAGGGCTAGCGTACCGGCAAAGTTAAAATCACTTTAAACCGAAAAGCCTATAAAAAGTCGGCTTAATCCGTCATTAAAAAGTACCAACGATAACGTTCAATAGATACCCGACACTTTACACGACAACAAATAAAAAGAGTGATTGCGTCTCAAACATAACGCTTTCAGCTTTATCTTTAAAACAACTAGCTAATAAAACAACCACTTAACTAAAAGCACTATCTAAAGAAGTAAAAAATTACTCATGAAAATGCGCAAGATGACGATAAATAGATATCGCTTCTTGAACAATGGCTTAAACGATCGATAACCCTCTAGCGGTCCTGCACCGCAAAACTTGAATCGGAGATTCCTAATGAAAGCATTCGTTTCTCTCTACACCTACCTGACCACCCTTCACACCGATAAAAAAGGCGCCTCGGCGATTGAGTACGCGCTGATTGCGGGTTTGATTGCGGCGGGACTGATCGCCATTCTCACAATACTGGGCGACGGTATCGTGGTCTTTTTCCAAGACATCGTGACAGGCCTTAAAATTGGTAACGATACACCGCCGACCGGTAACTAAAGCCAGGAAAACGATCCCGGAAACAATTGGGAAATCTCTATCGCAACCGTTATATAACGCTCGTTTTATAACAGTAGTTAAAAGCGATGGCTAATCCAATATCGGCTGAATAACCGTGCCTACTTTTAAAGCGCACCAAACCGGTGCCGTCAGTATCGAGTTTGCGCTGAGTTTCGTTCTGCTTCTGGGGCTTTTTTACGGCGCTATCGGCCTCTCCATGCCACTGTTGCTGAGTGCCACTTATCAGCAGTTGGCCTCGGATGCGTTAAGAGAAGGCCTGGTTTGGAAAAACCATCATCAAGCTACCCAGGACGAGGCGGCGGCACATATCGCCTCGATCATCGACGCCGCATGGATGCCGGCGTCCTGGGTCGCGCCCTGCGCAAGCCAGGACCACTATTTGACCGTCGCCCCCCTGGAAGGCGCCTGGCATGTCTGCCTGCATCACCCTTCACCGGACACCATACTCCCCCCCATCCGATTGTTGGGCGCTCAATTCCCCCCGCTGCCCGACCAGATAGTGGGGCGCGCCTATTTGCGGACCCTCGAGGTGGCCGCGCCGTAGCATTAGCGGTGCATTTTGGGGTGAGAACACGCCCAACGGAAAAGCGTTTTCCTTCGTTTTGATAACAGGTAGGTGAACATGACCCCGGCTTTTTCTGGCCATCACAGCCCCTTGTATCAGCGCGGTTTCATCAGTGGCCTGACGGCCTTCGTACTGATGACGCTGCTGTTGGTCATGGCGCTGTTGGTCGATACCGGGCGGCTTTTTCTCGAAAAGCGCCAGCTGCAGAAAGTGGCCGATATGGCGGCGCTGGAGGCCTCTGCCCGCCTGCCGCGGGGTTATTGTGCCGGCGCCCCCGCCCTTGCCCACACGCTCGCCCTGGAATCCGCCGCCGTTCATGGCTTCGTCGCGGATGCCCAAAGGGCGCTGTCACTGCGCTGCGTGACCCTTGCAAGCCAGGACGGGATGCGCCAGGTATCGCCGATCCCCCACGCCGCCGTCGAGGTCACGGTGAGTCGCTCGACCCCGGCGAGCCTCGTGCTACGGGGCGGCGCCCTGGTCAGTGGTGGCCTTGGTGAGAACGTCACGCTCACTGCCCGCGCGACCGCCCAGCGAAGCGATGCGGTGGCCGCCTTTACGGTCGGCAGCCAACTTCTGCGCCTGGAAAGAGAACGACCAGTGGGGCGCTTTTTGCGCGCGGCCGGGGTGGACACCACGCATCTGACGACTCTCAACGCAAGCGGCGTTGCCAGCACCGACGTAAGCCCGCTGGGGCTTTTCAAAGCGCTCGGTATCGAGACCAGCATCGTGGAGTTGTCGCGTATGACGTCCCTGGAGCTGATCGCGCTCACCGATCAAAGGCTTGCCTCGTTGACGCTTTCCCAGTTGATCGACGCGATGGCCCAGAACGTCGACGACGAGAGCTTGCGCGCCTCGCTTCGCGCCTTTGGCCGCGCGATCGCCGCCAACCCGCGGCTTGGCCAGGTCAAGCTGAAACTACTGGGAAGCGACGCCACCGGGCTGATCGAGCTAAAGCGGGACGCCGTGAACAGCACCCGCGCGGTACTCGAAAGCCGCGTAAACCTGGCCGAGCTCTTGGCCGTGGCGCTGCTGACCGGCACCCGCGAGCAAACGATTGCGCTTGAAAGCCACGGGCTTTTCGGCCTCGAGGTAGCGGCCCGAATGGTCTCGGCACCGGTGATCGCCATTGGGCCGGCGGGCAGCCAGGTGCCGGGCGGCCAGCTCAGGCTCGACGTCAAACTCGATACCGCGGGTCTGGCACCGCTCGGCCCCTTTTCCGGGCTGCTGGGCGTACGGGTCAACTTTCCGATCACCCTCGATCTTGGCTCGGCCCAGGCCGAGCTCACCCGGCTACAGTGCCAGTTCGATACGCCCACCGCCGATATTGCGGTAACGACCTCGACCCTGGAGGCCTGCGTAGGGAACTTGGCTGCACCAGGCGCAGCGCCGGGGCCCCAAAGCTGCGCCGCGCGGCTCGAAAACACCGAGCTTTTGAGGCTTTTCAGCCAGCCCATGCTCACCGGGCGCTCGCATATCAACGGCCTTCGTCGCCAAGCCCTTCTGTCTGATATGCGCGCGGCGGAAAAACGCACGATTCAGCCCGACGCGCTGGCGCTACGCGATACGGTCAACGGCCTGGTCAGTAATCTTCTCGATCTTCTATCTGGCTTGTTTCGTACGCCGCAGCGGCACTCCCAAGAGACGCTTATGGTGGGTGACAAGTCGCAAAACGTGCTGCTTGGCCAGCTAGCCACCCAATACCTCGAGGCGACGAAGAGAAGTGATGGCTTTTACGATGTCCAGGCGGTGCTGTCGCTGATCTTGGATGGTAGCCAGGCGCGCAATACCAGCGGCCAGCCTCTTGTCCCGGTGCTCACCGATAACTTTATCGTTCCCAACGCGCCCTACGTACCTGCTCTTAGCTCTCTCACATGCACGGTGGTAGGTGTTCTCTGCAGAGGAGTGCGTTTCAGAGCCGCTTTTGAAGCCTACGCCGATTACTCTTTGAACCTACTGAGCAATCGATATAGCGCCTGCGGCTTGGTCAGTAGATCCCTTACGCGCTGGAACAGCTGCCTGACAAATAATTTGACCCAATTACTCGCGGCCAAGGACTCTCCTCCGCTCGCATTGATAGCTACGTCGGACGCGCTAAGCGTCACCAACGCCACCACCAATACCGTCACCTGCTCGGGTAAGGCATGTCTTTTGCTGGGGACGCTGCTGAATTCCGTGAAACCCAGCCTGACCGGTGTTGGAACGCTGGTGAGTACGCAGTTGCCCGGGGCGCTGGGCGTAACGCTTGGCCAGACCGAGGTCCACCTTCACTCGACCAACTGCGGGGTGCCCTCGATTGCCTACTAACGCCCAACAGCGCGGCGCCGTGGCGATCGAGTTCGCGGCCATCTTCCTGCTGTTTTTTACCCTGGTGTATGGCGCTTTCGCGTTTGCCCTGCCGGCGGTCGCGCGCTTGTCGTTTCAGCACTGGGCGGCGGAGGCGGCCCGCGCGGCGATGCGCGTCGACACCGACGCCCCCCACGCCATGGTGTTGGCGCGGTTGGGCGAGCAGGTGGAGCAGTCGATCACCCATAGCTGGCTGCCAGGTGCCTGGCGTGGCGGCTGCGACGCGCCGGAAAGCGCGCCCTGGCAACCCCTGCCGGGAACAAACTACGGCCATTGGGCGTACGAGGCCCACCCGGCCCCGTCGCGAAGCCCGCGCTACCTGCTTCACGTCTGCCTCCAGGCCAACGACCCCATCGTGCCCCAGGTCAGAATCGGTAACCTGTACCTGCCCCCCCACAACGACGACAGCGGCCGCCCCTGGGTGCGCGGCTACACCATCACCTATCTTTGAGGCCTCCTCGAGGCGTAATGAGGCGGCCTGGGCGTGACCCGTTTGGCGGAGGCTTATTTCCCGGTATGTTTGAGCAAGCCCTGGGGGTTGCCTATAATCGGTAGCTGACAATTTTCAGCCGCCGCCCAGGCCCGCCACGGACCCGCCATGAATCCTGATCTTAACGCGCTGCATCCCTATCCGTTCGAGAAGCTGGCCACGCTGAAAAAGGGGCTGACACCCCCCGCCGAGCTCGATCCCATTGCGCTCACCATCGGCGAGCCCCAGCATGCCCCGTTCAAGGGGGCGCTGGAGGCGCTAACGGCGTATCAGCACGAAATGGCCCGCTACCCGGCGACCAACGGCCTGCTCGCGCTTCGTGAAAGCATCGCCAACTGGGCGGCCAGGCGTTTCCACCTTACGGGCCTGGACGCGGATCGCGAGATCGTGCCGGTCAACGGTACCCGCGAGGCGATATTCGCCTTCGTGCAAGCCGCCCTCGATCGCAGCCGGCCAGCCAAAGTCGCGGTGCCCAATCCGTTTTATCAGATTTACGAAGGCGCCACGCTGCTCGCTGGCGGCGAGCCGCACTACCTGGCCTGCACCGCGGAAAACGGCTTTCGCCCGGATTACGCCCAGGTGGACGCCGCCACCTGGCAGGACGTTCAGATCGTGTTTATCTGCTCGCCGGGCAACCCCACCGGCGCGGTCACCCCGCTTGCCGAGTTCAAACAGCTGATCGAACTGGCCGACGAGCACGATTTCATCATCGCATCAGACGAGTGCTACTCCGAGCTCTATCTCGACGAAGACACGCCGCCCCCGGGGCTACTACAAGCCTGCGCCGAGCTTGGCCGTTTTGATTATCGCCGCTGCGTGGTGTTTCACTCGCTCTCCAAGCGCTCGAACCTGCCGGGGCTTCGCTCCGGGTTCGTGGCCGGCGACGCCGAACTTCTGGCCCCGTTCAAGCGCTACCGCACCTACCACGGCTCGGCCATGTCGCTGCCGCTTCAACACGCCTCGATCGCGGCCTGGCAGGACGAGGCGCACGTGCGCGCCAACCGCGACGCGTATCGAGAAAAATTCAGCGCCGTAACCGAGGTGCTGGCCCCGGTGATGGATTTTCCCACGCCCGAGGCAAGCTTTTACCTTTGGCCCGCCGTGCCCGGCGGTGACGACATCGCTTTCATGCAGCGCCTGTTTCGCGAAGAGCACGTAAGCGTGCTGCCGGGCAGTTTGATGGGCCGCGCCGATGCCAACGGCCACAACCCAGGCGCGGGCCGGCTGCGCCTGGCACTGGTCGCCGAGTTAGCGCCCACGCTCGAGGCGGCGCACCGGCTGCGCCGGATGATCGAGCGCGGCTAGCGCTGCGTCGAGCAACCCCCAACGACAACCGCCACGACGCTCAAGGAGACGACTTTATGCTAACGCTTTATGTAATCGACAATTGCGACACCTGCCGTAAAGCGCGCAAGGCGTTGGACGAAAAAGGCCTGGCCTTCAAGACCCACGACCTGCGCAAGGACGGCCTCTCGGCGCCCCTTTTGGAGCATATCCTCGAACAGGTACCGCTGTTGAAGGCGATCAACAAGCAAAGTAAAACCTGGCGCGAACTGCCAGAAGAGGAAAAAGAGGATATCGACGCGACCTCCGGGCGCGAGCTCATTCTCAAGCACCCGACGCTTTTAAAGCGCCCGCTTCTCGAACTCGATAGCCACCAGATCCTGGTAGGTTACAAAGAGGGCGATTACGACACTATTACCCAGTAACGGGTTCACCCAGTAACGGGTTCACCCAGTAACACCTTACTGGTACGCACACCGTTAGATATCGACACACTTGAAAGGAAGACGCTTTATGCTGAGCTTCGCGCTTGGAATCGGCACGCAAAACACTAAAGGCGACTGGCTGGAAATCTACTACCCGGCCCCGCTTTTCAACCCCGCCGAAAGCCTGGTGGCCGCCGCCCAGAAGGCGTTGGACGCCCCGCAAGGCACGCAAGCGATCAGCTTTTTGCCCGAGGACTGCCAGCGTCTTGCCAGCGCCTTGAAGGACGCCGGCGACGCGGAGCAGGCAGCGATTGCCGAGTCCCTTGCCGACAGCAAGCGCCCGCTGGTCGCCATGTTCATCGACACCGACCAGCCGCCGCAAAGCGCCCCGGAGGTATACCTCAAGCTGCACCTGCTTTCGCACCGTTTGGTCAAGCCTCACGGGCTCGACCTGACCGGGATGTTCGGCCTGCTGCGCAACATCGCCTGGTCGAGCGAAGGTGCGATCGATATCGAAGAGCTGCCCGCGCGGCGTTTGAAAGCGCGCCTGGCCGGCCAGCCGCTTTCCGTGGACTGCGTCGACAAGTTCCCGAAAATGACCGACTACGTGGTGCCCAGCGGCGTGCGCATCGGCGACACCGCCCGGGTGCGCCTGGGCGCGTATCTGGGTGAAGGCACCACGGTCATGCACGAAGGGTTCGTCAACTTCAATGCCGGCACCGAAGGCCCGGGCATGATCGAAGGGCGTATCGCCGCGGGCGTGCTCGTGGGTAAAGGCTCGGATCTCGGCGGCGGCTGCTCCACCATGGGCACGCTCTCCGGCGGCGGCAATATCGTCATCAAGGTGGGCGAAGGCTGCCTGATCGGCGCCAACGCCGGTATCGGTATTCCGCTGGGAGACCGCTGTACGGTGGAAGCAGGGCTTTACATCACCGCCGGCACCAAGGTCACGCTGCTCGACGACGAGAAAAACGATGCCGGCGTCGTCGCCGGGCGCGAACTGGCCGGTCTAAACGACCTGCTATTGCGGCGTAATTCGCAAACCGGGCGCGTCGAGTGCTTGACCAACAAGAGTGCGGTTGCGCTGAACGAGGCGCTGCATGCCCATAACTGAGCCGGAGGGGCTGTCGCCCACGCTCGCGCTCGCCTTCGATCTGCTGGGCCGGGCCTCGGTCACCCCGGACGACGAGGGCTGCCAGGCCGTGCTCATCGAGCGCCTCGAGGCGCTCGATTTTCATATCGAGCGCCTGCCCTTTGGCGACGTGGAAAACTTCTGGGCGGTGCGCGGCCATCACGGCCCGGTGCTGGCGTTTGCCGGCCACACCGACGTGGTGCCCAGCGGCCCGCACACCAGTTGGGAGTTCGCGCCCTTTACGCCCTGTATCGACGATCACGGCATGCTTTGCGGGCGCGGCGCGGCAGACATGAAAGGCAGCCTGGCGGCGATGGTCACCGCCGTTGAGCGCTTTGTCGCCCGCTACCCGGACCACCCCGGGCGCATTGCGTTTTTAATCACCGCCGACGAAGAAGGCCCGGCCATCGACGGCACCCGGGCGGTGGTCGAGCACCTTCGCGAGCGCAACGAACGGCTGGACTACTGTATCGTCGGCGAGCCCTCCTCCACCGATACACTGGGCGATGTGATCAAAAACGGCCGGCGCGGTTCACTCGGCGGCGTGCTGCACGTCAAGGGCGTGCAGGGCCATGTCGCCTACCCGCACCTGGCGCAAAACCCGATCCACCAGGCGCTGCCGGCGCTGGATGCCTTGGTGGCCGAGCACTGGGACGCGGGCAACGATTTCTTCCCCGCGACCAGCTTTCAGATATCGAACTTTCGCGCGGGCACCGGGGCCACCAACGTGATTCCCGGCGAGATCGAGGTGGTGTTCAACTTTCGCTACTCCACCGAGGTGACCAGCGAAACGTTGAAGGCGCGTACCGAGGCGATTCTGGCGCGCTTCGGGCTCGACGTTCACATCGAGTGGACGCTCAACGGCGAGCCGTTTTTGACCGCCGAAGGGGCCTTGGTGGATGCGGTGATGCAGGGGGTTAGCGAGATAACCGGCTCTGCGCCGACGCTCTCCACCAGTGGCGGCACCTCGGACGGGCGCTTCATTGCCACCCTGGGCGCCCAGGTAGTCGAGCTCGGCCCGCTCAACGACACGATTCACAAGGCGAACGAGCGCGTGCGCGCAAGCGACCTGGAAACCCTCAGCCGCATCTACGAGGCAACGCTGGGTGCGCTGTTCACGCCCGCCAACGCCCGCGAGGACGACCGATGAGTGAGCGCTTTCCCGATATCGAAGTATACATCGCCAAGCTCGACCTGGAGCGGCTGAACGGCTGGCTTGACCACGTCATCGATGCCGCGCCGCTGGCCCCGGCGGGTAAGCACCAGTGGCGAACCCGCGGCGCACACCAGGGGCAGGTGATTCCTGTACTGGTGATGGACAAAACCGCCGATGGCTTCGCAAGCCTCTGGTTTGACAGCGCCCATACGCCCTGGGAGAACGACCAGGCCTGCGCCCAGGCCGCCGCAGAGGCGCTTGAAACCGAAGTGCGCTGCTCGCTGGGCGGCTGGAGCCCCGGCGACGACCCGGACGCCTTTTGGCAGGTACTGCCCGATGGCCAGCAAGCGCGCATCGCTTGGCCAGACTCCGGACGCTAGCCCAAAACGCCACAGGCCCCGCGATAGCGGGGCCTGTGGTTTGAAGCGAGGCTACTTTAAAGGGCGTTCAGGATTCGATGATGCTTACATCGTCGGCCTGTAGCCCGCGGTCGTTTTGAATCACGTTGTAGCGCACGATCTGGCCTTCGGCCAGCATGCGCGGCCCGCGCCCGCGAATGGCGCGAAAGTGAACGAACACGTCCTCGCCGTTATCACGGGTAATGAAGCCGTAGCCTTTATTGGTATTGAACCACTTGACCTCGCCCTCTTCACGCCCGTCGTTGGGGTCGATCACATCCTCCGGCTCCTCGTCGGCCGGCTCGTGACGCGGCGCGGCTTTGGGCCGGGCCGGTTCAGCGCGAACGGCATCGGCATTGACCACGACCGGCGGTGCAAATGCTGCCGCCGCCAGGGTGCCGACCAGCAAAACGATAAAGCTACCCAGCGCTACCGCAATATACACGCCGGTCGTGCCGATAATGGCAAGTTCTGAAAGCCACTGTTCAGCCAGCGGCGCATCGGTTAAATGAACAAGACCTGCCAACAGCAGCGGCGTAGGAGCTGCGAGTAATACACTGATCAATAAACAACGCACAACAACTTTTGGATTCATAGATAGTAAAAGCTCTCTTGTTGTAGGAGTAACAAACAAAGGAAAATACACGAAACGATTATAGCAACCCGCCCGTAACGCGATAAACGCAAGCGCCACATCGATTTTTTAACGCCGGGCGGGTCAACCGTGTCGAGCATACACTACAAGGTATTGATCTTATCATGCTAAATGAATTATCGCCTGCCGAGCTCAGCCAACGGCTGGAGACGCTGGAAAGCAAGCTCGCCTACCAGGAGCATTGGCTGGACACCCTCGACCAGGCCGTCGCCCAGCAGGAGCGCCGCCTGGAAAAGCTCGAGCAGCTAAGCACATTAATGCGCGACCGCCTGCGCGAGCAGCACCAGGCTTTCAACGACTCATCGAACGAAGAGGCACACCGCCCTGAAGACGATGTGCCCCCGCACTACTAGGCTCTGCCCTTAAATCGTATTGCCAGCAAACACCGGGCTATGAACGCCCCGGGCTAGACGCCGAGCAGTGGCCCGCTGGCGACGTACTCGAGGTCGAAGGCCTCGGCGACCGCCTTGTAGGTAAGCTTGCCGGCGTGCACGTTGAGCCCTGCCGCGAAGTGGTCGTCGTCTCTGAGCGCCTGCTGCCAGCCCTTGTCCGCCAGCGCCAGTACGAAGGGTAGCGTGGCGTTGGTCAGGCCAAGGGTGGAGGTGCGCGCTACCGCCCCGGGCATGTTCGCCACGCAGTAGTGAACGATGCCGTCGACGATATAGGTCGGCTCGGCGTGGGTGGTGGGCCGGCTGGTCTCGAAACAGCCGCCCTGGTCGATGGCGACATCCACCAGTACGCTACCGGGCTTCATGCTCGCAAGCATCTTACGGGTGATCAGCTTGGGCGCCGCCGCCCCCGGGATCAGCACCGCGCCGATGATCATGTCCGAGGTCCTGGCGGCTTCATCCAGCGCATCCGCGGTGGAGTAGACCGTTTTGATGCGCCCCTGGTAGCGGTCGTCCAGGGTCTCCAGCCGGGGAATGGAGCGGTCCAGAATGGTGACGTCCGCGCCGAGGCCAAGCGCCATGCGCGCGGCGTTTTCGCCCACCACGCCGCCGCCGATCACCGTTACCTTACCCGGCGCGACGCCGGGCACGCCGGGTAGCAGCACCCCGGCGCCGCCCTGGGCTTTCTCGAGGCTGTGGGCGCCCGCCTGAACCGCCATGCGCCCGGCCACGGTGCTCATGGGCGCTAAAAGCGGCAGCCCCCCTTTACCATCGACGATGGTTTCATACGCAATGCAGGTCGCGCCGCTTTCGATCAACCCTTGGGTCAGCGTCTTCTCGGCGGCCAGGTGCAGGTAGGTGAAAAGCGTTTGGCCGGGCTTCAAGCGCGCGACCTCCTCGGGTTGAGGCTCCTTCACCTTCAGAATCAGCTCGGCGTTTTGCCAAAGCGCCTCGACGTCGGTTTCGATGCGCGCCCCCGCCGCCTCGAAATCGCCGTCCGCAAACCCGGCGCCCTCGCCGGCGGCCTGCTGAACGCTGACCGTATGGCCGCGCCCGGCCAGCTCACGCGCACCGGTGGGGGTCAGGGCAACGCGATACTCGTGGTTTTTGATCTCTTTAGGAACGGCGATATGCATGGCAGGCCTCGTGAAGGAATCGGGTTATCTTCCTTCATTACAGCACAGTCAGGCCGTACCGCCAGAATCTGGCCCCAAAACAAGAAAAACGCCGTTAAAGGCGTTTTTCAGTAGAAAATTACCGCGTAAACGATGCTTTCACAGCAAAATCCACGCTACTTTTCCAAGCTACTCTCCCAGGCGACCCTCCCACGCTACTCTTCGACGATGGCCGCCCCGTAGATGCGTTGATACTCGTCGGGCAGGCGCTTGGGCCGCCCGTTCGACAGGGCAGCGCACACAAAGCGGGTGCGGGCGTTGAGCAGGGTTTTGTCGTCCGCCTTGCGCTTGAGCTGAAACCGCCGGGTCAGGCTGAAACGCCCGTCGCACTCGATGATCCAGGTGGCCAGCTGTAGCGCATCATCCTCGAACGCCGGGGCAAGGTAGTCGAGCTCGTGGCGGTGTACCACCATGGCCCTATCGAGCGCCCGGTAGCGCGCCAGATCGAGGCCCAGCGCCTCGGAGTGGGCCCAGCTGATTTGCTCGACCCAGCGCAGATACTCGCTGTTGTTGACGTGCTGGTAGGCATCGATGGCGCGCGCGTCAACGGTGATATCCAGCACGAACGGCTTTGGCAGTACCCACTCCATCATCGCTCCTTACTCCGCCGACCTGGCACCATGGTGGCCTATCGCTTAGTCGCGGTAAACGCGCACACCCAGCGCCTTGAGGTACGAGGTCTCGGGAATGGCCGGGTGTACCGGGTGGTCCGGGCCCTGGTGGCCCTGGTAGATCACCTGGCCGTGACGGTCCTGGTGGCGCACCGCGCCCCGCACCACGTCGACCAGCCGATCCTGGGCCAGGTGCATCGAGCACGAGGCCGAGAGCAAGAGCCCGTCGCGGCCCAAAAGGCGCATCGCTTCGCGATTCAGGCGGGCATAGGCGCGCTCGCCGTTGGGGATGTCCTTGCGCTTTTTGATGAACGCCGGCGGGTCGAGAATCACCACGTCGAACTGCTCGCCCTCGGCCTTGAGCGCGGCGAGCGCCTCGAAGGCGTCGCCTTCACCAATGGCCACCTGCTCGTGCACGCCGTTGAGCTCGGCGTTGCGCGCCACCTGCTCGAGGGCCGCGCTGGAGCTATCCACGCACAGCACCTCGCTTGCACCGCTGGCCGCCGCCTGCACGCCCCAGCCGCCCACGTAGCTGAATACGTCCAGCACGCGCTTGCCCGCCACCTGGCCGTTGAGCCACGCCCGGTTGACCCGGTGGTCATAAAACCAGCCGGTTTTTTGGCCGTTCAGCACCGGTACCACGAAGCGCGCGCCGTTCTCCTCGATCAGCACTTCGTCGGGAAGCGTGCCCTTGACCACTTCGACCTGGGCCTCGAGACCTTCCTGGCGGCGGCCGCCGGTGTCGTTACGGAATACGATCACTTCGGGCTTGATGACCTTCTCGAGGGCGTCGACGATCTCCTCGGAAAGCGCCTGCATACCGGCGGTATTGAGCTGGACGACCAGCACATCGCCAAAACGGTCGATCACAAGCCCGGGCAGAAGGTCCCCTTCGCCGTGAATCAAGCGGTAAAAGGGCTTATCGAACATGCGCTGACGCAGTGCCAGCGCCTGGTTGAAGCGGTGGACGAACAGGGACCGGTCCAGGCGCATTTCCGGGTCGCGGGACATGATGCGCGCGCAGATCAGCGAGTGCGGGTTCACGTAGGCCACGCCAATGGCCTTGCCGTTGGAGGCCTCGATCAGCGCGGCTTCGCCAGCGGCGAACTCCTTGAGCGGTGTTTCTTTGGTATCCACCTCGTTGGAGTAGATCCATAGATGCCCCGCCTTCAATCGGCGGTCGGCATTTTTATTCAAGCGCAGGCGTTGGGTCACAGGTGTCTCCAAAAGCATCGGCAAAGCGTAGGGTTAAGTTTAGCGCTGACACCCCGGGCAGAAAACGCTGGCGCGCTGGCCCAGGATGATACGTTTGAGTGGCTGTCCACAGCGCCTGCAGGGCAGCTCCTGGCGCCCGTAAACGTTGAGCCGCTGGGCAAAGTAGCCAGGCTCGCCCTGGCCGCTGACAAAATCGCGAAGCGTGGTGCCGCCCTGGGTGATGGCGGCGGCCAGCACCTCCTTGACCGCTAACGCCAAGTCCTCATAACGCTTACGCGAGATACGCCCGGCGGCGCGGCGCGGATCGATCCCCGCGATGAACAGCGCCTCGGCCGCGTAGATATTGCCCGCCCCGACCACCACGCGGTTATCCATCAAAAACGGCTTGACCGCCACGCGCTTGTGTCTTGAAAGCGTGTAGAGCCACTCGCCGTTGAAGGCCTCACCGAGCGGCTCCGGGCCCAGATGAGCCAGCCGCGGGTCATGGGTGCCGTCGCCGTGCTGCCAGTCGACAAAGCCAAAGCGGCGCGGGTCGTGATAGCGAAGTACGAAGCCATCGGCAGTCACAAGGTCCACGTGGTCGTGCTTTTTGGGCAGGTCGCCGACCCGGGCAACTCGCAGGCTCCCGGACATCCCAAGGTGCCACAAAAGCGTTGCATCACCGGCCGCGCCTGCAAGCGGTATGCGCAAATACTTGGCCCGGCGTGCAACGCTGCCTACCCGCGCGCCGATCAGGCGCGTTTCGAAATCCTCGGGCACCGGTACGCGAAGGCGGCGGTTGCGCACCAGCACCTCGGTAATCTCCTGGCCCTCGATATAGGGTGCGATCCCCAAACGGGTGGTTTCAACCTCGGGCAGCTCGGGCATGGCAACAACCTGTGGTGGCAAAACCTTTCGTCGAAAAATGCCCCAACACTTCGGGGCGCACGACCGCTTTAATAGCGCCATGCACGCAAAAACCCGGCTTTGAGGGCCGGGTTTTCAACAGGCATATGCCTGCGGTGAAAGCCGATCAGCGTAATCGAAATTACTTGATCTTCGCTTCCTTGTAGATAACGTGCTTGCGGATGACCGGGTCGAATTTCTTGAATTCGAACTTGTCCGGGGTGTTCCGCTTGTTCTTGTCGGTGGTGTAGAAGTGGCCTGTACCGGCACTGGACACCAAACGAATCTTGTCGCGCATGGTTCATTCTCCCAAAAAAGTCGGTGCAAAAGCGGCTTAGATAGTGCTGCCGTTTTTACGGATGTCGGCCAGTACCGTTTCGATACCTTTCTTGTCGATGATGCGCATGCCCTTGGAAGAGACGCACAGCTTCACGAAACGGTTTTCGGATTCGACCCAAAAACGGTGCGTGTGAAGGTTCGGCAAGAAACGACGACGCGTCTTACGCTGGGAGTGTGATACGTTATTACCAGTTACCGGACGCTTGCCGGTAACCTGACATACTTTGGACATGAGAGCCTCCAACCGCTTGGCCAGGACATAAGCCTGAGTGTTCAAAACTGTCGGGCAAACCGGAGCAGGGAGGAAGTCGACGCCCGTGAAGGCTTGGCTTTACCCGAATCCGTTATTCAACCCAAGTTTAAAGGTGGCACTTTATACCAGAGCACCCGGCCAACAGCAAGCAAAAGCGTGCCAAAAGGGTCAAAAAGGCCCTTTAAACGGGAAGACGCCAGGCCTTTTAAAGCCAGCCGCGCTCGGCAAAAGAGATTACATCGCCGTCCCCCACCACGAAGTGATCCAGCACGCGAACATCGAAAAGCCCTAGCGCTTGCGTCAAGCGCTCGGTGATGCGTCGGTCAGCGTCGCTGGGCTCGGCCACCCCGGAAGGGTGGTTGTGGGCCAAAATCACCGCGCCCGCGTTGAGTTCCAGGGCGCGTTTGGCAACATCGCGGGGGTACACCGATGCGCTGTCTAGGGTACCGCGAAACAGCGCTTCATAGCGAATGATTCGGTGCTGGGTATCCAAAAAAAGTACCGCGAACTCCTCGTGACCGAGATGCCGTAGCTGGGAGCGCAGGTAGTGGCGCACAAGCGACGGCGAGGTCAAGGCATTGCCCCGAGCAAGCTGAGACGCCAAATGGCGCCTGGAGAGCTCAAGCGTAGCCTGTAGCTGGGCAAACTTGGCCGCCCCTAGCCCGTGGGCCTGGCAAAAGGCGCCCTGGTCGGACTCCAGCAAAGGCCGCAAGCCCCCAAAGCGAGTGAGCAGGTCCCGCGCCAGGTCCACCGCGGAGCGCCCCTTGACCCCTACCCGCAAAAAAATCGCCAGCAGCTCGGCATCGGAAAGTGCCTGGGCGCCCAGCGTTAAAAGCTTTTCTCGCGGACGCTCGCCCTCCGGCCAATGATTGATCCCCATCGTCCCCTCCCCGTGGCGGCCGTGTATTGTTTAATCGCCACTCCATAAAGCTCACTATACCTGGCTTTTACCCTTGGGGTCGAGCATGCCAAAACGCGCCGCCAAATGGTATGGTGAGCCCCTTTGGAGCGGGCCTTGAAGCGCCCGGCTTTTGACTTATTCAGGCGTTGTTCCTGGGGAGTGTTATGGCTTCGATACAGCCCTTGGCGGGTTCGCCGCTGGCAGGCAAGCGCATCCTGCTGGGCGTCAGCGCCGGCATTGCCGCCTATAAAAGTGCCCAGATCATTCGGCTCATCAAGCAGGCCGGCGGCGAGGTGCGCGTGGTGCTGACCGACGGCGCCCAGGCGTTCATCACCCCGCTGACCCTACAGGCGCTTAGCGGCGAGGCGGTGAGAACCTCGCTTTTGGACCCGGACGCCGAGGCCGGCATGGGCCATATCGAACTGGCCCGCTGGGCGGATGCGCTCTTGATCGCGCCGGCCACGGCGGATTTGATCGCCCGCCTGGTCCATGGCCTGGCCGACGACTTACTAACCACGCTAAGCCTTGCCTGCGAGGCGCCAAGGCTGATTGCCCCGGCGATGAACCAGGCGATGTGGCGCCACCCGGCCAGCCAGCGCAACGCCCGGATGCTCGAGGCGGATCAGTGGCAGGTGATTGGGCCCGCCGCCGGCGAGCAGGCCTGCGGCGACGTGGGCCCCGGGCGCATGAGCGAGCCCGACGAAATCGTCGAGGCGCTCGCCAGGCGCATGAGCGCCCCGCCAGCGTTTGCGCAAGCGCACCGCCCCCACGTGGTGATTACCGCCGGCCCCACGCGTGAGGCGCTCGACCCGGTGCGCTATCTCTCCAACCATAGCTCGGGAAAGATGGGCTATGCGCTGGCCGCCGCCGCTTTCGAGGCGGGTTTTCGGGTGACGCTGATCAGTGGGCCGGTGAACCTGCCCACCCCGGCCGGCGTTAGCCGTATCGACGTCGAAAGCGCCCTCGAAATGCACCAACAGGCGCTCGAACTCGCCTCCCAGGCGGCGCTTTTCATCGGCTGCGCGGCGGTGGCGGACTACCGCGCCGAGCACGCCGCCGAGCACAAGTTGAAGAAAACCGACGACAGCGACACGCTCACGATCACCCTGGTGAAAAATCCGGATATCATCGCCGAGGTCGCGGCGCTGCCGAAGGAGGCGCGCCCCTTCGTGGTGGGTTTTGCCGCCGAAACCCGGGACGTGGCTCACTACGCCCGGGACAAGCTTGCGCGCAAGAACCTCGACATGGTGGTGGCCAACGACGTCGCGCAACAAGGCCTGGGCTTTGGCAGCGACGACAATGCGGCGCTGCTCGTCTGGCGCGCCCCCGAGGGCACTGACCAGCTCAGCGCCCCGCCCCAACCCAAAACGGCGCTGGCTCGTTTGATTATCGAAAAAGCGCTTTCCCTGACCGATTCAACCGCTGGAGCCGCCCCATGAGCCGCCCCCCATTGAAGTGCAAGGTGCTCGACGAACGCATGCTGGACTACCTGCCCACCTACGGCTCCGAAGGTGCGGCGGGTATGGACCTGCGCGCCCTGCTCGACGCCCCGCTGACGCTGGCCCCGGGGGATTGCGAGCTGATCCCGACCGGGCTTGCGATCCATATCGAAGACCCAAGCCTTGCCGGCATGATTCTGCCCCGCTCCGGGCTTGGCCATAAGCACGGCATCGTGCTGGGCAACCTGGTAGGCTTGATCGATTCGGACTACCAGGGGGAACTGATGATCTCGGTATGGAACCGCGGCCGGGCGAGCTTCACGCTCGAGCCGTTCGACCGGCTGGCCCAGTATGTTTTGGTGCCGGTGGTTCAGGCCACGCTCGAGGTCGTCGATAGTTTCGAGGACAGTGTGCGCGGCAGCGGCGGCTTTGGCAGCACCGGCAGCCAGTAAGGAGTTCGACCATGACGGTACCCGCTTCGATATTTCGCGCCTACGATATACGCGGCGTCGTCGACGACACCCTGACCGAGGCGACCACCGCGCTGATCGGCCAGGCGATTGGCAGCGCGGCCGCTGCCCGGGGCGAGCGTACGGTCATCGTCGCCCGGGACGGGCGCCTTTCCGGGCCGCGGCTACAAAAGGCGCTCATCACGGGACTTTTGAGCGCCGGTGCCGACGTCGTCGATATCGGCATGGTGCCGACACCGGTGCTCTATTTTGCCACTCATACGCTGGGGGTGGGCCGCTCCGGGGTGATGGTCACCGGCAGCCACAACCCGCCGGCGTACAACGGCTTCAAGATCGTACTGGGCGGCGAGACGCTCTCCAGCGACACCATTACCGCGCTCTACCAGCGCATCGTCGATGGCGCGCTCGATGAGGGCGAAGGCCGCTACCGTGAAGTCGACGTACGCGCGGCGTATCTCGAACGCATTCTTGGCGATGTGAGCGTGACGCGCCCGCTACACGCCGTCGTGGACTGCGGCAACGGCGTGGCCGGCGAGCTCGGCCCCGAGCTGATCCGCCGGCTCGGCGTTCAGACCACGCCGCTTTTCGACGAGATCGATGGCCACTTTCCCAACCACCACCCGGACCCGGGCAAGCCGGAGAACCTCGTCTCGTTGATCGAGGAGGTCGAGCGGCGCGGCGCGGATATAGGACTTGCCTTCGACGGTGACGGCGACCGGCTGGGTGTGGTGACGCCGCGCGGGCGCATGATCTACCCGGATCATCTTCTGGCGTTGTTCGCCACCGACATGCTCACCCGCCACCCGGGCGCCGGGGTGGTGTTCGACATCAAGTGCAGCCGCACCCTTCCCCGCGTCATTCTGGACGCCGGCGGCGAGCCGGAGATGTGGCGCACCGGGCATTCGCTGATCAAGGCGCGCATGATCGAAACCGGGGCGCAGCTGGGGGGCGAAATGAGCGGGCACATTTTCTTCAAGGAGCGCTGGTACGGCTTCGACGACGGCCTCTACGCCGCCGCCCGCCTTTTGGAGATTCTGGCAGCCGGCCCCCTTGATGCGGACGCACTGTTTGAGCGTTTTCCCCAGGAATTCAGCACGCCGGAGATCAACCTGCCGGTGGCGGATGAAGAAAAGTTTGGCCTAGTGGAAGTGCTTGCCAGAGATGGCGACTTCGGCGAAGGTATCAAGACCACGATCGACGGCATACGCGTGGACTATCCGGAAGGCTTTGGGCTTTGCCGGGCGTCGAACACCACACCGGCGCTGGTGCTTCGCTTCGAAGGGGAGAGCGAAGCGGCCCTGGCCGATATACAAGCGCGCTTTGCCCGCGCTCTTGCCCGCGCCGCCCCCGCGCTCGATACCGGCCCCATCCGTTAGCCTATCGCGTCACACAGAGCGCGCTTTAAAAGCGCGCCATAAAGGCCCAAGCGCCGCTAAAAAATCAACGCAAGGGATAAAGCAATGAATGCGAACACCCACGACCCCCGGGTCGTCGTGGAGGTGCTGTCCGAAGCGCTTCCCTATATTCAGCAATTTTCCGGCAAAACGGTCGTCGTGAAGTATGGCGGCAACGCCATGACCGAAGACACGCTGATCAACTCCTTCGCCCGCGACATCGTGCTGATGAAAGAGGTCGGCATCAACCCGGTGGTGGTTCACGGCGGCGGCCCGCAAATCGGAAGCCTTTTGGAAAAACTCAACATCGAGTCGCGCTTCGTCAACGGAATGCGCGTCACCGACGCCGAGACCATGGACGTCGTCGAAATGGTGCTGGGGGGGCTGGTCAATAAAAGCATCGTCAATTTGATCAACCAAAGCGGCGGCAAGGCGATCGGGCTGACCGGCAAGGACGGCGCCCAGATTCGCGCCCGCCAGCTCAAGGTCGAGCATAAAAGCCCGGAAATGACCGCCCCGGAAATCATCGATATCGGCCACGTCGGCGAGGTCGAGTCGATCTCCACCGACCTGATCGAAATGCTCGCCCAGCGCGATTTCATTCCCGTGATCGCGCCGATCGGCGTGGACGATGCGGGCCACAGCTATAACATCAACGCCGATTTGGTGGCGGGCAAGCTCGCCGAGGCGCTCAGCGCCGAAAAGCTGATGCTGTTGACCAACGTGGCGGGGCTGATGAACGGCAAAGGCGAGGTGCTGACCGGGCTGACGACGCGCCAGGTCGACGAGCTGATCGCCGATGGCACGATCCACGGCGGGATGCTGCCGAAAATACGCTGCGCGCTGGATGCCGTAAAAGGCGGCGTCGTCAGTGCGCAGATCGTCGACGGCCGCGTGCCTCACGCCATCCTGCTCGAGATATTCACCAAGGCAGGCGTGGGCACCTTGATCAGTGACGCAGGCTAAGCACAAGGGATCAGCACCATGAGCGATGACAATAAACCTCGCCGCCGCGAACAGATCCTGCAGGCACTGGCCATCATGCTCGAAGAGGACAGCGGCAAGCGCATCACCACCGCTGCCCTGGCCCGCCAGGTCGGCGTGTCCGAGGCGGCGCTCTACCGCCACTTTCCGAGCAAGGCGCGGATGTTCGAAGGCTTGATCGACTATATCGAAGAAAACGTGTTCGCGCGCATTACGCGCATTCTCGAGGACATTCCCGAAGCCGAGCGCCGCTGCGCGACGATTCTCTCGCTGCTGCTGGGCTTTGCCGAGAAAAACCCCGGGCTTGCCCGGGTGCTCGGCGGCGATGTCCTGACCGGCGAAACCGCCCGCCTGCGACAGCGTGTTCATCAGCTGTTCGAGCGTCTGGAAACCCAGTTCAAGCAGATTCTGCGCGAGGCCGAGATCCGCGAAGGACTTCGCCCGACGATTACCGCCTCGGCGGCGGCGAACCTGCTGATCACCCAGGCCGAGGGGCGCATATCGCAGTACGTACGCAGCGATTTCAAGCGCGCCCCCACCGAGTACTGGGAGGACCAGTGGCCGCTGATCGCAAGCGGGCTTTTGCGGGAGATCGCCCAGCCCGCCTAACCGCGTTTTGAGCGCATAAAAAAGCCCCGGCGATGAGCCGGGGCTTTTTATTTCAAGGGCTTTGCATTTCAAGGACCTTGCATTTCAAGCGCTTTGCTTTTCGGGGGCTTTCAGCGCCGCCCTAGGCTGCCACGCCCTCGCCCATCTTCAGACGAAGCTTTTTCATGGCGTTCTTTTCGAGCTGGCGGATACGCTCGGCGCTGACGCCGTAGACATCGGCCAAATCATGAAGCGTCGACTTGTCATCGGTCAGCCAACGGCGCTGAAGGATGTCCCTGGAGCGCTCGTCGAGCTCCTTGAGCGCGCCCTGAAGACGGCGCGTGGAGTCCTCTTCGAAGTCGCTGTCCTCGAGCTGGGTGGCCGGGTCGAGGGTGGCGTCGTCGAGAAACTGCGACGGGGACTGGTAGGGGCTATCTTCGTCGTCGCTTGGCGAGGCGTCGAAGCCCGCGTCGAACGCCGAAAGGCGGCCTTCCATATCGCGCACGATCTCGGGTTTGACGTCCAGATCCTTGGCAATCGCGTCGACTTCGTCGTTGTTCAACCAGGCCAGGCGCTTTTTGGCGCTACGCAGGTTGAAGAACAGCTTGCGCTGCGCTTTGGTCGTGGCGATCTTGACGATCCGCCAGTTGCGCAGCACGAACTCGTGAATCTCGGCCTTGATCCAGTGAACCGCGAAGGAGACCAGGCGCACGCCCTGATTGGGGTCGAAGCGCTTGACGGCCTTCATCAGGCCTACGTTACCTTCCTGGATCAGGTCGGCCTGGGCCAACCCGTAGCCCGAGTAGCTGCGCGCGATGTGTACCACAAAGCGCAGGTGCGACATGACCAGACGCCGCGCCGCTTCGAGATCACCGTCGTCGTGAAGGCGGAACGCAAGCTCGCGCTCCTCCTCGACGGTGAGTACGGAGATGCCGTTAACCGCTTGAATATAGCCGCCCAGGTCATTGCCTGGAGAGAGCTGCCCCACCGGTAGAAGACTAGTACCCATGCTGATGGTCTCCTCGTTACCAATCCTGGTTGACCTGCTATCGTCATCAACATGATCCATCGCGCGGCTCACGATCGACATAGCGGTGTCAGCGTTGTCGCTATGACAGCAACCAATGTATAAGGTTCATATAACCCGGGCCATGGCTCGAGCCGGGTGGCGCACCCGCGCTAAAAAACCTAGCGCGGGCGAATGCTGGATAGGTGGCGCGACACGGCAAGCCATGCCCCCAGCCAGCCCAATAGTGTACTGCAGAATAGCAAAATTGTAGAGCCCGTCACATCCAACTGCGGCAATGTGAAGCTCGCCCCGTAGCTTGCCGCCAGCGCCGCCACCGGCATCGACAGCCAGTGGTTACCCAGCGCCAGCAGCAATAGCGCAATCAAGCCCCCACCAAAGCCGTACCAGGCCCCGCTGTACAAAAAGGGCCGGCGCACGAAAGCGTGAGTGGCGCCGATCAGCATGACCACCTCGATCTCCCGGCGACGGCTCTCCACGGAAAGGCGAATGGTATTGCCCACCACCAGCAAAACCCCAAAGCCGAACAGCACGGCCAGCGCCAGCGCCACCCGCCGCCCCAGGTCCGCCAGGTGGCGAAGCCGTTCTACCCAGGCCAAATCCACGCGCACTTCATCGACCCCCGACAAACCTTCCAGGCGCCCGGCGAGTTGCTCCATGGCCAGCGGCTCGACGCTTTGCGGGTTGATCACGATGCTTGCGGGCAGCGGGTTCTCCTCGAGGCCCATCAGCGTATCGTCGAGGCCCAGCGAGCGCTGAAACGCCGCCATGCCCTCCTCGGCGCTGATCAGCCGGGTCTGTAGCACGCCCTGTTCGGCGCTGACCGCCTCGTCGATACGCGCCGCCTGAGCCGGGTCCACCTCGGTTTGCAAGTAAACGGTAAGCGTGGCGCTTTCGTCGAGTTCGGCGTCGAGCAGCCGCGCGCTATCCAGCGTCAGCCAAAGCGCGGCGGGCAGCACCAGCGCAATGGCGATGGCCAGCATCGTGAGTACGTTGCCCAAGGGGTGGCGCACCAGTCGATAAAGGCTGTCACCGAGCATGGCCCGGTGGTGGCGGCCCCAGGCGCGCAACCGGCTGCCCAACCCCGGGCCCGTGGCGCGGGGCTTGGGCGGGCGCGGCGCGGCTGCCTTATGGGGAGTACTGGCGTGCCCGGCGGCCGGTCGGCTGACCGCGCCGGTGCGGCGAGCGGGGCCGCTGGGGGGCGTTGTCCGGCGCGTCATACTGCCCCCTCGTCGGCGATCAGGCGGCCGTCGCGCAGGCGCAGAATACGGTGGCGTAGCCTGGCGATCAGCGCCAGGTCGTGGCTTGCGATCATGACCGTAGTGCCGATGCGATTGAAGTCTTCGAACAGCCCCATGATATCCGCGGACAGGTGCGGGTCCAGGTTGCCGGTCGGCTCGTCGGCGAGCAGCAGCGCGGGCTTGTTGACCACCGCCCGGGCGATGCCTACCCGCTGCTGTTCGCCGCCGGAGAGCTCCACGGGGAGCGCTTTCTCGCGGTGCAAAAGCCCTACTTTATCGAGGGCGGCGCGCACCCGGCGCGCGGATTCCCGCGGCTCGAGCCCCTGGATTTCCAGCGGCAGCGCGACGTTGTGATACACGCTGCGATCGAACAGAAGCTGGTGGTCCTGAAAGACCACGCCGATCTGGCGCCGGTAAAACGGCACCTGGCTTGAGTGAAGCCGGGCGATATCGTGGCCGGCCACGACCACCCGCCCACGGCTGGGCCGCTCCAGGCGCATGATCAGGCGTAAAAGCGAGCTTTTACCCGCCCCGGAGTGGCCGGTCAAAAACACCATCTCGCCCTGGCCCACGCGAAAATTGAGATGCGCCAGCGCCTCGAAGCGCCCGCCGTAGCGTTTTCCCACGTGCTCAAACGCGATCATGCGCGGGCGTGGCTCTCGGGCTGGTCGAACAGCGCATTGACGAAATCATCGGCATCGAAAGGACGCAGATCATCCAGGCTCTCGCCAACGCCGATAAAGCGGATCGGGGTATTGAGCTGCTTGGCCAGGGCGAAAATGATCCCGCCCTTGGCGGTGCCGTCGAGCTTGGTCAGCGTAATACCGCTAACCGGCACGGCTTCGTTGAAGGTGCTGGCCTGGGAGATAGCGTTTTGGCCGGTGCCGGCGTCGAGCACCAGCATCACCTCGTGGGGGGCGGCGGTATCGATTTTCTGCATCACCCGGTGGACCTTCTTGAGTTCCTCCATCAGGTGGCTTTTGTTGTGCAGCCGCCCGGCGGTGTCGGCAATCAAAACGTCCACCCCACGGGACTTCGCCGCGCTGACCGCATCGTAGATGACCGAGGCGCTGTCGGCGCCGGTGTGCTGGGCAATCACCGGCACGCTGTTACGCTCGCCCCACACCTTGAGCTGTTCCACCGCCGCGGCGCGGAAGGTGTCACCGGCGGCGAGCATCACGCGTTTACCTTCGCGCTGAAAACGCTGGGTCAGCTTGCCGATGGTGGTGGTCTTGCCCACGCCGTTCACACCGACCACCAAAATGACGAAGGGTCCATCCCCCTCTTTGGTGAAATCGAGCGGTTTGGCGACGGACTCGAGCATGTTGCCAAGCTCTTCTTGCAAGCCCTTGTAGAGCGCAGCCGGGTCCTTGAGCTCCTTGCGCGACACCCGGGCTTGCAGGCGTTCGATAATCGCGGTGGTCGCCTCGATCCCCACGTCGGCCATCAACAGCTGGGTTTCCAGGTCTTCCAAAAGCTCGTCATCGATCTGCTTTTTGCCCAGAAACAGATCCGCCAGACCATCGGTCAGGTTGGCCCGGGTCTTGCCAAGCCCTGATTTGATACGCGCGAAAAAGCCCTGTTTTTCCGCTTTCGCGGCCACCGGCTTTTCCTGGGTGGCGGTCCGGGCCGCGGCTTGGACCGGGGCAGTCTCGGGCTCGGTGGGGGTCGGCTCTACCTCGGGGCCGGCGGGCTGCGGGTCGACCTCGGGGGTACGCGGCGATTCAGGCTCGACCTCGGGCTCCTGAGGCGTAGGCTCGACTTCCGGCTTTTGAGGTTCAGGATCGACCTCAGGCTTTTGCGGCTCGGGGTCTACTTCAGGTTTTTGTGGCTCGGGTTCCACCTCGGGCTTTTGGGGCTCGGGCTCGACTTCCGGCTTTTGCGGCTCGGGCTCCACCTCGGGTTTTTGGGGCTCGGGCTCGACTTCCGGCTCCTGGGGCTTGGGTTCCACCTCGGGCTTCTGCGGCTCGGGCTCTACCTCGGGCGTTTGCGGCTCGGGCTCGACTTCCGGCTGCTGAGGCTCGGGCTCGACTTCGGGCTCCTGCGGGGTCGGGTCCAGGGCGCGCTCTTCTTGAGGCGCCTGGGACTTTTGGGGATCGTGCTTTTTCTTACGTTTCAAGAAACCGAACATGGGGGTATCCAACTAAAAAGGTGAACATTGTGACCATCCTACCACCGCCAACCAAGACTTTGGATAATCGGCCCGCTACAATCAGCCATATGAAACGACAACGCCCTTCACGCAAAACCTCTGCGCCTCGCGACGCATCCAAAGCCCTCGGCAAGCTACGTATTATCGGCGGTGATTACCGCCGCCGCCAGCTTCCGGTGCTCGACCACCCAGGTCTTCGCCCAACGCCCGATCGCGTGCGCGAAACGCTGTTCAACTGGCTGGGGCCAATGCTTGTCGGCAAGCGCGCCCTGGACGTGTTCGCAGGCTCCGGCGCGCTGGGGATCGAGGCGCTTTCGCGCGGGGTCGCCCAGGCGGTGTTCGTCGAGCGTGAGGCCCGCGTGGCCGCGCTGATCGAGCAGAACCTGGCGACCCTGGGCGCCACCAACGCCGAGGTCAAAAGCCAGGATGCCACCGCTTTTCTAGCGGGCGCCTCCACGCCGTTCGACATCGTGTTCATCGACCCGCCGTTTCTAAAAGGCCTGGCCGGGCCGTGCTGTCAGGCGCTGGAAGACGGCGGCTGGCTAAGCGCCGAGGCGTCTATCTACCTGGAAACCGAGCGCGCCTTGACCCCGCAGGTGCCCGCCAACTGGCAGCTTTACCGGGAAACCGCCGCCGGCGAGAGCACCGCGCGGCTTTACCGGCGCACCGCGCTTGCCCAATAGTCAGCACGGCGTTACGCTCGCACTCCCAACGCGTCATTTACTGTGGGCAGGCCCTTCTGCCCCGCTTTTTGGAGGTAGGCATGAGCCTTGAACTATTTAACCAGCTGGAACAGAAAGTCACCGATGCCGTCGAGGCGCTGGAGCTGATGAAGCTCGAAAACGAAGAGCTTCGCAAGGAGAACGCCGAGTACAAGCAAGAGCACGAAGAGTGGGAACGCCGCCTACAGGGCGTGCTGTCGAAATTCGAATCGAGCGACACCTCGGGTTCCGTTTAAGGCTGCGTGTCTAGCGCTGACATTAACAGCGCATCCTCTCGCCCGGCCCCGTTAGCGGCCGGGTAGTAGTTTTTTCGCCGCCCGTCCACGCCAAACCCCGCCGCTTCATAAAGTTTGACCGCCGCCACGTTGTGCTCGCGCACCTCGAGCAGCACCCGCTCGCTTTGCCATGCCCGCGCCTGGTCGAACACCCCCTCCACAAGCGCCCGCCCCAGGCCTTGACCGCGATACGCGCTCAAAACGCCAATGGCCTGCAGCTCGGCCTCGAAGGGAAGCCGCGCGATGAGCGCGTAGCCCACCAGGCGCTGCTGGCGCCATAAGCCCAGCACGACCATGCTCGAATCCGTAAGCGCCTGTTCGAGCGCGCGCTCGCTCGCCCCGCTGCGGGCCTGGGCCTCCAGGGCGACCAGGTCGGTGAGATGCGCAGCAGATAGCGCCTCGATCACGCAGGGCGCTCCGCCGCGCCCTGGGCAAGGCGTAAAAGTTCGGGCCACAGCGCGCGCTTGGCCGCCGCACTCGTGAGCGTATCGAGCGCTGGCCCCTGCCAAACAGGCAGGTCCAGCGTATGGCTTTGACGCTCACGAAGCTCGAGTACCTGGCTTAGCGTGTGGCCACCTTCGCTTGGCTCATCACTCTCCAAGGAGGGCTTCGCCCACCAGAGCAGCCGTTCGAGCTGCCAGCCCTGGCGCCGGGCTGCGCCTTCGATAAAGGCGGCCAAGCCTTCCCGGGCCTCACCCATCGGGTCTTCAGAGGCAAAGGCGTTGGCCACCGGCGGCCAGTTGAAGGTGATCAATTGAGGAAGCGCGCCGTCGATCAGCCCCGCCGCGCTTAGCATGTTGCCTAGCAGTCGCTGCTCGCCGGGGCCAGGCGCGCCCGGGTGCAGGCTCAGCAAGCGCCCGTCGATGCACACGCAAGTCACGGTAAACACCACCGGCTCGGCGTGCGCCACCGGGGTGCTGGCCGGCGCTTTTTCAGGGGCAGGGGCGGGCGCTGGCTCGGCTCGCTCGGGAGGGGCGATATCGCCCAGCAGCGCCCGGGCGGATTTGGGCGGGGTGCTGGCGCCAGGTTCGGGCTCCGCCTGAGTGCTGGCCGGGGCCCTGGGCGGCGCAGCGCTTTGCTCTTCGAGCAGTGCGTGCAGCGCCTGGCGCGGCTCGGCGGCCGCGGCGGGCGCCTCCCATTCGCAGGCCTCGGTGGGCAGGGCGTTGGGCAGCTGGTACCGGCACGCCCAGGCCGTGATGCCCATGGCGTCCAGGTAGTGGCGTCGGCTGGCTTCCGGAGTCACTGCCCGCCGCCGCGACAGTCCGGGGAATTAGGCCGTTCGCTGCCGCGGGCGGCCCACTCCTGGGGGGTATAAAGGTGCAGCGCCAGAGCGTGAACCGGCCCGCCCAGCTCGTCGGCCAGCAGCGCGTAAATCTGCTGGTGACGCTTGACCGGCATCATCGCCTCGAAGCTCTCGGAGACCAGCGTCACTTTGAAGTGGGTCTCGGAATTGGCGGGCACGTTGTGCATGTGGCTTTCGTTCTCTACGCGCAGCACGTCGGGCGAAAGCGCCGTTAATTTCTCTTCGATTTGTGTCTGCAACGTCATGACCGGCCTCCTGGGTGGATAAACGCTTTTATTGTACGCCCTTAGCGGGGCGGCGACGATGCCCGCCGTTCAACGAGCGCGCGACGCGCAAGCGAGATGCGCGATAGGCTGACCGCGAGCGCAAGGCAAGTGGTCAGCGCGCTGAACCAGAGCGTGGCCTGCACCGAAAGCCCCAGCGCCAGCGCCGCCCCGACCACCGCCACGCCGAAGGATTGACCCACGGTGCGCACCGTACTCATCACCCCGGAGACATTCGCGCTTCGCTCGGCGGGCAGGCTCGCCATCATTTCGCGGTTGTTGGGCGGCTGAAATAGCCCGAAGCCGATCCCGCAAAGTGCCGTGCGCCAAAGACTTCCCGCAATGCCGGTGCTTTCATCCACCAGCGCCAGCGCCACTAGCCCGGCAATCAAGAACAAAAGCCCGATACTCGAAATCACGCTGGGGTTGAGCTTATCCGCCAACCGCCCGGCAAGCGGGCCTACCACCATGATGGCCAGCGGCCAGGGCGTGAAGAGCCAAGCGGTTTGAAGCGGCGTGAAGCCCATCTGATTTTGATAGAAAAGTGACAGCGCCACGAAGGTCAGCCCCTGGCCGATGAAGGCAAGCCCCGAGGCGGATACTGCCAGGGTGAAGCGCATCTCGCCAAACAGCACCAGCGGAAGCAGCGGGTAGCGCGCCCGGCGCTGGCGCCTTATGAACAGCGCAGCCGTGGTCAGACATAAAAGCGCCCACGAAAGCCCCTGCCCCGGAGCTGCGTGGCCCAGCGCGTCCATAGCGAGAAAAAAGCTTGCCAGCATAGCCATCGAGCAGAACGCGCCCCACACGTCGAAGCTGCCCTGGCGCGGCGTTTCACGAGGCAAAGCGCGGGCGGCGAACCAGAGCGAGCAGAGCCCCAGCGGCACGTTGAGCGCAAAAAGCCAGGGCCAGTTGGCGAAGGAGAGAATCACCCCGCTAAGCGTGGGCCCGGCGGAGTAGCCCCCGGCGACCACCAGCGCGCTCATCCCCATCGCGCTGCCTAACAGTCGTTTGGGAAAGATGGCCCGGTAGAGCGAGGGCCCGATGGAGAGCGTCGCCGCCGCGCCGAGGCCCTGCAGCGCGCGAAACACCAGCAGCGTTTCAAGGCTTCGTGACAGCGCCGCGCCAATCGACGCCGCCACGAACGTTGCCAGGCCCAACAGGTAGAGCCGCCGCCGAGTGATCAGCTCGCTAAGCGCTGCAAACACCAGCAAAAACGCCGCGCACACCACCTGGAAGATATTGGTGATCCACACCGAGCGCGAGGCCGAGGCGCCCAGGTCCTTGGCGATGGTGGGCAGCGCCAGGTTGATCATGGTGGTGTCCATCACCGCCATGGTGGTGCCGGTCATCAGCGCCAACAGCGCAAGCGCGCGTTCGCGACCGGGCAGGCCGTCATCATTGGGGCGGGTTTCAAACAGTCGCATGGGGCGGGCGTTCCTCTCAAGACCGCTACGGTTAAAGGCCATTACAACGACAAAACCGGCCGGAGCCGGTTTTGTCGTGCAGCGCTGAGTCGAGCCAAGCGCTAGGGCGCGTCGGTCTCGAGGGAGAGCGCGTCCTCGACGTCGGAAATTTCCAGCGCCGTTTCATCATCCAAATCGACGGCCAGGTAGCTGTGCTCGACGTGGAGAAACGATTGGAAAAGCGTCCAGTCCAGCGGCTTGGGCCACTGGCTTTCGTCCTCTTCCCAGGCGCTTAGCTCGGTTTCCAGGATATCGCTGAAGCGCTCGCGCACGAAGGTCTCGAGTGCTTCAGGGGTATCCATTTCGGGAATGAGGTAGATGGTACTTTCACGTTCGACGTCGTCCAGGGTCAGGTCGTCGTCTCCCATGGTGGGTTCCAGCGCATTGATCCAGTCGACAAAGGGCTGGGTCGGCCTGACGCTCAGAGCGGAGCGGTTAAGCAGTTTCATGGGATTCTCCTCGCCGTCGAAACGTTGACCATTATGGGCGCTATAGCGCGCCCTTACCAACTTTTACTAGCGCATTGGCGTTAATGGCTTTTTCACCAATGTTTTATTCCACTTCCGGGCGCATGGCCGGGAACAAGAGCACGTCGCGAATCGAGGCGCTGTCGGTAAACAGCATCACCAAACGGTCGATGCCGATGCCCTCCCCCGCCGTTGGCGGCATGCCGTACTCGAGCGCGCGCACGTAGTCGCCGTCGAAGTACATCGCTTCCAGGTCGCCGGCGTCTTTCTCGGCGGCCTGCTCGCGAAAGCGCTCGGCCTGGTCTTCGGCGTCGTTGAGCTCCGAGAAACCGTTGGCGATTTCGCGCCCGCCGACGAAAAACTCGAAACGGTCGGTGACGAAGGGGTCCGCGTCGCTTCGCCGCGCCAACGGGCTGACTTCCGCCGGGTACATCGTAATGAAAGTGGGCTGGTCGAGTTTCGGCTCGGCGACCTCTTCGAAAATCTCGGTCTGGACTTTGCCCAGCCCCCAGCTCGGCTTCACCTTGATGCCAACACGCTCGGCCACGGCCCGGGCGCTTTCCAGCGAATCGAGCTCGGCTTCAGTGATGTTATCGCCATACTCGAGGATCGAATCCTTGAGGGACAAGCGGCGAAACGGCTGGCCGAAGTCGTACTCTTCGCCCTGGTAGGAAAGGAGCGTGGTGCCCAGTACCTGCTCGGCGATCGAGCGCAGCATCGCCTCGGTCATGTCCATCAGGTCGTTGTAATCGGCGTAGGCCCAGTAGAACTCGACCATGGTGAACTCGGGATTGTGCCGGGTCGAGAGGCCTTCGTTACGAAAGTTGCGGTTGATCTCGAAGACCTTCTCGAAGCCGCCCACCACCAGGCGCTTGAGATAGAGCTCCGGGGCGATGCGCAGGTACATGTCCATATCCAGCGCATTGTGGTGGGTGATGAACGGCCGCGCCGTCGCCCCGCCTGGGATAGGCTGAAGCATGGGGGTCTCGACCTCCATGAACCCCCGGGCCTCGAAGAACCGGCGCATCGAACTGATCACCGCGGCGCGCGTCTCGAACGCCTTGCGCGACGCCGGGTTCATGATCAGATCGACGTAGCGCTGGCGGTAGCGCGCCTCCTGGTCGGTCAGGCCGTGGAACTTGTCCGGCAGCGGGCGCAGGCTCTTGGTCAGAAGCTCGGCTTCGACCATCATCACGTAGAGATCGCCCTTGCCGGACTTGTGCACCGGGCCACTGGCGGCGACGATATCGCCGATATCCCAGCTTTTGATCTCTTCCAAAAGCTCGGCGGGCAAGCCCTTTTTATCCACGTAGAGCTGGATTTGGCCCGCCACGTCCTGAATGACGATAAACGGGCCGCGCTTGCGCATGATGCGCCCGGCGACCGACGCCTGGTGATCCAGCGCCTCGAGTTCGGCCTTTTCCTTGTCGCCGAGCAGATTCTCGAGCTCGACGGTGAGGCTGTCGCGGCGGAAACCGTTGGGGAAAGCGCTTTTACCCTGGGCGGCAGCGGTCTCGCGCCGTGCGGAAAGCTTGGCGCGGCGCTCGGCGATCAGGTGGTTTTCGTTGTCCAGAGAAGACGCGTCTTGGTTAGCCATCCAGCACCCTATGTATGTTCCAGGCGGGTCATGCACCAAACACGGCCTGACCCCGCAAAAAGATTACAAGCCCTGCTTGAGGCTTGCGATGATAAATTGATCCAGGTCGCCGTCCAGCACCTTGTCGCAGTTGCTCGACTGCACGCCGGTGCGCAGATCCTTGATACGCTGGTCATCGAGCACGTAGGAGCGGATCTGGCTGCCCCAGCCGATATCGGCCTTGGAGTCCTCGGCTTCCTGCTTGGCGGCGTTGCGCTTTTGCATCTCGTGTTCCCAGATCCGCGCCTTGAGCTGCTTCATGGCGAAGTCGCGGTTGGCGTGCTGGCTGCGCTGGCTCTGGCAGGCCACGACGATACCCGTCGGCTCGTGGGTGATCCGCACCGCCGAGTCGGTGGTGTTGACGTGCTGACCGCCGGCGCCGCTGGAGCGGTAGGTGTCCACGCGCAAATCCGAGGGGTTGATCTCCACCTCGAAGGTGTCGTCGATCTCCGGTGACAAAAACACCGAGGCGAACGAGGTGTGACGACGCCCGCCGGAATCGAAGGGGCTTTTGCGCACCAGCCGGTGAACCCCGGTTTCGGTGCGTAGCCAGCCAAAAGCGTGGTCGCCCTGGATATGCAGCGAGGCGGACTTGATGCCCGCTACTTCGCCGGCGGAGGCTTCGATGATATCCGCCTTGAAGCCGTGGTGTTCGGCCCAGCGCAGGTACATACGCAGCAAAATGTTCGCCCAGTCCTGGGCTTCGGTGCCGCCGGAGCCGGACTGAATGTCGAGATAGGCGTTGTTCTCGTCCATTTCGCCGGAGAACATCCGGCGAAACTCGAGTTTCTCGAGCGAAGCCTGCATGCTGTCGAGCTCTTTATGAACTTCCTCGACGGTGGCTTCGTCGTCTTCCATCTCGGCCAGTTCCAACAGGTCGCGGCTATCGCCCAGGCCCTGGTCCAGCTCGTCGATGGTCGCCACGATCGTCTCTAAAGTGGCGCGCTCTTTGCCCAGCTTCTGGGCGTAGTCCGGATCGCTCCAGACGTTCGGGTCTTCGAGCTCGCGGGAGACTTCTTCTAGCCGATCTTTCTTCTCGGCATAGTCAAAGATACCCCCTAAGAACGTCTGTCCGCTCAGACAAGTCCTTGATCTGGGTGTGTAGCGGGTTGGTTTCCAACATGAGTGGCCTGACCTTGTTGAGGATTCGAAAAAAGGCAAACGCCACCGGGCGGTCTTAGCACTGGCCGATAAACGCCTGCGCAAGCCCCCGAAGCGGCAAAATCGTTGGAACGCATTGTAACGAAAGCCCACGCTTCCCGCATCCACCGCGCTAAAACCACCGCCCGCCCCTTCAGGGCGACGCCATCGTCACGACTCGACGACGATGACCCCGAGTTCTTCCAGGCGTTCTCGCGTCGCGGCATCGGTCTGGAAGGTAACCGGACGCGTCAGCGACCAGAGAAAGTGGGTGCGAAACCCCGCGGCCACCGCGTCCTCGGCGCTCCACAGAACGCAAACGTCCCGCGCCAGCCCGCAGAGATAGACATCACTCACCCCGCGATCGCGAAGCCAGCCCGCAAGCCCCGTGGCCGGGCGCTTGCCGTCCGGGCCCTGGTTGTTGCGAAACGCGCTGTAGGAGTCGATCTGTGGGTCGGTGCCTTTACGGATGATGGCGTCGCAAGGGGTCCAGTCGATCGCGGGATGTAGCGCCGCGCCTTCGCTTCTCTGAATACAGTGATCCGGCCACAAGGTTTGCTGGTGGCCAAAGCGTTCGATGGCCTCGAAAGGCTGATGGGGCGGGTGCTGCGAGGCGAAGGAGATATGCGCCGGTGGGTGCCAATCCTGGGTGGCGACCACGTGGCCAAAGGCGCGCTTTGCCAGCAACGCCTCGATGCCGGGCAAAATGGCATCCCCCTCGGCGCAGGCAAGCGCCCCGCCGGGCAGAAAATCCGGCTGAACATCCACGATGATCAGCGCACTCTGCGCCGCGCGCTCTTTCACCACCAGGGCCAAAGGGTCGGCTTGCGGTTCGCGGCTTGCCGCTACGACATCATCTTCCACCATGCAACGCTCCTGAGATCCAAGACGTGAAACCCGCTAAAAGTCACTCATTCAGTATCGAGGCCCGCCCCTCGAGGCGCAAGCGGTGGCGAGCAGGCGCCTGCTCGCCACCGGTTTTTGCTCAGACGAGCATCGAGGGTTTGAACAACTCCGTGCGATCGAGGGTAGTGCCCGACACCATGAACGCCCCCATGCCTTGATAGTGCAGCGACGCTTGTTCGTCCGCCCCGGGGGCGGCGTGAGCTTTGACGATCTCGAAAATGAACAGGTCGTATCCGTCGATCATGGCCTCGTCGTGCAAACGGCACTCGAAAGAGGCGTAACACTCGTCGATCAACGGCGCATCGACCTTCGAGGCCGAACCGGGCGTGAGCTCAAATGCTGCAAACTTGTCGACCTCGCTGCCGGAGCAGTTGCCGATCCCCACGACCGTGTCGATCAGTGCCGCCGACGGGATATTGATCACGCACTCGCCGCTTTCGCGCACCATTTCGTGGGTATGATTGCCGGCGGCGATCACGCAGCCCACCAGCGAAGGGGAAAAGGACATAATCATATGCCACCCCAGGGTCATGATGTTGCTCTGCTGCTGCCAGCGAGAGGAAACCAGTACGATCGGGCCAGGCTCGAGAAAATGCCTGGCGTTCGAAACGGGGAAATCTTCTTTCACCAACGCGCGGGACATAAAAAAACCTCCGGTCAGAGGGGGAAGTTGGCCAACTCAAGGGTATGGCCTTTGTCCCATAAAACCAAAAGCGCTGGCAACATGGCCAGCGCTTTGTCCCTCACCCGATCACGGGTCTACCGGATTTCGGTGGATGTCCCTCGCCCAAGGCTTAGAAACGGTAGGTCAGCTGGGCGCCGATACCGTGAGCTTCGTTTTTGTAGTCCGCCGTGTAGGTCGCCCCACCCACCGGTACACCGCCGGTCGCCGGGCTTGCCAATAGATCCTGGCGCTCCTGGTCCACCGAGGTACTGCGCTCGGTCAGGTAGGAGTAGGCGACATCCAGGGTGAGATCCGGCGTCGGCGACCAGCCCGCGCCCAGCGAGAAGATGCGCCGGTCGTCGGAGGGAATCCGCACGCTGCGGTGCGCGTCGTTGGTAGGCGTGAAGTCGAGCGTAAAGCCGGCGCGCAGCGCAAGGGCCGGGGTCAGCTGGTACTCGCCGCCGGTGGCAAACGCCCAGGCGTTGGAGTAGTTCTGGGTCTCCTGGGTGATGGTACCGCCATCGGTGCCGGTCACGCGGATCTCGTCGAACTGGCTCCAGCGCACCCAGGAGGTACCAAACATCAGCTTGAACCGGTCGCTCATTTGCTGGGTGACCGAGAAATTGACCGTCTCCGGCGTGGTCAGATCCAGCGACGCGTTGTCCGCGCGTACGACGTTACCCAGCGGGTCGGTGGCGGAGAAGTTGCCATCGAGGGTGTAATCCACCTTGGAGCGGTAGGTCAGGCCCAGGGTGGTTTCCGGCACCGGCTGGTAGATCACGCCCAGGTTGTAACCCCAGGCTTCGTCGTCGCCGTCCACGCGGGAGTCGACATCGGTGGCGGCGTTAAACCCGGTGCCCGAGGGGATTTGGCGGCGCAGCTCGCCGTCGACCGAGTTGTAGGTCACGCCCGCGCCCACCGACCACTGGTCGTTGAAGCGGTAGGATACCGTCGGCTGTGCCGAGACCACGGTCACTTCGGTGTAGTCGCCGAAGTAGCGCCCCTGAAAGGAGCCTTCATAGTCGGTTTTAGAGCCAAACGGGGCGTAAACGCCGAAGCCGAACGCTAGCTGCTCGTTCACCGGATGCGCGTAGAACGCGAAGGGGACGAGCGTACCCGGCACCATATCGCCTTCGTTAGTGCCCCCGATGCTGCCGACGGGAATCTGATTACCGTTGGGCAAACCGCCGGTCGCAACGCCGGAATCCAACGTGCGGTTGGCCTGGACGTTACGAATTTTGGTTTTAGGATTCAGGTAGGTGGCACCCGCGGTGAACTGCGCGCGGTCCAAAAACGACATGCCCGCCGGGTTACCGTACACGATGGTCGCATCGTGTATGTTGGAGCTACGCCCGGCATGGCCGTAACCCTGGCCGCTGACGCTCTGTTCGTTGATTTGATAGCCGCCAGCGTTGGCCTGGCTTGCAAAGGTCGCCGCCGCCACGGCGGACACCATCGCCAGTTTTTTAACGTTATTATGCATAGTGAGCCTCATTTCCCAATGATCCGGCGAGGTACGCCCCGCCCGCGTTATTATTCGCCCCAGCGCTAGTTTTCGCCCAATGTCGGCGTAGGTTCAAGGGGCAAACGGTCGTTTTATTTCTTTTGGGGTTTATCCATTAGTCTTACGAGCGTTTTAAATCGGTGTTTTAGTTAACTTTACCGAGTTTTCCTGGCGTGCTTGACCTATGGGCCACCCACAGGTTTTACACTGAACATGAACGTCGACAACGGTAACGCGACCATGCAGCCAAGTGCCTCCCAAACAAGTGCCTCCCAAACAAGTCCCTCACAAACCGCGGCCCTCATGAAAGTCAGTGAGCTGGCCAGGCGCGCGGGGGTCAGCGCCGAAACGGTACGCCACTACAGCCGCGAAGGGCTTTTGCACCCGGCGCGCCACCCGGACAACGGCTACCAGCTCTTTTCCAGCGACGACCTGGAACGGCTCGCCTTCATTCAGCGCTCGCGGACACTGGGCTTTAGCCTGGCCGAAATCCGCGACATCCTGGCCCACGCCGACCAGGGTGACTCCCCCTGCCCGCTGGTGCGCGACCTGCTGTCGAGCCGCCTGCCCCAGATACGCGCGCGCATCGAAGAGCTCGAAGCGTTGGCCGCGCGCATGGAGCAGGCGCTTGCAAGCTGGCAGGCCATGCCCGATGCCACGCCCACCGGCCACAGTATCTGCCGACTCATCGAGAGTTTCCCGGATTCCCGCTCATGAAATCATATACCTGCGTTGGCGCATCGTTTGATAAGCGCCCCCAGCGCTTTTTAATTCGCGGCATGAACTGCGCCGGCTGCGTTAAAAGCGTGGACCGCGCGCTCGGCCAGATCCCCGGGGTCGAACACGCCACGGTCAACTTCGCCACCCAAACCGCTGAGGTGAGCGGCGAAGTATCGAGCGAGGCGGTGTGCGAGGCAGTGGCGGCGAGCGGCTACATCGCCGAGCCGATCGTCGATTTCAAACAAGCCGAGCAGCGCCGCCGCGACCAGGAAGAAGCCACCTACCAGGCGCGCCTGCGCGGCGGGGTGTTGTCGCTGGCCCTGGCGCTGCCATTGATGCTGGCCATGCTGGTTTACCACCCCGCCCCGCAAGGTATGGGCCGCATCTTCTGGCTGGTGATCGGTCTATTAACGCTGGCTATTTTGGCCTTTCCCGGGCGGCACTTTTTCACCAACGCCTGGCGCCAGCTGACCCACCGCCAGGCCACCATGGATACGCTGGTTGCCCTGGGCACCGGCGCGGCCTGGCTCTACTCGATGGCCGTGGTGCTTTTCGCCCCCTGGCTGCCCGAGGCCGCCCGGGGTATCTACTTCGAGGCTTCGGCCATGGTGGTCGGGCTCATTTTGCTGGGTAACGCCCTGGAGCTTCGCGCCCGGGGCCGTACCCGCCAGACGCTCGGCCAACTTTTGGATCTGCAGGGCACGACCGCGCGTCTCGAGCGCGATGGCGATACCTTCGAAGTGAATGTCGATGACGTGGTGCCCGGTGACACCCTGCGCGTACGCCCCGGCGAACGCTTGGCCGTAGACGGCGTGGTGCTCGACGGGCAAAGCCATGTGGATGAATCGATGCTCACCGGTGAGCCCGCGCCGGTGTATAAAGCCGCTCAGGCGGTGCTTGCCGCCGGTACGGTCAACGGCGAGGGCAGTCTTTTGTATCGCGCCACCCACACCGGCCGGGACACTCGCCTTGGACGTATTACCGAGCAGGTCGCCCACGCGCAAAACGCGCGCCCACCGATTGGTAAGTTGGCCGACCGAATCTCCGGCGTCTTCGTACCCGCCGTGATGATTCTGGCCGTGCTCACCGCGCTTATATGGTTCAACCTGGGCCCGGCGCCACCAACGCTTTACATGCTGGTAACGGCGACCACGGTGCTGATCATCGCCTGCCCCTGCGCACTGGGTCTCGCCACGCCGCTTTCCACCATGATCGGCGTGGGCAAGGCCGCCGAGCACGGGGTGCTGATTCGCGACGGCGAGGCGCTGCAGCGCTCCTGCCGGCTCACCACCCTGGTAGTCGACAAAACCGGCACGCTGACCGAGGGCAAGCCCCGCGTGCTCGAGGCGGCTATTTTTCATTCCGATCGCGCCTGGCTACTGGGCGCGGTGAACGCCCTGGAGCAGCGCTCGCAGCACCCGCTGGCCAACGCGCTTTGTGCCTACGCCAGGACCCAAACGACGGAGGTCGTAGCGCTCGAGTCGTTTGCAAGCGACACCGGCGCGGGGGTGCGCGGCACCACCGAGCAGGGGGACCGTTTGCTGCTGGGTAGCGCCCGGCTATTGGAGAAGGCCGGTATTGGCCTGGACGCGGCGGCCGAGATGACCGCCGCGCTCGAAAAGAACGCCCGGTCGGCGGTGTATATCGCGGTCAACGGCGCGCTTGCCGGTGTATTCGCCGTCAGCGACCCGGTTCGCCAGGACGCCGCCGCCAGCATCGCCCGTTTGAAAAGCGATGGATTGACGGTGGTGATGCTGACCGGCGACAACCGGCATACGGCGGCGGCGGTAGCCCGGGAGGTAGGTATCGATGAATTCATGGCCGGGCTTTCCCCCGAGGGCAAGCTCGAGGAAATCAAGCGCCGCCAGGCGCGGGGTGACCTCCTGGCAATGGCCGGCGATGGCATCAACGACGCCCCGGCGCTGGCCCAGGCGGATGTCGGCTTTGCCATCGGCGGCGGCACGGATATCGCCATGGAAAGCGCCGGCGTTACCTTGATGCACGGCTCGCTTCACGGTGTCGCCACCGCCATCGAACTCAGCCGCGCTACCCTTGCCAACATCAAGCAGAACCTGGCGGGCGCGTTCGGTTACAACCTGCTGTGCATTCCCATCGCCGCCGGCGCGCTTTACCCACTGACCGGCATGCTGCTCTCACCGATCATCGCCGGGGCCGCGATGGCGCTCTCCTCCGTGACCGTCGTCGGCAACGCCAGTCGGTTACGCCGCTTCACCCCCACCGCCAGGGAGCCGTCATGAGCGTACTGGTGAATCTAACGGGCGTTTTGCTGATCGCCCTGATCGTCTGGTGGTTTTGGATGAGTTGAAGATGCATGGCCTCACTTGACCCTCCCTGTATCAAGGGAATGGACCATATGCTGCCAGAATGCTTCAACTGCCTTACTAACCTCAGGAAAACGTCTAGCAACCAAGCCAAAGTATCGATAAACGTGAGGTGACAAAGGGTAATGGCGAAGACCGCTTGTCTGCTTTGGTAGAACGGACTCGGGCACTATGGCAACCCCCATGCCTTCTCTGACCAGCGCGCAGGCGCTTGCCCAATCTTGTACCTCTACGCGGATATCGGCGAATTGGTGCCCGGCCTCTTCAGCCAGACGCACACCATTGATATGACAGCCGCCCGTTGCATGAATATAGGGCTGCGGCGTTAACGATGCGAAGTCGATTCCGAGCTCGCTTGATCGGCGCGCCATCGGATGTGCGTTAGGGACCAGCACTACCCAGGCATCGCTACCCAGCATGAGTGCATGTCGATCAGCAGACGGATTTAGCGTGACGCCCAGGTCAATCGTGCCACTCTCCAGCCAAGCATCCACTTCACTATCACTTCCCTCCAGGAGAGTGATGTCGATCCCTGGATAACGTTGGCGAAATCTCGCCAAGTGACTGACTAAACGCGTCGTAATGATGGAGGGGAAGCAGCCGATCCGCACGCTTGACCCCTCCAATCCTTGGCGATCATCCGCAAGAGTACGGATGGCATTGAAGCTCTCCAGCATGTCCTGCGCATGCTTGAGGATCTGCTCACCCAATGCAGTCGGCGTCACATCCTGACGATTACGAGTGAACAGTTTGCCACCGAGTGTTTTTTCGAGCTGAGCCAGCGCCTGACTGGCTCCTGACTGCGTCATACCTACACGCTCGGCCGCACTGGAAATCGTGCCTGTTCTACCAATGGCGATCACTAAACGCCAGTGAGATAAGTTCATCATGCCATTAGCTCAACTAATACCTCATTAATGAGATATTAATTTAACAGCCACGAGCACCTTCAGCACACTTGCCAATACGCTAGTTAGATAATTTTACCGCCATTCAGGAATTGACATGAAACTGTACTACGCCCCAGGTGCTTGTTCACTGGCCCCACATATCATGTGCCGTGAACTAGAAACTAACGTTGAACTCGTGCGTGTCGACAATGTCACCAAGTTGACTGAGGATCAGCGCAACTTCTGGTTGATCAACCCCAAGGGGTATGTCGCAGCTCTAGAACTTGACGATGGCACAGTGCTCACTGAAGCGCCGGTCATACTGACGTATCTCGTCGATACGGCCGCTCTTCAACGCTCGACGACCACTCACCTGACACGCTATCGCCTTCAAGAGTGGCTTGCTTTTATCAACAGCGAACTACATGCAGGGCTGGCACCTCTGTTCAACGCCGATTTACCTGAGGCTGCCCAACGGATATTTCGGGATAAAACCGCGCGTCGAATCGACTATCTTGAAAGCGTCCTGGAGCAAAGAGAGTACGTGATGGGAGATACGTTTAGCTCTGCCGATGCCTATCTTTTCACGGTTTTACGCTGGTGCATTCGCTTTCACATCGAGCTGGTTCAATGGCCATCGCTTCTTCGTTACATGAAGCAAATCGCTGAGAGACCAGCGGTGAAGACTGCGCTGGCCATTGAAGCCGCCCAAATCAGCTCACCCCGATATAGCGCCCCGGCTTGTGGTTGAGCGCGATGATGAGGTTCAGCGTAACCGCCCCCAGCACCGAGAATGCCACCCGGTCCAGCGGCAGCTGAGTCAGCGCGACCAGCAGGATCACCCCGTCGATACCCAGTTGCACGTAGCCCGCCCGCCAGCCGTGGCGCTGCTGCAGGTAGAGCGCGAGGATATTGATGCCGCCCAGGCTCGTGCGGTGGCGAAAGAGCATCAGCATCCCGATGCCCATCAGCGCCCCGCCCATGAGCGCGGCATAGAGCGAGGGCACGCGCTCGAAGGCGACCCACTGCTGAGTGAGCTCCGCAAATAGCGATACCAGTCCGATCGCCACGAAGGTGCGCAGGGTGAAGCTCCACCCCATCCGCTTGATCGCAAGATAATAAAACGGCAGATTGATCGCGAAGAACCAGGCACCGAAGCCCCAGCCGCTCATGTAGTTGAGCAAAAGCGCCAGCCCCGCGGTACTGCCGGTCAGCAGCACGGCCTGGGTGTAGAAGGTGACGCCCAGCGCCACGAAAAACGTGCCCAGCAGCATCGCCATGACGTCTTCATAGGGTTTGTGCGGGTCGCTGGGAAGATCCTCCACGCGCATGGGGCATCCATCCTTTTATCATTCGGTTGTAAACGCCCGGCCTGACGGGGCTCGCCTAAACGACGCTGGCGTGCTCGACCATCAGTTGCAGCGACTCCCGGCCGCGCCAGCGGTTGCGGTTGAGCTTGAACGCGCAGTGAAGCGAATCACCTACGTCGAAGCCAGGTAGCTCGCCGGGGGTCAGCGCGCGAAACCAGATCGCTTTCAAGGTGACCGGGCCCTGGGAGAGCTCCATCATCAGGTGTACGCCTTCACCGCCCACCGGGCGCAGCGACTCGATGATGAACGCGCCTTCGAACAGCGGCGGGTCGAACTCGCGCCCGTAAGGGCCCAGGGCCTCGATTTCATCCAGCGTCGTTAAACTCAGCTGCGCAGCGGACAGCGTGCCGTCGGTCAAAAGCCTTGGGTAGCGCGGCTCATCGCCCAACTGCTCGGTCACGGCCTGTAAAAACGCCGCCTTGAACGCCTCGAGCTGTTCAAACGGTAGCCCCACGCCCGCCGCGCCGCTGTGCCCGCCAAAGCGGGGTAGCGCGTCCGGGGCAAGCTCGAAGGTGCGCTGCAGGGCGTCGCGCATATGTAGGCCCTCGATCGAGCGCCCGGAGCCGGTGAGCATGTGGGGCGCGGCAGCTTTGGTGAGCACCACCGCCGGGCGCCCGTAAGCCTGCACCAGCCGCGAGGCGACGATGCCCTGAACCCCGGCGTGGCCCTGCTCCACGAATACGACCACGGCGGGTTCATCCGCCTCGATGGCGGGGGCCGCCAGGCGCTTCGCTTCTTCTGCCATATCGGCTTCGATCGCCTTGCGCGACTGGTTGTCCTGGTCGAGCACTTCGAGCTGGCGGTTCGCTACCACATCGCTTTCGGCCAGCATGTAGTGAAGTGCAGCGTAAGGGTCGTCGAGACGCGAACGGGCGTTGATGCGCGGGCCCATCTGAAAGGCCAGTGTTTCGGCGCTGAACGGCACGCTATCCGCGCCAAGCCTTGCCGCCATCGCTCGCCAACAGGCGGCGTCCATGCGGTTGATCAACGTAAGCCCCTGGCTTACTACCGCGCGGTTGGCGGGGCTAGCGCCGAGCGACACGCAGTCGGCCACGGTGCCGAGCGCCACGTAGGAGAGCCAGGGCGAGAGCTTGGGGGTGGCCGTATTGAGCACGCCCCACTCGATCAGCACGCCCCGGGCCAGCGACATCAAAAGCCACGCCACCATACAGCCGGCGATGGTTTTATCCGGGTAATCGCAGTCGTCTCGCGTCGGGTTGATACAGGCGTAGGCGGATTCCGGCGGGCCTTGCTGGGGCAGCGCATGGTGGTCGCTCACGACCACGTCGATGCCCGCCGCCTTGAGGCGGGCAATGCGCGGCTCATCGCTGCTGCCGCAATCCGCGGTGATGACCAGCGTCGGCAGCGGCTTAAGCGCGAGCGTACGCTCGACCAGCGGCAAACTGATGCCGTAGCCGTCGTTGATACGGTGACCGATCAGGCTGTGAAGCCGGTACTCGGGCACACCGAAAAGCTCGACCAGCGTGCGCCGGATCACTACGTGGGAGGTAATGCCGTCCACATCGTAGTCGGTCAAAATACCGATGGACTCGCCTTCGGCGACCGCTTTGGCGATACGCTCGGCCCCGCGACGCCCATCCATTAGCTTCTCCGGATGGGCCAGGTAGCGAAGACTTGGCGAGACCAGCGGCGTGAGCGGGGCCTCGTAGCCTGGCAGGCGCGAGGCTAAAAGCCTGGCCTGCAGCGCAGTGAGCCCCTCGGCCAGGGCCCGGGCGTACACCGCCTCGTCCACCGGACGCGGCGTGAGACGAGGACGGCTGGCGTTGTGTAACAGCGTAGTGGGCGCGGCGCTCAAATCGGTCATCAATACGTGCGCCGATGCTCGGCGACGAACTGCTGAACCGCGGCCAACTCCGCGGGAAGCACCGTATAACGCTCTTCTCGCTCGAGCAGATCATCCATGTGCGTGGGCAGCGCCACGCCTTGAAAGCCTGCCTTGACCACGGCCTCGGCGAATTTGGCCGGGTGGGCGGTGGCCAGCGTCACCACCGGGGTGGCTTGATCGGCGCGGGCGCGCTCGGCGGCCCGATAGCCGGTCGCGGTGTGCGGGTCGAGCATCTCGCCGGTGCGGTGGTGCGCCTCGCGGATCACTTCCAAAATCGTGGCGTCGTCGACACTGTAGCTTGCGAATTTTTCGCGCAGCCGCGCAAGCGGCGCCTCGGCAAGCGCGGTAGGCTCGGTTTGGAATCGCTCCAGAAGGGCGGCCACCGCGGCACCGTCGCGCTCGTAGGCGTCGAACAACAGCCGCTCGAAGTTAGACGACACGACGATATCCATCGACGGCGCGAGCGTGGCTTCAAGCGACTTCTTGGAGAAGTCGTTGTCGGCAAGCGTGCGGTGGAGAATGTCGTTGGCGTTGGTGGCGATGATGAACTGCTTGACCGGCAGGCCCATCTGGTACGCCGTATACCCGGCGTAAACGTTGCCGAAATTCGCCGAGGGTACGCAGAAGCTGACCTCGCGATGCGGCGCCCCCAGGGCAACACCGGCCGCCACGTAATAGACGACCTGGGCCATGATGCGCGCCCAGTTGATCGAGTTGACCGCGACCAGCCGGGTGCCCTGCAAAAAGTTCTGGTCGGCGAAGCTCGCCTTGACCATGGCCTGGGCGTCGTCAAAATTGCCCTCGATGGCAATGTTGAAGACGTTGTTGGCAAGCACAGAGGTCATCTGGCGGCGCTGCACTTCCGAGACGCGCTGGTGCGGGTGCAGGATGAAGATATCCAGGTTGTCGCAGTGGCGACACCCCTCGATCGCCGCCGAGCCGGTATCGCCGGAGGTCGCCCCCATGATCACCGCACGCTCGCCGCGCTTTTCGAGAAAGTGATCCAGCAGCCGGCCAAGCAGCTGTAGCGCTACATCCTTGAACGCAAGCGTCGGGCCGTGGAACTGCTCGAGCAAAAAGTGGTTGGCATCGAGCTGCTTGAGCGGCACGACCGCATCGTGGCTGAAGGTGGCGTAGGCCTCCTTCACCAGGCGGCGAAAGGTATCGTCATCGATCTCGCCGCCCACGAAGGGCTTCATCACGCGAAAGGCGATCTCGGCATAGGAGAGCCCGGCCATCTCGGCCAGCTCTTCTCGCGAGAAGGTCGGCAGCGTCTCGGGCACATAAAGCCCGCCGTCGCTTGCCATACCAGTCAACACGACCTCTTCGAACGAGAGCGCGGGCGCCTGCCCACGCGTGCTGATGTAGCGCATGTGATTACTCTCCTTCGTCCAGACTCTCCACGCGGATGCGTGTCACGGGACCGGCGATATCCGCCATCGCTTCGATTTCGCGAATCGCGTCGTTCATGTGGCGCTCTTTGGTGCGGTGCGTCAGCAAAATGATCGGTACGAGCTCGCCTTCCGTCGCCTCTTTTTGAACCAGCGCCTCGATGGAGATGCCCTGCTCGGCCAGAATGGTCGCCACCCGGGCCAGCACGCCGGGGCGGTCGACCGCCAAAAGGCGCAGGTAGTACGCGGTGGTGATCTCTTCCATCGGCATGATACGAAGCTGGTTCGCGTCATCGTTGATGCCGCTGAAGGCCAGGTACGGCACGCGGTAGTGGTGGTCGGTAGTGATATCCCGGGCCACGTCCAGAATATCGGCCACGACCGCCGAGGCGGTGGGCTCGGCACCGGCGCCGGCACCGTAGTAAAGCGTGGGGCCGACCGCATCGCCCATCACCGCGATGGCGTTTTTGACGCCGTGCACGTTGGCCAGAAGCCGCTCTTTAGGGATCAACGTCGGGTGCACGCGAAGCTCGAGCCCCTGGTCGGTACGCTTGCAGATGCCCAGATGTTTGATGATGTAGCCCAGGTTATCCGCCTGGTCCACGTCCTCGGCGGTGATGCGCGCGATGCCTTCGGTGAAGGCTTTGTCGAACTGCAGCGGCACCCCGTAGGCGATAGACGCCAGAATGGTCAGCTTATGGGCGGCGTCGATGCCTTCCACGTCGAAGGTGGGGTCGGCCTCGGCGTAACCCAGCGCCTGGGCTTCGGCCAGCACGTCCTCGAACGCCCGGCCTTCGTCGCGCATGTGGGTCAGAATGTAATTGCCGGTGCCGTTGATGATGCCCGCCACCCAGTCGATGCGGTTGGCGCCCAGGCCCTCGCGCAGCGACTTGATGACCGGGATACCGCCGGCCACGGCGGCCTCGAACGCCACGATCACGCCCTTCTCGTGGGCGGCCTTGAAGATTTCGTTGCCGTGTACGGCGATCAACGCCTTGTTGGCGGTGACCACGTGTTTGCCGTTTTCGATGGCGGTGAGCACCAGCTCCCGGGCCACGTCGTAGCCGCCCACCAGTTCGACCAGCACGTCGATATTGGGGTTGGTGGCCACCTCGAAGACGTCCGAGGTGGCGTTGATGCCGGTAATGTCGCAGTCGGGGTGAATACTGCGATGGGCGACCTGCTCGATCACGATGGGCCGGCCGGCGCGGCGGGCGATATCCTCCGCGTTACGCGTCAATACGTTGAACGTGCCGCCGCCGACCGTTCCCAAACCACAAAGGCCTACTCTTACCGGTTTCAAAATACTTCCCCTTTTGCTACGTGCTGCGTCTTAACGTTTGAATTGGCGTGCGCCACGCGTGGCGGCGTTATTCGTCTTTCAGGCTTAGTCGTCCAAGCCTAACATGCCCACCAGCCGGTCCGGGGGTACAAATCCTGGCACCATCTGGCCGTCGGGCAAAATGATCGCCGGCGTTCCCTGCACGCCCAGCGCCCTGCCGAGCTCGTACTGCTCGCCGACCGGGTTGTCGCATACGCTGCCCGCCAGGGTTTCGCGCTGCTGGGCCCGGGTCATGGCTTCACTGCGGTTATCCGAGCACCAGGCTTTTTCAAGCGTGGTGGCCGCATCGCTTTCCATGCCGGCCCGCGGGAACGCCAGGTAGTGTACGGCAATGCCGCGCTCGTTGAGCTCCGGCACGGTCTCGTGCAGGCGCTCGCAGTAGGGGCAGGTCGGGTCGGTAAAGATCACCACCGTTGCCCGCGGCTCGTCCACGCCGCGATACACGAAGCGCTCGGACTCCGGCACCTCATCGAGGGCCGCCACGCGCTGCTGGTTCTGCGCCTGCTCGGTCAGGTTGACCAGCCCCTGCTCGGCGTTTTGGTACAAATCGCCGACCAAAAAGTAGCTGCCGTCTTCATTGGCATAAAAAGACTCGCCGTTTTCCAGACGCACCTGGTAGATGCCGTCCATCGGCGTCTCGTTGACCTGCTCGACCGGCATCGGCTGGCCATTGACCTCGAGGCGCTCGGAAAGGGTCTGGGCGTTGGCGTAAGCGAGCCCGGGTAGCAGGCTCGCGCCCAGTAAAAACAGTGAAGCAAGGCGCGTGTAAGGCGGCGCGCCGGCCGTGAACGTGGTGCGTTGACCCATGGTCTTCAACCTCGTGGATGATGATCTGCGTGCAGTTGCTCCAGGCGCGCCTGGGCAACATGCGTGTAAATTTGCGTCGTGGACAGGTCACTGTGCCCAAGTAGCAGCTGTACGACCCGCAAATTGGCCCCATGATTCAATAAATGCGTCGCAAAGGCGTGGCGCAACGTATGGGGCGACAGCGGGCGCGTGATGCTGGCCGTTATCGCGTGAATTTTAATCCGATGCCAGAAGGTTTGTCGCGTCATGGCTTTGTCGGCACGGCCGGGAAACAGCGCCGGCCGGGTGATGTCCTTCATCAGCGCCGGCCGAGCGTTTTTGATATAGGTTTCGAGCCACTGGATCGCTTCGTCGCCCATAGGCACCAGCCGGTCTTTATCGCCCTTGCCGCGCACGCGCACCACGCCCTGACGCAGATTCACCGCGTCGCTCGAGAGCCCAACCAATTCTGATACGCGCAGCCCGCAGGCATAAAGCAGCTCCAGCATGGTGCGGTCGCGAAGCCCCAGCGGGGTCGCGGTATCCGGCGCCAACAGTAGCCGCTCTACTTCGTCCTCTTCCAGCGTATTGGGCAGGCTCGGGCGCACCCGGGGCAGCGTCACATCCGCCAGCGGGTCCCGGGCGATATGGCCATGCAGCTGCGCCCAGCGGTAAAAGCTACGCAGCGATGAAAGCAACCTGGCGTTGCTGCGCAGCTGATAGCCCGCTTTTTGGCGCTCATCGAGTAGCCCGGTAAAACGGCCGGACTCTGGCGCCAGCAGGGGTTCGTCAAAGCGAGCCAGGTACGCTTGCCAGGCACTCAAATCGCGCCGGTAGGCCGCTAACGTATGATCGCTTGCGCCTTGCTCGAGCCATAGGGCGTCCAGAAAGATGTCGATATCGCTCATGGGTCAACGTATCCAGGCTTTGAAGCGCGCCAATAAAAAAACCCCGCCCCGCAAAGCGGTGACGGGGTTTTGTATCCAGGCGCCGGCAAGGCGCCCGGGAAAAGCGGCGATTAAGCCAGCTTTTCCTTGATACGAGCCGACTTACCGCTACGCTCACGCAGGTAGTAAAGCTTGGCTTGACGAACGTCACCACGACGCTTGACTTCGATAGAGTCAACCAGCGGGCTGTAGGTCTGGAAGGTACGCTCAACGCCCACACCGTGAGAGATTTTACGCACGGTGAACGCGGAGTTCAGGCCACGGTTACGCTTACCGATGACCACACCTTCGAAGGCCTGCAGACGCTCGCGGGTACCTTCTTTTACTTTCACCTGAACGACGACGGTGTCGCCGGGGGCGAAGCCAGGGATCTCTTTGCTCATTTGCTCGTTTTCGAGCGCCTGGATCACCTTGTTTTTACTGCTCATGTTGCTTACTCCTGAATAACGTAATGGTTCGCCACGCAATGGTGGAAGGGGCAAACCGTGATCCCGGCGCTCGAAGCGAGCTACGCGGGAGTCGTTATGGGTGACGCAGGTGCGTTACGCCCTGCACCGCCGCCCTGACCTACCCGTGGGCCTGGGCGTGTTCTTCGATAAACTCGTCGAGCAGACGCCGCTGCTCAGCACTCAGCTCGCGCCCTTCCAATAAATCGGGTCGGCGCTGCCAGGTTCTGCCTAACGACTGTTTCAACCGCCAGCGTTTGATGGCGCCGTGATGGCCGCTTAAAAGCACATCGGGCACGCTCTTACCGTCGATCACTTCCGGACGCGTATAGTGCGGGCAGTCCAGCAAGCCGTCGTTAAACGAGTCTTCGATGGCGGAATCCTGATGCCCCAGTACGCCGGGTATCAGCCTTGCCGCCGCGTCGATCAACACCATGGCCGGCAGCTCACCGCCGCTTAGCACATAGTCGCCAATCGACCACTCTTCGTCGATGTCACTCTCCACCACGCGCTCGTCGATGCCTTCGTAACGCCCGGCAACCACGACCAAAGGGCCCGCGTTGACAAGCGTTTCGACGCCTTTCTGATCAAGCTTTCGCCCCTGAGGTGAAAGGTAAATCACCTTGGGCACCTGACCATTGCGCGCCTGGCCCTGGGCCTTTGCATCGGCAATCGCGCCGCGCAGTGTGTCGACCTTCATCAGCATGCCTGGGCCACCGCCGTAAGGCCGGTCGTCCACGCTGCGATGCTTGTCGGTGGCATACTCCCGCGGATTCCAGAACTCGAGGGCGATCTGGCGCCGCTCGACCGCTCGGCCCACCACCCCTTGACGGGTAATGGCTTCGAACATTTCGGGAAAAAGCGATACCACGCCGATCCACATAGCGGGCGCCGTCGGCTCACTTTCCATACCGGACGTCTCGGTGCGGGAATCGATGCTCGAATCGATCATCAAAACTCAGGGTCCCACTCGACGATCATCTTGCTCTCGCCCAGGTCGACCTCACGCACCACGTCATCGGGCAGAAAGGGCACCAGCCGCTCGCGCCGGTCGATGGCGTTCTCATCACCGCGCACCACCATGACATCGTTCGCGCCGGTTTCAAACAGGTAGCTCACCTGCCCCAACCGCTCGCCTGACACCGTAAAGACCTGTAGGCCTTCGAGCTCGTGCCAGTAGTACTCGTCGTCGGCCAGTTCGGGAAGGGCTTCTTTGGGCAGCAGGATCTCGGCCTGGGCCAGCGCTTCGGCGGCCGTACGGTCATTGATATCCTTGAGCTGCACCACCAGCGCCTTGCCCTGGCGACGCCCCGTAATGACCGGCATACGCGTCAGGGTCTGGCCCTGGCGCACCCACCACTCCGGGTACTCCAAAATACTGTCTATCGGATTCGTGTAGGAGTAGACCTTGAGCCAACCCTTCACCCCATGGGGGCTTGTCAGCTTACCCAATACGACATGAGCGTCGTCAGCCTGGCTGGCGTCAACACGGGTCATTCACCAACGCTCCTACTACTATATCCAGCGCCGGGGTATCCAGCACTACAGTATCTCGGTCTCCGCATCGCGTTTCTCGATACGGCACTTCTCGGCAGACTTACGCCTGCTTGCTTGCTTCTTTAACCAGCTCGGCAACGCGGCCGGAAAGCTGTGCACCGTGGCCCTGCCAGTGTGCAACGCGCTCCAGGTTTACGCGCAGACGCTCTTCCTGACCACGGGCAACCGGGTTGAAAAAGCCAACGCGCTCGATGAAGCGGCCATCACGCGCGTTGCGCGAGTCGGTCACGGTCAGGTGGTAAAAGGGACGCTTTTTGGCGCCACTACGTGCCAAACGAATGGTAACCATACGATAACTATCCTTCGGTTGAGGTTACGAGAGTGGAGCATGGCGCACATCGCCATCAGAACACTCATCATGCAGTTTCCGGTACGCGTTACCTGTACAGAGGTTACTAAAACCCAAGTGCCTGATACGTACCGTTTTTCCCATACTTCACGGGTAGATCGAAGCAGCGCGACTGGCGCAAAGCCCTAACACCCACGCATGAAGAGGCCGCATTCTACGCAAATGCGGCCAACTTGGAAAGTCTGGCCGCCAGAAAACTCATAAGGCGTCAACCAGACACACTCTTTTGATAGGCAAGCCTTAACGCCAGGGCAGCCCACCGCCGCCGCCCATGCCGCCGGGGCCACCCATACCGCCAGGCCCACCGGGGCCGCCGCCGCCGCCCATCATGCCGGACATGCCGCGCATCATCTTCTGCATGCCGCCTTTCTTGCCGGCTTTCTTCATCATCTTCTGCATCTGCTTGTGCTGCTTGAGCAGGCGGTTCAAATCCGGCACCTGAAGACCGGCGCCGGCGGCGATACGGCGCTTGCGCGAGCCGTTGATGATGTCCGGCGAGCGGCGCTCCTTGGGCGTCATGGAGTTGATCAGCGCCTCGAGCTTGCCCATCTCTTTTTCTGGGCCCGGGCCCTGGGCCATTTCAGCCATTTGGCCCATGCCGGGGAGCTTACCGAGCAAGCCCCCCATGCCGCCCATCTTCTTGAGCTGCTGGAGCTGCTCGCGGAAGTCCTCGAGATCGAAGCCGTCGCCCTTCTTGACCTTGTTGGCAAGCTGGGTGGCCTTGTCCTTGTCGACGGTGCGCTCGGCTTCCTCGATCAGCGAGAGCATGTCGCCCATGCCGAGGATGCGCGAGGCGACGCGGTCCGGGTGGAACGGTTCGAGGGCGTCGACTTTCTCACCCATCCCCATGAACTTGATGGGCTTGCCGGTAATGTGACGTACCGACAGCGCCGCACCGCCACGGGCGTCGCCGTCGGCCTTGGTGAGGATCACGCCGGTCAGCGGTAGCGCTTCGTGGAACGCCTTGGCGGTGTTCACCGCGTCCTGGCCGGTCATGGCGTCGACGACGAACAGCGTCTCGTCGGGGGTGATCGCCTTATGCAGCGCCTGGATCTCGGCCATCATCGCTTCGTCGATGGCCAAACGGCCCGCGGTATCGACCAGCACGACATCGTGGAACTGAATTTTGGCGTGCTTAATGGCGGCGTTCGCGATGTCGACCGGCTTCTGGTCCGAGCTCGATGGGAAGAAGTCGACCTCGACCTCTTTCGCCAGGGTCTCGAGCTGATCAATGGCCGCCGGGCGGTAAACGTCCGCCGACACTACCAGCACTTTCTTCTTCTCGCGCTCGCGCAAAAAGCGGGCAAGCTTGGCAACGGACGTGGTTTTACCCGCGCCCTGCAAACCCGCCATCAGCACAACGGCGGGGGAGCTTTTAAGGGTCAGCCCTTCGTTGGCCTCGCCCATGATCGCTTCGAGCTCTTGCTGAACGATCTTGACGAACTGCTGGCCCGGCGAGAGGCTTTTAGATACTTCCTGGCCGACGGCGCGCTCACGCACGCGCTCGATGAATTCCTTGACGACGGGCAGCGCCACGTCCGCTTCCAAAAGTGCCTTACGCACTTCGCGAAGCGTTTCCTTGATGTTGTCATCGGTCAGGCGCGCCTGGCCTTTAATCGACTTCAGCGTCTGGGAAAGACGCTCGCTCAGATTCTGGAACATGGGGCCTCTGCCTTTATCGCTGCCGCCGGGCGTAGACGCCGCCGGACGTGTGTAGGTTCGATTATACGCGCTCAACGCGCGAGTCTCTATGGCTTCTCGCGATACACTGCTGTGCGACGCTTTACGATTGGTTATAGTAGGCGCTAGTCTCTCGGCCTGACTGATTATTCTTAGCCGTGTTCATCAACGACGTGTTTATCGACCACCTGGTTAGCGACGGCCAGACGTATTAATCGACAACCGGGTCATCGACGACGTTTCTTAACCTTACGCGCGCGAAGCGCACGGATAGCATCATGCAGGCGCTACCTTTCGCCACCATCGCTTTTGTACTCTACATTGCCGCGGCCATCTGGCAGGGCATGACGCTGTTCCGCCGGGTACCCCCGCGGCGGGCCATGGTGCGCCTTTTGGGCGCATTCGGGCTTTTGCTGCACATACCAGTCGTGGTCATGCTACTGGGTGAGACGCCAGGGCTTTTGCCCGGCTTTTCCACCAGTGTGACGCTTTTGATGGCCGTGGCGGTGAGCGTGGTGCTGGTCGCAAGCCTATTCAAGCCGGTGCTGAACGCCAGTATCGCGCTTTTCCCGCTGGCCGGGGTCGCGCTGATTTTCGCCACCTGGCTTCCCAACCAGGGAAGCCATACCGGGCTTACGCCGGGTATTTTACTGCACGCGGCAAGCTCGGCGCTGGCCTTTGCGGTACTGGCGATTGCCGCGGTTCAGGCCGTGCTGGTTGGGCTGCAAAACCAGGCCCTGCGCCACCACCACATTCGTGGCATCGTGCAGTCGCTCCCACCGCTGACCACCATGGAGCGGGTGCTATTCGAACTGGTGTGGGCAGGGGTGGTGCTACTCACGCTCTCGATTGCAAGCGGTTTGATCTTTCTCGACAACCTCTTCGCCCAGCATTTGGTGCACAAGACCGTGCTCTCGATCGCCGCCTGGGTCATCTTTACGACGCTTTTGATCGGTCGCTACCGGTTCGGCTGGCGGGGCATGCGCGCCGTGCGCTGGACGCTGGGCGGCTGTCTGCTTTTGATCCTGGCGTACTTCGGTAGTAAGTTCGTGCTGGAAATAATCCTTAACCGCTAGCCGGGCCTCGAGGGGGTGTTCTTGACAGACACCCCACGTGCTTCTAAAAACGAGCTTGATACGCCATAAAGGAACTTTCGACTTGAGCGACGATTTCCCGCTGGGATTACTGTTCGGCCTTTTAGCCTTACTGATACTGCTATCCGCCTTCTTCTCGAGTTCTGAAACGGGCATGATGTCGATCAACCGCTATCGACTCAGCCACCAGGCGGGCAGCGGCGACCGCCGGGCCAAGCGGGTCATGCGCCTTTTGACTCGCCCCGACCGGCTGATCGGCGTCATCCTGATCGGCAACAATTTCGTCAACAACCTGGCGGCGTCGATTGCGACCATCATCGCCATCCACTTCTTTGGCGAGGTGTCCGGCCCGGCCATCTCCACGGCGCTTTTGACCATTGTCATTCTGATTTTCGCCGAGGTAACGCCCAAGACCTACGCCGCGATCAAGCCCGAGCGCATCGCCTACCCGACCTCGATGGCGCTGGAGCCACTGCTGAAGCTTCTCTATCCGCTGGTCTGGCTAGTCAACGCCGTTTCCAACGGCCTGCTGCGCCTGATCGGGGTCAAAAGCGTCGATAGCGGCGGTGACAGCCTGACCCGGGACGAACTGCGTACCGTGGTCCACGAGGCGGGTACGCTGATCCCCTACCGCCACCGTGCCATGCTGCTGTCGATTCTGGATCTGGAAAACGTGACGGTAAACGACATTATGGTGCCGCGCCACGAGGTACTGGGTATCGATTTGGACGATTCGCTCGAGGATATTCTGGCCCAGATACGTACCAGCCAGCACACTCGCCTGCCCGTCTACAAAGGGGATATCAACAACATCATCGGCATGCTCCACCTGCGCAACGCGGCGCGCTTTCTTTCCCGCGACGAAGTCACCAAGGCGGCGGTGGTACAAGAGGCGCGCGAGCCCTACTTCATTCCCGAATCGACGCCGCTGCACACGCAGCTTTTGAACTTTCAAAAACAGAAGCGGCGTATCGGCATCGTAGTGGACGAGTATGGCGACGTGGAAGGGTTGGTCACGCTGGAGGACATTCTCGAAGAGATCGTCGGCGAGTTCACCACCGACGTCTCGGAAGACGAAGAGATTCATCAGCAGGATGACGGCAGCCACGTGATCGAAGGTACCGCTAACATCCGCGAGATCAACAAGATGCTGGGCTGGCAGCTCCCTACCGACGGCCCCAAGACCCTCAACGGGTTGATTTTGGAGCATCTCGAGGCGTTCCCGGAAGGGCCGGCGTCGCTGCAAATCGGCAATACGCGAATGGAAATTCTGGAAATCCGCGACAACCTGATCACCTCGGCGCGCTGCTGGCCGCTGATCCGTCTTCCCCGGCGCTAAGCCGGTCTAGATCTTTTTCTGCGAGGCCTGGCCGCGCTGGGCGATGTCCAGCTCACCGGCGATCTTGAGTGCCTTCACGCGCGCCTCGAGATAAGGGCGCAGCGCCGCGCCTTCGGCGTCCTGGGCCATCACCGGCGGGCCGAAGGTGAGCCGAACCGGCGCACGAAAGCGCGACGGCCACTTCTTGAGCGCTTTGCCGCCGCAGTGCGACGTCCAGGAACCCCAGAGGCCGGCAAGCCCGGCGGGAACCACCGGCACGTTGTCCCGCGCCAGCATGGTTTCCAAACCGCGCCGGAAGGCCTGCAGCTCCCCGTCCGGCGTCAACCGCCCTTCGGGAAAGATCATCACCACCTCGCCGTCGCGCAGCGCCTCGCTAATCATCTCCAGCGTACGGCGAAGCCCCGCCGGCGTTCGCCGCTCGGACTCGACCGGAATCGCCCCGACCAGCAGAAACCACCACTTGAGCCAGGGCGAGTCGAAAATCGGCTGGTCCATGACAAAGCGCAGCGGCCGGGGGCTGCCCCCGCCCAACACCAGCGCATCCATGAAGCTTACGTGATTGCACACCACCAGTGCCGCGCCCTTGCGGGGCACGTGCTCGCGGCCGCGAACGCGCAGCCGGTAGCACAGCCGCATGGCGATATAGATGGCGTAGCGCAGTACGTAGCGCACCGGTTTGACGACCCGTGTCACGCGGGCGCCCCCTGAGCGCGAAGCCCGGCCAGCACCGTGCTCATTAGCTGATCCAACAGTTCGTCGACCTTGAGCTGCTGACCCTGCCAGTACCCCAGGCGCTCATTCAGCCCCAGCTGCACCAGACCATGCACACTGCCCCACAGCGTGCGGCCCAACCGGCGCGCCTCCATGTCATCCAGCGCGGGCTGGTAGCGTTTTAACGAAGTTTCCACTTGGGTAAATAGCGCCTCGATCAAATCGCTTTGGCGCTGGTCGAGCTCGCCCTCTTCGGCCAGGGGGTAGTCGAACAGCAGGTGCCAGCGGTAGCAGCCCGCCTCGGCGAAGTGCCAGTAAGCGTGGGCCAGCTCGCGAAGCCAGGGCTCGGGCTCGTCTTCCGTCAGACTCTCGATGGTTTGCTGCAGCCGCGCCAGGGTTTCCACGTTGACGTGCTGCAATAAATTGTTAAAGCTGCCGTAAAGTTTGAGTAGCGTACTCGGCGCGCACCCCACGTCCCGGGCCAGCGCACGCAGCGATAAACCGTGGACAGGCCGCGAGGCCAGCCACTCGTCGCAAACGTGCATGACCTGCGCATGGAGGGTATCGGGCGCATGCTGTCGGGGACGGGCCATGGCGATCTCTTCAGGTCAGGCAAAAAGGCGAATGCCTCAACGCACTTGAGTTTGAGCAAGGGTTAATATAAGACAGGATACCTCACATCGAACACTGTTTTCGATACTAATGCACGACATTTAGCGTATTCTTGTCGCCCCGCGCCCAGCATATTTAACACGGGTTATAAGGAGACAGGCATGACGGGACGCCTACACGTGCAGCGCCTATCGCTTTCCCGCATGGTGCCCGAACTCAGTCAAAGCGACCCCTTCATTAGTTCGCCCAATTTAGCGCCGCGCCAGCCGGTATCGGCCCTTCGCCTGGAACAGGGCGTTATCCGCCACACGCCGCTTTTTTGGGGGCTAACGCCGCCCTGGCTCAAGGTGCTCGACCATGCCCCGCACTGCGCCCGGGCCGAGTCGCTCGACAAGCGGGCGATGTTCGAAGAAGCCTTCAACGCGAGGCGCTGCGTCATCCCCGTAACCGGCTTTTACGTATGGCAGCAGCGCCCCGGCGGCAAGCAGCCCTACCTGGTCACCGCGACCGACCGTGCCCCGCTGCTGCTGGGGGCACTTTGGTGTCGCTACCACACCACGCTGACCGCGTTTACCGATTCCACCGCCTTGATCAGCGTGCCGGCCAACGTCTGCTTGTCCACGCTGACCGACCGGCTGCCGCTGGTCATCGAACCCTCGGCACTGGATCGCTGGCTGGACCCGGCAAGCTCGTCGGCGCACCTTCACGCGCTGATGACCCCGGCACCTTTGGAACTGTTGGGCGCCTTTCCGGTATCAAAGAGTGTCAATAACCCCGCCAACCAGTCGGCTGCCTGTGCTCACCCGCAAGGGGCCATGCTGCGATGGACCGCGCCCGAGGAGTTTTAATGTTACGCCCACACCCTACCGCCCCTGCCTTGACCTTACGCTACGCCGCGGCCGGCATGGTACTCAGCCTGACCGGGTATGCCCCTGCCCTATGGGCTGAGGATACGCCGGTGGCCGAGGTCACCACCCCGATCACGAGCCCCTTCGATGCCCGCGACTATCGGGTCGTGACCCTGGAAAACGGCCTGCACGCGCTGTTGGTCAGCGACCCGGAGGCCGACAAGGCAGCCGCTTCGATGAACGTGCGAGTGGGCAGCGCCCAGGACCCGGACGATTTATTGGGGTTGGCCCACTTTCTCGAGCACATGCTGTTTCTCGGTACCGAGCCTTACCCGGAACCCGACGCCTACCAGAGCTACATTGCCAACAACGCGGGCTCGCACAACGCGTTTACCGCCCAGCAAGACACCAACTACTTCTTCGACGTAGCGCCGGATGCACTGCCCGGGGCGCTCGACCGCTTCAGCGCGTTTTTCCTCTCGCCGCTTTTCAACGCCGACCAGCTCGAAAGCGAGCGTAATATCGTCCACTCCGAGTACCGGGCACGCATCCGCGACGATTCGCGCCGGGAAAGCGACGTGCTCGACCAGGTATTGAACCCGGACAACGCCACCACCGGCTTTGCCGTGGGCAGCCGCGAGACCCTGGCAAGCCCCCCGGAAGGCGAAACGAGCCTGCGCGACCGGATCATCGATTTTTACCACCACCACTACGATGCCAACGTCATGAACCTGGCCGTGGTCGCCCCGCAGCCGCTCGATACGCTGGAAGAATGGGTCGTGGAGCGCTTTGCCGATATTCCGGACAACGGCCTCGAGGCGCCGGTCATCGACGAGCCGCTGGCGCTAAGCGATGACCTACCGATCTATATCGAGCGCCAATCCCTCGAGGACCGCCGCCAACTCAACTTCTACTTCCCGGTGCCGGACCCCACCAGCGATTACCGCACCAAGCCCTCGCAAATGGCCGCCCACCTGCTGGGCGATGAAAGCGAAGGCAGTCTTTTGGCCGTGCTGCGTGAGGCGGGGCTGGCCTTCGGGCTTAGCGCCGGCGTGGGCCGGGGCGACGGCGAGCACGCGCTGTTCGTGGTGTCCATCAACCTGACACAAAGCGGCGCCGAGCGCCTCGACGACGTTCAGGCGACACTCTTTGCCGCGGTGAACGAGATCAAACGCGAGGGGATCGAGGACTGGCGCTTCGAAGAGCAGGCCGCGCTTGCCGAGCAGGCGTTTCGCTTTCAGCAGCACGGCGACCCGCAAGGCGAAGCCACCCGCCTGGCCATGAGCCTTTCGCGCTACCCGGTCGAAGACGTTCAATACGCCCCCTACCGTATGGACGGCATGGATAGAGACGCCCAGCAGGCGTATCTGGACGCGCTGACCCCTGCCAACATGATCCGTGCCTACTCGGCGGCGGAGGTCGAAAGCGATACCGTCTCGCCCTGGTTCGACACCCAGTGGCGTAAGCTTCCCGCCCCCGAAGCAAGCGGTGAAGCGCTTGGCGGGCTGGCGCTTGCCAAGCCCAACCCCTTTATCGCCAGCGACCTGAGCCTGGAAGAGGGGCAGGACGAGAGGCCGGACGTCCTGTTGGAGGCGCCGTCGTTTACCGCCTGGCACATGCAGGATAGCCGCTTCAACACGCCAAGCGTCGAGTGGCGCATTAGCCTTCAGCACCCCAGCGCGAGCTACTCTGCCGAGGAAGCGGCGCTGACGCGTATGCTCTCGGGCTGGCTGAACGACAGCTTGAGCACCTCGCTGTATCCTGCCTGGCTTGCGGGCCAATCCTTCGACGCCTACCCCCACGCTCGGGGCATGACGCTGGCGTTTTCGGGCTGGCGCGACGGCCAAACGCCGTTTATCGAGCAGGCGATCGAGCAGTTGAAAACCGCCGAGATCACCGACGAGACCTTCGAACGGGTGCGCTACCAGCTCCAGCGCGAGTGGCAAAACGCCCCCCAGGCGCCGCTCTACAATCAGGCCGGCCGCCTGGTGGGCGAAGCGCTTCTAACACCGCAGTGGGATAGCCGCGCGCTGTATGCGGCCAGCCAGCGTCTCGAGTGCCACCACCTGGAAGACTTTCGAGAGCGCTTTTTAAGTGAGCTGTACGTCGACGCCATGGCGGTGGGTAACCTCGCGGCCGAGCAAGCCCGGGAGCAAGCCACGCTGATTCGCGATACGCTGCGCCCGCGCCTGACCCGCGAAGATATTCTGGATGTAACGCCGCTGGCCATCGATGAGGGCGGCGCGGTGCTCCACCCGGACAGCGCCCGGGACGAGTCGCTGGTGCTTCGCTACGTTCAGGGGCGCGACCAAAGCGACGACGAGCAGGCTGCGCTCATCGTCATTGCCCAGTGGCTGAATACCGCTTTCTACCAAACCCTGCGCACCGAGCAGCAGCTCGGCTACGTAGTGAGCGCCAGCTATTCGCCGCTGCTGGACGCCCCGGGCATTGCCTTTATCGTTCAGTCGGCGGATGTCGAAAGCGACGAGATCGCCCGGCGCATCGAGGGCTTTTTGGAAAGCGCCACCGACGAGCTTGAAACCCTGGATGACGAGACGCTTGCGCCTCACCGTCAGGCGGTGGCCAGCCGCTACGCCCAGCGCGATACGAGCCTTTCCGGCATGGTCAACCGCTACTGGCAGGCCACCGCGCGCACGCCGATTCGCTTCGACCGCCGCGAAACGATGGCCGAGAAGGTACTCGAGGTAAGCGCCGATGACATTCGCGCCGCCTGGCCTTCGCTTATGGCGCGCACCCTGGACGTGCGCTTCGACCCGGGTGATACCCCCAGCGACACCGCCGCCTACCGGGCAAGCCTTGAGCCCTTCCCCGAGCCCACCGATGAACGCGAAGCGCCCTAAAGCGGCGCTTTGACCTCCCCGCTCAGGCGTCGAACGCCTGAGCGGGCAGCATCGCCTCCACGAACATCACCACCTCTTCGAGCACCTGGCGCTGGTAGTCGGTCAAACGCTGCTGGTTGTAACCTTCGATTTCGCGAGCGAAGGCTTTTAGCGTAAAGCCGGAAAGCGCCGGGTCGTTCAATCGCGCCCAGCGAAACGCCTCCCACTGCTCGCGCTCTTCGCCTTCCAGGGTATCGGGGTAGTTGCGCGCGCGAAAGCGAAACAGCATCTCCTCCAGCCGCGGGTCCTGAAAGGGAAAGCGCTGACCGACCAAATCCCAGGGCGCCATTTCCCGGACCCGCTCCATCTGTTGGCGATCCGCCGCGGAGAAGAAGCTGCCCGAGTAAAGCATCAGATCCGGGTCTTGGGGGGCGTCATCGAAGCCTGCGTTGAATACCTCGGCCACTTTTCGAGCAACACCCGGCAAGTCCGCGCGCAGCGCCCTCCAGTGTTTGCGGCACTGCTCGACGTCCATCCCCAGGCGCGCCTGAATGTCGCCGTACTCACCCTTTTTGGGGCCTTCTACATCCTTCAATGCCGTGGCGGGAAATACCACCGGGCAGCGGTTGATGTGAATCACCTTGAGCGGAATACGCGACTCGCCCTCGGCCAGGTCCTGCTGGCTGACGAAGACCCGCTGGCGGATCTGCTCGACACTCAGCGATGTGAGCTCACCAGGGTCTGCGCTCAGGTCGAAAACGATCACGCCATTGGGGTTGGTGGGGTGTTCGGCCAGCGGCATGACCAGCGCGCTGCAGGCGCGGCTGGCCGGGTAGCGCCGGGAGATGTGCAGCACCGGCTTGGCGCTTGCCACATCGAGCTGGGCCGCCACGGCGCGCTTGCCGCGAAGCCCCATCAGGTAGTCGAAGAGCCTGGGGTTTTGGGCTTTCAAAAGCCTTGCCAGCGCGATGGTCGCGCGCACGTCTGCCAGCGCGTCGTGAGCGCCTTCGTGGGCAATGCCGTTGGCCGCGGTCAGGTCTTCGAGCTTGAAGCTCGGCGCGCCATCTTCACGTGTGGGCCACTCGATTCCCTGGGGGCGCAGCGCGTAAAACGCGCGTACCACGTCGATCAAATCCCAGCGGGAGTTGCCGTTTTGCCACTCGCGGGCGTAAGGGTCGAGAAAATTACGGTAAAAAAGATGACGCGAGACTTCGTCGTCGAAGCGCAGGCTGTTATAGCCCACCGCGCAGGTACCAGGCTCTGCCATGAGCGCCTGTATCCGGCCGGCGAACTCGGCCTCTGCCAAGCCGTGGCGCTGGGCTTTTTGCGGGGTGATCCCGGTGATCAGGCAAGCGGCGGGGTGCGGCAAGGCGTCATCACTGGGCCGGCAGTAGATCTCTACCGGCTCACCGATCTCGTTGAAGTCGGCGTCGGTGCGCAGCGCAGCGAACTGCGCGGGGCGGTCGCGGCGCGGGTCGGCGCCGAAGGTTTCATAATCGTGCCAAAGAAAACTGGCAGGGGCGGCGTTGGCTGGCGCCATGTGCGGATACTCCCGTGAACGTATCCCGCCAGCCTACAACAACGCCGTTATACAAAAAAGTTCAAACCCGGCACGGGTCGTCATGCCCGGCCCCGCCACCCTGCTCGACTCACTTCATGCCGCCCTCTCGCTCACTCCTTGGGCAGGGTGACGTTGAGTTCGAGCACCGAGCAGTTGTCTTCGCTGTCCAGCGACACCTGAATGGCGTCGTCCGCGACGTGCACGTAGCGGCGCACTACTTCCAGAAGTTCGCGCTCGAGCATCGGCATGTAATCCGGCTGGCCACGCTGGCTGCGCTGGTGGGCCACAATAATTTGCAAACGCTCTTTGGCGACCGAAGCGGACTTCTTGCGCTCGCGCTTCAAGAATTCCAGCAGTTTCATCGACGACCTCCCCCAAACATGCGGTTCAGAAGACTTTTACGCTGTACTTCATGAAAGCGTAGCGGAATCTCTTCGCCCAAAAGACGCGAGACGGTATCGGCGTAGGCCTGACCGGCGTCGCTTGCGCCGTCGTGGGTGACCGGCACGCCCTGGTTCGACGCTCGCAGCACCGCCTCGGACTCCGGAATCAGCCCGATCAAATTGATCGCCAGGATCTCGCGAATGTCTTCGAGCGTGAGCATATCGCCGGAGGTTACGCGCGAGGGGTTGTAGCGGGTGATCAGCAGGTGCTCCCTGACCGGGTCCAGGCTCTGTTCGGCGCGGCGGGTCTTGGAGCCCAAAAGCCCCAGAATACGGTCCGAATCGCGCACCGAGGAGACTTCCGGGTTGGTCACGACCACCGCTTCGTCGGCAAAGTACATGGCCAGCTGCGCGCCGCGCTCGATCCCCGCGGGCGAGTCGCACAGGATGAAGTCGAAATCGTTACGCAACTGTTCGAGCACTTCTTCCACGCCTTCCTGGGTCAGCGCGTCCTTGTCGCGGGTTTGCGAGGCCGGCAGGATAAACAGGTTTTCTACACGCTTGTCGCGGATCAGCGCCTGATTGAGCGCCGCCTCGCCCTGAATGACGTTCACCAGGTCGTAAACCACGCGCCGCTCGCAGCCCATGATCAAATCCAGGTTACGCAGGCCCACGTCGAAGTCGATGACGACGGTTTTTTTGCCGCGCAGCGCAAGCCCGGTGGCAATGGCCGCCGCGCTGGTGGTTTTACCGACCCCCCCTTTACCTGAGGTCACTACAATAATTTTGGCCAAGAGTCATTTCCTTTAAGAGGTCGTTACATCGCGGGGGGATATTTTTATCGTCGTCGCGCGCAACGAGAACATCAATGTCAGTCAGTAGACGTATCAATACGGCCTTACTGTAACGAAAAGCAACCTGTACGTCGCTACGCCCGTCGCTCTCTACGGCAAACGGCGTATCGATTTCAGGTTTACGCCAGCAGTTTGATCTCGAGCTGTTCCTCGGAGAAGTGTACCTGGGCGGCGGCGCCTAAAAGCTTCGGGTCGATATCCTCGAGGCGCTTGTAGTTGCCCGCCACAGAAAGAAGCTCCGCTTCGAGCTCGCGACAGTAGATGCCGGCGTGGGTATTCCCGTGAATGCCCGCCAGCGCGCGACCGCGAAGTGCCCCGTAGACATGGATACTGCCCGCAGCCAGCACCTCGGCGCCGGCGTTGACCGCGCCGATGACGATCAAATCCCCTTCGGCGGCGCTCACCTGTTGGCCCGAGCGCACGGTACCGCGAAATAATCGGGTCGCCACCGCCACGGGTTCGCTGCCCGCCTCGACGGCGGGTTCGACCGGGGCGCTGGTGGGCTCTACGCTTTCAAGGGCTCGCGCTCGGCTCTCTTCGACCGGAGCGAACCAGCCAAGGCCGAGCGCCCAGGCCGACTGGCGAACCGGCTCCGGGCCGCCGCGTACCGCGACCGGCAAAAGCTTGTGGTCGCGGCACACCGCGCAAATACGCTCCAGGGCCAGGTGCGGTTCATCGAGCTTTTCCACGCTCAGTACAACCGGTGTATGCTGAAAGAACGCGGGGGATTGTGAGAGTTTGCCGGCCAGTTGACGCCTGATCTGCTCGGGGTCGGCACTGCTTAACTCCATGACCGTCATGGGCAGCATGCCGCCTTTAAAGGTAAAGGCGTTGTCGGCACTATCGGCATTGAGGCTCATGGCCGAACTCCATGTCATGTTCAGGTAAGATAATCGTAGCGCAATCTCGCGCCGGGGATGTGAAGGCCCGCTGGATTTTGGGCGCAAAGTCACATTACCAATGGCAAAGCTAAGCGACAGCGCCGGTGACTGCAACTACCAAAGCACCGACGGCTGATTTTTTTCACGCGACGCACCTTCTTGCAGGATGATTCATGCACGGACTGTTAAGACGCCTGTTCGCGCCTCGGTGGCAGCACCCCGACGCCGAGGTCCGCCTCAAGGCACTCCATCAGCTGGACCCACAACAATCAGAACAGCGCGAGGCCTTGAAAGCGCTTGCCGATGATCCAAAACCCGATATCCAGCTTGCCGCATTACAGGCACTGGACGATATCGAGACGCTGGTCAGCCGCCTCCCCGATCAGGGCGAGAATGGCCCGTGGTATAACACCGCCCTCGAACGGCTCACCGGCCGCCAGGGCCAGACCAGCCTTCACACCCGGTGTCAGCTTACCGCTACGCTGACCGATAAAGCGCTGCTAAACGACATTGCCCTGCGCGGCGACAACCTGGATTTGCGCCTGACCGCCCTGGCCGCGCTAACCGACGACGCCGATTTGATCCACCAGGCGTGCCACAACGGCGTGGCCAGCGTCCGCCACCGGGCCGCCGAGCGTATCGAAGACGAAGAGAGCCTGAAGCGGCTTTTAAAACAGGCGCGCCGCGACCGCCACGTCATGCGCCTGGCGCGGGAAAAGCTGGACAAACTTCGCCACGACAGCGCCTGGCTCGAGCAGCAAAAGGCCCGCCGCGAGGAGCTTTTAACCAAGCTCGAGCAACTGGCGGGCGCCCCCTGGGAGCCGCTTTACGGCGGGCGCCTTCGCCATCTGGAGCGCGAATGGCGAAAGCTCGAACACCCGCCGAGCGCCGACCAGGAGGAGCGCTTTCATCGCGCGAGCCTGGGCGCGCGCAAAACCTTGAGCGACCACGAAACCCAGGAGCAGGCCCGCCAGCAGAGCCAACTTCGCCGCGACGAAGTGGAGACCACCCGAGAGCAGCTGCTGGCTGGGCTGGAGCAGACCCTGCGCGGGCTCGATCACGCCGAGGCCGTAACGCTTCAGGATATCGACAGCCTGCGCGCCCAGCGCCAACTTTTGGGCCAGCGCTGGCAGTCACTTTCCGACCAGCACGCCGCGCCGGAAACCGCCCAGGCGCGCTACACCCAGGCGCTCGATGAGTACGAGCGCGTCATGGAGGCCTGGCAGCGCTGGCAAAGCCACCAGTCCGCCTTCGAAACGGCGCTGGCCAACCACGACCTGAAGACGCTTGCCGAGCTTACGTCCTCGCTTGCCTGGCCCGAGACGCTGGCCAAACCAGCGCTTCTACAGCGCGCACTCGAGCTTTTTGCGCTCGACCAGCAACAAAGCCAACGGGATACCCCCTCTTTGGAGGCGCTCGACGCCGAGCTCGATAATTTCGAGCACATGCTCGAGCGCGGCGCGTTCAAAAGCGCCAGCCGGCTTCACCAGCGCCTGAAACCCACCCTCGAGGCGCTCGACACGCCAAAGGCAAAACCGCTCAAGGCGCGCTTGAGGCACCTGGGCGCGCAGCTGGCCGAGCTTCGCGACTGGCGCGGCTTCGTGGCCGGGCCCAAGCGCGAACAGCTCTGTACGAGCATCGAGGCGCTCGCCGACGATACTTACATGGCCGAGCCGGCGCTGGACCGCCGCCACCGCCAGCTCGTCAAGGAGTGGAAGGCGCTGGGCGACGCGGCGGCCAGCCGCGAGCTTGCGGCGCGCTTTCGTCACGCATCGGAGCGTATCCACGAGCGCCTGGCCCCCTGGCGCGAGACGCTGGAGCAGACGCGCAGCGCCAACCTTCGCCGCCGCGAAGAGCTCTGCGAACAGCTCGAAACGCTTTGCGAGCAACCCTCTGAAAACGCCGACCCGGACGTGCTGCGCGAAATTCGCGACAAGGCACGCCACCAATGGCGCGAATACGCCCCGGTCCCGCGCGAGGCCTCGGAAGCGGTGGGCCGGCGCTTTGGCAAGGTACGCCACCGACTGCAGGCACTGATCGACCAACGCGCCGAGCAGATCGCCGCGCAAAAGCGGGCGTTGATCGAGGAGGTTCAGGCGCTTCTACACGATGCCGAGCAGCCGCTCAACGAGCGCATTCAGCGCGCCAAGACGCTTCAGCAGCAGTGGCGAAGCCTGGGCCGGGCGCCCAAGGGCGAGGAGCAGGCGCTCTGGAAACACTTCCGCCACGCCTGTGACCAGCTCTTCGCCCAGCGCGACGCGCATAAAAACGAGCAAGCGGCCCGCCAGCAGCAGAAGCTCGACGACATGCAGACGCTCATCGACGAAATGGATAGCTGGCAGCCCGCCAAAGCCGATGACGCCACCACCCTCGAGGCTTTCATTCAACGCGCCCAACAGTTGGAGCCGCTGCCGCGCAACCGACGAAGCGAAGGGATGCAGCGCCGCTTGAGTGGCATTGTTCGCGCTCGGCGCGACCGGCTGAGCCGCCTGGCGGTGGCGGCCATCGTGGATCAGTGGCAGGCGCTTACGCCGCTGATCAAGGCGCACCTGGCCGCCGACCACGCCGCCCTCGAGCAGTCAGCCGCCACCTCGGTGGACGCCGCTGACGTCCTGGGGGCACCGCTTTTCGGCGCGTTTTTGAAAGCCCACCAGCGGCGCAACGCCGCGCGCGGCAACGCCCAGCCCTTTTCTGACCAGGCACACCAGGCGGTCAACGAGGCGCTGGCGAAGCTTCGCGTTCACCTTTCGCTACTGGCGGTGGGTAGCGTCAAACCCCAGGACGAGCCGCTGCGCCTGGCCATTCAGGTCGAGCGTTTGAACGAAGGGTTGAGCGGCGAGCGCAGTCAGGCCGAAGAGACCCAGGCGATTCTCGAGGCCCTTTTAGCGCTCGGCCCCATGCCGAACGAAATTTGGCAACGCGAAGCCGGTGAGCTCGATAGCCTGCTGGGCCATCTGGCACAACTACCCTCGCCTGGCGCACCAGGCGAGCACTAAAAAAGGGAGGCTTTTGGCCTCCCCCTTTTATTTGCGCTTGCTCATGCGCGGGCGCCCGCGCGGACGCTAGGCCCGCGACTAGCCCATGAACTGGCCGCCGTTGATATCGATATTGGCGCCGGTGATAAAGCCCGACTGTTGGTCGGCCAGAAACGCGACCAGCCGGCCGATCTCTTCCGGCGTACCGTAGCGCTTCACGGGAATGGTTTCGCGAATCGCCTCGCGCACCTTCTCGGGGATGTTCATGATCATATCGGTGGCAATGTAGCCGGGGGAGACGGTATTGACCGTAATGCCTTTAGTGGCCGTTTCCTGTGCCAGCGACATGGTCAGACCGTGCATCCCCGCCTTGGCGGCGGCGTAGTTGACCTGGCCGAACTGGCCCTTGCGCCCGTTGATGGAGGAGATATTGATGATGCGCCCATACGCCTGCTCGAGCATGGGGTTGATGACACTGCGGCAGGTATTGAACACGCTATTGAGGTTGGTATCGATGACCTCGCTCCACTGCGCCTGGTCCATCTTCTTCAACGTACCGTCCCGGGTGATGCCGGCACAGTTCACCAACACGCTGATGGGGCCGTGGGTTTCGGTGATCTCCCGGGCGCCGTCCATACACGCCTGGTAGTCCGATAGATCGACACCGGAAAGCGCGATGTTGTCGAAACCGTCGGCTTTTTGGCTCTCCAGCCACGTTTTGGCTTTTTCCGGATTACGATACCCGGCCACGACCTGGTACCCCGCCTCGGCCAGCGACCGGCAAATCGCCGTACCGATGCCACCCGTTCCGCCCGTCACCCAAGCAACCTGGGGTTGATTAGCCATTGACTACCTCCCTGATATGACAAATGGCCTGCACCAAACGTAAACGCCCGTAGCGCCGCAAGCCACTCTAAATTGGCGCATAAACGCGTCGGCTTATCGCGCACCGTGTTGTTATCTTCTTTTCCTCGACACCCGCGCTTTGCAAGGCGTCTTAAAAGCATAGCGTTACTACGCCAATGTTGCAGCACGATGAATCAAACGGGCTTCAACAGGAAAACTTTATATAAACCATTGACGCGGGCCCAAATATGCGTAGAATACGCCACACGTTGATGCGGGGTGGAGCAGTCTGGTAGCTCGTCGGGCTCATAACCCGAAGGTCATCGGTTCAAATCCGGTCCCCGCTACCATCTTCTACGAAAAAGCCGTTACCGAAAGGTAGCGGCTTTTTTGTGTCTGGAGAATGGCGATATGCGAGAAAAGCGCGTCGGGCTCGGCGCTTTATAAGCCCTGGAAGGTCATCAGCCCAAATCCGGTCCCCGCTACCATCTTCTACGAAAAAGCCGTTACCGAAAGGTAGCGGCTTTTTTGTGTCTGGAAAGTGGCGATATGCGAGAAAAGCGCGTCGGGCTCAGCTCTTTATAAGCCCTGGAAGGTCATCGGTTCGCTTTTGTTTTAAGATCAGCGGTCCCCGCTACCATCTCCTACAAAAAAGCCGTTACCGAAAGGTAGCGGCTTTTTTGTGTCTGGTCATTATTCTTTGCCTGATCGCGTTGCGACGTTCAGCGCCGCCCTACGCCCCGGCGCCCAAGTATGATAATTTTGATAATTCATCATACTCTTCAAGACTTTCGAGGTAGCCGTGCGCGCAGCTCTTGGTGCCCTGTTGGCACTCTCTTTAACCCTGGGGCTTACCGGTCAGACTCAGGCGCAAACACGCCTCAACGTCTCTTGGCCGAGCAACGTGGGCCCCTTGAACCCGCACGGCTACACGCCCAATCAGATGTTTGCCCAATCCATGGTGTACGAGCCGCTGGTAAAGTATCAATCGGATGGGTCGGTGGCGCCCTGGTTGGCCCGCTCCTGGGAGGTCTCCAGGGACAAGCGCACCTACACCTTTCATCTGCGCGACGACGTCACGTTCTCCAATGGCGAGCCCTTCGATGCGGCGGCGGTGGTGGCCAATTTCGAGGCGGTGCTCGCCCATCCGGCCCCCCACGCCTGGCTCGAGCTCGTCAATCAGATCGAGCACGTCCGCGCGCTTAGTGATGATACCGTCGAGCTGACCCTGGCCGAGCCCTACTACCCGGCACTGCAGGATCTTACCCTGCCCCGCCCTTTTCGCTTCGTGGCACCGTCGCAGCTCGATGACAGCGCCGGTGGCGTCCTGGCGCCGATCGGCACGGGCCCCTGGGTGCTCGACGAGACGCGCTTGGGCGAGTTTGACCGCTTTGCGCAAAACGAACACTACTGGGGCCAGACACCGGGCTTCGATGAGATCGATGTCCGCGTGATTCCCGACCCCAACACCCGCGCCATCGCGCTGCAAACCGGCAGCATCGATTTGATCTACGGCGCCGAAGGGCCGGTTTCGCCGGACACTTTTCAGCGCCTGGCCGATAGCGGGCGCTACACCACCGCGCTTTCAGAGCCGGCCGAGACGCTGATGCTGGCGCTCAATAGCCAGCATGGCGCCACACGCGAGCGCGCCGTACGCCAGGCGATCAATCACGCGGTGGATAAAGCCGGCATCGTGGAGAGTGTGTTCTACAACACCCAGCGCGCTGCGGATTCGCTGTTTGCGCCAAGCGTGCCCTACGCCGATGTGGACCTGCCCCCCTACGAGTTTGATCGCGAACGCGCCGCCGAGCTGCTCGACGAGGCGGGCTGGACGATGGACCGCGGCGTTCGCACCAAAGGCGGCGAGCCGCTTCAGATCGACCTGGTGTTTACCGGCAACGATGCCATCGCCAAGTCGATGGCAGAGATCGTGCAGGCCGAACTCGGCCAGGTGGGGATGCTGATCCGCCTGATCGGCGAGGAGGAGAGCAGCGTCTATGCCCGCCAGCGCGACGGCCGCTTTGGCATGATTTTCAACCGCACCTGGGGGGCGCCCTTCGATCCGCACGCCTTCATTAGCGCCATGCGCGTGCCCGCCCACGCCGACTACCAGGCGCAGCTGGGCTTGCCGGACAAGGCGGAAATCGATGCGTTGATCAAAGAGATTCTGGTCTCGACGGATGAGCAGAACCGCCAGGCGCTCTTCGAGACGCTGCTGACCCGCCTGCACGAGGCCGCCATTTATCTGCCGCTGACCTATAGCAACGTGCTCGCGGTGGCGGACCCGGCTATCGGGGCGATCCACTTCGGCGCCATGCCGGGCGAGATCCCCTTCGAGCGCTTTACCCCGGAGCACGCCGACTAATGGCGGGGTTCATTGCCAAACGCCTACTGCTGCTGCCGCTATTGCTGCTGGCCGCCTCGATCCTGATTTTTTTGCTGCTGCGCCTGGGGCCTTCGGACCCGGCGCTGGACTACCTGCGACTTTCCCAGGTGCCGCCGACCGCCGAGGCATTGGAACACGCCCGAGCGGCGTTGGGCCTCGATCAGCCTTTGATCAAGCAGTACCTGGACTGGCTTTCGAGCGCGCTGCGCCTGGATTTTGGCGTCTCCTACGCGACCCAGCGGCCGGTGCTGCCGGATCTTCTTCATTTTCTGCCCGCCACGCTGCAGCTGGCGGGGGCAGCCTTCGTCCTGACACTTGTCGTCTCGATACCGCTGGGGCGCTGGGCGGCGCGCCACCATCACCGCGGGCCGGATGCGGCGGTGCGCCTGATCGCCTTTTTCGGCGTTTCCATGCCCAACTTTTGGCTCGGCTTTCTACTGGTGCTGCTGTTTTCGGTGACCCTTGGGTGGCTGCCGCCCATGGGCTACGGGAGCATCGCGCACCTGATCATGCCGGTGGTGGCGGTCTCGCTGATGTCGCTTTCGATCAACGCGCGAATGCTGCGCGCCAGCATGCTGGAGGTCGCCGGGCAGCGCCACGCGCGCTTCGCCCGCCTGCGCGGTCTCGGTGAGCGCGATGTCGAACGCCGCCACGTCTTTCGAAACGCCCTTTTACCCATCATTACCGCCTCCGGTATGCATATCGGCGAGTTGATCGGCGGCACGTTGATCATCGAAAGTATCTTCGGCTGGCCAGGCGTTGGCCGCTTCGCGGTGTCGGCGATCTTCAACCGCGACTACCCGGTCATCCAGTGCTTCACACTGCTTCTGGTGGCGATCTTTGTGGTGTGCAATTTGATCGTCGATATCGTTTACGCCTGGGCAGACCCGCGCATTCGCGTCTCCCGCGAGGGGGTGCAATGAACACGACCGCCACGACCGCGCCGCCCCGCCGAGGCGGGTGGCGCCAGGCGCGCCTAAGCACATGGGTCGCGTTTTTGCTGGTGGCGGCACTGGCCGGCGCTGCGCTATTCGGCGGCTGGCTTTCGCCCTACGACCCCAATGCGGTGGTGCTGGCCGAGCGTCTAACGCCGCCCGGCGCCGCGCACTGGCTAGGCACGGACCACCTTGGGCGCGACATTCTCACCCGCCTGATGGCGGGCACGCAGGTCTCGCTGGGCGTGGTGGCCATCACACTTTCGTTGATGCTGCTGCTGGGGATCGGGGTCGGCGGCAGTGCCGGCTTCATCGGCGGGCGCACCGACCAGGTGATCATGCGCCTAATCGACATTTTCCTGACGTTTCCCACCTTCGTGCTGTCGCTTTTCATGATCGCTGTGCTGGGTACAGGACTGACCAACGTGGTGCTCGCCATCGCGCTTTCGCACTGGGCCTGGTACGCGCGCATCACCCGCGCCGTCGTGCTCTCCCTCAAACACCGCGACTTCATCAGCGCCGCCACCATGGCCGGCGCCAGCCGAACGCAGGTGTTCCTGCGCCACCTGCTGCCGGCCACGTTTTCGCAGCTGGCGGTACTGGCATCGCTGGATATCGGCCACATCATGCTGCACGTATCAAGCCTTTCGTTTTTGGGCCTGGGGGTGGCCGCCCCGACGCCGGAGTGGGGCGTGATGCTCTCGGATGCGCGCCAGTTCGTCTGGACCGAGCCGCTTTTGATGCTCTGGCCCGGGCTTGCGCTGTTTATCAGCGTGATGGCCTTCAATCTGCTTGGCGATGCCCTGCGCGATCACCTCGACCCTCACCTCCACCGGGAGCAGCTATTGTGAGCGACCCACGGCCCCATCGCACCTTGAGCCTTTCGAACATGACCGTCGATGCCCCACAGGAGCGGCTGGTGGACGACGTTTCGCTGACGCTGAATCGCGGCGAGGTCGTCGCCCTGGTGGGCGCCAGCGGCTCGGGTAAATCGCTGACCTGCGCGGCGGCCCTCGACGCCCTGCCCGGCGGCGTGCAGAAAAGCGCCGGCCAGGTATCCCTGGACGGCGCGCCGATCGCGGCCTCGCTTTTGCGCGGCCGAGTGGTGGCGTCGATCATGCAGAACCCGCGCAGCGCCTTTAACCCGGTGCGCACGCTCAAGGACCATGCCGAGGAGAGCTTAAAAGCGCTGGGCGTGATCAAAAAGGAGCGCGCCCCGCGTATTCATCAGGCGATGATCGACGCGGGGCTCGACGAGCCTCAACGTCTGCTCAAGCACTACCCTTTCGAGATGAGCGGCGGGATGCTTCAGCGGGCAATGATCGCGCTGGCGCTGGCAAGCCAGGCGCCGTTTCTCTTTGCCGACGAACCCACCACCGACCTGGATAGCGTTCACCAGCGCGCGATTCTCGACCTGCTGGCCAGGCTGCGCGAGCGTTTTGGGCTGGGTCTTTTGCTCGTGACCCACGACATGGGCGTGGTCGCGCGCCTGGCCGATCGCGTGCTGGTCATGGACCAGGGGCGGATCGTCGAAAGCGCGACGGTGGCGACGATATTCAGCCACCCAAGCCACGCCGTTACCCGGCGGCTGGTCGAGGCGCACCTGTCGCTCTATCCGCATTCCGGGGGAGCACCATGAGCTTTTTGGCCACCCAGGATCTGGATCACACCTACGCCCGCCGCGCGCTTTTTGGCAAACGCCCGGCCCCGGTGCTCGAGGCGGTGTCGATGGCCATCGAACAGGGCGAAACGGTGGGCATGGTGGGCCGCAGCGGCTGCGGCAAGAGTACGCTGGCGCGGCTTTTGACCGGATTGGAGACGCCCAGTCGCGGCGCCGTAACCTTTCAGGGGCAGCCGCTTTCGGCCATGACGCCTGCCCAGCGGCTGGCGTTTCGCCGCCAGGTACAGATGGTGTTTCAGGACCCGCAGGGGGCGGTGAGCCCGCGCCTTAGCGTTTTCGAGATCATAAGTGAGCCTCTTATCCACCTAACCGGGCTCACCCGCGCGCAGCGCGCCGCGCGGGTGGCAACGCTTCTGGACGCTACCGGCCTCGAGGCGCGCATGGCCACGCGCTACCCCTTTGAGCTCAGCGGCGGCCAGCTTCAACGGGTGTGTATCGCCCGGGCACTGGCGCCCCGGCCGTCGCTGATCGTACTCGACGAAGCGGTATCGAATCTGGATCTACACCTGCAAATTCAAATGCTGGAGCTCTTTAAAGCGTTAAGGCGCGATCAGGGCGTGGCGTTTTTGTTCGTGACCCACGACCTTCGCCTGGTCGAGCGCTTCTGCTCGCGGGTGCTGGTCATGGAGCGCGGTCGCGTGGTGGAAGAGAGCCCCGTCACGGCGCCGCTGGCGCTTGCCTCCCACGAGGGCCGGGCGCTTTTGGACGCGGTGCTGCCCGCTTTTCCAACCAAGGCGGCCCCGCCCGGGGAACGACTCGCGCCCGCGACTGTCCTTTAACGGCTACGCCCCATTTTTAAAGGAACTGATCGAATGAAAAAGACCGCTATTTTGCTGAGCCTGGCCGCCGCCCTGACCGCGCAGAGCGCGTTTGCGCAAAATCAGGCGTGCTCCGCCGAGGCCCTGATGGCCGCCAACCAAAGCATGTACGATCAGTTCGAGGCCTATACGGCCAACCAGATGGACCAGGGCCGCAGCATGGAAGAAGTAACGGCGTCCATGGAGGAGATCACCGCGGCGGGTAACGCCGAAGAGGTCATCGAACGCCACCAGGGCGAGCTCGAGATGATGGAGCCGGACTCTGATCATCAGCCCTCCCAGGCGCTTTGTGACGACATGTACACCATGCTCGACGACATGCAGGCCGAGCTCGACGCGCAACAGTAAGCCCCGCCCTCCTTCCTTGCTCGAAAGCGGTGCCGCCAAACGCGACGGTACCGCTTGAATAACCCCGCCCCTGCCTGCATATCATGTGTCATGCTTGTCTTATCACTTTATCCAGCAGAGCACAGAATTCATCATGTCGATTATTGATCCCCGCACTGGCAACACGCTGTCCGCCGAGCCCACCGAAACCGCACAAACCGGTAGCCCCCAAGGTAACGTCTCGCGTGACGACGTCATCATCGAGCTAGGCGCTGCCAATATCCAAAAGGTGCTGGAAGCCTCCGCCCAGGTGCCGGTCGTGCTGGACTGCTACTCGCCGGACAACGAGCCGTGTCTGCAGCTCATGGCGGTGCTCGAAAAGCTCGCCCTCGAATACGGCGGCGCGTTTTTGCTGGCCAAGCTCGACGCCCAGGCCAACCCCGAGATCGCCGCACAGCTTGGCGTGCGCTCGGTGCCGGATGTCAAACTGATAAGCCAGGGCGGCCTGGTCGATAACTTCCAGGGAGCGCTCCCCGAAACGGAGGTGCGCGAGTGGCTCGGGCGCTACATTCAGACGCCGGAAAACGCCCCGGCAAGCCCGGAAGAGCAGGCCGAGGCGGCCCTGGCCGAAGGCGATACCGCCACCGCCCAGGAGATCTACCAGGGCCTGATGACCCAATACCCGGAGCACTACGCCTACCAGGTGGCGTTTGCCCGCGTCATGGCCGCCAAAGGCGAGCTCGATGAAGCGCGTAGCGTCATCGATAACCTGCCGCCGGAAGAGCGCGATGCTCCCCAGGCGCGCGGCGTACGCGCCAGCATCGAATTCAGCGAGCAGGCGCTCTCCCATGAGGAAATCGCCGCGCTAGGCGAGCGCGACGACAGTGAAGCACGCTACCAGCGCGCCCTGCGCCAAGTGGCCGACGGCGACTATGACGCGGGGCTCGAAGGCCTTCTGGCGCTGATGAAGAGCGACCGCGCGTTCAATGACGACGCCGCGCGCAAGACCCTTTTGCAGGTGTTCGATGCGCTAGGGGCCGACCACCCGCTGACCGTTGCCTACCGCCGCAAGCTGTTCGCCCTGCTCTACTGATCAGGGCGCGCCCAGCACCGCGTCCAGCCTTGTTAACGCCGCCTCCAACTGCGAGGCGGTCGTGCCGAAATTAAGGCGCACGAAGCCCGGGCAGCCAAACGCGGCCCCGTCGGAAAGCGCTACCCCCGCGCGCTCCTTGAGCGTCTGATAGGGCGACTCCCCAAGCCCCGCCCGGCGCATATCGAGCCAGGCCAGGTAAGTCGCTTCCGGTGCGCTCATCTCGACACCTGGCCAGCGCGCCACGTACTTGGCCAGTGTTTCGCGGTGTCCTCGCAATACGTCGAGCAGCGCCTGGCGCCAGGGCTCGCCTTCGCGGTAGGCGGCTTGTGCGGCCACCAGCCCCAGCACGTTCACCTCGGGCAAAAACCCTTTGCACGCCTGGGCGAAGCGCTGGCGCACGTTGGTATCCGGTATCACCGCGCAGGCGCTGGAAAGCCCTGCCAGGTTGAAGGTTTTGGATGGCGCCCAGAGCGTAATCGTACGCCTTGCAAGCGCGGGAAACAGCGCCGCAAACGGCTGGTGCGTCGCGCCTTCGTCGAGCAGCAAATCGCAGTGTAGTTCGTCAGACACCACCCACAGATCATGGCGCTCGACCAGCTCAGCGAGCCTTTCAAGCTCCTCCTGGCGCCAGACGCGTCCGGTGGGGTTGTGCGGCTGGCACCACAGCAGCAGGCGCGTTTGCGGGGTAATCGCCGCCTCCAGCGCGGCGATGTCGAGCTGCCAGGGCTCGCCGGGGCTTTCCGGTTCGGCGAGCATCGCCTGCTGAGCAAGGCGTCCGGTACGTTCGGCCACGGCCAAAAACGGCGGGTAAATGGGGGCGACGGTGAGCACGCCCTCGCCGGGCTCGGTCAGCGCCAGGGTTGCAAAGTGCAGCGCGGGTACCACGCCTGGCAGCCAGTGTTGCCAGGCGGGCTCGATGGGCCAGCCGTAGTGGGCCGCGCTCCACTGACAAAGCGTCTGTTTGAGTATCTCGGGCACCTCGCCGTAGCCGTAAACGCCGTGCTCGACCCGCGCCTGGAGCGCCTCGATGACCGCGGGCGGCGAGTGAAAATCCATATCCGCGACCCAAAGCGGCAATATCTCACTACCGTAGCGGTGCCATTTTTGTGAAGAATAGTCGCCTTCGGGCTGGCGCCGCTCGACAGGCGTGGCAAAATCAAAGGCCATGAAACATCTCACTGATTGCTAAAGGGTATCGATGAGCATGCCGCAAAACGATTTTTACACCAAGGTGCGCGCCGGGCTTGCAGCGCTTTTGCGCCAGTGGCGCTCGCTTGGCCAAGCGGATGCCGATCAGTTGGCGCTCATTTTGGCCGAGACCGCGCGCGTCGCCAAGCTGGGCGCGCCAGAAACCACGCCCAGCGGCGCCGAGCTTACGCAGTGGAGCGGTGACACCCAAGGGAATATGCCGCTTTGGGCACCGCGCACCGCGGTCTTTTTGCTCAACCAGATGCCCGCCCGCCCGGCGCCGCAAAGCGAAGAAGAGGCCTGCGCCTGGGCGTACTGTTGGCTCAAAAACCGCGCGTTCGATTCACGGGAGGCCGCCCAGGCCGCGCTGCCCGGCCACCTGCAGGCGCCGCTCAAGGACGCTCTCGAGGCGGCCTGGCGCGACCAGCAGGGCCTTCGCCTGGTCTAGCGCCGACGTACCGGCGACTTCGGCTTGAAGCCCGCGGGCTTGGTGGCAAGCCAGCTCACGAAAGCACGCGTATCCGGGTCCTCCGCCAGCGCCTGGACCGAGGGGAAGCGGTCGGCCAGCTCGCGCTCGCTATAAAGTCCATGAATATGCTTGTGGCAAGGGTGGCAAAGCCAGGCGATGGCGGTCAGGCGCACCTCGCGGCTGTAGCGCTTTTTATAGCGTGCCTTGTTGTGCAGAGTACGCGGAATGAGGTGGTGTTTGGTCAACGCCGCGGGGCGCTGGCAAAGCTCGCAGGCGTCCGGTTTGTCCGGCGGCGAAAGCGACTGGCCCGACCGAGAAGCAAAGTCCAAAAGGCGCGGCCCTCCAGGCCAAGAATAAAAACCCATAATACGTATCGACTATAAGGATAATCGGCAATGCTGGAAGTTCCCTTAAGCTGGCAGCTCGCCAAAATAGTGGTATCGGTGGTCATGGTGCTGGGCCTTGGCGTGATCGCGGTGCGAGTCAGCCCCAAAGTGGCCGGGTTATTGGCGGGCTATCCGCTGGGCACCGCGCTGGCGCTTTTCTTTATCGGCCTGGAAATATCGCCGCTGTTTGCCGCGCAGAGCGCGGTCCATACCCTGGCAGGCTTCACCGCCACCATGGCACTGGGGGCGGGCTACTGGCTTTGTGGGCGAAAATCCGGGCTTACCGGTGTTCTCACCGGCACCGCCGGGGGGATTGTGGCCTGGTTTTCGGTGAGCCTGGTGCTGGCCCAGTTCGATTTCACGCGGCTGACCGGCACGCTTACAACGCTTTGTGCCATCGCCGTGTTCAGCACGCTTTTTCGGCGCATTCCCGAGCGCATGGCAACCGCGCGGGCGCCGTTTTCCTGGCGAGCCCTTTGCCTGCGCGCGCTGCTCGCCACGCTGATCATCTTTGTCATCACAAGCCTCGCTCATTGGGTGCCAACGGCCTGGGCGGGCACGCTGGCTGCCTTTCCCATCACGATGCTGCCCTTTTTGCTGATTCTGCACCTAAGCCAGGGCCCCGAGCCCACCGCCACGGTCATCAAACACTACCCGATGGGGCTGGGCTCGCTATTGTGCTACGCTCTGTGTATCTCCTACACCTACGAACAGTGGGGGCTTTTGCCGGGTACCCTGGCAGGCTTCGCGCTCGCAACGCTCTGGCTCGTCGGTTGGATGCAGGGCCAGCGTTGGTGGGCCAATCGTCGACCCGCGCCGGGTCAAACCAGTTGACCCGGCGGGTATCAGGGCCGATTCTGAAGGCGTCACCCATCACCCTCTACCCACAAGGCATCGCCCATGTTCACCCGCAGGATTGAACCCGCTTTTTATGATACCGACGCGTTGGGCCATATCAACAATACGCGCCTGCCCGCCTGGTTCGAGCTGGCGCGCAACGACCTTTTCAAGCTCTTCACGCCGGATCTGGACCCTAAAAAATGGCGGCTGATGATCGCGCGCATGGAGATCGACTACCGCGCTGAACTGTTTTACGGTCACGACATCGAACTGCGTACCTACTTGACGCGCCTGGGTAACAGCTCGTTCACGGTCACGCAGGAGGCGCACCAGCAGGGCACGCTGACCAATGTGGGCCACACCGTCATGCTGCAGTACGACCACCAGGCAAAACGCGCCGTTCCCATCGAAGGCGCGCTACGCGAGGCGTTGACCGCGCATTTACAGGATGCGCCTGCCTAAGTACCGGCCCGCGCAAGGGGCCCCGAGGAGCACCGATGGCTATTCGCTATAACCTTTGGCTAGACCCGGACAACACGGCCCAGCACAAGGCGGTGGAAGCGGACCTGGAGCGCTACTTCATCGAGCGTTTTGCCGACTATCCGCATATCCGCTTGTTCGGCGCCGACCCCTACGATTATGATGCCCCGTTCAACCGCCTGTATGATGCGCTGATGGCGCGCGCCGCCGAATACTGCGAGCGCACCTGGTGCTACGTGGCCTCCCCGGAACAGCTCACCCGCTGCTTTTACCGCGCGGTGGGCCGCTCCAATAAATTTGTTCAAGACGAGCAACGTTAAGAGATTTTTCGATGGTAATTCGTACCGATCATGCCCCCGATGAGCGCCAACTGGCGATCATTACCCAGCAGCTTGGCCGGGCGCCCCGCGGTATCGAAGCCGTTGCCGCCACCGACCAAAACGGCACGCCCCTGGCGCTGCGTATGGCGCCGATCGTCGATGGTAAACCCTTCCCCACGCTTTACTGGCTTTGCTCCGATGTGCTCAAGATCGAGATCTCCCGGGTCGAAGCGGTGGGCGTCATCAAGTCATTGGAACAACGCCTTCAGGACGAGCCCGATTTTCTCGAACACTATCAGCAAAGCCATCGTGACTACGTGGCCGCGCGCTGGTCCTTCATGAGCGATGCCCAACGCGAGGAAGTCGCGCGGCTGGGCTACACCGAGGTGTTCACCGAGCGCGGTATCGGCGGTATCAGCAACTGGCAGCAGATACGCTGCCTGCATACCCAGTATGCCCACCACCTGGGCGGCCATAACGTGATCGGGGCGTGGATGGACGAGCACTATCAGATCGATCGGTTCGTGCCCTGAGCACGACGCGAAATCTTCACACCATCGCTTTAAGGAAGAATCGGTATGTCGCGACTCTGCGTTTATCTTGGCTCCCGCGCGGGGAGTCGCCCGGCCTTCATGGAAGCGGCCCGTACGCTGGGCGACACTCTGGCCAAACGTGGTCATACGCTGGTTTACGGCGGCGCAAGTGTCGGGCTGATGGGTGAGCTTGCCAATGCGGCGCTGGACGCCGGCGGCGAGGTCATCGGCGTGATGCCGACGCATCTGGTCGAGCGTGAGCAGGCACATTTTGGCCTGACCGAGTTGATCCGCGTGGCCAACATGCACGAGCGCAAGGCCACCATGGCGGCCCATGCCGACGCTTTCGTGGCACTGCCCGGCGGTATCGGCACGTTCGAGGAGCTTTTCGAGGTCTGGACCTGGGGCTATTTAGGGCTTCACGAAAAGCCGTTGGCGCTTCTGGATACCGAGGGTTTCTACGCGCCGCTATTAGCCTTTTTGGACAACACCGTAGAGCAGGGCTTTTTGTCTTCGTCCACCCGCAGCATGCTGATGGATGCCGACACCCCCGAAGCACTGATTCAGATGCTGGAAAGTCAGCTCGGCTAGCCTTGCAAACTCGATGCATGCAAAGCGTGCGGCGACAATTAACGGGGCCGGGTAATCACGTTCTGAATGTCGGCGCGCGTACGTTGGTAGGTGAGCTGCAGTAAGCGGGCGTCGTCGCCGGCGCGGTGGCGCTGGATCGAGCCATCGCTAATGATCGCTTCCTTGGTTTGACTCCAAAGCGCCTGCTGCGGCTCGGTCATCAGAATACGCAGCGCCTCGAGGCGAAAGTGAGGCAGCATACCGGCGTGATAAAACAGCAGCGAAAGCCAGGTGTTGTCATAGCCCCAGCTGTCACTGTAGGCCTTGCCCAGCTCGCGCAGCTCGTCGTTGAGCCAGTGGGCGATTTGACGTACCGGATAGCCTTCCTGAAACAGACGCTCGCGGGAGATCCCGTGAAGAAGCTCTGCCTTGGGGTCCCAGTGCGTCCACTCCTCCAACGGCTGTACCAGGAACGCACAGCAGCTCCCATCGGCGCGGGCCAGGCCGATCTCGATGGGGTAGCTGCCGCGGCCAAACCCCGAGGCCTCGATATCCAGAATAGTGGGGAGTGCCTCTGTCTCGGGGGGTGTCATACGCCCACCGTCACGCTGCGACTACCTGGGAGGGGCTCGCCACGCTTTGCCAGTAGGCCGACCGTTCGCCGTCCACGTCCAGGCCCAGCTCGCCTAATTGATAGGCGCGCGAAAGGCGCTCGGCAGCCAGTTTATGGCCCGCCTGGGCCGCCCGGGCGTACCAGGTGACGGCGTAATCTTCGCGGCACGGGTACTGCACGCAGCCGTGTTCGTGGATACGCGCGGCCTGATATTGGGACTGAACGTCACCGGCCTGGGCGGCTTCCAGCACGTAGCGCGCGCCGCGTGCCTTGTCCTGAGGCGAGAGGCTGCGTTGAAACAGCATCTGACCGTAGGTCGAAAGCGCATCCGGGTGCCCGGCCTCGGCGCAGCGCTTGTACAAGCGCATGGTCAGGCGCTGCGTACGGCGCGAGTGAGGCAGTAGCCAACGGGAACGAAATAGCTGTTCGGCCAAACGAAACTCGAGCCGAATAAACAAAGATGATGCCTGCGGCATGGCAAACCACCCTGCCTATCTGTTGAGAGCTTAAGCTAGCCAATCACTTCAAGCGGCTAACCCTACGGTAAACCGGCGTTTGGCCGGCGAATGGGCTGGCAAGCATACGCCTGCCGTTGCCCCGACTCAACCCCCTTCATTTGCTGCTTTAACCAAGCATCGCTAACATGCCCTTACGCCGCCGCCTTGCACCCTCTAAAAGTGTTGCAATGCGGCATTACGCCACTCAGGAGGTATTCATGCAGACCCGCCCACTTGGTAGAACCGGCCTGGACGTCAGCCGTTTGTGTCTAGGTACGATGACCTATGGCGAACAAAACAGCGAAGCCGAAGCTCACGAACAGCTCGACCGCGCCGTGGCGTTTGGTATCAACTTCATCGACACCGCCGAGATGTACCCGGTTCCGCCCAAGGCCGAGACCCAGGGCCTTACCGAACGCTATGTCGGCAGCTGGCTCAAGGCGCGCGGCGCCCGCGACGATGTCGTGTTGGCCACCAAGATCGTCGGCCCGGGCGTCGAGCATATTCGCGGGGGTTCACGCATGGACCGCGCGCATATCCACCAGGCGGTCGACGCAAGTCTTGCGCGCCTACAAACCGACTACGTGGATCTTTACCAGCTTCACTGGCCAGAGCGCAAAACCAACTTCTTCGGCCAGCTTGGCTATACCGTTGCCGACGATAACGACGCCACGCAGCTCAAAGAAACGCTCGAGGCGCTCAAGGAGCTGGTGGATGCGGGCAAGGTGCGCGCGATCGGCCTTTCCAACGATACGCCCTGGGGTGTGATGCGCATGCTACAGCTGGCCGATGAGTTCGACCTGCCCCGCGTTGCCAGCGTGCAAAACCCCTATAACCTGCTCAACCGCTCCTTCGAAGTCGGCCTTGCCGAGATCGCCCACCGCGAGGACGTCGGCCTGCTGGCGTACTCGCCGCTGGCCTTTGGCGTGCTCTCGGGTAAATACCTGGACGGTGCTCGCCCGGCCAAGGGCCGCTTGACGCTTTACGAGCGCTTCAAGCGCTACACCTCGCCCCAGGCGGAGGAAGCTACTCAGGCCTACGTCTCGCTTGCCCAAAAGCACGGCCTGGACCCGGCGCAGATGGCGCTGGCCTTTATTAACTCGCGGCCCTTTTTGACCAGCAATATCATCGGCGCGACCACCATGGAGCAGCTCGAAGCCAACCTGGCAAGCGAGTCGTTGAAGCTCGATAACGAGGTACTCGAAGGCATCGACGAGATTCATCGGCGTATCTCCAACCCGAGCCCCTAAGCGCTTTCAAAAGCGACCTGACGGTGGCTTTTACTATCGGCTCCATAGCCCCGGCCAAGGCCGGGGCCTGGTATCATGGTGTCCATTTCGACACCGCTCGTAGCCCATTTTGAAGCTGCGCTTAAGGAGCAAACGATGCTAAGCGTCATTTCGCCAGCCAAGACGCTGGACTTTGAAACCCCTTCGACGACCCAACACGTTACCCAACCGGATTTGCTCGAGCATAGCCAGCCGCTGATCGACATCCTGCGCGGCTACTCGCCTCAACAGATCAGCGAGTTGATGGGGGTCAGCGATAAGCTCGCCGGGCTCAACGCCGCGCGCTTTAAAGAGTGGCAGCCGCCGTTTGACCTGGACAACGCCAAGCCCGCCGCTCAGGCGTTTCAGGGCGATGTTTATACCGGCCTCGAGGCGCAGACTTTTAGCGAGGCCGATAACCGCTTCGCCCAAACGCATCTGCGTATTCTCTCCGGTCTTTACGGCTTGCTGCGCCCGCTGGATTTGATTCAGGCCTACCGGCTGGAGATGGGCACGAAGCTCCCCAACGAGGCCGGCAAGGACCTTTACGCCTACTGGCGGCCTACGCTAACCCGGGCACTCGATCAGGCGATCGGTGAAAGTGGCTCCAAACATCTGGTGAATCTTGCCTCCAACGAGTACTTCAAGGCGGTGGATACCCAAAAGCTCGACGCCGAAATCATCACGCCCGTGTTCAAGGATGAGAAGAACGGTCACTACAAAATCATCAGCTTTTACGCCAAAAAGGCCCGCGGGCTGATGAGCGCCTGGATCATTCGCGAGCAGATCAACGCGCCCGAAGCGCTCAAGGCATTCGATGTGGCGGGTTACGGTTTCGACAAGGCGGCGTCCGAGGGTAACACCCTGGTGTTTACTCGCCGCGAGGCGGATCGCTAAGAAAGCTCAGCGTACGCCCGGCGCGAGGTTTCAAAAACGCCCGGTGTACGCGTTTAAAAAGCGCGCTGTCGCAACGGTGAAGCCATTCGTAGGCGACCATGTCCGCGGTCGCCGTTATCGCACCGTGCTGGCCGGCGCGCTTACGGGCAAGCCCGGTTTCGACCGGGCGCCGGCTTAGCGTGGCGTCCACCAGCCAATAAACCTCGTAACCGGCCTCCAACAGCCCCAGCGCACTTTGCAGCACACAGATATGCGCCTCGGTGCCACACAACACGACCTGACGCCGCCCCAGGGCGTTAAGCGCCTCCATGAACTCGGGCTCTTCGGCGATGCTGAAGTGCTGCTTTTCCCATACACGGTGATCCGTTAGCGCATCGCTCAGCGCCGGTGCCGTAGGCCCCAGCTTTACCGGGTTTTGCTCGGTCAGCCACACCGGCACGCCGACCTCTTGCGCGACGCCGGCAAGCCACGCGGCCTCTGCCAGGCCCTGCTCGAAGTGCTCGATCACGGGTATCAACCCCGTTTGAAAATCCACGCACAGCATTAGCGTATTGTCGGCTCGTAAACGCACGTCGCCTCCTGTTCGTTGCCCTCGGCGCCCCGCTTTTTCGCGCACGCCGTCTTTGCAGTCTAGCCCAGCAGGCGCGGCGGGGCCGCAACGTAAAACAGCCGCTTATAAGCGGCTGTTTCAAAACATTCAATGTCACGCAAAAGCGTTAGTTGGACGCATCGTCGGCGGAATCTTCGATACTTTCGCCCATCTCCTCGATGCTTTCGCCGGCGCTTTCCATGCTGTCATCAATGCTCTCCCCCGCCTCTTCCGCCGGGCCCTGATTGTCACACGCGGCCAAGCCGCCCAGCATCACGCCCATTAACAGGGCCAACGTCAGTTTTTTCAGTAGCGGCGCTTTCATATCAACCTCTCCTTTTGAACGATGCCAGACTGTCTCTACCCCCCCGATTTTAAGGAGCTGCCGAATTAAATGCCATTGCAGGGCGAGCAAAATTTTAACTTTTAGCAAAAAGAGGCGAGGCCGCCATCGCTGAGGTATCGGACCACCAATGAATCGGGCTCCTGCAGGGGCGGTGGCACCGAGGCCTTGTTGTGCCCCTGTTTTTGTAGGAGCAGGCTTCAGCCAGCGATGCGGCGCACCGCGCCGCCGGGATGGACGGCCGGCACGGTGGCAAATCCAACCCCGGGCGGCTGGGCGCCGCCATCGCCCGATGAAATCGGGCTCCTACAAGGGCCGCGGAGGCACCGTGGCGGGCCCTGTTTGGGCCATCCGGCCTTTTCCTGCACGCATAAAAAAGCCCCGAACACAGAGTGCTCGGGGCTTTTTCGAAGAGGTGCCTGACGATAACCTACTCTCGCATGGGGAGACCCCACACTACCATCGGCGCGTTGCGGTTTCACTTCCGAGTTCGGCAAGGGATCGGGTGGTTCACGCAAGCCATGGTCGTCAGGCGTAACTTTCAATGTATATCGGCTGACTGTCTTGTGATCGTTTCTTTTTTGCGTATCCGGTGCTCTGTCGAGCGTCGTTGTCACTGCAGGACCAGACCCCTTGGGTGTTATAGGGTCAAGCCTCACGGGCCATTAGTACACGTTAGCTCAACGCCTTGCAGCGCGTCCACACCGTGCCTATCAACCAGCTGGTCTCGCTGGGCCCTTCAGGAGGCTCGAGGCCTCGGGGATGTCTCATCTTGAAGGGGGCTTCCCGCTTAGATGCTTTCAGCGGTTATCCCGTCCGCACATAGCTACCCGGCAATGCCACTGGCGTGACAACCGGAACACCAGAGGTGCGTCCACTCCGGTCCTCTCGTACTAGGAGCAGCCCTTCTCAAACATCCAACGCCCACGGCAGATAGGGACCGAACTGTCTCACGACGTTCTAAACCCAGCTCGCGTACCACTTTAAATGGCGAACAGCCATACCCTTGGGACCGACTTCAGCCCCAGGATGTGATGAGCCGACATCGAGGTGCCAAACACCGCCGTCGATGTGAACTCTTGGGCGGTATCAGCCTGTTATCCCCGGAGTACCTTTTATCCGTTGAGCGATGGCCCTTCCATACAGAACCACCGGATCACTAGAACCTGCTTTCGCACCTGCTCGACGTGTCTGTCTCGCAGTCAAGCACCCTTATGCTCTTGCACTCATTGCACGATGTCCGACCGTGCTGAGGGTACCTTCGTGCTCCTCCGTTACTCTTTGGGAGGAGACCGCCCCAGTCAAACTACCCACCACACACTGTCCTCGATCCGGATAACGGACCCGAGTGAGAACACCAATGATGCCAGGCTGGTATTTCAAGGTTGGCTCCCTCCGAACTGGCGTCCGGAGTTCAAAGCCTCCCAGCTATCCTACACAGGCAACATCAGTATCCAGTGTGAAGCTATAGTAAAGGTTCACGGGGTCTTTCCGTCTAGCCGCGGGTACACCGCATCTTCACGGCGATTTCAATTTCACTGAGTCTCGGGTGGAGACAGCGTGGCCATCATTACGCCATTCGTGCAGGTCGGAACTTACCCGACAAGGAATTTCGCTACCTTAGGACCGTTATAGTTACGGCCGCCGTTTACCGGGGCTTCGATCAAGAGCTTCGCCTTGCGGCTAACACCATCACTTAACCTTCCGGCACCGGGCAGGCGTCACACCCTATACGTCCGCTTGCGCGTTAGCAGAGTGCTGTGTTTTTACTAAACAGTTGCAGCCACCTGGTATCTTCGACCGGTTCGGGCTAAAGGAGCAAGTCCTCTCACCCTAATCCGGCGTGCCTTCTCCCGAAGTTACGGCACCATTTTGCCTAGTTCCTTCACCCGAGTTCTCTCAAGCGCCTTGGGATTCTCACCCTGACCACCTGTGTCGGTTTGGGGTACGGTCGCATGTCATCTGAAGCTTAGAGGCTTTTCCTGGAAGCGTGGCATCAGTGACTTCCGGATCGTAATCCGTTCGTCTCGCGTCTCGGCTTTAAAGGGTCCCGGATTTACCTGAGACCCAGGCCTACTCGCTTTCACCAGGACAACCAACGCCTGGCTCACCTAGCCTTCTCCGTCCCCCCATCGCAATGACATCCGGTACGGGAATATTAGCCCGTTTCCCATCGACTACGCCTTTCGGCCTCGCCTTAGGGGCCGACTCACTCTGCTCTGATTAGCATCGAACAGAAAACCTTGGTCTTCCGGCGGGGGAGTTTTTCACTCCCCTTATCGTTACTCATGTCAGCATTCGCACTCGTGATACCTCCAGCAGACCTCTCGATCCACCTTCATCGGCTTACACGACGCTCCTCTACCGCTCATCCAGAGGATGAACCCGTAGCTTCGGTACCTGGTTTGAGCCCCGTTACATCTTCCGCGCAGGCCGACTCGACTAGTGAGCTATTACGCTTTCTTTAAAGGATGGCTGCTTCTAAGCCAACCTCCTAGCTGTCTGAGCCTTCCCACATCGTTTCCCACTTAACCAGGATTTGGGGACCTTAGCTGACGGTCCGGGTTGTTGCCCTTTTCACGACGGACGTTAGCACCCGCCGTGTGTCTCCCACGCTGCACTCACCGGTATTCGGAGTTTGCCTCGGGTTGGTAAGCCGGGATGGCCCCCTAGCCGAAACAGTGCTCTACCCCCGGTGGTGATACGTGAGGCGCTACCTAAATAGCTTTCGAGGAGAACCAGCTATCTCCGGGCTTGATTAGCCTTTCACTCCGATCCACAAGTCATCCAAATCTTTTTCAACAGATCCTGGTTCGGGCCTCCAGTTGATGTTACTCAACCTTCACCCTGCTCATGGATAGATCGCCCGGTTTCGGGTCTATATCCAGCGACTGGTCGCCCAGTTAAGACTCGCTTTCGCTACGCCTCCCCTATCGGTTAAGCTCGCCACTGAATATAAGTCGCTGACCCATTATACAAAAGGTACGCAGTCACCCAACAAGTGGGCTCCTACTGCTTGTACGCACACGGTTTCAGGATCTATTTCACTCCCCTCGCCGGGGTTCTTTTCGCCTTTCCCTCACGGTACTGGTTCACTATCGGTCAGTCAGGAGTATTTAGCCTTGGAGGATGGTCCCCCCGTCTTCAATCAGGGTTTCTCGTGCCCCGACCTACTCGATTTCACATGATCAGACTTTCGACTACGGGGCTATCACCCGCTACGGCCGGACTTCCCAATCCGTTCGTCTAGCCATTCACATGCTTAAGGGCTGGTCCCCGTTCGCTCGCCGCTACTGGGGGAATCTCGGTTGATTTCTTTTCCTCGGGGTACTTAGATGTTTCAGTTCCCCCGGTTCGCCTCGTATCCCTATGTATTCAGGATACGATACTGACCTTGTGGTCAGTGGGTTTCCCCATTCAGAGATGTCCGGGTCACAGGTTGTTTGCCACCTCACCGAACCTTATCGCAGGCTACAACGTCTTTCATCGCCTCTGACTGCCTAGGCATCCACCGTGTGCGCTTCATTGCTTGACCCTATAACCCGAAGGAGTCTGGATCCCGCAATGACAACGATTGCCGGATACGCTTGAAACGTATCACAAAACAATTGCGTATCGAGATCACGCCACGAACACGCAAGCCCGAGGGCTTTTGTCTTCGTATCGTCATTCGATACTGTCAGCATGATATACATTGTTAAAGAGCGACTGCCATAAGCAGTGACAAGCGATCTTTCACGTTAAAAAAGAAAAAAGATCTTGAAACCTCAAGGCTTTTTCTTTTGATGTGTGAAGGACAGAACGTTTGTCACTGCGCATCAACAGCTACTTGATCAGGTAATTCATTGTGAGCGCTTGCCGGGAGAGTGACGCATCGTTTAAGGAGGTGATCCAGCCGCAGGTTCCCCTACGGCTACCTTGTTACGACTTCACCCCAGTCATGAACCACACCGTGGTGATCGCCCTCCAAAGTTAGGCTAACCACTTCTGGTGCAGTCCACTCCCATGGTGTGACGGGCGGTGTGTACAAGGCCCGGGAACGTATTCACCGTGGCATTCTGATCCACGATTACTAGCGATTCCGACTTCACGGAGTCGAGTTGCAGACTCCGATCCGGACTGAGACCGGCTTTCCGGGATTCGCTTACTCTCGCGAGTTCGCAGCCCTTTGTACCGGCCATTGTAGCACGTGTGTAGCCCTACCCGTAAGGGCCATGATGACTTGACGTCGTCCCCACCTTCCTCCGGTTTGTCACCGGCAGTCTCCCTAGAGTTCCCACCATTACGTGCTGGCAAATAGGGACAAGGGTTGCGCTCGTTACGGGACTTAACCCAACATTTCACAACACGAGCTGACGACAGCCATGCAGCACCTGTCTCTGCGTTCCCGAAGGCACCCCGGAATCTCTTCCGGGTTCGCAGGATGTCAAGGGTAGGTAAGGTTCTTCGCGTTGCATCGAATTAAACCACATGCTCCACCGCTTGTGCGGGCCCCCGTCAATTCATTTGAGTTTTAACCTTGCGGCCGTACTCCCCAGGCGGTCGACTTATCGCGTTAACTTCGCCACAAAGTGCACAAGGCACCCAACGGCTGGTCGACATCGTTTACGGCGTGGACTACCAGGGTATCTAATCCTGTTTGCTACCCACGCTTTCGCACCTCAGTGTCAGTGTCAGTCCAGAAGGCCGCCTTCGCCACTGGTATTCCTCCCGATCTCTACGCATTTCACCGCTACACCGGGAATTCCACCTTCCTCTCCTGCACTCTAGCGTGACAGTTCCGGATGCCGTTCCCAGGTTGAGCCCGGGGCTTTCACAACCGGCTTGTCATGCCACCTACGCGCGCTTTACGCCCAGTAATTCCGATTAACGCTTGCACCCTCCGTATTACCGCGGCTGCTGGCACGGAGTTAGCCGGTGCTTCTTCTGCGAGTGATGTCTTCCCTGGCGGGTATTAACCGCCAGGCGTTCTTCCTCGCTGAAAGTGCTTTACAACCCGAAAGCCTTCTTCACACACGCGGCATGGCTGGATCAGGCTTGCGCCCATTGTCCAATATTCCCCACTGCTGCCTCCCGTAGGAGTTCGGGCCGTGTCTCAGTCCCGATGTGGCTGATCATCCTCTCAGACCAGCTACGGATCGTTGCCTTGGTGAGCCGTTACCTCACCAACCAGCTAATCCGACATAGGCTCATCCGATAGCGGGAGCCAAAGCCCCCTTTCTCCCGTAGGACGTATGCGGTATTAGCCTGGGTTTCCCCAGGTTATCCCCCACTACCGGGTAGATTCCTATGCATTACTCACCCGTCCGCCGCTCGTCAGCGTCCAGCAAGCTGGACCTGTTACCGCTCGACTTGCATGTGTTAAGCCTGCCGCCAGCGTTCAATCTGAGCCATGATCAAACTCTTCAGTTTAAAATCATTGTGATTCTTGCCTGTCGCTCGAAAGCAACAGAGGCGAATCAATCCTGGCTCAAGGTTCAAACGAATTTGAAGAATTCGAAAATTCTTCTTGTGCGCTTGCCTTGATATAAGGTGACTTGTCACCCTCATCGGCAAACGCCCACATGAATTACCTGATCAAATTGTTAAAGAGCGGTTTCGCTTCGACTAATACTTGACTCGATGACCTGAGCCGGTTGCCGTAGCGAGGAAGGCGTATTCTACGCATTTCCTGAAGTTTGTCAACCGCCGATTTTGGCGAGTGAAGCGAGCGAACAAAAAAACGCTAACCTCCTGACAAACCGAGAGTTTTCACTCTCATTCACCGCTGGCAACGCCTTGCGTCCCCGGCAGCGGATGCGTACTTTACGGATTCACTGCCGGGAGTGCAAGGGCTTTTTCAAAAAACGATCACTTTAGCGTCACACGCGCGTAACGCTTCTTGCCCGCCTGAATAACGTAGGCCTTGCCCGTGGATAACATGGTGCTCGGCGCCACTGCCTCGCCATCGACTTTAACGCTGCCGTTTTTGAGCATGTCCTTGGCCTGGGCGCTGTTTTTGGTCAGCCCCGCGCGGGTGAGCACGCTGGCGATCGGCGCTTCGCCACCCTCGAAGTCGACCTCTACTTCCGGCAGGTCCTCGGGCAGCTCGCCATCGGCCAGTTGGTTACCGGCGGACTTGTGGGCGTTGGCCGCGGCTTCCTCGCCGTGGTAGCGGGCGATCAGCTCGCGGGCCAGCTCCATTTTAATATCGCGCGGGTTGGCGCCTTGCTCGACGCTTTGCTTGATAGCGTCCAGCTCTTCGTTGGATTTGAGCGACAAGAGCTCGAAGTAGCGCCACATCAAACTGTCCGGCATCGAGACCAGCTTGTTGAACATCGAGCCTGGCGACTCATCGACGCCGACGTAGTTGCCCAGTGACTTGGACATTTTCTGCACGCCGTCGAGGCCTTCGAGCAGCGGCATGGTGATAACCACCTGAGGCTCCTGGCCGAAGTGCTTTTGAATCTCGCGGCCCATCAACAGGTTGAACTTCTGGTCGGTGCCGCCAAGCTCCACGTCGGCTTCCAGCGCTACCGAGTCATAGCCCTGCACCAGCGGGTAGAGGAATTCGTGAATCGCAATGGACTGGTTGGCCTTGTAGCGCTTCTCGAAATCATCGCGCTCGAGCATACGCGCCACGGTGCTTTGCGCGGCCAGCTCGATCATCTTTGCCGCACTCATCTCGCCGAACCACTCGGCGTTGAAGCGCACCTCGGTCTTTTCGGGATCGAGAATCTTGAAGACCTGCTCTTTATAGGTCTCGGCGTTGGCCTTGACGTCTTCCTCGGTGAGCGGCTTACGGGTCACGTTCTTGCCCGTCGGGTCGCCGATGCGCCCGGTGAAGTCGCCGATCAGGAAAATGACCGTGTGGCCCAGGTCCTGGAACTGACGCATCTTGGTGAGCAGTACGCTGTGGCCCAGGTGCAAATCAGGCGCGGTGGGGTCGAAGCCCGCCTTGATACGCAGCTTGCGCCCTGACGCGAGCTTCTGCTTTAACTCGTCCTCTATCAGGATTTCGTGCGTACCGCGCGATAGTAGCGCTAGCGCCTGATCCACCTCACTCATTGCCTCTCTCCACTTTAAGCTTTGCCCGGTAGGGGCAACAGATGATAAACAACCGGCAATGTTACCATGCCAATCGGCCACGGTTGAGCCTTCACCGCTTTGGAAACGCTAATGACGACGCCTCTCGCACCCGCTACATCGCACCATCCCGATACACCTCTCTATATAGGGCTGATGTCCGGCACCAGCCTCGACGGTATCGACGCCGCCCTGGTCGCCATATCGCCTTCCGGCGCCCCCAAACTGCTGGGCACTCACGCCGAGCCGATGCCCGAACCGCTGCGTCAGGCACTTTTAACGCTGTGCCACGCCGAGCACACACGTTTTTCCGAGCTCGCCGCCGCCGAGGCGCAGTTTTGCGCGCTCCAGGCCAGGGCCGTAAAGGCGCTGCTGGAAAAAGCGGGCCGAACGCCTGGCGAGATTCGCGCCATCGGCAGCCACGGCCAAACCATCGAGCATGCCCCAGAAGGCCACGCGGGCGGGCCGGCTTATACACACCAGTTGGACAACCCAAGCCTTTTGGCGGAACTGACCGGCATGGCCGTGGTGGCAGATTTTCGCCGACGCGATTTGGCCGCCGGCGGCCAGGCCGCGCCGCTTGCGCCGGCGTTTCATAAGGCGCTTTTTCAAACGGCGGGGGAGGAGCAGCTCGTTCTCAACCTGGGCGGCATCGCCAACGTCACCTGGCTGCCCGCCGCGCCGGAAAAGCCCGTTTTAGGCTTCGACACCGGCCCTGCCAACGTGCTGATGGACGCCTGGTTTACCCGCCACGCCCAACACCCAACCGCGCGCTTCGATAAAGACGGCGGCTGGGCGAAAAGCGGCCAAATCGATCCGGCACTGCTGGCCCGATTGCTCGACGAGCCCTTTTTCGCGCTGACCCCGCCACGCAGCACCGGACGGGAGCTGTTTCATACCGAGTGGTTGCTTAAAAAGCTAACCGGCGAGGAGGACGCGGCGGATGTGCAGGCAACGCTTGCCGAGCTCACCGCCGTAAGCGTTGCCGGGGCGATCGATAAGCTTTTACCGTCGGCCGCGCCACTCACCCTGATTACCGGCGGCGGCGGCGCGCATAACGCATACCTGATGGCAAGGCTTGCCCACCACCTGCCTAACGCAGTGCTGACCTCGCCCGCCGCCTATGGCTGGCCGGAGGACTGGATCGAAGCCGGCGCCTTTGGCTGGCTGGCCCACCAGCGTCTGGAAGGCCTGCCCGGCAACCTGGCCTCGGTCACCGGCGCCAAGGGCCCGCGGGTGTTGGGCGGCGTGTACGCCACTTGAAAGGCTTACTCCCGAGGGGGCGTAAGTGCGCCTTGAGCGCGGGACTGGGCTTCATCGAAGCTCACCGCGCCTTCGTTGACCAGCTTCAACAGCGAGGCGTTGAGGGTTTGCATGCCCAGGTTCACCCCGGTCTGCATCGCCGAGTAGATCTGCGCCACCTTGTCCTCGCGGATGAGGTTACGCACCGCCGAGGTGGCTATCAGGATCTCGTGAGCGGCCACGCGCCCGCCGCCTTCGCGTTTGAGCAGCGTCTGCGCGACCACCGCTTGCAGCGATTCGGACAGCATCGAGCGGACCATGGATTTCTCTTCGCCGGGAAAAACGTCGATGATACGGTCGATGGTTTTCGCCGCCGAGGTGGTATGCAGCGTGGCAAACACCAGGTGGCCGGTTTCCGCGGCGGTCAGCGCCAACCGGATGGTCTCGAGATCGCGAAGCTCCCCCACCATGATGACGTCCGGGTCCTCGCGTAGCGCGCTTCTCAACGCATTGGCGAAGCTGTGAGTATCGCGGTGCACTTCGCGCTGATTGATCAAACAGCGCTTGCTGTCGTGCACGAACTCCACCGGGTCCTCGATGGTAAGAATATGCTCGAAGCGGTACTGGTTGATGTAGTCGATCAGTGCGGCGAGCGTAGTGCTCTTGCCCGAGCCGGTCGGGCCGGTGACCAGTACGAGCCCTCTGGGAAGCATCGCCAAACGCTCGAACACGTCACCCAGGCCCAGCGCTTTCATGGAGAGCACCTCGCCTGGAATGGTACGAAACACCGCCCCGGCGCCCCGGGCCTGAGTAAAGGCGTTGACACGAAAGCGGGCGACATCGGGTAGCGAGTAGGAAAAGTCGATTTCCAGGTGCTCGGCATACTCCTGGCGCTGGCGCTCGTTCATGATGGCGTGGATCAGCGCGATGACCTCTTCGTGGCCCATGGCGGGCACGTTGAGGCGATGGATATCGCCATCGACGCGAATCATCGGCGGCAAACCGGCGCTCAGATGCAGGTCCGAGGCATTCTGCTTTGCCGAGAATGCCAGCAGTTCGGTAATATCCATCTCTCTTCCCTGGCGGTGTTAAGGTAATTCAGTATGACAGAGATCGCGCTTTCCGAATCCCTTGCCAAGGCCCGCGTGCGTTTAGAGCACGCGCTTGACGCCGCGGCCCGCCCCGCAGATAGCGCCCGCCTGCTGGCCGTCAGCAAGACCAAGCCGGCCGCGACGATTCGCCAGGCGTGGCAGCTTGGTCAGCGCGCCTTTGGCGAAAACTACCTGCAGGAGGCGCTGGACAAGCAGCGCGAGCTAAGTGATCTGGACGATATCGAGTGGCATTTCATCGGCCCGCTTCAGTCCAACAAGGCCCGCGCGGTGGCGGAACACTTCGCCTGGATGCACAGCGTGGAGCGCATCAAGATCGCCAAGCGCTTGAGCGATTACCGCCCCGCGCATCTGCCCCCGCTCAATATCTGCCTGCAGGTGAACATCAGCGGTGAAGCGAGCAAATCAGGGCTTGCGCCGGAGATGGTGCGGCCCCTGGCCGAGGAGATCGTTGCCCTGCCCGGGCTTGCCCTGCGCGGGCTAATGGCGATCCCCGCCCCGGCAGAGGACCTCGAGCACCAGCGCGCGCCCTTTGCCGCCCTGGCTGCGCTGCTCGCCGAGCTGCAAACAGCGCTCCCCGACGCACCGCTGGATACGCTTTCGATGGGGATGAGCGACGATCTCGAGGCGGCAGTGCAGGAAGGCGCGACCCTGGTGCGCCTGGGCAGCGCGATTTTCGGCGCCCGGGATTAGCACGCCAGGCGCCCGACACGCGCTCAACCGACGACCCCGCCACTGGCGGTACATTTTTAACAAGGGATTTCCCATGGCGAACAACATTACCTTCATCGGCGCGGGCAACATGGCCAAGGCGATTATCGGCGGGCTCATCGAAAGCGGCGTCAGCGCCGCGCACATTACCGCCACCGCCCCTACCGAGCAGGCGCTAACCCCGCTTCGCGACGCAATGGGCATCCACACCCATACCGACAACGGTAAGGCGATCCAAAATGCCGATGTGGTGATCCTGGCGGTCAAACCGCAAATCATGCAAAACGTTTGCGCCGAGCTTGCCGACACCCTTCGGGCACAAGCGCCGCTGGTCATTTCGATTGCCGCTGGCCTCGAAGCCGCTACAATCGATGCGTGGCTGGGCGGCAACACCGCCCTTGTGCGCTGCATGCCCAATACGCCTTCGCTGGTGGGCGTTGGCGCCAGCGGTCTTTACGCCAACCGCGGCGTGTCCGATGCCCAGCGCACGTTGGCGGGCGAGCTGATGGAAGCGGTCGGGATCGTCGAGTGGGTCGAGGACGAAGCGCTGCTCGATGCGGTGACCGCCGTTTCCGGCAGTGCGCCGGCCTACTTCTTTTTGATGTTCGAGGCGATGGAAGAGGCGGGCGTCGCCCAGGGCCTGCCTGCGGCGACCGCGCGGCGTCTGGCGATTCAAACCGCGCTGGGCGCGGCGACCATGGCCCAGCAAAGCGAACACGACCCGGCCACACTCAAGCGCAACGTCATGTCACCTGGCGGCACCACCGAGCGGGCGATCGAGCACCTGGAGTCCGCTGGACTTCGTGACACGATGGCAAGCGCCATGCAGGCCTGCGCCGAGCGCGCCAGCGAAATGGCCAAAGAGCTGCGCGGCCACTGAGCCAAACGCTCACCCCAACATTCAGCACGATTTAACGCAACGGAGACGCAAGCAATGGGCAGCCAAATGGGTAGCGCCGGGTTAACGCTAGTCAACACCCTCATCAACATCTATTTATTCATACTAATGCTGCGTTTTTTGCTGCAGGCCTCACGCGCGGATTACTACAACCCGCTGAGCCAGTCGGTGGTCAAAATTACCCAACCCGTGGTCGGGCCGTTCCAGAGCTTTCTAGGCCCGGTCGCTGGGCGCTTTGATCTTGCCACCCTGGCGGCGGCCTTCGTGCTCAAGGTGGTCAGCATCATCGCCCTTTTGATGCTCATCGGCTTCGGCATGCCGCCGGTGGTGCAACTGGTGATCGCCGGGGTCGCCGCGCTCGCCAACGCCATTTTGAAGATCTACTTCTTCGCCCTGATCGTAATGATCATTCTGAGCTGGGTCGCTCCCAACGCAAGTCATCCGGGCGCACTGCTGGTTATGCAACTGGTCGAGCCGATCATGGCGCCGGTGCGTAAAGTGATTCCGCCGCTTGGCATGATCGACCTTTCCCCGATCGTGGTGTTTATCGCCATCAACCTGATCGACGCGCTGGTCGTGGGCTCGCTGATTCGCCAGGCGGGTGCGCCGGGCGCGCTGGTCGGGCTTTAAGCGCGCGTCACGCGCGCCGTTATCGACTTTTTAGCAGGATTACCGTTTTCAATGCCTGATCCAGACACGCGGCCAACACCTGACCACCCGGCGGACTCCGTCGGGACGGTTACGCCCCACGTTGCTCGTTTCGACACCCCCTTGGCGCTTGCCTGCGGCAAGGTGCTGCCCGAATACGAGCTGATTTATGAGACCTACGGCACGCTCAACGCCGAGCGCAGCAACGCCGTGCTGATCTGCCATGCGCTGTCGGGCCACCACCACGCGGCGGGGTATCACCATCCCGACGATACCAAACCCGGCTGGTGGGACGCTCATATCGGCCCGGGCAAATCGATCGACACCGACCGTTTCTTCGTCGTCTCGCTGAATAACCTGGGCGGCTGTCACGGCAGCACCGGGCCGGTAAGCCACAACCCGGCCACCGGCCGCCAGTGGGGGCCGGATTTTCCCGTGATCACGGTCATCGACTGGGTGGCCAGTCAGGCGCGGCTGGCTGACCATTTGGGCATCGAACGCTGGGCGGCGGCCGTGGGCGGAAGCCTGGGCGGCATGCAGGTGCTGCAGTGGACGATCACGCATCCCGAACGGGTCGCCAATGCGGTGGTGATTGCCGCGACCCCGCGCCTTTCGGCGCAGAACATCGCCTTCAACGAGGTCGCCCGCCAGGCGATCCGCTCCGATCCGGAATTTCATGAGGGCTGGTACGCCGAACAGAATACGGTGCCCAAGCGTGGTTTGAAGCTCGCGCGCATGGTGGGCCATATCACGTATCTGTCGGAAGACGCCATGGGCAGCAAGTTCGGCCGCGACCTGCGAACCGACGACCTGAACTTCGGCTTCGACGTGGAGTTCCAGGTGGAGTCCTACCTTCGCTACCAGGGCGACGCCTTCTCCACCGCCTTCGATGCCAACACGTATCTCCTGATGACCAAGGCGCTGGATTACTTCGACCCGTCGGCGCTGCACGGCGGCGACCTAGCCTCTGCGCTCGCCCCGGCCCAGTGTCCGTTTCTCATCGTAAGCTTCACCACGGACTGGCGCTTTCCGCCTTCACGCTCCCGAGAGCTGGTCGATGCGTTGATTCGGGCGGGTAAACCGGTCAGCTACGCCAATATCGAATCCCCCCACGGCCACGATGCCTTCCTGCTGCCGGAGCCGCGCTACGAGGCGCTGTTTAGCGCCTTCATGGAGCGCTCGGCGCAAAGCCTTGGCCTTTCAGACACCCGCGGGGAGAGCCCGGCATGATGCGCACCGACCTCGAGCTGATTTTTGACTGGGTGCCCGAAGGCGCCCACGTGCTGGATCTTGCCTGCGGCGACGGCGCCCTTTTGGAGCGCCTCTCCCAGCAGAAAAACGTCACCGGCTACGGTTTGGAGATCGACCCGGCGGGCATTACCCAGTGCGTGGCGCGCGGGGTCTCGGTCATCGAACACAACCTGGACGATGGGCTCGGCAACTTCGGCGATCAACGCTACGACCAGGTGATCATGACCCAGGCGCTACAGGCGCTGCGCCGCCCGGACAAGATGCTCGATGAGATGCTGCGGGTGGCGGACGAGGGCATCATCACCTTCCCCAACTTCGCCTACTGGCGCCACCGGGTGTACCTGGGCCTGCGCGGCTACATGCCGGTGTCCAAATCCTTGCCCCACGCCTGGTACGACACGCCCAACATCCATCTTTCCACCTTCAACGACTTCGAGCAGCTCTGCCGCGAGAAGGGGTTGGTGATCGTCGACCGTGCCGTGGGCGTGGGCGAACATCGCGGCCATTGGACCTCGCGCTGGTGGCCCAACCTGTTCGGCGAAATCGCGATTTTTCGCGTGCGCCGCCGCTAGCTGCTCAAAGGCGGACCGTCAGGGCGCGCTCGATGCCGATACTGATCGGCGCGCCCGCCTCCCAGCCCACCCCGATACCGTAGGCCAGCACTTCCACCCCCTGGGCCACCGCGGCTTCAAGGCCCGCGGCGTAGGCCGGGTCGATGTGGCTGGCCGGGCCGACATCGAAAATGCCCTCGCGGGCGCCGCAGAATACCAGCACCGCCCGCTCGCCCTGGCGCGCCAACGCCTCGAGCGCCTGCAAATGTTTGAGACCCCGCGTGCTGACTGAGGCGGGGAAGTAGCCGTGGCCGTCGTCTTCCATCAGCGTGACCTGCTTGACCTCGATATAGGCGCGGCGCTGGCTTTCGTCATCCTCGAGCAGAAAGTCGAGCCGCGACCCTTCCACCGTGACCTCGCGGCGAAGCCGGGCATAGCCGGCCAGCGCTTCGAGCTTGCCCGCCGCAAGGGCCGTTTCGACGATGCGGTTGGCGCGCCCGGTATGAATGGAGGCGAGCTCCACCTGGCCAGCCAGGCCGGGCAGTTCGATCAGCTCCCAGGTCCAGGCGAGCTTGCGTTTGGGGTTGTCGCTTTGGGAGAGCCACACCCGACACCCCGGCACGTTGACGCTTTTCATCGAGCCGGTATTGGGGCAGTGCGCGATGACCTCGCGGCCGTCATCGAGGCGCACATCGGCCAAAAAGCGTTTGTAGCGGCGCAGCAGTATGCCCGGCACCAGGGCGCTTTCGTAGGTGATCATAGCCGGCTGACAAAGCGCGCCAGGCGCACCAGTGCCTCGTGCAGGCGAGCCACGTCACTGGTGAAGGCGATACGTACGAAATGCTCGCCACCGTGTACCGCGAAATCGACGCCTGGCGTGATGGCTACGTTTTCTTCGACCAGCAGCCGCTCGCAAAACGCCTGGCTGTCACGGCTGTAGCGCGAGATATCCAGCCAGACGTAGAACGCCCCCTGGGGCGCAACGTCCGGCGCCAGCCCAAGATCGAAAAGGCCATCGAGCAGCACCTGACGGCGCTCTTTCAGGGTCACCCGGCGGCTTTCGAGCTCTGCAAGGCACTCCGGCGTGAAGGCGGCCAGTGCCGCGTGCTGGGAGGGCGTGGCCGCGGCGAGAAAAACGTTCTGGGCAAGTCGCGTCAAGGGTTCCACCGCGCGCTCCGGCGCCACCAGCCAACCCAGGCGCCAACCGGTCATGCCGAAGTACTTCGAGAAGCTGTTGACCACGAAGGCCTCCTTCGAGAGCGCGGTGGTGGAAAGCGGCGCGTCGTCGAAGTTGAGCCCCTGATAGATTTCATCGACCAAAAGCTCGCCGCCCCGGGCCGCCACGGCTTCGCACACGCCGGCAAGCCCGGCGCGGCTCAAGGTATGCCCGGTCGGGTTGGAGGGAGAGGCGAGCATGGCAAGGCGCGTGGCCGGCTGCCAGTGCTTCTCGATCAAGGTGGCGTCGAGCTGCCAGCCGGTTTCACGCCCCACCGGCACTGCGTCGACCTCGGCGCCGGCCAGCGCCATGAAGTGGCGATTGCAGGGGTAGTTGGGGTCGGCCATCAGCACCCGGTCGCCTTCGCTTACCAGTAGTTGGCTTGCCAGCAAAAGCGCCCCGGAGGCGCCGGGGGTGACGATAATGCGCGCGGGGTCGACCTCGGCGCCAAAGTGATCGAAGTAGTGGCCGCTGATCGCCTCACGAAGCGCAGGAAGGCCCGCCGCTGGCGTGTAGCGGGTCTTGCCATCGGCGAGCGCTCGTTGGCCGGCGGCGATGATCGGCGCCGGCGTTGCGAAGTCCGGCTCGCCCACCTCCAAATGAATGACGTCAAAGCCCTGGGCTTCGCGCGCCTGGGCCATTTCCAACAGGTGCATCACGCGAAAAGGGGCCACCTGGTCAAGGCGTGGATTCCAACCCATTCAAACTCCTTGTTCGTTCGATCGTTTGATTTTATTCGGCCCCGGGCGGCAATTAGACTAACGTCTTAGGCACCCTATAATACTTGCATAGCGGCCAATTTTCCGCTAAACAAGCATCCCTTTGACGTGAAATCGTGGCGTTGTCACGGTCGATCAGCAGTCACTTGAGTAAGGGGCACTCCCATGTCAGTAGCGGAACAGAAACCGGAAGCGTCCACATCCTTCACCCCGTACGAGCCGGCACCGGGTGAAGAGTACATGAACGCCAAGCAGCTTGCGCACTTTCGCCAGCTACTCCTCAATTGGAAGCAGGACCTCATGGAAGAGGTGGACCGCACCGTGCGCCACCTTCAAGAAGACGCCAATAACTACGCCGACCCCGCCGACCGGGCAACCCAGGAAGAGGGCTTCAGCCTGGAACTGCGTACCCGGGACCGCGAGCGCAAGCTTTTAAAGAAGATCAACGAAACCATCGAGAACATCGATGAAGACGACTATGGCTTCTGCGAAGCGTGCGGCGTCGAAATCGGTATTCGTCGTTTGGAAGCGCGCCCCACCGCCACGCTTTGCGTGGACTGCAAAACCCTGGCCGAGCTGAAAGAAAAACAGCTGGGCGGATAATCACGCCGGGGCTCTACCCCCTCTAATCGGGCACCGCGAGTGCCCGTTTTTGTGTCTTGCCGAGCGTTTCCACCTGGCTCATGATGGGCTTTATGACCAACACCGTACGCTATCGGGGCCGCTTTGCGCCCACGCCTTCCGGTCCGCTGCATTTTGGCTCGCTAGTGGCCGCCCTCGGCAGCTACCTGGACGCCCGCGCCCAAAAGGGCGAGTGGCACGTGCGGATCGAAGACCTCGACCCCCCGCGCTGTCCACAAGGCACCGACACCACCATTTTGCGCCAGCTCGAAGCCTTTGGGCTTCACTGGGACGGCGACGTCGTCTGGCAAAGTAGCCGGCTCGCGCGCTACCAGCACGCTCTGGATAACCTCGCCGAGCAAGGCCTTGCCTATCCCTGCAGCTGTTCGCGCAAGCAGTGGCAGGACTACTCGATCTACCCCGGCTGGTGCCGCCAGGGTGTGAGCGACCCGGGCAAGCCCGTCGCCTGGCGGCTGCGCAGCGATATCGCCAAGCGCCCCGTTCGCTGGCACGACCGCTTATTCGGCGAGCAGTGTTTCGACCCGGCCGCACTTGGCGACGTCGTATTGAAGCGCAAGGATCACCTTTGGGCGTACCAGCTCGCCGTGGTGGTGGACGACTTCGAGCAGGGCATGACCGATATCGTGCGCGGCCACGACCTACTCGACAACACCCCCTGGCAGGGCCAACTGCAAACCGCGCTTGGCTACCCGGCCCCACGCTACCTGCACTTACCGCTGGTGATGAGCGCGGCGGGACAAAAGCTCTCCAAACAGAACCTGGCGCCAGCGCTGGCGGATGAACCCGATGCCGTTCGCCGCCAGCTTTACCAGGCACTGGTCGCGCTGGACCAGGCCCCGCCGAGCGCGCTTCAAAGCGCCCCGCCCGATCAGCAGCTTACCTGGGCCATCGCCCACTGGCAGCCGGCGCGGCTGGTGCCCAACGTCGAGCGGCCCATGCCGGAAGAGCGCTGATATGTACGTCTACCGTATTCTGCTTTTTCTGGTGTTCGGCGGTTACCTGCTTTCGCCGGTGTTGATGGGCGGCTGGAGCGAGCCGGGGACGGTGTGGTATCGCCCGTTTTTGATCTGGGGCGGGCTGATCGCGCTGACCCTCTGGCTCGAGCAAAAAAGGAAGCTGGATGAGCGTTGAACTAGTCGGCGTCATCGCCCTGGGGCTTGGCTATTTTGGCCTGCTACTGGGCGCCGGCGTAGCGGTCGAGCGGGGGCTCATTCCGGTACGCCTGACTCGCCACCCGCTGGTCTACACGCTGGCGCTGGGCATCTATGCCAGCGCCTGGGCGGTGTACGCCAGCCTCGAGCTTGCCGCCGAGGCGGGCTTTGGCTACCTGGCCTACTACCTGGGCGCGGCCGGGGCGTTTTTGCTCGCGCCGGTGCTGCTGGTGCCCATTCAGCGCATCACCCGCACCTACCAGCTCTCTTCGCTTGCCGATTTGTTCGCGTTTCGCTTTCGCTCGCGCTGGGTGGGCACCCTGGTCACCCTGTTAAGCCTTTTGGCGGTGCTGCCGCTTTTGGGTATTCAGGTCAAAACCCTGAGCGATGCGGTCTTTCACTTGACCCATAGCCGCTACAGCGACGTCGCGACGCTGCTTTTTTGCGCCATCATCGCGCTGGGCGCCATTCTTTGCGGCGCCCGCCACCGCCATCAGCATCGCCACGACACGCTTTTGAGCATGCTCGCCCTCGAGGCGCTCATCAAACTGTTGGCGATGCTTGCGCTTGGCGCCATCGCCCTTTGGTGGGTGTTCAGCGGCCCCCAGGATTTGCAGCAATGGCTCGACGGCCCCGGGCTCGTTGCCCAGGCGGCTACGCCCAGGCTGGACCCCGCCCAGTGGCGTACGCTGCTGCTGCTGTTTTTCGCCGCCGCTTTCATGATGCCGCATCTTTTTCAAATCACCTTTGCCGAGAATCTCTCGCGGCATACGCTCTTACAGGCGAGCTGGACGCTGCCGCTGTTCTTGCTGCTGATGGCGCTTCCCATCCCGCTGATCTGGTGGGCGGCGCAGTCGCTGGGGGGCGACCTTTCATTGACCGCCTACGCCGCCTATCAGCTCTCCACCCATTGGTGGGTCGGGGCGCTGGCCTTTTTGGCGGGCCTGGCCGCGGCCAGCGGCACCATGGCGGTGATGGCCATTGCGCTATCGGGCATGGTGCTCAACCACGTGGTGCTGGTCGCCCGCCCGCCGGAGGCGCGCAGTAATCTTTACGGTTGGCTTTTATGGCTACGCCGCGCGCTGGTCGTGGCCGTCGTGGCCAGCGGCTGGCTGTTTGCCGAAGGCATCAGCCGCCACCACACCCTCACAGACCTGGGGCTCGCCGCCTTTGTCGGCATCGCCCAGTGCTTACCGGGAATGCTCGCGCTTCTTTACTGGCCCGGCGCCAACCGTAACGGCATGGTGGCCGGTCTTATCGGCGGCGCGCTGATATGGCTTTGGGGGCTTTGGCTGCCGCTGTTGCTCTCCACCTCGCTGCCTAGCCTTCCGTTCGTCGACATGATGCCCCCGGGCGCCCCGGACTGGTACACCACTACGCTGATATCGCTTTCGGTCAATATCGTGCTGTTGATCGTCATCTCGCTTTTCACCCGCACCTCGGAAGGCGAACAGAGCGCCGCGGAGGCGTGCTCGGTCGATGCGGTGATCCGCTCCAAGCGCCTGCCGCTGGAAGCCGCCACCCCGGCGGATTTTCACACCCACCTGGCCCAGGCGCTGGGCGACGAGGCCGCCGAACGCGAAGTGGCCCGGGCAATGAAAGCGCTCAACCTGGGCCCCGAGGAGCGCCGGCCCTACGCGCTGCGCCGGCTGCGCGACCGGCTCCAGGCGAACCTTTCCGGGCTAATGGGCCCCTCTGTTGCCCGCGACATCGTCGACCGCTACCTACCCTATCGCCACGACGACGCGCCGGTGACCGACGATATCCACTTCGTGGAGAGCCGCCTTGAGGCCTATCGCTCCCGGCTCACCGGCCTTGCCCGGGAGCTCGACGGGCTGCGCCGCCACCACCGCCAGACCCTGGCTTACCTTCCGGTCGGGCTTTGCGTACTGGGTGATGACGACGAGCTGACCATGTGGAACCAGGCGCTTTCCGAGCTATCCGGCATTAGCGGCGAGAGTGTGATCGGCGCGCACCGCGACAGCCTCCCCGCGCCTTGGCCCGAGCTATTAAAAAGCGCGCAGCACACGCCAGGCGGCCCGCTTTACAAGCAACCGGCGTGCCTGCACGGCAGGGACTACTTCCTGACCCTGCACCAGGCCGCGCTGAGCGGGCTCGATAGCCGCGGCGGTAGCGTGATCCTGGTCGAGGACCACAGCGAGATGAAGTGGCTCGAAGAGGAGCTGGTGCACGCCGCGCGTCTGGCCTCGATCGGCCAACTGGCCGCCGGGGTCGCCCACGAGATCGGCAACCCGATCACGGGGATTTCATCGCTTGCCCAAAACCTGCGTTTCGATACCAGCGACCCGGCATTGCTGGAAACCGCCGATCACATCCAGGAGCTGACCCAGCGGGTGACTAAAATCGTCAATTCGCTGGTGGGCTTTGCCCACGGCGGGCGCCAGTCATTGCCGCCCCCGGCAGAGCGCGTCGTGCTCCGCCATATCAGCGACGACGCGCTACACTTGATCCACCTGGCCCGGTCGGGCGAGGATGTTAGCTTTGACAACGCCTGCCCGGCGCAACTCACTGTTCAGGGCGACGCCCAGCGCTTGACCCAGGTAATGGTGAACCTGCTGGGCAACGCGCGCGACGCCTGCCAGGGGCCGGGCGAGGTTTTGATCGACGCCGGCGAGCAGGCCGGGCAGGCCTGGTGGCGCGTCACGGATAACGGCGAAGGTATCGCGGAAAGCGTGAAGGATCACCTGTTCGAGCCCTTCACCACCACCAAGGCACCGGGAGAAGGCACCGGGCTTGGGCTTTCGGTGGCGTACCAGATTATCAACGAGCACCAGGGCCGAATCGAGTGCGCCTCGCCCCCGAGCGGACAATCGTGCGGTACCGCCATTACGCTTTGGCTGCCGCTTTACCAACAGGATGATCGACCCCTAAATGGCCAGGATACTGATTGTTGAAGATGAAGCGATTATTCGCAGCGCCCTCAAGCGCCTGCTCGAACGCAGCCACTATGAGGTCGTCGAGGCGGCCAGCGTCGAGGAGACGGCAACGCTGGCGCTTGCCGAGTTCGATCTCATCATCAGCGACCTGCGCCTGCCGGGCGAGCCGGGCACCGCGCTGATCGAAGCCGCCGCCCCGGCGCCGGTGCTGGTCATGACCAGCTACGCCAGCATGCGCTCGGCGATCGAGGCATTGAAGCTTGGCGCAGTGGACTACGTCGCCAAACCCTTCGATCACGACGAGCTGCTGGAAACCGTCGAGGGCATTTTGCACAAGCGCGCCATGGCGGCCGGCAGCGCCCCGGCAATTACCGACGAGGGCGGCACCCGCCAAATCATGATCGGCGACTGCGCCGCCATGCAGCAGGTGTACACCCGGATTCGTAAAACCGCTCCGGCGGATGTCAGCGTGCTGATCCAGGGCGAGTCCGGCACCGGCAAGGAGCTGGTGGCGCGGGCGCTTCATCAGCAGAGCAAGCGCGCGGCGGCCCCGCTTATTTGCGTCAACTGCGCGGCGATCCCGGAAACGCTGATCGAGTCCGAGCTTTTCGGCCACGAAAAAGGCGCCTTCACCGGCGCAAGCGCTGCTCGCACCGGGCTGGTAGAAGCCGCCGACGGCGGTACGCTGTTTCTCGACGAGATCGGCGAACTTCCGCTGGATGCCCAGGCAAGGCTTCTGCGCGTGCTGCAAGAAGGCGAAATCCGCAAGATCGGCTCCGTGGAAACCCGTCACGTGAACGTCCGCCTGATTACCGCGACCCACCGGGACCTGCGCGCGCTTTCCAAAAGCGGTGAGTTCCGCCTGGATCTTTATTATCGCCTCAACGTCATGCAGATCGCCCTGCCGCCGCTTCGCGAGCGTGACGAGGACGTTTTGAAAATCGCCGACATCCTGCTGGAGAAAGCCTGCCAGCGCCACGACCGGCCAGGTCTTCGCCTTTCGCGCGCCGCGCGTCAGGATGTGCAGGACTACCCCTGGCCTGGCAACGTGCGCGAGCTCGAAAACGCGCTCGAGCGCGGCGTGATTCTCGCCGAGGGCCACCTGATCCACCCTGACGACTTAGGGCTGGGGCCGGTGCCTCACCGCCCGGCGCCCAGTGCGACGTCCGAAGCGAAAGAGTCGTTCGAAGACGAAGAGGATCTGTCGCTGGAGGATTACTTTCAGCATTTCGTGCTCGAGCACCAGGATCAGATGAGCGAAACCGAGCTTGCACAAAAATTGGGCATTAGCCGTAAAAACCTCTGGGAACGGCGCCAGCGGCTAGGTATTCCGCGTAAAAAGACCGCCAAGCGCCCAGGAGCGGGGGGCGATACCTCCACGCCTTGATGCCACGCACCGCGCCCTACGACTAACGTCTAATATCCTGATTTCAATAAAAAATATTTAAAAAAGCGGGCATTTGGGCTGTTACCTTCCCACACACAACACGTTTAAAAACGCTGTTTCGAAGGTAACACTTGGTGCGCGACGCCCGCTCAAAAAATACTCAAATACTACAAGTTCATGAAATGACGTTTCTTTTTAACAAGTGGCACGCCAAGTGCAGTATTACTGGGTAAGAAAAACAAATCGGGTAGCGGTTAAACAACAACAATAACAAGTCATACCGCCCAGACCTCGCCAAAACAAAAACAACAGGGCGGGGGCAAGATAAGCGACCAATAACAACAAACGGCTGATGTCTTGCAAATTGCTGGCGCTTGAAAGCAGGCGCATCCATAAAAACAATCGAAAGCAACCACCCGAAAAAGGACGCGACGTACACCCTCAAAGCGGCCAACAATAATAAACGCTTTGCGATGTACCCCCCGGACCCAATAACAATTCGCCGGGAGAGAAGAGTTCGCGGTTGGATTATTGTTTTGAATACGAGGCGGTCGGAGCAGAGTGAGTAACGCTTTACTGACTGCGGTGCGTATTCAGGGCGATGTGCCATCATGAAGAAAAACAGCAGCACGGATGCTGATTGACCCAATTGACAGGGGAGGCCCTTTTGGCCTCCCCTTTCCGCATCTGGCCGCGGGGGATTGACGCCTTTATGAACGTCGTTTTTTAAACGTTTTGTACAATCCTCGTCTGAATGCTTTGCAAGGCGTTGGGCGTCGGCTACACTCATCGACTTATCATTTATCAAACCCTTTGTTAAATAACCTACGTTTTAACTGCGAGTCGATGTCGTCGCATGTTTAGAGGACTTACCCGTTTTTTACCTGGTTCGGGAGAGCAATTGAAAAACCTGCTCGATTCCCAAGAAAACCCTACAGAGGCCTTAACGCCTCACGTTATCCCCCGCTCCGAGCACCCTGTTTCTCGTCAGCAGATCAGCGACGCCGCCTTGAAAGTACTTTATCGATTGGACGGTGCAGGCTTTGGTGCCTATCTGGTCGGTGGCTGCATTCGTGATGCGCTCCTTGGTCAAACACCCAAGGATTTCGACGTGGCGACCAACGCCACGCCGGATCAGGTGCGCGAGCTGTTTCGCAACTCGCGATTGATCGGGCGGCGCTTTCGTATCGTTCACGTCCGCTTTGGGCGCGAAGTCATCGAGGTAACGACCTTCCGAGGCAAGCCCCAGGACGAACACGGCGATCATATCGCTCAGCAATCCGACGATGGGCTTCTACTGCGCGATAACGTTTGGGGCAGCATCGAAGAGGACGCGCTGCGCCGTGACTTCACCGTCAACGCGCTTTACTACAGCATCGCCGACTTCTCGATTCATGACTTCGCCGGCGGCATCGGCGATATCAACGCACGCACGCTGCGCCTGATCGGCGACCCGGCGACCCGTTATCGGGAAGACCCGGTGCGTATGCTGCGCGCGGTGCGCTTTGCCGCCAAGCTGGGCTTCGAGATCGCTCCGGAAACCGAAGCGCCGATGTACGAGCTGGCGCCGCTTTTGCTGCAAATTCCGCCGGCGCGCCTATTCGACGAAGCGCTCAAGCTCTTCATGTCCGGTCAGGGGCTTTTGACCTTCCGTCTTTTGAGCCACTACGGGCTGTTCGGCATGCTCTTCCCCGAAGCCGAGGAAGCCATGGCCGACGCCGCTTGGGTCGAGGAGCTGATCGAGCAGGCGCTAATGAATACCGACAAGCGCATCGCCAACGACCGCCCGGTGACCCCGGCGTTCTTGTTCGCCGCGTTTTTGTGGGGGCCGGTTTCGCTACGCCTGGCAGAGCTCGAAGGCGAAGGCATGCCCGCGGTACCCGCGCTGCAAACCGCCGCCCAGGACGTAGTGATGCGCCAGCTTCAACATATCTCGATCCCCAAGCGCTTTGGTATGCCGATGCGCGAGATCTGGGAGCTTCAGGCACGCCTGCCCATGCGTCGCGGCAAGCGCGCGTTTCAAAGCCGCGAACACCCGCGCTTTCGCGCCGCTTTCGACCTGTTGCTACTGCGCGAGCAAGCCGGTGAAATACCCCGCGGGCTTGGCGAGTGGTGGGAAGCGTTCCAGCAGGGCGACGAGCACGAACAGCGCCGCCTGCTGCAAAAGGTGGGCGGCGACCCGGCAAGCCAGGGCGACCGGCGGCGTAAAAAGCGCCGTAAGCCGACGCGCAAAAGCGATTAGCGAGCCAGCGCCATGATCTCATCGCTTGCCTATATCGGCATTGGCAGCAATATCGAAGAGCCGCTGGCCCAGGTACGCCGGGCGATAGTCGAGCTGGGCGAGCTGCCGCTGACCAGGGTCAGCGGCGTCTCCTCGCTTTACGCCAGCCGCCCGGTGGGCCCCCAGGACCAGCCGGATTTCGTCAACGCCGTCGTCGCCCTCGATACCGCGCTTTCACCGCTGGCGCTTCTGGATCAGCTCCAAGGCCTGGAGCAGCGCCACCGCCGCCGCCGTTTGCGCCACTGGGGCCCACGCACCCTGGATCTCGATATCCTGCTCTTCGACGAGCAGCGCATCGAGCAGCCCCGCTTAAGCGTTCCCCACCCGCACATGCACGAGCGCGCTTTCGTACTGATGCCGCTTACCGAGCTCGATGCTGCGATTACCCTGCACGATCAGCCCGCCCGCCACTGGCTGGAGCGCATCGAAAACCCCGGCATTCAGCGACTGGTCGAAGACGGCCCGGGTTAACGACCCACGGGGCTCGACGTCGCCCGCGCCATTTTTGTCTTACCCCTGCCAGGCCAACCATAATGCGCACGCTGCACGACATCGCCGACCTTCGATCGACGCTCAACGACGACCGCCGAACCGGGAAACGTATCGCGCTGGTACCCACCATGGGCAACCTGCACGCCGGGCACATGGCGCTGGTGGAAACCGCGCGCCAGCACGCGGATATCGTAGTGGCGAGCCTTTTCGTCAACCCGATGCAGTTTGGCCCGGGTGAAGACCTGGACGCCTACCCGCGCACCCTAAAAGAGGACCAGGCAAAGCTTGCCGAGGCCGGCTGCGATTTTCTATTCGCCCCCACCGCCGCCGCGCTCTACCCGGGCGGCCTGGATGCTCAGACGCGGGTGCAGGTGCCGGTGGTTTCCGAAGGGCTTTGCGGCGCCACCCGCCCCGGTCACTTCGACGGCGTGGCCACCGTGGTGACGATGCTGTTCAACCTGGTGCAGCCGGACATCGCGCTGTTCGGCGAGAAGGATTACCAGCAACTGGCGGTGATCCGAAAATTCGTCGCGGACCTGCACATGCCCATCGAGATCATCGGTGTCGCGACACAGCGCGCCGAGAACGGCCTGGCGCTTTCATCGCGTAATGGCTACTTGAGTGACGAGCAGCGCGCCGCCGCGCCCAGGCTTTACCAGGCCCTGCAAGCAGCGAAAGCGGCGCTGGAAAACGGCGAGCCCGCCCCGCTCGTGCTCGACCAGGCGATCGCGGCCCTGGGGGCTGCGGGCTTTACACCGGACTACGTAGAGCTAAAAAGCGCAGCGCTTGGCCCGGTAACGCCCACCACCTCGGCGGCGGTACTACTAGCGGCGGCAAAGCTCGGCCCAACGCGCCTGATCGATAACGTGGCCGTCACCCTGCAAAGGCGCGCCCCACGAGGGTGAACCAAAAGCGTATTGTCGCGACGCACGACTTTCCCCTATGCTGATTGAACACGCTTGAATTCAATACGCTCGCTCACAGGCTTACGGCCTTATTCATTTCGGGAGTTCTGTCATGCAAGAAGTGGTCATCGTCGCCGCACGGCGCACCGCGGTCGGTAGCTTCGGCGGCTCGCTCGCGGGCATTCCCGCCAGCGAACTCGGCTCGCTGGTCATCAAGGACATTCTCTCATCCACCGGCGTCTCGCCGGATCAGGTCAACGAAGTGCTGCTCGGCCAGGTGCTGACTGCGGGGGTGGGCCAAAACCCGGCTCGCCAGGCGTCCATCAATGCGGGTCTTCCGGACTCGGTGCCGGCCATGACCATCAATAAGGTATGCGGCTCCGGCCTCAAAGCGGTGCATTTGGCCACGCAAGCCATCCTGTGCGGCGATGCCGATCTGATCATTGCCGGTGGCCAGGAGAACATGTCCGCCTCGCCTCACGTGCTGCCCAACTCGCGCAACGGCCAACGCATGGGCGACTGGAAAGCGATCGATACCATGGTCCACGACGGCCTGTGGGACGCGTTCAACGATTTCCATATGGGCATTACCGCCGAGAACCTGGCCGAGAAGTACGGCATCACCCGCGAGCAAATGGACGAGTTCGCCGCCCAGTCGCAGCAGAACGCCTCCAACGCCATCAAGGAAGGCAAGTTCAAAAGCCAGATCGTGCCGGTCGAGATCCCCCAGCGCAAGGGCGACCCGGTGGTGTTCGATACCGACGAAAACCCGCGGGAAGTCACTGCGGAAAAACTGGGTGGCATGAAGCCGGCGTTCAAGAAAGACGGCACCGTCACCGCGGGCAACGCTTCCTCTCTCAACGACGGCGCCGCCGTGGTGATGGTCTGCTCGGCGGAGAAAGCCAAGGAGCTGGGCCTCGAGCCGCTCGCGCGCATCAAGGCCTACGCCAACGCCGGCGTGGACCCGGCGATCATGGGTATCGGGCCAGCGCCGTCGACAAGGCGGTGCCTTGAGAAAGCCGGCTGGAGCCTCGAGGATTTGGATCTCGTCGAGGCGAACGAAGCCTTTGCCGCCCAGGCGATGTCGGTCAACAAGGAGCTGGGCTGGGACGTGTCCAAAGTGAACGTCAACGGCGGTGCGATTGCGCTGGGCCACCCGATCGGCGCCTCGGGCTGTCGCGTACTGGTCTCGCTGATTCACGAAATGATCGCCCGGGATGCCAAAAAAGGCCTTGCCACGCTGTGTATCGGCGGCGGTCAGGGTGTGGCGCTGGCCATCGAGCGGCCGTAACTTCAGGCCTTCTAAACAACAAAGCCCCTGCCTTCGAGCAGGGGCTTTTGATTGCAGCTATATCTCAACCACCCCAGTGTGGCCGGAAGAGACCCGTAGCGGGGGTCTTTCGCCAGGGATGGCGAAAGTAGCGTACAGGGAGGTATTTACAGCGCCCCCGCGTAGGGTCTCTTCCGGACCCCGATGCTCGATGTTTGAAGTAGCTACCGAATCCTGCCGCTGTTGACCAGACTTGAAGGCGTACGACCAACCAGCACCACCCCGATCAGGAAAAGCCCGGCGGCGGCCCACATGGTGGTGGGTAGACTCGTGGCGTCCACCACGCGCCCGCCCAGAAGTGACCCCAGGCCAATCGACATATTGAACACGAAGGCCATTAAAGCGGTGGCCGCCTCGGTGTTGGGCGCGGTACGCAGAATCCAGGTTTGAATGCTTACCGAGATGCTGCCGAAGATCGCGCCCCACACCGTCAACAGCGCCACGCCGCTGAACGGACTCGTGCCCAGCAGCGGAAAGCTCGCCACCACGACCAACAGCAGCACCGGAATCATGAGCACGGCGATGTAGGGGTTGCGCGCCGCACGCATGCCCGCGATCACGTTGCCGATAATGCCCGCCGCCCCGTAAAGCAGCAACAGGGTGCCCACGTTGCGCTGCTCGATGCCGCTGACGTTTTGCAAAATCGGGCTGATGAAGGTGTAGGCGACGAAGTGGCCCACCACCACGCAGCCGGTGGTGAGTACCGCTACGCGCACGCCGCGATTGAGCACTTGCTGGGCGAGAATGCGCAGGCGTACCGGCTCCCGGGGCGGAAGGCTGGGTAACCATAGCCAGATCATACCCGCGGTCAGCAGACTAAAGCCTCCCAGGCCGCCAAACACCCACCGCCAGCTGCTGATATCCCCCAAGAGCGTACCCAGCGGCACGCCCAGTACCGAGGCCGCCGTGACGCCACCGAAGATGATCGTCATCGCCTTGGCCACGCTCTCCTCCGGCACGAGCCTGGGCGCGATGCTGCCCGCGACCGCCCAGAAACCTCCGATACTCATGCCGATCAGCACCCGCGCGGCAAGCAGCATGACAAAGCTTTCGGCCATGCTCGAGAGCACGCTGCCCAGCGTCATGATGATCATCAAACCGGTCAGCATCACCCGGCGGTCCATGCGGCCCACCGCTACCGGCAACAGCGGCGCCGACAGCGCCGCTACCACCCCGGGTACCGTCACCATCAAGCCAGCGGTGCCCTCGCTGACGCCCATCTCGCCCGCTACCTGCGAGAGCAGCCCGATCGGCAGCTGCTCGGCGGTGACCAGCAGGAAAATCCCGCACATGACCGCAATGACCGCCCACCACCTGGCGACATCCTTCTCCATGATTTCTCCTTATCGACCGCTCTCCCAAACAACGCCGCCCCCGCAGCCAAAGGCAACGGGGGCGGAGGGAGCACCTTCGGATCGCTTATTCGACGGTGGCTTCGCTTTGTGCGGCAAACGCCGCTTTCTCTTCTTCGGTGATCTCCTTGATGGAGAGCTTCACGCGGTTACGGTTGTCGATGTCGAGCACCTTCACGACCACGTCGTCACCTTCGTTGAGGAAATCGCGCACGTCGTTGACGCGCTCCTGGACGATTTGCGAGATGTGTACCAGACCGTCGGTGCCGGGCATGATGTTCACGAACGCGCCGAAGTCGGCAATACGCACGACCTTACCGTTGTAAAGCTTGCCGATTTCCGCCTCGGCGGTGATCGCCAGTACGGTGTCGATGGCCGCCTTGGCGGCTTTCTTGTCTTCGGCATAAATACGCACGGTGCCATCATCGTCGAGATCGATGGAGGCGCCGGTGTCTTCGCAAATCTTGCGAATGGTGGCGCCACCTTTACCGATGACGTCGCGGATTTTGTCCGGGTCGATCTTGATCGTCGCCATGGACGGTGCGTTATCAGAAACCTCGGTGCGGCTCTGATTAATGACGGCGTTCATCTGCTCGAGGATCGAGATACGCGCGTGGTGGGCCTGCTGCAGCGCGGTCTCCATGATCTCTTCGTTGATGCCCTCGATCTTGATATCCATCTGGAGCGCGGTCACGCCTTCGACGGAGCCGGCGACCTTGAAGTCCATGTCACCGAGGTGATCTTCGTCGCCCAGAATATCGGTCAGCACCGCGTAACCTTCCGGGTCTTTGACCAGGCCCATGGCGATACCCGCCACCGGCGCTTTCAGCGGCACACCTGCATCCATCAGCGCAAGCGAGGAGCCACAAACCGAGGCCATGGAGCTCGAGCCGTTGGACTCGGTGATCTCGGAGACCACGCGAATGGTGTAGGGGAAATCCTCTTCCGAGGGCAGCATGGCCTGTACACCGCGGCGCGCCAAGCGGCCGTGGCCGATTTCACGGCGCTTCGGCCCGCCCATGAAGCCGGCTTCGCCGACCGAGTAGGGAGGGAAGTTGTAGTGCAGCATGAAGCGGTCTTTACGCTCGCCTTCCAGCGATTCGATCAGCTGTGAGTCGCGCAGCGTACCCAGGGTCGCGATGGCGATCGCCTGGGTTTCACCACGGGTGAACACCGCCGAGCCGTGGGTCTTGGGCAGCACGCCGACTTCGATGTCTAGCGGGCGCACGGTGGTGTTGTCGCGACCATCGATACGCGGCTCGCCTTTCACGACCCGCGAGCGCACGACGCGCTTCTCGAGGCTTGCGAAGGCGCCTTTGACGTCGTCTTTGGCGAACTTGTCGTTGACCGGCTCACCTTCGACGGCCACCAGCTCTTCGAGCGCCTGGTCTTTCAGCGCGGCCAGAGCGTCCTGGCGCTGCATCTTGTCGGTGATGCGATAGGCTTCGCCGACTTTAGCCTCAAAACCTTCGGCCATGGCGGTTTTAAGCGCCGCGTTCTCCTCGGCGGCCTGCCATTCCCAGCGCGGCTTGCCGGCCTCGGCGACCAGTTCGTTGATAGCGGAGACCGCCACCTGCATTTCCTGATGGCCAAAGAGGACCGCGCCGAGCATTTCGTCTTCCAGAAGCTCCTGGGCTTCGGACTCGACCATCAGCACGGCTTTTTCGGTACCGGCGACGACCATGTTCAGCTCGGAGGTCGCAAGCTCTTCGACGGTCGGGTTCAGAAAGTAACCCTGCTCTTCGTTGAAGCCCACGCGCGCGGCACCGATCGGGCCGTTGAACGGCACGCCGGAGATCGAAAGCGCCGCCGAGGTACCCAGCATCGCGGCGATATCCGGGTCGTGGTTACGGTCGGTGGAGAGAACGGTACAGATGACCTGTACTTCGTTCATGAAGCCTTTCGGGAAAAGCGGGCGAATCGGACGGTCGATCAGGCGCGAGGTAAGCGTCTCTTTCTCGGTGGGGCGCCCTTCGCGTTTGAAGAAGCCGCCGGGAATCTTGCCGACCGCGTAGGTCTTTTCCTGGTAGTGTACCGAGAGCGGGAAAAAGGGCTGGCCAGGATTGACGTCTTTCTTGGCGACCACGGTGCAGAGCACGACGGTGTCGTCCATGGTGACCATCACGGCACCGCTGGCCTGGCGAGCGATACGGCCGGTTTCGAGGGTGACGGTACTACGACCGTACTGGAACGTTTTTTTTACCGGATTCACGGCGACTTCCTTTAACATAAAATAGCTACTTGTCTTTTCTGGGGTCGTTTTGACTCGCCACTATTCTAGGCGCTGTGGCGCTCAAGGGCTACCAGAAACCCGAATTCGCCCCTTTCCTCCCGCTTTTAGCGCGTTTTGGGCATAAAAAAACGGGTAGCCCCAAAGGGCTACCCGTTTTGATTGCACGCTACGCGGCTTGTCGCCCCCCTCATGAAAAGGGGCGCGACAAGGCGTTTTAGCGGCGCAGACCCAAACGCTGGATCAGCGACTGATAGCGTTCAAAATCCTTGCGCTTGAGGTAGTCCAGCAGCTTACGACGCTGGTTTACCATGCGGATCAGACCACGACGCGAGTGGTGATCTTGCTTGTTGGTCTTGAAGTGGTCCTGCAGGCCATTGATGTTGGCGCTCAGCAGGGCAACCTGCACTTCGGGGGAACCGGTGTCGCTCTCGCCGCGGCCGTATTCGTTGACGATCTCGGCCTTTTTCTCAGCGGTTAGTGCCATCTGTCTCTCCAGTCAGCAATATGCTTAACATTGAATGGGTGAGACCACGCATATTTGCAGTCTCAAAGGGTATTTTCGCGTAAATCGCGGCGTCCTTGCAACGTTTTACCAGCGAACTTACGAAAGCGCGACCGTGCTTAACAGCCGCTTGGGGGCCACTTCCTGGGGCCCTTTCACCACGCCCAAGCCGAGAAACGACTCGGCGTAGTAAAGTCGTGCCAGCTCGTTGGGCGGCAGCGCCCCCACGTCGAGCCTGGCGGATTGACCGTAGGACAAGGAGGTATGAGCGGCCTCGTCCACGCTAAGCGCAGGGAGGTGGTCGACCAGTACGTCCACGGGCATCAATTCGGCCTCACGCGCGCTCTGCTCACCAAGAGCTTCTAACGCCTCCAGGGTCCACATCGCGCTGCCATCGAAGGGGCCGGTCTTGAGCCGTCTTAGCTGGCTGATATGAGCGCCGCATCCGAGCGCCAAACCGATATCTTCGGCCAACGTGCGAATGTAGGTGCCTTTACTACAGCTTACTTCGAGCTCGAACGTTTGACCGTCGAACGCGAGCAGCCGGGCATCATACACGCTAATTCTGCGCGCTGCACGCTCCACTTCCTTGCCCTCGCGGGCCAGTTCGTAAAGCTTTTTGCCCTGATGCTTGAGCGCCGAGTACATCGGCGGTACCTGGTCGATCTCGCCGCGAAAGCGTGCAATGGCAGCCTCGACGTCGTCATTCGAAAGCGCCGGCACCTCGCGGCGCTCGACCACGCTACCTTCCGCATCGCCGGTATCGGTGATCACCCCGAGTTCGACCCGGGTGCGATACATCTTGTCGGCTTCCAGAAGGTGCGCGGAGAACTTGGTCGCCTCACCCAGGCAGATCGGCAGTAAGCCCGTCGCCATGGGATCGAGGGTGCCGGTATGTCCCGCTTTTTGCGCCTCGAACAGCCGGCGCACGCGCTGTAAGGCATGGTTACTGGACACGCCCTGGGGCTTGTCCAGCAGCACCACGCCGTTGACCGGCAGGCCCTTACGACGACGCGCCATTACCGCGGCGCCTCGTCTTCGTTACCGCCCTCTTCTTCGTCCTGACGGGCGCGGTCGGTCGAGACCGCCTCGTCGATCAGCGAAGAGAGCTGCTGGCCGCGCACCACGCTTTCATCGAAATGAAAGCGCAGCTCCGGCACATGACGCAGCTTGATGCGCTTGGCAATCTGGCTTCTCAGAAAACCGCTGGCGCGTTTGAGCACCTGCAGGTTTTCCTTGATGCGCGCCGGGTCCTGCTCACCCAACAGGGTGACGTAGATATCGGCGTAGCCCAGATCACGGCTGACGGTCGCGCCGCTGACCGTGACCATGCCAAGGCGCGGGTCCTTGATCTCGCGCTGGATAAGCACCGCCAGCTCCTTTTGGAGCTGGTCGGCTACCCGGTCGGTACGCTTGAATTCGCGCATGATTGCTCCTCGCAGCCTTACAGGGTGCGCTCGACCTTGACCTGGTCGAAGACTTCGATCTTGTCGCCGACCTGGACGTCGTTGTAGTTCTTGACGCCGATACCACACTCGACGCCGTTGCGCACTTCCTGCACATCGTCTTTGAAGCGACGCAGCGATTCGAGCTCACCTTCGTAAATCACTACATCATCACGCAGTACGCGGATCTTCTTATTACGATGCACGTTGCCTTCAACCACCATACAACCGGCAATTGCCCCAATTTTCGGCGCGCGGAAGACATCGCGGACTTCAGCAATACCTACAATCTCTTCTTTCCACTCGGGGGCGAGCATACCGCTCATCGCCTGCTTGACCTCGTCGATCAAGTGGTAGATGACGCTGTAGTAGCGCAGATCCAGGCCTTCACGTTCGACGATTTCGCGCGCGGCGGCGTCGGCACGGACGTTGAAGCCGACCAGGATAGCCTCACTGGCCAGCGCCAGGTTGGCGTCGGTACCGGTGATACCGCCCACACCAGATGAAACCACGGCCACTTCGACTTCGGCGGTGGAGAGCTCCTCGAGCGCACCGCGGATCGCCTCGAGCGAACCTTGAACGTCGGCTTTCAAGACGATGTTGACCTTGGCCACTTCGTCCTGGCCCATCTGGCTGAACATGTTCTCGAGTTTGGCTTTCTGCTGACGCGCCAGGCGTACTTCGCGGTACTTGCCCTGACGGAAGTTGGCGACTTCCCGCGCTTTACGCTCGTCGGCCACGACCATGAAGTCGTCACCGGCGTCCGGCGTACCGTCCAGGCCCTGAATCTCGACGGGCATCGCCGGACCGACTTCCTCGACCTGCTGGCCGAGTTCGTTGGTCAGCGCCCGTACACGGCCGTAGTGCAGGCCGGCCAGCACGATATCACCGCGCTTGAGGGTACCGTTTTGTACCAGTACGGTCGCGACCGGACCACGGCCCTTGTCGAGGCGCGATTCGACGACCACACCTTTACCCGGCGCCGACGGTACGGCCTTGAGCTCGAGCACTTCGGATACCAGCTGGATCGCTTCCAGCAGCTCCTCGATGCCGTCACCGGTTTTCGCGGAGACGTGAACGAACTGGGTATCGCCGCCCCACTCTTCCGAAATCACGCCGTGCTGGGAAAGCTCGTTACGAATACGGTCGAAATCCGCGCCGTCTTTATCGATCTTGTTCACCGCCACGACCATGGGAACTTCGGCCGCTTTGGAGTGCTCGATCGCTTCAACGGTTTGCGGCATGACGCCGTCGTCCGCCGCCACCACCAGGATGACCACGTCGGTTGCCTTGGCACCGCGGGCACGCATGGCGGTAAACGCCGCGTGGCCGGGGGTGTCCAGGAAGGTCACGCCACCGTGGTTGTCTTCGACGTGGTAGGCGCCGATGTGCTGGGTAATACCGCCGGCTTCACCGGTGGCCACCTTGGCACGACGAATGTAGTCGAGAAGCGAGGTCTTACCGTGGTCGACGTGACCCATGACGGTCACGACCGGCGAGCGGGTAATCTCATCGCCTTCGTAGGAGATGCCCTCGATCATTTCGGTCTCGAGCGCATCGTCCTTGACCAGCTTGACCTTGTGGCCCATCTCTTCCACCACGATCGCCGCAGTATCCTGGTCGATCGTCTGGTTGATGGTCACCGCCGCGCCCATGGTGAACATGGCCTTGATCACTTCATTGGCCTTGATCGACATCTTGTCGGCCAGCTCAGCGACGCTGATCGATTCGGGAATCGAGACTTCGCGAACGATCGGCTGCGTGGGCTTTTGGAAGCCGTGCTTGCCGTTGCCGCTCTGGCCCGGGCCGCGGCGGCCGCCACGACGCTCGGAGCGCTTGGCTTTCTTGGCACTGCCGCCACGCTTACGCTCTTCGCGATCGCCACGGTCGTCATCTTCGTCACGGCCTTTTTTCTTCGCCGCGGCCTTTTTGGGCGGCGCGGTGCGACGGTCGGTACGACCTTCTTTCGGCGGCGCCGGCGGCATCTCTTCGGAGGCCGGGGTTTCGTCGATCTGAAGCTCGGGCACGGCGGCTTCGGCCGGCGCCGGCGCCTTGGCGTCGGCTTCCTTACGCGCGGCTTCTTCAGCGGCCTTGGCTTTTTGGGCCTCGGCGCGCTCTTCGGCTTCGCGAGCCTCGCGTGCTTTATTCTCGGCTTCGGCCTCGGCCATATCGCCTACCAGCTGGCGCGGGCCCGAGTGCGTGGGCTCCGGCGCTTTCGGCTGCTCTTCTTCGGCGCGCTTGACGTAGGTCTTTTTCTTGCGGACCTGAACTTCGATCGTCTTGCCGCGCTCACCGGTTTTGATCCGGCTACGCGTTTTGCGCGTCAGCGTGATGCGGTTTTTACCGGCATCCGCAGCGTCGCCGCCGCCGTGACTTTTCTTCAAAAAGCTCAACAGCGTCTGCTTGTCGTCTTCAGAGACCGCATCGCTTTCCGAGGCGTGCTTAAGGCCCGCCTCTTTCATCTGTTCCAACAGGCGGGGCACATCGCGGCCCACCTTTACTGCAAAATCTTTAACCGTCATATCTGACATTGTGACCCTCCCAAGCCCGTGACCTGTTTACTGTGTGTTCGAAGCCGCTTCGCTATCGTCTTCAAACCAGGGCGCACGGGCAGTCATGATCAGTGCCGCTGCGCGCGCTTCGTCTAACTCCTCGATATCGACCAGATCGTCGACAGACTGCTCGGCGAGATCTTCCATGGTGACAATGCCCCGACTGGCAAGAATGAAGGCCAGGTGGCGCTCCATTCCTTCCATTTCCAGCAGATCGTCTGCCGGCTGGGCACCGTCGAGCGCTTCTTCCGAGGCGATCGCCATTGTCAGTAGCTCGTCCTTGGCACGTGCGCGCAGCTCTTCGACGAGCTCTTCATCGAATTCTTCGATTTCGAGCATCTCTTCGAGCGGCACGTAGGCGACTTCTTCCAGGGTAGTGAACCCTTCTTCCACTAATAGCCGGGCAACGTCCTCGTCCACGCTGAGGTGGTGAACGAAGGAGTCCACGAGGCTATCGATTTCCTGCTCGCGCTTGGACTCGGCCTCGTCTTCGGTCATGACGTTGATCCGCCAGCCGGTGAGTTCCGATGCCAGGCGCACGTTCTGGCCGCTGCGGCCGATGGCCTGAGCGAGATTGTCCTGGGCGACCGCGACGTCCATGGCGTGGGCGTCTTCATCCACCAAAATGGAGGCAACGTCCGCCGGCGCCATGGCGTTGATGACGAGTTGCGCGGGGTTGTCGTCCCACAGCACGATGTCTACACGCTCGTTTTGAAGCTCTGATGACACCGCCTGCACCCGCGAGCCGCGCATACCCACACACGCACCGACCGGGTCGATACGGCGATCGTTGGTTTTGACGGCGATCTTGGCGCGCGAGCCCGGATCGCGGGCCGCACCCTTGATTTCGATGAGCTGCTCGGCAATTTCCGGCACCTCGATCTTGAAAAGCTCGATGATGAACTGCGCATTGGTGCGCGAGAGCTGAAGCTGTGCGCCGCGAGCCTCCGGGTCGACCTTGACCAGCAGCGCGCGCACCCGCTCGTTCATGCGGTAGCGCTCGCCGTGAATCATTTCGTTACGCGCCAAAAACGCCTCGGCGTTTTCGCCCAGGTCGATGATCAGCCCGTCACGGGTAGTTTTCTTGACGATACCGGCGACCAGCTCGCCTTCGCGGTCGGCGTACTGGCTGACCACTTCGGCGCGCTCGGCTTCACGGACTTTCTGGACGATGACCTGCTTGGCGGTCTGGGCGGCAATACGACCAAACACGGCGTTGTCGATCTTCTGCTCGGTGACCTCACCCAGCGCCAAAGGCGGGTCGCGCCGTTCGGCAACGGTTTGCTTGATTTCGTAATCCGGCGTTTCGAACTCGTCGTCTTCGACCACGGTCCAGTAGCGGTAGGTGTCGTAGTCGCCAGTGCGGCGGTCGATTTCCACGCGCACGTTGGCTTCTTCCTGCTCGAAACGCTTGCGCGAGGCGCTAGCCAGCGCCGCTTCGACCGCTTCGAAAATTACGTCGCGTGAAACGCCTTTTTCATTAGAGATCGCGTCAACGACCATTAAAATTTCTTTACTCATGCGTATGCCTCGCCAGTAAACCTGTCCTTTGTGCCTCGCCCAAGCCGTGGGGGGCCGCCGTTTTTTTAATCTTCGAACTGCGGGACAATGTGTGCAGCATCGATGCTTTCGATGGGAAAGCAGTACTCTTCGCCGTCGAGCTGAAGCAGCACTTCGTCGCTTTCCACGCCCGCGAGCAGCCCCTGATATTTACGCCGGCCATGAAAGGCGGTGCGCAGCTTGAGCGCCACCTGGTGGCCCTGGTAGCGTGTGAAATGATCCAGGGTATACAAAGGACGCGCCATACCGGGCGACGAAACCTCCAGGCGGTACTCGCCGGGAATAGGGTCTTCGACATCCATGACGGCACTGACTTGACGGCTGATATCAGCGCAGTCTTCGACACTGACGCCGCTTTCACGCTCGATGTAGATCACCAGGCGTGAATGTTTGCCCTGAGAAAGATGGTCGATGCCCCATAGCTCGAAGCCCATGGCGGCGACAACAGGCTCAATCAGCGCGTGCAGCGCTGCGTGTTTTGTGGCCACAGACGAAGCTCCTATAGCCGTTGCATCAGGCACCTGGCCAGGAGTCATGAGAAAAGCTAGGTGGCTGATTGGCGTTACCTGAAAATGTGTCTTCGACGTCGCGGCAGGTGCCGGCGCGCAAGACACGCTTGGCTCGCAAAAAGCTACTCTTAAATCTGCCGGTAGCGTCAGCGTGTGTAAAGACGCTACTAACAAAAAGCCCCTTCACAGGAAGGGGCTTTTTAAAAGAAACCTGTAATACCATTTTAACAAACCGGTGTGATTCTATTGCCAGCCAATACTGAAGCGCTGTGCATACACCGTTTGAAAAAAGATGGTAGCGGGGACCGGATTTGAACCGATGACCTTCGGGTTATGAGCCCGACGAGCTACCAGACTGCTCCACCCCGCATCAATCTAGCTGGACGATATTAGTCCCTTATACGACCTTCGTCAAGGGCTTTCTCGTCTCAGGTACCACCCTGAAATCCTCGAAACCGATCCAACCAGTTTCTCGGTGGTGCCGAAGGCGGGACTTGAACCCGCACGACCATACGGTCACTACCCCCTCAAGATAGCGTGTCTACCAATTCCACCACTTCGGCATCAGGGGAGGCTAAAGAAAGCGTCAACAAGCATTTAATCTCAAATACTTAGTCGCCGTTTTCCTCTAGCACTGGCGCGGTATTATCCACACTTCCCGAGTCGTCGTCAAGTGTTGGAACACTTTGTTGTTGCTCGACTAAGCGCGAGTCCGGAATACCGGCTTCCGGGGCCTGTCCTGCCTGAGTGGCAAAGTAGGCAAGCGCCATGGACGTGACGAAGAACCCCGCCGCCAGAACGCCGGTCGCGGTCGACAGAAAGTTACCGCTGCCGCGGGAACCGAAGACCGTCTGTGAGGCACCGCCGCCGAAGGAGGCGCCGGCATCGGCCCCTTTACCCTGCTGAAGCAGGATAAGTACTACGAGCGCGATCGCGATGACCACGTGAACCATTAAAATTGCAACTTGCATGGCGTTATCCTGCTGACTGACAAATAGCGAAAAAATCATCGGTTTTGAGCGAGGCACCGCCCACCAAACCGCCGTCGATATCCGGCTTTGCAAGTAGCTCGGCTGCATTACCGGCATTCATGCTACCGCCGTAGAGAAGCACGAGCTCCTCACCGAGGGTGTCATCAAAACGCGCAAGGTGCGCGCGCACCTCGGCCATTACATCCTGCGCCTGCTCCGGGGTCGCCGTACGCCCGGTACCAATCGCCCATACCGGCTCGTAGGCGATGACCAGTTTCTTTTGGGCTTCGTGGCTTAGATGGGTAAGCACTGCGTCCACCTGAGCCAGCACCACGTCCATGGTGCGCTCGGCCTCGCGCTCCTCCAGGGTTTCACCCACGCATAGAATGGGCGTCAGACCGTGATCGAGCGCGACGTTGACCCGGCCAAGGATCGCCTCGTCGGTATCACCGTAAAGCGCGCGGCGCTCGGAATGACCCACCAGCACATAGCAGACACCGAACTCGTTGAGCATCGGCGCGCTCACCTCGCCGGTATGCGCCCCCGAGGCCTCGGTATTGAGCGTTTGCGCCCCCAGCTTGAGCGAGGTCGACTGAAACGCCCGCTGCGCGGCGTCGAGGTAGGGAAAAGGCACGATCAGCGCCGCCTCGACCTGCTCGGGCAAGGGGGTGGCCGCCAGGCTGCTTGCAAAGGTGTCGATCAGCGACCTTGAGCCGTTCATTTTCCAGTTACCGGCAATCAGTGGTGTGCGCATTCAATATCCTCACTCAAGGTGGAGCGAAATGGTATAGGAGCGGCCTTGTCAAGACAACCGCTGCCCACATTTGGGCCGAACGCGGGCCAGGCTTAGGTCAGTAGTGCTTCGACCCGCTTTGCAAGGGTTTCGGCCAGCGCCTGAACGTCCAGGTGCGCGCGGCCTTCGACCATTACACGAATCAGCGGCTCGGTACCCGAGGGGCGCAGTAGCACTCGCCCCTGGTCGCCGAGCTTTGCTTCGAGCTCGCCGACCGCTTCATTGAGTACCGGAGCGTCCATGACGTCTTTGGCATGGGTACCGGCGGGCAGGCGGACGTTGACCAGCGCCTGGGGCACCTTCTCGAAGGCCTTTAACAGCGCAGCGAGCGTTTTTTGCTCGCGCATCATCAGCGCCAGCACCTGAAGCGCCGAGACGATACCGTCGCCGGTCGTCTGCGCATGGCCACATACGATATGACCCGAGGACTCGCCGCCCAACTCCCAACCGTTGGCCGCCATCTTCTCCATCACGAAGCGGTCGCCGACCTTGACGCGCTCGAAGGGAATGCCTAGCGCTTCCAGCGCCTTGGCCAGGCCGAAGTTGCTCATCAGCGTACCGACCACGCCGCCCTGCAAAAGACCGCGCTCATGGCGGTCCCGGGCGATGAGATAAAGGATGTCGTCGCCGTCGACTTCCCGGCCGTCGGCATCGACCAACAGCACCCGGTCGCCGTCGCCGTCGAAGGCCACGCCTAAATCAGCGCCCTGCTGAATCACCGCCGCACGCAGCGCCGCCGGATGGGTCGAGCCCACTTCGTGATTGATATTGAGCCCGTTAGGCGTGGCGCCGATCACGCTGACCTCGGCGCCCAGCTCGCGAAATACGCTCGGCGCAATGTGGTAGGTCGCGCCGTGGGCGCAGTCGAGCACCACGCTCAGGCCGTGCAGGCTCAGTCGGTCGGGCAGCGTCGATTTACAGAATTCGATGTAGCGCCCCGCGGCGTCGTCGATGCGCGCGGCCTTGCCAAGCTGCCCGGCCTCGGCGGTGCAAAGCGGCGCGTCCAGCATCGCCTCGATGCGGTCCTCGACTTCGTCGGGAAGCTTTTTGCCCTCGGCGGAAAAGAACTTGATGCCGTTATCCTCGAACGGATTGTGCGAGGCGGAGATGACGATGCCTGCATCGGCGCGGAAGGTGCGGGTCAGGTAGGCGATGCCCGGCGTGGGCATCGGGCCGAGCAGCGAGACATCGACCCCGGCGGCGGAGAGCCCCGCCTCCAGCGCCGACTCGAACATGTAGCCAGAGATGCGCGTGTCCTTGCCGATCAACACCCGCGTGCGCCCGTTCGAGCGGCGCAACACCTGCCCTGCCGCCCAGCCGAGTTTGAGCATGAAGTCGGCGGTGATCGGCGTCTCGCCGACCGTGCCGCGAATACCATCGGTTCCGAAATAGCGTCGTGTCATGAGAAGAGTTCCTTGTGGACCGGCGGCTCGCAGCTTTCCTGGAGGACCGCCCAGGCCATGGTAACGGCATCCGCCGTCGCGCCGACATCATGCACACGTAGTATTTTGGCGCCGCGTTCGACCGCCATGGCCGACAGTGCAAGCCCGCCAGGCAGACGCTCCTCGACCGGCCGACCGAGCACCTTGCCGATCATGCTTTTACGCGACATGCCTACCAACAGCGGCAGGTTCAGCGCCTCGAGCGCGCGCATTTGATTCAAAAGACGCAGGTTGTGCTCAACGGTTTTGCCAAACCCGAACCCCGGATCGAGCAGCAGCTGATCGCGCTTGAACCCGGCCGCTTCGCAGGCCGCGATGCGCCTTGTCAGGTAATCGGCGACCGCCTGCTCGATGGGCTCGTCGTAGGCCGGCGAATGCTGCATATCCTGGGGCTCGCCCTGGCGGTGCATCAAACAAGCAGGCAGCCCGCTACTGGCGGCGGCGGCCAAGGCGCCGTCGCGCTCGAGAGAACGTACATCGTTGATCATACCGGCACCGAGGGCGGCGGACTCGCGCATCACCAAAGCGCTACTGGTATCGACGGAGACCAGCGCGTCGAGTTCGCGCACTAGCGCCTCGACGACCGGGCCGACGCGGTCGAGCTCCTGCTGTTCGGGAACGGCGTCGGCGCCGGGGCGCGTGGACTCCCCGCCGACGTCGATCACCGCCGCGCCCTCGGCCAGCATCTGCTCGGCGCGGCGCAGCGCGTCGTCGAGCGAGACGTGGCGGCCGCCGTCGGAGAAAGAGTCCGGGGTGACGTTCAATATCCCCATGACCCGAGGAAAGGAGAGATCCAGCCGATGACGACCGCACTGCAACTGAGTGACGTGGCTGGGGGCCTGGTGTGGATCGAGCGTTGGTTTCATGAACAGCCTGATAGATAGAAAACGGGGCGGCTTGATGGCGCCTAGCATACCAAAAAAAAGCGCCCCGAGGTGGGGCGCTTTAGAAGCGGGGCGAGCATGACGACCCCAGCGTTAGGCTCAGGGCCCGGCCGGACCGCCAAGCGGGTCGGAGGGGCGGCGGCGAGGTTCGTCGTCGTCCTCTTCGCCATCGTCATTGGCATCGCCATGGTCCGGCTCATCCGCTTTGGGCTGCGGCTCGCCACCCGCCGGCGTACCGCCGCCGGAGGAGTCGCCGTCATCCCAGCCTTCCGGCGGGCGCGGGTCCTTGCCTTCCATGATGTCCTTGAGCTGACTCGCGTCGATGGTTTCGTACTTCATCAGCGCTTCGGTCATGGCGTCGAGCTTGTCGCGGTTATCGTGCAGGATCTGGCGCGCCTGCTCGTAGCAGTCGTCGATGATCTTGCGCACTTCCTTGTCCAGACGCGTGGTGGTTTCGCCGGACTTCAGTTTGCCGCCGCTCTGCCCCGGGCCGCCGAGGAACTGGTGCGATTCGTCCTCGTCGTACATGATCGGGCCCATCTCATCGGACAAGCCCCACTTGGCGACCATGTTGTGGGCAAGTTCGGTGGCCCGCTTGATGTCGTTGGAGGCACCAGTGGTCACGCCGTTGGCGCCTAGCGTCATCTCTTCGGCGATACGCCCGCCGAACAGCGAACAGATCTGGCTGAGAATCTGCTGACGCGAGAGGCTGTAACGATCCTCTTCCGGCAGGAACATGGTGACACCCAGCGCCCGGCCCCGCGGGATGATCGTCACCTTGTAGACCGGGTCGTGCTCGGGCATCACCAAACCGATGATCGCGTGACCGGATTCGTGATACGCCGTGTTGAGCTTCTCTTTGTCGGTCATGACCATGGATTTGCGCTCGGCGCCCATCATGATCTTGTCCTTGGCCATCTCCAGCTCGTCCATACCCACCAGGCGCTTGTTGCGACGCGCGGCAAAGAGCGCGGCTTCGTTGACCAGGTTGGCAAGATCGGCACCGGAGAAACCGGGGGTACCGCGGGCGATGAAGACCGGCTTGACGTCCTCGGCCAGCGGCACCTTGCGCAGGTGAACGCCCAGAATATGCTCGCGGCCGCGAATATCGGGCAGGCCCACGGTGACCTGACGGTCGAAACGGCCCGGGCGCAAAAGCGCCGGGTCGAGAACGTCCGGACGGTTGGTCGCGGCGATCACGATGATGCCTTCGTTGGCTTCGAAACCATCCATCTCGACCAGCAGCTGGTTGAGGGTCTGTTCGCGCTCGTCGTTACCACCGCCCATGCCAGCACCGCGCGAGCGGCCCACGGCGTCGATCTCATCGATGAAGATGATGCAGGGTGCCTGTTTCTTGGCCTGCTCGAACATGTCGCGCACACGGGATGCGCCCACACCGACGAACATCTCGACGAAGTCAGAGCCGGAAATCGAGAAGAACGGCACTTTCGCTTCGCCGGCAATGGACTTCGCCAGCAGCGTTTTACCGGTACCCGGCGGGCCTACCATCAACACGCCGCGGGGAATCGTACCGCCCAGGCGCTGGAACTTGGTCGGGTCGCGCAAAAAGTCGACCAGCTCTTCGACCTCTTCCTTGGCTTCGTCGCAGCCGGCGACATCGGCGAAGGTGGTCTTGATTTGATCCTGGGAGAGCAGCTTGGCCTTGGATTTACCAAAGCTCATCGGGCCACCCTTGCCGCCACCGGCGCCGCCCTGCATCTGGCGCATGAAGAACATGAAGATGGCAAGGATAAGCAGAATCGGGAAACTGGCGATCAGCAGGCGCATCCAGATGCTCTGCTGCTCCGGCTCCTTGCCGACCACGGTGACGTCGTTGCTCAGCAGGTCATCCATCAGCTTCGGGTCTTCCGCCGCCGGCCGGATGGTCTGGAACTGCGACCCGTCGGTGCGCTCACCCTGAATGGTGTAGCCATCGATGGTGACACTGCGAACCTGTTGATTTTGCACCTGATGCACGAACTGGGAGTAGTTAGTGGACTGGGGTGCGCTTTCCGTACTGAAATTGTTGAACACTGTCAGTAGCACGGCCGCAATGACCAACCACAGAATCAGGTTCTTCGCCATATCGTTCAAGGGGCTACCCTCATTACAAGAATCCGTCAGTTAACCGTCGATACTCAGACCTTACACTAGAGCACTACGTTCAACCATTGCCAAAGCACGTTTGACTTTGGGCCATGTATGCCATACGGGCCTTACGGCCCGTATGACACGCAGTGCGATTGCCTTCGCGGCAATCGCCATGATCGTTTTCTTCGCGGCGTGAATTAGCGGCCGCGAAACCCCTGGGCTAGAAAATAGACCTCCCGAGAGCGGGCCCGCGAAGCGCCGGGCTTGCGCGTCACTACGCGGTCGAAGTCGCCTCTCAACTCCTTCAAATAAGCGTCGAACCCTTCGCCCTGAAACACCTTGGCCAGAAAGGTGCCGCCTTTGGAGAGCGTTTCCCGGGCAAGCTCCAGGGCCAGTTCGACAAGATACATCGCCTGGGGCTGGTCGATGGCGGCCATGCCACTCATATTGGGGGCCATGTCCGACATCACAAGGTCGACGCGGCGATTTCCCAGCCGCTCGAGAATGGCGTTCAGCACACTCTCTTCGGTGAAATCGCCCTGGATGAAGTCAACGCCGGCCAGCGCGTCCATTTCCAGAATGTCCGAGGCGACGACGACACCGTCCATGCCGACTTTATCGGCGGCCACCTGGCTCCAGCCACCGGGGGCGGCGCCCAGGTCGATCACCGTCATGTTCGGGCGAAAGAGCTTGTCTTTTTCATCGAGCTCTAAAAGCTTGTAGCTTGCGCGCGAGCGGTAGCCGTCCTGCCAGCTCTGCTTGACGTACTGATCGTCAAAATGCTCTTTCATCCAGTTGGCGCTGGTCTTGCTGGCGGAGCGTTTGGGACCTGCTGGCTTTTGCTGCATGAGGCGTCTACATCTAGCGTATGGGGGTGAATGTGCGAAAGTGCCGGGTGGACTGCTTTCACTTGACGGCGTTTCACCGTAAGATGGAGCGTTAAGCGCAAACCGGGATACCGCAAGATACCATGAGCTTGTCACAGGCACAAAAGAAAGCATTTCGCAGCATTGGCCATCACCTGAACCCAGTCGTGACGGTCTCTGAAAACGGCATCTCCGAGAATCTGCTCGCCGAGTTCGACCGCGCACTGCGCGATCACGAGCTGATCAAGGTGAAGCTGGCCCTCCCCGAGCGCGACGATCGCGCGGCCATGGTGCAGGAGCTCGTCAATGAAAGTGGCGCGGAGCTTGTCCAAACCATTGGCAAGATGGCGCTTTTTTACCGCCGAAACCCAAGCGCCAACCCCAAACTTTCCAACGTCAGCCGCTTCGAGAACCATCACGGCCGCCACTGAGCACGCGCTAAAGCGCTATCGAGAAGCGCCATGAAAAAGGCCCGGGCATCACTGCCCGGGCCTTTTTTGTGCCATCAAACGCTAGGTTTAGATGTGCTCGACGCTTTCGATTTCGTATTCGACATCGCCACCGGGGGTCTTGACCACCACGATGTCGCCCTCTTCCTTGCCAATCAGCGCGCGGGCGATGGGAGATGTGACCGAGATGCGCCCGGATTTAATATCCGCTTCGTCTTCACCGACGATACGGTAGGTGACCTGGGCGTCGCTATCCAGATTCAAAAGCGCCACGGTCACACCAAAGATCACCTTGCCGGTTTTGGGCAACTTGGTGACATCGATCACCTGGGCGCCGGAGAGCTTGCTTTCAATCTCTTGAATGCGTCCTTCGATAAATCCCTGCTGTTCGCGGGCCGCGTGATACTCGGCGTTCTCCTTGAGATCGCCGTGCTCGCGCGCCTCGGCGATCGCGGCAATCACCTCAGGGCGCGCTTCGCCCTTCAGGTGGTTGAGCTCTTCGCGAAGACTTTTTTCGCCCGCTACCGTCATCGGGACCTTGTTCATTGACTTGCTCCTGCATGCAGATCCTGAAGGCGCCGCACCGTAATCTCCCGACCGTACTCGAGCGCCATGCAAACGGCATTAGCGCCCGCCAGGGTGGTCGCATAGGGCACCTTGCGCGCGAGAGCAGTACGGCGAATGATCGAAGAGTCGTTGATAGCCTGACGACCTTCGGTAGTGTTCACAATGTAGGCGATCTCGTCGTTCTTGAGCGAATCGACGATATGGGGGCGACCTTCGTAAACTTTATTGACGTGCTCGACTGTGAGCCCGGCCGCTTCGAGTGCAGCGGCCGTTCCGCGCGTGGCACATAACGTGAAGCCCAATGTTAGCAGAGAACGGCCTACTTCGATAATCCCCTCTTTGTCCGGCTCGCGCACCGACAAGAAGGCCTTGCGCGGACCATCGAGGGCCGGAATGGCCTCCCCGGCGCCCAGCTGCGCCTTGAAAAATGCCTCAGCGAAGGTGTCGCCGGAGCCCATCACTTCGCCGGTGGACTTCATCTCCGGCGAAAGGATCGGATCGACCCCCTGGAACTTGTTGAACGGGAAGACCGCTTCTTTCACGCTATAAAAATGCGGCACGATTTCGCGCTCGAAACCCTGGCTTGCCAGGGTTTGACCCGCCATGCAGCGCGCGGCGATCTGGGCAAGCGAGGTGCCGATGCACTTGGAGACGAACGGCACGGTACGCGAGGCGCGCGGGTTGACTTCGATCACGTAGATCTCATTGTCCTGCCAGGCGAGCTGCACGTTCATCAGCCCCTTCACACCCAGCTCCACCGCCATGCGCTTGACCTGGTCGCGCATCTCGTCCTGCACGTCCGCGGGCAGCGAGTACGGCGGCAGCGCGCAGGCGGAGTCGCCGGAGTGCACCCCGGCCTGCTCGACGTGCTGCATGATGCCGCCGATCACCACGGCGTCGCCATCGGACACCGCGTCGATATCGACCTCGACCGCGGCGCTCAAGAAGTGATCCAGCAGCACCGGCGAGTCGTTGGAGACCTTCACCGCATTGGTCATGTAGTTTTCGAGTTCAGACGCGTCGTAGACGATCTCCATGGCGCGCCCGCCGAGCACGTAGCTGGGGCGCACGACCAAGGGGTAGCCGATCGCCTCGGCCTTGGCGAAGGCCTCGTCGAAGCTGCGCGCGGTGGCGTTGGGCGGCTGCTTGAGACCGAGTTTCTCGATCATGTGCTGGAAGCGCTCGCGGTCTTCGGCGCGATCGATGGCATCCGGGGTGGTGCCGATGATCGGCACGCCGGCGGCTTCGAGCTCCCGGGCGAGCTTCAGCGGGGTCTGGCCGCCGAACTGGACGATCACGCCCGCCGGCTTCTCTTTATCGGCGATTTCGAGCACGTCTTCCAGCGTCACCGGCTCGAAGTAGAGCCGATCCGAGGTGTCATAGTCGGTGGAGACGGTTTCCGGGTTGCAGTTGACCATGATGGTCTCATAGCCGTCGTCGCGCATCGCGAGTGCGGCGTGAACGCAGCAGTAGTCGAACTCGATGCCTTGGCCGATCCGGTTCGGGCCACCGCCGAGCACCATGATCTTCTGGCGATCGGAAACGTCGGCCTCGCACTCCTCTTCATAGGTGGAGTACATATAGGCGGTGCTCGAGGCGAACTCCGCCGCACAGGTATCGACACGCTTGTAAACCGGGCGAATACCCGCGGCCTGGCGGGTTTGGCGGAATTCCTTTTCGCTGACGCCGAGCAGTTTGGCCAGGCGCGCGTCAGCAAAGCCCTTGCGCTTGAGCTGGTAGAGCTCGCGGGCCGAGAAGTCGCCCAGCGCGCGCTTGGCCACAGAGGCCTCAGAAAGAATCAGGTCTTCGAGCTGCACCAAAAACCAGCGGTCGATGTTGGTCAGCGCGAAGACCTCTTCGACGCTCATACCGGCGCGCATGGCGTCGGCCACAAAGAAGATGCGCTCGGCGCCGGCGGCCTGCAGCTCGCCCTTGATCTGCGCCATCGCCTCATCACTAAAGTCGGTGATGATCGGATCGAGGCCGTCGTTGCCGGTTTCCATACCGCGCAGCGCTTTTTGCAGCGACTCCTGGAAGGTACGGCCAATCGCCATTACCTCGCCTACCGACTTCATCTGGGTGGTGAGGCGGTCGTTGGCCTGGGGGAATTTCTCGAAGGTGAAGCGCGGAATCTTGGTGACGACGTAGTCGATGGACGGCTCGAAAGACGCCGGGGTCGCCCCGCCGGTAATATCGTTTTGCAGCTCGTCCAGGGTGTAACCCACCGCGAGCTTCGCGGCGATCTTGGCGATCGGAAAGCCGGTGGCTTTCGAGGCAAGCGCCGAGGAGCGCGAGACCCGTGGATTCATCTCGATGACCACCAGGCGCCCGGTTTGCGGGTCCATGCCGAACTGAACGTTGGAGCCACCGGTTTCCACCCCGATCTCGCGCAGCACCGCAAGGCTTGCGTCGCGCATGATCTGGTACTCTTTATCCGTCAGCGTCTGCGCCGGGGCCACGGTGATCGAGTCGCCGGTGTGCACGCCCATAGGGTCGAAGTTCTCGATGGCGCACACGATAATGCAGTTATCGTTTTTATCGCGCACGACCTCCATTTCGTACTCTTTCCAACCCAGCAGCGACTCGTCGATCAAAAGCTCGTGATTGTTGGAAAGCTCGAAACCGCGGGTGCAGATCTCCTCGAACTCTTCCTTGTTGTACGCCACGCCACCGCCGGAGCCGCCCATGGTGTAGGAAGGCCGGATGATGGTTGGAAAGCCAAGCTCCGCTTGAATCTCCCAGGCTTCATCCATGGCGTGGGCGACCTTCGCCTTCGGGCACTCGAGGCCAATGCGCTTCATGGCCTGGTCGAAGAGATCACGGTCCTCGGCCATGTTGATGGCGTCGGCGTTGGCGCCGATCATCTCGACGCCGTGCTTGTCGAGCACGCCGTGCTTTTCAAGGTCGAGGGCGCAGTTGAGCGCGGTTTGCCCGCCCATGGTGGGCAGGATCGCGTCGGGCTTTTCCGCCTCGATGATTTTCTCGACGGCCTGCCAGGTGATCGGCTCGATGTAGGTGGCATCGGCCATGACCGGGTCGGTCATGATGGTGGCCGGGTTGGAGTTGACCAGCACCACCCGGTAGCCCTCCTCGCGCAGCGCTTTACACGCCTGGGCGCCGGAGTAGTCGAATTCGCAGGCCTGGCCGATGACGATGGGGCCAGCGCCAATGATGAGAATAGTCTTGATGTCGGTACGCTTGGGCATAACGGTTCCCGCAAAAAAGTGACGATGAGCTCGATAGGGCTTGGCAAACGGATCAGCGACGCGCCTGCATCAGGTCGATAAAGCGATCAAACAGCGGCGATACGTCCTTCGGACCGGGGCTCGCTTCCGGATGTCCCTGAAAGCTGAACGCCGGGCGGTCGGTGCGCTCGATGCCCTGCAGTGTGCCGTCGAAAAGCGAGCGGTGCGTGGCGCGCAAATTACCTGGCAGCGTGGTTTCGTCGGCGGCGAAGCCGTGGTTCTGGCTCGTGATCATCACCGTGCCAGAGTCGAGATCCTGCACCGGGTGGTTGGCGCCGTGGTGGCCGTGATTCATTTTGACGGTCTTCGCCCCGGAGGCCAGCGCTAAAAGCTGGTGGCCCAGGCAGATACCGAACACCGGCGTATCGGTTTCGAGAATCTCGCCAATCGCGGTGATCGCGTAGTCGCAGGGCTCCGGGTCGCCGGGGCCGTTGGCCAGAAATACGCCGTCCGGATTCATCGCCAGAACCTCTGCGGCTGGGGTTTGAGCGGGCACCACGGTCAAGCGGCAGCCGCGAGCGGCCAGCATACGCAGGATGTTGAATTTCACCCCGTAGTCATACGCCACCACGTGGTAAGGCCGATCAAAGGTCGAAGTATCGGCGTAGCCCGCGCCCAGGCTCCACTCGCCTTCGCTCCACTCATAGGCCTGCTTGCAGGAGACCTCCTTGGCCAGATCCATACCCTTGAGCCCGGGAAAGGCGCGGGCCGCCGCCAGCGCCCGCTCGACGGCGTCGTCGCCCTCGGCATCACGACCCGCTAGAATCGCCCCGTTCTGCGCGCCCTTGTCGCGCAAAAGGCGCGTCAGGCGGCGGGTGTCGATATCGGCGATGCCCAGCACGTTTTGACTTTCCAGATACTCGGAAAGGCTCTGCTGGCTGCGAAAGCTGCTGGCCATCAGGGGGAGATCGCGAATCACCAGACCGGCGGCGGCAATGGAGGCGGACTCCACGTCTTCCGGGTTAATGCCGGTGTTGCCGATATGCGGGTAGGTGAGTGTAACGATCTGGCGGGTGTAGGAGGGGTCGGTGAGAATTTCCTGGTAGCCGGTCATGGCCGTATTGAACACCACCTCCCCGCTCGTGACGCCTTCGGCGCCGATGGCAACTCCGTGAAACACGCTGCCATCTTCCAGGGCCAATATCGCAGGTTTGCTCAATGCGGGGTTATTCAAGACAACTTCTCCCATGCTGTTAGGCGCCTGGGGGCGCAGGCTCGGCGATCCGGTGTCGGCGTTTGCGTGCAAACGTCGGGTCGTAAAAAAGCGGGACGAAGCCGATAAAGAAAAAATCGGTTTCATCCCGCTTGTTGTTCTTCCGTGGCAGGTGGCCATGGTTTAGCGTACGGCGTTGGGCAATTTTTCAATAAAGCCAGTGCAACAAGCGCAGCGTTCGCCGTTTACTTTCTACTCACATGCCACCACCCGGCCAAAATTTTTGGAATGTTACAGCATTTCAGACAACCAGACCAGCCTTTTGGCTACAAATCCAGCTCAAGCCTCACCCAGCCCGAGCACGTCCTGCATATCGAAACGCCCGCTTCGTTGCTCCGCGACCCAGCGCGCCGCGCGCACCGCGCCCTTGGCAAACGTCATGCGACTCGATGCCTTGTGGGTGATCTCGATGCGCTCGCCTTCGGTGGCGAACATCACCGTGTGCTCACCGACGATATCGCCGGCGCGCACCGTGGCAAAGCCGATCTCGGTATCGGTGCGCGGCCCGCACTGGCCCACGCGCTCGAACACGCCGTGCTCTTTCAGCGTGCGATCCAGACTTTTGGCGATGACCTCGCCCATCTTGACCGCGGTACCGGAGGGGGCATCGATCTTGTGGCGGTGGTGGGCTTCGACGATCTCGATATCGTAACCTTCATCGCCCAGCGCCCTGGCCGCGGTTTCCAGAAGCTTGAGGGTCAGGTTCACACCGACGCTCATGTTGGGCGCGAACACCATGGCGACGTTATCGCGGTAGCTATCGAGGGCGGCGAGCTCGTCATCGTTCATGCCGGTGGTACCGATCACGATGGCCTTGCCGTGCTCGGCGCAGAAGGCCAGATTCGAAAGCGTTACTTGCGGGGCGGTGAAGTCGATCAGCACGTCGAAGTCGTCGACGATGGCGTTGAGTGAGTCGACCGCGGTCACGCCGCACTTGCCCGTACCCGCCAGCTCGCCGATATCGGCACCGACGAGCGAGCTTCCCGGCTCGACGATACCGCCGGCCAGTGTTGCGTTCTCATCCTGATTTAGCGCGCTTACCAGCGTGCGGCCCATGCGCCCCGCTACGCCTACGATGGCCACTCGTGTCATACAATCTCCTGGGTGCAATCGCCTGAAAGGCGCCAGACGGCGCCTTTTATTCATTCATCCGCGGGAGTATACCAGAGCCCGCCGGCCATCACGGCCGGCGGGCGGCCTGGCTAGTTTTCCCAGACGATCTCCAGCGTCTCGTCTTTGGCCATGCGCTCCAGGTGGTTCTGGACGACGCCTTCGAGTTTATCCAGCGTTGCCTCATCGAGGGTTTCGATCGAGACCGCGAGCTTATCGGCCTCGGCGTGCATCAGGCAGGTGCCGCCTTCAGGAAAGACGATTTTGGCATCCTGAGCGGTGTACTCGACCTCGAGCTTGTGCGACCAGTGCTTACACAAACGGTTGATCAAGCGTTCACCGGATTCGGTGGCAATTTCAGCACGGGATATCGGCATGACACTCTCCTTTCATAAGAAACGATCGATGTAGCTTAAGATCGGCGTTGAAAACTGACAAACGCTGCGTTGAACGCTTACGCAACGCAGTGTTTGAATAATTGGAACAGTTTGGCGCTAACCGCTCGACAGCTATGCGGTATTTCTCGATAATACCCCATGTAAATGCGAATCATACACAGTTGTCTCAGGGCGCCTGGCCCCGTTGAACGGCCCGACTCTTTATAGACACCATGATGACTTTTTATCTTCAGCCTTTTTATGGGCAGACTCGGCGGGAAAATTTATGAGCTCACACCTAAAAGCCCTGGCCGGCGCGGCCGCCCTGAGCTGCACGGCTGCCATGGCCGACGGTATCGACGTGGTGGATATTACCGGGCGCGAGGTGCATTTCGATGCTCCCGCCGAACGGGTCATACTCGGTGAAGGCCGCCAGATCTACCTGTTGGGTCTGCTCGAGCCCGAAGCACCGTTCACCCACGTGGTGGGTTGGCGCGAAGATTTCTCCCAGGCCGATCCGGATAACTACGCGCGCTACGCCGAGCGCTTTCCGGCGATTGACGAGCTACCCACCTTCGGCGGTTTCAAGGACGGCACCTTCGACGTCGAGCAGGCCGCTTCATTAACCCCGGACGTGGTGTTCATGAACCTGGAAGCCAAGGCGGCGACCGAGGACGCCGCCTACGACGATAAGCTCGGCCAGCTCGGCATTCCCATCGTCTACGTCGATTTTCGTGAAGACCCGATTGCCCACACGATCCCCTCGATCCGCCTGATGGGCCAGATCATGGACGATGAAGAAGCGGCAGAGGAATTCATCGACTTCGCCGAGGCGCAGCTGGCCCGTGTCACCAACGTGATCGACGAGGCCGACCCCGAGCGGCCGAGCGTGTTCATCGACCGGGCCGGCGGCTACTCCGATGAGTGCTGCATGAGCTTTGGCCCCGGTAACTTCGGCGAGTACGTCACCCTTGCCGGGGGCGCGAATATTGCCGAGGGCATCATCCCGGGCAGTTTCGGTACGCTCAACCCGGAGCTGATCGTCGCCGCAAGCCCGGAGCACATCGTCGTGACCGGCGGCAACTGGGACGCCTACGTTCCCGGCGGCGACTGGGTCGGCATGGGCCCGGGCGCGGACATGGACACGGCGCGAGCCAAACTCGAAGGACTCACCCACCGCACGGCGATGACCGGCGTTCAAGCCGTCGAGGATGGCAACGTCCACGCGATCTGGCATCAGTTCTACAACAGCCCCTACTACTTCGTCGCCATTCAGCAGCTCGCCAAGTGGCTACACCCGGATCTTTTCGAAGACCTGGACCCGGAGGCCACGATGCGCGAGCTTCACGAGCGCTTCTTGCCGATCGACTATGAACCCGGCTACTGGATCTCCCTCGATGGCCAGTGATACCACCCTGAGCGTCCCGGCAAGCCAGGGGCGCAGCCACTATAAAACCCAGGTGCTACGCCGCCAGCTGATTCTCGTCGCGCTGGTCGTGGCCCTGTTTTTCAGCCTATGCGTCGATTTATCGCTTGGCCCGGCCCGCTATAGCCTCGGCGAAGTCATCGCGGCACTGCTCACCCCAAAAAGCGTCAGCGATCAGATCCGCGTGATCCTTTGGGAGATGCGCATGCCGGTGGCGCTGATGGCGCTGGTGGTCGGCGCGAGTCTGTCGGTGGCCGGCGCGCAGATGCAGACCATTTTGAGCAACCCACTGGCCAGCCCCTTCACTCTGGGCATCTCCGCCGGGGCGAGCTTCGGCGCTGCCCTGGGCCTTGCGTTTGGTGTCGCGATCATCCCCGCCGCCTCCATCGAGTTCGTGGTGCCGCTCAACGCCTTCATCATGGCCATGTTCACGGCGTTCTTGATCCACGCGCTGAGCTTAAAGCGCGGCGTTACGGTGGAGACCATCGTGCTGCTGGGCATCGCCATGGTGTTCATCTTCAATTCACTGATGTCGCTGATCCAGTTTTTCGCAAGCCAGGAGGCGGTGACCGCGGTCGTGTTCTGGACCATGGGGAGTCTGACCAAGGCGACCTGGCCCAAGTTCTGGATCGCGCTGGGCATTCTGGGGGCGATCCTGCCGCTACTCGCCCGCCATGGCTGGGCGCTGACCGCCATGCGCCTGGGCGACGCCAAGGCCGAGAGCATGGGCGTCAAGCCGCGCGCGCTGCGCCTGGAAGTACTGGTGCTGGTCTCGCTGCTCTCTGCGGTGGCGGTGGCGTTCGTGGGCACCATCGGCTTTATCGGCCTGGTGGGCCCGCACATCGCCCGCATGCTGGTGGGCGAGGATCAGCGCTTTTTCCTGCCGGGCTCGGCGCTTTGCGGCGCGTTGATTTTGTCGGTGGGCTCGGTGATCTCCAAACTGATCATTCCCGGCACGATCATTCCCATCGGCATCGTCACGTCATTAGTCGGCATTCCGTTCTTTCTGTTTCTCGTGTTAAACCACAAGAAGGCCTCATGGTAACGCTCACGCTCAATCACGTATCGGCGCGTTACGGACGTCGCACCATCGTCGATGACGTCACGACCCCCACCTTTCACGGCGGCCAGGTGGTGGCGCTATTGGGGCCCAACGCGGCGGGTAAATCGACGCTTTTTCGCCGCATCCTGGGCCTGGTGCAGGGCCAGGGCGCAGTGGTCATCGGCAATACGCAGTCCGAACGCCCGGTGGCCTACATGCCCCAGGACACCGGTGCGAAGGCGGTGCTCAGTGTTTATGAGTCGGTGCTGTTGGCACGCATGCAGGGGCGAAGCCTAAAGGTACAGCCGGAGGATCTTGCCCAGGTCGACCGGGCGCTTGGTGAGTTGAACATTGCCGCCCTTGGCGAGCGCGACATCGGCGATTTGAGCGGCGGCCAGCGCCAGCTGGTCAGTGCCGCCCAGGCGCTGGTGCAGGAGCCGGACATCCTCATGCTCGACGAGCCCACCTCGGCGCTGGACTTGAACCGCCAGATCAACCTGCTGAGCGTACTGCGCCGGCTGGCCGACGAGCGCGGCATGCTGATTCTGGTCGCGCTGCACGATTTGGGCCACGCACTGCGCTTCACCGATGCTTCGATGGTACTGGAGTACGGCCGATTGATCGCCTGCGGCCCCACTCAAGAGGTCATCACGCCGGATCTCTTGCGCCAGGTCTACAAAGTGGCGGCGCGCATCGAGCCCTGCTCGAAGGGCCACCCTCAGCTTATCGTCGAAGAGGCCGTTTAGAGCGGCGGCCTTCGAGGGAGGCCAGCGCGACGCCGGCCAGCATCAGGGGCAGCGCCATGATGAAGCCACTCGAGATGGGGATGGCGAACAGCACCCAGTCCGCAGCAATCGGCCAGACCAGCGCCACGTACTCGAACGGCGCCAGCCGCGACACTTCGGCATAGCGAAACGCCAGCGTCATGGCGATATGCCCCGCCCCGCCAAACAGCCCGGAAAGCACCAGCAGGGCAAACTCGGTGCCGGTAAGCTCTGCCCAGCCCAACGGGAACGTGGCAAGCCCCGCCAGCGACGACACCACGATGAAATAAAACGCGATCGACCCGGCGGTTTCGGTACGCGAGATATGCCGGATGGTCAGCAGAGCGCCCGCGGTCAAAAGCGCACCCACGGTGCCGAGCGCGTAGCCCAACAGCCGGCCGTCACTTCCGGCCCCGCTCAGTTGGGGCACCACCAGCACCGCCATACCGGCCAGCGCCAGCACGATGGCCCCGCCGCGGTAGAACGAAAATTTTTCGCCGAGCAGCAGCACGCCGCCCACCGCCATGAAGATCGGCGCCAGCTGCACCAAAAGCGTCGCCTCGGCCACCGGCAGAAAAGCGACGGCCGAAAACGAGCAAAACATCGCCGCCGCCCCAAGCCCGGAGCGCAGCAGATGCCCGAGCGGGCGCCGGGTGGCCAGCGCCGTGGGGAATTCCCGGCGGATCATCAAAAAGATGACGATGGGGATCAGCGCGAACAGCGAGCGAAAGAAGATGGACTGGCCCACCGGGACCGTCTCGCTCACCGCCTTGATGCACACCAGCATGCCGGTGAACATCACCCCGGACAGCACGCGCAAGAAAATGCCCAGCCCTGGGCGGTCTTCGATTCCGGTCATGGTCGACTCGCTTTTTTCTACAAAAAAGTCCCCGGCGCCAGGCACCGGGGACTTTGTACGCTAAAGGCGCGCCAGGTACTCCATGGAGCACCCGACCAACGCCGAGGCCTTCAGCTTACGGCTTCATCTCTTCGAAGAACTTCTTCACGCTGTCGAAGAAGCCGGTTTTCTTCGGCGAGTGGCTGTGGCTGTTGCTGCCGTCGAAGCTCTCCTGGAGCTGACGCAGCAGACCTTTCTGCTCTTCGTTCAAATTCACCGGAGTCTCGATCACTACCTTGCAGAGCAGATCGCCCGGCGCGCCGCCGCGAACCGGTTTGACGCCCTTACCGCGTAGGCGGAAGAGCCGCCCGGTTTGGGTTTCCGGCGGGATCTTGAGCTTCACGCGGCCATCGAGCGTCGGCACTTCGAGTTCGCCCCCCAGGGACGCATCGACGAAGTTGATCGGCACGTCGCACTGCAGGTGCTTGCCGTCGCGCTGGAAGATCGGGTGCGACTTGATCGCGACCTGCACGTAAAGATCGCCGGCCGGGCCGCCGTTCACGCCGCTTTCGCCTTCGCTATTCAGGCGAATACGGTCGCCGGTATCCACGCCAGGCGGAATCTTCACGGACAGCGTACGGGTCTCGCGTACGCGGCCTTCACTATTACACTTGTGGCACGGCACCTTGATCTGCATGCCGGAGCCGTGACAGGTCGGGCAGGTTTGCTGCACGGCGAAAAAGCCCTGCTGCATGCGTACCTGGCCCATGCCCTGACAGGTCGGGCAGGTGTCCTTGCTGGTACCGGGCTCGGCACCTTCACCGTCGCAGCGGTCACAGTTGATGTGGCGCGGTACGCGAATGTCGACCGTGGTACCGGCGACAGCGTTTTCCAGATCCAGCTCCAGGTTGTAGCGTAGATCCGAGCCGCGGGCCGGGGCGTTCGGGCCACGACGACGACCGCCGCCCCCACCAAAGATATCGCCGAACACGTCGCCGAAGATGTCGCTGAAGTCCCCGGCGCCACCGCCGCCGCCGAAGCCGCCACCACCATAACCGCCGCCCTGGCCGTCTACACCGGCGTGGCCGAACTGGTCATAAGCAGCGCGCTTTTGCTCGTCGCTGAGCACTTCGTAGGCATCGGATACGTCGCGGAATCTCTCTGCGGCGGTTTCGTCATCCGGGTTACGGTCAGGGTGGAATTTTTGCGCCAGGCGGCGATAGGCCTTTTTGATCTCTTTCTGATCGGCCCCTTTTTCAACACCCAGGACTTCATAATAATCGCGCTTGGACATGGGTCCTACGCCTCCTGGTTAGGTATGCACTTGACGGTACAGGTCACGATAAACGTCCTGGCCGCGGAAACAGCAACGCGGGAGAGGGCTCCCGCGTCACTGCTAACCTTGGCAGAAAGAGAAATTACTGCTTCTTCTGCTCGTCGTTGACTTCTTCGTACTCGGCGTCAACCACGTCGTCTTCCGGCTTGGACGCGGTTTCTTCGCCGCCTTCGCCTTCTGCCTGAGCGCCTTCAGCCTGCTCGGCGTACATCTTCTGTGCCAGCTGGCCGGAGGCTTCGGTCAGGGCATCCAGTTTCTTCTGGATATCGTCCTGATCGTCGGTCTTCACCGCCGCTTCGAGATCGGCAATGGCGGTTTCGATGTTCTGCTTCTCTTCATCGGTCGCCTTGTCGCCGGCTTCTTCCAGCGTCTTGCGCGTGGCGTGAATCATGCCGTCGGCCTGGTTACGCAGCTGGACCAGCGCCTCGAACTTCTTGTCTTCGTCGGCGTGGGCTTCGGCGTCGCGCACCATCTGCTCGACTTCTTCATCGGAAAGACCGCTGGAAGCCTTGATGACGATCGACTGCTCTTTACCCGTCGCCTTGTCTTTCGCGGAGACGTTCAGGATACCGTTGGCGTCCAAGTCAAAGGCAACTTCAATTTGCGGTACGCCGCGCGGTGCCGGCGGAATGTCGGCGAGATCGAAACGACCCAGCGACTTGTTCTGCGATACCTGCTTACGCTCACCCTGCACGGCGTGAATGGTCACGGCCGTCTGGTTGTCATCCGCGGTGGAGAAGGTTTGCGTCTTCTTCGTCGGGATGGTGGTGTTCTTCTCGATCAGCGGCGTCATCACGCCGCCGAGAGTCTCGATACCCAGCGTCAGCGGGGTGACGTCGAGCAGCAAGACGTCTTTCACGTCGCCGCCCAGTACACCGCCTTGAATCGCGGCGCCTACGGCCACGGCTTCGTCCGGGTTGACGTCTTTACGCGCTTCCTTGCCAAAGAACTCAGCGGCTTTCTGCTGAACCAGCGGCATACGCGTTTGACCACCGACGAGGATGACGTCGTCGATTTCAGATGCGGAAAGACCGGAGTCCTTCAGCGCCATCTTGCACGGTTCCAGCGAGCGCTGAACCAACTCTTCGACGAGCGACTCGAGCTTGGCGCGGGTCACTTTGACGTTCAGGTGCTTGGGACCGGTGTTGTCTGCCGTGATGTAGGGCAGGTTCACGTCGGTCTGCTGGGCGCTTGAAAGCTCGATCTTAGCTTTTTCGGCGGCTTCTTTCAGGCGCTGCATGGCCAGGTTGTCGCCGGAAAGGTCGATACCGCTGTCGGACTTGAACTGCGCGACCAGATAGTTGATCAACGAAAGGTCAAAGTCTTCGCCGCCCAGGAAGGTGTCGCCGTTAGTGGCCAACACTTCGAACTGGGTTTCGCCATCGACGTCGGCCACTTCGATGATGGAGATATCGAAGGTACCACCGCCCAGGTCGTAAACCGCGATGGTCTTGTCACCGCGCGACTTGTCCATGCCGTAGGCAAGGGCAGCGGCGGTCGGCTCGTTGATGATCCGCTTGACTTCCAGACCCGCGATGCGACCGGCGTCTTTGGTCGCCTGACGCTGGCTGTCGTTGAAGTAGGCGGGTACGGTAATGACCGCTTCGGTCACTTCTTCGCCGAGGTAGTCTTCGGCGGTTTTCTTCATCTTCTTGAGCACTTCCGCGCTGACCTGCGGCGGTGCCATTTTCTTGCCTTTTACTTCGACCCACGCGTCGCCATTATCGGCTTCGGCGATCTTGTACGGCACCATCTTGATGTCTTTTTGAACGACGTCGTCTTTAAAGCGACGGCCGATCAGACGCTTGATGGCGTACAGGGTGTTTTCCGGGTTGGTCACGGCCTGGCGCTTGGCGGCCTGACCGACCAGGGTTTCGCCGTCATCGGTGTAGGCGATGATGGACGGCGTGGTGCGGCCGCCTTCGGCGTTTTCAATTACCTTGGAGCTATCACCATCGAGAACCGCCACACAAGAGTTGGTGGTGCCCAGGTCAATACCAATAATACGTCCCATAGCAAAAACCTCGAATTCGGTTGTGACAAAACTAAATGCTGTTGAGCAATCGGTGTGCGGTAACTACCGCGGGTTGGCCTTTATCTGGGGGCCGCCTTGAACTTTTCAAGGGGGGATTTCGTATTAACCCCTAACTCGATCACTCCGCTTTCTTGCTGACCACGACCATCGCCGGGCGAACCAGACGACCGTTGAGCAGGTAGCCCTTTTGCATCACGTCCATCACGGTGTTGGGCTCGAGCTCCGGGTTGGGAACCATGGTCATCGCTTCGTGCACCTGGGGGTCGAAGGGCTCGCCGTGGGGCTCCACGCTTTCGACACCAAACTTGTTCAGCACGTCCAGCTGCATTTTGAGCGTCATGGACACGCCTTCACGGTGTACGTCAGTGGCGTCTTCTTGCATGTTCTCGAGGGCTTTTTCGAGGCTGTCGACCACCGGCAGAAGCTCTTTCACGAACTTCTCGAGCGCGAACTTGCGCGCTTTTTCCGCTTCGGCTTCAGCGCGGCGACGAATGTTTTGCGCTTCCGCCGAGGCGCGCAGCGACTGGTCCTTGGCCTCGGACAAACTCTGTTCGAGCTCTTCTACCCGCGCGGCCAACACTTCGGCTTCCGGGTTATCCACGCCCTGCTCCAAAGTGTCGGTGCCCAGCGGCGACTCGTCGTCCAGCACGCCTTCCAGGTCACCCTCGACCAGGCGCTCTTCGTCGGCCTGCTCGGTGACGTCGGCCTCCTGCTCCTGGCGGGCCAGCTCGTCATCCATGGGGGTTTGCGGTTCTTTCGCCATGCCGTACTCCTAAATGAGGTCGCGGCGCCTAATGCGGCTGCCTGATGAAACAAAGGGTTTATCAATGCGTATGCACGCTATATGGGGGCCCTGGCCGTCATCTCAAGAGGGGCATTGAAGTGAGTTATCGACTACTGTATAAAACAACAATCATTGTATAAGCATCCAGTTTCTATAGCGCCCTGCCCAGGAGGCCCTATGCTGACGCAGCTAGTGATCCAGGACTACGCCATCGTTGACCGTCTGGAGCTCGACTTGACCGACGGCATGACCGCCATCACCGGTGAAACCGGGGCGGGCAAATCCATCTTGCTTGGCGCCCTGGGGCTTTGCCTGGGCGAACGCGCCGAGGCCGGGAGCGTACGCCACGGCTGCGAGCGCACCGATCTTTCCGCCAGTTTCGACATTACCCACCTGCCCGCCGCTGCCGAGTGGCTCGAAGCGCGAGAGCTCTCGTCGGAAGAGTGCCTTTTGCGCCGCGTGGTCAGCGCCAGCGGTCGCTCGAAGGCGTGGATCAACGGCCAGCCGGTGACCATCGCCGATCTCAAAGCGCTGGGCGAACTGCTCATTCAGGTACACGGCCAGCACGCTCATCAAGCGCTGATGCGCGAAGAGACCCACCTTGCCCTGCTGGACGACTACGCCGGGCTCAAACCCAAGCGCCAGTCGTTGACCGAAACCTTCAAGGAGTGGCGCAGCGCCCGGGCACGGCTGAAAAAACGCAGCGAGGCCGGCAGCGAAGTCGAGGCCAAGCGTCAGCTACTGCGCTACCAGGTCGAAGAGCTCGACCAGTTGGACTTGAGTGAGGGGGAGCTGCAAACCCTGGAAGAGGAGCAGCATACGCTGGCCCACGCCGAGGAGGCCATTCGCGAGACCCAGTTTGCCGTGGAGTGTTGCGAAAGCGATGAAGGCGGGGCGCTGTCGCTGCTGAATCAGGCCCACGCGCGCTTGACGGCGCTTCCCGGCAGCGACAAGGGCGTGCTGGCCAATACGCTTGCCATGCTCTCAGATGCCCGCATTCAGGTAGAGGAAGCCGCCAGCGAGCTCTCCCACTTCGCCAGCGCCACAGAGCTTGACCCGGAGCGCCTGGCTTGGGTGGACGAGCGCCTGACCGATGTTCACCGCATCGCACGCAAGCACCACATCGCCCCGGAAGAGCTCTGTGCGCTTCACAAAGCGCTTGCCCAGGAATTCGCCCAGCTCGAGGCGAGCGACGAAGACATCGAAGCGTTAAGCGGCCAGGTGGCCGAGTACCGCGAGCGCTACCGCCTGGAGGCCAAAGCGCTCTCCGAGGCGCGCCAGAAAGCCGCCATCAAACTCGGCAAGGAAGTCCAGCAACAGTTGGCGTTTTTGGCCATGGGCAAGGCGCGCTTCGAGGTGGCCGTTTCCTCACGTGAAACGCCCAGCCAGGAGGGCCTGGACCAGGTGCAGTTCTTGATCAGCGCCAATCCGGGCCAGCCGGCCAAGCCGCTCACCAAAGTGGCCTCCGGCGGTGAGCTTTCGCGCATCAGCCTGGCGATCCAGGTCGTGGCGGCCAGCCACTCCACCATCCCAAGCCTGGTCTTCGATGAAGTGGACGTAGGTATTTCCGGCGCTACGGCGGAAATCGTCGGTCAACTGCTGCGCAAACTGGGCGAAAAAGGCCAGGTCATGACCGTCACCCACCTGCCCCAGGTCGCCGCCCAGGCGCACCAGCATCTGCATATCGAGAAGCAGGCCAAGCGCGACAGCACCCTGACGCACATGGCGCTACTCGACGACCAGGGCCGGGTGAGCGAGCTGGCACGCATGCTGGGTGGCGTAAAACTCTCCGAGCAAACCCTGGCCCACGCCCGGGAGATGCTCAACGCCAGCCAGCGCCCAACGCACTAGCGGCTAAAAGCCTGCCGCGCCCGAAACCAAAAGCGCCCCGACTGCGATAGCAGCCGGGGCGCTTTTGTGAGCGCTGCGGTTCGTTGACTCAATCAAACCGCTTGAAGGAGTGCGCGTTACGCCTTGGGGCGTACGTACAGCACCAGCGCATGGTCGATCAGCTCGAAGCCGTGCTCTTCGGCGATCTCTTGCTGACGACGCTCGATGATTTCATCGACGAACTCGATGATCTCACCGCTTTCCAGACACACCATATGGTCGTGGTGGTCTTCCTGGGTCATTTCGAACACTGCGTGGCCGCCGTCGAAATTGTGACGAATCACAAGACCCGCCGACTCGAACTGAGTCAGCACGCGATAGACGGTCGCCAGGCCCACATCCTCACCCGCATCGATCAGTGTTTTATACACTTCTTCTGCGCTAAGGTGGTGTTGGCCCGAAGCATTTTCGAGAATCTGGAGAATCTTGACACGCGGCAGGGTCACTTTTAGCCCGGCTTTGCGTAGTTCATGGTTCTGATCGGCCATGGTTGCTCTTCGCAGTAACAGGTTAGGTCGGGTATGATCGACCGAAACCACGATAGTGAAGAACAGGCCCAAATGCAAAAATTGACTCGTATCATTACGCTTTCCGTTGCCCTGACCGTCGTCAGCGGCTGTAGCTACGTTGGCGTTTACAAGCGCGACATCCCTCAAGGCAACCTGGTGACCCAGGAAATGGTCAGCCAGCTGCAGCCCGGCATGACCCAGGAGCAGGTCACCTACGTCATGGGACGCCCGCTTTTAGAGGCGCCCTTCGATTCCCGCGAGTGGGACTACGTCTACCGGTTGGACAAGGCGTACGCCGGCGTCGAGCAGCGCCGCGTAACGCTCACTTTTGACGAACAGGGGCGGCTCGCCAACGTCGAGCAGCAGGGCGATCTTTCGCGCGCACCGACGGTCAGTCGCAGTGAGGGCGCAGGGCCGGCGACCGAAACCGCCGACCCAGCAATGCCGATCATGACGCCGAACCAGCAAACGACGACGCCAGCGCCCGAGAACGCGCCCACACCGACCCCGGAGAACGCGCCTGACCCGCAGCCCGTGATTCTGGACTAAGGGCTAGCCGCCCGTCTGGCGCTTGGCACGCGCCAGACGGGCGGCCTTGGGGTCGATCTGAAGCGGGCGGTACACCTCGATGCGATCGCCGGGTGAAAGCGTTTGCACGCTTGGCTCGCGCAGCGCTTTCCCAAAAACGCCCAATGGCGCTTCGTCAAAGGTATTGGCGGGGTGCTCGGGGAAAAGCGCGGGGAGTTCGGCCTTTGCGACGGCTTCCCGGGCGGTAGTGGTGGGCGTGACGTCCACCTTCACGATGCGCTGTTTCTGCGGCGTGGCAAACACCACTTCCACGCAGAAAAGCGCGCTCGAGGTCTCAGCGGCCATATAGTTCGTCTGCGCGCTTGGTGAACGCATCGACCAACTGGCCGGCGATTTGCTGGAACAGCTTGCCAAACGCCATACCCAGCAACCGGTTGGCAAACTCGAACTCCATTTCCAGGCTAACCTTGCAGGTGCCCTCGCCCATGGGCGTGAAGAGCCAGCGGCCCTTTAACCGCTTGAACGGGCCCTTTACCAGCGAAAGCTCGATACGCTCCGGGGCGTACAGATCATTGCGCGTGGTGATGGTTTGCTCCACTCCCGCGCGGCCCAGCGTCATCTCGCCAATCAGATGCGTTTCGTCACGCTCGATCAGGCGGGCACGGCGGCACCCGGGCAAAAACTCGGGGTAATGTTCGAAATCGTTGACCAAATCGAACATCTGTTGGGGGGTGTGCCGCACCATGGCGGTACGATTAACGGTTGGCATTGACCTCTCCGCTGACTTCACAGTGCCCAAAGCGTATCATGGGAAATAATATTTCAGACCTTGAATGGTATCACGCCTCCCCATATAACGAAGGGGGTGCTATCGACAGATTAATGATGAGGTTTCATGGCCACTAAGAACGGCAAGAGCAAGGGCCCCAGCAACAGCGCCATCGCCCAGAACAAGAAGGCGCGGTTTGAGTACCACATTAACGAAACCTTCGAAGCAGGCCTTTCGCTTGCGGGTTGGGAAGTTAAAAGCCTGCGCGCGGGCAAGGGTCAGCTCACCGACACGTATATTCTGGTGCGTAATGGCGAAGCGTGGCTGCTGGGTAGCCACATCATGCCGCTCAACACCACCAGCACCCACGAGATTGCTGACCCGACCCGCACGCGCAAACTGCTGCTTCACCGCAAGGAGATCGCCAAGATCTTCTCGGTCACCCAGGACAAGGGCCACACCTGCGTGCCGCTCAAGCTCTACTGGAAGCGCAATATGGTGAAGTGTGAGTTGGCGCTGGTGACCGGTAAGCAGCTTCACGATAAGCGCGCGACCGAAAAAGATCGCGACTGGGACCGTCAGAAAGGTCGAATCATGCGGGAACATAACCGCGCGTAGCTGGTCAATTAGCGCTGAGCACGTTAGAATACTGCTCTGACCTGGGGGCGACATGGTTTCGACGCCGGTGACAAACCCTGCGGTGCATGCCGAGAGCGTGATGTATCTCGTAAATACCACATCACGAAAAATAGTCGCAAACGACGAAAACTATGCTCAAGGCGCGCTGGCAGCGTAACAACTGCTAGCTTCTTGTCTGGCCCCAAGGTGATGTGCCTATTCATCACTGCGGGGATATGAGCTAAAGCTGATAGGACCGCGGTTGGCGGTGTCTTCTCGTCAACCGTTAAACTTTAGAAGGCTCGCGTGACTGGATCCTGATCGTCGGAGCCAGCTACGTTAAAGCAAATGACGAAATCTAAGCATGTAGAGCCAATGGGCGAGTGCTGGCGGACGCGGGTTCAATTCCCGCCGCCTCCACCAGACACCCCTACAAATCAAGCACCTACGGGTGCTTTTTTTGTGTCTATAGGTTGGAAAGGGCCTATTTAGGCATAGCTATGTCAGCTTTTGAGTCAGCTTTTTTAGACCAAATCGCTCTCCCCCACCCCTAGCATTCATCAGCCCCCCTGCTTATACTCCGCTTCTTAATACTGTATATATAAACAGATATACAAGGAGGACCGTCATGTCGAATACCTACCAACAGTTGGTTGAACGCGTAAAGCGCAAAATCGGCAGCCCAAAAGCTCAAGCCGATCGCTGCGTCGAAATCCAGCGTCAGCCCGACGACAGCGCCGAGGATTGGTTACAGATGTTGAGCGACTTGGGTACAGTCGAGAACGTGACGATGACTCCTCTCGATGACACTGCCAAACAAGTACGCATCCGCTGGAACCCCGAGGAGAGCATGGCATGAACATGCACCTATCAGTCCTCGGACGCGCCAACACGTCCTTCCCATCAAAGATTCCACTGATCAGTGGCTTCGTGCGCGCAGGTTTCCCATCGCCCGCCGACGACTACTTGGAAGCCGAGCTCGATCTTGTCTCGCATCTGGTTCAGCACCCGAGCGCAACGTACTTCCTGCGCTCCAAAGGAACGAGCATGGAAGGTGCCGGAATCTACGATGGCGACCTACTCATCGTCGATCGGTCACTGCAGCCCCGCCCGGGTCACATCGTCATCATGAGTATCGACGGGGAATTTACCTGTAAGCGCTACAGCATGATGGGTAACCGCCCCTATCTGATCGCATCAAACCCCAACTTCAAACCCATTCCGCTGATGGGTCACGATTGCGAAGTGTGGGGCGTCGTAACTCATAACGTTCACGCCCTTGCTCCAGGGTTTTCAACATGATTGCTTTGGTCGACTGCAACAACTTCTACGTAAGCTGCGAGCGCGTGTTTCAGCCGCGGCTCGAGGGTGAGCCGGTAGGCGTGCTCTCGAACAATGACGGATGCGTCGTCGCGCGATCGCAAGAGATCAAGGACCTCGGCGTGGCCATGGGCATGCCGGCCCACAAGATCGAGCCTCACGTCCGCAGGCAGTGCACGCTGCTGAGCTCAAACTACGCTCTCTACGGTGACATGAGCCGCCGCGTGACCGACGTCCTGAGGCAGCACACGCCCCACGTCGAGGTCTACAGCATCGACGAATCGTTTCTCTCGTTCGAGGGGTTCGCGCTCGACACCCTGACCGATCGCTGCCAGGTCATGCGGGCCCAGGTGAAGCGTGATACCGGTATTCCGGTGAGCGTAGGGCTCAGCACCTCGAAAACGCTCGCCAAGATCGCCAATCATCGCGCCAAGAAAGAGACCGGATTCGCTGGGGTGGCGATCATGCATCCGGATAGCGACGACACTCGGGCGTTCCTCGAGCAGCTGCCAGTGAGCGAGATATGGGGCGTGGCCCATCGAAGCGCCGCGCGCTTGCACACGCTGGGCATCGAGACGGCCTGGCAACTGCGTGAGGCATCGCCCAAGCACCTGCGCAAACACTTCTCGGTGGTGATGGAGCGCATCGTGTACGAACTCCGTGGCGTCAACTGTATCGAGCTCGACGACATGACCGAGCCAAAAAAGCAGATTATGGTGTCGCGCTCTTTCGGCAGGCTTACCCAGAATAAAGCCGATCTTCGGGAGGCGGTACGCGTGCACGCGGCGCGGGCCGGCGAGAAGCTTCGTAAGCAGCAAGGCCTCGCCCAGGCGATCATGGTTTTCGTGCGCACGAATCGATTTCGTGACGACCTGCCCAGCTACAGTAAGAGTGTGGTGGTGCCCCTCCCCAGCGCCACCTGCGATAGCCGGGCTCTGATCCGCGCCGCCAGCGCCGGGCTTGAGCAGATTTTTCGCGAAGGGATCTGGTATCAGAAGTGCGGCGTGATGCTCATGGACCTGTGCGATCACGAGAACGAGCAGCTAGGGCTGTTGGGCATGACAGAAAGTGATGAAGCGCGGGAGAAGAATGAGCTGCTCATGGCTACCTTGGACAAACTCAACCGGGAACACGGGAAAGGCACCATCGGGCTGGGAATGCAGCGAAAAGTGAACAACTGGGAGCTGCGTTGCGAGCATCGAACGCCAAGGTATACTACGAGCTGGGATGAAATCCCGATTGTAAAATCGTGAATCAATGAGAGAAGCTAATGAACAAGATACATCGTTTGGCAGGGAAAATATCTGACTTATATTTCTATACTTTTTTGATATTTTTATCGTTAACCTCAATCCCTTTACTTTACAACTTAACTAATAGCCATGAGCTTTCAAAAATAGCAAATATATCAACTATAATTGCTCTTGCATTCTTACTAATATCTTTCTTAAAAACTATTATATATAACAACCAAGAAAAAGAAGAGTCTCTGTCGATATTGACAAGAAGTTTATTAAGATACATCAGTGAAAATGAGAATAAAGAGTTCTTGGAAGAACTGGAAGGCAAAAAAGAAATAATTAACACTAAATCATCACTCAATGGCACCGGAATTAAAAAAGCTGAAGAGCACCTGCTTAAGTTAAATGAAAAAATAGAGCTTTTGCTTATACGGTCAAACAGAATTAAGACGAAAGAAAAATACACACCATACTTGGATTTTTACCAGACAGCCTTACTTTTAGCGAAAGCGAATCACTCTTTAATAACAACAGAAAAAGAAAGCAAAATAAAAATTACTATGTACAAAGAAATTGAAAAAGAACACTATAGCAAAATGACTTACATTAAACTACATATTCAAAATGAAAATGAAGGAAGTGAACGCAGCGTATATCGATTATTGGAAAAAAACTTAAGCTTAGATTCTAGCTTAATTAAATATAAAACTGATTAAGCTATATAACTTGGCTCTAGCATTTCCCAAGGCTTTTAGCTTTTTTAGCTACAGAAAACCGCCCAGGGTTAGTGCCCGGGCGGCTACTGACTCGGCACCCCTTCCCAAAAACGATCATCCTCCCATTCCAATTCCTTAAGCGCCCACGTCCGGGCATCGCGCACCAGCACCCAGCGGCCGTCGATGCGCTCCCAGCGGGACGCGGCACGCCAGCGGCCGGCCACGCGCACGCATTCCTCGGCGTAGCGCCAGCGCTCTTCGATGCGTACGTGCATGGGTCAGGTGCTCCAGTGCTGTAGCCACACGTCGCCGTCTTCGCCCTGGGCGTCGTCCGGCGGCTGATCGGAGATGAACACGTTGCGGGTGGCCATCGTGCCCAAGGCGGCGAGCTGGTCGCGGTGCGCGGAGGTCATGTTGATGGGCTCTATCTGGTCGCCGAACCGGGCGTATATCACCCGGTCAGCGGTATTGAACGCCAGCGTCCCGGCGTCGAGCTGGTCGAGCGCGGGCACCGCGCCGGGAACGTCGGACAGGCGCAAGGCGACGTGGGTTTGATAGCTCATGGTCAGGCCCCAGCAATGATGCCAAATTTAGCGGGCGGTGTATAAACGTAGCCACCATCCTCCCCATTGACCTCGATTGGATCACGATTATAGACACTATCGTATTTAGCAAGCCGCTCAGGATCACTGAATATCTGTTGATACACCCGATCACCTGTACCAAATCCGTTAAAGGCTTCTTCCGCCAAAATTTCAACACCTGGCATGTAACGCCAACGTTCACTCTCCTCTGCTCTTAATCGGGCATAGACCATCACCTGATTACCATTAGAAACGGCAGGCGTCCTCGCTATTCCGGTAACGATGGGTGGCTCTACACGAGATCCGTCATCGTTGCGCAGCAGCAGCCCGGGCTCATGCTCGTCCAGATAATCAACCAGGGATATGAAATCACCAATATACAAAATCGAATCAATCATCGTGTCATCTCCTCCAACTCAGCATTCGACAACTCATCCGGCACCAGTAGAATCTCCCTGATACTCATTGCCTCGTAGCCATTCGCCGCACCCAGAACTCGACCTGCGCTGGTTGAAACACAGAGGCTTAGCCTTTTTCCCAGCAACTCGACGACGGCACCTCCAATCATTTGGCTCGCGCGACGACCGTTCCATGAGGCGCGCACCTCCCCTTTCGAGTTAAAACTGAACGCCACTCTGTGCCACTGGTTTGCACGAACCGATGCAGCGAAATTCTGGTTATCGCCCCCCGCTTCATACGTGAACGATGCCAGCTCCAAGTTTCCATCAGCCTGGCCCGTAAAAATACCGAAGTTGTTATTCGCCGACTCGGGGGCCAGGGCGAGTGTCAATATTCCGCGCCGATAGCCCAGCAATCGCGGATTGAACTCCATGTAAAACGTACTGCCACTAGCATTGAATTCATCACCCAACGACTTGTAGAGCACATCTTTACTGCGAGTAACCGCACTATCGTCAGTGGGTATATGGAAAGAAAATTCCTGACCGTCCTCCACCTGAAGATTCCCTATACCTATGCAGGGGCCGCTTGCGCGGGTAGAGCCGATCAAATCAACGTCCGACGCATAATAAATTGGCCGCTCACTAGCGTTTGAGTAGCACCGTACCGTAAATGAAAAGAAGTAAGATCCATCGCCCAACGGCTCAAACACCAGGTTTTTTACATCGCTACCTGCTTCGTTGAACGCGACACTGGCCAAAAGCGGAGCCGTATCAAAACGGACTCGAACGCTGGAGGCGCCGCCCTGCTCTGTGAACGCGCCGCCGACATAGACAAGCAAGGACTGAGCAGCCAAAGGTTTGAAAGTACCCGAAAAAGTATAGTATCGGCCGGCTTCAACGTTGATCACATTTTCATTCGCGTACCGAAACGCTACTCGATTACTACCGCTTCCGTTCCCGTGCACGATAGTCAGGTGGCCGGCGCGCTCAAGGCGCGTAACACCCTCGAACGAGGACCATAACCTTGTCGATATATCGCTGGAAGAAAGTGCCAAGTTCGTACCTTCATTCTCCAGGCTAATGCCACCCGACTTTCCATTCAACCATGAACGAGCCGGGTTATCGCTCGAATACATGCGATGATTTACGTTAGGGCTGCGAGCCCATTTCGGGCTCGCCCTTTCGAAGCTCATTACCTTAGTCAAATCACTGGATTCAATGCGCTCACCATCATCAACAAAATAGTGACCACGAACGAAATCCAGACCTAATGTGGCACGCCTTCTGTAGTTATCTAGAACGCTGAATCGGATGCCATCCGCAAATGCCTTGACATACCCGCGAGCATCTTCCGCTTTATCAGCGTTAGCCTTGGCCCCATCGATCGCCGAGGCGTACTGGCTCACATACCCAGCGGCGCTGACCATATCGGCCGCCATCGGAATCATATTGCGCCGGTGGCCCCCGTCGAACATGCCGGTATCGGGGTTCGCGTCGGCGGTGTAGCTGCGGCCGCTGCCGCCAATTTTGGCCGGGAAATGTGCTGAATCAGCCATCTAAATAATCTCCATCAGTGAGGGGGCGTTCGTGTAACTTGCGACGTGCGGGTGGTCGAGCGGGTTTAGCGCTGTCAGCCGGCCGATAAATGTTTTTGAAAAGCTCTCCGGGGTGTCCTCGATGCTCTCGGCGAACAGCACCTCGCCATGGGTGCCCAGCTTTCGCTGCATCGCCAGCATCCGCCGGAATCCCTCTTGCTCGGTGAGGTGGTCGAGGGAAAACGTGAGCGTTCGTTTCGGGGTTTTGATGTCGAAAAACTCGGTGCGATTGGGGTCGCCCGCCTCCTCCACCGTCGTGCCGTCATCGAAGCCCCATTTACCGCCGAAACTCATGTTGTATTCCGGCTGCCACACGTCTGAAATAAACACCCGGCCCACGGACACATAGCCCACCGGATTACCGGGGTCGTTGATCTCGATATGCACCGTTCGCGCGACGCGAATCGTGGGCAGAAACATTTTGGCCAGCGGCGTGAAGCTGTCGCGGTCGTCCTCGTCCAGCTCGCCGCCCCAGAAATTGTCGTATTCCCACTCAAGCTCGCTGGTGGCATAAACCGCAGGCCAGACGCGCACCCACTCGCTTTGCCAAGCGGGCTCGCCGCTGGCCTCCTCGAAATAGACGCTGACGCGCCAGCGTGCCGATGCGCTCAGGTTGTGCGCGTAGAGCGCCACCACGCCTATGGGCCGATAGCGCTTGATCGTGAGCCACATCTGCGTATTCGCGGGCGTTAGATCCATCGAGCGCGCCAGCTCGCTGGGGGTGCGGTCCAGCACCTGGGCCAGTGGTAGCTGCTGCTCCCAGCCGCCGCCGCTGGCCGTGGCCTCGTTGACGTGATTGGGCCAACACAGAACTATTTTTTTCGGGTCCATCTCAGCCCCACAGATTGAGCGTTACGCGGTTGCGCTCGCCGTCCGGTTCACGGCCCACAACCAGCACGTTACGCCCGGCGCTGTAGCCCAGCCGGGGCGTCTCGATGCGGATGGTCTGGCCTATTTGAATGGCGGCGGCGCGGCTTATGCGGGCCACGACTTTCAGGCGATCGCGCCGGGGTGATAGCAACGCCAGCACGTCGCGGGCGGTTTGCTGCCCGGCGGACCGAGTCGCCAAATCACTGGCCACGGTGACGGCCGCCGCAAGCGGGTGGCGGTCGAGAGTGGACTTGGATTCGGCCACCGCGTCGCGGTACTGGCTGGAAAGCCGCGCCCGGCGGGTTTCAGACACGCCACCCGCAAGATCCGATTGCACTGTTTCGATGCGGTCGGCCTGCCACGTCACACGCCCCACCGGCAAGCCGTTACTGCCTGCGCCGGCAGCTTCCCGGTCGATGCTAATAATGTGGTGATCGCGCAGCGTGAGTACCGGCGCGCCCGGGGCGGTGAGCAAACCGGCCACCAGCCGCCCCACCTGCGTTACCCGCCAGAATCCTGCGCAAGACGCTACCAGGCGATCGATCAGCGCAGCGGTCGGGGTTTCATCCGTGACCCATAGCCGAACGTCACCGCGATCATTCAGCGCGCCAATGCTGTCGACCGTGGCCCCGGCCTCGCGGGCCAGCTGCTTGACCACCTCGCCCGCGCGCGTGACCGGTGCGTGAGCATCACACGTGACCTCGCCCAGGGGCGAACTACCCAGCCGCACGTAGCCTTTGTACCGACGCCACGTACCTTTTGGCGGCTCCCAGTTTTGCCAGCCGCTGGACGCCGGGGCGGTGCGCTGCAGATCGGCGAGCGATGAGTAATCGCCGTCAAATGTCAGCTCGGCCCCCCGGTCGTAAACAGCGGTGACGGTGCAGTCGGCATCGCTCACCTGGTAGATGAGCTTTTGTGTGTTCACCGCGAACTGGCTGATATTGGCGTTGCGCACCTGGCCGTAAAGCCTTGGCTTCACGTTGCCGCCAATGTCCTCGTCGGTGCCCTCCAGCCCGTTGGGCGCGACGTTATCGCCTGCAAATCGGTTGTGCGGGTGCGGCTGCTGCAGACGCTCGAGCGGATCGCGCAGTTTGAACGAAACGCGGCCGCTCTCGAACCCGACCCGGGCGACGGTACCATCCAGCACCGTGACCCGTTTGTCCTCGTCGACGCGCTCGAGCACTACCCGGCGACCGTCGGTGGCGTAGTCCACCAGCCAATCGAGCTGGCCATCGTTGTTAATCAGCGTCGTCTCGCCGTAGCCGCTGCGTGACGTGCTCAACAGATCCCCAGCAAAAAGCCCGGCTCTAAAGAGTCCGGGCTGCTTGATGCGGGGTATCCATCGGATGGGCTCGGGGTCGATATACCCGGGTGTACTGAAGCGCAACGTCACCGGGCGGTCGTCCGGGTCCAGCGCATCGACGGCAAACAACCAGTAACCACTCATCGGCTACCCTCCAGCCGCGCGGCGGCGCTCATGTCGTCGAGCGAACGATTGCCCTTACGCTGCTCGTTGATCTGCTGTTTAAAGCCCTCCTGCTGTACCGCGACACCGGCACCGGTGTGCTGCTCGATCTTACCCAGCAAGCGGTTTACGTCCTGGCGCAGATGCCTGTTTTCGTTCAGCAGGTCGCGCCATGCTTCTACCTGATCGCTTTGGCCCAGTAGTGAATGCTGAGACATGGGCAGCACTGGTGTCGGCATGGGCAACGGTGCGTCCGGCAGTTGCATTTGCAGGACCGCGGCGCTGGCTGTGCCCAAGCGCAACGCTTCGACGTTATCGACCCCACCGGCGCGGGTGATGTCGTCCTGACTCCAGACGATTTCGCCTGCGTGAACGGTACCCGCGGGCTGATATTTGCCGCCCGGGCCGGTGTAGCCGCCTGCCCAGTACGGCGTACCGGAGTTACCGATACCCTGGCGCCGCATCTGAATCGCATGCTCTTGACCGATACGCGCCGACCAGCCGTGCATTTGTTGCCCGAAAACCCAACCAATCTGGCTCAACACGTCACCGGGCTGGCCGTGGGTCAGGGTCACACGCATGCCGGTTTGCGAGTTACGCGCTCGGCTATCGATGTTGCCGGTGTTGCTGTCGATGCGGCCCGTATTGCTGCTCACCCGGCCGGTAGTCGAATTGATCGCCTCAAGCCGGCTGATCGTACCCGAGCCGTCTTTGTCGAGTTTGCCGAAAATCCGGCGAAGCTCAGCATCGGTGGCCATCCCCGCGAACGCGCGGCGGAACTCGTTGTAGTCAATGAACCCGCTGGCATCGATGTCGATTCGATCAAACTCGGTCGCGATCGCGCGAGCGAAACCGCCCTCCAGCCCAGCGAGGCGCGCGTTGGTCAGTTCTTGGCGATTGATCATGCCGTCGCCGTTCGTGTCTACCTCGCGAATGAGCCGATCAATCTCGGCATCCGTGGCATGCGGCGCCAGCGCTTTACGCACCTGAGCCTCGGTCAGCACCGTAGTGCCCAGCCGGTTCATCTCCGTATTGAGCACACCGCTTAAAAGTTCGGTCGTGCTCCAGTTCGCCGCGATGGTCTGCTCTAACGCCGATACCGTGCCGTCACCGTTGAGATCGACCCGGCCGGCGAGCACGCCGGTTTGCTCGCCGATGATGCCCCTGAACTCGTCCGCGAGGAATTGCTCAGGGCTCAGCATTTCCGGCAGGCGCTCCATCGCGTCGCGGATCTCGGCGATACCCGCCGCCGCCGGCGCGCTACTGGCGTACATCTCTTGCAGGTTGTTGATGTAACGATCAGCGTACTGGGTCAAGCCCTGTTGCGCATTGCGATCGCCGCCCAGCGCCTTTTCGTACTGCGCCCAGAAATCCGCGTCAGACGCTTCGAGACGTGACCGAGGCGTGCCCCCACCTGTATCGGTGGCGTTCAGTTGTGCGACCCATCCGCTAATACTGTTGCCGAAGTTCGTAAGCTGGTCACGGGCGTTGGCCCAGGCTTGAGCCTCTTTCTCGATCGCCCGTGTGCGCTCCTGCTGCGCTTGTTCAGCGGCTTTCTGCGCCGCCTGTTCGTCCTCGAGCGCATGGATGTACTCCAGCCGCCAGCGGTTAGATTCATCGATGCTATTGAGCTCGCGGGCGCGTAGCTCGAGTTCGGCTTCGCGGGTACCGAGCATGTTCAGGTAACGGGTTTCGAGCTGGCCTTTCGTACGCTCGTGCTCCTCCTGCGCCCGGGCCGCTTCCTCGGCTCGGCGCTGGGCGTCGGTCGCGGCGTCGGTGGCCACCTCGGTTTTGCCCAGCATTCGCTGTAGCTCGCTGAACCCGTCGCTCAGTTGCAGTAGCTGCACGTAGTTCTGAGACCCCGCGGCGGTGTGCTGCCGCTGCGCCTCGACCAGTCGCCGGAACCCGGCCTCGTTTTCCGGCAGGGCCATCCCCATCGCATTGAGCGCACGGGTCAGGTCGTCCTGCAGGTTTGCGGCGCGCTCGGCTTCGCTGAAAAACTGCTGGTAGTAGCTGCTTTGCAGCGACGCCAGGTTCTCCACCCCGCCGGCCTGCTGGGCCATTGCATCGGCCCAGTGCATTGCGACATGGCCGTTTTTGTCATAGTTGAGGTTCAGGCGCTCGCTCGCGGAATCCACGAGATTCATGGCCTGAGCGGCGTCTACGACACGCGCTGTCATCTGCTCCGCGTTGATGCCCGCTTTTCTCAACGACGCGGCGAAGTAGCCATCGATCGTCGCCGCGATCGTGACGGTACGGTCATTCATGCGCGCGCTGGCTTCCGCCGCGGTGCCGACAGACACATGAAACCCCTGTGCGGCTCGCTGCATTTCTTCAAGCTGCGCGGGGGTCTCTGCAAGCGACGCCATCATGTTGTCTAGCGCGGCATAGCTGGCAAGCCATTCCCGTTCCTTCTCGACGGACCCGAACATTTCGTCGGAGCGCCGGGTACCCTGACCGAACCCAATCGTACCCAGTGCGCTGGTCGCGATGGAATCGTGTGAGAACGCTGACTGCTCTCCGTAAGTGCTAACGTTCAGGCGTGGATTGGATTTACCGCTACCAAACGCGGCATCAAGCGCCCCGCCGATAGCGCCACCAATCGCCGCGCCGAGCGGACCACCGAAATAGGTACCCGCTACCGCCCCACCTGTTGCGCCCCACGAGCTTCCCGCATTTTTTCCGAATAGCGATTGCCCCATTTGGGTACCGGCATACCCACCGGCGAAGCCGGTACCGGCGCTGGCGAGGCCCTGCATGCCCGAGAAGTTCTGCATGCTGCCGCCGAGGTAGCCGCTCGCCCCGGTACCTTGGGTCGCTGCATTCGCCCAGCCGCCGCCGTACGCTTGCTGGCCTCCCGCGCCGGTCCACTGGATATTACCAACGCCACTTTGCACGGCCTGCCAACCGTTGCGAATTGAGCCCATCGAACCGAGATTGAAACCACCGCCGCCACCGCCCGGCATGCCGGTGCTATCCATTCCCATCACGCCCGACACATAGAACGTTAACTGCTGGGTGCTCAGCATGTGGCCGATGTTCGCTAGCGTCTGCTCGAAGCCGCGCTCGATGGTTTCCCGTGCGCTGGTGGAGCCGTCGACCAGACCCAGCCATGCGTCTCGGCCGGCGTCGTCGACGCTGCGCAGCGTGTTATCCGCTACGGTGCCCCAGGTAGTGAAGCTCTGGGCGATGCGGTCGCTATTGCCATCCGCTTCTTTCGCGAGCTGGTCCATCTCATCGCGCACGTTTTGGACCATGCGACCGTACTGGTCGCCGTCGTAAATGCCCGTACGGTAGCGCTGATTGATCTGTTCTAGCTCGGTGCGTAGCAGTTTCGCTCGCTGGTTGTGAGCATCATATTTGCTCACCAGCGATTCGGTCTGGTTCTCGTAGTCCTCGGCGCCGGAGGCGGCGCGCGTGTACTGCTCGGCGCTCCAGCGCACGGCGTCGCCAAAGTCTTTCTGGGTGATCGTACCGGCGGCCAGCGCTTTCTCGAGCACGGTGATGCGATCGACATACGTCGCGTGGTCGCGTAGCAGTGGGTCCATTTCCTCCCGGATGGACTGCAGGGCATCGGCCTGCTTCTGCGCAGCTTGCTCGGCCTCCCGCGCGGCTTTGCTCGCTTCGCGGTTCGCGGCGGTGTTCTTGACCGTGACGGTCGTGGTGTTGCGAATGGCGGCCGCACGGTTGTTGATAGCCTCAATGGCGGCAGCCACGTTCGCCGCGGCGGCGCCGGAGCCATCGCCTACTACCAGCGCGGCAGAGAGCGCCGTAGCGGAAAGCTCGGTTTGCACGCCTTGAAGTAGCGTGGTCAGCGTGTCGATGTTTTGCAGCTGCGCCTGCACCATCGCTTCCGCTTCAGCGTAGCGCTGGGCGCGCGCTAAGTGGGCCTGCGCTTCGGTTTCGTTGCCGTCGGCAACGGCTTTCTGATAGTCGCTTAAAGCGTCGGTCTGCCCCGCAACGGCCGCCGCCTGGTCGGCGTACAGGCCCTTGTAACCCGCTTGGGCAGCGGCATACTGCGCGGACTCGGCGGCGGTCATGCCCATGACATCGCGCGCGGCCTGCAATTTGGCGATGTAGTCGTCCCATTTCTCGTCGCCCTCGCCCAACGAGTCGCCCAGGGCGTTGAAGCGGCGGGACGTTTCCGATGCCGAATCGCCGTTCGTCATCAACCACTGGTCGAGCGTACGGAAGATGCTGACGCCCGAGATTTGCGACTCGAGTACGTCTTTCCATGCCTGGTCGTACTTTCTGAGGCCTTCCTCGTTGGCTCGAACAATGCGTTGCTGCTCTTGCAGCTCGGCCCTTAAGGCCGGTAGCTGACTGGTAGCGGCACCCCCGCGGCCCTGATAGATAACGCCTTCGTCGCGGCTTTGGTCCTGCAATTCAAGAATCTGCCGCGACAGTTTCTCAGCTTCGATGCGGGCCTCGGCGAGATCCTGCACAATCGAAACCCGGTTGCTTTCGTATTGGGCGCGGGTGTAGTTGTCCAGGCTATCAGTGAGCTGATCGATGTCCTGCGTGGTCTCGCGCGCGGCTGCAGACGTGAACCCGAGTGAGTCGCGGAAGTAATAGGCCGCCGTGCCTGCCAGCACGGCGGCGCCCACAGGGCCGCCGATCAGCGCCAGCGATGCACTGGCCGCACGGCTCGCTGCAGCCATGGCGTATGCCGATACGGTGTTGCGCTGCATTGCCAAGGCATTAGCGTTGGTTGCGGCTGTATGGGCGCCGGCCGCTGTAGCCGCCTGAGCACGAGCGCGACTCAGATTATCCAATGCCAAAGCATGGGCCGCCGTGCCTCGGGTCGCCTGCTCTTCTAGGCGCGCCGTGCTCAGCATCGCCATGGCGGATTGCTTTTCAGCGGCGGTCCTGCGGGCGGCTGCTTGAGTGGCGGCGGCATTCGCCTGCGCGTTGGTGTATGTCTCGGCAGTATTTGCGGCTAATTTCTTTGCCGATGCTGCAAACGCACCGGCGTAACGTCCAGCCACTACAACGGCTGCCAGCGCCGCCACATCCTTTATTTCATTCAGAATGCTTGATGCCCCGCCTGCCTCCTGAATGAAGGCATTCGTGGCTTGCAGTCCCTGCGTTATTGACGGTATCAGCTCACTGGCAATCGACTGACTCAAGCCCTGAGCGGCGAACGACAGCCGGTCCACTTCGGCGTTATATGCCCCCATTGCCGACGCCGTTTCGTTGCTGATCGTCAGCCCCAGTGCATCAGCCTCCGCCCGCATCGCGGCAATGGACTCGGTGCCCTGGTTGACAACTTGCACCAGTTTGACGCCTTCGCTGTCCCAAAGCTTTTGCGCCAGTGCCACGCGTTCACTGCTGCTTTCGACCGACTGCATGGCGGTGGCGATGCGCTCGAACTGGTCTTCGGGAGCGAGCTGGCTGAGCTCTTTTGCGTTCAGGTTGAGACGTTCGAGCGCCTTGGATGCCACGCCGGTGCCGGTGGCGGCTTCCGCAATACGGCGCGTTTGGCGCTGCCACGCGGTGGTGAGCTGGCCGAACTCGACGCCGCTCAGCTTGGCGACGTAGTTGTACTGGCTCAGCGCCTCGGCCGAGGCGCCTAGGCGGGTGTTGATGTCCGCCAACGACGCACCAAAGTCAATCTGGCTTTTGATGGTGTTCGCCGCGAACATTCCCGCGATCGCGCCCGCAACGGGGGCGGCCGCCCGGCGGAGCATGGTCAGCCCTTGGCTGGTCGCGTTCATATCCTGGTTGAACTGGCGGCTACGGCGCGAGCCGCGGTCGAAGCCCTTGTTCAGTTTGCCCAGCTCGTCGTCCGTGGCCTTGATGGCCCGGATACCGCCGCTGGCATCGCCAGTGATTATCAAGCCAGTTTTATAGTTCTGCGCCATGGGGCTACACCTCGAATTACTGGCACAAAAAAGCCCGCACGCGGCGGGCTGATTAAATGTCGGGTATTAAAAAGCCCGCGCGGTGGCGGGCTTATTCGGAGCTACGATCGCTACTCCATGGGGTTGGTTAAATCTGCGGTATAAGTGCCTGTCGTGCGCCCGTGCTCGTACTGCTCGTTATTGACCGTTTCTTGTGCCCAAGCGGTGGGCGCCAAAAAAGCCATAGTCACTGGAATCAGAACGCGCTTAAACATCTTCACCTCCATTAAGCTGGAATCTCGGCGGCCTCGCCCTTCAAATGGAGGTCCTGATGTGGCTTAAGATGAACCCATTTTGTCGCTTGTTCACCCATGGGCGCCTGGAACTCGACCTTTGTAGGCGCTTTCGTTATCAGTGGCTCTATCTCTTTGACGCTATCTACTGGCTGATCATTAACCCTAATGATGAGACAGCCGGTATAGAGAACGGCTGATAGCGGTGATTCTGGCTTTACGTGTGTTAGCCGCAAGCCCTTTCCAGAATGCTTTTTCTCTTCTGGCATCAAGGGAACTTCCTTTGGCACCGTCGCTTTCATCTGGTCGCAGGTGTTCTGGTAAATGCTGTTGAGCATGCTAAATATGACGGCAAGCATAATAGAACTGATCGCCTGGCCAATCGCAAGCGCCCAAATAAACAGGCTCGGTTCGCGTCGAGTACCGTAACCACCAGCCCTCGGTATCTCAACATAGCCGAAGTTCACCACAAGAAAAATTCCACCCAAGCATGCTATAACGGCAAATATCCAAGCCAGCGTGACCCAGTTACTCCAGCGTTCTCGGTCTGGCATTATGCGATGGTGCATTGTTGTTCCCCTCAATGATCTCAATTGGGAACGTACCGCACCGGGCTAAGTTTTGCTAGGCAATAAACCGCCCTCTCGAATCCAGCCCCATCCTCGTACGCATGTCCTCCAATAGCAGCTTCTGCTGCGCGAGATGGTTCTGCATGATCATGTCGTGCATGCGGCGGCGGTCTTCCACTTCCTGTTCGGCGTGGTGGCTCTGGCTGTTCATTACGGCCAGGGCCCCCGCTTCGATGTGCTGAATCTGCGCCAGCCGTTCGTCCTGCTCGTCAAACCCGAGGCGGGCGAATTTGGGGTGTCCGTATAGGGCGGTGTAATCGATGCCTTGGCGGTGCTCGCCGGCCATGCCAGCGACCACACGCCACTGGGTGCGCATGGCGAAAAACAGTTCGAGCGCCGGCCAGTGCTCTTCCCACACTTCGAACTGCGTGGGCGCTTCCGGCTCGGGGTTATCATCCGTGAGGCCCCAGCGGCTTGTGTCTTTCTTCCGCTGGTCTTTGGGGGCGGGCCCCTGGGCCCACCACTGGCCAGCGCCTCTTAGTTTTTTGCGGCGGCCTGGTTACGCCCTTCTTGCGCCGCGAACCAGCTCAGGATCAGCGGGCGGCGGATGTAAGTGGTCTGCATTAGCTGCTCGAGGAGGTCCTTGTCGAACGGCAGGTCCTTGCCGTCTTCACCCTTGATACCAGTGATGCCCTGCAGATCCTTGATGAGGTCTTCGTCGTCTTTTTTACCCGCCTGTTGAGCGGTGACCGTGGCGCGGTAATCGTCCCAGTTGTGCAGCTTCCATGTGGCCTGAATGGTGGAGGGGTTCTCCTCCTCCGGCACTTGCACGGGCACGTCGACGGTAATGGTGGGGATTTTCTTGAGTACGAGAGACATGGTGGTTTCCTTGAATAGTCGGCAAACAAAAGCGCCGCTCAGGGCGGCGCGTTTAGGTGTGGTGGCATTTAACGGAACACGTAGCGGTAGTCGCCGTCGCCTTCCGGCGCGGAGAGCAGGCGGGTGTCCATGGTGCAGTGGGTGATGCCCTGGTTGTCCGCTTCCTGATAGTTCGAGAGCTGCACGCGGGCGGCTTCGAACTCGACGATGTTGCCGGGAGCGGTGCCGTGCTTGAACATCATCTCGCCTTCCACCGAGCCGTTGTGCGACTCGATCAGCTCAAAAATATTGAGGTCCTCGATCCGCGGCTTCTGGATGTTGAGCTGACCGGTCGCTTGACGATCAGTGATATGCACGCCTTCGTAGTTCACCAGGTTGCGGTGCTCGACCTGGGCGGCCATGTCGAACGACCAGGATTGCATCGGCACTTTCTGCTTGAACAGCTCGAACACGCTGTTCTGCTTGTTCACCGGGACTTCCTTGGCCTGTGGCGCGCGGGTACCGCCTGTGGGCGGGGCCTCAGTGCGGGGCCGCTGGTACAGGCCTGTAAAGCTGAATTCGAAGTACGGCATGGCCTTGGCGTCAGAGGTCCGCGTAACCGAGCCACGTACACCGGGCAGCACCTGCAGCTCGTCGTTGTCGGACCACCAGAACAGCGAGATCGAGTGCATATTGCTCGAGACCGGCTCGTACGCCACGTGTGCGTTGTTATCGCTCGTGTCGATCGTTTCGCGGTGAGCAGCGGCGAGCATCAGCGGCCAGTACGATGGCGGCACGCCGGGGGTGCCGGAACCCGCGTAGGGCACGCGAATGGTGCGCGTGGAATAAGGGGCGACGTTGACCTGCTCGTTGGCACCGAAGCCGGGCTTCATGCGCTCGCGCTCGGCGGTATCGCCCTGGTAGACGCCGGGGCTTTCCTTGGTCATGACGTCGAAAAACACCATGCCGCTGAGATCGTCCGGCGTTACGCCGCGTTGATCCTCGATGATCGCGCCAACGGTCATGATTCGCCAGAGTAGTGGCTCATTCATTGCCAGAGTCCTCTTTCTTGGCCGCCGGCTTGGCGGACTTGCCGGCGGGCTGCGCGGCCTTGGTTTTCTCTTTCGCCCCGGCGGGCGCCGGGGCGGGTTTGGTTTCGTGGACAAGCTCGGGCTTGCCGTTTTTCATGCGGTACCGTCCGCCGATACTGGGCATGGGCTTTCCTCCGGGCGTAAAAAAACCCGCACGCGGCGGGGTTTGGGTGGTGGGTATCGCGGCTATGCTAGCCGTGTATCCATGTGTCAGTGGTCCAGTATTCGCGCCACCAGATTAGCTCACCGCGTATATCCACGGTCTGGCCGCCACGGTACTGCATGGGGTTATGCATACGGCTGAAGCCGTGCCCCATCAGCGCTTTACGTAGCGCGCGACGCTGGGCCTTGAACTCGTGACGCTTGCAGACCAGCCACACGCCGTAGGTGAGGCGCACTTGCTGAATGGGCCGGTTCGTTTCGGCATCGCCGGTGGCCACGTCTTCGGCAAACCAGGGCAGCGCGGCCGGGGTCTGCATGTCGAAATTGTCGATCGGTTCGGCAAACGGGGCGTTGTCGACCGTGGCCATACCGGGGCACTGCTCGCGCACCCGGTCGATCACCTCATCGATCACGTCATAGTCGGGCTCGGTGCTCATGTCATGCCTGCCTTTCTGCTGAGGATGTAGTCCAGCCGCCCGCTGAACTGCTGCGGCAGGTCTTCACGCACCAGATCCTGCGCGGCCTGCATGACCTGCGGGTTATCGACCATTTCCGGAATCGAGGGGCCAAAGCGCTTAATAGGCTGGCTTTGCGTATCACCTTTATCTTTACGCCGCAGGATATGGCCTTTGGCCAACCAGCCGCCCTGAACCAGCTTGCGGCCCTCATTCTTTCGCACTTGCACCGTGACGCCCCGCCGGCGTGCCATGCTGCCTTTGCGCGGTCCGTTTTTCACGCGGCGCCTTGAGCTGACGGTGACCCAGCGCTCGCGGGGCTTGAACTGCGAAAGCGGCAACCGCCGACCGGTGTAGAGTACCGCCCGGCCGATGTCGCGGTCGTAGCGTTCGATGCTCAGTCGCTTGCGTATATCGCCCGCCTTCACGTCATAGCGCTGACGGACTTCCTTGCTAATCAGCGTGGCGGCCTTGCGCGCCGTGGCGTTGGTCGACCAGGACAGCGCTTTCTCGATGTCCTTGGGGTCGAACAGTTGCTTCAACTGATCCCGATTGCGTATATCGAATTGCAGGTTGGGCATGCATGCCTCCCGGCGTTATGACACCCAAAGGCGCCGTTCGAAGCCATCATCTTCGAGGGTTTGCTGAACGGTCCAGGTGCGCCCCGGCAGCGCGATCGTATCGCCCTGTCGGGATGTGGCCACATCGGCTACCAGTACTGAAATCGTGGTAACACGCATGGCCACCTGGTCCTGGTCGTATACTTCATAACCGGTATCGAGCACTACGTAGATACCGGAAGCGCTCGCCTCGCTGCCGTGGTACGCCCCCAGCTTGCCCGCGTCGCGATGCATTTCGGCAAGCCCTTGGCGAACCTCATCATCGAAGGCGCTCATTACTCGCCGCCGATGCCATCACCGGTACCGACGCCCTCGCCATCCGTACTGCCTACATCGGACGGTAGCTTCGAAGGTGGCGCCACGGTAGCCACCTTGCCACGACCTTTACCCTTCACTGACGCACCCAGCTCAGCGATCAACCCTGAATCCAACAGGCGTTTTTCTTCGATAGCATTTTGGGGCTTGTAAGGCTCGCCCTGTTTGGCGAGCACTTCATTACCCTTCTCGATCTGCCCTCGCGTTACCACGTACTGCTTAGCGGCCATGATGACCTCCTTCGGATTTACGTTGCCTCGAAACAAATCACCCCGCACTTGGCGGGGTGATTAAACGACCTTGGCGAAGACGAAAGCGTCGGGCTCATGAAAGCCGGGAATCGGCGCCGACTGCATCGAGAACCAGCGCACGCCGGCGTCCTTGTCGGTCCAGCTCTTGGGGTAGCGATCCACGTCGAACAACCCGCCCTCGATCGCGTCGACATCCTTGATCGCGCCGTACAGCATGGAGTTACGGCTGGTGGTGGGGCCAATGATCAAGCCACCCGCCGGAATCATCGGCTCATCGTCCAAACCGTCCTTGCCGTCGTCACCGTCCGGGGTGAACCACTCTTCGTACTGATAAAGATCCAAGCCTGGGTCGTTCAGGTAGCCCAAGTATGAAACGCCATCCGGCAACTGCTCCGGTTTGATCAGGCCAAGATCGACGCGACGCGTGTTGAGCTTCTTGAGCACCGCTTCGCTGTCCAGGAACGCATCCGCGGCTTCCGCGCTCATCACGCAAGCGTTGGCGGTACGGCCGCTTTTCCGCTGCGCGCGACGCTTATACTTGCGCAGGTCGGCGATAGGGTCCGCGCCCGCTGCCGTCCATGACGTGGCTTCGGTGACCAGGCTATCGGCATCCATCTGGTAATCGATCAGGTCGTTCACCCCTTCGCCGATGATGGGCACCTGACCGGTCGTTAGCGCCCGGGCGATCATCCACTCTTCACGGCGGCTGATGCGGTCGTCCAGATCCTGCATGTCACGGCCCAACTGCTCACCGGCGCGATCCAGCGGCGTACGCGCTGAATAGATATGCTCGCCCGGCTGACGAACCAGCAGTTCGCCGGCTCGTGTCTCGAGCTTGGGCTTCACATACGCCGGCTTGTAGCTGCGCATGGTGAACCCTTGACGGTCGACCACCGTACCGGGGCGATTGGGGCGCACGAAGGGTGCCATCTTGCGATTACCCTTCTGGATATCGATATCGATGTGCTCGGTCGTGGCCATGACCGGCTGGGCACCGAAGAAAGTGGTGGTCAGGAAGCGGCGCGGGCGCGGCATACGCTCTACAGCCGCAAGCATCGTGCGTAGTTCAAACAAATCCATGGGGTTCTCCAGATCAAATGAAAGAAGTGTGCGCGCTCGGTTAGAGAACGAACAGTGACCAGCGCCGTAAGGCCTTGCGCACAGACTCGACCGTATGGCCTTCGCCCAGCGTTAGTGCAGCGGCGCGCAGATCACCGGTCAGCATGACCTCTGCCGGTACCGGGCCTTCGGTGGCATCAACGTCTTCCCAAAGCACGACACTGGGTACCTGACTGCCATCTTCGGCAGTTGCCGCACTCAACGCGTACATCTCGTCGGCGGTCACTTCACCCAGCACGCTACCGGCGACCAGCGCGGGGCCTTCAGCCACGAGCACGGTGGTAAAGCGGATAGGAAATTCACCCCCGACCAGTTGGCGGGGATGATGGGATGCTTGAGTCATGCCAGGCATGGGCTCACTCCTGTCAGTAATAGGTTAAACGCTGGCTTACTTGCCCCAGCGCTTGGAAATGGCGTCCACTGCCTGGGCACGCTCTTTATCTGCGCCCTCGCCACCTGCCGGCGGTGTCGTGGTACCGGCCTCGGTGCTATCGCCTTGGATGCCTTGCAGGCTGATACCGCGATCCTGTGCCGCTTTGAATAGTGATAAGCCGGTGGCTTCGACGCTATCGCCATTGGCCAAAGCCGCCGCCACTTCCTTCTCAAAGCCCGGCATGGCCAGCGCTTGAATTCCGATACAACGCTGACGTTCCTTTTCCGCCGCTTCGGTGCGCAGCTTGTCGGTATCAACGCTTTCTCCGGCAGCAATCTGGATCGTCTTCGGATCGGTGCCGGCCTCGATCGCGGCCTGAAGCTCGGCCGTGGTTTTCACGGTGGTCATGGTGATACTCCTGGGTTGATTACTGGCAGGGGAACCGGCCAGCTCGGCAATGAGAGATTCCAGCGAACCAAGGCGGTCGGCCATACCTGCTTCAACCGCCAGTGCGCCGGTGGCGATGCCGCCCTGGCGGAAAAGGTCGTTGACCTGTTCACGGGGCAAGCTTCGATTGCGCGCCACTTTGTCGAGAAACACGCTGGCCAGCTCATCGGTGCGCGTTTGCAGCTGCGCCAGGCCCGCTTCTGTTTCCAAGTCGGGCCGCTTGTTCGGCGCATTGCTGGAAACGATTTCGTAGCTTTTCTCACCGGGTTTGTCTTCGCGCTTACGCAGACTCAGCACCACACCCACGCTGCCCAGCTGGGCGGTGTCGTCCACCACCACCTCTTCAGCAGCGCTGGCAACCCAGTACCCGGCGCTGGCGGCCATGCCACTGACGTAGGCAACCACACGCTTACGGCCGCGCATGTTGTAAATCAGGTCACCCAGCTCATTAATGCCGGTGGCCTCACCACCAGGAGAATCAAACACCGGGATGATCGCTTTGATCGCGGGGTCGTCAAATGCAGCTTGAAAGTCGGTAGCCAGCACTTGGGTGCTGGTGGCCCCGCTGACTTCAGTGAACAGGTTGGCGTAGCGGAAGATCGGCCCGGTTACCGGAATCACCGCCACGCCATCGCGCACGGTGACGCTACGTGTGTTATCCAGCGAGCGACCCAAGCGTGTTTCAAGTGCCTCAACGTCGCCCTGCCGATCCGCCACCGCCATCACGCTATCGAGCGCTTCGCTGGTGATCAGCCACGGGCGATTCGCCGCGAGTTCTAAAGCGGTGCATGTCATGGTGGCTCCTCGAATTTTGGGCATAAAAAAACCCGCCGTAGCGGGTTTAGTGTTGATACTATAAAAACGAATCAGGGGTGCTCTTTACAATAAAGAGAGTCATCCACTTTATCCATTTCCTCAACTGGGAATACAGGTTCAAATGTCTTCCCACCTATTTCGACACCATGCCTTTCATCGCAAAGTGGACATTCATCCCGAACCATTCTCGACACTTCAATTTCGGGCCACTTGTTGTTAACAGCATGGAGTTCGCAAAAAAACTCTGGTGGCTCAAACACCTCATGAGAGGCATGCATCAAGATATAGGAACTATCTTGACCGCATGTCTCACATCCAGTATCAACATTTGATAAATCTGCCATGGCTTTGCCCCTCGCAAAATAATACGATTTGAATCATTCCGAGCACGATCAAAAACCATAGCAGTACCCCAAAAAAAATCCACCGTAAATGATGTAGTAGCCTTTTTCTATTGGGGGTCATCATGAACCTTTCCACCTACGTACAAAGGCACACCATCCGTGTTCTTGCGCTTGATCTCACGCGCACGATCCTTATGCACGTCTTCCCAGTCCTCGCCGTGCAGCGCCATGGTTTCAAGGTGTTCGTTACTGGTGCCGTTGGCGATGCGCTCGGTAGCTGCGCGGGCGTCGATCAGTTCGTTGAGCGAGCCGAGCGGCTCACCGATCCAGAGCGAACGCACGTAGGCACGGCGCTTGGCCGGGTCGCGGTAGCCCGGCAGGTTGATCATGCCACTGGCCACCATCTCATCGATAACGAGCTCATACGCCGGCTGGCACCATTGCACCGTTAAATGATGGCGGCGCTGTTTCACGAACTTGAACAGCTGGTTGAACGCGGCCCGCGCCGCGGTGTAGCTGGTCGAGAAGTGCATCAGCAACACCTCGGCGGGCTGATCCAGCGCCGCGCCGATCTCTTTAACGATTGCCATAAAGAACGGGTCGAACTCCGGATTGGGACGGTTGGAGCTGACCGGTACCGGCTTGGCGCCCTCTTCCAAGTCCCACACCGCGCCTTCACCCAGGGTCAGATTATCGCTTTCGGGCTCTGGCTCTCGGTTACTCTGCACCACCGGGCGGCCCGGCTTACCGGGGTCACTACTTTGCTCGTCCCAAAGCGTGCCGCCGCCCAAGCCTTGCTCGTCTTCGCTGTTATCGTGGGTGATCGCCACCGTGAACATCGCGCTGATCACCGCCGCGGTCAGCTCGGCCTGACTGAACCGCTCGAGCTTCTGCAGCGCTTCCAGAATCGGGGCCAGATAGGGTACGCCGCGCACTTGGCTGGGCCGGTCTTTCTCGTTCATCAGCTGCAGGATGCGACGGCGGCCTGTCTCAGACCCAAACACCGGCATCCATTGCCAGTCGTGCCGGGCCAAGTGATCGCTGGGGTAGCCGCTGCACAGCCGTACATGAGTGGGCCGGCCCAGCCGATCAACTCGAATGCCGTCCAGCTCTCGCGAGGTATTCAACACGTTGAACGGGTTGCCCACGCGCTCGGCCTCCACCAACTGCAGTTTGATGCCGAACAGCCCACCGGTGCGCTTCTCGAAGGGCGTAAAACCGAACACATCGCCGCTAACCATCGCGCTGACGAAAGCCAGCCGCTGCTGCATATAGAAGTCCTGGGATGCTTCCGCGTCGCACTCGCTAGGATCTTCGGCCCACAGCGCGAAGCCCCGGGCGAGCTGATCATTTAAGGCGTCCGTTTCGTCGTCACTCAAACCGAGTGCCTGACCATCGACGTTTGGCCGCACGGTCAGCCCCATGCCTACCACGTTGGTGGCCGCCCGACTGATGGCGGCACGCCCCATCATGTGGTTGCGGTACGCGTCCCGCGAACGCGCAATCAGCGTTTCGCGTTCGCTGGTAGGTGTGTCTTGCCGCGGGCTACCCAAGCCGGGCAGCCAACTCAGCATGCTACGCAGCATGCGGCTGGCCCCTCGGTGACGGGTTTCGCTACCGACGTTGGCACCGCTACTGGGTTGGGTCGCTTTAAGGCGCTTGATTTCTTCCATCGCCTGTTGAGCCTGGGTTTCCGCCAACTTGGCGCGGGCAGTGCCTAAGTTTGGAAAGATGCCCATTTAAAACCCCACGTAGCGGATACGATTTCGCCCACGGCCGCTGGCCGCCGAACGCTCTTTGGCGGCCATCCTGGCGTAGTGAGTTTCCATGCGCTGCAAAGCGGCCAAGTCCGCACGGGTATACTGCCGATCACCAAAGCGCCATGACTGCGAGCCGCCCAAAATCTTGTCGATCGCTTCACGCACCAAGCGCAGTCGCTCAGCATAGGTTTGCTGTGTCATACGTTACGGTTCCTCATACGGCGGCGCTTGCGTTGTGGCGCGGCCTGCTGAGCGGGCACCGCTGCAGGCGACTCAAATAGTGTGGTCTGGGTCAGCGTGACTTCGAGCTTGTCCCAATCACTGGCACGCAGTACGTGCGTTCGGCAGCTACGCGCAGCGTGTAGCGCGTATACCTCGCAATCCAGCGCCTCGTTAGGTTTGCCGGCTTTCTTCTGCCACACCTTTTTACGCGGGTTGCGGGGATGCGGCGCTTTCACTTCCGCGGTCAGCTGCTCCCAGTAGTCCGAACGAACATCCCGATACCAGTGCATCCGCCCCGGGCCAGAACCCAGCAAACGAATACGCGCATCGATAAGGTCCTTGGCCTTGTGGGTACCCACAATGAACGGGCGCAGGCCGTACTTGTCGGCCTTGGTGTTCTGCTTGTTGGTGTCGTCGGACACCTTGGGGCGGCTGAATATCTCGCGGTTTTCGCTATTCAGCGAGGCGCCCTTGCCTGCCATGACGCCGTGGCGTTGACGCGCACGTACGTACTGGTAAACGGCGTCGCTGGTCTGGCCGTCCGAGCTGTCGATAGTGATCGCCGAAACGCGTAGCGAGGCGCCGCCTTCGTGCTCAAAGCCGGTGGTCAGCAACTTATCCAGCTCGTCCCACACCGGATCTACCTTGTCCATGGTGTTGCCGAAGAGCTCGCCCCAGAACACCAGCCAGCTCTCTTCGCCTCGGCCCCAGGCGCGGATAATGACCGCCAAGCGGTCGTGCTGAACGTCGACGCCGGCGGTCAGCAATAAACCGCCGTTCGGTACCGTTCGCTCTGGGTAGTCTTCGGCGCGGTCGCGCAGTGTGTCCGCTTCTGGCGCGTCACCCTTGAACTCGTAGGGCATGCCCATCTGGTTGTTGGTGAAAACGATCAGGTCGCTGTAGTCACCCTGCTCGGCACCGTGCAGCGCACCCAGCCACTTCTCCATCAGACGCGCAAAGCGGGAATCAGGAAACGTACTCAACAGCTCCGTCATATAGAATCCAGCGATGCCACGAAACTCAGAGGTGGCTACCCAAGTGCCTTGGCGCACGTTGGCGTTTTTCTCCTGGTCGCTCCACTCACCACCGCAATGGGGGCAAGCGTAAATCGTCCGCTCCGGCCGGAAGGTGCCGAAGATCGGATGGTGTCGGTCAGCTTCCGTGGGGCATACCAGGTTATCGAAGCTGAGCTCGTGCGACTCGCCGCAGTGGTGGCACGGTACGTAGCAACGGCGTTCGTCGCTGAGCTTCATTTCTGCTTCGATCGTGGAGATACCCGCGATCGTCGGCGTACCACCGATGATGTACTTCTTCCGGCCTCGGCCGTAGGTCTTGCCGCGCTCCTTGAGCAGCAGAATCGAATCACCCTGGCCCTTCAGGTTCAGGTTGCAGTCGTCCGGCTCTTCCACGAAACCGCGCGGGCTGGGGGTAGACTTCACCGACGACGGCGAATTGGAACCCACTAACTTGAGAAAGCCGCCCGGGAAGCGCTTGAATTGCTGACGCTGCTGCAGCTTGCGCGAGCGCAGGTCGATCTTGTTACGTAACCGCGGCGTAGCTTCCACCATCGGTTCGAACTTCTCGGCCACGTACTCCTTGGCGGCGCCGTCTTTCGCGAACAGCCCGATGATGGGCGACGGATCAATGTCGATCCAGCGGCCCAGGGCGTTACCCAGCACGCCCGAGGTCCAAGCCACCTGAGCCGATTTCTGACAGCACACCTCTTCGACATTGGGATCATCAAGCGCTTCGAGTGGCCCACCGGGTAACGCCAAGGCCGGCGTCACGTTCACGGTGTATTTGCCAGGCCGCGCCGTTTCCACTTCGCTCATCCAGCGATACTTGTTCGCCCACTCTAACGTGGTGATACGCTCCGGCGGCGCCCACTTGCCGGCCAACCGCTTGACCCAACGACGCGCATTGCGCCTAAGCGCTGTCCTCAGCGGCATGTTCGTCGGGGTCGGTTGGCTCATAGTTACTCAACGTGGTTAGTGCATCTTCGACATAGCGCCGGATCGTCGATACATCGACCTCGACCCCCAGGATGGCAGTCAGCTCCGACGCCAGCGCATCAGGCATATTGAAAAGGAACTCCGCCCGAGCAGCGTCGACCATGGAGTCGTATTCAACCTCCAAGTCATCGGGCATAACGATCACGCCATCTTCCTTGAGCATCTCGCGCTCGAGCTGGTCGCCGCGTAGCCGGTCCAGCCGATCCTTGGCACTTTCCCGGGGCGACTCATTCGCACGGGCTAACATCCAGGCAATCACCAACGCCGGCGCGTATTCGTTGCTGGCACCCCTGCCCGCCGAATGGGCAACCGGCATCCCCTTTTGCTGCCACTCGGTCAACGTGCGTTCGGATACCAGCAGCAGTTCAGCGAGAGCCCGCTTATTCATAGCGGCCGGCAGTTCCTGGTCATGCCAGGTTTGCAGCGCGCCATGACAAACATTGATCAGCTCAACTGAATCCACGTCGATAACCTATTGATCAGATTAAAAAGTAAGGAAGCCAAAGGCATTTTTCAGCTGCACGAATTCCGCGGCTATTCTCCCCCGTACTTTCGTAATTTCGTCTGGGAGGACCCACGCGTTTGAGATAGGCTTCCATCCCACTTTTTCAACCTCAAAGGAGTTCATGAATGAGCGAACACAGTAGCGGTAGTTCGAAACCTACTTTTAGGGAGCTAATCAGCGTTATTGATCGAGCATGGGAAGCCAAGTGGGCCCTGCAGTTATTGCAGCTTCTACTCTTCCTTGATCTGGCAATGATCTTCGCTGGCCAGCCAGGCATATTGGGTTGGGATAGCGAGGCTACCCCAGTACTCAGCAACCTTAGTTTCGTATTTATTACTGTCGTTGCATTCACGTTATATGCTGCTTTGCTTACCCCATTTGCCAGCTCGATAGTCGCCATGATAGTCGTGCATATTCCAAAGATTTTTCACTCTGAAGCCCGCAACCATCATCCGTTTGGCTATGTCGATCTCGGTACTTACAAAACAGACGCATACGAAAAGGATGATAAGGACATGATCGCTCGCTATCACGATGCTGTAGAACGAAACCGAGAGGCTGAGGCTCAGCAAAGACAGGTAGGAAACATCCTCTTCGGCACGCTCATACTCATACTTTCCAACGTTTTTCCCAACCTGGTAATGATTGATACGACGAACTCAATCTTGCAGAACGTCATGAACCTGGTTGGCTGGGAAGTAGGATTATCTATCGCGTTCTTCATAACCTTCAGCATGCTTTCAGCAATAAATCGAGCCTGGTTTTTCTCAGCAGAAAGATGGATCGACCATCCCAAACTGTATCAAGAACTAGAAGCTAAACGCCGTAAAGAACGAGCAGAGCTGGGCGTATCACCGTTTCGCCGCTAGCGTGTCACCGTTCCCCCGCCGAGCCAGGCTTGAGCAACAACTGATGCACCGCTACACGATCCGCATTCGCCCGGCGCCGCAGCGATTCGTAATCGGCTAACAGTTGCAGCAAGTCGCGGTTACGCTGCACGGCGCGCCGCGGCTCAGCGAGCGGCGTCAGCAGATGGGCCGGCACGTTCGGCGTGATCACCATCGGCACGGTCACCGTCTTCGGGGAGCCGGCGCACCCACTCACTAACAGCACTAGAAAGAGGCTGACCAGCCCAGTCATGTGTCGTCGCATCGTCTCTCTCCAGTTGGGCGGCCGTGTCGCGCATCATGTCGACCAGATGGTTATCACGCGTTACTTGCTCATCGCGGAACGCCAGTACCGCGCTGATCCGGTCGATCTGCTCGCGCTGCCAGCGCTGATGCTCCTGCAGTATCTCGACCTGATCATGTGCCCTCGCCAGCCGCGTTTCCGTCGCCGATAGCTGCAGCGCATAGTTGCGCGCCTGCATGCCCGCGAAGACGGTGATACCCAGCAGCGCGGCGATGAGCCAGCCAGATGCGTTACTCAAGATGCGCTTGATCATTTCAGCCACCTGCCAATCAACTTTTCGTAAAGCTCATCGGCACGCTTGCCAAACCATTCGGTGCCTTTGAACGCAATCACCGCGCCGATCGCAGCCGCCAAGTCGATAGGCAACCCCAGGTAACGCAGCACCGGAAACGCTGCAAGTGTCAGGCAACCGCACAGCGCGGCTTCTAACCAGCTTTTGCTCACACGATTACCGGCATGAATGCTACGGATCAGTCCGACGATGAACGCTAGCCCAGCAGCGTAAAACTGCGGCCAAGCTGTGGCGATATAAGCCAAGAGCGCTTGCCATAAATTGGGGTCACGTCCCGGCATTGAATGACTCGCTGATAAAAGGGGTTCGTTACGATCGTGCGGCGTCGGCGATGACCTCAGCCACGCGCGAGGCCAGTTCGCCCTGATGCGTCAGGAACTGGTGCAGATCGTTCGCATTGGAGAGAAAGAACAACTCATGAATGATGCCGTCGCCTTGGCTCACGAACGCCAGCCGCGAATGCTGACCGGAGTTTTCCGGCTTGGCGCCGCGGTTAGCGATGCCCAGCAACTCAGCCGTCACACGGCAAAGCTCAGCACCTAACGGCTTGTTGTGTGCCTGGCTCAGCGTTTCAACGCCGGTCGCACCAGGGCCGCCGCCGTTGGCATGAAACTCGATGGCGATATCACACGTTGCTGCCACCTTCACCGCTTCACGTAACGGCAGGTTCTCGCCCGGCTCGCCATCCAATAGGTGCTCGATACCTAGCCGCTGAAGCTCAACACTCACAGCATCGCGAAAGCGCTGCACGATATCGGCTTCCTTGTACCCATTCGCCACGATGCCGGGCACCGTATCGCTATGCCCAGCAGAGACCATCACCGAGCGAACCTGGGGCGGCCGCTGCGGGATGGCGTTAACGTGATCAATCCAACGCATGCTCACGGCACACCTCCAAAATAAAAATGCCCCGCATGACCGAAGCCATGCGAGGCACCGCCCACCACGGACGGGAGCTGGTTGTCATGCGCCCAACAAAAAGCCCCGCTCGAAGGCGGGGCTTAGTACTTGTGAAAGGCGCATCTACTAGACAGTAGCTGAATGATGACCCTCGACTGCGGTGGCATCAATAGGGTGGTAATGCCAACGCCGCAATGCGCAGGCCAAACGCCGCAATGCGCAGGGGTCACGCACGTTTTGAACGCTTGTGCTTCGCCCTCAGCGCCTCTCTAAGGTCCAGGTGAAGGCGTTGGAGCTGATCGTAATAGGTGCGCTCAGCCAGACCCAAGCGCTGCGCCTTCGCATCGTTGTACCCGTTCCAAAGGTAATGCTCATGAGCCAGCACCTGCAGCCGATCCTCCAGCGTCTTCAGCGCCGCTTGCACTTCCCAGCTCGCATCGTCCATATCGCCATGGCCCAGCGGGTCACGGCTGCCCTTCGGTCCACCGCTTGGCATCACACCCTGAAACTCCATCAACTTGCCCAGCGGCGAGCACTGGCGCATACCACGGCCTTTCAACTGATCCGCCCAGTGCTGCAGTAATTGGTCGATTTCCTTGATCATAACGGCCTCTGTCTGACTGTCTGAATACTTGTCTGAATGTCTGTCTGATTAAATTCTTTAGACTAAATAGATACTTATCTAATCTTTCAGACATTCAGACAGAAATAATAAGGGGTTAGTCATGTGCGTACGCGCGCGCATGGGCTACTGGCAAAAAGTCTGTCGGACTGTCGGAAACCGCATGGCGCCGGGATTTCTCTGTCTGAAAGTCTGTCTGATGGTCTGTCTGACTGTCTGAATCATGCCCCGGCCCCCTCGCTCTTCACTTCCACCCTGAAACGAAACTGTCGCGCCTGGTCGCCTGCGATGTCAGGCCACCCCTTCTTGCCGATCTTGTCCGCATACTCCGGCGGCACGAACAACCGCGTCGTCTTGAAGTCACCACTACTGGAGGGATAGCGAATGTCGCGCCGATCGCGCAGCATGTCCCGGGCCACCTCATCACAAAACCAGCGCTGCTTGGTCTTGAACTCGTTCGTGTTCTCGCACCATCGAAGAAAGGCCTTCCACAAATCAGGGATCGCCACCACCCCGTACGGCAGATCCGGGATATCACCGTTGCGCCACTCGTAGATGAAGTACCGCGCCGGCGAAAGGCTCGAGTCGATCAAACGCTGCTTGGCGTCCGAAAGCGGCGGCTTGGTATGCGGCTTGAAATCCCCCAGGGGCAGGTTCAACAGGTAATGATAAAACGCCTCGACGCCCCCCTTCGCCATCTCGTCGGATAACCGCTCGAAGTAATCCGGAGGCGGCACATCCTCGACATGCAGCACGAAGTAGCGCCGATCCCCCAGGTCCAGCTCGAGCGGTACCGTCGAATTGGAGAGAAACACGAAGTTCACATGGTTCTGCTCACTGCGCAGCGGCATGTTCTTCTCGTTGATCTGCAGCTCGTCACCGGTCACCACATGCTTGAGCACGCCCTTGTAGTGCGCCTTCTCCGCCCGACTCACGACCTCCTCGGCCAGGGCGAACAACCGGCGCGACTGCCACCCGGTGAACTGGCTCTCCAGCTGCGCCTGCCCGATCGTTACCCCGTACTCGCCATAGATACGCTTCAGGATACCCTCGAACAGCAACGATTTACCCGTGCCCTCAGCGCCGTGAACCAGCACCGCGCTGGCCATCTTCGTACCGGGCTGCTGCAGGGGCAACGCCATCCACTTCATCAGCCACCAGAACTCCGCGTCGCGCTGACCGCACAGCCGGTAAATGTGCGCTCGGATCAGCTCGCAGCCATCGGCGCCGCGTACATCCGGCACCATCTTGAAACCGTCGTACAGGTTCACGTTCAAACGCGGGTCCACCATCTCGGTCGGGTCGAACACCACCTCCTCGGCAATCATTCGCCACGGGTGGTCCTGCCACTCCTTGAACGACTCCCGGCCCACCGCTTCGCGCACGTGCGGTACCCGTATCAACCTGCCGCGCATCCCATCCCAAATCAGGTCAGTACCGTAAATCAGCCGGAAGTGCGTCAGCATATCGTCCTTGCGAATGCGCACCCCGTATTGGCTGACCTCCTCCTGCCCCTCCTGGGCGTGAGTGAGCGCGCCATCCTGCCCTTGACCGTTATCACTGGTACCGCACTCAAGAGAGGGGGCGATGGGGAGAGGTTCACCGGCATCATTTGCCGCTTCCACCGCAGCAAAAAGCTGATGCCTCACCGCATCCAACCCCTGGGCAACGTGCAGGTCATTCCAATCAGCCATTACGCCGCCTCGCTAGTCAGAACAGGGAAGGCCGCCACCGCGTGTACCGCGCGCGCCACATCTTCGGCTTTCGTGCGGCCCGGGTTGTCGGCCAGTTGCGGGTCGTCATCGCCACACACCACCAGGCGCGCCTGCTGATAAAGTTGGCTCACCAACGGCACGACGCGCTGCAGGTTCCCCGCATCAAGAGCCACCGCCACCGGCCAGCCGGTCGCCATGTGAATAGTGGCCGCCGTGGCGTAGCCCTCTGCCACCGCCACCACCGGCGCCTCCTCGGCATTCCCAATCCGGTGCCACGTACCCGCCTTACGCCCGTACTTCGGAAACAGCTTCTTGCCGTTGGGCTTGATCACCTGAATCGACACCACCTGGCCATTCACATTACGCAGCGGCACCACCAGATCGCCGGCACGGATATGCATGAACGAAATATGGTCCGGCCGCGGCTGGGGCAAGTCATCGAAGAACCGCTTCACCTCACTACCCGGCCACACGTCCGCGCGCTGCGCCTGATCGTCGATGCTGATCACCACCGAGTACCGCGGAAACCACACCCCGAACGCCTCGACCTGCTTGGCATCCAGATACGGCGACGAACCCTCGCGAACGCAATGCTTCTTGATGAAATGCCGGCACGCCATCGCCACCGTTTCCCGCATTGCCTCCCGGCGCTGCTCGTCCGCCTCGATCTCTGCCTGCCGCGCCCGGCGACGCTCTTCCTGCTCGCCCTTCATGCGCTTCCGATCAACAGCGCTCAGCTCTTTCCGCTCGCGTTTCCAGCCATGTTGCTGGGCCAACTTGATAATCGTCCCCAGGGTCACATGGCCCGGCTGCAGGCTCCGCCAAACGCTCTTGGCATCCGCCGCGTTATAGCTATCCCCGCCCTGGCTCCACTCGTCCCACGCGAACCAGCCGTCATCGCCGTACTCGGTTTTCACCGCGTTACCAATATTCACCCACGTCTCGCGGTCATCGGCGGGTATATGGGTTAAAGCCAAACGAAGCTCATCGAGAGTTAAAAGATCACGCTGCATGGATCACCTCCTTTGCAACGTAACCACCAAAGGGTGGGCACCCATCATGGCGATGAAGTAAGCTTAGAAGTGCGAAGACCAAACCCACTACACCCTCCAAGGAGTACCCATGACAAACGACCGTCGTGAACCACCGAAACGGCCGGTACCTACAACACCGCCCAATCCTGATCGGGGTAACGCTCAGGTGCCAACGTCCAACCGGCCACCACCTAAGCCCCCGAAAAATAAGCAGTAAAAAGCCTGAGGAGGCAAAATGGATACAGAACAAAGCGCTCCCCGCACCCGTGATGACATGGAGTGGGAAATTAGATCTGCCATTTGCCTTCTCGGCCGCTATAGAAATCTTGCACGAAATGCCGACTTGGCCTTGACGCTTGTCACACTGATCGGCCTTAGCAGCGCCGCTGGTGCCATCTTTAGAGCCAGCCCGGTACTTGCCAGCGTGGCCGGTGTGTTGCTCACGCTTACAAGCATCCTCCAAATTGTCTACAAGCCTGCTGAAGCCAAAGTGCATGCAGCGGTAAGCCGTAAAATGTACACCGCGCTTTGGAGCCAAATGCGGGACTTGAGCGATGATGAAATAGATCGCCAATTGATCAAGCTGCATGGCGAAGATATCGGTGTTGTAGAAGGTCTGCGGTTGGTTGCGGAAATTGACACGTCTTTGCAACTCAACCTTGACGATACGGAACAAGTTAAACGACTCAAACGATGGAATATTTTTCTGCGCGCATGCAGTTAATTCAAAAGGAATAATCAGCTCAAAAACAGGTTCATTTGAGGTAGCTCTATGGTCAAAAAAGTTATTAAGAAAACCACTAAATTCAAACCTGTCACGGCAAGCGCCAAGAAGAAAAAACCCGCTGCCAAAACCGTGAAACGGCAAATCCCAACAAGTGGTCGGCCTGGCCCTAAAAAGTAAATAACCGGCAACAATTCGCCTAGAAAAGAGGCCAACAATCTCATGCACACCACCACCACCGCCGACGAAATGAAGCTGCTGGCCCACGTCGCCAATCCCGGCAAGGAACACCTCACCAAAAACGACTTCGCCATCCTCCCGGACGAACTCTTCGACTGGGGCCCCAAGAAGCTGGACCAGGTCGCGACCGATCTGCACGACAAACGCATGATCGCCTACTACGGCCCCACGATCTGCGCGCGCCTCTTCAAGACGACCAAGCAGCTGGATGATTTGGCCCCCGTTAAGCAAGCCAAACTGCGTTTGGCCGGCGCCAATAAGCTGAATTTGAGTATGCATCACCGCCCCTCCGTCGCCGACTGACACACCACACAAAGCTGCACCCCCGGCAGTGCCTCACGCCGCGCCGCCGGGATCGGCTCGTCACACGCCTTGCACACCGCCCGGCTCGCAATACCCTGGGGCCGCTGCCGCGCCTTGAGCGCCTGTTCGGTACGCCACTCGATATAATCGTTCGCGATATCCGCCTTATCCATGGCCCACCTCCCCATCGAACCGCTGAGCACATACCAGCACCGCCTGCAGCGAGCCCAACAGCTCACCGCGCAGCTTTTTCAGCTCGGCTTTTTCATGTTCGTGGTAAGTGCCATCGCGGCGGTGATCGCTGATGCGCGTGAGCAGGTTGCCCACCTGGGTCGACAGCACCGCCACCGACTCCATCAACTGATGCTCGCAGCAGTCGTCGGCGGCTTCTTCATGCTCGAACCAGTGTGCGCCCGGCACCAGGTTCAACAGCGAATCCAGAATGCGCGGGTCGCCGGTGGTGGCCAGTACGTACTCGAGGTCATCGATCGTCAGCCGGTGGGTATCAGCGTTGGGGTTTAGCCGGTGCTGCAGCGTTGTCGCCGGCAGCCCGTAAACCGCGGCAATCGCCTTGCCGCCGCCGGGGTAGTCGCGCGCTGCGTGATAAAGCGACAAATTGAGGGGCAGGACTTCGCGCTCGGCGCGCTCCTGCGAAGAAAGCCAGACCTTGGACATGGCATTACTCCCGTCTCTATGCCATGCAAGCCCGCCGCCAATCGGTTATATTGGAAACGTGCTGCAGGCTATGCATTGGTGTGCGCACACGCAGAGAGTGTCTGTGGTGGACGTTAAAGCTCTCTGCACCTCGCCGGGCAGGACGACCTGTGGTGGGAAGGTCTGCCCGGCACCCTATCAAAGCCGCTGGTTAGGCGGCTTCGAGTTCTTCCTTACTAACTCCGTAATGCTCCAATATTTCCAGCAGGGAAACCTTCCCTTCGCTGGCACGGGCCAGTGAACGCATGAATTTCAATGATGCTCCTCGAGAGCCGCTTACTACATGTGCTCTCAGGTACTTGGTCGAAGTTCCGGCACGCTCAGCAAATGCTTCAAGCGAAGGCTCGTCTAGTTTTTTGAGGTAATCCCGAAGCTTCATTTCAATGTCTCCTGAAGGTCATATAGTCAAGATGACACCTAAAGATAAAAAAGTAAATACCTCTATGGTTATCGCAACCTCTTAGGTTATGCGTAATTATAACCTCATGAATATATATGACCTACGCCTACAGCTGCTGCGGCGAGTGATGGCTCAGAGAAAGATGAACTTGCAAAATCTGGCAGACAAGCTGGATCGAGCGCCTAGTCAGTGCAGCAGCTTCGCGGGCAAAAATCCTTCCAAGAATATCGGTGAGCGCCTTGCCAGGCATATCGAGAAGAACTTACAACTCCCGATCACCTATTTAGATGATGTCCGAAACTTGGAAGAGCCGGTCAAAGAAAACCACAACACCCATGACATCCACGATGCGGATATTTTGGCTCCAGTAGGCCATTTGCTACCCGTCATTGGTATGGCAACCGCCGGCGCTCTCAAGGAAGCGTTTGAGGAGGCCGAAATCGAAGAATATGTACCAGCCCCAGGTTCGTGCAGCCAGCGCGCCTTCGTGCTGATACTTGACGGCATCAGCATGCAACCGGACTTCAATCCCAAGGATCGAATCGTTATCGATCCCGAAGCGGAATGGGTCTCTGGTGATGTCGTCTACGCCCGCTGCAATCAAAACAATAGCGGGACATTCAAGGAGATCCGGTACGAGGATGGGGACTATTACCTTTGCGCCAAGAATCCTAAATGGGAACCGCAGTACATGAAGATGGACGACACCTGGGAAGTGGTCGGCAAAGGTCTATACCTCGTTAAGGTTCTCTGACGCTTAACCGCAAAGGGGAACGAAGATGGAAGAATACGCACCGCTCAAACAGTACGTGCAGGCGCGCGTGCAAAGCCGCTCACTTGATGAGCTGATAGGCTTGGCTCGCGGCTTGGCCGCCGATGGCAGAATCATCAAGGCTGAGGCTGAATTCCTACAGCACTGGCTCAGGCAAACCACCGCGCTGGCTGAAGATCCCGTTTACCGGATACTCTACGCCCGCGTCAACGAGATGCTTGCCGATGGTCAGCTTCACGACGATGAATCTGCCGAGCTGCTGGAAATGCTTCACACGCTGACCGGCGACCATGGCGAACTCAAAGCCTTCCGCAGCCCTACTCGCCTGCCGCTTGACGATCCGATGCCCACCATCGACTTTCCTGACCGCACCTTCCTGTTCACCGGTATTATGGCTTTTGGCCCTCGCAGCGAATGCCAGCTTTTGATTACCGATCGCGGGGGCGCCTGCAAGTCGTCAATGTCCAAGAAAGTCGACTACTTGGTTATCGGCACCATCGCTAATGAGGAGTGGATGTATTCCAGCCATGGCCGCAAGATCGAGCAAGCACTGGCCCTAAAAGACAGCGGCCACCCAGTTATCATTGTGGATGAAGATCATTTTATGAAGCATGTTTTTATATAACCATCTAGGTTTTTAACCTCAACGGTTGACAGATAACCTTGAGGTGTTTAAAACTCATTGTCGTATCCGCCCACCACCGGAGCACGACAATGCACACCAATGCCCAACCCTGCCGGGTGCTCATGCACCCGGCCGCCGGTAACAGCCACATCGCGATTGCGGCCATGCAGGCCACCACCGGCCGCATCGCGGCCCGGCGCACCGGCTCGACATCCCACACCATCTACCTGCTCACCCCTGAAGAAGCGGCGCGCTATCAGCGCATGCAAGGCGGTGCGGCATGAGTTCTATCATCCCCATTCAGCCTGCGGCCACGATCGCGCAAACTCACCGAGACGCGATCGCCCATATTCAGGATCTGGCAATCACCATTAGCCTCCAGGGCGAGCGCGCGGTGAATGTTGAATACAGCGGCAACGTTCAAACGCTCACTGTCGAGGTTCGACGCTTATCAGAAATTGAAGTGAGCAACTTTGTGGCAGAAAGCCGGCATAACATCGAGTTGCCAAACCCCCGCGACGTTTGGCCCCAACCCGAGAATGCACTGCCGCAGCTGCAAGCGCTGGCCCGCAAACTCGAAGACCTCCTAACCCCACCAGATGGAGGAAACGCCGCATGACACCGTTCCCAAACGAATTCCAGGCCACGCCGGCGCGTACATTAGGCCGCCGCTACTCGCTGAAAGAAGCCGCCGCCCTGCTCGGTACCGGCCGCACCACCCTGTGCCGCCAACTGCGTGAGATCGGCATGCTCGATGCCCGCAACGTCGCCACCCGCCCGCACACCAGTGCCGGGCGTCTGGTCGTCGAGCTCAAATCGTTTGAGCACACCGGCACCAGTACCGAGCGGCCCTATGCCAAAACGCTCGTCACAGAGCGCGGCCTGCTCTACATCGCTAACCGCCTGCGCATCCAGATAAAGCGCGAGGCAGCGAACGATGAATGAGCCGATGCCCAACTGGGACGAAGCGCCCGTCGACAACAGCACCGTCGGCCTGCTCTACCAGCAGTTCGGCAAGGTAATGATCCCGCTCGAAGACGTGCGCACCGCCCTGTTCCGCAACCGCAGCGCCGAGCGCTTCCGCCGCGCACTGCGCGAACGCACCATTCCGCTGCCAGTGATCGTGCTGGACGGTAGCCAGAAAGGCATCGCGTTTGTGTGCATCTACCAGCTCGCCGCGTTTCTCGAACACCACGCCGTCGAAAGCGCCCGCGCCCGGGAAGTGCTGTTCACCACGCCAAAGGCCGAGCGGCGCCTACGCCAGCGCATGATCGACGCTGTACCCACCACCCAGTTTCGCGACGTGGCCAACGCCACGCCGCAAACCCCGGCCTGACGGCCAACACCACCACGAAAGGAAACGACAATGTCAGACCAACCCACCAGCACCGACATCAATAGCCTGCTCGACGACCTCGACGCCGGCATCTTCCGCGAGAAGCTCGCCCGCGCCCTCAGTGACGCCGCCGCTGGCTGCGTCCAACACGGCAAGGCCGCCGAAGTGACGGTCAAGCTCTCACTCAAGCAAATCGCGGACAGCTCCCAGGTCGACTGCGCCCACAAGCTCAGCTACGTGGTACCCACCGCCAAGGGCAAACGCTCTGAAGAGAACACCACCAAAACCCCGCTCTACGTCGGCCGCGGCGGCAAGCTCACGCTGTTCCCCGAGAACCAGGGCAAGTTCGAGTTTCAGGAACAGCCCAACACCCAGCACGCCTAACCAGCGCGCTCTGACACACCCACACCACACGCACACCAATGCAAAAGGAACGCACCATGGATCACCAAGCCATCGAGAAGATTCAAGACCTCGTCCACGCCGCACAGATCGGCAACCCCGGCACCGACGTACCCACCATACTGGTACCGGAAGGCTACAAGCTGGTATCGCTCGAGCAGTACCAGACCGCGCCCAGCCGCTTCCGCGGGGCGTTCTCGACCAGCTCGATCGAGGACTACGCCAACTACGTCAACGACGAGGACACCGCCCGCGTGTTCGTGGATATCGACGCCATGAGCGGCAAGGCTTTCTTTGATCTTGGCCGCGCCGACACCCCCGGCCACGGCGAGCACACCGCCACCCTCCGCCTGGAAAAGACCGCCGCGTTTGAGGCCTGCCTGGACGCCAACGGCAGCACCTTCGCCCAGAAAGAGCTCGCGCACTGGATCGAAGACTGGCATCACTGCATCACCGGGATCGACAGCAACGGTCAGGAATTGACCGCCAAGCAGCTGGCCAACGCCGTACGCAAGATTGAAATCAAGGCCACCAGCGAGCGCAGCCACGAAGAAGGTGACTGGAACACCAAGCGCAGCGGCATGGACGCCCTGGACGCCACCACCGGCGACAGCACCCCGGATATCATCCGCTTCCACTGCCTGCCCTACGAAGGCCTCAGCTTCCGCACGTTCGAGATGCGCGTCTCAATCCTGGCCGACGACACCAAACCGCGCTTGAAACTGCGTATCGTCGGCCTGGAAGCCGCCCGCGAGGAAATGGCGAAAGAGTTCAAGCAAGTGCTGGAAAACGAACTCGACGAACACACCACCCTGCTACTGGGTTCCTTCAACAAGTAAGCCGCACCACCGCCCCTCCGCTGCCCACCACCAGCGGCGGGGTTTTAACCTCACGGGAGCACACCAATGCAATCAGCACACGCTGAGGCCGCACCGGGCCCACAGTACCCCCAGTTTCAATTCATCGAGTTCAACCCCCGCCGCAAGATGCGCGGCGCCGAAGCCGCACGCGTCGAAGTCATTCACAGCGAAGGCGACCACGAAGAGCTCTGGATGTCACCGCGCGACCTGCGCGCGAACATCAAGCTGTATGGTCAGCACGAAGCACTCACCAAGGCACTGGCCGCGTACCAGAACGGGGGTCAGCCATGAACTACGAAGCTTGGCGCGCCACCTACCAAAACAGCGAACAGGCCGCCCGCGCGGCCTTTGATGCCGCACAGCGCAGTCACCAACAGCTGCAAGAAACCCGCCACGCCTGCCTCGCGCTTGACGCCAACCTGCAAAACCTCGTCGCCGCCGTCATCGCCCAAGGCGCGGGCCCCGCGCTGCAAGCCGCGATCGACGAAATGCCCGCGCATAGCCTCGCCAAGCGCGACGCTGAAAAGCAGGCCGAAGCCGTCTCGGAGTTTGCCAAAGAGGTATGGAACGAGCTGTTTAAGCACTACCGCACCATCAAGGTCTTTCCCCTCACGATGGCCAAGGAATGGTGTGAAGAACGCATGACCCAAGCGCCTGGCATTAAGCCCGAAACGATGCCAGGCCAACCCGCCGCCGATGCAGGCACACTAGGAGGCGACCATGCTGCCAATTGATCACGTCACTATAGGCCGCTTCAGCGAGCTAACAGGCTACAGCGAGCTCGCCATTCGATCGAAGATCAAGCGCGCCGAGTGGCGGGAAGGGGAGCAGTTTTTCAAAGCGCCGGATGGGCGCATTCTGATGTCACTGGAGGGGTACGCAAAGTGGGTAATAAAGGGAGCAACCAAGACGGGGTCCGGGCAGCTTCGGCCCGTAGTATCGAAATCGACTTCATCTACCAGGGCGCCCGCTGCCGCGAACGCCTCAAGCTCGAGCCCACCCCCGCTAACCTGAAAAAAGCGGCGCAGCATCGCGCCGCTATCCTCTCAGCGATCGACGCCGGCACCTTCGACTATCAAGTCACCTTCCCCCGCTCGAAGCGCGCCCGCAAGTTCCTGCGACAAGACCGGCTCGACAACTACCTGAATACCTGGCTCGAGGCAAAGAAGCCCACGATCAAAGCCAGCACCCATAAGGATTACCGCAAGATCATCGAGGGGCAGCTAATTCCCCAGTTCGGCCACATGATGCTGGCCGAGCTCAACCGCGGCCACGTCCGCACCTGGGCGGCCACCCTCACCTGCAGCAACAAACGGATCTCGAACATTATCAGCCCACTACGCGCCGCAATGGACGACGCCATGCACGACGAGCTGATCACCAGCAACCCACTCGCCGGCTGGCACTACCGCAAGATCGAACCGCCCAAAGAGGTCGATGATATCGACCCCTTCGCCGCGGAAGAACAAGCCGCGATCCTGGCGGCGCTACCCAGCGACGGCGTGCCGCTGATTCAGTTCGCGCTATGGTCAGGCCTGCGCACGTCAGAGCTAGTCGCACTGGAATGGGGCGATATCGACTGGCGGCAAAAGCGCTGCCGGATCACCCGAGCGATCACCCAAGCAGGAAAAGGCGAAGCGGAAACCACGAAGACCACGGCCGGCACCCGCACGATCGACCTGCTACCGCGCGCCCTGGACGCCCTGAAACAGCAAAAGGCGCTCAGCCTTCTCCACCCCAGCGGCCGCGTGTTCCTCAACCCCCGCACCGGTGAGCCCTGGCCGGGTGATCAAGCAATAAGGAAAACGCTCTGGACCCACGCCCTCAAACGCGCCGGCGTCCGGTACCGCCGCCCCTACCAAACCCGCCACACCTACGCGAGCATGATGGTCAGCGCCGGCGAGCCGCTGGCATGGGTCTCGAAGCAGATGGGGCATACAAGCGTGGTGACAACTGCGAGGATTTATTCTGGCTGGATACCGACGACAAATAGTCAGGCAGGCATGCTGGCTACGAAAGCTTTCTCCAATAATTCGTAGTTAACCGGGATAAGCTTCATCATATATTTCTTGCATTATATTGAATAAATTCCGGAAGCCTTCATGATCCATATCATTAAAACCTTGCTTTCCTTCAAGAACGGATTCAGCGAATGCATTTTTTGATAGACTAACTTTTTCTTTACTACTTAAATTGAAAACATTATCGTCTAGAATCAAGCCTTGCTGAGGTTTTGTCCTGACGACATTCTCTAACTTATGAAAGCCTTTATCATCAAATTCAGAATTTAAATATATCCTTCTATTTAAATCATTAGTTTTTCGTAGATCTTGATCAGTATAGTACATCTCAATACAAAACTTATTTTCTTCAACTCTATGCGAAGGCCTAGGCGTCAGTACTGCCCAAATATTATTACCATAATTTCTTACGTATTCATTTTGATGCATCTTAAGCTTGTTAGTAGTATTATTGTCATCATCATCGAAAAGAAAAACCTTGAATTGGTCGTTTTTCTCTCTTTGACTGTACTCAAGAACTTTTAATAAATCAGAAGCACCACTCACTCCAGCTTGACGGTTAAAGCTAAGCTCAAGGCCAAGAAATTCACCATTTCTTTTAAAACAATTCAAAGCAAACTTTATATGCTTTTCATCAGTAACACCTTCAGTGTAGACTATCAATTTATTGTTACTTACAGGAATAAACCCTCTTTTATTAAAAATATACTTAGCATCTAATCGACTAAGAAGTTGTGCGTACTTCATGTAAACAGTGTCACCATAGCCCTTAATATACCCTAGGTATTCTACCTTCCCTCTAACAGCTAATCTAAAAGATTTTTCATAAGCAAAATTAACTCTGGAGGAGTTGTATTTATGAGCAGCATACCTATAGCCGTGCTTCTTCCAAGAGTCCAGCATAGCCCTTAACTGAAGTATAAAACTTCTATCGATATTAAGCTTTTCGTTTATTTTAATACCTGCCAGAATTTGTCTGTTATGCTTAAAAGCAACTGAGGTCTTATGTTTATTTATTTCGAAACCATGATTTTCAAAAATTTTTATTAATGCCTTATTAACAACAATACTACTCAATGTGTCATCGTAATTGATCGTGCAAACTGATGAAGGCATGCTTTTTCTATAAGTTGATAAAAATATATCATCTGCATACCTAGAATACTTACATCTTATAGATTTAGCATATTTTAGCAAGTCTATATCTAAACCTCTACAGATAAAGTTAGAAATTATAGGTGATGCAGGAGAGCCCTGAGGAAGCCTATCATCTTTACAGCAAATCTGAGCTAATATAACGGCTACTTGATTAGAAAAAGAAAATGGCTTTGATTTAAACAAGCCAATAACTCTCCCAATATGAACGGTTGGAAAAAAATCTTTTATATCCACCTTAAATAACACCTGCGCGCCGAGATGTACTTCAGCGTTCTTCTTTATGCCACCATCTTTGACGTAAGCATAAACTCCTGGCTTTGGCTTATAGATTGAATACAGTATTGATGCAATTTCACGCTGGATTTCTTTAAGCGGCTTAATTGGTGCATCTATAATTCTTTTACCGCCCGCTCTTTTCTCTATCTCGAAAGTAGAATACTTTTCCTCAGGACCTAGCTTATATAAAAGATAGTTTAGCTTGCCCACCTTGAGCCCAAAAAAATCAGACAGGCTCGCTTTACTATCGATCAAAAGAAATTTATTGATGCTTTCCATAAGATGTGGCCTCGGGCTCCACATATCGCCTTACAGGTAACATTGTAACGTCCAGTCCAATATTCCGGCAAAAGTAGGCTAAATTGAAAGTCCTCGCGCCAAGGAGTAGCTCCTCAGTCTAGAAACAGCCCGAAGGCCACCTAAGCTTTTTAACATCGATATATCTTTACTGTAAAGAACCTGTGTCAGCATTATGTTAGCTTTTATATTTAATTCGTTGATTTAACTGTTCTTTACGCGGGTTCAATTCCCGCCGCCTCCACCAGACACCCCACAAAAAAAGCACCTTCGGGTGCTTTTTTTGTGCCTGTGAGATGGACGCACCCCCCGGAGTCGAATTTTTTAGGCAAGCTGGCGCCAAGCCCCTTCTGCCAATTTATAGCCTAAACTACAGGAAACGACTTTTTGGAGGCGAAGCGATATGGATCAACACGTCATCGATGCGATACGCCAGAAAGAGCAGTTACCCGAGAGCATGAGCGACGAGGCCATTGCCAAAGAGTACAAGGGCACTTATACCGCCGCCCGGGCAGCCGTGAGCCTCGATCATAAGCCGCTTGATCAGGTGATGGCAGATACCATGGCAAAAGTGCTGCCCTTCATGCGTAAGAACAAAAAGTAGACGTGGCGCTAGCGCTCCTATCGGTCTTTAAGCCGATGTATCACGAACGGGTTCACCGTTAGCATACTTGATCCAGGTTTTACCCAAATGGTTGCGTAGCTCATGCCCTACCTGTTTGCCATCGCGCGCCTCTAGCGCCTTCAGAATGGCTTCGTGCTCCTCCATGGCGGTCGCCCACTTCTCGTTTTTTTGATTCGAAAGGTAGCGGACGCGGTAAAGCTGGCGGCTCAAGTTGGCGTGCATATCGATTAAGGTGGAATTTCCAGAGAGCGCCACGATCCGATTGTGGATATCCTGATTCAGACGAAAGTAATTCTGCCGATCTCTTCTCACGAAAGCCGCCTTCATCTCGTAATGAAGCGCCTGAAACTCTGCAATATCCTCTTCAGTAGCCACGGCGCAGGTAAGCTCCGCGGCAGCCTGCTCCAGCACACTAAGTACGTACGCCTTCTCCTTCATGTCCGCCGCACTCACATCCGCCACCACGGCTCCCCGGTTGGGAGAGATCACCACGAGCCCTTCGGCCGCAAGAATTTTCAACGCTTCACGCAGGGGAGTTCGCGATACCTGAAGCTCGACGGCCAGCGTACGCTCGGGCAAGCGCTGGCCCGGCTGAAAATGATCCATCACGATATGCTCACGCAAATAGGTAGCGACTTTTTCTACCAACCCGGCATGACTGACTTGAACGGTCTCTTCCATAGCGTTATTCACTTTTGTTAGCGACGAGCAAGAGTGGCATACCAAAAAATACCTTTCAAATAAATCGGCAACTTCAAACGTAATGCTTCTCCATAATATTCATGTACTTATAGCCAATCATGAACAAACAACTACTAAAGTAGCATGGGCGATGCGTTGACCCTCCAAATGGTATACCACTACATTCTTTCGATCCGTGTGTCGTTTTGTTATGTCATCGAGGCAGGTATACATTCGTTCTCTTACTGTTGTCTGCTATCGATTTATCAGGAAATACCCTTTATCTATGAACTATTTACAACATTTTGAAACCGCTAAAACGGTCGAAGCCTGCATTGCGGGCGCGGGCGACTTTGGCCGTGGCGTACTGCGCCAGGCACGCCAGATGGAAAAGTTGTCAGCGCGTATTGCGATCGATATCAATCCGGAAAGAGCAGCTGACGCCTTACGCCATGCGGGTATTTCAGATAAAGATATAATGGTATGCCATTCTGGCGCGGAAGCTGAAAATGCCTGGGAGAAAGGCTTTTTCATTGCGACGGCGTCTTTCGATACCGTGGCCACACTACCGTTCGACATCCTGGTTGAATCCACCGGCATTCCGGATATTGGCGCGCAATATGCCGAGAGTGCGCTGCTGGCCGGCAAGCACGTGGGTATCGCGACCAAAGAAACCGAATCGGTGGTAGGGCCCTACCTGACGCGTTTGGCAGAACAGCAAGGGCGAATCTTTACGCCGCTCGACGGCGACCAACCAAGCCTTTTGATCGGTTTGTTGACCTGGGCGAAAACCCTGGGCTTTGAAATCGTTTCAGCCGGCAAAAGCAGCGAATACGATTTTATCTGGGATGAAGCCCGGGGCTGCGTTATTTGTAACGGCGCCACCTACGATGCCGCTGACATGGCGTCGCTCTGGACACTGGATGAACGCGATCCACGTGCGACGGTGAAAGCACGCAGCGAGGCCCTCTCCGCCATCCCACAGATTTCAGTGCCCGACCTGTGCGAAATGGTCAATGTCGCCAACGCCACCGGCCTACAGCCCGACCTGCCCGAGTTTCATGCCATGGTGTTGCGCACCCACGAAGTGCCCACCCTTCTGGATACCCAAGCCCACGGCGGCGTTCTTCAGGGCCCCCAGCGACTCGAAGTGTTCAACTGCCTGCGTCGACCTGACGAGCTGAGCTTCGCTGGCGGCGTGTTCGCCGTAGTGCGCTGCGAAGACCCTCACGTTTGGCAGTTGCTTCGCGACAAGGGGCACGTGCTCAGCCAGAGTGGCGATAGCGCCATGGTCTATCTACCGCGGCACTTGCTCGGGCTCGAAGCGCCGATTTCACTGCTCGATGCGGTACTCAACGGCATCACCTCCGGCGGTGGCCACGCCACGACACCCAGGTTCGATCTAACGGCGCGCACCACTCAGGCGATCCCGGCGGGACAACTGCTCGAGATGAAAGGTCATCATCGCCATATCGAAGGCTTGCGCCCGGAGATCCACCCCGCCGCGGCGCTTTCCGGTGATGCCAACGTGCCGTTCTATCTGCTGCCGGGGGCGAAAGTAGTTCGCGATATCGCCCCGGGCCAGCCGATTACGCTTGCCGATATCACTTTGGCTGAGAGCAAGTTAAAAGAGCTTCGCCTCAAGCAAGATGCGCTTTTGAGCCCGTAACACCTTACGTCCGGGCAATAGAGGCTATTGCCCTTTTCCCATGTAGACAGTCCCTAAAAGCAACAACAATCGCTCTGGAGAAAATCATGCCTACTCAGTTCAGTATCAAATACGCCGCTCTCGGGTTAGCCCTGCTTGGTGTCGCCACCTCTGTCAATGCAAGCGACGCCGACTCGTTCCCCAGCAAACCCATCCAGTTTCTGGTGGCCGCCGGCGCTGGCGGCGGCACCGACAACTTCGCCCGTGTGGTTCGCCCCATGTTCGAAGAAGCGGTGGGTGGTGCGCGCATCACCGTGGTCAACCTGCCGGCCGCTTCCGGCGCCCTGGCTCACCAACGCACCGCAAACGGCGCCGCCGACGGGCATACCCTGGATTTCGCCTCTACGACGCTTGTGACATCGCTTGCCGCCGGGCAAAACCCGGTAGGTCTGGATCAGCTGACGCCTATCGCGCGCATGCAATCCGACGTCATGGCGCTGTTCGTCAATCCGGAGCGCTTTGAAGATTTCGAGGCGTTCATGGCTTACGCCGAGGAAAACCCGGGCGAAGTCACCGTGGGCGGCACCCATACGGCGAGTCCGGACCACATGGCGTTTCTGTCACTGGTGGATGCCTCGGGGCTGGATATGAACTTCATTCCCTACGACAGCACGGGTAACGCCACGGCGAACGTGCTGGGCGGCAACATCGATGCCACCACGACGTCACTGAGCCCGCTTTTGAGCTATATCGACGCAGGCCAGATGGCGCCGATTCTGATTTTTAGCGACGAGCGTCTCGAAGATTATCCGGAGGTACCCACCACGGTGGAGCACGACTGGGATCTGACCGACGGTAACGACCGCGCCATTTTCGTACATGCCGATACCCCGGCGCCCATTGTTCAGCGCCTGCAGGACGCCTTTCAGGAAGTTTACGACTCCGAGGAGTACCAGAGCTACGCCGAACGTGTGAATTTGGATTATCGCGATGGCTGGATGAATGGCGATGAGTATCGTCAGCGCCTGGAAAACAACCTCGAGCTTTATTCGCGGCTTCTACAAAACGACTGATAGACAGATTTGTAAAAGCGTTACGTTCTGTTTGCTTCAAAGACCGGTCAACTGACCGGTCTTCCAATGTTCCCCTCAGGATTGGCCATGCACGTCAGAATCACTATTTTCGCGCTGGGGATCGTGCTACTTGCGGTTGTTGGGCTTTACCCGACGCTGCAGTTTCCAAGCTCGGCGCAGGTCTCCACCTTCATTGGGCCACGGGTTTGGCCTTTAACGCTGCTCGCCGTTTTATGCGTACTTGGACTCGTGCTTTTGGTGCTGACCTGGCGCGATCCCACGCGCGGGGTGACGGACGACGAGCCCCCTACCCACCGCTTCTCTTTCTCTCTGGGACGTACGCGTCACTGGTGGTTCATGGCCGCCGCCGCCGGCTACACGCTCTTGATGCAAAGCGTCGGTTTCCTTATTGCAAGCCTGGTGTTCACGCTGGTCGGCACGCTGTTACTCGGCGCCCGCTCGTGGGTGACGATCACCATTACCCTGGTGGTGGCAGCGGCGCTCATGCAGGGCGTGTTCGTATCACTGCTGGGCATTCCCATGCCGTAAGGCTGCCCCCATTCCCCACTTTCCAGGGAGTCGATCATGCTAGAAAATTTCTTGGGCGGGTTAGCCGTGGTGATGCAGCCACTGAACCTGCTGCTATTAACCTCAGCCGTCTTTATCGGTTTTATCGGTGGTGCGCTCCCCGGCATCAGCGGCGTGATCCTCGTGGTCATTTTGCTGCCAGTGACCTACGGCATGGAGCCCACCACCGCCTTCATGGTGCTGACCGCCATTTATGGAGCCACGGTCTTCTCGGGACTGATTACCGCCATTCTCTACCGCGCCCCCGGCACCCCCGAGGCGGTCATGACGGCTTTTGATGGCTACCCGATGACGCAGCGGGGCGAAGCGGGCAAGGCACTGGGCATCGGCGTTTTGAGCTCGGCGATCGGCGGCATCGTGGGCACCATTGCCCTGATCATCTTTACACCGGTGCTGGCCACCATGGCGCTGAGATTTTCATCCCCCGAGTACTTCGCGCTGGCCGTGCTGGGGCTAACCGTGGTGGCTTCACTCGGCGGGCGGCTTATCTTTGGCTTGATCGGGGCGGCGCTGGGGCTATTTATCGCCACCATCGGTATCGACCCCTTGACCGGCACCAGCCGCTATACCTTCGATAACCTCAACCTGGCGGAAGGCGTCGGGCTAATTCCCGTGATCGTCGGGCTTTTCGCGGTGTCCGAGGTCATGAAGCGCACGCTGGATCACGCGAGCCACCAGCCACTCAAGGAAGTGAAGGTCAAGATTTTCGACCTGCCCGTTTTGCGTCAGATTGGCGCTACGCTGTCTCGCTCCTCGATCATTGGCGTCGTCATCGGCATTTTGCCGGGTATCGGGGCCAGTACCGCCGCCATGGTCAGCTACAGCGAAACGGTTCGCTGGTCCAAGCACCCGGAAAAATTCGGCAAGGGCGCCCCGGAAGGCATTGCCGCCCCGGAGTCCGCCAATAACGCCGCCGCCATGGGGGCGCTGGTACCACTTTTCGCCCTGGGCATCCCGGGCAGCGGTACCACGGCCGTCATCCTGGGCGCCTTCATCATGCACGGCCTGCAGCCGGGGCCGATGTTCATGCTCACCAGTAGCGACTTGATCTATGCGGTCTTTGCCGGCCTTTTCATCGTCAATTTCATGATTTTGCTCTTCTCCAAGCCGTTTATCGTGCTGTTCACCAAACTCTTGAACGTACCTTACTCGGCGCTGGGCCCCATCATCATCATGTGCTGCATCGTGGGAACCTTTTCGGTGCGAAACTCGATGTTCGACGTATGGCTCATGCTGGGCTTTGGTGTCGTGGGCTACTTGCTCGAGAAGATCAACTTCCCCATGGTATCGATCATTTTGGGGCTGGTGCTCGGCCCCATTGCCGAGAGTGAGCTTCGCCGTTCGCTTTCGATGTCCCAGGGAAATTTCGGCATCTTTTTGGATCGCCCGATTAGCGCCACGCTCTTGGCCATCGCCCTCTTGTTGCTCACGGCAACGTTGATCATGCCGCTGATTAAACGCGCGCGGCGCCGTACTGCTTCTTAAGCCGGGATTTGGAGAACGAATATGACGATCGTACTAGGCGCTATCGCCGATGACTTTACCGGCGCCACCGACCTGGCCAACAACCTGGTACGCGGCGGCATGCGCTGTGTGCAGGTGATCGGCGTGCCCGACGCCCTGCCCGACTTGCGCGATGTCGACGCGGTGGTCGTGGCGCTCAAATCCCGCTCCTGCCCCGTGAATGAGGCGGTTGCCGATTCGCTCGCCGCGCTCGACTGGCTGCGCGAACTGGGCGCCCGGCAGTTCTTTTTCAAGTACTGCTCGACGTTTGATTCAACCGATCAGGGCAATATCGGCCCGGTGGCCGATGCCTTGCTCGACCGCCTGAAGGCTTCGCAAACCGTCCTGGTGCCCGCCTTTCCGGTCAATGGGCGTACGGTCTATCAAGGGCATCTGTTCGTCGGTGACCGACTCTTGAACGACAGCGGCATGCAGCACCACCCGCTCACGCCGATGACCGATGCAGATCTGGTGCGCGTGCTCTCGAAGCAAACGCCGCACGCCGTGGGCCTGGCCTCGCGTGGCGTATTGACCCAAGGCGCCGAAGCCACGCGCGACCACCTCGCCGCCCTGCAGGCGGACACCGTTCGTCACGTGATTTGCGACAGCGTTGATGATCGTGACCTGGAGGTCCTTGCCGAAGCGACCGTCAATTTAGCGCTGGTCACCGGCGGTTCGGGCCTTGGCCAAGCCTTGCCCGCCCAATACCGCCGGCAAGGGTGGCTGGACAAGATCACCGAGCCTGGCCGCCTGCAGCCCGCCTCGGGCAGCGCTCTGGTGCTCTCCGGCAGTTGCTCCCGGGCAACGCTTGCTCAAGTGGATGATTTCCTGGCGTGCCATCCGGAAGGCGGCTTTGCGATCCATCCGCTGGATCTGGCAAACGGTGATACTCACTGGAACGAAGCCCTGGCATTTGCGCTTGCGCGTATCGAGCAAAACGCCCCGGTACTGGTGTATGCCTCCGCCGATCCGGAGAAAGTCAAAGCGGCTCAGAACCAGCTCGGCGTGGAAAAGGCCGGCCACCTGGTCGAAAACGCATTGAGTCAGCTCGCGGTATCGCTGGTCGACAAGGGTGTCGGCCGCCTGCTGGTGGCCGGCGGCGAAACCTCGGGCGCAGTGGTGTCCGCGCTGAACATTACCGCGCTTCGTATTGGCGAGCAGATCGATCCAGGCGTTCCCTGGACTCAGGCGACACTGGACGGCCATACGGCGCCGCTTTCACTAGCGCTGAAATCAGGCAATTTTGGCGGCGTCGATTTCTTCACTCGAGCGTTTGAGGTGTTGTCATGAGCAAACACGAGCAGAACCAGCTACGCGAACACATCAGCTTGCTCGGAAAATCGCTTTTCGATCGCGGCCTGACCATGGGCTCGAGCGGCAACATCAGCGTTCGCCTGGACGACGGCGGCTGGCTGATGACGCCCACCAATGCGTGTCTGGGCCGGCTGGATCCGGCGCGCATTTCACACCTGGATAAAAACGGCCAGCTCTTGAGCGGCGACAAGCCCACCAAAGAGCACTTCCTTCATACGGCCATGTATGACGAGCGGCCGCAGTCCGGCGCTATCGTACATCTGCACTCGACGCATTCGGTGGCCGTCTCGTGTCTACCCAACATCGCCCCCTGCGACTGCATCCCCCCCATTACAGCTTATTACGCCATGCGCGTCGGTAAGCTTCCGCTGGTGCCTTACCATATACCCGGCGATGAAGCGCTGGGCGATGCGGTACGTGGTTTAGCGGGCCAACATAGCGCGGTTCTGTTGGCCAACCATGGCCCGGTCGTCGCCGGTAAAAACCTGGAAGCCGCCGTCTACGCAACGGAAGAGCTCGAAGAGACGGCAAAACTCTTTTTGCTACTTCGTGGCGAGAGCCCCCGTATCCTGACGCCTGAACAGGTCGCGGCACTCGAGGCGCGGTTTCCACGCGACTGAGTATCAAGCGCGACTCCGCCCTTTTCTTCGAGGCGATAACGGCAGCGGCTCTTAAGCCCCTCTTGATCAACAAGTGGGGCTTTTTATGCGCCGTACCCCGGGATGTCGTGCGCATTGGTAATCCATTGTGGCGTATAGCTTTCCACGCAGGTACACCATAGACTGAAAGGTGGGCCATTATACCGCTACGCACCCCCTCTTTTACCGATCATGCGCCCAAGGAAGGATTTCATGGCCGACGACGAACCGTACACCGATGGCGAGACGCCGCTTCTCTATATTCAAGAGCGACTCGATGAAAACGACACGCCGGCACTGAAGACCCTGTTCGACGATCTTGAAACCCTGGAAATAGCGCGCATCCTCGAATCCTTTCCCACCAAGACGCGTAACCTCTTGTGGGAACTCATCCCCGCTACGCTGATCGGCGAAGTGCTGGCAAGCGTCGATGAAGATATCCGTGCGGACTACGTCGAAGATCTGTCGATCAGCGATATCGAAAACATCGTCAGGGGCCTGGACGCCCAGGACGTGGCCGAAGTGCTCGAGGTGGCTGACGAGGACGTCAAGACGAGCGTTTACGCAAGCCTCGACGACAATATTCGCGCCCAGGTAGAGAACCTGCACGCCTACGAAGAGGATGTCGTGGGCCGCTACATGGACCCGGAGACGGTCAATGTAAAGCAGGGTGTTTCCCTTGAAGCCGTACAGCGTTATATCCGCATCCATCACCTGCTCGACGATGAGTCGCAGCAGGTCATGATCACCGATAAAGACAAACGCCTGCTGGGTACGCTGACGCTGATCGACTTGATCAAGCAGCCCCAGGACGCGGTGGTCGATGACTACATGGATGACTTTTTTACGCTCAACGATCAGATGAAAGTCAGCGACGCCGCTATTTTGCTGCGCTCAAAAGAGCTGCCCTTCGTCCCGGTGTGCGATAGCGACGGCTTGCTGGTGGGCCAGCTCAATGCGGCAGATGTTCTGGAAATCACCCAGGACGACGCGGATCTAACGCTGAAGCACCTTTCCGGCGTCAGCGACGAAGAAGAGGTGTTCACGCCCATCGTGCGTAGCGCCAAAAGCCGCGGCGTATGGCTGGGCATCAATTTAATGACGGCTTTTTTGGCGGCGTTCGTCATCGGGCGGTTCGAGGCGGTGCTGGATCAAATCGTAGCGCTGGCGATTCTAATGCCGGTGGTCGCCAGCATGGGGGGAATCGCCGGCAGCCAAACGCTAACGGTGGTGATCCGTGGCCTGGCCCTTGGCCAACTGGCCGGTAATAACAAGCGCTGGCTCTATAACAAGGAGCTTTGGGTCGGCATGAGTAACGGCCTGGTCTGGGCACTGGTGGTGGGCGCTATCTCCTATCTTTGGTTTGGCCAGGTGCTCATCACCGTGGTCATCACGCTGGCCATTTTTATCAACATGAGTCTGGCGAATATCTCGGGCGTACTGATCCCCTTGGTCTTGAAGCGGCTGAAGATCGACCCCGCGCTCTCCGGCGCGGTTATCTTGACCACCGTGACCGATGTCGTCGGCTTTCTATCGTTTCTGGGCCTGGCGACGGTGATTATTTTATGAAGATGGGTACCCCCTTCACCTCGCGGGCGCTTTATCGAGCAAAGGGCGACCGCTCGTATTAGCCATTAGAGGGTGTTCTGACAGCTTGAATTTCTCCACGGCCCCCACCAGGTCGTGGGCCTGATCCCTAAGGCTTGCGGCGGCCGCGGCCGACTCTTGAACGAGCGCCGCGTTTTGCTGGGTGGTGTGATCGAGCTGGCTGATCGCCTGGCTCACCTGGCTAACGGCGGCGCTCTGTTCGCTGCTGGCACTACTAATCTCTCCCACGATATCGCTGACGTGCTGAATCGATGCAACGATGTCTTGCATGGTGACGCCCGCCTGATCCACCAGCTGGGTGCCTTTACCCACGCGCTCTACGCTGATACTGATCAATGCCTTGATCTCTTGAGCCGCTTGCGCACTGCGCTGGGCCAAATTACGCACTTCACCGGCCACCACGGCAAAACCGCGGCCTTGCTCACCGGCCCGCGCCGCTTCTACCGAGGCATTCAACGCCAAAATATTGGTTTGAAACGCGATACTGTCGATGACACCCACGATATCGTTAATCTGGCGGCTGCTTTCATTGATGTCTCGCATGGTCTGTACGACCTGCTCCACGACACCGCCCCCTTCCCGAGCGACCGTGCTGGCACTGGCGGCAAGCTGGTTGGCATTCATGGCGTTTTCAGCATTTTGGGTCGCGCTGGAGCCCATCTCCTCGATCGAAGCCGAGGTCTGCTCAAGCGCCGAGGACTGCACCTCGGTGCGCTGGCTCAGGTCGTCGTTGCCCTGCGCGATTTGCGCACTCGCCGTCGCGACGCTTTCGGCGTTACGGCGCACATCGAACACCACTTGGGCAAGACTTGCGACCATCGACTTTTGCGCCATCAGCAGCTGACCGATTTCGTTTTGGGAGTCGGGTTCGATACTGGTCGATAAGTCGCCATCGGCGACGGCCTGGGACTGCTGAACGGCTTGACCCAGCGGCCGGGTAATACCTCGCGTAATGACGACGGCCGCGCCTACCGATATCAGCACCGCTAATAACCCAAGTACCAGGGTCGACAGCATCGCCTGATAGTACCGGGCATCGCCATGTTCCATCCCCCGCTGCGCGGCGACGAGCTGCTCATCGATCAGTCGATTGATCGTCGCGCTTATAGGGTCGATGGAGGCGTACAAGGCGCCATCGTGAGCGTCGAGCCTGCCCACGGCCCGCCCTGACATGGTTTGCAACGTTTGCTCGAGCCCATCCAACGCGCGGTTGGCTGGTTCAAATAGCGCCTGGGCCTGATCGGCTATCGCCGCCTCCTCGGCCGTCAGCGTCGTCGTTATATAAGCTTGCCAGCGATCAGCAATGACATCGCGGGCGCCATGAACCGCCTCGAGCGCCTCTTCGGCGCTCATTAAGCCCGCGTTGGCCTTGTTAACGGCATCGATGACATCCACCGCATAAGAATCCGAAATCACTTTAAGATCCTGCAAGGGGACCACGCGATCATAATAAAGAGAACTCATGGTGTCGTTAATGCTGCGAAGGCTGAACGAGTTCAAAAGCCCCGTAAACACTAAAAACAAGACAGGCACTAAAAACCCTAAACCAATCTGCTTACTAATAGAAAGGTCCTTGAATTTCATTATGTATATTCCATTAGGTGATAGAGAACTCAGGAAGGGACACTCGCTGAACAGTCGTTTTATAGGCGCCATTGCGGTTGAAGATCGAACGCTTCAAAGCGCTTTTTTATAGGCGTTTCCTTTTACTACCAACACCTTGAGGCCAGCCTGCTGAACGAACCATGCCAATCAGCGGCGGTGCAGAGTAATACGATCGAGCTGACTGCCCCATGATAAAAAGCGGAGTTTCGTCGTCGATCACCCATTTCCGATATGTCTAAAAACGGCCAAAACCATTAAAACTTCAATTCATTTAATCTATTCAACTAAATAGCCAAAAACCATTAACACACTGATAAAAGTCGAAAATCAGTTCAAACAAGACGGTAAGGAAGTAATGACGTGTTACTATCCTCCGCCGAAAGCGAGTCGGGTGCCCGACTCGACTCTTTCACGACGCGTTGCAGACTTCACTTTATTAGACCAGGGTCCCCATGCTTCCCGATTACTCCACCACCGCCTGGATATTGATCGTTTTTGCCGTGTACCTCACCGGCGTCTCCAAGGGTGGTTTTGCGGGAGGGTTCGGCACGCTTTCGGTGCCGCTGATGGCGCTGGTGATCAGCCCGACCCAAGCGGCGGGACTGTTATTACCGCTGCTTTTGGTGATGGACGTCTTCGCGGTGAAAGCGTGGTGGGGCAAGCACGATATGGCAGAAGTGTGGCGCTTTCTGCCCGGGCTCTTTATCGGCGTGGCGATCGGGACGCTGCTGTTTGGCAGCTTGAGCGATCAGGGCGTTCGGCTGGTACTGGGGCTTTTATCGCTGGTGTTTGCCGTTTACATGCTGTTAAAGCCGGTCGCCAAAAAGCCCATCTCCACACGCTGGGCTCTGCCCGCGGCAAGTGTGTGCGGGTTCACGAGCTTCATCGCCCACGCCGGCGCACCGCCGCTCAACGTGTATCTGCTGCCGCGCAAACTTGCCAAGGAGACGTTCATTGCTACCTGTGCGGTGGCGTTTGCCATCGTCAACGCCATCAAACTCGGACCGTATCTGTGGCTGGGCGAAGTCAACCTGACCAGTGCCTGGGCCTCGCTTTTACTGGTACCGGTGGCGTGGGTGGGGGTGCGTAACGGGCTTTGGCTGCAAAGCCGAGTGAACGATGTACTGTTCTACCGGCTGGTCATCCTGGCCATGCTACTGGTGGGCACCAACCTGACCGTGCAATCCCTAAGCGCTTAGCACTAAGATTCCTGGCCCGAATGAACGCATCTACCGGGGCGTAAGCGCGACAGAGTGCCTGTACCTTTCGCCAATTGACGCAAACGAGCGGCGGCCTCATTGTCACGACACGCGCGCCCGAAGAATTGACGACACTTTAAATCAGCGGCTTTCGACTAATTTAAAATAGCAATTTCTGCTGTATAGAGAAGACGTTATAGCGTTTTAACGACGACGCAAGTCCTTTAAAAGTATATGCTTTCGTGAGGCCATAATAATCGCTTATTGCGCTGAGCATTGCATATGGAGAGAAGATGAAGAGCCATTCAGTGGCTAACGGCACGCTCTATGCAGCGCTGTCGGAAAAGTTGCCCAGCTTTCTAAGCAAATCACTTTTGAATACGGCCTCGTTGCCGTCGATGCCGGCGGTCGCCATGCAGGTGCTGGAGGTCGCGCGCATGCCGGACGCGTCGCTCAAGGAGTATGCCTGTGTCATCGAACACGACCCGGCGCTTACCGCGCAGTTGATTGCGGTGGCAAATACGGCGCATCTCGTGCGCGCGCCCAACCCCGCGCAAACGAGCCTTGAGGCCACGCAGCGCTTGGGCACCGACGCGACGCTGGCGGCAGTTTTGAGCTTCGCACTGTTTAAAGACGACCAAACCAACGAGATCGCCATACCGGTCTGGCAGCGGGCCATTACCTCGGCGGCGATTGCAAGCCAGCTTGCCCGAACGCTCTGCCCCGATTACCTGGGCCAGGCGTTTACCATTGCGCTGCTGCAAGACATTGGCATTTTGGCGCTGCAAATGGCTTACCCCGAGGAAGCGACCACGCTCTACACCCAGCCCGACCGCTCTCACATGCGGCTCGCCAAAGAGGAGCGCCAGCGCTTTGGCTGCGACCATACGCTGATTGGCGCGTGGCTGGCGGCCAAGTGGGGCCTGCCGGAAAATATCGTCACCGCGATCGACGAGAGCCACGACAGCGTGTTGGCAAAGGCCCCGTTCGACATATGCGTCCGCTTTTCAGGTCCGCTGGCGGATGCGTGGCTATCGAATACCCCGGCTCAGTCCTTTGCAACGCTGCTTTATGAACTCTCTGCCTCGGATACCGAGCACGTGGTCTTGCTCGAATCGCTGTTCCATCGAATGCATCAGCAGATCAATCTGTTAAGCGACCTACTCAAGCTGGCCGTGCCGTTGCCTATCGATAGCCAGGAAGTACTGAGTGAGGCGAAACAGCTGCTGTTTCAGCACGCTCTCGCTATTAGCGCGCGGCTGGAGGCACAGCAGGTGAGCTTCAGACAATTGGAGCATCAGCACGACGCGCTGCTCGAGCGAAGCCGTATCGACCCTCTCACGCAGTTGGCCAATCGCGCCTGGCTCGATGAACAGCTTCAGATGCGTTTTACCCTGTGCCGTCAGAAAAACCGCACCCTGTCCGTGGTATTCATCGATCTTGACCACTTCAAAAGGCTCAACGACCAACACGGCCACCGCGCCGGTGACAACGTGCTGCAGCGCTTTGGCAAAGTGCTCGCTTCGCTGGTCGACGCCTCGGATATCGCTGGGCGCTACGGCGGCGAAGAGTTTCTCATCATCATGCCCGATGAAACGGCGCAAAACGCCGAGCGGCTCGCGCACCGCATCATGGCGTTACTCGAAAAAGAACCCATGTTCTACAGCGGCGAAACCCCGCTTCATATCTCCGTCTCTATCGGCATTGCCTGTGTGCAAGACGGTGTATTCGACAACGAGCACGAACTGATCGCCGCCGCCGACCAGAGCATGTACCACATCAAGCGCGCCGGGCGCAGCGGTGTGGCAATTTACGGGCGTCAGGCTTTATCCGGGCCTTGAGCGGGACCTGCTCGATTTGTATCTCCCAACACCGCCTATAACGAAGCGGCCGACCGGGCGGCCTGATCGTAAAGCCCGGACATGGCGCGCAGGATACTCGCCAAGCGGCTAATCTCGCTGCGTTCGATCCCCATCGAGTCAAGAGACTCGATCAAGCACGCCTCACGGATCTCAGCGTAACGTTTGCACGCGTTACGCCCGGGTTCCGTCGTACTAAAAAGCGTCTCTTTCCCCTGTTTTTCGCCCACCACCAGCTCCAGCTTTACCAGCTTTCGCAGTGCGTACGTCACGGTATGGGTGTCCTCGACGTTCAGGACCAGGCAAATATCCCCTTGCCGTTTGGCCCTGTCACGATGATTGACGCTATGGAGCACTAAAATATCCAGCGCACCGAGTTCTGGATACCCCGTTGCATTCATGCAACGCACCATCCAACGGTTGAACGCATTGCTGGAGATGATCAGCCCGAACTCGAATTCGGAAAGCTCATGTGCTTTATGTGACAAATGTTCGGACGAAACGATGGGGCTTCGTCCAGACCGTTTTTCAGCGTGCTCCTCACTCATTATTTTCACTCAATTATATTTAATATTAATGGCTTGTTTTGGCATTGCCCAATTGAACAAGCGACCATTATCAATGGTTTTACCCCCGTTTGGGAAATGCACTCAAACAGCGGAATACGACGTTAGTCGTATTTGTAATGGACGATGCACGATTGACATAAGAACACCATGTAGATAATTTCTAGATAAATTATATAAAAAGTGTAGGTAACTTCGTGTCTTCAATACCGCCTCTACTCTCTGTTCAATCGCTCGATATCGCATTCGGCTCTAACCGAGTCGTCAAGGATCTATCGTTTGATCTTTACGCGGGCCAGACACTGGCCATCGTCGGCGAATCCGGGTCGGGAAAATCGATGACCTCGCTGGCCACGATGGGGCTGGTGCACTACCTCAATGCCCATATCCCCAACGGTAAAATCCTGTTTCGCCCAACGCCTGATAGCGCCGCGCAGGATCTAACCCAGCTATCCGATAAAGCGATGCGCAGCATCCGCGGCAAAGAGATTTCGATGATCTTCCAGGAACCGATGACATCGCTCAATCCGGTTTACACCATTGGAGATCAGATTACCGAGGTGTTGCTACTGCACGGTGAATATACGCGAGCCACCGCGCGGGAAGAGGCGCTTAGACTGCTACGCCTGGTACGGCTGGCGGACGCAGAATCGTTACTCAAACGTTACCCTCATCAGCTCTCGGGCGGAATGCGTCAACGCGTCATGATCGCCATGGCGCTGGCCTGCAAACCCAAAGTGCTGGTCGCCGATGAGCCCACCACCGCGCTGGACGTTACGATCCAGGCGCAAATTCTGGCCATCATCCGCGACCTTCAGCAAGAGCTTGGCATGGCCGTCATCTTCATTACCCACGACATGGGGGTCGTGGCGGAAGTCGCCGATCATGTCGTGGTCATGCGTAATGGCGTAAAAGTAGAAGAAGCGGAGGTGGGCGCGCTTTTCAAGACCCCTCGCGAGCCTTATACCCAAGCGTTACTGGCGGCGGTGCCGACCCTTGGCAGTATGCAAGGCGAAGCGCTCCCCCGGGCCGAACCCCTCGTGATCTTCGACGGCCAACGGATCAAAACGCAAGGTGAGCCGGTGACCCAGGACACCGTGCGCGCTCAGGAAGAGCCCGTGGTCAGCGTGCGCAATTTGGTAACGCGCTTTGATATCAACCAGGGCTTTTTTGGCGGTGTAAGCCATCGGGTGCACGCGGTCGAAAACGTCAGTTTCGATATTTACCCCGGCGAAACGCTGGCATTGGTGGGCGAGTCCGGTTCGGGTAAATCCACGATCGGGCGCACCATCCAGCAGCTTCAAAAAAGCAACAGCGGCGATATCGTTTTCTCCGGCAAATCGGTTGCCAGCATGTCACGCGGGGAAAAAATGAAACTGCGCCAAGAGGTGCAGTACATCTTCCAGGACCCCTTCGCATCCCTCGACCCGCGTAAAACCGTAGGGTTCTCCGTGGCCGAGCCCATTCATACCCACCGCTTGATGGGCGACCGCCAACGTATCAAGCAGCGCGTCAACGAGCTTCTGGAGCGGGTGGGTTTGAAACCCGAGCATGCCAGCCGCTACCCCCACGAATTTTCCGGGGGCCAGCGCCAGCGTATCTGCATTGCCCGCGCTTTGGCCTCCAGGCCCAAGCTCATCATTGCCGATGAGGCGCTTTCGGCGCTGGATGTGTCTATTCAGGCGCAAATCATTCACCTGATGATGCAGCTTCAGCGCGAAGAGGGCCTGGCGTATCTGTTCATCAGCCACGATATGGCGGTCGTCGAGAAAATGAGCCACCGGGTGGCGGTGCTTCACCTGGGGCAAATCGTCGAAATGGGGCCGCGCCAGTATGTGTTCGATACGCCCCAGCACGACTATACCCGGAAACTTCTTTCGGCCGTCCCCGTCGCCGACCCGCACCACCGCCGTGAACATCTGCTGCTGGATGGAGAGATTCCAAGTCCGATCCGCAAGGTGGGCGATGAGCCCACCGTGTTGGCGCTCGATGAAATTGCCGCTGGCCATTTCGTCTCCCGCGGTGGCGCATCGCCACGTCTTTAGTCTTTAGCCTCTACCCTGATCACGCCCATAACAAGCGTCCGGAGAAATATACCAATGAAAAACAACCGCCTCTTTCAAGCCTGCGCTCTTAGCGTCGCCATGGCCGCCGCGGGCACAAGCCACGCTGGCTCGCTGACGATTGCCTCTCCGCAAGACCCGGGGAGCTGGGACCCGATCGACACCTTTCTGGTGAACTGGGCGGCCGTCGCCACCAACATTTTCGATGGCTTGACGTACCGTGGCCCCGATATGGAGCTGGTACCAGGGCTTGCCACCAGCTGGGAGGAGCTGGACGAAGGCGAACGTATCCGCTTTACGCTACGCGAAGGGGTCGTGTTCCATAACGGCGAACCGTTCAACGCCGACGCGGTTAAATTCACCTTCGACCGGCTGCTCGGTGAACAGGGCGCGCGGGGCCCGCAGCGTTCCAACTACACCGCGATTTCTAGCGTCGAGGTGGTGGACGAGTATACCGTCGACTTCCTGCTCAACGAGCCGGACCCCGTGCTGCTCACAAAGCTTGCCGGTTACGGCGCGATGATCGTGCCGCCTGGCTATCTCGAAGAGCACGGCGACGATCATTTCAACAGCCACCCCGTCGGCACCGGGCCTTTCAAGGTCGTCGACTATACTCCCCGCTCCGACGTCGAACTGGAAGCCTTCGCCGATCACTGGGGAGGTGCGCCCAAGCTCGACAGTGTGACCTACCGGTTCATTCCCGAGCCCTCCACCGCCGTCGCGGAGCTTCAGTCCGGTCGGGTCGATATCGTATTGCCGCCCACCATCCCGATTGGCATGATCGAGTCGATCGATAATCACGCCAACGCCGAGGTGGTCAGCGTCGCCTCCCCCACGGTAGAGGCGCTCCGTTTCAATACGCAGTCCGGCATTACCGCCGACGAGCGGGTGCGCCAGGCCATCATCATGGCCGTCGACCGCCAGGCGATCGTCGATTCGATTTTGGCGGGTGAAGGCGACGTGATCGCAAGCTTTCAGGGCAGCCAATCCTTCGGCTTCGACCCCGAGCTTGAGCCCTACCCCTTCGACCCCCAGCGCGCCCAGGCGCTGCTCGCGGAGGCCGGCGTAGAGCCAGGCGCCTCGCTGCAAATCGATGTGCGGGGCAACGATTCCACCTTTGCCGAAGTGGCCCAGGCCGTTGCTGCCTACCTGCAGGGCATCGGGCTCAACGCCACCATTCAGCCTTACGAAACCAATGTCCTGCTCAACGATATTATTCCGGCAGGGCGCACCGGTGCGATGTTCCAGCAAAAATGGGGCGGCTGGACCTTCGACTTCGATAACACCGCTTACCTGATGTACCACACCGATGAGCGCTGGAACCCCTACGATAGCGACGCCGAACTCGATGACATGCTCAATGCCCAGCGCAGCATTACGGATCGCGAGCAGCGCGAAGACCTGCTCCAGGCGATCGCGCGCTATACCAAAGAACGAGCTCTCGAGATGCCGCTTTATAGCCTTAATGCGCTTTATGGCGTGAGCACCCGGGTCGAGAACTTTGAACCAGCGCCGGATAGCCGCATCCGTCTCACCGACGTCGACGTCGCTGAATAAGCCCAAGGCGCCGCCGCCCTGGAGCGGCGGCCTATTGATTCTCGAGAGGGAGGCCCCGTGGCCAAGTTTCTTTTTTATCGACTGCTGCAGGCGCTGTTCGTCCTCGTGGCGGTAACGCTGATCGTGTCGTTTGCGATTCGCCTGACCGGCGACCCCGCCGTGATGCTTGCTCAAGGGGCGGGCAGTATCACCGAGGCGGATCTCGACCGCATCCGCGAAGCCCTCGGCCTCAACCAGCCCTTTTTGGTTCAGTACCTGGAATTTTTGAAGGGCCTGTTCACCGGCGATTTGGGGCGTAGCTTCATGGGGGGTACCTCGGTCAGCGAGCTGATCGGCCGCGCGCTGCCCGCCACCCTGGCGCTGGCGTTTACATCGCTTTTCGTCTCTATCGCCCTATCGATTCCTTTGGGCATCAAGGCGGCCGTTTCCCGCGGCAAGTGGCCCGACCAGGTGATTCGCGTTCTTTCGCTGGTCGGCCTCTCGTTTCCCAACTTCTGGTTGGCCATCATGCTGGTGCTCTTGTTCTCGATCACCTTCAACCTGCTGCCGCCAAGCGGCATGCAAGGGTGGCAGAGCTTTATCATGCCCGCGGCCACGATGGGCATCATCCTGACCGCCACCAACGTACGTCTGGTGCGCACCACCATGCTGGAAACGCTGCGTTCTCAGTACATCATGGTGGCCAGAGCCAAAGGGTTATCCAACTCGGCCGTGCTCTATAAACATGCGCTACGCAACTGCTCGATCCCGCTGATCACCTATTTTGGCCTGCAGTTCGGTGGGTTGCTGGGAGGGATCGTCGTCGTAGAACGCGTCTTCAACTGGCCAGGGCTTGGCACGCTCGCCTTCGACGCCGTGGCCGCTCGGGACTACCCGGTGCTACAGGGCGTGATTACCGTGCTTTCGCTTTTGATCATCTCCATCAATTTACTGGTCGATATTGCCTATGGCTTCGTCGACCCCCGCGTGCGCAAAAGCTAAGAGGCCACTATGTCAGTCAATTCGCTGAATCTGGAGCGCTTTAAAAGCTTCGAGTTCATTGTGGGCGCCCTGCTGGTGGGCGGCATCGGCCTAGCCGTCATCTTCTCGGGCTGGCTGTTTCCAGAAGGTGGTAGCGGGGTCAACCTCGCCATGCGCCTCACGCCGCCGCTGGCCGACGGCGGTTACCCGCTCGGCACCGACCCGTTAGGGCGTGATGTGCTCGCACGGGTCATCATCGGCGGCGAGATTTCCCTCAAGGTGGGCTTCTATTCCGCCCTGGGGGCGGTCGTATTGGGCATCGTCATGGGGCTCTTATCGGGCTACTACGGCGGCATCGTCGATATGATCGTGATGCGCTTTGCCGATGTGCAGCTCGCTCTGCCCTTTATTCTGCTGGCGATCACCTTTATCGCGGTCGTGGGCGGCGGGCTGACCAATATGATCATCCTGCTTATCGTGTCCCAATGGGTGCAGTATGCCCGCCTGGTGAGAGGGTCCGTACTCTCGCTCAAGGATCGTGAGTTCATTCTCTCGGCCCAGGCGATCGGCGTGCGCGATTGGCGCATCCTCTTCCAACACCTGCTGCCCAATATGCTGGGCCCGGTCATCGTGCTGATGACGCTCAACGTCGCCAACAACATTTTGCTGGAAAGCAGCCTGACCTTTCTGGGTTTGGGCGTCGACCCGGTCATCCCGAGCTGGGGTGGCATGCTCGCCGAAGGTCGTACCTACCTGCAAACGGCCTGGTGGGTAAGTGTCTTTCCCGGTGTCGCCATTTTGCTCACCGTACTGGGCCTTAACCTTCTCGGTGACTGGCTGCGCGATACGCTCGACCCCACAGGACGGACATCAAAATGACCCCACTGCTGGAAACGACCTTTGAACGCAGCGTGGAGGCGTTGGCCGCCGCGTACTCGAAAAAGCTTGCCCCGGGGGACACGTTGAACGCCTGGGTATTCGACGACCGCGATGCCAGGCAGCGCGCGGAGAAGATCCTGCAAGACCTGGGCATCGAGGCGCACTTTTATAGCGCCTACAAACCCCTGGTGCACTACGTGCTCGAAAACGTGCTCGAAGCGCCGGGCGAAAAGCCGCTGCGCGCCCTTCATGTCCGCTACCCCGCCCCGCGAGAAGCGCCCAAGCGCTTTATGCTGGAAGCCTACCCGCTCGCCGGCATGCTGGATAAGAAAACGGACGTGAGTTGGGAAGCCGTGCCCTGCGAGGCGCAAACCGCGCTCTACCATTACGAGCTGGTCTTGACCGGCCCGGGCGGGGCGCAAGAGTACGTCAGGGTGGCGGCGCCCAACCGCCATCATCTGGATCACGTCGACACCTGGCAGCTTTCCCCCTGCGGCTGGGTCGAATGGCGCACGTCGAGCGGCGAGAATGAAAGCACCGTTTACACCTGCGACTACGTCCAACTATTCGAAACCGCCATGGAGGCGATCACCCACGCCCAGTGGCCTTCCCAGCAGCCATTTTTCGAAGAGCTCAACATCAGCGTCACCCTGCCCTGCCAGGATACGCGGCTGCCTTTCGGCCTCGAGCACATAAGCCTGGCCGAAGGGTTACACGAAGAGCTCTATTTCTCCCTGCTGGAGTACTACCAGCATCTGGCCGGTCTGCCACTGGGCGATCGCTCGATTCAGCCCGGCCAGATCGTGCCGGAGATCAAAACACGCCCCCACCAAGCGCCATCGCTCACCATCACGCTTCGCCGGTTGTGCAGTGAGGAAGCATCACCGGGTGATGAGATGGCGCTCGATACCGCTTGCCGCCCGCTAAGCGTTGCCCAGATCCATACCCAGCTCGCGGCGCTGGGCGGCGAAGAGCTCGCGGCCAAAAGCCGCAGCGGGCGCCGGCTTTTGGCGCGCTACCGTCAAGGCCGTGATCGCGCGGTCATGATCAGTGCAGCCCAGCACGCCAACGAGCCTTCCGGCATCGTCGGGGCCCTGCGGGCGGGGCGCGATCTGAACCAAAAGGGCGATACGCACTTCGTGCTTTCACCGCTCGAGAACCCGGACGGCTACCGCTTGCAGCAGCGTCTGGCCGCCGAGCAGCCCACCCACATGCACCATGCCGCACGCTACACGGCGTTTGGAAGCGACCTTCAGGATCAGCCCGCCGGCGGTGAATTCGAACTGGCGATTCGCGAGCGCGCCAAGGCGCTGAGCGGCGCCCAGCTGCATATCAATCTGCACGGCTACCCCGCCCACGAGTGGACGCGCCCGCTGACCGGCTATGTGCCGCGTAACTTCGAGCTATGGTCGATTCCCAAAGGCTTTTTTCTCGTACTGCGCTTTCATCAAAACTGGGAAGCCCAAGCCGAGGCACTGCTCGAGCGCGTGACCGCCCATTTGGCGAAAGTACCGGGGCTGGTGGCTTACAACCAGCGGCAAATCGAGGCGTTCGAGGCCCACGCCGGGCGTCTAGAGTTTGCCACCCGCCACGGTATTCCCTATTTGCTGACCCGCAACGACCAGCAGCTAACGCCGCTGCAATTGATTACCGAATACCCTGACGAGACCATTTACGACGATGATTTCGTGATGGCTCACCAGGTGCAGTATGAAACCGTCATGAGCGCCTACCGGTGTTATCAGACGATGACACTGCCCGACGAATCATGCTGATCAACCTCACCCAAAGAGGGCTCGACGATGAATAGGAAGCTTCCGCTGCTCAACTGTGACATGGGCGAAAGCTTTGGCAACTGGACCTTGGGGCTGGATGCCGAGGTGATGCCTTATGTCGACTGCGCCAACATCGCCTGTGGCTATCACGCCTCCGACCCCCACGTCATGCGTCGCACGGTGGCGCTGGCCGCCCAGCATGGCGTGCGCATCGGCGCCCACCCCGGTTACCCGGATCTAATGGGCTTTGGGCGGCGCTCCCTGGCGTGTTCGGCGGCGGAAGTCGAGGACATGATGCTCTACCAGGCCGGGGCGCTGGCCGGGATTTGCCGCGCCGAAGGCGCCGAGCTTACCTACATCAAGCCTCATGGAGCGATGTATAACGACATGGCCGCCAACCTGGAGCTACTGGAAGGCGCCATGCGCGCCGTTCGCGGCTTTGACGCCAACCTGCCGCTGATGGTGATGGCCACCGCCGACAGCGCGCCACACCGTGAGCTTGCCGCCCAAATGGGGGTCACGCTCTGGTTCGAGACCTTCGCCGACCGCGCCTATGACGCCAACGGCCATCTGGTCTCACGCCGCCTGCCCGGGGCCGTGCATCAAGAGCAGGCGAGCATCGTCGCCCAGGCCAAAGCGCTGGCCCGGGGCGAGCCCCTCACCGCCCTAGATGGCACACCGTTTCAGCTACCTTGTGACACGCTCTGCGTGCACGGCGACAATCCAGAGTCCGTGGCAGCGGTGCGCGCCATTCGCGAGGCCTTCGACGCGATGGAGTCAGCGTGAACCTGCGCCTTGAAACCGCGTCCATGGAGGCGATTACCGCGCGACTGTTCGACGTCATCGACGAAGATAACATGGCCTGGATCATCGCCGCGGATACCGCGCTGCGCCGCGCCTTTGGCGAGGCGCTGATCGATCTCGTCCCGTCCTACACCACGCTGTTGATACACTACGACTGTCAAAAACTCGCTTTTTCTGAAGCCTCCGCGCTGATCAAGCAGGCACTCACGGGTCTTGCGCCCGCTGACACGCAAAACGGTCAGCTCCATGAGATACCCGTCTGGTACCACGAAAGCGTCGGGCCGGAGCTACCCCGGGTCGCCAAGCGCGCCGGGATTAGCGTGGATGAGCTCATAAAAAGCCATTGCGATCACGACTACTGCGTCTTCGCGCTAGGCTTCGCGCCGGGTTATGGCTTCATGGGGTTGGTGGATGAAGCGCTGGCCACCCCTCGGCTGCAAACGCCCCGGCAACGGGTAGCGGCAGGCAGTGTGGGCATTGCCGACCGGCAAACGGCGATCTACCCGCTGCTTTCCCCCGGTGGCTGGAACGTTTTGGGCCGCACCGCGGTGCCGCTATTCGAGTACGCCCGGCGGGGCGAGCCGCTCTTTGGCCCGGGCGACAAGGTGCGCTTCAAGGCGGTATCGAAAGCCGAGTTCGAAGCCGCCGGCGGCGACACCACCCCGCTGGAGGAGCGCCCATGAACCAGCCCGGTTTGATCGTAGAGCAGGCAGGGCCTTTGGCGCTGATTCAGGATAACGGGCGCTTCGGCGTCAGCCATCTGGGCGTCACCCAGTCCGGCGCGGCGGACTGGATCTCGTACCGCTGGGCCAATTGGCTTTTGGGTAACGCGTCAAACTGCGCCGCGCTCGAGATCGCCATGGGCGGCAACCTCACCTTGCAAGCCGAAGGCGACGTGACACTCGCGCTGGCGGGTGCCGACCTGGACGCACGTATCGACGGCAAGCCGCTAGCGCCTCAGGGATGTTTTACGCTCGACGCCGGGCAGAAGCTGACGTTTCGTCAGCCCAAAACCGGGCTACGCACCTACCTGGCCTTTCCCGGAGGGCTCGATGCCCCAAAGGTAATGGGCAGCCGCGCCTGCACGGCGCGGGAGGAAATCGGCGGGCTTCACGATGACGGCAAGCCGCTACGAACCGGCGACCGGCTCAGCTGGCACGGCGGCCAGCATACGTCGCGCACGCTGCCCCGAGGTGCGCAGTTGCCGCTTCCCGCGCCAGGCTGCCCGTTGCCCATGGTGCTGGGGGCGCAGGCTGCGCTGTTTGCCGGGCGCAGCCTTTATAACGCCTTCAATCAACCCTGGACGGTCGACCAGCGCGCCGACCGCATGGGTATTCGCCTGACCGGAGCGCCGCTTCAAAGCGCGCTGTCGGGTATCGTCTCGGAGGGCATTCCCCTGGGCGCGGTCCAGGTGCCGCCGGACGGCCAACCCATCGTGCTGATGAACGACCGCCAAACCATCGGTGGCTACCCACGTATCGGCGCGCTTACCCCCAGCGCCTGTGCGCTGCTCGCCCAGTGCCTGCCCGGCACCGAAGTCCGGCTTCAACCGATAAGCGCCACCCGGGCACAAGGGATCCATCGCTGGCAACTGGCGGTATGGGGATAACTGTAACGTTGGGGACCGTAGCAAGCCCATAAACGATCAAAGGCGCCCAAGGGCGCCTTTGATCGTTTATGGGAAACGCCTTAACTTCTCGGCATCTGCATATCCTTCACCACGATATCGCCGTCCACCACCACCGGCTCGTCATCCAGAAACAGCGAACAGCCGCGCATGGGAATATCCAGGTGACAGGCGGTGTCGTTGGGGCCGCCGAGTTCGTTGTTGGGGCCGGTGGAGAACATCACGTTGCCGTAGAAGCTGCGCGGCTCCATCCCCATGCCGCCAGGAAATTCGCCAGGTACCATACGGTGCCACTTGGCGTTCGGGTTCATGCCCCAGCCCACGTGGCTCATGCCCAGCCCGCGCTTGTCGTCGAAACTCTCCATGTAGGATTTGACCAGCTCGGCATCAAGGCCGCCGCGAATATCGGTGATCCAGCCCTTCTCGATGGTGTAGGTGATCGGCTCGCGGACGTACATGTTCTGGGGCAGTAGAATGTCGCCCGGTGCGACGACGATTGTGCCGTCCACACCATCGTCATCGCCGCCGGTGAACACAAAGCCGGACGGCCAGTGATCCCACCGCCCCGGTTCGTCGGTACAGGCGTACTCGGCTACGGTCGGGTAGGTGTTCAGCTTATAGGCCACGTCGGTGCCGTGGGACGAGGTAATACGCATGACCTTGGCTTTTTCCAGCATCGCCGCGCCGATCTCGACTTTCTCTCTAAGCTCTTTGGACGGCAACATGCGCGCCAGCAATTCCGGCGGCTCCACCGCAGTGAGCACGCGCGTGCCCGCGTCCTGAATGGCCATTTGCTCCGGTGAAAAAAGCAAGAAGATGCAGTCGATGAGCATGTCGCAGTTCTTCAGCGCCTCGACCGCATCCGGCATAACGGCCAAGCCCGTGGTGCCTACATTCCAGCCGCCCATCGCGGAGGGGGCGGGCAGGCGCATATGGTACATATTGGCGCCCAGACGCTGGCCGGCGGCCATGAACGCGTCGGCGTAGTCGAGGCGCTCGTTGCCTTGGGTAAGCACGATGAGCCGTTCGTCGGATTTGACCCCGGACATTTTCAACTGGTGAAGACAGATTTCCGTAAAGCTTGCGTGATCCATAACGCCTCCTGAAGAGCGTCGATGAGCGTGCGGCCTCTGCGCCGTCATCCGACAGCGCAGAGATCGATTAAGCCCCGTTCAATGCATCAGACGGTGGCTTTATTGCTAGAAGTGGTCGTGGTAGTGCCCGGTAGGCGCTTTTTACGACCCAGCTCGTCGGTAATCGCGCCCAGAAAGGCGTCCGCCGAGGCCAGATGGGGTCGGGTTGCAAGGCTCACGCCAACGAACAAGACGGTAGAGACCAGGATGCCCCAGATACCGGAGGGCAGACCCAGCAGAGAGTTACCCGTGGCGTACATGATCAGCACGAACACACTGGTGCCGATGATGCTGGCCAGCGCCCCGGCGCCGGTGCCACGCTTCCAGAAGAAGGCGCCGATGATCGCCGGCACCATCGCGACCAGCCCCGATGAGGCGGCCACCGAGAGCACGGCGATCAGATCCAGCTGCAGCTCGGCAAACCCCAGTGCCAAAAGCGCGATGATGGGAACGACGATCTTGCCCATCAGCAGTTGTCGCTTTTCATCGACGCCGGGTTTGACGTTGGCGTAGACATCGCGCGAAAGCATGGAGGCCAGCGTCAGCATGATGGAATCGATGGTCGACACCGCAGCGGCCATGATACCGATCATGACGATCACACCCAGAAGCGGCGGCACGAAATCAGATGCCAGCAGCGACGGAGTGGCAAGATCAGCCCCCTCTAGCCCCGGAAAGGCTGCCAGTGCCGAGAAGCCCCAAAGCACGGACACCAACGTATAGATGAAGCCAAAGCCCAGAAAGCCGATCAGCATCTGACGCATGGAGCGCAGCGACGACGGCATGAACAGGCGCTGGCTCACCTGCGGGTTGGACAAACTGAAGAAGAACCAGGGAATGCACAGCCCCATGAAGGTCACGAAGCTGAAAAGCCCGGAGCCCGGCACGCTGAGCGAGACCGTATGCTCGGCCTGCAGCGTGCCGAACAGCCCGCTGAAGCCGCCCAGGCCCTGAATGACCAGAAACGCCACCAGGGTGGAGGCCACGATCATCATCAGCGCCTGCAACGAATCGGTCCACATGACCGAGCGGATACCGGCGATGTAGGAGAAGAAAATGGCGATGATAGTGGCCATCATTACGCCGGTGGTGAAGGTGATGGCGCCGTCGCTCATGCCTTCGAGCAGGTAGCCCACACCGGCCAGCTGTACGGCGGAGTATGGAATCAAGAAGATACAGCTAGCAATGGAGACCGCCATGGCCACTCGCTTGCTGTTGTAGCGGTGTCCCAGCATCTCGCTGGGTGTCACGAAACCGAACTTCTTGCCCACCGCCCAGAAGCGCGGGCCAAAGATCGCCACCAGTGAGACACCGGCAAAGTAGATGATCTCGAAGCCCAGCGCTCCCACACCGCCGGCGTAGGTCAGCCCGGCAAGACCCACCATCATGAACGCACTGTAGGTCGTGGCGCTGTAGCTCAGCGCCGAGACGAACCCGTTCATCTGCCGGTTGCCCAGAAAGTAGCCGGACATACTCTCCGCCGGGCCCTGGCGGGACAAGAACGCGATACCGACGGCGATCAGTAGATAAATGCCGATGGACCACCAAATCATCGATTCAGTCATTGTCGTGCTCCTCGAAATCCTTGGTGATGTAGACGTTCAGCGCGATGATGGCGAGCCCCGCGCAGCTCCAGAATAGAAAGCTGCCGTACCACGCGTTGATATTGGTCAGTAAGGTGTAGGGCACCAGACAGCTCAGCAGGACCACCAGCCAGACTGCCCATATCCACTTGCTTCGTTTCATGATCCACCTCGGTTTATATCGTCGGGGAGAAAGTCGTATTGTTTTAGTGAGGCTGGCGTATTTCAGCGACGCGTTGTTCGAGTTGTTGCCAGGGGTCTGCCTCGGGCGCAAACCGCGCCCGCAAGTAAGCCGTCAGCGTGGCGACCTGGGTGTCGCTCAAGCTGTCGGCGAAGCCGGGCATGGCGGTGTCGTGCACACCGCCCATGATCGATTGAATGACGTTATCGGGTCGGTCGCTGTGCAGGTTGGTATTGAGCGCAAGCGACGTCGACGCCTTAGTGAAACCGGGTATGCCGTTATCCACATGACAGGCCGCGCAGGCGCCCTGGAAAAGCTGTGCGCCCTCCTCCATGCCCGCTGGCTCGGCGGTTGTGCCAGCGGTCAGCCGCTGGGCTTCGGCTCGGACCGAGGCGACATCCTCGGCCGGCGCCTGCATCTGCTGCGCAACGTAGTGGGCAATGGCGCGAACGTCGTACTCCGGCAGCTCGCCAAGCCCAGCCACTACCGGCGCCATCGGCCCGGAGGCAACGCCGTGCAGTTCAGTGCTTCCATGGCGCAGGTAATCAAAAAGCGAGCTTTCGCTCCAGGGAACGGGCGAGCGCGACAGCGTATTGAGCGCCGGCGCCTCCCACCCGTCTACCACGGCGCCGGCCAGGTACTGCTCACCCTGCTTCTCGGCGCCCATGGCGTTGCGCGGGCTATGGCAGGCGCTGCAGTGGCCAAGTCCCTCGGCCAAGTAAGCGCCGCGATTGTAAAGCTCGCTCTGGGCAGGGTCCGGCTGGAAAGGCGTAGGATCATGATAAAGCGCCTGCCAAGGCGCCATGAGAGCGCGCACGTTGAAAGGAAACGTCAGCGCATTTTTTGGCGCCGCAGCGGATACCGCCGGCTGCGCCATCAAGTAAGCGTAAAGCGCTTGCAGGTCAGCATCGCTTGTCTTGGCAAATGCGGTGTAGGGAAACGCCGGGTAGAGGTGGCGCCCGTCCCGGCCGACGCCTTCGCGCATGGCACGCTCGAAGGCCGCAAAAGACCAGTTGCCGATGCCCGTTGCTTCGTCCGGGGTAATATTGGTGCTGTAAAGCGTGCCGAAGGGCGTTTCGAAAGCATGCCCGCCGGCGTTGGTGGCCCCGCCTTCAGTCGTGTGGCAGGCGACGCAGTCGCCCGCCGCCGCGACCAGCCGCCCCCGCTCGATGGTCTCGGCAGAGTAGAGGTTGGCACCGGGCCTGGTGACCGGAGCGATCGCCCCTTTCCACGGCAAAGCCATGACAGCACTGCCCGCCACCGTCGTCAGCGCCGCCGCTGCCAGCCAGCGCCGTCGTGTCGACTTCTTGCGCGTTGGCGTGGCGCCAGCCGGCAAGCCCTTTCGGGTGTCGGGATCCTGCTCGTCAAGGGCCTGGCGCACTCGCCCGGCAGTGAAGGGAGGCTCGCGAAAACGCACCCCGGTGGCATCGAACAGCGCATTGGCGATGACGGCCACGCCGGGGGCAAACTCGGCATCATTCAGGGTCAGCGGTAAGGCGTCAGAGGCCGCTGGCGTCGAGTGCGATGGCGTCGAAAGCTCTGTTGAGTGTGGCGTGAGCGCGTTTGAAGAAGTGTCCGACGCCTGACCATCGCCCCATTCATCGAAGGCCGGCGCGCGGCCGAGTAGCCCGCGCGACTCCCCCAGCACGCGTGCCTGGAGGGTTTGCTGGAGTTGCGCCGTGTCCATCTCGTCGCCACTGTCCTGTCCCACCACCAGCCGCGTCAATTGGACATCACCCGTCACGCGGTTGACGTCGACATCGGCAATCCAGGCCGAGCGCACACCGCTTTCCAGACGCTGGTGGCGGTCGGGTAGCTGGGCGTAGGCCAAGCCTCGCCCTCGCAAGACGTCGCTCGTGGGCGTCACGACTGGCGCCTTCTTCGGCCAGTCAGCCTGACGGGCCACAGAAGCCAGCAACTCGCTACCCCGATCATCGTTCAGGTGGTTCAAGCGCAGGGTCAGCGGGTCTTGCCCCCTTTCGTGGGCGAGCTCATCAATGAACGCCTCACGGGCAAAGGTCTGCTGCACATCTTGAAGCGTGATAGTAGCAGCGGGCCGCTCACCGGTGCGCGCCGACAGGTGCGCTTTCTCGAAACGGTAGGGCGTAAAAAGCGGTATGTCATGTTCGGGCAGCGCCTCCAGGATAGCCCGCCCGCTTAATAGCAGCCCGATGGCCGCGACTTCGCCGCTGGCGTAGGCCTGGCGATACCGATAATGCGAAATGGATGCGTCATTCTGGTGCGTCGCGCCAAGCGTCATACGCTGCGCCCGCCCCAGCGCTTTCACATCAGCGTCGTACGCCGCGCTCAGCCATACCGCCACTGCCCCCCCCACCGCCTTCGCCAGAAGCGCCGCATCCACGGCGGCGTCATCGCCACAATGGCGGCCCAATCCCGTCGCCAATGCCTGTCCATCCGCGGCATACAGCGTGATCGCCGCGCCATCGACCGCGGTGGCCAAGCTAAGGTCATGGCGCAGCGCTTCGGGGGTGGCGGTTCGCGTCCAGATATTCAGTGCGTCGTCGCTGCTTTCGGCGATCACCCACCCCGGCGCCTCGCCCCAGCGTAAGCGGCTTGGCCAGCCATAATCGCGCGCCAATTCATCGTCGGTGCCTGGCTTTGCCAGGGGCGTTTCGCGCTGAGCCTTGACCGGAGCGGGCTTTTCCCAGCGAAGCACCAACTGCTGAGCGGCGTTACGCGCGGCCTCGAGGGTCGTCGCGACCACGCCGACAAAATTTCCGTCGACGACCACGCGGACCTCACCATCCAGGGCGGCAAGCGACACATCATCGACGTTTATCAGCCGGGCGCTCTCGAAGCGATCGCCGGTCCATTGGTAGGTGGGCGGGCGAATGACGACGCCGTAGCGAAGGCCGGGCAGTTGAACGGGCAGCGCCTTTTGCGTCGACGATGAGGCGTCAAGCGATCTACGCATTCTCGCCTCCTCGCCGGTCGGCCTCGAGCTCCACGGCAAGATGCGCCGCCGCCAGAATTTCCAGGTGCGTGCCGCAGCGGCAGAGGTTGTGATCGAGCGCGGCGAGTATCTGTTCCTCGGAAGGTGTGGCGGTGTGATTGAGCAGCGAGCGAACGCTAACGATCATACCGTTCAGGCAATACCCGCACTGGGCGGCCTGGGCGTCGATAAAGGCCTGCTGCACCGGGTCCAGACGCTGGTGGTCGGCAAGCCCTTCAAGCGTTGTGATCTCGAAGCCCTGCACCGCGGCCACCGTCAATACACAGGCGCGCGCCGCGACGCCGTCGACCAGCACGCTGCACGCGCCGCACTCGCCCAGCCCGCATCCATACTTCGGCCCGTTGAGTTCCAAATCGTTGCGTAGAACGGCCAACAGTGGCGTATCCAGAGGGACGGCCAACGCGTGGTGCTGGCCGTTTACGTTTAACTTCAGCGTCATAGGGGATGACCGTCGTTATTGTTGAAGTCGTTTGTCGTCGGTGGTGCCCGCTTCTTATAGCAGCACGTTTTCAAGCTGCCTCAATGGCTTGGTGGTCGACCCGGCACCATATAAGTGCATAGGCGCCAAATCCGAGCATTAATAGTGCATACACCTTAAATAAGGGCATATAAAACGTATAGCATTTCGACCGCATGACAATCAAGTTTTTATAAAAACTCTAATAATTACTTAATAATGTTTTTATTCATGCACTTACATATTAAACACAATATTCAAAGAGTTTAAAGAATTTACGCGCGTTTTCTCTTGACCAAAAAATAAATGGTGTATACGTTATTTTAAATGAAAAGAGGCCATCTCCTGAGGCCCCAAGCGCTCCCCGAGCGCGATAAGCCAATAAAAAGCGAGGAAACGATTCCATGAGCGATAAACCCACCATTGCCGTCATCGGTGCAGGACTCGGCGGCGCCGCTGCTGGCGCATTACTTCAGCAAGCCGGTTACCCCACCAAGGTATACGAACAGGCTCCCGCGTTTTCTCGCCTAGGCGCCGGCATCCACTTGGGTCCCAACGTGATGAAGGTCATGCGCCGCATCGGCATCGAAGACAAGCTCGACGATATGGGCTCTCACCCGGATTACTGGTTCAGCCGCAACGGCATGACCGGCGAATATCAGTCACGCATTCCCTTGGGCGAATACGCCCGCGAACACTACGGGGCGTCTTATATCACCGTGCACCGCGGCGATTTGCACGAACTCATGGTCGACACCCTTGACCAGGACCAGCTCTTTTTCGACAAGCGTGTGACCGACGTCGACGATAGCGGCGACAAGGTTCGCTTGACCTTCGCCGATGGCACAGTCGAAGAAGCGGACCTGGTGATCGGCGCCGACGGCGTCAACTCGCAGATTCGCGAAAAGTTGCTGGGCGCTGAAGCGCCAACCTACAGCGGCTGGGTCGCCCACCGGGCCATCATCTCTGCCGAAAAGCTCAAGGCGTATGACCTGGATTTCGAGGCCTGCGTGAAGTGGTGGTCCGAGGATCGCCACATGATGGTCTACTTCGTGACCGGCGACGAAAAAGAGTACTACTACGTGACCGGCGTGCCGGAGCCCGACTGGAATCACGGTACGTCCTTCGTCGATAGCTCCCAGAAGGAGATGTTCGAGGCGTTCAAGGGGTATCACCCGACTGTACAGGCGCTGATCGAGTGCACCGAATCGGTCACCAAGTGGCCGCTTCTGGAACGCAACCCCTTACCGCTTTGGCACGATAACCGCTTGGTGCTGCTGGGCGATGCCTGCCACCCCATGAAACCGCACATGGCCCAGGGCGCCGCCATGGCCATCGAAGACGCCGCCATGCTGGTGCGCTGTCTGGAAGAGGTGGGCGCGGACGACTACCACGCGGCCTTCGAACTCTACCGCGCGAACCGATTCGAGCGTGCCTCGCGGGTGCAAAAGGTGTCCCACGACAACACCTGGCTTCGCGAAGAAGAGGACCCGGCCTGGGTCTTTGGCTACGACGTTTTCGAAACACCGCTCAAGACACCGAACACCGCCAACGAGGAGAGCCCGGCATGACCGATACGACCTCCACCAGCACGTATCAGTACGGCGCCAACGTTCACGCCAACGGCATTCGCCAGCACTACTTGCGCTTTGGTGGCGATAACGCGTCTACACGCCAGCCGCTGGTCATCGTCCCGGGCATTACCAGCCCCGCCGTTACCTGGGCGTTCGTGGCCGAGCGGCTGGGCCGCCACTTCGACACCTACGTGCTCGACGTTCGCGGGCGCGGGCTCTCCGCAACCGGCCCCGAGCTTGCCTACGACACCGACACCTGCGCCGATGACATCGTGGCCTTTATCGAGGCCCTAAGCCTTGAGAATGTGGTTCTGGCCGGCCACTCCATGGGCGCACGCTTTGCGCTTCGCGCCATGAACCGCGGCGCCCACGGTATCGACAAGCTGGTACTCATCGACCCGCCGGTCTCCGGCCCCGGCCGTCGTGACTACCCCAGCAAGCTGCCATGGTACGTGGACTCCATCAAGGACTGCACCGAAGGCGTGGGCATCGACACCATGCGCACCTACTGCCCCACCTGGAGCGAGGAGCAGCTTCGCCTACGCGCCGAGTGGCTGCATACCTGCTACACGCCGGCCATCGTGCAGACCTTCGAGGAGTTCCATACCGTCGATATCCATCAGGACTTCTCCGCCATCGAGGTTCCCACGCTTTTGATCTGCGCGGGCAAGGGGGGCGTGATCCAGCAAGAGGATCGCGAGGAGATCCAGACGCTGTTGCCGTCGATTCGCATCACCACCGCCGACAACGCCGGTCACATGATTCCCTGGGATGACTTCGACGGCTTCTTCACCGCCTTCGACGACTTCCTGGGCACTTCGCTTTAAGAGGCCGACCACCATGACTTCCGATAACAAGACTTACCGTATTGGCCAGATTGTGCCGAGCTCCAACATCACCATGGAGACGGAAATTCCCGCGATGCTGAACGCGCGCCAGCTGATTCGCCCGGAACGCTTTACGTTCCACTCCAGCCGTATGCGCATGAAAAACGTCAGCAAGGATGAGCTGGCCGCGATGGACGGCGAGTCCGACCGCTGCGCGCTGGAGCTTTCCGACGCCGCCGTGGACGTGATGGGCTACGCCTGCCTGGTGGCGATCATGTCCATGGGCCCAGGCTATCACCGCGAGTCCCAGAAACGCCTACGCAGCCGCACTCAGGAGAACGACAGCGACACGCCGGTCGTGACCAGCGCCGGCGCGCTGGTCGACGGCCTGCACGTGATGAAAGCCAAGCGCGTGGTGGTCGTGGCGCCCTACATGAAGCCGCTCACCGAGATGGTGGTGGACTACATTCGCCAGGAGAACATCGAGGTAGTCGACTACCGGGCGCTGGAAATTCCCAATAACCTGGACGTGGCGCGCCACGACCCGGCCAACCTGCCGGATATCGTGGCAAGTCTCGATCTAACCGACATCGATGCCATCGTGCTCTCGGCTTGTGTCCAGATGCCCTCGCTTGCGGCGGTGCCCAAGGTCGAGGCGCTGACCGGCAAGCCGGTGATCACCGCCGCCATCGCCACCACCTACGCCATGCTCAAGGCGCTGGATCTCGAGCCGATCGTGCCCGGCGCCGGGGCGCTGCTCTCGGGCGCTTATTCGGAGTAACGACCATGTCGACACAGGACAGTTCGGCTCAGGACAACTACCGAGGCGTCTGGGACGGCCGGATCGGCTTCGGGCGTAAAGCGGCGTTGTTGGTGGTGGACTTCATGAAAGGCTATGTGCTGGAAGAGTCGCCGCTCTACGCCCCTGGCGTGGTCGAGGCCGTGGGCAAGATGCCGGCGTTGCTCGACGCTGCCCGGCAAAGCGCCACGCCTGTCATCCACACCAACATTCTCTACCACGCCCCGGATCAACTCGACGGCGGCGTGTGGGTGAAGAAGTCGCCGGTGATGCGCGCCATGGTGGCGGGCAATACGTTTGCCGAGTTCTGCGATGAGGTAACGCCCGCGCCCACGGAGCCGGTGGTCACCAAACAGTACGCCAGCGCGTTCTTTGGCACATCGCTTGCCTCGATGCTGGTAGCCATGGAGGTGGACACGATCATCGTCACCGGCTGCTCGACCAGCGGCTGCATTCGCGCCACCGCCGTCGATGGTCTTCAGTACGGTTTTCGCGTCATGGTCGTGCGCGATTGCGTGGGCGACCGCCACCCGGCCCCACACGAGGCGAACTTGTTCGATATCGACAGTAAGTACGGCGACGTCATCGACCGGCAAACCGCCATCGAGCACATCCAGAAAAGCTGACCAAAACGCCCGAGCGGCCCCGGCCCCTCGGGCGTTTCCGACCGACAAACCAGGATTCAGCACTTACGACTCACTATTCACCACTACCAAAAGGAGCCCTACTCAACGCACGCCATCACACCCACAACCATAAAAAACACTTCGCGTTGATCCACCTGACACCTGATAGGTACCCGACATGACACTTCGCCGTTTGCTAGTAGCCTCCACCCTGGGCCTCGCCTTGAGCTCAAGCGTTCTCGCCGATGAATTCCCTGAGCGCGCGCTCACCCTTGTCGTGCCCTGGCCCGCCGGCGGTGCGTACGATCTGGCCGCGCGCCTGATGGCCGACCACGCAGGCGAGGTCCTCTCCGTGCCCGTGGTCGTGCAGAACGTCACCGGTGCTGCCGGCTCTACCGGGGTTCGTCACGTGGCCGAGGCCGCTGCAGATGGCTATACGCTGGGCATGATGGGCACCCACGCCATCGCCCAGAGCTACATGAACCCCAACGCCACGCCTCTGGACGAGCTCGACCCGCTGGTCTTCATCGGCCCGGAGCCGGCCGCCCTGGCGGTGGGAAGCGATACGGGCATCGAAGATATCGACGCCTACCTCGAGACCCTCAACGGCGCCCCGGGGACGATCATCAACGGCAACGACTCCCCCGGCGGCTTCTCTTTTATTGCGGCCAGCATGCTCGAGGCGCAGTTCGACGTCGAAATGACCAAGATTCCCTATCAGGGCTACGCGCCGACGCTTTCGGCGCTGCTCTCCGGCGAGGTGATGTCCGCGCTTTTGCCCATACCGCTGCTGGCCGACCAGCACACCTCGGGCCAGCTCAAACTGCTGGGGGTCGCCGCCAACGAACGCCACCCCTTTGCCCCGGACATCCCCACCTTCCAGGAGCAGGGCTACGACTTCACGGCGGAAGACTTCTTCATGCTCTACCTGCCGCAAGGCGTCGCGGACGAGCGCCGCGACGCCTTGGCTTCGGCCTTCTACGCCCTGCTCGAGGACGATGCGTTTCAAGCGGCGGCCAGCGACGTAGGCCTGGTGATTGCGCCCAAGGAGCGCGAAGCCACCAACCGCTACCTCACCGAGCGCGCCGATGAGGTGTACGACATTCTCGCCGCCGCCGGATTGGTGGATGCCGAGCTTACGCGCTGAGCGCGCGGGCCTTGTCTCAACGGAGGGATAACGCCATGCGTACACTCGCACCTCGTCTGGATCGCGTCGTCGGGCGCGACCTCGCCTGCGGCCTTTTTTTCAGCATCGTCGCCCTGGCCGGTTTTTTCGATACCTACACCAACGCCCGGCTGATGAATACTTTGGGCGCCGGCCCCGACCCGGGGCCGGCGCTTCTGCCGCTGGCCGTATTGAGCCTGCTCATGCTCGGCGGCGTTTTGCTGATGCTCAAGGGGGTGGCCGGCTGGGCGCTGAAACAGCGCTCAGCCCAGGATCCAGCGGTACCGCCAGGGAACAGCGCGTTCAGTCGCCACGCCCACGCCGCGGCGCTGCTTGCCTCCTTGCTCTTATTGCCAGGCCTTGTGGTCTGGCTCGGCTTTTTGGCGGCCGCCTGGCTTTTTGCTGCGCCGTGGCTGGTCTGGCTCGAGTACCGGCGCCACGCAAGCCGCCGGCGTGCCCTGCTGGTAGGTATGGCCGTGGCGGCGCTGCTCGGCCTTTCCCTGCACCTGATTTTCATTACGCTGCTCGGGGTGGCGCTGTGACGCCCCGGCCAGGAGACGACCATGCTGATCGATAGCTTCTTTTCCGCTCTGCTGGCCACCCTGTTCTCGCCCTGGGGGGTGACGCTGGCGGTACTGGGCACGCTGCTGGGAATCGTGCTCGGCGCGCTGCCCGGGGTGAGCTCCACCATGGCGCTGGCCATTTTATTACCGCTGAGCTTTGGCATGGACCCGGCGTTTGCCATTCTCTTTCTACTCTGCGTGTTCGTTGCCAGCGTCTACGGCGGCTCGATCTCGGCCATTCTGATCAATATTCCCGGCACGCCCGGGGCAATCGTCACCCAGCTGGACGGCCACCCACTGGCACGCGCGGGCCGGGCCAAGGAAGCGCTGGTCTACGCGCTGGTGGCTTCGAGTATCGGTGGGGTCGTCGGGCTGGCGCTTCTGGTGCTCATCGCGCCCCTGCTCGCCTCGATCGCCATGAGCTTTCGCAGTCCGGAATTCACGGCCATCGCGGTGTTCGGTCTGGTGCTTTTGGCCTACGCCTCGCCGGGCTCCACGGTACGCGGGCTGCTGGTCGGCGCTATCGGACTTTTGTGCGGCATGGTGGGCTTCGACGCCTTGACCGACGTCTCGCGCTTCACCTTCGATACCCGCGGTCTGCAAGGCGGCATCGAGCTGGTCCCCCTGTGTGTAGGGCTTTTTGGCTTGGCCGAAGTGCTCAAGCACCTGCATGGCACCCATCGCGCGATCCCGGAAGTCGACGCACACGCCACGGCGTCGCCGTTACCCGGCATTGGCCAGATTGCCAAACGCTGGGCATCGATGCTGCGCGGCTCGCTGATCGGTGCGCTGGTCGGCGCCGTTCCCGCTGCGGGCTCGGCGATTGCGGTGGCCATCGCCTACGCTCAGGAGATGCGCTTTTCCAAACACCCGGAGCGCTTCGGCCACGGCGCCATCGAGGGCGTGGTGGGTCCGGAGGCCGCCAACAGCTCGAGCATCGGCGGCACCCTGATCCCGATGATGACCCTCGGCGTACCCGGGGATGCCATCACGGCGGTATTGATGGGGTCGCTGCTGATCCACGGTCTGCGCCCGGGCCCGATGCTGTTTGCCGAGAACCCGGGGTTCGTGTCGAGCCTCTACGCCGGGTTCTTCATCGCGCTACTGCTCACGCTGGTCATCGGGCTTTTATTGATGCGCTGGCTACCCTGGGTGCTGCGCATCCCGTCGCACCTGCTGATGATCGGCATCGCGCTGCTTTGTGTGGTGGGGGCCTACGCCATTCGCAGTAGCATGGCGGATGTCTACATCATGCTGGCGTTCGGCGCGGTGGGCTACGTGCTGTATCTGCTGTCACTGCCCGCCGCCCCCTTGGCGTTCGGGCTGATACTCGGGCCTTTGCTCGAGGAGAACCTGCGCCGCAGCTTGTTGCTGGGCCGCGGCTCCTGGGAGGTATTTCTGCAAAGCCCGATCGCGCTGGCTCTGTTCGGGCTTTCGATACTCGCCATCGCCCTGCCGCTTCTGGCACCGCTCTGGGTACGTCTTGGCAAGGATATCAAACGGGCGAAGATGCCGTGATTCGAGCCACTAAAAGCTGCCAAAGCGCTGGGTCAGGACGCGGCGTCGGCGTTCATTTTTTCCAGCAGATGCATCAGCGCCACGCGCTCGGCCGGGTTGAGGTTGGCCATGGTGGCATCGCTGGTCTGCTTGGCCTTGGGCACCATCGCCTCGACCAGTTCCTCGCCGGGCTCAGTAATCACGACCATCACCTTGCGTTGATCGGAAGGGTCGGTGGTCAAACTGACCCAGTCACGCGCCTTGAGCCGCTTGATCACCCCACGAATGGTGGCGGGGTCGATAGCCGTGGCGTTGACGATATCGGTCAACGAGCTAGGGCCGCGCTCCATGACGGTGCACAGCGTCACGAACTGAATGGCGGTGAGCTGCTTGTCGGTGGTATGGCGCTGAAAAATGGCGACGTGGCGCTGGTAAGCCTTGCGTAGCAGATGGCCGACCTGCTCGGAAAATTCATACCCTTGCAGTGAAGGCGTTGGGTGGTCGGGGTGAGCGTCGTCGTGCGCTAAACGATCCGGTGTCATTCAAACTCCCTGCGGTGAATGTTGAGCCAGAAACGGCGTATCAAGGCCAGTATGACACCCGAAAGCAAAGGCTCGCAGGGAAAGCGCTTTAACGCATTGGCTACTGGAACGGCTTGTGTCGCCGATTTATGGCGTACACATTATAATTTTCTATTGAACGCAGGCAACCCTTGGTGCGCCTGACGGGCATTTCACCAGCGATCTCGACGACGATCTCTACAACGGTTTCATCAACAATAACGCGGGAGGCACCCTTGAAAAGCGACCACGATAAACGCCACTACGACCGTCAGGCGCTGTTAAACGACAGCGACCTCCTCGTCGTTTACAAAGATGCGCTCCCCTCGCCCAAGCCGGCTCCGGGGCAACCAGGTACACATTCGGATTTCGTACCGACCGAGCCCGAGCTCTTCATCGCCCTGCTCGCCGATGGCCGGGTACTCGCCTTCAACGGCCACGTGGATCTGGGCACGGGGATCCGCACGGCGCTGGCCCAGATCGTGGCCGAGGAGCTCAACGCGCCGCTCGATGCAGTCACCATGATACTGGGCAACCCGTTTGAAGTGCCCAACCAGGGCCCGACGCTTGCCAGTGCGACGATCCAGATCACCGCCGAACCCTTGCGCCGCGCCGCCGCCCAGTCGCGCGAGCATTTGCTCGACCTGGCGGCCCGGCATTTCAACAAGAATCGTGAGCAGCTCGTCTGCCGCGATGGCCGCATCGCGCCAGATGATAGCGCCTCGCAGGGCATCGAGTACGCCGCGCTGCTCAAGGGCGCCCGCCACGCTTTGAAACTCGACGACCAGGCGCCCTTGAAGCCAGTGGATACCTACCAATTGGTGGGCCAATCGTCTGCGCGGGTGGATATCCCGGGCAAGGCCACCGGGGCATTGACGTTCGTCCACGACGTGCGCGTGCCGGGCATGCTTCACGCTCGCGTGGTACGCCCGCCCTACGCGGGCCACGACCGAGGCGCGTTCGTGGGCACCTCGCTGATCTCCGTTGACGAAGCCTCGGTCAGCGATATGCCCGGGGTGATCAAAATAGTCGTCATCGGCGACTTCATCGGTGTGGTGGCCGAGCGCGAAGAGCAGGCCGCCGCCGCCGCGCGCCGGCTCAAGGTGAACTGGCGCACGCCCGAGTCACTGCCCGACCTGGACAATGTCGAGCACGCCCTTGAAACGCTTCCTGCCGAGCGGCGCGTACTGCTCGAAGAGGGCGAGGTCGGCACGGCGCTTAAAACGGCCCACCACCGGGTGCAGCGCAGCTATCTCTGGCCCTTTCAACTGCATGGCTCGATCGGGCCGTCGTGCTCGGTAGCCGACTACCGCGAGAGCGGGCTCGAAGTATGGTCCGGCACACAGAACCCGCATAGCCTGCGCGCGGACCTTTCACGATTGATGGGGCTGGACGAGGGCGCCATCACCGTGACCCGTATGGAGACTTCAGGCTGCTACGGGCGCAACTGCGCCGACGACGTGGGTGCCGACGCGGCGCTCTTGTCTCGCGCCGTTGGCAAGCCCGTGCGCGTTCAACTTACCCGAGAGCAAGAGCATCTCTGGGAGCCCAAGGGAGCGGCCCAGCGGATGGAGGTTGATACCGGCATCGATGAAGGTGGCAAGCTCCAAGGCTATCGGTTCGTGACCCGCTATCCGTCCAACAACGCCCCGACGCTTGCGCTGCTACTTACCGGCGCTCAGGCGCCGAGCGACGTCCCTTTCAAGATGGGCGATCGCACCTCGGTACCGCCTTACCGGTTTGCACATCGCTATATCGCCTGTGACGACGTGCCCACCCTGGTGCGCGCCTCCTGGCTGCGGGGCGTTTCGGCCATGCCCAACGCCTTCGCCCACGAAAGCGCTATCGACGAACTCGCCTACGAGGCGGGCGAGGATCCGGTGGCCTTTCGGATACGCCACTTGAACGACCCTCGGGCGGCAGAGCTGGTGAGCGCTCTGGCCGAACGCGCGCGCTGGGATGCGCGCCCGGCGTTCAGCGCGCCGCGCTCGAGCGACGGCTGGCATCACGGTCGCGGCTTTGCCTACGCCCAATACGTGCACAGCAAGTTTCCCGGCTTCGGCGCGGCGCTGGCCGCTTGGGCCGTGGAACTCAAGGTGCATCCCGAAAGCGGGCGCATCGTCATCGAGCGTTTGTACGTGGCTCAGGATGCCGGGCTGCTCGTCAACCCGGCCGGCGTACGCCATCAGGTGCAGGGCAACATCCTTCAAACGCTCAGCCGAACTCTCAAGGAGCGCGTTACGTTCGAACGGGGTGTGCCGGTCAACCGGGAATGGGGCAGCTACCCGATTTTACGCTTCTCCGAGCTCCCCGAGATACAACTTCTAATGCTCGAACAACCCAACCAGCCGCCTCTCGGAGTTGGCGAATCGACCTCACTACCTGGAGCGCCCGCGATTGCAAATGCTCTCTTCGATGCTATCGGCGTGCGCTTTACCCACCCCCCCTTTACCGCCGCCTGTGTAAGAGGAGAGTCAAACTCGAAACCAACAATGAAAAAATCAACATAAATTAATCAAACACATATGAAGCATTAAAGGCTTCGTTTCAAACATCCTTTATTAACTATTTTTAAACTAAAACCAGCTTTAATTAGGCCATTATTTGCTCAAGTTTAATAATGCATCGCCGTTAATAAAGTTTGAATAACGTTAAAGATGTTCCCCTCCGTTCATGCTGCTCCGCCAAGAGGATCAGTAACGGTCGACTTTCAATCCAATAGGGCTATTAATGAGCAAGTTTTCTCGACTTTCGTTAACGCAAAAGCTTCTTTTGGCGGTAGCGTTACCCTTGTTAGCCGTTGCTATCGTGTTGGGCGTAGTCGTCAACATGCAGCTTAATCAGGCGATTCCTTCACTGATCAACAATACCGCCATGCGCCAGGTAGACGCGCGAGCCGATGAGGTCAGCCGCTGGATCAATGGCTATCGGGAGTGGAATGCCACACTCGCCCAGGACGAGCGCCTGGCCGAAGACGTACCACTGGCTGAGCATCTCACGTGGCTGGAGAAACGCTACCCCGCAGATGGCGCCATCGAATCGCTGTTTTTTTCCGATGCCACGGGGGATACCTTAACGCATGCTGGCGTCAGTCTGGATATCTCCGAACGCCCCTACTTTCAAGCGCTGGTCGTCGATGGCACGGCAGATAGCCTTTTAGCAGATCCCGTGATCTCGATGGTGAGCGGTCTACCGACGGCGCTGGTAGTCGATACCGTGTTCGACGAAGACGGTAATCGCGTTGGCTTGCTGGGCATTACCCTAACGATGTCGGCCGTTTCCGATATCACCTCGGAAATCGATGTAGGGGAAGGAAGCTACGGGTGGATGATCGATAGCCAAGGGCTGGTCATCGCCCATCCAGAAGCCTCGTATCGGCTCGCGCTCAACTACACCGAGGGTGATCAAACGCACGGCTACGAGGGTTTGAGTGCGCTAAGTTCGCAGATGCTGAGCGGCCAGCCCGGCTCGGGAAACCTCATCATGCCCGATGGCGCGCATAAGACCATGATGTGGAACCCGGTCGATGATACCTCCTGGGTCGTCGGTACCACCGTGCCCGCCGCCGTGTTTACCGGCGTAACCCACCATCTATTGCTCTCACTGCTGGTGGCGGGCCTAATCCTCTTTGGGCTATTGCTGGTCGTGGTCGCTTTCGCCGCTCGCCGAGCGCTTGCCCCCATCCGGCATACCGCCAGCGCCATGGCGGATATCGCCCAGGGCAAAGGGGATTTGACCCGCCGTCTGGAGGTCAAATCCCAAGACGAAGTGGGCGATTTGGCAAAAGGCTTCAACGCCTTCGTGGAGCGGATGCAGGAAACGCTTCAGGAGGTACGCCAAAACGCGCAGACCGTACTGGCTGGCGCCGGCGATATCGCGGACGGCACGCAGGAGCTCTCCACGCGCACCGACCAGGCGGCCGCTAACTTGCAGGAAACCTCCGCCTCGATGGAGGAAATTCACTCGACGGTCGCCCACACCTCGCAAGCTTCCGAACAGGCCAATGGCTTGGCTTTCGAGGCGTCCGGTGCATCGCAACGTGGCAACGAGTCCATGCGCCAGATGCAGACCAAAATGCAGGCGATTACCGAGTCCTCTCACAAGATCAGCGATATTATCGGCTTGATCGACTCGATTGCTTTTCAAACCAACATTCTGGCGCTCAACGCCTCGGTCGAAGCCGCCCGCGCAGGTGAACAGGGCCGCGGTTTTGCCGTCGTTGCCAGTGAAGTGCGCATGCTTGCCAGCCGTTCGGCTACCGCCGCTCAGGATATCCGTGCCCTGATCGATGTGTCGGTGGGCCACACCCAAGAGGGTAACCAAATCGTTTCCACCGCGGCTCAGCAGATGGAAGAGATCCATCGAAGCATCACCCAAGTGACCGACGTCATGGGCGAGATTGCCGCCGGCGCTCGAGAACAAACGGCGGGCATCGAGCAGGTCAACACCGCGGTGGCGGAAATGGACACCATGACGCAGCAGAACGCCTCGATGGTCAGTCAAAACGCCTCGCTGGCCGCGCAAATGCGCGAGAATGCCCAGCGTCTGAATCGGCTGATGAGTGATTTCGTGTTGGGTAACGAAACCGCCTCCTTCACATCCCCCTTGCCGTCTACGCAGCGTAGCGCCAGCGCGCTTCCAAAGCCCGAGCACTCTGCCGCCCCGCGTGCTGCTCGCCAGGATGTTGCCGAATGGGAAGAGTTCTAAGACGTTTCGCCTCTCACCTGACACTCGCCTGTAAAAAAAACCCGCGATCCTGGATCGCGGGTTTTTTATCATCGGCGTTAAAAGGTCGGCCCACCGGCGAAAGCCAAGTGTTGAGGTGCTCTGCTGACCACCATCAAGTCGTTATTCGACACCACGCGCAAGGTAGGTCGAGAAGGCCTTATCGCCGTTTTTTTATGAGCACATCGTTGACCGCGTCTAAAAACGCTGCGCGTGACGCAGCGTGAGGCGTCGTCAACAAACTCCCCCCCACAAACAGCAGCGTTGCGACAAAAATCCCCCAGATACCTGCCGGTAAGCCCAGTAGCGAGTTTCCGGTCGCGTACATTGCGAGTACGAACATACTGGTCCCCAGGATACTGGCCAGTGCCCCGAATGCCGTACCACGTTTCCAATAAAAAGCCCCCACGATGGCTGGCACCATGGCCACCAGCCCGGAGGAAGCGGCCACGGAAAGCACCGCAATCAAATCCAGCTGGAGTTCGGCAAAGCCCAGCGCCAGCAGCGCGATCACCGGCACGACCAGCTTGCCGACCAGCAGTTGGCGCTTCTCGCCCGCGCCGGGCCGAGCGTGGGTATAAACGTCGCGGGAAAGCATCGAGGCAAGCGTCAGCATGATGGAATCGATCGTGGAGACCGCAGCGGCCAGAATACCGACCATCACGATCACGCCCAGCAGTGGCGGCACGAGACCGGAGCCGAGCAGGGTCGGCGTGGCAAGGTCAGCGCGTTCGAGGCCGGGAAAAGCCACCAGCGCGGAGAACCCCCATAGCACCGATACCAGGGTGTAGATCAAACCGAACACCATGAAGCCAATCAGCATCTGGCGCATGGCAGTGAGCGAGGCCGGCATAAAAAGGCGTTGGCTTACCTGGGGGTTGGAGAGGCTAAAGAAAAACCAGGGGATGCTTAACCCCAAAAAGGTGGTCAGGCTAAAAAGCCCCGGCCCCGGTACGGTGAGCACCTCGGGGTGCTCGCTCGAAAGCGTTGCGAAAAGCCCACTAAAGCCCCCTAGCCCTCGAATGACCAACAGCGCCACCAGCGTCGAGGCGACGATCATCACCAGCGCCTGCAGCGAGTCGGTCCACATGACCGAGCGAATGCCGGCGATGTAGGAGAAGAACACCGCGATCGCCGTGGCCAGTACCACTCCGGTGGTGAAGCTCACCGCCCCGCCGGACATGCCCTCCAAAAGGTAACCCACGCCGGCCAGCTGCACCGCCGAATAGGGGATCAAAAAAATACAGCTGGCCACCGACATCGAGAGCGCCACGTACTTGCTGTGATAACGAAAGCCCAACATCTCGCTGGGCGTGACGAAACCGAACGCGCGGCCCACCGCCCAAAAGCGCGGCCCGAAAATCGCCACCAACGACACGCCGGCAAAATAGATGATCTCAAAGCCCAGCGCCCCGACGCCCCCCGCGTAGGTAAGCCCGGCCAGCCCCACCATCATGAAGGCGCTGTAGGTCGTGGCACTATAGCTAAGCGCGGACACGAACCCGTTCATCTGCCGATTGCCCAGAAAATACCCGGACATGCTGTCTACCCGCCCCTGGCGGGATAAAAACGCGATCACGACCGATACGACAAGATAAAGCACGATGGCGACCCATATCATCGACTCAGTCACCGTCGTACTCCTTGAATCCTTGAGTGATGAAAATATTCAGCACGATCACCAAAAGCCCGGCCCCGCTCCAGAACAGAAAGCTGCCGTACCAGGCCGCTACGTGAGTCAACACGGTATAAGGCACCAGACAGCACAGTACGACCACTGCCCAAACGGCCCATATCCATTTTTCGCGCGCCATGATGTACCTCTTGTTGTATTGGCGATATCGACCTGTTGCCCGCCTTGAAACGCCACTGACAGGCAGACGAAGCATTTCAGCATACTTTGCCCTTGCCAATTCTCCTGTCAAGAAAGCGTGATGCTTTACACAAGTTTGCGTTAAAAACACCGTCAAAACACCAGGACATTACGCCAGGCGCTCTGCCTTACGCGCAGAGAGCGGCCAAAGCGCCTTCCCGGTGCCCGGCATTGGCTTAATTACGTGCATTTAAGCCGGGTATTTCACGCCTACCTCTTCAAGCAATTCTGATACTTTATGACCAGACAAGCCGTTGTCGACTCATATTAATGAAGGGCAACGACTCACGATAATGAATGACTTGCCGGGTAGCGTCTTGCAGGTCTTTAAAGAGTTCGCCGTGGCCCTTAAAAGATACCGCCTTATGACTGGTTTTACGCTTTTAGAGCTTTTGGTCGCGCTGGCCGTGTTGGCCTTGCTCGCGGCGGTGGCGTTTCCCAACTTCGCTCGGCTGATCGAGACAAACCGTGTGGTGGGTGCCACCAACGAGTTCAAGACCGCGCTAAATTTCGCGCGAAGCGAAGCGGTGCGGCGTAACCGAAGCGTATCGCTGACCCCGCTAACGGGCGGCTGGGCGGCCGGCTGGGAAGTCGTCGACCCGGGTGGCAACCCACTGCGCCGCTGGCCGCAGTCGCTTGAAAACCTGAACGTCGCGGGCGCCCCGTCTTCCATCCGTTTTAATAGCCTTGGGCGCTTTACCCACCCGATCACCGAGCCCCTTTCCCTTCAGCTGGGCAGCCAGGCGCGCTGTATTCGCCTGGAGCGCAGCGGCCTCTCGCGGGTACAGGGCTGCGGTGAACAACGCGCCACCGGGGGTCCATGAAAAACGCGCAGCGCGGGGTCTCGCTTTTAGAAGCGCTGATTGCCATGCTCATCATGTCGATTGGGCTACTTGGCGTGGTCGCGCTCCAAACCCAGGCGCTCTCGCAGCAGCGAAGCGCCTATCTGGAAACCCAGGCCACCAACATGGCCCAGGACATGCTGGATCGTATTCGTGCCAATAAAGAGGATGCGAGGGCCTACGCGCTGACCCCGGGGCAGCCCTCGAGCGGCAGCGGCCTGGTGGCCAGCGACACCCAAGGCTGGGTGCGTGACCTGGCCGACGTACTGCCCCAAGGCCTGGGCGAGGTCGTGGTGACCCCGCCAGAGATAAGCGTAACAGTGAGCTTTGAAGAGCCGTCCTCCCCCGGCGAGCGGCGCCGCATCCAACTGGTTTCGGAGCTTTAAGATGCGCGATCGCCGCCTTTTTCTCTCGACCAGCGCTTCGCCGCCCCAGGCAGGCTTTACCCTGGTCGAGCTTTTGGTGGCGATGGTGATCGGCGTCATGGTGGTGCTGGGCGCCACGCAGCTCTTTGTCGCCTCCCAGCGCAGCTACCAAATCACCACGGCGCTGGCCAATATGCAGGATACCGGGCGGTTCGCGCTGGAAACGCTCTCCCGGGAGCTTCGTCAGGTCGATTTCAAGGGGGGCTGTGCGGGGAACCAAACCCCGGTACATACGTCGGTGACGCCTGCCCCGGCGATACAGGGATACAGCCGACCTCCCGGCTCCCTCGAGAATGCCTTACCCAATACCCACAGTATTGCTTTTCGTGGCGGGCTATCGCCGGATTTCCCCCAACCGACCCCGGTACGAGTCGACAGGTTCACACCACCAAAGCAGCTAGTCTTATTACAGGGCCCATTCAAATGTGCCCTTTTTCAGGGTGAACTCCCACCAAACCTTAGCGCTAGCGACTACCCGGAAAGCAGAACCTTTGCATGGGTACTGGATAGTGCCACTTACTATCTGGGCACCGATGACGACAACGCGAACGCCCCTTCGCTTAGACGCGTTGATACCAGCGGCGATAGAGGGAACGAAGTACTCGCGAGCCACATCCCGGCCTTTCGCGCCCTCTTTTTGATCGGTGACGAGTATTTGCCCCCCGAGGCGTTAAGCGCTGATCAGTGGAAAGAAGTTCGCGCCGTACGTATCAGCCTGATCGTACAAAGCGAGCGTACCGGCCTGCGCCAGGCGCCCACCACGATTGCCACTGGCAACTTTCGCTCGAACCCGTTTAACGCCGATGACGGGCGCCTTTATCAGGCGTTCACCACGACCATCGCGCTAAGGAACCCGGGGAGTCGACCATGAACCGCGAGTACGGTCATCCAACGGCTCAGCGCGGTATGGCGCTGGTACTCAGCCTGATTTTTCTGGCCATCGTGACGCTGGTGAGCCTTTCGTCGATGCAAGGCTCGATAACCCAGGGACGCATGGCGCTTAACCAGCAGGATTACAATGCAGCGCTACAAGCTGCCGAAGCCGCTCTCTATGAGGCTGAGCAACAATTAAAAGAAAACCCTTCAATACAAGACTTTCGTAATCGTGATTGCCGTGGGCAGTTAGAACCCACCAGGGAAGTATTAAAAAATTTAAAAAACTGGTCTTTTCATGGGAAAGAAGGGGCAGGACAAATCCTCGATTCTTATTACTGTATCGAGCTGGTCGCCGAGCTTGGCTCGCACCACACCGGCGCAGGCCTGGAAATGATTGAATTTCTTTTTAATATCAGTTCCGTAGGGTTTGGTAAGTCGCAGGATACGGCCGTTATGCTTGAAGTATTTTTTGCACATGAACAGGGGGCGGCAGTAAAACCATGAACAAACCGAGCTACGCGCGGCTGACCGCCACCCTGCTGATGACCCTGGCGGCAAGCTTTGGGGTAAGCCCTGTCATGGCGCTGGGGACCAGCCCACCGCCCACTACCGAGCCGCCTCCCACCACCTCTCCCCCCACGACAGGCACTCCCTCTCAGCCGCCCACCACCACGGAACCGCCCGTCAGTGGCGGCGGCGGCGTCATCAATGAAGAGTATGCAATACCGGCCGATAGAACGGGCCTGGCCAACGCGCCGCTCAATGCGGTAAGCCACGTCGATCCTAATATCCTGTTGATTTTGGATAACTCGGAAAGCGGCCAGGAGGGCCTGGATGGCCGGGTAGCAATCGGCACGGCGCCAAGCGACCGGGAAAACCTCGCTGCCTGCCAGTTGAACAGCTTCAGAGCCTCGGACTGCCCGGCGGGAGCGCGTTCACCGCTGAGCAAATCGAGCATCATGAAGCGCGTAGGGCGCGAGTTGATCGACCGTTACCGGGGCGAGATCAACCTGGGGCTGATGGCGTATCAGCAAAACCCGGCCTCTCGAACTCGAGACGATGCCTTTAACGGCCGTACCGTGGTGTGGCGGCTAACCGAACGCGCACTCGACGCTCGTTATTCGACAACGGCCAACCCCAGCTGGTACGCACCCAACTTTACCGGCGCCTGGAATGCTTCCACCAAGCGCTTTCGCTCAAAGCTGCCAAACAGTAATTTCTATACCTTTTTTAACGTAGGCGTGCCGGGCTACACCTTCGACGAGTCCTATACCACGGGTGTGCCCACCCACGATGTTACCGAGTACTGGCGCAACATCCAAAATCCCACGGCCACCGCCGATCAACGTGTCGAACGCTATAGAGGGCTTGCGGGCAATAATACCGGCTGGTCGGTTATCGAACCCAATCGGGTGTGGTACGACGACCCCGTCATCGCGGGCTATACAGGTTTTCTGGGCCGTACACCCATCATAGGCACGTACAACCTTCCACTGGTAGACAGCCTGCGCCAGCGCGGCATTCCCAATTGGGGGGCGCATACTGCCTCTATCGCACTGAACCAATTAGAGTGGCGTACCGCCTCCTCCCCAGGGCTTGGCTATCTTCATGTACCTATCGGCGGATCGCTTCCCGATGGCTCGATCGACAACGCTCACTGGACATCGATTCTCACCAAACTGCAGCCGCAGCGCCACGACTGGAACGGCAGTGGCAACCCGATGGTCGATCCCGCCTGGCCGTTGCTCGCGACCGGGCTTACCCCCATCGAAGGCACCATGTACACCGCGCGAGACTACTTTCTGAACAATACTAGCGCGGGCAGTTCCTTTACCAGCAACCAGGGGGCTCGCGCCGGAATGCGCATCCCGAACATCAACAACCCCAGCGCCCAGCAGTGTCTGGTCAATGCCAATATCTGGCTCACCGATGGCTTGCCCTCGGTCGACCGTTTCGGGCGCTCGCTGGGCAACAACGTGGGCCAGGCACTGGGAGAAGCCCAAAACGCCATTAGACGCCTTTATGACGATACCGCCCGAGCACTGCCAAAACCGGTCAGAACCTACGTCGTGGGATTCAACCTGCCGCCGGACATCAACAACCTGCCCGGCGTGCCCCAGGACCCGCTGGGCGAACTGGCCCGGGCGGGCGGCACCGAACGCGCCTACTTCGCCAACGACGAAGCCTCCCTTAACCAGGTAATGCAGCAGGTGCTCGGCAACATCATCACCGCCTCGCAATCCAATACGTCCTCGGCGGTGAGTAACGACTCCTTTGATTTGGAGAGCAATAACCTGCTTTACAGCGCGGGTTTTCGAAGTGACGACTGGTCGGGCCGGTTGACCGCCGCCGCGATCGGACCCAACGGTGCACTGACGCCCCGCTGGAACGGTGAAACTCAGCTGGCCGGTCAGGCCGGGAGCCGCCGTCTTTTGACCTCCTATCGCCCACAACCAGACGCACGGCGTACCGGGGCGGTGCTGGGCACGACCACCAGCGGGTTCACCCAGGCAGAGATCGACTGGTTTCAGGGACTCAACCGCCCGCCGCTACGCGCGCGCCAGTCGCTTCTGGGCGACATCATCAATGCCAATCCGGTCGTGCTCCCCAAAAGCGACACGCGCGTACCACTCCTATTGGTGGCCGCCAACGATGGCATGCTGCATGGCTTCAACGCGGATACCGGGCGCGAGCTCTTTGCCTATCTGCCCTCGGAGCTCACCCAGGGGAGCTCACCCCCGCTTCGTGAACTGACCCGGGCAACCTACAGCCACCGCTACTTCATGGACGGCACCCCGGCGGCGCGCGAAATAACGGTCAATGGCACCCCCCGCGCCGTGGTCGTGGGTACCATGGGGTCGGGCGGGCGCACGGTGTTTGCGCTGGATGTGACCCAGCCGACCCAAATGGGCGCGCAAAGTGTGCTGTGGGAGTTTCGTCATCCGGAGCTGGGAAGCGGTGTGAGCGAACCCACGATTACCCAGCTAAGCGATGGTACCTGGGCGGCCATCTTTGGTAACGGTTACAACAGCACCGGCTACCAGGCCTCGCTCTTCGTGGTCAATCTGGCGACCGGTCAACTGATCGCCCACCTGAAAACCGGCGAAGGTACGCTCGAGGCCCCGAACGGGCTGGCCACGCCGACCATTACGGCGTGGCCAGAATTTAACAGCGGTGCTCACTTCGCCTACGCCGGTGACCTGGCAGGCAACATGTGGCGCTTTTCACTAAGAGGCCGCGGTACGATCACGAAACTCTACTCAGGCTCCCGCGCCCAGCCGATCACCTCGGCCCCTGCGGTTACCTTGAGTAGCAACGCGCAGGACGGGCTCATGGTGCTCTTCGGCACCGGTAGCTACTTTAGAAATCAGGATATAAGCGACCGGGGCGTTCAGCAGTTGATCGGTATTCGCGATCAGGTCGATCGCACGAGCCCGGTGACGGCCGGCCAGCTTCTGACCCAACGCATTACCGCCACCGCCGCCCAAAACGGGGTAATCGCACGCGCTACCACCAACCTTGCGCTGACCGGCAACCAGCCGGGGTGGCGAATGGAGCTGCCCATAGGCGAGCGCGTCACCGCCTCGCCGTCCCTCTCGAGCGGCCTTCCCAGGCGGGTGCGGTTTTCGACCCTGCTGCCGGATAATACGGACCCTTGTGGCGGCCGACGTGTGGGTTATTTTCTATCGCTTTTGGCCGATACCGGCGGCAGCGGCGGGTCCACCATTTTCGACCTCAACCGCGATGGGCAGGTCGATAGCAACGCCACGATCAACGGCAATGCCATCGTAGGCCTACAGGTAGGCAGCGGCGAGCGCCTAGTGGGGGTCAAAAATTCAGAGACCAGGCGCGAAACGCTTTTTATCGGCAACCCAGGGGATTCAGCCGCTTCGCCGGATGGCAGCGGGTTGATCACGGTCGATTTCAACGAAGTGCCGCTCGGGCGCCGCTCCTGGCGCCAGCTGACCGGCGAGGAAGTCGAAGCGCTACGTTAAGATCACCAGGACCGTACGGTCCACTGAACCAGCCGGGCGACGAGCGGGCGCACCACTAAAATGCACAAGAAGGCGGCCGGCATCGCCACCCGGTACGCCTGCCATACCTGGCCCATGAACCCCGGTTCCCAACCGCTGTTAACGGCGGTAATCACCAGCGTCATCAAAAAAGCCATGATGGACGACATGTAAAAAGCGAACACCAGCGGAGTAAACTTCGGGTGCAGCTTGCGCGCCGCCAGCAGGCGTTGCTCGGGGAAAATTTTTCGAACCATCACCACGGCCTTTATCGATTTAGCAAGCCGGCTACTTTACGCGTTTAGCGCCGGTGGGTGAAAGGCCCCGGTGCCGGGAGTAGCGCTTAACCGGCATCGCTTCACGCATAGGCGGTGGAGGAGGCCTTCTTCTGCTCCAGGCGCCCTAGCTGGTAAAGGTCGTTCAGGTAGAAATCCAGCTGCCCGATCAGGTAATTCAGCGGTATGAGCAGAAAAATCAGCACCATCAGAATGACCGGCTCGTTCAGCCAACCAAGCGAGGGAGTGATGACGGGATAAAGCAGCGTGTAGATACTCATGCCGCCCAAAAACTGGGCAATGAGGCTATTGAGTATGACCAGGCCGATAAAAAGCGGCCGCCAATCGCGCCGGGGCAACGCCATGCGGCCCACAAGCGGAAGACGCGCGGTCAAACGGGGGCCAAAACGCAGCTGTGAGCGACGACGCAGTAGCGCCATGGCGGCTTCATCGTCTTCGCGCTCGAACGCCTCCCGGGCCAACGTCTTATCGAACTCCGCTCCCAACGCCGTTTCTACCGCCTGGCCGAACTCCTGGCCACCGCTTTCCCGGTCGCGCTCGGCCGCCGCCTTGAGTGATTCAAGGCGCGCCCGGTCCTTCATCGAAAGCTTCTTGTGATTATCGAAATTGATGGCGTAGTTGACCGCATAGAGCTGATAAAGCGTGGCGGTGACGCCGATAAAGATCAAAGCGTAAACAATCGCACTAAGCATGGGCGGGCCTACTCATAAGATGGGGGGTTTAGAGTCAATCAAGCGTTACTTATATTTAACAATATCTGCGTCTATATTCGAATGTGGCATGAAAGCGCAGTCAAGCTAAGCTACCATAGCGCCACGCGCAGCACGGGCAAAACAATAACACCGCCTGACTGGTTATCTGGCTCATAAGGAGCATTTCATGCCCTCTCAACACTCCACTTCCTTGAGTGACGATGCACCGCATCGACCGTCCCATGCCAAAAAATACCTGGCGGCGCTGGGTCCCGGCTTTCTGTTTGCGGGCGCGGCGATTGGCACCTCCCACGTGGTGCAATCTACAAGAGCCGGTGCCGAGTACGGTATTGGGCTTTTGGGCTTCATTCTACTTGCGGTGCTCTTGAAGTATCCTTCGTTCTTCTTTGGCCCGTTTTATGTCAGCGTCACCGGGCAATCCCTGGTCGAAGGATACCGCCAAACCTTTGGTCGCTCTGTGGTCGGCATTTTCGCGCTGGTGCAGATTCCAGTCACCGCCATCATCATCGCCGCCATTGCGATCACTACCGCAGGTCTTGCGGGCAGCATCGTGCCCCTGACGCTGAGCCCGCCTACCGTCGCGGTGGTTTTGATTGCGCTTTGCGGCGTGCTCACCTTTGCCGGAGGTTACAAGCTACTGGACTGGGTCAACAAGGTATTCGTGGTGATTTTGAGCGTGACTACGGTGCTGGCCGCTGCCGCCGCCCTGCCGCTGGTGGAATGGACGTTCTACCCGGCCACCGCGGCATCGCCGCTTTGGAGCGTGGCCACTTTCGTCACCCTGGTCGCCGTGCTGGGCCTGATGCCCTCCGACATCACACTGGCCATCATGAACTCGCTCTGGTCCGAGGCGCGCAACAAAAAACAGGGCACGCGCAGCGAGACCGCCGCCGAAAAAATCGACTTCAACATTGGCTACATCGGCGCGGGCGTGCTGGCCGCGTGTTTCGTGATCATGGGCGCGGGGGTCATGCACAGCCAAGCCATCAACCCGGCGGACGGCGCGGTCGGCTTTGCCACCCAAGTGATTAGCCTTTACACCAGCACCCTGGGCGAGTGGAGCGGCGTGGTCGTGGGCATTTCCGCCTTTACCGTCATGCTCACCACGCTTTTGACCGTGCTCGACGGTTTTCCGCGCATGATCAGTGCCTCCTGGTACACCTTTACCCGGCCTGCCGGGGCCATCGAAGAGACGCGCACCATCGAAGGCAGCCCGGCGTTTCTGGTATCGCTGGCCGGGCTTTCGCTGCTGGCGGCGGTGATTCTCTACACGTTGATGGGCAACTTCCGGCTGTTCATGGACTTTGTCATGGTCGTGGCCTTTTTGCTGAGCCCGATACTTGCCGCGCTGAACCACTTCACCGCCAACGGCGCGACCGTCCCCCCAGCGCTTCGCCCCTCGAAGCTGATCAACGCCTGGAGCTGGCTGGCGATTGCCACGCTGACGCTGTTATCCCTGGGCTATATCGTCGTGCAGTTTTTGTAAGCCTCCACCACCGGCGGCCTAGCTCAACGGGCCGCCTACCACCGTCTTTTGGATACCCTCACGCACGCCCTGGCCATCCTCGTGTTTTAACGCCTCGTACCAGGCCTGGGTTTCGGCGGGGTTTTCGCCGTGAATCATGTCGGCGCGTTTGCGCGCCCGCGCAACGATCTCGCCCACGCGCTCTACCCGGGCATGATCGTACTGCGCCAGCGCTTGCGCTAACGCCTGTGCCCTCTCACCATTTTCCGCTAGCGCTTTATTGACCGCCTCGGCCAGCACCCAAGCGTCTTCCATCGCCTGACAGCCGCCCTGGCCCAGATCCGGCGCCATGCCGTGGGCGGCGTCGCCCAGGAGCGCCACACGGGTATCGATGAGCGTGCTTAACGGCTCGATATCGTGGATCTCCACCCGCGCCATACGCGCCGGGTCGAACTGATCGATCAGCCTCTGAACCGCCGGGCTCCAGCCGGCAAAGTGCGCTTTCAGCTCATCGCGGTAGTGTTCGGAATCGGCGGGCGTACCCGCTTTTAGCGGCACATCGAAGAAGCAATAGAACTCCTGCTGGCCTTCGTCATTTCCTCCGGTGCCCATGGGCATGAGCGAGACGCGCTTGCCCTCGCCGACGTACTGATCCCAGCTTTCCAGCGGGGCCAGGTCGGGGTGGGCGGCCACGCGCACGTTCCAGTTCACGTAGCCCACGTACTGGCGCTCGACACGCTGACCGACGATCTTGTTGCGAAGGCGTGAGTGCGTGCCGTCGGCCACCACCAACAGGTCGGCCTCGACGCGCTCGCCGTCTTCCAGCACGGCGGTCACGCCGTCATCATCGGCTTCGTAATCCACGCAGCTACGCCCCAGCGCGATATGTTCCGCCCCGACCGCATCGAACAGCATTTGCTGAAGCGCGGCGCGGGAAATCGGGCAGGCGCGCTGATGGACCGCGTCATAAAGCGGCGTCAGCGAGAAGTCGCTGAGCAGGTGGCCCTCATGGCTCAAGTAGCGCATGCGCGTCATGTCACCGCTGATCTGCTCTACCGTGGTGCCCAGGCCCAACTGGTGCATCACTTTGACGCCGTTGGGCCAAAGCGAAATGGCCGCCCCGACCGGGCGCATGACCTCGACCCGTTCGAACACCTGCACACGGTGCCCCTGGCGCTTGAACGCAAGCGCTGCGCTCAACCCGCCCATGCCTGCGCCAATCACGACAATACTCAACGCCATAACGCCTCCCGATCTTGTAAAACAGTTGTTATAAAAAGTAGCTATAAGAAGTGGTTATAAAAAGTGGCTATCAAAGGTCTTCCACGAGCCTACCGCATCTATCGTCCAAAGCGTATATCCCCTCGCGGACGCCCGACATAACACTGCTTTGAACGAGCAATATCGGGGCCAGCCTTACGTCTCGGTGGATGCGACAAACCCGCGCAGCTCATCGAAGAGCCAGACGGTGGCGGGCTCGTGGGCGTAAAGCTCGTGCTGAATCAGCGTGAGTGTGAGCGCGCCAAGCTCACCCGGGGCGTCGACCAGGCGTACCGGCAACAGCGCGGTGAACCGCTCGGCCATACGCCGAGGAAGCGTCATCACCGCCCCGGTTAGCGCCACCACCCGCGCGGCGGCGATATAGTTAAGATTTCGGGAGACCACCCGCCGCGTCAAACCGTGCGCGCTCAGGCAACCGTCGATAGAGCTCGGCCCCAGCCCGCTGATGTCGGCAAGCTCCACGTGGGGTAGCTTGGCGAACTCGGCCAAGCTGAGCGACGCCCCTACCTGGGCGTTGTTCGTCGCGGCCAGGCATACCCACTGCTCCGCAAGCCACGGCGTTGCCACTACACCAAAGGGCAGCTCGACTTGGCTATCCAGCCCGACCACCATATCCACCTCGTGGCTTTTCAATCCCTCGCCCAGCACCTGGGGCGTTATGAGCTCGATGGCAAAGCTTATATGGGGGGCGCCGCTGAGCAGCCCGCTTAAAAATGGCGGGTACATGAGCTCTTCGAAATAATCCGTCGTGGCCAGCGTAAAGTGGCGTGTGCTGGTCGCCGGGTCGAAAGCGGCCGGCGGCGCGAGGCCCTCCTGCAGCAAGGCGAGCGCTTGGCGCACCACCGGCAGCAACGCCTCGGCCCGAGGCGTGGGCAGCATCCCCTGGTCCGTACGCACGAAAAGCGGGTCGTTCAGTCCTTCTCGCAGGCGCCGGAGCGCGTGGCTGATCGCGGGCTGGCTCAGGTGGAGCTTAAGCGCGGCCCGGGTCACGTGGCGCTCCTGCATCAAGGTGACGAACACCCGAAGCAGGTTGAGATCGAAGGTGCGAGGCAAGCGCATGAATCACCATCATCAATGAAGTGAATGGATTAATTCTAAACATTCATTTTATTCATTACCTAAAACCTTTTATGGTCCGGCCTTTCCCTCCTCCTCCTTTTGGAGACATCTGCCGGTGACTCAGCTCTCCCCTCTTGCCTCACCCACCATGCCAAGCCTTTACGGCGACGTGATTTCCACCTTTATGAACGTGCCCAAGGCCCTCGACCCTAAAACGAGCGATGCCGAGGTGGTGGTGAGCGGCGTGCCCTTCGATTTGGCCTGTTCCGGCCGAGCGGGTACGCGCATGGGGCCTAACGCCATTCGCCAGGCCACGGCCAACCTGATTTGGGAAGGCAAGCGCTGGCCCTGGGATTTCGCGCTCGAGGAGCGCCTAAAGGTGTGCGATGCGGGGAACCTGGACTACGCCTACGGCGAGCCCGAAAGCCTGGTGGACAACCTGGAAAGCCACGCCGGGCGCTGGCTAGGGGCGGGCAAAAAGATGTTGACCCTCGGCGGCGACCACTACATTACCCTGCCGCTTCTACGCGCCCACGCCCGCGAACACGGCCCCATGGCGCTGATCCATTTTGATGCCCACACCGACACCTACGAGCAGGGCACGCGCTTTGATCATGGCACCATTTTTCACCACGCCTTGAAAGAAGGGCTGGTCGTGCCCGAACACTCGCTACAGATCGGCATTCGCACCAGTTTCGATCGCCAGAACCACCCATACGAAGTATTGGACGCCGACTGGGTGAACGACCATGGGCCGAAAGCGGTACTCGAAAAAATCCGCGCCCGCGTGGGCCACCACCCGGCCTACATAAGCCTGGATATCGACGGCCTGGACCCGGCCTTTGCCCCGGGCACCGGCACCCCGGTCTGCGGCGGCATGTCGACCGATTTACTGCTGAAGGTCATTCGGGGCCTGGTCGGTATGGAGCTGGTCGGCATGGACGTGGTGGAGGTCAACCCCGCCTACGATCACGGCGAGATCACCTCCCTGGCCGCCGCCACCCTGGGGCTTGAGTTTTTGTATGTGTTGGGGGCGGCCAAACGCCTTTGATGGCGTTTTCATACCTTGGCGCTTTATTAATCGTGACATTCTAAAGCGCCAAGCGTAGTTCGCTTAGAAACGAGCTGACATCCTCATATTCTCAGCCCCCTGCCAAGCAACGGAGGCAAACGCGTCCTACGAGTTGACGTGGCTGCTAGCGGGCGTATCACTGCCCTTTGAAGCGTCCGTGGCTTTTTCTTTCAGCCGGCGAAACTTGCCGGACATACCCTCGATTTTGGCCTCCCATTCCGGGTCCGGCGTTTGCCCCTCGATCACCTTGAAATAGACCTGCATCATGCAGGTAACGGCCAGCGGCTCGAGCACGGCGACTTTCACGCTCCAGGCAAACAATAGTGCAATCAAGATGCCCGTGGCTGACCACCCGCCTGGAATGAGATACGCCACCAAAGCAGCCGGCGCCAACATGACGAGAAACACCACGAAGGACAGCAGATACATAATGACCGTCAGCCAAGCGGCATTCTGCATCATCGGTTTAAGATTCTGCCCATAAAGAATCAGGCCGTCCCGGGAGCCCGCCCACGCATTCGTTGAGCGTGTGCGCAGGCAGTACGCCAAAATCACTTCATCGATAAACCCAACCGCGATACGCAAAAACGCCTGCAGAATATTCAAAAACTGCTGAGCCCCTGGAATGGGAAGAAGGCCGAAGACGGTTTTCACCAGGCCGATAAACGACTTGAGCACACCTTTAATCAGTTGATCGACCAAAAATAACACGTTGGCTTGACCGAACCGCTCCTTGACGACTTGACTGGCGTGTTCGATTTGCCCCCGCCCCTGGGGTAGCGTTTGTTCTTCCAGTAGCTCGACCAGGACGGCGATATGCCCTGCCTTGACCATGTACAGGAGATACTCTCGCAAGAAGTACATGACGCCACCCACGATACCAAACCCGATAGCACCTCCCCAGAACGTGGTTGACTCCTGAAAGCCCGCGTCACCCAAACCGCCAACGCCCCACCCAATACCGGCGCCGATACCAGTCATCAACAGGTAAGCCAACGCCACCCCGAAATACACGGCTAACCGGAAGATAATAAAAGGTAACGTCTTGAGCATGAGACCAATCGCCTGGCCAAGCCGGAAATCCCACATAGATACTCCCTTTCTTAAAAGTTGAAAATACACACACATCCAAGCCGAATGACATCGCTCACACGCCGCGATAATTCAGACAAAGCTAAAGCACCAGGGACGATAGCAAATTTTTGTTAGACCCGGGAGTTCGAGAAATGAAGTTTAAAGAAAGAAACTTACCGGCGATGCCAAGAGCGATGCCCAAAGGCGTACGAAAGCGCTTATGAATGGTTACTTTTGAGTAGTGAATATGAAGCAGGACGGCCCCTCTTCCAGAAAAAGGTTTTCAACAGGGTCGATACTATCGTCTAGTACAAAATAAATTTCGTAGCGCTACGATGACGTACTGCGTCAGCGCAGTATTTTTTTAATCTTTATATCTTAGCGCTACGAAATGACTCTGGATAACAACAACAGCTTGTTAAGCAAAGGATCCTTAAAATGAAGCTTTTGGCACTCGCTCCCTTAACGGCCGCCATTGCGCTTGCCGGCGCCAGTACATTCGCTCATGCAAACGACGCTGATATAGAAGCACGCTTGGCCGATCTCGAGGCACGTCTGGAAGCGGCGGAAGCCCGCAACAATCAGCCCCAGGAAATCGATGATGCTCAGTCTCTGGAACCCAATACCACATCGGTTTCTCAGCGTCTTGATGTGCTGGAAAGGCGCGCCTCCAACGATGAGGGTCTTTCCCTCAATGGCTATGCCCGCTCGGGGCTACTCATTGGCGAGGATGGCAAAAGCATTTCCGGCGGCCCCTATGTGACACCTGCGGGGCCCCTGGGCGGCGCGGTTGGCCGCTTGGGAAACGAGCCGGATACCTACGTCAACCTGATGTTCAATTTACGCAAGCAGCTCGATAGCGGCGCCAGGTCGCTTTTCCGCGTAGCGATTGCCGACTCGGTGACCACCAGCAATGACTGGACGGCCAACGAGTCGGAACTCAACGTGCGCCAGGTGTACGTCGAGCTGGACCAGCTTCCAAGCTTTACCGGGGCATTCGAAGATGCCGCTATCTGGGCGGGTAAGCGTATCGATCGCGACACCTTCGATATCCACTGGCTGGACAGCGACGTGGTGTTTTTGGCCGGCACCGGCGCCGGGATATACGATGTAAAGCCCACCGATAACTGGCGTACCAATGTCTCGCTCTATGGCCGAAGCTTCAGCGACTTCCCAGTGGGTGACCCGCGCGACCCGGGTAGAGGCAGCACGGACAGCCTTATTTTGACGTCCAATAACTACGTGGGTAACTGGCAGATGATGGTCAACGCAATGTCTGCTGCTGATAACGACGACCGCCTGACGGAAAGCCGCGATACCGCCGCCGATAACGGCGCCCACGGTATGGTGGCTTACCATGGAGATACCTTCTTTGGGCTTTCCGAAGGTAACTTCAAGGCGGCGCTACTTTACGGCCAGGGGCTCGGCGCCGAGGTCAAACGCCTGGGGTCCAACGGGGATTTGATCGACGATGCTAAAACGGCCCGCCTGGCGGTCTACGGCACCACGTACCTTTCACCTAACTGGCGTATTGCGCCGGCGCTGCTGGCCGAAACGAGCGAGGATCGGTTTTCGCAAGGCGATAGCTATCGCTGGGTTACGGCGAACGCACGCCTTGCCAACGAGCTGACGCAAAATTTCGAAATGCAGTACGAGGCGAGCTATCAATACATGGATCTAAGCCCCGAAGGGTATCAAAACCGCAATGCGGTCAGCGGGAATTTTGCCAAGTTCACCATCGCCCCCACGTTCAAGCTGGATGTAGGCGGCTTTTGGCAAAGGCCCGAGCTTCGTGCGTTTGCATCCTACACCGATTGGGACAGCGACCTTAACGGCTATGACACTGAAGACCCCTTTGGTAATGATAACTTTACGGGCGGCCAATGGAGCTTTGGTGTACAGGCTGAAACCTTCTTTTAAGGTGCCGGCAACACCGCTCACATCGTGTTGACTGTCTTGATGTTCGTCTTTGCCCATGGAGCGCGCTCCATGGGTTTTTAGTGTCTGCTCGTCGCTCCTAGCGCTACGAAAATCACGCTTATGATATAATTAAACATGCTTTAAAGCGTGTAGGGTACCAAGCCCTCGACATCGTGTTTGCTAGAGAGCCAGGGTATGAATAATAAATCTCGCCAGCGTCGTTCGACCCAGCGCGTCACAATGAACGACGTCGCCAAGTTTGCTGATGTGTCGGCCAGCACAGTATCGCTTTATCTGCGTAAACCCGATGAGGTTTCCGGACAGTTGGGCAAGCGCATACAAGCGGCGATCGATACGCTGGGCTACGTGCCCAATTTGATGGCAGGCGCCCTTGCCGCCGCGCGAACACGGGTCATTGGCGTAGTGGTTCCCTCCATGGTGAATGCCATCTTTGCCTCGACGGTCAATACCATGCAGAAAGCCCTGGGGGCACAAGGGTATCAACTGCTGCTGGGCCATAGCGACTACGCGGAGGCCGAAGAAGAGGCGGTGGTCAGAACGTTTCTGTCCTGGTCGCCCAGCGCCATGGTACTGACGGGCTTGAACCACAGCCGGGAAACCCGGCGGATGCTGAGCAATTCGGACGTTCCCGTCATCGAGATGTGGGAACTGGGCTCGAACCCGTTGGATACCCTGGTCGGCTTTTCGCATCACGATGTCGGCCGTGCTCAGGCACGTCACCTGATCGAATCCGGGTGTCAAAAGATCGCGTTTATCGGCACCCGCTTGAGCGTCGACGAACGCGCGAAGCAGCGCTGCGCCGGTAGCGAAGCGGCCCTGGTGGACCTCCTGGGAAGGTCTCACACACGCGTTATCGACTGCGGGCCGGGGCGCATGGCGGAAGCCGCCAACCAGGCGTTCATCGACCTGCTCGCGAGCCACCCCGATACGGATGGCATCATTTTCGGTAACGATATGCTGGCCCTGGGTGCGATAGGTGAAGCCCAGCGGCGGGGAATCCGGATTCCTGACGATATTGCCATGATCGGCTTCGGTGACATGGACTTCAGTAACTGCACGCTCCCGCCTTTATCGACTATCCGCCCGCCGCGAGAGGAGATCGGCAACGTGGTGGCCCAGTGCGTTCTTCAACGCCTCCAGGGCCATTTGCAGGAGCGTAGCCTGGATCTTGGGTTCGAATTACTCCCCAGGGCCAGCAGCCTTCGTCAGCGCTAGTTCTATCGGGTCGAATAACGAGGCAGGGCCATGCTTCAAGCCGCAAGCAGCGAAGAGGCACATAAGCTCACACCCGAGGCGAACAGCAGTAAAAAGGCCACCCGGCGTAAGCTGCGCTCACCAAGCGGTGGCGGGTAACGCCGCCCAAGCCAGGTAAATAGCATCACCACCGGTATAGCCGTCGCCGCCAATACCAGGATATTCAGGGTTAGCTGGCCGCTCACCCCGACGATGATCAGGCGCTGTAGCGAGTTGATCGCAAAGATCAGCAGCAAACAGTCGCGGATCACTGCCAGCGTCAGCGGCTGGCGGTAGAAGTGAAACACCAGCGGCGGACCCGAGGTGGAGAACATGCCGCCCATAAAGCCCGACAAGCCTCCAAAGAACAGAAACGATAGCCGCCCGGACCGGGCATTTTGGGGCAACGGATTAAGCACCAGCATCAGGCTACTCAAAATGATCGCCAGCCCCAAAATCAGCTGCAGCCAGTGTACGTAGCTCCCGCTTAAAAACGCCAGCGCCCAGACACCAAACACGAGCGTAACGAAACCGCTCAGCGAGCATAAAACGACGATCTGCCAGTCCACATTGCTCATGTTGCGATAAAGCGCCAGCGCACAGTTGAACAGACTCAAAATACTGATCAGTATGGCCACCATCGACACCGGCGCGAGCCCGGAAAGTACCACGCCCGCCATCAGTATCAGCCCGAACGCGAACCCGGTGATCGTTTGGGCATAGGTGGCCAACGCCACCCAGCCCAGTAGCAGCAAGGTGGCCGAGACGCTCATCACTTTTGGCCAGCCACGTCTTCAAATAGCGATGTCCAGGCACTATCGCCGCGGTAGAACACCGGGGGCTGCCCATAGGGCGCGTCTACCGTGACGCGCTGGCCGCCGGCATGGCGCTGCCCACTCCAAAGGTGTACCCACTCGACGCCCTGGGGTAGGTAGGCGGACCAGTCGCTTCTCCCCGCCTCGTGAACCGGCGCGACGAGCACATCCGGCCCATACAGATACTGATCCTGAATGGCGTAGCACGCCTCGTCCGCTTCGAAGTGCAAAAACAGCGGGCGCTGTACCGGCACGCTCTTCTCGCTGCCCTCGACGACCAGTGACTTGAGATACGGCGATAAGCGCGCGTAAATGCGGCTCATGCGGGCCAGGTGTGCGGCCACTTCCTGGTCGTCGAACCACTGAAGGTTCTCGGTCGGTCGGTTGGATTCGTGGGTACGCATGACCGGGGTAAAGGCGGCCATATCGGTCCAGCGCATGAACAGCTCGCCGTCGCGGGTGTTACCAAACAGGCTGGTATAGCCGCCAATATCGCTATGGTGGAAGGCGTTGCCCATCAAGCCCGAGGAAAGGGCGGCGCAGATGACTGTCGCCAGTCCATCATGACGTGTGAAATCCACCGACTGATCGCCGGCCCAGAGCAGCGGGCAATGTGCCTGCACACCGCTGTAGCCCGCCCGCATGAAGAAGGTGGTCTCATCCGTCAGACCGGCTTCGGCAATGGCTTCTGCGTTCACCTGCGCCCAGCGCACCGGCCAGCGGTTATGCTCCTGCTTGGCACACACGCCATTACTCAAGGTGACATCGATAGGCAGGTACTCACCAAAGTCCGCCATCCAGCCGCGCACGCCCAGATCCAGCATCTGCTGCTTGATGATGACGTCTTTAAACCACGTACATGCCGACGGATTGGTAAAGTCCACGACGCCGCAATCGAACTCACCAAAATCGACCACCGCCGTCTGGCCCTGCCCATCCGTCGCCAGGTAGCCCTGGGCCTGCGCTTCGGGGAAGAAGTGCCCATCCACGCATAGATAAGGGTTCACATAGCCAAGAAACTGCACGTCCTGTTGGCGCAACTCTTCGATCATCGTGTCGAGGCTTGGGTAGCGCTCGGCCTGCCAGCGCCAATCCCAGAAAAGCCTCGTGCCGAAACTCGTTTCGCGCACGCCCGCCCAGTCTTCGCACCACAAGGCGGATACCGACATATTCGTGGCGAGCGCTTCGGCCAGTTTGGCTTCGGCGTGTTCCTGGCCGCGCTTGAGCCCCAAAATGACCCCGTTATACACCCATTCGGGCAGTTGGGGCTGGCGACCAAAATGCGCGCCGATACGCTCGACCAGCTCGAGAAAGGTCGGGGCGCTGCGCAGCAAAATGGTCGATGGAACGCCCCATACCTGTAGCTCGTGGAACGCATCATTTCTGAAATCGAAATCCGCGTAATCGGTCGTTTCCAAGTCACAGAAGTAATGCCGCGAGGAAACGAAGGTCGGCTGGGGATAGTTGGTGTGGTAATAGTCACCGCCCGCCCGATTGACCACATCCGACTGCCACGTCACGTAGGTCGACTTGTCCCGACCCACCCCGGGCTCGGACGTCCAGAGCGGAAAATGACGCCCTCTCAAATCGAAGTAGGACATCTGCTCGCCGCAGCCCCATACCCGCTCTTCATCTTGCGCCGCCAGGCGCAGCCAGAAGCGGTTAACACCGTCTGACGCGGCAAGCGACTCCAGACGAACCCCGTCTTCCAGTTCGACCAAACGCAGCGTCAGCTGTACCTCGTCCTCGCGATAACGACGCAGCGCCAGCTGGACCCCGCCCGCCTCTTCAACGGCCGTTAAATGCGTCAGCGCTTCGCGGCTTTCCAGATAATCCTCGATCTCGAAATTACCCCGGTACATCTCCATGCGCTCTTTGCCGCGGCCAATAAAGAAAGCCGGCGCTTCGGGTCGGTGAACAAGAAGGGCTTCGCCGCCCAGCGTCACACTTAGCTGGCCGTGTGTGGTCGTTATTTGCATAGGAGTTTCTCGTTGCACGGGCGGCGCTGAACGCCGCTAAATCAGTTGAGGGTCAGGCCTGCATCGACGATGAAGTTCTGGCCGGTACAGCCGCGGCTCTCCTCGGAGCCGAGAAAGAGCGCCATGCGCGCGACATCATCGGCTTGAAGCCGGAATTTCAGCGCCTGCAGGTCAAGAAAGCGCTGATTGACTTCCGGCGTCAGCCAAAGCCGCTCCTGGCGCGGCGTTAGAATGGCGCCCGGCACCAGGGAGTTGACGCGAATGCCGTGCTCCCCCAGCTCCTGGGCCAGGGTGCGGGTCAACCCATTGATCGCTGCCTTGGCGGCGGTGTAGCCCACCATACCGGGGCGCCCTCGCATCCAGGAAATGGACCCCAGATTGATGATGGCGCCAGTGCCGGCCGCCTTCATGGCAGGCAGTACGGCCTGAGTGGCAAATACGTGGTGGCGCAGGTTGATGGCCTGGCAGTTGTCCCAGTACTCCGGCGTAATGTCCTCAATGGAGTGCCGATCATCGAGCCCTGCGTTGTTGATCAGGATCTGCGTGGGCCCTTGCGCTGCCTCGATCTCTTTCACCACCGCCTGCAAGCGCTCGATTTCCCGGATATCGCAGGCATGGAACGTAGCTTTAGGCCCAAGCGTTCGTACCAGCTCTTCCCCGGCATCCGTGTCGATATCCAGAAACGCGACTCGAGCGCCCTGGGCAATAAACGCCTTGACCAGCTCGGCCCCGATGCCCGACCCGCCGCCGGAAATGATCACACGCTTGTCATTGAGCGACTGATACGTCACGTCACGATAATCATTCATGAGAGCGCTTCACTCGATGGCCATGTTGATATATTTGGTTTCAAGGTAGTCCTCGATGCCTAGATAGGAGCCCTCACGACCCTGGCCCGATTGCTTGATACCGCCAAAGGGGGCCTCACAGGTCGATACGTGGCCGTTGTTGATGCCCACCATGCCGTACTCCAGTGCTTCGGACATGCGCCAGGCGCGGCTCAAATCGCGGGTGTAGCAATACGCTGCCAGCCCGTACTCGGTGTCATTGGCCTGGGCGATCACTTCGCTTTCGCTTTCAAAGCGGAACACCGGTGCCAGCGGGCCGAACGTCTCTTCACCAAAACAGGTCATCTGCGGCGTCGCGCCGGTCAGTACGGCCGGCGTCAAGAAGTTGCCTTCCTTGCGCTGCCCGCCCAGCAGGAGCTGGCCGCCTTTGGCGAGCGCATCCTCGATCTGCTCCAGCACCTTGTCAGCGGCCGATGCATCGATCATCGGTCCGACATCGACCCCGTCCTCGTGGCCTGGGCCCACCTTGAGCTTGGCGACTTCTTCGGCAAGGCGCTTGGTAAAGGCATCGTGGATACCGGCCTGCACGAAGATTCGGTTCGCACACACGCAGGTCTGCCCGGCGTTGCGGAATTTCGCCTGCATGACGCCTTCGATGGCCTTTTCAAGGTCGGCATCGTCGAACACGATAAACGGGGCGTTACCGCCGAGCTCCATCGACACTTTCTTGACGGTATCGGCGCTTTGCTTGAGCAGCATCTTGCCAATAGCGGTGGAGCCGGTGAAAGAGAGCTTGCGCACTTTCGGGCTTTCGGTCATGGCTTTACCGATAGCACGTGCCTCCCCGGTGACCACGTTGACCACCCCGGCCGGAATGCCCGCCCGCATGGCAAGCTCCGCCATGGCAAGCGCCGAATAGGGCGTTTGCGCCGCCGGTTTGATGACGACGGTGCACCCTGCTGCCAGCGCTGGCCCGGCCTTGCGGGCGATCATCGCCGCCGGGAAGTTCCAGGGCGTAATCGCGGCGCACACGCCGACGGGCTGCTTGACGACCAGTAAGCGGCGGTCACTTTGCGGTGTCGGGATCACATCCCCGTAAGTACGCCGGCCCTCTTCGGCGAACCACTCGAAGAAGCTGGCGGCGAAACCGATCTCCCCGCGCGCCTCGCCCAGCGGCTTACCCTGTTCGGCGGTCATTAGTGCCGCCAGGTCTTCCTGGTGTTCGAGAAGCAAATCATGCCAGCGCCGCAAAAGCGCGCCGCGCGCCTTGGCGGTCATCGCCTGCCAGGCAGGCAGGGCCGCGTCGGCCGCATCGATGGCGCGTAGCGTTTCGGCTTCGCCCAGGCGCGGTACCTGGCCCAGTACGCTTTCGTTTGAGGGGTCGGTGACGTTACTTACCTCATTGTTATCAGCGCCCACCCACTCACCACCGATCAGGCACGCCTCACGCAGTAAAGTGGCATCGTTTAGTTTCAACATCATGTGATCCTCAACGTTATTCGAATTAAGGCCAGCACCAGGGCTAGCCAATGAACAGAGGCTCGCTCTGCCCTGCCACGTCTACACGCATGGCAAAAAGATTCCCGGACTCGGGGTATTGGTCGAGCTCCTCCGCCGAGCGCCCCTGGCGGGCCGAGGTAACATACAGGGTCTTTAAATCCGGCCCGCCGAACGCGCACATCGTGGGGCAGCGGGCGGGCAGCGGGTACTCGGCCACGATCTCCCCCGCCGGCGATAACCGCACCACCCGGCCGCCCTCGTAAAGTGCGGACCAGTAATAGCCTTCGCTATCGACCGCCGCCCCGTCCGGGCGCCCGTTACCAAAGGGGAAGCGGTGAAACACTTCCCGCGGACCGGTGACGTCGCCGGTTTCCGGGTTCAGCGGGTAGCGGTAAATCACGTGATTAGGCGTATCCGAATGGTAGGCCCAGCTACGGTCCGGGCTGAAAGCGACCCCGTTGGAGACCTTGATATCACCCGCGATTTGATGGCATTGGAGCCCTGCATCGACCTGGAAAAGCGACGCGGCCGGTACGTCCCGGGGCTCATGAATGGTGCCCGCCCAAAAGCGCCCCCAAGGGTCGACACGCCCATCGTTGAAGCGGCTGATCGAGGTATCCTCGACCGGGCGCGCTACGCAGTGCTCCAATTGCGCTTCGCTGTCCAGCAGCCATATTCCCGAACGCAGCCCTGCAATGAAACCGCCCCCCTGGCGGCGCCCGAAGCAGCCGATATTTTCCGGCATCGACCACTGCTGGTTCTGCTGACTAGCCGGGTCAAACCGATTCAGGGCAGGGGCTTCGATATCCACCCAGTAAAGCGCCTGCTCGTCTTCCGCCCATACCGGGCACTCGCCAAGCAGGGCCTGAGCGGGCAGAACCGTCGTGAAAGAAGTATCCATCATGGTCACTCTCGAATCTCGGTTGCAGATGACAAAACATCGTGTCGCGGCGGACGCCCACACGGCGATGGCGTCAGTAGACGCCGCTATTGCCCGTATCCACCTCGCCGCCCTTGAGAGCGCCCACGTACTCTTTGGCCCGCGACATCATCAGACTCATATCCGAGCCCACGGCGACAAAACCGAAGCCCAGCGACCGGTACTGGCCCACCAGTTCAGGGTCGGCGCCCACGATGCCGCAGGGCAAGTTCAGCCGCTGGCTCTTCTCTACGGCCTCTTTGATGGCGGCCTGGACATCGGCGTGGCGTATATCGCCAATGTGTCCCATGGCTGCGGAAAGATCGCCCGGGCCCACGAAGAATCCGTCGATATCCGGCACCGCGGCAATGTCTTCCATGGCCGCCAGCGCTTCGGGAGTTTCCAGTTGCAGGATCACCGCGATCTCTTCGCCCGCCTCCTGCAAATAGTTCGGGACCGTACCGTAGCGGCTGGCGCGGTGAACCGCCGCCACGCCGCGGCTGCCTTTACCGGGATAGCGTGTCGACGACACCGCCTGGGAGGCTTCCTCGGCATTTTGGATATAGGGGAACATCAGCGTCTGGGCGCCGCTGTCGAGCACCCGCTTGACGATGACCGGATCGTTCCAGGGAAGGCGCACCACGAGCTCAGTCGGCGTGCCCGCGACGGCCTGCATGATGGCGATCGCCTCGGGGATACCAATGGGGACGTGCTCCATGTCGAGCACGACGTAATCGAAACCCGCCCAGCCAATGGCTTCGGCTACATTGGGGCTTGCCGTCATCAACCAGGTGCCTACGGGCACCTTGCCGGGTTCACTCAGCCACTGTTTGAACGTGTTCTTGGGAAGTGTCGTCATTGGAATTGTTCCTTAAAAGATTTCCGGCTCTGGCTGGCGCTGGCCGTTTTGCAGAATGTCGAAGTCGCAGCCCTGATCGGCCTGGGTGACATGCTCCTGATAAATGGCGGTGTAGCCGCGATCGATACGCGGGCTGGGGGGGCGCCATGCCTGGCGGCGCTTTTCGAGCTCTTCATCACTGATGCAAAGCGCCAGGCGCCGGTCGGCGACATCCAGCTCGATTTCATCGCCATTGCGCACCAGCGCCAGCGGCCCGCCAACGGCGGATTCGGGCGCAATGTGGAGCACGCAAGTACCGTAGTGGGTGCCGCTCATGCGGGCATCCGACAGGCGCAGCATGTCTCTGACACCCTGAGCCAATAGCTTCTTGGGAATCGGCAGGGCACCCCACTCGGGCATACCCGGCGCCCCCTTGGGGCCAGCGCTACGCAATACCAGGACACTGTCCGCCGTCACGTCCAGATCCGGGTCATCGATACGCGCCACCATATCGGCGTGGTTTTCGAACACGATCGCCTTGCCACGATGGCGGGTCAGTTTGGCATCGGCGGAGCTTGGCTTGATGACCGCACCTCTCGGCGCCAGGTTACCGCGCAGTACGGCCAGCGCCGCACCGTCGCAGACCGGGTTGTCCAGGCGGCGAATAACATTCTCGTCGTAGCACTCGGCTTCTTGCAGGTTCTCGCCCAGCGTCCGGCCGCTGACACTGGCCGTCCCAAGCGCTAGATGGTCGCTCAAATGCAGCAGCAGAGCGGGTAGCCCCCCGGCGTAATAGAAGTCTTCCATCAGGTGGTTGCCTGACGGGAAGATATTCGCCAAAACGGGAATTTGACGCGCGACCGTGTCCATGTCGTCCAGGGTGAGCTCGACGTTGGCGCGGCGGGCCAGCGCAATGAGGTGAATCGCGGCGTTGGTCGAGCCACCCAGCGCCATATAGCATTTGACGCCGTTAAGAAAGTTATCCCGGGTCAGAATATCGGAGGGCTTAAGATCTTCCCAGATCATCTCCACGATACGGCTACCACACTCGGACGCCATGCGGGTATGCGCGGCGTCCGCCGCTGGAATGCTCGAGGCACCCGGCAGGCTAAGGCCCATCGCATCGATGATCGACGTCATGGTCGAGGCCGTGCCCATGGTGTTGCACGTGCCGTTGGAGCGCGTCATTCGCGACTCCAGGTCGATCCACTCTTCCTGGGTAATATTCCCGCTGCGTAACTCATCCCAATATTTACGCGTATGGGTGCCAGCACCCAGCGTTTTACCTTTCCATTTCCCGTTGAGCATGGGGCCGGCCGAGCAGAATATCGCCGGTATATTCATGCTGATGGCGCCCATCAGCAAAGCGGGCGTGGTCTTGTCACAGCCGCCCAAAAGGACCACACCGTCGATCGGGTGGCAGCGGAGCAGCTCTTCGGCTTCCATCGCCAGAAAATTGCGGTAAAGCATCGTGGTGGGTTTGACGAGCACCTCCCCCAGCGACAAGGCAGGCAGCTCGACGGGATACCCGCCGCTCGCCCACACCGCCCGTTTGACCGCCTCGGCGCGATCCCGCAGGTGCGCGTGGCAGGGGCTCAAGTCACTCCAGGTATTGATGATGCCAACGACCGGTTTGTTCATGAACTCATCGCGGCGCAAGCCCATTTGCTGGGTTCGCTGGCGATGCGCAAACCCTCGCATATCCTGGGAGTCGTACCAGCGCTGGCTGCGCAGCTCTTCGATCTTGCGTCGCTGTTGTTTTGTCACGTCGTATGCCTTTAGGTCGTAACGGGCGTTTATAAGATGGCTTCCCTTTTTATTATATTTTCGTAGCGCTACGAAAATATAGCGTTCGGCGTTTAGAGCTGTCAACTCGATGACTGGACCAGCCATCGAAACGATAGTAATAATAAATTAAAATCATAATCTTAACGAACTATAAGTGGGTTATTTTCCATATATAAGACTTATGTCTAAGCCTATCAGCCCCGAACTGGCGCCGGTTTGCTTGACAGTCTATAGGGGCATCACTAACATTTTCGCAGCGCTACGAGATACGCTATCAAAAGCTCACCTTTACTACTACAAAGAAGAAGGCAACCTCCCAAAGGAGGCTTAACTGCCTTACGGAGGCGGCAATGCCCACGTTCATCGCCCTACTTGATCGTATAAACGGGATAACAACACGCTGGGCGGGATATATGGCAACGCTTCTGCTGGCCGCCATGCTGGGTATCATGATTACCCACGTTTTTTTCCGTTACGTGCTCAGCGACAGCTTCGGATGGACGGAGGAGTTGGCGCGTTTCATGATGGTATGGATGGCGTTTTTGTTCTTTCCTGCCGCCCATCGCCAAGGGCTCAACGCAAGCCTTGAAATAGTGACGGACTGGTTTAAAGATGCCTTTTTATGGCGCCTTTTGCAGTTGTTGCTCGAACTATGTGTTTTGGCGGTATTGATCTGGTGTATCAAACTCGGCTTTGACCGTATCGACCGAGGTGCCACGATCGCGAGTCTATCGCTTGGCATTAGCATGTCGATCGTTTACTACGTCCTCCCCTTAAGCTTTTTTCTCACGGCTTTAAGCTCTTTTGAACGCGTCCTGCGTTTGGCATATAGCCTCTTTTTCAACATCCATTTACCAGCCAGGCATGAAACGTCTGCTGATAACGACAACGTCGAGGTATAACCATGGCCTTTGCTTATTTATGGGTATTCCTCTTTCTTTTAATCGCGGGCATGCCGATTGTTTTTCTAATGCTTTTTGCGCCAGGCGTTAGTCTGCTGTTGGAAGGCCGGCCGGTCTTTCTCAACCTTTTATTCCAACGTCTTTTTGCCGGTATCGATAGTTTCCCCTTGATGGCGCTGCCCTTCTTCATTCTGGCGGGCGAGCTGATGACAGCGGGCGGGGTCACCGCGCGTATCGTGCGTTTTGCCGAAACGCTTATTGGCCACCGCAAAGCCGGCCTTGGCCAGGTCTCGGTTGCCTCCTCCCTCATGCTGGCGGGTGGTTCAGGCTCGGCAGTCGCGGATGCATCCGCCATGGGGTCCGTGATGATCCCGGCCATGCGCCAATCGGGTTACACCAACCGTTTCTCGGCGGCGATCACCGCCGCATCCGCGGTCATTGCCAGCATTATTCCGCCCAGCGGCATCTTCATTCTTTATGCGTTCATCATGAACGTCTCCGTGGCGGGCATGTTTGCGGGCGGCATCGTGCCGGGCATCCTGATCGGTTTAGGGCTCATGATCACGATTGCCATCATGGCCCGTTTCAAGGAGTTCCCGGAGCCGCTTCGTAAAGCCACGTGGAAAGAGAAGTGGCAGGCATTCGTGACCGCCTTCATGCCGCTTCTTACGCCGGTCATTCTTATCGGCGGTATCGTGGGCGGTATTTTTACGCCCACGGAAGGCGCGGCCGTTGCTGCCTTTTACGCATTGATTCTTGGGCTTTTCGTGACCCGTGAAATCAGCTTCAAAGAGCTTCCCCGTCTGTTTGGTAAAGCTGCCTTGAACTCAGCGGTCATTCTGCTGCTGGTAGGGGCGGCCGTCGCGTTTGCATCGCTGGTCAGCCTGAAAGGCACGCCGCAACTCGTAAGCGCCTTCATCCTCTCCGTTACCGACGATCCGCGGATTCTGTTCTTTCTGGTCGTGGTTTTTCTATTGGCCGTCGGCACGATCATGGATGCCGGCCCCGCCATTCTGATTTTGGGCCCCATCCTGGCCCCCGTGATGATCGGTGTCGGCGTTGAGCCCATCCATTTTGCTGTCGTAATGAGCATCACCTTGATCATGGGGCTCATAACGCCACCGATGGGCCTGGTCCTCTTTGTGGTCAGTAGTATCAGTAAGGAACGTATCGAGAGAATAGCCTGGGAGATGCTGCCGCTATTTTTTGTCGAGATCGCGATCCTTTTCGCTTTGGTTTATATCCCTGACCTCATTTTGGCACTACCCAGAATGTTTGGTTATGTCGCTTGACCCGTAATAAAACTCCAAGGAGAACAATGACAATGTCCATGAAACACGCCGGTAAAACGCTCGCCACGCTGCTAGTCGGGGGCACGCTTTTCACGTCAACCCTGGCGCACGCCACCGACCTCAATCTGGTGTTTCTCGCCAACGAAGAAGACCAGGAGTATGACGCGGCGCTGGTCTTCAAAAATTACGTGGAGAGCCGTACCGCCGGCGACATCAACGTCAATATCTTTGCCGGCGCGCAGCTATGTGGCTCGGCCAACGAGTGTTTCGAAGCCATGCAGGCAGGCATCGTCGACATCTACACGGCGACGGCCGGTGGCGTCGCCTCGGTTTACCCCCCGATTCAGGGCCTGGACATTCCTTACACGTTCCCCGATGACCGGGCGGCGATGAACATGCTCACCGACCCGGAATTTACCGGCTTTTTACGCGATGAGATTCTCAAGGCCAGTAACGATGGCATCCGCCTGATGTCCATGACCCAGACCGGAGGCTGGCGCAACATCGTCAACGGCGAGCGTGAAATTCGCACGCCCAGCGATGCCGAAGGGCTTCGTTTTCGCACGATAGAGTCGGAAATCCAGCAGCTCATGGTCAGAGAAATGGGCGCATCGCCGACCCCGCTGCCTTGGCTTGAAGTGTATACCGGCCTGCAAACCGGCGTGGTCGACGGCACGCTCAACTCGATTTCAGACATCACCAACATGAACTTCCAGGAAGTCATCAAGCACATGACCATGGATAACCATGCGTACATGGCGGCCATGTGGCTCATGGGGAACCAGAAGTTTCAATCGCTAACGGCCGAGCAACAGCGTGTCGTTGCCGATGGTGCGGCGATGATGGCGACGGTTCAGTTTGGTATCCAGCCACGCAAGGAGCTGGAGGCTTACCGCAAATGGGAAGAAGCGGGAGGCGAGATCTACACGCCGACCGAAGAAGAGATGGAAGAGTTTCGCGCCCTGGCCGATCCTGTCAGGGAGTGGTACCTGGAGACGTTTGGCGAAGACGGCGAAAGCTTTTTGGACGCCTTCGAAGCGGCCCGTGACCGGGCAGAAGAGCGTGCCAATGCTGACCGGGATTCCATTCTGGGGTCATAAGCGCCGAACAATAGCTTAAACTTAAGATAACTGTCAGCCTGGTCACTCCAACAGGCTGACAGCCACACTATCCCCCTTGCACCATCTTTCTTCCCCCTATCTCTTCTCGCCGCCCCACCGGCCGTCTCAACCAAAACGTCATCAACACCACCGCCAGCAGCACCTCGGCCAGGTCGCCGCCGTAGTACATCAGCTGCGCGGCGGCTTGCACGTCTTCCAGGGTGTGGCCGGTGCCCTGGGGCAAGCCTTGAGCATACATTAGCTTGCCAAGCAGGCTGTGGGTGGCGATGGCGGCGAACAGCACGCCGAGGCGAAAGCGCAGGCTGAGCCGGTGAGGCGAGGTGTCGGGCTCGGCGAGGATCGCCCAGCAGAAAAGATAACCTGCCAGCAGGAAATGCAGGTGAATGGCGTAGTGAAGCGTCGGGCTTTCAAGCGAAGCGGCGTAGAGCGGCGTCATATAGAGCACGTACATGCCGCCCACGTTGAGAAACAGTGCGGTGACCGGATGAGCGATCAAGCGAATGAAGCGGCTGTGAAGAAGCGCCACTACCACCTTGCCGCCCGCCTGCGGAAGCGTTTTGAGCAGCAATGTGACCGGGGCGGCCAACACCCAGGCAAGCGGCGCGAACATGCCGATCAAAAGATGCAGCGTCATGTGCCCGGTCAGGTCGTGGTGTGCCCAGTTCATCAGCGAGGGCCAGAAAGCCACGCCTAGCAGCGCGCTGCCCAGCACGAAGAAGCCGCACCGCTTGCGGCTCCAGAACGCCCGGCGGTGAAGCCCCTGGGCGGCAACCAGATACACCAGCGTGACGAGGACGACCAGCGCGAAGGGCAGCCAATCCAGCAGCGCGCCGTGGGGGTTGGCGTGGGCGTGCATTTAACGCGCGGCGCTTGACCGGGCGCGCCGGAAAAACCACACCCCGACCAGCAAAAAGACGAGGGCGAAGGCGTTCCATACCAGGTCGTACATCAGCGGGTCCACGCCGTAACGAATCTGATGCAGGCCCAACACCTTGTGGTTGATCAAGCCATCGAAGAGCTGAAAGCCGCCCATCCCCAGAAAAAAGCCCGCTTTTGCCCAGGCAATGCTCAAACATTGGCGCTGGGAGAGATCCAGCAGCATGAAGACCCCCACCACCACCGCCAGCAGCTCGAAAGCGTGCAGCAGCCCGTCGGACAAAATGCCGAAGGCCGGCGTGGAGAAGTCGAAAAAGTGGTGCCACTGCAAAAGCTGGTGGAAGACGATTTCATCGACGGCCGCCATGACCCCGATGCCCGCCAGCACCGCCGCCCAAAGCGAGCGTTTTGCGCTCAACGTGGTAGATGCATTCGCCATTCTAGTCATCGCCGTTCTCCCTGACAGTCATGTAAGCGTAGGCAAGCCCAAACCCTGGGTAAAGGGCGGGCGGCGCCTGACGCAATGAGCAATTGCCCTGCCCAGGAGCGCTCTCTAGAATAGCGCGCGTCGGTGTTTCTTCGGAAACTTAATAGAGAATCCAAAGCGGCCTGGCCGCGAACCGGAACTGCCCCCGCAACTGTAGGCGGCGAGCGACGCTCGAGAGACCACTGGACGCTACGTCCGGGAAGGTGAGCTAGCCATGACCCGTCAGTCAGGAGAACTGCCGACGACTCTTCACTCACCACGGCGCCCCAGGCGGCCGCGGATCATGCACGGGAGTGTACATGATGCTGACATTACGTAACGCAACGGCCCTTTTGGGCCTTTGCGCGGCGCCGGCTGCCCTGGCGGCCACCGACTACCCGCTCACGCTTGAAAGCTGCGGTCATGCCATCACCCTCGAAGCGCCGCCGGCGCGGGTGGTCACCATCGGCCAGGCGGCGACGGAAATGCTTTATCTGCTCGGCCTCGAAGAACGAATGGTCGGCACCTCGCTTTGGGTCAACCCGGTGCTCGATGAGTTTGCCGAGGCGAATGCCGGCGTCGAGCGCCTCTCCGACGACGCGCCCAGTTTTGAAAGCGTGATCAACAAAGAGCCAGACCTGGTGATTTCCGCTTTTGAGTGGATGGTCGGGCCGGCCGGCGTGGTGGGCACGCCCGAGATGTTCGACGACGCAGGGGTGGCGCTTTGGACCCTGCCTACCGAGTGCGAGGGCAAGGACAACGTCCAAAGCATGGACGGCGCGCGGCGCACGCTCTTCGACCCGGCGCTGGTGTATCAGGCCATCGCGACGCTTTCGCGTATGTTCGATGTATCAGAGCGCGGCGATGCTGCCATCGAGGCGCTCAAGGCGCGAGAAACCGCCGCGATCGAGGCCGCCCAGGCACTCAGCTTGCCCAAGGATGCCAGCGGCGTGTTCTGGTACTCCTCGGCACAGCTGGGTAGCGACCCTTACGTGGCGGGTGTGAACAGCGTACCGGACTGGATGATGAGCACCCTCGGCATCGACAACGTGGTGAGCATCGAAGAGGAGTGGCCGAGCGTGGGCTGGGAGCACATCGCCCGCGCCAACCCTACCTTTATCGCCGCCGCACGCATGGAGCGCCGCCGCTTCCCCGCCGACGACCTGGCCACCAAACGCGACTACCTACAAAGCGACCCGGTGACCGGGCTGCTCGACGCGGTGCAAAGCGAGCGCGTGATCGACATCGACGCCCACGCCATGGACCCCTCGATACGCAGCATTTTCGCCCTCGAGACGCTGGTCGAGCACCTGGCCGATTTCGACCTGGCGCTCTGATGCGCGCGAAAACGGCGCGCCCCGCCGCCGCCACTTGGGTTTGGCTGATGCCGCTTTGTTTGCTCGCCGCGCTTTTTATCGGCGCCGCGGTCGGCGAAACGCGCATTCCGCTTTCCACCGTGCTCGACGTGCTGGCCAAAAAGACCGGCCTGACCGACCAGCCGCTCAATAGCCTGGATGAAGCCGTGGTGTGGCATTACCGCATGGCGCGCGCCGCGGTCGCCGCCTGCTGCGGCGCAGGGCTGGCGGTGTCCGGGGTGATTTTACAGGCGCTTTTACGCAACGCCCTGGCCGACCCGTACCTGCTGGGTATTTCCGCGGGCGCCTCCACCGGCGCGGTCACCGTGACCGTCGCCGGCGTGGGGGCGGGCATGATCTCGATGTCGATGGGTGCGTTTGCCGGCGCGTTAGCCGCGTTCAGCTTCGTGGCGCTGCTCGCCCACATGGCGGGCAGCGGCCCCGGCACCCGAGGCGCGGGGGTGTTGATTTTGGCCGGCATCGCCGGGGCGCAGCTTTTCAACGCGCTGACCGCTTTTATCATCGCCCACTCGGCCAACGCCGAGCAGGCCCGCGGCATCATGTTTTGGCTTTTGGGCAATCTTTCTGCGGTGCGCTGGCCGGATGCCTGGCTTGCCCTGCCCGTGGCGGTCGCAAGCCTTGGCGTGGCGCTTAGCCAGGTGCGCGCGCTGGACGCCTTCGCGTTCGGCGCGGAAAGCGCGGCCTCATTAGGCGTGAATCTGCGGCTGACCCGCTCGCTTTTGATCGGCACCGCCGCGCTCGTCACGGCGGTCATGGTCTCGATCACCGGTGCAATCGGCTTCGTGGGCCTGGTGATTCCTCACGCCTGCCGCCTTTTGGTGGGCGTGCGTCACCGCCAGTTGGTGCCCGCCACCGCGCTCTGCGGGGCGCTGTTCATGGTGCTTTGCGATGTCGTCTCCCGGGTGGTGATCCCCGGCCAGGTGCTGCCGATCGGCGTGATTACCGCGCTGGTCGGCGCCCCGGCGTTTGCCTACTTGATGGTGCGGGGGCGGCGATGAAGACGCCGACCGCTTCACCCCCGCCGCTGCTCAGCGCCCGCGGCCTTAGCGGGGTGCTCCAGGGGCGGGTGATCGTCGAGGGCGTGGACCTCGATATTCACCCGGGGGAGACGCTGGGCGTGATCGGCCCCAACGGCGCGGGAAAATCCACCCTGCTACGTCTGCTGGCCGGGCTTTTGACGCCCGCCCAGGGCGAGGTACGCTTCAACGGCACGCCGCTTGCCCGCATGAGCCGGCGCCAGATTGCCCAGCGCATGGCGCTGGTGGCCCAGCAGGCCGACACCGACGAGCGCATCACCGCCCGGGACGCGGTCGAGCTTGGCCGCACGCCCTGGCTTGGGCGGCTGGGCGGCTGGCGCGACGCGGACGAAGCCGCCGTCGACCAGGCGCTGCACGCGGTCGAAATGCTCGATTTGGCCCACCGTGAGTGGAGCTCGCTTTCCGGCGGCGAGCGCCAACGCGTGCACATCGCCCGGGCCCAGGCGCAAACGCCCCAGCTGATGCTGCTCGACGAACCCACCAACCACCTGGATATTCACCACCAGCTCGCCATACTGGAACTCATTCGGCGGCTTCCGATCACCGCCGTCGTCGCACTACACGACCTGCAACACGCGCTGCATTGTGATCGGGTGCTGGCCATGAAGGCCGGGCGCATCGTGGCCCTCGGCACGCCCACCGAGGTGCTCACCCCGGCGCTCATGAACACGCTATTTGCCGTGAATGCCCGCCTGGTGGACGACCCGGAAGGCGGCGCGCCGCTCATCGCTTTTCAAAGGATTCATTAGATGCCCCAACGACTGACCCGACTGTTTGGCGGCCCTTGCACCGCGCAAAACGGCCCACGCCTATGACCACCGTCGCCATTTTTGTGGATACCCAAAACGTTTACTACACCGTGCGCGACGCGTTTGGTAAACACTTCGATTACCATGCGTTCTGGCGGCGGGTTAGCGCGAATCGCGAGGTAACGGCGGCCTACTGCTACGCCATCGACAAGGGCGACGCCAAGCAGCGGGAGTTTCAGAACATCCTTCGCCGCATCGGCTTCGAGGTGAAGTTGAAACCGTTCATCCAGCGCGCCGACGGCTCGGCCAAGGGCGACTGGGATGTCGGCATCACCCTCGATGCCATCGAACACGCCCCGCTTGCCGATGTCATCGTGCTGGTCTCCGGCGACGGCGACTTCGACCTGCTCGCGGAAAAAATTCGCCGGGTTCACGGTAAACGCGTCGAAGTATACGGCGTCGCCCCGCTCACCGCCGCCTCGCTGATCCAGGCGGCCAGCGCCTTCATCCCTATCGATCAGGCGCTGTTGCGCACGTAACGGGCGAGCCAGGCGTTGATTTCAAGGCCCACGGTCTCCGGGTCGGTCATGTGAATACAGTGGCCCACGCTTGGCAGCTCCCTCAACGTGCTGTCCGGCATACGCGCGTGCATATAGCGGCCCACCTCCGGGTTGGCCAGCGTATCGACCTGGCTTTGTAGCAGCAGCGCCGGGTGGCGCACGCGGGGCAGCACCGCCCGGTAGTCTGCAAAGAACGTGGCCCGAGCAAATACCTTGGCAATGACCGGGTCGGTGGAGCAGAAGCTCTCGGAGAGCTCGCCGATGAGCTTCTCGGAGCTTTCCGGGCCCAGCACCAGCGGCGCCAGATAGTGGGCCCAGCCGATATAGTTACGCTCCATCAAATCCAAAAGCTCTTCCAGGTCCGCGCGCTCGAAGCCACCGTGATAATCCGGTGGCAGGTTCAAAAAGCATGGCGAGGGGCAGATCATCAGTTGGCTGGCGAAGCGCTCGGGTATTTCGAGCGCGGCCAGCTGGCCGATGGTGGCACTGACCGAATGGCCGACGAAGTGCACCTCGTTCAAATCCAACGCTTCGATGATCTCGATGACGTCCCGGGCGTAGCCCTCGAGCGTTGCGTAGCGGTTCATATCGAACGCCGCTAGCTGCGACTGCCCGGAGCCTACGTAGTCGAATAGCACCAGCGTATAGCGCTCTTTCAAGGCCGGCAGCAGGTAGTGCCATACCCGCTGGTCGCAGCCAAACCCGTGGGCCAACATGAGCGTTTGGTCGCCCTCGCCCACCACGGTAATATTGTTGCGCGCCATGACGCCCGCTTTGGTTAACAAACCGCTTCCTCCTGGTTGAAACATTAATACCCGTACTTTAATCCCCGTACTTTCTTTGAAACTCCTCTCGCGCCCACGCCGCGACCCACCCGGGGAAGTGGCTGGCGGGCATGGGGCGGGCAATGAAGTAACCCTGGCCTATTTCGCAGCCCAGTTCCAAAAGCGCCCGGCTGTGCGCCAGGGTCTCCACGCCTTCGGCAATGACGCCGAATTCGAACGCCTGGGCAAAGCCGATCACCCCTTTCAAAATAGCCAGATCCCCCCGGCTTTCGAGCATGTTCTGGACAAAGCTGCGATCGATTTTGAGCGTATCCACCGGCAGCTCTTTTAAGTGGCTAAGCGACGAGTAGCCGGTGCCAAAATCGTCCAGCGATACCTGAAGCCCCAGGGCGCGGCACGCGCTGATCACCAGCGCCACCTGGTCGATATCGTCGATGGCGCTGGTTTCCAGCACTTCGAGCTCCAGGCAGCGTTTCGCCACCTCGGGAAAATCCGCCAGGATCGTGCCGAGTTCCTGTAAAAAACGGGGGTGCTGGAAGTGGTAGCCGTCGATATTGACACTCACTACCGTCTCCAGGCCTTGGCTTTGCCAGGCGCTTAGCTGGGCAAGCGCCTGACGAATGACCCAGTACCCTAGCCGCACCCCGTTGGGCGTGTCGCTCAATACCGGCAGAAAATCCTGGGGGCCGACCAGCCCCCGCGCCGGGTGGTGCCAACGAATCAACGCCTCGGCACCCACGACCTTGCCCGTGCGCATATTGATTTTAGGCTGGTAAAACAGCGCAAACTCCCCCGCGGCCATTGCCCGGTCGATCGCCACGAGCTCGGCGTGGCGCTCCTTTTGCACCTCTTCGTCATCGATATCGAAAAAACATACCCGGTTTTTACCCGCGACCTTGGCCTGGTACATGGCCTGGTCGGCCTGGCGAATCAGCTGGTCGGGCTCCAACGCTTTGGCTTGCGGGTAAAGCGTAAGCCCGATACTGGCCGACAGCGTGAGCGACACATCGTCCACGAAAACCGGCTCTGCAAGCCGGTCGATGAGCCGATAAAGCGGGCTTTGGGCAAGCGTTTGATCGAAATAGCCATCCAGCACCACGACGAACTCGTCGCCGCCGAAACGGGCGACCATATCCTTGTGGCGAAGGGTATCGGTCAGCCGCTTGGCAATCTGCTGTAGCACCTTGTCGCCGGTTTCGTGGCCATACCGATCGTTGACCTCTTTGAAACCATCCAGGTCGATGAAGGCGAGTGCAAAGCCGCTTTGCCGCGCGGCAATTTGACGGTCGAGATGTCGGCTGAGCGCGGCGCGGTTGGGAAGCCCTGTAAGAGGGTCGACGCTTGAGAGCGCGCGCAGCTGAGTCACTTTTTGTTCCAGCAGTTGCTGCGTCTTTTTTAGCTCGACGAACAGCTGCTCCGAGCGGTTCGCGTTCGCGATACTCCAAAAAAGACGCGCGTTCGTGCTATCAGCGACGACGCTAATGATTACCGGCTGGCTTTTTTGGGAAGGGGGAACCAGCGACAAACGGATCTCTTCGCACTGGCCATCGCGTGCCAGGGCGGGCGCCACGAAGGTTTCGATCAGCACCTGGGACGCTTTACTGAATAACTCGAACAGATCCCGGTTTCGCAGCGACTCGAACGCGTAGCCGTACTGGTCGCTCATATATTGATTGCTATAGAGGATCCGGCGGCTATCATCGGTAACCATACATCCCACGGGGAACTCATCGAACGATAGCAGGCCGGGTGTGTACATCGTAAACCTTATGAACGCACTGAAAAAAACTGTATTTTAACCGAGTTATATTATTAACATTTGTTTATCGGCATATTTCTATAACACGTTCCCCTTATAAGCCCAAATTTTATTGGTTTTTTCCCCCGGGTTTTCACGTGGTCAATTCGCCACTTTTTAGGTGGCCACCGCTAGTTTGAAACGACAGACGGCCGTGAGTTTTTCCATATCCCTCTTGGGGCAGCCGTTCAGGCCAGCTATCCAGCCATTCGGTCAGGTAAGCGTCAGGATCTCGATCAAGAACAGCGCCCACAGGCTTAGCCCACTGGTAATGGCCATCTCCTTCACGTGGCGACCGATAGGCCCCCGCGTCAATAACGCGCCTGCTTTATGCATAACGACCGGATTCCCGACACGAGCGTTGCACCACTGAAAACGTCACCGCTTGACGGGACGTGCGCGATGATAGCGCGCTGTCTTCATGGCAAGAAGGGTGGCGTGGCTTTCGCCGGAATAATACGCCGAGAACAACGCAGCACTTCGATGCGGATGCCTGCTTTACGCCGTCGCCAATTCGAGTAGATAGCCTTCATTGCGTACGGTGCGAATGAGGCGAGGCTTGCGCGCGTTGTCTTCGAGGCGATGACGCAGACGGCTGATGCAGACATCCACCGAGCGGTCGTTGAGGTAATACTCCCGCCCCAGGGCATGACGGCTCAGCGCATCGCGGCTGATGATTTGATTGGGCGTCTCGCTGAGCGCCTCCAGCACCATGAAATCCGAACGAGTAAGATCGTAGACACGCCCGGTAGGGGAATGGAGCCGGCGCAGCCGCAGATCCAAACGCCAACCGGCAAAATGACGCTCGGTTTCCTGTGCGGGCGGCGCCGGCGCGAAGCCTTGCGCCACCCGCCGACGTACGGCGCGAATACGAGCCAGCAGCTCGCGAAAGTCAAAGGGCTTGCAGAGATAGTCGTCGGCACCGATTTCCAGGCCGATGATGCGCTCCGCCGACGCCCCCCGGGCGCTGGTCATGATCACCGGCGTATTGTTCTGATAGCGCAAGCTCCGGCAAAGGCTTAGCCCATCCTCTCCCGGCAGTAGATGCTCCAACAGCACCAGCGCCACGCGGTCATCGAGCTTTTCCCACATCTCGTCGCCGCTGGCGGCCCTAAGCGTGCGATACCCTACGCCTGCCAGGTAGCGACACACCTGGGCGCTGCTTTCCTCATCGTTGTCCACCACCAGAATGACGTCGCATTCAACTTGCCGGCCGGTACTTGATGTAGTGGGTGAGCCCGCTGCCAAACAATCCATTACATACGCCTCATAGACCAAAACTTTCTTAAACCAAAGCGCTAATATAATCGGGGCTTCTATTATCGTAAATACTAATCATTATTATTTTAAGGGACATTTAGATGCTCGGTGCTCACCCCCCCTCGCTCGATACCGCTGAATGGTCAAAAAAGCCCCTCGCTATCGCTATTGCCGCCGCGATAAGTGCCGGCCTTTTGAGTGGTGGCGCGTTAGCTCAAACCGATTCTGAGAGCTCGGCCAACGTCGAGATGGACACCATCACCGTCCAGGCCCGCTACCAGGGTGACCCGAGCAGAAGCTACACGGTTTCCGACACCAGCAGCTCCGCCGGGCTGGACCTTTCCCCCCGGGAGACGCCGCAGTCGGTGACCAGCGTGACCCGCCAGCAGTTGGACGACCAGCGAGTGGTCAACCTGGAAGATGCGCTAGAGCTTACCCCGGGCATCACCTCCAACAAATCGGAAGTGGGGGTGCGTAACACCTTCCGCGCCCGGGGCTACGGTATCAGCAACTGGAAGATCGACGGCCTGCAGTTTCCGGGCGACACCGGATTCGCGGGTGGCGGCAACTCCCTGAACCTGGATCTCTACGAGCGCGTGGATATCGTGCGCGGCGCCAACGGCCTGCTGGGCGGCACCGGCGACCCCTCGGCCACCGTCGACCTGGTTCGCAAGCGCCCGGGCACGGAGTTCGGCGGCAACGCCTACGTCTCTTACGGGCGCTGGGACAACGCCCGGGCCGGGGCGGACTTGAACCTGCCGCTCACCGAGGATGGCAGCGTTCGCTCGCGCTTCGTCGTAACCCAAGGCGAAGGCGATGGCTTTCGCGATCACGAATCCAACCGCAACCGAGCGGCGCTGGCCAACTTCGAATTCGATGTAAGCGACGACACCACGTTCGGCCTGGGCTATCAGTACGAGTACAACAAGACCTCCGGCGCGGGCTGGGGCGCCAACGTGCCCATCTGGTTCGCCAGCGGCCGCCGCACGGATCTTTCGCGCAGCACCAACCTGGTGCCAGAGTGGAGCTACGCCGAGCAAGAAACCAACACCGCCTTCGCCTCGCTGACGCATCGTTTCAACGATGACTGGAGCGTCGAAGTTCAGGCCGCCCAAAGTGAAACCGATGCGCTGAGCAACCTTGCCCTGGGCAAGGTCAACCGCGGGCCAGTAAGTGGCACCTACAACGGCTATTGGGAAGAAGATGGCGGCGGTGCCATTCTCAACGGGATGCGCAACGACAACGAGACGCGCCAGCGCTCTGCCAGTATCGACCTGAAGGGGGCTTATGATCTGCTCGGCCGCCGTCATGATCTAGCGGTGGGCTACAGCGACAGCCGCACCCGTTCACGCACGTATGATCACGACTGCACGCTGTCCAGCAGCACGATGTCCGAATTTTCCGAAGGCTGCATGTACCGCAACGCCAATGGCCTGCCGATCACCGATTGGCGCAACGGCGTTGACCGCGACATCGGCCTGAGCGGCGCGCGAAACGGCCAGCGCAGCACCACCGAAACCGACCTGCGCGGCCTGTATGCCTCTACGCGGCTAAGCGTCACCGAACCGCTGTCCGTCATTTTGGGTGGCCGTACCAGCTACTATAAAACCGAAAACGAAACCGCCTCCGGCGACACGACCACCCGTCGCGAAACCGGCGTGTTCACCCCCTATGCGGGGCTGGTCTATGACCTCACGGACAACCACTCGCTCTACGCAAGCTACACCAACATCTTCACCCCACAAAGCAGCCAAACCGTGAGCGGTGACCCGGTCGAGCCTATCGACGGCGACAGCTACGAGGCCGGTGTGAAGGGCGAGTGGTTCAACGGCCGCCTGAACGCCTCCGCGGCGTACTTCCGCACCCGCCAGGAAAACAGCGCCGTGCTCGACGGCGCCAACCTCACACCGGACGGCAACCAGGCCTACCGCGCCGGCACCGGTAACGAAACCGACGGCGTGGATCTGGAGATTGCCGGCGCCATTACGCCGAACTGGAACGTTTACGGCGGCTACACCTACCTGCACTTTCGCCGCATCGACTCCGACGGGCGCAGCGACCCCTCCCACCTGCTCAAGCTCCACACCACTTATGAGCCGGCGGGTATGTTGAATCGCTGGACCTTCGGTACCGGCGTCTATGCGCAGAGCAGTATCGATGCGATCTCCGGCCCCGCCGGTAAACCCGTCGACGGCATCAGCACCGGCTCCACGCCCGCCAACTGGGCAGGCTACGCCACCGTGAACGCCATGGCGCGTTACGACGTGACAGACGCCACCAACGTCACTCTCAACGTCGACAACCTGTTCGACAAAACCTACTACGACAACTTCGGCTTCTACGCCGGCGCTGTCTACGGCACGCCGCGCAGCGCGACACTCACCCTGCGCACCGAGTTCTAGGCCCGCCGCGCTTTCATCGAGCGCTCCCCCATGCCGGTCAAACGCCGGCATGGGGTCTTGCCTTTCTCTGTCAGCCTGCTCTGCGCCCTTGGGTAGGCGTGTCCTTCAATAGCGCCCTTTCATGAGCTTGATACCCTGACCGGCCTTGCGCACAGCGTTATACTGGTGATTGGAACGTCTTTTCCACTCTCATCAGGAGGTCTCATGCCGGCCCAGTTTCCCCAGGCCCGTCTTCGTCGTTTGCGCTCAAACGACGCGCTTCGCACCATCGTGCGTGAAACCTCGCTTCGCGCCGAACATCTGGTCTACCCCATTTTCGTCGAGGAGGAGACCGACGAGTACACGCCGATCGAGGGCATGCCGGGCCAGTACCGCGTGCCGGAAAGCAAGCTGGGTGACGAGGCCAGGCGCCTGAGCGCTCTGGGGCTTAGAAGCATCATGCCGTTCGGTATTTCCCATAACAAGGATGAAACCGGCAGCGATGCGCTCAAGGAAGACGGCATGGTGGCGCGCATGGTGCGTACCATCAAGGAAGCCGCGCCGGAGCTAGTGGTGATTCCGGATATCTGCTTTTGCGAATACACCACCCACGGGCACTGCGGCATCCTGAAGGGCAACACCGTAGATAACGACCGCACGATCAAGAACCTCGGCGTTCAGGCCGTGCAGGCGGCCAAGGCCGGTGCCGATATCATCGCGCCTTCCGCCGCCCAGGACGGCCAGGTCGCGGCGATCCGCGCAGCCCTCGATGAGGCGGGCTTTTCTGAGACCCCCATCATGGCCTACTCCACCAAGTTTGCCTCGGCGCTTTATGGCCCGTTTCGTGAAGCCGCGGGTACCGAGCTAAAAGGCGACCGCAAGACCTACCAGATGGACCCGATGAACCGCCGCGAAGCGCTCAACGAGTCGCTGGCCGATGAAGCCGAGGGCGCGGATTTTCTGATGGTCAAACCGGCGCTGGCGTATCTGGACATCATGGCCGACATTCGTCGCCAAAGCCTGTTGCCACTGGTGGCGTACCAGGTCAGCGGTGAGTACGCGATGATCAAGTTCGCTGCACAACAGGGCGTGATCGACGAATCCGCCGTCGTGCGCGAAACCCTGGGCGCCATGCGCCGGGCCGGCGCGGATCTGATCATGACCTACTTTGCCCCGCAATTGCTGGAAGAAGGGCTCTAGGCGCAAGCGTTGCCCGGTAACCGCTCAACGCACAGCTAACGGGCCGCCGTTTTCACGCTACGCCTTCCTGGGCGGCGTGATAGCGGCCCGTGAACCTGAAAGGGCACCGGAAAAACGAGCCGCCCGTGCAACGCCTCGGCACGCTTTGCTTTGGCGCTAAAAGCCAATAGCTCCTATGTTGAAAGAAATACAGGGAGCAAAAAGATGTTGAATGCACTTGCAGGGAAGCTGAGGTTAAAAACCGACCCCTTCATATTTTTCACCTCGGCCGGGATCATGGTGGCGTTTCTGATCGTGCTGCTGATCGCCCCCGAGGCGATTGGCGACGCCTTCGGTGCCGGGCGTGAATGGATCGTGACCAACCTGGGTTGGCTGTTCATTTTCGGCGTCTCGAGTTGGGTGGTGTTTCTGCTTTGGCTGGCCATGAGCCGCTACGGCGCGATCCGCTTGGGCGGGAATGATGCCAAGCCCACCTACACCAACCTTTCCTGGTTCACCATGCTGTTTGCCGGTGGTATCGGGACGGTCTTGATGTTTTGGGGCGTCGCCGAGCCCATTTCCCACTTTTCGACCCCGCCCCGCGCGGGAGTCGAGCCGTTCACGGTAGAAGCCGCCGACGACGCGATGAGCTTTGCCATCTACCATTTGGGGCTTCATACCTGGGCCATCTTCGCCATGCCGGGGCTGGCGTTTGCCTACTTTATCTACCGGTATGATCTGCCGATGCGTTTCAGCTCGGTGTTTTACGCGCTCATTGGCGACCGGATTTACGGCCCCATCGGCAAAACCCTCGATATCGCCGCGATCCTGGGTACGCTGTTCGGCGTGTCGGTCTCGATTGGCTTGGGAACGCAACAGATCAACGCAGGACTCACCGAGCTTTTCGGTATTCCCGACGCCGTGTTTACGAAGGTCGTCATCATCGCCGTGCTGACCAGCGTGGCGGTCGGCTCGATCGTGGCGGGCCTGGATGCCGGTATCAAGCGGCTCTCCAATATCAATATCGGTATGGCCGTGGGGCTGATGATCTTCGTGCTTTTTACCGGCTCCACCGTCTTCTTACTGCGCGCAGTCGTGGAGACCTTTGGCCTTTACGTGACCAACCTGCTGCCGCTGGCGTTCTGGAACGACACCCTGGCAAGCTACGACGGCAACGGCGTCGACTGGGGCTGGCAGGGCAGCTGGACCGTGTTCTATTGGGCGTGGACGGTGACCTGGTCCCCCTTCATCGGGATTTTCGTGGCGCGTATTTCCCGCGGGCGGACCATTCGCGAGTTCGTGCTGGGGGTGCTGTTCGCCCCGTCGATGTTTACCCTGGTGTGGTTTGCCATCTTTGGCTGGTCGGCCATGGAGATCGACGGCATTGGACCCGAGGCACGCCAGGCGCTGGGCGAGCAGGCCGGTATGCTATCCGCGGCGGTAAGCGAGAGTATTCCGCTGGCCATGTTCGCGTTTTTCGATAACTTCCCCGCCGCCACGCTGATTCAGGGCCTGGCGGTCGTGATCGTGGCGATCTTCTTTGCCACCTCGTCGGACTCCGCCTCGTTGGTGGTCGATATGCTGTGTACCGGAAGCCCGGACGCGGGCCCCTGGCATCAGCGGGTATTCTGGGGTGTCTCTGAAGGGGTGCTGGCGGCGATGCTCATCGTGCTGGCTGGCGATGCCGGGCTCACCGCGCTGCAGGAGGTGGTGACCGTGGTCGGCCTACCCATGTTCCTTTTGGTATTCGCCATGATGTTCTCCCTCTACCGCGCGCTCTCCCAGGAAAATCTGCACGAAGTGACGGTCAAAGCGCCGCCCAGCCAAAGCGAGCTCAACCCGAAAGAGTAACCCAGGGTCTGTCTGAAAAGTCGACGAGCGAAGACAAGACAAGGCAAAAATTGGCGAAAAAACGGAGTTTACATGTGTAAATGAGTATTTTGAGCCAATTTTTAACGCCGTATTGTCGAGCGCAGGCACTTTTCAGACAGAGCCTAAAGCACCTGCCTGCCCGTTACTCAATGACGCGGCAGGCCCCCCTTGGGTTTCAGCGCTTTAACGCGTTCCCGGGCTAATCAGGGTAAGATACCAAAGGCGCCACTTTCTTGAAGACAGTGGCGCTTTACCGGCTTCTCGAATGGCCGGTCGATGCAAAGCCCGATATCCCCGATGTATAAGGAGCGTAGCGCGCGATGGCCCACAACCGCACATTCGTCAGTGGCGTTCTCCTTCTGCTCCCCCGTCTGGCATCGTTTGCCTGGCGGGTACTGTGCCACTTTTTGAAAAATCGCGGCATCCTGCTGGCCGGCGGCGTGGGCTACAATATTTTGCTCTCCGTCGTGCCGCTCTTTGCTTTGCTGGGGGTCATGTCGACCCGCGTAGTCGACGAGCAGCACCTGCTGAACGTGCTGGCGATACAGGCCCGCCACCTGGCCCCGGCCCATGCCGATGTCGTGATGGACGCGGTACGCGGGCTACTCGACTCTCGCGATGTGATCGGCATTCTCAGCCTGCCGATACTGCTACTGCTTAGCTCGTTTGCCTTTCGTATGCTCGAAGATGCCCTTTCGTTCATCTTCCACGCCCCGGACTGCCCCCGGCGCAGTACCTGGGTCTCGCTGGTGCTACCGTACGCGTTCATGCTGGTGCTGGGCGCCGGGCTCATGGCGCTCACGCTGGTCGTGACCCTGGCAAGTTCGCTCAACGCCCTGGCACTTGCGCTGTTCGCCCAGGAACTCCCCTTGGCGGGCCTTTCAGAGCCCGTTCTGAACCTGTTCAGCTTTTTCGGCGTATTCCTGCTTTTCAGTGCGATTTACAAAATATTACCGGTGGTCCAGATCGCTATCGGAAGAGCCGTGGTGGGCGGTTTCGTGGCAGCGCTTTTGTGGGAGGGGGTCAGGCTCTTTCTGGTCTATTACTTTACCCACCTATCGTTCATCAATGCCGTGTACGGCTCTTTAGCGGCACTGATCATCGTTTTGTTGAGCCTTGAAGTAGGCGCGATCATTTTACTGCTGGGCGCCCAGGTCATCGCCGACCTGGAGCGCAACTCGCGCCTTGGCCTGGTGTGGTATGTGGACCCTGACCGCGAGGCGATTAGCCGGGTGGATTGAAAATCAATGCACCCGCTCTCGCTGGCAAGGTGTCGTTTTACGTTTGCGCTTAAGTTTAAGCTTCTCCCCCGTTATAAAGAGAGACGTTCATTTTTCCTCGCTTTTTCACTTCATACATGGCCTTGTCAGAGAGGGCCAGCAGCGTTGAGAGGTCTTGACCATGAAGCGGATAAAGCGATATGCCGACACTCACGCCGACGCGATAGTCCTTCGACGCTATCCTGATATTTCGGCTGATGTTTTTTATCAGCTTCTCAGCCAACAAAATCGATTGTTCGGGTTTATCCAGGTGGGCCGCTAATACCACGAATTCATCACCGCCCAAACGAGCGCAGACATCCGTCGCTCTTACGCAGCCGGTTATTCGTTGCGCCACTTTGGCAAGCACTTTATCGCCCACCTCGTGCCCCGCCGAGTCATTGATCGGTTTGAAATCATCGAGGTCTATAAAAATGACCGCCAGTAGCGTTCCAGAGCGCTCGGCAGAGCTGACCATATAATCAAAAATACCGTCCAGATACAGCTTGTTATTCATGCCCGTCAGCGCGTCGTAATGGGCCAAATGAAGCGCTTCGGCTTCGGCACGCTCCAATCTCGTTTTAAAGGAAAGAAACACGCCCGCCAGTAGAAACAGGTACAACCCCATCTTACTCACAGAGGTGATTATGAGTACGAAGGCGCCCCAGCCAGGAAAGCGCGCAAAGATCGGGTAAGCCATCATCCAATTAATCGAAAAAGCCAAACTAAAAAAAGAGATCCCGTACATAACGCCGCCGGGTAAGGCTTTTCTATTTTTAAAACAGATAATAGAAAGATAAAGCATCGTCAAGCAGAAAAACGCGGCGCCTAACGGTCTCAATAACCAAATGGATAAATCGAAAAACCAGACCGAAAAAAACCATACCTCTAAAAAGGCAGCGGCAAACCAAATGGCCACGATACTGCGCTTTAATTCTAAAAACCGGATAAGCCCAAGAATGAGTAAAGGCTTTTCTATGGTACCTAACACGAAGTAGAAAATCGTGGTTAACTCGTTTTGCAACGTGGGGTCTATGTAAATGAGTGAAAAGCGGGAAAGCAGTGCAAAAAGCAGCGCCATGCACCACCATCCAGGCCCACTTTTCGTACCGGGAACGTAGCTAATCCATAAAAAAAGAATTATCAACATTAAGTAAACAGTACAACCAAACACATTAATACTATTTTGCATCCGCGTACCTTTAAAACCCTCGATAACCAAGGCTGACTGATCGTCACTGGTAAAAGGGAGCTAAAAAATCCCGAAAATAAAAATTTTATCGAGAGCAATGTTTAACGCATTAAAATAAAGCAACTGCTAACTTAAAAAGGGTGAATACTCCCGAGACCTACTCCGCTGGCTCCTCCCGGGCGAACTGAGCACGGCCCTACCGGTTGAGTGAGCCGGGCTTGCCAGCACCTTGCCGCCAGATGCCAAGGTTGGAAGCAGCAGGCGCACTTAAATAATAGTAATAACCCAAAGCGATACTTCAAGAATTAATTAAAGCCTATCCCCCTGTGACGCAATGCCTAAATTAACCGTTTAAAACCCACTCAAATTCACCGTCATGATGCGTCTGACCCGAGAACACGCCGGACGTGCGTATCGTCGCGATACAAAAAAGGGGCGCGTGATCACTCAAAGGCTTTCTTTCAATGAATCCTGGCGCGCCCGGAAGGGCTCGATGACACATGTTAAGAAATTGTTTTATATGTAAATAATCGCAAAGCGCCCCTTGCCACAATTGACGCAATTCGAGAACAAACCAGGATCAGCGCCACGTGGCAGGACGCCTACCGCCCCAAAAAGTCGAGAAGGGTGCTCGCCAGCGCCTCGGGGGCTTCCTCGGCCATGTGGTGGCCGCAGTCGAGGCCGTGCCCCTCCACCGATGTCGTCCACGGGCGCCAGACTTCGAGCACGTCGCCATAAAGCCGCTCCAGATCGTCACGCAGCGACCACAGCACCATCGCTGGGCATTGGAGGCGCTTGTCCTGTTCACGGTCCTGCCGGTCGTGGAGGTGGTCCACGCTCAAGCCGGCCCGGTAGTCCTCGATCATGCCGTGAACGGTCGCCGGGTCGTGAATGGCCCGGCGAAAGTCCGCGTAGGACGCCTCTCCCATCGCCTCACGACTCCCGCCATACCATGCATCCGGGTCGGCGAGAATGGCGCGCTCGGGCTTGTCGAGCTGGGCGAAGAAGAACCAATGCCACCACTCGGTCGCGAAGCGCGCGTCGCAGCGCTCCAGCGCCTCGAGGATGGGTACGCCGTCGAGCATGACGGCCTTGTCGATCACCTCGGGATGATCCATCGCCGTGCGAAAGGCGGTGTAGCTGCCGCGGTCATGACCAACGACGGCGAAGCGCTCGAAGCCGAGGTGGCGCATCAGCGCGACGCAGTCCCGCGCCTTGGCGCGTTTGGAGGAGCCGGCATGGTCCGGCGTATCCACGGGCTTGGAGGATTCCCCAAAGCCTCGAAGATCAGGGCAAACGACGGTGTGATGCGCCGCTAGAAGCGGGGCGACGCGATGCCAGGTCATGTGGGTTCGAGGGTGGCCATGCAGTAACAGCACCGGCGGCCCCGAGCCGCCATGTCTTACTCTCAACGTCGCCTCGGCAAGCTCAACCGTCTCCAGCTTGAATCCCTCGAACATCACTGCCCCCCTTTGCCCACGTGGCGAAACGTTTCAGCGTAGACGTTCAGGTCACGGATTGCGCGCCAAGAGCCAGGATGACCTGCGCTCGGCTGTGCATATTACACGCCAGAGAGGCTCGACCATTCGGGTGACTCTACACTCTGTTCTATACCACAAACGGGCTTGGATTCGGCAGGAACACTTGGCAAAGCGCGGGACAAAAACCGCTGATTTTGCTGTGTTTTTCGTCTACTCGGGAACTGACTGGAAGGCTTGAGAAGTCTGGATGGCGCGCCCGGCAGGATTCGAACCTGCGACCCTCGGCTTCGGAGGCCGATACTCTATCCAACTGAGCTACGGGCGCGTAGGGGGCGTATCCTACCTTTGTGGGCGGGCGCTGTCCAGCCGGGAAGCGGTGGACAGTACGGCGAACCGTTTGGCGCGTACCTGCCGCGCATTCGCGAGGCGCTGGCCGAGTAAACCCCGCTTGGCCGCCCCACGGGGTAATGCCGATCAGTTAAGGCTTTTGCCTACCCACAACGAGCGGTAAATCTATTGTAGCAGCGCGTTGCGCTGCGTCGCTGGCTAAAGCCTGCTCTTACGAGGGATGGGGCACGACTCCATTGTAGGAGCCCAATTCCATTGGGCGATGGCGGCGATAGCCGCCCTTCGGTGGCGACGGCACTTTTGGTTGCCATCATCACCAACCCCAGCAGCGCGTTGCGCTGCATCGCTGGCTGAAGCCTGCTCCTACAAGGGATGGATGCAAGATTTCGTTGTTGGGGAGCCCGCTTCAGCGGTGGTCCGATAATTCGGCGAATGGCGCCGTCAGGCGCCCTGGCCAAGCCACACGTCGCGAGCTAAAGCTCCGCCCCACAGGTGATAGCCAAGCTTAACTGATCGGCATTAGCCCCACGGGGCGGCTTTTGGCATCACAGGATGCGCTTAGGCGAGCACCTTGCCCGGGTTCAACAGCCCCTTCGGGTCGAGCGCCTGCTTCATGCGCTTCATCAGCGCGATCTCTTCTGGCGAGCGGGAGAGCGCCAGGTAGTCGCGCTTTTCCAGCCCCACGCCGTGCTCGGCGGAGATCGAGCCCTGGTACTTTGCAAGCGCCCCGTATACTTGCTCTTCCACGTCGCGGCGGCTATGCGGGCTTGCATCGCGCACGGTGATCATGATGTGCAGGTTGCCGTCGCCCAGGTGACCGAATACCACGAGTTGCGCGGTCTCCGGCCACTGCGCTTTCAGCTTCTCTTCGAGCGTGGTGACGTACTCGTCCATATGGGCGATGGGTAGGCTGATATCGAAAGAGAACATCGGGTTCAGCTCGTACACCAGGGTTTCGATGTCTTCACGAATGTCCCAGATACCCTGGCGCTGGGTGCTGGAGTTCGCAAGCACCGCGTCCGTTATCAACTCCTCCTCCAGGGCCCTTTCGAGCACCGCGGCGAAGGCCTCGGCGTCCTGCTCCTCGTTCGACCCCAGCGTCTCGATGATGGCGTAAAAGGGCGAGTCGCCGGCGAGGATCTCGGCGTGTTTGGTGGCCTCACTGGTCATCAGCGCGTAGTGATTGTTCCAAAGCGCCTCGAAGGCGCTCAGGCTGTTGGCGAGCTCTTTGGAGGCGAGCTTCAAAAGCCCGGTGAGCGCCTCGAACGAGGGTACGGCGACCAGCGCGGTCTGCTCGCTGGGCATCATCGGCTGCAGGCGCAGCACCGCGCGGGTGACGATACCCAGCGTTCCTTCGCTGCCGATGAACATCTGCTTCAAATCATAACCGGCGTTGTTCTTGAGCATGGTGTTCATGGAGCTGACCACGGTGCCGTCGCTCAACACCGCTTCGAGGCCGAGCACTTGCTGGCGCATCATGCCGTAGCGAATCACCCGGATACCGCCGGCGTTGGTGGCAATGTTGCCGCCAATGGTGCAAGAGCCGCGCGCGCCTAAATCAAGCGGAAACTGCATGTCGATCGCCTCGGCCGCTTCCTGCACGCTTTGCAGCGTGGCGCCGGCCTGCACCTGCATGGTCGAGCCCACCGCATCCGTCGATTCGATCTTGTTCATCAGCTCGAGGGACACGACCAGCTCGTTGGGGCTGGCCACTGCGCCGTGCACTACGCCGGTCAAGCCCCCGTGGGTCACCACCGCCTGCTTGGCGCCATGGCAAACGGCCATCACCTGGCTGAGCTGCTCGGTGCTTTGCGGGCGAATGATCGCCTTGGCTTCACAGGGGGCCTTGGTGAACCAGTCGACGCTGCGCTGGGCAACGTCGTCACCCAGCAAAACGCCTTTTTTACCAACGATGTTCTCGAGCTCGTTAATCAACGTGTCCATGATCTCAACCTTGAGGGCGGGCCCTGACGCGATGGCCCGCCTGTTTTTAATTTAGCTATAGCGTATATAAAATCACCCCATAACCTTATAAGCGCGAAAGCCTGACCGGCAAGCATTGGGGGGTATGCAGGCTACCGCCAACGCAAGCCCCGCTCAAGCGCCCGGGGGCCATAGTGTTCTTTTGGCTAATACCGCCCTTTCAGGCGGGGAATTGCGCGCCAAAACCGCTATGGTAGAGCACGCACGCCGTTATAATACGCCCGCCAATCACTAAAAAAGCGACTCACCGAAGGACATCTCGTGGAACACGCAAACTCTTCTCCCTCTTTCAGCTTCTCCCTGGCCCACCTGCGCGGCGCGCTCATGATTGCCGCCACAGGGCTTTTGGGTTTTACCAGCACGGCCAGCGCCGAGCTCCCGCAAACCTCGCTGCGCCTGGCCCACGTGGTCAATAGCGACGACACCTACCACCTCGCCGCGACCCGCTTTCAGGAGATTTTAAGCGAGCAAAGCGACGGCGCGATCAGCGTCGAGATCTTCCCCAACGCAAGCCTGGGCGACGAGCGCACCCTGCTCGAAGGCATGCAGATCGGCACCGTCGACATGGGTTTGATCACCAACGGGCCTGTGGCCAACTTCGTCGACGCGTTCTCGGTGTTCGAATTGCCGTTTCTCTTTCCCGATGCACAGGCCGCTTACGAAGTACTCGACGGCGAGATCGGCCAGGAGATTCTCGACTCGCTCGAAGACGTCAACCTGAAAGGCCTGGCCTTTGCCGAGCGCGGCTTTCGCAACATCACCAACAGCCGCCACCCGATCAATGAGCCGGCGGATCTGGACGGCCTGCGCCTGCGCGTGATCGAAAACGAAGTCTACGTGGATACCTTCCGCACCCTGGGCGCCAACGCCGTGCCCATGGCCTGGACCGAGGCACTGACCGCCCTTCAGCAGGGCACCATCGACGGCCAGGAGAACCCGATCAACGCCATCCACGCGTTCAACCTGGCCGAGACCCAGGACTACCTGACCATGACGCGCCACATCTACGCCCCGGCGCTGTTCGTGATGAGCCTGCCCAAGTGGAACGCGCTCCCCGAAGAGGCGCAAACCCTGGTGCAGCAAGCCGCCCGCGAGGCTTCCCAATACGCCCGCGCGCAAAACGCCGAGATGGAAGCCGAGCAGCTCACCGCCCTGGAAGAAGCCGGCATGGAGATCAATGAATCGCCGGATATCGAGGCCTTCCAGGCGGCCGTGGCGCCGATCTACGAGCAGTATGGCGAGCAGTTCGGCGACTACCTGCCGCGCATTCAAGAGGCGCTCGAGTAGGCCGCCATGTCGTTAACATCGTCATTGAACGCTGCCGTTTCGCTGTCGAGAGCCGTCGAGCGCGGCCTCGACGCCGTGCTCAAGCCCGTCGTGTTCGCCGGTATGGCCGCGCTCATCGGGGTGATCACGCTGCAGATCGTCTCGCGAGTGCTGTTCACCGCCGTGGGTTGGACCGAGGAGGTCGCGCGCTTTCTGCTGATCTGGATCACCTTTCTGGCGGGTACGCTGGCCTTCCAGCGTGGTCATCATATCGCCGTCACCTTCGCCGTCGATGCGCTGCCCGTAAGGCTTCGCCAGGCAGCGCGCTTTCTCGCCGTGCTCGCGGTGATTGCGTTCATGATCACGCTGATCGTGATCGGTTATCGCTACATGCAGGTGCAGAGTTTTCAGAAATCCGCCTCATTACGCCTGCCGATGTCCTACGTCTACGCAGTGATGCCGATCAGCGCCGCGATCATGGCCTGGTACGCGCTGGTGGATCTTTTCGAGATCGCCCTCGAGGGTGAGCCGAGAAAGCCGATGGGGGAGCAAACGCCATGACACTGCTTCTTTTTGGGCTCTTTTTCCTGCTGATGCTGCTGGGCGTACCCATCGCCTTCGCCATTGGGGCCAGTTCGCTCTACGCGCTTTACCAGGCCGGCGTGCCGCTGATGGTGGTCACCCAGCAGATGTTTCAGGGCATCAACTCGTTTGCGCTGGTCGCCATTCCGATGTTCATTCTGGCCGGCGATTTGATGGCCCAGGGCAAGGTGAGCGAGCGGCTGGTGAGCTTCGCCGACTCCCTGGTGGGCTTTATGCGCGGCGGGCTCTCGATCGTCTCCATCATGGCGGGCATGTTCTTCGCCGCGATTTCCGGCTCCGGGGCAGCGACCACCGCCGCGGTAGGCTCGAGCCTGGTGCCGGAACTCAAACGCAAGGGCTACGAGCCCGCTTCGGCGGCCAGTTTGATCGCGGCCAGCGGCACCATCGGGGTGGTGATCCCGCCCTCGGTGCCCATGATCATCTACGCGGTGATCGCCCAGCAGTCGGTATCGACCCTCTTCTTGAACGGTTTTCTGCCGGGCCTGGCGATGGGCCTGGGCTTGATGGCCATTGCCATTACCCAGGCCTACAAGCGCCAGTACCCCAAGGGCACGCCGCTTTCACCCAAAACGATCTGGCGCACCTTCAAGTCCGCCAGTTGGGGGCTGATGACCCCAATAATCATTCTGGGCGGTATCTTCACCGGTATTTTTACGCCGAGTGAGGCCGCCGTGGTGGCGGTGAACTACGCGCTACTGGTGTCGCTGTTCGTCTACCGCGATTTGACGCTGCCCCAGGTGTATCGGCTACTGATCCGCTCGGCGATGACCACGGCGGTCATCATGCTGGTGATTGCGATGTCGGCGGTGCTGAGCTGGACGCTTTCGAGCTGGCAGGTGCCCGGCGCTATTGCGCAATCGGTGCTATCGCTCTCCACCGATCCGCTGGTCGTGATGCTGTTGGTGGTCGCGGTGATTCTGCTCACCGGCGTGTTCATCGAAACCGCCAGCGCCCTGATTATTCTCACGCCGGTCTTGCTGCCGTTGGTGCTGCAGCTTGGCATCGACCCGATCCACTTTGGCCTGATCATCGTGGTGGGGCTTTCGATTGGCATGATCACCCCGCCGGTGGCGATCAACTTATATGTGGCCTCCTCGGTTACCCAGCTCCCGCTGGAGCGCATTACTCGCGCGATCATCCCGTATCTACTCGGGCTGATCGGCGTGCTGCTTTTGGTGGTTTACGTGCCCATTTTCATGGGGTGGTCGGGGAACTAGCCGCCCACGTGTTCCACACACTTTACGCGCACTGACGCCAGGGGCGTGCCAAACGGCACGCCCCTGGCGCAATAAGCTTCATACGTGCCGGTATGAGATACCCAGGCCCTGGGGGGCGTAGGTTAATGTTGGCTTGATGCCAGCGTGACATTGACCGTGGTGCACGCCCTTTTAATGACCGTTTCAAACAAGCATAAGCGTGCATATTTATAATAAACAATCAGCACCGGGAGAGACCTGATGAACGAGTCTCGAGAATGGTCGTCGCCGTCGATACAGGCCGAGATCGACGCGCTTAAACACACGCCAGGCGCGCTCTTGCCAATTCTTCATGCCCTCCAGGACCGCTTTGGCTTTATCCCTAATGACGCCGTACCGCTCATCGCCGACTCGCTTCAGCAGACCCGCGCCGAGGTACACGGTGTGATCAGTTTCTATCACCATTTTCGCACCACCCCACCGGGGCGCCACGTCGTGCAGATATGTCGTGCCGAGGCGTGTCAGTCCGTGGGCGCACGCACGCTCGAAGCCCACGCCAAAACGCGGCTGGGGGTGGATTACCACCAGACCACGCCGGACCAGGAGATTACCCTGGAGGCCGTTTACTGCCTGGGTAACTGCGCCTGCGGGCCGTCGGTTCGCGTGGATGACCAGGTGCGCGGGCGCGTCACGCCGGAGGCCTTCGATGAGCTGCTGGATGAGTTGCAAACGCGGCCGCTGGAGGTGATGGCATGAGTATTCGTGTATATGTCCCCCGTGATACCACCGCGCGCTCCGTGGGTGCCGACGCCGTGGCCAAGCGCTTGGAGCGCGAAGCCGCCGCTCGCCACGAAGGCATCAGCATCGTGCGCAACGGCTCCCGGGGGCTTTTCTGGCTCGAGCCGCTGGTCGAGGTGGAAACCGCCCAGGGCCGGTTTGCCTATGGGCCCGTTACCCCAAGCGATGTGCCCGCGCTGCTCGACAGCGGCCTGCTCGAAGGCAACGTCAGCCACCCGCTGGCGCTCGGCCTAACGGAGGAAATCGACTATCTCGCCCGTCAGCAGCGCCTGACCTTTGCGCGTATCGGTATCACCGACCCACTATGTCTTGACGACTACCGCGCTCATCGCGGTTTTGCGGGCCTCGAGGCGGCGCTAAAGCTGACAAGTCAGGACATCGTCGAACAAGTGAAGGCCTCCGGGCTTCGCGGGCGCGGCGGTGCGGCCTTCCCTACCGGCATCAAGTGGCAGACGGTGCTGGACGCGCCGGCGGATCAAAAGTACATCGTGTGTAATGCCGACGAGGGCGACTCCGGCACCTTCGCCGACCGCCTCGCCATGGAGTGTGACCCTTACATGCTCATCGAGGGCATGGCCATCGCCGGGCTCGCCGTGGGCGCGACCCAAGGCTACATCTACCTGCGCTCGGAGTACCCGCTGGCCAAGGAGATATTGGACGAGGCCATCCGTCGCGCCAACGTTGCCGGGTATCTCGGCGATGACATCCGCGAAAGCGGTCGTGCCTTTCATCTGGAGGTGCGCCTGGGCGCCGGGGCCTACATCTGCGGCGAAGAGACCTCGCTTCTGGAAAGCCTGGAGGGCAAGCGCGGCATGGTGCGCTTCAAGCCGCCGCTGCCCGCCATCGAAGGCCTGTTTGGCCGCCCCACCGTGGTTAACAACGTGCTTTCGCTCGCCGCGGTGCCGTTTATTCTCGCCGAAGGCGCGGCGGCCTACGCCGACCACGGCATGGGCCGCTCCCGGGGCACGCTGGCGCTTCAGTTGGCGGGCAACGTCAAGCGCGGCGGGCTTATCGAGCTTGCCTTCGGCACCACATTGCGAGCGCTGATGGAGGAGTTCGGCGGCGGCACGCTAAGCGGCAAGCCCTTGCGCGCCGTGCAGGTGGGCGGGCCGCTGTGTGCTTACCTGCCGGAGAGCCAGTGGGATATGCCGCTGGATTACGAAACCTTCGCCGAGGTCGGCGCGGGGGTGGGCCACGGCGGCGTGGTGATGTTCGATGAAAGTGTCGACATGGCCGAGCAGGCGCGCTTCTCGATGGAGTTCTGCAAGGTGGAGTCGTGTGGCAAGTGCACGCCGTGCCGGATCGGCTCGACCCGCGGCGTGGAGGTGATCGATCGCATTCGCGCCGATGACCACCGCGCGGATAACCTCGCCCTGCTGAGCGATCTCTGCGACACGATGGTGGATGGCTCGCTCTGCGCCATGGGCGGTATGACGCCCTTCCCGGTACAGAGCGCGCTGAACCACTTTTCTGAAGACTTCCAGCGCTCGGCCAGTGGAGAACGCTCATGATTGAACATTTCGATCCCCGGCGCCAGGCCAACAGCGTCGATTTCAGCAAGGACTACGGCACGCCCTCCCCGACCCCGGGTGCCGCCGCCGTCAACCTCGAGATCGACGGCGTCACTATCAGCGTACCGGAAGGCACCTCGGTGCTGCGCGCCGCGGCACTCGCCGACATCAGCATCCCGAAGCTCTGCGCCACGGACAGCCTGGAAGCCTTTGGCTCCTGCCGACTCTGCGCGGTAGAGGTCGAAGGCCGGCGTGGCCTGCCTGCCTCCTGCACCACGCCGGTGGTCGAAGGCATGAAGGTGACGACCCAAAACGAGCGCCTGGCCAAGCTGCGCCGGGGCGTGATGGAGCTCTACATTTCCGACCACCCGCTGGACTGTTTGACCTGCTCCGCCAACGGCGACTGCGAGCTTCAAGACATGGCCGGCAGCGTCGGCCTGCGCGAAGTGCGCTACGGCTTTAGCGGCGAAAATCACCTGGACGCCGAAAAAGACACCTCCAACCCCTACTTCACCTTTGACCCGAGCAAGTGCATCGTCTGCTCACGCTGCGTGCGCGCCTGCGACGAAGTCCAAGGCACCTTCGCGCTGACCATCGACGGCCGCGGGTTCGACTCCAAGGTCTCGGCGGGTCAGGACGAAGCGTTTATGGATTCGGACTGCGTCTCGTGTGGCGCCTGCGTGCAGGCCTGCCCTACGGCCACGCTGATGGAAAAGAGCGTAATCGACCAGGGCGTGCCGGACAGAAGCGTGGTGACCACCTGCGCCTACTGCGGCGTGGGCTGCTCGTTCGAAGCACAGATGAAGGGCGATAAGATCGTACGCATGGTGCCCTACAAGGGCGGCGACGCGAACCACGGCCACTCCTGCGTGAAGGGGCGCTTCGCCATCGGCTACGCTTCGCACCCGGACCGCCTGACCACGCCGATGATCCGCGACTCGATCGACCAGCCCTGGCGCGAGGCGAGCTGGGAAGAAGCCATCAGTTTTGCCGCCAAGCGCCTGAAGTCGATTCAAGCCGAGCACGGCCGCGAGAGCATCGGCGGCATTACCTCGTCGCGCTGTACCAACGAGGAAACCTACTTGGTGCAGAAGCTGATCCGCGCGGCGTTTGGTAACAACAACACCGATACCTGCGCCCGGGTCTGCCACTCGCCGACCGGCTACGGGCTGAAAACCACCCTGGGCGAATCCGCGGGTACCCAAACCTTTGATTCAGTCATGAAGTCCGACGCGATCATCGTCATCGGCGCCAACCCCACCGACGCCCACCCGGTGTTTGGCTCGATGATGCGCAAGCGCCTGCGCCAGGGCGCGAAGCTGATCGTCGCCGACCCGCGCCGTATCGACCTTTTAAAGACCCCGCACATGAGCGAGGCCCAGCATCTGCCGCTACGCCCGGGCACCAACGTCGCGCTGGTCAACGCCCTGGGCCACGTGGTGGTCACCGAAGGGCTCGAGGACACCGACTTCGTCGCCAGGCGCTGCGACACCGATGCCTACCAGAGCTGGCGTGCGTTCATCAGTGAAGAGCGCCACTCTCCGGAGGCCTCTGAGCTGATTACCGGCGTGCCTGCTGATGCAGTGCGCCAGGCCGCGCGCACCTACGCCACCGTCCCCAACGGCGCCATCTACTACGGTCTGGGCGTGACCGAGCATAGCCAGGGTTCGACCATGGTAATGGGCATCGCCAACCTCGCTTTGGCCACCGGCAACATCGGCCGGGAAGGGGTGGGCGTGAACCCCTTGCGCGGCCAGAACAACGTGCAGGGCTCCTGCGACATGGGCTCTTTCCCCCATGAGCTACCGGGCTACCAGCACGTGGCGGATCCCGCCGCTCGCGGGCGCTTCGAGTCAGTGTGGGGCGTAAAACTCGACGACGAGCCGGGGCTGCGCATTCCCAACATGTTCGACGCGGCGATTGAGGGCACCTTCAAGGCGATGTACGTGCAGGGCGAGGATATCGCCCAGTCCGACCCCAACACCCAGCACGTCGAGGCCGCACTGCGCTCGCTGGACTGCCTGATCGTCCAGGATATCTTCCTCAACGAGACGGCCAAGTTCGCCCACGTGCTGCTACCCGGCTCCAGCTTTCTGGAGAAGGACGGCACCTTCACCAACGCCGAGCGGCGTATCAACCGGGTGCGCAAGGTCATGTCGCCGGTGGCGGGCAAGCAGGATTGGGAGGTGACCCAGGACCTGGCGAACGCGCTGGGCTACCCGATGAACTACACCCATCCGTCGGAAATCATGGACGAGATCGCCTCGCTTGCGCCGAGCTTCGCAGGCGTCAGCTTTGAAAAGCTCGAGCAGTACGGCAGCCTGCAGTGGCCGTGCAACGACGACAACCCGCTCGGCATGCCGACCATGCACGAGTTCAGCTTCCCGATCGGGCTTGGCCGCTTCGCGATCACCGAGTACGTCGCCACCGAGGAGCGCGCCAACCGCCGCTTCCCGCTTTTGCTGACCACCGGGCGGATTCTCAGCCAGTACAACGTGGGCGCCCAGACCCGGCGCACCCACAACCAGCACTGGCACGACGAGGACGTGCTGGAGCTACACCCGTCGGATGCCGAGCTTCGCGGCGTAAAGGACGGCGACTGGCTGGGCATTACCAGCCGCTCCGGGCAGACGGTGCTGCGCGCCCGGCTTAGCGATCGCATGCAACCTGGGGTAGTCTATACGACGTTCCACCACCCCGGCAGTGGCGCCAACGTGATTACCACCGATAACTCGGATTGGGCCACCAACTGCCCCGAATACAAGGTGACCGCCGTGCAGGTCGAAAAAGTCAGCCAGCCCTCCGCCTGGCAGCAGCGTTTCAGCACCTTCGATCAAACTCAGAAGAGCCATCTGGCAAGGGCTCAGCAGGAGGCGCCATGAGCGCGCCTTCTGACGCAAACGCCCTGGCGCGCCTCGAGGTCGAGGTGCGTCGATATCGCGATGGCTGGCAAGGCCAGACCGAACAGGACGCTCTGGCCCAGGAAGTGCCGGTCGCGCTGATCTATAACGGCATTTCCCACGCGGTGATGATGGCAAGCCCGGACGCCCTCGAGGATCTGGCGCTGGGCTTTAGCCTAACCGAAGGCATCATCGCGCACCCTCACGAGTGCTACGACTGGGAGGTCGTGGAAGAAGAGCACGGCCTGGCCGTTCACCTGGACATCGCCACCGAGCGTTTGATGGCGCTGAAAGAGCGCCGGCGCAGCATGACCGGGCGCACCGGCTGCGGGCTTTGCGGCACCGAGGCGCTGGACCAGGCGATTCGCCCGATCCCCCGGGTAGCGGCGCCCGCCATCGAAGACGCCGCCATTGCCCAGGCGCTGGCAACACTTGCCGACCATCAGCCGCTCAAAGCCGCCACCGGCGCGGTGCACGGCGCGGCCTGGTGTAACGCGAAGGGTGAGATCCAGCGGGTGCGCGAGGACGTGGGCCGCCACAACGCCCTGGACAAACTCATTGGCTCGCTGGCCAAAAGCGAAACGCCGCTCCTGGATGGCTTCGTGCTGGTCTCCAGCCGGGCCAGTTACGAGATGGTGCACAAGTGCGCCAGCGCCGGTATCGGTGCGCTGGTGGCCGTTTCCGCCGCCACGGCGCTGGCCGTCAAGCAGGCCGAGGCGGCCAACTTGCTGCTCGTCGGCTTCGCCCGCGGCAACCGCCATGTGATCTACCACCGCCCAAACGCGGCGCACCCTCAAGGAGACGCGTTATGTCGGCCAACGACGACAACCTGATTCATATGATCAACCAGATCGCCGCCAACCTGGGCGGCGGGCGCGACGAAGAAGCTACCGCAGAGGCCACCTGCCGCCATCTCGAAACCTTCTGGGCCCGCGCCATGAAAAAGCGCCTGGTGGAAAGCCTTCAACGAGAAGAGAGCGGACTTTCACCGGCCGCTCACCGGGCGGCAACGCTATTGTCCGACCGGCTCGATAAGCGTCAGGCAAGCTGAATACCTACTTTGAAACAACAACGTCAAAAAAGCTTCAAGCGCCATTTTTTTCTTTGTGAGCGACTATTTAGCCTCAAGAAACGACTAATTCCGGCGATAAAATACGCTTTATAACCTGGGTTAAGGTGATTGAGGGCCGTGGCGTCCACTGTGTGCGTGTGGTGGCCAAGGATGGCCCGTTTGGACAAGGACTGCACCACACGCTTTTAGGCCGCTCTGACCATTTAACCGCCTGGTCAGAGCGGCCTTTTTAATTAAAAAAAGCGCTATTGCCCCCCGCTTACGCCGTCGCGCTTTGGCCGCGGCGCTCCTCCAGCATCCCTTTATCGAGAATGAAGCGGATGATCTCCTCGAGACCTACGCCGTCGTACAGGTTCGTGAACACGAAGGGCCGCTCGCCGCGCATCTTCTTCGAGTCCCGCTCCATGACTTCGAGTGAGGCGTGCACCTGCTCGGCAATGTCGATCTTGTTGATGATCAGCAAATCGGATTTGGTGATCCCCGGGCCACCCTTGCGCGGAATCTTGTCGCCGGCGGAGACGTCGATCACGTAGAGCGTGAGATCGGAAAGCTCCGGGCTGAAGGTCGCCGACAAATTATCGCCACCGGACTCCACCATCACAAGCTCAAGGCCCGGGTGGCGCGCCTGCAGGTCGTCGATCGCCGCCAGGTTCATCGAGGCGTCTTCGCGAATCGCGGTGTGCGGGCAACCGCCGGTCTCCACGCCCAAAATCCGGTCCGCCGGGAGCGCGTCGTGCTTGAGCAGAAAGTCCGCGTCTTCACGGGTGTAGATATCGTTGGTCACCACGGCGATGTCGTAGTGATCGCGCAGCGCAAGGCAGAGCTGCTTGAGTAGTGCTGTCTTGCCGGAGCCTACCGGGCCACCGACCCCTACGCGTAAACAGTGTGTCATGTCGTTCTCCTCGATCGGTCCATCAGCTTCTAAAAAGCCGCGAATATTGGGTTTCGTGCAGGGCACTGGCCAGCGCCACGCCGGGCAGTATCGGCCCCAGTGCGTCGTCATCGAGCACCAGCGCCGCGTCTACCGCCTCTACCAGCGCGGGGCGCAGCCGCTCGATGATGCGCTGGGCCGCGGTGTGGCCCAGGGGCAGCGCCTTGCAAGCCACCGCCAACTGATTTTCGAGCCACGCCCAGCCAAAACCGATCAGCGCCTGGCGCGAGCTAACCCCGCGCCGGTGGGCGGTGTAGGTAAAGAGCGTGACGTAACCGGCCTGTTCGGGTAGAAGCCCGGCCTGGGGCAGCAGCTCGAGGCTTGCCAGCAGGCGCTTGAGTGACGCCCCCAGGCGGCTATCCTCGGCGGCCAGCTCGAAGGTTTCCCGGGTGGCGGCGAGCCAAGTATCCCACTCGGCTATGACGGTGCTGTCGTCTTCATCGAACGCTCTGAAAAGCCTGGCGATGACCGGCAGCTCGCAGCGGGTCAGGCCATCTTCCAGCACGCCCTCCAGCCACGCGGCCAGACTCGCTTCGTCGCTGACCCAGCCAAGCTCGAAGGCGCTTTCGAGCCCTTGCGAGAACGCGAAGGCGCCGATGGGTAGCGCGGGGCTTACCAGTTGCATCAATCCCAAAAGGGCCAGGTCGCTGTCGGCGTCAGTGCTCATGGGCGTGATCGTGATGGTCGTGGCTGTGTCCGTGATCGTGGGAGTGGCCGTGGGAATGCCCTCCCACCTGATTGTAGGCGCCGGGCTCCGGGTCGAAGGAGGCCTCACCATGTTCGAGCGTGGCGCCGAGTAGCGTGGCCAGCTCCTCCAGCACGTGATCCGGCGGAAAGCGCACCCAGCCGCCCTGGTCGTCTTCACCGAGGGCCAGCTGCACGTGGCGGTTGCCTAAATGATAGGCCAGCCGCGCCAGGGGCAGGCCCGCTTCGATACGCGCGGTGACCACCGGCTCGATGGCGGCGCACACGCGGATCACCTCGCCGCTTTCGGCTTTCAAGCCCTCGCCGCTTCGCAGCACCGGGCCACGGTCGAGAAACAGCCCCAGCGCCCGGCCGCCGTCGCTTTCGGCTTTCAGGCGGCCGCGAATGCGCAGCTCGAAGGGCAGCGTCAGCGTGTCGGTGGCCGCGCTTTCTTCTATCGGGCCTAGACGTTCTATCAGTTTCAGCATGATCGACCTCTTGATCATCCAATCAATTGAGTTTTTACCATGACCCTTGTTCTGTAGGGGGTCGCTTTAGCTAGCGACCTCTTTAAGGGGGCGCCGCAAGTAAGGGAAGGCTAGCGCCTTCCATCGCCGGATGAATCCAGCTCCTACAAGGGCGAGCCCACGCCCCCGTAGGAGCCGCTTTAGCTAGCGACGGCTTCTAGAACAGGTGATAGCGCTGGGCCAGTGGAAGCTCGGTGGCGGGCTCGCAGGTCAGGAGCTCGCCGTCGCAGCGCACTTCATAGGTTTGCGGGTCCACGCTGAGTTCCGGGCAGGCGTCGTTGAGCTTCATGTCCTTTTTGCGAACGCCGCGCACGTTCTTGCACGCGGATAATTCACTTTGCAGCCCCAGGCGCTCCTTGATGCCCGCGTCGATCGAGGCCTGGCTTACGAAGTTGAGCCGGGTCTGGCTCGCCGCGCGGCCAAAGGCGCCGAACATGTGGCGGTAGTGCACCGGCTGCGGCGTGGGGATCGAGGCGTTGGGGTCACCCATGGGGGCGGCGGCGATCATGCCGCCTTTCAAAATCAGCGAAGGTTTCACGCCGAAAAATGCCGGTTTCCAGAGCACGAGATCCGCAAGCTTCCCCACCTCGATGGAGCCCACTTCATGCGCGATGCCGTGGGTGATCGCCGGGTTGATGGTGTACTTGGCGATATAGCGCTTGGCGCGCAGGTTGTCGGCGCCAAGCTGCTCGTCTTCGGGCAGCAACCCACGCTGGGTTTTCATCTTGTGGGCGGTCTGCCAGGTGCGGCAGACCACTTCACCCACCCGGCCCATGGCCTGGGAGTCCGAGGCGATCATCGAGATCACGCCCAAATCGTGCAGAATGTCTTCCGCGGCGATAGTTTCGCGGCGAATGCGCGAGTCGGCAAAGGCGACGTCTTCCGGGATGTTCGGGTCCAGGTGGTGGCACACCATCAGCATGTCCAGATGCTCGTCGATGGTATTCACCGTGTAGGGGCGCGTCGGGTTGGTGGAGGACGGCAGCACGTACTCCTTGGCGCAGGCCGTCAGGATATCCGGCGCGTGGCCGCCGCCCGCCCCTTCGGTGTGGTAGGTGTGAATGCCGCGCTCCTTGAACGCCGCGAGGGTATCCTCCACAAAGCCTGACTCGTTGAGCGTGTCGGTATGAATCGCGATCTGCACGTCATACTTTTCCGCCACGCTCAGGCAGTTGTCGATCGATGCCGGCGTGGTACCCCAGTCCTCGTGAAGTTTCAAGCCCATGGCGCCGGCTTCGAGCTGCGCTTCCAGGCCCTCCGGCAGGCTGGCGTTGCCCTTGCCGAGCAGGCCGATGTTCATGGGCAGGTCGTCCACCGCCTGGAGCATCTTGCCGATATGCCAGGCGCCGGGGGTGCAGGTGGTGGCGTTGGAGCCGGTGGCCGGGCCCGTGCCGCCGCCCAGCATAGTGGTCACGCCGCTCATCAGCGCCTCTTCCACCTGCTGGGGGCAGATGAAGTGGATGTGCGCGTCGATACCGCCGGCGGTGAGGATCTTGCCCTCCCCGGCGATCACTTCGGTGCCCGGGCCGATGACGATCTCGACGTCCGGCTGGGTGTCCGGGTTACCGGCCTTGCCAATCGCCGCGATGCGCCCGTTTTGCAGACCGACATCTGCCTTGACGATGCCCCACCAGTCGACAATCAAGGCGTTGGTGATCACGGTGTCCATCACCGCCTCATCGACGCGCTGGCTCTGGCCTTGGCCATCCCGGATCACCTTGCCGCCACCAAATTTTACTTCATCGCCGTAGTGGGTGGCATCCCGCTCGACTTCGATCCACAGCTCGGTGTCGCCCAGGCGCACGCGGTCACCCACCGTAGGGCCATACATGTCCGCGTAGGCCTGGCGGCTGATTTTATTGGTCGTCATTGATTGTCTCCTTCCAGCGGCCCCATCACGTCACCGCGAAAACCGTAGATCTCGCGCTTGCCAACGAAGGGAATCAGCGTGACTTCCCGGGTCTGGCCCGGCTCGAAGCGAATGGCGGTGCCTGCCGCCACGTCCAGACGAAAACCGCGGGTCTTGTCGCGATCGAACACAAGCGCCGGGTTGGCCTCGGCAAAGTGGTAGTGCGATCCCAGCTGCACCGGCCGGTCGCCGGTATTGGCGACCTCCACCGTGATGCGCTCGCGGCCCACGCACAGCTCGATATCACCCTCTTTTAACTGATATTCGCCAGGAATCATGGCGCTCTCCTGTTTTTTGTGACAGGTGAGTAGTGAATGGTAAGTGGTGAGTGGTGGTATCAACCCCATGATTCACGCATACGCAAAGCACTACTCACGATTCACGATTCACACAATCGGCGTATGGACGGTCACGAGTTTCGTGCCATCGGGAAACGTGGCTTCGACCTGCACCTCATCGACCATCTCGGCCACGCCTTCCATCACGTCCTCGCGGCTGAGGATCTCGCGGCCAAAACTCATCAGCTCCGCCACGCTCTTGCCGTCGCGGGCGCCTTCGATAATCTCAAAGCTAATCAGCGCCACCGCTTCCGGGTAGTTGAGCTTCAGGCCTCGTGCGCGGCGCCGCTCGGCCAGCTGGGCGGCGGAAAACAGCAGCAGCTTGTCTTTGTCTCGTGGGGTCAATTCCATGGGGCGTCGTCCTTAAAAGAGAGATTACGTTAACCAGATGCGCGGCGTATGGGCCTCGCGCTCGATCAGGCGCGGGCGCAAAAGCCGCCAGGCTTGCTCGCAAAGCGCCCAGGCTTCATTACGTGATTGGCCCAGAAAACGCAGCAGCAGCACATTGTGGCGCTGCGTGACCGCCCAGTGGGGGCTATCCGGCAGCGCCTCGCGCAGCGCCTCGGCGGCTTGCTGATTATCATCGAGCCCGACCGCCCACAGCGTGGCCTGCACGGTGGCACCGCCCTGGCCCCAGCGGCCCACAAAGCGCGGATTTAATGGGTCCAGCGGCTGGCGCTCGAGCCACAAGGGCTTGCCATCCTGGGTCAGCCGAAAGTGCTGCTCGATACGCCCGGAAACGAACGGCAATTCGCTTGCCGGGCGGCCCAGCGCCATGACTTCCCAACCAAGGCATTTAGCACTGCCGTGAAGGGCGATATGGGTGTGCTGCTCGCCTTTCGAGCCATCAAAAGCAATGGTTTCCTGGGGCAGCCACTCGAGCACCGCGCCGTCGTCCACGGTGAGCTCGGTACGCTGGGTCCAGGCCACACCCTGGCTGTCCGCCTTATAGAGCTTGTTGGCCGCGGGCGTGGTCAAAAGCGCGTGGGCGCCGGGCTCAATATGGGCGCTAATGGTCAGCGCATCGCCGCTGACAAGGCCCCCGGGTGGGTGCAGCACGTAAACGTGACACGCCTGGCCGCGGCCTTCCGGGTAGAAGGGGCGCTGCACGCGAAGTGGGCCCTGGTGGCGCGCCTGGACCAGGCGCGTGGCGCCGTCGCGGTGGGCGAACACCAGGCCCAGTGAAGCCGCCCAACGGCGACTTTCATCGAAGCGGTGGCCGGAAGACGCGAGCGAAGGTGCGCTATCGCATAAGGTCATAGGAGCTATCGCTTTTGTCCGTTAAACAATCCGTTCACCTGGAAATGCAATTAATGCGCCAAAATGGTGAAACGTCTCGGCGCGTGCTCGAATCCAGCATTGGAACGCTATCTCAACAATCCCGGCCTTCCTCTTGCACCAAAAAAGAACAAAAAACACCATCGCGCACCAAAAAGTGGCGGCTCTGCTGGCGTGATGCACTGTTTGCGCAACCCTTATTGACGCCAGGGCCGACTGTTTGCCCTGCGCATTCAATGTTGGGCACTCGCTAAAGTTACTAGACAACCTTTTCCTGTAGCGTTTATATAAGAAAGCTTGCCAAAAGCTAATCAAGCTTCGCCTTTAGCCCATCACCTTTAAAGAGTCTTATTCATGAAACTATCCAAGTCATTGACCGCTAGTCTGCTACTTGGCGTGATGAGCAGCTCCGTTGCTGCAGAGCCGCTGCCCGAAGGCGCCGTCCAGCCAGGCACCCTTGCCAACCAGCAGTTGATGCAAGATGCCATGACCGGCGTTGCCGCCAAGGTCGACATGATGGGCTGCGACACCCCTGAAGAGCTCTATCCTTACGTGATGGCCATGCCCGAGGGAAGTGAGGGCGCCCAGCAATGGAAGGAGCTTTGGATGGTGCAAGGCTGCGATAGCGAGTTTCCTGTCGAAATTCGCTTCAGTGAAGCGGGGCCCAACGCCGCAGATTACGTGATTGAGTAACGCTATCGCCGCTGGCGCTTGCGATTCTTGACCAGGCGGCACGCGTGCCGCCTGATGGCCATGTGACAAAAGACCACCTGGGCAATACTGCCCATTGAACAACTTTGCGTTACGATCTAGCCATTCCCCGCCAACGACCTCGTGGCTCATCAGGATAGATCGCTTCGTGCAGTTACAACGCTCAACAGGCAAGCACTGGTATCGCATAGCGCTTTGTATGGCGCTGGTGGCGATGCTGTTGCTGCTGGTGGGCCCGCTGATCTCACAGCTTCAAGCGCACGATCATGCCCACCACGGCGACCATCACGCGCATTCAGGGCTGGGTCACGAAGGGCATCACGCCCACCACGGGCAGCCGCCAGCCCCAACCGAGCCGATCTTCACCTGGTTTCACGAGTGCGGCTACTGCTCGATCTGGCAGCAGTTCCCCTCTGCCCACGCGCTTTTGCCCACCATTGCCCGGCAGGCGTTCATTCACCAGGCCCCCTTGCCGCAAATGCCGTTGCAGGGGTTCGCCTCCCTCGATCACTACCGCCACGCACCTCCCCGCGCACCGCCGGCTGCCTAGCGACTCGTCTCTATTTCTGATCGCCTGTCGGCTTTTGACCGCCAGGCGCTTGTCGCTATCAAAGCGCCCATTAATCGGGCGTTCGAGGATTCGTGATGTCATCTCACGCCACTACCCCGTCGACGGCGAAAAAGCCGTTCGATATGTACCTCGCCGTCTGGCGCTGGCACTTCTACGCGGGCCTTCTGGTCCTGCCGTTTTTGATTATGCTGTCGATCACCGGCGCACTTTATCTCTTTCATCATGAGATCGACGCCATCGTTCACGCCGACGTCAAACGCGTGGAGGCTCAAGAGAGTACCGCTGCGCCCTCGGCGATGGTGAGCGCCGCGCTCGAAGCACAGCCGGGCACGGCGCTGAAATACACCGCCCCGGCCACCCCGGAAAGCTCGGCGGAAATCACCGTGCGCACCCCACAAGGCGAGCGCCTGGCGGTGTATGTAAACCCCTACACCGCCAACGTGCTCGGCATGCTGGACGACCAGGGCACCCTCATGTGGACGGTGCGCACCCTGCACAGCCTCAAGTTTTTCGGCGCCACGCCGCGCAAGCTAATCGAGATCACCGGCGGCTTCGCGATTTTGCTGGTGCTGACCGGCATTTACCTGTGGTGGCCCCGGCGCCAGGCCAACGGCGGTGTGGTCAGCGTGCGCGGAACGCCGAAAAAACGCGTGTTCTGGCGCGATTTGCATGCGGTGACGGGGTTGTTCGTCGGCGGCTTCATCCTGTTTCTGGCGATCACCGGGATGCCCTGGTCCGGGGTTTGGGGTGGCCAGGTGAACCAATGGGCCAACGGCAACAACTTCGGCTACCCCGCCGGGGTGCGGGTCGAGGTGCCGATGTCCGAGGCGCGCTTGAGCGAGCGAACGACCACCAGTTGGTCGATGGAGCAAGCGCGCATTCCCGAATCCAACGCGCCCACTCCAGCAGCGGCCCAGGCGGGTATCGGCCTGGACGAGGCCGTGGCGACCTTCGAGAGGCTCGGCCTGCATGACGGCTTCGCGGTGAACCTGCCAGGAAGCGCCACGGGCGTGTACACGGGCTCGGTCTACCCCAACGATTCAAGCCAGCAGCGCGTGGTGCATCTGGATCAGTACAGCGGCGAGCCGCTTGTGGACATGAGCTACCAAGACTACGGGCCGCTGGGCCGCTGGCTGGAATTCGGCATCAGCGTCCACATGGGCCAGGAATTCGGCCTGGCGAACCAGTTGGTGTTTCTGGCGGTGTGTATCGCCATCATCGGGCTATGTGTCAGTGCCGGCGTGATGTGGTGGAAACGCCGCCCGAAAGGGGGCGTCGGCGTACCGCCACTGCCTACAGATAAACGCGCCTTTCGCGGCATCATCGCCATTCTGGTAATCGGCGGGGTGCTGTTTCCGCTGACCGGTGCGGCGATTGCCGTAATGCTGGTCATCGACTGGTTTTTGGTTCGCCCGTTGCAGGAGCGCCGTTTCACATCTCGCCAGACGTGAAGGCGCCAGGACGTTCAGGCTAGCCGTTATCCGCCATCACGACCCGGTTACGCCCGGTGTGTTTGGCTTTATAAAGCGCCTCGTCGGCGCGCTGGATCGTGCGCTGGTAGTCCGGGTGGCCATCGTACAAGGCGAGGCCGAAGCTTGCGGTGACGTTGAGCAGCGTGTCGGCGCCGACCACCATGGACTCCTTGGCAATGGCCTGGCGCAGCCGCTCGGCGAACAGGCGGCTGCCCTCGGCGCAGCTATTGACCAGCACGATCAAAAACTCCTCGCCGCCCATGCGGAACACATAGTCGCCACCGCGGGTGGAGCGCTCCATGATACCGGCCACGTGCTGCAGCACGTGGTCGCCGGCTTCGTGACCGAAGCGGTCGTTGATCGACTTGAAGTGATCGATATCGAGCATCAACAAAACGAACTGCTTGCCGGATTGGCGGGCAAGCTCGATTTCGCGGCCAAGCACCACCGGCAGGAACTTGCGATTCAGTAGCAGCGTCAAGCTATCGCGCCCGGCCTCCAGCTGGGAGGCGCGCTTGAGCATGTCGTCCAGCAGCATCAAAATGCTGCGAATACCGTCACGAATACTGGCAAGCGCTGCCTGGCGCTGGCCCGCCTCTTGCCGGGCCAGCTCGGGCAGGGTTTGGTGGTCGATCCGCTCGATGCAGCCGGTGATACTCCCGATCTCGGGTACGCCTTCGAACACGTGGCTTGCCTTGTGAAAATACCAGAGCCCAAACTCGGAGCTCGCAAGAGGCAGCAAGGTTTGAACCGGCTGCTGCGAGGCCACGGCATACATCAGCGTATTCTCCCAATCGAGCAGCGCCGAACGCTGCCGCTCGCGCTCATCGCCAATATTTTGCGTGAGCGTAAAGAGCTTGTACGCCTCTTCGGTACGCGCGTTGCGCTCGCTGGCGACCGAGTAGGCGTAGCTCATGATCTCCATGGCCATATCGATCGTGTCAGAAACGTAAATAGCGGCGCGGCCCGCCGTGCGCGCTTCGCAAAGGTCCTCTTCGATGCGCTGATAAAAAGCCTGTTTTAGCTGGCGGGCACCGCCAAGAACGAGGTTGACCGGAATATCGACCCGGGCATGAATCTGGCCGATCTTCTCCTGCTGCTCCACCAATGCCAGTAAATCATCGTGCTCCTCGCTGAACATCGAAATCAGCCAGCGCTGCATCGAAGGATTTAAGCGCTGCTTGACCTGGTCATGGGACAGAAACAGCTTGGCGTGAGGGTCCTCCATCATGGTGTGGTAGAAATGGTGGGCGAACGGCTCATGATAGGCGTAGACCAGTTGAGCCACTGCCTGGCGTACCGACCTGGGCGTACGCTCTTGAAGCGTCTCCCACTGGGTCACTAGCTGGTACTTATCTTTATAGCGCATCGTCCACCCCGCCAATTAAGATTAATTAGACCAAACGATAACATTAACAAAAATTCGCCTTAGGTTTTTTTATCCACATCATGGTTTGCGCACATTTTTAGTTCGGTGAAGGACGCGGCGGCTTGACATAATTTTTGTAAGGCAAGAAACTTAGCAAAGGCTATACTTCTTACTGCATGTAAAATAAATTGCGCAGTGCAATGCACGGTTTCTTTTCATTCGATGCCCGGAGGTATCCATGGCACTAAAACGCGCGATCATGGCGTTGGGGCTTTTGCCGCTAAGCTCGCAGGCCCTGGCCGAGGAGCCGCTGAATGTGGTGGCGACCATCGGCATGATTGCCGATGTCGCCCAACAGGTGGGCGGCGAGTGCGTTAGCGTCGAGGCCATGATGGGCCCGGGGGTCGACCCACACCTTTACCAGGCCAGCGCCAGCGATGTGGCGCTACTGCGCGGCGCCGAGCAGATTCTCTACTCCGGCTATTCGCTTGAAGGCCAGCTCGGCTCGGTGCTGGAGAACTTCTCCAAACGCACACCGACTTTGGCCGTGGCCCCGGCCTCGATCGGCGAGGACGCGTTGATCAGCGCCCAGGGGGCCTACGGCGTCGACCCGCACCTGTGGATGGATATCTCGCTCTGGGCGCAGATCGTACCTACGCTTAGCGACACCTTGATAGAGGCGCGACCTGAGTGTCGTGATGCCATCGAGGCCAATAGCGAGCGCTACCAGGGCGAGCTTTCGGCGCTTCACGAATGGGTCAAGGAGAGCATTGCCAGCATTCCCGAGCAGCAGCGCGTGCTGGTCACCGCCCACGATGCGTTTAGCTACTATGGCCGCGCCTACGACATCGAGGTCGAAGGCATTCAGGGTATCAGCACCGAAACCGAAACCGGCATTGCCGATATCCGCAGCATGGCCAATAGTGTGGTAGAGCGCGGCGTGCCGGCGGTGTTCGTCGAAAGCACGATCAACCCGCGCACGATTCAGGCGGTGATCGACGCAGCCAAACAGCGCGGCCACACGGTGAGCGTGGGCGGCGAGCTTTATTCGGACGCCATGGGCGATACGGGCACCGTCGACGGCACCTATATGGGCATGCTTTACCGCAATACCCAGCATATCGTCGAGGCGCTGGGCGGTACCCTTGCCCCGCTGCCCGACACGCTGGATGAGTGGGCAAGCCAGTGGCAGCTCGACCAACAGGGATAAAAGGCACGCTTAATGGCAATACCCGCAAGCGCTGAGCCGGCCCTCAGCATTAACAACCTGACCGTGAGCTACCACAACCAGCCCGTGCTTTGGGATATCGATCTGGATATCCCGGCGGGCGTGATGGCGGGCATCGTCGGCCCCAACGGGGCGGGCAAAAGCACGCTGATCAAGAGCCTTTTGGGGCTGGTGCCGTCGCTTTCCGGCGAGGTGAAGGTGCACGGCAAGCCCTACGCGGCCCAGCGCAAGCGGGTGGGCTACGTGCCCCAGCGCTCGAGCGTGGACTGGGACTTCCCCACCACCGCGCTGGATGTCGTGACCATGGGCCTTTACGGGCGCCTGGGCTGGTTCAAGCGCCCGGGCCGTAAAGAGCGCCAGGAGGCGATGGAGGCGCTCGAGATGGTGAGCATGAGCGAGCTTGCCCACCGCCAGATCAGCCAGCTCTCCGGCGGCCAGCAACAGCGGGTGTTTCTGGCCCGGGCACTGGTGCAGCAGGCGGATGTCTACTTTCTGGACGAACCCATGGCCGGGGTGGACGCCACCACGGAGCGGGCGATCATCGATATCCTGCGCCGTTTGAGAGACGCGGGCAAAACCCTGATCGTCGTCCACCACGACCTGCAAACGGTGAGCAGCTACTTCGACTGGCTACTGCTTTTGAACGTGCGGGTGATCGCCGCCGGCCCGGCCGACGAAGTCTTCAAGATCGATCATCTGCGCCAGGCCTACGGCGGCCAGATCGCCCTGCTGGGCGACAGCGAATCATTGATGTTTCCCGCCTCGAAAGTGACCTGACCCATGGACTGGCTCGCGCTCTTATCGGACTACACCTTTCAAAACGTGGTGATCGGCGCATCTCTCTTGGGCCTGATCAGCGGGCCGCTGGGCTGCTTTGCGGTACTTCGCCGCCAGAGCCTTTTGGGCGACGCCATCTCCCACGCCGCACTTCCGGGCATATGCATGAGTTTCATCATCACCGGCAGCCGCGACATCGGCGGCATCATGCTGGGCTCGCTGGCCACCGGCTCGCTCGCCGCGCTCATCATGCTGCTGCTCACCCGCAAAAGCCGCTTGAAAACCGACGCCGCCCTGGGCGTGTGTTTGAGCCTCTTTTTTGCCGTCGGCATCGTGCTGCTCACCTACATCCAGGGCACCAGCAACGCCTCCCAGGGCGGGCTCGAGGCCTTTCTCTTCGGCCAAGCCGCCGCCACGCTGCGCTCGGATCTCTGGGTGATGGGCGGCGTAACGCTGGCGACTCTCACACTGCTCGCCGCCTTCTGGAAGCAGGCCAAGCTGGTCACCTTCGATGCCGAGTACGCCCGCACCTTGGGCATGCCCGCCACGGCCATCGAGGCCACGCTCACCGCCATGGTGGCACTCGCCGTGGTGGTCGGTTTGCAGATGGTCGGGGTGATTCTGATGGCGGCGATGATCGTCGCCCCGGCAGCGGCGGCAAGGCAATGGAGCCGCCACCTGGGCACGATGCTGGCGATTGCCGCGGGGGTGGGCATCGTCAGCGGCGTATCCGGGGCGACGATCAGCACGCTGTCCCGCGGGCTCGCCACCGGCCCGCTGATCGTACTGACCGCCACGGCCATCGTGCTGCTGTCGCTTGCGCTGGCCCCTGGCCGCGGTCTTTTGTGGGGAATGATGAAACACTACCGCCAGAAAGCCGAGCTGCAACAGCAGCAGCTGCTCTACACGCTTTATAAACACCCGGCCAGACCCGCGCCACGCCGTTTGTCCCTGGGCGCGTGGCTAACGCTTGCCCGGCTCAAGCGCCAGGGGTATCTGGCCCACTCGCAAGATGAGGCGGGCTGGGGGTTGACCGCTTCCGGCCAGGCCAAGGCCCGGCAGGTGGTCGCCACGTTCGAGGAGGTCGCGCCATGATCGAGGCACTACTCGACAGCACCGCCCTGCCGATCATTCTGGTCGGCGCCATGGTGGGCATCGCCTCTTCGGCGGTGGGCACCTTTTTGGTGCTGCGCGGCAACAGCATGCTGTCGGATGCCATCAGCCATTCGATCGTGTTCGGCATCGTCATCGTCTGGATACTCACCAAGCAGCAAAGCGGGCCGGTGCAGCTCATCGGCGCCGCGCTGACCGGGCTTTTGACAGTATTTCTCACCGAGGCGCTCGCCAACACCAAACGTGTGAAGCAGGACGCCGCCATCGGCCTGGTGTTTCCGGCGCTGTTCTCGATCGGCGTGCTGCTGCTCAATATCTACGCCCACGACGTGCACATCGACACCCACACGGTACTGCTGGGGGAGATCGGCTTCGTCTGGCTGGATACCGTCGACATGTTTGGGCTACCCATTCCCCAGGCGCTGGTGTCGATGAGCGTGATGACGCTGCTCAATTACGCCTTTATCGGTGTTTTTTATAAGGAGCTGAAGCTCGCCACCTTCGATCCGGCGCTTGCCAAAACCTTTGGCTTCATGCCGACGATCCTGTTCTATGGTCTTTTGATGCTGACCAGTTCCACCGCCGTGGCCGCCTTCGACGCCGTGGGGGCAGTGCTGTTCATCGCCTTTGCGATCGTGCCCGCATCGGCTGCTTACCTGCTCACCGACCGCCTGTGGATGATGTTCATCATCGGCGCGCTGATCTCGATTGCCTCGAGCATTAGTGGCTATTACCTGGCCGTGCATTTGAACGTCTCGATCGGCGGCATGATGGCGGTGATGACCGGCGTGTTCCTGATCCTCGCCTTTCTGGGCGGGCCGCGGTATGGGCTTGTCACCCAAGTGCTCAAACGCCGCCGGGCGAGGCAAGCGCCGGTGGAGCCGCCGCCGACCTCGTAAAAGGCGGCAGGAACGTCAAGCGCCAGGCAGCGCGGTCAAAGCCTATCGCTTGACAGCAACGACGTTTGCGCCTATACCATTTGATAGTCCACAGACATATCAAGTGAAAACTCAATGGATACGTCCTTTACCCAATACCAGCCCCCCAAAGCGCTGGCTGCCGGTTTCTGGCAGCAGGTTGGCCTGCCCGCCCGTGGTCGCAAACTGCATGAGCTATTGCATGAAGGCGTGGAATACCGGGTTTACCCTCAGCTTGCCAGGGTATCGGGTATCGAGCAAAAGGCCCTGGCAGGCTATGTGGATATCCCCCCGGCCACGCTGAGCCGCCGTGCCAAATCGGGACGTTTCAAGATGGCGGAAAGCGACCGGCTTTACCGCTTTGCCGAACTCTTCAAGGCGGCGCTGGATCTGTTCGAAGGTGACACCGAGAGCGCCCGCGCCTGGCTGCTCAAACCCAATGTAGGGTTGGGCGGGCGCAGGCCAGTGGAGATGAGCGCGACCTCCGCCGAGTACCAAACGGTGCTGAACCTGATTGGCCGGCTGGAGCACGGAGTGACCGCGTGAGCGAGGTTCAGGCGTACAGGCTGGTCAAGCGCAAGTACCAGGACACCGCCTTCGATGGCGAGGGCGCACGGCTTTACGGCGGGCGTTGGAACAGCCCCGGCAACGCCTGTGTGTATGTGGCAAGCTCCGAGTCACTTGCGCTTCTCGAAATCATGGTGCACCTGGAGAGCTACCGGCTGCTCGAGACCTATGCACTACTGCGGCTGACGCTACCCGCCGAGAGCATTCTACGCGTTGGAATAGAAGATTTACCCGATAACTGGCAGGAAGCACCGGCACCCGCGGAAACCGCGGAGCTGGGCGACGGCTGGCTGGCATCAAAACAAAGCCTGGCACTGGCGCTACCCAGCGTAATCGTGCCGCGAGAGCTCAACTACATGCTCAACCCGGCGCATCCACTGTTCGATCAAATGACGACCACCGCCGAAGAACTGCCTTTTCAAGCCGACTCTAGACTTTAAACCGGGTGTGGATAACTCAAACCGTCAGGTGCGTCTTGATCAGTTCCTGGGATAGCTCCCCGATCTCGCCTTTGGCCACCGGGCGGCCGCGGTCCATGATCACGAAGCGGTCGGCGTATTTGCGCGCAAACGGCAGTTTCTGCTCGACGAGCAGCACCGTGAGGCCGTCCTCTTCGATCAGTTGGCGAATCACCTGGCCGATCTGGGCGACGATGTTGGGCTGAATACCCTCCCCCGGCTCGTCCAGAATCAAGAGCTTGGGTTCGATCACCAGCGCCCGGCCGATGGCGAGCTGTTGCTGCTGGCCGCCGGAGAGATCGCCGCCGCGGCGGTGCTTCATCTCCTGAAGCACCGGGAAGAGTTCGAAAATCCGCGCGGGGATCTTCTTCAGCCCGTCGCCGCGGGCGGCCAGGCCCGTACGCAGGTTCTCTTCCACCGTGAGCATCGGGAAAATCTGCCGGCCCTGGGGCACGTAACCAATGCCCAGCCGGGAGCGCGCCTCGATCGCTTTTTTGGTCAGTTCGATCTCGCCGGTATCGCCGCCCTGGTAACGAAGCTGGCCACTCTTTACGGCGACCTCACCCATGATGGCTTTCATCAGCGTGGTTTTGCCCACGCCGTTGCGGCCCATTACGCAGGTGCATTGCCCTTTGGGTACCTCGAGATCGAGATCCCAGAGCGTGTGGCTTTCGCCGTAGAACTGGTTGAGTTTGTCGATGGAGAGCATCAGGCGGCCTCCTCGTCGTCGGCACCCAGGTACACCTCGACCACTTTGGGGTCAATGGCGACCTGATCCATGCTGCCCTCGGCCAGCACGCTGCCCTGGTGCAGCACGGTCACCTGGCGGGCGATGGAGCGCACGAAGCCCATGTCGTGCTCGACCACCACCACCGACTGCTTGCCGGCAAGCCCGGTGAGAAGCTCGGCGGTGCGCTCCATCTCCTGCTCGGTCATGCCGGCGACGGGCTCGTCCACCAGCAACAGCCGCGGGCGCTGCATCAGGAGCATTCCGATCTCGAGCCACTGTTTCTGGCCATGAGAGAGAATGCCCGCCGGCTGAAAACGAAGCTGAGTCAGACCGATGGTGGTCAGCACCTCTTCGATGCGGTCCTGGATTTCGCCGGTCATGCGCGCGGTGAGCGTGGCCACGATGCGCTTGTCCGCGGCCATGGCCAGCTCCAGATTCTCGAAGACGCTGAGCGCCTCGAACACCGTGGGCTTTTGAAACTTGCGCCCGATGCCGAGGCTCGCGATCTCCGGCTCGTTCATGTCCAAAAGGTTGTGGCGGCTGCCGAACCAGACGCTGCCCTCGGTGGGCCGGGTCTTGCCGGTGATGATATCCATCATGGTGGTCTTGCCCGCCCCGTTGGGGCCGATGATGCAGCGAAGCTCGCCGTCATCGATGGTCAGGTTCAGCTTGTCGATCGCCTTGAAGCCGTCGAAGCTGACCGTGACGTCTTCCATGTAGAGAATCGGGCCATGACGCACATCCACCTTTGAGGCCTGCGGCGTCATGAAATCGAACACCCGATCGCGGGCTTTTAGCGATTCTATAAAGCTCATGCGTTCGCCTCCCGGGGCTCACTGGATGAAGGGGTACGCCGCCGCGAAAGATGGGGCAGCAGCCCGGCCACGCCCTTGGGCAGCAGCACGGTGACCAGCACGAACAGCCCACCGAGGGCAAAGAGCCAGGCATCCGGCATCACGCCGGTGAACACGGTCTTGGCGTAGTTGACCAGGATCGCGCCGATGACCGCGCCATACAGCGTAGCGCGGCCGCCGAGCGCGACCCACAGCACGATTTCGATGGAAAACAGCGGCGCGAACTCGCTGGGGTTGATGATGCCGACTTGCGGCACGTAGAGCGCCCCCGCCACGCCCGCGAGCATGGCCGAAACCACGAACACGAATAGCTGGAAGCGCTCGACCCGGTAGCCGATGAAGCGCGTACGCGCCTCGGCGTCCCGGGTCGCCACGCACACCCGGCCCAGCTTACTGGTGACGATCGCCCGGCAGAGGATATAGCCCAGCGCCAGCGCCACCCCGGAGGCTATAAAGAGCCCGAGGCGCGTGTCAGAACTGCGCAGGTTGAAGCCGAGTATCTCGCGAAAATCCGTCAGGCCGTTGTTACCGCCAAAGCCCATCTCGTTGCGGAAAAACGCCAGCATCAGCGCAAACGTCAGCGCCTGGGTGATGATCGAGAGATACACCCCGGTGACCCGGGAGCGAAACGCCAAAAAGCCGAAGATCAGCGCCAGAAGGCCGGGCGCCAGCAGCACCATGGCGAAGGCGAACCAGGCCATGTCGAAGCCGTGCCAGTACCAGGGCAGGCTCTCCCAGTTGAGAAACACCATGAAGTCCGGCAATACCGGGTCGCCGTAGGTGCCGCGCTCACCAATCTGGCGCATCAGGTACATGCCCATGGCGTAACCACCGATAGCAAAAAACGCCCCGTGGCCCAGGCTCAAAATACCCAGATACCCCCAGACGAGATCCACCGCCACGGCGAGCAGCGCGTAGCTTAAGTACTTGCCGAAGAGATTCACCGTATAGGCGTTGATATGCAGCGCGTGGCCCCGGGGCAGCGCCACGTGCAGTACGGTGACGATCACCAAGGCCGCCAGCAGCACGCCGAGGAAAATCTGCGTGGCGCGCTCGCCAAAGGGGCGGGTGAGCCAGAAGCGGCTCGAGGTTGAATGCAGGCTCATCGCTTAACCCTCCGCCGCGCGGCCCTTCTGGGGGAAGAGTCCCCGCGGGCGCTTTTGAATGAACAAGATGATGAACACGAGCACGATGATCTTGGCGAGTACCGCCCCGGCCCAGGGCTCGAGGACCTGATTGATGACGCCCAGCGAAAGCCCGGCCACGAGCGTCCCCCAAAGATTTCCCACGCCGCCGAACACCACCACCATGAACGAATCGATGATGTAGTTCTGGCCCAGGTTCGGCCCCACATTGGTGAGCTGAGAAAGCGCCACGCCGGCAAGCCCAGCCACACCGGAGCCCAGCGCGAAGGTCATGATATCGACCCGAGTGGCGCGAATGCCCATGGAGCGCGCCATGGCGCGGTTCTGGGTAACGGCGCGCACCTCTAACCCCAGGCGCGTGCGGCGCATGACCAGCATCAGCCCGGCAAACACCAACAGCGCAAAGCCCATCACGTAAAGGCGGTTGAGCGTCAGCGACAGCGCGTCGTTGATGACCAGCGAGCCACTCATCCACTCCGGGGTGATCACCGTGCGGTTCAGCGGCGAAATCACCGTGCGCACCAGCTGCTGGAGGATCAGGCTGATACCGAAGGTGGCCAGCAGCGTTTCCAGCGGGCGGCCCTTCAAAAACTGAATCACGCTACGCTCGATGGCGATGCCGGCAAGTGCGGCCACCAAAAAGCCCGCCGGGATGGAGAGCATCAGCGCCAGGCCCGGTTGGCCGGGCAGTAGCTGCTGCATCATCCAGGTGGTGTAGGCGCCGAGCATCATCAGCTCGCCGTGGGCCATATTGATCACGCCCATCACGCCGAAAGTGATCGCCAAGCCAATCGCCGCGAGTACCAGTATTGAGCCCAGGCTCAGGCCGAAATAGAGCGTCTCGACGCCGCGGTTGATCTTGAGGCTCTGCTCGATATTGCCCAGGGCGTTGCGCGCCGCCTCGGCCACCGCCGGATTGTCGCCGCTCGCCGCCCGGTTCAGGGCTACACGGGCGCGGGGGTGCAGGCTGCCCGAAAGCGCCTCGATGCCTTCCATCTCGCCGTTTTCTGCCTGGTAGATCGCCACGGCCTGGGCCAGGCGCATGCTGACGTAGTCGTCTTCGGCTTCCGTGATCACCGTGGCCAGCGTATCAAAAAGCTCGTCGTCCACCTCGCCCAGCAGGCGATCCGCGGAGGTGCGCCGGCGCTCCACGTTGGGCGAGTAGAGATCCACCACGGCGATGGCGCTACGCAGCTGGTTTCGAAGCGCGTTGTTGATGCCGATGCGATCCAGCTCGCGGCGTGACATCTCGCCGAGCGCCTCGCCGGTCAGGGCGTCTTCCACCGGCCAGTTGCGCCCGCTATTGTCCAACACGACCACGAAACGACCGTCATCCGTTCGCTGCAGGCGGCCGTCCAACAGCGCCTGGAGCCACTCCCGGGCGCGCTCGTCGTCGCTTTGCAAGATATTCGAGATCGCCTCGCCCTTGTCGCGGTAGGAATCCACGTCCAGGGTTTCGAGCAGCGCGTAGCCGGAGTCGTCGTTGGGCGAAGCGGCGCTGGTTTGCGCCGCCGCACTCGGTAAAAAGCCGGCCAGCAGGCACAGCAGCGCCCAGAAAAGGAAACGCCTCATCGGGTTCTTCCTTTGAGTATGAGTAAGAGATGGCGTGCCCCGGGCCGCCTACGCGGCCCGGGTAAAAGGCGTACTCGAAAACGCTACTCGGCCAGCGCCGCTTCGGCTTCCTCAGCGGCGTTACTGCCACCGCAGGAGCCGTTGACCACGTTGAAGTTGCCGCACTCCATGGGCTTGCGCCAGTCACTGATCAGGTCGCGAGAGCCGGGCAGGTAATCCGACCAGGCGTCGCCGGCCACCGTGGAGGGCGTCTGCCAGACGATGTCGAACTGGCCGTTGTCCTGCACCTCGCCGATCAGCACCGGCTTGGTGATGTGATGATTGGGCATCATGGCCGCATAGCCGCCGGAAAGGTTCGGCACGCTCACGCCGATAATGGCGTCCTTGATGGCATCCACGTCGGTGGTGCCCGCTTTACGAACCGCTTCCGCCCACATGTTGAAGCCAATGTAGTGGGCCTCCATCGGGTCGTTGGTGACCGACTCTTCATCACCGGTATGCTCGATCCAGGCGTCGATGAAGTCATAGTTTTCGTCGGTGTCCACGCTCATGAAGTAGTTCCACGCGGCCAGGTGGCCGACCAGCGGGCCGGTGTCGATACCGGAAAGCTCCTGCTCACCTACCGAAAAAGCGATGACCGGGATGTCCGCCGCGTCGATCCCCTGGTTGGCAAGCTCACGATAAAACGGCACGTTGGCGTCGCCGTTGATGGTGGAGACCACTGCGGTGGGCTTGCCCTCTTCGCCGAAGCGGCGGATCTCGGAGACGATGTTCTGCCAGTCCGAATGACCAAACGGCGTGTAGTCGACCATGATGTCTTCATCCGCGATGCCGTGCTCGTCCTTCAAAAAGGCTTCGAGAATACGGTTGGTGGTACGCGGGTAGACGTAGTCGGTGCCGATCAGCGCAAAGCGCTCGATGCCCACTTCGTTGATCAGATATTCGACGGCGGGAATCGCCTGCTGGTTGGGGGCCGCCCCGGTGTAGAAGACGTTTTCCGAGGACTCCTCGCCTTCGTACTGAACCGGGTAGAAGAGCAGGCCATTGAGTTCCTCGACCACCGGCAGCACCGCCTTGCGCGAAACCGAGGTCCAGTTGCCGAAAATGACGTCCACCTCTTCCTGGGCGAGCAGCTCCCGGGCGCGCTCGGCGAACAGTGGCCAGTTGGAAGCCGGGTCGACCACCACGGCCTCAAGATCCCGGCCCAGCAGCCCGCCCGCGTCGTTTTGCTGCTGGATGAGCATCTCGACGGTATCTTTCAGCGTCGACTCGCTGATCGCCATGGTGCCGGAGAGCGAGTGGAGAATACCGACCTTGATCGGGTCGTTGCTCTCCTGAGCCACGGCCTGGGCGCCGGCGCCCATGACGGCGACAGCCAGTAAAGAGGTCATGAAACGGCGGGAAAGAGGAAGCGTTGGTTTGGCCACTTGGATCTCCTTGCGCCCTTTGAAAAGGGCTCGTTATTTGAATAGCGGGCCTGCGGGGGCGTTAAACCGGGCAGGTATCGCTTATCACTCTTGCAAGGGATGCGCCAGGATGGCGCCTTGGGCGGTCATGCTTTTTAAGTCAATGGGTTATCAACACCAAACCCGGCTTAGCCGGCTTTAGCTGCACCAATTAGGATCAATACAGGCTCGGCGCTGATCGTTTCTGATGCGCCCGCCCACGCCATGCACCAAAAGCGTTTCATGGAGCCAGCACCTATGCACAAAAAAGCGCCCCGAAGGGCGCTTCAAAGCATGGGTGAAAGCGAACATCACACGGCGCGCTTGCGGCGCTTTTTGAGCAGCGGCAGCAAAAGCGACAAGAGCGCGACGGCGAGCAGCGAGAGCGAAATGGGCTTCTCGACGAAGGTCATCCAGTCACCGCCGGAGATCTGCAGCGCCCGACGCATGGACTCCTCCATGATGTTGCCCAGAATCAGCGCAAGAATCAGCGGCGCGGCGGGAAAGCCGAATAAGCGCATCCCAAGGCCCAGTAGGCCGAAGCCTAACAGCAGCAGCAAATCGAACACGCTGAAGCTCATGCCGTACACGCCGATCATGCAAAATATCAAGATCAGCGAGAGCAGCATCGCCCGGGGCAGATCGAGAATCTTGGCGATCAGGGGAATCAGCGGCAGGTTGAGCACCAGCAAGAATATGTTACCCACGTACATGCTCGCCACCACGCCCCAGAAGACGTCCGGGCGCTGTTCGAGCATCATCGGCCCAGGCGTCACGCCCATGACCAGCAGCGCGCCCAACAGTACCGCCGTGGTGCCGGAGCCGGGCACGCCCAGAGTGAGCAGCGGCACGAAGGAGCCGGTGCAGGCGGCGTTGTTGGCCGCTTCCGGCGCGGCTACGCCCTTGATGTTGCCCTTGCCAAAGGTATCGCCGTCTTTAGCGATGCGTTTTTCCATGCTGTAGCCCAGAAACGAGCCGATCGTGGCGCCGGCGCCGGGCAGCACGCCGGTGAAAAAGCCCAGCACCGAGCTTCGGCTGACCGGCCCGGCGATCTGCCCCACTTCCGAGCGGGTGAGCTTCAGCGAGCCGATGGCGTTACGCGGCGCCTCCTTGCCACCCCCGCCGCGCAGCAGCATGTAGAACACCTCGGCCAGCGCGAAGATACCCAGCGCCACCACCAGGAAATCGATGCCGTCGAGCAGCTGCGCCGAGCCAAAGGTGTAGCGCTCGGTGCCGGTTTGCATGTCGATGCCCACGATCGAGATCATCACGCCCACCACGGCGGCGATCAGGCCTTTCACCAGGGACTTGTCCGAAAGCGACACCACTGCGGTCAACCCCAGCACCATCAGCGCGAAGTACTCCGCCGGGCCGAAGCTTACCGCCACTTTGGACAGAAGCGGCGCCACCAGCATCAGAAAGACCACCGAGACCGTACCGCCCACGAACGACGAGTAGGCGGCAATCGCCAGCGCCTTGCCCGCCAGGCCCTGCTTGGCCAAGGGGTAGCCATCGAAGGAGGTCGCCACGGTGCCCGCAACCCCTGGGGCGTTCAAAAGAATCGACGAGGTCGAGCCGCCGAAGATGGCGCCGTAGTACACCCCGGCCATCAGGATCAGCCCGGAGGAGGGTTCCATCGAGAAGGTGATCGGAATCATCAGCGCCAGCGCGCTGATCGGCCCAAGGCCCGGCAGCATGCCGATGATGGTGCCGGCAAACACGCCGGCGAAAACGTAGGCGATATTGATCGGCTCGAGCGCGATGCCAAAGCCGTACATGAGATTGTTCAAGGCATCCATGGGCGTGTCTCTCGTTAGCAGCGTTTAGACGACGGCGCTTAAATCGGCAGTATGCCGGTGGGCAGGTAGACATCCATCACCCGCGTCATCAACAGATAAAGCCCCAGCACCACCGCCAGCGACACCGCCAGGTTCACCCCATGACGGCGGTAGCCGTAGTAGGCGGTCAGGCCCACGCACAAAAGCAGTGAGGCCACCACGAAACCCAGCGGCACGAGCAGCAGCGCGTAGGCGGCGATCGCCACCGAGGTCACGATGACGCGCGCCCAGGGGGTCAACAACAGCGGGCCTTGCTGAGCCTGCTCGTCGATCTCGTCGCTTCCGGCAATCGGCGCCGGCTTTTCGAAAAACAGAAACCCGGCCAGCAGCAGCAGCGTCACGCCAAGCGCTTTGGGAAAAAGGTCCGAGTCGACCGGGCGCGGCAACGGAAACGTCGGCACCTGCCAGGCCATGGCCAGATACGCTGCCGCGAACACGGCAAGCACGAGGGCCAGCCACTGATTGGTGTTTAATCGCGTCATGAGGAGTCTCTTTCAAAAGAAGGGCCGCGAAGGTAGGGCTAGGCCCGCGTTTCAGGCAAACGACCCCGGCGGCCCATACGGCCACCGGGGTCGTAACGCGACGGCCGTTTTACTGGCGCAGAAGGCCCAGGTCGCTTAGCACGCTGCTGAACTGCTCCTGCTGCGCGTCCAGGAAGTCACCGAACGCGTCGCTGTCCTGATAGGCGTCGATCCAGCCGAGCTGATCCCGGGCCTCTTGCCAGCCATCGGTCTCGAGCATCTCGGCGAAGAGCTCTTCGTAGTAGGCGACCGCTTCTTCGGGCATATCCGGGGCGCCCATTACGCCGCGCCAGATATCGAAGGTGTAGTCCACGCCCTGTTCCTGGTAGGTGGGTACATCGGCAAGCCCGCCGCCCAGGCGCTCCGGCGAAGAAACGCCGAGGGCACGGAGCTGGCTGCCTTCACCCAGTTGGCCAACGGATTCGCCGGCGCCGGTGATCACCGCTTCGACGTGACCGCCCATCAGGTTGGTCATGGCGTCGCCGCCGCCGGAGAAGGGAATGTAGTTGACGCTGGAGGCGTCGAGCCCCGCCGCCGAGGCCACGCCCGCCATGGAGATATGATCCATCGAGCCCGGGGCGCTGCCGCCGCCCACACTCAGATTGGGGTTCTCTTCAAGCGCTGCGAACAGGTCGTTGAGGTCCTGATATTCGGAATCCTCGGCCACCAGAATGATCGAGTAGTCGGTGATCAGCCGCGCCACCGGGGTGAAGTCGGTGTGGTCGTAGCGCGAGGCGCCGGCCAGCGGCACCAAAATGATGGGCGGGCTGGTGGCGAAGAGCTTGTGGGGGTTGCCGTCGTCGCGGGCGATCTGCGCCCAGGCGACCGCGCCGCCGCCGCCGGGGACGTTGATAGCGGCGTAGTTCTCGTCCGCCAGGCCTTCTTGCTGGATGACGCGAGACACCGTACGTACCAGGGTATCCCAGCCGCCGCCCGGGTTGGCGGGGGCGATGAATTCAACGGATTTACTCGGCGTCCACTCCTGAGCCTGGGCGGAGGACCCCACGGCGGCCAACAGGGCAGCGGGCAGGGCCAGCAGAGCGAGACGTTTTGAGGGCGTGGTCTTTAAAAATAGCGTCATGGCGTTCTCCACGTGTCGGTGTTGTTATGATCTTTACGTCGCGAACGTTAGAAGACCCAGGCGGGCCGAAACAAGCTTGTGGTCATAAACGCTAAAAAATTCTTTATGGGCATTTTGTTCATTTTGTTCACGCCCGGTAGCCGATGCCTTGGAAGATGGACCGCTTCAGGATAGCGCGGGGGTATCCACGAGCCGGTAGCGCCGCTCCGGGCGCCCCACATCGCCGTAACCAAGTTCAGCGACGACGCGCTGCTCGGCGACCAGAAATTCCAGATAGCGCCGCGCCGTCGAACGGCTAGCCCCCAGGGCGTGGGCGACCTGCACCGCGGTCAGCGCCGTGGCATCGGCGGCCAGCGCGGCCACGACGCGATCCAGCGTCAAACGGTCGATGCCCTTGGGCAGCGCCTGGGGCTCGGCTTTATGAGCGCTTTCGGGCGTGAGCCTGGCCAGCACCTGGTCCAGCTCCCATTGGTTCATCTCCCCGCGGTTCGCCATGGCTTCACGCTCACGGCGAAAGCGAGTCAGCATCCGGGTCATCCGCGAGGCTTCGATGGGTTTGATCAAATAGTCGAATACGCCGCCGCGCAGCGCCTCGGAAATCGTCTCCACCTCTTTGGCCGCGGTCACCATGACGATATCCACGCGGGTGTAGTGCCGGCGAATGGTCCATAGAAGCTCCAGCCCCTCGACATCGGGCAGGTAGGCATCCAATAGCACCAGATGAATCGAATCCGACCGGGCGTCGAGCAGCGCCTTCGCTTCCCGGGCCGTGCGCGCGGAGCCGGCTACGTAAAACCCGTCGCTTTGCTCGATGAAGGCCTGGTGGATGTCGGCGATGCGAAAGTCGTCTTCGACGACCAGAATGCCGTACTGCGTATTAGTCATGCCGTGTCCCCTTCGGCGTTATCTTGTTATCACTCGACGCGCCCCTCAAGGCGCGGTACTGCAAAGCGACCGGTCCAGCACCGCGATAAAACACGCCCCGCCCAGTTCGCTCTCTTCCAGCGTGACCGCCCCGCCGTTTTGGCGGCAAAGCCTGGCCACCAGGGCAAGCCCAATGCCCCGGTGGCTGCCGCTCTTGGTCGAAAAACCCTCGTCAAAAATGGTGCTCGCGTGCTCCGGTGCCACACCGGCCCCGTTATCTTCCACCTCGATCAGTAGCTGCTCGCCCAAATCCGTGAAAAAAAGCCGCACGGTCGGCGTGCTCGCCAGGGGCCCATTGAGCGCGGCAAAGCAGGCGTTGTCGAGCAGATTGCCGACCACGCTCATCATCACTTCCTGGCCGCTTGGCGTAAGCGGCTGAGAGAGCGAGCTTTGCTCGTCGATTTCGAGCGCAACGCCAAGCTCGCGGGCCCGGGTCAGCTTGCCCAAAAGCGTACCGCTTAGCACCGTATCGGCGACATGGGCTATCAAAAAACTCATTTGCGCTTGAGCGCGCTCGGTTTCCTGGTGAATCAGCTTGAGCGCCTCCTGGGTGCGCTCGAGCTGCAAAAGCCCGGAGATGGTATAGAGCTTGTTGGAGAACTCATGGGCCTGGGCGCGCAGCATGTCCACATCGCGGCTTGCCTGAGTCAGCGCCTGGGAAAGGTCGATGATTTCCCGCCGGCTTCTAAAGGTCGCCACCGCGCCTTCGATGTCGTCGCCGTCGAGAATCGGCACGCGATTGACCACCACCGGATGATCGCCCAGCCACATCTGCTGATCGAACTCCTGCTCGCCGTTTTTGAGCACTTCAAGCAGCCGGGAATTCGGGACCACTTCGCGAATCGGCTGGCCCAGCAGCACGTGGTCGTCGGGAAGTTTGAGAAAGCGGCGCGCCTGCTGGTTGACCAGCGTGATATGGCCTTCCCGGTTGACCGCCAAAATGCCCTCGTGGATGGACTGCAGGATGGCCTCTTTTTCGATCGCGATGCGCGCGATCTCGTAGGGTTCGAGCCCTAAAATCACTTTTTTGAGATGCTGGGAGAGCCAGTAGGCGCCGGCAAAGCCGAGCAAAATCATCAGCGCCACCAGCACCCAGCTCAGGGTGGTATAGCGCGCGGCGTCCAGGGCCACCCGGTCGGTCATGAACCCCACCGACACCAGGCCGATGATATTGCCCTCGTTATCCCAGACAGGCGCCTTGCCGCGCATCGCCGTGCCCAAGGTCCCCGTGGCTTCGGAAATGTACGACTGCCCGTAGATCAGCGCCTGTTCGTTGTCGCCGCCGACCATGCGCTGGCCCAGGCGCTCGGGCACCGGGTGGGAATAGCGAATCGAGCGGGCGTTGCCCACCACCACGTAGCGCGCGCCGGTCTCCTGGCGCACCCGCTCGGCCAGCGGCTGGATGATGCCCGCCGGGTCCGGCGCGGCGAAGGCCTCGACGATACTCGGCATCCCCGCCACGGTTTTCGCAACGGCCAGCGCCCGTTCGCCCATCTGCTGGGTGACGATATCGGTTTTGCGGTGGTTGAGGTAGGCGCCCTGGGCCAGCAGCATCCCGGCCAGCAAAAAACCCACCAGCAGCATCACCTGTAGGCGGAAACTGCGTTTATACCAGCGGCGCCTGGAACGCGGCCGCCGGGCAGGATTGAGATCGGCAAGCGAGCGGGGCCGGGAAGTCGTCATAAGGGGAACTCAACGTGCGCGGTGGCGTCATTATGGCACGCAGCGCGAAGCCACGGTAACCTATGGCGCTTTTGCCTACCCGAGCGCTGGCTCGCTTTCGTCAATTTCAGGGAAAAAAGCTAACGTGCTTACTTTATTAAGAAGCAGTGTGCTGGTGAGTTGGCCGCTTTTTGCAGGCGTGGCGATGGCCAATCCGTTCTACGCCCCGCCGCCGCCGGAAGAGGCTTCGCCGAATTTCACCGGCGATGCCGAGCTTGGTTTCACCCATCTTTCGGGCAATACCGACAGCCAGACCCTGATCGGCAAGACGCGCCTGACCTGGCTGACCGGGGATCTGACCCATTCGCTGCGCGGCGAGGTGCGCAACGTCACCAAGGACGGCGAAACCAGCGCCGAGCAGTACCTGCTGGCCGGGCGCGAACGCTTCGATTTCAACGGCCCGCACTATCTTTTTGGCTTCGCCCGCTGGGAAAAGGACCGCTTTGCCGGCTACGACCAGCAGCTCTCGGTGATCGGCGGCTACGGCCGCCAGCTGCTATCCGGCGAACCCCATTCGCTTTCGCTGGAGGCGGGGCCGGGCTACCGCGACGACCGGCTGCGCGACAACGATAACGAGCGCCTGGCGGTGGCCTACAGCGCGCTGGCCTACCGTTATGGGTTTTCCGAGTACACCGAGTTCGAGCAGGAGATGTCCGTCGAGTACACCGACTCCAACACCACCTCGCGCTCGTTTACCTCGCTGACCGCTCGGGTGAGTGCGCGCATCTCCATGCGCCTGTCCCATGAAATCAAACACAACTCAGAGCCGCCGGAAGACGCCAGCGAGCGCACCGACAACACCACCAGCGCCTCGCTTTTGTACCGCTGGTAGCGCGCTAGCTTTTACGGGCCGCGACGGCCTTATTGACCGCGATGCGCCCAGCCGGTCATGCGCTTTTCAAGCACCGCGAAGAGCTCGTACATCACCATGGCCATGGCGCTGATCACGATCAAGCCCGCAAACACCAGCCCCATGCGCATCTGCGAGCCCGCGCTCATCATCAAGTAGCCGATCCCCTGGTTCGAGGCCACGGTTTCCGAGACCACCGTGCCCACGAAGGCCAGCGTAATCGCCACCTTCAGCGAGGCGAAAAAATACGGCAGCGAGCGCGGCAGGCCCACTTTCAAGAGCACGTCCATGCGCCGCGCCCCCAGTACCCGCAGCACGTCCTCCATTTCCGGCTCCAGGGTGGCAAGGCCGGTGGCCACGTTGACCACGATAGGAAAAAAGCAGATCAAGAACGCGGTCAGAATCGCCGGCACGGAGCCGATGCCGAACCACACCACCAGGATAGGTACGAAGGCCACCTTGGGAATGGCGTTGAAGCCGACCAGCAGCGGGTAGCAGGCGTTATACAAAAAGCGCGACGAGCCAATGATGAAGCCAAGCGCGAGCCCCACGGCCACCCCCAGCCCAAAGCCGATCAGGGTGGTCCAGAAGGTTTGCCAGGAGTGGACGCCGATAGGCCCGGCGTAGTCGATGAGCGCTTGGCCGGTGTCCAGGGCACTGGGGAAGATGAAGCTGGGCACATCGAAAAGCCGCACGGTGACTTCCCACACCACAATCAGCACCAGCACGGCGATCCAGGGCGCCAGGCGTTCGGCGGTTTTACTCGGTCGTTTCATGTAAGAGCCTTAAGTTGCGCGCACATCGCCGATCCGGCCGCGCAGTTCGTGTACCAGATCGATAAAGGGCTTCTCGTAAGTGGATTCGATCGAGCGCGGGCGGGGCAGATCGATCGCGCGTTTTTCGATCACCCGGCCCGGGCGCGGGCTCATCACGTACACCGTATCCGCCAGAAACGCCGCCTCGCGCAGGTCGTGGGTGACCAGCACCACGGTGAAGCGCTGCGCCTCCCATAAGTCGCGCAGCACGCACCAGAGCTCCTCGCGGGTGAAGGCGTCCAGCGCCCCGAAGGGCTCGTCGAGCATCAAAAGGCGCGGCTGGTGAATCAGCGCCCGGCAAATCGAGGCGCGTTGCTGCATACCGCCGGAGAGCTGCCAGGGATATTGGTCTTCATAACCGGCCAAGCCCACCGTCTCGAGGAGTTGGCGCGCCCAGCCGACGAACTCCTCGCGGCGTTTGCGAAACTGGTGGCGGTAGGGTTTGACGATCTCCAGCGGCAGAAGCACGTTGTCGAGCGTGGTGCGCCAGGGCAGCAGGTTGGCGTTTTGAAACGCCATGCCCGATATCTTGAGCGGCCCGGTCACGGCGCTGCCATCCACACTTATCGCGCCGCGGGTGGGCGCGTGAAGGCCGGTGCAAAGCTTCATGAAGGTCGATTTACCGCACCCCGATGGCCCCACGAAGGCGACGAACTCGCCCTCGGAGATGCCCAGGTCGATGGCTTCGATGGCGTTATCCACCCCGTCATAGGAGAGACTGACGTCATCGAAACGGACGAACGCTTCCGACATTACTCGGCCTCCAGCCACATCCGCTCATCCAGCGGCGGCAGGTAACGCGAGGTAAAGACCTGCTCACTGGTTGGCGTCGAGGGTAGCTCGAACGCCTCGGCGACCAGCGCAATGGCCTGCTCGAGACGCTCGCCGTCCACATCGCCGACGCCGTTTTCGCGGGCATCCGCCGTATCGACTACGCTATCGAGGGCCAATTTGAGGCGCCGCGTTTCCATCTCGGCGTCGATCAAGCCGTCGCGGTTTTGCACGTATTGGATGGCCGCTTCCGGGTCGTCCATGGTTTCCTGCAGGGCGCGGTTGAAAGCGCGCAGAAACCCCTCGACTGCCTCCGGGTGCTCCTCGGCGAAGTCCTGGCTTGCGATGATGGCGTTGCCGTAAAGCGGCACCCCGTACTCCGGGAAGGGCATGATGGTCAGCTCCTCCTCGGCCAGGCCGCGCTCCTCCAGGTTCAAGAGGCTGGTGAAGTAAAAGCCCGTGATCGCATCGACATCGCCCCGGGTGAGCAGCGTTTCCCGCAGGGTCGGGTCGACGTTTTGCCACTCGACCGCGTCAGATTCGAGGTCGTTGGCGCTGGCAAAGATCGGCCAGGCGCGGTAGCCGGTATCGAAGGCGGGGGCGGCGATAGTCTTGCCAGCCAGATCCTTTGGTGTTTCGATACCGCTGCCCTTGCGCGCGAAGACCGCCGCCGGGGTGCCGTCGTAAACGATATAGACGCCCTGAATACCCGGGCCATCCGGGTTCTCGGCGAGAAATTCGATCAGCGCGTTGAGATCGCCAAAGCCCATTTCGTAGGCCCCGGAGGCGACCCGGTTGATCGCCCCGGCGGAACCGCTGCCCGAGTCGATCTGAACGTCCAGGCCTTCATCGGTGAAATAGCCCTTCTCCTCGGCCATGAGGAAGGGGGCGGCCGGGCCCTCGAAGCGCCAATCCAACTGAAAGCGAATGGGCGTGTCGGCCATGGCCGAGGCGGGCAGCAGCAAAAGCGCGGCAACGCCCGCCCAACGCGGCGAAAAAGCACCTTTATATGTCTGAATGGGGAAGAAACAGCAAGCCATGGTGAGCACCTTGTATACGATCGAACGAGTCCTGAACTCTGCAGCAACACTGCCATTATTTGGCTTGTGCATTAAAATCAGTCAGTTAAAAGAGGTTTTTCAAGGAGGTCCTTATTTTTATTGCGCCAAAAAGGTGCGGATGAAATTATTTATCGCACCAAAGCAAAACACGTTAGACTTTGGTCTACAGCGCTTGTATACTAAACGCTGTTTCCTGTCCTCGCGCCATTTCCCCAATGGCGCTTTTTTTTATCCAGATTTTGCCTACGCTCTACGCAAAACAAACGGCTTTCTCTCGTCCCACCAAAGGTGTTCTTCTTGATGAATAAACCGGCTCACGACGGTGAAAGCCGCAGGCGTTCTACGCTAGGCGATCCCGTCGTACTTATTCTAAGTATTGGATTCATCGTGGTTTTTCTCGCGATGTCGTTTTTTGATCTGGACCTGGTCGCCGATACGATCAGCGCAGGCTTTGCCTGGAGCGCGCTCACTTTTGGCACCTACTTCCAGTTTTTGATGCTGGTGACGTTCTTCATTGCTATCGGCCTTGCGCTGACCCCGGCGGGCAAGGCCAAAATCGGCGATCTCGATGCACCAGAAATGAGCACTTTCAAGTGGATTTCGATCATCTTGTGTACGCTGCTCGGCGGCGGTGGCGTCTTTTTCGCCGCCGGCGAGCCGATCTATCACTTCGTGAACGTGCCACCCGCCTTCGACACCGACCCGGGCGTGCGCGCCGCCGTGCCCGGAGCACTGGCCCAGTCGTTTACCCACTGGGGGTTCGTCGGCTGGGCGATTCTGGGCTCGCTCACCGCGATCGTGCTGGCCCACGCTCACTACGTAAAAGGCCAGCCGCTACAACCCCGCACCCTGCTCTACCCGGTATTCGGCGAGCGTTTGATGAGCGGCCCGCTAGGAGGGCTCGTCGACGCCTTTTGCGTGATTGCCGTGGTGGCGGGCACCGTCGGGCCGATCGGTTTTCTGGCGACCCAGGTCAGCCATGGCCTTGAGGTGCTGTTCGGGCTGCCCAACACCTTCGTTACACGACTTTCGGTTCTGCTAGCCCTGGGCATTGTGTACGTGCTTTCCGGGGTCAGCGGCGTGCACAAGGGCATGCAGCTCTTGAGCCGCTTCAACGTCATGCTGGCGCTGGGCATCGGCGCGGTCGTCTTTTTGTTCGGGCCGACGCTGTTTCTGTTCGACACATACTTCGGCGCTATGGGCACCTATTTCAATGACTTCTTCCGCATGGTGACCATGACCTCCCAGACCGCGCCGGCGGATTGGATGCAGTGGTGGACCGTGTTTTTCTACGCCTGGTTTATCGCCTTCGCCCCCTTGATGGCCATTTTCGTGGCACGTATCTCCCGCGGGCGCACCATTCGCGAGATGATTCTGGCCGTGGCGGTCATCGCCCCGCTCGCCACCACGGTCTGGTTCACCCTGCTTGGCGGCTCGGGCATTTACTACCAGTTGACCGGCGTGATCGAATTGACCGAGGCGCTGCAGGGCTTCCAGTTCGACATTGCCACCCTCACCCTGGCCCAGGCATTGCCCGGTGGCACCTGGATGGCGCTGGCGATTTTGCTGCTCACCACCATTTTTGTGGCCACCACCGGCGACTCCATGAGCTACTCGATTGCCATGGTCGGCGCCGGCCACGACGAACCCAGCCCGTTTTTGCGTGCCTTCTGGGGCGTGGTCATGGCGATCATGGCCGCGGTGCTGCTGGCCATGCGTGAAGGCCAGATCGCCGCGCTGCAGCAGTTCATCGTGATCACCGCGGTGCCGGTCTCGCTGATTCTGCTTCCCTCGCTCTGGAACGGCCCTCAGGCGGCTTATGCCATGGCGCGGGAACAGGGTATTATCGACTAGCCCCCACCGCCGGTCAGGCCTTTAGCGCGCGCAATACCGCCTGCATGGAGGCCCGTTCGCGCTCGGCGTAAAGCGCCAGCTCATCGATGACCGGCGCCCCGAGCGCCTCTTCGAACGCCTGGCGGTTGGCGTTACCGGCATAGGCCGCGTTTTCGCCACCGCCCAGGTTGGATTGAAAGATGCCCGCCGCACTCACCGGTAGAAAATCCTCGTAGGTGATCGGCTGGGCCTCGACCAGCCCCTGGTGAATCAGCGCTTCGATATCGCCACTGTGCTGGCTGCTGGCCGCCTGGCCTGCGTCGGTCAGGCGGTAGTGGAAGTAGCCCAAACCTTCACGGCGCATTTCCTCGAAGCTATCCGGCATCGTTTCAAACGCCTGGCTCATCACTGCCTGGTAGGCGTTATTGTCCAACCCCTGAGCCCGCGTGCGGCCTTCGCTCAAAAGCTGGTCGTAAAGCGCCCGCCCCTTGGGCGTCAGGGCCATGCCACGCTGTTCGATCTCACCAAAGCGGGCGGTGTGTTTGCCCTCGGTAGCCCCGCTAAAGCGGATCGACTCTTCCAGCGCTTTAAAACTGGTTTGTCGCAGCAAGACGGGGCACGCCCGCGGCGGCGGCCCTTCGATCACCGCCTTTGGATTCATACCTTCATGGGGCATGCGCCGCTGCACCTCGTCGATATCCAGCGTGCGCGGCGTCAGGTGGTTGATGTGCGGGCCATGAAAGCAGACGACATCGGCAATCAAGCGGTGCTCGTCGTGAAGCGCCTGGTAGGTGTCCAGATCGACCGTACTTTCCTGATGCCAACGGAAGGTCTCCAGCGCCTCGGTCACGAAGGCCTCGGCCTCTTCCTCGCTCAAACCGCCCTGGGTTTCGAAACGCTCGATCAACGCCCGCGCTTTGGGGGTGAAAATGTCCCGCTCGGCCAGAATCGCCTCGGCCCGGGCTCTGAGCGTATCGCTTTCGATCAGCTCCATGCGCAAAAGCGAGGTAAAGACGCGAAAGGGGTTACGGGCCAGGGCATCGTCGTCGACGGGGCGAAAGGCGGTGGAGTGCACCGGCACCCCCGCTTCGGAAAGATCGTAGTAGCCCACCGGGTGCATACCCATCACGGCAAACAAGCGGCCGAGCATGGCCAACTCGTCGGCGGTGCCTACGCGAATGGCGCCATGGCGCTCGACGCTTAGCCGGGTCAGCTCGCCCTGGGCTTGTAAACGCCGGCGAAGCCTTGGCTGGCACTCGAGCGTCTCCTTGTTGACCTGATCGACCAACGCCAGCAGCGTGCCGTACTGCGGCACCTCCGCCTGGTACATGGCCGACATCGCCTTGGAGAAACGGTCGCGCACCTCATCGGTGGATAGAAACGAGCTTTGAGCCATGGCGCTGCCTCACTGTGTTGTAGGGAGATTCCCCTTATCAAAGCAAACAAGTGCGGCGCACCACAAACGAAATAACACGCGATGCCCTGCTTTCGGCAATGGCGTCGCGTGATCTTTTAGAAGTCAGGCTAGAAAGGATGGCGTGGGGCGTTGGGGGTTACAGCCCCTCCAACAAGCGCAGGATCATCTGGGGCTGCTGGTTGGCCTGGGCCAGTATAGCGATGCCGGCCTGCTGGAGAATCTGTGCACGCACCATATTGGAGGCTTCCCGAGCGTAGTCGGCGTCCTGGATGCGTGACTGGGCGGCGGACAGATTGACGATACTGTTGCCCAGGCCGTCGATCACGCTCTCGAAGCGGTTTTGCGTAGCGCCGAAGTAGCTTCGCTGGCGGTCGAGCTTGCCAATCGCTTCATCCAAAAGCGCCATGGGCTTTTCCGTGGCCTGCCCTTGAAGCACGCTAAAACCGTCGAGGCCCAGCGCCTGACGGTCCATCGACATCATGCGCACGCTGATGCTGTCGCCGGGGTTGGCGCCGGTCTGAATGGAAAATTCCCGGGTGCCGCTAAGCAGGTTGTTGCCGTTGAAGTTAGTTTGGCCCGCGATGCGGTCGATCTCGTCCAGGCGCTGGTCGATCTCGTCCTGGATCGAGCGTTTGTCCCTAGCACTGTAGGTGTCGCTTGCGGCCTGTACGCTGAGTTCGCGGATGCGCTGCAGGTTATCGTTGATTTGATTCAGCCCGCCTTCGGCGGTTTGCACCAGGGAGATACCGTCATTTGTATTGCGAATGGCCTGGTCCATGCCGCGCATTTGCGCGCCCATGCGGTTGGCAATCGCCTGCCCCGCCGGGTCATCCTTGGCGCTATTGATCCGCAGCCCCGAAGAGAGCCGCTGCATGGAGGTCTGCATCATCTGCTGGCTGGTGCGCAGGTTGTTCTGCACCAGCAGCGACGACATATTGGTCTTGAGGCTGAACATGTCTGCGGTGTATCCCTGGATGAACGCCTGATTGAATGTATCGGCCGTCGCCTGGAAAACATGAGTGAGCGCCTCAAACGCAGCAGGGCCGCCCGAAGGCGGCCCTGCTGGTCGTTCACTTTAGATACGTTTACGTATCGTCGGTGTCCTCGACATCGTCGTGGTGCGGGGTCTTGTGATCCGCTTCGCTGGTGTGCTGGCTGGGCACCGCGGATTCGGAGACCGGCGTTTGCACCGCGCTCTTCTCCTTGGCGGTCGAATCCAGAATGCGCAGGTTCGCGGGCGGCGCCTTGCCGTCGCGGTCCTCGCCGAAGTAGAGCGTGGTATGCGGGAACGGGATCTCGATACCGGCTTCGTCGAAGCGCATCTTGACCAGGCGGTTGTAGGCACGGCCGACGCCCCACTGGTCGCCCGGTGTGGTCTTGATCACCACGCGAATGTTCACCGAGCTGTCGGCAAGCGCCGTCACGCCGGCCACGGTCATATCCGCCAGCAGCTTGAAGCCATGCTCTTCGCTGGCTTTAAGATCTTCAAACGCGAGCTGCAGCTGTTCGATGGCGTAATCGATGCTTTCACGGTAGGCAATACCGTACTCGCCCACGTGGTTACCGTACTCGCGCATATAGTTGGAGACGGTATCCACGCTCGAGAACGGTACGACGTGGTAGGTGCCGGAGAGATCGCGAATCGCCACCGAGCGAATGCTCAGCCGTTCGGCGGTACCGGTGACACCGCCCACGGTGACCACATCGCCGGTGTTCATGGCGTTTTCGATCTGAATGAATACGCCGGTGATCACATCCTGCACGAGCTTCTGGGCGCCAAAACCAATGGCCAGACCCAGCACACCGGCACCGGCAATCAGCGGGCCGATATTGATGCCGATTTCCGACAGCACGATCATGCCGGTGATCGTCACCATGGCCACCGCCAGGGCGTTACGGAAAAGGCTGAGTAGCGTTCTGGCCCGGGGCGAGGGTTCGCCGCCGCCGGTTTCCGGGTTGAGCTTGTGCTCGATCAGGCTGGCAAGGCCGAGCCACACCCCCAGCGCCACGATCAAAATCACCGCGATGCTGATCAAACGACCCACGATCAGCGCGCCGCGCTCGGAGGCGTACCAGCCGGCCAGGTTGAAGGCGCCCCAGGCATCCAGCACCACCATGACCACGGCCACGAGGATGATCGTGCGTAGCACGCGAAGCGCATTGGGCACGTAGCTATTCAGGCGGTGCTCCAGCATCGGAAGCTTGCGGCGCAGATCCTCGGAAAGCTGGATACGCCGGCCGATGGACTGGGTCAAGAAGCCGGAGAGCAGAATCCCCACCACGACCGCCACCAGGGTTTTGAGCGTGGCGAACAGCACGAAGGGCAGCGCGTCGCCCGGGCGCACCAGGGTCAGCACGAATACGATGAGGAAATAGAGCAGCGCGAACAGGTGCCAGGTGCGGGCGAACAGGTTCAGCGAAATACGGCTGGCCGTCATCGTGGTGCGGCTGCCCATGCCGTGCAGGTTATCCCGCAGGCGCACGCGGTTTTTAAGCACCACGGTTACGGCGTAGATAAACGCCAGCACCATGATCAGCGTGCCGACCGCCTGGCCAAGCGTGGGCGTGATATAGAAGTTGATCAGCGGCACCACGACCATCAGGCCGTAGCCGACCATCCCCACTAGCCGGGCGATCCAACTGTTCCAGTAGGACGCTTCCGGCGCGGAAATCGGCAGCAGGCGCAGGCCCTCGTAGCGCGACGAGAAGAGCATACGAAACGCCGCCTTGATCAGCTCGATGATCAAAAAGGCGTTGAGAAAGAGCGACGCGCGCGTAGAAAGCTCGCCGGTTTCACCGACTGCAAACGTCGCGACCAAATTACCCACGACGTAGGAGGCGCCAATCAGCAGCGCATCGACCACGGCGGCAATCGCCACACAGGCCACCAGGCGCAGTATCGAGGAGGCTCCTTCACCGATTTGCGACCAGCCGCTAAGCCGTGTGAATACCGATTTCGCCAGCCGCCGAAACACCATGAAGACGACGAAGGTGGCTGCAATCACGATTCCCAGATTGATCGCCGCGCTAATGAAAGCGGCGGTATCGAAACTACCGCCGCCGCCCTGGCCACTAAACAGGCCACCGACGATGCCGACTGCCTGCTCGAGCTGCGTGCCGACATCCCCCACGACCCGGCTGGTCAGCTCGGCGAGCTGGCGGGGCAAGGAAACGTCCTCGGGGGCCACGTTGCCACCGGCAGCGGCGGCCTCCGGGGAGAGCTCCTGGTCGAGCTCACCGGGAAGCGTAGAGGCTTCGCTTCGCAACCGCTCGATGAGCTGCTGACGGGACTGGTCGTTTTCAAGAAGGTTGGCTAGCGCCTCGTAGGACGGTGGCGCCTGGGTATCCGCGCTTGCTGTTTCTTCATCGGCACCGAGCGTGGTTTGCGCCAGCGCCGGGCTTATCATGACGAAGAGCGCAAGCAACCAAACGCTTAGCCCGAATAGTGAACGTAGTGGCCTCACACCGGAGTCTCCCTTTAGGTGGTGTAGTAATTCCAATCCAACGGCTAAATCGCCTTACGCACAGCATAGCGTTGCGCAGCGTAACGTGCATGGAGCGTTTAAAGCGGCTGATTTTACAGGCCGCAGCGTAGCATGAGTTAAAAAACGCTCGTTACACAAAATTGATCATTTTCAAGGTCGCCCGGCACTTGCCAACGCGCGGCTGACAAAGCGCTGTCACGCATCCGGCAGCCGCCCGCCGAGCTTGGCGGTGATGTTGTTGGCCGCCTCACGCACGAGCGCCCCCAGCGTCAACAGGCGCTCTTCGGGAATACGCGTCATGGGGCCGGACACCGAGATCGCCGCAACCGGCATGCGCCGCTCGTCGAAAATGCACGCCGCCACGCAGTGAAGACCAACGGCGTGCTCCTGGCGGTCGCAGGCGAAGCCCTGAGCGCGAATGGTGCGCACCTCCGCCTCCAGTGCGTCGGGGTCGAAAAAGGTATTGGGGGTCACCCGCGCGAGCGCCTCGTCTTTTAAAAGCTCGCTGCGCTCGTCATCGCTCATGCCGGCCAACAGCGCCTTGCCCACACCGGAGGCGTGAAGCGGCGCGCGGGAGCCAAGGCGGGTGATCATGCGCATCATCTGGGGGGATTCATGCTGGGCGAGAAACACGGCCGTGGCGCCATCGCGAATACCCAGGTTGGCGGTTTCGCCGGTTTCGAAGGTGAGCCTTCTGAGAAACGGGCGGCTGGTGGCGACCACGTCGCGGGCCTCCAAAAAGCTGTTACCGATGCGAAAGGTTTTGACATCGATGCGCCAAAGTCCCTGTTCGCTCTCCTGAGTCACGAACCCCTGGCTTTGCAGCGCTTGAAGGAGCCGATGGGCGGTCGAGGGGGCGAGCTCGGCCTGTTCGGCAAGCTCTGAAAGGGCCAGCCCCAACGGGCTTGCCGCCAGATGTTCGAGCAGCGTTAGGCCACGTACCAGCGACTGGCTGTGCCCGCCGCTCGCTTTTGCGGTGCCTGCCGGGCGTCCCACTGACCTGCGCTTGGCGTCACTCACCGTGCTCTCTCCTTACTCACTTGCGGCGCAAAGCGAGCAGGATAACGCGAGCCGTGGGCCGGTGTCGCGTTTACGGAAATAAATCCCATTCTGGCGGGCAGGGGTACGACAGCGCCGAGCGGCGCTGTCGATGAGGGCAGCGCTAGCGCTTAGGCCCTTTTACGCTGGTCATGGCCCAGCGGATGGGGTTCGCCGCGGGCCTTGGCCAGCTCGATCTGGCGCTGGCGCTCCCGGGCCGCCGCGCGGGTCTTCTCGGGCAGCGAGTCGATGCAGTGCGGGCAGCTAATACCCGGCTCATAGGCCGAGCTTTGCATGTCTTCTTCGGAAATCGGCCGGCGGCAGGCGTGGCACTGCTCGAAGGCGCCTTCGCTAAGATCATGACGCACGGTCACGCGGTTATCGAACACGAAGCACTCGCCGTGCCACAGCGACTTCTCTTCGGGTACCTTTTCCAGATAGTTCAGCACGCCGCCCTTGAGGTGATACACCTCCTCGAAGCCTTCCTTCAACATGAAGCTCGAGGCCTTTTCGCAGCGGATACCGCCGGTGCAAAACATGGCGACTTTCTTGTGCCTGGCCGGGTCATAGTGCTCGCGCACGTAGTCGGGAAACTCCCGGAAGGTAGTGGTTTTCGGGTCGATGGCGCCGTCGAAACTGCCGATCTCCACTTCGTAGTCGTTGCGCGTATCGATGACCAGTACTTCCGGGTCAGAAATCACGTCGTTCCACTCTTCGGGCTCGACGTAGGTGCCCACGGTGTCGTTGGGGTCGATACCGTCGACGCCCAGGGTGACGATCTCTTTTTTAAGTTTTACCTTGGTGCGGTAGAACGGCATCTCGTCACAGAAGGACTCTTTATGGTCGATATCGGCCAGGCGTGGGTCGGCGGTGAGCCAGCCAAGCAGCGCGTCGACCCCTTCCCGCGGGCCCGCCACGGTGCCATTGATGCCCTCTTTGGCGATTAGCAGCGTGCCTTTTACGCCGTTATCGGCCATGGTCTTTCTGAGCGGCTCGCGCAGGGCTTCGAAATCGTTCAGGGTGACGAATTTATAAAGCGCGGCCACCACGATAGGCGCCGCCGGGGTAGATTGGGTCATCGAACTCTCCAGGTAGTCGCCCTCGTAAAGGGCGGACCGGGTTAAAAACGCGCCCATTCTAGCGCAAACCGCCGGGCGCTTGAACGCCGGCACGTTGACGCAGGTCAATCCCAGCCCAAAAAGCGTCATTCGTCGATTTTATCGACGTTAAGGGCTTAAAAGCTTCACCTCCGAGTGCGTTCTCCCGGCGTATAGTGAACGTTTGCCCGTTCACCCAGGAATTCTCATGAAGATTCGCCGCTCCCTGGAGCGCGGCTACGCCGACCACGACTGGCTGCGCTCGTACCACACCTTCTCTTTTGCCAACTACATGGACCCGGCGCATATGGGCTTTCGCGCCCTGCGGGTCATCAATGAAGACCGGGTCAAACCGGGCTACGGTTTTGGCACTCACCCCCACCGGGACATGGAGATCATCTCCTACGTGCTCGAAGGCGAAATGGCTCACGAGGACAGCATGGGCAACGGGGAAGTCATGCGCCCGGGCGATGTGCAGCGCATGTCCGCCGGCACCGGCGTGCGCCACAGCGAGTACAACCACTCTAAAACCCAGGGGCTTCACTTTCTCCAAATCTGGATCGAGCCGCTAAGCCGCGGCATCGCGCCGAGTTACGAGCAAAAAGCGTTCTCCACGGCCTCCCGCCAAGGGCAGTGGCGCCTGCTCGTCTCTCAAAACGGGGACGATGACTCGGTGAGTATCCACCAGAGCGTCAACCTCTACGGCGGCCTGTTCGACGGCGACGTCGGCGCAGTGCCGCCCCGGCGCCACGCCTGGCTTCACGTGGTGAAAGGCGAGCTGACGGTCAACGATACCCGCCTTGAAGCCGGGGACGCCGCCGCCCTCACCCCGGACGAGCCGCTTGAACTGGGTGACGCCGTCAACGCCGAGGTACTGCTGTTCGATTTGGCCTAAGCCCAACGCCAAACGGCCTCCCGAAGGAGGCCGTTATATCTGCCGTGCCGAGCCGCCCGTAGCGAGGGTCTTTCGCCAGGGAGGGCGAAAGTAGCGCCCAGGGAAGGGTTCACAGCGCCCTCGCCTAGGGCGGGTCGGCACGGCCCTCGGGACAAGGCCGCTTAGCTATTGTGCGCCGAGTAGAGCACGCGGATTTTCAGCGTATGCTCGACCTGCTTGAGCGCCTCGAGCGCCTGCGGGCCGTAGGCCTTGTCCACGTCGATCACCACGTAGCCGACCTTTTCGTTGGTCTGCAGGTACTGGCCCGAGATGTTGATGCCGTTTTCCGAGAGCACCCGGTTGATCTGCGAAAGCACGCCGGGCACGTTGTCGTGAATGTGCAAAAGGCGGTGCTTGTCCGGGTGCGCAGGCAGCGCGACTTCCGGGAAGTTGACCGAGGTGATGGTCGTGCCGTTATCGGAGTAGGTGGTGAGCTTCTCGGCCACTTCGACGCCGATATTCTCTTGGGCTTCCAGCGTCGAGCCACCGATGTGCGGGGTAAGAATCACGTTCTCGAGGCCGCGTAGCGGGCTTTCGAACTCTTCGCTGTTGCCCTTGGGCTCCACCGGGAAAACGTCCACCGCCGCGCCGTTGAGATGACCCGACGTGATCGCCTCGGCCAGCGGCTCGATCTCCACTACGCTGCCGCGGGATGCGTTGATGAAAACCGCCCCGGGCTTCATCCGCGCGATCTCTTTTTTAGTGATCATCCAGCGGGTAGAAGGAAGGTCCGGCACGTGCAGGCTCACCACGTCCGAGCGGGTCAACAGCTCGTCGAGGCTGCCGACCTGGCTTGCGTTGCCCATGCCAAGCTTGGTGATCACGTCGTAGTAGATCACCTTGAAGCCCAGCGCCTCGGCCAGTACCGAAAGCTGCGCACCGATGCTGCCGTAGCCGACGATTCCCAGCGTCTTGCCGCGCGCTTCGTGGGAGTTCTTCGCCGATTTCAGCCAGCCGCCCTGGTGGGCACGGGCGTTTTTCTCGGGAATACCGCGTAGCAGCATGATGGCTTGCGCCAGCACCAGCTCGGCCACCGAGCGCGTGTTGGAGTACGGCGCGTTGAACACCGCCACGCCGCGCTTGAGCGCAGCGTTAAGATCCACCTGGTTGGTACCGATACAGAAACAGCCAACGGCGACGAGCTTCTCGGCGGCGGCGAACACGCGCTCGTTGAGCTGCGTGCGGGAGCGAATACCGATGAAGTGGACATCGCGGATTTTCTCGATCAACGCCTCTTCGTCCAGGGACGTGGGCAGGTGCTCGATATTTTCATATCCGGCGTTGCGAAAATTGTCCACCGCGCTCTGGTGGACGCCCTCGAGTAGCAGGATTTTGATCTTGCTCTTGTCCAGGGACGTTTTGGCCATGGCTGAATCAACCCCTATGCTCGGCGAAGCCGCCGTTTATCGGTTCATGAAAGGCCATCATGGTAGCACGACAAGGCCCCTTCCCGGCGGCTCGAGCGGATGAAAAGTGTGCGTTTTCAAAATGAACGGGGCGCACGTTGAAACCTCGGCGTAGCCCTGGGCAGGCGCCACCCCCTGGCCTGGGTGTATACTGTGCCCTTCATAGTAGGCACACTCGAAGCCCAGGCAAAGGGCGTCAATAAGTAGGCATGGGTCAATGAGCGATAGCACTCCCCCCGCACAGGATTTCGCCGCCACGGTTTCCCAGCTGGAAACCCTGGTGGAGCGGCTTGAATCAGGCGAGCTCTCCCTGGAGGAGGCGCTGACCGCCTTTGAAGAGGGCGTAACGCTGACTCGCGATGCCCAGAAGCGCCTCGACAGCGCCGAGCTCAAAGTGCGCGCGTTAAGCGAAGACGGTGATGGCAAGTTGAGCATGACGCCCTTCGATGGCCCGGCCAGCGCGCCAAGTGATGCCCCCACTGAGGACGACGCCGAGGACACACCCCCATGGTAAGCGAAAGCCCCCTGCGCCTAAGCGCGCACCGCGAAACCAGCAGCGCCCGAGTCGATGCCACGCTAAACGCGCTGTTCGACCAGAGCACGGCCGTCGACGCACGTCTGGAAGCGGCGATGCGCCACGGGCTGCTGGTGGGCGGCAAGCGCCTGCGCCCGCTGCTGGTGTATCTGGCGGGTCGTGCACTGGGCGCCGAAGAGCAGGCGCTGGACGCCCCGGCGGCGGCCATCGAGCTGATTCACGCCTACTCGCTGATCCACGACGACCTGCCTGCCATGGACGACGACGACCTGCGCCGCGGCCAACCCACGGTGCACAAGGCGTTCGACGAAGCCACCGCCATTTTGGCTGGCGACGCCCTGCAGGCGCTGGCCTTCGAAGTGCTGGCACGCACTCATCATCCGCGTTTGGGGTCCATGGTGACGACCCTGGCCACGGCCTCCGGGCGCCAGGGCATGGTCGCCGGTCAGGCGCTGGATCTGGCCGCCGTGGGCGGGCAGCCCGATGTCGCCTCGCTTGCCCACATGCACGCCCATAAAACCGGCGCGCTGATCGAAGCCGCCGTACGCCTGGGCGGGCTTGTCGCCGTCGAGGAAACCGACCCCCGGCTTGCAGCACTGGCTCGCTACGCCCGCGCCATCGGGCTCGCTTTTCAAATCCACGACGACGTACTGGACGTGACCGGCGATACGGCTACGCTTGGCAAGATATCCGGCGCCGACGCCCTGCGGGCCAAGCCTACCTACTCGAGCCTTTTGGGCCTTGAAGGCGCCAAGCGCAAGGCCCGCGAGCTCATCACAGAGGCCACCGCCGCCCTTGCGCCGCTAGGTGAAAGAGGCGCCCCCCTGGCCGAGCTTGCCGACTACATGATCGAGCGCGACCATTAACGATGCCTGTACAAAAAACGACCGTGACACCATGCCCATGAAGCTGTTCGACGAGATTTCCCGCGAGCGCCCGGCCACGCCGCTGCTCGACTCCTTTGACCACCCCGCGGCCCTGCGGGCCATGAACGACCGTCAGCTGGCCGAACTGGCCGACGAGCTGCGCGCGTACCTGTTATATAGCGTGGGGGTCTCCGGCGGGCACTTCGGCGCAGGGCTTGGCGTGGTCGAGCTAAGCGTGGCGCTGCACCACGTTTACAACACCCCAAGCGACCGGCTGGTGTGGGATGTCGGCCACCAGGCCTACCCGCACAAGATTTTGACCGGACGGCGCGAGGCCATGACCGGCATTCGCCAGCACGGCGGCCTGGCCGCTTTCCCCCGCCGCGCGGAGTCCGAATTCGATACCTTCGGCGTGGGCCACTCCAGCACCTCGATTTCCGCCGCGCTCGGCATGGCACTGGCCGCCCGCGCCCAAAACGATGAGCGCCAGGTCTGCGCGATCATCGGCGACGGTGCCTTGACCGCCGGTATGGCGTTCGAAGCGCTGATCCACGCCGGCCACATGAACGCCAATATGCTCGTGGTGCTCAACGACAACGAAATGTCGATTTCGGAAAACGTCGGGGGCCTGGCCACTTATCTAGCGCGCATGCTCGCCAGCAAGCCGTATTTGAAGATGCGCGAAGAGGGCAAGAAAGTGCTTTCGCACCTGCCGGGAGCGCTCAAGCTTGCCAAGCGCACCGAAGAGCACATGAAGGGTTTCGTAAGCTCCGCTACGCTGTTCGAGGAGCTCGGTTTCAACTACGTGGGCCCCATCGACGGCCACGACCTGGAAGCGCTGACCGACACCCTGAGCGCGCTTCGCGACCAACCCGGCCCCCAGTTTCTGCATATCAAAACCGTCAAGGGCAAGGGCTTTCTGCCCGCCGAAGCGGACCAGATCGGCTACCACGCGATCACCAAGCTTGAAAAGCCCAACAAGGCGGCAGCGCAGGCCCAAAAGAGCGCCGCCCCCGCCGCGCCGAAGCAGAAATACTGCAATGTATTCGGCAACTGGCTTTGCGATATGGCCGCCGCCGACCAACGCCTGATGGGGATTACCCCGGCCATGCGCGAAGGCTCGGATCTGATCCGCTTCTCGAAGGAGTACCCGGCGCGCTACTTCGACGTGGCGATCGCCGAGCAGCACGCGGTGACCCTCGCCGCCGGCATGGCCTGTGAGGCAATGAAGCCGGTGGTGGCGATCTACTCGACCTTTTTGCAGCGCGGCTATGACCAGCTGATTCACGACGTGGCGGTACAGGGGCTCGATGTCACCTTCGCCATCGACCGTGCCGGGCTGGTGGGCGAAGACGGCCCGACCCACCACGGCAGCATGGATATCTCGTTTTTGCGCTGCGTGCCCAACATGGTGCTACTGGCCCCGGCGGACGAAGCGGAGTGCCGCGCCATGCTGAGCGCCGCCTACTATCACGAAGGCCCCGCCGCGGTGCGCTACCCACGCGGCACAGGCCCGGGCGTGGCCACCCCGGAAGACCTGGCGCCGATGATCATCGGCAAGGCGGAGCTTCGGGCGCGGGCCAAAGAAGGCGCCCCCAAAGTCGCCCTGCTCGCCTTTGGCAGCATGAACGGCCCGGCACAGGAAGTTGCCGAGACCCTGGGCGCCACGCATATCAACATGCGCTCGATCAAACCGCTGGATCATCAAATGGTGCTGGAGGCCGCCGCCGAGCACGACCTGCTGGTGACGCTTGAAGAAAACGTGGTGGCCGGCGGCGCGGGTAGCGCCGTGCTGGAGCTGCTGCACGCCGAAAATATCCAGGCGAACGTACTGACGCTGGGCTTACCGGATAGCTTCGTCGAGCACGGCACCCCGGACGAGCTCTTGCGCGACTGCGGGCTGGATGCACCGGGTATTCAGGCGGCGATCGAAAAACGCCTGGCTTTGCTGGCAAAATAAACGCCCCACCCACGCTAAAGAGCCGGCGTTAAAGACGAAGCGAGGCATTCAGGCGTACTCGTAGCGCCGGCCCCGGCCCGGCGGCGGGCTCGATCACCACCCAGCCCTCGGTTTCGAGCTCGGCGCAGGCGCGGCGAATCAGGGCGTGCTCGATCTCGAGGCGCCGCGCCAGTTGGGCGGTGGAAAGCGCGGCCTCCCCGGCCACTCGATCCAGCGCCACCAGCACCAGCGCGCTTAGCGTATCGAGCTTTGGATGGGCGCGCTGGAGCGTTTCCAGCGCGCTGTTTAGACTCTGAGAATCAGGCAATGCGGGCGCTGGGCTCCAGGCGGATGGCGATGGATTTATACGCCGGGGTGTGACTGCCGTCGCCCTTGTGGGAGAGCGGCACCAGCGGGTTGGTCTCCGGGTAATACGCCGCCGCACACCCTTTGGGCGTATCATACGCCACGACCTTGAAGCCCTCGACGCGGCGGGTTACGCCATCGTCGGACTCGCCCACCAGGTCGACCCACTGCCCCGCTTCGACACCCAGACGCGCAATATCGGATGCGTTCAAAAACACCACCTGGCGGCCGTTCTCGATGCCGCGGTAGCGGTCGTTGTAGCCGTACACCGTGGTGTTGTACTGATCGTGGGAGCGCATGGTTTGCAGCGTCAGCCAGCCGTCGCGTTCGGCCATTTGCTGGTGGATGACGCGCTCGGGGAGCGCTTCGCTCGAGAACACGGCCTTGCCGCTTTCGGTGGGAAAGGTGAGCTCGGCGGTGGGGTTGCCCAGCCAAAACCCGCGCGGCACGCGCACGCGTTCGTTGAAGTTATCGAAACCGGGAATCACCGCTTCCACGTGATCGCGAATCACGTCGTAATCCTCGCGCATCGCCGCCCAGTCCACCTTCTCGCTGCCCAGCAAGTGCTCGCCAAGCTGAGTTAAAAGCGCGATTTCCGACGGCAGGTCCTGGCTTGCCGGGCGGTTGATGCCGGCGGAGCCGTGCACCATGCTCATCGAGTCCTCGACGGTGATCAGCTGGGTCTTGCCGCCGGTCTTGTCGATTTCGCTGCGCCCCAGGCACGGCAGAATCAGCGCTTTCTCGCCGGTAATCAGGTGGCTACGGTTGAGCTTGGTGCTGATGAAGGCGGTCAGCCGGCACTGGCCCATCGCCGCCTCGGCCACCCCACTGTCCGAAATCGCCCGGGTGAAGTTACCCGCCAGGCCGATGAATATCTTACCGGGCGCGTCACGCATCGCCTCCACGGCGGCGACGGAGTCCACGCCGTGCTCCCGGGGCATCGGCGTTTTGTAGCGCGCCTCCAGGGCGTCCAGCAGCTCGTCAGTGGGCTTTTCGAAAATGCCCATGGTGCGGTCACCCTGCACGTTGGAGTGGCCGCGCACCGGCGAGGTACCGGTGCCGGGTCGGCCCATATTGCCGCGCAGCATCAATACATTGACGATTTCGCGCACGGTGGGCACCGAGTGCACGTGCTGAGTAATGCCCATCGCCCAGCAGATAATGGTCGCGTTAGAGCGGGCGTAGAGCTCGGCGGCCTGGCCCATTTCGTCGCGGCTCAAACCGGACTGCGCCTCCAGCGCCGCCCAGTCGGTCGCATCCACTTGCGCCTTGTAGGCCTCGAACGCCTCGGTGTGCTGGTCGATAAAGGCCTCATCCAGCACCGACTCGCCGCTGGCCTCGCGCTCGAACAGCGCCTTGGCAATACCGCGCAGCGTGGCCATATCGCCGCCAAGCTTCGGGCAGAAGTAGTGCGAGCTGATCCGGTGGCTGCCGCCCCGCAGCATCTCCAGCGGCTTTTGCGGGTCGGCGAATTTCTCGAGACCCCGTTCGCGCAGCGGGTTGAAGCTTGCGATAGTCGCGCCGCGCTCGGCGGCCTCGCGCAGGGTACCGAGCATACGCGGGTGGTTGGTGCCCGGGTTTTGGCCAAACACGAAAATCGCCTCGGCGTGCTCGAAGTCTTCCAGCCGCACGCTGCCCTTGCCGGTGCCCAGCGCCTCCCCCAGCGCCACACCGCTGGCTTCGTGGCACATGTTGGAGCAGTCCGGCAGGTTGTTGGTCCCGTAAAGCCTGGCCAGCAGTTGGAACACGTAGGCCGACTCGTTACAGGCCTTACCCGAGGTATAGAAGATGGCGTCGTCTGGCGTGGGCAGCGCCTTGAGCTCGGCGGCGATCAGCTCGAGGGCGGCGTCCCACTCGATGGGCTCGTAGTGGTCGGTCTCGGCATTATACGCCATGGGCTCGACCAGCCGGCCCTGATCCTCCAGGCGGTAGTCATCCCAGGTCTTGAGCTCGGTGACGCTGTGTTTGGCAAAAAAATCGCGCTTCACCTTCTTGGCGGTCGCCTCCCAGGTCACCGCTTTCACGCCGTTTTCGCAAAACTCGAAGGAGGAGCCGTGTTCCGGGTCGCCCCAGGCGCAGCCGGGGCAATCGAAGCCATCGGGCTGGTTGATTTTGAAAAGCGAGCGGGCGTTGGTCGCCGGTGAACGGCTGTGCAGCAAGTGCTTGCCCACCGCCTTGAGCGCCCCCCAGCCGCCGGCGGGGCTATGGTACTCGCCCACGTCAGGGTCGTGTTTGGCCGCTTTTTTGGTGTCCGCGGTATCAAAAGTGGGCGAGGCCATCATGTATCTCCAAATGTCGTCTTGGCAGGCGCCACGCCCCAAGCGCGGCGGGCGCCTTTATAGGCGTAACGTTCGAGTAAAAGCCGGGCGGGGTCAAGCGCACCGGCCGGGTCTGGCCGTTTAGAAAGGACTAAAACTCGGACGCTTTTGGGCTGTCCGAGTTCTGGCCATCGTGGATATAAAGAACGTAACGTTAACGCGGCGGGGTGGGGAGCGCGTCTTTCATGTCGCTGGGCACGTCAAAACCGCGCGCCGCTCCCCGGGCGCTTGCCAAACCGCCGGGGAAGCCGCTTCGGCGGCGAAAGTCCGGCGTGACGCCGCCCTGGTAGGCATGGCGCTGAGAAAGCGCTTTGGCGCACCACAGGTCGACGGCGGTCAGTACCCCTACCGCGGTCAGTGCCAGGTAAATATTCTGGCGCCTGGGATTATGGCGGTCCTGCAGGGCATAGGAGAGCGCGGCCAGGTCCAATACATCGCCGCCGACACGGCTCCATACCGCCTGGGTAGGGTTGGCCGATAACGCCCCGACGCCGCTTGCGATCTCGCGAACGCCGCCGGCGCGCACCCGTCCACTGACACCTTTCATACCCAGCGCGCCGCTAAGCTTTTTCGGCGCCAGCAGCTTATAAAGCCCGATGCCCAGGCTCAGCCAGCCAAGGCCCCGCGCCACCCGGTCGGCCCCGCTCATCGAACGGGTCATACGCCGGGGCGTACGGTTTGGATAGTTCGCCATCGAAACCTCCCTTGGCTCGTTTACGGCTTGAGAATGACCTTGATGCACCCATCCTGCTTTTCGCGAAAGGTGTTGTACATTTCAGGCCCCTGGTCGAGCCCAACGGAGTGGGTAATCACGAAGGACGGATCGATCTGGCCTTCGTCGATCCGGCGCAGAAGATCCTCGCTCCAGCGGTTCACGTGGGTCTGGCCGGAGCGTACGGTCAACCCCTTGTTCATGAGCGCGCCGATGGGAAACTTGTCGATCAACCCACCGTAAACGCCGGGAATCGACAGCACCCCGGCCGGCCGACAGACGTAGATCATCTCGCGCAGCACGTGGGAGCGGTCGGATTCCAGCATGACCGCCTGCTTGACCCGATCATAGGCCGAGTCCAGTGACCGGGTGGCGTGGGCCTCGAGCCCGACGGCATCGATACATTTTTCCGGGCCCTTACCGCTGGTCAGCGTTTGAAGCCTCTCCAGCACACTCTCCTGGTCGAAATTGATCGTTATCGCCCCGCCCGCCTGGGCCATGGCAAGGCGCTCCGGAACGTTATCGATCACCACCACCTGCTTGGCGCCGAGCAGCACGGCGCTTCGCACGCAGAACTGACCGACCGGCCCCGCCCCCCAGATCGCCACCGTATCGGTGGGCTGGATATCGCACTGGACGGCGGCCTGCCAGCCGGTAGGAAAGATATCGCCCAGAAAGAGCACCTGCTCGTCGGTGAGCGAGCTGGGCACCTTGATATGGGTGCTATCGGCAAAGGGCACGCGCACGTATTCGGCCTGGCCGCCGGCGTAGCCGCCGGTCAAGTGGGAGTAGCCGAAAAGCCCGGCGCCGGCATGGCCAAAGGCTTTGTCCGCCAGGCCCTTATTGCGGTTGGAGCGCTCACAGGCCGAAAAATTGCCGCGCTGACACTGAGGACACTCGCCGCAGGTGATGATGAACGGCACGACGATACGATCGCCCACTTTGAGTTTCTTATTGTCGTGCCCCACTTCCATGACCTCGCCCATGAACTCATGGCCGAGCACGTCGCCATTTTCCATGGCGGGGATAAAGTGGTTATAGAGGTGCAGGTCAGAGCCGCAGATCGCGCAGCTACTGACGTTGATGATGGCATCGCGAGGATGCTCTATTTCCGGATCGGGAACCGTGTCATAACGGACATCGTTCTTGCCGTGCCAACATAGTGCTTTCATGGTGGCTCTCCTGAAAGGGTTAGCCATGGCCGATGCCATGCCAGCTATCACTATAGTGCACCCCCGAAAATAAACGTTTAACAAAGGATAAAAGCGAAGGTAGTGGCGACCAACGGCCCCGCTTTTAGGCCTCGTACCGGTGAGCATGCGGTTAAACAAACGTCGCCGGCTACAGGCACTTAAAACGAATCCTTCTATAATGACGCCACTGTCCAATATAGCGGCGCTGAAAGTGATAAATTCGTTCACCGCCTCTTTTCCATCGACCGCTTGAGAGTACTATGACGTTTTTGCTTATTTCGACGCTGCTGTTTGGTTTGCTGGGCCTGGCCATTTTTGGCCCCATTGGCCTGCTGGTCGGTGGCGGGGTTGGCTTTTGGATCGCCCAGCGCGCGATACGCCGGCTGATCACCGCCCGCCGCCAGATCGAACAGGGCTATCTGGAGTCGGTCTTCGCCGTGATGGGGTGTCTTTGCCAGGCTGATGGCCGCGTTAGCGACAACGAGCGCGACATCGCCGAGCGTCTTTTCAGTCAGATGCAGCTAAGCGATGCGCTGCGCGCCCAGATGCGCACCGCCTTCGAGCGTGGCCAGGCGGACAGCTTCGACCTGGACGCAGAACTTGCCCGGGTGGGCCGCTTGACGCAGCGCCAGCCGGTGATGCGCCAGATGTTCGTGCAGGTACAGCTCAGCGCCATCGCCGCCGATGGCGAGATTCAAGAAAGTGAACACGCCATGATGATGCGCGTGGCCCAGGGCATTGGCTGTAGCGAAACCGAAGTACGCCAGATCGAGGCGATGATGCAGCGCGCCTCCGCCAACGCCGCGGGTACCAGCGAAACTTCCCTCGAAGACGCCTACCGGGTATTGGGGGTTAGTGAAGAGGCCAGCGACGCCGAGGTCAAAAAAGCCTACCGGCGCCTGATGAGCCAAAATCACCCGGACAAGTTGGCCGGTAAAGGCTTACCTGAAAGCATGCGCGACATGGCCCAGCAGCGTACCAGCGAAATCAGCAACGCTTACGAGCGGATCAGCCGCGCCCGGGAGTGAGCGCAAGCCCCTGATCAGGCCTTTTCGCCCAGCGCGGCGATATGCGACGGCAAGCGCTCGTGGCTTCCGTACATGAAGTGGTTCTCCATGCGCTCGGCAAACTGCGCGGCGGCAGGCTCGCGGCCAACGGCCATGGCCACTTCGCGGATGTGCATGGGCGCCGCGCCGCAGCAGACACCCAGATAGTTGACGCCGCTATCGAAGGCCTTGCGAGCAAAGGCGCCCAGCTCGTAGCGGTTGCAGAACAAGGGGTCCAGCGCGGTGGGGAAAGGGCGCCCGTGAGGCGACGGGCAACTGCACCCCTGGGTGTCGGAAAGATTGAAAAAGGTGGGCTCCTGGGCCGTGGTGCGAAAGGTCACCGGCAGTGCCGCGACGTGACAAGACACCGCCTCGCGAATCTGCTGGATCCAGTCCAGCATGGTATCCGGCCCCCTAAAGCAGTTCAGGCCGACCACGCTGGCGCCGTTTTGCTCGAGCGCCACGCAGGTCTCCACGATACCGGGGCCATCGATCATTTTATTTTCGGCCATCGGCGCCAGGGTGATGACCGCCGGCAGCCCCTTGGCCTTGATCGCCTCCAGCGCTGCCTGGGCTTCACCGGCGTAGTAGAAGGTTTCGCCGATGATGAAATCCGCGCCCTCCTCGACGGCCCACTGCACCATTTCATCGAACATGGCGCGCACGCTCTGCTGGGACGCCGGATCCTGAGGGTCCCATACGTTGCTGTTGGAAATGTTACCGGCCATCAGGTTGCCGGGCTGTTCATCGGCCACCTTGCGGGCGATTTTGAGCGCGGCCCGGTTCAAGGGCTCCAGCAGCTCCTCCTTGCCGATCACGCGCATTTTTTCGCGGTGGCCGTTGTAGGTGAATGCCTGCACGATGTCCGAACCCGCGTGCTGAAAATCGCGGTGCAATGCTTCCAACGCGTTCGGGCGCAGCAGCGCCACTTCCGGGACGAACTCCCCCGCCGAGAGGTAACCGCGGCGCTCGAGCTCGAAAAGAAAGCCCTCGGCGCAGATAAGTGGGCCGTCATCGAGCCGCCGGGTGATCAGGTCTTGTACCATGGGGGAGTGCCTCCGAAATGAGCTTTATCGTCAATGAAGGCTCAGTTTGGCAGGCCTGGTCGGCGTAAAACCAATGAAAAATCCGCTCCCTGAAAATGAGCCGAATTCATCATTGGATATATCAACGAGAAAATTATAAATATTAACGCTCGGGACTGGCTTACCGCCCACAAGGCGCACGCTCTGCCACCCGGCCAAGGCCCGCGCCACCCAGAAAGCCAAGCACTTAGCCTGGCCGGCGTACCAGTGTCAGCCAGTAGTCTTCCAATGAGCGAATCGAGGCGACGAACTGCTCGATATCCATGGGTTTGACGATGAATCCGGCTGCCCCCAAATCATAAGACGCTAAGATATCCGCTTCGGCTTCCGAGGTGGTCAACACCACCACCGGAATCTGGCGCAGCGTTTCCAGAGACTTCACGCGTTTCAAAAACGCCTTGCCGTCCATGCGCGGCATGTTGAGATCCAGAAGGATCAGATCCGGCCTCGGCGCTGACGCGTATTTACCTTCACGGTGCAAAAACGCTAATGCCTCGACGCCGTCGCCGACATCGTGCACATCCACCAGCATATGGCCCTCCTTGAAGGCCATTCTGGCAAGATGCACGTCGGCGGGCTCGTCTTCCACCAATAGCACAACGAAATGTCCATCCATTACGGTTTCTCCCTGACCAGTGGCAAATCGAAGACGAAGCACGCCCCACCCGCCATGCCGTCCTCCACCGTTATACGCCCATTCACCTTGCGCAGCATCTTGACGACTTTGGCAAGCCCTACGCCGGTACCGGGGTATTCCTCGCTGTTAGGCACCAGCCGTGCAAACATCTCGAAGACCTGCTGGCGGTATTCCGGCGCGATGCCCTGGCCGTTATCCGCCACCCGGTACTGGACGCGCCCTTTTTTCACGCTGGCGCTAATCACGATGTCCAGCGGCCGTTCTGGATGGCGGTATTGCCAGCTGTTGTGCAACAGCACGTTGAACAACTGGGCAAGCTGCTTGTGGTTGAACCAGACCTCATAAAGCTCACCTTCGACGCGCAAGCTGCCCGCCTCGCGCAGGGCTGAAAGCGCGGGTTCGAACTGATAGAGCTCGTTGACCAGCTGCTCGACATCGACGCGCTCCGAGGGCGCGGCGACCGTCCCCACGCCCAGGTAGCACTGGACATCGCCGACCAGGTCCCTCAGGCGCTGGGCCTGGTCCGCGATAAAGTGAACCGCCAGCGCCCCGTTCGAGTCGCTCGGCGTTTGGGACGAGCGCTGCAACTGATGGGCGAAACTCACCAGCCGTCGACTCGGCTCCTGGAAATGGTGCGCCATGGCCTGGCTCAAGCGCTCCAATTCCTGGTTACGAAACGAAAGCTCGTCGATCAGCCGGACGTTTTCGCGCTGGGCGCTACGCAGGCGCCAAAGGGCCAGCGCCAACAACACGATGACGAGCGCCTGGGCGAGGGCGCTGCCTATCCAAAACCAGCGGGCGCGCTCGCGGGCGCGGCTCAGCTCGGCTATTTGCAAGTCCACCTGCTGCTCGACCGTTTCGATATAGCGCCGTTTACTCGCCCCATCCATAGCGCTCATATCGTAAATCGACGATAGCATGACGTCTTCGTCTGCCTGGCGGTAAGACTGGGAATACACCCCGACGATGCGGGTGCTGCCATCGGCCAGCCGGTGTCGAAAGATGAGGTGGTTACGCGCCTGGCGGCTGGCGCGCTCGATTTCCTGGCGCACCTGGTCGGGGGTAAAGGTATTGATCTGATCGACGTTCATCGTCTCAAGATCCGCGTAGCCGTAGAAGGCGGCGGCCGCCGCGTTGGCGCGCACGATATCGCCATCGTCTACCGCCACCATCCACATCGGCACTGGGCTGTGCGAAAAGTACTCATCGAAGCTCAGGTCGGCCCACCCCGACGAAGGCAGCAGCATCAACATCCACAAAAGCGTACGCACCGTGATCTGCGCTTTATGTTTCATGGCGTTCTCAGTACGTCGCAGGGTAGCGTGACATGGAAACAGCTGCCCTGGTTCAAACCGGCGGAGGAAACCCGGATTTGCCCGTGGTGGTGCTCGACGATCTTGCGACATATCGCAAGCCCCACGCCGGTGCCTTCGAACCGCTCGCGGCTATGCAGGCGCTGAAACACCTTGAACAGGCGCGGTATCTGGTCCGGCTCGATGCCGATACCGTTGTCGGCCACCGTGATATGCAAGGTATCTTCACGCGCGCAGCGCTCAATGGCGACCGTCACCTCGACCGGTTTATCGAAGGCGTGATATTTGAGCGCGTTGCCCACCAGGTTTTGGAAAAGCCGGGTTAGCCCATCGCGGCTTGCTTTCACCTCGGGCCACTCGCCCTGCACCGCCACCGTGGCGCTGGCGTCCGCGATCGCCGGGGCGAGAAAGTGAAGCGCCTCATCGAGAGACTCGCGCAGGGGAAAGACGCTCAACGACGGGATTTGCCGGCCCACCCGGGAGTACTCCAGCAGGGAAAGCAGCATCGCGTCCATACGCTTGGCGCCATTGCTCATGTAATGCAGCATGGTGCTTGCGTCGTCGTCCAGCCGCTCGCCCAGGTGGCGCTCTAGAAGCTGGGCGTAGCTGGTCACCATACGCAGCGGCTGGCGTAGATCGTGGGAGGCCGCGTAGGCAAAGTGTTCCAGCTCGCGATTGGATTTCTCCAGCGATTCGCGGTAATCGTCGCGCTCTTGCTGAAGCAGGTAGGAGGCGGTGACGTCGCGCAGGTAGCCGTGCCAAATCGTGCTGCCATCGGCAAGGCGCTCGGGCTTTGAGTCCCCTTCTATCCACAGAAGCCCCGCTTCCGGGTGATTCACTCTAAACGTCAGATTCCAGACGCTCTGCGCTTTGGCCGAGGCGTCGATACTATCGGCCATCTTGTCGAGATCCTCCGGGTGAATCACGGCAAAAACACGGCCCACGTCTTCGTTGATCTCCTCCGGTGTCAGGCCGTAGATGTCCTTGATGCCGATACTCGCGTAGGGAACGTGTACCGTGCCATCGGCCTTTTTCCAGTACTGGAAAATAGCGCCGGGTAGCCGCGCGCTCAGTTTGGTGAGGCGATCGGTTATTACCTGAGCCCGGGCCTCGGCCTCTTTACGCTGGGTAATATCGATGTGCGTACCGGCCATCCATCGCGCATTGCCCGCCTCGTCCTGGTCGACCACCCGGCCGCGCGCGTACACCCAGATATCGTGACCGTCGCGGTGGCACATGCGAAATTCGATGTTGTAGCTTTCGGTCTCGCCCTCGAGATGCGCGCGTAACGCCTGATGGGCGCGGGCCAGCTCCTGCGGATGACAAAATCGCTCCCAGGTCGCTACCGTGGTGGGCGTTAGCTCATCGAGTGTATAGCCGACCATCTCTGCCCAGCGCTCGTTCAAGCGTGTTTCACCGGTTTGAATGTTCCACTCCCAGGTACCTGCCGAGGTACCCCAAAGGATATGGCTCAGCGCTTTCTGCTGGCTTTTCAACCGGACTAAACGTTGGCGGCTGCGCCAATAGATCAGCCCCTGCAGCGCGATGGAGACCACCAAAGCGACGGCCAAAAAAACGACCCAGGGCCAGCCGTTTTGACCGAAGATGGCCGCAAATTGAAGGGGTTCGCTACTCATGATGGACGCACACCTGGTTACGCCCGGCCTTTTTCGCCTCGTAAAGGGCGCTGTCGGCCCGCGCCAGGGCGCCGTCCGGAAGCGAGTCGCTGCCCTGCATGCGCGCGACGCCAATGCTGGTGGTGACCTTGAGCGGTGAACTCACGCACTCAAGCGGTACCTGCATCGCCTCGACCGAGGCGCGCAGCTTTTCGGCGGCTATCTCGGCGCCGGCCAGGTCGGTGTCGGGCAGTACCACCACGAACTCTTCGCCGCCCAAACGTGCAAACACATCCGTTTGGCGCAGCTGACGTGTCACGGTCGCGGAAAACTGCTTCAATACCGCATCGCCGGCGCCGTGGCCGTAGGTATCGTTAACGCTTTTAAAACGGTCCAGATCCAGCATGACCACGCAGACGGCGTAGCCATCATTGCGCTTCAAGCGCGCCAGCTCGCGCCTTGCCAGGTCCATGAAGCTTCGCCTATTGAGCAGCCCCGTCAGTTCATCGTACATGGCAAGCTGGGTTAGCTGCGCCTCCATGGCCTTGCGTTCGCTGATGTTCTGTTGGACGCCGACCATCCTGAGTGGCCGCCCGTCGGCACTGCGGCTGACCAAATGCCCCGACTCGAACACCCAGACCCAGTGGCCATCCCGGTGGCGCATACGAAACTCGCACTGGTAATTGGGCTCTTCCCCTTGGGTATGACGCGCGATGGTGGCCTCGACCCGATCGCCGTCTTCCGGGTGGATCTGGGCAAACCACTCTTCCACACTTTTCGGAAGGTCGGCGTGCTCTCGCTGATAGCCAAGCGTTGCCAGCCAGCGATCGCTGTAGATAAAGGCGTTCTCCTGCAAAAGCCACTCCCACACGCCAAGCTTGGCGCCCTCGATGGCCGCGGCCATGCGCTCTTCCGAGATCACCAAACGCTGTTCGAGCTTCGCCCGGCTGATGGCGTAGCGAATGGCGCGGTGAAGGGAGTCGGCGTCGATCTTGCCTTTGATCAGGTAGTCCTGGGCGCCGGCTTCGAGTACTTCGAGAGAAAAGTCCGCGTCATCGAACCCGGTCAGCACCACGATGGGCACGCCGCTGGCGATCTGCTTGCAGGCCAAAACGGTCTGGATACCGCTGGCGTCTGAAAGGCTGAGATCGAGCAGGATGACATCCGGAAAGGAGGCGGCTTGCGTCAAAAAATCGGTGAGCCGAGCAAGGCTCTCGACCCAGGTGAGCGTGCTATCGCCATGATCATACTTGAAGGTGTATTGGATCAGCGCCGCGTCGCCCGGGTCGTCTTCGACCAGCACTATCGATAACGGCTTTCCCACCTGTTTCGATGACTGTTTCATTGTTTGCCTTCTGCCAGTTCATTTGGCAAGACTGCTCAGAAGGCGGACAAGAGTCAAGCGTCGTCAATCACTCACTTTTTACGCTCGATATCCACATCCTCGGCCTGAGTAAAATCCCCGAGCGCCATCATGTGGCCAAGCTTGCCGGCCTTGGTGGCCAGGTACTGCTCGTTGTGCGGGTTGAGGCCGGTGGTAATGGGCAAACGCTCGGTCACGTTGACGCCGTCGTTGGTCAGCGCCTCGACCTTGCGAGGGTTGTTGGTCATCAGTTTGAGCGCCTGGATATTGAGATGCTCGAGCATCGGCACACAAAGATCATAGCGGCGCATATCGGCGCCAAAGCCCAACCGCTCGTTGGCCTCGACGGTGTCCGCGCCCTGGTCCTGCAGGTTATAGGCGCGAATCTTGTTCAAAAGGCCAATGCCGCGGCCTTCCTGGCGCAGGTACAAAAGCACCCCACGGCCCTCTTCGGCGATGCGTTTGAGCGCCTCTTGAAGCTGATAGCCGCAGTCGCAGCGCATCGAAAACAGCGCATCGCCGGTCAGGCATTCGGAGTGCACGCGGCCGAGCACCGGGGCAACGCCTGTCACATCGCCAAGCGTCAGGGCGATATGATCCTTGCCCGTTGCATCGTCTTCGAAGCCGTGCATGGTAAATGTGGCCCAGGGGGTGGGCAGCCGGGAGGCGGCAATGAAGCGAATGGTCACGGGTTACCTCGCAAATCGACCAGAGCCGGAAACGATGTGAGTAGGAAAAGAACTCGGTAGTTTACCAAAAAGCGGCGCCGGCCTCACGGCCTGCATCCACGCAAGCGGCGATAAAACGACGAATCGGCCACATTCTACCCACCGCCGCCCGACGAGCGCCGCTATCCTGATGCGCACTACCTCGCCTACAATAGGGGCAAATTTCCCTAGAGCAGGCGTTTATGTCCTCTTCCGCTGTATCTCCTCCCCCTTTGCAAAACGACCGTTTTCTACGCGCCTTGGCCCGCCAGCCGGTGGACCGCACGCCGGTCTGGATGATGCGCCAGGCCGGGCGCTACCTGCCCGAGTACCGCGAGCGCCGCGCCCAGGCGGGCAGCTTCATGGACCTTTGCCGCAATCAGGACTTCGCTTGCGAAGTGACCCTGCAGCCGCTGGAGCGCTTTCCGCTGGATGCCGCGATTTTGTTCTCGGACATTCTGACCATTCCCGACGCCATGGGCCTGGGGCTCTATTTCGAAACCGGTGAAGGGCCGAAATTTCGCAAGACCGTACGCACCCCGGAAGAGGTCGCGGCGCTTGGCGTGCCCGACGTCGAGCGCGACCTGGACTACGTGATGCGCGCGGTGTCCACCATTCGCCGCGAACTCAATGGCCGCATGCCGTTGATCGGCTTCTCCGGCAGCCCCTGGACGCTGGCGACCTACATGGTCGAAGGCGGCTCGAGCAAGGATTTCCGCCATCTGAAAACCATGCTCTACGACACCCCGGACACCATGCACCAGCTCCTCGATACGCTGGCCCACGCGGTGACCGACTACCTCAATGCCCAGATTCGCGCCGGCGCCCAGGCGGTGCAGATTTTCGATACCTGGGGCGGCTCGCTCTCCACACCGGCGTATCTCGAGTTTTCGCTTCGCTACATGGAGCAGATCGTCTCGGGCCTGATCCGCGAGCACGACGGCCGCCGCGTGCCGGTGATTCTGTTCACCAAAAACGGCGGGCAGTGGATCGAACACATCGCCTGCGCCGGTGCCGACGCGGTGGGGCTTGATTGGACCACCGAGCTCAGTGACGCCCGCGACCGGGTGGGCCATAAGGTGGCGCTACAGGGCAACCTGGACCCCAACGTGCTGTTTGCCCGGCCCTCGGCCATTCGCGCCGAAGTCGCCCGGGTACTGGAAAGCTACGGGCACGGGCCGGGCCATATCTTCAACCTGGGTCACGGCATCAGCCAGTTCACCAACCCCGACCACGTCAGCGCCTTCATGGAGGCACTGCACGAGCTTAGCCCCCAGTATCACAAGAACGACCACCCAAGCGACGCTGGAGAGAGCCGATGAGCGATTTCGATCAAACGCAGTGGTTCACCGAAGTCTTCGACGCCCACGGCAGCGCGTTCTCGCTCAAAGTCAGCGAGAAGCTTTGGGATGTACAAAGCGCCTATCAGCACCTGGAAGTCTATGCCACCGAGACCTACGGCAACCTGTTAGTGCTGGACGGCTGCGTGATGCTCACCGACCGGGACAACTTCCTGTACCACGAAATGATCGCCCATCCGGCGCTTTTCACCCATCAGGACCCGAAGCGCGTCGTGATCATCGGCGGCGGCGACTGCGGCACGCTGAAGGAAGTGCTGCGTCACGAAAGCGTGGAAAAAGTCACTCAAATCGACATCGACGAAGAGGTCACCAAGGCCTCCACACGCTTCTTCCCGGCGCTGGTCGCGTCCAACGGCGACCCGCGCGCGGAGCTTTTGTTCGCTGACGGCGTGAAGTGGGTCGATGAGGCCGAGGACGAAAGCGTCGATGTCCTCATCATCGACTCCACCGACCCGGTCGGCCCGGCGGAAGGGCTATTCAAGACCGAATTTCTGGCGCGCTGCCACCGCATTCTGCGTCCCGGCGGCGTGCTGGTGCAGCAAAGCGAATCACCGCTATATCACAGCGGGTCGATCATTCGTGAACTGCGCGAAGACATGAAGTCGGCCGGTTTCGAGAGCGTGGCAACGCTGCCCTTCCCCCAGCCGGTTTATCCGTCGGGCTGGTGGAGCGTGACGCTGGCGGGCAAGGCGACAAACGTTGAAAGCTTTCGCGAAGAGGCTGCCGCGGAGCATGAAATGCCGCTACAGTACTACACGGTAGAGGCTCACCGCGGCGCCCTGGCGCTGCCGCCGTTTATGCGCGCCGCTTTCGCTTAAATTCCCCAAAGCGACACGCACTGAATCGAGGCCGGGCACTGCTCGGCCTTTTTTGTAGCGCTTACCCACGCAAGGGACACAACAATGAACAAAGCGGATCACACAAGGGCAATCAAAAGGACCCTCACAAGGGCTATCCCAGGGGCTATCCCAAGGGTCAGGGGTTGGCGCATCAAGCTAGCGACCGGGGCGGCGCTTTTGCTGCCGAGCCTGGCGCTGGCCACCACGCTTGAAACGGTGCAAGAGCGCGGCAGTCTGCGCTGCGGAGTCAATGCGGCCCAGCCCGGCTTCTCGGCGCTGGACGACGAAGACACCTACCGGGGGCTGGATACCGACATCTGCCGCGCGGTGGCCGCCGCCGCCCTGGGGGAAGGCGCCAACGTCGAGTTCGTGCCGCTGGATTCGGTCGAGCGCTTCGCGGCGCTTCAGTCCGGCGAGGTCGACGTGTTGGCCCGCACCACCACCTGGACCTCGACCCGGGATACGACCCTGGGGATCCATTTCACCGGGGTGAGCTACTTCGATGGCCAGGCCTTCATGGTGGCAAGCGAACTGGGCGTTCAAAGCGTAAGCGAGCTGGACGGCGCGGCGGTGTGCACCCAGTCCGGCACCACCAGCGAACTCAACCTGGCCGACTACTTCCGGTTGAACGGCATGAGCTTCGATGCGGTAGTGTTCGACGCCCCGGAGCAGTCCATCGCCGGCTTCGAGTCCGGACGCTGCGACGTTTTAAGCTCCGACGCCTCGCAGCTTTACGCCCAGCGCATGCAGCTGGCCGACCCGGACATGGCCATCGTCCTCCCCGAGACGATCTCCAAGGAGCCCCTGGGCCCGGCGGTGCGCCAGGGCGACGATCAGTGGTTCAACATCGTTAAATGGTCGCTGTTCGCCATGCTCAACGCCGAGGAACTGGGCGTGAGCATGGCCAACGTGGACGAACAACTCGAATCCGAAAGCCCGGATGTGATGCGCCTACTGGGCCGCGACGGTAATTTCGGCGAGGCGATGGGCCTTAATGCCGACTGGGCCTATCAAATCGTCAAGCAGGTGGGCAACTACGCCGAGATGTTCGATCGCAACGTGGGCGCTGACTCAGCGTTTAATATCGGACGCGGGCTGAACGGGCTGTGGCGCGATGGCGGCCTTCAGTACGCCCCACCCATTCGCTAACCATTTTTGCCCCACTCGCCTGTTTTCACTGGCCGATTCGGCAGGGTCCGCACGGCCAGTGCACCAAAGAAGCTCAACCAGTAGCCGAAGTTGCACTTTTTTGCAGCACAACTTTGGTCAAAACGTTGCCGCTTTTGCGTTGAAAAGCGCTGAATGAGCCGATATGTCCTTTCTGGCATCTTCCTTGCTAGCGTTATGTGCCGTGCTTCGGCATTTATAACGAAATTTAATAACGAGGAAGGGAAACAACCATGCTTAACAAAAAACACGTGGTACTGCTGGGCTGTGCTGGCGCCATCACCTTATCGGGTGTAGCAAGCGTTCAGGCAGATGTCTTGGAAGATACGCGCTCACGAGGCGCCGTGCAGTGTGGCGTAAGTGATGGTTTGCCCGGTTTCTCCGCCCCGGACGACAGCGGCGAGTGGCAAGGCCTGGACGTTGACGTCTGCCGCGCCGTGGCTGCTGCCGTGCTGGGCGATGCGGACGCGGTCAACTACATCTCGCTGAACGCCGTCGAGCGCTTCACCGCGCTGCAGTCTGGCGAGATCGACGTGCTTTCTCGTAACACCACCTGGACCACCACCCGCGACACTACCTTGGGCCTGAACTTTACTGGCGTGACCTTCTACGACGGTATCGGCTTCATGGTCAACCGTGACTTGGGCCTTAACGGCGCCGACGAGCTCGACGGCGCGGCGATCTGTATCCAGTCCGGTACCACCACCGAACTCAACGTGGCGGACTACTTCCGGGCCAACGACATGGCCTTCGATCCGATCGTCTTCGACACCTCCGAGCAAACCGTGGGCGGTTTCCAGTCCGGGCGCTGTGACGTGCTGACTTCGGATACCTCCCAGCTCGCCGCGCTGCGCATCCAGCTCGACGAGCCGGACAGCGCGATGATCCTTCCCGAGATCATCTCCAAAGAGCCGCTGGGCCCGGTGGTTCGCCAGGGCGACGACACCTGGTTCAACATCGTTAAGTGGTCGCTGTTTGCCATGCTCAACGCTGAAGAGTACGGCGTGACCAGCGAAAACGTCGACGACATGATGGACAGTGAAAACCCGGATATCGCGCGTCTTCTGGGCCAGGACGGCAACTACGGCGAAGGCATGGGCCTTGAAGCCGACTGGGCGTACAACATCATCAGCCAAGTGGGTAACTACGCCGAAAGCTTTGATCGCAACGTCGGTATGGATTCACCGCTCGAGATCGAGCGCGGCGTCAACGCTCTTTGGAACCAGGGCGGCTTCCACTACGCACCGCCGATTCGCTAAGCGTCTCGCTTGACCCCGGCCCGCCGCGCTAACACCCAGGCGGGCCGTTTGATTGATCCTGCCGTATTGCGGAGACGCTTTCATGTCAGTAAGACCCAATGCTCGCCCGGTGGGCCACAAGCCCCCTTTCTGGCGAGACCGCGCTAAACGCGCGCTCATTTTTCAGGTGCTGGTGGTGGCGGTCGTCGCCATCTTTTTGCTCTATATCGTGGGCAACACCCAGGACAACCTTTCCGCACGGGGCATCACCACCGGTTTTGGTTTTTTGGACAACACCGCAGGCTTTGGCATCGTACAGAGCCTGATCGATTACTCATCGCAAAGCACCTACGGGCGCACCTTCTTCGTGGGTTTGCTCAACACCTTGCTGGTGGGCGGCCTTGGCGTGCTGGCAGCGACTCTCGTGGGCTTCATCGTGGGCATCGCCCGGCTTTCGCCTAACTGGCTCATCGCCAAACTGGCCGCCGCCTATATCGAGACCTTTCGTAATATCCCGCTGCTTTTGCAGATTTTTTTCTGGTACTTCGCCGTTCTGCGCACCCTTCCCGGTGCGCGCGACAGCCTCGCCTTCGGTGAAGTCATGTTTTTGAACGTACGCGGGCTCTACCTGCCCGAGCCGCTTTTCGAGTCCGGCTTTGGATTGATCCCCGCCGCCTTTCTCGTGGCGATCGTGGCCAGTATCGCGCTGATCGTCTGGAACAAGCGCCGCCATGAGGCCACGGGCAAGCGCCTGCCCGCCTACTGGATCGCCTTTTTGCTGATTTTTGGCCTGCCGCTTTTAGTGCTTTTAGCCACCGGCGTGCCGATCACCTGGGACGTGCCGGAACTTCGCGGGTTCAACTTCCGCGGAGGTGTCACGGTGATTCCGGAGTTTCTGGCACTGTGGCTGGCGCTTTCGATCTACACCGCCTCGTTCATTGCCGAAATCGTGCGTTCGGGCATTCAGGCGATCTCTCATGGGCAGACCGAAGCCGCCCAGGCGCTGAGCCTGCCGCGCAACCTGATTCTTCGGCTGGTGGTGATCCCCCAGGCGATGCGGGTGATCATTCCGCCGCTGACCAGCCAATACCTGAACCTGATCAAGAACTCGTCGCTTGCCACCGCCATCGGCTATCCGGATCTGGTCTCGGTGTTTGCGGGTACCACGCTGAATCAGACCGGCCAGGCCATCGAGGTCATCGCCATGACCATGGGGGTCTATCTAACGATCAGTCTGCTGGTCTCCATGTTCATGAACTGGTTCAACGCCCGCGTGGCGCTGGTCGAACGCTAGGGCGAGGGTAACAACCATGATTCACAATCAAACCATGATCGAGCAGCGCCCGGCCCCGAAAAGCACCATCGGCCCCGTGGCGTGGCTGCGCGCCAATCTCTTCAACGGTCCTATCAATACGCTGTTTACCTTGATTGGCCTTTACGTGCTGTACCTTTTGGTGGTGCCCACCGTGCAATGGGCGATCATCGACGCGGATTGGGTCGGTACCACCCGCGAAGACTGCTCCCGGGAAGGCGCCTGCTGGGTGTTCATCAAGGCGCGCTTTACCCAGTTCATCTACGGGCTCTACCCCCGCTCGGAAATCTGGCGCGCCAATATCGTCTTCGTCGGCTTTTTCGCGCTGATCGCCTGGCTTGCCATTCCGCGCCTGCCGTTCAAGCGCTGGGTGGCGGTATTTGCGCTGCTGGTCTTCCCGGTGATCGCCTACGTATTGCTCCACGGCGGCTATTTCGACCTGCCGCGCGTACCCACGCACCGCTGGGGAGGGCTGATGCTGACCCTGCTGCTTGCCACCGTTGGCATGGTGGGGGCGCTTCCCATCGGCATCGTGCTGGCCCTGGGCCGGCGCTCCAACATGCCCATCGTCAAAAGCTTCGCAGTGGTGTTCATCGAGTTCTGGCGCGGTGTGCCGCTCATTACCGTGCTGTTCATGGCCTCGGTGATGCTGCCGCTGTTTTTACCCTCGGAACTCAGCGTCGACCGGCTCATTCGCGCCTTGATCGGCATTACGCTCTTTCAAAGCGCCTACATGGCCGAGGTGATTCGCGGCGGGCTACAGGCGATTCCCAAAGGCCAGGACGAAGCCGCGGCGGCGCTGGGTATGACCTACTGGAAGCGCATGGGGCTGATCGTCATGCCCCAGGCGCTCAAGATGATGATCCCCGGCATCGTGAATACGTTCATATCGCTATTCAAGGACACCACGCTGGTCATGATCATCGGCCTTTTCGATCTATTGGGCATCGTGCAGGCAGCGCTTTCCGACTCGCGTTGGCTGGGCTTCTCGATAGAAGGCTATGTGTTCGCCGCGTTCATGTTCTGGATTTTCTGTTTCAGCATGTCGCGCTACAGCCAGTATCTGGAACGCCGCCTCAACACCGGCCACAAGAACTAACGCCGCCCTTAGGATTTCAAGGATAACCTCATGAGCGAAGCAGCTTTAAATACCCAGGACCAGATGGTCGAGATGCGCGGCGTCAACAAGTGGTACGGCGACTTCCACGTGCTGCGCGACATCGATTTCGAAGTCAAACGCGGCGAACGTATCGTCATTTGCGGGCCCTCGGGCTCGGGCAAATCCACTCTGATTCGTTGCATCAACCACCTGGAAGAGCACCAGCAGGGCGAAATCGTGGTCGGCGGCGTGCCGCTGACCCAGGACGTCAAGCGTATCGAGCAGGTACGCCGCAGCGTGGGCATGGTGTTTCAGCATTTCAATTTGTTTCCCCACCTGAGCGTGCTGGAGAACTGCTGCGTGGCGCCGATGTGGGTGCAGAAAAAGTCCCGCCGGGAAGCCGAAGCCCAGGCCATGCAGTATCTCGAGCGGGTGCGCATCGCCGAGCAGGCCCGAAAATACCCGGGCCAGCTCTCCGGCGGCCAACAGCAGCGCGTTGCCATCGCCCGCTCGCTGTGTATGCACCCGGACGTCATGCTGTTCGACGAGCCCACCTCGGCACTCGACCCGGAGATGATCAAGGAGGTGCTCGACGTCATGGTGGAGCTTGCCAACGAAGGCATGACCATGCTCTGCGTGACCCACGAAATGGGCTTCGCGAAAACCGTGGCTGACCGGGTGATCTTCATGGACCAGGGCCAAATCATCGAAGAGAACGCCCCGGAGCCGTTTTTCAACAACCCCCAGTCCGAGCGTACCCAGCTGTTCCTGAGCCAGATTCTCGGCCACTAGGCGCCGCCGTTCGCCCCTATAAGGGTGATACTGGCAGGCAAAAGCGCAGGCTGCTCACGATGTTCGGTGAGCGGCCTGGCGTTTAGCGCGGTGAGCAGTATCTGCAGCGGGTCGCCGTGGCTGACCAGCAACATCACCTCCCCCTCGAGGCGGCTCTCCATCTCCTCGATGACCGCCTGCATCCGCGCCGCTACCTGGCTTACCGACTCTACCTGGTGCGTTTGGTGGTCGGCATTCTCGGCGTCCAGCGCCCATACGCTTGGGTAAAAACGGTCGCCCTGGCCATCCAGTGAGCCAAAATAGCGCTCGCGCAAACGAGGCTCCTTTTCAAGCGAAAGCCCGAACGCTTCGGCCACACGTTGGGCGGTATGGGTGGTGCGTAAAAAGTCCGAGTGGACGATGCGTGAAGGCGCCGGCCAGCGCCAGTCGGCCACCACCGCCGCAAGCTGGCGCTCGCCGGTTTCTGAAAGCCCGAACGCATTCAGGCCCTGGGCCGGCGCGCTAATGATGAGCCCCTGTTCGTTGGCCAGGCTATGGCCGTGACGCATTAACAGGTAGCGGTTACGCCAATGGTCATCGCGTTGTTCTCTCTGCTGATCGAGCATCTTTTGTACCGTGTGAGTGAGCGAGGGGTTTCGTTTGACCTAACGCTAAACGCTTGCCATGTTTAATCAACCATTAACGACACGGAGGACGTTTGATTATGGCAACTTATATTGTGGTGGCAGATGCGGGCAGAGCGCGTATTTTTACCCACGCAGCCAACAAGCTCACGGAAAAAGAGAGCCTGGTACACGCCGAAGGGCGCATGCACGAAGGCGACCTGGTCACCGACAGCCCCGGCGCGGACGTTCATGGTTCCGCCTCGAGCTCGTCGCACTCCTCCGCCGAAGGCGGCGAAGCGCTTGAGCACGAAAACGAGATGTTCGCCAAGCAGGTCGTCAAGTATCTGTTCGACGCCCGCACGAGCAACAAGATGGATGAACTCATCCTGGTCGCCGCCCCCAAGTTTTTGGGGCTTTTGCGCGATAAGCTCGACAAGCCGACCCAGAAGATGGTGACGCATACGCTCTCGAAGGATTTGAGCAAGGCCTCCGTCGATGATATCGATAAAGCCATCAGCAAGCTGAGCTAAACCCTTTAGCACCTCGAGCGGCGCTTCTCCAAAGTGGCGCCGCTCTCGTCGATCACCTGCCCCCCGACGACCCTTTCAAAGCTGTTTGCGACCCAATCCTTCCCCCCGCGCTGAAACGGCCCCCCGCGCTTCAAGAAATTACCTCGCTTGCCGATAAGCATTAAGTGATATAACTCATTCCCCCTAACAAAACATTGCCGCCTTGGCGACCAGGTCGCGCAAGGTGCGCAAGGTGCGCAAGGTGCTGGAGAGCCTTACGCCTGCCAGCGGCCATGGCGCCTTGCAGAGCCGGTAACACTAATCGCAACGCTGCAGAGATAAAATAAAATGCATTTTAAATCTGTCCGTACGCTGATCGCGACCCTGGTCAGCGGCTGTATCCTGGTGGTCGTCGCCGTGCTGGTGATCTACTCGCTCATTACCCACGCGCGCTCTCAGGCGCTGGTAGAGGATGAAACCCATGCGCTGCTCGAACAGAACATCGGGGCCCGCCTGACCGCCATCGCGTCGGCCCAGGCCGAAGATATCCAGGGCGAGCTCGAACACGCCTTGACGCTGGCAACGTCGCTTGCGAACACCAACGCCATGTTGGGCCTGGAGGATGACGAGGGCCGCCCGCTCATGACCATGAGCCGCCGCGAGCTTTCGATGCTGATTCGCCAAACGGTGGTCAATAATCCGGATCTGCTCGACGCTTTCATTGGCTGGGAGCCCAACGCCTTTGGCAACGACGCGCTCTACACCGAGCAGGAAGATTTGGGCTACGGCCCGGACGGGCGTTTTATGCCCTGGTGGTACCGCACCGAGAGCGGCGCCATCGAGGTGCTCGCGCTGGGTAGCGACATAGAAAACCAGGCGCGCGGAGACGACGGTATTCGCAAGGGGGAATACTATCTTTGTACCAAAGAGACCGAGCGCACCTGCGTAGTCGACCCGCACTGGTACGACTACAACGGCGAAAACCTGCTGGTGACCTCGTTCAACGCGCCCATCCTGGTCGACGGCGAGTTTCGTGGCAGCGCCGGTGTCGACCTTGCGGTCGATTTCCTTCAGGGGCTTCTGGAAGAAGCCAACCAAACCCTTTACGACGGTGCCGGCCAGATGCTGCTGGTCGCCTCCCAGGGGGCGCTTTCCGCCCACACCAGCGAGCCCGCCCTGCTGGGCGAAAACGCCGAGCAGGCGCTTCCCGCCGACCTGTTGCCCGACCTAGCCAGCGCCCGCCTGGGTCAGCCGGTTCGCAATCTCGACAGCGAATCCGACATGATCGAGCTCTACTGGCCGTTCGATGTCGATGAAAGCGGCACCCCCTGGGTGCTGATCATTCGCCTGCCGGAAAGCGCCGTCATGGCGGGGCTTAACAACATGCAAGCGCAGTTGAACGACCAGGGCCGGTCCTCCATGTGGGCAATGATCATCATGGGGCTGATCATTGCCCTGCTGGGCCTGGTGGTCAGCTGGCTACTGGGGAGCGGCATCTCGCGCCCGCTGCGCCACCTGGCCGACCGGATGCGCGATATCGCCTCCGGCGAGGGGGATCTGACCCAGCGCCTGCCGGTGCGCGGACGCAACGAAGCCGCCGAGCTCGCCATCCAGTTCAACGCCTTCGCGGTCAAGATTCACGACGTGTTGGTCGACGTACGCGCCAGCAGCGAGTCGGTCCACCACGCCGCCAGCGAGATCACCCAGGGCGGCCAGGACCTTTCCCGGCGCACCGACCAGGCGGCGGCCAGCCTTCAGCAGACCTCCACCGCGATGGAAGAGATCAGCAGCACCGTGGGCCATACCACCAGCGCCTCGAAAGAGGCCAGCGGCCTGTCACAAACCGCCGCGCAACTGGCGGAACGTACCAACGGCGCTTTCGGCCAGGTGGTGGTGACCATGAACGATATCCGCACGACCTCCGAAGAGATCCAGGCCATCGTCAAGGTGATCGACGGTATCGCCTTTCAGACCAATCTGCTGGCGCTGAACGCCTCGGTGGAGGCGGCGCGGGCCGGCGAACATGGCCGCGGCTTTGCGGTGGTGGCCGAAGAGGTGCGCATGCTCGCCGCGCGCAGCAGCGACGCGGCGGCGGATATCCGCCAGCGCATCACGGCCTCGACGGACAAGGTGACCACCGGTACGCAGCTCGTACGCGACGCCGAACAAGCCATGCATGAGCTGGCCGAAAGCGTCACGCGGGTGAACCAGATGCTGGGCGATATCAGCACCGCCGCCTCCGAGCAAAACGATGGCATCAGCCAGGTGAGCATCGCGGTCAGTGATTTGGACCAGATGACCCAGCAAAACGCGGCGCTGGTCGAGGAGTCCACCACCGCCGCCGAGCAGTTGAAGGAACAGGCAGAGCGCCTGGCCGAGCTGGTCGGCGGCTTTACCCTCGAAGGCGCCTCGCCGTCGTCCTCGCCCCTGCTTGCTCCGCCTGCCCGGTCGGGTTTTTAAGCAGACCTTTTAGGGGCCCTTCGAGGGCCCCTTTTCATCCTCTAATACCGCAGATCCAAAGCGGCGCGGCGGGCCGTTTAATCCTTCATTTCAAGTCAACGATGCAAGCGTCGATAACCTGAAATGAACGCTATCACGTTTTAAGGGCCGGTCATCACGTCGGCGCCAGGCAGTCCATGCAAAACCTCGCGCTGTTTTCTCCTGCCCCAGGATCACCCCATGGAAGGATGCGCTAACTCCCCTTTTCACTGGTCTGCCTCTTAAGGATCGATTATGCATTTTGGCTCGCTGCGAACTTATATGCTTGCGCTCGCGACTCCTTGCCTGCTGGCGATTGTGGCGGCTCTGGTGATCTATAACCTGGTGGCCACCACCCGCACGGCACACACCATCGACGAGCACACCCGCGAACAGGCGCAAACAGCGCTAAACGCCCGCCTGAACGCGATCATCGAGGCCCAGGGCGAGCGTATCCAGGCCGAGCTGGATAGCGCCTTGCAAACCGCCGAGTCGCTAGCGCGCACGAATGCGCTCATGGGGGCCACCGATGCCGAAGGCGAAATAGCGCTGTCGTTAAACCGTCGCCAGCTTTCCAACCTTCTTCGTCAGACCGTTGCCGATAACCCGTCGTTACTCGACGTTTTCATCGGCTGGGAGCCCAACGCCTTTGGCGACGACGCCCTCTATGTGGGCGACGAGCGGTACGGCCACGACGGCAGCGGGCGCTTCATGCCCTGGTGGTATCGCACCGAAGACGGCGAGCTGGCCGTGCTTCCACTGGGCGACACCATGGATAGCCAAACCGTGATGGAAAGCGGCGTGCGCGAAGGCGAGTACTACCTTTGCCCCAAAGAGACGCTCTCCCCCTGCGTGATCGACCCCGCCGTTTATGATTACAACGGCGAATCGCTGCTGGTGACATCCTTCAATGCCCCTATTCTGGTCGACGGCGAATTTCGCGGCGTCGCGGGGGTCGATCTATCGCTGAACTTCATCCAAACCTTGCTCAGCGATGCGAACGAGGAACTTTACGGCGGCGCGGGCCGCATGATGCTGGTCGCAGGCCAGGGCGGTCTGGTCGCCGATACAGCCAATAGCGAAACTCTCGGCCAACCCGCCCGGGATACGCTGAGTAGCGACTTACTGGAAGGGATCGAGGTCGCCCAGTCCCAGGCGAGCTTGCGCAGCAATACCCACGACGGGATGCTACAGCGCTACCACACCCTCCAGATGGGCGATACCGCGCGGCCCTGGGTGCTGGTGCTACAGCTTCCCGAAGACGTCGTCTTCGCTAGCATCAATGCGCTGCAAGACCTGCTCGGCGAACAGCGCGATCGAAACACTTTAGGCATGACGACCGTTGGGCTGGTGCTGGCCGCGCTGGGTATGCTGGCGCTTTGGTGGATAGGCGGACGTATTGCCCGCCCCCTGCGCCGCCTGGCCGATCGCATGCGCGACATCGCCTCCGGCGACGGCGACTTGACCCAACGCCTGCCGGTCAACGGCCGCGATGAGAGCGCCGAGCTCGCCACCCAGTTCAACGCCTTCGCGGTCAAGATTCACGACGTACTGGTCGACGTGCGCGCCAGCAGTGAGTCGGTCCACCACGCCGCCAGCGAGATCACCCAGGGCGGCCAGGATCTTTCCCGACGCACCGACCAGGCGGCGGCCAGCCTTCAGCAGACCTCCACCGCGATGGAGGAGATCAGCAGCACCGTGGGCCATACCACCAGCGCCTCGAAAGAGGCCAGCGGCCTGTCGCAAACCGCCGCGCAACTGGCGGAACGTACCAACGGCGCCTTCGGCCAGGTGGTGGTGACCATGAACGATATCCGCACGACCTCCGAAGAGATCCAGGCCATCGTCAAGGTGATCGACGGTATCGCCTTTCAGACCAATCTGCTGGCGCTTAACGCCTCGGTGGAGGCGGCGCGGGCCGGCGAACATGGCCGCGGCTTTGCGGTGGTGGCCGAAGAGGTGCGCATGCTCGCCGCGCGCAGCAGCGACGCGGCGGCGGATATCCGCCAGCGCATCACGGCCTCGACGGACAAGGTGACCACCGGCACGCAGCTCGTACGCGACGCCGAACAAGCCATGCATGAGCTGGCCGAAAGTGTCACCCGGGTGAACCAGATGCTGGGCGATATCAGCACCGCCGCCTCCGAGCAAAACGATGGCATCAGCCAGGTGAGCATCGCGGTGAGTGATTTGGATCAGATGACCCAGCAAAACGCGGCGCTGGTCGAGGAGTCCACCACCGCTGCCGAACAGTTGAAGGAACAGGCAGAGCGCCTGGCCGAGCTGGTCGGCGCGTTTACACTCGACAACGATGCGAGCGTCAAGCCCCACGCCCTGCCCGCTCACTCGGGCGATCGGTAAGAGCCTTGGGCGCTTCATTCCCGCCACTGACCATTAGGGCCTCCCGAGGAGGCCCTGCACACTCATTGTCAAGTAATCGTCATAAAAGCTTCAAGTCGCATGGGGCGAGGTCGATAGATGATTATCGGCATAGACCACACGGTCTATTTGCTCCGCCATATTCCCCTACAGGATGAACGTTCAATGCTGCACTCACTGCGTTTGCGCATCTTAACGGATGCCGCAGCCTCACTCTCACATCGCTTGGCAAGCGGCTCACAAGGGCGTTTGAAATGAATTTCAAATCCGTACGCACGCTCATCGCGCTTTTGGTGGGCAGTTGTATTCTGCTGGTCGTGGCTGCGCTGGTCGTCTATTCGATCATCGCCGATGGGCGCTCCAACCAGTTGGTAGAGCGCCAGACGAAAGAGCTTCTCGAGCGCAACATCGAAGTCCGCCTGGATTCCGTGGCGGGGGAACAGGCCGAGCGCATCAAGGGTGAGCTGGAAAATGCCCTGCTCCTGAGCGAAAACCTGGCGCGCACCAACGCCTTGATGGGCGTGACCGACGAATCCGGCCGCCCTTCGCTGTATTTGAGCCGCCGCGAGCTTTCCCAGGTGATCCGTCAGACCGCCATCGACAACCCGGAACTGCTGGGCACCTATATTGGCTGGGCGCCGGATGCGTTCGGGCGTGACGAGGTCTTTGCCGGCCGTGAAGAGCTTGGCTACGGCCCGGATGGCCGCTTTCGTCCTTTGTGGTACCGCGACGATAGCGACAACATCGTGGTGCTTCCGCTCGATGAGAGCATGGAAAGCGAAACGCGCCAGCCCAACGGGGTCCGCCAGGGAGAGTACTACCTTTGCCCGCGCGATACGCTAACCACCTGCATCGTGGACCCGGTGCCCTACGACTACGACGGTCAGGTCGTGTTGGTGACCTCGTTCAGCGTACCGGTACTGGTCGACGGTGAGTTCCGCGGCGCCGCCGGTGTCGATCTATCGGTCAACTTCATTCAATCCATGTTGCAGGAAGCCAATCAGTCGCTCTACGACGGTGCCGGCGAAATGGCCTTGATCGCCTCGGGCGGCTCCCTGGCGGCGCACACTGCCCACCAGGAAGCGCTTGGTAAGCTTAGCAGCGACGTACTCGACGCGTCTCTGCAGTCCTCTATTCAAGGCGCCCAGGCGGGCGAGCCCGTACGCCGCTACGACCGGGAGCAAGGGGTCATCGAGCTTTACTGGCCCTTTACCATCGGCGACATCGAAACACCCTGGGTTTTGATGCTGCGCCTGCCGGAAAGCGCGGTCATGGCCGGCCTGCAAAATCTGCAGGACGAACTCGGCGAGCAGGCCAGTTCGTCCATGTGGGGCATGATTCTCATGGGGCTCTTGATTGCGCTGGCCGGCCTTTTCGTCAGTTGGCTGCTGGGTAACAGCATCTCCCGGCCGCTGCGCCACCTGGCCGAGCGGATGCGCGACATCGCCTCCGGCGACGGCGACCTGACCCAGCGCCTGCCGGTGCGCGGACGTAACGAAGCCGCCGAGCTCGCCATTCAGTTCAACGCTTTTGCCAATAAAATCCACGATGTGTTGGTCGACGTACGCGCCAGTAGCAACTCCGTTCACCACGCCGCCAACGAGATCACCCAGGGCGGCCAGGATCTTTCCCGGCGCAGCGACCAGGCGGCGGCAAGCCTGCAGCAGACCTCTTCCGCCATGGAGGAGATCAGCAGCACCGTGGGCCACACCACCAGCGCCTCGAAAGAAGCCAGCGGCCTGTCACAAACCGCCGCGCAACTGGCCACGCGCACCAACAGCGCCTTCGAGCAAGTGGTCGTGACGATGGGCGATATCCGTACGACCTCCGATGAGATCCAGGCGATCGTCAAGGTCATCGACGGCATCGCCTTCCAGACCAACCTGCTGGCGTTGAACGCCTCGGTGGAAGCGGCGCGCGCCGGCGAACACGGCCGCGGCTTTGCGGTAGTGGCCGAAGAGGTACGCATGCTCGCCGCGCGCAGCAGCGACGCGGCGGCGGACATCCGCCAGCGCATCACGGCCTCTACGGAAAAAGTCGAAAGCGGCACGCAGCTGGTGCACCAGGCCGAACAGGCCATGCATGAGCTGGCCGAAAGCGTCACCCGGGTGAACCAGATGCTGGGCGACATCAGCACCGCCGCCGCCGAGCAGAACGACGGCATTAGCCAGGTGAGCACAGCGGTGAGCGATTTGGATCAGATGACCCAGCAAAACGCCGCGCTGGTCGAAGAGTCCACCACCGCGGCCGAGCAGTTGAAGGAACAGGCGGAACGCCTGGCCGAGCTGGTCGGCGCCTTTACCTTGGCCGAGGAGCGTACGGGTCGCGAGCAACACGCCTCGCCGCTCTCCTTGCCCGGCCGCTAAACGGGCCGCTTTGACGCTACCCGGTACCCATCGAGGGCCTCCACAGGAGGCCCTTTTTTTATGGGGCCGGACTGCGAAAAAGAGTTCGGTAAAACTAAAGTCGCACCCCACAACGCCGATAGAGAGACAACCCCATTATTTCAAGACCGAATGGTCTACTCAATTACCCACCTTCCTGACAGAGATCACGCCATGCTTTCTTCGCTACGCATGCGCATTTTGGTAATCACCCTGGTGGTGATTACTTTAGCGCTCACGATCAACGCCGCGGTCAGCTACCTGACGCTAAAATCCCACAACGACGAGCAGGTGACCCAACAGCTTGCCTCCATCTCCCAAGGCAATGCGCTGGCGATCGAAGAGTGGATAGCGGCGCGGTCTTCCATGATAGAAGGGGCGCGCGACCCCGTTCTAAACGGTGACCCTCTTGCACACTTAGTGCAGTTGGCAGATTCGGGAGGTTTCATCGCAGCCTTTTTCGGCCAGGCCGATGGTAGCCATCTTTCCTCCGACGGCTGGATACCAGGCGATGACTACGATCCACGTCAACGTGGCTGGTATCAAACCGCCGTTGCCCAGGACAGCACCATAGTCACCCTTCCCTATCTGGACGATAACAGCGGTCAGTTAGTGGTTACCTTGGCCTCCCCGGTCAAGCGCAATGGCCGTCTCGTCGGCGTGATCGGCGGCGACGTCGAGATCGACAGCCTCATCGATCAGGTCAACGCCATCCAGCCGACCCCGTCGAGCTTCGCCTTTCTAAGCAGCAGCGGCGAAACCCTGATTGCCCACCCGGATGCGGCGCTGACACTTCAGCCGTTGACCCGGCTTAGCCAAACCCTTAGCCCGGCGACCATCGACCGGCTCAACGCAACGCGTAACGCCTGGGAAGACATCGAGGTCAATGGCCGACACAAACGCATCGCCTCCACGCCCATTGCCGGCACCGAATGGGAGCTTGGCGTGGCGCTGGACGAACGCGAAGCCACGGCGGGCCTGCGGGCCCTAATCAAATCGGCGCTGGTGGTGCTGCTGCTCATTCTCGTCGTCACGGCCTTACTGCTGAGCGTGTGGCTCAAACAGATGTTCAAGGGGCTTGAGCGCGCCCGGGATGCGCTGGACGACATCGCCAGCGGCGAAGGCGACCTGACCCGCCGCCTGCCCGAGCAAGGGCGTGACGAAGTGGCCCAAATCAGCGGCGCTTTCAACCGTTTCGTCGACAAGATGGAGTCGGTGTTGATCGACGTTCGCACCAGCAGCCAGTCGGTTCACCATGCGGCCAGCGAGATCGCCACCGGTGGCCAGGATTTGTCGCGGCGTACCGACAACACCGCGGCCAGCCTGCAGCAGACTTCCGCCTCCATCGAGGAAATCACCAGCACCGTGCAGCAAACCGCGGCGTCCTCGAAAGAAGCCAACAAGCTCTCGCAAACCGCGTCTGTAGTCGCCAATGAAGGCGGGCAAGTGGTCGCGGGCGTGGTGACCACCATGGAGGAGATCACGACGGCCTCGGACAAGATCGGTGAGATCGTCACCCTGATGAACAGCATCTCGTTTCAGACCAACCTGCTGGCACTGAACGCCTCGGTGGAAGCCGCGCGCGCCGGCGAGCACGGTCGCGGCTTTGCCGTGGTGGCCGAAGAAGTGCGCATGCTGGCCAGGCGCAGCAGCGATGCGGCCAACGACATTCAAAAGCTGATCGAGGATTCCCAGAGCAAGGTGAATAACGGCACCACCCTGGTGCGTAACGCCGGTGCCACCATGAAAAGCATCGTGGAGCACATCACCCGCGTGTCCGACGTGCTCGAGGAAATTACCGCCGCGACCGGCGAGCAGAGCGACGGTATCAACCAGGTCAACATCGCGGTGGCCGACCTGGACCGCATGACCCAGGAAAATGCCGCCATGGTGGAGGAGTCCACCACCGCCGCCGAGCAGCTCAAAGAGCAGGCGAATCACCTGGCCGAGACGATCGGCAGCTTCAAGCTGTCCGAGCGCGCAGCGCCGCCGCTGACGGAGAATCAATCCACACGCTCGCTGCCGTCGTTCTAATCCTGGGCCCGGGCTTTTCCCTCTAGGGCACCGGCGGTAGCGCGATATCGTCGCTGCGGCTGGCGCCGGCGGTCATCTCGCGACACAGGCGCAGAAACTCGCGCACGCCGGTGGTCAGGTACTTGTGGCGGTGCCAGATGAAAGTGAACTGGCGCTTCAAATCCAATTCCGGTGTGGGCAGCTCAACAAGGCTGCCCCGCCGGAAGGCGTCGCGCAGCGCAAGCCGCGAGACGCAGCCGATGCCAAGGCCCGACTCCACCGCACGCTTGATGCCCTCGGTGTGTTCGAGCTCCAACAGCGTATTGAAGCGACTGCGCCGGTGGCGGGCGGCATGCTCCAACGTCATGCGCGTGCCCGAGCCCTCTTCGCGCATGATCCAGTCCTCGCGTAAAAGCTGCTCGAGTTCCAGATGCTTGCGCCCGGCAAGCGGGTGGCGCGGTGAGCAGAACACGCATAGTTCGTCCTCGACCCAGGGCTGGCTGACGATCATCTCGTCGTCGCACTGCCCTTCGATCAAGCCTAAATCCAGCGAGTGCTGGCGCACCCCTTCGATGATATGACGCGTGTTACGCACCGCCAGCCGCACCCGGCTTCCGGGGTAGCGCTGCATAAAATCGCTGATCAAAAGCGTAGCCAGGTAGTTGCCGATGGTCAGCGTGGCCCCCACTTCGAGCGCCCCCACTCCCTTCTGGCCGCGCAGAAGCTCCTCCACCTCCTCGGCCCGGTCCAGAAGTGCCACCGCCTTGGGCAGCAGTTGAAAGCCCAGGGCGTTGAGCTTTAGCCGCTTGCCGAGCCGGTCGAGCAGCTGGCAGTCGAACTGGCGCTCGAGCTCGGTGAGGGCGGTGCTGGTGGCGGATTGGGACATGGCAAGCGCGCGCGCCGCCTTTGAGACGCTTTCGTGCTGGGCCACGGCCACGAAGACCTCGAGCTGGCGTAACGTATAGTGCATACCCGGCCTATATCGATTTTACGGATAACGTTTATCAGTATAATTGACTTAACAGATATGCGCCCGCTGTTTAGACTTGACGGCAACATACCTAACCGCCTTTATTCTTTTTAAGAATATGAAATGCGAATGAGTGCTTACTCGCGTCGTCATTCGCCCCCAAGGAGTTGTCATGAGCAAGTTTGCCCTGGAAGAAGTGCTGAGCGTTCATCACTGGAACGATACCCTGTTCAGCTTTCGTACCACGCGGGAGCGCAGCCTGCGCTTCAAGACCGGCCAGTTCGTCATGATCGGTCTGGAAGTGGACGGCAAACCGCTAATGCGCGCCTACTCCATCGCCAGCCCCAACTATGAAGACCACCTCGAATTCTTCAGCATCAAGGTACCGGACGGCCCGCTGACCTCGCGCCTACAGCACCTTCAGGTGGGCGACCAGATCATGGTGAGCCGCAAGCCCACCGGCACGCTGGTGTGCGACGACCTGCTGCCCGGGCGTAACCTCTACATGCTCTCCACCGGTACTGGCCTGGCGCCGTTCATGAGCCTGATTCAGGACCCGGAAGTCTACGAGCGCTATGAAAAAATCGTGCTGGTCCACGGCGTGCGCGAAGTCTCGGAGCTTGCCTACGCCGACTTCATCACCAAGGAGTTGCCCGCTCACGAATACCTGGGCGAAGAGATCGCCGAAAAGCTCGTCTACTATCCCACGGTGACCCGGGAAGAGTTCCACACCATGGGGCGGCTGACCGACCATATTCGCAGCGGCAAAATCTTCGAGGACACGGGCCTGCCGCCCATCGACCCGCGCCAGGATCGGGCGATGATCTGCGGAAGCCCGGCGATGCTCGACGATACCAGTGCGCTGCTCGACGAGCTGGGCTTGAATATCTCGCCGCGCATGGGCGAACCCGGCGACTACGTGATCGAGCGGGCGTTTGTCGAGAAGTGATGGGCTGGTGAATGGTGAATGGTGAATGGTGATGTTCGGCGCCACCTTCATCGCGATACCAACAAAAAACCCCTGCTGGAGATACTCCACAGGGGTTTTTTACTACTCACGATTCACGACTAACTATTTACCCCTTTATACCGCATCCTTGCCGGTTTCGCCGGTACGGATACGAATGACCTGCTCCAGTGGCATGACGAAAATCTTGCCGTCGCCGATTTTGCCGGTATTCGCCACCTGGGTAATGGCCTCGATGACCTGCTCGGCGAGCTCGTCGTCGACGGCCACTTCCAGCTTCACCTTGGGTAGAAAATCCACCACGTACTCGGCGCCGCGGTAAAGCTCGGTATGGCCTTTCTGACGGCCAAAGCCTTTGACTTCCGTTACGGTAATCCCCTGCACGCCGATGTCCGAGAGGGATTCGCGTACGTCATCAAGCTTGAACGGCTTGATAATGGCTGATATGAGTTTCATGGTGACATCCTCTCGCTTGCTGTCCGATTGTTGTGGGGCAGACGTTCACAACGACAAAACCGTTGCCCGCTACCCCAAGCATACACCGCTACCGCCAGAGAATAAAAAAGCCTCCCACGAGGGGAGGCCGTAAGCTCACTATGTTGCATCGTTGTATGGGTCACGTTGTATAGGCCACATCGTTGTAAAAGGACCGCTTTGGTTATTTCTTGACGCTAAACTCCGGGTAGGCTTCCAGGCCGCACTCGGCGAGATCCACGCCTTCGTACTCTTCCTCTTCGCTGACGCGGATGCCCATGAGGGCTTTGAGTATCAGCCAGACCACCAGGCTTGCCGCAAAGACCCAGCCGAAGATGCCGACGATACCGATCAGCTGCGCGCCAAAGGAGGCGTCACCGTTATTCAAGGGCACGGCGAGCAGGCCCCAGATGCCCACGACCCCGTGCACCGAAATCGCACCGACCGGATCGTCCAGCTTGAGCTTGTCGAGGGTGACGATGGCCGCCACGACGATCAAACCACCCACGGCGCCAATAGTGGCTGCCCCCAGCGCGGTGGGAGAAAGCGGGTCGGCGGTGATCGCGACGAGCCCTGCCAGCGCCCCGTTGAGCGCCATGGTGAGATCCGCCTTACGGAACCACAGTTTGGCGAGTACCAGCGCGGCGAGTACGCCGGCGGCGGCGGCGGCGTTGGTATTCACGAACACCTGGGCGACGTTATTGGCCGAGGCGACATCCGACAGTTTGAGTTCCGAGCCGCCATTGAAGCCGAACCAGCCCATCCACAGGATAAAGGTACCGAGTGTGGCCAGCGGCATGTTGGCACCAGGAATGGCGTGAATAGCGCCGTCCTTGCCGTACTTGCCCTTGCGTGGGCCCAGAATCAGCACGCCCGCCAGTGCAGCGGCCGCACCGGCCATGTGCACGATGCCGGAGCCGGCATAGTCCGAGAAGCCCAGGGCGTCCAGCCAGCCGCCACCCCAGGTCCAGTAGCCGGAGACCGGATAGATGAAGCCGGTCATCACCACGGCAAAGGCCAAAAACGCCCAGAGCTTCATGCGCTCGGCCACCGCACCAGAAACGATGGACATGGCGGTTGCCACGAACACGACCTGGAAGAAGAAGTCAGAGCGCATGGCGTAGTAGGGCGCGTCTTCACCGCCATTCAGTACGGCGTCGACACCGTTTTCCGCGCCAATCAAAAAGCCCAGGCTCGGCAGAAAACCGCCTTCGCCGCTGGAGTACATGATGGTGTAGCCCACCAGCAGGTACATGGTGCAGGCGATGGCAAACAGCGCGATGTTTTTGGTTAGAATTTCCGCGGTGTTCTTGGAGCGCACCATACCGGCTTCCAGCATCGAAAAGCCGGCGGCCATCCACATGACCAGCACGCCGCAAATCAAAAAGTAAAACGTATCGAGCGCGTAGCTCAGATCGGTTACCTCGTTCATGAGTCGTTCCCCGTCTACTAAAACGTTGTATCAAGCAAAAATGCTCACAAAATCGCCGTGTGACTTATTGGTTCGGGTTATACGGCGTCGGCACCGCGCTCGCCGGTACGAATACGAATGACGTCTTCAAGGGGCGTGACGAACACCTTGCCATCGCCAATCTTGCCGCTGTTCGCCGCGCTGCAGATCGCATCGAGCACGCTGTCCAGGCGATCATCATCGACGGCGATCTCCACCTTGACCTTGGGTAGAAAATCCACGACGTACTCGGCGCCGCGATAAAGTTCGGTATGGCCTTTTTGACGCCCAAACCCCTTTACCTCGGTCACCGTGATCCCCTGCACACCGTTATCGGCAAGTGCTTCACGGACATCGTCGAGCTTGAATGGCTTGATGATAGCGGTGATGAGTTTCATCCCGGAGCTCCCCTGCTGGATAAATAGCGGCGCCGCCGCCTGAAATTAATGCCTTGCCTCGATAATGCGCATACCGTGCCATTCATTAAATTTAAATAATAAATCAGCTACTTAAGCCTGCGGCCAAGGCAAATCCAACACGTTGCGGCGCGCTAAGCCGGTGCACGACAAAGCGGACGCACTATAGGAGTGCGCCCGCCAAAGCGGGTCGCTTCATTTTGATGCAAACGAAAAAGTCACCGCCCAAACGCATGCGAAACATGCGTATTTCGCCTGGGTTGCGTATCCTTACGAGAAAGCCGTTCACATTTATGCGTTCGTATCAGGAGATAGCCATGGCGACCCAAGACCGCATTAGCCGACTCGCACAGCAAATTGGCGACCGCTTGCAAAATGCTTCTCACGCACCGGAAGACATTCAAAAAGGCGTGCAGCAAGTCATGCGCGGCGCGTTCGATCGCATGGAGCTGGTGTCCAGGGAAGACTTCGACATCCTAATGGACGTGCTCCAACGCACCCGCTCCCGGGTCGAAGCGCTGGAGCGCCAGGTGGCCAACCTGGAAGCCTCGATCGACGCAAGCCAGGCCGATAAGGCCACCCCCATGGAAGCCGAGGCGCAGACCACGCCGGCCCCCCAGGAGCCCGCCAAAAAGACGCCCAAGCCCCGCGCCTCTTCCGTCAAGGCGGCCAAGGATGCCACGGGCTCAGTGGACGATCTGGGCGAATAGCTCGTTATAAGCAGCCCTTTAAAAGTCTTTTATAACAGTACTTTAGGGTAGCCATACTCAAAGCGCCGCGCGGCTTATCCCCTTTGCCGCGTGGGCGTTTGTGACGTTCGAAGCGCCGATCCACGTAGATTGATATAAAAAATGAGAACACCTATCATTGCGCTTTGCAGCGTCGATGAACGGCGTTCTATCAATAACAATCTGCTTTCTGGATCTCTCATGACTCGCTATGTCGCCCTAAGCGCCGCTTTGTTGAGCGGTGCTTTTCCCTTGACGGCCCTTTCTCAATCCCAACCGACGACCAGCGCGGAACCCGCAGCCCAGGACACGCTGGTGGTGGTCGGTTCGCGCACGCCCACTCAAATCAGCCAGATCCCGGGGGCGGTACACGTGGTCGAAGGGCCCGATCTACAGCAGCAGATCAACGCCGGGGGCGATTTGAAAACGGCGCTGGGCCGGCTGGTGCCGGGGCTGGATTTCGGCCCCCAGGGGCGCACCAATGCAGGGCAGAACATGCGCGGGCGCAGCGTTCAGGTACTCATCGACGGTGTATCGCTGAATAACTCCCGCGGTCTATCGCGTCAGTTCGACGCCATCGACCCGTTCAATATCGAGCGCGTCGAGGTGCTCTCGGGCACCAGCAGCTTGTACGGCGGCGGCGCCACGGGCGGCTTGATCAACATCATCACCAAACAAGGCGAGCGCGGCGGCCCCCACTTCGAGACCCAGGCGAGCGTCACCAGCGGCTTCAACACACGCCACGACCTCGACCGGCGCCTTTCCCAGTCGGCCAGCGGCGGTAATGAAACGGTACAGGGCCGCATTGGCGTATCCCTGATGGAAAACGGCCGCCAGTACGACGCCGGGGGCGATGAAATCTTCCCCGATATCGCGCAAAGCGACCTGCAGGACAATCGTCAGCTGGATATCCTCGGCAACCTACGCGTCGAGCTTGACGACGAACAGACGCTGATGCTCAGCGGGCAGCTTTATGACTCCGGCAAAGAGGGCAACCGCGGCGTCTACTACCCGAATTTGGCCGCCAACACGGCGAATCTCGACGGCGCCGATATCCGCGACGGCTTCACCGCCGACCGCGAACCGCGTACCGACCGCAAGATGATCAGCGCAAGCTACCACCACGCCGATCTTTTGAATCAGAATTTCTACCTGCAGGCGTTTCATCGGGAGGAGGAATCGAGTTTTTATCCCTTCCCTTACGCCGCCCAGGACGGCGGTTACTACTTCGCCGCCTCCCAGCAGAACACCCAGCTTAGCGGCTTGAAGGCGCTGTTCTCGGCAGATCCACGTGACGATCTCAATGTGACCTACGGCGCGGACCTGGACCGGGAGTCGTTTGACGCCTCGCAGATGCGTTTCGATCGCGCCGCAAGCGATAGCTCCGGCGGGCTCGTACAGCGCGCCGATCGCGTCACGCCCCGCTATCCGGGTTTCGATATCGACACGCTGGCGCTGTTTACCCAAAGCGAGTGGTGGGCCACGGACCAGCTTCAGCTCAGCGGCGGCATTCGCCACCAGCGCATGGACGTGGACATCGACGATTTCAACGACGTGCCCGGCGGCTCCAGCGACTACGACGTCACGCTCTATAACGCCAGCGCCCTGTATGATTTCGACAACGGCCATCAGAGCTGGCTGGGCTACTCGGAGGGCTTCGAGCTGCCCGACCCGTCCAAGTATTATGGCCGCGCCGGGCAAACCGTAGCGGACAACCCGCTGGACGGCATCAAGACCCGCCAGGTCGAGCTTGGCTGGCGCTACCAGGGCGGTGACTGGCTGACCCAGGCGGCGGTCTACTACGCCTGGTCGGACACCGCCATGGAGCTCGACGATGACCTCAATGTGACCCAGATCGACGACGACCGCCGCGACTACGGCCTGGAAGCCTCGCTCACCCGCTTCATCGGCCACCACTGGGAAGTGGGCGGCACCCTGCACGCGCTGGCCTCCGAACGCAAGGTAGACGGCAGTTGGCAGGACCGCGGTATTACCGTAGCCCCTTACCCCTCCCAGGACACCCTGACCGCCCACGTGGCTTGGCAGGATGACGTACGCACGCTGCGCCTTCAGGGCAGCCACGCCCGCCAGTACGAAGACGCCGAGGGCGATAGCATCGACGGCTTTACCACCTTCGATGTGATCGGAAGCCAGCAGACCGATATCGGCACCCTGAGTTTGGGGATCAGCAACCTGACCGACAAGCAGTACTCCACGCCCTGGGGCCAGCGGGCCGTGGGCTTTTATTCGCCCAACTATGGGCCGGAGTACCTTTACGACTACCAGGCCCGGGGGCGTACGTTCACCCTGGGCTGGTCGCTGGAGTACTGAGCCTTTCGATGCCGACCCTCACGTCACTCACACCAACGGCGCTACGCCAGTTGGGACATCGATTCGGCATCGACTACGGGCACCCGGCGGCGCTTCCCGACGAACCGGTTGCTCAAGGGCGCATTCGCGATCTGTCGCTGCCCCCGGCGCTGCACCTCACCCTGTCGGATCTCGAGGTGCGCCACGGCTACCTCTCACGCTCGACCCGGTCGGTGCCCTGGTTCATGTGCGTGGTCATGGAGGGGAGCATCCGCCTTGCCCAGGGCCAGAAGCAGACCCACATTGGCAAAGGCCAGGCGTTATGCGCGCACTTTACCGCCCAAGCGCCGCTGGTCGTCGAGCAACCCGCGCAGACGCGTTTGCGTACGCTCAATATTGCCGTTCTGACGACCGCAACCCATGCCCTGCCAGAGCCCCAGGGCCCCCAGCTGCGTGTCTGCTCCCTTCCACCGGCTCTTTTTTCACAGCTGTTGGCCCTTGGCGAACATCCGCTCAATGATGAACGCCAGAAACTGCTTTGGCAGGGCCTGGCCCTGCAGCTACTGGGCCATGGGCTGCCCTTCTCGCCGGCGGCCCACCCCGTTGCGCCCCCCAGCGCCCAAACGCGCGAGCAAGAACGGCTCGATCAGTTGCGTGACGCGCTAAGCCGCCACCCAATGGCCGACTATTCGCTGCAGGCGCTGGCCCAACGCGCGGCCATGAGCCCGAGCAGCCTGCGCCAGAAGTTTCGCGCGCGTTACGGCTGCACGATCTTTGACCACCTTCGCCAGTGCCGCCTACAAAAGGGCTACCAGCAGCTCGCAAAGGGTTACAGCGTCCAGCAAGTAGCTCACGCCTGCGGATACCGCCAGGCCACCAACTTTGCCACCGCTTTCAAACGCCAGTTCGGGGTCGCGCCCACGGCTGTCCTGCGCCGCGTCGATGCATGAGCATTGCTGGCGTTGCGCATAGATCATTTGGCATCCGGCATATCCTTTCCCTCGAATAAAAAGTAATAATTCTCATTACTATAAACACCGGGAATGGGTCATGCTTTTGCTTCAGCACCGCTTTGTCTATCATCCTTTGACGCTTGCCATGGCACTGGCAACCAGCGCCTTATCCGCCGCTCACGCACAAACCGACCCAGGCGGCCCGCTTGGCTTGCCTACCGTGACAGTCACCGCCCAGCAGGCGGCGACCAAGGTCGAAACCCCGACGATCGAAACACCGCAAAGCGTCTCGACCATTAGCCAGCAAGAGATCGAGCGCCGCGGCGTGGACACCGTGCAGCGCGCCACCGACTACACCCCGGGGGTCTACTCCAACCAGGTCGGCGCCTCCAACCGCTTCGACTACCTGGTGCTGCGCGGCTTTTCCGACGGGAGTCTCAGCAATACCTTTCTGGACGGCCTGAAAGTCATGGGCGATGCCAACTCGCACAGTTCCATGCGCGTCGACCCCTGGTTTTTGGAGAGCATCGAGGTGGTGCGCGGCCCGGCATCAATACTTTACGGGCGCGCCTCACCGGGGGGCGTGGTGGCGCTCAACAGCAAGCGCCCAGAATTCGAGCAAAACAGCGAGCTGCGCTTTCGGCTGGGCAATAATAATCAGCGCAGCGCCGCGTTCGACCTGACCGGGCCGCTCGGCGAGCAGCAGCGCGTAGCGTACCGCCTGACCGGCATCGCCAGCGCCGCGGATACCCAGTTCGACCCTGCCGAGGAGCAGCGCTACGCGATCGCCCCGCGGCTGACCTGGGACATGACCGACGAGACCAGCCTGACCGTCGAGGCCTACCTGCAGGACGAACCCGAAGGCGGCTACCACTCCGGCGTACCTTTCGAAGGCGCGGTAACCCCACACAACGGCCGTAAAATCAGCAACACCTTTTTTGACGGCGAAGAGGCCTTCGATACATATGAGCGCACCCAGCGCATGCTGGGCTACACCCTCGAACACCGCTTCAACGAGGCCATCACCGGGCGCCAGCTTTTGCGCTACCTGAATTCGGACGTGGTGCTCAACCAGGTCTACGGCTTTGGCTGGGCGGCGCCGGACGCCTCCGAGCTGACCCGCTACTACTCGGGCAGCGACGAATCCCTCGAGGCCTGGACCGTCGATAACCAGTTGGAAGCCCAGGTGCAGAGCGCCGCCCTGGATCACAGGCTGCTGTTCGGCGTGGACTATCAGCGGCGTAAAAACGAGGTTTCCTGGCCCTCCGGCGCCTTTCCCTCACTCGACGCTTTCGAGCCGGTCTACGGTGTCGGGCTCGAGGGCGCGACCTTCTACGCGCCTACTCGCGAACACCACAAGATCGAGCAGACCGGGGTCTACCTGCAGGACCAAATCGCCATGGACAACTGGCGCTTCACCCTGGGCGGGCGCTACGACTGGGTCGACATCGACAACACCAACCTGGCCACCGACGACACCAGCGCATTGAGCGACAACCAGTTCAGCGGTCGCGCCGGGGCGGTGTATCTGTTCGATAACGGCGTAGCTCCTTACCTTAGCTACTCCACCGCCTTCACCCCCACCAGTTTCGTGGACGCGCGCGGCGACCTGCTGGCGCCCATGGAGGGCGAGCAGTGGGAGGCGGGGGTCAAGGTCCAGCCTGCAAAAAGCCAAAGCATGTACAGCGCCGCGCTTTTCCATATCAGCCAGGAGAACGTGGCCACCAAGGAGCAGCCCACCGACCCTTACCGGGCCGTTGGCGAAATCGAATCCCAGGGGCTCGAGCTGAGCGCGCAAACGCAGCTCACCGACACCCTGGCCCTACAGGCAGGCTACAGCTTTACCGACATCACCTACGCCAAAAGCGATGACGGCAACGAAGGCAACCGGGCCATTTACGCCCCGCGCCACCAGCTGCAGGCCTGGGGCCACTACACGCCCCAAGGCGGCGGGCTGCTGGGGGTGGATATGGGCCTCGGCGTGCGCCACTACGCGGATATCGCCGCCGACCGGGCCAATACCGAAACCGTGCCCGACTACACCCTGGTCGACGCCACCCTGGGCTATGACTGGAGCCAGCAGGGCTTTGAAGGCGTCGAAACCCGCCTCAACGTCAACAACGTGCTGGACAAGGAGTACGTTGCCAGCTGCAACTCGCTGGACTACTGCTACTTCGGCGCCGAGCGCAGCGTTACCGCAAGCATTCACTACCGCTTTTAACGATGCCCTTTGCGCCACCGCCGCGCCCGGGCCGCTGCGCCCGGCGTTTTGGCGCGGCGTGGTTTGCACACAAGAAGGATTATCGTTTAAATACCGGCTGACTCTTCAAGCGACGCCCCGTCATGCGCTCTAACGCCACCACGACTTTCATTCGCGGCCTGCTCTTCGTAGCGGGCCTGCTGCCGTTGACCGCCCAGGCCCAGTGGGCCACCCTCGATTGGACCATTGCCGAAACCCTTTTGGCGATCGACGCCCCAGTCAGCGGCGTCGCCCAGATCCCCGCCTACCACGACTGGGTCGGCGAACCGCGCATTCCCGATGACGTCACCGACCTGGGGCTTCGCCAGCAGCCCAATTTCGAGCTAATGGCGCAGTCGCCGCCGGAAGGCTTTTTGATATCGCCCATGTTCGAAGGGCTGACGCCGAAGCTTGAGCGCATCGCTCCGGTCACTTCACTTCCCCTCTACTCGCCGGGCGCGGACACCTGGCAGGAGATCATCGACTTCACCCACCGCCTGGGCGAGCGGACCCGGCGTGAGGCGCAAGCGCGCGCGCTGGTCGACGACACCGAAGCACTGCTGGAAAGCCTGCGCGGCGACGTCCCGACGGCCACGCCGCCGCTTTTGATGATTCAGTTCATGGACGCCCGCCACGTGCGGGTATTTGGCGCGAACAGCCTCTACAGCGCGGTACTGGAGCGGCTGGGTCTGGAGAATGCCTGGCAGGAAGGGACCAACGCCTGGGGGTTTTCACTGGTCGGGGTCGAGGCGCTCACGCGCCATACTGAGGCGACGCTGCTGATCATCGACCCGATCCCCGCCGGGGTGGAAGACGCGCTGGCCCGGAGCGGGCTCTGGCAGCACCTGCCCGCCATCGAAAACGACAACGTCATCCGCCTGGCACCGGTATGGAGCTTCGGGGCGCTGCCCTCGGCCCAGCGCTTTGCTCGGGAGCTTGTCGCGGCGCTGGATAATCGCCCACGACCAGCCGCTCGATAGGTCGTCAGAGTCGCGTAGTGAGGTCGTCGAGCGTTAGCGGCCTACTGAACCCCTTCAGACGTCGCGGTCATGGGATGCTAACAGCTCATCGAGGCGAGTCGCGTTGCCGGACGCAGCGCTTTTCAGCGCCTCCCAGCTGTCCGGCGGGTGGCCCCGAGCGAGCATCTTTCGGAAGACCGTATAGGCATCGTGCTTGCTTTCATAAGCACGCTTTGTGCGCTCGTCATTAACCCACGCATAAATAATGATTTTGCTCGCCGCATCGAAGCGAAAGAACAGCCGGTACTGTTGGTAAAATTTTGCCCGTTGCCAATGGGTGCGTTCAGTACCGAGCGTATTTCCTTGTCGGTACTGAGCACTGGACGGATCCTGCGGAATATCGTTCAAGGCCAGCTTGATGATCGCGGCCAGACGCTTGGTGGCGGGTTTGCTTCGGTATCCCGTAGGGTCTTTCGCCTTGAGACGCTGGACGTTAGCGGTCAGCGCTTGCACCTGCTCCAAAAACAGCGGATGGGCATAAAGCGTCCATCCATTCACCGTAAGCGGCGTCATTCTTCCTCATCATCCTCGTCGAGCACCTCGTCGAGGTCTACCTCCATGCCGGCGGTCAGGCGCTCGGCATCGGCAAAATGGTTCGCCGTTAAGGGGCGAATCGTTTCCGGATGCGCGCCCATATCGCGCTCCAAAAAGGTGAGAAAACTAGCGATGACCGGATCAGGGCCCGTATCGTCCTGGACACGCGAGAGGACGACGTCTCCGTTTGGACGCACGGTATAACGCAGGCGGTCGCGTCGCTCAAGCTTGAGTGCCCGACGTATCGACGCAGGCACCGTCGTTTGGTAACGATCCGTTAAGGTAGAGTCATCTTCGAGAAGCGTCGTCATCATCACTCTCCAAATAACGATAATGCAAAAGCAATGCAATCAAATTAATGCATCTGCATTACCTCGTCAATCAGCACTTGCCACGTGTGGTTTGGCCATTGTGGGCCGGAAATAAAAAGGCAATATCGGTCAGCGTGACGGTTTGGCCCGAGACTCGATGATGTAGTCAGTTTATTGGGCTTGCCCATTACGTTAGACGGCTACCCAATCCTTGCCAAATACGTTAAGTTTAATTTTCAAAAGAAAAATTAGACATCTGCACAGGGGGCGGGGATGACGCTTGCCATTGTCAATACGCGTGCCGGTGTGGGGCTCGACGCCCCGGCGGTGCAGGTCGAGGTACATCTGGCCAACGGCCTGCCGGGGCTGACCCTGGTCGGCTTGCCGGAGGCCGCTGTGAAGGAGAGCCGCGAGCGCGTGCGAAGCGCGCTGGTCAATGCGGGCTTCGATTTTCCCAATACCCGGCGTATCACCCTGAACCTGGCCCCGGCGGATCTGCCCAAGGAGGGCGGGCGCTTCGATCTGCCCATTGCGCTGGGCATTCTCGCCGCCTCCGGCCAGTTGCCGGTCGATACCCTGGAAGACATCGAGTGCGCCGGTGAACTGGCCCTGGACGGCAAGCTGCGCCCGGTGCCCGGCATCCTGCCGTTTGCAATGGCCACTAAGACCGCCGGGCGCAAGCTGATCGTGCCCACCGCCTGCGCCGACGAAGCCGCGCTTGCGGGTAACGGCCTGGACGTGCTGCCCGCCGCGTCGCTTTGGGAAGTGGTCGCTCATCTGCTGGATCAAACCCGCATCAAGCCCCATGTGCTACCGGCCCCGCCGAAGGCAAAAAACCCGGCGCCGGACCTTTGTGACGTGCGCGGCCAGCACCAGGCGCGCCGGGCGCTGGAAGTCGCCGCCGCCGGGGGCCACAACCTGTTGCTGGCGGGCCCGCCGGGTACGGGCAAAACCATGCTGGCCAGCCGCCTGCCGGGCATTTTGCCGCCACTGAGTGAAGACGACGCCCTACAGGTCGCCGCGGTGCGCTCGGTATGCGGGCTGGCACTAGAGGCAGACTGGGGCCAGCGCCCCTTTCGCCAACCCCACCACAGCGCCAGTGCCGCCGCGCTGGTCGGCGGCGGCTCGAAACCCAAACCCGGCGAAATTTCGCTTGCCCACATGGGCGTGCTGTTTCTGGACGAGCTGCCGGAGTTCTCGCGAAGCGTATTGGAAGTGCTTCGCCAGCCCCTGGAAACCGGGGAAATTCATCTGTCACGCGCCAGTCACGAGCGTCGTTACCCAGCCAGGTTCCAGTTAGTCGCCGCCATGAACCCGTGCCCCTGTGGGCATTTGGGCGACCCGCGCAGCCGCTGCCAGTGCACCGCGAGTCAGATCCAGCGCTATCAGGCGCGGCTTTCCGGCCCGCTTCTCGACCGTATCGACCTGCAGGTAGAAGTGCCGGCGCTTCCGCCGGAGCAGCTCACCGCCCAGACCCAAGGCGAATCGTCTGAGGCGGTGCGCGAGCGCGTAATGGCGGCCCGAGCGCGTCAGATGACGCGTGGCGCGCTCAACAGCCAGCTCAGCGGCAAGGCCCTGGAAGCCGCCTGTGATTTAAACGACGAAGAGCGCACCTGGCTTGCCGGGGTGCTGGAACGCCTCAAACTTTCGGCGCGGGCCTACCACCGGGTGCTGCGCGTGGCGCTAACACTTGCGGATTTACAGGGCGAACCCAAACCCGGCCAACCGCATCTGATCGAGGCCATCGGCTACCGGCAGTTGGACCGGCTGTTGAAGGGTGGCTGAGGGTCATTGGCGCTAATTTTTCCGGAGTGGAATTAGGCGCAGACGAGCTGGATGGGGTTAAATCGAGAGGGTGCTGTTTAAGGAAAATAGGAGTTTATTTTCTGGCTTAGCATTTTCCACCCAAACTTGTTGGGCTCAATTTAGCCAATCCTGCCGGCTTTAATTACTCCTATAAAGCTACAAAGCGGAATGAATCTATAAAAATCTATAGAGCTATTTATTAGACTAACAAAAGAAGACAGCATTGTATGAACAAAACTGTAACTTCGCAAAGAAGACAGCTTAACCTTATAGCTTACTCCGAACTAGCAGGGTGCGCTGCTTTGGAAATATTCAACATCGGAGTAATATTTTATATCATAGAAAGCTATGGTTCCAATGGAAGCCTGTTAGTACTTTTTATTTTAGCATCAGCTTTTGTTAGTGGTTTGTTCAAATTCAATTTTACGAAATCACGTCTATTTGAACCCTATAAATTTTCTGCAAAATTAAACATAACCAGGTTCGTCTTGTCGGCAATAGCGGTAATAATTTTCTATTACAACATCCAACAAACATTTTTAGTTTTGATTGCCATGTCCCTTTCAGCTATAAGACCACATCTAGACGGCGCTATTTTTTCCGGCTTATCCGACATAGAAATGCCGGAACAGGAGCTTAAGATAGCAACTGCAAAAGTCGACAATGCTTCAAGAGTAGCTCGGATTTTGTCGCCCGCTGTGGTGGGGTTATTAGCTTATCTACTACCCTATAAAAATATAGCAGCATTGAGCTCTTGTCTCTTTTTAGTTGCTGCGATGGGGCAGTATTGGACATATCGACAGATCAACTCCAAGCCTAAAATTGAAAACCAGGATCGAGAGGATACACTGATATCCCATGATCAAGTCCAAAGAAGAGATAAAACCAATAACTCAGTGTTTCTGAAGTATGCATTCCTTTCACAGGGCATTAACGCTGGTTGCTGGTACGCTTCTATGGTTATCGGTATGGCTTTAATCTTTAGCAGTACTAGCGATGAGTTTGGAGTCAGTCATTATGCCATAGTAGGCTTTTGCTATGGCGTCGGCAATGTCGTATCTAACATGTTCTGCCGAAAGCTCAAGATGTCTCGACCAGGATCCTTTTTAATCTTGGGAAGAGTCCTTACAGCCTTTGGGTTCTTTTTACTACTAATAGCACCGAGCTCGCTGTTATTTTATAGCGCTGTATCTTTCTTATTAGCAATAGGTACGCCTTTATCCGACCTCGCCTTTCTTAGGCAACTTCAAAAGGTCCACACTTCATCTGAAATCAACTCATCGTACAGAAAAAAAATCACTAGCGAATATGCTGGAATGCTCGTGGTTTCTCTAATCACCATTTTTGCCATGATGAACTTCTCTTCTGCTAGCATATTTTTTGTTGCATTTTTAGCTATGTGCTTTGTCTCTACTTTAGGCTTAATCTTCAAGAAGAAAATTTCATCCTGAAACTAGAAAACTTTTATCGAGCACTGGGGCGACCACTACTTGCTAAACAATATCGCTTCTTCCTATAGGGTTCCGGGCGCAGGAAAAACCTTAACCGATAGTGTTCAAAAGCAAGCTCTTTTCCTAAAAGAAACTAGAGGTAATATTTGAAGTCATTGCTAACTCTGCCGATTTAGACCTGATCTTCTCCCTGAAAACTCTAAAGCATTATCAAAAATAAAAACTCTATTTTTAGCTATCGGAATTGAAATAAAATATCATAAAAAAAGCCCCCCCCCTTTAACTCCAATCTAAACTTTAACACATGAGAAAGAGAGCCTAAAGGGCTCTCTTTCTTTACTCCTTTGAATTAAAAATCACCCTCTCATATATATACCTGGGCCTATCGGCAAATCGAAAACCATGAAGAATGAAAGTAAAACCAGCCAAGCGAACAAGAACATTAAGGTATACGGCAATACAAGTGAAACATGTTTTCCAAAACCAGCGTTTTTATCGTACTTATATAAAAACCCTAGCATAACGGCAACAAAAGGCTGGAGTGGGGTAATAAAGTTTGTAGCTGAATCACCTATTCTGAAAGCTAGCTGCGTAAATGCTGGTTCAAACCCTAAAATCATAAACATAGGAACAAATACCGGCGCCATTAATGACCATTGAGCCGATCCACTTGTAATAAACATATTTAAAAATGTCGAGAGGAAAACAAAAGCAACTAGCAAAAGCGGCCCATCCAAAGACATTCCGCTTAAAACGGCAGCACCCTCAACGGCTAGAAAAATAGTAATATTCGTCCATTTCAAGTAGGCAATGAATTGAGAAACAATAAATATGAGCACAATAAAGCCAGACATCTCAGCCACGGTCTGCCCCATAAAGTCTACCACATCTTTGGTCGACTTTATTTTATTAACATTTATTCCATACACGATACCTACAACAGCGAAGAAGAGCGTTATAAATATAACAATATTATTAAGTAGCGGTGATCCCAAAATACCACCATCTTCCGTCAACAATATTGACCCTGGAACCAAGCATAACGTGGTAACTACAAACAAGAAAATAGCAGCTGATATAAACGCCCTACGTAGAGCCTTGTTAGCTTCGATGGGTAAATCACTTACTTCTTCGTTATTACTTCCTTTATAATTACCTAGCCTTGGTTCAACAATTTTTTCAGAAACGACAACACCTGCAAATGATAGAAAGAACACGGAAGCTATCATAAAAAACCAATTATCGGTTGCATATACGATAGCATCGGGATCAACCGCTGATGCAGCTTCTGTCGTAATACCAGACAACAACATATCCGTTCCAGCAATAAAAATATTTGCTGTAAACCCACACCCTACTGCTGCAATACCGGCAGCCAGTCCAGCAATAGGATTTCGCCCAACACTTTTAAATATTAGCGCAGCTAGGGGAGGCACTATCATATAGGCTGCATCAGAGGCTAAGTTACCTGTAATTCCAACAAAAAACACCATATACGTGACTAGCTTTGCTGGCGTTCTCAACAATGTTTTCTTGATAACAGCTTCGAAAAACCCTGTTTTCTCAGCAATTCCGACACCCAAAATAGTAACCAGCACCAGCCCTAGCGGCTTAAATTCGACAAAATTGGGTATCACTGAAGTTAATGCAAAATATAGGCCCTCTGCTCCTAACAGATTTCTGACATTAATAGTCTCATTCGTAAGGGGATGAATAACAGACCATTCAAGAAAACTCCCTATGACCGATATGATAGCAACGATCAATGTTAGCCATATAAAAAGTAAAAACGGATGGGGCAGCTTATTACCAAGCTTTTCAACCCCTGACAGCGATTTTAACATAAGTGAAGATGCTGAATTGTTTTTCATTTTCATCTCTCCTGTCTATCTTAGTTTAGTACCGTTTTAGTTTTTTTGGAGTTACCCAATTCCCAGAAGATGCTACCCATTATTAACAAACCTTCATAAGCAAGTTGTTTAGGTAAATGTTCATCTGCAGCATGCTGCTTGCAACCAGGATAGGAGTGTGGAACCCAGATAGTGGGAAGGCCTAAAATTTCAGAAAACGTATCGTTTGGTAGTGCTCCACCAAAATTAGGAATGATTGATAGAGGCTTTTTTATCACCTCTTCAACTGATCTTGTTATATCTTTTACCCATTGTGAATCTAAAGAAGTCCTAGTGGCGGGAGAACCTCTCAGCACTTTTAAAGATACATCTTTGAAACCATTTTCATTAAAGTACTTTCTTATATTTTTCTCGATAGCTTCGGGATTTGTACCGACTACAAACCTAAGCTGGCATATTGCTTTTGCATTGGGAGGAATAGCGTTAACAGGCTTTTCAATATCACCTGCATTAATGGCTAAAACCTCGAAGGTATTCCAGGCAAACAGCTTTTCGGCCAGACTTAATTCCTTTTCTCCCCAGTCGCTATCAATCAATTGACCTAAAGACGATTCATCTATTTTTATATTTTTCAAAATCGTTTTTATATTTTCAGGGACTTCCTTTGGTGTTAAATCCGGTATCAATATCTTGCCGGATTTACTCACAATTTCTGATATTGCATTGGACAATACGATAACGGGGTTACTGACTATTCCTCCCCAATTCCCGGAGTGAAGCCCTTCCTGTCTTGGTTCTACAGAAAGTTCAAGTAAAATAGATCCTCGCGCACCCAAAAATAAGGTTGGGCTTTCTTTACTTATGCGTGGCCCATCGGATGCTATAAACACATCAGAAGCAAGCAGCTCTTTTTGTTCTCTACAAAACTGACGTAATCCTGGTGAGCTTTGCTCCTCGCCCATCTCAAAAATCATTTTTATATTAAAACCTAGATTTCCATTTCTTTCTTTTATAACCTCATGCAAAGCCATGATATTTATTGTGTGCTGACCTTTATTATCAGCCGTACCCCTTCCGTACCATGCATCACCAGCCAGTTTCATTTCCCAAGGTTTTAAATCGCCTGTCCATTGCTCATCATATCCAGCAACAACATCCCCATGACCGTATGTCAAAACAGTTGGACTATCTTTTTTCTCTATTCTACAAGCAACCATGAAAGGGGCTCTTCCTTCCACGGAGTTTTCGAAGAATCGACATTCAAACCCCATATCTTCAAGTTCTGGCTTTATATGCTGTTCCATATAACCCTTTAGAAACTGAGGATCGGCTTTTCCTTGACTCACAGATTGGTAGGTGACTCTACGCCTCAATGTATCTTCAAAATCACCATTTTCAAAAGCTAGTGTTATATTTTTTAAAAGCTTATTCTTATCCATGATTTTTCAACACCAATTGCAGATTCGAAATATTATTTCATTGTAATTGCTTATTTTAAATTGCTACTATAAGAGAATTTATGCAAGGCATTCTCTTTTTTAGAACAGAGGTAAACAATTGAATAACAAGGCTTTACTTTATTTTTTGACCGTAGTCGAAACAGGGTCTTTAGGAAATGCCGCCGCAAAGCTACACGTAGCTTCTTCTGCTATTAGCAGACAGATTAAGCTCTTGGAACATGAAATTGACGCCAAACTATTCGAACGCTCTCCTAAAGGAATGTGTTTGAGTTCATCAGGAGTAAAGCTTCTAGGTTATACTAGAAAACTTTTCCTAGAAGAAAAACGCATCATTGACGAAATAAAAGGTGAAAATGATAGAACGGTAGGAAGTATCAATATTGCAAGTACAGAAGGACTTTCAAGATGTTTTTTACCAACTGTTATCACGAAATACCATAACCATTATCCGAATGTAAAATTCTCTATTACTGTCGTATCGCCTTCAGCAGCAACCGAATTAGTAGAAGAAGGAAAGGCAGACATTGCTTTAACTTTTAGTTCTTCTTATTCATCGGGAATCAAGATAAATTTCTCTCAAGAATCACCAATCCTTGCTCTAATGAGAGCAGAACATCCTTTATCAAGGAAAAAAGAACTTCATGCAAAAGACCTTGAGCCATACCCTTTAGCCATTATGCCAGAGGGAACAACACAGCGGCAATTATTTGAAATTTGCTGCAACTCAGTAGGTATCCATATAGAACCTACCTTGGTGAGCAACTATTCTGGCATTCTACAACAGTTTGCAGCTATATCAAACGCTATAACGCTTACAAGTTCAGCTTCATCGCATATGAGCAACCAAGTTAACCAATCTGTTGTAGTTAGACCCTTTATTCATAAAGAGCTTAATCTAAGAAATGTAGAAGTGCAGACTTTAGAAGGTAGAAAAATGCCGAAAAATGTATCTTTCCTTTTAGATTTATTAATAGCTGAAATAGATAAGCTCTCGAAGTAGAAGTTTAAAGCCCTGATCTTAATCTAAAGTAAGTTTTACCTCTAATCGATACCACAGGCTCGGCGCCAACCCCTTAACGCTGGAAATTTCACTGTTCAAAAAATGACACAAACACTCGGCCCGCTCCTACCTTCGAGGTTGCGAGTAGCGCTCACGTTGGACAACTTCTAAAGGGCAAGACCTCCCTCCAGCCATAGTTAATTGACACCTATGGTTACCAATAGCAGGAGCGGATGCTGGGAAAAGCTAAAGATGTCGCGAGAAGCAGAGCCTTTCATTACCTATGGCGCCCGCTCATCACCCACGCCGTCCAGGAACCATCGAACAGCGAAAGGTGTTCGTAACCGGCAAGCTCGGCCGCGACCCAGAGGATACAGGCCGTAATACCGGAGCCACAGCTGAAGGTCAGGTGATCCGACGGGGAGAGCGCTTTGCCGAGCATGAGCCTTGAGATCTCTTCCGGGCTCTTGAAGTGGCCCTTTTCCAGAACCTCCGTGAAGGGAAGGTTATGTGATCCCGCAATGTGCCCACTGGGAAGCTCGGGGCGGGGCTCGGCCGCTGCGCCGGAGAAGCGCTCGGCGCTTCGGGCATCCACCAGCTTGAAACGCGGCTTTGCAATATTGGTGCTGACGTCATCGACGCTCATCACGCTGCTATTGGCCTTGAGTACCGGCGGTGCGGCCAGCGGCTTCGGCGTCGTATAGCCCTGCTGAACCGGCAGCGACTGGGCCAGCCACTCGGGCAAGCCGCCGTCGAGCAGGCTCACGTTGGTAAAGCCTGCCTGGGTCAGCAGCCAGTAGGCCCGCGGAGAAGAGTAAACGCCCCGGTTATCGTAGATGACGATGTCGTCCTCGGGCGCCAGACCGAGCCTTCTGCACGCCTCTTGCAGGCTCTCCAGGGCGGGCAGCGTATGGGGAAACGCCCCGTTGGGATCGGAAAAAACCTGCTCGATATCGAATTCGAGCGATCCGGGGATTTTACGGTCATCCTGCGCGACGTAAGCCGCGATAGGGCTATTGGGTAGCGAGGCATCCAGCACTTTGGGCGGTGCGTCACCGTTCAAACGATCCCAAAGATGTGGGGCGGCGAGCAGAATATCGGACATGAAAGGAAGCTCCCGTTGGTTGGTACATTGACTATACAACGCTCACCGGGCACCGCGCGCGGCCAATTTAGGGACCAACAAGGCAGCGCATCGCCTGAGCGGGCCTGGCCAACGCCGGCAAGCGGTGGCGGTTCGACACAAAAAAGCCCCGCTCGAAAGGCGGGGCAAAAAGCTAGTTAGCGAGCGGGACAGCGCCTAGTAGTTGTAGCGCACCAGCAAAGAGGTGCTGTTGGCGTTAATGTCGTCGCCATTGGCGTCTTTGGAGTCGTCCAGGCTGTACTCCGCCGAGAGGATCAGGTTGTCGTCCATCAGGAAGTAAGCGCCGCCCAGCAGGTAGAAGGCGTTACGGGCGCTGGAGTCGTCATCTTCCAGGCGGTTGAAGCCGGAGTAGAGCTCGAACTTGCCAGGGCCTACGTTTTCGAAGGTGTAGTGGGCTACGCCTTCATAACCCCGCGCGGTATCGACGATGCCGCTGCCCTGCTGTTCCAGGCCGGAAAAGGTGCTATCGAACACCGTATCGCGGTACTCACCGGCGGTCAGCGCGAAGTACCAGTTGCCCGGGGCATAGTTAGTGCCAAACAGCGCTGCGTTGGCATCGGCGCTGCTCTCTGAGCCGCCATCCAGGGTGCTGTCGATATTGCTGTGCTGGACGGCTACGCCGACGTTCCAATCATCGGTCACCGCGTAGCGGGCCACGCCCTGGGCGCCGTACTTGCGCTTGAAGCGTTCGATGTTGCTGTACTCGGGCACCTCGGCATCGAATTCGCTGCCTTCGATCTGATACATCAGGCCCACGGTGAGCTTGTCGTAGGTGTTCTGCCAGGAGATTGCGTTGTCGGCACGCCCCAGGCCGTTCTCGCCGCCATCGCCACTGAAGCCCGCATTGAAGCTACCCTGGGCGGCAGCGCCGTTGATCCAGAAGTAATCCGTATACCAGGCCAGCATGTCGTACCAAAGCGACCACTGTTTACCGATCAATACCGTGCCGTACTCTTCGCTGCTCACCCCGGTATAGAGCAAACGCTTGAAACGGTCGTTAGTGCCATCGGTAAAAAACGGATCGAAGCCCCATTCCGCGCGGGAGATCGTCGACCAGCCATCCGCCAGGTTGAACTCGTGCACCACGTTGATACGCGAGCCCGCGTTTTTCGGATCGTTGTCGTTCTCGACACCGTTCAAAAACGTACTGGCGGCGGCAATCCTGCCCCCAATCTGTAGTCGCGTATCCGCGGTTTCGTACACCGTGGCCGCTTGGGCCGACTGGCTCATGGCCATTGCTGCGAGTACGCCTGTCACTGCAAAAGGTTTTATACGGTTAAGCATTTTTTGTATCCCTGACTTTATTTAATTTTATATAAATATTTCTATAAGCCAATCTATAGCGGCTGGGCCCCTTTTTCGTACACCCGCCCTGCTGTCACAAGCCGCTAAGCTATTTGGCTATCGCTCGTCTCTGATGCGGGCAGCGTACTCTTCCAGCGAGATGACGCCATCGGCATTGGTGTCATAAAGATTAAAGCTGCCGCTAATTTCAGAGGACGTAGACGCTTCCGTCGGGTCGATCACGCCGTCGCCGTCGGTGTCCAGGCGATCGAACGCAGCGCGCACATCCGCCGGTATCGCATTTTGGCTCTTGGCTTCGGCAAAGCTGCCCTCGCCATCCCCATAGGGCAGCTGTGAGCAGCCCCCGAGCAAAATGATGGATCCCGTGACTAATGCCATTTTTATCTTCATTACAACGCTTCTCCTGTCGTTCATTTTTAGTTTTACTACGCATCGGCGGCCGCTCACCGGGATAACCCCTCTCCCCCGGCGGCCGCCGACTCCTTACGCCATGGCGTACACCGCCCTGGCACAAGTTCTTTCACGCCGCCTTTTTGGTTGGCACATCAAGCGACTTTTTCAAGCGACTTTTCAAGCGACTTTGTCATCATTAAGAAAGGCAGCCTCGAGCAGCGCCTGGGTATAGGGGTCCTGAGGACGATCGAAGATCGCCTCGGTGCTGCCCTGCTCTACGACCCGGCCCTCTTTCATTACCAGCACGTTGTCGGCCAGGGCCCGGACCACGGCGAGATCGTGGCTGATAAACAGATACGTGAGCCCGTACTTTTGCTGCAAATCGCGCAGCAGGCGAATCACGCTCATCTGCACCGAGCGGTCGAGCGCCGAGGTCGGCTCGTCGAGCAGCAAGAAGTCCGGCTTCAAAATCAGCGCCCGGGCGATGGCGATACGCTGGCGCTGGCCGCCGGAGAACTCATGGGGGTAGCGCTTGCGCATCGCCGGGTCCAGCGACACTTCCTCGAGGGACTCGATGACCCGCTCTTCCCGGGCTTGGCGGCCGAGTTCGGGGAAGTGGACCTTGAGCCCTTCGCTAATGATCTCGCCGACGGTCAAACGCGGCGAAAGCGAGCCGAAGGGGTCCTGAAAGACCACCTGCATGCGCGAGCGCAGCGGGCGCATTTGCGACTTGTCGAAGCCGGTGATGTCGGTATCTTCAAAGCGCAGGCGGCCGTCGCTTTTCAAAAGCCGCAGCAGAGCGCGGCCCAGGGTGGACTTGCCGGAGCCGGACTCACCGACGATGCCCACGGTCTGCCCGCGGCGCACGTCGAGGCTGATGCCATGCACCGCCTGGAAGTACTTGTTCTTGCCGAACAGGCGTTTACGCACCGTAAAGCGCACCTTCATGTCGTCGGCCTGCAGGATCACCGGCGCGTCGTCGGCCACCGGCAACTTGCGCCCGCTGGGCTCGGCGTCGAGCAGCATGCGCGTGTAATCGTGCTGGGGCGCGGTGAACACCTCTTCGGTCGTCCCGCTTTCGACCAGCTCGCCCTGGCACATCACGCAGACCCGCTCGGCAAAGCGGCGCACCAGGCCCAAATCGTGGGTGATGAACAAAATCGCCATGCCGTACTGCTTTTGCAGATCGCGCAGCAGGTCGAGAATCTGCGCCTGAACGGTGACATCGAGGGCGGTGGTGGGCTCGTCGGCAATCAGTAGCCGCGGCTCGCAGGCCAACGCCATGGCGATCATTACGCGCTGGCGCTGGCCACCGGAAAGCTCGTGCGGGTAGCTCGCTACGCGCTTGGCAGGCTCGGGAATACCGACCTGGGTCAATAGCTCGACCACGCGGCTGCGCACGGCGCTTCCCCTCATCTTGCGGTGCTTTTTGAGGACCTCGGCGATCTGGCGGCCAATCGGGTGGAGCGGATTGAGCGAGGTCATCGGCTCCTGAAAGATCATCGAAATATCGTTACCCAACAGGCTTCGCATCCGCGCGTTGGAGGCCTCGACCAGGTTCTCCCCTTCGAAACGGATCGCCCCGGAGATCTTCGCAAGGCTCGGCAACAGCCGCATCAGCGCGGTAGACGTCACCGACTTGCCCGACCCCGACTCGCCCACCAGCGCCAGGGTCTCGTTTTCGGCAATGCTGAAGCTTACGCCTTTGACCGCGGAGACCGTGCCGTTGGGCAGCTCGAAATCCACCTTGAGGTTATCGACTTCCAGTAAAGCGTTGGACATCCTGGCCTCCTAGCGGGTACGTGGGTCGAGGGCGTCGCGCAGCCCGTCGCCCAGAAAATTGAGACAAAAAAGCGTTACGGCCAAAAATACCGCGGGCACGATCAGCATCCAGGGGGCCCCTTGCATGTTGGAGGTCCCTTCGCTGATCAAAACGCCCCAGCTGGTCAGCGGCTCTTGAACGCCCAGCCCCAAAAACGAAAGGAAGCTTTCGAGCAAAATCACCTTGGGCACCGTCAACGTCACGTAAATGATCACCGGGCCAATGGAGTTGGGAATCAGGTGGCGGGTGACGATCTTGGAATCCTTCACGCCGAGCGCCTGGGAGGCCTCGACGAACTCGCGGCGCTTGAGCGCCAGGGTCTGACCGCGCACGATACGCGCCATATCCAGCCACTCGACGGCGCCGATGGCGGCGTAGATCAGCAGGATATTGCGCCCCAGCACCACCATGAGCAGGATGACCAAAAACATGAAGGGCAGCGAATACATGATGTCGACAAAGCGCATCATCAGGTTATCGACTCGCCCGCCCAGGTACCCGGCAATGGCGCCGTAGAGCACGCCGATCACCAGGCTTACGAAGGTCGCCACCAGCGCCACGGACAGCGAAATACGCCCCCCATAAAGCGTGCGGGTCAGAAGATCGCGGCCGTTGGCATCGGTGCCCAGCAAATGAAACCCTTCGGTGGTGGGCGGCACGCCAAAGGCGCTCCAATCCACTTCGGCAAGCCCCCAGGGCAGCAAGAATGGGCCAACAATACACACCAGCGCAATCAGCGAAAGCACGATGATACTGGCCATGGCGGCGCGGTTCTGGCGCAGCCGGCGCCACGCTTCCTGGCCCAGGCTCTCGCCCTTGAGCGGCGCTTTGGGCGGGTTGGGGCTACCGCCGCCAACGCCGTTGCCCGGCTGCTCGTCAGTGGCGTGATAAGTAGAGGTCATAACGCGCTCCGTTCAATCGTCATAGCGGATCTGGGGGTCGAATAGCGAATAAAGGAGATCGACGATCAGGTTCATCAAGACGATCAGTACGCCGTAGAACACCACCGTTCCCATCACCAGGGTGTAGTCCCGGTTGAGCGCGCCCTGAACGAAGTAGCGGCCAATGCCCGGCAACCCGAAGATCTGCTCGATCACCACGGAGCCGGTGATGATGCCCGCAATCGCCGGTCCGAGATAAGACAAAATCGGCAGCATCGCCGGGCGCAGGGCGTGGCGCAGAATCACTTCGCGTTCGGTGAGTCCCTTGGCCCGGGCGGTGCGGATGAAATGACTGCCCAGCACCTCGATCATCGAGGCGCGCATCATCCGGGCAATATAGGCGATCTGCTGAATCGCCAGCGCGACCACGGGAAGCACCAGGTTAGGCAGCGCGCCGCCGTTCCAGCCGCCCACCGGCAGCCAGCCCAGCATGATGCCGAAAAACAGCGCCATCAGCGGCGCAATCACGAAGTTGGGCACCGCAATGCCGCCCAGCGCCACCCCCATCAGCGTGTAGTCCACCGCGCTGTTGCGCTTCAAGGCCGCAAACACCCCCATGGGAATCCCCAGCAGCAGCGCCAGCACGATCGCCAGCGCACCAAGCTGAAGGCTGACCGGAAAGCCCTGGAGCAGCAGGTCGCTGACCGAGAAGTCCTTGTAGACGAACGAAGGGCCGAAATCGCCCTGGGCCAGATTGCCCATATAGCGCAGGTACTGCTGCCACAGCGGCTCGTCCATGTGATAGGCGGCCATCAGGTTGGCCTCGATCTCCGGCGGCAGCTGGCGCTCGCCATCGAAAGGCCCGCCCGGGGCCATGCGCATCAAAAAGAACGACAGCGTAATGACGATCAAAAGCGTCGGAATCGCCATGGCCAGGCGTTTGGCAATATAAGTCAGCATGCCTCTGCCCTTTTTGGCTGACGATCGTGCAGGCCAGGTGCGGCGTGGTGTGCCATCTCGGTGTCTACTCCTCGAGCGTGATGTAACGAAGCGGGTGAACGTCCAGCGGCGTGGCGTGCCAACCGGAAACCCTGGGCGAGACCAGCGCCAAATTGACGTAGTCGTAAATCGGCAGCAGCGCGTAGTCGTCGAGCAGCATTTGCTCGGCCTCGGTCAGCACCTCGGCCCGCGCCTCGGGGTCGAGAATCGCATCGCTGCGCGCGACCAGCGCGTCGTACTCGGCGTTGTGGTAGCCGGTGCTGCGCGCCGAGGTGCCGCCGTCGCTGTAGGCGTTCAAAAAGTCGTAGGGGTCGTCGATGGTGGCGACCATGCCGTAGCGGGCCAGCTCGAATTTGCCTTCATTGATGTTGGCAAAGTGGGTGGCGGCTTCGCTATTGTTGAGCGACACCTCGACGCCCAATGGCTGCCACATGGCGGCAATGGCCACGGCGACCCGGCGGTGATCGTCCAGGGTGTTGTAGCGCAGCTCGACCTCGAGCGGGTTGTCCGGCCCGTAGCCCGCCTCATCCAGCAGTTGCCGGGCGCGCTCGAGGCGTTCGTCCATGGGCATATCGGCAAACGCCATTTTGCCCTGGGTGCCGCCCGAGGTCGCCTGCGGGACAAACCAGTAAGAGGGCACCTGTCCCATGCCCAAAATCTGGTCGGCGATCACTTCGCGGCGGCTGGCGAGATTCAGCGCCTCACGCACACGCACATCGCTGAAGGGGCTGTCCTCTTCCATGTTGAACATGTAGAAGTAGCTGGCGACCATCGGGCTCACCTTTAGCGCATCCGCCAGGTTCTCCTCGATCCAGCCGAACTGCTGGCCGGGCACGCCGCCATAGCTGATATCCAGTCCGCCCGCGCGGTAGCGGGTCAGCGCCGCACTGGCGTCATCGATAGGGTAGAAGATCGCCTCGTCGAGGGCGACGTCGGCGGCGGCGTAGTAGGCCGGGTTTTTCGCCAGGGTGATATGGTCCTGGGGCTGCCACTGCTCAAGCGTAAAGGGTCCGCTCACCGGCGTCTGCCCCGGGGTGATCCAGCGCTGGCCCTGTGCGGTCACGTAATGTTCGGGCAGCGGCGCGGCCTCGGGCATCGCCAGCGCCTGCATGAACCAGGCGGCGGGCTTAGCGAAATGAATGCGCAGGGTGTGTTCATCCAGCGCTTCAACGCCCAGGCTTTCCGGCTCGGCCTCGCCAATATTGACGGCGTGAGCGCCTTCGATGGGGTAGTAAAGCTGGGCATTGTGCGCGGCAATTTCGGGGCGCAGCAGGCGGCGCAGGCTGTAAAGCGCATCATCGGCGGTAATCGGCTCGCCGTCGGACCACTCGGCGCCCTCGCGCAAGTAAAGCGTCAGCTCATCACCGGCCTCGTTCATCTCCCAGCGCTCGGCCAGGCCCGGCACCAGCTCGCCTTCGGGGCTGTAACTTACCAGGGTTTCGAACATCTCGCGGATGATGCGGGACTCCCAGACACCGCTGGAGCGCTGCGGGTCAAGCGTACCCGGCTCCGCGCCGTTGTCGATACGCAGCGTCGCGGCTTGGGCACCAAGGCTTGTCAGTGCAAGCGTGGCAGCACCGATGGCCACCGCCAAACGGGATAAATGGGGCATACGGCCTCCTGTTTTTGGGCCGGTCGCGTCCTTTGGGACACGCACGGCTTCGCCGGCCTGGTGAGGCGTAAGCGATTAAAATCGGGAAATAAAACACTTTGAAGGCAAGGCCGGCCGTACCGGCCTTGCGAGCAGTGACTACTCGTCGAAGCTTACCCAGCGCGACGGATGGTCGTCCTGGATATTATTCTCCCAGCCGGATAGCGCCGGATTGACCAGGTTGCGGCTGACGTAGAACATCAGCGGTGCAAAGGCGTTATCTTCAAGCGCCAGCTGTTCGGCCTGCTCGAGAATGGCCTGGCGCTCGTCGAGATCCTGGGTCTGCGCCGCTTCGTCCATCAAGGCATCGAACTCGGAATTGCTGTAGGCGCCGTAATTGTTACCCACGCCACTTTGCAGCAGCACCAGGAAGTTCTCGGCGTCGTTGTAGTCGGCAATCCAGCCAGCCCGGGCGACATCGAAATCCCCTTCGGCGATGGACTGGTAGTGCACCGTCGCTTCGGAGTTGATCATCTCGACATTGACCCCAAGCGGGCGCCACATGGCGGCGATGGCCACGGCAATGCGCTGGTGCTCATCGTTGGAGTTGTAGCGTAGGCGCAGATTAAGAGGATTGCTTTGGCTATAGCCCGCCTCTTCCATCAGCTCCTGGGCGCGGGCCATGCGGTCATCGAAGGACTCGTCGGCAATCGCCATCGGCTGCTGCTCGTAGTGGCTGGTGCCGGGCGGCACCAACGAAAAGGCGGTCTCGAAGGTGCCCTTCATCAGCTGCTCGGTGATTACGTCGCGGCGAATCACCAGGTTGAGCGCTTCGCGTACCCGCGCGTCCGTGGTCGGGTGGCCGTCGCGGTGGTTGAACACGTAGTAGTAGGCGCCCTGGTAAGGCGCCATCTGGGTGGCGTCGGGCAGGTTCTCCATGAGCCACTCGTAGCGCTCGGAATTATAGTCCCGAATGATATCCAGTTCCCCGGCGCGAAAGCGCGAGATCGCCGCATTGCGGTCTTCGGTGGTGTGGAACACCACGCCGTCCAGGCTCACGTCGTCCGCGTCGTAGTAGGTCGGGCTCTTCTCGGTGGTGATGGTGGACTGCGAAATCCACTCGACCGGGTGGAAGGCGCCGTTGGAGGCGATATGATCCAGATCGATCCAACGCCGGCCGTGCTCTTCTACCAGGTGCGCGGGCTGCGGGTAGGCGGTGTAGTGGGTCAAAAGCTGGGTAAAGTAGGGCGTCGGATGATTGAGCTCGACCTTCAGCGTACGCCCGTCGTCGAGCGACTCTACGCCCAAGGCCTCAAGCGGCTCTTCGCCCAAATTAACGGCCCGTGCGTTGACCACCGGGTAGAGCATGTAGGCGTATTTGGAGGCGTTGGAGGGGTTGAGCATCTGACGCCATCCCACCACGAAGTCTTCGGCGGTGACCGGCTCGCCATCCGACCAGACCGCGCCTTCGCGCATCTGGAAGGTGTAAGTCAGGCCATCGTCGGAGATCTCGTAATCCGTTGCCATGCCCGGCTGGAGTTCGCCATCCGGCCCTTCTTTGAAGAGGCCTTCGAACACGTCCATGAGCACCTGGGACTCCCAAACACCGCCCGAGACCTGGGAAGTATCGAAAGACGCAAGTTCGCCCATCACACCGATATCCAGTGTTTCAGCCTGAACCGATTGGCTAGCAAGGGCTGCAGACGCAATAAATACCGCAGTGGACAGTGCACGTTTGTGCACACCGCTTACAAGGCGCATAGTGATCTCCCAAGGATCTGATAAATATGACTTATCTGGTTGTTGTGATATCGATAGGCGTGCGCTTGAAACGCTATATCAGCTGTTTTTCGCTGTTTTCTTTTCTAAGGATATTATGGTTTTTTTAATTAGCCGTCTAGCCAGTGAAACAAATAATTCTCTTGTACAACTAATAACACACGTTATTTACTTTGGCTTAAATAAAAACCTGGTTATTTAAACCACCCAATGGTAACCAAACGATAAAATCACGCTAAGTGAACAGACTGGCGTGTAAAAACCCGGGCGACCCTGGGCCGCTGAGCGCCTTATTGTTAGGTAGTATGGGGCCACACCTCGTCACCTTCTCTACTGGTACAGGAAGCGGCCATGCGCCTTTTGATACTCGCAAGCTCCACGAGTGCTTTTTTCAACCTGTACCAGTTGCAGGCGATCTACCCCTGGCTTGTAGGCCGGCTCGATGCCAGCCTCACTCAGGCGGGTTGGCTCAACATGGCCACTCTTTTTGGCATGATGCTGACCGCCCCCTTTGCCAACCGCATTACTCGGGGGCACTCCTCGCATAGCGCCATTTTGATGGGCGTCGGGCTTTTGATCGCGCTGAATATCCTGCTGGCGTTCAGCACTACGCTGAGCGTCACCTGGTGGCTTCGCGTGGCCCAGGGCGTGGTCTTGCCCTGCGTTCTGACGTCCACCGTCGCGCTGCTGGCCCAGGCTGACAACGAGGCGCAGCGCGCCCGCCGGGTCGGTTTTTTTGTGGCCGGCACCATTATCGGCAGCACGTTAAGCCGCTTTTACCCCGCCTGGGCGCTGGATGTATTCGCCTGGCGCGGCGGGTTCTTGAGCTGCGCGGCACTTTTGGGGCTTTCGTGGCTGGTCATCTTCCGGCAAACGCAAACACAGCCGCTTAAGCTGGCGCCGCCGAGCGAGCGGGCGCCTTACCTTCAACTGCTCAAAAAGGCGCTTTTGGAGAACCGCCTGGCGGTGGCGTACTGCGTGGGCTTTACCCTGCTTTTTACCCAAAGCGCTGTCTTTACCGTGTTGGGGCTGCGCCTCGCCCAGGCGCCCTTCAACTACTCCTCCGCGCAGATCGGGCTGGTCTACCTTGCCTCCCTGCCTGCCATCGCCGCGGTCATCGCCAGCCCCAAACTCTATCGAAACAGCAGCGAGACGCGCTTCTTTTTGCCCTTTACCGCGCTGCTGTGGGTGTCGCTGGCGTTCGCCAATACCGGCTTTTACACGAGCCTGTTAAGTGTCGGGCTCTTTGCCATTAGCACCTACCTGCTGCAAACGCTGACCACGCGTATGGTAAGCCGGGCGCAACGCGTGCCCGCTTCGTTTGCAAGTGGCCTCTACCTTACTTTCTACTACGCCGGTGGCGCCCTGGGCGCCACGCTTGCCGCCTTTTGCTACAGCCATTGGGGCTGGGCGGGGGCCCTTGTGCTGGTGGGGGTAGTGCACGTGCTTACCCTGGTGTCGGTGCTTGCGCTGCTGGCCGCGGGCCGGCGCCAAGACGCCCGCGCCGGCAAGAGTGAATAAACCGTGCTTTTTAGCCCAACCACATGCGCAGCGGCATCCAAAGGCCCATGCCCACCATCACCAGGTTTTCGGTCAATGACACGAAACCCAGCGGCACGTTGCTGCCACCGCCCACGCAGGCGCACTTGAGTTCGCGTTTGTCGATGTAAACCGCCTTGAAAACGGAGACCGCGCCCACCCCTCCGACAAAAAGCGCCAGCGGCGCGGCCAGCCAAATAAGCGCCCCGGCCAGCATCAAAAGACCGGCCAGGGTTTCGATGAAAGGATACACGTAGCCGTAGGGCACGTAGCGCTGAGCGAGCAGGTCGTAGTTGACGAACATGGTGCTGAAACTTTCCACGTCCTGAAGCTTTTGCAGGCCAAGCAGCACCATCGCCGTGGCGATGGCGTACTCCGGCATACGCGGGCCCAGCAACGTGCCCTGAGCGGCCCAGCTCACGGCCAGGCCGATCAACAAGGCCACGGCGAAGATCGCCAGCACCGGGCGGTAGGTGGTGGCGTTGGGGTCGCGCACGCGCAGGCCCAGGTGCTTGCGTACGTCTTCGTAACCACCGATGCGCGTGTCATTGATATAGGTCTGGGGCGTGGTCTTGACGTCTTCCCGCGCCTTGAAGGCGTCGATCTCCTCGCGGGAGGTCAGCCAGTGATCCTCCACCGTAAAGCCCTTGCGCTTGAGAAGATCCACCGTTTTCACGCCAAACGGGCAGCGGTGGGTGGTCATGTTCATACGATAGACGCGGGCCGTGCCCTGGGTAGTACTTGCCATCGTCGCCTCCTGAAGGGGTCTTCGAATTCATGGGGGTTCGTCAATAAGCGTAGAACCTATGGGCCACCCATGGGTCAAGGCGCGCCAGCCCGGGGGAGCAAGCTTAGCGCGCGCGGTGGCGGCGCAATGTCAGAGCGAACCCCAGAAGCCCGGCTATGGGCCCTGGCACTAAAAGCCAGGCCGCGTCCAGGCCGGTGCGCTCGAATAGGGCGGTGATGGCGGTAATCGACACCACGGTGATGGCAAAGCCGATGGCGTTCAAAATGGCCAGCGCCGCGCCGACGATGGCCGGCGGGCAGGCCCTGGCGGAAAGCGCCGAGAACTGCGGCGAGTCCGCCACGACCGCCGCGCCCCACACCAGCAGCAGCGCCAAAAGCGCCACCGGGGGGAGCTGACGCCAGAATAGCGCGAACAGCACCGCGCAGAGACACGACAGCGCCAGCGCCGCCAATGCCACCGGCGCGCTGCCAAATCTTCGCGAAAGCGCCCCGCCCAGCAGACACCCCAGCGCCCCGATGCCGATCACACCGAAGGCCAAGCCCGAAATACCAAGGCCCGGGTAGGCGCCAGGCAGCACCGAGCTTGCCACCAGCAGCGGCACCAGGGTCCAGAAAGCATAGAGCTCCCACATATGACCAAAATAGCCCCAGGCCGCCGCGCGAAAGCGGGGGACCTTGAACGCCTCGATCACACGAATACGCCTGGCCCCGGGCTTGGGTCGCGCGGGCAGGTGGGGCCCATCGCCCAGCCAAAAAATCAACGCCGCCCCCAAAAGCGCCAGCAGCGAAGACGCGCTGATCACCACCTGCCAGGCAATCTCGGCCCCCAGCTGTTTGAGGCCGTGGGGCAAGGCGGTGCCCAGCGTCAGCATAGCGACCAGTTGGGCAAGCGCCTGGCCGGTGCGCTCTGGCGCCCAGCTCACCACTAGTTTCATGCCCACCGGGTAGATCCCTGCCAGGCTCAGCCCCACCAGAAAGCGCCAGAAAAGCGCGTCCCCAAGCCCCTGCGCACCCCAGGCAAACAGCGCGTTAAATAGCGCCCCGGCCAGCGCGCAGCCAACGAACAGGTGGCTGGCTCGAAAGCGGTCCGCCAGCCCCGTAAGCGCCAGCAAAAGCGTGCCCAGAATGAAACCGCCCTGCACCGCGCCGGTCAGCCAGCCGATATCCGTGGCGCTCACGCTCCAGACGCGCATCAGCTCATCAAAAGCGCTATTGGCACTAAACCACAGGGAGGTGCCCAGCAACTGAGCGATGGCAATCACGGCCACCGGCCTTTTGGCCAAAAGGCCCGGCGAAGAAAAAGCGCGTCGTGCCATGGGCTTTAGGGCGTCAGCGCTTTGGAAGAGGCCGCCTTCTTGCCGCGGGCCCTGCGCTCGGGCTCGGCGGGAAACTCGGTATCCACCCGGTCGATAAAATCCTCGAGCTCGGCAAAAAGCGCTTGGCGGATGGTCGCGGCTTCGTTCACCAGGTGGTGGCGCGCCTCGGGGTGGCGATACACCGTCGCCTCGGGCAGTTTGTCGGCCAAAATTTCGAGGTTGCGCTCCCAGTCCACGGTCATGTCCTGCTCGCCTTGTAAAATCAGCGTGGGCAGCGCCAGCGGCTCGAACGCCAGCAGCCTGGGAATCCAGCGGCGCATGGCCGAAATCCAGGCAACGCTAAGCCGCTCGGGCTGCAGCGGGTCCTGGTCGCGCAGAAACGCGGTGAAGGTTTCGTCGGTGGAGTTGGGGCGGTACTTGCGGGGCAGCTCTTTTACAAAGGGGCTGGCGATTAGATGCACCCAGCTGGCCTGGCTCCAGCGCCAGGGGCGCACCAACGGTGCCAGCAGGACGATACCCGCCCAGCGGGCCGCTTCGCGTTTTTCCAGGGCGTCGGTGATCAGAATGGACCCGCCGGTACTTTGGCCAATGCCGACCCAAGGCGTGGGCGCCAAGCTCGCCGCCTGCAGCGTCTCTTTTAGGTGGGTAAAGCAGTGCTGATAGTCGCTGAACTCGTTGATTTCCGCGCGGGGGCCGCTGGAAAGCCCGTGGCCGGGCAAATCCCACAGCACCACCAGCCAGCCCTTGTCCAGCAGGCTTTTTAGCAGGTGGCGATAAAGCCCCAGGTGGTCGAAATAGCCGTGCACCACGAAGATGGTGCCCTTGGGCGCAATAGGGCTCCAGACCTGACACCACAAGTTGAACTGCCCGGTGTCGATAAACCCGGCATAGACCGAGGGCGTACTCTCGAAAAGGGTGTCGAGCTGGTAGTGCTGAAAGTAGCTTTTCACCGCCTGCGTCAGCGCCGTCCCCGGCGCCAGGTAGTGCAGCGCCGGGGCATCGCTTGCCTGGCGGAACACCTCTGATAAATGATCGAACTCGTGCATTACCTGTCTCCCTGAATGGCCATGTAGCCCGCCTGGCCATCGCGCGCGTTATTATCATTTAGTCGAGCACAGCGGCGCTTTAACGACTACGCTATTTACACGCCCCAGCGTTTATGGAAGTATTTTCCATAAATACTCATTGATACGGGCCGTGGCCCCTTCATCCCCACGGGCACCTTCACAGGAGAGACCCATGAGCGAGCGTATCACGCGCCACCGTCTACAGGTGGCCGCCAGCCTGGACCGTTTTATCAGCGAACACGCCCTGCCGGGCACCGGTATCGACGAAAACGCCTTCTGGTCCGGCGTCGATGCCTTGTTCTTCGATCTTACCCCGAAAAACCAGCGCCTGCTGGAAGAGCGCGAAACGCTGCAACAAGCGCTCGACGCTTGGCACAAGGAGCATCCCGGCGCGATCAACGACATGGCCGTCTATAAAAGCTTCCTTAAAAAGCAGAATTACCTGGTGGACGCCCCGGCCAACGTTAACGTTACAACGGCCAACGTCGATCGTGAAGTCGCCATTCAGGCAGGCCCGCAGCTGGTCGTGCCGGTCAGCAACGCCCGTTACTCGCTGAACGCCGCCAACGCCCGCTGGGGCAGCCTCTATGACGCGCTTTACGGCACCGATGCGATCTCCGAAGAGGACGGCGCCGAGAAGGGCACAAGCTTCAACCCCAAGCGCGGTGAAAAGGTCATCGCCTACGCCCGCGGCGTGCTGGACCGCGCAGCCCCCCTGGCCACCGGTTCCCACCGGGATGCGGTCAAGTATAGCTTGCGCGACGGCCACCTGGTGGTAACCCTGGAGGGCGGGCGCGAAACCGGCCTGAAAGATGCCGGCAAGCTGATCGGCTTTAACGGCGACGAAAGCGCGCCAAGCGCGGTGCTGCTCTCCAACAACGACCTGCACCTCGAGATTCAGATCGACGCGACGGATTCGATCGGCAAGACCGACCCGGCGGGGGTGAAGGATGTCGTGGTCGAAGCCGCGCTGACCACCATCATGGACTGCGAAGACTCCGTGGCCGCGGTCGACGCCGAGGATAAAGTCGGCATTTACAGCAACTGGCTGGGCCTGATGCGCGGCGATCTGGAAGAGAAGATCGAAAAAGGCGGCAAGACGACCACGCGCACGCTCAACGCCGACCGCACCTGGCAAACCACCGAGGGCGGAAGCGTCACACTTCCCGGCCGCTCGCTGATGTTCGTGCGCAACGTGGGCCACTTGATGACCACGCCGGCCATTCTGGATGAAGACGGCAACGAGCTGCCCGAAGGCATTCTCGACGCCGTCATGACCTCGCTGCTCGCACTGAATGATTTGAAAAAAGACGCCGACCAACCGCGCAACTCCCGCGCAGGCTCGGTCTACATCGTCAAACCGAAAATGCACGGCCCCAAAGAAGTGGCCTTTGCCAACGAACTCTTCAGCCGTGTGGAAGATATCCTCGGCATGAGCCGCGACACCCTGAAAATGGGCATCATGGACGAAGAACGCCGCACCACGGTGAACCTCAAGGCGTGTATTGCCGAGGCGACATCAAGAGTGGTGTTCATCAACACCGGCTTTTTGGACCGCACCGGCGACGAGATGCACAGCGCCATGGAAGCGGGCCCGATGGTGCGCAAGGGCGACATGAAGTCCGCCGCCTGGATCACCGCTTACGAAAAGAACAACGTACAGGTGGGCCTGGCCTGCGGCCTGCGTGGCCGCGCCCAGATCGGCAAGGGCATGTGGGCCATGCCGGATCTGATGCATAACATGCTCGAGCAAAAAATCGGCCACCCGAAAGCCGGCGCCAACACCGCCTGGGTGCCCTCGCCCACCGCGGCGGTGCTCCACGCGCTGCATTACCATCAGGTGAAGGTCGCCGACGTTCAGCGTGAGCTTGAAAGCCAGGGCGAAACGGACCTGCTCGACGAGCTACTCACCGTGCCGGTCGCCGAGAACACCAACTGGTCGGATGACGAGATTCAGCAGGAGCTGGATAACAACTGCCAGGGCATTTTGGGCTACGTGGTACGTTGGGTAGAGCACGGAGTGGGCTGCTCGAAAGTACCGGACATTCACGATGTTGGCCTGATGGAAGACCGCGCAACGCTGCGGATTTCCAGCCAGCATATCGCCAACTGGCTGCACCACGGCATTGTCGATGCACCACGCGTGGAAGAAACGCTCAAGCGCATGGCCAAGGTAGTGGATGAGCAGAACGCTGGCGACTCTACCTACACCGCCATGAGCGCTGACTTTGATGGCTCCACCGCCTTCAAGGCCGCGTCTGACCTGATCTTTAAAGGCCGCGAACAGCCCTCGGGCTACACCGAACCGCTACTCCACGAGTGGCGCCAGGTGCATAAGAAAAAAGCGCACAAGGCGAAGTAATACCACGCCACTACCGGGTGCACTCATTGCCAACGGCCCTCAAGGTTTTCCTTGAGGGCCGTTTTTCTGATGACACCATTTTGGGGCGCTACCTGGGCCTCAGCCTCAGAGCCTCCATGCCCCCATCGACGGGCAGACAGACCCCGATCGACGAGCGATTGCCAGGGTCGGCCAGATACACGACCGCGCGTGCCACTTCCTCGGCGCTGACCAGCCGGCCATGGGGCTGACGTGCTTCCAACGCCCGCCGCTCGGCGGCCGGGTCATCGGCCTGCTGCAGTAGCCGCGCTACCCAAGGCGTATCGACGGTACCGGGTGCCACGCAGTTAACGCGAATACCCTCCCGTACATGATCGGCAGCCATGGCCCGTGTCAACGAGAGCACCGCGCCTTTGGTCGCAGAGTAAAGCGTGCGCTGCTGAAGCCCAGCCGTGGAAGCGATCGAGGCCATGTTGGTGATTGATGCCGCACTCGATTTTTTCAGATACGGCAACGCCGCGCGAGTCACGCGCGCCATGCCCGTCACATTGATATCCCAGGCCCTGGACCACTCTTCATCCGAATTATCCGCGATGCTCCCTTGCGCCCCGATACCCGCGTTATTCACCACGATATCCAGGTGTCCAAAATGTGCTACCACGGCCTGAACCGCCGCCTCTACCGAGGCGCTGTCAGCGACATCGCACGGATGCCAAAAGTGATCGTTTTCGGGATTCGTGACATCCAAAACGGCGACCTGGGCGCCTTCCTGCGCCAAAAGTTTGGCGATTGCCGCGCCGATCCCCGAGGCGCCACCGGTCACCAGCGCGACCAGACCTTCAAAGCGTGCCTGCATGATCTACTCCTCCCAGGCGCGGTAGACCTGGCGTTGACGTCCCAATCCGTCGATCTCGACCTCGACCACATCGCCTGGCTTCAAATAGGAGAAGCGCCCCGAAACCGCCACCCCTTTGGGCGTCCCTGTGGATATCACGTCACCGGGCTCCAGTTGCATATACTGGGAGAGATCGCGCACGATCTCGGCACAGTTAAAGATCATGTCGGAAGTGCTAGAGTCCTGACGCGGCTCGCCATTGACCCACGAGCGAAGCCTGGCATCGTTAGGGTTAAACGCGTCGGGCGTAATCACCCACGGCCCCAGAGGCATGTAGCCCGGGCAGCACTTCCCTTTACTCCATTGGCCCCCGGATATCTCCAACTGAAACGCTCTTTCCGACAGATCGTTTGCCAGTACGTAGCCGCCTATATGGCTCGCCGCTTCTTCCACCGAGTCGCAATAAGCCGCTTGGCTGCCGATAACGATACCCAGCTCGACCTCCCAATCGGTTTTCTCGGAATGGCGTGCAATGGTGACGGTATCGTTGGGCCCGGCGATGGTGTTCGGGGTCTTGAGAAAGACGATAGGCTGTTTGGGGGGCTCGGCACCGGACTCGGCAGCATGGGCGGCGTAGTTCTGACCGATGCAGATGACGGCCGAAGCGGTGGCCACGGGCGAGGCGTAACGAACGTTTTCATCGAGCGTAACGGGGGTTAGACGGCCTTCCTGCGCCAGCTTTTTAAGCTTTTCGACACCGCCCTTGGCCCAGAAAGACGGCCCAAAGTCACCCAGCGGCGATGCATCGTAGAGCTTGCCATCGATCTCGGCGAGCGGTACTTCGTAACCGGGTTCACCACGGCGTAACAGTTTCATACTTCCTCCTGTAGCAGGCCTTGCGCCTGTAGATCGTTCCAGAAAGCTTCGGGTATCGACGACGACGCTAGCGCAAGGTTGCCCTGCACTTGCGCGGCCGAACGCATACCCGCCATGACATTGACGACGGCCGGGTGCCGCCGTGGGAATTGCAGCGCTGCCTCGGGAAGGGACACGCCATGATCACGCGCCAATTTGGCGAGCCGGTGGGCCCGATCCAGTGCCCATTGAGGTGCCGGCCCGTACTCGTACCACGCATCAGCGGGCGGCTCTTCTCGCGCAAGCAGCCCCGAGTTGAAGACCCCGACGGCAACGACCCCAACGCCTTTCGCGTGGCAAGCGGTCATCAACCCGGCCTGCTCTTGTTCGAGCAGGGTATAGCGGCCGGCCAGCATGATCAGATCGGGATTGGCGTGGTCGACGAAACGACGCAGCATCGCGGCATCCTTTGAACCGACTCCCCAGGCCTTGATGACGCCTTCATCACGCAGCCGCTCCAGCATCGGCACGGCGCCGCCAAGCGCCTCGCTGAAACGGTCCGTCGGCTCCTCCGGGTCATGAATCCAGAGAATGTCGACCGCCTCGAGCCCAAGACGCCCAAGCGAGGCCTCGAGACTGCGCTCTACGCCCCGAGCGGTGTAGTCGCGCACCCGGGTCAAATGATCGGGTACCCAAAAACCGTTATCGCGATCCGTTCCTCGAGGTGTGGGGTTCTTGTCCAGCAACCGGCCGACTTTGGTAGAGATCACATAGTCGTCTCGTGGCCGCCCATCCAGCGCTTTGCCTAGTCGCTTTTCGGAAAGACCTAGCCCATAGTGAGGTGCCGTATCGAAGAATCGCAGCCCGTTCTGCCAGGCCGTTTCGACAGCGCCCAGACAATCTGCCTCATCGACTTCCTTCCCCATATTCCCGAACTGCGCCGTCCCCAGGCCCAGCCGGCCAAACGCGCCGCGAAGTTTCTCCGGCAAGCGATCAGTGAGTGTATGCGTCGTCATTGGGCTGGCCTCCTTGCATAAATATGCAGCGCGTTTTTCTCTGCGATGACCGAGTGCCACTCGGCGGGTAGACGTTCGAGCACGCGTAAACACCAGTCGTCAGGGTCCTGGCTTACGGGGCGGTCGCTGCCCAGTAGGCAGCGCTGGGGTCCAAAGAGCCTTGTGGCCTCCCCCACCACGCTGGCCGTGGCCTGGGTCAATTCCAGCGAATCGCGGCACTGGGCGGGCAAACCCGAGAGTTTGCAGTGAACGTTGGGTAACGCGGCAAGGTGCGCCATATCGCGTCGCCAGTCGTTCATGGCCTGCTCATCACCGACGTCAGGCTTGCCCATGTGATCCAGCACGACCGTAAGCTCGGGCACCTGCTTGAGCAGATCGGTAAGCGCCGGCAGCTCCGCTGCCCGGACGCACGCATCGAAAGGCAGACGGTGGTCGGCGAGCAGCTTCATTCCCGCCAGCAGGTCTGGGTCGTCGAAGAGGCCTCTATCCTGTAAAAGCCGTCGTACTCCCACCACGCCGGGCAGCGCCACGACCCTGGCCAGCTCCTCGGCCGCATCCGGTGCCTCCAGTACCACGCTTGCCACTACGCCATGAATGCGGGTATCACGGGCGGCGACGTCGCTTAGCCAGTCGGCTTCCTGCCCCGGATCGTCGGCATCGGCTTCGACCAGCACGTACCGGCGGTCATTAAACTCATCGGGAACGCTGGCTTTAGCAGGCAGATCTGCATCAAACAGCCATGAGATGGGGACGCTCGATGTATCCCAGACGTGAAGATGGGTATCGATCATCAGGGCACCCCCACCGTGAGCAAGAGATTCGAATAGGGCCGCGATTCACCGGTAGCGACGAGCAGACAGACCGGTGGCTCGCTGCAAGCCGCATAGAAGTCCATCCGCTCCAAACTCGACCAGCCAACGCCAGAGCCGCCGCCATGAAGGTGCCCCTCGAGCAACCCTTGAAACTCCCTGACCGCCTCGGAGGCATCTCCACTGGCGGTTTGCATGTAGGTGGCGGCCTCGATGTGAATCGTTGCCGCAATAGCTTCCAGCACCTTCGCAGCCGGCACCATTCCCTCGCAAAGGTTCAGATGCACTTTCACGGCCTCCGGCGACACTCCGGTCGAGTGCGGATAGAGCGCATCGGCGATGAGCACTTTTGCGCCATGCCCGGCTTTAGCAAGGGCGCAAAGCAACTCCGGGTGCAAAATGGCTCCCTTTATCATTGCTTAGACTCCGCTTGCCGCTTCGCCCACTCGCGACCTTCCGGCCAGGCCCAGTCTGCCAGGGAAGCCGCCTTGATTTCCGCCGAATAGCCGGGCGCATCGGGTAGCAGGTAGGCCCCATTTTTCACATGGCAAGGGTCGACGAAGTGCTCGTGAAGATGATCGACGTACTCGGCGACCCGCCCTTCCACCGGACCCGACACCGCGATGTGATCGATCATCACCAGATGGCTGACAAGCTCACAAAGCCCTACGCCGCCAGCATGCGGACAAACGGGCTTGGCAAACTTTTTGGCCATCAACAACACGGGGATGATTTCGTTGACACTGGCGAGGCGGCAGGAGTCGATCTGGACGAAGTCCACCGCCTCGGCTTGTAGCAGCTGCTTGAAAAGCACGCGATTCATGCCGTGTTCGCCCGTGGCAACACCGATCCCCTCCGGGCGAACGCCGTCTGCGATGGCGCGGTGACCCAACACGTCATCCGGGCTGGTCGGCTCTTCGATCCAAAGCAAATCGTGGTGGGCAAGCGCTCTTACCCGCTGGATGGCTTTTGGAACATCCCATATCTGATTGGCATCGATCATGAGCGATACATCGGGGCCGATCGCTTTGCGCGCGATACTCAGTCGGCGCTCGTCATCGGCGGGCTCGGCGCCCACCTTGAGCTTGATGTGCCGGTAGCCTTCGCTAACGGCTTCACGACAAAGCCTTTCGAGCTTTTCATCCGAATATCCCAACCAACCCGCCGAGGTGGTATAGCACTGGAAACCCTGCTCTTTTAGCTCGGCGATCCGCTCCTGTTGATAAGGCCTTTGCTCCTCGAGCATGGCGACGGCTTCATCGGCGGTCAGCACCTCGGAGAGATAGCTCAAGTCGAGGCTTTCGACGAGCCTGGCGGGCTCCATCTCGCAAACGAATTGCCAAAGCGGAAGCCCTGCCCGGCGGGCCGCCATGTCCCATACCGCATTCATGACGGCGGCGCGGGCCAGGTGAACGACACCTTTATCCGGCCCAAGCCAGCGAAGCTGGGAGTCAGAAGCCAGTTCGCGATAAACGTGGCCTGGGCTATCGCACAACGCGTTTGCATCACGGCCAATGAAGCGGTTAGCTAATGCCTCGATGGCGCGAAGACAGATATCGTTCCCGCGGCCTATGGTAAAAGTGAACCCACACCCATAAAGTGCGGCATCGTTCGTCACCAGCGTGAGATAAGCAGCGGAATAGTCGGCATCCTTGTTGACGGCATCGGATCCGTCGCTACTATCCGAGGTGGGAAAACGAAGGTCGACGAGGTCAATCGAGGTCACGGTCGCCATAGAGAAAACTCCAATTCATATGATGTATTTGACTCTAGCCTAACGCCTGGAGTCACTCCAAACCTTTTCCAACTTACCGCCGGCACTCGGATCCGTTTATGAGCAGAGATAACCCAGCAGGCGAGGCTGCACGCCGTCCCTCACAAAACGAAGTGGTCGTTCAGGGCATCCAGGACATGATCACCGCCAGGGAAATAAAACCCGGGGATCGGCTTCCCGTGGAGCCCATACTGGCCGAGCGTTTCAATGTGTCACGAAGCTCGCTTCGAGAAGGCGTAAGGGCACTCGCCGCCATGGGCATTCTCGAGACACGGCAAGGGTCGGGCACTACCGTCACGACGCTTGACCCCCATTTGCTGTTGAAGCCGCTGGAGTTTTGGGCAAGCATCCAGGGCGACAAGTCCTCGCACGACCTGCATGCCGTGCGCCAGGCGCTCGAGATCGAATCCGCTGCGACCGCCGCTTCGCGCCGGACCCCGGAAGACATCGAAGCACTCCGACGCCTCATTGAAGCCGCAGAACCCGCCATCAAGGCCAAGGATCACGAAGCCGCCATGACCATCGATTTGGAATTTCACCTTACGGTGGCCAAAATCTCTCGAAACCCGATCCTTATCGCCTTACTCGAAGCACTCTCCCGCCCGACGCTTCGAATGAGAACCTGGCAGTCCATCTACCGAGCCGGCCGTCTCGACACCACGCACCACGAGCACTTGGCCATACTGAATGCGATTGCCGCTGGTGACCCGCTTTCCGCCCATGCGGCGATGCGTACGCATCTGGCCCAGGTAGCCATCAACCTGGAAGACTAGCGTTTGGCGCCCTCGCTCAAGCCAGGTCCTCATCACTGGTCGAAACGGCAACGGGGTTGCGCAACGTATAAACACCGTAGGCGGCAACCACCAGGAAACAGCCGGTAACCACCAGATAACTCACCCTTGCCGACGTCATATCGATGATCCAGCCCTGTAACGGCGGAATGAGCGCACCGCCGACGATCGCCATGACCAGGCCTGCGGCACCGTATTTGGTATCCTGGCCAAGCCCGGTCAGAGCAATGCCATAAATCGTGGGAAACAGCAGCGAAATACAGCCGCTTAGCAATACGAGCGCCACGGCACCGGCAATGCCGCTATTGATGACGGCGAATGTCGAAAGCGCCACGCCAAGCACACACATGAATGTCATCAACTTGCGGGGATCGATACGCCCCATCAGCCCCACCATGAGAAAACGGGAAAACAGAAAAACCAGCAGTGAGGCCTGGAGCCAGTAACCGGCGACCGTGTTACTCACCCCCAGATTCCCCGTCACGTAGTGGATCGTGAACGTCCAAATACAGGTTTGCGCGGCGACGTTGAAAAACTGAGCGATGACGCCAAACGAGTAGCGCCGATTTGCCATCAGGCGGCCCAGTCGCGTGCCGGGCAACATCGCCACCTTGTCGGTTTTATCAGCCATCAGCCCCTCGCGCTTCGGTACGCGCACCATCGCGATCGCAACCGCGATCGCCACGTAAAGCAGCGCCAGCGTGATATAGGGCCCCATGACCGCCTGTAGCTCGGCGGACTGCATGCTCTCGAGCTCTTGCTGTGAAAGCGCCGCGCGATCGACAGCGGTAGCCGGATTGACGTGGGGCAAGATGAAAATGGCGGCCAGCAAAACGCCCAGGTTAGAGCCGATGGGGTTAAAAGCCTGGGCGAAGTTCAAACGGCGCGTGGCATTCCCGCGAGGCCCCATCGCCATGACATAAGGGTTGGCCGACGTCTCCAGGATCGAAAGCCCTGCCGCCAGGGTAAATAGCGCCAGCAGAAATACGGAATACGTCATGACGATCGATGCGGGGAAAAACAGAAACCCACCGGTCGCGGCAAGCAAAAGCCCTATGAGCACGCCTCCCTTGTAACCAAGCTGGGAGTTGAGCCAGGCCGCCGGGATCGCAAGCGCGAAATACGCCCCGTAGTAGGCGAATTGCACCAACGAAGACTGGAAGGCGCTCATCGAGAACACCGAACCAAAGACCGATACCAGCGGATCGGTCAAATTTCCCGCCAACCCCCACGCCGCAAAGCAGGCGACGATCAGCAGGAAAGGCAAGCGCATACCGTGATGAAGAAACGACTCTTTTTTCTCGCTTGGTCGTTCTGACGCCGCGGCCCTGTTGGCATGAGGTTGCATACGTAGCTCCTTATTGTATTTTTTAAATTCGTATGATGAATTTATCTTTAAACGTAAACTAGCTAAGCCCCCTCGAGATGGCAAGTCCGGCGAGGTACGCCATTCGTCTAATTCGACAAGACATCGGCCAGCCAGCTCTATCCAGCCACCTCTACAGAGAGCTGTCTTGGCGAGCATTTATCGGGATGGAGAAAAAGGCAGCCGCTTGGTGGCACCTTCTGGAAAACGGCTACCGGTCATCAAACGGCTTAAAAGCGTCAGGAGAAAGACCTGGAGCACTTGCACGAGGGGGAGACCCGTTGGGCTTTACCGATGAGAAGGATTACGTGGCCGTTTTAGGCCGGTCCGGTATGGTTGGCGGGGGCCCAGCGGTCTAAATCGCCGTTTAGCGGGCTAAACGCAATCGCCCACGCCCGGCTGAACAAGCCTGGCGTGGGCGTGGATCGAGTTACAGCTTTTGAGCAAGCGGCTACGCGCGCCCGGTGGCGCACGTCACCGCCCGCTACGCTGGCGCTTAAAGTGGCTTAAGAGACAGCCGGCAATTTATCGAGCATACGATCAAGGGTCAGCGGGTAGTCGCGAAGGCGAATGCCCGTGGCGTTGTACATGGCGTTGGCCACCGCCGCGGCGCCGCCGCAAATGCCCAGCTCCCCGACCCCTTTGGCTTTCAAGGGGGTGGAGGCGCTGTCCTGGGTGTCCAGAAAGATCACGTCCTGGTCGGGAATGTCAGCGTGAACCGCTATCTCGTAGCCGGCGAAGTCGTGATTGGCGAAAAAGCCCCGCGCGGTATCCACGGTCAGGCTTTCGGTCAGCGCCGCGCCGATCGACATGGTCATGCCGCCCAGTACCTGGCTGCGCGCGGTAATCGGGTTGAGAATACGCCCGGCATCGCACACCGAGAGCATGCGACGAAGGCGCGTTTCACCGGTGTAGGCGTGTACCGCCACTTCGACGAAATGCGCCGCGAAGGTGCCGATCTCCAGGTCATCCTTGAAGTCGCCAAAGTGCAGCGTGTCTTCGCCGACGATCTCTTCGCCCTGGGCCACATCGCGCAAGGCGACGCTTTTATCATCGGTGATCACTTGGCCGTTCTCGAAGCGCGCCGACTCGATACCCAGGCGCTTGTTGATCTCGCCTTGTAGCGCCAGACACGCCGCGTAAACCCCGGCGGTGGCACTGGCCGCGCCCATTTGGCCACCGGAGCCCGAGGCCGTGGGGTAGGCGCTATTGCCCAGACGCACTTCCACATCGTCCATTTCCAGCCCCATGGTTTCCGCAGCGGTCTGGGCGATGATGGTGTAGGAGCCGGTGCCGATATCGGTCATATCGGTTTCGACGATCAAACGGCCTTCGCTAAGGCGTATCCGCGCACCGGAATCCAGGGTGGGGGCACCGCGGTAGGCACCCGCCACGCCCTGGCCGATCAACCACTGCCCTTCACGCTGCCCGCCGGGGGTGGTGTTGCGCGAAGCCCAGCCGAACGCCTCGGCGCCCTTGCGCAAACACTCCACGAAATGGCGATCGCTATAGCGTTTCTCGGGCGTTTCCGGATTGACCTGGGTGTCGTTGAGAATCCTGAATTCCACCGGGTCCATCTGGAGCTTTTCGGCCATTTCGTCCATGGCGATTTCCAGCACGGCCAAGCCCGTCGCCTCACCGGGGGCGCGCATGTCGGCGGATTCCGGCAGGTTCATGTCGATGGCGTGATGGGCGGTGCGGCGGTTTTCGCCGGCGTAGAAGCAGCGTGTCTGGTTCACCGCGTCTTCGCCGCTGCCGCCGGGCAGGGTATGCGAAATGGCCGCATGATCGAAGGCGGTAATGTGCCCATCCTTGTTGGCCGCGATGCGCAGCCGCTGCACGGTACCGGAGCGGTGGGTGGCGTTGTTGAAGATGAACGAACGCGGCAGCGCCACCTTCACCGGGCGGCCGGTCTCTCGAGAACCCAGCGCGGCGAGCACGGCATCGGCCCGAAGAAACAGCTTACCGCCGAAGCCGCCGCCAATGTAGGGGCTTTCCAAACGGATGTCGTCCGGGTCGAGCTCGAAGGTGGTCGCCAGCGCCTGGTGGGTCCACTCGATCATCTGGTTCGAGGTCCAGAGCGTCATTTTCTTGCCATCGCACCAGTCCGCGATGGTCGCGTGGGGCTCCATCATGGCGTGGCTTTGCGAGGCGGTGTGATAGGTCTCGTCCATGGTCACGTCGGCGCGCTCGAACGCCGCGTCTACATCGCCCACGTGCGCGACCACATCGCTGTCCTGAAGGCGCTTCCAGGCATCGTCCAGGTCATACTCCCCCGGCGTTTGCTCGTACTCCACCTCGATGAGCGACGTGGCCGCTCGCGCCTGCTCCAGGGTATCGGCCACCACCACCGCGATGGCCTGATGGTAGTGCTCGACGATGTCGCCACCGAACAGCTTGGCCACGTTCGTGGAGGGCCGGGGCAGCTCATCGATGTCCAGCGCGGTGATCACCGCCGCCACACCCTCGGCATTGCGCGCCGCCGAGGCGTCCATGCGGGTGATCCGGCCCTTGGCGATGCTCGCCCCCAGGGGGTAGCCGACCAGCGGGTTCGCCGCCACATCGTGACGCTCGTAGGCGTAAGGGGCGGTGCCGGTCACTTTGAGCGCGCCGTCGATGCGCGTGTGGGGCTTGCCGATGATGCGCGCGCGATCGAACAGGTTGTCGTCGGTTGACTGATTAAAATCCATACATCACTCCTTGGCCAGCAGGGCAGCAAGCGTACGTTCGGCAAGCGTCAGCTTGTAGGCGTTTTCCTCGGTGGGGCGGGCGCCGTCCAGCAGCTTTGCCATCACCGCCTGGGCACCGTTACCAAGCTCAGCGTCGGCGTCCTCGCGCCGCCAGGGCTTGGGCGCCACACCGCCGAGTGCCACGCGGCCCTGGCCATCGTCGGTTTCGATCAGCGCCACCGACACCAGGGCAAAGGCGTACGAGGCGCGATCACGCACCTTGTAGTAACGCTGGCGTCCGCCGACCGGGGCGGGCAGCACCACGCCGGTGATGATTTCACCCGGCTCCAGCGCGTTTTCCACCTCGGGGGTGTCGCCGGGCAGCTTGTAAAACTCATCGAGGGTGAGTCTGCGCGTTTGCCCCTGGGCCGTGGTGGTTTCCACCTCGGCGTCCAGCACGCGAAGCGCGACGGCCATGTCCGAGGGGTGGGTGGCAATGCAGTGATCCGAGGTGCCGATCACGCCGAGCTGGCGGGTATCGGCGCCTTCATCCAGCGCCGCGCACCCAGCACCCGGCTCGCGCTTGTTGCAGGGCATCGCCGTATCGTAAAAGTAGGGGCAGCGGGTGCGCTGCAGCAGATTGCCGCCGGTGGACGCCTTGTTGCGAAGCTGACTCGACGCGGCGGAAAAAAGCGCCCGGCTCAGCACCGGGTAGTCGCGCTTGATACGCTCGTCGGCGCCCAGCGCGGTATTGCTCACCATAGCGCCAATGCGCAGCCCGCCTTCGTCGGTCGCGGTAATGGCGTCAAGGCCGGTACCGGTAATATCGATTAGATGCGGCGGGACTTCGATCTCGTGTTTCATGAGATCCAAAAGGTTGGTGCCGCCGGCAATGAATTTGCTGCCCGGCACTTCAAAGGCGCGTGCCGCCGCTTGGGCGGCGTCGTCGATGCGCTCGAAGGAGAAGGATTTCATGAGCGCTCCTCGGCTACCTGGTGAATGGCTTTGAGAATGTTGGCGTAGGCGCCGCAGCGGCAAAGATTGCCGGACATGCGCTCGCGAATCTCCTCATCGCTGATCTCGATGGGGCCCTCGAGCTCTTTCGTTACGTGGCTCGGGATACCGGCACGGATCTCTTCGAGGGTCGCTTTCGCCGAGCAGATCTGGCCCGGGGTGCAGTAGCCGCACTGAAAGGCGTCGTTGTCGACGAAGGCCTGCTGCATGGGGTCCATGTGCTCGACATCCCCCACGCCTTCGATGGTCGTGATCTCATCGCCTTGATGCATGACGGCAAGGGTCAAACACGCGTTCACCCGCTCGCCGTTGATGTTCACCGTACACGCCCCGCACTGGCCAAGATCGCAGCCTTTTTTGGAGCCGGTGAATTTTAGATGTTCGCGCAGGGCGTCCAGCAGCGTGGTGCGGTTATCAAGTTCCAGCTCGTAGCGCTGGCCGTTGATGGAAAGGGCAACTGCTGAGCGCGTTTGAGCGCCGTCAGGATGCTTCTCGAACGTCGTCGTTGAGGTCATTTTGAATTGCCTTTGATTTTTTCGTCGCTATAGCCTGGTCACGGTCATGACGCATTAAGCATAGTCGCTATTAAAGCCAGCGCCTCAACGCATCCAATAACCCAAATTAAAGCGCGCCAGTGGTCTACGCTAAGCAGGCAGATGAACGCGGGCCGTTTTAAAAGGTCCGCCCAACAAGGAATGGTTTTCTCGATGCAACACCTCGACCTCAAGGTCATCGAACGAGCGCGGGACTGGAGTGACGAGGGCCAAACGATTTGGCTCTGCACCGTACTGGACACCTTCGGCTCCTCGCCCCGGGCGCCGGGCGCCTGGCTTGTGGCGAATGCCCGCGGCGAGCACATCGGCTCGCTTTCCGGCGGCTGCGTGGAGGAGGATTTTCTAAAGCGGCTCACCCGGGGCGCCTTCGACCAGGCCGTCACCACTACCCGCTATGGCGACACCGCCGATACCGACGCGCCGAACGTAACACTGCCCTGCGGCGGCGTACTCGATGTGCTGGTCGAGCGGCTTTTGCCCGCCCCACAAACCCGCGAGCACTTGAGCGCGCTGCTCACGGCGCTCGAAGGCCGCGCGCCCCTGATGCGCGAAGTGAATACCGCAAGCGGGGCGCGCACGCTGCGACCTGCCCCGCCGACCGGGCCGCGGGTGGAAAGCCACAACGAGGTTATCCACCTGCGCGTCTCGCCGGCGCACCGGCTGGTCATCGCCGGCATTTCGCCGATCACCGCGCCCTGCGCCGCCTTTGCGCTCACTCTGGGGTTCGAGGTCATCGTGTGCGATCCGGACGAGCGCGCCTGCGCGAGTTTCGAGGTGCCCGGCGCTCGGGTTGAGAACGTGCTGCCATCAATGTATATCGCCCAGGGCAGCTGTCACGCTGCCACCGCCGTGGTGGCACTGACCCACGACCCACGCATCGACGATCTGGCGATGATGGAGGCGGTGCGCACCCAGGCGTTCTACATCGGCGTGATGGGATCAAAACGCACCTCCCAGGCGCGCTTCGAGCGCCTGCAACGCTCCGGCGGCTTGAATGAAGCCGAGCTTTCGCGCATCCACATGCCCATTGGCCTGGCGCTTGGCAGCAAAACCCCCGCCGAAATCGCCCTGGCGGTGATGGCGGATATCGTGCGCGTACAGCACGGGAAAAGTCTCGATGAGCTCTGATACGGTGATGGCGTTGGTAATGGCGGCGGGCTACTCGAGCCGGTTCGGCGCGGCGGATAAACGCCAAGCGGCGCTGAGCGATGGTCGCTCCTTGTTGATCACAAGCGTTGCCAACGCCCGGCGAGCGTTTACGAGCCTGCGGGTGGTGGTGCGCGAAGAGGATACGCCCAAGGGCCTCGAGGAGTGCTCGCTGATCCGCGTGCAAAGCGCCGGCCACGGGTTGGGGGCGAGTATCGGCGAGGCGTTCAGCGCGATCCTGGAGGACCCGTCCCTGTCAGACATTCAGGCCGCCGCCGTACTGCTGGGCGATATGCCCTATATCCAAAGCGGAACCCTTACCGCGCTCATGGCAATGAGTGGGCCCGACATCATCGTCTCGCCCAGCGTCGAGGACAGGCAGGGCCACCCGGTGATATTCGGTCGTGCCTTCTGGGAAGCACTTTCCAGCATCAAAGGCGGCGAAGGCGCCAGGCGGGTATTGAAGGCCCACGCGGCGCACCATCGGGTGCTGCCAGTCGATGACCCGGGCGTGGCGATGGATATCGACCGGCCGGCGGACCTGGCCGGCCCGTCACACAGCACCCCGAACACCGGGGGCTCTTAGCCGAGCCGGGTCCAAACACCGTTTTGTCGACTGGAGGCGAGCACCGCGTCGATAAAGCGCATGCCGTCCACGCCATCCTCGATGCCGGGTAGCCAGGCGGGCGGCGTCTTCGCCGTCACGCCATCGGCAAACCCCTGATAGAGATTGGCGAAACTCTCGATATAGCCTTCCGGGTGGCCGCCGGGAAGGCGAATACTGCGCCCTACCGTTTGGCTGACGGCGTCCTCCCGGCGGGTCAAACGCTGGCTGGGGGCGTTGAGCGGCTTGAGCCACAGCTCGTTGGGGCTCTCCTGGGCCCACTGCAGGCTCGCCTTATCGCCGACCAGGCGAATGCTCAGCTCGTTTTCAAAGCCTGGGGCGCACTGGCTGGCCCAGAGCATGCCGCTGGTACCGGGCTCGAAGCGCAACAACGCCTGAACGCTGTCGTCCAGTAGCCGCCCTTCGACCGCGGTGGTCAAGGAGGCGCTCACATCCGTTATCTTCTGACCGCTGACGAACTGCGCCAGTTGAAAGGCGTGCACGCCGATATCGCCCAGACACCCCGCTGCCCCCGCCTTGTCCGGGTCCATTCGCCAGGCCGCCTGGCGGTTATCCTCGCCTTGCGCCTCGCTCAGCCACTCCTGCACGTACTCCACCTGAACGTGGCGTAACTTGCCAAGCGCCCCCGTGGCGACCATTTCACGGGCGTGCTGAATCATCGGGTAACCCGCGTAGGTGTGGGCGAGCAAAAAGTGCCCCGCGCTTTGCACCGCCGCCGTTTCGAGGCGCCCGGCTTGAGCTGAAGTCAGCGTCATGGGCTTTTCGCACACCACGTGAAGCCCCGCCTCAAGGCCCTTGAGCGCGGCGTCGAAGTGCAGGTGGTTGGGCGTGACGATAATCAGCACCTCGATGCCATCGTCTCGCCTCGCCTCGGTCTCGATCAGCGCGTCGACGTCTGTGTAACAGCGCGCCGGCTCGATATAGAGCGTCTGGGCACTTGCCCGGTTGCGCTCGGGGTTCGAGGAGAACACCCCGGCAAGTAGCTCGAAGTGGTTATCCAGGCGCAGCGCCAGGCGGTGCACCGCGCCGATGAACGCGCCCTGGCCGCCGCCCAGCATGGCCGCCCGCAAACGGCGGGGTGCTTGCTCGCTCATGGGTCTCTCCTCGTCAAAAACTGCGTTTTACTTCATCTTCCTGCGACCGGCGGCGCTGCCCTTAAGGGCGTGCGATCAGCACCACCAAAAGAAGTGACAACCACCCGCCGATCAGCGCGAGCCCGCCTATGGGCGTGACCAGCCCCAGGTTCATCCCGCCCAGTGCCATGGCGTAAAGCGAGCCGGAAAAGCAGAGCGTGCCCAAAAGCCAAAGCGATAGCACCAGCCGCTGCCCGGCGCGGGCGCGTTGGGCGCGCCATACGAGCACCGCCAGCATGGCCAGCGTATGCCAGGCCTGGTAGCGCACGCCGGTTTCCACGGCGGCGACCATGTCACTGCTCACCCGCTCGGCCAGCCCATGGGCGGCGTAGGCACCGAGCGCGACCATAAGCGCACCGGAAACCGCGACCCAACACCACCATCCTTTATCGGCTTGCTGCACAGTACGCTCCTTGAAAGGTTGTCGAATTCTTTAGCGCTTTCATATCCTGGGTGACATACCTTGAGCGCCTCTAAACCGCTACAATAGGGATCGTTTGCCTCATTCAAGGGATACTCATCACCCATGTCTACCCCTAATGCCTCCATAGAGCTTAGGCTCAACGGCGAACCTTACGCCATTAATCAAGGGCTGACGGCGGCGGACCTCGTCGCCCAGCTCGGCTTGACCGAGCGGCGCATCGCCGTCGAGATCAACGAACAGATCGTTCCCAAAAGCCAGCTTGGCGCCACCGCGCTGCAAGAAGGCGACCAGATCGAAGTGGTTCACGCCATCGGCGGCGGCTAGCCAGGCCTTGCTCGCGCTCGAGGATTTTTTTATGACAGCACTACACGATACGCCGTTTTCCGTTGCCGGTCGCACCTTCGGCTCGCGCCTTTTGGTGGGCACCGGCAAGTACAAGGACATGACCGAGACCGGCGAAGCCGTGGCCCAAAGCGGCGCCGAGATCGTCACCTTCGCCGTGCGCCGCACCAACCTGGGCCAGGACGCCGACGCGCCGAACCTTTTGGACGTGATCCCGCCCAGCCGTTACACCCTGCTGCCCAACACCGCCGGCTGCTACACCGCCAAGGATGCGGTGCGCACCTGCCGGCTGGCCCGCGAATTGCTGGACGGCCACAACCTGGTCAAGCTCGAGGTGTTGGGCGACGAGACCACGCTCTACCCCAACGTGGTGGAAACACTCAGCGCGGCCAAAACGCTGATCGACGATGGCTTCGACGTCATGGTCTACACCAGCGACGACCCGATCGTGGCCCGCGAGCTCGAAGCGCTTGGCTGCTGCGCGATCATGCCGCTGGGCTCGCTGATCGGCTCCGGCCACGGCATTCAAAACCCCTACAACATTCGCCTGATCATCGAACAGGCAAGCGTGCCCGTACTGGTCGACGCCGGAATCGGCACTGCCTCGGAAGCCGCTCAGGCCATGGAGCTTGGCTGCGACGGCGTGCTGCTCAACTCCGCCATCGCCCACGCAAAAGACCCGCTGCGTATGGCCAACGCCATGAAGCTCGCCGTTCAGGCCGGGCGCGATGCGTTTTTATCCGGGCGCATGCCGCGGCGCCAAAGCGCCGACCCGTCGACCCCGTTTGCCGGCCGCATCAACGGCTGATTCAACGCCCCTTAGAGAGACCCTGCCGAGACACCATGAACGACGACAACGCACCTTCGCCTGAAAATGGCGCTACCGGCCCCGAAAGCCAGGACGCTCCGCTTCACCGCCGCGGCATTAAAAGCTACGTCATTCGCGCCGGGCGCATGACCCCGGCGCAAACCCGCGGGCTCGACGACGTCTGGCCCCGCTTGGGCCTCACCCTCGCCGACGGCCTACAGGATCTCGATGCGCTGTTCGGCCGCAAAGCGCCGCGGGTGGTCGAGATCGGCTTTGGCATGGGTAACTCGCTCATCGAGCAGGCCAAAACCCATCCCGAAACCGACTTCATCGGTATCGAAGTACACGCCCCGGGCGTGGGCAAGCTGCTCGACGAGGCGGACAAGCTGGGTCTCACCAATTTACGGGTCTACCGTGAAGACGCCTTGAAGGTGCTGGAAGAGTGCCTGCCGGAAGCCTCGATCAACACCGTGCAGCTGTTCTTCCCCGACCCCTGGCCGAAGAAAAAGCATCACAAGCGGCGCATAGTCCAGCCCGCGTTTGTGGCACTGATTCGCACCCGCCTGGAGCCGGACGGCTTTTTTCATATGGCGACGGACTGGGAAGCCTACGCCGAGTGGATGGCCGAGGTCATGGAAGCCGCGCCCGGCTACGCCAACACCGCTGAAAGTGACACCGCGCCCTTCGTGCCCCGCCCCGGCTTTCGCCCGCTCACCAAGTTCGAGGCCCGCGGCGAGAAGCTCGGCCACGGCGTGTGGGATCTGATTTACCGGAAGGCGCGTTAACCCGCGATGATTAAAAGCCGCCAGCGTTGGCTAATGCCGATCAATTAAGGCTTTTGCCTACCCACAACGAGCGGTAAATCTATTGTAGCAGCGCGTTGCGCTGCGTCGCTGGCTAAAGCCTGCTCTTACGAGGGATGAGGCACGACTCCATTGTAGGAGCCCAATTCCATTGGGCGATGGCGGCGATAGCCGCCCTTCGGTGGCGACGGCACTTTTGGTTGCCATCATCACCAACCCCAGCAGCGCGTTGCGCTGCATCGCTGGCTGAAGCCTGCTCCTACAAGGGATGGATGCAAGATTTCGTTGTTGTGGAGCCCACTTCAGCGGTAGTCCGACCATTCGGCGAATGGCGCCGTCAGGCGCCCTGGCCAAGCCACCCGTCGCGAGCTAAATCTCCGTCCCACAGGGGCTAGCCAAGCTTAACTGATCGGCATTAGCCAGCGTTGGCGGCTTTTTTTATGGCCATCCGATATCAAACGCCCGAACGCCGACACCGCTGCGAGCAGTAAACGACGTTGTCCCAATCCCGCGCCCACTTCTTGCGCCAAGTGAAGGGTCGCTGACAGACGGGGCAGATTTTGGTCGGCAGGTGGGGTTTCTGGTGGGCCATGATCGCGAGAGCCTGGAATGAAGGACAATGAGTGAGCGCCTCGGTCTAGACACTTTAGCGCGCGCAGCTTGCATCATCGGCAGGGGGTTGAGGCCACGGCGTGCCTGAGATAACGATTCGAAGGGCCCAAAAAAAGAAAGCCACTCCAGAGGAGTGGCAAAAGACCGTGACTAGCAATGAGAGGGAGAAACCATGACAGAAAAAGTCTGCTGCCTTGGCCCTGACGTCTCATCAAACGCCAGCAAGGACAATATAATCATTCTCATTTACTGCGTCAACACAAATGCGAATACTTTTTATTTATTTTTACCCGCTGGCTAATTGAAGCCATAACGGCAGCGTGAGCATGGCCAAAAGCGTCTGCCCGGTGATGATCGCCGCCATGAGCTCAGAGTCGCCGCCGAGCTGGCGGGCAAGGATATAGGCCGAGGTGGCCGTGGGGAGTGCCGCGAACAAAAGCGCCACGTCGCGGCTCAGCGCATCGAGGCCTAGAGCCCAGGCCAGCAGCAGTACGACGACGGGCATCACCAAAAGCTTGGTCACGTTGGTGGTGAGTGTTCCCCGGTCTATACGTAAAAGCGCCGCCGGGCGCAGCGCCACGCCAACGGCGACCAGCCCCAGCGGTAGCGCCGCGCGGCCCAGCAGTTTCGCGGCGTTTTCGCTCCAGCCCGGCAAGCCGATCCCGGTCAGGTTCAGAAAAATACCCGCGAGGCACGCCAAAATCAGCGGGTTCTTGATCAGCGCCAGGGCGCTGGCGCGAAGGCTCGCTGGGCCAAGCGTCCCCGCCTTGATGAAACTCGCCACGCAGAGAACATTGACCACCGGCACCATCACCGCGACCGCCACCGCCGCGGTGGTTACCCCTGCACTTCCGTGCAGCGCCCCGGCACCGGCCACCCCCACGTAGGTATTGAAGCGAATCGCCCCCTGGAAGACCGAGGTAAACGCCGGGGCGGGGAGCAAAAGCCACCCGCGTAGCCCCCAGAGCAGCAGTGTAAGAAGGATAATTGCGCCGAGCAGCACGCCCGCAAGCCTTGCCACCGGCACCTGGCTTACATCCGCGGTGGCAAGCGTTGCCACCAGCATGGCGGGAAACAGTAGAAAGTAGATGAGTTTTTCCATCTGCGCCCAGAACTCGCTGCTCGGCCAGCGCTTGTAGCCAAGGGCCACGCCGAGCAGAATCAGCAAAAAAAGTGGCCCCAGCGCCCCGGTAATACTGTTCATCGCTACTCCTGATTGACCCCGCCCACGTGCGACATCCTGGCCACTGGCCTGGGGCACGTTTGCTGCTACCATGCAGTATCTTTTCTAGCCTATGGCCGTATCGTGACGCTTTTCCCATGAACAAACCAACCTCTTCGGGATACGTTAGCGGATTTCCTGTCCTCAATGTGCTGATGCTGGTGACCGCCGTGGCGTTGATGGCTTGCCTGGTGTATGGCCTGAACAGCTGGCTGCGCGGCGGCGACGATATCACCTGGTTCGCCCCGAACCCGGGCTGCCAACTCCACGACAGTGCCTGCACCGCCCCCCTGGGTGATGGCCAGCTCAGCTTCGCCGTGGACGTGGACGGCTCGATCGACGCCCTGAGTGTCTTGCCGCTAGAGGTCAAGATCGAAGGGATCGAGGCAAGCCAGGTAAGCGTCGTGTTCAACGGCCGTGACATGGACATGGGGCTTCATCGCTTTAACCTGATGGCCACCGCCCCGGGCCACTTCAACGGCCAGGGCCAGGTGGGTATGTGCACCCAGGCCGTCATGCCTTGGCGCGCACGTGTCATACTAACCACCCCGGAAGGGAAAATCGGCAGTTGGTTCGATTTCGACGTCACCAGGAGTTAGTCAATGCAAACACGTTTAAAAAAGCGCCCTGCGGTCATTTCAGCGGCGCTTTTGGGGGTGGCCGCGCTCGCCGCGCTGGCGCTTTTCATCATGGGCTCGAGCGACGATGAGCAGGGCCTGCGCGGCGGGCCGATCGCCATGGCCTCGACCGACGGCGCTTTCGCGCTGACCCAGCTGGAAGAGGACCAGGTGGCCGTGGTCTCTTTTGGTTACACGTTTTGCCCCGATGTGTGTCCGATCACCCTGGCGGTCAAACGCCAGGCGCTGGCTCAGCTCGACGAAGAGACCCGCGAACGCGTGGTGCCGGTAATGGTGACCGTCGATCTCGAGCGCGATACCCTGGCGCGCATGCGCGAATACATGGAAGCGTTCGGTGAGGAGTTCATTGGCCTGGTGGGGTCGCCCAAAGAGCTTGCGGACGTGGCCGAGCGCTACGGCGTGGTGTGGCAGCGCGTCGACACGCCGGACTCCTCCATGGCTTACACCCTGGATCACACCGCCGGGCTTTTTCTGGTCAATCGGGAAGGAGACGTTCTCGAGCAGGTGCTTCACTCGCCCACGCCCGGCGCGCTGGTGTCCGCCCTGGACCGGGAGCTTCGCCGCCAAAAAAGCTAACGAGCGCCGCGAAGGCGCTCAATCCAGGGGCGCTTCGAGTCTATCCAGCATATTCATCAACGCCTGTACCTGCACGCCTTCGCGGGTATCGTGCTGCGGGTTGAGCTGCCAGGTACTTTCGGCAAAGCCCCACCAGTCCCAACACCCCTGGGGGTTGGCCAGGCTGCTTTCGGCCTGGGGGTAGAGCACGACCTGGCCGTGCGCGGCCGCCCAATCATTCAGGCCGCTATGGCGGATGAACACGTCACCAATGTCCTCGACGCTCATCTGGCAGCCGTGAAGCGCCACGGTCACCGGGCACCCGCCCTCTTCACACGCCTCGGGCAGGAAAAGATAGCCGGTGTCGGCCAGGCCTTTCGCGGCGAAATCGCTTTGATCAAAGGCGATTAGCGCGCCATCGGACGCTGCCCCGGCGCGCTCAGGGTAGAGCCACTCGAGCATATCCGCGGCCAGGTCGTCGTCGCAGGCGAGCACGAAGCTGCCCCCGCCCTGACGACAGCCCCCCAGCGCGTGGGGGCCAACGCTTGCCTGCGCGGGCAAGCGCACCGGCCAGCCGTGGCCCTGGCTTCCGGGTGTGAAACGCACCTGGTCCTCTGCGCTCCAGCCACGCCATTGGCGGGCCAGCAGCGCACCCAACTCCGGTGCCACCACCTCGTCGTCGTCGCCGTGGGCAATGAATACGCGAAGCGCGCCAAGCGCTTCCCGGCTGCCCACCAGCGACTGCTCGCGGTAGCGCGCGAGGCGCTCGTCCAAGGCCTCGAGCGAAGGTAGCCCCCGGCTCACTTGCATACATTGGCGAAGCGCCAGGCTCAATGTCCCTTGCGCACACCCCCAGGGCCCAGCGGCCACGACGCCAAGCCCTTTAAAGCGCTCCGGCCACGCCGCCGCGAGCTGGCTGGCCATATAGCCGCCGGACGACACCCCCACCGTACTTGCCTGGCCGTGGGCGGTGCCTAACGGGGGTAGCGCCCCGGGTGTGCCATTCTCGGCGACAGCGTCGCTATTCGCGCCCGCCATCGACAAAAGCGCGCCCGCCAACCAAAAGGTAAAAACGCAGGGGTTTTTCATTTATTCGATGCTCAATAGCTCGATACGCTGCAGCTGCAGCCCATTGCCATGGTCAAGCTCTGCGGGCGTGTAGAGCATCCAGACATCGCCCACGCGCATGAGCGGCAGCAGCTGTTTAAACCCTCTTTGCGCTTCGCTGATCGCGTAGGTACTCGTCGAGGCCGGGTCACCCGACTCGGTGCCGTCCTGGTTCATACGTTGGATGCTGATCTCGACGCTATCGTCCAGGCCGGGCGAGGCGCCGCTGCCGGACTCGAGCTTTTCGAACTGAAACCCGGCGTCGGTTTCGATCACGCCGTCACGCTGGGCATTGCGCGCCAGAAAGGCCTCGCTATCGGCATTCAAGAGCCGCTCTTTCTCGTTGGCCGTTTGAGCGCGGCGTGCTTCGAACGCCTCTCTTGTCGCACTGATCTCGTCGCGGCTTAGCGCCAGCGCGTTACCGGCAAACACGTCACGCATGCCGTCGATGAACGCATCGATGTCGACGTCGAGTGGCTCAGCGAGGCCTTCGGTATTACGCATGAAGTTTTGCGCCATGGTAGCACCGTAGCTGTAGCCAAGATGATGGCCGTCGAGGGCGCCACCCGGTCCTTGCTGGACCGCCGTATTGATCACCGGCCAACCATACACCAGCTCGTTGTGATCAAACACATCACGCATGCCGTCGCCGAGTGCCTGTAAATCGAGGTTTTCGATTTCGAGGTTTTCCTGCATATCCTCGGCGATCGTCGTACCAAAGCTATAGGCGAAGCGCTGTTCGTCAGTGTCCGGCGCCGCCGCCGCATAGGGCGCCGTCAGCAGCCAACCAGCCAAAGCGATAGAAGACAGTAATCCTTTCATTGAAAACCTTTCATTGAAAACTCTGTTTACCGTAAGGCGTTTAAACGATGACCAAGCGCCCCTGATACTAAAAGCGCCGCTAAAAAGCGGCGCAGAGTAGCTTAAAGGCACGGGCTTATACTTACTCGATACCCAGCAGTTCGACGCGGAAGGTGAGCATCTCGTTGGGACCGATCGGGCCCTGGCCCTGCTCGCCGTAAGCAAGCTCGGACGGAATGTAGATCATCCAGCTATCGCCGACGCTCATCATCTGGAGCGCTTCCTGCCAACCTTCGATCACCTGGTTGACCTGGAAGGTGACCGACTCGCCGCGCTCGAACGAGCTGTCGAACACGGTGCCGTCGAGCAGCATGCCTTCGTAGTTCACTTCCACCGTATCTTCGGGGCCGGGGGATTGACCGTCGTCTTCGCCGGACTCGAGCACTTCATACTGCAGGCCGGATTCGGTGACTTCGACGCCTTCGCGCTCGGCGTTTTCCTCGAGGTACTCTTCGCCTTCTTGCTGGTTCATTTCGGCGATTTCGGCGGCCTGCTCTTCACGCTCCTGCATGGAGCGCTGTTGGAACGCGACCAGCGTCTCCATCATCTCTTCTTCACTCAAGGCAAGCTCGTTGCCTTCGAACACGTCGCGCATACCTTCGGAAAAGGTATCGATATCGAGATCTTCGACATCGGCTTGCATGCTTTCACCCAGCGTAACGCCCAGGCTGTAGGCCAGGCGCTGCTCGTCGGTTTCCGGCTCGGCGGCGGCAAAGGGGGCCACCAATAGAAGACCCGTCAAAGCCGCGGTTTTGAATGTGGTTTTGAACGTAGTAGAGACCATTGCTTTCATTTTAAAACCTTCTTCAAGGACGCTGTGCGCCGGCTAATAAATGCGGTGTCGCTGTTCTGCGCAAAGCGTTCGCTGACACGATACGCTTACCTTCGCTTAAGACCTTATGTTGCGTCAAAGGTTTAAGACTACACCACCAGTGTAGGACAGTGCGATGCTCCCGCGACGCGTTGCGAAACGCTGCCCAGCAATAAATTCTTGTCGCCGTTGGTGCCTTGGGCCCCAATCACGGTCAAATCGCACTCCCGTTTTCGGGCAAAGCGCACGATGGTACGCGATGGCCGCCCGCCCTTTACGAAGGCGCGCACTTTGGAGGCCTCCGCCCCCAGCTCCACCGCGTGGGACTTGGCGTAGACGGCGATTTCGGTGGCGTACTCTTTCAAGGCGTCGTCGGGAATGTCGAGCCGGTTAGGCCTCACCATGGAAAGCGACGCCTCTAAAAGGCTGTGGTGTTTGAAAACGCACAGAATGTAGAGCTCCGCACCGGTTAGAAGGTGAAGGCTGACTGCCTTTTCGAGCGCCTTCACGGCGCCCTTCGAGCCATCCACCGGTATCAGGATACGATGAAACATGCCTCACACTCCTTGCGTTCAACGAAAGGCGACATCGCGTAAAAACAGCGCGATCTGCGGGAACATGATCAAAAGCGCCGCAGCGAGAATCAAAATGAAGATAAACGGCGGCGTTCCCTTGATGACGTCCAGGTACGGGCGCTTGAATATCGCGATGGCGGTGAAGATATCGCACCCAAAGGGTGGCGTGGCCGAGCCGATGGCCACCTGCAGCGTGATCAGGATACCCACCAGCACCGGGTCCAGGCCCGTGGCGGCAATGGCCGGGGCGAAGATGGGCGTGAGCACCAGAATCACCACGATCGGGTCGACGAACATACAGGCGATGAAAAACGACACGCAGATCGCGATCAATACCCCGGTGGGGCCTGCCTCGTTGACGCCTACCGCTTCCAGAATGGCCTGGGGGATCTGGGCAAAGGAAATGATCCAGGAGAAACCGTTACCCACCGCCACCAAAATGAACACCACCGCGGTGATCAAACCGGTGGATTTGGCGATCGTGTAGATGTCGTTCATCTTTAGCGAACGAAACACCACGAACTCCAGCAGTACCGCGTAGAGCACGCAGGCCGCCGCCGCCTCGGTGGGGCTGAATACCCCGCCGTAGATACCGCCGACGATGATGACCGGAAAGCCCAGGGGCCAGAGCGCCTTTTGCACCGCCAGGCCGCGCTCTTTCCAGCTCGAGCGGGGCTCGGTGGGAACATCCTTGACGATCGCATACAGGATGCAATACGCCGAAAACATGAACAAAATCAGAAGGCCCGGCCCGATACCGGCGATGAATAGCTCGCCGATGGAGGTGCCGGAAATGACCCCGTAGATGATCATGCCGATACTCGGCGGAATCAAAAAGGCGATGTCGCTGGCGTTGATGATCAGCGCCAGCGTAAAAGAGTCCGAGTAGCCGGCCTTGAGCATTTTGGGGCGAAGCGGCGAACCCACCGCCACCACCGTTGCCTGAGTGGAGCCGGACACCGCGCCAAACAGGGTACACGAGGCGGCGGTACTCACTGCAAGGCCCCCCTTGATATGGCCGATAAACGACATCACCATTTCGATCAGCCGATTGGCCGATTGCCCCCGGGTCATGATATCGGCGGCGAGAATGAACATGGGGACGGCGATCAGGGAGGCCGGACGAATACCCGCCATCATCTGCTGAATCAGCGTATCCATCTGGCCGAAGCCGTTGAACATCATATAAAAGCCGATTACCGCGGCGGTAATCAGCGGCACCATCATTGGAAAGCCCAGCAACAGCAGGGCGATCATGGTCACTACCATTATCGTCGTCATAGTGTTTCCCTAAGCCTGCCTTATGCTTGTTAGACTTCTGTTTCGGTATCTTTGTAGCCGTCCACGACGCCGGTCGAGAGGTAGACGTCGTGGCTGGTCAGGTTCTTGATCGCGGTCAGCAAGTACTGAAGCGCGGTGATCAAAAACCCCATGGGCACCCAGATATAGATCATCCAGATGGGCAGCCCGAGCGAGGGCAGCACCCGCCCCTTGCTATAAAGATCGAGGATGTACACCACCGAGTAGTAGAGCAGAAAGAACATGACGAGCGAGGTAAAAAGCGAAATCACGATCATCAGCGCCCGGCGCCCGCCCACCGGCAGCGCATCGTAAATCGCCGACATGCGGATATGACGCCCGTGGCGGGCAGCGTAGCCGATACCCGCGAAGGTGATCATGATGATCAAAATACGGTTTAGCTCGCCGGAAAACATGATGCTGTTGCCAAACACGAACCGGGCAATCACGTTGACTACCGTATTCAACGCCATTAGCAAAACCCCTAGCGCCAGAATCACTGACTCGATTTTGCTAATTGCGGTGTCGATCATGCCCAGCACGCCGGGTAACCCCGAGCGGTAGTTATCTTCGGCTTCTTCATCGGTCATGGGTTTCTCCTTGAGCGGTTTTAAAAGTAGCGTCTGGAAAGTGGTGGTTAAACGGCCATGGTCAACCGGTGACACAAAAAAGGGGCAGCCGTGGCTGCCCCTGCGTCATTGCTTTGTGGTGCCAACGTAAGATGGCAGGCGCTTCATGACTCGTTATTGACGGCTTCGAGATCGGCCTTGAACTGCTCGAGAAGCTCGGCGCCACGCTCACCGGTCATTTCAAGAAACTCTTCTTCGACCTGGGGAGCACGCTCGCGGAACGCCTCGATCTGCTCGTCGTTCAAGCGAGTAACGGTCACTTCGTCGGAGGCCGCCTGGATTTTCTCCAGGGATTCTTCGGCCAGCCCCTGGATATGCTCCATGGTGTGCTCGTAGGCCGCCTCGGTCGCCTCTTGTACCAGCTGCTGGTCTTCCTCGGAGAGCCCGGCGTAGAAGTCCTGGTTGGCCATCATCGCGGTGGTGAACCAGCCGTGACCGGTAAAGGTCAGGTGGGGCGACACCTCGTAAAGACCGCCGGACTCGATCCAGAAAATCGGGTTTTCCTGACCGTCGAGAATACCGGTCTGCAAACCGCCGTAAACCTCGCCCCAAGGCAGCGGTGTCGGCGTGGCGCCAAACGCGCTGTAGGTTTCGGACAGCAGCGGGTTGGTCATGGTACGAATTTTCTTGTTGCTCATGTCCTCCGGCGAGCTGATCGGCTCATTGGTGGTGATCACCATTTCGCCTTCCGGATACATCTGCAAAAGCTCGAGGCCCTGTTCGGCATAGAGCTCGGGGAACGTCTCGTTGATCGCTTCACTTTCATCGAAGAACGTGAGAACGGTTTGCTCATCGGTGGGCAGCAGGTACGGAATGAAGAAAATCTGCGCTTCGGGAATGAGCGCGCCGGTAAAGCCGGGAGACTGGTTGACGAACTGCAGAATACCGTTTTGCGTCTGCTCCATGATGTCGTCGGACTCGCCCAGCTCGCCAAAGCGATAAACCTGAACGGTATGGTCGGAGTTATCCTCGACGTACTCCTTGAACGCCACCGCGAAGACGTCTTGAACATCGCCCTCGTACTCTTCGTGGGCATAACGCCAGTTGTCTGCCTGGGCGGTGGCGCTTAGCCCGAACAGCAGCGCGCCTACGCTTGCCGAGGTAAGAAGTTTCGAGGTGACCGAGCGCGTTGATAAAGCCTTATGAGCCTTCATGCAGTGTTCCCCTTGCAGTGGTAAGCGCGTCAAGAAGTGCGCAAAAATCCATTTTCGAATAACGGCTAGCGCAGGAGTCGATGCATTACCCGCTACGTTTGAAAGCGGGCACGGCAACTCAAAAACCACGCGTTATTCAAAAATAGCTTAATTTGAGGCTAGCGCGCACAGTTAACGGGGTCAAGGCGGCGCACCAGCGTGCGCCAGGCGCTTTCAACGTCTCGGCCCTGCTCGTTCATGCGTTTTTGGCTCTGGACAAAAGTGAGCGAAAAAAGCCTACTTTGCAGCCAAATACCGACATCACGCGCGCTTCTGCCGACTTCGTCAATCGCGGATACAGCATGGGATGTTTGCTCGATAAACGCCTGCCAGGCCTGGAGATTTTCTTTTTCGGCTTGAAGCTCGGCGGTTTTGATCGTCTCGCGCAGCCTGGCAATCGAGGTGCTGTGGGCGGCGTCGGGTTTTAGGTCGCGGCGCAGCGCGCGAAGGGTTTGCGTCACGCTTTGCTGCCAGTGCTTTCGCGCCGCGCGGGCTTTTTCGAGCCGTGCGGTTTGCGCCTGCAGCCCGTATCGGTAGAGCCAGCAGTGAAACAGCAGTTCGCACACATCGACCCCGGCGCTGTCCTGAAGGGTCAGACACGCCGTCGCCACCTCATCATAGGCGTAGAAGTCGCAGGCGAAATCCCAAAGCGGTGCCTGCTGCAAGCGCTGCAATCGGTTAGAATCGGGCATCACGTAAGCCTCATTCGGGAGAAAGCATGATCGCACTGCGCCAAGTCGCCCTGCAACGGGGCACGCAAACGCTGCTGAACAACGCCGACCTGACGCTCAATAACGGCGTCAAGGCGGGCATCATCGGCGCCAATGGTGCCGGTAAGTCGAGTCTTTTCAAACTGCTGCTTGGCGAGCTGGGCCCGGACCAGGGCGACATCGAAATGAGCGGCGGCCAGCGCGTGGCCCACATGGCGCAAGAGGTCGAGGCGCTGGACCGTTCGATCATCGAATACGTGCTGGACGGCGACACCGCCCTGCGCCAGGCCCAGCAAGACCTGAGTGATGCCCAAAACGCCCAGGATGCCCACCGCGAAGCCGAACTGCACGGCCTGATCGAAACCCTCGATGGCTACACCGCCGAATCTCGCGCGGCGCAGCTGCTCGTGGGCCTTGGCTTTTTGCAGGCGAATCTGACCCAGCCCTTATCGAGCTTTTCCGGCGGCTGGCGGATGCGGGTCAACCTGGCGCGCACCCTGTTCATGCCGTCCGACTTGCTATTGCTCGACGAGCCGACCAACCACCTGGATTTGGACGCCCTGCTGTGGCTGGAGAACTGGCTGACCCGCTACCCGGGCACGCTTTTGTTGATCTCCCACGACCGGGACTTTCTGGACGCGGTGTGCGATCACATCGTGCACATGCACCACCAGGACGTCGAGCTTTACCGCGGCAACTACTCGCGTTTCGAGCGCACCCGGGCGGAAAAGCTCGCGCTGCAGCAGGCCGAAGCCGCCAAGCAGCAGGCCCGGCGCGAGGAGATCGAGCGCTTCGTGACCCGCTTCAAGGCCAAGGCAACCAAGGCCCGTCAGGCGCAGAGCCGCGTGAAAATGCTCGAGCGTATGGAAGAGATCGCCGTGGCCCACGTCGACTCGCCCTTTCACTTCACCCTGCCCGCCGCGGACAAGACCTCCCACCCGCTGCTGGTGCTCGACGACGCCCAGCTGGGCTACGCCGGCGAAAACGGCCATAACGTGCAGCTCGACAAGGTCAACGTCTCCTTGCTGCCAGGCAGCCGAATCGGCCTGCTGGGCCCCAACGGCGCGGGTAAATCGACGCTGATCAAGTCGCTGACCGGCGAGCTCGAATTACTCACCGGCAAGCGCATCCCCGGCGAGCACCTCTCGATCGGCTACTTCGCCCAGCACCAGCTAGAAGGCCTCGATGTAAGCTCTACGCCCTTCGTGCACGTGCAGCGCCTCTCGCCCGCCGCCAGCGACCAGGATATTCGCAACTTCCTCGGCGGCTTCGGCTTCAAGGGCGACGACGCCTTTAGCAACGTGGCCACGTTTTCCGGCGGCGAAAAGGCGCGCCTGGCACTGGCGCTGGTCGCCTGGCAAAAGCCCAATCTTTTGCTGCTCGACGAGCCCACCAACCACCTGGACCTGGAGATGCGCGAGGCGCTCACCCAGGCGCTCTCGGCCTTCGAGGGCACGGTGATTCTGGTCTCCCACGACCGCCACCTCTTGCGCGCCACGGTGGATGAGTTTTGGCGGGTGGCGGATCATCGCGTCGAGCCCTTCGATGGCGACCTGGACGACTACCGCGCCTGGCTGAAAGCGCGTCTGGAAGAGAGCCGCCGGGAGGAGCGTCAGGAGAAAAACGAGCGCCAGGCGCCGACGGTGGATCGCAAGGCGTCCCGCAAGGCCGCCGCGGAGCTGCGCGAAAAGCTCAGACCGCAGAAGAAGGAGCGCGACAAGGCGGAAAAGGCGATGGAGAGCGCGCAAAAAGCGCTCGAGAGCGTCGAAGAAAACCTGGCCGACGCCGAGCTCTACACCGACCCTGCCCGCAAGGCCGAGTTAACGGATGCGCTGGCCGAGCAGGCCAACTGCAAGGAGCGCGTCGAGCGCGCCGAGCAGCAGTGGCTCGCCGCCGAAGAGGCGCTGGAAGCGATGGAGGCCGAAATACTCGAAAGCGAGGCGCACTAGCGCCCGCTCGAACGCTAGGGTCTGTCTGAAAAGTCGACGAGCGAAGACAAGACAAGGCAAAAATTGGCGAAAAAACGGAGTTTACATGTGTAAATGAGTATTTTGAGCCAATTTTTAACGCTGTATTGTCGAGCGCAGGCACTTTTCAGACAGAGCCTAGCGGCTTTCGAGCATGAAGGTCACGGGCCCATCATTGACCAGCGCTACCTGCATATCGGCGCCGAACCGGCCGGTTTCGACGTTCGACCAGGCCGCCCGGGCCCTGGCAACCAGATAGTTAAAGAGCCGCTCGCCCTCTTCGGGGGCGGCGGCGCTCGAAAAGCCCGGGCGCAGCCCCTTGCGGGTATCGGCGGCCAGCGTGAACTGAGAGACCAGCAGCAAACCGCCTTCGGCCTGCTGCAGGTTGTCGTTCATCTTGCCTTCCAAATCGCTGAACACGCGGTAGTGAAGCAGTTTGTGCACAAGCTTGTCCGCGTCTGTTTCGCTATCGCCGCGCTCCACCCCCACCAGGGCCAATAGCCCCTGCTCGATGGCGCCGACGCTCTCCCCCTCGACGCTGACATCGGCGTTTTTAACGCGCTGAATCAAGGCCTTCATATTACCACCAGCGGTGAAAGTGATGGACCGGCCCGCGGCCGTGGCCGACGTTTAGCCGCTCGCTGGCCTCAAGCGCTGCGTGCAGCCACTGCTTGGCCTCTTTGATCGCGGCAATCGGCGCCTGGCTGTCCGCCGCCAGGGGCAGCTTCGCCAGACACGCCGCCACCGCCGATGAGAGCGCACAGCCGGTGCCGTGCAGGTTCTCGGTGGCAATGCGCGAGGCGGGAAGCCAGGTGTGCTCAGAAGGCGTCGCCAAAAGATCCGGGCAGGTTTCACCGGTCAGATGGCCGCCCTTGAGCACCACGAAAGGCGCGCCGAGCCGGGTGAGCCCGGGCAGCATCGCCTCCATTTCGTCCGGCGTTTTCGGCGAAGCCGACCCCAGCAGCACGGCGGCCTCGGGCAGGTTCGGGGTGATCACATGGGCCAGCGGCACCAGGATATCGCGCACCGCGCGGATGCCCTCGTCATCCACCAAAATATCGCCGCTTTTCGCCACCATCACCGGGTCGAGCACGATCCAGCGCGGGCGGTGCTTGTCGAGCACGTCCGCGATCACCTCGGCGACCTCGCGACTGCCCACCATGCCGATTTTCACCGCGTCGATCTCGACATCCGCTAACAGGTTCTCGAGCTGGACGCGGATCATCGAAGGCGACACCGGCTCGACCTGGGCCACGCCCTGGGTGTTCTGCGCGATCACCGCGGTGATGACGTTGGTCGCGTAAACGCCCAGCGCCGAGAACGTCTTGATATCCCCCTGTAGCCCGGCGCCGCCGGAGGGGTCGGAGCCGGCGATGGTCAATACCTTTGCAATGTCCGTCATCATTACCTACCTCTTACATCACGGAAGGAAGCCAGGTCGCAATTCCCGGGAAAAGCGACAGTGCCAGCAGCATACCCAGTTGCAGCAGGATGAACGGAATCACCCCTTTGTAGATGGCCGAGGTCGGCACACCGGGTGGCGTAACGCCGCGCAGGTAGAAAAGCGCAAAGCCGAACGGCGGCGTCAAAAAAGAGGTTTGCAGGTTCACGGCGATCATGATGCCCAGCCAAATGGGGTCGACCCCCATGGCGAGCAGCACCGGCCCGACGATCGGTACCACCACGAAGGTGATCTCGATGAAGTCGAGAATGAAGCCGAGCAAAAAGATCACCAGCATCACGATGATCGTCGCCCCGACCACGCCGCCCGGCATCGACTCGAACAGGCTGGTGACCAGCTCCTCGCCGCCGTAGGCGCGAAACACCAGTGAAAACAGCGCCGCGCCGATCAAAATCAAAAACACCATGCTGGTGACCTGGGCGGTGGAGTAAAGCGCCTCTCTCAGCATCGAAAAGCTCAAGCGCCGATTCGCCGCCGCCAGCACCAGCGCGCCGAACGCCCCGACCGCCGAGGCCTCGGTGGGCGTGGCGAAACCGCCCAGAATCGACCCCAGTACTGCCACGATCAAAAGCACCGGCGGCACCAGCCCTTTCAACAAAAGCGGCCAAATCGCCCCCGGATGATTGAGCTCCGCCTTGAGCGTCTCACGATCCACCGCCGGCGCCGAGGCGGGCTTGAGCCAGGCGAAGATCAACAGATAAACGATATAGGCCACCACCAGAATCAGCCCCGGCACCAGCGCGCCGATGAACAGATCGCCGATCGAAAGCGTTTTCGGGCTCCAGACGCCCATGGCGAGCTGCGCCTGCTGGTAGGCGTTGGAGAGCACGTCGCCCAGTAGCACCAGGGCGATCGAAGGCGGAATGATCTGACCCAAGGTGCCCGTGGCGCAAATGGTGCCGGTGGCAAGCGCCGGCGAGTAGCCGCGCTTGAGCATGGTCGGCAAGGACAAGAGCCCCATGGTGACCACCGTGGCGCCAACGATACCCGTCGAGGCGGCCAGCAGCATACCCACGATGACCACCGAAAGCCCAAGCCCGCCGCGCAGCGAGCCAAAGAGCATCGCCATGGCGTCTAAAAGCGTCTCCGCCACTCGGGATTTTTCCAGCAGCACGCCCATCAGGATGAAAAGCGGCACCGCCAAAAGCGTCGAGTTGGTCATGATGCCGTAAAGACGGTTGGGCATCGCGCCCATCATGCGCGCCTCGAACGGCACCGATACGCCCAGCGCCTGTAGCGCCATCCCGATACCCGCAAAGGCCAGCGCCGTGCCGGCAAGCGACAGCGCCACCGGGTAACCCAGCATCAACACGCCACACACGGCGGCGAAGAGCACCAGCGGCATGAAGTCCAATAAAACGGCCACTAGACGACCTCCTCGTGCTCATGGGAGGGGTTGGGTAGAGCGCCGCGGATAATCAGCGCCTGGCGGATCAGTTGCGCCACCGCCTGCAAAAGCAACAGCCCCACCATGACCAGAATCAGCGTTTTCAAGAGATACACCGCTGGGATGCCGCCGTTGGGCGAGCGTTCGAGAATGGCCCAGCTACTCGCCACGTAGTGGACGCTTCCAATAGCGATGAAAAGCGCCACGGGAATGAGCAAAAAGAGCGTGCCGAGGAAGTCGATCCATGCCCGCGCCCGACTGGAAAGCTTGCGGTAGAAGATATCCACACGGACGTGGCCGTCGTGCTTGAGCGTCCACGCCGACCCCAGCATGAAGACCGCGGCGTGCATGTACATGACCGACTCTTGCATCATGATGCTGTTGGTTCCAATCACGTAGCGCAGCACCACGATGGCGAACTGCACCAGCATCATGACGATCACAAGCCAGGCGATCGCTCGGCCAACGCCTTCGGTTAGCCCATCGAGGGCGCGCAGCAGACGCGGCTCGTGAGAATTTGCACGCATTAGGGTGTCCTGCCTTCAAGAATCGACTCGAAATGATCGCTGATTCTAGCCCTTGCGTCATCCCCTGCGACCACGATAGGCCTTCAAAGCGCCCTTTTATGGCTTAAAGAGCGCTTACGGGCGGTTATAGCGCTTAGTCCGATGCGCTGGCGGGGCGTTGGTGCTGGCTATCCTTGAGGGCTTGCAGGCAGGCGGCGGGCAGCGGCAAATCGACGGCGACCGGCAGATGATCCGAGAAGAGGTGATCGAGCACGTTCACCTCGGCGGCCTCCAGGGTTTGCGAGAGCAGGATATGATCCAGCGCCCGGCGCGGCTGCCAGGAGGGGTAGCTCAAAAGCGGCTTGACCGGATGCAGCGGCAAGGAGGCGCTGAAGCGCTCGTGGGCGTGCAGCTGCTCCGGCGTGCAGTTGAGGTCCCCCATCACCACCACGTGGCGAAGCGGGGCGATGATATCGCTCAGGTAGTTGAGCTGGCGCACCCGGCCGCGGTGGCTAAGCGCCAGGTGCGCCACGAAAATATGCAGCGCATCCGGGCCGTCGCCAAAGCGCACGTGAATGGCGCCGCGCCCTCGGGTGCCGGGCAGGCGGTGCTCTTCGATGCGGCTGGGTTTTAGCTTGGAGAGCAGCCCGTTGCTGTGCTGGGCCATGCGCCCCAGGTTGCGGTTGAGCTGCTGGAAGTGGTGCGGGAACCCGGCCTGGGTGGCCAGATATTCGACCTGATTGATGCGACTCGAGCGAAAGCTTCCGCCGTCGACCTCTTGAAGCCCCACCACGTCGAACTTGCCGAGCACCCCGCCCATCACGTCCAGCCGCTTGACGCGGCGCGGGTGGGGCAAGAAGTGCTGCCAGCTACGGGTCAGGTAATGATGGTACGCCGAGGTTTGAATGCCCACCTGGAGATTGAAGGTCAAAAGTCTCAGCGACCCTTTTTCCCAAAGCGGGCTATCCGTGCCAAGCGGTTTATCGTTGGCCGAGGTGCTCAGCACGATTACTCGTCACGCTCGCTGCGCACGCGCTCGATCAGCGCCTCGGCGATTACCGGCATGTTGTCCAGACCACCGGCACTGCTGGGCGTGACCACGTAGCGGCCGTCAACGATCAGCGCCGGCACGCCCATCAGGCGCATTTCGCGCATGCGGCTGTTGGCGCGGTTGGTTTCGCTGCGCACCGGGAAGGAATTCAGGGCCTTTTTGGCCTCGTCTTCGCTCACGCCGTAGTTGGCGAAAAACGCGGCGATGTCGTCTTCGTCGGTCAGCGACTGGCCGTTTTGATGAATCGCGTCAAAAAAGTCTTCGTGCAGGTCTTCTTCGATACCCAGCGACTGGGCGGCGTAGAAGGCGGTCGCGTGGGTGTTCCAGTTGCCGCCCATGGTGGCCGGCATTTTGACGATCTCGACATCGTCATCCAGGGTTTCGTACCACTCGTTGACCGGCTCCTGCAGGGCGTAGCAGTGCGGGCAGCCAAACCAGAACACTTCGGTGACTTCGACGTTGGCGTCGTCGGCTACGGTCGCTACCGGGTTTTCCAGCAGGGTATAATCCTGCCCTTCTACGACGTCCTGGGCGCTGACGCCAGCGGAAAGGGTAAGACCGGCCAGGGCCGCCACGAATACTTTAAGCATTATAAAAATTCTCCAAAGTTGAGCGAAGCCTATGACTCTCGTAACCGCCAAGCGGTTCCCGGGTAAGGCCCTTTATAGCCCGCGCCTGAGCCCGTCAGACAAAAGTGAAAGCGCAGGGTGAAGATAATTCAAAAGCCATACTTGCCCGCTTTTTCGCCGCCGTCCAGTGTTACACTAGCGTTTTCAGCAAGCCTACCGGCCTGACCAAGTGTAACGAATCCCGCCCATGGCTTAAATGGCCGCCTCTGAACCGGCCACTGTGCGGGCCAGGATTTACTGCTTCAGGGTAGCCTTGATGTGTGACTCAAGCATTCAGGATCTTTTCCATGCCGACTCAAGATCGCGAAAGCGAAAGCCCTCGCCCGGCTAGCCCGCGCCTTAATTACGCCACCGCTCAGTTCATGGTGAGCGCCCCGCACCTGGGCCTCTGCCCGGACGATACCGGCGCCGAAGTCGCCTTCGCCGGGCGCTCGAACGCGGGTAAGTCGAGCGCGATCAACGCGCTGACCCAGCAAAAAGCACTGGCGCGCACCTCACGTACGCCCGGGCGCACGCAACTGATCAACTTCTTCAGCCTGATGAACAACCCCGCCACGCGCATGGTGGATCTGCCCGGCTACGGCTACGCCAAGGTGCCCGAGTCGGTCAAGCTCGAGTGGCAGCGCCATCTTTCCGAGTACCTGACCGCGCGCTTTAGCCTGAAAGGCGTGGTGCTGTTGATGGACGTGCGCCACCCGCTGACCGAGTTCGACCTGACCATGCTCGACGTGGCCGACCAGCGTGGGCTGCCGGTGCACATTCTGCTCACCAAGGCGGACAAACTGAAAAAGGGCCCGGCGAGCGCGTCACTTCAAAAAGTGCGCTCGCGCCTTGTCGAGTGGGAAGACCTGGTATCGGTGCAGCTTTTCTCGTCGCTCAAACGCGACGGCGTGCCCACGCTTTGCCAGACCCTGGACCGCTGGCTCGACGCCCCGGAGCCCGAATAACTCGGTCCAAAACCAAGTCCCATCACTCAGTCCAATAACTCAGCCCGCCGCGTTCTCCAGCCGTTCGATCAGCGCGGGCAACTCCTTGACGTGGCTCAGCCGGTAAACGCGGCTGGGCAGCACCTGGTCGCTCTCGGCGGCGATCCACACCGCGTGCATCCCTAAGCGGCTGGCCGGTAGCACGTCCTCCTCCCAGGAGTCGCCGACGTGCATGGCGTTGTGTGGATCGACGTTCATCTGCTCGAGCACGGTGACGAACGCATGGGGGTCGGGCTTGGGCGCAAAAAGCTCCCCGGCCGCCACGGCGATGGGAAAGTAGGCGGCCAGGGGCTGGCGCTTGAGGTGAATATTGCCGTTGGTGATGGCCGCCAGGTGAAAGCGCTGGCCCAGCGTCTCGAGTAGCTCGGCGGCTTCCGGGTGCGGCGTCACCTGCACGCGCAAGCGGTGGAACTCGTTCATCGCCGCCGCCGCCCACAAAATGGCGCTACTGCGCGTAAGCCCCGCCGCCTCCAACTGCGCCTCGAGGGCGCGAAGGCGCAGCCAGGTGAAGTCGCCCCGGCGCTTGGGGGTCGCTTTTGCAAATGCCTGACGCCTTGTCAGGTAATCCGCCAGACCTTCTTCGAAGTCGATCGCAAGCGGCGCTTCGCCGCGCCCGCGCTGCCACTCGGCCAGCGCATTCAACAGCCACTGGTAATGGCCCTGCTCGGTTTTCAGCATCACGCCGTGATTATCCCAAAGCGTATCGTCGAGATCGAAGGTGATGGCTTTTAGCTCGGCTCTTGGTTCGGCTCTTGATTCGGTCATGGCTCGCTCCGGGGGCGGCGTTTGGCACGGGGGTGCGCGGCGTCGTAGCTCTGGGCCAGATGCTGCCAGTCAAGACGGGTGTAGACCTGGGTGGTGGCCAGGTTGGCGTGGCCCAAAAGCTCCTGCACCGCGCGCAGGTCCTGGCTCGACTCCAGCAGGTGGCTGGCAAAGGAGTGGCGCAGCCGGTGCGGGTGCAAGTGCTCGGGCAGGCCGCGCTCGATAGAAAGCTGCGCCAGGCGCTTTTGAATGGCGCGGTGGCCAAGGCGCCGGCCCTGGCGGCCGATAAACAGCGCAGTCTCCTCCCCGGCCCAGCCGCCGCGGCCCGCGAGCCACTGATCGAGCGCGGCGCGGGCGCGGCCACCGACCGGCACCTGGCGGGGCTTGCCGCCCTTGCCCAGCACCCGCACGTAGCCCGCATTCAGGCTCGTCACATCCAGCGCGGCAAGCTCGGCCAGGCGCAGCCCGCTGGAGTAGAAAAGCTCGAGCATCGCCTGGTCGCGCTGGGCCAGCAGCGAGCCGTCGTGAGGGGTGTCGAGAAACTGCGCCAGAATATCCACATCCAGCGGCCTTGGCAGGTGGCTGGGCTGTTTGGGGGTGCGCAGCAGCTTGATCGGGTTGTCCGCCAGCACCTCCTGGCTTACCAGGTCATCGGCAAAGCGGGAGAGCGCGGCGCGGCGCCGCGCCAGGCTACGAGGGGCGAGCCCGCGGCTTCGCTCGGCCCCCAAAAATGCGCGCGCCAGCGGCGCGTCGAGGGCGGTGACCTCGGTGATCCCGCGCTTGTCGGCAAACCGCGCGAACGCGGCTAGATCCTGACGGTAGCCCGCCACCGTCGCCGGGCTCGCCCGCCTGGCGAGCGTGGTCAGGTAGCGGTCGATGGCATCCGCGAGGGTAAGCGTCGGGTCAGCCATGCGGCCCCAGACGCTGCAACAGCCTGGCGACGATATCGCCCAGGTACTCGGTAAATAGCGTGTCCATGCTCGCCTTGTAGCACTCCGCATCCGGGCTCGCCAGCACCAGATAGCCCATGGGCTCGCCGGCGGAGAGGCGCGAAATGGCACACGACCCGGCCTTGCGCGGCGCTTTGGTATGGGGCAATAGGCGTTTCCAGTCGCTCACACTAAGCTTCGCGCAGCGGCTGCTGCGGCCATCGAGTAGCGCGCTCAGCCGCGTAGTGGCGTGCTGGTCGAGCACGTGGCGCGGCGGCTGGGGCAGCGCGGGCTCATCGTCGCTCAACGCGGACGGGCACCAAAGCGCCATGGCCGGCGTGTCGAAGCGCTCGCTCAGCTGGGTGGCCAGCGCCTGGGCCAGGGCGTCCCGGTCCTCGGCTTCGATCAGCGAAAGCATCGTTTCACGCAGGCGCCGGTACTGCGCCTCGTTGTGCCGGGCGGTTTCCAGCAGGTGCTCCAGGCGCCCCTCGGCGCCTTCTGCCCGCTGGCGAAGATCCAGCACCAGCCGCTCCAGAAGCGACACGGCGCCGCCGATATCCGGGTGCGGCACCTTGAGCTGCTGAAGCAGGCCCTCCCGGCCGACGAAAAAATCCGGATGGCGGGCCAGCCAAAAGGCGACCTGGTCCGGGTCGAGCGTTTTGCGCGGCTCGGGGGCTTGCGACATCGCTATTCTCCTTGGAACTAGTTGAGCGTCACGCGGCCATCGAACACCCGCGTGGCCGGGCCGACCATGACCAGCGGGCCGTTGGTATCCGGCCACTCGATGAGCAGCGTTCCGCCGGGCAGGTGGACCGTCACCGGGCTTTGCAAAAGCCCCTGGCGAATGCCGCTGGCCACCGCCGCGCAGGCGCCGGTACCGCAGGCCAGGGTTTCGCCGCTACCGCGTTCAAAAACGCGCAGACGGATCTCGCTTTTCGATACCACCTGCATGAAGCCGGCGTTGACGCGATGAGCAAAGCGCGGGTGCGCCTCCAAAAGCGGGCCCAGCCGTTCGACCGGGGCCTGCTCGACGCTTTCAACGGTGAGCACCGCGTGGGGGTTGCCCATCGAGACCACGCCGATCTCCAGCCGCTCACCTTGAACATCGATCGCGTGCAGCGGGGCGTCTTCGGCGGCGTCGAAGGCCAGCGCCTCGGGCTCGAAACGCGGGCGGCCCATATCGACCCGTACCAGGCCGTCATTTTGTACATGGAGCGTGAGCGGCCCGCCCGCGGTTTCCACGCAAATCTCGTGCTTGTGGGTCAGGCGCTGCTCGCGGACGAAGCGCGCAAAGCAGCGCGCGCCGTTGCCGCAGTTCTCTACTTCGCTACCATCGGCGTTAAATATTCGGTAGCGAAAGTCCATGTCCGGGTCCCGGGGCGGCTCGACCACCAGCAGCTGGTCGAAGCCGATACCGAAGCGCCGGTCGGCCAATCGCGCGATCAGCTCATTGGTGAGCCGGGCGCGCTGGGTGACCAGATCGATGACCATGAAGTCGTTGCCCAGGCCATGCATTTTGGTGAAGTGAAGAAGCATCAAGACGCCTCGTCTGGCAGCAGCGTTTCGCCCGCCCACAGGCTCTCGAGCGTTTCCCGAGCGCGCACGATGTGAAAACGCTCGCTATCCACCATGACCTCGGCAGGCCGTGGGCGGCTGTTGTAGTTCGACGCCATCACATAGCCGTAGGCGCCCGCCGAGCGCACCGCCAGTAGATCGCCTTCGGCAATGGCGAGCTCGCGCTCCTTGCCCAGGAAATCACCGGTTTCACAGACCGGGCCGACCACGTCATAGACCGCCTTCGGGCGCGCCTCGCGGGTGTCCACGCAGACGATCGCTTGCCAGGCCTGATAGAGCGCCGGGCGGATCAAATCGTTCATGGCCGCGTCGACGATGGCGAAGTTTTTCGTCTCGCCGGGCTTTAAAAACTCGACCCGGGTGAGCATTACGCCGGCGTTGGCGGCGATGGAGCGCCCGGGCTCGAACAGCAAAGTCAGGTTCTCGCCGCCTTCCCAGCGCGACAGCCGCGCCAAAAGCTTACTGGCGTAGTCGAAGGGCTGGGGCGGGGTTTCGTCCCGGTACGGCACGCCGAGCCCGCCGCCCAGATCCAGGTGTTCGATCTCGATGCCGCGCTCGCGCAGCCGCTCCATGAGCAGCAAAAGCCGCTCCAGGGCATCCAGAAACGGCGCCGTCTCGGTCAATTGCGAGCCGATATGGCAATCGAGACCCTTGATCTCAAGGTTCGGCAGGCGGGCGGCGAGCTCGTAAGCATCGAAGGCCTCACTAACGGCGATGCCGAACTTGTTGTCCTTGAGCCCGGTGGAAATGTAGGGGTGGGTACCCGCATCCACATCCGGATTCACGCGAAGCGACACCGGCGCGACCAGGCCAAGCTCACCGGCCACCTGATTCAAGCGCTCGAGCTCCGGCGTGGACTCCACGTTGAAGCACTTGATACCCACCTGAAGCGCCCGAACCATCTCATCGGCGCGTTTGGCAACGCCAGAGAAGACGATTTTGGACGGGTCGCCGCCGGCGGCCAGCACGCGCTCCAACTCACCGACGGAGACGATATCGAACCCCGCGCCCAGGCGCGCCAGAAGCCCCAGCACCGCCAGGTTGGAGTTGGCCTTCACGGCGTAGCAGATAAGATGCGGGTGACTGCCCAGCGCTTCGGTATAGGCGCGAAAGTGACGCTCTAACGTCGCTTTGGAGTAGACGTAGCACGGCGTGCCGACCTCCAACGCAATGCGACTCAGCGGCACTTCTTCGGCAAACAGCACGCCGTCGCGGTAGTTGAAGTGATCCATTAGCTCTCCTCGGCGGCGGTTTGCGCGTTATCGTCGGGCTGATAGAGCGGACCCTTCTGCCCGCAGCCGGCCAGCAGCAGGGCGATGAGCATGATCGAAACGAGCGCTTTCATTTCGCCTCCCGGTGCGCCTTAAGGGCTTCCAGGGCGCGGCTGGCTGCGGCGCGCACTTGATCCGGGGCGGTGCCGCCGATGTGGTTACGCGCGGCCACCGACCCCTCAAGGGTCAGCACCTCGAACACGTCTTCTTCGATGGTATCGGAGAACTGCTTGAGCTCCTCAAGACTCATCTCGGAAAGATCTTTCTTCTCTTTCAGACCAAAAGCGACGGACTGGCCGACGATTTCGTGGGCATCGCGAAAGGCCACGCCCTTGCGCACCAGGTAATCCGCCAGGTCCGTGGCCGTCGAGAAACCGCGCCGCGCCGCCTCGTACATGCTCGCTTTTTTCGGCTCGATGGCGGGCACCATGTCGGCAAATGCTTTCAGGCAGTCGAGCACCGTATCGACGGCGTCGAACAAGGGTTCCTTGTCTTCCTGGTTATCCTTGTTGTAGGCCAGCGGCTGCGACTTCATCAGCGTCAAAAGACTCATCAGATGGCCGTAAACGCGGCCGGTCTTGCCGCGCACCAGCTCCGGCACGTCCGGGTTTTTCTTTTGCGGCATGATCGACGAGCCGGTGCAGAAACGATCCGGCAGATCGATGAAATCGAACTGGGCGCTGGTCCAGAGCACCAGCTCTTCGCTCATGCGCGACATGTGCATCAACAGGATGCTGGCAAAGCTTGTAAATTCGATAGCGAAGTCGCGATCGGACACCGCGTCCAGCGAGTTCTCCGCCGGGCGATCAAAGCCCAGAAGCTCGGCGGTGACGTGCCGATCGATCGGGTAGGTGGTGCCGGCCAGCGCCGCCGCCCCCAGGGGCAGCACGTTAACGCGCTTGCGGGTGTCCAAAAGGCGCTCGTGGTCCCGGGCGAGCATCTCCTGCCAGGCAAGCAAGTGATGGCCAAAGGTGACCGGCTGGGCGGTTTGCAGGTGCGTAAAGCCGGGCATGATGGTATCGGCCTCATTCTCGGCAAGGCCGATCATGCCCTCGCGCAGCCGCGAAAGCTCGGCATCGATCATGTCGATGGCGTCGCGCAGGAACAGACGAATGTCGGTCGCCACCTGGTCGTTGCGCGAGCGCCCGGTATGCAGCTTCTTGCCAGTAATGCCGATCTTTTGGGTCAAGCGCGCTTCGATGTTCATGTGCACGTCTTCAAGCGGCACCGACCATTGGAATTCGCCGCGCTCGATCTCGCCCTGGATCTCGGTCAGTCCGTCGATGATCGCCTGGCACTCGTCTTCGGTTAATACGCCCACCCGGCTTAGCATGGTGGCGTGGGCGATCGAGCCTTGAATGTCCTGGGGGGCCAGGCGCTGGTCGAAATTCACGGAGGCGGTAAAGCGTGCAACAAAGGCGTCGGTGGGCTCGCTAAAGCGTCCACCCCAGGACTGATTCGTAGCTTGGGTCATCGAGGGTTCCTGCTGACAAAAAAGGTGACAAAAATCAGGGGAGTCGTTGTCGACGAGTGTATCAGAGTCGACCCCGTTCGCGGCACGGGGTTTTGGGCGCTCTCAAAGTATTCGCGTTAGGCGCCCAGGCGGTCCAAAAGTACCGTGTCGCAGTCGAAGTGATCCAGATAATCGACCAGGGCGTCGAACGCGATGGGGCGGGCAAAGTAGTAGCCCTGCAGGTAGGTGGGGTGCTTCTCGCGCAGGTAGCGAAACTGTTCGAGGGTCTCGACACCTTCGATGAGCACCTCGAGCCCCAGCTTCGACGCCATGGTGATCACGCCTTCGACGATGGCGGCGTCGTTTTCATCGTGGGTTACATCGCGGATGAACGAGCGGTCGATCTTGAGCTTGTTGATCGGCAGGCGCTTTAGGTAGCTAAGGCTTGAAAAGCCGGTGCCGAAATCGTCCAGCGCGATATGCACGCCAAGGGTTCGCAGCCCGTTGAGCGCCTCGATCGCGTGCTCGGTGCTGTCCATCAATACGCCTTCGGTAATCTCGATTTCCAAAAGCGCCGGGGCCAGGCCGCTCTCGTTCAGCACTTTTTCGATCGATGCGACGAACCCCGGGCGCTGAAACTGCACCGGCGAGACGTTCACCGCCATGGTGATCGGGCCATACTCCCCGCTATTCAAGCGCACCGCGTCCTTGCACGCCTGGCTAAGCACCCATTCGCTAATCGGAATGATCTGGCCGGTCTCTTCGGAAAGCCCGATAAACTCGATGGGCGGGACGTTGCCGCGCTCCGGGTGTTGCCAGCGAATCAGCGCCTCGACGCCCACCACCTGGCCTGTAACGCTATCGATTTGCGGTTGGTAGTGAAGCTCGAACTGCTCCTGCTCGATGGCTTTTTGCAGCGCGTGGCGCAGGTTGACCCGCTCGCTCACCTTGCGGTTGAGCTCGTCGGTGTACCACTGGTAGGTGTTGCGCCCGCGCCGCTTGGCCTTGTACATGGCAAGGTCGGCCTGTTGCACCAGGGTGCGTGGCTTGGCGACGCTCCCGTTGTCGGTGCCGATACCGATACTGGCGGTGATGCGCAGCTCCTTGTCCTGATACCAGTAAGGCGCGGCGATGCGCTCGAGCAAACGCTCGACCACCTGCATGACGTCCTGCTCGTGGGCCAAATCCGGCAGCAGCACGATGAACTCGTCGCCGCCGATGCGCGCGACCGTATCCCAGGGGCGCAGCTCCTCTTCCAGGCGCCGTGCCACGCTCATCAAAATGAAGTCGCCGACATCGTGGCCCATCGAGTCGTTGATCGGTTTGAAGTCGTCCAGGTCGATGAACAGCACGGCCAGATAGCGCTGATAGCGCTTGGCCATCACGCAGCCCTGGGCCAGGCGCTGATTCAGAAGCTGCAAATTGGGAAGCCCGGTCAGCGCATCGTGGTTGGCGTTGTGTCTAAGCTGCGCCTGGTACTCGCGCTGGGCGGTGACATCGTTTTGCACGCCGACGAAGTGGGTCACCACCCCCTGGTCATCGCGCACCGGGGAAATATACAAATCGTTCCAAAACAGCGTGCCGTCGCGGCGGTAGTTGCGCAGCATCACGTGCACGTCGCGCTGCTCCTTGATCCCTCGGCGAAGCTGTCGGCGTATCGCCGGGTCGGTCTCTTCGCCTTGCAAAAAGCGGCAGTTGCGGCCCAGCACCGCCGTGCGCTCATAGCCGGTAATCTGCTCGAAGGCCTTGTTGACGTAGACCATGGGCAAGTCGTCGGCCTGGGCATCGACGATGATGACCCCGTTGGTGCTCGACTCCACGCTTCGCTCCAAAAGCGCCAACTGCTGCGCGGAGGTTTTACGCAGGGTAATGTCCCGGGCAATCACGTAGATCACCTTGTCGTTGGCGAACGCGCTCACTTCCAACCACTTGAGCTCGCCGGCGCGACTTGTAGCGCGAACATCAAACGGGTCGACCAGCTCCCCCTGGTGTATCCGCGCAAGCGCCCTCTCTATAATGGGGTGGTCCTGGCGCTCGATGATCACACCGCAGGGGCGGCCAATGAGCTCCTCGGCACAATATCCAAGCAGGTTTTCGAAGCTGGGGTTAACATTTATCAGCGTCCCTTGGAAATCGATGCAGCAAAGCATGTCCTGGGACAACAGAAAAAATTGATCCAGCTCGCCTTGAAGATCGGCAGAGGGCATAGGGCATTACCTGTGCAAAGACATTTACATTATACGTTAGCCAATATTATACGTTAGCCAATTACGGCTGGTTGTTTTTACTGCGAGACCGGGTGCTTTATGATGAGATTTATCATAGTTCGACACGCCGTGTCAGCGGCAAAGGGAGAATAACGTGTCATCCATCACCAAATTGCGCATCGCCACGCGTAAGAGCCAACTGGCCATGTGGCAAGCCGAACACGTCCGGGATCGACTGATGGCGGCACATAGCGGTCTTGAAGTCGAGCTGGTGGCGCTGTCCACCAAGGGCGATAAAATCATCGACACGCCGCTTTCTAAAATCGGCGGTAAGGGGCTGTTCGTCAAAGAGCTCGAAGACGCCATGCTCGACGGCCGCGCCGATATCGCCGTGCATTCGATGAAAGATGTGCCCATGCACTTTCCCGAAGGGCTGGGACTTTCCGTGATTCTGGAAGGCGCCGAGCCGACGGATGCTTTCGTCTCCAACCGCTATCAAAGCGTTGACGAGCTGCCCGAAGGGGCGCGTATCGGCACGGCCAGCCTGCGCCGAGGCCTGCAGCTGCGCGAGGCCCGCCCGGACCTGGAAATCCTGAATCTGCGCGGCAATGTGCAAACCCGCCTTGCCAAACTCGACGACGAAGAGTTCGACGCCATTATCCTGGCAACCTCCGGGCTCAAGCGGCTGGGCCTCGATGCGCGCATCGCCCAGGAACTGCCGCCGGAGATCTGCCTGCCGGCCTGCGGCCAGGGGGCGCTGGGTATCGAATGTCGTCTCCACGACCCGGACCTGATTGGCCTGCTCACCCCGCTCGACGATCAGGATACCGCCACCCGGGTACGCGCCGAGCGCGCCATGAACACCCGCCTGGAAGGCGGCTGCCAGGTGCCGATCGCCGGCCACGCGGTGCTGGATAAAGCCAACGAGACCATCTGGCTGCGCGGGCTCGTCGGCAACCCGGAAGGCACCGAGGTGCTGCGCGCCGAGGGTCGCGGCTCTATCCATGAGCCCGAAGCGCTGGGCATTCGCGTCGCCGAAGACCTGCTCGACCAGGGCGCGGGCGAAATCCTTGCCGAGGTCTACGGCAACAACGTATGAGCACGCCCGCACCATGAAGGAGCCGGTACTCATCTGCCGCCCGGGCGAGCGCGGCGAAGTGCTCGCCGAGGCGCTGCGCGCCGAGGGCGCCTGGGTCGAGCCGCTGGAGGTAATGACCCTTCAAGCACTCGACGAGGACGCCACGCTTCGAAGCGTATGGCTGGATCTGGATCAGTACCATAAGATAGTCGTCATCAGCCCGTTTGCGGCCCGCTGCCTGGCGGAGGCAATCGATTGCTACTGGCCGCAATTACCGGTGGGCATCGCCTTTTATAGCCCCGGCCGCGGCACGGCGGAGGTCCTTCATGACGCGCTGGGTGCCCGTGTGCATGTCCCCCCGGCAAGCGCGGGCGAGGACACCAGCGAAGCGCTTTTGTCGCTGCCCTCGCTCCAACGCCTTACCCATCAGCGCGTGCTGTTGGTGGCCGGCGAAGGCGGACGGCCGCTGCTGGCGGATACGCTGACCGCCCGCGGCGCCGCCTTGACGCGGCTGGCGGTCTACCGGCGCGTCTACCAGCCGCCCAGCGCCGAGTTGCAAAGGCGCCTGGCGAGTGGCAGTTTTCATACATTGATTGTGACCAGCGGCGAGCTGCTTGAATATCTGGCAAAATGGTGTCAACAGGCGGCGTTGGATCACCCCCTAATCGTTTCCAGTCACCGTTTAGCGACACTTGCCGGTAAGCTGGGTTTTAGCGACCTCAAGGTGGCGTCGGGCGCATCGAAAGCCGCGCTGGTAGCAGCGTTGAACGAATCCTGCACTCCCCGGGATGCCGATGTCGATCAAAGAACTTAACAAGGGCTAGCGACAGATGAGCAAACAACCACTTGACCAGGAAGGCGCCAACAAAACGCCTGACGATGCCTCTCAAAACCGACCAGCGAGCGAAACGCCTGTGGCGGATGAGACATCGAGCGCGGCCTCGCCCCCGGTCGATGATAAAAACGCCGCTGACCAGGCCGCGCAAAACGACTACGCCACTAAAAACAGCCGTTCGCGTCGCCGCAACAAAGGCGGCAACAATGCTAAAAACGCCAACGCCCCGGCCACGACCGGCACCAGCACGCCCGGTTCATCCAACGCCGCGCCCGACAAAACGAGCACCACCGCAGCCAGCACCGGTGCCAAACCGGCGTCCAGCGCCCCGGCAAGCAAAAGCACCGCCAGCGCCACGCCGCCCCCCAAAACGCCCGCCTCTCAAAAACCGGCCTCTTCCGGTGGCGGCGGTAAAGGCGGCGTGGTCGCACTCGTGTTGGTGCTGATTCTGGCGCTCGTATTGGGCGTGGTCGCCTGGCAGCTTTGGCAGCGCCTGGATAACCAGCAGGCGCGTATCGACGAGCTCGACCAACAGACCCAGGGCAGTGCCACTCAGCAGAACTTGAGTGAGCTGGAGTCGCGCCTTGAAAGCAATGAGACCGAGCGCAACGAAACCCTCGAGAGCACCGCTCGCGAACTGCGCGCCGAGCTCGACGAGGTTCAGGCCAGTGTCGATGAAACCGTCAATAGCGTGCTCGACCAGCTCTCCCAGGCCCAGGATACCGATGAGCGCGACTGGCTCCACGCCGAAGCCGCCTACCTTTTGCGTCTGGCCAACCAGCGCCTGCAGCTCGAAGGCGACGTAGAGGGCGCCGCGGCACTGCTGCGCACCGCCGACGCCCGCCTGGTAGACGCCGACAACCCGGCACTGACGCCGGTACGCCGGGAAATCGCCAGCGAGCTGGCCGCGCTCGATGCCGTTCCCCGCGTCGACCGTACCGGCATTTACCTGGCACTGAACGCCCAGCAGGAGCGCGTAGCCGGGCTTCGCCTCTCCCAGGAAATCGAGGAGCGCGCGGTCAATTCCGGTATCGAACAGCCGCCCCAGGGTTCTTTCGAGCGCCAGTTGGCGCGCTTTGGCGCCGAGCTGCGTGATTTGGTCGTGGTGCGTCATCACGACGAAGCGCTGGAAGCCCTGGTCACGCCGGAGCAAGAGTCGTATCTGCGCCAGAGCCTGCGCCTGATCCTCGAGCAAGCCCAGCTTGCACTGCTGCGAGAAGAGCAGCCGCTTTTCGAGGCAAGCCTGGATAAAGCGCTGAATCTGCTCGATAGCTACTACGACACCGAACGCGAAGAGACGCAAAGCGTTATTACGCGCCTCCAGGAGATCAAACAAAACGACGTCGAGCCCGAGCTTCCCGATATCAGCGGCTCGCAGCAAGCAATGTCGCGCTTTATCGACAACCGTTTCGAGTCACGCCGCCAGGGCGGAGGTGACGAATGAGAAAACTGCTGCTGTTAATCGTCGCCGGGCTCGCCGTGGGGGCTCTGTTCGGCCATCTGATGATGTCGGTACCCGGCTACTGGCTGATTCGCGTCGGCGATACCTCCGTACAGACCTCGTTCTGGTTTGGCCTGGTGCTGCTACTGGGCGCGTTTATCCTGGTGCACTTCGTGCTTCGGCTGCTCGCTGGCATCCTTCGTCCAATGGGCCGGTTTCGCACCTGGAATAGCCGGGCCCGTAACCGCCGCGCCATGAAGCGCACGGAGCGCGGCCTGGTCGCGCTGACCGAGGGCCGCTTCAAACGCGCCGAGCGCACCCTGGCCGGTGCCGCGGATGACTCCAGCGCGCCGATGGTGAACTATCTTTCCGCCGCGCTTGCCGCCCACTACCAGGGCCATCACGAGCGCTCCCAGGAGCACTTGAACCAGGCCCAACTCTCGACCGACGGCGCGGGTACCGCGGTGGGCCTGATGCAGGCGCAGCTCATGGTTGACCGGCAGCAGCCGGAAGAGGCGCTGGCGATTCTCAATCGCCTCGACCAGAAGCTCTCCAACCACCCGCAGGTGCTCAAGCTGCTCAAGCAGGTGTACTTGAGCGTCAGCGACTGGGAAGGCCTGCGCCACCTGGTACCACGGCTGACCGCCAAAAAGCTGATTACCGAGCAGGAGCGCGAGCAGCTCGAGTTCAAAGCCTACCGCGAGCTGATCGTGTTCGAAGCCGGCAACCCGGCCAACATTGAGCGCGTTCGCGGGCTTTGGTCGGACATGCCGGAGTACCTGCGCGGTAACACCGAGCTGATCGTGCTTTACGTCGAAGCGCTCCTACAGGCGGGCGAAGAAACCATTGCCGAGCGCCTTTTGAACCAATCGCTGGACGTTCACTGGGACGCGCGGCTGGTGAAGCGCTACGGGCTTTTGGGCGTCGACGCGGCCCGCCAGCTGGCCAAAGCAGAAAAATGGCTGCAAGAGCGCCCCAACGACCCGGAACTGCTGCTTGCCTGCGGGCGACTTTCCCTGCGTACCGGCCAGTGGGAGAAAGCGCTCGAGTACTTCGAAGCCAGCCAGCGCCAGCGCCCGAGCGGCGAAGTGTGTGCCGAGCTTGCCCGCCTTTACGCAAGCCTTGGCGAGCACAACAAGAGCCAGCTCTACTACCGCCAAAGCGTCGACATGATGGCTCAGTCGCTCCCTTCACTGCCCCAGCCAAGCGATGCAAGCGACAGCGACGGCCCTCGCAAGGGCGCCAAAAAGCGCCGCTAAGCAAGTTCTGCGCAAGCAAGCTGTCTCTTTTCAAGGGTGCCCTCGGGCACCCTTTTTTGGTTGCCCTCGGTACTTTGAAACACCTCTCGCCTCCTCCTGGCCTTGCGGCGGGCGCTGCAAATGAAGCGCGTCTCGGTACGGCGCACTCGCGCTATTATTCTAAATAGACGAACGGTCTATGCGATTTTAAGCGCTTTTTATCCTACTTTTTCGACATTACTATGAGTGCATGTTCTGAAGCGCAGGGCGCGAACAGAGCCCCTAAACATATTCGATAACTACATTAAGGTACGCCACCATGAAAAAACTGACCGCTACTGCCGCCATCGCACTTGCTCTCGTTTCTGGCTCTGCTTTCGCCGAGCGCGGCTCCGCCGAGCTGAACGCCATTAGCCAGCCGGAATCGAGCGCCACGCACCAGGCCGAAGCGCGCAACGCCTCCACGCAGCAAGTGATCGCTAAAAACAGCGCCTCCGGCGAGCACGTCACCGCCGCCGCTTCCAGCGGATCGAACACCGACCAAAGCGCCTCCCTGGACCAGGTACAGGCCAGAAACGGTGCGACCGGCGAGCAGACCGATAACGCCGTTTCAAGCACTAACTCGCACGGCTAAGCACGAATCCCCCACCGCTCGGTGGGGTTTTCACTAAAAAGGGTGCCCCTTCTGGGGCACCCTTTTTTTGTCGTGTGCGCGGCGCTTGGGGCGTTGTCGTTGCCGCGCCGGGCTGAACGATCTTCTCCCTGACCGACAATGATTGGGTGGCATGTACCGCTTAACGGCTTGATCGACCAGGAGTGCCCTCCGGTACCTCATCAAGCAGCAACAAGGTTAATGGCCCTTTACTTTCATATTAATCGAATGGTCTAGATACTTTTAAGCGCTTTTTATACTAATTTTTTAGGCCTATTATACGTTCATGTTCTGAAGCAACCGCTGCGACAAGAACCGAACAACCTTCCAATCGATATCTTGAGGTACGCCAGCATGAAAAAATTGACCGCTACTGCCGCCATTGCACTTGCACTCGTTTCTGGCTCTGCATTGGCCGAGCGCGGCTCCGCCGAGCTGAACGCCATCAGCCAGCCCGCATCAAGCGCCACACACCAGGCCGAAGCGCGCAGCGCCTCCATGGATCAGGTGATCGCTAAAAACAGCGCCTCCGGCGAGCACGTCACGCCCGCTGCTTCCAGCAGCTCGAACGCCGATCAAAGCGCCTCTTTGGACCAGGTACTGGCCAGAAACGGTTCGACCGGCGAGCAGACCGATAAAGCTGCTTCACGCGCTCGCACGCACAGCTAAGCATTAAAAAACCCCACGCACTGGTGGGGTTTTCATTAAAAAAAGGGTGCCCCTCATCGGGCACCCTTTTTGGTTTGCACGGAAGGTCAGTCGTCGATGACCGGCGCGCTCGTTACGCGCTCTTCGGGCAGCTCTTCGCGGATGTCGGCTACGTCACCCGCGCTGACGCCGCCGGCTTCGTTACCCCAGGCGTTACGTACGAAGTTGGCCACCTCAGCGACCTCGTCGTCAGAGAGCCGCCAGGCGAAGTCCGGCATGGCCAGTTGCGCCGGGCGCTGCTCGGTAGACGGCAAGCGAGCGCCGGCCAGAATCACGCGAATCAGCCCGGTGGCATCGTCGGCATTGACCATCGAGCTTCCCGAAAGCGAAGGGAAGACGCCGGAGGCGCCCTGGCCGCTGGAGAAATGGCAGGCGTTGCAGTTATCCAGATAAAGCCGCGCGCCCAGATCATCCCCCACGTCGGCGCTGGTCAGCCGGGTATCGGTTTCATCCACCTGCTCGGTGGTAATCACGCGGCGCCCCTCGCTATTGCCCAGCGACTTCAGGTAGCCGGCGATCGCGTGCAGGTCGCTCTCGTCAAGACGCGAGGTGCTGTGCGCCACCACCGAGGTCATCTCACCGGCCACGGCGCTATGGTCGTTACGCCCGGTCGCCAGGTAGTCGACGATGTCCTGCTCGCTCCAGCGCTCCATGGCGCTGCCGCCATCACCGTCGCCGCGCAGGCTGGGCGCGTACCATCCATCCAATACCTCACCGGACAAATAAGCCTCATCGCCATCGCTGAGCGCTTTCTCCTGGAAAAAGAGCCCGCGCTCGGTGTGACAGCTACCGCAGTGACCGAGCCCCTGCACCAGGTAGGCGCCGCGGTTGAGTTCTTCGCTGCGCTCGGTATCGGGTGTGAAAGGCTCGTCTGCGGTAAACAGCCAATTCCAGGCCCCGATGCCCCAGCGCTGGCTGAACGGAAAGCTAAGATCCGTTTGCGGCGGCTCGTTATGCACGGGCTCCACCTCTTCCATGAAGTAGGCATAGAGCGCGTCGATGTCCTCATCGTTGATCAGCGAGTAGGACGGATACGGCATGGCCGGATAAAGATTCTTGCCGTCGGCACGCTTGCCTTCTCTCAGCGCGGCGGCGAACTCGTCGCGGCTGTAGTCACCGATGCCGGTTTCCGGGTCCGGTGTGATGTTGGTCGAGAAGATATCGCCAAACGGGCTGTCTACCGCCAGGCCGCCGGCGAAGGGCTCGCCCCCCGGCGCGCTATGGCAGGCCACGCAGTCGCCGGCGCGGGACAGGTACTCGCCGCGTTCGATGTCGGCGTCGTCGAACGCCAGCAAGGGCGAGGCCACGCTTAAAAGCCCGACGCCAATAAGCCCCTGGCGCCATTTTGGGTAATGCTTCATGGTCGCTCTCCTTAGGCTTGAACCAGCGGGCCGGGGTTAGGCAGGTACTGCTCGCGAATCGCTTTCGCCGACCAGTAGGTCAACGCGCCGACCAGCCCCGTCGGGTTGTACTGCAGGTTCTGGGGGAAGGCGCTGGCGCCCATCACGAACACGTTATGCACGTCCCAGCTCTGCAGGTAGCGGTTCAGCGCGCTGGAGGAGGGGTCGGTGCCCATGATCGCCCCGCCCACGTTGTGGGTGGTTTGATACGGACGTACGTCGTAATGGGAGTCGAAGTCCTTGAAAGACAGCTTGTAGTCGTCCGGGCCCAGGGCCTTGGAGAGCGCGTCGATCTTTTGCTTCATGAACTGGGTCATGCGCACGTCGTTGGCTTTCCAGTCGAAGGTCATGCGCATGAGCGGCCGACCGTGGTCATCGGTGTAGATGGGGTCCAGGTCCAGATAGCAGTCACGATACGACATGTTGCTGCCGTGGGAGCCGATGGTCATGGTGTGGCCATAGGTCTCTTGTACCGCCTCTTTCCAACCCACGCCCCAGCTCGGCGCGTCCCCGCGTAGCGGCATGTTGCGAATCGGCTGGCCGTTGGTCATCGCGGCATTGATATAGGAGCCGCCGATGAAACCCTCCTGGCCGAAATCGATCTGCTCGACGCCGAAGTCGTTGATGATCTCGCCGTTGGCCCCCGCGCCGACGAAGGGGTTGAACTCCTTGTCGTTGAAATAGAGCGTGGCGCCACCGTTCATCTGGTAGGCGTAGTTCTTGCCCACGACGCCCTCGCCGGTTTCCGGGTCGTAGGGCGTGCCGATGCCAGAGAGCAACATCAGGTGGACGTTGTGCAGCGAATAGGCGCCCAGAATCACCAGATCCGCAGGCTGGAAGACTTCATTGCCCTCGCCATCCACATAGGTCACGCCCGTGGCGCGCTGGCCGTCGTTATCGAGCTCTACGCGCAGTACTTCGCTGTTGGTGCGGTAGGAGAAGTTTTCGCGGCGCTTGAGCGCGCCCAGCACGCAGGTTTGCGGCGACGACTTGGAGTAGTTCAGACACCCATAGCGTTCGCAGAAGCCGCAGAAGTTACACGGGCCCAGCTGCATACCGTAGGGGTTGGTGTAGGCCTGGGAGGCGTTGGCGGCGGGCAAGGGGAAAGGGTGATAGCCCTCGCTTCGCGCCATATCGGCGAAGAGTTCGTCGTTGTAGGTACGCGCCAGCGGCGGCATCGGATACTCATCCGAGCGCCAGCCTTCGAACGGGTTGCCGCCCTGCTGGATCTCGCCGTTCAGATTACCCGCCTTGCCGGAAATGCCCGCCACTTTTTCGAAGAAGTCGAAAAACGGCTCGAGCTCGTCGTAGCTGACGCCGAAGTCCTGAATGGTCATCTCGTCCGGGATGATGTCCGCGCCCCAGTTCTCCTCGACGTAGCTTCGCAGTCTCAGCTCTTCGGGCTGCGGGCGCCAGGTATGACCGTTCCAGTGAGTACCTGCGCCGCCCACGCCGTCGCCGGGTAGAAACGACCCCAGGTTGCGGTAGGGAACGGCCATGTCGTCCAGCCCGTGGCGAACGGTGAGCGTGCTCTTGGCCGGGCGCTGCATCAGCTGGTAGCGCACCCCGTAAGTGAGCTCGTCGGCCATTTTGGGGTAGGCGAAATCCGGTACCGTGTCCCGGTCCTCGCCGCGCTCGAGGGCGAGTACGTTGAGCCCCTCGTCGGTGAGCTCCATGCCCATGATCGAGCTGGTCCAGCCGAAGCCCACCAGCACCACGTCAACGGGTGGTTGTGTCTTAGCCATGCTTATCCTCTCTCCCCGTTAATGCTGACCGGTCCCAGCGGATACTCGACGTTATGCTGGTCGACCCACTCGCGGTACGCCCCGCGTGCGCCGGGGAAGCCGATGAACTTCCACGCCGCCATGTGCTTGTTGCCGCCGTGGATGGGGTCGGCAAAATAGCCCTCTTTGGTGTTTTGCAGCAGCATGTCGAAAAAGTAGCTGCTCCGCATCGCTTCCATTTCGACATCCCCCTGGGCGAGCGCGGTGAGTACGTCATCGCGCGCCGCGTCGTCGAGGGCGGCGAAGGCCTGACCGTGCTGGCGCTGGCAAAACGCGTTGACCGCGGGAATGCCCTGGCGGTACATGTCGCGGGGGGCCAGCGATATCTGATGACCGAACAGTTCAGGGACGTCGTCGGGAAACGGCCCTTTCATGTACCAGTCGGCGGCGTGGCCGAAACGGCCTTCCATTTGACGGTCGATGAAGATGGGGACGTTGGTTTCGAGCGCGCCGGGGCCGGGGCCATCGCCGGGGATCAGCCGGTCGCAGGCGGCGATGATGAATTCCCACTCGCTCTCATCGAAAAATATCGGCTGGTAGTCGCCAAGCTGCTCGGGGGGTTCATCGGCGGGGGCAGTCAGCGAAACGCCGCTACCGATGGTGACCGCGGGGATACTGGTCAAGGCGCCTTTCATAAAGCGCCGGCGTGATGCGTCTTTAAGGCTCACGTGCTCTCCTCTTCTTTTGCGTCGACAGGCCATGGCGTGACGAGTCCTTCGATCGCTTTACAAGCGAAGCGTCTATAAGACTTCTTTTAATTATGGCGGTTAGCTTAATGCAAAACCGGTTAATTAGCTTAGTAACGATCAAAGCAGATTGCCCGAACGCGTAGAAAAAAAGCACTCCCAAAAAGCGACGCCCGGCGAATCCCGGGCGTTTCAGACGAGACTACAACTTTAGTAGCAAAGACTTTTGTAAACCGCGTTTATATACCCGAATGTACTGCGCTAATCATTAGCTCTGTGCCTTTGGCGCGCCCTCCTCCACATTTGTTAAAGCAGAAGTACAGTGCCCGCAGCGGCTTGCCTTGATCGGCACGGCCATAAAACAGTACGGGCAGGACTTTTCTACCGGGCTTTTGGGTTCATCCACTTCTTCACGCTTTAGGCGGTTGATGGTGCGTACCAGCATGAACACCACGAAGGCGACGATTGCGAAGCTAATGACGGCGTTTAGAAAGAGCCCGATATTGAGCGTCACCGCCCCCGCCGCCTGGGCCGCCGCCAGTGTCAGGTAAGGCCCCGCTACCGCCCCTTCGCGCAACACGATGAAAATGTTCGAGAAATCGATTCCGCCGATCAACAAACCAATGATCGGATTCATGATATCCGCCACCAGACGCTGGACGATGAGCGTAAAAGCGCCGCCGATGATAATACCCACCGCCATATCGATGACGTTTCCCTTAACGGCAAACTCGCGAAACTCCTTGAAAAACCCCGACATTTCAGCACTCCTCGTTTAGAAAGTTTATTAGCATATAACGTTTTAATCATAAAACCCGCTACTTCAATCACTTATAAAAAGCGACGCCGGGTGTTCAGAAAACGTTGCGTTTTATTGGTTAATGCGAGAAAACCTCATTGGAGGGTTTTACAGGCGACCTTGGCCATTCTATTTGCGACAAGCCGCGCACCTCTTTCAAGATTGCTTTGTCAGTATAAGTGTCATCCATGCCACTATGCAGGCAGGACGCGATAAAGCTCGTTCATGGATTAAAACAACACGCCAGCGACATACCAGAAAAACAATAAAAAACCCAAGACGTTTAGGTGATAGAGGTAAAGACCATGACATCCGATCAAGTAACATACGGCGCTCCCGAGAGCCGCCCCAGCGCACCGCAAACCCTGGGTTTTCTGCTGCTGGATAATTTCACCCTGATTTCCCTGGCGTCTGCCATCGAACCCCTGCGCATGGCCAATCAGCTGGCCGGCCGGGAGCTTTACCGCTGGTATACGCTCACCCAGGACGGTGCGTCGGTACGCGCCAGCGACGGGCTCAACGTGACCCCGGATGCCGCCATGCAGGCGCCGCTTTCGCTCGATTGGGTGATCGTTTGCGGCGGGGTAGCGCCCCAGCACAGCGTCAGCCGCGAGCACATTCACTGGCTGCAGGCCCAGTCGCGCCAGCTAAAGCACCTGGGCGCCATTTGTACCGGCAGTTGGGCGCTGGCCAAGGCGGGGCTTCTGGATCACTACGAAACCAGCATTCACTGGGAGTGTTTGGCCTCGGTGCAGGAAGCGTTCCCGAAGATCGTGCTGACCACCAAGCTTTTTTCCATCGACCGGGACCGCTTTACCGCCTCCGGCGGCACCGCCCCTTTGGACATGATGCTCAACCTGATTGCCCAGGACCACGGCAAAGCGCTGTCGGCGGGTATTTCGGAGATGTTCATTTACGAGCACATGCGCAACGAGCAGGACCAGCAGCGCGTCCCCTTGAAGCACGTGCTGGGCACCACCCAGCCCAAGCTTTTGGATATCGTGGCACTGATGGAGTCCAACCTCGAAGAGCCTTTAGAGCTTAACGAGCTTGCCACCTACGTGGACGTGTCCCGGCGCCAGCTCGAGCGGCTTTTCCAGCGCTACCTGCACTGCTCGCCCTCGCGCTACTACCTGAAGCTCAGATTGGTACGCGCGCGCCAGCTTTTGAAGCAGACGTCGCTTTCGATCATCGAGATCGCCTCGGTGTGTGGTTTCGTCTCCACGCCGCATTTCTCCAAGTGCTACCGCGAGTGCTTCGGCATTCCCCCGCGCGACGAGCGCCTGGGCTCGCAGTCGCGCCAGTCGCCCCAGATCAAGGCCGCGCCGATAATCCAGCCCTGGGGCGTCGAGCCAGCCGGCGGCGAACCCGCCTCGAGCGCTCTGCTGGCGCTGGCCTACGCCCAGGGCGAGCCGACCTTTGCAAGCGTACCGCTGGTGAACTACTAGCGCGCCCGGCCACTTGCCGTAAGCACTGCCCAAGAGCTGCCCCACGGGCAGCTCTTTTGTTATACCGCCCCTTCCCAGTGCCCCGGTGCTTTTTAACGCGAAGCCGAGGGCTTTGCCACGCGCATTGCCCAAGATGACGCTTTTGGAATTTCCGTCGTCGTTTCCAGGAGCAGAGCAGGCCCAGGGCAGCGCTATGCTCCCCTTCATGGACAACCCTGGAGCCTCGTTATGAACCCTGCTGAATTACACCAAGACGCCATCGTCATCGACGGTTTGATCATCGCCAAATGGAACCGGGAGCTTCTGGAAGACATGCGCCGCGGTGGCCTGACGGCGGCCAACTGCACCGTCTCGGTTTGGGAGGGCTTCAAGGCCACGGTGGACAACATCGTCGCCTCCAACAAGCTGATGGAAGAGTGCAGCGACCTGGTCCGCCCGGTGCGCACCACCGCGGATATCACCCGCGCCAAGGAAGAAGGCAAAACGGGCATCATTTACGGGTTCCAGAACGCCCACGCCTTTGAAGACCAGATCGGCTACGTGGAGGTATTCAAGCAGCTCGGCGTGGGCATCGTGCAGATGTGCTACAACACCCAGAACCTGGTGGGCACCGGCTGTTACGAGCGCGACGGCGGGCTCTCGGGCTTCGGTCGCGAGATCGTCGCGGAGATGAACCGCGTCGGCATGCTGTGCGATCTCTCCCACGTGGGCGCCAAAACCTCCGAGGAAGTCATTCTCGAGTCCAAAAAGCCGGTGTGCTACTCCCACTGCCTGCCCTCGGGCCTTAAAGAGCACCCGCGCAACAAGTCCGACGACGAGCTCAAGTTCATTGCCGACCACGGCGGCTTCGTCGGCGTGACCATGTTCACGCCGTTTCTCAAAAACGGCGTCGACTCGACCATCGACGACTACTGCGAAGCCATCGAGTACATCATGAACATCGTCGGCGAAGACGCCATCGGCATCGGTACCGACTTCACCCAGGGTCACGACCAAAACTTCTTCGAGTGGCTGACCCACGACAAGGGCTATGCGCGGCGCCTGACCAACTTCGGCAAGATCATCAACCCGGAAGGTATTCGCACCATCGGCGAGTTCCCCAACCTGACCGAAGCGCTTTTAAAGCGCGGCTTAAGCGAGTCCCAAGTCAGAAAGATCATGGGCGAGAACTGGGTGCGCACGTTGAAAGATGTGTGGGGCGAGTAACGATCGAAAACGGGGCGAGTCGATTCAAAAAAGCGCCGCCCCGATGACCCTCTCTTGTTTGAACAAGTACAAGTTTTAAGGATGACCACCGTGACCAAGACAGCTCCTGAACTTCCGATCGACGTCGACAGCGAAACCGGTATCTGGACGACCGACGCACTGCCGATGCTCTACGTGCCGCGCCACTTCTTCGTCAATAACCACATGGCGGTCGAAGAAGCCCTGGGCGCGGAAAAGTATGCCGAGATTCTCTACCACGCCGGCTACAAGAGCGCCTGGCACTGGTGCGAAAAGGAAGCCGAGCTTCACGGGCTCGAAGGCGAGGCCGTTTTCGAGCACTACATGAAGCGACTTTCCCAGCGCGGCTGGGGGCTTTTCATCACCGAAGAAATAGACCTGGACGCGGGCACCGCGCGGGTACGCCTGGAGCACAGCGCCTTCGTGTATCAGATGGGCAAGGTGAATCGTAAGATCGAGTACATGTTCACCGGCTGGTTCGCCGGCGCCATGGACCAGATTCTGGCCGCGCGGGGGAGTGAGACGCGCACGGTGGCCGAGCAGACCCAAAGCGGCGCCGAAGACGGCTGCGAGCACGGTCTGTTTGTCGTAACGCCCTTGAGCTGAGGTTACTCCCATGGCATTCGATGCACTATTCAAACCGATCCAGATTGGCAGTCAGACGATTCGTAACCGCGTGGTCAGCACCGCCCACGCCGAGGTGCACGCCACCGACGGCGGCATGACCACGGATCGCTACGTCAAATACTACGAAGAGAAGGCCAAGGGTGGCTGCGGGCTTTGCATCTGCGGCGGCTCGTCGATCGTTTCCATCGACAGCCCCCAGGGCTGGTGGAGCTCGGTGAATCTGTCCACCGACCGCATCATTCCGCACTTTCAGAATCTGGCCGACGCCGTCCATAAGCACGGCGGCAAGATCATGATTCAGATTACCCACATGGGCCGCCGCTCGCGCTGGGACGGCTTCGACTGGTCGACGCTGGTCTCGCCATCGGGTATCCGCGAGCCGGTCCACCGCTCGACCTGCAAGACCATCGAGGAAGAGGAGATCTGGCGGATCATCGGCGACTTCGCCCAGGCCGCGCGCCGGGCGAAGGAAGGCGGCCTCGACGGCGTTGAGCTGTCTGCCGTGCACCAGCACCTGATCGACCAGTTCTGGAGCCCGCGGGTCAACAAGCGCACCGATGAGTGGGGCGGCACGTTTGAAAACCGCATGCGCTTTGGCATGGAAGTGCTCAAGGCGGTGCGCGCCGAGGTCGGCGACGACTTCGTGGTGGGTATGCGCATCACCGGCGACGAGTTCCACCCGGACGGCCTCGACCACGAAGAGATGAAGCGCATCGCCGCCTATTTCGACGCCACCGGCAAGGTCGATTTCTTCGGCGTAGTGGGTTCGGGCTGCGATACCCACAATACGCTGGCCAACGTCATTCCCAACATGTCCTACCCGCCGGAGCCCTTCCTGCACCTGGCTGCGGGCATCAAGGAAGTGGTCAACGTGCCGGTCATTCACGCCCAGAACATCAAGGACCCCAACCAGGCCCAACGCATTCTGGAGGGCGGCTACGTCGACATGGTCGGCATGACCCGCGCGCACATCGCCGACCCGCACATCATCGCCAAGATCAAGAACGATCAGGTGGATCAGATCAAGCAGTGCGTGGGCGCCAACTACTGCATCGACCGCCAGTACCAGGGCCTGGACGTGCTGTGCATCCAGAACGCCGCCACCGCGCGGGAGTACATGGGGTTGCCGCACATCATCGAGAAAACCGACGGCATCAAGCGCAAAGTCGTCGTCGTCGGCGGCGGCCCCGGCGGTATGGAAGCCGCCCGGGTCTGCGCCGAGCGGGGGCACGACGTGACGCTGTTCGAGGCCAAGGACCAGATCGGCGGGCAGATCACCATCGCCTCCAAAGCGCCCCAGCGCGACCAGATCGCCGGTATCACCCGCTGGTACCAGCTCGAACTCAACCGGCTTCAGGTCGACCAGCGCCTGGCCACCAAAGCCGATGAAGCCACCATTCATGATCTGCGTCCGGACGTGGTGATTCTGGCCACCGGCGGCCAGCCGTTTCTCTCCCAGGTGCCCGAGTGGGGCTATGACGAAGATACCGAGCAGAGCCTGGTGGTCAGCACCTGGGCGATCCTCAACGGTGACGTGGAGCCGGGCAAGAACGTGCTGATATTCGACACCATCTGCGAGTTTTCCGGCGTCTCGGCGGCGGACTACCTGGCCGACAAGGGCTCAAAAGTCGAGATCGTCACCGACGATCTCAAGCCGGGTGCGGCGGTGGGCGGTACCACCTTCCCCACCTACTACAGAAGCCTGTACGAGAAAGAAGTCATCATGACCTCGGATCTCGCCCTGCATAAGGTGTATCGCGAAGGCGAATCCTTGGTCGCGGTGCTCGAGAACGAGTACACCGGCGCCTTGGAAGAGCGCGTGGTCGATCAGGTCGTGGTCGAAAACGGCGTTCGCCCGGACGAGGCGCTCTACTACGCGCTCAAGGCGCAGTCGCGCAACAAGGGCCAAACCGATATCGAAGCGCTCTACGCGATCGAGCCCCAACCCTGCCTCTCACAAAGCGGTGATGGCTTTGCCCTGTTCCGCCTGGGGGATTGCACCGCGCCACGCAACACGCACGCCGCCATCTACGATGCGCTGCGCCTTTGCAAGGACTTCTGACACAATAACGCTGTAAGCTGAACGGCCCGGGGCACGCCCCGGGCCGCAGACCTTACGGTGTCTCTGAGAGGAGAGACGCCATGCTCGATACCCTGTTACCGATTTTGCTGTTTTCCGCGCTGGCGCTGGCCATCGTCGGGGCGGTTCGCCGTGCCCGCCTGTGGCGCCAGGGGCGGCCCTCTCCCGTACCCGTATTGAAGGGCCTAATGCAGGTGCCCAGGCGCTACCTGGTCGACCTGCACCATGTCGTCGAGCGGGACAAGTACATCTCCCACACCCACGTGGCCACCGCCGGCGGCTTCGTGCTGGCCGCGCTTCTGGCGATCATCGTCCACGGTTTTGGCCTGGACAGCGCGATTCTCGCCTGGGTGTTGCTGGCCGCCACCACCAGCATGTTCCTGGGCAGTATCCTGGTCGCCAAGCGGCGCAGCCCCCCGCCTTCAAGGCTCTCCAAAGGCCCCTGGATGCGCCTGCCGAAAAGCCTGATGGCATTTTCCATCGGCATGTTCGTGGTCACGCTGCCCACCGCCGGTATTCTGCCGGAAGGCGTTTTCCAAAGCGGTATCGGTTGGATTGTGGCGCTGGTGCTGGCGGCGGTCATCGTCTGGGGCCTGGGCGAGATGTTCTTCGGCATGACCTGGGGCGGGCCGATGAAACACGCCTTCGCGGGTGCGCTGCACCTGGCCTTTCACCGCCGCCCGGAGCGCTTCTCGGACAAGACCGGCGGTGAGCACCGCTCCACCGGCCTGAAAGCGCTGCACCTGGGTGATGACCACGCCAAACTTGGCGTCGAAAAGCCCGCGGACTTCACCTGGAACCAGCTTTTAGGGTTTGACGCCTGCGTGCAGTGCGGGCGCTGCGAAGCCGCCTGCCCGGCGTTTGCCGCCGGCCAGCCGCTCAACCCCAAAAAGCTGATTCAGGACATGGTCGTCGGTATGGCCGGCGGCAGCGACGGCCACTATTACGGCTCGCCCTACCCCGGCAAGTCGGTCGGCGAACATCAGGGCGACCCCTTTGGTCCGATCGTCGCCCGCGAAGGCACCGCGCTGGTCGATCCTGAAACGCTCTGGTCCTGCACCACGTGTCGCGCCTGCGTGGAAGAGTGCCCGATGATGATCGAGCACGTCGACGCCATCGTCGATATGCGCCGATTCCTAACGCTTGAGCACGGCAACACGCCCAACAAGGGCGCCGAGGTGCTGGACAACCTGATCGCCACGGACAACCCCGGCGGCTTCGATCCGGACTCGCGCCTTTACTGGGCGGCGGATTTGAACCTGCCGCTGATGGCGGACAAGGGCGAGGCCGAGGTGCTCTTGTGGCTGGGCGACGGCGTGTTCGATATGCGCAACCAGCGCACCCTGCGCGCCTTCATCAGCGTACTGCGGGCCGCGGGCGTCGATTTCGCCGTGCTGGGTAATGAAGAGCGCGATAGTGGCGACGTGGCGCGGCGCCTGGGCGACGAAGCGACCTTCCAGACCCTGGCCCGCCGCAACATCCAGACCATGAGCCGTTACCGTTTCTCACGCATCGTCACCTGCGACCCGCACAGCTTCCACGTGCTCAAAAACGAGTACGGGGAGCTGGGCACGGCTGATGCCCCCGCCCGCTACCATGTCCAGCACCACAGCACCTTCATAAGCGAATTGGTCAGTGCGAACAAGCTCACTTTCAAGGCGTGGAAAGGCGGCAGCGTGACCTACCACGACCCGTGTTATCTGGGCCGCTACAACGGCGAGTATGAAGCACCGCGGGACGTGCTCAAGGCGCTGGGCATCGAGGTGCAGGAGATGGCCCGCTCCGGCTACCGTTCGCGCTGCTGCGGCGGCGGCGGCGGCGCGCCGATCACCGACATTCCCGGCAAGCAGCGCATTCCCGACATGCGCATGGAAGACGTCCGCGAAACCGGCGCGGATCTCGTCGCCGTGGGCTGCCCACAGTGCACCGCGATGTTGGAAGGCGTGGTCGAGCCCCGCGCCGGCATCAAGGATATCGCCGAGCTGGTCGCCGATGCGCTGATCATCGATGCACCCGCCGATAAAGCGACACCGGCCAAGGCCGCGCCCGCCCCGGCGCTGGAGGAAACCTCATGAGCGACATTCTGCGCCGCGATCCTCGCAAGGAGTGGATCGCCCGAAACCGCCTGCACCCACAACATTTGACGGTGCTGGCCGAGCTTGGCGGTGGAACCAAAGCCACCGAGTGGATGGGCCCTAACGGCGTGATGCGCCGCGATCCTCGCGCGGTCGGCTTCATCGGCCCCAACGGCGTTCGCCGCATTGATCGTAGCGGCGCCCAGCAAGCGGCCCAGGCCCCGGCGCACAGCGCCGAGGCCAAGGACTCGCGCCAGTCCGTCACCATCGAGTCGCCGGCGTTTATGGTCGCCGTGGTGCCGGATATGGCCGGCGGACGGCTGTCGGCACATGATCGCGACCTGCTGGGCCTGGCGCGCCAGCTGGCCGATGCCGACCCGGCCAACCCCGGTGCGGTGGTGGCTATCGTCTTTGGTGAGCACAAGGAGAGCGCCTTTGGTGACGCCGGTATCGACCGGCTGATGCACCTGGAGGGCGAGCGCTTCTCCGGCTACCTGCCGGAGCTCAAGGTGGCGGTGCTGCAAAGCGTCGAGCGCGAGCTGGCGCCGCGCTTTTGGCTGCTGCCTGATTCCACTCTCGGCGGTGGCGAACTTGGCCGACGCCTGGCCGCGAGGCTTGGCGAGCGCCCGGCGGCCCAGGTGTGGCAGGTCGAGGCCAACGAAGACCCTTCGACCTGGCGCGCCACCGCGCGGGCCGGCGCCGGGCGCCACGATATCCACCGCGCCCTGCCCCGGATCGTACTGGCGCTGGCCGAGTGCGCCGACCCGGTCAGCGACACCCGCCACGCCGCCCAAGCCATCGAATTGAACCAGGCGCTTCCCGACGTGCTTGGGCGTATCGAGGATCTCGGCGAAGTGGCGGTCGACCCGGCGAGTGTCTCGCTGGCGGAAGCCGAGTTCATTCTCTCGGCGGGTAACGGCGTCAAGGACTGGGAGGGTTATCACCACGCCGCCGAGGTGCTCGGCGCGACCAAGGGCGCATCAAGGGTGGCGGTGGACGACGGCTACATGGCGCGGGACCGCCAGGTGGGCGCCACCGGCACCTGGGTCTCGGCCCGGGTCTACGTGGCGATCGGCATTTCTGGCGCCATTCAGCACCTGCAGGGAATTCAAAGCTGCGAAAAAGTGGTCGCCGTCAATCTGGACGAGGGCTGCGATATGGCCAAGCGCGCCGATCTCACCATCATTGGCGATGCCAGCGCCGTGCTGGCCGCGCTGGTCGCCCGGGTCGAACAGCACCGCCTGGAACAACAGGAGAACCGCGATGCCGCCTAACTCTTCCCCCGCGTCACAAAGCACTTCCCCCGCTCATCAAAACGCCGGGCTGCACGTGGCCGTGCTGGTTTCCATCGGCCGCCACCCGCTGACCGCCCGCGCCCGACGCGCCGACCAGGACGCCCGGGCGGTAGAAATGGCGCTGTCGCTTAAAGGGGCCTCTATCGAGCTGCTCCACGCCGGCCAACACGCGGGCGAGCACGAAGAGGCGCTGCGCGGCTATCTAGGCATGGGGATCGAGAGCGTCAACCTGATCGAGCAAGCGCCCAACGCCGACGTGGTACCGGCGCTGAGTGAGGCGCTTCGCGAAAACGCGCCGCAGCTGATTCTGACCGGCAGCCGCGCCGAAACCGGCGAGGCCTCCGGGGTGCTGCCGTACCTGCTGGCCGAGGCGCTGGGCTGGCCGATCATCACAAGCCTGGCGGCGGTAGAGAAAGTCGAACAGGGCACGGCGGTGGTGCTTCAAGCCCTGCCCCGGGGCAAGCGCCGGCGCCTGCGTATTCGCCTGCCGGCGATTGCCACCGTGGACACCAGCGCCCCGGCGGCGCGTCAAAGCGCCTTCGGCCCGGCCAAACGCGGCGAACTGGCCCCGAGCGAGGCGCAAAGCGTGCTCGACGAACCCCTTGCCGGCTGGCAATTCTACCCGGCCCGCAAACGCCCCAAACGTCTCAGGATCGTCAAATCTTCCTCGGCGCGGGACCGTTTCAAAGCCGCGGCGGCCAAGGCCGATGGCGGCGGCGGACAAACGCTCAGCGATGTCACCCCGGAACAGGGCGCCGAGGCGATCTTCAAGTTGCTCAAGGAGGAAGGCGTACTGCGTTAGGCGCTTAACGGCGCATCAAGGCCGTGGGTGACCTCGAATACCGGCTGGGGCCACGGATTGAAGCCCCGTGGCCTTTGCTCGATGCGCCTACGGCGTCGATGCGTTGAACTGGATGCGCTGCCCCGGCACCAGCCGATCGCTTTCTATGCTGATCTCTAGTGCCTCCCGCGCATGCGGGCCGATACAGGCCTCGGCGGTGCGTTCCTCGCCGGGCAGCAACCCTTTTAACGAAGTGTCCATGCGCTGACCATCCGCGGCGGGCCAAGCGTCGTAATAGATCGGCGCCACGCCTTCGTTACGCGCCGTCAGACGCACGCACTCGCCATTGCTGGCGAGCGTCGCGACCCGAAACGCGTAGCCGGTCGCCATCGACGCCTCGCGGATCCGCTCGCGGGGTTGATAGCCGGGCTGGTCGTTTCCGATCATGTAGCTGATGTGATACTGCGCCGCGAGGGATTCGAAGCTTCGCCCCCAGGGACCGTCCGGAGCCAGCACATGCTCCTGGTCGTAATCGCTGTAGTAGTTGAATTCGCCGCCCGCGGGGTTGTCGTGATAGCGCGTGCTGCCGAAGAACAGCCAAGAGGCGCGGTTGTATTCCTGATCGCTCTCCGAATGCGTTTCGTGCATGAAGGAATCGTCGAACAGACCGAAGCGCAGCTGGCGCAGGGCCGGTACCGCCGAGAACGGCGTGTATCTGGAACTCGCAGCGTCGATCGAAATCGACCATGGCGTTTCTACGAAGGTGTCACCCAGGTGTGTCAAAAACTGCTGCTGGAAGGCCTTCGACGGAAACGTGGTGCCGAGCGTCAACGGCCCGTCCCATAGGTGGTACTCGGCGTAGGAGCCGAAACCGACCTGCAGGAAGGCAAGCCGTGAATCGAGGTCGTAGCGCTGCGCAAACCGGCTGTAGAATTCGAGAATGAACGCCTGGAGGGTTTCTGAGCGCCAGTCCGGCACGAAGGTCCGCTCGCCTTCGATATCGTGGTAGCTCAGCTCGTGATCCGGCGCGTCTGCGATGTGGGCAGGAATCGAGACCCGGGTCTGTCCGGGGTAGGTGTCGTGAAAGCGTAGGATCATCTGGTGACCCCGCGCCGCCGAGGACGCCAGCGCGGCCTCGACCCGAGACCAGTCATAGACACCCGGCTCGGTGACGACATCGCTGTACTTGAAGTAGGCGAACTCCAGCTGCACGTCATCGCCAAGTGCGGCGAGGTCACGGGCGTTGTCGTTCCACAACACGATGCCGGTCATGGGTTGCACCCGGTCGATCGAAGAATTCAGCGGGACCGGAACGTAGTCCGCGTCATGCGGGCTTTGCTCAGTGTCGGCCTGGGATGTGCTCGTGAACGCAAGCAGGGCGGCGGCGGTGAACCCGTGCAGCAGAGGGCGGCATATCGGCATGACATCTCTTCTTTCGTGGGTGCGAAACCTCAGTCTAGTCACCAAGCATCCATAGCGGTATAGAAAAAAGGACAGATCTATTTATTGGGCTGAATGGTCGCCTTTAGCCGATGGCAGCCTTTAGCAATGCCCTCTACCGGCGCCCATAAGCAGAACGTCTCGCAAACCTGCTGGCTCTTCCAGCCCAACAGCCGCCATGGCGTCTTTGCTAGCCATGCAACCTGCTAATCGAAATAGGGCTCCAATACACGCTCGATCCACGTCATGAAGGCCCGCACGCGAGGGGAAAGGTTGCGCCGATGCGCGACCACCAGCCATGCCGCCAGCGGTTCGGGGCGTAGATCGGGCAGAACCTCCACCAGGTCGCCGCGTTCGATGTGGTGCGCAAGGGTCGAATAACCGGCCTGGATCAGTCCAATCCCCGCCAGCCCCGCCGCATGATAGGTCTGCACATTGTTGACCTGCATCGCCCCAGGCAAGGCAAGTGATGCATAGCCATTCCCCTCCGGATATTCCCATCCCTCCAGTCGGGCGCCGAGGGTCGGCGCGTAGTGAACCATCCGGTGGCCCTGGGTGAGCAGGTCATCGAGGGTTTGCGGTGTGCCGTACTTTGCCAGATAGCCCGGGCTTGCCACGTTCACCATTCGCAACTTGCCAAGCGCGCGGGCGACCAGCCGGTCGTCGATGATGGGCCCGAGACGGATGACGCAATCGAACCCTTCCTGAACGAGATCGACCCGGCGATCCGTGCTGGACATCTCAAGTGCCAACTCAGGGTTCGCATCGAGCAGTTGCGGCAGCGCGGGGATCACGACGGTCTTTGCCAACTCGGTCGGCATATCGACGCGCAGCCTCCCCTTAAGAGGAGCATCGCTACTGGCGAACATGGACTGCACGTCCTGAGCATCGGCCAGCAGGTCACGTGCGCGTTCGTAGAAAGCACGGCCGTCTTCGGTCAACTGCACGCTACGTGTCGTTCTGTGCAAAAGCGCCGCCCCCATCTCGCGCTCGAGCCCACGAATCACTGTCGACACTCGCCCTTTCTGGATCCCCAGACTTTCAGCCGCACGCGTGAAGCTCAACATTTCCGCCACGCGGGCAAAAATTAAAAGGGTCTGGAGATTGGGCATTGTTCACCAAATAGATAACAGAGCGTTCAGATTGGGATGATTTATAGCACATTGGGGACTCAGTAAAGTAGCCCATGTCGTTCACCACACCACCACATTCCCCATAAGAGAACCCTCATGAACTCAGATTTCATGCCTGTTCAAACGGTCATCGTGTATCACTCCGGTTACGGTCACACCACACGCATGGCGGCGGCCGTCGCCGAAGGCGCAGGCACCGGCACCGTATTGGTGGCCATCGACCCCGAGGGCAATATTGCCGACGATGCCTGGCCATCCCTCGCGGGTGCTGATGCCATTGTCTTCGGCTCGCCGACCTATATGGGCGGCCCTAGCTGGCAGTTCAAGAAATTCGCGGATGCCTCTTCCAAGCCCTGGTTCGAAGGCGCTTGGCAAAACAAGATCTTTGGCGGCTTCACCAACAGTGCGAGCCTCAACGGCGACAAACTCAACACGCTCGAGTATTTCGTCCTGCTGTCCGGACAGCACGCCGGGATATGGGTTGGCCTGGATATCAAACCGGCGAACGCCAAGGCGTCGAAACGCGACGACCTGAACCGTATGGGTTCCTACATCGCCCCCATGGCGCAGACGCCGGCCGATGCGTCGCCGGAAGAGATGTCGCCAGGCGATCTGGAAACGGCCCGCCTGTATGGCGCGCGGGTCGCATTGATTGCCGGGCAGTTTCGAGCCGGGAAGTCTCAGCCCCTCTGAGCTCACTTCGAGCCGGCGAGGTCCGCCCGGCGTCATGCTGACGTTGGAATCCACGAATTCGAAGGAGGCGCCATGAAATACAATCGACTGGGCCGTACGGGTCTGTATGTGTCCGAGCTGTGCCTGGGCACGATGACACTGGGTGGCAATGCGGACGCGGGCATGTGGGCGACCATCGGGGCGGTGGATCAGGCTGACGCCAACGATTTGATCGCCCATGCGTTAGAGCAAGGAATCAACTTTATCGACACCGCCGATATTTACTCTTTCGGTCAGTCCGAGCGCATCCTGGGTCAGGCAATGAGAGACCTCGGCGTGCGGCGCAGCGACATTGTGCTGGCGACCAAGACGGGAGGTGTCATGGGGCCCGGACCCAACGCTCAAGGGGCGTCGCGCGGTCATATCATGGATTCTGTTCAGCGAAGCCTGGAGCGTCTTCAGGTCGACCATATCGACCTTTACCAGATTCACGCGAGCGACCCCATCACCCCAATAGAGGAAACACTGCGGGCGCTGGATGACCTGACGCGCCAAGGGTTGGTCCGCTATGTCGGTGTCTCGAACTGGCACGCGGGCAAGATCGGTAAAGCGCTGGGGCTGAGTACCGCCCTCAATGCCACTCGCTTTGAGGCACTCCAGGCCTATTACTCGATTGCCGGACGGGATGCAGAGCGCGAACTGGTGCCGCTGGTTATCGAAGAGGAAATGGGGCTGCTTGTCTGGTCGCCGCTTGCCGGTGGATTACTCTCGGGGAAGTTCGGCCCGGGGGCATCGGTTGAGGAGGGGGCCCGGCGCAGTACTTTCGACTTTCCACCCGTGGATCTGAATCAGGCCTGGCCCTGCATTGCCGAGATGCGCGCCATCGGGAACGCGCGGGGTATTTCCGTGGCAAAAGTAGCGCTTGCCTGGTTGCTCGCCCAACCGGCTGTTACCAGCGTCATTATCGGCGCCAAACGCATGGATCAGCTCGACGATAACCTGGGGGCGGTCGATGTCACTCTTACGGGCGAGGAGCTGGCGCGACTGGAGGCCGTGAGTGCCTTGCCGCCTTACTACCCCGGCTGGATGGTGGATCACCAGGATGCCAGCCGCCACCCTGACCCTTTCACGCCGTTGGGGTCGACGCCGCGACTGTGACCCCACCCTGGGTTGAACTGCATGTAGCCACCCAAAGAGCGCATCAAGCCCCCAGTTTCATAACGTAAAGTGGCAAGCGCACTACTTTCCGGCCACCCCCGGATGCAACCTCAGCCGCTGGCGCTCCCGGCGCAGGCCAATCCAGGAGTGCAGCACCAGCACGGTAATGACCACCACCCCGCCGGCCAGCGTCGAGGCGGTGGGCTCTTCACCAAGCAGCCACCACACCCAGAGCGTGCCCAGCGCGGTTTCCACCAGATAGAAAAGCGCTACTTCGGTGGAGGGCAAGTAGCGCGTGGCGCTGTTGATCAGCACGGTGGCCAGCGGCATTTGCACCAGGCCCATCAGCGCCAGTACGCCAAACTGTGGGGCGTTCAGCGCAAACGGTGCGGCCATGGGCAGGGCGAGCGCGGCCGATAAAAGCCCGCCCCCGGCGATCAGCGCGATACGGTCAAGACCTGGAAAGCGGCGCAACAGCGTGAGATTGCCCCCTACCGCGGCGGCGGCGGCGAGCGCGTAAAGATTGCCCAAAAGCATGCCCTGGGCGCCCTCACCCATGAACACCAGGCCCATACCGGCCATGCAGAGCGCAATGGCAATCAAAGTGCGCAGCGCCACGCGCTCGCCCAAAAACACCCGTGACAGGATCGCGGCAAATAGCGGTGCCGAGCTCAGAATCACCACCACGTTGGCAACGTTGGCGTTCATTACCGCCAGCACGAAGAGTAGCGAAATCAGCCCCAGCAGAACGGACGAGGCGAGCGCTGCGAGCGGCGTGTCGCGCAGCGTGGCGAGGCGTTTACCGGAAAGGCAAAACAGCGCCAGCACACCCAACATCAGAAAACCGCGCCAAAAGACGATGGTCCACCCATCGGTATTGGCCAGGCGGATCAACAAACCGTCGAAACTGAGACACACCACGCCCAGCACCACGATGACCAGGCCGCGTTGATAAGCACTTGGCTGCATTGTTTTAGCTCCGGGTCGGTTAAAAAAAACCAACCGCCCGCCATAAAGGCGGGCGGTTGGGCGGTAAGCGGACGTCCTTTGATTTTAGCGGCTCGCCGCGCTAGCCCGATGAGGGGCTGGCGAGCGCGGGCGCACCAGCCAGAAGCCGACGCCGCCGGCCATCAATAACATGGCGCCGCAGCCAATAGCCAGCCCGTAAGCGCCCTGCACCGCCCCGGGCGCCACGCCAAACGGCTCGGCAAAGCCAGCCAGCGTGACCGCGTACTGCTGCCACAAAAAGATCCCGATCGCCACGCCGCTTAGCATGGTGCAAAGCGCGATCCAGCGGGTACCCGGCACCCAGCCGCGAACGGCCTCGGTATCAAAGTCGTGCAGAAACGCGCGGTAGGTGTGCTCGGCCTGGCTGACGCGCGTGGCTTTAGAGGCAAGCGCAATGGCCACCAGCGCCATCAGCGTGCTGAGCAGTACCGGGTGCAGATACACCGGCAGGCTCAGCCACTCGGCCTGAACCATCAACGAAATCGCCACGTTACCGGCAAAGCCCACCGCCAGCCCCCAGCCAGCACCTGCGGCGGTGATCCGCTTGCTCCAGATGCTCAAAAGCGCCACCGGGCCCCAGGACGAAGCGAAGAGCGTCGCGGCAAACCACACCACGGCCATGACCGCCGGCGGCTGAAAAAGCGCCAGCACCAGCGCGACCAGCCCGGCAGCCAGCACCGCCAGGCGGCTTTTGCGCATCGCCGAGGCCTCGTTCGTCGAAGCAGGCAGAATATCGTTGGAAATACTAAAGCCGATGATCGACAGAAAGGTCGAGCACGACGAGAGCCCGGCGGCGAACACCCCGGTCAAAATCACGATGCCAAGCCAGGTCGGCAGGATGTTGAGCGCCACCCAAATCATCGAGCGCTCCGGGTCGAGGCCCGGGTCGTACAGGTTGATCGCCGCCCCGGTCACCATCATCAGCGCGTAGAAAACGGCGAGTGCCACCGCGGTGAGCATGGCCGAGCGCATCACCACGTGCTCGTTGCGCGCCATCAGGTAGCGACTCGACTGCCAGGGGCTCGCCGCGAGCACCGCCGCCCACACAAGACCCAGCGTCAAACCCCAAACCAGCGCCTCGCCGGGAGTAGAGAAAGTAGCGTTCGGGCCTTCCAGCACGCCGTGCCACAGCGCGATATCGGGCTTGTCGGTTTGACTTAGAAGCCCTTCGATCACACCGCTGAAGCCGCCCAGGTCCTGAATCACATAGATCGATCCGCCTATTGCTGCCAGCGAAAAGATCACGAACATGATCGTGTCAGTGAGCATGACCCCGGGGGAGCCGGAGTAGAGAATAAAGCCAGTGTAAGTCGCCCAGACCAGTACCAGGCCCACCCAGTAGGGCATACCGGTCAGCTCGGCAAACATGATGCCCGCGCCCTGCATCACGCCCAAAAGGTAGGCGCCCAGGCCGATGATCGTGGTGAGCCCGGCAATGATTTGCACCCGACGCGAGGCGAAGCGCTTGCCGAAAAATTCCGGCACGGTATTCGCCTCGCTTCGGCGCAGATAGCGGCCAAACACCAGCGCGCCCAGCAAGCAGCCCGAGGTGCTGATCGCGGCAAAGATCAGCATGACGAAAGGATAGCCCTGGTAGGCAAACCCGGTTTCCCCCAGAAAGGCGCTGGTGCTTAGGTAGCTTGCCACCAGGGTGCCCAGAATGAAAAAGGTCGGTGCGTTGCGTCCAGCCACCAGGTAGTCATCCAGGCCCTTGACGCGCCGGCCGGCCAGATGCCCGATCACAAAGTAGCCGACCAGGCTCAACAGTATCGCGATGGTGTAAATCATAAGCGCAGCCGTAAGGTTATTGATGTTGTTAAGCGGGGTTGCCAAGCGCTTTCAAGACGCTTTACAGCATGATGCAGCGCTTTATAAGCGTACTCTTAGCTATTAGCGCCAGCGGCTGCCGGAATTACGACATACGCCAATGCACCTGCGAGAAAGGCAGCTCTGGGGCAAGCGACATCACCTTTTCACCCCTTGTTGTGCGCGGCACGCCTGTACCGGCCACGGCGTATAAAGCCTTGAGCCCGTCACCGAAACCCGGTTACCCAAAACCGACCTCGACGTAGCCAAAGACGCTGTCTATCGCGCACGTACAAAGCGACTTTGCGTACACTGAGCGCTTTAGCCTCGCTTGTCGCGACCCATTGATAAGAGGATGCAGCCATGATGATTGTCGAACTAATCGATGGTGATGACTTTCGTGCGCGGCTCGAGACGCTGGGGATCGCGCTCCCCCTGGATGCCGACCCGGACACCTGCGCCCGGATCGCGGCCAGCGCCCACCGCCAGCAGCCCGTGGATGGGTTACCCGCCTTTATTGAAGCGCTAAAAGCCCGGCAGGATATCGTGCTGCCCGAGGTCCGCGAGGCGGTCGAGCGTCATCTGGCCTTTGTCGAGTAGGCCAGTCGGCCGCCAGCGCTTGAAGGGATCTTGAAGGGTTAGAAACGAAAAACCGGCGCCCCGCTAAGCGGGAGCGCCGGTAGGTAGGCAAAAAGCGGGCGGTTAGCCCTGAGCCTTGGCAAGCGAGAGTGAAACGCCCTCGCCGCCCAGGTTCTCCAACATGCGCTCGGCGTACCAGTTGACGAAGTCGATCACGCCGAACTCATAGGTTTCCGAGTACGGGCCGGGCTGGTAGGCCTTCGAGTTGATGCCGCGCTGGTTCTCTTCGGCAAGCCGGCGGTCCTGGTCGTTGGTGGCGTCCCACACCCGGCGCATGTTCTCCGGATCATAATCCACGCCTTCGACCGCGTCCTTGTGCACCAGCCACTTGGTGGTCACCATGGTCTGCTGCGGGCCCAGTGGCAGCACGCGGAACACGATCGAGTGATCGCCCATGAAGTGGTTCCAGGAGTTGGGCAGGTGCAGAATGCGCAGCGACCCCATATCCGGGCTGGTCAAGCGGCCCATCAGCTTGCTGCAGGCGGGCTTGCCGTCCATGGTCATGGAGACCACGCCATCCAGAAGCGGCGTACGGGTGATGCGGTTGCGGCTGCCAAAGCGCTTGAGCTGCCAAGGCACCTGCTCGCCGTTCCAATCTGACTGCTTGCGAAACACCAGGTCCTTGTATTTGTCCGTGGCCCGCGGGTCTTCGGTGTCGTCGAACTCCATCAGCGAGTTCAAAAGCTCCGGGTGAGCGCCGTTGCAGTGGTAGCACTCGCGGTTATTTTCGAGCACCAGCTTCCAGTTCGCCTGCTCGACGATGCTCGACTCCACCGCCACCTTGACGTTGTCCATCTGGTAGGGCTCGAGGTAGTGCTCCAGCGTCACCAGGAAGTCGTCGATCGACGAGGGGTTCTCGCTTAAGTTGATGAACACGAAGCCGCCGGCGGTGCGTACGCTCACCGGCTTCAAGCCGAACTCATTCAAATCGAAGTCGCTGCCCATTTCGCTACCGGCGAACAAGAGACGCCCGTCGAGCTCGTAGGTCCACTGATGGTAGGGGCAGACCAGCTTGGCGACCTTGCCTTTTTCGGTGCTGCAAAGGCGCGAGCCGCGATGGCGGCAGACGTTATGGAAGGCGTGAATCTCACCTTCGCCGCCGCGTACGATCACGACCGGGTTGTCGCCGATCTCGAGGGTCATGAAGTTGCCCTTGGCGGGAATCTCGCAGCTCATGCCGGCAAACAGCCACTCTTTCTCGAAGATCTCTTGCATGTCGAGGGCAAAAAGCCGCGCGTCGTTATAAAACGGCTGCGGCAACGAGTAGGTGCGCGCCCGAGACGTGAGCATCTCGACCGTCTCCTCACGCATGGCGGCCAGGGGGTCGTTCTGGGTGTAATCCGTCGTGTTGTTCATACCAGATATCCTTTTAAACCCGCCTCCCCTTGAGGGCGGCGACACAGTCATTGACCAAACGTAATTGTCTTGTTGTTTAAGTTGCGTGACCTGACGTTGTGCGGGCGCGCGGCGATGGCTACTTGTGGTTTGCCACTTATGAAAAGGATTGTGGTCCAGGGGTTTTGACGTCAATTATCTGCCGACGACACTGCGTAGCGTACCGACGACGCGAAAACGGATTTCTCACGGCCTTGAGGTGGCGCCAGATAAGTACGTGTCGCTAACAGGTAAGCTGGCCCGAAAGCGCGTACCCAGAATGCAGGCAATGGTGCTGGACCGTGCAGTGCAAGGACGGGCCGGTGAAGGCAACGCGATAGCACGGCCATATTGAGACGACGATGACAACGAACTATTTCAACCCCGTCACGACCCAGACCTGGACCAATGGCCGCCACCACGTGCGGTGCGTCAAGATCATTCAGGAAACCCCGGACGTGCGCACGTTCTGCTTCATGGCCGAGCAGCCCGTCATGTTTTTCTTCAAGCCGGGCCAGTTCGTCACCCTGGAGCTCGAAATCGACAACCAGCCGGTGATGCGCTCCTACACCATCTCGAGCTCGCCCTCGATCCCCTACAGCTTCTCGATCACGGTCAAGCAGATACCGGGCGGCCAGGTCTCCAACTGGCTGCACACCAACATGAAAGTCGGCGACGAGCTGGTGGTCCACGGGCCGGTGGGGAACTTCAACTCCATCGACTTCCCCGCCGACAAGGTTCTGTTTCTCTCCGGCGGCGTGGGCATCACGCCGTTGATGTCGATGACGCGCTGGTTCTTCGACACCAATACCAATGTGGACGTCGAGTTCATTCATAGCGCCCGGGCGCCCAGGGACGTGATCTATCACCGCGAGCTCGTGCACATGTTCTCGCGGATCCCCGAATTCAAACTGCATATCGTCTGTGAGAAAAAAGACGATATCGGTGAGGCCTGGGCGGGCTATCGGGGCTTTTTGACCCAGCCCATGCTCGAAATGATGGCCCCGGACTTTCTCGAGCGCGAGATTTTCTGCTGCGGCCCGGTGCCCTACATGAACGCCATCAAGGCGATTCTGCGGGCCAACAACTTCAACATGGACCACTACCACGAAGAGCTTTTCGGCGCCACGCCGGTCGACGTTCAAGAAGACGTCAAGGAGCTTGCCGAGCAAGCGGAAGTGGAAGCCGAGCTTGCCGAGCCCGAAGACCTTCTCAGCGTCGAGTTCGCCCAGTCGAACAAGAGCGTGCGCATTCAGCCTGGCGAGACGGTCCACGCCGCCGCGGCCAAGCTTGGGCTCCATATTCCCAAGGCGTGCGGTATGGGGATCTGCGGCACCTGCCGGGTGCAGCTCAAGTCCGGCGACGTGGAGATGGAGCACAACGGCGGTATCACCGAGGAGGATATCGAAGAGGGTTATATTCTCAGCTGCTGCAGTCGGCCCAAGAACAGCCTGGTGGTGGATTTCTAAGTCACTACACTCAAAGGGCGCAACTCAAAGGGCGCAAAGCGGATACCACCTCGTGGTATCCGCTTTTTTATGCCCATATCGTGTTGGAACCAAAGATAAAAAAACGCCCGCGGCAGTGGCCGCGGGCGTTGGACGAGACGACGAGACGACGAGACGCGTTAAGCGACGCCGAGCAGCCCGTGCGGGTCGAGCACGAACTTGCTGGCCACGCCCTGATCGAACTGCTCGTAGCCCGCTGGCGCGTCCTCGAGCGAGATTACCTGGGCGTTGACGATCTCGGCGATGTTCAAACGGCCGTGCAAAATCGCCTGCATCAGCTGGCGGTTGTACTGCACCACCGGGGTCTGGCCGGTATGAAACGACAGGCCCTTGGCCCAGCCCTGGCCAAAGCGCAGGCTAAGGCTTCCGGTTTGCGCGGCTTTTTCCGTCGCGCCCGGGTCTTCGGTCACGTAAAGGCCCGGGATACCGATAGAGCCGCCTTCGCGGGTGATGTCCATCATCTGGTTGAGCACCACCGCGGGCTGCTCCTTGCCGCTGTGGCCCACGGCCTCGAAGCCCACCGCGTCGATGGCGCTGTCCACGCTCGGCTCGCCGACCACGGCGGCGATCATTTCGCCCAGGCGGTCGTGGTTGTTCAAATCGATCGGCTCGAAGCCCATCTTGCGCGCGTGCTCCAGGCGGTCCTTGTTAAAGTCGCCGATCATCACCACCGCCGCCCCCAGCAGGCGCGCCGAGGCGGCCGCGGCCAAACCGACCGGGCCCGCGCCGGCCACATACACCGTGGAGCCCGCGCCAACGCCGGCTTTTAAAGCGCCGTGAAAGCCCGTAGGCAGGATGTCGCTCAACATGGTCAGGTCGCGAATCTGGCTCATGGCCTGGTCCCGGTCCGGGAACTTCAAAAGGTTGAAGTCGGCGTAGGGCACCATGACGTAGTGCGCCTGACCGCCGACCCAGCCGCCCATGTCGACGTAACCATAGGCGCCGCCGGCGCGGTCGTCGTTGACGTGTAAGCAAAGGCCGGTATGGCCCTCTTTACAGGTACGGCAGCGCCCGCAGGCGACGTTGAACGGCACCGAGACGATATCGCCGATGCCCAGGAATTCGACGCCCTTGCCCTTCTCGATCACCTCGCCGGTGATCTCGTGGCCCAGCACCATGCCGGTCGGGGCGGTCGTGCGCCCGCGTACCATGTGCTGGTCCGAGCCGCAGATGTTCGTTGAAACCACTTTCAGGATCACACCGTGATCGATGGGCTTGCCATTGGGGGTTTCCATTTTCGGGTAGGCGATATCCTGTACGTCGACCTTCCCGTCGCCGATATAAACAACACCACGATTATTGGACATGGGACATCCTCTTTTCCAGGTGCCGCGCGGCCGTGACCACGCTGCATCGTTATTCTTGAAGAAAACTGGCGTACTTGGCGCGGCGACACAAGCCGGTGCTTGTCAGAAACCCGCCAAAGAGCATTAGCTCGCTGCTCCAGCATGGTCTATTAGCCGACGCGAAAGTTACTCACAGACGACATCGAACGGTAGCTGGACGACCTCTTTTACCCCGCGACACGATTTTTCAGCGAATGTCGCAAATACGCCGAGCGGTGACGTCGGCAAGCATCCTGGGGGCGAGGCCCGGCGATACTATCGCGGCAGGATAGCGTCAAACGGTAGTCAAAATACCGGCGCTAACAGACTCTCAGACCGAACAGAGCGACTAGCCTGGAGCACTCGATGTCACACAATAATTTTCTTTCTGATGCCCGTCTGGCCGACTACGACACAGCCCTTGCCTCGGCAATCGCTGAAGAAACGTCGCGCCAACAAGCCCATATCGAGCTGATCGCCTCGGAAAACTACACAAGCCAGGTGGTGATGGAAGCCCAAGGCACGCAGCTGACCAACAAGTACGCCGAAGGCTACCCGGGCAAGCGCTACTACGGCGGCTGCGAGTTCGTCGACAAGGTCGAAGCACTCGCCATCGAGCGCGCCTGCAGCCTGTTCGGCGCCAACTACGCCAATGTGCAGCCGCACTCCGGCGCCCAGGCCAACGCGGCGGTCTTCATGGCGCTGGTCAAGCCTGGCGACACCATTCTGGGCATGAGCCTGGCCCACGGCGGCCACCTGACCCACGGTGCGGCGCCGAATTTCTCCGGCAAGCACTACAACGCTATCCAGTACGGTCTGGTCGAAGGCACCGGCGAGATCGATTACGACGAGGTCGAGCGTCTGGCCCGCGAGCACCAGCCGAAAATGATCATCGCGGGCTTCTCGGCCTATTCCCGCGTGGTCGACTGGCGCCGCTTTCGCACCATCGCCGATGAAGTAGGCGCTTACTTGATGGTCGACATGGCCCACGTGGCGGGTCTGGTCGCCGCGGGCCTCTACCCAAGCCCGCTACCCCACGCCCACGTGGTGACCACCACGACCCACAAAACGCTGCGCGGCCCGCGCGGTGGCCTGATCATCTCCGCCGACGGCGACGAGGCGCTTTACAAGAAGCTCAACGGCGCGGTTTTCCCGGGCCAGCAGGGCGGCCCGCTCATGCACGTCATCGCCGCCAAGGCCGTGGCGTTCAAGGAAGCGATGAACCAGGACTTCGTCAACTACCAGCGCCAGGTCATCGTCAACGCCCAGGCCATGGCGCGGGTGTTCGTCGAGCGCGGCTTCGACGTCGTCTCCGGCGGCACCGACGATCACCTCTTTTTGGTCTCGCTGATCAAACAGGGCGTAACCGGCAAAGACGCCGACGCCGCGCTTGGCCGCGCGCACATCACGGTCAACAAGAACAGCGTGCCCAACGACCCACAAAGCCCGTTCGTCACGTCGGGCCTTCGCATTGGCACCCCGGCGGTGACCACCCGCGGCATGAATGAAGCCGACTGCGAACACCTGGCCGGCTGGATCTGCGACATTCTCGACGTGCTTGCCGATCAAAAAGATACCACTGAGGTGGAGAACCAGGTGCGCGACAACGTCTCTGAGCTGTGCGCCCGCCATCCGGTGTACGGCCAGGCCCAAACCCAGGGCGAGCAGGCTACCGAAAGCGCCACTTCCATCGCTTAACGATCGCCGCGGCGGGCTTTCCGGCGCCGATTCAGGAGAGATTTATGCAACGTTATTCCGGCTTCGGATTGGTCAAACATGCGCTCGGCCATCACGAGAACTGGGAGCGCCAGTGGCGCAACCCCGAGCCCAAAAAACGCTATGACGTGATCATCGTCGGCGGCGGCGGCCACGGTTTGGCCACCGCCTACTACCTGGCCAAGGAGTTCGGCGTCAAGAACGTCGCCGTGGTCGAAAAAGGCTGGCTGGGCGGCGGCAACACCGCGCGCAACACCACCATCGTGCGCTCCAACTACCTGTGGGACGAAGCCGCCAGGCTTTACAACCACTCCCTCGACTTGTGGAAGGGTCTTTCCCAGGATTTGAACTACAACGTCATGTTCTCCCAGCGCGGGGTATTGAACCTGGGCCACACCCTGCAGGACATGCGCGACATTCAGCGCCGCGTCCACGCCAACCGCTTGAACGGCGTGGATAGCGAAGTGGTGACCCCGCAGCAGATCAAGGAGATCGAGCCGGAGCTGGATATCTCCAACCGAGCGCGCTATCCGATCATGGGGGCCTCCTGGCAGAAAAGCGCGGGCGTTGCCCGTCACGACGCGGTGGCCTGGGGCTACGCCCGCGCCGCCGACGCCCTGGGCGTGGATCTTCTGCAAAACACCGAAGTCACCGGCTTCAAGATTCGCGACGGCAAGGTGCTGGGCGTGCACACCAACCGCGGCGACATCGAAGCCAATACCGTGGGCTGCGTGGCGGCGGGTAACTCCGGGGTGCTGGCCAACATGGCGGGCATCAAGCTGCCGCTCGAGTCCCACCCGCTGCAGGCGCTGGTTTCCGAGCCGCTCAAGCCGGTGCTCAACACCGTCACCATGTCGAATCACGTGCACGGCTACGTTAGCCAGTCCGACAAGGGCGATTTGGTCATCGGCGCGGGTATCGACGGCTACGTGGGTTATGGCCAGCGCGGCAGCTACCCGACCATCGAACACACCCTGCAGGCCATCGTCGAAATGTTCCCGATGTTCTCACGGGTGCGCATGAACCGCCAGTGGGGCGGCATCGTCGATACCTGCCCGGACGCCTGCCCGATACTTTCGAAAACGAAGGTGAAGGGGCTTTATTTCAACTGCGGCTGGGGCACCGGCGGCTTCAAGGCCACCCCCGGCTCCGGCCACGTGTTTGCGGCCAGCCTGGCCAAGGGTGAAATGCACCCGATCGCCGCGCCTTTCTCCATCGACCGCTTCCACACCGGCGCGTTGATCGACGAACACGGCGCCGCCGGCGTTGCGCACTGAGGAGAGCTAACATGTTCTATATTCACTGCCCCTACTGCCAGGAGCACCGCGAGGAAGAGGAGTTTCACCCTCGCGGGCAGGCTCACCTGATGCGACCCGCGGACCCGGAAAACACCACCGACGAAGAGTGGGGCGACTACCTGTTCTTTCGCGATAACCCGCGCGGTATTCACCATGAAATGTGGGTGCACTCGGTGGGCTGTCGCAAGTTTTTCAACATCACCCGCAACACGGTGACTTACGAAATCCTCGAGACCTACCCGATGGGCGAGCAGCCGACCATCACCGCCGAGTCCGAAAAAGTCCGCAATGAAGAGGGCGTACAAACCGCCGACGGCGGCTGGCAAACCATCGGTGCCCAGCCCGAAACAAAGGCCCTGAACGAGGAGGCTTCGTCATGACGCAGACCAATCGTATCGATGCCGGCGGTCGTGTCGATCGCTCCCAGGTGCTCGAGTTCACCTTCAACGGCCAGCGCTACCACGGCCTCAAGGGCGACACGCTCGCCTCGGCCTTGCTCGCCAACGGCGTGGACATCGTCAACCGCAGCTTCAAGTATTCGCGGGCCCGCGGCATCGTCGCCGCCGGCGCCGAAGAGCCCAACGCCGTGGTCCAGCTCGGCGCCCGGGACGACACCCAGGTGCCCAACGTACGCGCGACTCAGCAGGCGCTTTATAAAGGCCTAACGGCGCGCAGCACCAACGGCTGGCCCAACGTCCAGCGCGACGTGATGAGCTGGGTGGGCCGTTTAGGCGGTGGCTTCATGCCGCCAGGCTTTTACTACAAGACCTTCATGGCCCCGGCCTCCATGTGGATGACCTACGAAAAGTACATCCGCAAGGGCGCGGGCCTTGGCCGGGCACCGACCGAGTCCGACCCGGATATCTACGACCACATGCACCACCACTGCGACGTGATGGTCGTCGGTGCCGGCCCCGCCGGACTAACGGCGGCGCTGACCGCCGCCCGCGCCGGCGCCCGGGTGATTCTCTGCGACGAGCAGGAGGAGATGGGCGGCTCGCTTCTGGATAGCCGCGAGACGCTCGACGGCGTTTCCGCGGTGCGCTGGGTCGACGAGACCGTAAAAGAGCTTGCCGGTCTCGACAACGTCACGCTACTGCCCCGCACGACCGCCAACGGCTACCACGACCACAACTTCGTGACGCTGCACGAGCGGCGCACCGAGCACCTGGCGGACACCGCCCGGGAAGCCGGTTTCCCGGGGCAGCCCCGGGCACGGCTTCACCGCGTACGGGCAACCCAGGTGGTGCTTGCCAGCGGCACCCACGAACGCCCGCTGGTGTTCGCCAACAACGACCTGCCCGGCATCATGCTTGCGGGTGCGGTGTCGACCTATATTCGCCGCTACGCCGTGGTGCCGGGTAACAAACTGGTGCTCTCGACCAGCAACGACCACGCCTACCGCGCCGCGCTCGATTGGAAAGAGGCAGGCCGCGAGGTCGTCGCCATCGTCGATGCCCGCGCCAACCCGGACGGCGACCTGGTGCGCCAGGCCCGGGACAGCGGCATTCGTGTGATCACCGGAAGCTGCGTCGTCGAAGCGCGCGGCGGTCAGCGCGTCACCGGCGCCCGCGTTTGCGCCGTTGATCTAGAGCGCTTCGTGGTCACCGGTAAAACCGAAGACCTCGAGTGCGACACCATCGCAAGCTCCGGCGGCTACAGCCCGGTGGTGCATCTCTCCTCGCACACCGGCACCCGCCCGCAGTGGAACGAAGAGCTTCTGGGCTTCGTGCCCGGCGAAGTAAAAGGCATGGTTTCGGTAGGCGGCGTGGCCGGCCACTTCGCGCTCACCGAGACACTGGCGGACGCCGCCCGCGCCGGCCAAAAGGCCGCCCAGGCAAGCGGTTTCGAAAACGCCCCAGTGTGTGAGGTGCCCGCCACCCGCGCCCGCCGCGACGGTTTGGGCTGCGCGCTTTACCAGGTCCCCCACGAAAAGAGTGCGCTGCGCGCGCCCAAGCAGTTCGTCGATTTGCAAAACGACGTCACCGCCGCGGGCATCGAAGTTGCCACCCGGGAAGGCTTCGAGTCCATCGAGCACGTCAAACGCTACACCGCACTCGGCTTTGGTACCGACCAGGGCAAGCTTGGCAACATCAACGGCATGGCCATCGCCGCACGCTGCCTGGACCGCTCGATTCCGGAAGTGGGCACCACGGTGTTCCGCCCCAACTACACGCCGATCACCTTCGGCGCCATCGTCGGCCGTCACTGCAACGAGCTATTCGATCCGAAACGCTACACCGCGCTGCATCAGTGGCACCTGGAAAACGGCGCCGAGTTCGAGGACGTGGGCCAGTGGAAACGCCCCTGGTACTTCCCCCGCACGGTGAACGGTAAAAAAGAAACCATGCATGACGCCGTCGCCCGGGAGTGTCTGGCGGTGCGCGAAGGCGTAGGGATTCTCGATGCCTCGACGCTTGGCAAGATCGACATTCAGGGCCCGGATGCCCGCGAATTTCTGGGCCGCGTCTACACCAACAAGTGGGCCAAACTCGACGTCGGCCGCGTGCGTTACGGCTTGATGTGTAAAGAAGACGGCATGCTGATGGACGACGGCACCACCAGCTGCCTCGGTGACAACCACTTCCTGATGACCACCACCACCGGCGGTGCCGCCGGGGTGATGGAGTGGCTGGAGCTTTGGCACCAGACCGAGTGGCCGGAGCTTCAGGTCTACTTCAACTCGGTGACGGATCACTGGGCGACCATGACCGTGACCGGGCCGGATGCACGCAAGCTGATGGAGGAAGTCACCGATATCGATCTCGACAAAGAGCAGTTCAAATTCATGGACTGGAAGGAAGGCAACGTGGCCGGTGTCCCGGCACGGGTGTTCCGTATCTCGTTTACCGGGGAGCTTGCTTACGAGATCAACGTTCAGGCCAACTACGCGCTGCACGTCTGGAAAAAACTTTTTGAACACGGCGAGAAGTACGCGCTGACGCCCTACGGCACCGAAACCATGCACGTGCTGCGCGCCGAAAAAGGCCTGATCATCGTCGGCCAGGACACCGACGGCTCGGTGACCCCGGAAGATTTGGGCATGCAGTGGGCGATCGGCTACGACAAGCCCTTCCCGTGGATCGGCAAGCGCGCGCTGAGCCGCCCGGACACCATGCGCGGCGACCGCAAACAGTTCGTCGGCCTGAAGCCGAAAGACCCGAGCGTGGTACTCGAAGAGGGCGCGCAGATCGTGTTCGACAGCACGCAAAGCATCCCCATGGCCATGAAAGGCCACGTGACCTCGAGCTACTACAGCCCCTCATTAGGCCACGGCTTCGCCCTGGCGGTGGTGGTCGAAGGCCGCGAGCGCATGGGCCAGACCGTCTACCTGCCCATGACCGACGGCACGATGCACGAGGCCGAAATCGTAAGCCCCGTCTTCATCGACCCGAAAGGAGAGCGTCAGCATGTCTAACGCGAGCGTATCGAACGTGCAAGAGTTCAACACCGTGCCTGACGGCAACCCAGCGGTCGAGTCGCCGCTGGCCTGGAGCTACCAGCAGCAAGCGACGCCGGAGGCGCGCCAAGCGTCGCCGGGCGTGGTGCTGCGCGAAAAAGCCCTAATGGGCCATCTGGTGCTGCGCGGCGGCGCCATCGTGCTGGACGAGGCGGTGCGCCAGGTGCTGGGGCTGAGTCTTCCCGCCAAACCCAACACGATGACGCAGGGCGAAAGCGGCGAGCGCTCGATTCAGTGGATCTCGCCGGACGAGTGGCTGGTGATCGTGCCCGGCGGCGAAGAGTTCGCCCTGGAGCGGGCGCTTCGCCAGGCGCTGGGGGGCGCTCATTTCAGCATCGTCAACGTCAGCGGCGGCCAAACCGTACTGACGCTTGGCGGCGCGAACGCGCGCGAAGTGCTGATGAAATCGATCTCCTTCGATGTTCACCCCAGCGCCTTCCCGGTGGGCAAGGGCGTGACCACGGTATTCGCCAAGGCGAGCGTGGTGCTGCGCCGCTCGTCTGACACCGAGTGGGAGCTGGTCATCCGGCGAAGTTTTGCCGACTACTGCTACCGCTGGCTGCTCGATGCATCGAAAGAATACGGGATCGACACACAATAACAAACACTTCGGCCGGCCCCGCCGGCCGCCCCTGACTGTGGATGAATGAGACGCGCCATGAGCCGAATGACGGATACCTGGATTATCACCGCCCAATGCCCCAGCATTCTGGGGACGGTCGATGTCGTGACCCGCTTCTTAAAGGAGCAACACTGCTACATTACCGAGCTGAGCTCCTTCGATGATCGGCTCGGCGAGCGTTTCTTCATTCGCGCGGAGTTTCGCCCGGAGCGCGAGCCCTTCAACGAACAGGCGTTCCTGGAGGATTTCACGTCCCGCGCTGACGCCTTCGAGATGGCCTTCGAGCTGACGCCGCCGGCCAAGCGCACCGGGGCGGTCATTCTGGTCTCCAAGGCGGACCACTGCCTGAACGACCTGCTCTACCGTTACCGCACCGGGCAGTTGCCGCTGGATATCCGGGCGATCATCTCCAATCATCCGGATTTAGAAGCGCTGGCCGAGTGGCACGACCTGCCCTACCATTACTTACCCATCACCCCGGACACCAAGGCCGAGCAGGAAGCCCAGGTGCTCGATATCATCCAAGCAACCGGTGCGGAGCTGGTGATTCTGGCACGCTACATGCAGGTACTTTCGCCACGCATGTGCGGGCTGCTCGACGGCCGGGCGATCAATATTCATCATTCGCTTTTGCCGGGCTTCAAGGGCGCCAAACCCTACCACCAGGCCTACGAAAAAGGGGTGAAGCTCGTCGGCGCCACCGCTCACTACATCAATAACGACCTGGACGAAGGCCCGATCATCGCCCAGGGCGTCGAGCCGGTGGACCACGCGCACTACCCGGAGGACCTGGTGGCCAAGGGGCGCGATATCGAATGCCTGACGCTCGCCCGGGCGATTGGCTACCACCTCGAGCGGCGCGTGTTCTTGCACAACGGCCGCACCGTGGTGTTCGGTAACTAGTACCGCTTGGCCTTTGCGGCCCACGTGATGGGCACAGCACAACAACAATGAAGTCTGCTTACAAGCAAGGCGCGTGCGAAGGCGTAGCATCAATGTGCGCTTCGCGTGTCCTATACTCAGTGAGCGGGCTTTATACTCTCAATTCAGAGGTCTCCCATGCCTATCAGTGTCTTCGACCTTTTCAAGATTGGCGTCGGTCCATCCAGCTCGCACACGGTCGGCCCCATGATGGCGGCCTTCAAGTTTGCCACGGCCGTGGACGAGGGCCAGATGCTTGGCCAGGTCAGCCGCCTGGAAGTGCACCTTTACGGCTCGCTTTCGGCCACGGGCATCGGCCACGCCACCGACCACGCCATCATCATGGGCCTGCTCGGCGAGCGCCCGGACCAGGTCGACCCGGCGATCATCGGCCCAACCATCAGCGCGCTCAAAGAGACCCAGCGCCTGTCGTTTTGTCGCCAGCAGGATGTGGCCTTCGTGTGGGACCGGGATTTGGTGTTTCACGAAGAGAGCCTGCCCCACCATCCCAACGCCATGAAGCTCTGCGCGTTTGCCGAAGACGGCCGCACGCTTTTGGAAAACACCTACTACTCGGTGGGCGGCGGCTTCGTGGTCGACCAAAGCCAGGTGGACGCCAAGCTCGAAGACATGGACACCGCCGAGATCCCCTTCGACTTCAACTCCGCCGAGGAGCTGCTGGCGCTTTGCAAGCGCGAAAACATGAGCGTCAGCCAGTTGATGATGGCCAACGAAAAAACCTGGCGGCCCGAGCAGGCGGTGCGCGACGAGCTGTGGCGCATCTGGCGGGTAATGTGCGAGTGCGTCGACAACGGGCTGACCCACGAAGGCGTGCTGCCCGGCGGGCTCAACGTCAAACGCCGCGCCAAACTTCTGCATCAACGCCTGTCGGCCGCCGAACAGGACCCCTGCCTGATCGCGACCACCTTCTCCGCCATGGAGTGGGTCAACATCTTCGCGCTGGCCGTGAACGAGGAAAACGCCGCCGGCGGGCGGATGGTGACCGCGCCGACCAACGGTGCGGCGGGCATCATCCCGGCGGTGCTGCACTACTACATGAAGTTCCAGGCAGGTTCAAGCGAGCGCAACGTGGTGGACTTTCTGCTCGCCGCGGGTGCGATTGGCATACTGTGCAAGAAAAACGCCTCGATTTCCGGCGCCGAGGTGGGCTGCCAGGGCGAGGTCGGCTCCGCCTGCGCCATGGCCGCTGCAGGCCTGGCCGAGGTGATGGGCGCCACGCCGGAGCAGGTCGAGCACGCCGCTGAGATTGGCCTGGAGCACAACCTGGGGCTGACCTGCGACCCGGTGGGCGGGCTTGTTCAGGTACCCTGCATCGAGCGCAACGCCATCGCCACCGTCAAGGCGATCAACGCCGCCCAAATGGCGCTGCGCGGCGACGGCACCCATTTCATCTCGCTGGATAAAGTGATCCGCACCATGCGCGACACCGGCCGCGACATGCTCGACAAGTACAAGGAGACCTCCAAGGGGGGGCTGGCGGTGAATGCGATCGAGTGTTGATACGGGAACGGGCTCGTTCCGATACAAAGCCCAGGCCTTGCCTGGGCTTTGTTGTATCAATCAGACTCGAATGGGCGTTACTCCAGCGACTCGTAAGGCAATCCCACATAGTTCTCGGCAATCGTCGTCAAACCGGCTCGAGAGCTGGTTACGTAATCGAGCTCCGCTAGCTGCATGCGGCTGTTGAAATCCTCTTCATCGGAGAAGTTGTGCAGCATCGAGGTCATCCACCAGGAGAAACGCTCGGCTTTCCAGATGCGCTTTAGGCAGGTTTGCGAATAGCGCTCGATCAGATCCGTGCGCCCTTCCTGGTAGACCTTCACCATCAGCCGGTAAAGCGTATTCACGTCGCTGGCGGCCAGGTTCAGCCCCTTGGCACCGGTGGGTGGCACGATATGCGCGGCGTCGCCCACCAGAAACAGCTTGCCGTACTGCATAGGCTCGACCACGTAGCTGCGCAGCGGCGCGATGCTTTTTTCGATCGAGGGGCCAGTCACGAGCTGTTCGGCCACCTCTTCGGGCAAACGGCGCTTGAGCTCCTCCCAAAAACGCTCGTCCGACCAGTTTTCGACTTTTTCGTCCAGCGGCACCTGCAGGTAGTAACGGCTGCGGGTCGCGGAGCGCATGCTGCATAGGCTGAAACCGCGCGGGTGGCGGGCATAGATCAGCTCATCGGAGACCGGTGGCGTGTCCGATAACATCCCGAGCCAGCCAAACGGGTAAACCTTTTCGAACTCGGTCAGGCGGTCTTCGGGGATGGCCTGGCGGGAAACGCCGTGATAGCCATCGCACCCGGCGATATAGTCGCAGTCCAGGCGTACGGTTTCGCCGTTGTGCTCGAAGGTTAAATAGGGCGAGTCGCTTTCCAGATCACTAGGCTGAACATTTTCAGCTTCATAGAGCGTCGTGGCGCCAGCGGCCTCACGGGCCTGCATCAAATCACGGGTGACCTCGGTCTGCCCATAGACCATCACCTGACTGCCGCCGGTCAACTCATCCAGCGCGACGCGCACGCGACGGTTATCGAAGGCCAGCTCGAAACCGTCGTGGGGCAAGCCTTCCTTGTCCATGCGCTCATCGACGCCGGCTTCGCGCAGCAAATCCACCATGCCCTGCTCGAGCACGCCTGCCCGTATACGGCCCAGCACGTACTCGCCGCTGCGCCGCTCGACGATCACGTTGTCGATACCCTGGCGATGCAGTAATTGGCCCAGCAACAGCCCGGAGGGGCCGGCACCGATAATCGCAACTTGTGTCTTCATGGGGGGAGGCCTCATCGTCATTATTATCAAGCGAAACGTATGGCTTGTATTTTTGACCGATAAAGGCGCTAACATAAGGCAGAATATCGAGAGTCTCTTGGACTTTTCACGTATCCATGACCCACCTTGGTCGAACACGGTGATTGCCGCCCGATGACACAGCGTCCGATTGTCCCCGTCTTCAAGCTATACGGCGAAACCGAGCACTGGCCGACGCCGGACTTGCTGCACTGTGAATCCATTGCCGAGCGCAGCCGCTTGCACGATTGGCGTATTCGCCCCCACCGGCACGCCGATCTCGTGCATATCCTGTTGATCAAGCGGGGGAGCGTGGCGCTGGAGCTGGAGGGCGCCCATCACCACTTCCAGGATATGGGTACGATCGTGGTGCCGGCCATGACGATTCACGGTTTTCGTTTCTCTGCTGACGTGGAGGGCGACATCATTACCCTCGCCAAACCGTTGGCGGAGCACCTTTCCCGCGCCCTGGAAGGGAGCAGAGTACTGTCGAAGGCGGGGTTTTACCGTTTGGAAGGCGCCAGCAACCAGCAGCAGATCGCCACGCTGGTCGGCCAAATCAGCCGGGAGTACCATCGTCCGGCGCCGGGGCGTCGTCAGCTACTGGAGATATTGGCGCAGGCGCTGGCGATCGAGCTGGAGCGCCTCACCCTGCCTGCTAAGACGAGCATCAAAAGCCGCCGCTCCCAGCGAAGCGAGAAAGGGCGGCAGCACTTCGAGCGTTTTCAGGCACTGGTCGAGACGCACTACCGCCAGCAACCCAGCATCGCGATGCTGGCAGACCAGCTAGGCATGAGCAGCGCCCACCTCAATCTGACGTGTCGCAAACAAGCAGGCGTAAGCGCGCTGCAACTCCTTCACGAGCGCGTGTTATTGGAAGCCAAGCGGCAACTTACCTACACTAACATGACGGTTGCCGAAATCGCCGATAGCCTGGGGTTCTCCGAGCCGGCGTACTTTACGCGTTTTTTCAAGCGCAATACGGCGCAGGCCCCTCGCGAATTTCGCCAGCGGCAAACGCACCTGTTAACGCACTAGCGGAGTAGATCGATCAACCGGCCGCCGGCGCCGCGAGCGTAGCTCCCCCGATTAACGTCATTATCCAAGATTTCAATGAAGAAAAAATTACAGCGCTTCATCTTTCCCGAAAAACCGTCCTGGTACCTGGTCCGCGACACCCAGCATGCCCGCTTGCTAAGCCTTGGCGAGCTGCAGCCCATGCCGCAGCTCGATGCGCAGAGCAGCAGCCGCTTTTATGCCCAACCGCAGTCGAGCACCCTGTTCAAGCTGGTGGGCGACAAGTACTCCCCCAAGCGGAATTTCTGGCGCTGGCTGGGACGCGATATCCTCTCCAAGCGCCTGACAGGTTCCTACGATGCTCACAAGGAGTTCAAAAGCCGACGGGTCCTCAAAAAGCTGGGCCAGCGCACGGTGGACGTACGCTGTTACGGCGTGGCGCTCAACTTTCTGAACCCACTGGGGTCACTCTATGCGATGGAGTACATGAATAATTGCACCACGGGCAGCGCCTATTTCGAAGCGCAGAATGAGCAGGGGCGCCACGCGTTTATCGAATCCCTCGGCCAGCAGGTCGCTCAGCTTGCCCAGGCAGGCTATTACCACCGCGACCTGCACATCGATAATTTACTGGTCGACAGCGAGCACCACCTGATCTGGATCGATACCCATATCAAGGCGCTGCCGTCCTCGACGAGCAAACGGGCCAAACTGCTCGAGCACATGCTCGAGCATAACCGCATCGAGGGAGCGGCGTATCGAGCCGAGCTCAGCGCTCGGCTCGCGCCCTATTTCCAGGGCGTGCCTTGAAAGACTAGAGCAGGAAAAACGTGCTCAAGACAGGGAATGCGATCAAAAGCGCCAGGCGGATGAAGTCCGAGACAATAAACGGCGCAACGCCTTTGAAAATCTCACCAAGGCCCACATGAGGCGCCATGGCCTTGATCACGAATACGTTCATTCCCACCGGCGGGGTGATCAACCCAAGCTCCACGGTCAACACGGTAATAATCCCGAACCAAACCGGATCGATACCCAGTGCCTGAATAATGGGATACACCACGGGCACCGTGATCACCAGCATGGCGATCGAATCCATGAACATGCCCAGCACGAAATAGAGCAGCAGGATACAGAGCACGATCGCGATGGGTGCCAGATCCACGCCCATCAAAAAATCGCTGATCGAGAAAGAGATCCGCGAGACCGAGATGAAATAACCCAGCGTCTCGGCACCCACCAGCATGAAGAAAACGACCGCCGAAAGCGCCAGCGTTTCTTGCAGGCTTCGCCATAAACCGACCAGGCGCATCCCTTTATAGAAAGCGTACAAAAGCGTGGCGAATGCCCCCACGCTTGCGCCTTCGGTCGGGGTAAAAAGACCGAAATAGATCCCCAGGATCATCACCAAAAATACGGCGAAGAAAGGCAGCAGCCCGGAGATCGAACCCAGCTTCGCCCGCCAGGTCGTCGGCTCGCCGGCTACCGCCAGCTGGGGGCGCAGGCGCATCATCACCGTCACCGTCAGGGCGTACATCACAAGCCCCATCAGGCCGGGAATGAGTCCGGCCATGAACATGTCACCAACGGACTGCTCGGTTAAAATCGCGTAGATCAGCAGGGCAATGCTGGGCGGAATCATGATGCCTAAGGTGCCGCCAGCGGCAAGAGCGCCGGTCGCAAGACCCCGGTTATAGCCATAGCGTTCCATTTCCGGCAGGGCCACCCGGGTCATGGTGCTCGCCGTGGCAAGCGACGAACCGGAGATGGCCGAAAACACCCCGCACGACCCCACCGCGGCGATCGCCAGCCCCCCTTTCCAGCCCCCGCAGATCGTGCGCGTGGCATCGAAAAGCTTGCCCGCCATGCCCGAATGCGCAGCCAGTACGCCCATCAAGATGAACATGGGCACGGCACTGAAGCTGTAGTTCGAAAGCACTTCGATGGGCACGGTCTTCAACTGCGCGATGGCAGCGTCCCAGCTAATGATCCACGCAAAGCCGCCCACCCCGATCACCAGCATGGTCAACGCGACGGGCACCCGCAGCACCATAAGGACCAACAGCAGCCCAAGGCCTATGGCCCCGATCATTTCACTCCCCATTGGCAACGTCTCCTTCAGCGCCAAAGAGCGCACCCAGCAAAGCATGCAGGGCGCTGCGAATACCCAGCATCAGGCTCATGGCGGCCGCGGCGTAATAAATGGGCCCCATGGGCAGGCGTAAATCCTGGGTTACCTCTCCGTGTCGCGACGCCGCTGCCGCCGAATCCAAAAGCCCGGTGAACAGCACCAGCCCCAGGGCGGCAAAGCCGAACAGATAAACGCCATGAAGCCGGTTTTTCATCCAGGCGGGCAGACGGTGTGAAAAAGCCTCGACCACGACCTGGCTTTTTTCGACGTTGGCGGCCATGGCGGCCAGCAAGGAGCACAGCATGAGATAGCTCACAAGCTCCACACTGCCGCTGACACGCAGCGCGAACGCGCCGTCCGTCAACCGGTACAGATAGCGGGTACTGACATCCGCAATCGTGACCATCAGCAGCGCCACCAGGGCGATCCCGGCAATGACACGGCATAACAGGGCCAGCCCATGGCTGGCCCTTTCCAGGGAAGTCTGCATTCATTACTCCTGGCGTGCGGCGCAGTCGGCGCTGGCGCTCAACGCTGCCTCGTAAACCTCGCGTGCCTGGCTCAACCCACGCTCTTCGAGCTGACTCAGATACGTTTCGATACCGGCTTCCAGCGGACCCTGCCAATCGGGGTGCTCGAGCGGGTTTTCGATTTCACGAATGGTGTGTCCCGCGTCGACGGCTTCTTGCTTGCCTTCTACGTCCAGGCGATCGAATACTTCACCGGCCTTCTGGGCCCACTTCATGCCCGAGTTATCGTCGATCACCGCCTGCTGTTCGGGCGTCAAACGCTCGTAAGCGCGCTGGTTCATCGTGGCGACGAACACCAGCGTATAAAACGGCACCTCGGTGTGATAGCTCACCAACTCGTTGATACGAAAGCCCGCCAGGCCCTCCCAGGGGAAGCTCAAACCATCGATCACGCCGCGCTGCATGGAGGTATAGATATCCGGCGCTGGCATCCCGACCGGGCTTGCGCCCATGTTCTCCAGCATTTGACCGGCAACGGCGGTCGGGCGGCGGATACGCAGGCCTTCCAGGTCAGCGGGGGTTTGAACATCGGTATCGATGGTGTGGATACCGCCAGGCCCGGTGGTGAACATGAAAAGCGGGCGCGTATCTTCATACTCGCTATCCAGATGGCCTTCGTCATAAAGGGTTTGCAGTACGCACGCGCCTTGGGTCGCCGAGTTGGCAACGCCGGGTAGCTCGACGATTTGAGAAAGCGGGAAACGGCCCGCCGTGTACCCCTGCGCCGTCGCCCCGATATCGGTAATACCGTTGGCCGCCGCTTCGTAGATGGAATCGGGCTTGGCAAGCGTCCCCGAGGGGAACATCTGGACCGTCAGATCGCCGTCGGACTCTTCGGCAATGGTATCGGCCCAGGCTTGCAGAACGTCTTCATTGACGCCGGATGCGCCTGGCCAGAAGTGGGCCATACGTAGCGTGGTGGCCGCCTGGGCTGAGGCCATCGAGAGACCCGCAATGGTGGCGGCAATCGCACACCGAGTGAAAATTGCTTTCATGAGAAGCTCCAGTCCAGTCAGTAGAACGCACTTGTTCGCATAACGAATATTAGTTCGTTTTATGAAAACAACCTTAATCCACTAATCCCCTCAGAGCTAATCGACCTTGGTCTACTTTTTTGTAAAATCCTTTGGGCACAGGCGCCTGGTGAGCGACGCCAAGCAGTGGGTCAGAAGCGTTCTGCATAGCGGATACCAATCAAAGCGTGCTCGCGCATCAACATTTCGACACGCGCCCCCTCGCCGTTTTCAAGCGCCTGATAAATAAGCTCGTGATGCAGCTGGGCCAATTGCAACTTTCTAAATTCACGGATCAATTCACTGTCATCGATCACGATGGAGGCCGCGGCCGCGAAGGGCAGGTGGTTGTTACGCGCAATGGCATCGCCAATGACACTACTACCGGCTGAATTCACGATCTTTTCATGAAAACGGTAATTGAGTTCGATCCAACACTCGATATCGGCTTCGCTCAAAGATCCCTTCTCGATCACCTCTCGCCCTTTTTGGATCCAAAAGAACAACTCACGGCGCTGCTCTTCCGATACGCCCCGCTCGGCCAGGCGCCGCGCGGCCAAACCCTCCAAAACGCCACGAACCTCGACGGCGCAGTGAATGTCGTCCTCGGTAAACTCGCGCACCATAAAACCGCGTTTACCCGCCCGCTTGAGTAGCCCTTCCTGCTCCAGGCTCCTGAACGCCAGGCGCACAGGCGTTCTCGAGACCCCCAGATGCTCGGCGACGGCCTCTTCGCCCAGCCGTTCACCTTGCGGGTAGTCCCCTTCCTCGATCAATTTACGAAGCCGGCTGGCAACGCTTTTATCGTTGCTACTCATCAATGCGTCCCTATATCAACAGCCTTTAGCCCCACTCAGCGAGCAGGCTAAACCAAAGTATGGGTTGACCACCAAATCACTCATGCCCTTTACTTTGGATCCAATAAAAAAGAAAACTTCAAAGAGGATATCACCGTGACGCAACAAGCTCCCTACCCATTGAATACCTGGTACGTCGCCTGCATGCCTGACGAACTGGACGGCAAGCCGCTAGGACGAACCATCTGCAACAAGCAACTCGTGTTCTTCCGCGGTGACGAAGGCCGCGTGGCCGCCATGGAAGACTTCTGCCCCCACCGCGGCGCGCCGCTCTCTCTCGGGTTCGTGCGCGACGGCAAGCTGGTGTGCGGCTACCACGGCCTGGAAATGAACTGTAGCGGCAAGTGCGACAGCATGCCCGGCCAGCGCGTGCGCGGCTTCCCCAGCGTCACGTCCTACCCGGTCGAGGAGCGCTATGGTTTTATCTGGATCTGGCCCGGCGACCCGGACAAGGCAGACGCCGACCTCATCCCGGTTCTCGAGTGGGCGGATAATCCCGAGTGGGCCTACGGCGGTGGTCTTTACCACATCGGCTGCGAATATCGGCTGATGATCGACAACCTCATGGACCTGACCCACGAGACCTACGTGCACGCCTCGAGTATCGGCCAGCCCGAGATCGAGGAATCCGCTCCCGACACCAAAACGAATGGCGACGAGGTCATCACCAGCCGCCAAATGGAAAACATCTCCGCACCGCCGTTCTGGCAGGCGGCGCTGCGCGGCAACGGCCTGGCCGACGACGTGCCGGTGGACCGCTGGCAAATTTGTCGCTTCACCCCACCAAGCCACGTGCTGATCGAAGTCGGGGTCGCCCACGCGGGCAACGGCGGCGCCGATGCACCGGCGGACAAGAAAGCCTCGAGCATCGTGGTGGACTTCATCACCCCGGAATCGGATACCTCGATCTGGTACTTCTGGGGCATGGCGCGCAACTTCAAACCCGAAGATCAGGCATTGACCGAGAGGATCCGCGAAGGCCAGGGCAAGATCTTCGAAGAAGACCTCGAGATGCTCGAAGCGCAGCAGCGCAACCTGCTCGCCTACCCCGAGCGGCAGTTGCTGAAGCTCAATATCGACGGCGGCGGTGTACAGGCGCGCCGGATCATCGACCGCATCCTCACCGAGGAGCGTGAAACGGCGGTGGAGGCGAGCGCATGAGCCATACGGCCCCTTCGCTGATCGTGGAGGTCAAGGCCCGCCACGAGGAAGCGCTCGATATCGTTACGCTTGAACTCGCTGATCCGCACGGCCGGGAGCTCCCGGCCTTTAGCGCCGGCGCGCATATCGATGTGCGCGTCAAAGAGGGACTCATCCGCCAGTATTCGCTTTGCAACCACTCGGACGACCGCGCGCGCTACCTGATCGGCGTGCTGCGCGACCCGGCCTCCCGCGGCGGCTCCACCGCCATGCACGACGAGCTACAGGTGGGCGAGCTGATGCAGATCAGCGCGCCCAAGAACCACTTTCCCCTCGAACCTGCCAAACGCACCCTGCTGCTGGCCGGCGGTATCGGCATCACGCCGCTGCTCTGCATGGCCGAACGCCTGGCGCACACCGACGGGGAGTTCGCGCTCCACTACTGCACCCGATCGCAGGAACGAACCGCGTTCTACCAGCGCCTGAAGGCGTCCGCGTTCGCCGAGCGGGTGCACTTTCACTTCGATGATGGCGAACCAAGCCAACACCTGAACCTCGAGACACTGCTCGGCCAGCCGGATCCGGATACCCACGTCTACGTCTGCGGCCCCAAGGGCTTCATCGACGCCGTCCTGACCGCCTGCAAGGCCGATGGCTGGCCGAGTGACCAAGTGCATACCGAGTATTTCAGCGGCGCCGAGACGTCGAGCGACGACGATGGAAGCTTCGAGGTACGTATCGCCAGCAGCGGTCAAAGCTTCACCGTACCCGCGGACAAGACGGTACACCAGGTGCTCGCCGAAAACGGCATCGAGGTGATGGTCTCCTGCGAACAAGGCGTGTGCGGCACCTGCCTGACCCGTGTACTGGAGGGCGAGCCGGATCATCGCGACCTTTATCTGGAAGATCATGAGCACGCGGCCAATGACCAGTTCACGCCGTGCTGTTCGCGTGCTAAAAGCAGTGTATTGGTATTGGATCTTTAAGGGTTCCAACGCCCCTGGTTTCTCTGGATAGACAAAAGGATAACTATAATGAAAAAAACCCCGACGACCGTGACCCGCGCCGCAATGATGAGCGCGCTGGTTTTATTGCCCGCCGCTGTAGAGGCGCAAACGACGCTTCGCTTGGCCCACGTATGGCCCGGCGGCTCGATGATCGACCGCGCGCTTTTTCAGACCTGGGCCGAAAGCATCAACGAGGCTTCCAACGGCGAGCTCAATGTCGAGGTCTTTCCCAGCCAGACACTGGCCAAATCCGCGCAAACCTACGAGAGCACCGGGCGAGGGATTGCGGATATCGGTTCATCCGCTCAGGGCTACACCGCCGGGCGCTTTCCGCTGACCCAGATCGTCGAGCTGCCCGGCGTCTCCTCGAGCGCGCACGAAGGCGCCTGCATTCTGCAATCGCTTTATGAGCAGGGCCACCTGGACGACGAGTACGCCGATACGCATCCGCTGTTCTTCTTCACCACCGGCCCGGGCTACCTGCATACCAAGGAGCGCCAGATTGAAAAGCCAGACGACCTGGCGGGCTTGAGGCTGCGACGCCCCACCCCGGTCGTGGGTGACATGATGGAGCGTTTGGGCGCCCAGGCCGTGGGCATGCCCGCCCCGGATGTGTTCACCGCCATGCAGCGCGGCGTGGTGGATGGCCTGAGCTTTAACTGGGAGGGCATGAAAACCTTCCGCCTCAACGAGCTGGCGAATTATCACACCGAAGTGCCGCTTTATGATCTGTCGCTGTTCGCGGTCATGAACCAGCGCAACTACAACAATCTTTCCGCGGAGCTTCAGCAAGTGATCGACGATCACAGCGGCATGGAGTGGTCGATGCGTGCCGCTGAAGTCTACGACACGCTGATCGAACAAGGCCGCCAGGAGGCCGTCGAAGCAGGCCACGAGTTTATCGCCATCGAGGATGCGCTGAACGACCCGGACTGGGGCCCCGTACTGCGCGAAACCATCGATCGCTACCTGGACGAGGTAGGGGGTAACGCCAGCGAGATCTACGATGCCGCCATGGGCTTTAAACAGGCGTGCGCGACGACCAACGCCTAGCCATCACACCCCGTTCGACCGGCGTGATAAACGGCAAGCGCCGCACAGGAGTGCGGCGCTTTTTTATGGTCTGGCTGTTACGTATACGATAAGGCTAGAAATCGAAAAAGACCGTCTCGCCCGGGCCTTGAAGGCGGATATCGAAGCGGTAGCGAGTGACGCCATCGGCCTCCTCGCGCTTGGCGATCAGCGTCTGACGGCGCTGGTCCGACTCGACCCGCGAGAGCACCGGACATGCGCGGTTGGCCTCAGCCTCATCGTCGAAGTAAAGGCGCGTCTGCAGCTGAATATTGATGCCCCGGGCAAACACCGCCAGATTGATGTGCGGGGCCATCGGCGTGCCGCTGGGGTGGACGACAGCGCCCGGCTTGACGGTCTTGAACAGCCATTCGCCCTTTTGCTCGGCAATCGTGGCGGTGCGCCCGAAGCTATTGAATGCATTACGTAAATCGTAATCCATTTGATAATGACCGTCGGCGTCGGCCTGCCACGCCTCCAAAAAGGCATCGCGTACCGGCTCACCATTGCCGTCGATGACGATGCCGACGATCTCGATATGCTCGCCCCTGGCATCCGGCCCGGCCATCTCGTTCCAGATTTCTTCGTCGCGCTCGGGATTGCCGGCGGCGGCAGGCGCCAGGCCGATGTGCACATAAGGGCCGGCGGTCTGCGAGGCGGTTTCGCGCAGCATCAGCTCGCTGGTCGGCTGGGTGTTAGGCTGTTTCATGATAGTCTCCCCCGCCTCACTGGTTTTCGAAATAGGTTTGGAGTTCGCCGCGCACCACGATATCGAAGCGGTACGCAAGGCAATCCATCGGCCGGCTCTGGGCCATATCCAGCCGCCCGATCATCGTTTCGACCGCCTCCGGGTCGTTCAGCGTATGAACGATGGGGCAAAGCGGAATCAGCGGGTCGCCCTCGAAATACATCTGGGTAATCAGCCGCGTCGAGATCGACGGCCCCATCACCGAGACGTGAATGTGCGCCGGGCGCCAGCTGTTCACGTCGTTGGGCCAGGGGTAGGGTCCGGGTTTGATGGTACGGAAACGGTAAAAGCCCTGGTCGTCGGTCAGACAGCGCCCCACGCCGCCAAAATGGGGGTCCAGCGGCGCCAGGTAGGCGTCTTTCTTGTGCCGGTAGCGCCCGCCGGCATTGGCCTGCCACATTTCCACCAGCGTGTGGGGCACGGGCTTGCCGAACTGGTCGACCACGCGGCCATACATGATGATCCGTTCGCCCTGGGGCAGCCCTTCGCCCTGGGTGAAATTCATCAGCAGGTCGTTATCGAAACGGCCAAGGCGTAGGTGGCTGAAGTCCGGGCCGGTCAGCTCCGAGGCGGTGGGCTGCTGCAGGCTCATCAGCGCCTGCTGGGGCGAGCGCGCCACCGAGGTCTTGTAGCCGGGGGCGTAGGCAGGGGGGTGCCAGTTACGGTCGCGGGTCACGAAGCGTTTATGATTATGGGTCATGGGCGAAGCTCTTGATGACGTTGTAAGCACCGGCCGCTCTTGCGCCGGTAAGTTACGAGTGTGGCGCGTCGCCCCACCCTTGCCAATTGAAGAGTCATGCTCGCTCATAACCTATAGGTTATGACCACTAAGACCTTGGTTGAATGCGCTGCGCCGCGACCTGGCGCAACGTTTCGCAGAACGCATCCCGGGTCATCGACTTTTCCATGCTCGCGTTGGTGCAGATCCCCACCGAGCCCCCCTGGGCTTCGAAGGGCAGCGCGATTTCGACGAGCTCCCCTTTTTCGAGCTCCCCGATTACCGCTTCCCGCGGGGCGATCCAGAGCGCGTCGCTCTCCAGGGTGTAGCGGTGACTGACCGGCAGCGAGAGGGTTTCCAGCAGCAGCGCCGGCAAGGAGATGGCGTGGCGTACACAGAAACTATCGACCTGCTGGCGCAGCGTGGTCTGGGGTGGCGGCAATGCCCACGGGTAGGCAATCAATTGCTCGGCGGCCACCGAAGAGAGCGCCGCCAGGGGGTGCGCCTGCCGTGCAACGATAACCAAAGGCTCATAGTAGAGGTGCTCGAAGTAGAGATCCCCGATCTCCCGCGCCTCGGTCATGCGGCCCACCACCATGTCCAGCTCGCCCAAACGCAGCCGCGACAGCAGATAGGCGCTGGCCCCGCTCACCACCGAGACACAGGTATCGCCCTGGCCCGGCGGCGGCGCGCTATGCCAGCGCTGTATCGCTACCGGCAGCAGCCGGCTCTCGACGGTGGAAAGCGCGCCCACGCGCAGCCAGCGCTTGCCGCGGTGGGCATCGCCAATGGCGCCAACGCCTTCGTCCAACGCGCGCATGGCGGGGCCGGCGTGGCGCAGCAGCGTCAGCCCCGCCTGGGTGAGCGACACCCCCTGGGCGGCGCGCTCGAAAAGCGGCGTCTCGAGAATCTCCTCGAGTTCGCGTATCGCCTTGGAAATGCCCGGCTGGCTGATCGCCAGCGCCTCGGCGGCGCGGGCGAAGCTGCGCCGCTTGGCCACTTCGAGAAACGCCATCAGGTGGCGCAGTTTGATGCGAGCGTTCAGCATGGCTCTCCATCCGCGAAAGGAAAGCCCCTACCTTCGCCGATTCACCCGCGCAAGGAAACCACGCGATTCACTCTGCACACTCGTCGCGCAGGCTCAAGGCGCGCTCATGGACCTCGCGGGCGTTATCCAGGCCGCGCTGTTCGAGCCGCGTCAGGTAGCGCTCGGTGCCCTCTTCCAGCGGCCCTGCCCATTCGGGGTCGTTCAAGGGGTCTTCGACGGTGTGGATGGTATCGCCCTGTTCGAGCGCTTCTTCACGGCCCACCGCATCGAGCTGGTGATACACCTCACCGGCCACCTGGGACCATTCCATACCGCTGTGCTGGTCGATCACCGCGCGCATATCATCGCTCAACCCCTCATAGGCATCACGATTCATGACCGCCATGACCGCGCCCGAGTAGTAGGGCACCTCCAGGTGGTAGTCGACCAGCTCGTTGATCCCGAACACGCGCATCGCCTCCCAGGGAAAGCTCAAACCATCCATGACGCCGCGCTGCAGCGAGGTATAAATATCCGGCGCCGGCATGCCCAGCGGATCCGCCCCCAGGCTCGAGAGCATCTCACCGGCGACGTCGCTCGGCCGGCGGATACGCAGCCCCGCCAGATCCGAAGGCAACTCGATTTCGGTGCTGCGCGTATGCAGGTACGCCGGCCCGGTGGTGAACAAAAACAGCACCTTGACGTCCTCGTACTCGCTGGCGATCAGGTCTTCGTCGAAGAGCGTCTGGAGAATGCACGAGCCTTGCGGTGCACTGCTGGAGACCCCCGGCAGCTGCACGATCTCGGAAAGCGGGAAGCGACCGGAGGTGTAACCCTGAAGCGAGGCGGCGATGTCCGAGACGCCGTTCACCGCGCCCTGGTAGGCATGGTCTGGCTTGCTCAGCGTGCCCGAGGGAAAGATCTGGACGTCGAGTTCCCCCTGGGAGGCCTGTTCGACGCTCTGCGCCCAGGTTTCGAAAATCTCCTTATGGACGGCAGAGGCCGAGGGCCAGAAGTGGGACATTCGCAGCGTTTCGCCCTGGACGCCGAAGGACGCGGTAGCGACGCAGGCAGCCAGCAGGTTGAGTGAGATGGCGCGTTTCATGAGGTCGTCCTCTTGTTGTCATTATCAAGCGATGGTCATTGTCGAGCGAGTTGCGAAAGCGTAGTGGCGCTCGCGCTTAGGTCTGGAGCGTGGGCACCTCGATCAGCAGCGGAGTATCCATGCCAAGGCCTTTCGTCAGCGCGGCTTCCAAATCCTCGCGATTCGTCGCGCATACGGCCTTTACGCCGTAACCTTCGGCCAGCGCGCAGAAATCGATATCGGGCACGTCGAGCCCCGGGGCGTCGTCCACCTGCATGTGCCGGGCAAAGCCGCGCAGGGCGCCGTAGGTGCCGTTTTTGAGAATGATGAAGATCACCGGGACGCGGTACTGGGCCGCGCTCCAGAGGGCCGTGATGGCGTAGTTGGCCGAGCCGTCGCCGACCAGGCCAATCACCTGGCGCTCCGGCCGGGCGAGCTGGACGCCGACCGCCGCCGGCAAACCAAAGCCGAGCCCGCCGGCGGCGGGGAAGAAGTAGCTACCGGGGTGGCGCATCTCGACCCGCTCCCAGAAGATTTCCACCGTCGAGGTGGCCTCCTTGACGTAGATGGCATCCTTGGGCGCCAGCGCGTTCACCGCTTCGAACACGTTAGCCGGCGCCATTCGGTCCTGCTCGTCCTGCACGGCGCCCGGTGTCGGTAGCGCTTCGGGCATCGCGCGGCTGCTTGCCTCGAGACGCGGCAAGAGCGCCTCGAGCATGCCCTGCACGCTGCCCACGTACGCCTCACCCATTGGCGCCCGGGCGGCCTCGTCCGCGTCGGAGGTAACGTGCACGAGGCTCGCCCCTTCCGGCAGGTAACGCCCCGGGGCGTACTTGTGATAGCGAAACACCGGCGCCCCGATGACGACGACCAGATCATGGCCCTCGAGCTGCTCACTGATCCCGGCGATGGCCGCGGGCAGCACGCCGCGAAAGCAGGGGTGGCGGTTGGGAAAAGGGCAGCGCGACGCCGACGGCGCCACCCATACCGGCATTTTCAGGCGCTCGGCAAGCTCGACGGCCAGCGCGCTTGCCTGCTCGGCGTCGACCTCCGGGCCGAGTACCAGCACCGGGTTCGCCGCCGCTTGAAGCCGCCCGGCCAGGCGCTCGACCTGCCCCACCTGCGGCGCACTGGCATGGCGCACCTCGCGCTCCAGCAGGTGGCGTGCCTCATCGCCGGCCTCGCGCTCCCAGTCGTCGTGGGGAATGGAGACGTAGACCGGCCCCCTGGGCGGCGCGCTCGCGCTGTGAATCGCCTGGCTCAGCGCCCGCGGCGTGTCTTCGGCGCAGGACGGCTCATAGCTCCACTTGACCAGCGGCCTGGGAAGCTGCGGCGCGTCGACGTTGGCGAGCATCGACTCGACACCGATCATCGAGCGCGCCTGCTGGCCGGCGGTGAACACCAGCGGCGAGTGGGAATACCAGGCGTTGGTCAGCGCGCCCATGGCGTTGCCCGTGCCCGCCGCGGCGTGCAGGTTCACGAAGGCGGGCTTGCCGCTGGCCAGCGCGTAGCCATCCGCCATGCCGGCCACCACCCCCTCGTGAAGCCCTAAAATGTACTCGAAGTCCTCCGGCATGCCCTTGAGAAACGGCAGTTCGTTGGAGCCTGGGTTGCCGAAGATTTTGGTGATTCCCTGGCGGCGCAAGAGCGCGTAGGTCGTGGCGTGGACGCTGGGCATCGGCTGCTCCTTGTTGGATGTCTTGCATCCAACCTAGCGGGCTCGCCTATAATTGATCAAATCAATAATATTTCTTATAAAAATAGATGAGGCTTATAGTTATGGCGCAGGTCGATCTGAACCTGATTCGCACCTTACTGATGCTGCATGAAACCGGCAGCGTGACGCTGACCGCCGAAAAGCTGCACGTCACCCAGCCGTCGGTCAGCTACGCCTTGAATCGGCTAAGAGAGCTGTTCGACGACCGGCTGTTCGTGCGCACCGCCCATGGGATGGAGCCCACTACGGTCGCGCGCCAGCTCTATCCGTCGCTGAAAGAGGCCATGCGCCAGATCAACGACACCATCGACGCCAGCCGCCACTTTACGCCCGAGCGCTGCGAACTCCGTTTTCGCCTCGCGCTGACCGACCTGGGCGAAATGGCACTGCTGCCCGCCATTTTGAAAGCCTTCTACGCCCAGGCGCCCCAGGCCGAGCTCGACGTGGTACCGCTGGAGATCGACAAGGCGCGGGAGTGGCTGACCACCGGCAAGGTCAATGCGGTGATCTGCAGCCGGGCGCTCGGCGGCGCCGATATCGACAAGCACGTGCTGCTCGAGGATCGCTACGTCTGCCTGCTCGACCGGCAAGGCGGCGCGGCCGACGACGACTTGAGCATCGAGCGGTTCGTCCACGGTCGGCACGTGTCGATCGCCTCCTCGTCGGGCCACGACCTGGTCGAGGAGGTCATGGCGCAGCGCGGTATCGAGCGCAAGGTGAGCCTGTCGCTTTCGCACTTCTCGGTGCTCCCCCAGGTTCTGCAAGGCAGCGATCTCATCGCGATTCTGCCCCTTCAGATTGCCGCGCGCTTTGCTGATGCCAGGCTCCGGATCCATGAGCTGCCCTTCGCGGTGCCGAGCTTCGAGGTCGCGCTGCACTGGCATGCTCAACCCCGCAGCGCGGCGTCCCAGCGCTGGTTCTGCGCTACCGTCATCGACGCCGTGACCGCCGCACAACGAGCGTAGCCTCGCGGCGGCCCGGCCCAAAAAAGCGGCGCACAAGGCGCCGCTTTCAGGGTCGTGACTAAAAGATGGCTACTGACGCAGGTATCAGATCGGATAGTGGCGCGGGCCGGTCTGTAGCGTCATCCAGCGCAGGTCGGTGAACTCTTCGATCACCGCCTTGCCGCCGAAACGGCCGTAGCCGCTGCTTTTGACACCGCCGAAGGGCATCTGCGGCTCGTCGTGCACCGTGGGCGCGTTGATGTGGCAAATGCCGGTGACGACCTGCCCCGCCACGCGCAGCCCGCGGGCGCTGTCCCCGGTGAAGACCGCCCCGGAAAGGCCGTACTCGCTGTCATTGGCGATGCGGATGGCCTCCTCTTCGTCCTTGACACGCATCATGGCCACCAGCGGCCCAAAGGACTCCTCCGCGTAGAGGCGCATCTCGGCGGTCACGTTATCCAAAAGCGTGGGCTGCATCACCACGCCCTCGGCCTTGCCGCCACACGCGAGCCGTGCGCCCTTGCCGGTCGCGTCGTCGATCAACGCATTGAGCTTGTCGCCGGCGGCGGCCGCCACCAGCGTGCCCAGGGCGTTGCTGTCGTCGCGCGGGTCGCCGGCGCGCAGCGTTTTCGCCTTCGCCGCGAGCTTCTCGGCAAACTCGTCGGCCACGGCGTCATCGACGATCAAGCGCTCCGTGGACATGCAGATCTGGCCCTGGTTGAAGAAAGCACCGAAGGCCGCCGCCTCCACCGCCGCGTCGATGTCCGCGTCGTCGAGCACCAAAAACGGCGCCTTGCCGCCCAGTTCGAGAAGCACGGGCTTTAAGTGTTTGGCCGCCTGCTCGGCGATGATGCGCCCCACGTGGGTGGAGCCGGTGAAGTTGATGCGCCGCACCGCCGGATGCGCGATCAGCGCGCTGACCACGTCCGCCGCCTGTGCCGGGTCGTTGTGGATGACATTGACCACGCCGTCGCCCAGACCCGCCTCATCGAGCACCTCGCCGATCAGCGCGTGGGTGTGCGGGCACATCTCAGAGGCCTTGAGGATCACGCTGTTGCCGCAGGCAAGCGGCCCGGCAATGGCACGGGTGCCGAGGATGATCGGCGCATTCCAGGGCGCGATACCCACCACCACACCGCAAGGCACCCGGACACTCATGGCCAGGTTATCCGGCACGTTGGAGGGGATCACCTCCCCCTGGATCTGGGTCGTCAGCGCCGCCGATTCGCGCAACACATTCGCTGCCACCATGACGTTGAACCCGGCCCAGCCCGGCGTGGCGCCGGTCTCGTCGACCATGGCGTCGACGAACGCCTCTCGGCGCGCCTCCATCAGGTCGGCGGCCTTGTTGAGCTTCGCCCGGCGCTCGCTCGGGCCGACCTGCGACCAGGTCTTGAACGCGCGCTGCGCCGCCTCGGCCGTGCGCGTCACGTCCTCGAGCGACGCCGCCGACACCTCGGACACCGCCTCACCGCTCAACGGGTTGTTGCGCGTGAAGGTGGCGCTGTGTGAGGCCGGGCAGGTCTGGCCGTCGATTAACAGTTGAACAGGCGTCATGGCGTGGCTCCTTGGTGTTCGTTGAATTGTTATTAAGAACGACTGACGAAAGATTGGCTACCCCTCACCCCAGCCAAGCTCCTTGGCCAGGGCAAAGGCGTGATTGGCCGCCGGTACGCCGGCGTAGATCGCCACGTGCATCAACACCTGGCGCAACTCGGCCTCGCTCAAACCGATACGTTGAGCGGTTTTCAGGTGCAGCGTCAGCTCTTCACGGCCGAGTGCTGCCAAAATGCCGGTGGTGATCATGCTGCGCTCGCGCCGCGTTAGGTCCTCGTTACTCCAGAGCTCGCCCCAGGCCAGCCGCGTGATCATCTGCTGGAAGGGCGCATCCAGGCTGTTGGCGTTGGCGGTGGAACGCTCGACGTGCGCCTCGCCCAGCACCTGCTTGCGGGTTTCAAGACCGGTGGCGTAGGCCACGCCTTCGTTGGCCACATCGCCAAGCGCTATCGCCATGACGCTCAGAAGTGTCTCGGCAAAGCGCGCCGGCGCCTCGACCGACGGCACATGGCCTACGCCGTCAAAAACCTCGAGCGGTGCACCGCCGAGTTCTTTTGAGAGGGCCTCGAGGGTCGCCGGCGACGTCGCGAGGTCTTCGCTTCCGCCAAGCAGGTGCACATTGGCGCGCTTGCCGGCCAGCCGGCCGGTGAAGGTATCGCGGCCCAGCATCTCACAAAGCTGGGCGTAGGATTCGTCATCACCGCGGCCCATCTGGACACACCAGCCCGCTTTGAGGGCGGGGCTCGCCTCGAACGCCTGGGGCGCGAACCAGCGCGGGACGATCTCCTTTGCCATGACCTCGAGCCCCTCTTCACGCACGCGGCCGGCGCGGGTGTTCCATAAATCCGGGTTACCGATCACCGCACCGGTATTGGTGAGGGTCGCGGAGAGCAGTTGATCGCCATGCTCGGCGATCAACTGCTGGCCCACGACGCCGCCGATCGAGGTGCCCACGAAGTGAAAACGCCGCGCGCCGGCAAGCTCTGCCAGCGCCAAGGCTTCATGGGCCAGATCGGCAGGGCTGACCCTGGCGTCGTTGACCGCTTGGCTGGCGCCGTGGCCGGGCAGATCCCAGGTCAGTACGCGGTAGCGGGGGAGCAGCGTGGGTATCACGTCGTCCCACACGGCCTGGCTCATGCCCAAAGGGTGAGCCAGCACCACCAGCGGATTGGCTTGCGAGCCGAGCAGCCGATAGGCAACGCTGCGGCCATTAATCGTATGAAACGCCATGGTGGCCTCCGTTAAACGCGTTCGATCAGCGTGGCAATACCCTGGCCGACGCCGACACACATGGTGCAGAGTGCGTAGCGCTTGCCGCTATTTTGAAGCTCATAAGCGGCGGTGAGCAAAAGCCGCGCGCCGGACATGCCCAGCGGGTGCCCCAGCGCAATCGCCCCACCGTTCGGGTTCACGCGCGGGTCGTCGTCTTTGAGTCCCAGATCGCGCATACAGGCCAGCGACTGGGACGCGAACGCCTCGTTGAGCTCGATGACGTCGATATCGTCGAGGGAAATGCCGGTACGCGCGAGCAGTTTCTTCACCGCCGGTACCGGGCCGTAGCCCATGATGCGGGGCTCGACCCCGGCGGTGGCCATGCCGATGATCTTCGCCATGGGCGTCAGACCGTGCTGCTTCACAGCGGCGTCGCTTGCCACCAGCATGGCGGCGGCGCCGTCGTTGACACCAGAAGCGTTACCTGCGGTGACGCTGCCGCCTTCGCGAAACGGGGTCGGAAGACCAGCGAGCTTCTCGAGCGTCGTTTCCCGCGGGTGCTCGTCGGTGTCGAAAATCAGCGGGTCCTGCTTGCGCCGGGGGATCTCGATGGCGGTGATTTCGCGGGCGAAACGACCGGCCTTTTGCGCTGCGGCGGTTTTCTGCTGAGAGCGCAGCGCGAAGGCGTCCTGGTCCTCGCGGGAGATATTGAACTGCTCGGCGACGTTTTCCGCGGTCTCCGGCATGGAGTCGATACCGAAGGACTTTTTCATGATCGGGTTCACGAAGCGCCAGCCGATGGTGGTGTCTTCGATTTTCTGGCCGCGGGAAAAAGCGCTGTCGGCCTTGCCCATGACATAAGGCGCGCGGGACATCGACTCCACGCCGCCGGCAAGCGCGAGTTCCATTTCCCCGGCTTTAATGGCGCGAAACGCGGTGCCCACGGCGTCCATGCCCGAGCCACACAGCCGGTTCATGGTGGTGCCAGGCACCGAGGTGGGAATGCCCGCCAAAAGCGACGACATGCGCGCCACGTTGCGGTTGTCTTCGCCGGCCTGGTTGGCGCAGCCCATGAAGACTTCTTCGATGGCCGCCGGGTCGAGGCTTGGCGCCTCTTGAAGCACCGCCTTGAAAATCGTTGCGGCCATATCGTCTGGCCGAACCGGCGCCAGGGTGCCGCCGAAACGGCCGACCGCGGTGCGGCGGGGGTGGCACAAATAAACATCGCTCATCGTTCTCTCCTGCAACTCAAATGCCTACTGGCCGGCGTGGGCGCGGTCGGTGCGCTCTTTCAGCTCGCGCAGAACTGATAACTCGTTGTCGCTTGGCTCCGGGGTGCTCGAAAGCTGCTCGGCAAAGCGGATCTCCCAGCCGGTGGCTTCCTGCACCTGCTCCCGGGTTACCCCCGGATGAAGCGACACCACCACCAGCTCCCTGGTGTCCGGGTCGGGTTTCATCACGCACAGATCAGTGATCACCCGGGTGGGCCCCTTGCCGATGTTGGGGACGTTATCGCGCCCCTTTCCATCGCGACCGAAGCCGAGCGTTGTCACGAAATCGACCCGCTCGACGAAGGCCCGGCTGGAGTGTTTCAAGGTAATGAACACTTCCCCGGCGTTGGTAGCGATCTCCGGCGCGCCACCGCCGCCGGGCAGGCGCACTTTGGGTTCGCGATAGTCGCCAATCAGCGTGGTATTGAGATTACAGTACTTGTCGATCTGGGCAGTGCCCAAAAAACCGACGTCGATTTTCCCGCCCTGTAGCCAGTAACGAAACATCTCCGGCACGGCGACGGTGGTCAGCGCGGTTTCGGCAAGTTCGCCGTCACCAATGGAGAGCGGCAGCACGTTGGGTTTGGTCTGCAGCGTGCCGGATTCATAAATCAGCACGACATCCGGGGCGTGAGTCAGCCGCGCCAGGTTGGCCGCTTCCGACGGCAGGCCGATGCCCACGAAGCAGGTCGAGCCGTTCTCCAGCGCCCGGGCCGCGGTGACCGTCATCATTTCAGACGAGGTGTACTCAAGACTCATTGGGCATTCTCCCCAGCCTGGTAGACGTTATCGTCAAGCCACTGGGTGAAGGTATCGCGGTCCCGGGCAATGGCGTCCCACTCCTTGTAGAAGCGGTTGCTGCGCCCGTAGTAGCCGTGGGTATAGGAGGGCAGCGCGCCCTTTTCGGCCACCGCGATGGCGCTGATCGCCCAGCCCGGAATTACGCAGGCGTTGGGGTGGGTCGCCAGGTCGTCGACGATCTCTTCCACCGTGACGATACTGTGTTTGGCCGCCAGTACGGCCTCCTTTTGAACGCCGACGATGCCTTCCACCAGTACGTTGCCCTGGCGGTCCGCGCGCTGGGCGTGCACGATCGAGACATCCGGGCGCACCGACGGTACCGCCGCCAGGCGCTCGCCGGTGAACGGGCACTCGATGAACTTGATCTGGTCGTTGACGCTTGGCAGCTCGCTTCCCACGTAGCCGCGCAGCACCGCCAGCGGCAACCCCGCCGCACCGGCTTCGAACGCGCAGGCCATGGCGGCATGGCTATGCTCCAAAATCTCGATTTTGCGAGGCCAGCCCTTCTCGACCGCGTCGCGCAGGCGGTGAAGCGAACCAACGCCCGGATTGCCGCCCCAGGAAAAGATCACCTTTTTGGCGCAACCGGCGCCAATCAACTGATCGTAGATGATGTCTGGGGTCATGCGGATCAGGGTGAGGTCGCGCTTTTGCTGGCGGATCACTTCGTGACCCGCGGCAAACGGAATCAGGTGGGTAAAGCCTTCCATGGCCACGGTCGCGCCGTCTTCGACGTAGCGCGCCACCGCGTCATGCAGGCTGAGAAACTCGGCCATAGGGGTGCCTCTTAGCAGGGAATTGCCATCTCTGACAACTTGTTCACATAACGAACATACATTCTTTATACGAACAAGTTACTGCGCTAAGCGAATAGCGTCAAACCCCAGGCCATGGCGGTAGCGCTTCGATAACCGCCGCCCTTTTTAAATTCAGCCTAATTAATCTATATAATTCATTTGCTTATGATTTTTCCAACCAATCTTTAGCGCGGCTTACCTGGGCGACGCTGCTACCAAGGTATAAAGCGGGATCACAGGTCTGCTCCAGTGCCTCTTGGCTAACGGCGTTTGCCACGTCGGCGTACTCGGCGAGTACCTCGGCGTAGGGGCGCTCCTGCTTGCGTGCTCGTTCGGCGGCTTCGGCGCTCACCGTCTTTGCCCGCTCTGCCCCCAGCGCGGGTGTCAGCAAACGCGCGACCGGCTCGGCCATGATGCCGCCGCCGGTTGCCGACAGATTGCGCCGCATCGCTTGCGGATTGACTTCCAGCCCCTCGAGTAGCACCGCGGCCTGCTCCAGCATGCCCTCGACCAATAGCGCGCTTTCCGTGAGCGGGGCCCACTCGGCATGCCACTCGCCCAGGCCACGCTCCAGAGGCTGCGCCGCCGCGTTCGAAAGCACGCTGGCGTGGCCGTGTACCTGCCGGGCGGCGCCGCGAATCAGCGCGCAGCGCACCGGATTGCGCTTATGCGGCATGGAGGAGGACTCGCCCATACCGGGGGCCGAAGGTTCGGCCACTTCACCGACTTCGGTCTGAGTCAGCAGCGAAATATCCAGGGCGATGCGCTCGACCGCCCCTGCGACGCCATCAAGCGCGGCGCCCAGGCTTTGAACCGGGTAGCGGTCGGTGTGCCAGGGTAGCACCGGTGCCGCCAGCCCCAGCCGCTTGGCCAGCGCGTCCATCCAGCCAAGGCCGTGCCCCCCCCAGCCCGAGTGCACGCCCACGGCGCCGCCGAACTGTACCGGCAGCTCCACTCCTGCCAAACGCCGGCGCGCCTGCTCCAGGCCAACGGCCCAGTGGGACACCTTTACGCCGAAGGTGATCGGCAGCGCCTGCTGCATCAGCGTGCGCCCGACCATGGGGGTCTCGACGTGGGTCTCCATGAGCGTGATTGCCGCCGCACGGCAGCGTTTCAGCAGGGTATCGAGGGCCTCCAGGCGCGGTTTGAGCAGCAGCATAAGCGCGGTGTCCACCACGTCCTGACTCGTGGCGCCCTGGTGCCAGTAGCGCTTGAGGTCGTCACCGAGTCGCCCCCGGCCCTGCTTAACGAATGGAATCGCAACGTTACCGCCGCTGGCGATGCCCTCGGCGAGTTCGGCGGTATCGAAGGTGGCGCTTTCGAGCTGCTCGCGCATTATCAGGGCTGCGCCTTCGGGCGCTGCCCCCGAGGCTTCCTGGATCTCCACCAGCGCCAGCTCGAAGGCCAGCATGGCGCGTACCATGGCGCTTTCGTCACAGGTGGAAAGCGCGCTCTGGCTCATGAAGGGGTGCTTAAAGAAGGGGGCGGGCATGGGTGTGGGGCTCCGATGACGGTTATTCAGAGCATGAAAATAGCGTAACAACCGCTCTCAATGGAAAAATGGTATGAATATTTGCTATGTGTACCGGGGCACTAAGGTGTATTCCAGATATCAATGACCCCTCGTTACCGCTCGATATGCCACTGCCTGCGCTTCAAACAGCGCCGCGCGCTTTCATGATGGCGTCCAGCGCCGCCAGGTAGCCTTGTGTTCCAAGCCCGGCGATCACCCCGTCAGCGCGCAATGACACGTAGGAGTGGTGACGAAAGCTTTCGCGCTTGTGCACGTTGGAAATATGCACTTCGATGACCCTCCCTTCGAAGGCGTTGAGTGCATCCAGGATGGCAACGGAGGTGTGCGTATAAGCCGCCGGATTGATGATGATCGCTATGCTCCCGTCTTGCCGGGCAGCGTGGATTGCATCGATCAGCGCGCCTTCGTGATTACTTTGAAAGCAGTTGACCTCCCACCCTGACGGCAGCGCCGCTTCGCGCAGCCGGTTGTTCACGTCCTCCAGGGTTTCGTGGCCATAGATATCGGGCTGGCGGGTGCCCAAAAGATTGAGGTTCGGCCCGTGCAGTACCGTTACCTTTTTGTGACCCATAGTAGATGGCTTCCTTGATGGCGGGTTGAGGGTACTGGAGCAGACTAACGAATAATTGTTCGCTATTCGAACACTATGTTACATTAGCTTTTTTATAACCGCGTGCCAACGGTGACCCCTTCGCTATGAAAGACTCTTTACCGGACGATGTGCTCACGCCCGATAGCCGTGACTTTGTCTCTGCCCTGGCCAGTGGCCTGGAGGTCATTCAGGCCTTCGACGATGCGCATCCACGTATGACCTTGAGCGAAGTGGCCGCGCGCACCGACATGAATCGCGCCAAGGCGCGGCGTTTTTTGCTCACGTTGCACGCGCTCGGCTACGTGCGAAAGCACCAGCGTTATTTCGAGCTGACGCCCAAAGTCCTGCAGCTGGGCTATTCGTTTCTTTCCGCGAACAATTATCGTAGCGTTATCCAGCAGTTCCTGGAAGACATTACCGCCCGGACCGGGGAGTCCTCCTCGCTTGGCCAGCTCGACGGTGACGAGGTCATTTACCTCGCGCGTTCAGCGGCGCCTCATCGCTTGATGGCCATTACGCTTTCCATCGGCACTCGCCTGCCGGCGGCACATACGTCGATGGGCCACGTTCTGCTTGCCCAGCTCCCTGAGCAGGCGCTCGAGGAGTATCTGGAGCGCATTGCCCTAAAGCGCTACACCGACAAGACCCTGGTCGATAAAACGGCGCTCAAAAAGCGGCTTCACGCCGTTCGCGAGCAGGGCTACGCGGTTGCCGACCAGGAGCTTGACTCCGGCCTACGCTCGCTTGCCGTACCGGCCTTTGACGCCTCGGGTAGGCTGCTGGGGGCGATCAATATCAGCACGAATGCGGCGCGTGTCGATATGGACACGCTGCTCGAGGAGTATCTGCCGCTATTACAGCAAAAGGCCGCGCAGATACGCACCGCCATTACGCGTTAACCTTCGTTTAAATCTCGCTTGAAAGCTGCGCTTCACTAAAAGGGTGTCCGCTGATGAGTATGCCTCCTCCCCTTTACCTTGGCCTGCCCATGTGGGCCAACCAGGAGTGGCAAGGTAGCCTTTACCCGCGCCACGCAAAAACGGATCTTTTAAGCGACTACGCCACCGTATTTTCGAGTGTCGAGGGCAATACCACCTTTTACAGCGGGGCGCCGAAGAGCGACACCATTGCGGCCTGGGCGCGTCAGGCGCCGGCGCACTTTCGTTTCTGCTTCAAACTGCCCGCGCGGGTAACGCACGACCAGCGGCTGGGCTCGCTCGGCGACGCCTGGGCGTTTCTCGACGTACTGACGCCGCTGCACGACCGGCTAGGGCCCACCATGGTGCAACTGCCCCGGGATTTCGGCGCTCAGGAGCTGCCCAGGTTGGAGGCGCTGCTCGCCCAGTGGCCTACGCATTTACCCTGCGCCGTCGAGGTACGCCACCCCGAGTTTTTCCAGAAAGGGGACGCGGAAAAAGCGCTTAACCAATTGTTGATAACTTATTCGGCTAACCGCGTAATGCTGGATGTGCGTCCGGTCTTTTCAACGCCGGACCAACGCCATCCGGGGCTTGACAAAGCGCGTCAGGAAAAGCCGAAACTCCCGCTACACGTGCTTTCAACGGCGAATCAGCCGGTCATTCGTTTCATCGGGCACATTGACAAGGCGATCAACAGGGACTATTTCACGCCGTGGATAGCGCGTATCAACCTGTGGATAAATCAGGGGAAAACCCCTTTCTTGTTTGTGCATACAGCGGATAACCGCGAGTCGCCCCAGATGGCACAAATGCTTTATAACGCCTTGTGCGAACAGGTTTCGCTCCCCGCACTGGCTACCTTCCCCGGCGACACCCAAACACCGCTCTTCTAGCCGAGCCTTCAGCGTGAGGAATTGCCCACCGGGCACCGGCGGGCGCTGGCATGGTGGGCGCTGTTCATATAAATTGCGCATACTTTCGATAGCCACTTAATGTTATCGAGTGGGGGCGTTAGCTTAAAAAAGCTTATTACAAACTGAAAACCTTGGGTGATGTATGGCAAAACTGGCACATGCACAATGGTCATCGCGTATGGGCTTTGTGCTGGCGGCCGCTGGTTCAGCGGTTGGCTTGGGGAATATTTGGCGCTTTTCATACTTGACCGGTGAAAGCGGCGGCGCGGCCTTCGTTCTGGTTTACCTGGCGTGCGTGGCGCTGGTGGGCCTACCGATTCTGGTGGCGGAGTGGATGATCGGCCGGCGTGGTCAGAAAAACCCGATCAACACCATGGCGGATCTCGCCAAACGCCATGGCCGCACGCGTCGGTGGGCGTTGGTGGGTATCAGCGGCGTGCTGGCGTCGTTTTTGATCCTGTCGTTTTATAGCGTGATCGGCGGCTGGTCGCTCAACTACACCATCAACGCGGTGGCCGGCTCGTTCAGCGGCCAGGACGCCGAGGCCAGCGAAGCAGCCTTCGGCGCGCTGCTGGGCGACCCGGGTTCGCTTTTGATCTGGCACACGCTCTTCATGGTGCTGGTCGTGGGCATCGTGGCCCGCGGCGTTACCAAAGGGCTGGAAGCCGCCGCGCGCATCCTGATGCCGGCACTGGTCGTCCTTCTACTGGTGCTGGTCGGTTACGGCGCGGTGAGCGGCTCCTTCGGTGAGGCGTTCGCCTTCATGTTCACCCCGGATTGGAGCGCGCTCAACGGCGGCGTCATGCTGGCCGCCATGGGCCAAGCCTTTTTCACGCTGTCGCTGGGTATGGGCATCATGATGGCCTATGGCTCGTATCTGGGTGAGGACGTCAACCTGCTGAGTACCGCGCGGACGGTCATCGTCCTCGACACCGCCATCGCGCTGCTGGCGGGCCTTGCGATCTTCCCGATCGTCTTCGCCACGAACCTCGATGCCTCCAGCGGCCCAGGCCTCATCTTCGTTACGCTGCCTATCGCCTTCGGCAACATGGTCGGCGGAAGCCTCCTGGGACTCGGCTTCTTTTTGCTGTTGACCTTCGCAGCACTCACCTCGGCGATTTCGCTGCTGGAACCGGTGGTGGAAACCCTGGAGGAGCGCACGCGTCTTGGTCGCCTGGGCGCCACGCTGGTCAGTGCCGTGGCCGTGTGGCTGGTCGGTGTGGCGGCACTATTGTCGTTCAACGTGTGGGAGGACGTACTGCTGTTCGGGCTGAACATCTTCGACTTCCTGGACACCTTCACCGGCAAGATTCTGCTGCCGCTGACCGGCCTGGGCGCGATCGTGTTCTACTCGCTTTGCCTGGACAAGGAAGAGTCGCGCAAGGAGCTTGGCATGGACGTGTACGACTACAGCCTTTGGAATCTGCTGACCAAATACGTGGCACCGATTGGCGTGGTCGTGGTGTTCGTGGCGGGCTTCATCTAAGCCGCTTGGCAAAACGGATGTCGGCCACTGACGGGCCCTGCCATTGGCAGGGCCTTTTGGTATCTGCGCAAGGCTGGACCCGGCACGTTGACCCGTTACGCGCTAGTGAAGCGCGCGGTGCGCCAGCTCATCGTCGTCCGGCAGCGGGGCGATGTCTCGGGAAAGTTTTTGTGACTCCCGGTGTAGCTCGATGCCGCGGCGCGCCTTCAGGTTGCGCTGGGCGGCGCTTCTCCGGCGCTGCGTGTGTTCGGCGACTTCCATTCCCATGAATAGTTCGAGCAGTTCGCTTTTAAGCGACGTCAAGCGTTCGACGTTTTTCATAATCGATGCTCCCTCAGGTGAATCGGCGTTCGTCCACCTGCATCCGTGACCACTATTTATGATGCAGTGCGGCACGTCACTTATTACTATAACCTACTTGACAAAATGATGACGGTCCGGAAAGAAAAGCTTTAACGGCTTTTAAACGCGCAAGCGCCACGCAGGAATGGCGAACGGCTTGACGGCGCATAACGCGCTTGGGTCAGGCATACTGTCGAAAACGCTATGGGATCGTAGCGTGTACCGAATAATCAAGGAGCTCACCGTGAGTCGCGCCCTGTTCGATGAAATGAGACGCCGCATGGAGCACTTTCGCCGCTCCGAACAAAAAGTCGCGCGTTTTGTGTTGCGTAACCCCGACGAAGTGATCCACATGCGCATCGTGGACCTGGCAACGGAAGCCGGCGTCAGCGAACCCACGGTGGTGCGCTTTTGCCGGGCGCTGGGCTGTAACGGCTTTCAGGATTTCAAGCTGCAGCTGGCGCAGATGCTTGCCTCGGGCAGCCAGTTCGCCCAGTTCTCGATGAACGATAGCGACTCGGTGGCGGAGTTCTCTCACAGCATTTTCGACTCCACCGTGGGTACGCTTTTATCGGTGCGCGACCGGCTGGATAACGACGCCCTCGGTCGCGCGGTCAACGCCCTGGCCATGGCCAACCGGGTCGAGTTCTACGGCTTTGGCGCCTCCGGGGCGGTGGCGTTCGACGCTCAGCACAAGTTCTTCCGCCTGCAGATTTCCACGTCCGCCTACGCCGACCCGCATATGCAGAACATGTCCGCGGTCACCCTCCAGGAAGGCGACGTGGTGGTGGCGATCTCGCAAACCGGGCGCACCAAGGCGCTGGTGGCAAGCGTTCGCCTGGCCCGGGAAGCCGGCGCCACGGTGATCGGGCTTTGCCCGAGCGAGTCGCCCTTGGCCGACGAGGTGAGCCTGCCGCTCTACATCGATGTCCACGAAGATACCGAGATCTACACGCCGCTTAGCTCGCGCATTGCGCATCTGGTGCTGATCGACGTGCTGGCGGTGGGCGTTGCCAAAACCCGCGGGCCGAAGCTTGCCGAGCAGTTAAAAGCGGTGAAGAAGAGCTTGAATACGCTGCGCTACCCGGACGAAAGCTAGCACGCACTGTATGGTCGTCCAGTGGCCGGGCTGTGTTAAACTGTCGGCCCATTTGCAAACCGGCAGCGGCTACCATGGACGACGTGACGGCGATTCTCGATCAGCTCAACCCCGCGCAGCGCGAGGCGGTCAGCGCCCCCCAGGGCAATCTACTGGTGCTCGCCGGGGCGGGCTCGGGTAAAACCCGGGTACTGGTGCATCGCATCGCCTGGATGATGCAGGCCGAGGGCCTTTCGCCCTACGCGCTGCTCGCCGTTACCTTTACCAACAAGGCCGCCCGGGAGATGCGCACGCGCCTGGAAGCGCTTTTGGGCATCTCCATGCGCCACGTCTGGGTGGGCACCTTTCACTCCATCGCCCACCGGCTTTTGCGCACCCACTGGCAGGACGCGAAACTCCCCCAGAACTTTCAAATCATCGACTCCGACGACCAGCTACGCCTGGTCAAGCGCTTGCTAAAGGACTACAACGTCGACGACGAGCGCTACCCACCGCGCCAGGTGCAGAGCTTCATCTCCGGCTGCAAGGAAGAGGGGTTGCGAGCGCACCAGGTCAATGTGGAAGGCGACGGCTATCTAAGCCAGATGGTCGAACTCTACGAGCGTTACCAGTTCACCTGCGAGCGCGGCGGGCTGGTCGATTTCGGCGAGCTATTGCTTAGAAGCCTGGAGCTTTTGCGGGACAACCCGGCGCTTTTGAACCACTACCGCGAGCGCTTCGGCCACGTGCTGGTGGACGAGTTTCAGGACACCAACACCCTGCAGTACGCCTGGCTGAAGCTTCTGACCGGCATGCAGACGCCGATGACCGCGGTCGGCGACGACGACCAGTCGATCTACGGCTGGCGCGGGGCGAAAATCGAGAACATTCGCCGCTTCGAAGACGAGTTCCCCCAGACCCATACCGTGCGCCTGGAGCAGAACTATCGCTCCACCAGTGCCATTCTCGACGCCGCCAACGCCTTGATCAGCCACAATAGCGAGCGCATGGGCAAGAATCTTTGGACCGACGGCGTCGAAGGCGAGCCGATCTCGGTCTACGCCGGTTTCAACGACCTGGAGGAGGCGCGCTACATCGTCGACACCATCAAGGAGCGCGTCGACGAAGGCGTGAACCGGCGCGACGTGGCGATTCTTTACCGCTCCAACGCCCAGTCGCGGCTGATCGAGGAGACGCTGATCCGCCAGGGGATGCCGTATCGCATCTATGGCGGCCACCGCTTCTACGAGCGCTTGGAGATCAAGAACGCCCTGGCCTACCTGCGTCTTTTGCTCAACCGTGACGACGACGCCTCACTGGAGCGGGTGATCAACGTGCCCACCCGGGGTATCGGCACGCGTACCGTGGAAATCCTGCGCCACCGGGCGCGTTTGGAGAGCGTCTCTCTTTGGCAGGCGCTGCACGACGCCGTCGGTGATGGCACGTTGAAAGGCCGCGCGGGTAACGCCGTACAAAAATTCGCCAACCTGATCGAGCAGCTCGACAACGACGCCGCAGGGCTCTCGCTTTACGAGATCATCGATCACGTCGTCGAGCACACCGGGCTGATCGAGCATCACAAGAGCGAGCGCGGCGAGAAGGGCCAGGCGCGGGTGGAGAACCTGGGCGAGCTGGTGACCGCGGCGCGGGCCTTCACCCAGGGCGACGCTTTTGAGACGCCGGAAGCCGGCGAAGGCATGGTAGCGCTGGAGGCGTTTCTGTCCGAGGCCGCGCTCAACGCCGGCGACCACGAGGCCGAGGAGTTCGAAGACAGCGTGCAGCTAATGACGCTGCACTCCGCCAAGGGTCTGGAGTTTCCGGTGGTGTTCATCGCCGGCGTCGAAGAGGGCCTCTTCCCGCACAAGATGTCCGTCGAGGAGCCGGGGCGCCTGGAAGAGGAGCGAAGGCTTTGTTACGTGGGCGTGACCCGCGCCATGCAGAAGCTTTACCTGACCCACGCCGAAACGCGGCGGCTGCACGGCAAGGAGGTCTTCCCCCGGCCGTCGCGGTTTCTGCGCGAGTTGCCGCCGCATCTGCTCGAAGAGGTACGCCTGCGCGGCCACGTCGCCCGCCCGGTCACCGCCTCGGCGCGGCCCAACTACGCGCAGACCTCCATCGAGAGCGACGGGGAGCTTCCGGAGCTTCACGTGGGCCAGCGCGTGAGTCATCCGGTGTTCGGCGAAGGCATGATCCTCAACGCCGAAGGCCAGGGCGCGCGGGCCCGGGTGCACGTCAGTTTCGAAGGCGAAGGCGACAAGTGGCTGGTACTCGGTTTTGCCAAGCTCACCCCGCTTTAGGCTCACTTGCCCAACAAAACCCCTTTGGCGCATACTCACAAGCGACGCTTGCGCCTTTGTGCAACTATAAAAAAACAGACCTTGTTGGAGTATCCCCTCTCATGCAACGCCGCCAATTCATCAAAACCGCCGGCTTCGGCGCCGCTGGTGTCGCCGCCGCCCCCTTCGTGAGCAGCGCCCAGGCCCAACAAACCTACACCTGGGATATGGTCACCTCCTGGCCGAAAAACTTCCCCGCGCTGGGTACCGGCGCCAACGACTTCGCCCGCCGGGTGGAAGAGCTCTCCAATGGGCGCATGCGCATTCGCGTACACGGCGCCGGCGAGCTGGTCCCGGCTCTCGAAGTATTCGATGCGGTGTCCGCAGGGACTGCCGAAATTGGCCACTCCACGCCCTACTACTGGCGCGGTAAGGTGGCGGCGGCGCAGTTCTTTACGGCGGTGCCGTTTGGCATGACCACCACCGAAATGAACGCCTGGATCTACCACGGCGGCGGCCAGGAGCTTTGGGACGAGGTGTATGCCAACCACAACCTCAAGCCGTTCGCCGTAGGCAACACCGGCCCGCAGATGGCCGGCTGGTTCAAAAAAGAGATCAACTCGCTGGACGACATGCAGGGCCTTCGTCTGCGCCTGCCCGGTCTTGCCGGTGAGGCGATGAACGGCATCGGCGTGAGCACCGTGAACATGCCAGGCTCCGAGATCTTTACCTCGATGCAGACCGGCGTGCTCGACGCCGCGGACTGGGTCGGCCCGTACAACGACATGGCCTTCGGTCTGCACCAGGTCGCCGACTACTACTACACCTCGGTATGGAACGAGCCCTGCGCGCTGGTCGAAAGTTTCATCAACCTGGACGCCTGGAACGAACTGCCGGAAGACCTGCAGGCGGTGATTCGCGAAGCCGCCCGGGCCTCGAACCTGGCCATGTTCACCGAGTTCGCCTTCCACAACGCTCAGGCGCTGGAAACCCTGGTCGACGAGCACGGCGTCGAGCTTCGCACCTTCCCGGACGACGTCATGCAGGCGCTGTTCGAGGCATCGAAAGAAGTGATTCAGCGCCAGACCGAAAACGACGAAGAGTCGCGCCGCGTCTACGAATCCTACGCGGCGTTCCAGCAGTTGATGCGCCCGTTCAGCGATATCGGCGAATACGCCTACTTCAAGGGCCGCGAGAGCATCGGCGCCTGAGTGTCTGCGTCAGAGCATTGAAAAAGGGCGCCCAGGGCGCCCTTTTTGATGGCCGCGCTAGTCGCTATGCACGGCGCGAATACGCCCGTTATCGTCCAGGGCCACGACCACGAAGCGGGCCTCGGTCACCTTCTGGCGCTCTTCGAGGGTGCGCCCCTGGGGCGGGCGCACCCACACCTCGACATCGATTTTGATCGAGCTGTGGCCGATTTCCTGTACCTGGGTGTATACGCTGACCATCGAGCCCACCCGTACCGGGCTTAGAAAGTCCATCGACTCGATCGCCACCGTCGCGGTGCGCCCGCCTGCTTCACGGCCGGCCGCCAACTCCGCGGCCTGGTCCATCTGGTTGACCAGCCAGCCGCCGGCAATATCGCCATAAAGATTGGTATCCTGACGCGAAGCCAGTAGCTTTAGCGTCAACTGCCCAAGCGGAGCAGGCGCATCGTCGAGGTCATGTTCAAGCGGTGTCATAGTCGGGTCGCTTCAAAGGCTTATTGTTGTAAAAGACGGCTGTAACGTATTTTTGTAACAGGATGCGGACATGATGGCACGGTTAGCATCCGGCGTCAGCTAATCACAAGAGGTGGATCGTTTGAACAGTCGCGGGCTACGCCCAGCCAATAAATACGTAAGCCTTGCACTTTGGCTGCTGCTTTGGCTCAGCGCGCCGGTCTTTGCGAGCGCGCCGATTAGCGGCACCCTGGGGGCGACCGGCTCCGACACCATGGCGAGTTTGGTGCTGCGCTGGGGCGAGGCGCTCAACGCGCGCCACCCGGATATCAACGTGCAGTTTCAGGCGGGCGGCTCGGCGATTGCACCGTCGGCGCTCACCGCGGGGACGACGCGCCTCGCCCCCATGTCGCGGCCCATGAGCGAAGGCGAGCGTGCCCGCTTCAAAGCGCGCTACGGCTATCCGCCACGCGAACTTCGCGTCGCCCGGGATGCGTTGGTCGTGGTGGTGCACCGACACAACCCCTTGAACGCGCTGTCCCCCGAGGCGCTGGACGCCATTTTTTCCACCACCCGCGCCTGCGGGGCCAGCACGCCGATTCGCCGCTGGGCCGACATCACGCCACCGCCACAGTGGCCTTATGGGCGCATCGCGCTCAGCGGGCGCAACCTGGCCTCGGGCACCTTCGATCTTTTCCGCCAGCGGGCGCTGTGCGGCGGGCAGTTTCGAGCCGATATCAGCGAATACCCGGGCTCTTCGGCGGTCGTGGCCGCGGTGGGCCACGCGCCGGACGCCATGGGCTACAGCGGCTATCATCACCTGACACCCATGGTGCACCCGCTGGGCATCATCGATGGTCAGGGCAAAGCGATCTTCCCCACCGAGACGACGATCCAAAGCGGCGAGTATCCGCTTTCAAGAGATTTGTACCTGTACGTGAACGCCGCTCCCGATACGCCGCTGCCCCCGGTCGAGCAGGCCTTCATCGAACTGATCATGTCCGTCGAGGGCCAGCAAATCGTGCGGGACGCAGGCTTTGTACCGCTAACCGACGAGCAGCGCGAAACGCAGCCGGTGTCACACGACTGACATAAAAATGACTTACGTTAAGGAGAGCTGATGCTTTACTCCGGTTACCCCACGCGCTCTCTTAAGATGTTCCTATGACGCGACCTGCCTTGCCGGCGCCTTTGTCCTGGCGAACACTCAAGGACCGCTTAGCCATCGCCATGATCACCGCCGCCGGCGTTGGCGTGCTGCTGGCGATTCTGGCTATCGGCGTGTTTTTGGTATGGGAAACGCTTCCGCTGTTGACCCGGTTCGACGATTTCTCGCTGGCGCGGCTGTCGCCCCTGGCCTGGGGCACGCTCAAGGCCGCCCTGGCTGCGTTGCTGTTGGCGGTGCCGTTGGCGCTGGGCGCGGCGGTTTTTTCGGCCCTGTTCATGACCGAGCGGCTTCGTGCGCGGATCAAGCCAACCCTGGAACTGATGGAGTCGGTGCCCGGCGTGGTCATCGGCTTCGTGGCGGGGCTCGTGCTGGCGCCCTGGGTGGAGCACCACCTTGCCAGCGCGCTGACACTTCTGGTGTGGCTGCCCCTGAGCGCGGCGCTGGCAGGCGTTTTATGGCATAGGGCGCCGAAAGCGCTGCGCCGAAGGCTCTCGCTCGACCGGGCCGGGCTCTGGCTGCTGCCCTGGGTCGCCGTCATGGCGGCACTCGCTCTCTGGCTTGCGCCCATGATCGAGCAGCAGTGGCTGGGCGGCGACCTGGCCCGGCTGCTGGATCAGCGCTTCGGTATCGATTACACCACCCGCAATACGCTGATCGTCGGCCTTGCCATGGGGTTTGCCATCATTCCAAGCGTTTATTCGCTGGCCGAAGACGCGCTCTACGGGACGCCGCAAACGCTGATGGAAGGCGCCCAGGCCCTCGGCGCCAGCCGCTGGCAGGCGCTTTGGAAGGTCGCCCTGCCCATGGCGGGGCCGGGTATCTTTTCGGCGGTGATGATCGGCGCCGGCCGCGCCGTGGGCGAAACCATGATCGTCCTCATGGCGAGCAGTAACGCCGCGCTCATGAGCCTGAGCCCCTTCGAGGGGCTGCGCTCGTTTTCGGCGGCGATCGCCATCGAGCTGCCCGAGGCGCCGCCGGACGGGCTGACCTATCACCTGCTGATTTTGGCCGCACTCGTGCTGTTTATGTTCACCTTTTTGGTCAACACCCTGGCGGAAGTCGTTCGCCAGCGCCTGCGCCGCCGCTACCAGCGGCTGGGGGGGTACTGATGGTACGCGCCGGTCAGCGCCGCTTTTGGCCCGGCGACACCCTTTGGGCCTGGCTCTGCGCCGGCTGCGTGGCGCTGTCGCTTTTGATGCTGGCGACGCTGCTCACGCTGCTCACCGTCAAAGGGCTGGGGCATTTCTGGCCGGCCACGCTCGAAGAGCTGACGCTGCGCTCCGGCGAGCAGGTGATCGGCCAGCCGATACGCGAGGCCCCCCTTCCCCAGAGCGAGGGCGCCGAGCGGCTTTACTTTACCGGCAACCGCGAACGAACCGGCGCCGACTGGCGTTGGATCGCGCTGGACGAGATCACAAGCCGGACCACACCCGATGACGTGGTACGGCTCGAGCGAAGCCCCAGGGGGGATATCATCGCCCGGCTGAGCGCTTTGGAGCTCGAAGGCGAGCGACTAACCGGCACCGCCGCCCGAACGCGCGTTGCCGGGCTGGTCGCTACAGCCCGGGAGCACCGCCCGGAGGGCCAGCTAATACTGCTCACCAGCCAGGGGCAGCGCCTGGTGCAGCCGCTTTCAAGCATCAGCGCTTTCCAGACGCCCAATGCGCTCTCGTTGCTGGAAAAAACCGCCGTTTGGGGTCGAGGCGTGTGGCGGTTTTTGAGCGAAGGCCCGCGGGCGGCCAATACCGGCGGCGGGGTCTGGCCGGCCATTTTCGGCACGCTTTTAATGGTGATTTTGATGTCGGTGATCGTGACGCCCTTTGGCGTACTGGCGGCGATCTATCTCAACGAGATCGCCCACCAGAATCGCCTGACCCGGCTGGTGCGTATCGGCGTGCGCAACCTGGCCGGTGTCCCTTCGATCGTTTACGGCGTGTTCGGGCTAGGCGTTTTCGTTTACGGCGTAGGGGGCTCGATCGACCGCTGGTTTTTCGATGACGCCCTGCCCTCGCCCACGTTCGGTACCGGCGGGCTTTTGTGGGCCTCATTGACGCTTGCCCTGCTGACGCTACCGGTGGTGATCGTGGCCACCGAAGAGGGCCTGGCGCGCGTGCCCATCGCCCAGCGCGAAGGCGCCGTGGCGCTGGGCGCGACCCGTTTGGAGATGCTGACCCGGGTCGTGCTACCCATGGCGACACCGGCAATGCTGACCGGGGTGATTCTGGCCGTGGCCCGGGCCGCAGGAGAAGTAGCACCGCTGATGCTGGTCGGCGTCGCCAAGCTGGCCCCGCAGATGCCGCTGGACGGGGAGTTTCCCTACCTGCATCTCGAGCGCAAATTCATGCATCTTGGCTATCATCTATTTGATACCGCTTTTCATGGCGATGATGTCGAGGCCGCCATTCCGCTGGTTTACGCCACGGCGCTTTTATTGGTGCTGATCGTGCTGGTGCTTAACCTAACTGCCATATTTCTACGTCATTATTTACGGCGTCAACGAGGAGAGTCATGGCCGCGCCCTTGAAAGCCGCACCGCCGCCGGTAGTGACGTTTGACGCCGAACAGCGCTGTTTGAACGTCCAGGACTTCAGCCTGACCTACGGCGGCAAACCCGCGCTCAAGGCGCTAACGCTGCAAGTGCCGCGCCACCGGGTCACCGCGTTTATCGGCCCCTCCGGGTGCGGTAAGTCCTCGCTTTTGCGCGCGTTCAACCGGCTGCACGACCTTAACGAAAGCGCCGTTCACCACGGCCGTATCGAGCTTGAAGAGCGCGATATTTTCGAGGCGGACATCAATGTGAGCGAGCTTCGCCGTCGTGTGGGCATGGTGTTTCAAACCCCCAACCCCTTCCCGATGTCGATCTACGAAAACGTAGCCTTTGGCCTGCGCCTGGAACGGCGCCTGCCCAAGCGCAAGCGCGACGACATCATCGAGTGGGCGCTTAGATCCGCCGCGCTTTGGGACGAGGTGAAGGATCGCCTGCACCGCTCGGCGTGGCTTTTATCCGGCGGCCAACAGCAGCGGCTGGTGATCGCGCGCACCTTGGCGGTCAGGCCCGACGTACTGCTGCTCGACGAGCCGGCCTCGGCGCTGGATCCGATCTCCACGCTCAAAATCGAGGAGTTGATTCGCAATCTTAAAAACGAGCTGACCCTGGTGCTGGTGACGCACAACATGCAGCAGGCCGCGCGAGTATCCGATTACACCGCCTTTTTGAATGACGGCGAGCTCGTCGAATACGGCCCGACCGACCAGGTCTTTACCAACCCGAAACAGCAGCGGACCGAAAACTACATCACCGGCCGGGTCACATAGCCCGGCGCCGATCCCCGCAGGAGTGCTCGATGGATATTACAAGCGATACCCATAGCCAGCATATTTCGCGCCAGTTCAATCAGGAACTGGAAGAGCTGAAAACCCGTCTGATGGCGATGGGTGGGCTGGTAGAAAAGCAGGTACAAAACGCCGTACACGCGCTAATGGAAAACGACAGCCACTTGGCCGAAGAAGTGCGCGACAACGACCGCCAGGTCAACGACATGCAGCTGAAGATCGACGAGGAGTGCACTCGCGTACTCGCCCGGCGCCAGCCCGCCGCCTCGGATTTGCGCCTGGTTCTGGCGGTGATTCGCGCTACGTCGGATTTGGAGCGCATCGGCGACGAAGCCAGCAAGATCGCGCGTAACGCCCTGATGCTATCCGACAACAGCAGCGGTATTCGTGGCCTCGTCGAGGTGCGCCATATCAGCGAGCACGTTCGCAAGATGTTGCGCGACGCGCTCACCGCCTTTGCCCGCTTCGATACCGAACTTGCCATGCAGGTCGTGCGCGAAGACGAATCCGTGGACGATGAATACGGCAGCGCCATGCGCTCGCTGATGACCTTCATGATGGAAGATTCGCGCTCGATCAGCTCGGTGCTGAGCATCATGTGGGTGCTGCGAGCGCTCGAACGCGTGGGCGATCACGCCAACAACCTGGCCGAGTACGTGGTCTACCTGGTGAAGGGGCTCGATATTCGCCACACCGCGCCGGACAGCCTCGATGAGCAGATGCTAAAAAAGCCTTGACCTTTTAAAGCGTTGAGCCTGCAATACGCCCAGGCATTCCACCCGGGCGTATTTATAAGGATCCTCGATGCTAACTGCGGTCTCCGCCCTGAGCCAGGGCATCCGCCTGGTCTACCGAAAAGGACTACGGCGCTATATATTTCTTCCCATCCTGATCAATCTGATCGTCTACATCAGTCTTGCAAGCTTCACCGCTCGGCGCTTTTCCGGCTGGCTGGACCATGCCATGGCGAGTATACCGGCCTGGCTTGACTGGCTCTCCTGGCTGATCTGGCCGCTGTTCGTCTTGAGCCTGCTGGTGGCGATATTTTTTACCTTCACGCTGGTGACGCATCTAATCGCCGCTCCTTTTTACGGCTTTTTGGCCGCCCACATAGAGCGCAGCGCCACCGGTGTCGAGCCGCTGGACGACCGGGGCCTGGCGAAAACGGCCCTGGACGCGCTGGGCCGCGAGCTGGTCAAGCTGCGCTATATTCTGCCCCGCGCCGCCCTTCTATTCGTTTTAAGTTGGATACCCGGGCTCAATTTAGTGGCCCCGCTACTCTGGGCGCTTTTTTCCGCCTGGGTAATGGCCATCACCTACCTGGACTACCCCATGGATAACAACAAGGTGAGCTTTAAAGACATGCGCCAACGCCTGGCCGCGCGCTGGTGGCCGAGCATGAGCTACGGGGGGCTTGTCACGCTGATTACCTGGATACCGCTTGCCAACCTTTTCTTGCTACCAGGGGCCGTGGCCGGAGCGGTGCTGATGTGGGACGCCCATTACCGGGATATCAAGCAGTTGACTCATGATCGAGTCTGAGCTGGCAGGCTTTTCAAAGGTGGGGTACGCGAGGTAGCCGAGGCGTAAACCTTTATAGTGATCAAAAGGTTTATAGCAAAAAAACGTTATACCCATAAAAACTAGACCCCGCTACGAGGCGGGGTCTTCATTTATGCTTAGCGATTGCGATGCGTAACGAAAGCTTCCTATCCTTTTGAGGGGCTCCAACCTTGGAATCTAACCCTGACTAACGTTGTTGATCGTCGCTTGATTCAATCCTTGAATCGTTTGGAGCATCCATGCAGTGGGACATCCTGTCCCTTATAAATGCTCACTCCCTAAGCGTAACGCTTTGTACAGAAAATGCAACAAAATGTTACTTATGAATCAGAGTTTTTCTCAACTACGCCTTCCGGAGAAGTTTCTGCACCCTCTTCGGTTGCAGTACCCATTGAGTCTGGCTCACCGATGGTTTCATCGTTGGGGCCTTGGGTGTGATGGTCGGTTTCGAGCTCTTCCTGAGTGTAATCCGGGTTGTCATTGGTGTTCATATTGACACCGGATGACTCGTGCGCCGGATCCTGCTCGACCATGCTGTCCTGGTTTTCCTCGATCGACGAGTGATCGGTGGTATCTGCAAACGCCATCGGGCTTGCCAATAGGCCAAACGAAATACCTAGAATACCAGCTTTCTTGAGTAGCTCCTTGGACATCATATTCCACCTCCTGAATCGCTGTGGTTACCGCTTAAAGTAAGAAAGAGTACCTTTCGGTCGACTACTTTGAAGCAGCTGTCTTTCTTACCAAAAGCTTTGCAGAGGCTGTGCCAAACATGGCATAAAAATTAATATTACTTTAAAAACAAGAACTTAAAATATTACAAGTCTTATACAGAAAGCTGGACAACGGCGTTTGCATCACTAAAAAGTGGCTAATAATGACACATAGACAATTTGTGACCCAATCTTGTATGCCATTTTGACACACTGTACAACTTTGGTCTCATATACCTAGGTCTGAGCAATTCGCGAGACGGGAAAGACGCAGCGAAAACGCGCCCCCTGCTGAGGGTGAGAGTCGATTTGAAGCTTTCCGTCGTGGCGCAGCAGGACGTGTTTCACGATGGCAAGCCCGAGCCCAGTACCACCGGTGGCGGTACTGCGGCCTTTATCCACGCGGTAGAAGCGCTCGGTCAGGCGGGGAATATGGACCGGGTCGATACCGTGCCCATTATCCTCCACTTCGATACAGACGCCGCCGTCGGGAAGGGGGGCGTAGCGCAGCGTGATCTCGCTCCCCCCGGGGGCGTAACGCACGGCGTTGAACATCAGGTTGGAAACGGCGCTTCGAAGCTCCTGCTCGCTTCCGATCAGCCGCGCGTCGCTTTCGATCACAAGCTCGATACGCTGGGGCTCGGTGTGCTGCTGCTGGGAAAGAGCGTTGGCATCCTGGTGAATGCTTTGTAAAAGCGGCGCCAGCGCCAACGGCTGATGATCCTTGCCGCCCTGGTCGATTTCCAATCGGGAAAGCAGTAGCAAGTCATTGACCAGGTTCTGCATACGCAGGGTTTGCGCCTGCATTTGGCCGATACTGCGCCCCAACCGGGGCGGCAGCTCGTCTTTTAAATCGCTGTAGGTTTCCAGGTAACCCGAAAGCACGGTAAGCGGCGTGCGTAACTCGTGGGACACGTTGGCCACGAAGTCACGGCGCATCTGCTCCAGGCGGTGCAGCCGGGTAATATCGCGCGCCATTACCAGACGCTCGTCATCGCCGTAGAGCGTGATTTGATACTCGAGAATACGCCGCTCGTCGATCGGCGAGGTAAGCGTTAATGGCTCACTGTACTGGCGCGCGGAAAAGTAGCGCACGAAGGCGGGATCGCGCAGCAAATTGGTAATGTGCTGGCCACGGTCGTGGGCGGTTTGCAGTCCCAGCATCTGGTGGGCGGCGCTGTTCCACCATTCGAGATCGCCGTGGCGGTCGAGCATGACCACGCTGTCGCGCATCGCCTCAGAAGATTCCTGAATACGCGCAAGCGTGGCTCTTAGTCGGCTTTGCGTGATCCGCTGGCTTTTCTGGTAGCGGTAGAGTCGGTCCAGCAGCACACCCCAAAGGCCCTTGGCCGCGGGGGGCTCTTCGTTGGGCGTGAAGGTCAGCCACTGATGCAGAGTACGCAGTTGGCGCAGATGATAAAAAAGACACGCCCCCAAACCCGCTGACAGCCCCAGCCCCGGCGAGCCAAACAGCCAACCCAGGACGACGCCGAGGGTGGCCAGACCCGCGATACGCCAAAGCTCTCGGCTCCACAAACGCACGCGCTACACCCGGGCGGAGAAGCGGTACCCGGTGCCGCGCACCGTTTGAATCAGGTTCTGATGGGCATCGCCCAGCGCCTTGCGCAGACGGCGGATATGCACGTCCACGGTGCGCTCTTCGACGTAGACGTTGCCGCCCCATACCTGATCCAACAGTTGGCTACGGGTGTAGGCGCGCTCCTGATGGGTCATGAAAAACTGCAGTAAGCGATATTCGGTGGGCCCCATATCCAATGCCTTGCCGTGAGCGCTGACCCGATGGCTTACCGGATCGAGCATCAAACCGTTGATTTCGATGGGGTCTTCCACGCCGCGTGGCGTCGTTCGGCGCAGCACCGCTTTCAAACGCGCCACCAGTTCGCGAGGCGAAAACGGCTTGGTGATGTAGTCGTCTGCCCCCGCTTCGAGCCCCTGGATCTTGTTATCTTCTTCGCCCTTGGCGGTCAGCATGATGATCGGGATTTCGGCGGTCGCCTCTTCGCGCTTCAGCCGCCTTGCAAGCTCGATCCCGCTGGTGCCCGGCATCATCCAGTCAAGCAGCAGAAGGTCCGGCTGATGGTCCACGACCAGGGCGTGGGCGTCCTGGGCATTGTCCGCTTCGAGCACGCGATAGTCCGCCATTTCCAGCGCCACCGCGATCATCTCGCGAATGGGCGCCTCATCATCGACGATCAAAACGGTCTTGGCGGTCATTGGCGGGCCTCACGGTGTCCAAACGAAAGTGGTTCGATGACATATCGGTGACAATCACACCATGGGCGGGTGACAGTTTTATGACATCCCCGACATTAGCCTGTCACCGGCCACCAGCTCAAGGCCAGCCCGGCAAATACCAGAAGACCCGACCAGTGGTTGTTCAAAAACGCCTGAAAGCACGCGTCGCGCTCGCGGCCAACGATCAAGCGCTGCTGATGCACGAAGGTCACCGCCATGGCCACAAGGCCCAGCCAGAAGAATCCGCCAAGCCCTACACGCCAGCCCACCAGCGCCAGCAGCGCAAGCGTGGCCGCCTGCAGCAGCCCGATGATCAACCGGTCGGCCTCGCCAAATAGCACGGCGGTCGACTTGATGCCGATCTTCAGGTCATCGTCGCGATCCACCATGGCGTATTGGGTATCGTAGGCAACGGTCCACAGTACGTTGGCCAAAAACAGGACCCACGCCTCGAAAGGCACGTAGCCCAGCACCGCGCCGAACGCCATGGGGATCGCCCAGGAGAACGCGGCGCCCAGTACCACTTGCGGGAAATGGGTATAGCGCTTCATGAAGGGGTAGATAAACGCCAGCGCCACACCGCCCAACGAGAGGGCCACGGTAAACCAGTTGGTCAGCAGGACCAGCACGAAGGAGGCGGCGACCAGCAAGATGAACAGCAGTTTGGCTTCGGTCTCGCTGATACGCCCGGTCGCCAGCGGCCGGTTTTTAGTGCGTTTGACGTGGCCATCGAAGTGGCGGTCGGCGTAGTCGTTCACCACGCAGCCCGCCGCGCGCATGGTGTAGACCCCGGCGATAAAGATCAGCAGCACGCCACGCCCCGGCACGCCTTCGCCGGCCACCCACAGCGCCCAAAGGGTCGGCCACATCAAAAGCCAGGTGCCGATGGGCCGGTCCAGGCGCATCAGGGTGATGAAATCCGCCGCCCGAGACCACCCGGTAGGGCGCAGCAGTGAACGATCCATGCTTACCTCTCAAAGACAAAACGCGCGTCTAGCCTAGCGCGAAGCCATGCCAAGATCATCCGCCATCGTGGATAAAAAGGCCTCCTGGACCAATAGCGCCAGGCCGGCGTGATAAAAGACCGAACGCCGCGCCCACACCCCGGCCGCCCCAGGAGGACACAAGCGGCGGGCAAACGCTGGCCGCTGGCGGGTGGCAAAGAGGGGCCCGCGTACAAGATCCGGCTGGCGAAACAGCCAGCTCCCCAGTGAACGTTCGCCAAGGCGCTTTAGGTGTTGCCCCTGAAGCTGCTCGAGAGGCGCCACCGAACGCGCCACAACCCAAGGGGCGTCATCCACGCACAGGGCCACTTCACGAAGCCAGGCCAGACGGCGCGGCGCCAGGCCCAGTGCCAGCGCTTCGTCGCGGGTGGGCACCCCCACCGTTTGGCGCAAAAGCTGCACGCGAAAGGGGTTGGGCTGGCCTGCCGAGACCAGCCGCTGGGTCAGGGAATCGGTCGAGGCCACCCACTGCCACCAGGCGGCGCTCATGGCCGGGCGCAGCGCGTTCACGGGTTGCCAGCGCGCGTAGGGGGTAGGGTGCAAAAGGGGTGAAGCCACGCGGCCTCCTGGGCGGTCAAGTCGTTGAAGCTAGTGTAACATGACGTTCTAACGCACTTTTCTCAACGACATTTTCTTGAAGACCGTTCATTTAAAGACCGTCATTGAAAACATCATGGTTCCAACACTGGGTGATGGCATGACCCACTCTTTATCTCAAACCGAAAAGCCGGTAGATTTGATCATCCTGGGCACCGGCATGGCCGGTGTCGGTCTGGCCCGGGCATTGCGGCGCCAAGGTGACACCCGCTCGATCACCCTGGTAAGTTTCGACAGCGGCGATGAGTACAGCAAGCCACTGCTCTCCACGGGCTTTGGCAAACGCCTGGCGCCCGAGGCACTCGCCAGGCAAAGCGCCGACGAGGTGGCCCGCGAGCTCGACGCCACGCTGCGCCCCCATACCCATGTCACCGCGCTCGACGTCGATAGCCGGCGCCTGACGCTTGCCAACGGCGAGCAGCTTGCTTTCGAAAAGCTCGTGCTGGCCACCGGCGCCAGCCCACGCCTGGCCCTTGACGTGCCCGACACGTTGACCGGGCGCTTTTTCAGCGTGAACGACCTGGACGACTACCGGGGCTTGCATGAAGCACTGGCTTCGCGCAGTGCCCGGGTGGCGGTCATTGGCGCAGGACTGGTCGGCTGCGAATTCGCCAACGATCTGCACGCCGCGGGTCACCAGGTCACGCTAATCGCCCCGGAAGCCACGCCGCTACCGCGCCTTCTACCCGCGCCGCTTGGCGAGGCGCTGGGCAGCGCATTCGAAGCGGGCGGCATTGCCCTGGCGCTGGGCCGCACGGTAAGCGCTATCGCAGCGGATGAACACGACGATCTGATGCTCACCCTCGATAACGCCGAAACCTGCCGCGTGGATGCCGTGCTAATGGCCACCGGTCTGACCCCGCGCACAGCGCTTGCTCGCCAGGCGGGGCTTGACGTGTCGCCAAGCGGTATCCAGGTGGACCGCTACCTGCAAACCTCGAACGCTGCGATCTACGCGCTGGGCGATGCCGCCTGTGTCGACGGCGTCAATGCCATGTACGTACAGCCCCTTCAAGCCAGTGTGAAGGCGTTGGCGGCCACCCTGGCCGGCACCCCAACCCCAGTAAGCTTTGGCGCCTGGCCGGTGGTAGTGAAAACGCCGCTGCTGCCCGTGGTGGCCTACTCCCCGCCTGCGCCCGTCGCGCAGTGGCGTATCGAGGGCGAAGGCGATGCGCTCGCCGCCCTTGGCGAAGATAAAGATGGTCAATTAGTCGGGTTTGCGTTGACAGGCAGTTGCGTCAAAAGGAAAGTGGAGCTTTCCAGAGCGGTGCCTGCGCTGCTAGGCTGATCCACGACCGATTGGTGATCAGGCCATAAAGTTAAAACACTCGTTTGTTTTCAATAACACTCATAAGCGTTACGCTTACTTTTTCTATCAGGGAGACCCCTTTTATGCGCAAACCTGAACTCGCCGCTGCCATTGCTGAAAACGCTGATCTTTCCAAAGACAAAGCGGGCCAAGTGCTGAACGTCATTCTTGATGAAATCACCAATAGCGTGGCCAAGGGTGAAGACGTGGCCCTGATCGGTTTCGGTACCTTCACCGTGCGCGAACGCGCCGCCCGTACCGGTAAAAACCCGCAAACCGGCGAGCCGCTGAAGATTCCGGCCAGCAAAAACGTGGCGTTCAAGCCCGGTAAAGCGCTCAAGGACGCCGTTTCCTAATGAAACTCCGGCTAACGCTGTGGCTACTTGGCTTGATGCTCAAGCGAGCACTGCGGCGTAAGCCGCGTTTCAAAGAACAGCTTGAGCGTATGCGCAGTCTGGACTGGGGCATTGCCACGGAAGACCTCGGCACTGCCCGCCACTACCGAATGACGCCTAACGGCATCGACACCGGTAAAGGCCTGCCCATCGACCTGGACCTCGAACTACGTTTTCGCGACCAGGACGCCGCGCTGAAAATACTCAAAAAACCGACCCAGCAAGCCTTTCTGCACGGCATGATGAACGGCGACGTACGCCTGGTCGGCGACTCCAGCGATATGAACAAGCTGCAGAAGCTTTTGAAGTATTTGTAACGGCTAACAGCCCGCCCCTGCCAAGGGGGCGGGCTGTTTTAGTCTGCTGCAAGCTGATCGCCACGTTCAAGCTTACGCGTTGCTGAGCGCCTCTTCGAATAGCCGCCAATACATCCATTACGCGCCGGTTTGCACCTTTTTGGATGTGCCTGATGATTGCCACCCTCGTCCCAGGCCAAACGCCCTTTACCCCGCTATACCAGCACCTTTCCTTACATGTGTATCCGAATAAAAGTCCAAGGCAACGGCTTTATGTCGCGTTGGCCAATGCATCGGTGAAATATCCTAAAGTAACCGCTTGATAGGTGCGCCATAGCAACCCATGCGCCGCCATTGTTATACTAACGTCTAATAAATCAAACGAAGAGACGCCATGCCGATCCTGCGCCGCCTTTGGACCCTGGACAAGTTCGCCTACAGCCTGCGCGTGTTTATCGCCTTTAGCGGGGCGCTGCTTTTTAGCGTGCTGCAGGCCGACGTGGCGCTGGTGATTCCGCTGTTTTTGGGCATTATCGCCTGCGCGCTCTCGGAAACCGACGATAGCTGGCAGGGCCGCCTGCAGGCGCTGGTGGTCACGCTGTTATGTTTTGCGCTGGCCTCTTTTATCGTCCAGTGGCTGTTTCCCTGGCCGTGGCTGTTCGCGCTGGGCCTGGGGGTGTCGGCGTTTACGCTGATCATGCTCGGCGCCATCGGCCAGCGCTACGCGACGATCGCCTCGGGCACGCTGATTCTATCGATCTATTCGATGATCAATATCGAGCAGCACGGCGGCGTGGATGCGGACGTGGCCTCGCGCCAGCTTCTGCTGCTGGCGGGGGCGGCCTGGTACGGGGTCATTTCGGTCATCTGGTGCGCGCTTTTTTCCCGCCAGCCGCTCAAGCAGAGCATGGCGCGGGTCTACAAAACACTGGGCGAGTTTTTGATTCTCAAGTCGGCGCTTTTTGAGCCGGTGCGCGGGGTGGATGTCGAGGCGCGCCGAGTGGCGCTGGCGCACCAAAACGGCCAGGTGGTCGCCGCGCTGAACCAGGCCAAGGAGATGATCTTTCGCCGGCTGGAGGGCCAACGCGGTAGCCGTAAACTCAATCGTTACCTGCGCATCTATTTCGTGGCCCAGGATATCCACGAGCGAGCAAGCTCCACCCACTACCCCTACGGCGCGCTGACCGAGGCGTTTTTCCACCACGACGTGCTGTTTCGCTGCCAGCGTCTTCTCGACCAGCAGGGCCGGGCGTGCCGCCAGCTGGCCAAATCGCTGCTATTGAACCGGCCGTTTAGCCATGAGCAAAGCGAGCAGGCGCTAAGGGATCTGCGCGCCTCGATCGACAACCTGCGCGACCGCGGACGCCCGGAGTGGCGCAACCTGATTCACCCACTCAATGCGCTGGCGGACAACCTGGCCACGCTAGAGGCGCAGATCGCCAGCGCCCATAACCCGGACAGCAGCGTGGAGCGGCGCGACAGCGCGCTTTATGACCGCTCGCCGGCCAGCCTCAAGGATGCCTGGAGCCGCGTGCGCTTGAATTTGACGCTGGGCTCGCCGACCTTTCGCCACGCCGTGCGCCTTTCCACCGCGCTGATGGCGGGCTACGCGATTTTGCACTGGCTGGACCCGGAACAGGGCTTCTGGATCCTGCTCACCACGCTGTTCGTCTGCCGACCCAATTTCGCGACCACTCGGCGCTTTCTCTCCCAGCGTATTCTGGGCACGGTGATCGGCTTGATCGTGGGTTGGGCGTCGATCAGCCTGTTCCCCCAGCCTGGCATTCAAAGCATCATCGCGGTGGCCGCCGGGGTCGCGTTCTTTGCCAACCGGGAGCGGCGCTACGTGGTCGCGACCGCCTCGATCACCCTGCTGGTGCTTTGCAGCTTCAACCAGGTGGGCGACGGTTTTAATCTGATTTGGCCGCGGCTGTTCGATACGCTGATCGGCGCGGTCATTGCCGGGCTGGCGGTATTTTTCATTCTGCCGGACTGGCAGGGACGCAAACTTTACCGCGAAGCCGCCAAGGTGCTGACCAGCCACCGCGGCTATCTCGACGAGATCGTCCACCAGTACGAAGAGGGCAAGCAGGACGATTTGAGCTACCGCCTGGCGCGGCGCAACGCGCACAACGCCGATGCGGCGTTTTCGACGCTTTTGACCAACATGCTTCACGAGCCGGGCCACTACCGCAAGCAGGATGCGGACAGCGGCCTGCGCTTTTTGGTGCTCTCCAATACGCTACTGAGCCACCTTTCCGCGCTGGGCGCCCACCGCCACCGGCTGGCCGAGGACGAAGACGACGCCGCGCTGATGCCCCAGGCCAAACGGATTAGCGAGCTGCTGGCGGCGCTGACCGAGCAACTCCACAAGCGCCGGCCCGTCACGGATTTGGAAGACCAGACCCGTGCGCTTCTGGACGCGCTGGGCGAGCCGGTGCAAACGCCCGAGAGCGACGTCAACGCCGTTACGCTTTACCGGCCCATTCAGAGCCAGCTACGGCTGATCGCCGAACAGCTAACGCCGCTGGCGCAGAGCGCCGGGCGGCTGACCCAAACCAAATCCGACGCCTCATGAACCGCTATACCTGGCCGTAGCGCCCGGCCGCCTCGCCCAGCCAGCGGCGCACCAGCACGGCGGTGGCCTCGCCATCGCTTTGCAGCGCCTGGGCAAGGGCCGTAACCCGTTCGAGCAGATCAGCATCGCGCTCCAGGTCGGCGATTTTCATCTGGGCAAGCCCGGTCTGGCGGGTGCCCAGCACTTCGCCGGGGCCACGAATCTCCAAATCTTTTTCAGCGATGCGAAAGCCGTCGGTGGTTTCACGCATCACGCCCAGGCGCTCTTTGGAGCTTTTGGAGAGCGGCGGATGATAAAGCAGCACGCAGAAGCTCTCCAGGCTACCCCGCCCCACCCGGCCGCGCAGCTGATGAAGCTGGGAAAGCCCCAAACGCTCCGGGTTTTCGATGATCATGAGACTCGCGTTGGGGACGTCCACTCCCACCTCGATCACCGTGGTGGCGACCAACAGATCGAGCTCGCCTTGCTTGAACGCCGCCATCACTTCGGCCTTTTCACCGGCTTTCATGCGCCCGTGGATCAGGCCGATGGCAAGCTCCGGCAGCGCGGCGGTCAACTCTTCCCGAGTGACCTCGGCGGCCTGGCACTGTAATACCTCGGACTCGTCGATCAGCGTGCAGACCCAGTAGGCCTGGCGGCCGTCGCTGCAGGCGCGGCGGATCCGCTCGACCACCTCCGGGCGGCGCTCATCAGAAACCACGACGGTTTTAACCGGCGTGCGCCCCGGCGGCAGCTCGTCGATCACCGAGACGTCCAGGTCCGCGTAGGCGCTCATGGCAAGCGTGCGCGGAATGGGCGTGGCGGTCATGATCAACTGATGAGGGGTTAGCCCGCCCGCCTCGCCCTTTTCGCGCAGCGCCAGGCGCTGATGAACGCCGAAGCGGTGCTGCTCATCGATGATCGCAAGCCCCAGGCAGTGAAACTTCACATCGTCCTGGAAAAGCGCGTGGGTGCCGACCACCATGCGCGCCCGGCCATCGGCGATGGCCGCCTTGGCATCCAGGCGGCTTTTGCCCTTGAGTTTGCCGGCAAGCCACGCCACTTCGATCCCCAGCGGCTCGAACCAGGCCTTGAAGGAGCGGTAGTGCTGCTCGGCCAGGATCTCCGTGGGCGCCATGATCGCCGCCTGGCAGTCGCCGGAAAGCGCCGAAAGCGCGGCCATGGCGGCCACTACGGTCTTGCCCGAACCGACATCGCCTTGAACCAGCCTGAGCATCGGTGCGGGCTCGGCCAGATCGAGTTCGATCTCCTCGAGCACCCGGCGCTGGGCGCCGGTAAGCGCAAACGGCAGCTGAGCCAAAAAGCGGGTTTGCAGGCTGCGCCCGGCGGGAAGCCTGGGCGCGCCATCGGCCTGGATACGCAGGCGCACCTCGCGAAGGCTTAACTGGTGGGCCAGAAGCTCCTCGAGCGCCAGCCGCCGGGTGGCCGGGTGCAGGCCCTGGGCCAGGGTATCCAGGTCCACATCCGGCGGCGGCTGATGCAAAAGCGCGAGGCTTTCGTGAAGCCCCGGCAGGTCGAAACGCTCGGCAAGTGCCGGCGGAATCATGTCCGGCAGCGCCTGCGGAGTATCGGTTAGCCTGGCGAGCGCCTGGCTTGTGAGAGCGCGCAGCCGGGTCTGGTGCAGCCCTTCGGTGGTGGGGTAAATCGGCGTGTAATGCTCTTCGACCGGCGTATCGGCGGCGCCGCTTGGGCGGTACTCCGGGTGGTAGATCTCAAGACCCGTGGCACCGGCGCGGGCCTCGCCAAAGGCGCGCAGCGTAACCCCCGGGCGCAGCTGTTGGCTTTGGGCCGGCGAGAAGTGAAAAAACCGCAGACTCAGGATGCCGCTTGCGTCGCGCAGGCGCACCAGTAGGCTACGCCTTCGCCCCTTGACGATATCGCAGGCGGTGACTTCGCCCTCGATCACGGCCTCGCTGCCCGCGCGCAAGAGCCCGATGGGCGTGACGCGGGTACGATCCTGATAGCGCAGCGGCAGGTGAAACAGCAGGTCGCTCACGCGCTCGACCCCTAGCCGCGCAAGTTTGAGCGCTAGCGCCTCGCCGACGCCCTTGAGCTCGGTGACCGGCGCATCGAGCTCGTTCATGGCGCGGGCTGCCGGCACTGGCTGATCGCCTCGATCAAGGCGTCGATGGCCTTGGGCCGAGGGAAGCTCGCCCGCCAGGCAATGGCCACAGTCCGCGAAGGCGCCGGCGCCACGAAGGGCCGGCTTGTCAGTAGCGACTGCTCGTGCTTCTCTGTACCCAACGCCGACTGCGGCAACACCGTAATGCCCAGCTTCGAGGCCACCATATGGCGGATCGTCTCGAGGGAGCCGCCTTCGGCTATCAGCGTATTGCTCGGGCTATTGAGCTTGTGGGTAATCGCCGGGCAGGCCTCCAGTATCTGGTCGCGAAAGCAGTGCCCCTCGCCCAGCAGCAAAAGCCGCTCCTCGAGCAGATCCTCCTTATCGATCGCCTCCCGCGCAGCCCAGGGGTGGTTGCTGGGGATCAGCACCTCGAACGCCTCGTCGTAAATCGCCTTGGTCACCACGTCGGTTTCGGTAAACGGCAGCGCCACGATGATCACGTCCAGCTCGCCGCTTCTAAGCTTGCTACGCAGCGTGCCGGTCAGCCCCTCTTCGATGTAGAGCGGCATTTGCGGCGCCACCTTGGCCAGCGCCGGAATCAGGTGCGGGTAAAGGTAAGGCCCGATGGTGTAAATGGCCCCAATGCGTAGCGGGTTGGCCAGTTGGTCGCGCCCAGCGCTTGCCAGCTCGAAAATCAGACTGGACTGCTCCAGCACGCGCTGGGCCTGGGCGATGATCTTCTCGCCAAGCGGGGTGACCTGCACCGTGGACTTGGAGCGCTCGAACAAGGGCGTGTCGAGTTCGTCCTCGAGTTTTTTGACCGCCACCGAGAGCGTCGGCTGGGAGACGTGACACCGCTCGGCAGCGCGGCCGAAGTGGCGCTCTTGTGCAAGGGTTACGATGTAGCGAAGTTCTGTTAAAGTCATAACGGTGCCGGCTGGCATCCTCTCGTAGCAGGTCGTGACGCATCGTCGTGGCCATGAACGGGATGGCAAGGACAGACAAAGCTCTTTGACGATGGCATATCTCAAAGGGACTTTGTATCTAATAGGGAATATTTATCAGAAGGAGTGCGCAGGTGAAACTCACTGTACTGATTATCGGCTGTGGCGATATCGGCATCACCCTGGGGCGCGAGCTTATCAATCAAGGGCATCGCGTGGTGGGCGTGCGCCGCCAAACCGAGTCGTTACAGGGTACTGGTATCGAACCCCTGGCCCTCGATCTTAACCAACTTGAAGGGGCGAGCGCCACGGCGCTACCCCAGGCGGACTACGTGATCTACACCGTCAGCGCCGACCGCTTCGAGGAGAGCGCCTACCAAAGCGCCTACCCGGATGGCTTGAAGCGCGTGCTCGGCGTACTGGAGCAACACGACGTGCCGCCACGACGTATTTTCTTCGTCTCTTCGACCAGCGTTTATGGCCAGCAAGAGGGTGAAGCGGTCAGCGAAGTCAGCCCCACGGACTCCACCAGCTTCTCCGGCAGCCTGATGCGCGAAGCCGAGCAGGCGCTTTTGAACCACCCGCTGCCCGGCACGGTAGTGCGCTTTTCGGGCATCTACGGCCCGGGCCGCGACCGGCTGATCCACCAGGTACTGGGCGGGCGTATGGCCGCCATAACGCCGGCGATCTACTCCAACCGTATTCACCGCGACGACTGCGCCGGCATACTCGCCCACCTGATCCAGTGTCAGGAGAGCGGCAAGCCCCTGGCCGAGCTTTATCTGGGCAGCGACTCTGAGCCCGCCACCATGTACGACGTCATGAGCTGGCTTGCCAAAGAGCTCAAGGTGGAAACTACCGAGACCATGCAGTCGCCGCTTCGCCGGCGCACCAGTAAACGCTGCGATAACAGCCGTATCCGCGAGACGGGCTACGCGTTTCGCTACCCGAGCTTTCGCGAGGGCTACGCCCAGATCCTCAAGGAAGGCGGCTTCAAGCCACAAAAAGCGTAACGGCTTTACAACACAAAAGAGCGAGCCCGCGGGCTCGCTCTTTTTTTGGCTCTTTGGCAACGCTTAGTCGCCAATGATCATCACGGCTTCGGCTTCCACCTGGCTTCCCTTGGGCAGCGCGCGAACGCCCACCGCGGCGCGCGCGGGGAACGGCGCCTTGAAGAACTCTTCCATTACGCGGTTAACGATGGCGAAGTTATCCAGGTCCACCAGGTACAGGTTGAGCTTGACGATATCGGTAAGCGAGCCGGCGGCTTCTTCGCACACCGCCTGCAAGTTGGTGAACACCTGACGCGTTTGAGCTTCGATATCACCGGCTACGAGTTCCATGGACTCCGGGTCGAGCGGAATCTGACCGGACATATAAACCGTATTGCCCGCCTTGATGGCCTGAGAGTAGGGGCCGATGGCGGCCGGGGCTTTCTCGGTATTGATAACGGCTTTATTGCTCATGGTGCCTTGCTCCTGTTGCGGCCATTCAATGGCATTTTTAATAAATGTGTTAAACGAATAAAACCTTCCAACCGTACCGAAAAAGCCGCTCCCGCCCGCGCATCAAGGGCATTGAAAGCGCGCGGTCAGGGAGGGCTTAGTTGGCTATTCGAGTTATTTTGCTGACGCTTGGCAGGTTGCGGATACGTTTCATGATACGGGCCAGGTGAACCCGCCCTTTTACCGAGAGCGTCAGGTTCACCGTGGATAGACGAGCGTCGCGCTCTTCGATGCCGATACGCTCGATATTGGCGTCGGCGTCGGTCACAAGACCTGCAAGCTCGGCCACCAGGCCTCGGCGGCTTTCGATCTCGATACGCAGCGCCACCGGGAAGTCTTCGTCGATGTTCTCCGACCACTCCAGGCTGAAGAGCTTTTCCGGATCGCTTCTCAAATCCGACAAATTCTTGCACTCGCTGCGATGCACGACGATGCCCTTGCCCACGGACAAATGCCCGACGACCGGGTCACCGGGCAGCGGGTGGCAGCAGCGGGCAAAGCTCAGCACCATGCCTTCGCTGCCGCTGATCACCACGGCGTCATCGCTGTTTTCCAGCCGTTTGGGGCCGCCGTCGACGCCGTGGGCAACGTCCACCAGCCGCCGAGCGGCGACGTAGGCCATGCGATTGCCAAGGCCCAATGATTCGAGCAAGACGTCCAGCGAGGACACGTCCAGCTCCTTGAACGCCCGGGGGAAGATCCGTTCGTCGAGCTCCTCGAGGCTCGTCTCGAAGGAGGCGAGCGCCTTGTTCAAAAGCCGCCGCCCCAGCATGATCGCTTCCGACTGCTGCTGGTGTTTCAGCGCGTGGCGAATGGCCGAACGCGCCTTGGCGGTGGAAACGAAGTTGAGCCAGGAGAGATTGGGCCGCGCGCCGGGGGCGGTAATGATTTCCAGGGTCTGGCCGCTTTCAAGGCGCGTGGAAAGCGGCGCCAGGTGGCGGTCGATACGACACGCGATGCAGTTGTTGCCGATATCGGTGTGCACGCTGTAGGCAAAATCGACCACCGTCGCCCCCTGGGGGAGCTCCATGATGTCGCCCTTGGGCGTGAAGACGTAGATATCGTCGGGGAACAAGTCGTTTTTGACGTGCTCGATGAACTCCAGCGAGTCGCCGGCGTGGCGCTGCATCTCCAAAAGCCCCTTCACCCAGGCCCGCGCCCGGGCATGGCTGCCTTCGGCGATGGGATGGGAGGTTTGGCCGGCCTTGTAGAGCCAGTGCGCGGCGATGCCGTTGTTCGCCATGGCTTCCATTTCGCGGGTGCGTATCTGCACCTCGATGGGCATACCGCGCTGGCCAAAGAGCGTGGTGTGCAGGCTCTGGTAGCCGTTCGCCTTGGGAATGGCGATGTAATCCTTGAAGCGCCCGGGTACCGGCTTGAACAGGTTGTGGACCACGCCCAGGATGCGATAGCAGCTCGCCACATCGTCGGTGATGATGCGAAAACCGAACACGTCCATGATTTCGGCAAAGGGTTTGCGCTGGTCGCGCATCTTTTTATAGATCGATAGCAGGTGCTTTTGCCGGCCGACCACCGTGCCCTTGAGCGCTTCGTCGTCGAGGCTTTGTTGCAGCGAGGACTGTATTTCGCGCATCGCGCCGCGCCGGTTACCCCGGGCCTTGGCCACCGCGCGCTTGATCCGCTCGGCGCGCATCGGGTGGATCGCCTGAAAGGAGAGATCCTCGAGCTCGATACGAATGGTGTTGATACCCAACCGCCCGGCCACGCGGGCGTAGATTTCCAGCGTCTCGCGAGCGATGCGCCGCTTCTTGTCTGGGCGAAGCGCCCCCAGGGTGCGCATGTTGTGCAGGCGGTCGGCGAGTTTGACGATGATGACGCGAATATCCCGCGACATCGCCAGCACCATCTTCTGGAAGTTCTCGGCCTGGGCGACGGCCTTGTCTTCGAAGGTGATCTGAGTCAGCTTCGAGACACCGTCGACCAGCTCCGCCACCGGGTGGCCAAACTGCTCGCCGAGGGCGTGTTTCGAGACCCCGGTATCTTCGATGACATCGTGCAGCATGGCGGCCATCAGGCTCTGATGGTCCATGTGCATGTTGGCCAGGATATTGGCCACGGCGAGCGGGTGGGTAACGTAGGGTTCGCCGGAGCGGCGGCGCTGGCCGTCGTGGGCCTGCTCGGCGTAGTAGAAGGCGCGTTTGACCTGTTGGATTTCATCCAAGGGTAAATAGCCGCCGAGTCGGTCGGCCAGGTCATCGATGGTGAACATTTACCGCGCCCCTGATCGGTTTTAGGCTTAGTCGTCGATTTGGACGCTAGGCGCGGCCGGGCGCTGACGCACCGGCGCCTCGACCGGTTCGTCCAGCACGGTATGATCGACCAGACCCGCGGCAATTTCACGCAGCGCCAGGACCGTCGGTTTATCGTTTTCCCAGGCCAATTGCGAATCCCGCGAGCCACGGGCGAGCTGACGGGCACGCTGGGTGGAAATCATCACCAGCTTGAAGCGGTTTTCAACATTTTCCAAACAATCTTCAACGGTTACGCGTGCCATGGGGTTTTCCTTTAATAACGGCGCCGGGCCAGCAGCGCTTAAAACGCCTGCCAGCCCGGCAAAATGGGCAACTTGACCCGATAGATTACTCGACGCCCGGCGCCTGTGACAAGAGCGCTTTGAGCAGCGGCGCGTGGCGATGCTGCATGGCAACACACGTTAGCCGCTGGCTGATGACCAGCGACGTGAGCTCGCCAAGGGCGGTGGTGAAGTCGTCGTTCACGACCAGGTAGTCGTATTCGTCGAAATGGGTCATCTCGTTGACCGCGTCGCGCATGCGCCGCTCGATCACCGCATGCTCGTCGGTGCCGCGGCTGGCCAGGCGGCGTTCGAGCTCGGCCCGGGAAGGCGGCAAAATGAAGATCGAGACGGCGTCTTTCATCTGCGCTCTGACCTGCTGCGCGCCCTGCCAATCGATTTCCAGAATCACGTCCTGGCCGGCGGCCAGCAGCGACTGAACGGCTTGACGCGAGGTGCCGTAGTAGTTATCAAAGACCCTGGCGTACTCGAAAAAGTCGCCACGCTCGATCATCTCTTCGAACGCTTGGGTCTGGCAGAAGTGATAGTTCACCCCGTCCACTTCCCCTTCGCGGCGGCCCCGTGTGGTATGCGAGACCGATACCTGAAGGCCATCCATACTCTCGATCAGCTCGCGAACCAGGCTGGTTTTGCCAGCGCCGGACGGCGCCGAAACGATAAACAGCGTACCCTGGGACATGAAACGCTTCCCTAATTGATAAAAACAGTCGTTAGCCCTGTGACGCCGCCACGCTTGCTGGCCGCGGTGCGCACTAAAGGCGGGCAGTATCGCATACCTGCCGCGCGGTCTGTAGTAGAAGACATAAGTAGACGACATGGTAGAAGCCACGCAACGAACGTCATCGAAAGGAGTGCGGTATGCGGGGAACGATCTTTATATTAGCGCTGATCGCACTGGGCGTGGCGCTGCAAAAAGGCCTGATCGAGGTCCCCCGCGAGTGGGCGCCCTGGGCGCCCTTGCACATCGACGACCCGGTCACCCCGGTCACGCAGCTAAAACTCAAGCGGCTGGAGGGCGACCGCGCCGGTTGCCTGGCAGCGCTCGAGACCGCGCCACCCGGCGAACTCGACGTCACCCCCATGAGCGACTACTCGCCCACGGCCAGTTGTCCGCTCACCAACGTCGTGCGCATGAACGCGAGCAGCGTGCGCTTTAACCGAAGCTTCGTGGCCACCTGCCCGATGGCACTTGCCTGGGTAATGTTCGAACGCCACGAACTACAGCCTGCCGCCGAACGGATCATGGGCAGCCGCGTAAGCCAGGTCGACCACGTGGGAAGCTTTGCGTGTCGTAACGTATACGGGCGTGAATCGGGCAGGCGCAGCGAACACGCCACGGCAGAAGCACTGGATGTAACCGGGTTTCGGTTCGAGAATGGCCAGCGTATTACGCTGATCAATAACTGGAATGACGAGGGGGCGGTGGGCGAGTTCTTCAGAGAAGCGCGGGACGGTGCCTGCAACACCTTTGGCAACGTACTAGGGCCCGAATACAACGCCGCGCATGCCGATCACTTTCATATGGGCATGCGCGGGTTCAGCCTTTGCCGCTAGGCGCGGCGAGCGATCACTCGAGGTTGATGTCGTCTTCGTCGGTCAGCGCGCCCGCCGCCGCACCGGCGCCTGCGCCAAGCACCGCGCCGCCGCCAACGCTACCACCGGTCGCCGCCGCGGTACCGGCACCCGCCGCCGCGCCAAGGCCCGCGCCGCTGGTGGCGCGCTCGCCAGAGGTCGAGCCGCAGCCCGCCAGGCCGATGGTCAGAGCCGCAATGGCGCCCAGGGTCAAAATACGCGAGGCTTTTACAAATTGAGTATGCATGAGTCATCTCCTTATGGGGGTGCACTCTTATACCTTAGAAAGAATTACCCACCTGCGCCAATTTAATTACGCCAACGCTTCGCTACCGCGCCTGGGCTACCTGGTAGGTGCGCTTTTCAAGCCAGCGCCCGAACACGAAAATGACCAAACCACACAGGGCAAGCCCGGTGCCCACGAAGCCAGTGCTCGACGGCGTAAGCCCGGCGCTGATCGCAAGCCCGGCAAGCCAGGCGCCCAGCGCGTTGGCGCCGTTGAAGGCAGCGTGATTGAGCGAGGCCGCCATGGTCTGGGCATCGCCGGCCACATCCATTAGCCGCGTTTGCAGCGACGGCGCCAGCGCCATGCTGGTGCCTACCAGGCCCACGAACAAAAGCCCGGTCCAGACGTTATTGGCTGCGAAGTAGTAAAGCCCCTGAATGACCGCGCACCAGATCAAAATACGCGGAATGGCCCGCATCAGGTTCTTGTCGGCCATGCGCCCGCCCACCAGGTTACCGATGATCGAGCCGACACCGAAGATGACCAATACCAGCGGGCCCAGCGCCTCGCTCATACCGGCCTGCTGGGTCAGCGTCGGCATCACGTAGCTAAAGATCGAGAACATGCCGCCACAGCCCACGCAGGCAATGGCCACCGTGACCAGCACGCGCTGCTTGATCAGCGCGGAAAGCTCCTTGAGCGGGCTCGCCAGCGCATCGAAGGGTTGAACGGGCACGTAAAGGCGAATCAGCAGCGCCGTTAAAAGCGCAATGCCCCCCACCCCGGCAAAGGCGATTTGCCAGCCAAACTGGTTACCCGCCCAGGTGCCCAGCGGCGCGCCGAGCAAAATCGCCACCGTCAGCCCCAGCATGACTCGGGAAACCGCCCGCGCCCGCTGGTCCACGGGAACCGCCCCGGCGGCCACCAGCGCCGCCACGCCGAAGTAGGCCCCGTGAGGAAGGCCGGCCAAAAAGCGCAGCCCCACGAAGGACCAAAACCCCGGCGCCATGGCGCTGGCAATGTTACCCACGGCGAACACCAGCATCAGCACGATCAAAAGCGAGCGCTTGGGCACCCGGGCCGCCATCGCGGAAATGATCGGCGCGCCGACCACCACGCCCAGGGCGTAGCTGCTGATCGCATACCCCACCTGGGGCACGGTCACGGCCAAATCCCCCGCCACCCGGTTCATTAGCCCCATGATGACGAACTCGCTGGTCCCGATACCAAAACCACCCAGCGCTAACGCAAATTCGGCCAGACGAGGGTTACTCGCCCGGCCCGCGGAAGACTCTTGCACACTCTGCTCCTCGGGGGTTAGCCCGCTTTTAAAACGTTTGGAATGGGGTAAATGATCGCAGGATTAGACTAAAGTAGAAACTCTTTGCCACGAAAACATGGCATCTCGGCAGGTACCCTCAAGACGAGCGGCCATCCGCCTTGACGGATAACAGACGCTCGCGCAGCTGGCGGCTCTTGGGTATCAACCCTACTTGCAACCCCAGCGGGCGGAATACCTGGTCCAGCAGCGCCCGCGTCGGGCTCGCTTTATCCCCTTCGATATCGGAGAGCGAGCGGCGGCTGATACCGACCTTCTCGGCATATTGCGTTTGCGACATTCCCAGCACCTCACGACGCAATTGGCGCAGTACCTGGCCGGTGCTCATTTCCTCACGCAGCAGCTGGTCGAGCAGCTCCACCAGCAGCGCCTCGCGCTCGATACTACTTAACGCTTTGCGCTTCATAGTAGCCCCCAACGCTTAAGCTTATCGTCCAGGTAATCGAGCCCCAGCGCCGGCGAGTCCAGAAGCGTGGGCGCCACCCCCCGCAGGGCAAGACGCTCTTTCAAGCTGAGCAACTGCCTGGCCTGGGCTTGCAGCTCGCCCATCAACTGCTCCGGGGGCAGGTAGGTTTTTAGCGCCTCGGCAATGGCGAACCAGTCGACCTCTCGCCCCTGCTCGAAAGGCGCGCCCCAGGTCGTGGTGCGAATGATACCTTCCGGGTCGGCCTTCATCGGTGCAAAGTCGTAAATCGGCGCCAGCCAAATCCCTTGCGGTGTTTTCAGTAACGCCGTATTGCGGCCGTGATTATCGCTGTTGGCAAACGCAATGTTGAGCAGATCACGTTTGACCCACTCACACACGAACGGCGCTTGATCGAAGGGCTGTCCCTCTTCCAATACGCGATACTGCTTGCCAAGCCTGCCGGTCAATGCCTCGATCACCGCAAAGTGATTCAGAAAACTTCCGGGTTCGCGGCCCATCACGGCGTAAACGGATTCCAGACCGAAAAAAGTACGCTGACCCGCTATATGTGCCACGTCGAACCGCGGTAGCCAAAGCGAAGGATAGCGCTCGCCTTCCAGCAGCCGCATACCCTGGGTGTCGATGGTGGCCACGCCAAGGGCGGTGAGTTCCTGGTAGAAGTGGTACTCGGCGCGCAGAATGTTGCTGTCGAGCTCGCTGCGTTGACCGCGCGGAAATTTGACTAAATAGTGCGGGTCGGTGCTGGCCTGGTCGTCCTGATAGGTATCGATCCAGACCTGATCATCAGGCGTACAGCGCAGCAATAGCTTTGGCGCCTCGCCACCGGCACCGGTCGCGCCCCCACCCGCGGCGCCCATTTGCTGGGCATAGGCCAGGAAGTCACTATCCCGGTCTACGACATCACGTAAAGGAAAGCGCTGCTGCTCCAGTGTGCTGCCCGCCGGGCGTGCGGGCAGCGACTCCTTGATGCGCAGATTGCCTACCGGCGCGATGGTGCCGTTGGCCAATAGGGTGTAATCCTGCTCCGCCTCGCTCAGCGATGCGATCCCCAGTTGAGTGACCCAATAGCGCCGGCTAGCGCCCGACGGCATGATGTCATCAAGAAACGTAAACCAGGTCGACGAATGGTGGGTTTCCATTAACGCGACGGGTAAACGTAAGCTGCAGGCCGCGTCATCGTCGCGCTCGAGATACTCGAGCGCGTAATCGGTCACATAGCCCAGCCGGGCCGCCCCTCGGCGCCCCTGCAAGGGGTGCTCGATGACCAGCTCGGCGGCGTCCTGCCATTGGCCGCGATGAAATAGTTGGATCATCAGCACGATCGGGCTACCTTGATTGAGTAATTTATTACTCAAAATTATAGCTCAGGGGCTTATTTTGTGCATTTTATTGCGCACCAGCGCTCAAAATAGACTCTAATGAACATTATTTTGCTCATTAACCATTGGTGATTCATGTCGTTCGATATCTCTACCCAGCCCACCCTCGACCACGCCATGGCCGCGCTTGCCGAGGCCGACCGCGATATCGCCCGGGCCCTGGCGCACGTGGGTCCGCCCGCCCCGCGCCAACGCGACAAGGGCTTCGCCACCTTCTTCTCAACCATCGTCAGCCAGCAGATTTCCACCGGCGCCGCGCGGGCGATCATGGGCCGCGTGAATACGCTGCTACCGGAGCTTCACGCCCAGGCGGTGATGGAGGTCGAAGGACAGGCGCTGCGCGATGCCGGGCTCTCCTGGCGCAAGGTCGAGTACGCCAAGGGCCTGGCCGAGGCGGAGCTTGCCGGCACCTTCAGCGCCGACGGCCTGGAGGCGCTGGACGACGACGCGGCGATTACCGCGATCACCCAACTCAGAGGCTTTGGCCGCTGGAGCGCCGAGATCTATTTGATGTTCTCGCTCAAGCGTGCGGATATTTTCCCCGCGGACGACCTGGCGCTGCGCGTCGCCCTGGGCCGGCTAAAGCGCATGGACGACAAGCCCACGCCCAAGCAAGCGCGCCAGCTGGTGGAGCACTGGGCGCCCTGGCGAAGCGTAGGCTCGCTTTTTCTATGGCACTACTACCGGGGCGAGCCGCTTTAAGCGTTCAACCCGCCAAACTTGCCCGCCTGGTAATCCTCGACCGCCTGGACGATCTCCTCGCGGGTGGTCATCACGAAGGGGCCGTGGGAGAAGATCGGCTCGTCGATAACGTCACCGTGGCCAAAGAGCAGCCGCGCACCCGATGAGGCTTCGATTTCAAGGGTCTCGCCCTCGCGGTCGACCTCGATCAGGTGATGCGCCTTGACCGGCTCGCCGCCCACGCTTACCTCGCCGTTCACCACGTAGAGAAACACCTGGCGGCCAGCGGCCACGGGCAACGCCTCACTCGAACCTGCGGGCAGCGTGAGGGTCGACATGAAAATGCCGGTCAATGCCTCGATAGGGCCGGTCTTGTTGTCCCACTGACCGGCGATCAGGTTCAGCTCGCCGCCGCCGGGAAGCGCCAGCGCCGGGATATCATGCTGCTGCAGGCCCACGTAGTGCGGGTCGCTCATCTTCAGTTTTGACGGCAGGTTGATCCAGAGCTGGAGAATCTCCAGCGGGCCGCCCTCGCGCTTGAACTCGGGCGGCGAGACTTCGGCGTGCACGATACCGCTGCCCGCGGTCATCCACTGCACACCGCCTTCATGAATCACGCTCTGGTGGTCGGTGCTGTCCGCGTGGGCGAGCGAACCTTCCAAAATAAACGTCACCGTCTCGAACCCGCGGTGCGGGTGCGGGCCAAACGGCAGCCCCTGATTGTTCGCCGGATAGGTTTGCGGGCCGTGGTGATTCAAAAACAGAAACGGGTCGAGCTGATCGAGCCCGGGCCCCGGTAGCGGCCGCCGGGTGGTCAGGTCGCCGATATCGTCCCGGTGGGCGGCGTGCTGGGCGATGACGCGGCGGGGGGTGGAAGGCTTCGCTGCGGACATGAGAGGCTCCTTTATCCAGAATATCCTCAGTGTAAAACCCGACGCCGCGATTGGGGAGCGAATAATCTCCCGGGTTTGGTTGAAGTAAATCGAGCGAAGGGCGGCGCGACAGGCAAGCATTCGAGTAACAGGGGGCGCAGACATTCTCTAACGGCTAATGTTGGGCGGCGCGGCCACCTAAAGTTGTCTTAACGTCATGAGCGGGTTCAATTAGTATGCCGGTACGGTACGGCCAAACCATATAGAGCCAAGAACGGAGCGCCCTGGGAATGACGACCGAACACGCCCCCACGAATTTTGGCTTTTTGGCCGAGCACGACGCGTTGCTGGCCGAGCTCGCCGCGGCCGCCGAGCGTGCCTTTGCCAACGACCCCAATACCACGCTGATCAAGCTGCGCCAGTTGGGAGAGGCGCTCGCCCAGCATATGGCAGCGGTCTCTGGCATCGAATTTGATCAGCAGACCAGCCAGGCCGACCTGCTCTACCGCCTGAACCGCGAGCTGCGCCTGGAGCCTCAGGTCAAAGAGCTATTGCATACCCTGCGTATCGAGGGCAATAAGGCGACGCACCAGTTTCGCACTCAGCACAAGGAGGCGATGGACGGCCTACGCCTCGCCCGGGAGCTGGCGATCTGGTTTCACCGCTCCTTTGGCCAGGCAGGTACGGCGTTCAAGCCCGGCGCCTTCGTGCCACCCCGCGACCCCAGCATCGAACTGCGCCAACTGCAGGGCGATATAGAACAGCTACGCCACGAGCTTAAAAGCGCCAACCTCGCGCTGGACGACAGCCAACAGCTCAGCCAGCTGGTCGAGCAAGAAAAGCAGGAGTTCGAAGCGCTGGCCTACGCCATGGACCAGGAGGCGCAAACGCTCAGCCAGCAGGCCCAGCAAAACGAACGGGCGCTTAATGGCCAGCGCCAGGCCTACGAGCAGAAAATTCAGGCGCTCCAGCGAAAGCTCGACGCGCAGAGTGAGCAGCAAAAGAGCCAGCAGCGCCAGAAAATCGCCACCCAGACCCAGGCCGCCAGCCAGTCGCTGGAGCTCAGCGAAGAGCTCACCCGGCTACTGATCGACCAGCAGCTCAAGGAAGCCGGTTGGGAGGTCTACAGCCAGGAAATCACCTACGCCAAGGGCGCGCGGCCCGAGAAAGGCACCTACCGCGCCATCGCGGAGTGGCCCTGCCTGCCCAGCAGCGGCAAGACCACCGGCAAGCAAGACCAGGCCGACTACGTGCTGTTTGTGGGGCTGACGCCGATGGCCGTGGTCGAAGCCAAGAAAGAGAACGTCAACGTCGCGGGCAAGATCGAGCAGGCCGAGCGCTACAGCAAGGGGTTAAGCATCGCGCCGCCGCTGGTGGGTGCCTGGGCGCTTGCCGGGCGCACCATTGCCTGGCCCTTTGAGGAAGAGGCCCACTACAAGGTGCCCTTCGTCTACTCCTGCAACGGCCGCCCTTACGTGCCCCAGCTCAAGGAGCAGTCGGGCACCTGGTTTCGCGACGTGCGCGAGCCCAGCAACCTGCGCCGCGCCTTGCCTACCTTTCATACACCCGGCGGCCTGGTGAACCTGCTCGAGCGCGACCGGTGCAACGCCGAGAAGCTGTTGCAGAGCGAGCCCTTCGGCTATCTGAACCTGCGCGACTATCAGCAGAAGGCCATTGCCGCGACCGAGCAGGCGCTGGCGCACGGGCAGCGCACCGCCCTGCTGGCCATGGCCACCGGCACGGGCAAAACCCGCACCATCATCGGCCTGATGTACCGCTTTTTAAAAACCGAGCGCTTTCACCGCATCCTGTTTTTAGTCGACCGGACAGCGCTTGGCGACCAGGCGGTGGACGCTTTCAACGAAGCGCCGCTCGAGCAGAACCACACGCTCTCGAGCATCTATAACGTCGCCGAGCTGGGCGACAAGGTGGCGGAGCTTGAAACCCGCGTACAGGTCGCCACCGTGCAGGCCATGGTGAAGCGTATTTTCGCAAGCGACGCCCCGCCGCCCATCGACCAGTTCGACTGCATCATCATCGACGAGGCCCACCGCGGCTATACCCTCGACCAGGAGATGACCGAGGGCGAGCTTGCCACCCGCGACCCCGGCCAGTACCTCTCAAGCTACCGCCGCGTGCTGGATTACTTCGACGCGGTGAAGATCGCCCTGACCGCCACCCCGGCACGCCATACCAGCGAGATTTTCGGCAAACCGGTGTACACCTACTCCTACCGGGAAGCGGTGGCGGACGACTGGCTAATCGACCACGAGCCACCCATCCGCTACGAAACGCTGCTGACCCAAGAGGGCATCCAGTTCGATAAGGGCGCCACCGTCGAGGTGCTCAACCCGCAAACCGGCGAAGTCGACACCGCTGAGCTCGAGGACGAGCTGAGCTTCGAGGTCGAAGCCTTCAACCGCCAGGTGATTGCGCCCGATTTCAACCGCGTCATCTGTGAGCAGCTTGCCAAGGAGCTGGACCCGTTCGGTGATGAGAAAACGCTGATCTTCTGCGCCACCGACGCCCACGCCGATATGGTCAAAAACGCGCTGGATATCGCCTTCAAAGCACTTTATGGGCAGAGCTACCACCAGGCCGCCGTGGCCAAGATTACCGGCCAGAGCGAAAAAGTCAGCCAGCTCATCCGGCGCTATAAAAACGAGCGCTACCCCAACATCGCCGTAACCGTTGATCTATTAACCACCGGCATCGACGTGCCCCGCATTTGCCATCTGGTATTCATGCGCCGGGTGCGTTCGCGCATTCTGTTCGAGCAGATGATCGGCCGCGCTACGCGGCGCTGCGACGACATCGGCAAGACCGTTTTCACCCTTTACGACCCGGTGGATATTTACGCCGCCCTTGCCGAGGTCAACACCATGCAACCGCTGGTGCGCGACCCCAACGTCAGCCTTGCCCAACTGGCAAACGAGCTAAGCGACCCGCAGCAGCTCGAAAATGCGCTGAACAGCCCAGGCGAAACGCCGGATCAAAGCCAGGCCGATGCAGTGCTCGACCAGCTCAGCCAAAAGGTCATGCGCGTGCTGCGTAAGGCCGAGGCCAAAGCGGAGCAGAAACCCGCGCTTAAGGAAAAACTTGCCGAACTGCACCGTCAGTGGGAGGTGGAGCCGGGCAAGCTTCACGAGCACCTACACGCGCTGGGGCCCAAAGAGGCGTCGGCGTTTCTTGGCAAGCACAGCAACCTTGTTCATCAACTGGCCGAGGTGAAACACTTGGTGGGCCGCGAGCGACTGCCGATCATTGCCGAGCACGACGACGAGATCCGCGAGCGCAGCCAAAGCTACGGCGTGCACAAGCGCCCGGAAGATTACCTCGACAGCTTCAACGCCTTCATCAACGAGCAGCTCAACCACTCCGCCGCCCTGGCGGTCGCTGTCAACGCGCCCCGTGACCTGACCCGCGAACAGCTCAAGGAGGTCAAGCTGCTGCTGGATGGCCAGGGCTACTCTGAGGCCAACCTGCAAAGCGCGGTGCGCAACCAGACCAACCAGGACATCGCCGCCAGCATTATCGGCCACATCCGCCGCGCGGCCCTGGGCGAGCCGCTCAAGCCGTTCCAGCAGCGCGTGGCCGAGGCCATGGACGCGATCCTCACCCAGCACGCCTGGAACGCCAACCAACGCAAGTGGCTCCAGCGCTTGGCCAAGCAGCTGGTCCACGACGTGATTCTCGACCGCGAGGCGGTCAACCAGCTTCCCGCCCTGCCCGGCGGCGCCAAACAGCTGGACAAGGTACTTGATGACCAGTTGGATGGCGTGCTGGAAGAACTTATTGAGGCGATGTGGCCACCAAAGGCGGGGTAAAGTAAGGCGCGGTAAATCGTGTTGATCGTATCGACATGGCTTAGCTCTATGTCGATTTTTTATTATTTTTTCGACAAAGGTGATTGCCATGTCGATAACGTCGACATAGACTGCTTGCCACTTATAACTATGTCGAAATTTATTGGAAAATCGTACATGGATTGGCAGGCAGATCAACCTTACAACCAGCTTCCCTCGCTTCCACCGACTGAGGAAGCACTGGAAACGGTGACAATTCTTAAAGCCTGTATCCGTGCCCGTGCAGCGCTGGCGGAACTAAAGCAGGCAGGAGAGCTGATTCCTAATCAGACGCTGCTGATCAACCTCCTCCCGCTGCTGGAAGCGAAAGACAGCTCCGAAATCGAAAACATCGTCACGACCACCGACAAGCTGTTTCAGTACTCCCAGGAAGACCAAGGGGCCGATGCCGCGACCAAAGAAGCGCTGAGATATCGCACCGCGCTTTTCGAAGGGTTCACCTCCCTTCAGCGTAAGCCTCTGTGTACCAATACGGCGGTCGATATCTGCAGCACCCTCAAGGGTGTGGACATGGATATCCGCAAGATACCGGGCACCATTATCGGCAATCAGGCGACAGGCGAAACCGTTTATACGCCCCCCAGTGGCGAGAACGTCATTCGCAACTTGCTCGCCAACTGGGAAAATTATTTGCATGCCGAAGATGACATCGACCCATTGATCAAAATGGCCGTCAGCCATTACCAGTTCGAAGCCATTCATCCTTTTCATGACGGTAATGGCCGTGCCGGACGCATACTGAACGTACTCTACCTGATCGAACAGCAGTTGCTGACCTTGCCGATTCTCTACCTGAGCCGCTATATCGTGGCCCATAAAAACGACTACTACCGTTTGCTGACCCAGGTGACCCGTACGGGCCACTGGCAGGAATGGGTCGTGTTCATGCTCCAGGGGATCGAGCAAGTATCCACATGGACCTGCGCAAAAATCGCCGCCATGCGCGAGCTTATTCGCCAGACAGAAGATCATGTCAGGCAACGGTTGCCAAAGATCTATAGCCACGAGCTGGTGCAGACTGTTTTTGAGCAGCCTTATTGTCGCATCAGCAATCTGGTCGACAAAGGGATCGCCAAACGACAGACCGCCTCCCAATACCTTAAACAGCTGGTGGATATTGGCGTATTGCAGGAAAAAACCGCCGGAAACGAAAAGCTTTTTCTTAACCCGCGCCTGCTAAACCTGATGACCAGCGACAGCAACACGCTGCGCCCTTACCATTGATTGATTTATAAGTCTGGAATTTCATGACCAATAACGACATCGTCCAAAAGCTCTGGAACCTGTGCGACGTGCTGCGCGACGACGGCATCAACTACTCGGACTACGTCACCGAGCTGGTGCTTTTGCTGTTCATCAAGATGGTTCACGAGAATACCGAGGCGAGCACATTAGAGCGCCACCCGCTGCCGGAAGGCTGCCGCTGGGCGGACTTGAACAACAAATCCGGCCTTAACCTGCTGGATGACTACAAGCGCATTCTGCTGAGCCTTTCCAGCGGCCGCGATGGCAACGGTTACGTGGTGCATGCCGACCCGCTGATCAGCGCCATCTACGCCGACGCCCAGACCCGGCTGCGCGAGCCGCGCCACCTGGAGCAGATGATCAAGGCGCTCGACGGCATCGATTGGTTCAGCGCCCAGGCAGATGGCCTGGGCGATCTCTACGAAGGGCTTTTGGAGAAAAACGCCAACGAGACCAAATCCGGCGCCGGGCAGTACTTCACGCCGCGCCAGTTGATCGACTCGATGGTGCGCTGCGTAAAACCCCAGGCCGGGGAAACCGTGCAGGACCCCTCCGCGGGGACGGCGGGCTTTTTGATCGCCGCTGACCGCTACATCAAGGAGCAGACCGACGACCTGTTCGACCTGACGGCCCAGGCACAGGCGTTTCAGAAAAACCGCGCCTTTACCGGCATCGAGCTGGTGCCCGGCACCCGGCGCCTGGCGCTGATGAACTGCCTGCTCCACGGCATGGAGGGCGATAACGAAGGCGTGGTGCACCTGGGCAACGCCCTGGGCGATGCCGGGAAGTCCCTGGACAAAGCCGACGTGATCCTCGCCAACCCGCCCTTTGGTACCAGCAAAGGCGGTGATGCCAGTATTACCCGCGACGACCTGACATATAAAACCAGCAACAAGCAGCTCGCCTTTTTGCAGCACATCTACCGCAACCTGAAACCCGGCGGCCGCGCCGCGGTGGTATTGCCGGACAACGTGCTGTTTGAAGCCGGCGTAGGGGCGGAGGTGCGCCGCGACCTGATGGACAAATGCCACCTGCACACCGTTCTGCGCCTACCCACCGGCATCTTCTACGCCCAGGGCGTGAAGACCAACGTGCTGTTTTTTACCAAAGGCAGCGCGGCGGATAAGCACCAGGACACCGGCTGCACCGACAACGTTTGGGTGTATGACCTGCGCACCAACATGCCGAGCTTCGGCAAGCGCACGCCGTTCGGTAAGCAGCACCTGACCCCGTTCGAGGCCGTGTATGGCGACGACCCCAACGGCCGAAGCCCCCGCCAGGAAGGCGAGTGGTCGTTCAACGCCGACGAGATCGCCGTTGATGCGGAGGCCACGGAGGAAAACCAGGGCGTGGATGACGACCGCCTCGCCAAATCCCGCTGGCGCTGCTTCAGCCGCGAGTGGATTCGCGACACCAAGGGCGACTCGCTGGATATCAGCTGGCTCAAGGACAAGGACAGCGTCGATGCTAGTGAGCTGCCCGCCCCCGAGGTGCTGGCCGGAGAAGCGATGAGCGAGCTGGTGCAGGCGCTGGGTGAGCTGGATGGGCTGATGCGAGAGTTGGGGGCTGAGGAAGAAGCCGACGGGCAGCGGGTGTTAGTGCAGGAAATGATGGGTGAGATCAAATGACGGATAGCACCTTTCCGAATGAATGGCATTGCACAACCTTAGGGAGCATCGCCGTCTGGGGTTCTGGTGGAACTCCCTCGCGCAAAAACACAGATTACTACGGTGGCGATATTCCATGGATTAAAACAGGGGATCTCGGCCTCAAGGTTTTGTCTGAGGCAAGCGAATACATTACGGATCTTGGTGTTCAAAAATCGAGTGCTAAATTTTTTTCACAAGGTTCTGTTGTAATAGCAATGTATGGCGCGACAATCGGTAAAGTTTCGATCCTTGGAATTGATGCAACAACCAATCAGGCATGTGGCGTTGGGCAGCCTGTTTCTAGCTTAACCGATAGCAACTTTCTCTATTACTTATTAAGAAACGAAAAAGATGCTTTTATAGCTAAAGGTCAAGGTGGGGCGCAGCCAAATATCTCTCAAACAGTAATCAAAGAGCACTCGATTACACTTCCCCCCCTCGCCGAACAAAAGGTCATCGCCGATAAGCTTGATACCCTGCTGGCGCAGGTGGACGGCACCAAAGCCCGCCTCGAACGCATTCCCGAGATCCTCAAGCGCTTTCGCCAATCCGTGCTCGCGGCGGCGGTGAGTGGACGGTTGACGGAGGAGTGGCGAAAGAAGGCAAATGTAGATCAAGGAAAAGAAATAAAGCTCGATGAGGTAGTTGATAGCTCTTTCTATGGACCTAGATTTAGTAAAAATGACTATACAAACTCTGAATCCGGCATACCCACTATTCGTACAACGGATATGGATAACGGGGTGGTCAGGGTCACACCAGAAACTCCCAAAGTTGAAGTTACTTCTGAAAAATTAAATCAATTCAAATTGCAGCTTGGCGATCTGCTTATTACACGCACAGGTAGTATTGGTGTTATGGCACTTTTTGATGGTGATTATACTGCTATTCCTAGTGCATACCTTATTCGTTTTAGATTAAAAAGCTCAGCCAATAAACGCTTTATCTATTATGCTCTCACTTCACCTGAAGGTCAGCGAAAAATGGGGCTGAGCTCTACTGCAATAACACAACCTAATATCAACGCTAAGTCTATCCGTGCATTAAATTTTGTATTGCCTTCATTCGATGAACAAACCGAAATCGTCCGCCGCGTCGATCAGCTCTTCGCCTACGCCGATACCGTCGAGCGCCAGGCCAATAGCGCCCTTGAACGCGTCAACCAGCTCACCCAATCCATCCTCGCCAAAGCCTTTCGCGGCGAGCTGACCGCCCAGTGGCGCGAGGACAATCCCGACTTGATCAGCGGCGAGAACAGCGCCGAGGCGCTTCTGGCGCGCATCAAGGCCGAACGCGCCGCCCAGGCGCCGAAGAAACGCCCACGGAAGAAGGCCACCACATGAGTCAGGCGGCATCCGCGCCCTTCGCAGCACCGGCCCAAGCCCAGCGCATCTTATCGTTCTGGCACAAGGTCGAGTTTTTCGAGTCCGCCGAGCTCAAGGGCATCGACCACGGCCAGGGCGCGATTCACTACCGCAGCGACGAGCTTGTAGAGGCCGCGCACTGCCTGCCTTGGCTCGGCCGCGCGATACCCGACTACGCTAACGCTGCATGGATGTCGAGGGGACTTAAGCCTTATGAGGAGCGATACGAGCATGGCCGATATTGGCAACACGCGAGGCTTTAGCGACTTTGTCGTCTATGTCGATGAAAGTGGCGACCACGGCATGGCCAATATCGACCCCAACTACCCGGTCTTTGTGCTGGCCTTTTGTATTTTCTACAAGGGTCACTATCTTTCGACCGTGGTACCGGCACTGCAACAGCTGAAATTCGATTACTTCGGCCACGACCTGGTGATTCTGCACGAACACGAGATTCGCAAGGAGAAAGGCGATTTCATACTATTCAAAAACCGGGCCGATAAGCAGGCGTTCATGGGACGACTGAGTACGCTGATAAAAGAGAGCAACTTCATTCTCGCCTCCTGTGTCATCGAAAAGCACCGGTTGAACAGCCGCGATGAGCAGGATAACCCGTACCATCTGGCGCTGAAGCACTGCCTGGAAACACTATTCGATTTCGTCGAAGAGAAAGGGCAGGAAAAGCTCGTCACCCATGTCATCGTCGAAAAGCGCGGTGCCAAGGAAGATATCGAGCTTGAATTGGCGTTTCGCCGGATCTGCGACGGCAAGAACAAATATCAGCACGACCTGCCTTTTAGCATCCGCATGGCCGCTAAAACCAGCAACTCGGCAGGGCTTCAGCTCGCGGATTTAGTGGCACGGCCTATCGGCCGACACGTGCTCAAGCCAGAGCAGCCCAACCAAGCCTTCGATGTGCTGCGAAGAAAGTTTTACTGCGAAGGCGGCAGGCAAGCGGTAGGCGATGGGTATGATCAGTGGGGGCTCAAGCATTTGCCGTGAGTTTTTGCATCGTCCAGATAGCGAAAAACCTCGATGAAGCTCACCGAGGTTTAGACGCCGACCGGGCACTCCCAGTCCATTTAACACGAAGTGTGTTACCTGTTAGGTAAGAAGTCAACGTTTAGCAGAAGCACGCTTATCCAGGATGCACACTAGCGAGAACCCTCCTCTACCCTTGCATCTCAGATTCGCCACGCCTTTATGCTTTCGCGCGTACTATAGCGAAAAGGTAACAACATGCGCAGAGAAGCGCCGTTTTTCACACACGGAGCCAACCATGATCGACAAGCTAGCCGAAGTGAGTTTTTTAAGCCGGGCGCGGCTGGCGGAGCTTGCCAAGCGCGACGGTATCGCGCTGTCGACCTTTCAAATGCGCGTGCTGTCGGTGGTGGGACGCTTTCCCGGCCAGCCCCAGCAAGCGCTGCTGCATTGCCGGGGGTGGGACAAGGGCCAGGTGGCGCGGGCGTTTCGTGAGCTGGAGCGCCAGGAACTGATCATTCGCTGCGGCAATTCGACGGCCAAGCGGCTCACCGAGGTTTCCTTGACCGCTGAGGGCCGGGCGCTGTTCGAGCGCCTGGAAGACGTGCGCCGCGCGCTATCCGCCACGTTGACCGCGGGGCTGACACCGGACGAAGCCCGGCAGTTCGAGACCCTGCTCGACCGCATGCTGGAACATATCGGTAACGATCTCCCCGAGACACCTTAAAACAATCACTTAGTGCGATGGATGGTGGCACAAGTTGACAAAGTCAACTTATAGCTATAGGTTTGCCCGCCCTTGGGCTGGCTTGGCCGCCCGTTTTTCATCGCAATGAGTGTTTCATGTCCCTACGCCTGGTTCTTGGCCTGGTCGGTATGCTGCTGGCCTGTATCGGTGCCGACATCAACGAAGAAGCGACGTCGCTGGCCCTGGCGGACATTCGCGGCGCCTACGGTTTCAGTGTCGACCAAGGCAGTTGGTTCACCACGCTGTACGCCACCGGCGTCGCCATGGGCATGTTGGTTGCGCCCTGGCTGGCGGTGACCTATTCGATGCGCCGCTTCGCGGTGGCGGCGGTACTCGCCCTCGGGGCGGTCGGGCTTTGCTGTACGTTCATCGAATCGCGGGCGGTGCTGCTGGGCTTGCGCTGGTTGCAGGGACTCACCAACGGCTTTCTGATTCCGCTGTTGATGGCGGTGGCGCTGCGCTTTTTGACGCCATCGACCAAGCTCTTCGGGCTGGCCGCCTACGGCCTGACGGCCACCTTCGCCCCTAACATTGCCAACCCTATCGTGGCGTGGGCCCACCATGACCTGGGTACCCACTTCGTGTTCTGGGCGGTGGTGCCGCTTTGCGTGCTGGCGGCGGCGCTGCTGCTTTACGGATTGCCCCAGGACCCGCGCCCGCCCAACCGCTGGCGTCAGTTCGACTGGCTGGGCTGGCTGCTGGGCTGGAGCGCCTGCGCAAGCCTGGTGGTGCTGTTCACCCAGGGCGAGCGGTGGGACTGGTTCAACTCACCCCAGGCGGGCTGGCTGGCGCTGGCCTGCACGACGCTGTTGCCGCTGTTCATCCTGCGCTGCTGCGTCGCGCCGGTACCGCTGATTCAGCCGGGGCTGGTCAAACGGGTCAACTTCGGCTTCGGCATCGCCATGCTGATCGGCGTGATCGCCCTGGGGGCTTCGGCTGCTTCGCTGCCGGAGGAGTTTCTGGCCGAGATACACGGCTACCGCCCGCTGCAGATCCTGCCCGTCATGCTGGCGCTGGCGCTGCCGTCGCTGGTGATGCTGCCGCTGACCGCGTTCGTATTAAACTTCGAGCGCGTGGATAGCCGCTGGATGGTGGCGCTGGGGCTGGTGCTGATGGCGCTGGCCAGTTGGATGAACAGTGGCGCGACCCTGGCCTGGACCCGGGAGCAGTTCTACCTCTCGCAGGTGATTTTCTCCATGGGCCAGTCGATCGTAGTGGTGAGCCTTTTGACGACCTCCACGGCGGTGATCGACCCCTGGGAGGGGCCGTTCGCCTCGGCCACGATCAACACCTCGCGGGCGCTGGCCGGGCCGGTGGCCAGCGGCCTCATCGGCCATGCGCTAGTCACCACCCATGCTCACCACCTGCAGACCCTGCTGGACCGCCTGGGCGGGCAGCGCTTCAGCCTGGCCAACGCGCTGCCGCTGGGGGGCCACGAGGGCGAAGCGCTGGCCTGGTCGGCTAACGCCAAAGGCGGCGAGCACTTTCACGCACTGTACGAGCAGCTCGAGATGCAGGCCCAGGTGCTCGCCTACGCCGATATCTGGCGCGTCATGGCGCTGGCCGCCCTGCTGCTACTGCCACTGTGTCTACTGCCCAAGCGCACCTTTGCGCCGCGTTTCAACCGGCCCAAGCCGCTCTAACCCTAAAATCCCTAGCCTGAGAATGCCATGAGTACCCCAACCGATGACGCCCGCCCACGAGCGCGAACACCCCTGATACTGAGCGCGACCATCCTGCTGCTCGCGGCCAGCGCCGCCGGTTGGCTTGCGTATCAACAGTGGCACAGCGACACCGTCTGGACCAACGATGCGCGCCTGGACGCCGACTACGTGGTGATCGCCCCGCAGGTGAGCGGCGATCTGGTGGCCGTTCACGTCGAGGATCACGAGCGGGTCAGCCGCGGCGATGCGTTGATGGAGATCGACCCGCGCGACTACCAGGCAGCGCTGGAGGAAGCCCAGGGCCAGGTAGCCGCGGCCCGGGCGGAGCTTGCGCGGATCGAGGCGCAGCGGGCCCAGCAACCCGCCCGGGTTCGTCAGGCCCAAGCGCAGCTCGCCCAGGATGGGGCCAACGCCGACTACGCCCACGCCACGGCGGAGCGCTTTCGCCACCTGCGCCATAACGGCAACGTCTCGGACCAGAACGCCCAGCAGGCCGATGCCAACGCCCGGGCGCTTCAAGCCAAGCGCCAGGCCGACCAGGCCGATCTGGAGAGCGTGCGCCAGCAGGCCGAGGTGCTCCAGGCGCAGCGTGACAGCGCCGCCGCCGCGCTGGACCAGGCCCTGGCACAGCAGGAGAAAGCCCGGCTGGCGCTGTCGCGTACCCATATAAAAGCGCCCGTGGATGGGGTGACCGCCGAACAGTCGGCCCGCGAAGGGGCCTGGGTGGATACCGGCAGCGCGCAGCTCGCCATCGTGCCGGTCGAGGCGATCTATATCACCGCTCACTACCGCGAGGTCGATATTACCCGGATCGCCCCCGGCCAGCCGGTGGATATCGACGTGGACGCTTTCCCCGAGCTTACCCTGCACGGCCACGTTCAGAGCCTGGCGCCGGCCACCGGGGCGACCTTCTCGCCGGTCTCATCCAACGAAACCTCGGGCAACTTCACCAAGATCGTCCAGCGCCTGCCGGTGCGCATCGCCCTGGACCCGGACCAGCCGGGGCTAGACAAACTGCGGGTCGGCCTCTCAGTCGAGACGACGATTCAAACCGGCGCGCCCGGCTAACGGACCGGGCGGCTTTGAGCGCCCGCATGGTCAGCAAAAACTACCCGAACGCTTCCAGCGCCAGATACGCTCCGCTTTGCTCGCGGATCTCGCGCCCCTGGGCGTCCACCACGTCGCAAACGGCCTTGAAGTGCGCGCGCTTGGCCATGCCGGTAAGCCAAGTGTCGACGCTGGGATAACCGCCGAACGAGTAGCCCGTCGCCTTGATCTGATAGAGCTCGCAGCTAATGGCCAGGTCGGCCAGGGTGGGGTGCTCGCCGCCCAGCAGCGTGGCCGAGTGGCCGGCCTTCGCGTGTCGCGCAAGCTGCGCCTCCAGCACGCCAAGGCCCGACGCCAGGCCATCCTGTAGCGGTTTCAGCTGGGTGGCCTGAATCTCGCGTTTGAGCATGGGCAGCGTCAGGTGCAGGTTCATGATGGAGTGGAACATATCGAAGCGACGCACGCCGGCGTGCATCCAGGCAAGCCACTGGTCGATCCGAGCGGAGGCAAGCGCATCTTCATCCCCCGGATACCAGCGCTTGGCGCACTGTCGATCGCTTGCCGTGCGACAAAGGTACTTCATGATCGCCTGGCTTTCGCCGAGGGAAAACGTGTCACCTGCCGATGAGGTCGCCTGCAGGGCGGGGACGGTTTCGAAGGGGTTGATCTCGGCAAACCACGGCGCATGGGTTTCACCACCCGCGAAGTCGATCTCGTGGAAGTCGTACTCGAGGCCCAGCTCCCGGGCAAGAATTTCAACAGCCCGCGAAGGCTGGGAGAGGCGATGGGCGTAGAGGGTCATGGGCATGGGCAAGGCTCGTGTCTGCTAAACGGTATAGAGACAGCGTAGTGCACGGGGCGGCCATTGCGAAAACCCGACGCTTTGGGTCAAAAGCCTTGATCACTCAATATTCTGAATCTGCTCCCGCATCTGCTCGATCAATACCTTCAGCTCCACCGCGCAGCGGGTGGTGTCGGCGACCACGGATTTCGACGAGAGCGTATTGGCTTCGCGGTTGAGCTCCTGCATCAGAAAATCCAGCCGGCGGCCCTGGGGGCCGGGCTCAACCAGCTGGCGGCGTACCTCATCCACGTGGGCTTCCAGGCGGTCGAGCTCTTCGTCCACGTCGGCCTTTTGGGCGACCATGACAAGCTCCGCCTCCAGGCGCTGGGGGTCGAGCTCGGTGCGGGCGATTTCCAGGCGTTCGAGCAGCAATGCGCGCTGGCGCTCTAGAATCTGCGGGAGAAAACCGCGCACCAGGCGCACCTGCTCGCTGACCGCATCGAGGCGGCTTTCGATCATCGCGCTGAGCTTTTCGCCTTCGCGGGCGCGGGCGTCGATCAGCTCGTCCAGGGCCTGCTCAAAAAGGGCGTGGGCGGCGGTCTTGATGGCCTCCTGGTCGAGGTGCTGGGTCTCCATTACGCCGGGGTGGTTCAAAAGCGCCAGCGTCGTCGGCGCTGCGGCGCCCGGTACCTGGGCCTGAATGGTCGCGAGCACGTCGGCGATCTCTTTTAGCCGCGCCTGGTTGACCGTGGGCGCTTGAACGTCGTCGGCGCTTTCAAAGCGCAGGTTGCACTCTATCTTGCCCCGCGCCAGGCGCTGCCTGAGCGTTTCGCGAAGCGTGGGCTCGAGCTCGCGTAGCGCCTCCGGCAAGCGAAAATGCGGGTCCAGGTAGCGCTGGTTCACGGAGCGAATTTCGATCTGCAGCGTGCCGAAAGCGCTTGCCTGCTCGGTCCGGGCAAAAGCGGTCATACTGTGTACGCAGCGAGTGTTACCCATTGATCAGATCCTTTGAAAGCGCATTTTCTTCAGTCTACCCGATAGGGGCGGGTTTAACCGTCAGGACGTGTACAATAGACGGCTTTTCCGAGTGATGCGCTTTTGAGCGCGATTGAGAGGTGCTATGCGTCCCGATGTTGTTCGCCCCAGTGGCCGCGAGGCCGACCAGCTGCGCGATATCCGCCTGACCCGCGACTACACCCGCCACGCCGAAGGCTCGGTGCTGGTCGAGTTTGGCGATACCAAAGTGCTGTGTAACGCAAGCGTCGAGGCGGGCGTGCCGCGCTGGCTGCGTGGCAAGCACCAGGGCTGGGTGACCGCCGAGTACGGCATGCTGCCCCGGGCGACCCACTCGCGCAGCGGCCGCGAAGCCAGCCGGGGCAAACAGGGCGGCCGGACGCTGGAAATCCAGCGCCTGATCGGACGCAGCCTGCGCGCGGCGGTGAATCTGAAGAAGCTTGGCGAGTTCACGATCACCGTGGATTGCGACGTGATCCAGGCCGATGGCGGTACGCGCACCGCGGCGATCACCGGCGGCTGCGTGGCGCTGCTGGACGCGATTCGCTACCTACAGCGCGAGAAAAAGATCAAGGGCGACCCCTTCAAGCAGTTGGTCAGCGCCATCTCGGTAGGTATCTACAAAGGCGTGCCGGTGCTCGATCTCGACTACCCGGAAGACAGCAAGGCGGACACCGACCTGAACGTGGTGATGACCGACACCAACGAGCTGATCGAGGTGCAGGGCACCGCCGAGGCCGAATCGTTCAGCCGCGCCGAACTCAACGCCATGCTGGATTTGGCCGAGAAGGCCGGAGAGGAGCTGCGCGAACATCAACGCGAGGCGCTGGGCATTCGCGGCTAAACCATTACGCCGCTATCGAGACGCAAAAGGCCAGCGCTAAGCTGGCCTTTTTGACGGCTACTTGAAAGTGACTACCGGCGCGACGCGGGAAGCCGCTCGGCCTTAAAGGGCCAGGTCGTACTCGACGATCAGCGGGGCGTACTCGGAGAAGGTCGCGTCATAGTCGATCCAGGCGTCGACCACGTGGCGGCGAAAGTTCGGGCCGACCAGCTGGTAGTCGATGCGCCAACCTTCCTGGCGGTCGCGAGGAACCTGCTGGTCGAGTTTCGGCCACCAGGTATACTCACCGGCGTCGCGATTGATCTCGCGGAAGGTGTCGATGAAGCCGGTCGGGCCGAGCACCTGGTCCATCCAAGCGCGCTCTTCCGGGCGAAAGCCCGACGTGAGCTGGTTGTCGGACCAGTTGGCCAGATCCACGGTTTTATGGGCGACGTGCCAGGTACCGCAGATGATGTATTCGCGGCGTTTGCGCGACATCTTCGTCAGGTACTCCTGGTACTGCTCCATGAAGGCCTGTTTGGCTTTTTGATCGGAGCCGTCGGGCATCAGGAAGGTAGCGATGCTGAAACGGTCGTAGTCCGCCTGCAAAAAGCGCCCTTCGTGGTCGCACTGGGGAAAGCCCAGCCCGTACATGATGGCTTTGGGAATCTTGCGGCAATATAAACCGACCCCGGCGAAGCCATCTTCTTCGGCGTCCAAAAAGTAGCCTTCGAAACCTTCCGGATAGAGGATATGGTCGCCCAGCTCAAAGCTCTTGGCTTTGAGGTTCTGCACGCAGACCACGTCGACATCCTGCTGAGCCAGCCAGTCCAGGAAGCCACGGTCGACGGCATCACGTATACCATTGACATTAATGCTGGCAATTTTCATAAATCGTCCCTTTTGCGTCGCTGCTGTATGATACCCGACGTTTAGACGTTTGGGTAAATAGGCAAGCTTAATCAGACTATTTACCTGATCATTAACGGTTACGTTCACTCACATTTTTGCTTAAGAGACCATCGCCGTGACTGCGACTTTAAAACCCTATCAGCGCGACTTCATTGCCTTCGCTATTGAGCAGGGCGTGCTTAAATTCGGCGAGTTCACGCTTAAGTCCGGGCGCGTCAGCCCCTATTTCTTCAACGCAGGTTTGTTCCAAACCGGCCGCGCCTTGGCCAAGCTGGGCCGCTTCTACGCCCAGGCCATCATGGACAGCGACCTCGAGGCCGACGTGCTTTTCGGCCCGGCCTACAAGGGCATTCCACTGGCCGCCGTCACCGCCGCCGCTTTGGCCGACCACCATGACCAGGACATGCCTTACGCGTTCAATCGCAAGGAAGCCAAGGCCCACGGCGAAGGCGGCAACATCGTCGGCGCGCCGCTTGCCGGCAATATTTTGATCATCGACGACGTGATCACGGCGGGCACCGCCATTCGCGAGGTCATGGCGCTGATCGAGGCCGAAAACGCCCACGCCGCCGGGGTGATCATAGCGCTGGACCGCCAGGAGCGCGGCCAGGGCGAGAAAAGCGCCCTGCAGGAAGTGAGCGACCAGTACGCCATGCCCGTGGTAAGTATCGTCACTCTCGAGCAAGTACTTGAATATCTCGAAGAGCACGAAGGCGGCGAGATGCTCGCCTACGCCGAGGCGGTGCGTGCCTACCGCGACCGCTACGGCGTGGTGGCTTCCCAGGCGCTATAGCGCGCCTTTGTAGCCCTGCTGCCGCCAGGCCTCGAAACTCACCACCGCCACGGCGTTGGACAAATTCAGGCTGCGGTTATTGGGCTGCATGGGGATGCGCAGCTTCTGCTCCTCTGCCAGTGCTGCGTGCACCTCGGCCGATAAACCACCGGTTTCCGAGCCGAACAGCAGCACGTCCCCGGGGGCAAACGCCGCCTCGCTGTGCGCCCTTCCCCCCTTGGTCGTAATGGCCCACATGGTGCGCCCGGCCATGGCCTTTGCAAACGCCGCAAAGTCGGCGTGGCGCGTCACGTTGGCCAGATCCCGATAGTCGAGCCCGGCGCGGCGCAGCTTTTTCTCTTCAAGATCAAAGCCCAATGGCTCGATCAGATGAAGCCGGCAGCCGTTATTGGCGACCAGGCGCATGATGTTGCCCGTATTGGGTGCCATGCGCGGTTCGAACAGCGCTACTTCAAACATGACGAGTACCCTTTGGCCTGCGCAATGCCGCTCCGGTGGCACGCCCCCGCCGGGTGACGATTTCGCCCAACGGTGGCGCGGTATTATACAAACTCTTATAGAACTTTGGTCTAATGTTAGAAAAGATTTTTTTGACTCCATTCGACGTATTTATTCACCGGTTTCGCCTTCGACCTGCCGCCCTGTATGATACGGCCAAAGCGTCCCGCTTTCCTGCCAGGTAGTGTCCATGTCCTCTATTTTAAGACGCATCAAAGGCCTTAATCCGCGCCAGCAAGAGGCTGTTCGATATATCGATGGCCCCTGCCTGGTCCTTGCCGGGGCGGGGTCGGGCAAAACCAGCGTGATCACCACCAAGATCGCTTATCTGGTGCAGGAGTGCGGGATGAGCGCTCGGCGGATCGCGGCGGTCACCTTCACCAACAAGGCCGCCCGGGAGATGAAAGAGCGCGTGGGCCAGATGCTCAAGGGCAAGGAAGGCCACGGCCTGACCGTGTCGACCTTTCACACCCTGGGGCTCAACATCATTCGCGGCGAGCTCAAGACCCTGGGCTACAAACCCGGCTTTTCGCTTTTCGACCCGGAAGACGCCAAGGCGCTTTTGCGCGATTTGATGAACAAGGACGCCCAGGTCGACGCCGAGCAGATCAACTCGGTGCAGGGCAAGATTTCCACCTGGAAGAACGACCTGGTACTGCCCGGTCAGGCGCTCTCCCACGCCGAAGACGAAGACGAGCAGTTCGCCGCGCGCGTCTACGAAGCCTACAACCGCCACCTGAAAGCCTACAACGCGGTGGATTTCGACGATCTGATTCTGCTGCCGGTGGTGCTGTTACAAAACGATGCCGAAGCGCTGGCCCGCTGGCGGCGCAAGATCCACTACATGCTGGTGGACGAGTACCAGGACACCAACGTGTCTCAGTACCTGCTGGTGAAGCTGTTGATGGCCGAGCGTGCCACCTTCACGGTGGTCGGCGACGACGACCAGTCGATTTACGCCTGGCGCGGGGCGCGGCCGGAAAACCTGGTCACCCTGGGCGAGGACTTTCCCCGCTTGAACGTCATCAAGCTCGAGCAAAATTACCGCTCCACCGGGACCATTCTGCGCGCGGCGAACACGCTGATTGCCAACAACCCCCACGTTTACGATAAGACCCTTTGGTCGGACATGGGCGACGGCGCGCCGATCCGCGTGGTGGTCAATCGCCACGAAGAGGCCGAAGCCGAGCGCGTGGCCAGCGAAATGCTCACCCGGCGCATCAAGGAGCGTGCCGAGTGGCGCGACTTCGCGGTGCTCTACCGGGGCAACTTCCAGGCCAGGCTTTTGGAGTTGAAGCTTCAGCACTACCAGATTCCCTACAAGCTCTCCGGCGGCACGTCGTTTTTCTCGCGTAACGAGATCAAGGACGCCATGGCGTACCTGCGCCTTTTGATCAACCCATCTGACGACAACGCCTTTTTGCGCATCGTCAACGTGCCGCGCCGGGAGATCGGCCCGGGCACGCTTGAAAAGCTCGCCAACTACGCCAACGACCAGACCACCGGGCGCAATATCTCGCTTTTTAACGCCTGCCGAGAGCTGGGCCTCGAGCAGGTGCTGCCGACCAAAGCGGTGGAGCGGCTCGCGCGCTTTACCCACTTTATAGAAGGCGTGCGCAAACGCATGGACCAGGGCGATGCCATCGCTGCCATTCGCGATATGTTGCGCGACATGGACTACGAAGCCTGGCTTTATCAAAACGCCAGCGCCCCGACCATCGCCGAGCGGCGCATGGCTAACGTGTGGATTCTGATCGACCAGCTCGAAAAATCGCTCAATCGCGACCCGGAAGAGGACGACGACTCCACCGCCACAGAGACCGACGGCGTCGAAGCCGCCATTTCGCGGCTGGTGCTGCGCGATATTCTCGAGCAGCAGGCCGAGGAGGACGACTCGGATCGCGTGCAGCTTTTGACCATGCACGCCTCCAAAGGCCTCGAGTTCCCTCATGTCTACCTGATGGGGTTGGAAGAGGACTTGCTGCCTCACCGCAACGCCATCGAGGTCGGCACGGTGGAAGAGGAGCGCCGTTTGGCTTACGTGGGCATCACCCGCGCGCGGCGCACGCTGACGATGACGCTCGCTCGCCAGCGCAAGGCTTATGGTGAGCTGATGGACTGCCAGCCCAGCCGCTTTTTGGACGAGCTGCCCGCGGAGGATCTCGACTGGGAAGGCCGTGCCGATAAAGAGGACCCGGTTAAAAAGCAGGCGCGTGGCAAGGATGCCATCGCCGGGCTGCGCTCGCTGCTCGACTAGCGGCCCGGGTTATCCACAGCGCCTTCGTTCGATGCGGCTGTGGATAAACGAAGTGAGCTAGCGAGAGCGCTCGACCATGAAGTCGACCATTGCCTTGAGCTCGTCGTCGGAAGCGGTACTCGCGCCGCGGGGCGGCATCACCCCTTTACCGGCAATCACGCTTTGATAGAGCACGTCGGGGTCTTTATCCAGGCGCTCGCCCCAGGCGTTGGAATCGCCAAGCGCCGGGGCACCGGCAATGCCGGTGGCGTGGCAGGAGGCGCACCGGGCGCGGGCGTAAAGCGCTTCACCATCGAGTTGGCGGTGGGAAGCGCCCTCTTCGTCGTCAGCGGGGTCGGGGGCTGAGGGCTCGGTTGGCGCTTCGCCTCGTTGCTGCGGCGCCGGCTCCTCCATCACGGGCTCGACCAGATAGAAGGTCGCTGCGCGCATTTCGTCGTCGGAAAGATTGGGGTTGCCTCCGCGCGGCGGCATCGCGCCGACCCCGTCGATTGCGTGGCGCAGCAGTACCTCGAAGCCCTGGGGCAGGCGGGCCTCCCAGGCCTCGCTATCACCGCGAATCGGCGCACTGGCCACCCCGGTTTGGTGGCACGCCATACAAAGCCGGTCGTAGACCGCCTCGCCTTGCGCTCTCAACGCGTCGTTATCAGCCCACACAAAACTTGAGACAACGCTTAATAAAGCCCCTGCCACGCGCTTGAAATTCACTCCGGACCCCCTATAAAACGCGGCCGTTAACGTCAAACGCTGGCATCGCGCCTCTTGGTGCGTAGAAGGCGTGATACCAGCGCGTGTAGCGATCCAATCGTAAAGCATCGGCAGAGCGGCGTCTGCCTGGGGCCGCGGGATCAGAAAATGAGGTTAAAGACACCGGTCAGCGTCAAAAGCCCGACAAGAAAAATGAATACGATGATGCCCAGGATAATTTTCATTGCGATTCCTCCATGAGTAGACAGGTATTCCTTAATGGAACGCGCTCAGTATAGAGTAAAAACTCGCACCATGACGACCTTGTCAGACCCGCTCTTCAGCCCCCTTGCCTCAGCTGGTTCGACCCTCGGGCTCTTCCCGGCGCCATGCGTAGAGCTGCTGGGTGCTATCGCCGCTGAAACCGGCCCGTGTGTAGGCCTGCCAGGCGGGCGTATTGTGCGCATCGACCGTTAGCGTGAGCGTGTGGGCGCCGCCTTTGTAGGCCAGCGCCTGCGCCTGCTCGACAAGCGCCTGGCCCAGCCCCTTGCCGCGCCAGGCCGGAACGATCCCCATCAGTTGCAGCGCCCAGCTTGACGACGTTTGCGGGGCCAGCAGCAAAACGCCGACGGTCTCGCCCTTATAGATGACTTGGTACCAATGGCGCGGCGCCGCCGGTGCCTGGGCGTAAAATCCGGCTAACAGGGTCTCCATGGACAGTGCCTCGAGCAGCGCCGGGCAGTCCAGCGACGCTTCGCTGATGGCGCGCAACAGCGCGAGCTGACGCGCCCGGCTCAGCCCGCCAAAGGGCGCCATGAGAAGAGGCGACGATGCGGTGTACGTCGCCGCGCAGGGCGCCCGCAAATGCGCCACCCTGGCGATGCGCTCCATCCCGCTCGCCGCCAGCATCGCCGCCCAGTCGCTCTGCCCACTGCTTAGCATGACGTGGCAAAGATCGAAGCCCTGGCGGCTTACCCACTGATGGACACCGGCGAGTAACGCCTCGGCGGCGCTATTTTGCCGGGCGGGTAGCCAAACCTGGGCGGTGGCGTCGGCCAGCGGCTCTACCCAAAGGGTGGCCTCGATGCGCTCTGCGCGCGTGATGATCCAAAAGCCGTCCCAGTTGAGCGGCAGCCCTGCCTGGGCGCGCTCCAAAGAGGTTTTCAGAGCCGCCTGCTGTGCCGGGTCGTAAAACGCGGCCAGGTGGCTTAGCGCCTCCAACCGTCGATGGGCAGGACAAGGGCCAAGGTAGGAGTGGTCGAAAGCCTCGTGACATGGCATGTTAGATTTTCCGGCGCGTTGCGATAGCCCCTGAACGAGCCCGCTGTGAATGAAAGGAGTCATCCGCCCCTATGCGTATACTGCTGGTCGAAGACGATCCCAGCCTGGCCTCCGGCATTCGCCTGGCCCTGAAGCCCGAGCACTATACCGTGGACCATCTTAGCGAAGGTACCGCGGCGTTGAACGCCTTGAAAAACGAAGTTTTCGACGCCGTCATTCTGGATTTGGGGCTCCCCCGGCTGGACGGCATGGCGGTGCTGGAAGGTGCCCGCCGCCAGGGCGTCCAGGTACCGGTGCTGGTGCTGACCGCCCGCGACGACGTGGACAGCCGCATTGCCGGGCTCGACGCTGGCGCCGACGACTACCTCACCAAACCCTTTGAAGTCGAAGAGCTAAAAGCGCGGCTGCGCGCGCTGCTGCGGCGAAGTCAGGGCCAGGTGAGCTCGCAGCTGACCTGCCGGGGCATCGTACTCGACCCGGACACGCTCTGCGTGACCTACCAGGGCCAGGAGATTGCGCTCTCGCGTCGCGAGCTGACCCTGTTACAGGAGTTCATGAGCCACCCCGGCCGCGTATTTACCCGGGATACGCTCGCTCAACTGCTTTACGGCTGGGAGGAGGACGTCGAGAGCAACGCCATCGAAGTACACGTGCATCACCTGCGCCGCAAACTGTTCAGCGATGCGGTACGCACGGTGCGCGGCATTGGCTACGTAATGGATAAAGCGGCCTCGGGGTCGGCCTCATGAAGTCGCTTCGCCAGCGCACGCTGGGGCTTACGCTACTGGTGTTCGGGCTCAGCATGCTGGTCATCGGGTTCATCAGCTACCGCTACGCCGCCCAGGAGATCGAAGAGCTTTACGACGCCAGCCTGTCGCAAAACGCGCGCCTGTTGGAAGGCCTGCTGCGCGCGCCGCTGCCCGAGGCCGACCGGGCGGTGCTATTGGGCAGCCTGGAAGACGCGCTGCGCACGGCCAACGAGGCCCCCAAGCACACGGCGGGCCACCGCTACGAAAGCCAGCTCGTCTTTCAACTGTGGGAGGCGGACGCACTGCTGCTGCGCTCGGCCAACGCCCCACAGGCTTCGCTGAATCAGCAGCCCTCCGGCTATTCGTCGCTAGAGCTTGGCGATGCCGAGTGGCGAATTTACGTGCTGGACGTGCCCAACACCGCCCGCCAGGTAGTGGTCGGCGAGCGCGAAGACATGCGCGACGAGCTGATTACCACTGTGGCGCTGCGCACCTTGTTGCCGGACCTTTTGGGCCTGCCGCTATTAACGGTGCTTTTATGGTGGTCGATCGGCTGGGGGTTGGCGCCGCTTTCGCGCATGGCCGAGCAGATCAGAAACCGTGACCCCAATAATTTGAAGCCGCTGCCGCGCGAGCCGCTGCCGTTTGAACTCGATACCATCGCCGGCGCCCTCAACCGGCTGCTCGAACGGGTCAGCCGCCTGCGCGTGCGCGAGAAGCGCTTTATCGCCGACGCCGCTCACGAGCTTCGCACCCCGCTTGCCGTGCTCGACCTTCACGCCCAGAACGCCCTGGCCGCCGATAACGCCCACGACCGCGAAGCGTCGCTGACGCGGCTGCGCGACGGCGTGGCCCGCTCTACCCGCCTGGTCAGCCAACTGCTCACATTGGCGCGGCTAGACCCGGACACCGACGCACACCCGGCCTCGAGGCAGGTCGACGTGGCTATCGAAGCACGCGAAACCCTGGCAAAGCTCTCCCCGCTGGCGGCGAAAGGCGGCCAGCAGCTGCTGCTCGACGCCGACGACCAGGCCCCGTGGCAAATGAACGAGGAGCCCGGCGCGATCGAGACGCTGATCCAAAACCTGGTGGGTAACGCGCTTCAACACGCCCCACAGCAGAGCACCATTACCGTAACCCTCAGCGCCACCGTCGATACGGTCACGATCACCGTCGACGACCAGGGCCCGGGGATCGTGGAAAGCGAGCGGCTGCGCGCGATGGAGCGCTTTCAGCGCGCAGGCCCGGGTGCCGGTGCGGGCCTGGGGCTTTCGATCGTCGAGCGTTTGGTCAAACGCCACGCCGGGCAATTAAGCCTGGAAGATGCCCCCCAGGGCGGGCTTCGCGTGCGCGCCGTGCTGGCCAAAGGCGGCAACGCCGAACCACCATAGCCGTTGGTTATCATGTTGATTAAACAATAATTGGACACCCTTAAGGTTGTGGTAAGGATTCCGTGTAAATCTGAATGCATAAAGCAGGCGTAACCGCCTGCGCACCCTGACAGATCACGGAGGTACTGCCATGAATTTAATGGTTCGCAAGCCCAAGCCGCTCGTTCAGTTTGGCCAAACACCGCTTTTGACCACCCCCGCGGCCAAGGAGCTTACCCAGCAAAGCCCGGCGCTTTCGCTGCTGACCGATTTCACCCAGGTAGCGCCGCAGTCCATCGCCGCGGACACCCCGATCAACGAAGCGCACCTGAAAATGCGCCACAGCGGCGTAAGACTGCTGTTCGTGATCGATCGCAACGAGCACTGCGTGGGTGTTTTGACCGCCAAGGAAGTCATCGGCACCCGCCGGGTGAACCTGGCCATGCAGCAGCGCCAGCTCGACCGCGAAGAGATCACCGCCGAAATGATCATGACGCCTTGGGAAAAACTCAGCGCCATGCCCATGGAGCACCTCACGTCCATGAGCATCCAGGATTTGATCCTCTCGATGGAGAGCTTCACCGAGCAGCATCTTTTGATCACCGAACACAACGCCGAGCACGCCTTGAGCGTTCGCGGCCTGATTTCAGTGACCGATATTCAAAACGCCATCGGTCAGGGCAATGGCAAGATCGACAATACCGTGGTGCCCATGGCCAGCAGCTTCGCCGACATTTGCCAGGTCATCACCGGCCACGATTTATAAAACGCGCCGCACCCCATCACGAAAAAACCGCCCTCTTTTAGAGGGCGGTTTTTGTTTGGCTGGCCAACACTTTCATACCAACTGGTGAGGCAAGGGCACCCTGCGGTGCCCCTGGCTTAAAACAGCGACGCGTTGATCCAAAGATGCGCGCCGATGCTGGCCGCGTAGCCCAGCAAAATGGCCGGCACCCAGCGCAGGTGTACCGCGAAAGTGTAAATGCCGCGCGCCTGGCCCATCAAGGCCACGCCCGCCGCCGAGCCCATGGAGAGCAGGCTTCCGCCCACGCCGGCGGTCAGGGTGATCAACAGCCAGTTGCCCTCGGTCATGTCCGGCGCCATCGAAAGCACCGCGAACATCACCGGAATGTTATCGACCACCGCCGAAATGAGCCCCAGCACCACGTTGGCCCAGATCGGGTTCCAGCTACCGTAGAGGGTCTCGGAGAGCAGGCTCAAATACCCCATGAAGCCCAAACCGCCGACACACAGCACGACCCCGTAGAAGAACAGCAATGTGTCCCACTCCGAGCGGGCGATCCGGCTGAAAATATCGAACGGTACGACGCTACCCAACTGCTCGAGCTTTTTCCAATCGCCGCGGCGGGAGTAGCGCTCGCGCTTGCGCTCCAGCGAGCGGGGCAGGCTCTGGCGCAGGTAGTAGCCAAAAAACTGCAAAAGCCCCAGGCCAAACATCATGCCCATGGCCGGCGGCAGGTTGAGCACCGAGTGACAAAGCACCGAGATCGCAACGGTGACCAAAAACAGCGCGATGATGCGCCGCGAGCCGCGCTTGAGCCAGACGTTCTCGGTCAAGGCGGCGGGCTGGCGGTTGATAATGAAGAAATTCATGATAGTGGCGGGCACGACGAAGTTGATGATCGCCGGTATCAGCAGTACGAAGAAACCCTCGAAAGGAATTTGTCCGCCCTGCCAAACCATCAATGTGGTGATATCGCCGAAGGGGCTGAAGGCGCCGCCGGCGTTGGAGGCCACCACCACGTTCACACAGCAAAGCCCGATGAACTTGTTATCGCCTTCGGCGACCTTGAGCACCACCGCGCACATGAGCATGGCGGTGGTCATGTTGTTGGCGATGGACGAGATGAAGAAGGCGAGAAAGCCGGTGATCCAGAAAAGACTGCGGTAGCTAAAGCCCTTGCGCACAAGCCAGGCGCGCAGCGCATCGAAAATGCGCCGCTCCTCCATGGCGTTGATGTAGGTCATCGCCACCAGCAAGAAGAGCAAAAGCTCGGTGTACTCCAAAAGCGTTTCGCGAAACGCCGTTTCGGCCTCCTCGGGCATCCCCGCCTGCACGTAAATCCAGGCAACGATTGCCCAGATGAGCCCGGCGGCCACCAGCACGGGTTTGGACTTGCGCATATGGATGATCTCTTCACTCATCACCAGCGCATAGGCGAGAATGAAGATGATCACACAGCTGATACCAGCGACGGTGGTGGTCAGATCGAGCGGGCCAGCAGCGGCAAAGGAGAGCGAAGGAAAAGCGAGGAGGAGAAGCGTGATCAACAACCAAGCACCCCGGCGGTTGGAGCACCGGGTTGCAAGGACGTTCGATGAAGTCATGGCGGCGGGATCCTGAGCGTTTTAAGTAGGAATGGAGAGACACCGCCAAATGATAAGCACACTAACTAAGTGTTGCAACGCAGCGGTTGCGCATAAGATGCGCCAATTCACTGCGCCTTGCAAAGTCGATTAACGAAGGTTTATGAGCCCTACTCGACGGTTACACTCTTGGCCAGGTTGCGGGGCTGGTCGACGTCGGTCCCCTTGAGAACCGCCACGTGGTAGCTCAAAAGCTGCAGCGGAAGCGTGTAGAGCAGCGGCGCCAGCGCTTCGTGCACGTGAGGTAGCGTCAGTACCTCGATGCCTTCCTGGGCGACGATGCCCACGTTCTCGTCAGCAAACACGAAAAGCTGCCCGCCCCGGGCGCGTACTTCCTGCAGGTTGGACTTGAGCTTCTCCAGCAGGTCATCGTTGGGCGCGATTGATATCACCGGCATTTCGCTGTCCACCAGCGCCAGCGGCCCGTGTTTGAGCTCGCCGGCGGGGTAGGCTTCGGCGTGAATGTAGGAGATTTCCTTGAGCTTGAGCGCGCCTTCCAGCGCGACCGGATAGTGGGCGCCACGCCCCAGAAAGAGCGCGTGGTGCTTTTCGGCAAACGCCTGGGAGAGCGCCTCGATCTGGCTGTCCATCGCCAGCACCTTTTGGCAAAGCGCGGGCAGTTCGCGCAACACCTCAACGATCTCACCGTAATCCCCCCGCCCGTTGGCTTTCGCCACGCTCAGGGTCAAAAGCATCAGCGCGACCAGTTGGGTGGTGAACGCTTTGGTCGAGGCCACGCCGATCTCCGGGCCGGCCCGGGTCATCAGCGCCATGTCGGATTCGCGCACCAGCGAGCTTCCCGGCACGTTACATATCGCAAGCGTACCCAGATACCCCAGGGTTTTGGCAAAGCGCAGCGCCGCCAGGGTATCCGCGGTTTCCCCGGACTGGGAGAGCGTCACGAACAGCGTCCCTTCGGGTACCACCGGATAGCGGTAGCGATACTCCGAGGCCACTTCCACCTGCACGGGTACACCGGCGTAGCGCTCGAGCCAGTAGCGCGCCACAAGCCCCGCGTGAAAGCTGGTGCCGCAGGCGATGATGTGGATCTGGCGGGCCTTTTCGAAAAGCGCGTAGGCATCGGGGCCGAAGCTTTCAATTAGGACACCGTCATCACTTAATCGGCCTTCAAGGGCCTCGCCCATCAACGCGGGCTGCTCGAAAATCTCCTTGAGCATATAGTGGCGATACTCGCCCTTGCTCGCCGAACCATCGCCGTGCTCGAAGGTGTGGATAGGCCGCTCGACGGTCTGGCCGTCGCGGTCGACCACGGTGATCGCGCCCTTGTCGCGCAGCACGACCAGATCGCCCTCTTCCAGATAAATAAACCGATCGGTCACCGGTAAAAGCGCCATCGGGTCCGAGGCGAGAAATGCCTCGTCGATGCCTACCCCCACCACCAGCGGGCTGCCCTGGCGGGCGCCGACCACCACACCGGGCTCGCTTTTGCTCATCACACCCAGCGCGTAGGCGCCGCCCAGATTTTTGACGATATACCGGGTCGCTTCGAACAAATCCGATCCGCTGGCCAGCTTCTCGCTGAGTAAGTGAGCGATCACTTCGGTGTCGGTTTGTGAGCTGAACGCGTAACCGTCATTTTCGAGGCGCGCCTTGATGGGCTCGAAATTTTCGATGATGCCGTTATGCACCACGGCCACCTGATCCTGGCTGTGGTGCGGGTGCGCATTCGCCTCGGTGGGCTTGCCGTGGGTGGCCCAGCGGGTGTGAGCAATGCCCGAGGTGCCGGGAAGCGCTTCAAGCCCGAGTTTTTCGGCAAGGGCGCCGACCTTGCCCACCGCCCGATGGCGCCTTAGGGCCCCCTCGCTAAGCACCGTCATGCCGGAGGAGTCGTAGCCGCGGTACTCCAGGCGTTTGAGTCCCTCCAGCAGGATCTCCTGTACGTTACGCTGTGCAACCGCTGCGACGATGCCACACATGGGTCTCTCCTTGGCTTTTGGGCGATGGGTTCAAGAGGTTTTTTTGGTCGGGCGCGACCAAGGCGCTTTTTGTGTCTGCGGGCTACGGGTGAGCGCAAGCGCCTGGTCGCTGACGTTCTGGGTGATCGTCGAGCCTGCGCCGACCGTTGCCCCGGCGCCCACGGTGACCGGGGCAACCAGGGCGCTGTTGGAGCCAATAAACGCCTCGTCGCCGATCACGGTGTGGTGCTTGTTGGCGCCATCGTAGTTGCAGGTAATCGTGCCGGCGCCTACGTTCACCGCCCGCCCCAGGGTGGCGTCGCCCACGTAGCTTAGGTGGTTGATCTTGCTACCCTCGCCCACCTCGGCGTTCTTGGTTTCGACGAAATTGCCGACCTTGGCGTCGAGCGCCAGCCGGGTACCCGGGCGAAGCCTGGCAAAGGGGCCCACCCGGTTGCGCCCCGCACTCCAGGTATCTTCGATGACGCTGTGGCTTTCGATCACGCTTTCCGCGCCGATGACGCTGTTTTTAATCACACTGTAGGGCCCGACGCGTACGCCGTTTTCCAGGCGCACGTCGCCTTCGAACACACAGCCCACGTCGATAAAGACGTCTTCGCCGCAGGTGAGCGTGCCGCGCACATCGAGCCTTGCCGGGTCGGCCAGGGCAACGCCCTGGGCCATCAGCGCCTCGGCCAAATCGAGCTGGTAGGTGCGTTCGAGCCGCGCCATCTGCGCGCGGTTGTTGACCCCTTCGACCTCGGCGGCGCTTTGCGGCTGGGCGGTGCACACCGTCGTGCCCTCCGCGCTTGCCAGGCCAATCACGTCGGTCAGGTAGTACTCACCCTGGGCGTTCTGGTCGGAAAGCTTCGGCAGCCAGCGTTCGAGCTGCTCGGTGGTCATCGCCATGATGCCGGTGTTGCACTCGGTAATGGCAAGCTCGGCGGGGCGGGCGTCCTTTTGTTCGACGATGGCCACCGCCTCGCCCTCGGCGTTACGCACGATGCGCCCGTAGCCGCTGGGATCAGGCAGCGTCACGGTCAAAAGCCCCATGTGCGTCTCGTCCACCTGCTCGAGCAGTGCGGTGAGCGTCTCGGCCTGAATCAGCGGCACGTCGCCGTAAAGTATCAGTACCTTGCCGCTGCCACAGGCGGGCGTAGCCTGCATCACCGCGTGGCCGGTGCCTTTTTGCTCGGTTTGTTCGGCAAACGTGACCGCCTGACCGGCCAGCGCTTGGCGAAGCTGCTCGCCGCCGTGGCCAATCACTACGTGGGTGCGGGTAGGCGCGAGCGTGGCAGCGGTATCGAGCACGTGTTGCACCAACGCCTTGCCGGCAAGCGTATGCAGCACCTTGGGGGTTTGCGAGCGCATCCGCGAACCTTTACCGGCGGCGAGGATGACGATGTCGAGTTCTTGCATGTTAGTCCCTGATTGAAGCGGGTGAGGTCTCGGCGTTCCAGGCATCGATACCCAGCTCGGCCATCAACGCTTCACCGAAATAGTCGACGAAAGCGGGGCTTGCCAGGCTCTGCCACTGCTCTTCGCCGATATTGACGAGCATCAGCACGCTCAAGTCATTGTCGACGGCCATCTGCATGCCACCCTCTTCCCCCGCCACCGAAAGCGCGGTAGCCCAGGCATCCGCCCAGGCGTTGGAGGGGTGAAACACCGATACCGAGGCCAAACGATGGGTAATCGGGCGGCCGGTGCGCGGGTCGAGGGTGTGCGCGTAACGCTGGCCGTCGGCTTCGAAATAGTGGCGGTAGTCGCCGGAGGTCGCCACCGACAGCGTCTCCAGTGGAATGACGTGCTGGGCCCGGGGCTGGCCGTTTTGAGGTACTTCGATACCGATGCGCCAGGGCTCTTGGTCGGCCTCACTGCGATGACCGCGGGAGATCAAGTCGCCGCCCAGGTTCACCAGGTAATCCTCGATGCCCTGCTGGTCCAGATACGCCGCCACGCGATCCGTCGCGTGGCCCTTGGCAACGCCGGAAAGGTCGATGAAAACGTCGCGATTGCGCCTGGCCTGCATGCGCTGGGTGTCGACCTCGACGGCGTCGAAGCCGATGCGCGCCAGGCGATCCTCGAGTTCCTGCTCGGAAGGAACCTCTTCCGGGCGAGCCTCGGGCCCAAAACTCCACAGATTGACCAGCTCGCCGATGGTGATATCGAAAGCGCCGTTACTCGCCTGGGCCACCGACTGGCTAATCGCCATTACTTCGATCAATTCGTTGGAAAGCGGTTGCCACTCGCCCAGCGGGGCGTTGTTGAACGCGATCAGTTCCGAGTCGTCGCGGTAGGTGGACATCGCCTGGTCGACGTCTTCGAGCTCGGCAAGAACACCTTCTTCCAGCGTTTGAGCTTCGCCCTGGGTGAGCGAATCGGCAATGGTCACCTGATAAAACGTGCCAAAAATGCCGCCTTCGAAGCGTACGGGGGAATCAAGCGGGCGGTCTTGCTCGGAGCAGCCCAAAAGCAGCAGCGCCATCAGTAAAAACGCGGCGTGGTGCAACCTCGGCGAATAGTTTTTCATGTTGGGTCCCTTTAAAACGCCCAGGCATTAGAAATAAAAAAACCACAAAAGCCAAGCGCCGAACAGCACACGATAGAGGACGAACGGCTGCATGCTCAGCTTTTTAATCACCGCTAAAAAGTAGTGGATACACAGGTAAGCACTGATGCCCGACAGCACCGTCGCGCCCAGCATGACCGGCACGTCGACCGAGGCGCCTTTGCTTGCCAGCTTAAACGCCTCGAGCCCACCGGCTAATATAATGACAGGAATGGAAAGCAGAAACGAGAACCGCGAAGCGCTTTCGCGGCTCATGCCCGCCATCAGCGCGGCGGTAATGGTGATCCCCGAGCGCGAGGTACCGGGGATCAGCGCGAGTATCTGGGCGGCGCCGATAAACAGCGCATCTCTCAAACGCATATCGTACTCGGAGCGGGTGCCGCGCTTTTTCCAATCGGCGTAGCCCAGCACCAGGCCAAAGACGATCAGGCTGATGGCGATCACCAGCGTGGAGCGCATATAACCTTCCACGATGTCTTGCAGCAATAACCCGGCCAGACACACCGGTATCGTGGCCACCACGACCCAAAGCGCCAGCGTTGCCTCGCGGTTGACGCCCCGGCCGCCCACCGCTGTCAGGCTGCTGGCCACCATCTGCCAAAGCTCACGGCGAAAGTAGAGGATGACCGCGCTCAAACTGCCCAGGTGAAGCGCGACATCGAAGGCCAGGCCCTGGTCGTCCCAGTCGGTCAATACGGGCACTAAAATGAGGTGAGCGGAACTCGAAATGGGTAAAAATTCGGTCAGCCCCTGCACGACCGCTAACACTACCACCTGAAGCCAATCCATGGATTGTCCTATTCGTCTGTCGTTATTTAAAGAATGTTTACCTGTCAGGCGAGCAAACAATACCTGCCTCTTGGCGCATTGTCCGTTTCTCTCAACGAACAAGCGCCAGGGGGCTATAGATTACGCCGCTATACGCTACAATGGGGCTCTAATGAACGTGCACGCCCTGCAAGGTACCCATGTCTCAGACCGTAGAATCGTCAGTGGTTCAAAATCATACACTTGACCACGAACAAGCCAAGCGGGTGACCTACATTGGCGCCTGGCTGGACGGCTTTTTGAGCATCGTCAAGGTAGCGGTGGGCTTTTTGGTCGGCTCGGCGGCGCTAGTCGCCGACGGTATCCATTCGCTTTCGGACCTGGTCACCGATGGTTTCGTGCTGACCGCGATCCACTACGGCCGCCAGGAACCGGATAACGACCATCACTACGGCCACGGGCGTATCGAAACGCTGACCACGCTGTTACTAGGCAGTATCCTGATATTCGTCGCCGGCGGTATCGCCTGGTCAAGCGTTGACCGGCTGTTAAGCGGCGAGGGGGTAAGCGCTCCGGGGTACGTGGCGATCGCCATCACCGTCGCCGCACTGGCCAGTAAAGAGTGGATATTCCGCTACACCATGCGAGTGGCCAAGCGTGTGCAGTCTAAATTGTTGGAAGCCAACGCCTGGCACTCGCGAAGCGATGCGCTTTCGACCGCCGTGGTGCTGGTGGCGCTTTTAGGTGCCCAGTTCGGGCTTGGCTGGGTGGACGCGGTAGCCGCCGTAGTGGTGGGGCTTTTGGTGGGTAAGGTCGGCTGGGATCTACTGTGGCAATCCGCCCGGGAGCTGGTCGATACCGCACTCCCCGAAGACGTTCAGCAGCAGATGCACGACGTGGCCTGTAGCGTGGCCGGTGTTGATAGCGTACACGACCTGCGCACTCGCCAATCCGCGGGCTGGGTCATGGTCGATCTACACATCGTGGTCGGCCCCACCATTACGGTGTCCGAGGCTCACGAGATCGGCAACGAGGTGAGCCGCCGACTGCGTCACGAGTTTCCCCTGCTCACCGACGTCATTTTTCATATCGACCCCGAGGACGACGCCGGTGAAGGCGACCCGAGCAAGCTCCCGGGGCTGCCGCTTCGCCCGGAGGTCGAGGCAGCGCTCGACGAGCGCTGGTACGCCCACCCGGTATGGCGCACGTTGAACGAATTGCAGCTTCACTATCTGGACAACAAGGTCTCGGTGTCGCTGATCATCAGCGACGCCGTGCATCAGCCGCCCCAGTGCCTGGCCAGCCAGCTCAAGGCCATGGCCAGTGATATCGAGTGGCTGGGCCACGTGGAGATTCTCTTTATCACCCGGGCGGCGAGCAGCGCGCTTCGGTGAATCGTGAATCGTGAATCGTGAATCGTGAATCGTGAATCGTGAATCGGCGCAGGGTGGCGCGGGCGCTGCCTTTTGCAATACAGGGGCAGCGCCGGCATTGGGCGGTGGTTCAGACCGCCGAGAGGATGATGGTGGCGATGGTGAAATAGATCAGTACGCCCGTGGCGTCGATCAGGGTGGTCACCAAAGGTGCCGACGCCGTGGCCGGGTCGACCTTGAAACGCTCCAGCACGAAGGGCAGGCACATACCGATCAAGCTGCCAAACAGCACGATGGTCACCATGCTCAGCGCCACGATCATCGCCACCGCTTCGCCGCCGCGCATGATACCGATCGGCGTCACCGCAATCGCCATGGTCAGCCCCAACGCCCCGGCGACCATGAGCTCGCGTCCGAGCATCTTGCCCCAGTCCTTGACGCCGACATCCCCGGTGGCCATCCCGCGCACCATCAAGGTCGCCGCCTGGGCACCGGCGTTACCGCCACTACCGATCAGAAGCGGCAAAAAGAACACCAGCGCCACCTGAGAGGCAATCACGTCCTCGAAGTAGGCAATGCCCGCCCCGGAAAACAGATTGGCAAATACCAATAGCACCAGCCAGGTCACGCGCTTGCGGTAAAGGCTCCAAAGCTTGACGCGGCTGACGCCGTCCTCAAGCTGGCCGATCGACATCCCCTTGTGGATATCTTCCGTCGCCTCGGACTCCGCCACGTCCATGGCGTCATCGTGGGTGACGATCCCCACCATGCGCCCGTCGATGTCGATCACCGGCAGCGCCAGCAGGTCGTAGCGCGCCACCACCCGGGCGACTTCTTCCTGGCCGTTATCGACGGCGGTGCTGATCACGTCCTTGATCATGATGTCGTCGACCATCGCCCCGGGGCGCGCCACCATGAGCTGGCGAAGCGACATCGTGCCGATCAGCTCGCCGTCGCTGTCCAGCACGTAGAGCTGGTACACGGTTTCGGCGTCCGGCGCGGTCTGGCGTACCCGCATCAGCGCTTGCGACACCGTCATGCCACTGGCTATCGCTACATAGTCAGAGGTCATGATGGCGCCGGCAGTGCCCTCTACATAGCTTGCCAGACGCTTTAGGTCTTCACGCTCCTGGTGGGCCATCCGCCGCAAAAGCGCTTCGCGGCGATCCTCCCCCAGCAGGTTGAAAAGATCCGCCCGCTCGTCCGAGCCCATCTCTTCCAATAGCTTTAGGACCTGGGTATCGGAGAGCTCGGCGACTACCTCGAGCTGGCTTTCGCCGGGCAGGTAGCCCAGCACGTTGGCCGCGCGCTCGGTGGAAAGGATATCGAGAATCGCTATCGCCGCGGTGAGCTCTTCGTCATCTTCGATGAACTCTTCGAGCACCTGGGCGATATCCGCCGAACGTACTTCCGCCAGACGCTCGGACACCGCCTGGCTCGGCGCTTGCTGGGAAAGCTCGCCCAGCAGCGTTGATTTCAATTCCTGCAAGGTTTCATCGGATAGCGACATCGCAATCTCCCTGAAAGAGGCGTTATGTTAGATGAGTTTTGCAGATAGATAGCTCGCTACATTGCCGGAATTTATAGTAGCAGATAAAAAAAACGCCCCTTAAACCGCCAGGGGTTCAAGGAGCGTTTTATTCACGTCACGCGTGAGCTCTAGCCTTTACCCGCCTTCTTGCGCAGCTGCTGAATCGTTCGCAGCTGGGCAACGGCTTCGGCCAGTTCTGCCGAGGCGCGCGTGTAGTCGAGCTCGGCGGACTTCTCGTTGAAGGCCTTGAGCGCGTCCTGACGCGCCTGCTCGGCGGCGGCCTCGTCAAGGTCGCTCGCCCGCGCCGCGGCGTCGGCAAGAATCGTCACCACCTCGGGCTGGACTTCCATGAAGCCGCCGGACACGAAGAAGTTCTCTTCCACGCCGCCGTTCATGATCACCCGGATCGGACCCGGCTGAAGCTCGGTCAAAAGCGGCGTGTGGCCGGGTAAAATACCCAGATCGCCCATCAAACCGGAGGCGATGACCTGCTCGACGCTGTCCGAGAAGATGGACGCTTCGGCGCTGACGATAGTGCAAGTGAAGCTATTCGCCATAGCGAATCCCCCTAGTGAACGGGATTACTTCTTCATCTGGTTGGCTTTTTCGACCGCTTCGTCGATAGAGCCGACCATGTAGAAGGCCTGTTCGGGCATATCGTCGTACTCGCCGTCCAGAATGCCCTGGAAGCCGCTAATCGTGTCTTTCAGCGACACGTATTTACCCGGCGAACCCGTGAACACCTCGGCGACGAAGAACGGCTGCGACAAGAAGCGCTGGATCTTACGCGCCCGGGCCACGGCCAGCTTGTCTTCGTCCGACAGCTCGTCCATACCCAGAATGGCGATGATATCCTTGAGTTCCTTGTAGCGCTGCAGCACACCCTGTACGCCGCGGGCGACGTTGTAGTGCTCGTCGCCGATGACCAGCGGATCCAACTGACGCGAGGTGGAGTCCAGCGGGTCGATCGCAGGATAAATACCCAGCTCGGCGATAGAACGCGCCAGTACCACGGTGGCGTCCAGGTGCGAGAAGGTGGTCGCCGGTGACGGATCGGTCAAGTCATCCGCGGGAACGTAAACCGCCTGCACAGACGTGATAGAGCCTGCTTTGGTGGAGGTGATACGCTCCTGCAACACACCCATCTCTTCGGCCAGTGTCGGCTGATAACCCACCGCCGACGGCATACGGCCAAGCAGGGCCGATACTTCGGTACCCGCCAGGGTGTAGCGGTAGATGTTATCGACGAACAGCAGCACGTCGCGGCCTTCGTCACGGAATTTCTCCGCGATGGTCAGTCCCGTCAGTGCTACGCGCAGACGGTTACCCGGCGGCTCGTTCATCTGACCGTAGACCAGCGATACCTTGTCGATAACGTTGGATTCGGTCATTTCGTGATAGAAGTCGTTACCCTCACGCGTACGCTCACCCACACCGGCGAATACGGAGTAGCCGCTGTGCTCGGTGGCGATGTTGCGGATAAGCTCCATCATGTTGACGGTTTTACCGACACCGGCGCCGCCGAACAGGCCTACCTTACCGCCCTTGGCAAACGGGCACACAAGGTCGATGACCTTGATACCGGTTTCCAAAAGCTCGTTGGAAGCCGCCTGGTCGGCGTAGCTCGGTGCCTTGCGGTGGATCGGCATGCGCTCGGCTTCGCCGATCGGGCCAGCTTCGTCGATCGGCTCGCCCAGCACGTTCATGATCCGGCCTAGCGTTTCGGTACCGACGGGTACAGAAATTGCGGCCCCTGTGTTGGTCACGTCCAGACCACGCTTCAAGCCCTCGGTGGAGCCCATCGCGATGGTCCGCACCACGCCGTCGCCCAGCTGCTGCTGGACTTCGAGGACGGTCTCTTTTTCAGAGACCTTTAGCGCGTCGTAGACCTTGGGCACAGAGTCCCGCGGAAACTCTACGTCAATCACCGCGCCGATGATTTGTACGATACGTCCGCTCATCTTGGTTCCTCTTTAAAACCTGCAAATGAAACCTGTCTGCCCGATGCCGACTCGCGGCATCAAGGGCGTTATACGGCTGAAGCGCCGCCGACGATCTCGGAAATTTCCTGGGTGATGGCGGCCTGGCGGGCCTTGTTGTACACCATCTCCAGATCGTCGATCAGATTGCCCGCGTTATCGGTGGCACTCTTCATGGCGATCATCCGGGCGGCCTGCTCGCAGGCGCCGTTTTCGACCACCGCCTGATAGACCTGGGATTCGATGAAGCGAACCAACAGGCCATCGAGTAACGCCTTGGCATCCGGTTCATACAGGTAGTCCCAGCTTCCGGGACGGGCGTTTTCTTCATCGTTGGAGGCGTCGTCGTCGCCCATATCCGGCGAAAGCGGCAGAAGCTGACGGACCACCGGCTTTTGCGTCATGGTGTTGATAAACTCGTTAAACACCACGTAGAGCCGGTCGAGACGTCCTTCGTCGTACGCTTGCAGCATCACCTTGACGCTGCCGATCAAACCTTCAACCGTTGGCTTTTCACCCAGCCCGCTTTTCGCGGCCACCAGGTTACCGCCGTAGTTGCGGAAAAACGCGCTGGCCTTGGAGCCGAGGGCACAGAAGTCGAGCTCCGCGCCCTGCTCGTGCCAGGCCTTGGCGTCTTTCACCACGGCCTTGAACAGGTTGGCGTTCAAGCCGCCGCACAGTCCACGATCCGTGGAGACCACGATATAACCGACGCGATTGACCTCGTTACGCTCGACCATGTAGTCGTGCTTGTACTCGGGGTTTGCGTCCGCGATGTGGCCGACCACGTTACGAATCTGCCTGGCGTACGGCTGGCCTGCCTTCATCAAATCTTGCGCTTTACGCATTTTCGACGCAGCGACCATTTCCATAGCGCTGGTGATTTTCTGCGTATTTTTGACGCTTCCGATCTGGTTGCGTATCTCTTTTGCAGCTGCCATAGCGATCTACCCTTCGTTCGTGGCTCTCAGAAAGTAGGCAAGCCCGCCGATAGGCGGGCCGGACATTACCAGCTCTGAGTCGCCTTGAACTGTTCGAGACCGGACTTCATGCCGTCCTTGATCTCGTCGTTGTAGTCACCGGTCTGGTTGATCTTGTCGAGCAGTTCAGCGTGTTCGGACTTCATGTAGTCGTGCAGGGCACGCTCGAAGTCCAACACCTTGTCGACGCTGACATCATCCAGATGGCCTTCGTTGGCGGCGTAGAGCGTCAGCGCCATTTCCGCCACGGACATCGGCGAGTACTGGTGCTGCTTCATCAGCTCGGTGACACGCTGACCGTGTTCGAGCTGCTTACGCGTCGCTTCGTCGAGATCAGAAGCGAACTGCGAGAACGCCGCAAGCTCCCGGTACTGCGCAAGCGCCAGACGCACGCTACCGCCAAGCTTTTTGATGATCTTGGTCTGGGCCGAACCACCGACACGCGATACCGACAAACCTGCGTTGATCGCCGGACGAATACCGGAGTTGAACAGGTTGGTTTCCAGAAAGATCTGACCGTCGGTGATCGAGATCACGTTGGTCGGAACGAACGCGGAAACGTCGCCGCCCTGGGTCTCGATGATCGGCAGTGCGGTCAAGGAGCCGGTCTTGCCGGTGACTTCGCCGTTAGTGAACTTCTCGACGTAGTCGGCGTTGACGCGCGCAGCGCGCTCAAGTAGACGCGAGTGGAGATAGAACACGTCACCCGGGTAGGCTTCACGGCCCGGCGGACGGCGCAGCAGCAGCGATACCTGACGGTACGCCACGGCCTGCTTGGAGAGATCGTCGTAAACGATCATGGCGTCTTCGCCACGGTCGCGGAAGTACTCGCCCATGGTGCAGCCGGAGTAGGCGGCGAGGAACTGCATCGGCGCCGGGTCGGACGCGCCGGCCGCGACCACGATGGTGTGCTCCATCGCACCGTGCTCTTCGAGCTTGCGCACGACGTTGGCAATGGTCGACTGCTTCTGACCGATCGCCACGTAGACACAGGTGACGCCCTTGCCTTTCTGGTTGATGATCGCGTCGATGGCGATCGCCGACTTACCGATCTGACGGTCGCCGATGATCAGCTCACGCTGACCGCGGCCGATCGGCACCATGGAATCGATCGACTTCAGACCGGTTTGGATCGGCTCGTCGACGGACTGACGCGTGATGACGCCAGGTGCGACTTTTTCGACCGCGTCGGTCAGCTTGGCGTTGATGTCGCCCTTGCCGTCGATGGGGTTACCGAGTGCGTCGACTACGCGGCCCGCGAGTTCCGGACCCACCGGCACTTCGAGAATGCGGCCGGTACACTTGGCGGTCATCCCCTCTTCGAGCTGGAGGTAGTCGCCCAGTACCACGGCGCCGACGGAGTCGCGCTCAAGGTTGAGCACCATGCCGAAGATGCTATTCGGGAATTCGATCATTTCACCAAACATCGCGTCTTCGAGGCCGTGAACTTTCACGATGCCGTCGGAAACGGTGACGATGGTACCCTGATTACGGGCTTCGGATGCGACGTCAAGCTTCTCGATTCGCTGCTTGATGATGTCGCTGATCTCGGAAGGATTCAGTTGCTGCATGCCATGTCCCTCGGACTCAAGCGGTTAGCGCATCAGTAAGGCGGTTCAATCGACCACGCACCGAGCCGTCAATGACGGTATCGCCGGCACGCAGGATGACACCGCCGATGAGCGACTTGTCTACCTGAGTAGAAATTGAGATTTCGCGATTCAGACGTTTCTTAAGCGCGTTTGCCAATTTGGTCTTCTGCGGCGCCGTCAGCTTGTAGGCCGACGTGACCATCACCTCGACACGCTGCTCGAACTCGGCGCGCAGGCGCTCGAACTGATCAGCGATGAAAGGCAGTGCCAACAGACGGCCCTGGGTCGCCAGGGTCGTCAAAAACCGCGTAATGCCCTCGGGCTGTTCCGGCAAAATGCTGGAAAGCAGCTCGATCTTGGTTTCATTGACGACTTTTGGGCTACCCAGCACTCGGCGTAGGCCGTCATCGGCAACCGCAACGCTCAAAAAATTCAGCGCCTGAGACCAGCTATCAAACGCTTCGTGATCACGCGCGTATTCAAACGCTGCCTTAGCGTAAGGACGAGCGACGGTAAGTAGTTCCGCCATGGGTCACCTCCTTACAGTTCGGCGGCAAGCTCATCAAGCAACTTGCGATGTGCTGACTCGTCGACCGACTCTTGCAAAATACGCTCAGCGCCGATAACCGCGAGATGAGAAACCTGAGCGCGAAGCTCATTCTTGGCACGGTTCACTTCCTGCTCGATTTCGGAGCGGGCGCTTGCAACGATGCGTTCGCCTTCGGCGCGAGCCTCTTCGCGTGCCTCTTCAATCATCTGGGCAGAGCGCTTGTTGGCCTGCTCGATGATCTGGGACGCCTGCTCCTTGCTCTCTTTGAGCGTCTGCTCGGAGCGTTCCTGAGCAAGCTCGAGATCGCGCGTTGCACGGCTGGCTGCGTCCAAGCCATCAGCAATTTTCTTCTGGCGCTCGTGAAGCGCATTGCTGATCGGAGGCCACACGTACTTTATGCAAAACCAGACAAAGATCGCGAAGGCGATCGTCTGCCCGATAAGCGTCATGTTGATATTCACAGGACTGTACCTCTGACAAGTTCGTGGCGACCGGAGTGAAACAAAACCGAGCGATCTACCGCTCGGTCAAGTTAAATTAACCGGCAACAACGAAGATCAGGTACATCGCGATACCAACACCGATCATCGGAACCGCGTCGAGCAGACCCGCCATGATGAAGGTTTTGGTTTGCAGCTGGTCGCCAAGCTCCGGCTGACGCGCGGTAGATTCGAGCAGCTTGCCGCCCAGAATGGCGAAGCCAATACCGGTTGCCAGTGCGCCCAGACCGATGATGATGGCAGCTGAGAGATAAACCATTTCCATGATGTTGCTCCTGAGTTCAAGTTTTGGTTAAGGGTTGAGGGTTAATGAAACGGGTGTTGATACAAAACTCAAGCGACACCCGGCGCCGCGCGCCGGGTACGCCTTAATCAGTGATGTTCGTGCGCGGCGCTCAAATACACGATGGTCAGCGTGGTAAAGATGAAGGCCTGAAGCGTCACGATAAGGATGTGGAAAATCGCCCACGGCACGTCCAGCACCCAGATGGCCCAGAAGGGCAGCATGGCGATCAAAATGAAGATCACTTCACCGGCAAACATGTTACCGAACAGACGCATCGCCAGGCTGAACGGCTTGACCAGCAAGGAGACGATCTCGAGCACCAGGTTGAACGGAATCAGCAGCCAGTGGTTGAACGGCGTCAGTGAGAGCTCTCTGGCGAAGCCGCCCGCGCCCTTGACCTTGATGTTGTAGTAAAGAATCAGACCAAACACGCCCAGCGCCATGCCCAGTGTGGCGTTGACATCGGTGGTCGGCACGATCTTCATGTAATCCACGCCGAGCTTGGCAAACAGCACCGGGCCGTAGTCGACGGGTAGAATCTTGAGCGTGTTCATGAGCAGAATCCACACGAACAGCGTCAGCGCCAGCGGCGCGATATGGGGGTTACGCCCGTGAAAGGTCGAACGCGTCAAGTTCTCGATGAATTCGACGACCATTTCGACGGCGTTTTGCAGACCACCGGGCACGCCGGAGGTGGCGATTTTACCCGCCTTGCGGAACAGCCAGATGAACAAAATCCCCATGGCGATGGACCAGCCCATGGTATCCAGGTGGATCGCCCAGAACCCCATGTCGCTTGCCTCTTCGGCCGACTGCGCCAGCGACCAACCGTTGACCGGGTGATGCCCGAAGGTCAGATTCTGCAGGTGGTGCTGGATATAGTAAGTCGTCGAGACTTCGTTTCCTGCGGCCATAGAGTTGTCACCTCAATCAGTTGTGCGATTTTTTGAGCATTAGCCAGGGCGCGAGCCAATGCGTCGAAATTACCGCAACGTAAGCACTAAAAAATAAAGTAGGGTTTGAGGGGGGCACTGCCACGAAGACCAGCGTAAAAAGAGCCACCGTCAAACCAAACTTGCCTGCTTCTGCACGCATCAGCTGCGTTGCATTGCGTTTTTGGCGTTTCGAAAAAACGCCCATACGCTTTATGAAAAAAGCATAGGGTACGATCGCGACCAGCGAACCCAACGCCACCGAGATCGCCCCGCCAGGCTGCGCCAGCACGTAGGCCAGCGCCATCCCGATCAGCATAACCCCCGATTGAGCCCGTAAAAGCGAAACGCTGTAGGCTCGGCGGCGCTGGGCTTCGAATCGCTGCATGATTTCTCAGCACCTGTTGCCCCAGCTTCTCGGGCTAGTCGTTGTAAAATCCTGATGCGGGCGTTTTGATTATCGAAACAACCTGCACAAATCTTGCGCGATTATAGGGAAGCGCTATCGTACCTTCAACCGAAGTTGCGCCTAATTTGCCCGTCCAAGCGCGCAGTTGCGACCAAAGAGTTAAAAAAAGACGCTATCGTGCGACTTTTTAATAAGCCTGCTATTTATTTTATATGGCCCAAAATTCCGTCGAGTTCTTCAAGGCTCGTATAGCGGATCGTGACCTTTCCCTTGCCTCGTTGGCCGTGGTCGATGGAGACCGGCGCGCCGAGAAGCTCGCCCAGCTGGGTCTCGAGCCGGGTCACATCCGTCGTCTTGATCGAGCGTTTGGGGGTCGCTTTCGCGCTTTCGTCGCTGGCGAGCTTTTTCACCAATGCTTCGGTGGCGCGCACGGTCAGGTCGTTATTGACCACCTCGTGGGCGATGCGGCGCTGTTGGGCGCTGGCAAGCGATAAAAGCGCCCGGGCGTGGCCCATATCCAAGTCGCCGCGCTCTAAAAGCGTTTGTACTTCGGGGTCCAGGGTCAAAAGCCGTAAAAGGTTCGCCACCTGAGTGCGCGACTTGCCCACCGCATCGGCGACCTGCTGCTGGGTCAGCTCGAATTCGTCCCCTAGCCGTTTGAGCGCCAGCGCCTCTTCTACCGCGTTGAGGTTTTCGCGCTGAATGTTTTCGATCAGCGCCAGCGCCAGCGCGGCTTCGTCGCTGACTTCGCGGATCACCGCGGGGATTACGTCGAGCTCGGCAAGCTGCGCGGCCCGCCAGCGCCGCTCGCCGGCGATGATCTCGTAACGCGCTTCGCCGACCGGGCGCACCACGATAGGCTGCATGACGCCCTGGGCGCGGATGGAGTCGGCAAGCTCTTCCAGGGCTTCGGGCTGGATGTCGCGGCGGGGCTGGTACTTGCCGCGGCTTAGCTGGCCAAGCGGCAAACGCTCCAGGCGTTCGCTGGTGGCGTCGAAGGCTGCGCTGGCAGGCGCAGCCGGGTCGATGCTCTCAAACGTTTCCTCACTGGTGAGATCCAGACTGTCACGGCGGCGTGCGCCCGCTCCAATGAGGGCATCCAGGCCACGTCCCAGCGCGCGTTTACGCGTCATGCGTTTCCCCTTAAACGTTGTATCAAGAACCTGTCCTCAGGCACTTACCGCCATTAAAGCGAAAGCTTGCGAATCAACTCTTTGGCAAGCACGCGGTACGCCTGGCTTCCCCGCGAAAAGCGTGCGTAGTGGGTCACCGGCAAGCCGTGGCTGGGTGCCTCGGCCACTTTTACGTTGCGCGGAATGGTGGTCTTCAAAAGCGCGTCGCCGAAAAAATCGCGAAGCTGCTTGTCCACTTCCCGGGTAAGACTGGTGCGTTTATCGTACATCGTGCGCAATATACCGGAAATCGCAAGCGCTGGATTAACGCTCTCCTTGATCTGCTCGACCGTGTCTAACAGCGCCGACAGGCCTTCGAGGGCGTAGAACTCGCACTGCAAGGGAATGAGCACGCCGTCGGCGGCGGTCAAGGCATTGACCGTGAGCATGTTGAGCGACGGCGGACAGTCGATGAGGACGACGTCGTAGTTACCGGCCACGGTATTGAGCGCCATGGAGAGTCGGCTTTGGCGCTCTTCGCTATCCAGAAGCTCCACCTCGGCGGCGGTCAGGTCGCCATTGCCCGGCAGTACGTCGTAATTGACCGGCAGGTTGGTCACGATCGCATCCGCAGCGCGGGCCTCGCCCAGCAGCACGTCCAGTACGCTTTTATCAAGCGCGTACTTGTCGATGCCGCTGCCCATGCTGGCGTGGCCCTGGGGGTCCAGGTCCACCAGCAGTACGCGCCGGTCAAGGCTTGCAAGGCTCGCCGCGAGATTAACGGCCGAGGTGGATTTGCCCACGCCGCCTTTTTGGTTGGTCAGGGCAATGATCTGGCTCACTACGAGGCTCCTTCAGGGGTCAGAATCAACAGCTGCCGTTTCGCCGTATCATAAGGGATTTGCAGCCAATGCCGCGCGGTGAGCGCGATATCGGCGGGAAGTGCCGCAAGCTCTTCATCGGCCCCGGGACCTTTCATGGCCAGCCACTGCCCGCCGGGGGCCACTAGCGTCCGGGTCAGGGTGACGAAGTCGTCAAGGCTTGCAAAGGCGCGCGATACTACCTGATCGAAGGTTTGGCCATTGAACGCCTCGACCCGAGTTTGAGTGGGTGTGGCGTTTTTAATGGCAAGCTCCATCACGGCCTGGCGCTGAAAGCGCACCTTCTTGCCGTTACTATCGACCAGGGTGACGTGCATATCCGGTTTCAAAATGGCGATGACCAGCCCCGGAAGTCCTGGGCCCGCGCCCACGTCCAGAAGCGTCGCCCCGGTCACGTAGGGGGCGATCGCTGCGCTGTCGAGCACGTGCCGGGCGACCATGTCGTTTATATCGCGCACCGCAGTGAGGTTATAAGCCCGGTTCCACTTGTGCAATAACGCCACCAGCGCTAAAAGCTGGTCGCGCTGCTCGGCACTGATGGCGATGTCGAGTTGCTCGAGGCCGCTGTCCAGGCGCGACGCGACCTCGCCGGGCAACTCCTTGATCAAAGGCGCTAACGAACTCATCCGTTCGCCACCTCGGCATTTTTGATCATGCGGCGCTTTTTCAGGTGAATCAGCAAAATCGAGACCGCCGCCGGTGTCACGCCAGAGATACGCCCCGCGTGGGCCAGGGTTTCCGGACGCGCTTCGGCAAGCTTTTGGCGAATCTCGTTGGAAAGCCCCTCGACCTTTTGGTAGTCGAGCTCGGCGGGAAGCGGCGTCGCCTCGTGGCGCTTGAGCTTGTCGATCTCGTCCTGCTGACGGGCGATATAGCCCTGATACTTGGCCTGAATCTGGACCTGCTCGGCCACGAACTCGTTGTCGACCAGATCGCTTTCAAGGCCGGGAAGCGCGGTGATATCAGCGTAGCTAAGCTCCGGGCGCTTCAAAAGATCCGCCAGCGAGTACTCTCGCGGCAGCGGCTGGCCGGTTTTTTCGGCGACTTTCTCCGCTGCCGGGGTTTTTGGCTGTACCCAGACGGTGGCAAGACGCGCACTTTCGCGCTCGATGGCGTCGCGCTTTTGGCTAAACGCGGCAAAGCGCGCATCGTCGACCAAACCAAGCTCGCGGCCCTTTTCGGTCAGGCGCAGATCCGCGTTGTCTTCACGCAGCATCAGCCGGTATTCCGCCCTCGAGGTGAACATCCGGTAGGGCTCTTTGGTGCCCATGGTGATCAAGTCGTCCACCAGCACGCCCAGATACGCCTCGTCGCGGCGCGGATGCCAGGCCTCCAGCTCTCGGGCGCGGCGGCCGGCGTTCAAGCCGGCCAGCAGCCCCTGGGCACCGGCTTCTTCGTAGCCGGTGGTGCCGTTGATTTGGCCGGCGAAAAACAGGTTGTGGATAAATTTCGTCTCCAGCGAGTGTTTGAGGTCTCGCGGGTCGAAGAAATCGTACTCGATGGCATAGCCGGGCCGGGTGATATGCGCGTTTTCAAGGCCCTTCATCGAGCGCACGACTTGGAGCTGAACGTCGAAAGGCAGCGAGGTCGAGATGCCGTTGGGGTAGAGCTCGTTGGTCTCCAACCCTTCGGGCTCGATGAAAACCTGGTGGCTGGTTTTATCCGCAAAGCGGTGAACCTTGTCCTCGATCGACGGGCAGTAGCGCGGGCCGGTGCTGTCGATCACCCCGGAGTACATCGGCGAGCGGTCCAGATTCGCCTTGATGATGTCGTGGGCGCGTTCGTTGGTCTGCGCGATGTGGCAACTGACCTGACGCGGGTGCATATCCCGCGAGCCCATGTAGGACATGATCGGTGTCGGGGTGTCGCCGGGCTGCTCTTCGAGCTGGCTGAAATCCACGCTTTTGGCGTCGATACGCGGCGGTGTGCCGGTTTTAAGCCGGTCGACGTGAAACGGCAGTGCGCGTAGCCGCTCGGCCAAGGCGTTGGAGGGCGGATCGCCGGCTCGGCCGCCGCGGCTTTTATCCAGGCCAATGTGAATCACGCCACCCAAAAACGTACCGGTCGACAGGACGACGGTTTCGGACATAAACCGAATACCGGTCTCGGTCACCACGCCGCGAACGGTGTCGTTATCCACAACCAGATCGCCCGCCGCCTGCTGAAAAATCGTCAGGTTCGGCTGGTTTTCCAGCATACCGCGAATGGCGGCTTTGTAGCGTACACGGTCGGCCTGGGCGCGGGTGGCGCGAACCGCCGGGCCTTTGCTGGCGTTTAGAACGCGAAACTGAATACCGCCAAGGTCAGTGGCAAGCCCCATGGCGCCGCCCAGCGCATCGATTTCCTTGACCAGGTGACTCTTGCCGATGCCGCCAATGGCGGGGTTACACGACATTTGTCCCAGGGTTTCGATGTTGTGGGTGAGCAGCAGGGTTTGACAACCCATACGAGCAGAGGCCAGCGCGGCTTCGGTTCCCGCATGGCCACCGCCGATGACAATCACGTCAAAGCGGTCGGGGTAATTCAATTAACACCTCAACTTGGCCCTTCAAAAAGCGCCTATTGATCATTTGAAAACGAGCAGGACTCGATAAGCCGGCCAGTATAAACCTCCTGTGAATAACAGTCAGGTTTTTCCACACCGGGATTTCACGTCTTTGCACTTATAAATAACAAAATAAAAAATATAGAGAGAAGTTCTGTTGATGTTGTAACTATTGGTGTGGATAAAATCTGTGTATAACTGAATATTTCTTATATTTATTAAACAATTATATTGTTGAACGAATGGTGATTAACCAGCGGAGTGCCTGCGCAGAAGTGGTGTTGGGGCTGTGGATGAAAGGGGCACTTATGCACAGCGCTAAAAAAACACGGGTTATCCACCGCTGCATACCTGTGCTGTGCGCGTGGCTATAAACACACTGTGGGTAACCGGGCTAAAGCGCCGATGGCCCAAGTGACGCGGGCTACAGACAAGCATGAAGAAAATTGAAAAAATGATATCCACAGGCAAAAAAAGGGCCTGTCATGGTGACAGGCCCTTTTTTATTCGCATTTTTAACCCAAAAGATGGTTTAAAAACGCCCTCGGTAGGTGTGTTTCAGTGTTTGAGCACCCGTGCCAGAAACGACTGGGTACGTTCGTGTCGAGGCGCATCGAACAATTGTTCAGGCGGCCCCTCTTCGGTGATTTCGCCTTTATGAATGAAGATGACGCGATCCGCCACTTCCCGGGCAAAGCCCATTTCGTGGGTGACGATCACCATGGTCATGCCTTCCTTGGCGAGCTCGCGCATGGCATCGAGTACCTCACCGATCATCTCCGGGTCCAGCGCCGAGGTCGGCTCGTCGAAGAGCATGAGGCGCGGCTCCATGGCGAGTGCCCGAGCGAGAGCGACGCGTTGCTGCTGACCGCCGGAGAGCTGGCCTGGATACTTGTCGGCCTGGTCGGCGATGCCGACCCGATCGAGCAGGCGTTTGGCGTTCTGTGAGGCCTGCTCGCGGCTTTGGCGGCGTACCTTGATGGGTGCCAGCGTTACGTTGTCCACAACGCTTAGATGCGGGAATAGATTGAACTGCTGGAACACCATGCCGACTTCGGTGCGAATGGTTTGCAGCGCCTTGGTGCTTTTACCTTTGGGCTCGAGGACATTGCCATCGACCTCCAGTGTGCCCGACTGAAACTCCTCGAGTCCGTTGATACAGCGAATCAACGTGGACTTGCCCGAGCCACTGGCGCCGATCACCACCACGACTTCGCCGGGAGTGATTTCCAGGTCAATGTGCTGGAGTACGTGCAGGCTGCCGAAGTGCTTGTTGAGCTTGCGCATTTGCACAATGGGCGGTTTGTGAGTGTTCATTGTGCGTTCCTTATTGTCCTGCGATGCCTTTACGCTCGAGCAGACGCAGCGCTATGGAAAGTGTCCAGGTGATCGCCAGATACATCAGCGCCACTACGAAGTAGACCTCGAGGGCGTTGAAGGTGGTCGCGATGTAGATACGGCCCTGACGGACCAGCTCGCCGACACCGATGATCGAGAACAGCGAGGTGTCCTTGATGCTGATGATGGCCTGATTGCCCAAAGGCGGCACCATACGCCGTAGCGCCTGGGGCCAGATCACGTAGAGAAACGCCTGGGTGCGCGAAAGCCCCAGTGACAGCGACGCCTCGCGCTGGCCACGCTCGATGGACTGCACGCCGCCGCGCACGATTTCGGAAATGTAGGCGCCGGAATTCACCGCGATGGCGGCGATACCTGCCACCAGCGGATCGATGGGGCCACCCAGTAGTTGCGGCAACCCGTAAAAGATGAACAGCACCTGCACCAGTATCGGCGTGCCACGAAATACTTCGATGTAGATGCTCGCGACCCAGCGCATCCAGGCCACGGAGCTGATGCGCAGAAGGCCGAAGAAGATGCCGATGAAAAAACCGATCGCCAGCCCCCCGAAGGAGATCGCCAGCGTCCAGGGAATACCGGGTAACAGGTGGGGGATCGAAGCCAGCGCCGCTGACCAGTCGAACTCAAAGGTAACGTCCACGCGTTATCTCCAGATGAGTAAAATACAAAGGGTCGAGCGACTATCCGCCCGACCCTGAAGAAGTGGTGTTCGCGTCGAAAAGAGCGAGGCGTTATTCGGCGTCCGGGGCGTCGCCGAACCACTTCTCATAGATCTCGTCGTAGGTACCATCTTCGCGCATGGCGGCCAACGCTTCGTTGGTCGGCTCTAACCACTCGCTGCCTTTATGAAAGACGATCCCGTACTGCTGGCCTTCGTAGAGTGGGCCGACCACTTTGGTGCGGCCATCACCCCGGGTTTGCGAGAAGTAGGCGACGTTGGGGGCGTCGTACAGCACGGCGTCGACGTTGCGGCCCAGAAGTGCCATGTACATGTCAGGCGTATCGGGATAAGGCGTAATCTCGGCGTCGTCACCCAGCTCTTCTTGCAGGAAGTTGTAGCTGGTCGAGCCGATCTTGGTCGCGATGCTCAAGCCCTGCAGGTCTTCGAGATCTTCGACGTCGTCGTTATCGGCGCGCACGATGATCTGAAGACCGGAGTCGTAGTAGGGGTCGGAAAAATCGACGACCTGGGCACGCTCTTCGGTAATCGTGGTGCCGGCGATGGCGATTTCCTGGCTGCCGGTCTGTACCGCCGGAATGATGCCGGAAAACTCCATGGTGGTGAGATTGACCTCGAACCCGGCGCGGCTGGCCACTTCGTTGATGATGTCCATGTCGAAGCCGATCATTTCGCCGGTTTCGGAATCCATCATTTCAAAGGGCACGAAGCTTGGGTCGGTGGCGACGTTGACCGAAGGCGTCTGGGCAAGCGCCGAGGCGCTGCCAAGGCTTAGAGTCAACGCGGCGGCAATGGCGCTATAGGTAAGCGGAGTGTTCATGTGTTTCCCCGTGTTTTATATGACGCTAACGGTCGTGGGGCGTCATGCCCGTCGACCGCGCGCAATGTTGTAGACCTATCAACCTTGGCGAGAAACCGCCAAGGCGTCAAGTCACGAACCGGGGGTGGTATTAACGCAAGAAGTGGGTCTTGCTCTGAAACACGACCTAAACCATGAACGACGCACCGCACCCGCAGGTGGTGGTGGCGTTGGGGTTTTGCACGCGAAAACGGGCGCCGGCCAGACCCTCTTCGAAATCGATCGTCGAGCCGACCAGGTATTGATAGGAAAGCGGGTCGACGACCAGAGCGGCGGCGCCGAACTCGATCAGCGTGTCGTCGTCGGCGACGTTGTCGGCAAAGTCGAACCCGTACTGAAAGCCCGAGCAGCCGCCGCCGGTCACGTACACGCGAAGCTTCAGCGCGTCGTTGTGCTCCTCGGTCATGAGCGCCTGAATACGCCGTCGCGCGCTGTCGGACAGCAAAAGTGGGGTTGGTACGAAAGCTTCTGCACCGCTCATGGGTACCTCCCGCGAGCTAAAATGGCTGGGTGAAAGCGCAATTATGGGTAATCCCGAGCAAAAGGGTCAACTATTACGTCGCCTTTTTCTGGATAGCACCTCTGCGACAGCGCTTTCCGTCTAGGGCATCAGCGCCGGAGCGTTGAGGCCCAGGGTCTCGTCGAGGCCAAACATCAAATTCAAATTCTGAATCGCCTGGCCGGAAGCGCCCTTGACCAGGTTGTCGATGACCGACAGCACGATGACGGTACCGCCCTGTTGATGAACCGCGAGCCGGCAGGTGTTGTTGCCTTTGACGCTGCGCGTTTCCGGGTGACTGCCGGCGGGCATCACATCCACGAATGGCTCGTTTTTATAGCGCGATTCGAAAAGCGCCTGCAGCTCCGTTGCGTCGACTTTCAAGGTGCTATAGAGCGTGGCGTGAATGCCCCGGATCATCGGCGTTAGATGAGGCACGAAGGTCAGCTCGATCGGGTGTTCCTGCATATCGTTCAGGCCCTGGCGGATCTCCGGCAGGTGGCGATGGCCCGAGGCGCCGTAGGCCTTCATCGATTCGCTCGCCTCGGCGAGAAGCGAGCCTACCTTGGCACCGCGTCCGGCGCCGGTCACGCCGGATTTACAGTCGGCGATCAGCCGTGTTTCATCGATCAGCCCGGCCTCGAGTAGCGGCAGGTAACCAAGCTGTACGGCGGTGGGGTAGCAGCCAGGCACGGCGATCAACCGCGCGCCCTTGATCGCTTCGCGGTTCATTTCCGGCAAGCCATAGACCGCCTCTTCGAGCAGCGCCGGCGCGCCGTGAGGCTGGCCGTACCACTGGCTCCAGAGTTCGGCGTCGCGCAGACGAAAATCCGCGGAAAGGTCGATGACCCGCGTGCCGTTCGCCAATAGCTCACCGGCCAGCGCGTGGGCCACCCCGTGGGGCGTGGCGAAAAATACCGCGTCCAGGGCGCCCAGCGCGTTGGCATCGGGCTCGCTGAAGGCGAGTGCATCAAAATGGCCGCGCAGGTTGGGGTACATGTCGCTCACCTTGACACCGGCCTCCGAGCGCGAGGTGATCGCCTCGACGCTGACCTCTGGATGCCCGGCTAAAAGCCTTAAAAGCTCCACTCCGGTATACCCTGTACCGCCTACGATACCGACCTTGATCACAAGTCACCTCTTGTCCGTTCGTTGATATGAACCGCGCGTCTTCAAGCCTAATAAACCCGCACCGGGCTGTCTAAGCGCTTCAAGCTATGATACACAAGAGTGACAGCCCAGGCGTGACGGATTCAATGAGTAAGTCCTCACTTTTGGCCGCCCCGAATAAACGCACTACGCTTTAACCTCGACCGATAAGAACCCACCAACAGGCAAGGAACGCGGCTGTGGCACGCTATTCCCGAGCAGATTTCACCCTCGACGCCTTCCGCCGCCAGCTGGCCAACGTCGACGCGTTGCCCCAGCTCTGCGTACTGGGCCTGGTCTCCGGCGTCATTACCGGCGCTGTGATGGTGGGCTTTCGCCTGCTTTTGGAAGCCGGCGCGATCGTCTATATGCCCGAGGGCGACCCGGAGGCGTTCGAAGGTCTTGCTCCTTGGCTTCGCGCGCTGCTGCCGCTTTTGGCGGTGACGCTCATCGGCGTTTTTCTTTACCGCCAGAAAGCCGCGGCACACAAGCTCGGCGTTAGTCACGTGATCGAGCGGCTCTCCTACCACCAGGGGCGCTTTCCCATGCGCAACTGGCTCAACCAGTGGTGGGTCGGGGTGGTGTCGGTACTCGGCGGGCTTTCCGCCGGGCGCGAAGGCCCGGCGATCCACCTGGGCGCGGCCGCCTCCAGCGGGCTTGGCCTCAAGCTTCGCTTGCCCAACAACAGCCTTCGCGTGCTGGTCGCCTGTGGTACCGCGGCGGGTATTTCCGCCTCGTTCAATACGCCGATCGCCGGGGTCATCTTCGCCATGGAAGTGGTGATGATGGAGTACACCCTGATGAGCTTCATGCCGGTCATTTTGGCCTCGACCATGGGCGCGGTGGTCGCTCAGGCGGTTTACGGTAGCGAACCCGCCTTTCGCATTCCCGATGTAGCGCTGGGCTCGCTGATGAACCTGCCCTGGGTGGTGGTGACTGGCCTGGGGATCGGCCTGCTCGCCGGGCTTTTCATTCACATTGCGCGCACTCAGCGTTTGAGCCGTCTGCCGCTTTGGCTGCGCCTGGCGGTGGTCGGTGTGACCACCGGCGCAGTGGCCTGGTGGTTCCCTCAGGTACAGGGCATTGGCTACGACAGCCTGGCGGCGGCGCTCAACGACCAGCTAAGCGTTAGCGTGCTGCTGGGGCTGGTCATTGCCAAGCTATTGATCACCGCGCTGACCGTGGCCGGAGGTGTACCGATTGGCATTATCGGCCCGGTACTGGTGGTCGGAGCGGCCGCCGGTGCACTCAGCGGCTCGCTTGGTCTTTGGCTTTGGCCGGCGCCCGCCGCCGACCCAGGCGTTTTTGCCATGCTGGGGATGGCGGCCATGATGGGCGCGGTGCTTCAGGCGCCGCTGGCCGCGCTGATGGCGCTTTTGGAGCTGACCCACAGCCCGAACATCATGCTGCCGGGCATGCTGGTGGTCGTGGTGGCCTGTCTAACCTCGCGCCAGCTAACGGGTTGCGAAGGCTTTTTTATCAGCTCGGTACGTTACGGCCTACACCCCCTTCAACAGCCGCTGATGCAGGCGCTTTCCCGGGTGTCGGTACCCGCGGTGATGGAGCGCCAGCTAGTGCGTACCGAGCGAATCGTCACGCCGGACCAGGCGCGTAAGCTCCTGGAAACCAATCCAATGTGGCTTCTGATCGAGCGCTCCAGCGATAAAAAGCCGGTGTTGGGTTTGAAAGCCTCGGCGCTGGCGCGCTGGCTTTTGGAGCACGACGAGGCGCTGGCCGGTGAGCCACCGCCGGACGACGAGCAGGTGGACCTTCTGGAAATTCCTGGTCAGCGCGTGGAGATGGCGCCGATCGCGCTACAGGCCACGCTTTCCGAAGCTTTTTTGAAGCTTCAGGACAACGCCCTGGGCGCGCTTTACGTGGTGCACGGTTATCGGCCAAAGCAGCAGCGAATTTCAGGTATCATTACCCGGGGGGCGATCGAGCGTTACTACCACTATGCTGACCCTCGTGACAAAACCGACCCCCGTGACAATGAGCCGACCGCGTAAGGAGAAACCATGTATTTATGGATGAAGGCCCTGCATTTGATGGCCGTTGTGACCTGGTTTGCCGCGCTTTTTTATCTGCCGCGGCTGTATGTCTACCACGCCACTGCCCGTGACAACGGGGATGAGCAAGCGATCACTTACTTCAAGACCATGGAGCGCAAGCTCTATCGCGGCATCATGACCCCCTCGATGATTTTGGTGCTGTTGTTTGGTGGGATCATGCTCTATCTGATACCCGGCTGGATGAGCCAGGGGTGGATGCACGTCAAACTGACGCTGGTGGCGCTACTGGTGGCCTACCATCACGTCTGCCTGATCTATTTGAAGCAGTTTGCGCAAAACCGCTGCACCAAAAGCCATCGCTTTTTCCGCTTCTTCAATGAAGCCCCGGTCATCGTGTTGATCGCCGTCGTTCTGCTTGCCGTCATTAAGCCTTTTTGATGATAAAGCCGCTTCCTCCCGTCGTATTGGTACTGGCGGGTCACGACCCGACCGGGGGCGCGGGGCTGATCGCCGATAGCGAAGCCGTGGCCGGCTGTGGCGGCTGGGCAATGACCATTCCCACCGCCACCACCGTGCAAAACTGCCACGATGTCCAGCGTGTGCTGCCCGCCGACCCGCAAATGATGTTACAGATGGCCCATGCGCTCGAGGGGCTTCCCGTCAGCGCGATCAAGCTGGGCCTTTTGGCCGATGAAGCGACGCTGTTGGCCGCCGAGCGCATCATTCGCCGCTTTCCCGGCGTGCCGGTGATTGCCGATCCGGTGCTCAAGGCGGGGGGCGGTGCTGATTTATCCACAGCCGCGCTTCAAAAACGCTATGTGGAGCGCCTGCTCCCCCTTGTGGATATTCTGACGCCCAACCGGTTCGAGCTCGTCGCCTTGACGCCGGACGTAGAAGCGGGCGCGGACGATACCACCCGCGCGGTGGCGCTTATTTCCCAGGGGTGCCAAGCGGTGCTGGTAACGGCCACCGACGATCCACTGCCGGGAAACGACGCCCAGGTCGTGCATACGCTGCACTCGCCGGATACTACGCGCCAGTGGCAGTGGCCACGCCTGGCGCAGCGCTTTCACGGCTCGGGCTGTACGCTGGCTTCCGCCATTGCCGCGCGCATGGCGGTAGGTGAGCGCTTACCTACTGCCTGCGAGCAGGCCCAGCGCTTTACCTGGCAGGCCCTGTCCGAGGCGTTCGAGCCGCCGGACGGGCAGTACCTGCCCAACCGCTTGTCACGCCCAACCCGCTTTTGATCTCATTGGCCGCCGGGTCGGTAACGCGTCTATTTAAGTCCGCGTTTAAAGGACTAAGCTATTCACTTTCGAGTCATTCACGTTGAGGATGCCATGACCACTTCTGCCGAACTCTTTGAACTTGCAAGCCGCCATATTCCCGGCGGGGTCAACTCGCCGGTTCGCGCGTTCAAGGGCCTTCACCGCCCGCCGGTCTTCATGGAGCGCGCCCAGGGGGCTTACCTGTTCGACGTCGAGGGCAAGCGCTATATCGACTACGTCGGTTCCTGGGGGCCGATGATCACCGGCCATGCCGACCCGGACGTGCTCGATGCGGTACGTGCACGCCTCGATAACGGACTTTCCTTCGGCACGCCCACGGCGGTGGAAACCACCATGGCGGATCTGATCTGCGAAATGATCCCGTCCATGGACATGGTGCGCATGACAAGCTCCGGCACCGAGGCAACGATGTCCGCGATTCGCCTGGCCCGGGGCAGCACCGGCCGGGACAAGATCGTCAAGTTCGAGGGTAACTACCACGGTCATTCCGACTCGCTGCTGGTGAAAGCCGGCTCCGGGGCGCTGACCCACGGCGAGCCGAGCTCGCCGGGCGTGCCGGCCTCGCTTGCCGAGCACACCATCACGCTCTCCTATAACGACCCGGAAGGCGTCGAGGCCTGCTTTGCCGAAATCGGCGAGCAGATCGCCTGCATTATCGTCGAACCCGTGGCGGGCAACATGAACTGCATTCCGCCTCAGCCCGGCTTTTTGGAAACGCTGCGCCGGGTGTGCAACGAGTACGGTAGCTTGTTGATTTTCGACGAGGTGATGACCGGCTTTCGCGTCGCGCTCGGCGGCGCCCAGGCCCACTACGGTATCACCCCGGATTTGACCTGCCTTGGCAAGATCGTCGGCGGCGGTATGCCGGTGGGCGCCTTTGGCGGCCGGCGCGACATCATGCAGAACGTCTCGCCCATGGGCCCGGTTTATCAAGCCGGTACGCTCTCGGGCAACCCGCTGGCCATGGCCGCCGGGGTTACGCTGCTGCAAAAGCTCAAGACACCGGGCTTTCACGATGCGCTGACCCAGCGGGTGCAAACGCTTTGCGAAGGCCTGCAGGAGCGCGCGAACGCGGCGAACGTGGCCATGATGACCCAGTCCGCCGGGGGCATGTTCGGGCTCTTTTTCACCTCGCAAACGCGTGTGGATAACTTTGCCCAGGCAACCGCCTGCGATGCGGACATGTTCCGGCGCTTTTTCAGCGCCATGCTGGACCAGGGCGTGTACCTGGCGCCTTCGGCTTATGAGGCGGGCTTTATGTCCAGTGCCCACGCGCCGGAAGACATTCAGCAAACCCTGGACGCCGCCGAGAAGGCGTTTGCCCTGCTATAAACCGCGGCGCTGGCCAACGCACTGCTATACTCAAAGCGCCGCTCATCGAAGCGGCGCTGTTGGTTCACAAGGTCAATCATCATGAAATGGCAGTCGTTTTGGTCTTACACCCTTGGCGTTGCAAGCCTGGCCTCTGTTTTATCCACAGGTGCGCTTGCCTATCAGGAGCAGCATATGACCCCCATTCAGATCAACGTAAGCGGCACGCCAGGTGCTGAGTTTTCCGCCCATTGGCGGGTGAGCAACGGCGATGAAGTCACCGAGTACTTTGAGGAACGCAAAAGCGTACCCTTTGAGTTCAGCTATGAAGGCACCGCGCTCGAGGGGGAGGTGACGCTTTTAACCGATAACGAACGGCTGGAAGTGGATATTTTGAAGGGCACCAACCGTTCGCGTTCGTCGACCCAAGGCAAAGGTGGCACGCTGACGCTCACTATTCGTTAGCAACAAAACGCAAAAACCGCCCCGAAGGGCGGTTTTTTGACTCCAGGTCTTTCAAGCGAGCAGCGCGTGGAGGACCTGATATCGGGGCTCTGGCATCAAAGTCTTGGCTTAGTGGCCTTGAGCGACAACGTTCATGTTGTTGTTGCCCACGGTAGTGATGCTGGAGGTGTGGCCGCCGCCGAAGAAGCTGCCGCTTTGGGATACGGTTTGCTGGTTGCCGTAACCTTCGGTGTAAGCGTAGGAGTCGTGGTTGTAGCCAGACTGCGAGATGTCGGCCGTGTTGTAGCCGCCGGTGGTCAAAATGTTGCTTTCGTTGTAATAACCTTGCTGGCTGACGTTGGCCACGTTGTTGTTGCCTTCCAGGTAGGCGTAGCTGTCATTGGCGGTGCCATCCTGAGCGATAGTGGCGTCGTTGCTGCTGCCGACGGACTCGATGACGGACTGGTTGAGCTTGCCTTGCTGGGTGACGGTCGCGTTGTTACCAGTACCTTCCTGATAGGCATAGCTGTCGTTCAGCCAGCCGTCCTGGGTAACATCCGTCGTGTTGTTTTCGCCGTTTTGGTTGGTAACAGAGACGTTGGCAACCCCGTTCTGGTCAGCAGAGGCTTGGTTGTTCAGGCCGCCCTGGTAGATGGTTGACTGGTTCTTGGCGCCCATCTGATCAACGCTTGCCACGTTACCTTCGCCGACCTGCTCGATACCTGAATCGTTCCAGCCCGGAAGCGTGGTGGCAACGCCGTCAACGTCATCCTGGTTGACGGTCGTTTTGTTGTACACGCCGTTTTGTTGAACGCGAGATGTCTGTGAGCCCCACTGGGTTACGTTGTTAGCGTTGTGGTCACCACTTTGATTGATAGTGGAGTCGCTTCCAGCGAACTGGGCGGAGGCAGCAGTGCTCATGGCGATGGCAATGGCGGCGGCAATAGTGGTGATTTGAGTTTTCATGTGGATTTCCCTTTCAAGACGCTTGCTTTAGTTGTTACTGAGACAAAGAGATTGGCTCAGTAAGTGTCGACGATGACTGGTCGTGCGTTACCCGAGAACGCCTGCTGTTCCACGCTAACGCCGCGGTAGCCACTCCCCGATTGTGAAATCTCGATATCGCTTTGATGACCCGTTTGGGACACAAAGGCGTGTAACCCCTGAACGCCATAGGATTGATTAATGGTGGCGAGGTGACGGTCACCATTTTGTAAAACGACCCCGACGTTATTACCTCCGGCTTGCGTAATGGAGGCGGTATTGAAGTTGCCGGTTTGGCGAATATTGGAAAAGTTGCCGTGTTGATACTGGGCGGAATACGATTGTGTTACGGCGGTACGGTTGTGATGGCCGTTTTGCCTTATAATGCTGTAATTGTCTGTATAAACGGGTGCTTGCGAGGTTTGAAAGTACTGCTCTACACGGCTTTGCGCCTGGGCATTCAGCGCGGCTGAATAGGTGATGACAAACGCTAGAAAAGACCGAACCAGGGGCTTCGAGAGCGCCAGCGCTTTACGTGGTAAAAACGCCTGTCGAGTCGTCATCTCATTACCTTTTGAAAAGTTTTGTATCTAAATGTAGTGATTCGTTGAGTTTGGACTATTTAATAAATTGCGCTATCAGGGCTTTTCTTAAACGCGTGATCAAATATCTAAAAAAAGCGGCTCTCTGGAGTACGGTTTTTCTAATATCCCGTAATAGAGTTAAAAAAAGCGGCGCTACCGAGAAGTAGCGCCGCTTTTTTTAATGAAACGTATGACTATTTTTTTAGTAAGCCAATCATGATAGTGGCCTATAAGGCAGGCGTTGGCGCATTAAGATACTCGGCTAATAGAGTGTCCTGTGCGTTAGCATTGTTGGCCAGGTTCCAGAGATTGTTCTCGACACCCCGGGCAATGAGATGAATGACCGCCGACTCGACCGCGGACATGACGGCCATCTGGACAGGCTCGTTGGAGGTAATACCGACTTCGGCTTCCAGTAAGCGGCGGAAATCGATAAACCGGTAAACGCCTGCGCGAAGCTCTTTCGAATAGATGGTTTTGGTCGTGGTGACGTTGGCGAGTATCTCGCCGGTAGATATTTCGACCGCGCGCAGGTTGACCGTCACCTGATCCACCTGATACTGGCCCGACGCGCCGATACCGAAGTATTCCGCCCCGGCACCGCCGGTACGCACGTTGGATTCGTAGGCGATGATGCCGCCTTCGAGCATGACCGAGGCCGCGCGCAGCGAGGGCAGCGTATCCGGCTGATTGAAGCGTTCGAACTCGGCGCGGATGATACGCCGCTCGGTTAGAAGATTCTGCAGGCCGACCCGCTCTAGCGGAATGAACCAGCCGGAGTCCGCCAGCGCCCCGGTCAGCATTGCCGCCGCGCCCTGGGTCACCGCGGTCGAGAACGTGCTGGCCGGTGCCGGGCGGTATTGGCCGGTCTGGTCGCGGAAATCGTACACCGATACGAAAATTTTACCCGCCGGCGGCGGTAAAGAAACCAGGTCCTGGTAGGTCGAGCCGCGGGGGGTCAGCGTGGCCTGGGCGCCTTCCAGATCGTTGGAATTAGCGACCATGCCGGCGCAGCCGCTCAATAGCGCCGCCAGCATGAGTGAAGCGATGATTTTCATTTTGATGTTCCCCTGACGACACACGTAAGCGTTATGTTGGCGTTTAGCCGGTTGGTTTTTGAACAGTGTCGAATACCGCTTCACTATGGGTTGAAGAGCCCGCCCACGCTGATATTGGTGACATCACCGGTGAGCTTGTCCACCACGCGCACCACGAGCTGGCCGCCGTTGTCGCTGACCACCACGTTGAACTCGCCGCTATCGAAAGAGCCCTGATTGACGTTGCCCGCGCCTACATCGGAGATCAGCTGTGAAATCAGCCGGCTTTCCAGGTTTTGAACCAAACGGTCCGTGGAGGAGAGCTGCTGTATGCTGCGCGCATTGGGGTCGGTGTTGGTGTCTTGCGCCTGCGCCTTACCCAGCAGATACGAGCCCATGAAGGGGTCGCCACCAAAGGATGGGTTCAGCGGCCGGTACACCAGATCCCCTGCCGACGCCGCGCTCCCCCCGGCAAGTGCTACCACCGCGATAGTGCCCAGCCACAGGGGGTGTCGTTTGACGTTCATTATCGTAACTCCTCACTTCCCAAGTCTTTATCGAAGGTCAGGGTGGTAGCCAACTGCTCCCGCAGCAGCGCGTCCTGAACGATTTGCACGGCCTCTTCTGCCGCTTGATCCGCCTGATTGATGCGTGGCGAAAGCTGTGTACGGAAATACATCTGGTTGCCCTGCAGGATCCAAAGCTGGCTTCCCCAGCGGGCATCCGGACGCTCCTGGACAATGAGGGTCGCGTTATTGATCAGCGGGTTACCCATGGCCCGCTGGCTAAAAGCGCGGTAGAAGGTCTTGCCTGCCATGGTGATGGTGCGGTCGACCATCACACCGGTCAGCTCGCTGCTACCGTAGCCGCGCGGCTCAACCTCGGCCCCGTCAGGGCCCGAGAGACGGTTGATCGCATCGACCGCTGCCTGCTCGTTTTCCGGCAGCTCGTTGCCCGGCAACGAGTCGCTCGGCGAGGCCGGCTGATGGGGCGATACCGGCTCGCTTGCGGATACCGGCCCCGCAAGCGCCAGCGACAGCGCACCCAACAGCAGTAGCGTGCGATACAAGGCCATGGTCGTTTTCTCGGTAGGGTTTAGCGCCCGCGCTGCAGGCTACGCGCTGTCTCGATATTGGGCAGGATGGGGCCGAGGTTCTGGTGGATCCAGTTCAGCGCCTGAATACGGTTATGCACATTGATCTTTCTAAAGATGTTGTAAAGGTGCGACTTGACCGTGTGCTCGCTGACAAAAAGCTTCTCGGCGATCTGCTGGTTGGAGGACCCGCCGCTGAGAAGCGAGATGATCTCCATCTCCCGGTTGGTCAGCCCGCAGGCCGGGCGGAACGCATTGCTTTGGTATTTGCGGTAAAAAATAATCAGCCGCGCCATTAAATCGCGGGACATCCAAAGCTCGTCGTTGAGCAGGGCGTGAATGCCCTTGCAGATCACCTCGAGGCTCTCGTTACGGTAGAACACCCCCTTGAGCTGGGAGCAGGAGAGTGCTTCCAGGGCGTGATCCATGTCGCGGATGTTAAACGCCGCCAGCGGTGCCTGGGAGAGCGACTCGGGGAGCTTCTCCTGCCAATCCGGGATGACATCGACACTGACGTGGTCGGCATCCACCAGCAGAAGCTGTTTGCCGATAGTGGCCTCGGGCAGTGAAACCCCGGGAGCATACAGATGAATGGTGTAACCCGTCTGCTTATTCAAATACTCGGCAAACAAGTGAGACTGGGGGCTTTTTTCGGTGACGATATACACCACGCCCGGGGTTTTGTGCTGCGCCATCGATAACCCTCCGGCTGCTAATAAAGTGTGAGACGATAATGCGCGGATTGTTACCTATAATGTTTTTTTAGTAAAGTTATGTTACTAAAAATATGTTTAAAGTAGTTTTTATACAACCATTCGATTAGAGAAGTTAGCGGTCAAGACTGAAGCGGCGCCAGCTGGCGGCCGGTGTGGTGGCGCCCTACGCAGGCAAGGCATCTTTAGCTGGCGTGCGGTTAGGCGTAAACTGAGCGGTTCTTACTGGGAGGTTACGCCATGTCCGCCGTCAATACGCTTGTGTTAGCCAGTGGCAATGCTGGCAAGTTAAAAGAGTTCAAACAGCTTTTGGCCCCCTTGATGCTCGATGTGCGCCTGCAGTCGGAGTTTGGCGTTTATGACGTAGAAGAGACCGGACTGACCTTCGTCGAAAACGCGCTGCTCAAGGCGCGCGAGGCCAGCCGGGTTAGCGGGTTGCCGGCGCTGGCCGACGACTCGGGTTTGGAAGTCGACGCGCTCCACGGTGCCCCGGGTATCTACTCGGCGCGCTTTGCCGGCGAGCCCAAAAGCGATGAACGCAACAACGAGAAACTCTTGAGTGCGCTTGCCGATTGCGCCGAAGGCCAGCGCAGCGGGCGCTACTGGTGCGTGCTGGTGTACCTGCGCCACGCCGAGGATCCGGTTCCGATCATCGTTCAGCGCAGTTGGGACGGTGAAATTCTCGCCCATCCGCGAGGCGAAAACGGTTTCGGCTACGACCCGCTTTTCTGGCTGCCCGAGCAGAGCATGAGCGTGGCCGAGCTGCCTGCGGATACCAAAAACCGGCTGAGCCATCGCGGCCGCGCCCTACAGGGCCTGGTCGATTTTTTGAAGGTGGCGCATGGGTAGTACCCCGCCGCTTTCGCTTTATATCCACACCCCCTGGTGCGTTCGCAAGTGCCCTTATTGCGACTTCAACTCCCACGAGCCGACCTCCCGGGCGCTGCCGGAAAACGCCTATCTCGAGGCGCTTTTAAGTGACCTGGACGGTGACCTGGCCCTGGCCGACGGACGCGAACTCGCCACGATCTTTATCGGCGGCGGCACGCCGAGTTTGCTCTCGCCGGCGTTTTACCGACGCCTTTTAGGCGAAGTACAGGCGCGCCTGCCCTTCGCCCCGGATATCGAAATCACGCTGGAAGCCAACCCGGGCACCACCGAACAGGCGCGCTTCGTCGGCTACCGGGAGGCAGGGATCAACCGCCTTTCGATCGGCACCCAAAGCTTTCAAAGCGCTCAGCTCGAGGCCCTTGGGCGCATTCACAGCGCCGATGAAGCCATCAAGGCAGTGGGCCATGCCCGCGTGGCGGGTTTCGATAATCTGAATATCGACCTGATGCACGGTTTGCCGGGCCAGACACCTACGCTTGCCCTGGAGGATATCGACCAGGCACTGGCGCTTTCGCCGGAGCATCTCTCCTGGTATCAGCTTACGCTCGAACCCAACACCGCGTTTCACTCAAGCCCCCCGGTGCTCCCCGAAGAGGAGGCGCTTTGGGATATTCAGGAGCGAGGCCACGAGCGTCTCGTCAAGGCGGGACTTTCGCGTTACGAAATATCCGCCTACGCAAAGCCTGGCAAGGCAAGTCGCCATAACCTCAACTACTGGCAGTTCGGCGACTACCTGGGGATAGGCGCCGGCGCCCACGGCAAGCTTTCGCACATAGGGGCGGATGGCCGCTGGACGATCGAGCGGCGCTGGAAAACCCGCCAGCCCGACGCCTATCTTCGCCGCCAATCCGACCCGCGCGGCTTTATTGCTGGCAAATCGGTGATCGAGCCTTCCGAGCTTGCGCTGGAGTTTGCCATGAACGCGCTGCGTTTGACCGACGGTGTCGACATGGCGCTGTGGCCTGCCTACACCGGCCAGCCGCTAGAGACTTTATTGGCGCGCTTGCACGGTGCCGACAAAAAAGGACTTTTGATGGAAATGCCCGAAAAACTACGTGCATCGCCGCAAGGTCTATTATTCTTGAACGAGCTGCTTGAGCAAATCAGTGACGACTAGCCCGGCAGCCTGGTTAATCAAATGAGTTTTTTAAGGAGTGAGTGATGCGTATTTCTCGACTGCTGACCCCGGTAGCCGCCGCCCTGTTAATTGCCGGCTGTGCTTCCTCTGACCCTTACGGTGGCCAATCGCAGCGCTCCAGCACCGGTATGGGAACAGGTATTGGTGCCGCGGTAGGGGCGGCGGCCGGCGCGCTTTCCGGTGATGGCTCCACCAGCCGCCGCGACCGTGCCTTGATCGGCGCCGCCGTGGGCGCCGCCGCCGGTGCCGGTGTCGGCGCTTATATGGACCGCCAGGAGAATCAGCTGCGCGAAAGCCTGCAGGGCTCGCGGATCGAAATCGACCGCCGCGGCGACGATATCGTCCTCAACATGCCCAGCAGCGTAACCTTCGGCTTCGACTCTTCCGAGCTTACCGGTGAAGCACGCAGCGCGCTCAACGAAGTGGCGGGGGTGCTTAACCAGTACACCGATACCCGTGTGAATATCGCCGGCCACACCGACAGCGTCGGTAATGCGGACTATAACCAGCGCCTCTCCGAGCGCCGCGCGCAGGCGGTCGGCAGCTACCTGGGCCAAAACGGTGTCTCTTCGTCGCGTCTTAATACCCGCGGCTACGGCGCCAATCAACCGGTGGCCACCAACGACACCGACCAGGGCCGCGCGCAGAACCGCCGCGTTGAAATTACCCTGACACCCACCGGTAACGGCCAGGGTCAGCAAGGCCAGCAGGGCCAGCAGGGCCAGCAGGGCCAGCAGGGCCAGCAGGGCCAGCAGGGCCAGGGCAGCGGCTACTAAACAGCTGATGCTCCGGTAGGCCGGTAGGCTCAAACGCCCCGGCCAAGGCCTTTAATCCGAGCCCGCTATTATTTGATAGCGGGCTTTTTTACACCGCGTTGTGAACCGCTATGCTCTCTTATCAACACGCCTACCACGCCGGCAACTTTGCCGATGTCCACAAGCACCTTACGCTTTACGCCGTCACTGGCTATCTATTACGTAAAGAAAGCGCCATTACATATATAGATACTCATGCGGGTCGAGGGCTTTACCCTCTGGATACCAGGGAGGCCTTGAAGCTCGAAGAACACCGCGAGGGCGTCGTGCCTCTCTGGCAGGCGCGGGAGCAGCTCGACGAGCCACTTTTGAAGGAATGGCTGGCGCGTATCCAGACGATCCAGCCAAAAAGTGGCCCGTTGAGCCACTACCCGGGCTCGCCCTGGTGGCTTTCCCAGCGGCTTCGCGAGCAAGACGCGCTGCGCCTTTGCGAGCTGCACCCGGGGGAGCACGCCGAACTCGACGCCCAGGCACTACCGCCGGCGGCAAAGCGCCTTAATGGCGACGGTTTGGAGGAGCTCAAAAAGCGCGTGCCCGTCAAAACGCCGCGGCTTTGCGTATTGATCGACCCAAGCTATGAGCAAAAAGCGGAGTACCGCGAGGTGGCCGACGCCGTGATTCAAACCCTCGAAAAGGCCCGCCACGCGGTCATCATGATCTGGTATCCACTGCTTCCGGCGGGGCATCACCACACGCTGCTGGAGACGTTAAAGGCCAGCGGCGTGCGCAAGATATGGCGTAGCGAGCTACACCGCGCCCCCGCCGGCCAGAACCACGGCATGTACGCAAGCGGCATGCTGGTGATCAACCCGCCTTGGGGGCTCGATGAGCATCTAAAGGGGGCCATGAACAAGATTACCCCGCTTTTGGGCAAGGAGAGCCGCTACCAGGCGCAGTGGCTGGTAGCGGAGTAAACGAGCCGTTCGCGGGATGTTTAAAGGACCTCGAGGGTCGATTTGACCCGGTCCAGCGCCACCAGGGTGCGAAACCACTTAACGTTGGGGTTTTCGTGGAAAAGCGCATCGCAGATTTGCTGGAAGCGGCGCATGCTGGGGACCAGTAACACCAGCATGAAGTCCGCCTCGCCGGTGACGTAGTAGCACTGCTGGATCTCCGGGCCGGAGAAGCGGGCTTTCAGCGCGTCCAGGTCCGCGGCGTGGGTCTTGTCCGCGCGTACTTCTACGAAGATAGTGATCACCTGACCCAGCTTGTCCGGGTCGAGTACCGCCACGTTCGCTTTTATGTAGCCTTCCTTTTTGAGCCGCTGAATGCGCCGCTGTACGGAAGCGGTGGAGAGATGCACCGCCTCGGCCAGTTCGCGAAGCGGCGTCTGGCACTCCTGCTGTAAATGTTTGAGTAGAGAACGGTCGTAGTCGTCCAGGGCCATGCTGATCACTCGGTGAGAAAATTTATCAATATAAGGCGTTAATTCGAGCGCCTTTATCGTATCCGATGCAATAAAGTACCGCGACACTGCCTGGCCCGGATACGCTTTATGCAAACCGCCCCTAACACGGCGCTCGGTGTCGTCTTGAACGTGACGGCTTCGCTTTTTTTCGCGCTTCTGTTCGCCTATACGTCGCTGCTGGATACGCTCGATGGTGGGGAAATATACGGTTGGCGAATGCTGCTCACCTTTCCCTGCCTGACGTTTTTTATTCTGGTGCGCGGCCATGGTGGGCAGGTGGCGCTCGTTTATCGACGGCTCAAGGCCGAGCGCTACTTCTGGGCAACCCGATTACTCGGCGCGGCGCTCCTTGCGCTCCAGCTGTGGCTTTTCATGTGGGCGCCGGGCAATGGCCAAGGGCTTGCGGTGTCGCTTGGGTACTTTCTGATGCCGATCACCATGGTCATCGTTGGCCGTCTGGCCTTCAAGGATCGCCTGTCGCGCTTTCAGACGCTCGCTAGCCTGCTCGCTCTGGCGGGGGCGCTCAATCAGCTGCTGTTCTCCCAGGCGCTTGCCTGGCCAACGCTTCTGGTGAGCCTTGGCTATCCGCTCTATTTCTGGCTGCGCCGGGTAACCGATACCAACCACATTGGTGGTCTCTGGTTCGATATGCTGCTGGCCCTGCCGGTCAGCGTCTATTTCATCGTTCAAGGCGGGGAGGTGCTCGGCGCCGCCAGCATCGCGCCGCTTGGCCTGGTACTCGGCCTTGGGCTGTTAAGCGCCCTGGCGCTGGTGTTTCAGGCGCTCTCGGCGCCGCTTCTCAACCTGAGCCTTTTCGGCCTGCTGGTCTATGTCGAGCCTTTGCTGTTGTTCGTGGTGGCGCTAGGGATGGGGGAGTCGGTCAGCGCGAACGAGTGGCCAACCTATGCTGCCATTTGGCTTGCCGTGGCGGTGCTCTGTGTGGAAGGTGGGCTCGGGGTGAAAAGGGCAAGGCAGCGCCCGCGTACGGCCTGCTGATCGCACTATTAAAATGATTCACGCAGGATCAAGAAAAGATCACTTTTGTCCCTGCCAGGTTTGCGCGAGCATGGGGGCATCGAGAAACACTCAAACAGAGCAGGAGAGTACGATGAGCGAACATAAAGCCCCTTTTCGCGCCGATGTCGTCGGCAGCCTGCTGCGCCCGGCGGCGATCAAGAACGCCCGTGAAAAAAGCCAAAGCGACCTGCGTCAAATAGAAGACGCGGCGATCAAGCACGCCGTCGCCGAGCAGTGCCAGTGCGGCTTGAAGGTGGTCACCGACGGCGAGTTCCGTCGCGCCTGGTGGCACTTCGACTTCTTCGAGGCCCTCGAAGGCGTGGAAGGCTACGACGCAGAACAAGGCATCCAGTTTTCCGGCGTGCAGACCAAATCGCGCAACGTGCGCGTGACCGGAAAGCTTGGCTTTGGCGCGCACCCGATGCTCGAGGACTTCAAGTACCTTGCCAGCATCAGCGACGGCGCCACGCCCAAGATGACCATCCCAAGCCCCAGCGTGCTGCACTTTCGCGGCGGGCGTAACGTTGTAAGCCAGGACGCCTATCCGAACATCGACGACTTCTTTGACGATCTGGCCCAGGTCTACAAGAACGCGATTCAGGCGTTTTACGCCGCGGGCTGTCGCTACCTGCAGCTCGACGATACCGTTTGGGCGTATCTTTGTTCTGATGAGCAGCGCGCCCAGGTCATCGAGCGCGGCGAAGACCCGGACGAACTCGCGCAAACCTACGCGCGGGTGATCAACGAGGCGCTGGCGGACAAGCCTTCTGACCTGGTGGTGGGCATGCACGTCTGCCGGGGCAACTTCCGCTCGACCTGGATCTCCGAGGGCGGCTACGAGCCGGTCGCCGAGCTGCTGTTTGGTTCGGTGAATATCGACGCCTTCTTTTTGGAGTACGACTCCGACCGGGCCGGCGACTTCGAGCCGCTGCGCTTTATCAAGCCCGGCCATCAGAAGGCGGTGCTTGGCCTGGTGACGACCAAAACCGGTGAGCTCGAAGACCCGGAGGCGATCAAGGCGCGTATTTATGAGGCGGCCCGGTTCGTGCCGCTCGAGCAGCTCTGCCTGAGCACTCAGTGCGGCTTTGCCTCTACCGAAGAGGGTAACGCGATCACCGAGGCTGAGCAGCAGGCCAAGCTCGAGCTGGTGGTTCGCGTCGCTCGCGAGGTCTGGGGGGACTAGCTCCGTTTCACTGCCCCGGGGCATGAAGCCGTTACCCGGGGAGTCACCCTATTCGCCGTTTTGTGTTTTGACCAAACCCCGCCAGCGCCTGGCGGGGTTTTTTGTGCCGACGTGGTGGGGAAATGAAGATAAGCCGTGCTGGAAAACTTTACCTACCTTCCGGTAGGTAGTATATTGCGCCGCTCTTACTCAGCTCGCTTACGAGGCACTTCATGGCTCGCTCAAAGGCTACCCAGCGCATCGTGTCGGCGGCGGTGGCGCACTTCGCCGAGGCTAATTACGACGGCGCTTCGCTTTCCGCCATCGCCGAGGCCGTCGGTATTCGCAAGGCTTCGCTTTATGCCCATTTTGCCTCGAAGGAGGCGCTTTTCATGGCCGCCTTCGAGGAGTCGCTCGACGCCGAGCGCGCCTTCGCCAGCGAGTGCTTCGAAGGCGAAGGCGCCCAGGTGCTTCCCGGCTCGGGCTACTGCCAGGCGCTGGTGCAGCGCTTTGGCGAGACCGCTCATTTACGCTTTTTTCTGCGCGTAAGCTACATGCCGCCGCTTGCGCTTGCCGAGCGGATCGACGCGCTCCACGAAGCCTACCTTGCGCAGTTGAAAGACGCCTTTTTGGACCGGCTTGCGCGCTGGGGCGAGGCCCAAACCCCGCTATCACCAACACAGACGGAGCGCTTCGCTCTGGCGTATCTGGGCATCGTGGACAGTCTGCAGGTCAAGCTGATCTATACCTCCGCCGCGCTTAGTGAACGCCGCCTCGAAGCGTTGATGCACATTTTCGAAGACTCCCTGACCCTTCGCCATTCGATGAGTACAACGTCATGACGACCCCCACCAAACCGCCCGTCAAGGCCATCGGCACCGGGCTGCTCATTTTGCTGGCCTTGATCACCGCGCTCGACGCCATGGCGATCGACATGTACCTGCCCGGCATGCCGGATATCGCCGAGGATCTCGGCGTTTCCGCCGGCCATATCCAGCAGACGCTGGCGATCTTTTTGATCGGCCTGGCGGTCGGCCAGGCGATCTACGGGCCGCTGCTGGATCGTTTCGGGCGGCGCTGGCCGCTTCTGATCGGGCTAGGCGTTTTCATTGCAGGCTCTGTCCTGGCCGCGCTCGCCCACTCTTTTGAAACACTGCTGGCCGCGCGTTTTCTTCAAGCGCTGGGGGCGGCGGCGGGTCTGGTGGCGCCGCGGGCGATCATCGATGACGTTTATGCGCTCAAGGAGTCGGCGCAGAAGTTTTCAATTCTCATGCAGGTGATGATGGTGGCGCCGATCGTCGCGCCAGTACTGGGCGGGCTCATTTTGATCTACGCCGAGTGGCATCTGATCTTCTGGGCCATGGCGGCTCTGGGGGCGGTCGGCCTTGTCTGGGGGCTTGTGAGCATTCCCGACTCCCTGGCGGTAGAGCAGCGCGTGGCGCTAAGTGCAGCGAGTATCGTCAAGGGTTACGCCCGGTTGTTCGCCCAGCCGGTGTTCATGCTTTATAGCGTGGCGAGCGGCCTGGTGATGGGGGCGTTTTTTTCGTACATCAGCGGCTCCTCCTTCGTGTTCATGGAGCACTTCGGCCTGGGGTCGACCCAGTACAGCCAGCTCTTCGCCGCCAACTCGGTGGGCCTGGTGCTGGGCGGTGCGGTCAGTAATGCCTTGATCAAGCGCGAGTGGTCGGCCTGGCGTGTGATGATGGCCGGTACGGCGATCTATACCCTGGCAGGCACGGCGCTTTGGTGCGTCAATGCGCTCGGCGCACCGACGCTGCTCACCTATAGCCTGATCCTCGGGCTTGCGATCGCCTCGCTCGGCATGGTGTTCGGCAACGTCATGGCGCTGATCATGAACGCGGCGGATTCACCCGCCGGCGTCGCCTCGGCGCTGATGGGCGTGCTTCAGTACCTGCTCTCCGCCCTGGTCGGCTTCGCGGTCAGCCTGACCACCGTCAGCCCCGCCCAGCTACCCGCGACCATCGCGATTTGCGGGGCGCTGGCGCTCGTGCTTTGCTGGCTGGCGAGCCAAAAAGAGCAGGGCGGCGCTTATACGGCCGGTGCCGCCGAGTCGGCGTGATCTATCGCGTGAATGAGACGATTAAAAGGAGCAGACAATGAGCAACCTTCAGCGCGCCGTAGTGATCGGCGCCTCGCGCGGGATCGGCCTTGGCCTGGCGGGCGAGCTACTAACCCAGGGCTTCGAGGTCGCGGCGGGTGTTCGCCCCAGTGCCTCCACCGAGGCGCTGGACGCGCTGGGTCAGCGCTTCCCGGGTAAGCTCGACATCGTCCACGTTGACCTCGCCGACCCGGCGAGCGTTGGTGCTTTGGATATAAAGTCCCCCATCGATCTGCTGCTGATCGCGGCGGGGGTCATGGGGCCGGAGCACCAGCGCGCCGAACGTGTCAGCCGCGAGGCGCTGGCCGAGCTTTTTTGGATCAACGCCACCGCGCCGGTCACCCTGGCGCGCACGCTACTCCCCCATATGCGCCAGAAGGGCCGCATTGCCTTTATCAGTTCGCGCATGGGGAGCGTTGCCCTCAACGAAGAGGGCGACCGCGAACTCTACCGGGCAAGCAAGGCGGCGTTGAACAGCCTGACCCGCGGCTTCGCTCGTCACCAGGCACAGCCCGCCGGGGTGGGCGTGCTCAATATCCACCCGGGTTGGGTGAGAACCGGGATGGGCGGCGACGACGCGCCGGTCTCCGTTGAGGAGAGCGTAAAGGGTATCGTCGACGTAGTGAACACTCACTCCGACTGTCTCGAACAGCGTTTCATCGATTATACGGGGGCGCCGCTTGCGTGGTGAGCCCCGCTATTTGCCGATACAGAAACTGCCGAAAATCTCACCCAGCAGGTCGTCGGCGCTGAACTCGCCGGTGATCTCGCCAAGCGAGGCTTGAGCGTCGCGCAGGTCCTCGGCGAGCAGCTCGCCGGCGCCCATGCCTTCGAGCTGGGCACGGCCGTTGTCCAGTGCCGCCATGGCTCGGTCCAGCGCGTCCAGGTGGCGCCGCCTGGCCGAGAAGCGCCCTTCGGTGGTGGCGGCAAAGCCCATCACGTCTTTCAGGTGGGTTTTTAAGTTATCCACACCCGCCCCGGTTTTCGCCGACAAGCGCAGCGTCGGCGTGGCGGTGGCGTCGTCTAGCCCGGCGTCTTCCTGGCTTTCATCGATCTTGTTGCGCACCAGCGTCAGGCGACTCTGATCCGGCAGGCGGGCGACGAACTCGGGCCAGATGTCCATGGGGTCCGTGGCCTCGGTGGTCGAGGCGTCCACCATCAACAGCACCCGGTCGGCACGCTCGATCTCCTCCCAGGCGCGGGCCACGCCGATCTTCTCCACTGCATCTGGCGTGTCTCGAAGCCCGGCGGTGTCGATGATGTGTAGCGGCATGCCGTCGATGTGAATATGCTCGCGCAGCACGTCCCGGGTGGTGCCGGCGATCTCGGTGACGATCGCCGTTTCCTGCTCGGTCAGAGTGTTTAAAAGGCTCGATTTACCCGCGTTGGGCCGCCCGGCGATCACCACGCTCATGCCCTCGCGCAAAAGCGCGCCCTGGCCCGCGGCGCGGCGCACCTCAGAAAGCGACTGCTGGACCTCTGTGAGGCGGTTGGCCACGTGGCCGTCGGCGAGAAAGTCGATCTCCTCTTCGGGAAAATCGATGGCGGCTTCCACGTAGACCCGCAGGGCGATCAAGCGCTCGACGAGCTGGGCGACCCGGTTGGAGAACTCGCCCTGAAGCGAACGTACGGCGTTTTGGGCCGCCGAGCGCGAGGTTGCATCGATCAAGTCGGCGATCGCCTCGGCCTGGGCCAAATCGAGCTTGTCGTTCAAAAAGGCGCGCTCGGAGAACTCGCCAGGCCGCGCCAGGCGCGCGCCCAGGGCCACGCAGCGCTCGAGCAGCATATCCATGATGACCGGCCCGCCGTGGCCCTGAAGCTCCAGCACGTCTTCGCCGGTAAACGAGTTCGGGCCTTCGAATACGAGCGCCACACCTTCGTCGATGATGGCGTTTTCGCCGTGAAAGGCGCCGTAGTGGGCGTAACGCGGGGCCGGGTAGCGCCCCAGGATGGCACGGGCGATATCGCCGCAGGCGGGCCCGGAGACGCGAATGATGCCGACACCGCCGCGCCCGGGCGGGGTGGCAAGGGCGGTGATCGTGTCCTGGGTATAAAGTCGTTGTGCCATGGCACGCCTCCTGGATGAATGGCGGTATTGTGAATTTGTCCGGCCCTGAACGCCAGACCCCCGCACGAGGGCGGGGGTCTGGTGAGTCAAGCGAGGGGGCGATTACTTGGTTCGCATCCCTTTACCGACACTGGGGTCGTTCTCGATGCGCCGGGTAATGAAGTACTGCTGCGCCACCGAGATGATGTTGTTGACCACCCAGTAGATGACCAGGCCTGCCGGGAACCACAGGAAGAAGAAGGTAAAGATGATGGGCAGCATCTTCATGATCTTCGCCTGCATGGGATCGGGAGGCGTCGGGTTGAGCATCTGCTGAACGAACATCGAAATGCCCATCAAAATCGGCAGGATGAAGTAGGGATCCTTCACCGAGAGATCCTGAATCCAGAACATGAACGGCGCGTGGCGCAACTCAACGGACTCCAGCAGCATCCAGTAAAGCGCGATGAACACCGGCATCTGAACCAGAATCGGAAGACAGCCGCCCAGCGGGTTGATCTTCTCTTTCTGGTAGAACTTCATCATCTCCTGAGACATCTTCTGACGGTCGTCGCCGTACATCTCCTTGAGACGCTGCATCTCCGGGCCGAGCTTGCGCATCCGCGCCATCGACTTGTACGCCTTGGCGGAGAGCGGGAAGAGCACGGCTTTGACCAGTACGGTCAGCAGTACGATCGACCAACCCCAGTTACCGACGATGTCCTGGATATGGTCCAGCAGCCAGAAAAGCGGGTTGGCGATGAACCAGAGCCAGCCGTAATCCACGGTGAGCTGCAGGTTGGGCGCGACCTGTTCCAGGTAGTCCTGCACCTTGGGGCCCATGTAGAGCGTAGCGCCCAGCGTCGCTTCGCCTTCGGCGGCAACGTTACTGGTCGGGCCGGCAAAGGCCACCACGTTGCGATCGCGTGCGTCGGTGGTGACGTAGTAGAGGTTTTGCTGATTCTGCGACGGGGCCCAGGCCGAAACGAAGTAGTGCTGGATCATCGCAATCCAGCCGCCTTCGGCTTCGCGGTTTTCAAAGCTCGAGCTTTGAATGTCGTCGAAATCGATCTTGTCGTAACGCGTGTCCGGCGTGGAGTACGCCGCACCCATGTAGGAGTTCATGCCCAGGGTGACGCCGCTGGAGGGGTCCGGGCTGTTGTCCCGGGCAAGCTGGCCGATAAAGCGGGCGCTGACCGGGTTCTCGGTGTTGTTGGCCACGAAGTAGCTGACGTCCACCGCGTAGTTGTCGCGCTCAAACGTCATCCGCTTGGTGACGTCGACGCCGTTGACCTCGGCGGTCATGTCGACCTCGAGGGTCTGCTCGTCGTTACCCAGACGGTATTCGTTGCGCTCCGGCGTGAAGGCGATACGGCTTGCCTGGCCGTCCAGCTGAATGCCCGAACGCGCGACGTAGCTGCGCGTGGCGTTGTCCGAGAGCAGCACGTAGTTGCGCTCGGAGTCCAGGGTCATCTTGTGCTGGGGCAGGGCGGCGAACACGATATCCCCGCCGTAGGGGTCGATACGTACATCGAGTACATCGGTGGTGACGGCGATGAAGTCGCGACCTTCGGACTCACCGGCCGCTTCCGTCGGCATCTCTTCGTTGGCGCTACCCTGGGGGGCGCCGGTGCTGGGTACGGTCAAGTCATCGTTGGTCGACTCGGTGTTGGCCCCGGTACTTTCACGCTGGGTGATTTCCGGCGTCGAGTCGTAGCTGGTTTGCCCGTAGTCCTGATTCCACTGAATCACTAGAAGATAGGCCAGTACAGCCAGTGGAATCAGCAATAAAAGTCGTTTTACGTCCATGAGGGTTCTGCCCGATGGGTGGTGAACATGCTAATGGCGCGGCGTCATTTACTCGGCCCAAGACACACGAAAGCCTGCCATAAGGCAGGCCGAGGCCGAGCGGCGGAGTGTGTGATCAAGCGCCATGCGTAGCGTTAGCAAGCGGGGGAGGCGGTGGTGCTGCCAAAGCGTCGCGCTGGAGTCGTTTCCACATGCCGTGTAGCTGGCGGTAAAGTGTTTCATTATCGATATCCTGAACACCGCGCTTGGCCAATATCACTATATCCACAGAGGGTAAGCGGTGTTGGCGAAGCCGAACGGATTCTCTAACGAGACGCTTGAAGCGGTTACGGTCAACGGCACGCTTGACGTTTTTCTTGCTGACCACCAGTCCAACGCGAGGATGACCTCGGGTATTGAAGCGTGCGAGCGCCATCATACCTTTGCCATGGACTTTCAGGTCTGCCTGCTCAAATACGTAGCTGAAATCCCCGGCGTTCAGTAAACGTAAACTCCGGGGATAGCCTTGATGCGACACACGCAATCCGAAATCAGGCGCTCAGACGCTTACGGCCTTTGGCGCGACGGCGTGTAATGACAGCACGGCCATTTTTGGTTGCCATACGAGCACGGAAGCCATGCGCGCGCTTGCGCTTAAGAACGCTGGGTTGAAAAGTGCGTTTCATAACTCGTTATTCCCACGTGGTTTAGGACGAAAGTGAATTCCAAACGACCCGGTCCAGTGAGGAACTAGCCGGGGAGATCCAATTCAAGACCGGAAATTGTAGAGACTTCGGCGCCGCGGTGCAATTTTTCTGCGCACAAAAAACGCTAAATATGCGCTAACGGCTCGTAACATGCCTTTAATGAACGCCTTTGACGCAACTACTATTACTAATGAAGTTATTTAAAACCTGTTGTTATTAATAGTGGGGATACTATTTGTGGATAAGTGGTTTTATTTTTTTATAAACAACCTGTTATAGGCATAAAAAATGTGTGCATAAGCCGTAGAAAAGCGGCTTGTAAGGTGTGTGGCAGGTGTGGACGACCGGGTAAAAAAGCCCCTGTGGATGGTTTATCCGCAGCGTCTACGCGACTTGTCCCAAAAGCTCATCGCAAGTTGTCCACAGGCCGAAAAGTGCCCCTTGCACGTGTGGATAACCGGCTCTTTGGGCGCTACAATAGGCGGCCGTTTTCAACTGATGGTGAGATGA